>CP070815.1:0-201948 GCA_020344215.1 Gemmatimonadota bacterium
CCCATCTGCTCGCGCAACTCCTTCGGTACCGCACCGTGGGTCATGGCGGCGGGATGGGAAATAAGGCTCTCGACGCCGCCCAGGCTCTCGGCCAGCGTGAAGACGCGTGTGGCGCGACAGAACCTGTCGGCGCGCTCCTTGCTTCCCAATTCCAACGAGATCATCCCGCCGAAGCCGCTCATCTGGCGCACCGCCAGGTCGTGCTGCGGGTGCGACGGCAGGCCGGCGAAAAGCACCTTCTCGACCCGCTTATCCTGCTCCAGCCACTCGGCAATGCGGCGACCGTTGCGATCGTGGACGTCCATGCGGACGTGCAGCGTCTTGGTGCCGCGCAGCACCAGCCAGCAGTCCATGGGCCCGGGCACCGCGCCCGCCGACTTCTGCATGAAGCGCAGCCCTTCGATGATCATGTCGTTCGATGTGAGCACGAGACCGCCCACCACGTCGCTGTGTCCGTTGAGGTACTTGGTGCTCGAGTGGACGACCGCATCGGCGCCGAGGTCGAGTGGGCGCTGGAAGTAGGGGGTGGCGAAAGTGTTGTCGACCACCAACCAGGCGCCGCGCTCGTGAGCGATCTCGGCTGCCGCGGCGATGTCGGTGATATGCATGAGCGGGTTGGTCGGCGTCTCGATGAGGATCATCCGCGTGTTGTCGCGGACGGCCTCCGCGATCGCCGCAGGCTCACGCGTGTCGACGAACGAGAACTCGAGTCCCAGCCGCGCCAGCACCTGGCGGAACAACCGGTCCGTTCCACCGTACACGTTGGAGCCGCAAATGATGTGATCGCCGGCGGAGCGGAGCTTGGCCACCGCCTCGATCGCAGCGACGCCGGACGAGAAGGCGGCGCCGTGCCGCGCGCCTTCCAGAGCGGCGACGTTGGCCTCCAGGGCCGAGCGGGTCGGGTTCGAGACGCGGGCGTACTCGTAGCCCTTGTGGACGCCGATCCCTTCCTGGGCGTAAGTCGACGTCTGGTAGATCGGCGTCATGATGGCGCCGGTCGTAGGGTCGGGCCGCTGGCCGGCATGGACGGCCCGAGTTGCGAAGCGTCGTTCGTTGTCAGCCACCGAATGCTCCGTCGATATCAGTTATCGTGTTGGCCTTGGCATGACCGGGAGTGGAGTAGACAGTCTACTCGCCGGGCACGGCCCCGTCCAGCGAGACCTACCTTGAGTAGCGGCCGGCCTCCGCTTAATTACACAGACGATGGACTTTCCGGGCAGCCTGATCGTCAGCGTCTCGGGCATCCGCGGCCGAGTCGGTATTGACCTGACCACGGAGCTGGTCACCGGCTTCGCGGCCGCCTTCGGGGACTACGTCCGCCGGCAGGGCTGGGGGGACCACCTGGTGGTCGCGCGCGACTCGCGGCCCAGCGGGCCGGAATTCGTCCGGGCGGCGTCCGCAGGTTTGCGGACGGCCGGCTGCCGGGTGAGCGACTTGGGGCTGGTGCCGACGCCGACGGCGCTGCTCGAGGTCCAGGACCGGGGGTTGAGCGGCGGCATAGTAGTGACGGCCAGCCACAACCCGAAGGAGTGGAACGCGCTGAAGCTGGCGAGTCCTCAGGGGGCCTTTCTCACCCCGGAACAGGGAGCGGAGTTCCTGTCCCGGCTTCGTGCGGGGGCACCACCTCACGATGCGAAGGCTGAGCCGGGTGAGGTGGCGGAGGCACCTGGTGCGGTCGACCGGCATATAGGGCGCATCCTCGGGCTCGACCTCGTCGATCCGGCGCTGATCGCCGCCCACGGCTTCAAGATCGTCCTCGACTGTGCGAGGGGCGCCGGTGGTGTGATCCTGCCGGCGCTGCTCGAGCGGCTGGGGGCGGAGGTCGTTGGCATCGAGCTGGAGCCCGACGGCCGCTTCACCCGGAACCCCGAGCCCATCCCGGCAAACTTGGGGGCGCTTTGCGAGCGGGTTCCGGCGGAGGGCGCCGATCTGGGGATGGCGGTGGATCCGGATGTGGACCGGCTGGCGCTGGTGGATGGTGCGGGTCGGGCGATCGGTGAGGACTGCACCCTGGCGCTGGCGGCACGCCTCGTCCTCTCCCATTGCAAGGGCCCGGTGGTGGCCAACCTCTCGACCAGCCAGATCGTCGCAACGGTGTGCGAGGAGGCGGGCGTTGCTTACCACCAGGCGCCCGTGGGCGAGGCGAACGTAGCGGCGGCGATGCGGGAGGTGGAGGCTGTGGTGGGTGGGGAAGGGAACGGCGGCGTGATCCTGCCCGAGCTACACCTCACGCGTGACGCGCCGCTGGCAGTGGCCCTCATCCTACAGCTCCTGGCGGAGACGGGGGCAAGTCTGGACTCGATTGTGGCGGATTATCCACAATTCGTTATCGTGAAGAACCGCTTCCCGCGGGGCCGTATCGAGCTCGACGCCCTGGCCGGTGAGCTGGAGGGTGCCTTCCCCGGCGCAGATACTGACCGCCGTGACGGGCTCCACCTCCGCTGGGCGGACCGGCAGATGTGGCTTCACTGCAGGGCTTCCGGCACGGAACCAATTTTGCGTGTTATCGCTGAGGGGCCCAGAGACAGAGAGCCTGAAGTGCGGGAACTGGTGGACGCGGCCGGGGCCATCGTGGCCCGGGCCGGAGACTAGGGAACGCGGACGCATAGATGTGCGGGATCGTCGGGTACATAGGGACGGCTGAGGCGGCGCCGCTGCTCCTCGAGGGCCTGCGGCGACTCGAGTACCGGGGCTACGACTCGGCAGGGATAACCATCTGCGCGAACGCGTCGCTCGACACCCGCAAGATGGCCGGCAAGATCATCGATCTGGAGCAGGCGATCGGCGGTGATCTTCCGAAGGGCACGTTAGGGATCGCCCACACGCGTTGGGCCACGCACGGCGCGCCGACGTCGACCAACGCCCACCCCCATCACAACGCGGCGGACGATATCGCCGTCGTCCACAACGGCATCATCGAGAACGCCGGTGTGCTCCGTCAGAAGCTCGAGGAGCTCGGCCACAAGCTGCGCAGCGAAACGGACACCGAGGTCCTGGCGCTCCTGATCGATGAGGCGTACGACGACAACCTGGAGGAGGCGGTCGCCGCCGCGCTCCAGCAGGTCGAGGGGACCTACGGGATAGCGGTGGTCTCGAGCCGCGACCCGGAGAAGCTGGTGGCGGCGCGGAACGGGTCGCCGCTGCTGTTGGGGATTGGTGACAACTCCCTCTTCGTCGCCTCCGATGCAGCGGCCGTCGTCGAGCACACCCGCGACGTGATCTACCTCGACGATGGCGAACTGGCCGTGCTGGACCGGGAAGGCTATCGGACTCTCGACCTGAAGGGTCGCTTGCTCACCAAAGAGGTGAGTCGCGTCTCCTGGGACCTCGGGACGATCGAGCGCGGCGGCTTCCCGCACTACATGCTCAAGGAGATCTTCGAGCAGCCCGACTCGGTGCGCGACACGATGCGCGGCCGGCTGCTCGTGGAGCAGGGGACCGCGCGTCTCGGCGGCCTGTCGAGCTGCCTGCCCTCCCAGGATATCGGCAACTACAACCGGATCGTGCTCACCGCCTGCGGCACGTCGTGGCATGCCGCACTCATCGGTGAGTACATGCTGGAGGAATTCGCCCGGATCCCTGTCGAGACCGAGTACGCCTCGGAGTTCCGCTATCGTGACCCGGTGCTCGACGAGCGCTCGCTGGTCATCGCCATCTCCCAGTCCGGCGAGACCGCCGACACGCTCGCCGCGATCCGCGAGGCGAAGGAGAAGGGTGCCAGGGTCGTGAGCATCGTCAACGTCGTCGGCTCGAGCATCGCCCGCGCGGCGGACTGCGGTGTCTACATCCACGCGGGCCCCGAGATCGGCGTCGCGTCCACGAAGGCGTTCACCTCACAGGTCGTCGCCCTCGCTCTCGTCACCCTGTATCTGAGCACCCAATCGGAGCCGCTGCAGGAGCAGGCCCGCGTGGCGGCAGCGCTCCATCTCCTACCCGACCAGATTAGCCAGATCCTCGGCCGGAACGACGAGATCCGCGGGATGGCGGAGCGCTACCACCTGAACCGCAACTTCCTGTATTTGGGCCGCGGCTACAATTTCCCAGTCGCCCTCGAGGGCGCGCTCAAGCTGAAGGAGATCAGCTATATCCACGCCGAGGGCTACCCGGCGGCTGAGATGAAGCACGGCCCGATAGCCCTGATCGACGAGAACATGCCCGTTGTCGTCATCGCGCCAAAGGGCCGCGTCTACCAGAAGGTCCTCTCGAACATCGAGGAAGTGAAGGCGCGGGGCGGCCGGGTGATCGCCATAACCACCGAAGGGAACGGCGAGCTGGACCGCCTGGCCGACCATATCATCACGGTCCCGACGACCCACGAGATGCTGCAGCCGGTGCTTACCGTGATCCCGCTGCAGCTCCTGGCCTACCACATCGCCGTACTGCGCGGCTGCAACGTGGACCAGCCCCGGAACCTGGCTAAAAGTGTTACGGTGGAGTGATCGGTGGTCGGTGATCGGTGGTCGGCAATCAGTAATCAGTGATCAGTGGCCTCGGTCTGCGGTGCGCGAACCCGCGACGCTTTAGCCCGAACGACCACGCCAGTTGCGCAGCGCCCACCATCGCACCCAACTTGACCCCCCATGCGCGTCGTTCTCCAACGTGTCGCTCGCGCCGAGGTGCGCGTCGGGGGCGAGTCGGTTGGCTCGATCGGCAAGGGGTACCTGCTGCTCGCCGGGTTCAAGCACGGCGACGGCGAGGAACAGCTCCGTTGGATGGTCGAGAAGGTGCGTGGCCTCCGCTTGTTCCCCGACAGCGAAGGGAAGATGAACCTGCCGATCGACGAGGTCGCCGGCGAGCTGCTGGTGGTCTCGCAGTTCACGTTGTACGCTGACGTGCGCAAGGGGCGGCGGCCCTCCTTCGTCGGTGCCGCAGAGCCGGAAGAGGCGGAGCGGCTCTACGAGCGCTTCGTCGAGCTGCTACGCCAGGGAGCGATCCCGGTGGCCACGGGATCTTTCGGTGCCATGATGGAGGTCGATCTGGTGAACCAGGGGCCCGTGACACTGATCATCGAAAGGGACTAGAACGGTGAGATCATCGTCATCAACATCGACGCTTGCCCTCTGCTTGACCGCCGTTGCCTTGACCGTCACCACGAAGTCCGCGGATGCACAGGTGTCCTGGGACCCGAACGCCGTCTTGTACGAAGGTCCGTCCAGCTGGCAACAGGCGGCGGTGGCCGCACTCAACCGCCACCTGCCCACCGACTCTGGTTACTTCGTGCTGGGACCCATTGACCGAACGGCCGACTTGCCCGACACCACCGATCTCGTTCGCACCACGCTGCGGATCATCGCGCCCGATCCCAGAGGCTCTAGTAGGGTGACCCGGCGGCTCTGGCTGCCAACGGGCGGCGTGGCGCTGGAGGAGCTGCAGCCGTCGGACACTTTACCCCACGACCTGCCGCCCGGTTATCTCGGCCGCTTCCTCAAGGGGACGATAGTCGGCGAAAGCGTTCTGATTCAGGTCTTCACCGTTCGGGAGTTTCGCTGGCTGCTCTGGGCGCAGCGCGCCCAGGTCGCCGGCATTACCGAGGTGGTCAACGGCCCGGTGGCGCGCTACAGCGCGGCTGTGGCCGGTTACCTGGCTGCCGTGGACAGCGGGCTCCCGACGTCCGGACCGCCGCGGGCGGTCGAGTACGGGCTCGATCCCACCTACGAGCTTTACGATCTGCCGCCTGAGCCGGTGGTGCGTGATCGGCAGGGATACCTGCGCCTTCTGGATGAGAACCGGGCGTTCACGCTCGGCGACGCGCTACGCGACGTCTACGGCTTCGTGCCCGGGCCGGATCTCATCGGCTGGGTCGAGGAGCAGGCGGACCCGGTGCTCTTCACCAACAAGGACGGCGAAGCCGCGCTCCAGCAGCGCTACCGCGAATACGAGCAGTCGGATGGCCACTGGATCGGCTACCCCGTGCTCACGGCGCAGTCGCTCTCGCGCCTGCGTCCGGGCCGCTACATCTATGTGGCCGATCGCTATGGCGTGATCCGCGTGGCGCGCACGTCGATGCCGGGCTTCGACACCAGCGGCGCTGCGATCACGCACGCGCTCCTCGCCCACGGCGAGCCGCTGCGAGCGGCAGGCGAGATGGTGTTGGCCAGCGACCCGGGCGAGCCCTTGCGGGTCGCGGAGCTGAACGTCCACTCAGAGGAGTACTTCTTCAGCAACCGGTCGCTCACGCTCTACGACGATGTGGAGCAGCGCTCTGATCGCTACGTCGCCGCCATCGGCCACGTGCTGAAGGGGCTGGAGCTGGCACGGCTGCCGCGCGACGACGTGCTCATCCGCAAGTTCTGAGCGGCCCCTTCGGGTCTCGGCCGCCACGCACAGAGCCGAAGAGGAATGGGGTCCGACAGAGGGCGGCGCAGGCCGCAGCTGCTCGAGTGGGTTGCCGGCTTGTCGACCGTGGCGCTCCTCGTCGCCGACTTGTTCGTGGAGCGTGGCACGAATGACGCTCTGCGCGCCATAGGTGTGGTTGCCCTTCTCCTCGCTCCCGTTTTCTTCGTACCGCCGTTCTTTCTCCTCAAGAAGCACGGGCGGGTCGAGGAAGGTCGGAGCTTCGTCTACACGACCGGCGTTGTCGATCGCGGCGTCTACGGCATTGTGAGGCACCCGCAGTACCTCGGCTACATCCTGCTGGCCCTCGGCTTCGCCCTACGCACGCAGAACATCGTCACATGGGCTCTCGGAGCCGTGGCCGTCGCCTTCTTTTACCTCCATGCGCTCACGGAAGAGCGTTTCTGTGCGGGGCAGCTCGGCTCCGAATACGCGGCGTACATGAGCCGGGTGCCGAGGTTCAACTTCATTCTCGGACTTTTCATCTATCTGAGGAGTAAGATTCGGAGCACGCCGGACGGCTAGGGCACGCCGACCGCACCCGCACGTTCACGGTGAATCGTTAGGGGCACGGTAGATGTAGTTCGGGCACACGTAGGCCACCTGGAAGCCGAATCTGAGCTGGTTGCGGAACGACGGCGCCGGCTTCTCCGGCGTGTCTTCCGCCGTCTCGACCACGAGACCATCGCAACCCAGCTCTGCGGCATCGCGGACCCGGCGCGCCAGTAGCGCGCTCTGGGCGCCGCGCCCCCGATACTCCGGCCGCGTGGTCGCGAAATCGATCCAGGCGTATCCATCACGAATGAATAGCGCTCCCGTAGCCGCAGGCGACGCGCCGTCGAACGCCATGTAGTGGCGCCAGCCGTCGCGCCCGATCAGGTCGGCGACCCAGCCCGCCGCCGGCTCCGGCCAATCGAAGCAGCTGGCGACGATCCGCCCGAAGGCTGGCGCCTCCCCCTCGTCGATCCGGCGGATTGTCAGATCGGTGGACACCTGCGGCGGCGCTGACGTGTCCCTGTAGAGCTTCACCCAGTTGTTGTAGTGCTCGAACCCGCGAGCGACGAGCAACGTGCCGATATCCGCAGGCTGGGCCAGCGGGCTCACCGGGACGAAGAAGCGAGGAACGTGTTCGCCAGCGAAGAGATCGAGCAGCCTATCGATGCTGGCCTCGGAAGCGGGTCGCTCCATGCCGAGCCCGATCACCCGGTTGAGCCCTAAGACGTCGGCGGCCGCAGCGCGAACGGCGAGTGTGCCGGCCTCCTCGGCGACGCCGAGGCCGCAGGCGGAGGCGGAGGTGGGCGTTGCAGCCCTGTAGAAATCGCCCCACGCGGCGATCTCAGCCCTCTCCAGACGCTCCAACAGTGTCTTATCGCTGTGTCTGATCACGGCTCACCTCGCTGTCCTCGGTCCATCTCTCGGCCGCCGGGGCCTTCCATCAGATGATGCGCGAAAACACGGGATGATGGGACAGGCGCTCCCCGCGGCCGCCGTCGGGCTTGTGCTTCGGTGCCTGATCGGCGCAGGTTAAACGCCGCTCAGTGTAGGGGGATTGCCAGTGGACGCTCCGAGATTGATACTGGCCTCGAAGTCGCCGCGCCGCGCCGAGCTGCTTACTCGGCTCGGCCTGGACTTCGTCGTGCGGGTCGCCGAGGTCGATGAGTCGCTGCCGCCCGGGGAAGAGCCGGCCGCGGCGGCGCAGCGGCTGGCGCGCCTCAAGGCGGAGTACGCTCGTGCGGCTGGCGCCCTGGCGATCGGCTGTGACACGCTGGTCGTGGATAGCGGTGAGATCCTTGGGAAGCCGACCACACGTGAGGAGGCGGTGGAGATGGTGCGGCGTCTGCAAGGCGACGAGCATGTGGTCTACACCGGTGTCGCGCTGGCGACGCCCGAGCGCGTGGAGAGCGCCGTGGAGGGCACGCGCGTCTGGTTTCGCTCGCTTGATGCCAAAGAGTGCGAAGAATACGTTGCGACTGGCGAGCCTATGGACAAAGCGGGCGCCTACGGCATTCAGGGCTTCGGCGCGGCAATCGTGGAGCGCGTTGACGGGGACTTCTTTACGGTCATGGGGCTCCCCGTGGCGCGGCTCCTAGAGCTCTTCCGCCGTTTCGGCTGGCGATACGCTTTCGGGCACGGTCTCGTGCCTTTCTGAGTTCGACGAAACGCGGACGGCGGCAGGTGAGCCTGGCGACGGCCTCACTCTGCAAGAGATTCAAGCAGTCGCCGCGGAGCTGGGGCTGGACCCGGCAAGCGTCGAGCGGGCGGCCGCTTTGCTACCGGCCGCCGGCGAAGGAACGCTGGTACGGGTGTTCGGTGGACCGAGCCTGTATCAGATGGAACACACAGCGACGGGCGAGATCTCGAGAGACGGCCTTACTCGAGTGGTGGATGCGATCCGCCGGGTCACGGGCCACCAGGGCAAGGTGAGCGAGGTGCTCGGCTCGCTGGAGTGGCAGACGGTGGGAGAGACCAGTCAGATCCACGTGACCGTGACTCCCCGTGAGGGGCAGACGGCTGTCAGGGTGCTGGCCAACCGCGGGCCGACGGGCGCACTCCTCTATTTCTTGTTGGGCGTGGCCGGGTTAATCAGCATGGGGGTCATCGGGGCGATCATCCAACCGACCACCGTCGTCGGGATCGCCTCGCTGGTCGCTGGCTGCCTGGGCGGATCGTTCCTCACCTCGCGAACGATCTTCAAGAGTACGACGACGCGCTTCCGTTCCAAGCTCCGAGATCTCGTAAGCGCCACCACCAGGGCGGTCGACGAAACCCTGGAGCTCGAGAGTGGCGGTGGCTGAACTTTGGAGTAAGTCGATCGACATCCCTCGCGCGGTCCGCTGGCACGATGATGCGGTGCGCATCATCGATCAGACCTTGCTCCCTGCCGAGTACAAAGAGGTCGATCTTGTGGAGGTCGACGAACTGATCGAAGCGATCCGCAGCCTGCGGGTCCGCGGCGCGCCGGCCATTGGGATCGCCGGGGCGATGGGGCTGGTGACGTCGCTCAAGAAGCAGGTCGAGGGCTCGGGGTCGGAGTTCCGGGCGCGTCTGGCGGACCACGCGGAGCGGGTCCGGCTGGCGCGACCCACCGGGGCGAACCTGGCCTGGGCGGTGAACCGGCTCCTGGCGGTCGCCGACCAGATGGCAGAAGCGAGCAACTCCGACCTGTGGGAGGCGATGCGCCGGGAGGCGACGGCGATCCTCGAGGAGGACCGCGAGATGTGTCGGCGAATCGGCGAGCACGGTCTGGCGCTGCTGCACGACGAGTCGACGGTACTCACCCACTGTAACGCCGGCGCGCTGGCGACCGCTGGCATAGGCACCGCGCTGGCGCCGATCTACTTGGCCGCGGAGCGGGGGATGAAAGTCCGCGTGCTATCGACCGAGACGCGTCCGCTCCTGCAGGGTAGCCGACTGACAGCTTGGGAGCTGAGCCGGGCCGGTGTGGACGTGACGGTGCTCACCGACAGCGCGGCGGCGGCGGCGATGGCAAGGTTGGCCGTCGACCTGGTGATCGTGGGGGCCGATCGGATCGTTGCGAACGGGGATGTCGCGAACAAGATCGGGACCTACGGCCTGGCGGTCGCCGCGCGGCACCACGGTATTCCGTTCTATGTCGCCGCGCCCTCGAGCACCTTCGACTTCACACGCGCCAGCGGCGACGAGATTCCCATCGAGGATAGGGACGGGGATGAAGTGCGTCGTGGCTTCGGTCGGCAAACGGCGCCCGATGACGTGCCGGTCTTCGGCGCGGCGTTCGATGTGACGCCTGCGAAGCTGGTGGCAGGTATCATCACGGAGCGGGGAATCTTCGTGCCGGGCGAGTTCGCCGAGTTGAGGCAGGCGTGAGCTCGGCGATGATCACGATCACGATGACGACGAGGAGGGGGAGGGGAAGGGGAGCTGGAGGATGAAGAGTTACCGGGCGAAGCGGTCGACGTTGGTGTTCACGCTCGGGTTTTTGGGCCTGTTGACCGCGTTGACGGTATTCGGCGTGTTCTATGCGGAGCCGCAGCTCTTCTTCGTCGCCTTTCTTCTTGTGCTCGCCTGGCGGTGGCGCCAGATCCTCAAGACGCCGGTGGAGGTTCGCGTGAGAGACGATGGAGCCATCGAGTTTCGCGGCATTATCGGGGGGACGGTGTTGAGCGTGGACCAGATCAGGCGGGTCGTTCGGGTTGGGCGCGGCTACTGGCTTGAGCATGCTGACGGGTCGCTCAACCTTTATGGGAATATGGAGGGGATCGAGGAATTCCTGGCGGAGCTGCGTGCGGTCAATCCGGAGCTGGAGGTCAAGCCTTTCACCTGGGGTCAGAAGAATTGAGGGCGCTATGGCGGTGATCCTCGCCATCGATCAGGGCACGACCGGGACGACGGTGCTCGCCGTGGATAGGGCGGGGAGCGTCGTGGGACGCGCCTACCGAGAGATCGAGCAGCACTACCCGCAGCCGGGGTGGGTCGAGCACGACCCGGAGGAGATCTGGCGCTCGGTGCAGGCCACGGTGGATGAGGCGTTGCAGGCCGGCGGGCTCGCCGCCTCCGATGTCGCGGGGATCGGGATCACCAACCAGCGGGAAACGGTCGTCCTCTGGGATCGCGAGAGCGGAGTGCCGGTCCACCGCGCTATCGTCTGGCAGTGCCGGCGCACGGCGCCCGCCTGCCAGAGCCTCCGGGACGGTGGGTACGAGTCGTTCATCCGAGAGCGCTCGGGGCTCGTCATCGACCCTTACTTCTCGGGTACGAAGATCGCCTGGCTGCTTGACCACGTGTCGGGCGCCCGTGAGCGCGCCGAGACCGGCGAGCTCGCGGTGGGTACGATCGACAGCTGGCTCATCTGGAAGCTTACGGGCGGCCGGGTCCATGCGACGGAACCGACGAACGCCTCACGTACCCAGCTCTTTCGTATCGACGAGCGTCGTTGGGACGCGGAGCTCTGCGAGTTGGTGGGCGTACCCGCGGCGGTACTACCGGAAGTGCGCCCGTCGGGCGGAGTCTTCGGGATGAGTGACCCGGACGCGGTAGGGTTCGAGACACCGGTAGCGGCGGCGATGGGTGATCAGCAGGCGGCGCTGTACGGGCAGGGCTGCTGGGCGCCGGGTCAGGCGAAGTGCACCTACGGGACGGGCGCCTTCCTGCTCGTGCATACGGGCGATGAGGTCGTCCCGTCGCAGCACGGCCTGCTGACCACAGTGGCGTGCGGCGCGCGCGGCGCGGCGGCCTATGCGTTGGAGGGCTCGATCTTCATCGCTGGCGCGGCGGTGCAGTGGCTGAGGGACGAGCTGGGGCTGGTGGAGAGCGCGGCGGAAACGGAAGAGCTGGCCCGCTCGCTCGAGTCGAACGATGGAGTCTACTTCGTGCCTGCCTTTGTAGGACTGGGTGCGCCGCACTGGCTGGCGGAGGCGCGAGGTACCTTGGTCGGCCTGACGCGAGGTAGCGGCCCCGGCCACCTGGCGCGCGCAGCGCTCGAGGCGATGGCCTACTCGGCGTACGACCTGATGGAGGCGATGGCCGCGGATTGGGGGCACCCGGTACGCGAGCTCCGGGCGGACGGTGGCGCCGCGGAGAACAACTGGCTCATGCAGTTCCAGGCGGACGTGGCCGGCATTCCTGTGGGACGGCCGGCGGTAGTCGAGACCACCGCGCTGGGCACGGCGGGGCTGGCGGGCCTGTCGACGGGATACTGGTCAGACCCCGGCGAACTAGGCGAGGTGCAGAAGCTGGATCGGCAGTTCGAGCCGGCGTTCTCGGATGAAGAGCGAGAGCGTCTGTTGCGCGGCTGGCGGCGGGCGATTCGTGCGGCGGCGGCCTGGGCGGCGGCTGGGACAGAGTGATCTACAAGAACGGTGAGGTGGCACGGTGCTGCGAATAGGCGTGATCGGCGGACACCTGTGTGATGACGATATTGCCGCTGTGGCGCGACGGGTCGGTGAGCTAGTGGCGTGGGAAGGTGCGGCACTGGTGTGCGGTGGCCTGGGTGGCGTCATGGAAGCGGCGGCGGTCGGCGCACGCGATGCCGGCGGTGTGGTCGTGGGAATACTCCCGGGCGATGACATCCGCACGGCGAACCCCGGCGTAACGATCCCGATAACCACGGGCTTGGGGGAAGCGCGGAACGTGCTCGTGGTCAAAGCCTCGGATGCGGTTATCGCCATTGCCGGAGGCTGGGGGACGATGTCGGAAGCGGCCCTCTGCTTCAAGCTCGGCGTGCCCCTCATTCGGCTGAAGTCGGATCTTCAGAACTTGCCATCGCCGATCGCGGAGACGCCGGAGGAAGCGGTGGAATGGGCGATGGAGCGGGCGCGAGAGCGGTGGGAATAGAGCGGGCGAAGTCGCGCGCCGGGGCAGCGCGTGGCTGAATTCGGCGAGCTCTGTCTCTGGGCGGCAGCGCCGCTGGCGGCGCTCGGCGCGGCGGCATCGATCGGCGGCGGCTTGAGCGGCCGCGCTAGGCTGGCCGTGCTTGGCGGCCGTGCCGCTGAGGCGACGGCGTTTCTCTTGCTCCTCGCCCTGGTAGGCCTCGGCTACGCCCTCGTCGTAGTGAAGCTCAAGTACGCTTACGTCGCCGGTTACTCCGGCTTCCAGCATTCGTGGCCCTGGAGGCTGGCGGCTCTGTGGAGCGGGCCGGCGGGCGGCGCCTCGATCCTCACCTTCCTGGTGGCGGTCGCCGCCGCGGTCAGCTACCGGCTCGATCAAACGCGGCAGGCGGCGGCGCGCACAGGGACCCTGGCGGTACTCGTCCTCGTGGGGCTCCTGATCCTGGCGCGGGCCCGACCGTTTGCCCAGCTCGCTGTCCCTGCGGTAGCGGGTGAGGGTCTACCCTTGGCCGTCAGGGACGCGGCCTGGCAGATCGCGGCCTGGGCCACCTATCTGGCGGTGTCCTGCGCGGCGCTCGTGTTCGCGGGCGTGATCGGCGAACAGCTGGCACTCGCCCGGGGCCGCCAGCGCCGGGAGCGGCGCGCGGTGAGTTTGGCAGCTGGGTTCCTGACGGTCGCCGTGCTGTCGGCGACGTGGGGTGTCTACGCCAGAGGCGGGCGATTCCTCGACCCAACCGCGCTCTCAAACGTCGTCGTTCACGTCCCGGCCCTTCTACTGGCTTACTCGTGTGTGCACGCGCCGGGAGGCGCGGCGGCGCCAGCTTGGGCTTGGCGCTGGCGCCGCATCATCGGCGTGGCTCTGTTCCCCGCCGCTCTCGGCGGCGTCGCTTCGTTGCTCGCGGGCTCGGGGACGATGCCCCCGACGACACCATGGGCGGCGGGGCTGGCGGTGGGGATCGTTTCGGGTGCGATGGCTGGGATGGCCGGGCGGCGAGCCCGCCGATCCGGCATCGAGGGCGTTCCCGGTTTCGGGCTGTTCGCTCTGCTGGGTGGCCTGCTGACCCTCGTGATGGCCGGCGTGGTCGCCGTCTGGGTGCCGCTCCGCGGCTCGGTTCCGGGCTACGTCGCCTGGCCGCTCCCCCTCGTCGGCGTCGCCGCCATGGCGGCTTGGTCGCTGCGCTTGCCGGCCGGTCGCTGGAACAGGGTCTGGCCGCTGGGTGCACTGCTGGCGGTCTCCGCAGCCGTGGCCGCCTACTGGCTCAGCGGCTGGCGGGCGCCCGGATTCGCCCTCGCCGGTGGCCTGACTGTCGGAGTCTTGGCCGGCTTCGCCGCCGACATGATCCGCCTGCGAGCGGCCAGGCGCGCGCTGTCGGCGATGGGCTCGGGCGAACTGTCCCCGGCGGTTCGGGCCCGTGCAGGCCGTCGCCGGGCATCGGCACTGGCACACCTCGGCGCGGCCCTCGTCGTTCTCGGGCTTTCCGCCACTGCACTAAACCGTACCGCCCTACGCACGCTCAATCCGGGCGACACGTTCAGTCTCCCCGGCCGGCTGGGGTCCGGTATCGAGGTCACGTACCTCGGTTTCTCCCGCTACCGCGTGGATGACCTCGAGCGGCAGGTGGCCAGCTTCCGGCTCGCCCGCGGGGACAGGGCGGCGAGGCTTATCACCGCCTCCCATTCTTTCGAGTGGCCGCGGCGCACAGAGTCTCTGACACCCGCCGTTGAACGAGGCTTGGTGCGCGACGTGATCGTCGACTTTCGCTCGCACCGTAGAAGCGAGGCGATCGACTGTCGCCTCTCAGTCCGATTGCTGGCGAGCCTGGTATGGTCGGGGGGCATACTGCTGCTGATCTCCTTTCTCGTCAGAGGGAGGCCGCTCGTATGACAGCGCTTCTGGCCATGTTCACAACGGTGCTCGCCGTCGGATACGCGGTGTGGCCGCTGCTCCGCTGTCGAAGCACTCAGCCCTTGGCCGCAGAGCCGGGCAACGGCGTCGGGGAGGCGGGGCCGGAAGTAGCTGCGCTGCTGGCCTGGGCGGCGGCGGCAGGTGAGATCCGGCGTTCGAGAGCAGGCCGCGAGGCGCTTGGCTCTTGACCCCGAAGAGTTCCCGAAGTACGTTGCAGCGGGCGGCGGACCGGGGGCCGGAGCGGGCGCCGGGCCGGGACCGGGCCGTTTCAACCGACCTCAATGACATGACTGGAACCGAGATCGTCGACCTCCGCAGCGATACGGTGACTCGCCCTTCGCCGGGCATGCGTCAGGCCATCGCGGAAGCCGAGGTGGGCGACGACGTTCTGGGTGATGACCCGACCGTTAAGGTGTTGCAGGCGCGGCTGGCGGAGCTCTTGGGGATGGAGGCGTCGCTATTCTTCCCCAGCGGCACCCAGGCCAACCAGGCAGGGATCCTGTTGAGCACGCAGCGGGGGACGGAGGCGATCTGCGAGGGGAACGCCCACGTCTACCACTACGAGTTCGCCGGTGCGGCCGCCTGGTCGGGTGTGCAGCTGCGGGCGGTGCCGACGGAAGACGGGGTACTCACGGCGGAGCTGGCGCGGCCGCACATTCGCCCCGAGAGTCCGCACCTGATGCGCACCTCGGCGATCTGCGCCGAGAACACGCACAACATGGCGGGCGGGAAGGTGATGCCGCTGGAGGTGCTGCGGGGTCTGCGCGGGCTGGCAGATGAGCATGGCATGTCGCTACACCTGGATGGGGCGCGGCTCTGGAACGCGGCGGCGGCCACCGGCACATCGGCGGCTGAGTTCGCGGCGCTGGCGGACACGGTGATGGTCTGCTTCTCCAAGGGGCTGGGTGCGCCGATCGGCTCGGCGCTGGCGGGCACGGCGGAGGCGATAGGCCGGGCCCACGAGTGGCGGAAGCGGCTGGGCGGTGGTATGCGCCAGGTGGGAATCCTGGCGGCGGCGGGGCTCTACGCGCTGGAGCACAACCTCCCGCGGATCGGTGAGGACCACGACCGGGCGAAGCGGCTGGCCGAGTTCGTGGACGGTCTGGACGGGTTCCATATGATCGCGCCGGACACCAACATTGTCATGATCGACATTGAGCGAGATGACCTAACGCCGGCCGACGCGGTGAGCTTCCTGGAAGAGCGGGGCGTATGGCTGCTCGCCCCGGGCCCACGTCGGCTGCGGGCGGTGACGCACTTGGATGTCGATGACGCCGGGATCGAGCGGGCCTCTGCCGCGTTTGAGGAGTTGGCGAAGCGGTAGACGTTGACGATCGGTTGAGCGTTGCGGGTTAGGGTGAGTGCGCGGGTGGCTGGGAACGCTGCCCAACGCCCAAGTTCCTCAGGAGGAGAGATGGCTGCGGAGCTGAGTGAGGAGAGAAAGAAGGCGCTGAGTGTCGCGATCTCCCTGGTCGAGCGCCAGCACGGCAAGGGCGCGATCATGCGCATGGGCGCCGAAGGGGCACGGGTCAAGGTGGAGGCGATCCCGACGGGCTCGATCGCCCTCGATGCCGTCACCGGCATCGGCGGGATACCGCGCGGCCGTGTGACGGAGATCTTCGGTCCGGAGTCGTCGGGCAAGACGACGCTGACGCTGCACATCATCGCCAACGGCCAGAAGGAGGGAGGCGTGGCGGCGTTCATCGACGCTGAGCACGCCCTCGACATCCACTACGCCGAGCGACTGGGCGTCGACATCGAGAACCTGCTGGTCTCGCAGCCGGACACCGGCGAGCAGGCGCTGGAGATCGCCGAGGTGCTGGTGCGGAGCGGTGCGGTTGACGTGGTGGTGATCGATTCCGTCGCCGCTCTCGTGCCCAGAGCAGAGATCGAAGGAGAGATGGGTGCATCGCACGTCGGGCTACAGGCGCGGCTCATGTCGCAGGCGCTGCGCAAGGTGACGGGTGCAATCAGCCGCTCGAAGACCGCTGTCGTCTTCACCAACCAGATCCGCGAGAAGATCGGCGTGATGTTCGGGAACCCCGAGACACAGCCGGGCGGCCGTGCGCTGAAGTTCTACGCCTCGCTGCGCCTCGACATCCGGCGCATTGCCACGATCAAGGATGGAAACGATCCGGTGGGGAACCGGACACGCGTGAAGGTGGTCAAGAACAAGTGCGCGCCGCCGTTCCGCCAGTGCGAGTTCGACATCATGTTCAACCTGGGGATCTCGCGGGCCGGCGAGCTCATCGACCTGGCGGCCGAGCACGACATCGTCAAGAAGTCGGGCGCTTGGTACTCGTACGGCGACCAGCGGATCGGCCAGGGTCGCGAGAACGCCAAGGGCTTCCTCGAAGAGAACCGAGATGTGGCCGACGAGGTGCAGGCGAAGGTGCGTAACGCGCTCGGCATCGGGCCTGGAATCGACGAGTCGGCTGGAGTGAGTGCCGCGAGCGAGAAGAAAGAGAACGCATAGCCCCAAGCCAACTCCGCAGCTAAGTGGACGAGGAGATCCGGGACGGAGGTACCGCCTCCGACGCTTCCGAGGAGGCCGCGCGCCGCGCTATAGACGCGGCGCTCAACTTTTTGTCCTACCGCCAACGCACTGGTCGCGAGGTTCGCCGCAAGCTGGCTGAGCGCGGATTCAGCCCGGCGACGATCGAGGCCGCCATGCAGCGGCTCGCCGCGGTGCGGCTCGTCGACGACGAGGCGTTCGTCGGCGCCTACGTCCGCGACCGCATAGCCCACCGGCCGATAGGCGTCCGGCGAATGATTCAGGAGCTCTACCTGAAGGGGATCCCCCGTGAGGCGGCCCTGCCGGTCATCGAGGAGGTGCTACGCGAGGAGGAGACGGACGAGCGCACGCTCGCCGAACGCGTGGTGGAGAAGAAAGGGCGGACGCTAGCCAAGGGGAGAAGGGATGTGTTGGTGCTGCGCCGCAGGCTGCGAGACCATCTCATCAGGCGCGGCTTCGATACACGCGTGGCCAAGGATGTCGTCGAGACTATGTTCCCGAGTGGCGGTGCCGAGGATTAGTGGGTGCCGTGGAGGTCGCGGATGACCGGGGATCGAGCAGCGGCTAAAGGCATCGTGCGGTGCGCCCGGCCGGACGAGGCGACCGCGCTCAGCGCGCTGGCCTTTCGGTCAAAGGTTCATTGGGGCTACGACCGCGAGTTCATGGAGGCGTGCCGGGAGGCGCTCACGCTGACGGTGGAGTTCATCTCAGGCTCCGACGTATACGTGATGGAGGTGGAGGGTCAAGTGGTCGGCTTCTACACTATCGCGCCCTGGAACTGGGGGCTCGAGCTGACCCATTTCTTCGTGGACCCGTCCGCGATGGGGAATGGCCTCGGACGTCGCCTCTGGGATGACGCCGTGCAGCGCGCCGCTGCGCTCGGCCACTCGCAGTTGCTGATCCAGAGCGACCCCTTCGCCGAGGGGTTCTACCTGAGGTTGGGTGCCGAGCGGATCGGTGAAGTCCCCTCGGAGGCTCAGCCCGGTCGCATGTTGCCACTCTTGGTCTTCCCTTTGCAGGAGGTGGCGGAGTGATCCGGAAAGTCCGCCTATGAACTGCTGCAGCTGCCAGGGGGGCCCAAGGCGTCTTCTCCAACCGTTACGTCGCGAGGGAGCTGAAGGGCTATCGTCGCAAGGGCCCGAGGAGGACCACGCGGTGGCTGATCGATGCGCTCAGGGCGGAGGGGATGGAGGGCGCCACGCTCCTCGACATCGGCGGCGGTGTTGGCGTGATCCAGCATGAGCTGCTCGATGCCGGGGCCCGCGGCGCCACAGGCGTGGAGGCGGTGCCGCGCTACCTTGCCGCGGCACGAGGCGAGGCTGAGCGGCGCGGGCACGCAGAGCGCGTCGACCTGGTGCTGGGGGACTTTGTCGAGCTGGCCGGCGCGATCGAACCGGCCGATATGGTCACGCTCGACCGTGTGATCTGCTGCTAGCCCGACTGGGAGGTGCTGGTCGAGCTATCGCTGGGGAAGTCCCGCAGGCTCTACGGCGTGGTCTATCCTCGCGATGTGTGGTGGACGAGAATCGGTCGGTTCCTGTTGAACCTCTCCCTCTCGATCAGCCGGAACCCTTTCCGGGTCTTCATTCATCCGACGCGGGCCGTGGATGCGCTGATACGAAGAAACGGATTCCAGCTGCTCCACTACCGGGCGACTCCCGTCTGGCAGGTCGCGCTCTACGGTCGCCGGGCCGCCTAGGGAGGCGACAGCCGCAGTCGGCGTGTATCCGCTACCCGCTCGCGTCGTGGTAGCGCTCCCGCGATCCGGCTAATCACCTTCGCCGCCGTGGCGCGGTAGCCCGTGAGCTTGCCCCCGTAGACGCTCAGCACGCGGGGCGGGTCGCGATCGCTGTCACGGTCGCTCTCCAGTACGGTCTCGCGTGAGCGATGGAACGCGTGGCCCACTCCAGCCGGCAGTACGCGGAGGCCGGCAAAGGCGTCGAGCACCTCACACTGGTCGCGGCAGCGCGGGAAATGACGGTGCAGGACGCGAAGCAGGTAGTTCTTCTCGGCGCGCAGCGGCTGCACCTGGTCCGGGTCTCCCCTGAAGCGTGTTTCGGTGGTACCGACCAGCGTCTTCCCCTTCCAGGGCATGACGAAGACCGCCCGCCCATCGCGCGGAACCTCGACGTAGTAAAGCCCTCGCTCGACGATACCGCTCACGACGATGTGGGTACCCTGGACGAGCTCGATATCGCGCCTGCGCGGTAGGGAGTCAATCCGGTCGGCTACACGGTTTACCCAGGGCCCGGCCGTGTTGACGAGAACACGCGCCTCGCAGGTGCGCTCCCGACCATCCTCGACGAAGTTGACCACACAGCCGCCGGCGACGAGCCGCGCGCTCACCATCTCCGCCGGCACGGCCAGCTCGGCGCCGAGCTCGAGGGCCGAATTCATCACCGCCGCTGTGAGCGCTGCATCGTCGGTCTGGGCATCGTAGTACTGGAAGACGGCGTCGAGGTTCTCGGTGAGCAGGCCGTCCAGCCGACCCCACTCCGAGCGCGGCACTTTGCGGAAGCGGACCTGCCGCCGCAGCCTGCCGAGCACCGCGTAGAGCGTAAGCCCCGCGCGGACGAGCCACGGCCGCCGTCGCGTGTTCGCGAAGACCGGGATGTAGAAGGGCTTCAGCTCGACGAGATCAGGCGCCAGACGCAGGAGCAGCGCGCGCTCGTCGAGACCCTCGTGCACCAGGGAGAATTCGTAGCTCTCCAGATAGCGTAGGCCCCCGTGGATGAGCTTGCTCGACTTGCTCGACGTGCCCGCCGCCAGTGCCGTCTTCTCGAGCAGCAGGACCGAGTGACCCGCAGCGGCGGCGGCTTGCGCCACGCCGACGCCGTTGATTCCACCGCCCACCACCACCACGTCGTAGGAATCGCTCATCGCGTCACGGCCCCGGCTTGAGGCGCAGGTCGGTAAGGATCTCACCGATCGCCATGGTCTCGATGAGCTGCGCGCCGCGCGCCGCGAGCCCGAGGGCGAGCTCGGGGTCGACGACCTCGTAAAGCGCCCAGCGCCACGGCCCCGGCCACAGCGCGTCCTCGTCCGGGATCATCCGGTAGTTGCAGAAGAGGTACTCGGGTTGGAACCGCTCCGCCGCCTCGCGTACGAGCAGGGTCCACTCGGACAGCACCCAACCGACGCTTGCGGCCTCGAGCTCCCGAGCCCGCCGGATCGCCTCAAGGTCGAAGGAAACTGGCACGCAGCGTGAAACCGCCTTGCCTATCGCTGCCATCACCGCTTCCACGACGGGGTTGGTGCCGAACTTCTTCAGGCTCTCGCGCTTGATCTCGACGAACGCGGTCACTCTCGGATGCTTCTTGAGTAAATCGATGGCCTCGGCCAGGGTAGGGACGTGTACCTCGCCGAACTTTGGTCCGAAGCGGGCCGTCTCGTTGACCCAGACGTCCTTCACTTGGTCGAGCGTGATGTCGAGGATGCTCCTGTCGACACGGGCGGTTCGCCACAGGTCGGCGTCGTGCATCAACACAGGTACGCCGTCCTTGGTGAGCTGGACGTCGAACTCGACGTATGCCGCACCGGCCTCGATGGCCGCCTCGAGGCTCTCGAGCGTGTTCTCCGGATAGCGCAGGGCGTAGCCGCGGTGCGCGATCAGGGCCGGCGGCTTGATTCTGACGTTCTTGGGAATGTCGAGCCCTCTCATGTATCTCACTACGCCTGTTCCGCCGCAGAGGTTTGGGTCGGGGTCGGGAGAGCCACTGATCACTGATCACTGGTCACTGATTACCCACTCCCTCATCCGGATACAGCGATACCTGCACGTAGTTATCAGTGCGCAAGTAGCGGAGGGCCGCATCGCGCACCACGTCGACGGTCAGTCCATCGATGAGCTCCTCGTAAGTGAGAATGTTCCGTGGGTCGGTGCCATACCGCTCCGCAGCGACCAGTTGGCCCAGCCAGAAGTCGTTCTCGCGCAGGTCGACTTCATACTGCCGCCTCTGCATCTCCTTCACCTTGTCGATGTCCTCCTGCGTCGGCCCAACCGTCTGGAGGCTATCGATCTCTTGGAAAACGGCGCCAACCATCTCATCGAGCCGCTCGGGCGCGGTGCCGAATCCGATACCGAACTGGTAATCCTGAGTGGGATCACGGCTGCCGGCGCCCGAGGCGCTCACGCCGTAGGTACCGCCCATGTCTTCGCGCAGGACCTCCCGCAGCCGGATGCGGAGCACGTTGCCGAGCGCTCGCATCGCGTAGCGGTTGTCGCGCGTCCACTCGAACGGTCCCGTGAACACTATCTGGGTCTGGCTTCTCGGCTCCATCCCCTTGTGGACGGTCTTGCGGATCACGCCGCCTGGGTAGCGGACCCCCTCATCGCGCCAGGTCTCCGCACGGCCGATCGACGGTAGCCCGCCGATATAGGTCTGGATCAGCGGCCTCAGGCTGTCGGGATCGAAGTTGCCCACGAAGACGAAGACGAAGTCGCTGGCGTCGGCGAACCGATCGCGAAAGAAGTCGTAGGACACGTCGAGGTCCATCTCGTCATAGAGTCCGGTGCTGGGCGGGCGCGTCCGGAAGTGACTCTGTGTCAGCGTCGCGTTCAGGGTGTCAGCGAAGGCCGCCTGCGGGTCCGCTTCGCGGTTCGCCAGGAACGCCTGCAGTCGCGACTTGAACGACAGGTACGCCGTGCTGTCGCAGCGCGGCGCGGTGAAGTACAGGTAGATCAGCTGGAACATAGTCTCCACATCGGTGGGCGAGGCTCTGCCGCCGATGGCCTCGAACAGCGAGCCGATGGAGGGCGATACCCGCACCACCTTGCCGGCCAGCTTCTTCTGCATGTCAACCAGGCTGAACTCGCCGACGCCGCCGAGCGAGACGACGGTGGCGGCCGTTGTCGCCGCGACGTACTGGTCGTCGGAGGCCAGCGATATGCCACCGGGGCTCGAGCCGTTGAAGAGGATCTCGTCGTCCTTGAAGTCGGTGGGCTTGAGGAGCACGAGGACTCCGTTGGCGAGCGTCCAGCGCTGCACGCCGATTTCCTCAATCTCCTCGATCTCGACGATCTCGGCTGGCTCCGGTAGGTGCGGGACGAGCGGCTCATCGGTGGCCGCGTCGACGTACGCTGCGAGCTCCGCCGCACCGGCGGCGGCGAACACGGCCAGCAACTCTTCCTCGGTCGGCACGCCGACGCCCTCCTTCTCCGGGCCGTCAACCAGGATCACCCGGCTGCGATCGGTGATCCACTCGCGGGCCAGCCGGTTGACCTCGTCCAGCTGCACACCGGGGAGCAGTCCCTGGTGCGTTTCGAACTCGTAGACGATCCCCGGTATGGGCTCATCGTAGAGGAAGGCGCGGACGTACTCGGCAGCGTAAGCCGACGACTCCGTCTTCTCGCGTTCCGAGTAGAGCTGCTCCAGCCAGCGCAACAGTTCCAGCTTCTCTCGCTCGAGCTCGGTCTCGGTGAAGCCGTGGCGTGCCACGCGCCGGGCTTCCGTGAGGAGAGCCTCGAGCCCACGCTCGTGGCCGTTATCCTCGACACCCGCGCCCAAGACGTAGACCTCCTTGGCGCCGATGAATCGGCCCTGGCCGGACGAAGCGCCGAGGAAGGGAGGCTCGGCCTCCTGCGTGAGCTCGAAGAGGCGCACGTTGAGCATTCGGTTGTAGAGCGACTCGACGATCGACTGCCTGTAGGCGCCCAGAGTGCCATCTTCGCGGGCCGGCTGCTTCCAGTAGACGGCTACCGAGTTGAAGGTGGCCTCCGGATCGGTGGCGATCGCGAACAGCGTCTCGTCATGATCCGGGATGGGGTACGTGGGTCGTTCCGGCGCGCTATCGGGCATGGGTGTGCCGGCAAAGTGCCGGTGGATCAGCTGCTCGACGGTCGCTGCCTCGAAATCACCCACCGCGACCACCGCCATGAGGTCCGGGCGATACCAGTCGCGATAGAACCGCTTGAGGGTCTCGTACTCGAAGGTCTCAATCACCTCGGGTACCCCGATCGGCAACCGCTCGGCGTATCGCGAGCCCTGAAACAGAATTGGGAACTGCTTGTCCCTGATCCTGGAGGCGGCACCCCGGCCCAGGCGCCACTCCTCGACTATCACCCCCCGTTCCTTGTCGATCTCATCGTGGTCGAATACCTGGCCGTGTGCCCAGTCCTCGAGGATCTGGAACGCTGTAGCGACCAGTTCCGCGCTGTCCGTTGGCACCGTCAGCATGTACACCGTCTCGTCGAAGCTCGTGTAGGCGTTGAGCTCGGGCCCAAAACGCATGCCGATCCTTTCCAGATAGTCCACCAGCTCCTGCTTCTCGAAGTGCTCCGTCCCGTTGAACGCCATGTGTTCGATGAAATGAGCCAAACCCCGCTGGTCTTCCTCTTCCAGGATCGACCCGGCCTTCACCACCAAGCGCAGCTCCGCCCGCGCTCGGGGCTCCCGGTTCTCCCGGATGTAATAGCGCAGGCCGCTGGGCAGCGTGCCCACCGTGACGGCCCGGTCGACGGGCAGGGGACTCTCCGGATCGAGGGCCGGCTGCTGCGCCGCCGCTGGGAAGGCGGCGACGAGAGCGATGAGCAACGCGAGAAGTGGCCGTTTCATGCTATGAGCTCCGGTTGGCAGGTGATAGCTCGGGAGTTCATTGGGAATTCTCGAATGTCGATTCGCGGGGCAGGGGAACAGAGGAAGAAGCGAGGTCTAGAAAGGCCCTTCGCTTCAGACCTCCCCGGATCCCCGAATTCCCGGATCCCCAGATCCCCAATTCCCAAGGCCCCAGCCCAAAATGCGGCCTCCTCAGGTCGGCGGCTAGTCTGCCGCAAGCTTGAGAACACCCCTGCCTTCGGTCATATTGAGTTGATTTCAGAGACTAAGACCGGACAACCTCAGTGGTAACCTGGGTTTTGGCTAGATGAGATCTGCGGAGATCAGGCAACGGTTCATAGACTACTTCGTGCGTAACGGGCACACGCACGTGCCGTCGTCGTCGCTGGTACCGGCGGAGGATCCGACGCTCCTGTTCACGAACGCCGGGATGAACCAGTTCAAGCTGACGTTCCTTGGCCAAGAGCCGCGGCCGTACAAGCGGGCGACGAGCTCACAGAAGTGCGTGCGCGCCGGCGGCAAGCACAACGACCTGGAGGAGGTCGGCCAGACGGTGCGGCACCACACCTTCTTCGAGATGCTCGGCAACTTCTCGTTTGGTGACTACTTCAAGCGGGAAGCGATCTGGTACGGGTACGAGTTCTTCACGGAGGATCTCGGGTTCGAGTCGGACCGTATCTGGGCGACGATCCACCACAGCGATGACGAGGCGTTCGACCTGTGGCGGGAAGTGGCGGGCCTGCCGCCCAACCGGATCCTGCGCTTCGGCGACAAGGACAATTTCTGGCAGATGGCGGAGACGGGCCCCTGCGGTCCTTGCTCAGAGATCCACTACGACCAGCGACCGAAGGGTGCGGAACAGGACCTCACGCCCGAGCAGTTCGAGACGCTGACCGAGGCGGGCCAGATCCTCGAGCTCTGGAACCTGGTCTTCATGCAGTTCGACCGGGACGAGAAGGGGACTCTGAACCCGCTACCTAGGCCGTCGATTGACACCGGCGCCGGTCTGGAGCGCATCGCAGCAGCGCTTCAGGGCGTCGACTCGAACTTCCACACCGACCTTTTCATGCCGCTCATCGGCCGGGCCGAACAGGTGGTCGGCCGAGAGTACCGGGCCGAGGAAGAGAGCGGCCTCTCTTACCGGGTACTGGCGGACCACGCCCGGGCGGTCGCCTTCCTGATCGCCGACGGCGTCTTCCCGACGAACGAGGGTCGAGGCTACGTGTTGCGCCGTGTCGTGCGGCGCGCCGGTCGCCACGCTTGGCTGCTGGGCCGCCGGGAGCCGACGCTCTTCGAAGTCTGCGATGAGCTGATCTCGCTGATGGGCAACGACTACCACGAGCTCGTCGACCGGCGCGACCACATCCTCCGCACGACCCTAGGGGAGGAGGAGCGCTTCATGGCGACCATCGACGGGGGGATGCAGCGCTTCGACGAGCTGGCCCCGGTCGATGGCGGCGGCGTGATCGCCGGCGAAGAGGCGTTCAAGCTGTACGACACCTTCGGGTTCCCCCTCGACCTCACCGAGCTCATGGCTAGGGAGCGCGGGTACTCGGTCGACACGCAGGGCTTCGAGCGGGCATTGGAAGAGCAGCGCCGGCGCTCCAGAGAACAACGGGAAGAGCAGAGGAAGCGCGGCGACCTCGAGGGCAAGAGGCTCGACATCCCGACCGAAGGCTGGACACGCTACTCCGACGCCGGCCAGGAGTGGGTCGGCTATGACCAGCTCACGGTCAATACGCAGGTGTTGGCCGCCGTACGCGAGAACGGGCGGATCGCCCTCGAGCTGCGCGCCAACCCGTTCTACGCCGAAGCCGGTGGCCAGGTGAGCGACCGGGGATACGTGGAGGGCGACGGCTGGCGCATGGAGGTCGAGGACGTCGTTCGCTTCGAGGACCGGGTCGTGGTCACCGGGCCGATCGAGGGCGAGTTCAAGCCGGGCGACGTCCGTGCCGTCGTCGACTTGGGCCGGCGCGACACGCAGCGCAACCATACTGCTACGCACTTGCTGCATGCCGCGCTACGCACCGTCTTGGGTGAGCACGTAGCCCAGGCCGGGTCGCTCGTCGCGCCGGACCGGCTGCGCTTCGACTTCACCCATACCGGCCCCCTGAGCGAAGGGGAGCTCGAGGAAATCGAGCGCCTGGTCAACGAGCAGATCTGGGCCGACAGAGATGTGACGAAGCAGTACGTGCCGTACCGCGAGGCCATCGATCGCGGCGCCATGGCGCTGTTCGGCGAGAAGTACGGCGATACGGTGCGGGTGGTGCAGGTGCCGGGCTTCAGCCTGGAGCTCTGCGGCGGCTGTCACGTCAGGACTACCGGCGAGATCGGCCTGTTCAAGATCGTCTCGGAGACGGGGTCGGCCGCCGGGGTGCGTCGGGTCGAGGCGGTGACGGGCTCGCACGCCTACGAACGGATCAAGGAGCAGGAGCGTTTACTCAACGACTTAGGGAAGATCCTCAGAGTCGCGAAAGATAACGTGGCCCAGCGGGTTAAGTCGTTGCTCGAGGAGCATCGCGGTTTCAGGGAACAGATGCAGGTCAGCGTCCAGAAGTCGGCGGCGAACAAAGCGCTGGAGCTGGTCAACAGTGCCGTGGAAGTCAACGGTGCCAAGGTGGCAACCGGGACTATCGAGACTGCCGATTCCGAGGCGTTGCGCTCGTTCGGCGACGAGCTGCGAGAGCGTCTGGGAAGCGGTGTCGGGGTAGTCGCCGCCAAGATCGGCGATCGGCACTCGCTCCTGGCTGTGGTCACCGACGACTTGATCGGCAGGGGCGTGCGCGCCGATGCGGTGATACGGGAGGTCGCCAAGCTGGCGGGCGGCAAAGGCGGAGGCCGGCCACACATGGCCCAGGCGAGCACCGGTGAGCCCGGGCGCGCGGAGGAGGCCCTCAAGCACGTGCCCGACATCGTGCGGCCGATGCTGCAGGCGGGCGCCTGATGGGCATGGAATGGCTCCAGGCCAGGGTCAGCGAATCGCCGTCTCCCCTGCGGGAACGCCTGCAGGAGGTGGTCGCCGGGATTGATACCGCTGCTGACCTTTCTGAGGCCCTGTTCGACGCAGCCCGTGCCCGGCTCGACGACGCGCGGGGTGGCGTAGAGCATCGGGAAGCTGCTCTCGACCTGCTGGTGGCCGACGGGCTGTTGACGCTCGCTTGCGAGGCGGCCGCCTATTCCGACCCTGAAGCGGTTGCACAGCGTTGCCGGGCGATGGGTCCGAGCGGCGCGATGGGTCGAGTCGCTGAACGTTGGGCGGGGAGGAGCTGACGGACACACCGCGGTTTGGCCGGAGAAAGGTGGGTGGGGCGCCGCCGGTGATGGCGGACCTGCACACGCATCTGATCCCAGGCGTTGACGACGGCGCGCCCGACCTTGAGAGCGCACTCGAAGCACTGCAAGCCCTCTTCAACGACGGCGTCAGGGCCGTCGCCGCGACGCCGCACCTCAACGCATCGAACCTGAACGGAAACCGCCGGGCCCTGGCGGACGAGGCCTGGCCGCAGCTCGTCGCGGCGGCCAGGGAGCGCTTTACCACTCTGAAGCTCTATCGCGGCTACGAGATCCAGCTCGACACGCCTGAAATCGACCTGAGCGATGCCGACCTGCGGCTGGCGGGTAGCCGCTATGCGCTGGTCGAGTTCTACGCTTTCACGGTCCCTGAACGCTCGGCGGAGGTGCTGGCGCGTATCGTTGCCGACGGATACGTGCCCATAGTCGTGCATCCCGAACGCTACTGGGGTTATGACCGCGGCTACCGAATCGTTGGCGAGTGGCGCACCGCGGGCGCCCTCATGCAGCTGAACAGCGGCAGCCTGCTCGGCGAGTACGGCGAGAACGTGAGATTGGTGGCCCACCGCTTCCTCGCCGAGGGCCGCGTCGACATCATAGCGTCGGACAACCACGGACGGCCGCAGCGGAACCCCTCGTTGGGAGCCGTGTGGGATTACATGGCGGCCCGTGGGCTGGAGGAGCAGGCCAGACTGCTCTTGGCCGTCAACCCGCAGCGCATCCTGCGTGACGAACCGACGCTGAGCGTCGGCCGGGTGGATTCGGCACGAGGACTCCTCGCGCGCCTGGGTCGAAGGCTCAAGCGAGGGACATGAGCGCGAACGCTGGAACCGAACAGAGGACCCGCGGATGACGGAGCGAATCATCGATCTGAAGGGTAAGCGCGCGGTCGTGACCGGAGGATCACGGGGCATTGGAAGGGCGAGCGCCGTGTTGCTGGCCCGGGCCGGCGCGGATGTCGGTATCGTCTACCGCACGCGCGAGGAGGAGGCCGCAGAGACCCTGGCGGCGATCAAGCGGGCGGGCGGTCGCGGCTGGTCGGTCGCCGCCGATCTGGGTGACCGGCAGGGCGTCGCGGCGCTGTTCGAGCGCGTCGATAGCGAGTTCGGTTGGCTGGACGTGTTCGTCGTCAATCACGGTATCTGGCCGCCGGAGTACGTACCGGTCGTCGAGATGGCGGATGAGCAGTGGGGCGAGATGATGCGTATCAACCTCGACTCGGTCTTCTACTGCGTCCGCGAGGCGGTGCATCGCACCGCTGACGGCGGCAGGATCGTGATCGTGAGTTCGACCGCCGGCCAGCGCGGCGAAGCGGGACACAGCCACTACGCGGCTGCGAAAGGTGCGGTCATCTCGTTCGTCAAATCGCTGGCAGTAGAGATGGCGTCGCGCGATGTGACGGTGAACGCCGTCGCCCCGGGTTGGATCGATACGGAGATGGCCGCGCCCGCCCTCGAGGCCGGCGAGCGCGAGAGCGTAGTAGCCCAGATCCCGCTGGGACGCCTGGGCAGTGCCGAGGACGTCGCAGGGCCCATCCTCTTCCTCAGCTCCAAGCTGGCGCGGCACATTACCGGCGAAGTGCTCAACGTGAACGGCGGAAGCGTTCTCTGCGGATAGGGTGAAAAACCTGCACGGCAAGCTCGACGTACCAGAAGCAGTAGCGGCGATCGCCAGGCGGTTAGAGGATCACGGCTACGAGACTTGGGCCGTCGGTGGAGCCGTGCGCGATGCGCTGCTCGGTGGATCGCGTGGTGACTGGGATTTGGCGACCGCCGCGAAGCCACAGACCGTACGACAGCTGTTTCGACCGTCGTATCCGGTGGGTATCGAGTTCGGCACGGTGGGCGTGCGCGGCGCCGATGGTAACGTCTACGAGGTAACGACGTTCCGGCGCGATATCGAGACCGATGGTCGACACGCGGTGGTCGAGTACGCTGACGACCTGGACGAGGATCTGGCGCGTCGCGATTTCACGGTCAACGCCATCGCCTATCACCCGCTGCGTCACTCCTTCCACGATCCGTTCCATGGATGGGAGGACTTACAGCGCCGGACGCTCCGCTGCGTGGGAGAGCCGACAACTCGGTTTGCCGAAGACTTCCTGCGTGTGCTTCGCGGCTTGCGCTTCGCCGGCCGCTACGGCCTGGAAATCGAGCCGGCGACGTGGGAAGCGCTGGTCGACGCAGTGCCGAACCTGCCGCGGCTATCGGGTGAGCGGATCCGCGAGGAGATTCTCAAGGTGCTCGCCAGTCCCGAACCGTCGCCCAGTCTGGACCTCTACCGGGAATCCGGCGCTCTCGTCGTGCTGATTCCTGAGTTCGCTAGCGTCGACGAAGCCGGTTGGCGGCTGATTCTGGGTTCCGTCGATGGCATTCCCGCGTACCGTCTGAGACTTCGTCTCGTAACCCTGCTCGCACCGGCCGCCCCGGAGATCGAGCCACTGATGAAGCGGCTGCGCTTTTCGAACGTGGAGCTTCGCGATGTGCTGACCTTGAGCATGGCACTCGGTGTGCCTTTGCCCGAGTCCGGCGACGTTGTGGCCGGGCGCCGCTGGCTCCGGGCTATCGGCCCGGAGAATGCGCGTGACACCCTGCGGCTGCATCTGCGGCGCCAGCGGGCGCTGGGGGCTGATGCGGAGGCGCGATCAAGCTTGGCCGTGCGGGCTCGCCTGGTCCTCGACGTCCTCCGGCGCGGCGATCCCGTTACGGTCGCGGATCTGGCCATCGGCGGCGACGATCTCAAGGCGCTGGGGCTGCGCCCAGGCCCTGAATTCGGTCGCCTCCTCGAGGCCTGCCTCGATGCGGTCATCGAAGATCCCGACTTGAACGGGCGTGAGCAACTGTTGGAGCGTGCACGTAAGCTGATCACCGACTAGGTGCAGAGGACGGACGACGCGTGTCGAAGCGGAGGAAGGTGAAGGAAGAACTAGATCTGTTTCCGGGCTCGAGACGGGAGCGACCCGAGCGCAGCGGCATCGCCGACGAGACGGCGCCCGCCGCGCCGCTGGCCACGCGGATGCGGCCGCGCACCCTCGATGAGTTTCTGGGGCAGGAGCACCTGGTGGGGCCCGGCCGCATCCTGCGAGAGATGATCGAGCGGGATGAGCTTCAGTCGCTGGTCTTCTGGGGGCCGCCGGGCAGTGGGAAGACGACGCTCGCCCGGATTATCGCCGATCGCACCGACGCCGCGTTCGTGCCCTTCAGCGCTGTGACCGAAGGTGTGCCACGGGTCCGCCAGATCATCGCCGAAGCGGGCGAGCGGCTCCACGCCACGGGCCGCCGCACCATCATGTTCTGCGATGAGATCCATCGGTTCAACAAGGCGCAGCAGGATGCCTTCTTACCGCACGTCGAGGCGGGCACGGTCATCCTGATCGGCGCCACCACCGAGAACCCGAGCTTCGAGGTCATCAGCGCGTTGCTGAGCAGGTCACGTGTGCTGGTGCTGGAACCGCTCAGCGAAACGGACATCCGGACGATCTGCGAGCGCGCGCTGGCGGACGAGCAGCGGGGACTGGCTGGGGCGGGCCTGCAGGTCGACGGGGACGCTCTGGAGTTCCTGGCGCGGGCCGCCGATGGCGACGCGCGGCGCGCGCTCTCTGCACTGGAGATCGCCGCGTCGCTGGTTGACCGGGGCGGCCACGTGACACCGGAGGTCGCCGCCGAGGCGTTGCAGAAAAGGTTCGCCCATTACGACAAGGCGGGGGAAGAGCACTACAACCTAATCTCGGCGCTCCACAAAGCGGTCAGAGGCTCCGATCCGGATGCGGCGCTCTATTGGCTGGCGCGCATGCTGGATGGTGGCGAGGACCCGCTGTACCTCGCTCGCCGCCTGATCAGAATGGCCACGGAAGATATCGGTCTCGCAGACCCGCGGGCCCTCTGGATCGCCGTCGCCGCCAAAGACGCCTACCATTTCCTCGGGTCGCCGGAAGGCGAGCTGGCGCTGGCGGAGGCGGTGGTCTATCTGGCGACGGCGCCGAAGTCGAATCGCATCTACAAGGCGTTCGGCCGCGCTTGGGCGCTGGCCCGTGAGACGCCCGGTGAAGCCGTGCCGCTGCACATCCGGAACGCGCCGACACGCCTGATGAAGGAGTTGGGATACGGGGCGGGCTATCGTTATGACCACGATGAACCCGACGCAGTGGCTCCGCAGGAGTACATGCCCGAGCCGCTCGGCAGGCGTCGGTTCTACGAGCCGTCGGGCCGAGGTTTCGAGGCGGAGATCGCCAAGCGGCTCGAAGCGTGGGCGGCGCGGCGGGAGGCCGCACGCCAGGAGCGCGGCTAGAGGAGCTGGTATCGAACTAGTACCGTCGGGGTATAGTGTCGGGGTATGGTATGTGCGGAGCTCGACCGGCGATCGCCTGAGTCGAGCGCAGCATCGGAAAGGGGCTAGCCGGAGATCGCCACCAACAAGGTCGTAGCAATCGAATCTCCCCAGGAGCGGGCCGTGCTGCTGAGCGTGCCCGGCCCGGGAACGAGTCGCGAGCAGGCCCGCGACCACTTGGGCGAGCTGGTATCGCTCACGGACACCGCGGGCGCCCTCGTCGTCGCAACTGTCGAGCAGCAGATCCGCTCGCCACACTCGGCCTACTACATCGGTACGGGCAAAGCCGAGGAGCTGCGGTCCGTGATCGCGGACAGCGACGCGAGTCTTGTGATCTTCGACGAGGACCTGACGCCCGTGCAGGGGCAGAAGCTCGAGCAGGCGCTCGGGGTGCGGGTGATGGACAGGACCGAGCTGATCATCGACATCTTCGCTCTGCGTGCCCGCACGGCGGAAGCGAAGACGCAGGTTGAGCTCGCCCAGTTGCAGTATCTCATGCCGCGGCTGACGCGGATGTGGAACCACTTGTCGCGAATCCGTGGCGGTATCGGGTTGAGGGGTCCGGGTGAGACACAGCTCGAGACCGATCGGCGGACGATCCGGCGCAAGATCCGCGACCTGAAGCGGCGACTGGAGAAGGTGGCGCGGCAGCGTGAGACAGAGCGAAAGGGGCGCGCAGGCGAGTTCCGGGTCGGGCTCGTCGGCTACACGAACGCCGGCAAGTCTTCGATCCTGGCCGGGCTCTCCGGGACCGACCTCTTCATCGAGGACCGACTGTTCGCGACTCTGGACCCGGCCACCCGGGCCGTCGATCTCGGCGAAGGCTTCCAGGCGCTTGTCACCGACACCGTCGGGTTCATCCGGAAGCTGCCGCATCACCTGGTCGCGTCGTTCGGCGCGACGCTCGAGGAGGCGAACGAAGCTGATCTTCTGTGCCATGTCGTAGACGTGTCGCACCGGCTCTGGGAGGAACAGTACGAGGTGGTGGAAGGTGTGCTCGCAGATCTCAATTTCAACCCCAAGCGGCGGCTGATCGTCTTCAACAAGGCCGACCGTCTGACCCACGCGGAGGAGGCGGCGCTCGAGCAGCGGGCGGCGGCGCTGCTCGACGCGCACGTGTTCGCATCCACCGTCGAGAGCGGCGGCTTGGAGCGGCTGCGCACGAAGTTGAGGGAGGCGATCCGCGAGCGGTGGTCGATCGTTGCCCTAACCGTTCCAGCTATAGAAGGGGGTGTCTTGGCGGAGATCTACCGGGAAGGTGAGGTGGTGAGCCGTGAGGAGCGGGGGGCGCTGATCCAGCTGACCGCTCGCCTGCCCGTCGAAGCCCTGGGTCGGCTCAAGGCCCGTAACGGCGTCGTGATACTCGAGGCCCCGGTGGCGACCCGAACGGCATGAGGGCGTACTGGATCATCGGCCCAGGTCGGATGGGCCTGTCGCTCGGCTCGGTGCTCAGCGGGGCCGGCAAGGCGGCGGAGATTCTGTTGGTTGGGAGGAGCGAGCGTGCGCCGGAGCACCCGCTGGTGAACTCGCCACGCGCCCGCTACACGGCCAGGCTGTCCGGGCCACCGGCGGCAGCGACCTGCCTGGTCATCGCGGTGCCAGACGGCGCTATCGCCGGTGTCGCGGAGATGGTCGCCCGGCTCGGCGGACCCGGCGACGGATGTGTGGCGCTTCACCTCAGCGGGGCTCAGCCGGCGGCCGTCCTCGCACCGCTCGAGCGTTGCGGGTATGCCACCGGCTCGCTTCACCCGCTGCAGACGGTGGCCGACCCGGCGCACGGTGCCGAGCGGCTGCGCGACGCCTTCTTTACTTTCGAGGGGGGTGGGGAGGCGCGGGAGCGTGCGGCGGAGATCGTCGAGGCGGCGGGCGGCCGGATGCTGGAGGTTCACGCGGCGGACAAAGCGCGCTATCATGCAGCGTGTGTATTCGCCTCGAACTATGTTGTGGCGTGTGCGTCGGTAGCGACGCGCCTGCTGGCTGGCGCGGTGAACGTGAGCCGTGAGGAGGCGGCTCAGGCGTTGGAGCCGCTGTGGCGTGGAGCCGTGGCGAACCTCGAGCGGTCGGGCCTCCCTCGGGCGTTGACTGGCCCCGTGGCGCGCGGTGACGTTGAGACTTTGAGGGGTCATATGGCGACACTCTCCGGCGGTACGCGCGACCTTTACGGCCAGCTTGCCCTCGAGGCCTTGGGGCTCGCCTGTGAGTTGGGGCTCGCTGAGGAGACGGCCGCCGCGATCGAGGCGGAGATACGGTCCTGGGAGACCGGAGAGGTCGATTAGCAATGAGGCTGTACATCAATATCGATCACGTCGCGACGGTGCGTGAGGCTCGCCGCACCGACGAGCCGGACCCGGTGCGCGCCGCCGTTCTTGCCGAGCTGGGCGGAGCCCAGGCGATCACCGTCCACCTCCGCGAGGACCGTCGCCACATAAGAGATCGGGATGTGTTGCTGCTGTTGGAGACGGTGCGCACCGGGGTGAACCTGGAGTTGGCTGTGGAGGAGGAGGTGCTGAAGTTCGCCGTGGAGAACCGACCGATGCAGGCCACGCTCGTGCCGGAGCGGCGCGAGGAGGTCACGACCGAAGGCGGCCTCGAGCTCAGCGATTCCGGCCGCCGTCAGCTGGTAGCCGCTTCGCTCACCCGGCTTCGTGACGCGGGCATCAGAACCTCCCTGTTCATCGACCCCGTGGAGGAGACAATTCGGATGTCGGCCGAGCTAGGGGCCGATGCCGTCGAGTTGCACACGGGCGAGTACGCCAACGCGACACTCGCCGGCCGCGAGGCGCAGCTCGAGCGGCTGAGACGGGGTGCCTCGCTGGGCCACGAGGTTGGGTTGGCGGTGCACGCCGGCCACGGCCTGACTTATGAGAACGTTACCCCGGTGGCGGCGATCGCTGAGATCGAGGAGCTCAACATCGGGCACTCTGTGGTGAGTCGGGCGGTATTTGTCGGTATGGAGCGGGCGGTTCGGGAGATGCTGCATATCGTGATGGAAGCCAGACGCGGGGTGGGGAGCTAGGGAGATGCCCAGGACGCTGCTCGAGTTCTTCGCCGACGAGGCGAGCGATTACCTGGACAAGATGGATCAGGCCCTTGCTGTGGGGCCGTCGCCTGACGCCGACCAGCTGAGGCGCTTCGCGCGTGCACTGCGGGGTAGCGCCCGGATGTCGGACCAGGACGCTATCGCCCGGGCCGCGGGCGCCGTGCAGGGCGTAGCCGCCGACCTGGTGGCTGGACGCCGGCACTGGGGTGCAGATCTCCGGGAGAAGCTGGGGTCTGCTTTGTCAGAGATCCGGGGGATGGTGGACTCGGTGAAGTCGCCGCCCCCCGATACGGGCAGGCGCGCCGAGCTGATTGCGCAGCAGCTGGGCGAGGCGGTGGCGCCACCACCACCGCCGAAGGACGACGAGAGGTTCCGGCGCTACCTGGGCACGGAGCTACGCGGGCTCGCCTCCGATATCGGCGAATCGCTCGTGGTTCTCGAACGGGACCCGCGCAACCGCGAGCCCTTGAAGAGGCTGTTGCGCCGGATCCGGCCGCTCAGGGGGATCGAAGGGGTCGATGACATCCCCGCCGTCGGTCCCGCGGTCACGGCGCTCGAGGAGGTGATCCTGCGCATCGCCGACACGAGCGCGACGGTCGGTCCCGGCCATCTCGTCCTCTTCCGCCGGGCTCGGCAAGCGCTGGACGACGTAGCGACAGAGCTGATCCGGGGCGACCAGCCGGGCAGCGTGGTCGATAGCGGGTTGGAGATTGAGGACCTGAAGGACCAGGTTCTGGAGACGGCGGCGCAGCGGGAGATCACCTGGATCAGCGAGCTTTTTCACGATGGCCCGGGCCCGCACATCGAGGCGTGCCCCGTAGCGGAACGCGGGGCGGGCTCGTGGGAGGCCTTCTTCGCGCTCGAGGCCACGGGCAGCCTGGATACGATCGACCGGTTGCGCGGCGAGCTGGCCCGGACACCCGAGGGGGCGGCCCGGCTCGTCGAGCGCCTCACCTACACGTTCAGGCAACTGCGCGAGCGCGCTGTGACCTTCGGCCACACTGAACTGGGACGAGTGGCGCGCCGGGCGGGGGCGGCCGTGCGCGCGACTCGCGACGCCCCGGCTTGGCGGCTCCAGGCCATCGCCGTCGATCTTGCCGTCACCGCCGCCGCGCTGCGCTCCTATCTGGAATCCTCTGAGATGGCGGAGCGCGACGAGGCGCTGAAACGGGCCGAGGAATCGCTGGAAGCGGCGACCCATCCGGCGCGGGAGCCGATGGTCCCCATCGAGTCGTTGTTGTACGCGCCGGAGGACGCCGTCGCACGGGCGCGATCGCTGTCGAATGAAGCCGCAGGCTTCCTGCGGGTCGACGAGCCCGATATCGGCCGCGCTCAACACCTCCTCGAGGAAGCGCTCGGACTGATCGAGCACGCCCTGAGCCAGGCTGCCTCGGTGCAATGACTCGCGGTTGGCGGACGGTTCTGGGGCTCGTCGTCAGCCTCGTCCTCCTCTACTGGGCTCTCCACGACGTTTCCTTCACCGAACTCTGGCGGCACATGAAGGCCGCGAACCTGTGGCTACTGACAGCGGCAGGCGTGATCCAGACGGCTGGGTTCCTCATACGAGCCGCCCGCTGGAAGGTCTTTCTCAAGCCGGCCCTGGCTGAGCCTTCGTTCGACGCAAGGTTCGCGAGTACCTGCATCGGGTTCATGGCTAACAACTTGCTGCCGGCGCGAGTGGGCGAGTTCGCCCGGGCCTACGCGCTGAGCCGCAGCCAGCCGATAAGCGTGAGCGCATCTTTCGGCTCGCTGGTCGTTGAGCGACTGTTTGATGCGCTAACCCTAGCCTTGTTCCTGGCGGCGCCGCTCTTCGTGCCGGGCTTTCGGATCGCCCCCGGCCTCGGAGACCAGGTGATCGGCAAGGTGCTCCTCGTCCTGATCATCTTCGGCGGCGCGGCGGTGGCGCTGCTACTGCTTATCCTGCGGCCTGACATGGCAGGCCGCGCTTTCCGCTCCACCCTCGGGCGGCTTCTTCCCAGGAAAGCCGCCGAAAAGATCGCCGAGATGTTCAGATCGTTCATCGACGGTCTCGGCGCGATGCGGAGCCCGAGGCTAGTGCTGGCAGGTTTCGCCTGGTCGCTGGCTCACTGGCTGTGGGGCGCGCTGGCCCTGTACGTGGGCATGCTCGCCTTCAATATCACCCAGCCCGGCTTTCTTGGCGCCGTCTTTCTGCAGGGTGTGATGGCGTTCGTCGTGTCGGTCCCATCGTCGCCGGGCTTCTTCGGGCTGTTCGAGGCAAGCGCGCGACTCGCTCTCAGCCCCTTTGGAGTCCCGGCGGGCGTCGCCTTGAGCTTCGCCCTAGCCTTCCATATCACAGCGTTCGCCCCGGTGACGGTCCTTGGGTTGCTCTACCTGGGCCGGCTGGGGCTTTCCTGGGGCGAAGTCGGGCACAGCGAGGAGATAGTGGAGGAGAGCGCGTGAGCGGGCGGCGGTCTCGCCCCCCGGAGAGGTGGCTGCTCGATGGCTAAGGGTTGGCTGCAGACCGAGGCCAGGGCCAAGGTGAACCTGGCGCTCCGCATCTTTCCTCGTCGCCCGGACGGCTTCCACCCTATCGAAACCCTGTTCTGCCGAATCGATTTCGCCGACCGGGTGCGCACCCGGCTGCGTGGTGCCCCGGGCGTCTCGATCCGTGTTAGTGGCACGGAGACCGCGCCGGAAGGGCCGGACAACCTCGCGGCTCGGGCGGCAGCCCTCTTCTTGGAGCGGACCGGCATGGAGGGGGGCGTGGAAATCCAGCTCGAGAAGTTCGTGCCACCCGGCTCGGGGCTGGGTGGCGGCTCGAGCGACGCGGCTGCGGTCTTGAGGGCCCTTGCTGGAGCGGCTGAGAGTCCACCTTCACAAGACGAACTGCTCGCGCTTGCCTCCCAGCTGGGCGCAGACGTCACCTTCTTCGTTGCCGATACCCCCCTCGCCTTCGCCTGGGGCCGCGGTGAGCGCGTGCTGGCATGCCCGGGGCTCGCGCCACGGCCGATGCTGCTGGTGCTCCCGGACGTCGCGATCTCCACCGCGGAGGCGTACGCGCGATGGGACGAGCGGCGCGGCGGTGCGGCGGTAGATGCGGTCGCACCGCTCGTGCGCCCCGCCTCGGACTTCTCCAGTTGGGAGAGCATCCACGCGGCAGCCGTGAACGACTTCGAGCCTGTGATCTTCGGCCTGCGGCCCGACCTGCGCCTCCTACGCGATGCGTTGAGCGAGACCGGCGCGTCGTTCGCCTTGCTGTCGGGAAGTGGCTCGGCGCTGTTCGCCGTCTACGAGGGCGAGGAGCAGCGTGATGTCGCGGCCGCCGAGTTGAGAGGTGTGCTGGAAGGCGTGCGTGTGGTTAGCGCTTGCGGGCCTGTGTGAGCGTTCTGTCCAGACGATTTCCCCCGATCTCCGAGTGCACGAGCTGTCCCTCCGGCGGCAGCAGCACGGCCAGATCGCCGGCCATCGACTCGACGTCGCTGCGCTTCCAGTAGGCGAAAGTCTGGGGCGCGCAGGAAACCACCGTGACGAGCGCGTCGTCGCGGCGCTCGAAGTCGACGACGTCGGTCCGCGACAGGTAGCAATTCCGGGCCAGCAGGCTGGGGTCCGAGTTCACAAGGCTAGACCCGGGATAGGGATGGTTGTGCCAAGTCCCAACCGACCGGCGGCCCGCTCTGCACCCTGCAGCCTGCACACGGCCCGTCTCCGACACCAGGATGTGCGGCATGCGGAAGTCGGTGATATAGAGATCGCGGCCGCGTCTCTCACCCTCGAGACACAGCACGAGCTCTGTGTCGAACTGTTCGAAGATCAGGGCGATGTTGTCGGAGACCGCGGGCGAGAGCACCAGGTCGTCGAAGATTAGGCCGCCGGCGCCACCGCTCGTGCCCGTCGGTCGCCCCGTGACCATCGAGACACTCAGGATCAGTAGCCAGCCGACGTACTTCACGCGTCAACCTCCCCCAATAAGGCAGGGCCCCTCACCAGAACACGACCGCGTCTGCCCTTCGCTCCGCCCCGTAACTCTGTTCGGCGAGCCCTTCCGAGGCAGGTAGGACCGGTGGGTAGGTCGGCGGTATCTCCTTATTCTATACCCCGAAGAGCGGTCCAGGTTCGGGTGCTCGGAGATGCGGCCGCTGGCGATGCAGGCTCGCCTCTTCGTGCTTCCCGCCCATCGGCCTTGATCCGCACGCTCTAGTCGAAGAGATTGCCCCTGTCGAGGCTGGCCCGTCGTCTAACGGCAGGACGCTGGACTTTGGATCCAGAGATGGTGGTTCGAATCCACCCGGGCCAATTCCGCATAGCCACAAGCCTTTCTTGGTGTAGGCCGGGTGGGGGAGGTGGGGTTCGGTGCCAGTTTCGGTGTCATGAGGCCGCCGCCTTTTGTTTCAAAACGGTAACATCGGCCTCCCTGTACTCTACGCGGTCCAGCCGCAAACGATCCCTCTGCAGGTGCCCGTAGACCCGCATTATCAGGCTAAGGTCCCGGTGCCCCATTTCCGCTGCCACGGTATATGGAGAAATGGGCTCGCCCCCGTCCAGTGTCTGAAGCCGCGTGGCGCAGTACGTGTGGCGGGTGATATAGAGACGGGGCCTCTTGAATATCCGTGCTTCCTTGCAGAGCATGCGCAGGGCGTCCCGGATATTCGTGTACATGCCGCCTGTGATGTGGGATGGGAATATCAGATTCTGGGGCCGCCCATCGTCGATATGCTCCTCGAGTATCTCCCGCAGTTGCGGCCAGAGTGGAACCTCTCGCTCATGCCATAGCCGCTTGAGTAGCCGGTATTCATTATGCCGAATGAGTATTCGCCCGCCATCGAAATCGACGTCCGATCTCTGCGCGCCGAATATCTCGTTCGGCCGGGCACCCGTTAGCAGGCCAAACCCGATAATCGGGCGTAGACAGGGGCAGCGTTGCGGGTACTTCCTCGCTTCTGCGTCCGCCTCACCGGCAAGGCGGAGAAGCTTGGCGGCCTCGCCGACCTCCCACCATTCAGGTGCCCCGTGCGTGACCGAGAATTCCTCAAGTTCCTTCGCAGTGGGCACGGGGTTCGTTATGGCCCTGTCCTCGCCCACGGCCCGGCGCATGAGGTTACTTAGGGCGTGGAGTTCGTGGGCGAGCGTCTGTGACGATACCTGCGGCCCGCGCCAAGCTATTAGGGCCTGAACAAATCCCTTCGTGATGTCCGACAGGTGTGGCTCGCGTCCCAGCATACGCCGGCCGAAGCCTATCACGGTGTCTAGGCTATAGCGGTCCCGCTCCACCGTGCCCGCTCGCCATTTTCGCCGCTTCCGTTCGAGGTGGTCCTTCGCATAGGCTTCGAGTTTCGGGTCGCGGCCGCGTATAGCGATCATCTTCTCAGCAATCTTGAACGCACGGTCAAAGTCCTGGCATGCTCCCTTTTCACCGCGCTCCTTGTCGACGATCGCCAGCCTTCCGCCGCCCACATCGCGGAGGTCAAGATACCATCCGCGGCCGTCGCGCTCGTACATCCGGTCCCGGATGCCCTTTTCCTTCGCTCGCCGTGGCATGTGTCATCACCCCCTCACAAGTTTCAGGTCTGTCTTCGTGCTCGACCTGCCGTTGCGGTATTCCTGAAGTGCAGTCCGGCTGATACGCCACTCGCCGTTGGGGCTTGTCTTGCGGGCCTGTATCTTCCTCTGCCGACATAGCCGCTCCACCGTCTTGGCTGCCAGGCCAAGTAACCGACCGGCTTCTGCGGTGTTCATATCAGGGCCATCTAGCGGATCGCCGTGTGTGTCCACCTGCTCGAGTTTCGCAATCACGAAATCGATGAGTCGATCGCCACGCACCATCGCCTCCAGCCGTGCGTAATCAGCCCGCATGCCCTCAAACTCGGCGACGAGATCGGCGAGCCTCATCCTTCGCCGCCTCCTCCCGCAGCAGCTTGATATGCTCGCGTAGCTTGTCGGCGTGAGACTCCAGAGCATCGGCCAACTCGCGGGCCGCCTTCGGTGTCACCGGCCGATCGCCGCCTTTGTAACGGGCGAACGACACTGGGTGGCGGCCCGCCAGTTCGGCCAACTCGCCCTCGGTAATCGCGGCGGCCTCGATTGCCTCCCGCATGAGTCGGTCGAGCTTCTTTCCCATGGCTACCAATATATAACCATTCTTTCCGGTTATCAAGGATTAGCCTAAGCGCCATGTCAAACAAAGGGTGCGGGCGAGCCTTAGGTGCCACAAGAAGCGGGGTGTGGCGTTCCCGCCCGGCGCCCTTTAGAGCTACCGTTACCATAGCCCGCCCTTCATCCTAGTCCACAAGCCTTGTTTTGCCCACGGCAATCGCCTCACTCCACTTGCCAATCCCAAGGAGGTCAGTCCGCTTGATGGTCTTCGGAGGGTTTCGCAATTCCTCAGCTGTTGCCAGTCGCCGCTCGCTTTGCGGGATGCCCGGAGACGGTTCTCTAGGAACGACCGGCTGCGTCGGCTTCGGGCTGTTATCGGCGGCTACCATTCGGTCGAACAGTTCTTGCGCGCTTGGTGGCCCTGGCGGCTCCGGCTTGCTGCGCCGCTCGGCCTTTTCGGCGTTCTGTCTAGAAAGCTCGGCAAGTGTCCGCTCGACCTTCGCCTCTTCAGCCGCTTCTGTGAGCAGCACGTTGACAAGCGCGGCCCCTTGGTTTCGCTGGCCCAGCGTTAAGCCTCGTACCGGCTTGACCCAGCCTGCTGCGATGAGACCTCTGGCGCGTTCGCAAGTGGTTTTGTCGTCACTGCAAATCTGGATCGGCCTCTTCAGTCTCTTGTGCCAGTTCGGATCCAGTTCTTTGGTCATTGTTTCCTCTCAAGTTTCCGGATTCGTAGCTTCGAGTATCAATCGCCGACCATCGCCTGCGTTCCCTTCTCGGCCCGACAGTCGGCGCAAATCTCTTCGCCCAACAGCCGACGATCTGTCCCACACGCACGACAGGGGATGGCGCTCTCACGCTCAGGGGCATCGACCCCACGCCCCGAATTTCTGCGCATAGGTGCATAACCCTCCGAGTTTCCCGCACGGCTATTGGGATTAAGGCTATGCACAGTGCTATGCATAGCCTCCTCGCTATGCGCATAGCTCTGGGGCCTGTGCTTAGGCTCCTGCATAACCTTAATTGGCTCTGTGGTGCGGTCTTTCGGCTGGGTTACGCGCTTATGCGTGGATTCCGGGGGGGTGGCACCAAAAACTTTCTCGGGATGTGGCAGGACCGGCCGCTCATCGGGCAACGGGTCGCCCAACCCGAGTTTGGCGGGATAGTTCTTTCGCTCCTCTGCATTGACTAGGTAGCCACGCTTGATGGCCTGACGCCCCCTGCGATTCGTGGCAGACTGACTGAGACCGAGTTCGTCTTCCAGCTGCCGGTACGTAACGTCCTTGCCCCCGAGTTCCTTGACGGCGTTGACCGTCTCTCGGGTTTCCTCAGTGACATCATCGAACGTCGCTGCCAGGGCCGTAGAAAGCAGACGGTAAGCGGTCTCGTAGTCTCGCGCATCAGCTACAACCCGTCCCCGGTTGTCCGTCTCACGAGTGCGTTGGTGGACAAGAGCACTAGCCTCGATGATTGATGCGACCTGCTGGAAGTCCCTACGCATCCGCACGTCTGTGACAGGGACGCGCCTCGCAATCTTATCCATGTAGGGGATAAGCACCGAACGATTTCCGTAGAACTCAAGCCAGCGTTGCGCCGCGTGCCAGGGTGCAAGGTCAACGCTCGACTCGGCAAGGCCAGCGTAGCGTGCCGCGATGGCGTCCACGACTTTCGCCGTCTGCTCAGGTGCGTCAGTGATGTCGACTCGGAGAGTACGTGTCGAGATTTCGGGCTCTAGGTCTTTCGTTGATGTGATTATTAGACCCGTGGGGCCCGGTCGCTCAATGCAGCGTTCCTTCAAGCCTTCCGAAGTCTTCTCGATGGTTCGATAATTGAAACCATTGCCCCAAGCCAGTTCACGGACCAGGGTCGCACCAACGCCGTCGCGGTGAAGAGCTGCAGCCTCAGCAATCCAGACGAACGTGTGCCGAGTCTCAAATTCCGCGTACGCCAACAAGCGCTCAGACATTCCCGCCATGTCGATGACAGCCTCGGGCGGATGAAATTCCCGAGCCGTCTCTACCGTGTAAGTTTTACCGCCAGCTGATGGCCCGGCGATGCACATGTTCGTTGGACGGGCCAGGTAGCGTGAGCTGATGCCCAGATGGACAAGTTCAACAGGCCGCGTATCTCCCGCGTAGCCGAGCTTCGCCGCAGCTACTCCCAGTAGACTCAACTGGTCCGGGGCATCTAGAACCTGAGACGCAACTCTCAAAAGCTCTTCTTCAGGAGGCGGCGCTTCAGGCCCAGCCTCAATGACAACTGGATAGCGGGCTACTGACTTTGCGATGCGCTTGAGTGAGCGTTCATCGAGCGGCGGCTGGCATCGTTCGGCGTTCAGTGTGACAAGGGCAGCGAGTATAACGTCGGCAGATGCACCACGCCGGCGCATCGTGCCCGCAAAACTGGTGAGTTCGGTCTCGCGTCGGCCCTCTTCGATGACCTCGCCAACCGAATCCGCGGCCGAGGTAGTGCCATCGGCCGGGTTAGCAGCTTGAAGCACCTGTAATGCCGGCGGAGGAAGTTCACCGATGTTAAGTGTCGTGCGGTCCCAGGTGTATTGCGCACCGTCGGGATGGATACTCGGCGGCACAATGGCATAGCCTCGGTCGCACCTGACATCGAGATGGTCACCGAGCTTCGCGTTGCCGACCTCGAAGTCGGGGCGCTTGAAGTAGAGATGGCGCCCGCCATCTGAACGGCCTGTAAGGACAGTCAGGGTTGGCTCGGCCAGGAGGCCCAACTCCTGGGCACGGGCCTCTCCTTCGGGACCGTCCACGTCAATGATGCAGATCCCTGAAGGACCGGGTGCAAAACCGATGTTCGCCTCGGGCTCCCGCCGCCACAGCTTCAGGACCTCTCCTTGATCCGTAGTAGCATCGTGAAAGCCCCGACCGCCGAGCGGCTGTTTGCTGCGACACCCGAGCGGAAAGACATACCACCCGCGCCTGGCGTATTCGAGTGCCGCAGCAACCAGTCGCCTGTCCATCAGTTCTCGAAGGGCAGGTCGTCCTGCTCGGCCTCGAGGTCCTCTGGGTTCAGCCCTTTGGGCCACAGGACATCGAATTTGCGGAAGTCCTGCTTCGTCCGCTTCGTCGTGCCCCAACCCTCGTGGCACACGCAGACGACCTCACCGCGTCGATCCGGTGAAATGGTGTTCTTGAGGTTGGCGCATGAGAGGCCAACGTTGACGATCATCCCGACTTCGACAGGGTACTCCTTGAGGTCCTTGTCCTTTCCCGTAACGGCCACCATGCCAGGGGCGGCCTTATCGACGAGGACGCGGGCGACTTCGCCGAAGTCACCCTTCCAGACCTCCATCACCGTGCCCTCGACGTAGGCTTCGCGGTCGTCTCCTTTCTCCGGCCACCGGATGAAGGGTGCTTGCCCGTTGCGGCTCGAGCTTTCCGCGCCGCTGTCGCGGAGCTCTTGCGCGTAGGACTTTTGCTGCTTACTCATTCAACAACCTCCTAAAGGTTTTGCCCCGTTTGCTGGTCGTGGGTGTCCGGCGAGCGGGGCGTTTTCCTCGCCGGTCTTACTATTCCTCCTAGCTCTGACTTGCCACAGCCGTCGCGGCTGCTTTGACGAAAGCGGTTCGAGACTCCGCGATTTCTCTCCTGAGCGTTTCACTCGTCACGCCTAGGATCTGCGCAAGTCGTCTAATGTGCTCATCTGTCGGGATGTGCTCGCTTCGCTCCCATGCACCGACCAGAGGAACGGAGACTCCGAGCAGGGCCGCGAGTTGGCTCCGCGTCAGGCCGAGTTGCTCACGTCTTTTCCGCAAATCCATACGACACACGCTCCTTTAGGCTCTTGACCGTCGCGTACAAATATCGCTGTCGCTGTTGCTATTCGTCGCCTAAATGGTGTATTATGTTTTAGTCGAAATTATCTAAAACTTTAGACACTGATTTTGCAGATGCGCGAACAACCCGGTAGGCGACGAAAGAATCGTGAAGAGCAGCGGTGGGCAAAGCAGGTTGCTTCTCGACTGCGAGATTGGATCAGGGACAACGCCGAGCGATACGGGGGGTCACATGAGGACTCCGATAACAGCCTAGCTGAAGCCTTCGCGTTCCATCACGACCTCGCACCCTCAACGGTGAAGCGTTGGCTCAGCGCAGATCCCCCAAAACCCGACGCCTCCACACTGGCACGAATAGCCTTGGCAGAGGGGATATCTCTCGATTGGCTGCTCCTGGATATCGGACCACGCATTCGTGAACCAGTGGATCCTCATGAAACCCTGCCCAAGCGACTATATGCGGCTGCGTTGGAAGAATACTTGCGCGAGTTTGGCGGCTCCCTGGTGTTAGACGAGAGTTGCCTACCTGATCCCAATCGGATGTACCGATGGGTAATGAACTTCGTGGTGCTGCACCCCAAACTACTGCTGCCAGATACGCACTAGGTGGCAAAGCGAACGACCAGGCCTTTCGCCGGTAGACGCCGAAGAAGTCAACGCCCCCGGCTTGCATCACCGGCGCCACCACAGACGGCATCCTGATTGAGGGCTGCGACACTGTCCGGGTTCTCGAGTAGTACGATTCGTGGCAGGTGTAGACTACGAAAGGGGCGCTGCTTAAGAAGTACGAACAGCCGAACTGACGCTGCTCGTTGAAGCGCGCCCACCGATACCGCATCTTTGAGCACAACTGGGTGCCCTTAATCCCCACATACCTCAGGCCGCAGGTGGTAATCCATGTCTGGTCTGAAGCGGCTGATTCGCGCGCTAATGGCTAATTTTTCGTCCTTGACACGGATAAGGCTGCACGGCTATCATGGAGTTGCAGGTTGCGACCCCGGCCGCAGAGCCGGGGAGTGCACTTGCCCTGCCGGCTCCCTCTGGGGGGCCGGCAGACGTTTATCTGGCCCCCGCAAGCCGGACGATCCCCTGCCGGTCGCTGTGGCTCGCCCTAGTGTTCAGCTGAGATAACGGGATCTGGTCGTAGAGATCGCCCAGGTCGTTCTGTTCCTGCCAGGTGTGAAGCGTGCCCTGCTCCTTACCGATCTTCAGGAACAGGGCGTAGACTATGAGGTCGGCAACTTGAGTGTAGTAAGAGAAGTGTGAGCGCTTGATGTTCCCGTCCTTCGTGAAGAGGGCCATTGGGATATTCCGGGTCTGCTGCCCACCGTCCCATCCCTCGGGAAACATCGACCCGGTCGGCAGATATATAAGGCTTCGCCGGTAGAGCTTGGTGAACTCACCGTGCCCTTCGTCGAAGAATACGAGGCCGTTCCGGTTTGTGTTGCTACATGCTTTCTGCATACGCTGAAACAGCGCCATCAAGGCGGCCTCCCACTTGCTCTTGTCATAGAGGTGCGCCCCTCCGGTTGCGACTACCGAGATGATCGACTTTTCCGGAAAGAAGCTGAGTCGCGACAAGAGATCCCGATAGACCCCGGCCGCCGCTTTCCGCGAGAACTGCTGCTTTCCGTGACGGTACCGGCCCCGGCCGGCGGCTAGCTTGACGCCGTGGAACTCTTTCGACATCGGGATACCGTGCGTCTTCAGGGCGTACCGACGCCAGTCTTTCACCGCCTCGAAGTGGTCCGGCCATACGATCGTCCACACCCCCTCTACCTGCCGGAGGAAGGGTATCGCAATCGCCGTGAACGCGAAGATCTCCGGGGTTCCCGACTCGTCGACGTAGAAGATGTCTATGCCGCCTGACTCTAGTCTCATGCCTATACCATCAGTGGAAGATGAGAACCAGCGAGATTTTCCTATTATCCGGACAGGAGGTTCAAACCATCCGCAATGCCGGGCCGACCCCGTAGTCTTAGCTGTGGATCGTGTCGGCTTGTGGACTGCGGGGGCGCTCCAAGTTACGCGAGCAGGAGAGGCATATACAAGGCCAACGGGTCTTGGACCTTCGCTATGAGGGACGCCGGCTTCGTGCTGGAGTTTATCGGGGGATCGCTCGAGTACGACGAGGACTCTGGCCACCTGCAGATACGCCTGGACGATGGGAGCCGTCTTCTGGTCGCTTCCTGCTGGGAGGACGGCTGCCACCTAGTACTGGATACCCCTGGCAAGCGTTGCAACGGGCCTGAGAGCCGCCAGTCATGCGGTGATTGATACCCGGCCACAGAGGCCGCATCTTTTAAGGGCAACCAAGTGCCCGTAACCCACATACCTCAGGCCGCAGTTAGCAGTATGAAGCGTCTCAAGCGGCTGATCGTCTAAGTCCACACTGTCAGCAGGCGGGCCCCGCCTAGTTCGCCGTCTCGCTAGGACTAGTCGGTAGCGATATCTGTTGCTCTTCCGTGCTCAGTTCGGCATACTGTAAGCTCACCGGGAGGGGCTGAGGACGTAGCGATGTAAGTCTCGCTGGTCCGGGAGACCTCGGCCGTGGAAGTACACCACGTTCCTGCCTGTTCACCTAGCTGGTCCGTTCCCACCGCTAGAGGTTCTGCATCCGCCCGATCATCGAGCCCGAAGGGTTCTCTCAAACGACTTCGGGATTCGCCTAGTGACAGCGAACGGGGACCGAACGTGGGTGACAGGTTGCACTCCCTTCGGCGCCTGACAACGTCGCGGCACGAGCGAAGGTGGTGCTCAAGGTTACTCAGAAAATCACATTCTAGGTTATACATCTTGTGCTTACCACCTAACCTGCGATCCAAACACCACCAACCTGGGGGCACTCATGACGCACAAAGCGAGCTACGGCAGCCTCACCCTCATAACCGCTCTCGTCGTGACCGGCTGCGCATCGATCGTTTCGGGAACAACCCAAGACATGACTGTAACGAGTAATGTGGAGGACGCCGAGATTTTCCTTGACGGCGTGAGGATCGGTACCACGCCGTTCACCGGCCTGGTGAAGAAGAACAAGGGCCAGTTGAGGGTCGAGCAGGAGGGCTATGAGACTGGAACGCTCACGCTGTCCAAGTCGCTTGATCCCTGGTTCTGGGGGAACATCATCATTGGTGGCACGGTTGGCAGCATAACTGATTTCGCGACCGGCGCTGCCTTTACGTACGCCCCGGCGTCCTACCGGGTCGAACTCCAAGCTGAGGGCCAATCTGCAAACGACTTTCAGCAGCAGGTCAGACTGCGGTGGTTCTCCATGATTTACATCGACGAGATATCGAGGGACATCTCGCAGGGAGGCGGCGATTACCTCTCCGCCCTCGTAACGCTACTTGAGGAACACGGCGGCGAAGAGATTGATCCAGTGGCGATCAGCGACGCCCTCGCGACCAGTGGCGGTGACCCGAATCGCTTCGGAGACTGCCTGACTGAGCTTTTCTAGAAAGTGCTCAGTAGCCTGCGTACCGCCGGTCTGCTGTGGCTCGCCCTGACCGGCGGTACAGCCTCCGCCCAACAGCCATCCCTTTCGGGCGGCGGTCCAGTATACCTGGCTTACGCCGGACCGTATTCGTCGAGTCCATCCTCAGCGTTTGGTCACATTCTCCTTATTCTGCCGTCTGACGCGGACGAGGCTCCCCCACTATGGGACGTGGTCAGCTTCATCGCAGAGACCAACGACGCCGGTCCGATCCGTTACGTCGCCGTGGGGATCGCCGGTGGTTTTCTTGGCCGGTATCAGCGCTTGGAGTTCCACGAGAAGACGCGAGACTACCAGTTGCTTGAAGACCGAGATATGTGGCTGGTTCTGCTTCAGCTGACTCCCGAGCAACGCCAGGCCCTCGAGGACGAATTCACCGCTACGAGCGGGCGCTGGTACCCATACACATTCTTCAAGAAGAACTGCGCCTACTACATACAGCTTCTGCTTGCACGTGCGACAGGGCAATTGGGGCCACCGCGTGGTACAGTGAGCCCGACAGGTGTCATGGACGCAGCCCTAAACAGCAGCCTAGCAGGTCCCAGCTACTTCCGTCCGGCGGTTTCCCGAAAGCTCGAAGCGATGAGCAACAGCGTAGATGAAGGCGTACTTGCTCGGTTGCGGCGTGAGTCTTGGACCACTGTGGCTGCAGATACAGCGTGGTTGCAGGGACTTCCTGGCCATGAGCGGCGGTTTGTCCAGGAGTACTTTGCCTGGAAGACTCTTGACCGACAGTCGGCCCTCGACGAGCCGACCCGCCGTGGGCTGGCACTTTTGCGCGTGCTCAACGCCCGCGAGGCCCCGCAGGAGGAGGTATCCGATGCCGCTCAGGACGCAGGGCAACCGATACCGCCTCCGGTGTTCTACCGGTACAGCCGTATCAGGCTCTCCCATCTTTGGGCGGCCTCTGCGGCTCACCGCATCTCTTTCCGATACCGGGGCGCGTTGCAAGATGAAACCGATCCCGGGATCGCTCATAGACCCCTCAACGTGCTCGAGTTCCTCGCGTTAGAAGTCTCGGTGCCAACCGATCGGTTCGCTCCGCGTCTCGACGCTCTGGTCCTCTTCTCCCAGCGCTCACTTAGTCCTTCCAACTGGATTACTACACGCAGCTCGTGGATGCTTGAGGCTCTGGCTCGCCGCGGCGGTCTCTTCGGACACGACGCACTCCACCTGGAGGTACGAGCAGGGGCTGGTAGGACCGTGCGCCTGCCCGCCCGGGTCTTCTTCTACGGATTGATCACCGCGGCGGGCGTTAGCCATTGTTGCAGCCAAGCGGCGTTCGCGCCGGGCCTGGAGCTGGGCATAGTCTGGCTGGCCACCCGCCGGTCGCGTCTCGGCTTTCGCTGGACCCGCGAGTACGACGTTTCGGACTGGTCGCATGACCATCAGCGCGTCCGAGGCTGGCTCCGATACGACCTCGGCCGAACCTGGGGCGTCACCGCGAGCGGTGATGCGGGCCCGCTCGGCGACTATCTCACTCTGAGCCTGGATTGGTATCCGTAGAGTGCACCGTGCTAGGCTCGACGGAATCATCCTCAGCTTCCAGGCGCTGCTGGGGAAGTACGGGTAGGGAAGCTCTTCGGCCCACATTCGCCGTCTGAGCGCACTTCTGGGCCCTGGCCCTACCCAGAGTCTCGCTTATGATATTTGGCCCTGAAGGCTATCTGGGGCACCGATCTTGGCACCGGCTAAACAATACCCAGCCTGAAGTCGCACCGCTGCTTGCCTCTTGGCTGGTGGGACACTGGACCCTATGTCCACCTCCCCCCGGATAACACGCCAGGGGTACAGCACGGAATGGCGCACTCGAGCCGCCACAATGACAAGTCAAATCAAGACATACCTGGACTGGTAGACTGATTGGCGACCCCTAAGGGTGGGGACTGGCGATGCGAGCGGGACTGCGCGGTTGGCTATTCCTTGTTGCAGACGGGGTCCCACTTGTCTCTCAGGTCGCTCTCCTCTGCGAGACGTACTTCTAGAGAAGTATTGTAATGAGTATGGATGTGGGTTGCGCCGTTTTCCTCTATGCACGGTCCTTTCTCGTGGCCGGCAAAGCGCTTGCCGAATCCCTCTCCGGTTTCCCCGATGTAAATAGGGGTCCACCCGTCTGGCGATGCTTCCTTGGCATAGATGTAGTTCCCCGGAATATCCTGGAACTGTTGATCAATTCCATCAACCAAGTAAACATACTTCTTGCCAGACTGACCCTCCCATTCCCATTGCCCGTCTGGGTTCGCCATGATGGACCTCCAGTCAAATGGGATTTGGCGCCGACCTCCCGGGTCAGTGACCTGGGAGGTCGAACGCCGCGCCACGTTCAGCACTACTGACTGCCGTAGCCCGCGGGGTTAGCGTGGGCGTCCCAGATGTGTTCGCCTTCGAAAGTACCGTGCGATATGATTACCTCAAACTGGCCCCAGACAGGGTACCCGCCGTCATGCCAGCACGGACTGGCCTCGAGCTCTGGACCGACCCAAACGATCATGTAGTGCCATGTCTCGCCGCTGCCCCCCGGAAACATGCCGTTCCACTGGTTGTCCTCGAAAGCATCACAGTTCCATTCACCGCCGTGGAAGCGGGCCTCATCCCATGCCTTCGACCACATCATCTTGAGTCGGTCGTTGGCATAAGTGGGGTCGCCCCAGACCATGCCATCGAGGATTCGGTCCACGCCGTCGGCCGGCCCCACAAAGACGCGGGAACTGTAGTTGTAGCCAAACTCATCAAAACCACCATTAGCCGAGAACTGAGGCGTGCTGACGAGTCCGTCAGGTACCTCGGTTGGCTGGCTGTCGCAGGACACAAACGCAAACACCATAACGACCAGCATGGTGATGAACTTCCGCATAGTATTCTCTCTCATTCAAAGGCTGCGCTTGCCGTGAACAACGAACGACTGCCCCACGGTCACTCGCGTGCGAACTTCTGGAGGAGCACGCTCACGTACAGGGAAGCCTCGGCGGATACAGGCGCAACACGGTGGGATTGGCGCCTGAAAGCATGGAAGCAAGTAAGGAACACTGCGAACTGCCACGACTGAGGTCCCCCGAACCAGCGAGACTTACTTCGCTACATCCTCAGCCCCTCCCGGTAGCCGCAGTATGGTGGACGCATTCTGACAAAGCAACAGCTAACCGGAACGGCTATCGACTGTTAACACTACGTTAAGACGCGCTGCCCACTTTGGCGCCATGGACACAATCACCTGGCCGACGTTGACGGAGCGACTGCCGGGGTTCGCGGCCCTGTTCGGCCTTCGGGGCGTCCTCTCTTACCTGTGTGGATTACGGGGCGTGCTTTGACGGGGTGTTTGCAGGCTTTGCGGAGTTCTGGCAGGTCGGGTATTCCCCAAGCTTCGGCTTCACTTCTTAGCGTGTCTGCCCGACTCACAGTCGGAAAGGCACCATACTGCCGCGTAGGTTCCGTTCCATGCACCGATAGCGTGCTTCATCGGCGACGTGGTCTTCGGCGGTTGTGTCGACGTCCTCAATTTTGCGGGGGTCGCGGGGCAGGGTAGGGACAGTACGGATGAAGTGGACGCAGGTATCGAAGACGTAGAGGCCCGGGTCCTCCGGTTTGTCCTCAAGTGCGGCCTTCAGCATCTTCCTCATCCGCTCCCAGCCGATCTGGCGTGACCCAGGCCGCTTGTCTGCTTTCGTCCACCTGACTCCGACCGTCGCCATGTCGTCCCCTATGCTGACGCCACGGTCGGCGTCGTAGATGGAACTGTCGGCTGGTCCAGTTTCGACCTTGCGGCCCTTGATAACGCAGGATGGCTTGGTAGGTGGGTGTATATCTGGGATGCTGAGTCCCATCTCCTCTTCACGCTCAAGGATGCCCTCGGCGATCTCTACGGCCAGCATCCGGCACCCCTCATTCGGCCGGCCATTCCAGCCGTACCATTCGGCGATACGGAAAAGGGTCCCGCGAGGGTAGGTCTTGCCGTTTGGTGCTTCAGTGCCGTCAGATTCAGCCCACCAGCCCACTGAGAAGGGTTTGGCAGACCCCCAGTCAAACGAGCGGTTCACACGCCACGTGCGGGGGATTTCGAAGGGCCTAATCACGTGCACATCCCGGCGCCACACATCATCGAACATCCCACCGGCCACGATATCCCATATGCCCCAGCGCCAGGCATTAACCAGCCACTCAGGGCCGCTCGCCTCAATGCGTTTCCAGTAGTCAGGGTCCTGGCGCAGCAGGATGGCGTTGTCTTCCAGTCGCCCGGGTATGAATACCCGCTCGATGCCGTCAGGGCCGGTGAAGGGAACCCACGGCGGGGACGGGTCGATATAGCGGGCCTTCACCCAGTTGTGCCCCGATCCGCCCGGGTTGCCGGTTGAGCGACGAGCACAGGGTACGCCATAGGGCGAACGCAAACAGGCGAAGAGCTTGTCGATTGGCACCGGTGAGGGCCAGTCAGGGAGTTCGTCAAAGCCCTGCCAAGAGTACTGGTGGCCGTGGTAGTTATCGGCATCGGCATCCACATCGAGGTAACGGAGAAGGAGCCGGGCACCGTTGGGTGCCGTCCAGGTGCGCCGTGAGACATTCCGCTGCCAGCCCAGCCGCGGGAAGAGCTCGCCGACCCGGTACTCGACTTCCTCCAGTTTCGGGTACGTGCGCCGGAAAAAGATGCCCCGAGCAGCCGCCCCGTATCGGTCGGCGTGGTTCAGCCAGTCGCCTATCAAGCCATCAGTCTTGCCCGGGCCTCGCGCACCACCACAGAAGACATCCAAGACTGGGCAGGCTATCAATGCCCGCTGGAAGCCGGGCTGGGGTGCCCAGACTACTTCGGTGCGTCGTCGCGTGGGGCGAAGCGTTGCTGCCATTCCTCTACGTCCTTGGCGGGTTCGGGTACCAGTGCAACGGGCCACTCGGGCAGGTAGGCGTTCAGCCACGCTTTGCCCTTCGTGGATTCGAGGTCGAGGTCGTCAGGGAAGCGGAGAACCCCGGTGCGCCTGGCTGAGCCAAGCTCTTCTTCGAGCCGCTCCAACCGGGTCCGAACATTCTCGCGGGTCATCGCCAGGGCTCGGAGCTGTCCTTCAATTCGTCGGCGGTCTCTTCAAGCGCAGCAAGGCGCCGCTCAAACTCCGAGTCCTGCAAGATGCTCCGCTGCTCTCTCGCCAGGACCGCAATGGCATTGGCGACCTTGGAATCGAAGTTGAGACGGCCGAGCCGTTCCAGTGCACGTCCCAAGACCCCCTTCAGACCATCGAGCGTAGTGGGGTCGAGGTCGCTGATGTCGAGCGGGGCTGTCCGGTTCAGTTTCTGGCGGCCGCCCTCTCGACTGCGTTCCCGGTGGGACTTCGCGTGCGCGGGGTGGTGCACGGTACAATAGTCCTGATCCTTGATTGCGTCCTTCTTACACGGCTCACCGAACCGGGTGATAGCCGCGCACTTCTTGCTTAGGCCCTCCATCGTTCCTCGTTCTCGGTGTCAGAATGGGTGACAAAACGGGGTACCCCGCAGTGCCGCGGGGTACCCCTTGAGTCTTGCTGATGCCTGCTAGTTCCTAGTGCTTCGGTACTAATCGCCCAGGTTGGTAGCCTTTGGATCCAGAAATGGTGGTTCGAGTCCACCCGGGCCAATCGACTCCGCGCTCGCAAGCCTGGTCCAGGGCTGCGAGCAACGCTTCCCGGACCAGCCAATCGAGTCCCTCACGGTCGGTGTCCGTGACCTGAGGTTCGGACCCCACGAGCTGGAGCTGTGCGTCGGTTCGGTATTTCGGTGTCACGCGGGACCTCCTTGCTTCAGTCTCCATAGGCGATGGGGCAGGGATCGTGCCCGGGCGCGGCGATGAGTGTAACCTTATTACCAACAACGAGTTAGGCCCGTCGGGCGGAGAGGGAGAGCCCAGCTCGTGCGCTCTCCTGCTACCGATCGGTAACCGGCACGGTGACCGGGCGGCTCCGCGTGTGTTGTGCGACCTCTCGCGTCCGGGTTGGATGCAGGCCGTGCTTATCGCTGTGCGTCATGTTGAGCCAGGCTTCAGTTCGCTGCGGCGGGGAGCGAGACGCTAGCAGCCTGGATGCCGTCGGCGCTCGGCGTCCCGCGTCTTATACCGAGGGTAGGGCGAGCAGAACCACGAATGCGGTGTAGGCGGCGACCATGATTCCGCCTTCCAGCCGGGTGAGCCTCAGCGTCGTCCAGACGAAGGGCAGGACGAGGATGCTCACGGCAAGCATGACGGGCGCCTCGACCTGAATCACCGAGGTCGAAACATGGAGCGGCTGGGCGAGCGACGAGCAACCCAGCACCGCCAGCAGGTTGAAGACGTTAGAGCCTACGACGTTGCCGACCAGGATATCTCCCTCATCCTGAACCGACGCGGCGACGGCGGTGGCAAGCTCCGGCAACGAGGTGCCGAGCGCCACGACCGTTAGGCCGATGGCGAGCTCGGAGACGCCCAGCATGCGAGCTACGTCGGCGGCACCGCTGACCACCAGGTGCGCGCCCGCCAGGAGCGTCCCCAGGCCGACGATGGTGAGTACGATGTGACTGTGCAGAGCACCGCCTGCCGGCACGAACTTCTGGTACTCGACCTCGATCGCCGGCGACTCGCGCCGCGCGCCCTCGAGCAGGTACAGGGTGTAGGCGGCGAAGCCCGCCAACATCGTCAGCCCGTCCCAGCGAGTCAGTTGGCCGTCCAGGGCGAAGACGTAGAAGGCGATGGAGGCGAAGATCATCAGCGGCACCTCCCTGACCAGAAGCCGCATCTGGACTCGGACAGGGCGGATCAGGGCGGCGACACCTAGGATCAAGGCGATGTTCGCGATGTTCGAGCCGACCACGTTGCCGATGGCGATGTCGCCGCTGTCGCGGACCGAGGCGACGACCCCCACCAGCAACTCGGGCATCGAAGTGCCCATGGCCACGACCGTTAGCCCGATGACCAGAGCGTTCACGCCGAGCTTGCGGGCCAATCGTGACGCACCTCGGATCATCAGATCGGCACCCACGTAGAGCGCGACCAGGCCGAGCAGGAAGATGATGACTGGTGCCATTGGCCCCGAAATGATAACAACGACCGGCTGCGGGACAAGGCATGGCCGGGGTAGCCGCGAGATCCCGCGTCACCGTGGCACTCGGGCCGGGCTCGCCGGAGGGGCACGCCCGTTGACGCCCAATTGGGGCCTGGATAAGTTGCGAAGCTCTTAACCACAGGGGTTTTGGCTGTGACCGACACATCGTCCATCGATCCCAAGAGCCGGGAAATGATGCTGCTCTCGGGGACGGCTAACCAGCCGCTCTCCGCACGGATCGCCGCTGAGCTCGACGTCCCGCTCTGTTGCGTCACGATCGAGCGGTTCGCCGACGGTGAGATCTTCGTCAGGATCGACGAGAACGTTCGCGGTCGCGACGTCTTCATCATCCAATCGACCTCGGCACCGGCCGAGAACATCATGGAGCTGCTGCTCCTAATCGATGCGGCGCAGCGCGCGTCCGCGGCCCGCGTAACGGCCGTCGTGCCCTACTTCGGATATGGGCGCCAGGACCGAAAAGACCAGCCGCGCGTCGCGATCGGGGCCAAGCTGCTGGCCAACCTGATCGTCGAGGCGGGGGCGGACCGCGTTGTCTCGGTCGACCTGCACCAGCACCAGCTGCAGGCGTTCTTCGACATCCCGGTGGACCACCTCTACGCTCTGCCGGTCTTCGTCGAGCATTACGGCAAGCTCAGCCTCGAGCCGCTGGCCGTGGTGGCGAGCGATGTTGGGGCGGCGAAGATGGCTCGCGGCTACGCACGGAGATTGGGCGGTGAGATCGCGATGATCGACAAGCGCCGACCCGCCCCGAACGTGGCGGAGGTGGTCTCGGTGGTCGGTGATGTCGAGGGGAAGAACTGCTTGATCCCTGACGACATGATCGATACCGGCGGCACGATGGTTGGTGCGGTGGAGGCGCTGAAGGAGAACGGCGCCCGGGACATCTATGTCTGCGCCACGCACGCCCTGTTGAGCGGACCGGCGGTCGAACGGCTGTCGGCGCTACCGGTCAAGGAGGTGGCAGTCTCGGACACCGTCCACGTGCCCGAGGAGAAGCACTGGCCGGGGCTGCGCATCCTATCGGTCGCCGAACTGCTGGCCAGAGCGATCCATTACATTCATGACAACGAGAGTGTCAGCAGCCTCTTCGAGTGAGGAGCGACGCTCGGGCGGATACCCAGTCGAGAGTAAAGAAGGTGTGCGGCAATGACTGCTAGAATGAAGTTGGAGGCTCAGCTGAGGAGCGACACCGGCAAAGGGGCGGCGCGCTCGCTGCGGCGCCAGGGGTATGTCCCTGCCGTCATCTACGGTTCCGGCGAGGAGACCCGATCCTGCCAGGTCGAATGGAAGCAGGTGGAGAGACTGGTGATGTCGGGCTCCTCCGAGAGCACGATCATCGATCTGAAGCTCGACGATGGCAGTACGTCGAGCGTGCTGATCCGCGAGGTACAGGTGCACCCTTACAGGTCCGAGGTCCTGCACATCGACTTCCTGGCCGTCCACAAGGGCGAGAAGGTGAAGCTGGAAGTGCCGGTGCGGATGGTGGGCGTGGCACCGGGGGTCAAGGAAGGCGGGATCATGGAGCACCTGCGGCACGATGTCGAGATCCGCTGCATCCCGTCGAAGATCCCGGAGGCGCTGGAGCTCGATGTGTCGGGCATGAACATAGGCGACACCGTAACGGTCGCCGACCTCGTGCGGCTGGAAGGTGTCGAGATCCTGAGCGACGCCGCGGCCGCGATCGCTTCGCTTGTGCCGCCGGCCGTGCACAAGGTCGAGGAGGTCGAGGAGGTAGAAGAGGTCGAGGCCGCCCCCGAGGAGGAGGCCGAACCCGAGCTGGTCGGTCGTGGCAAGCCTGCCGAGGAGGAGGCTACGGAAGAGGAGCAGTAACTCTGAAAACCGTAGTCGGACTGGGCAACCCGGGGGCCCGTTACGATGCCACGCGCCACAACGTCGGCTGGTGGCTCGTAGATCTGCTCAAGCGCCGCTGGTCCGCAACTCCGTTCCAAGAAGAGGATCTCTGGCTCCGGTCGACCACCAAGCTGTCGGAGGTCGGCGAAGTCTGGCTGATCAAGCCGCTGACCTACATGAACCGGAGCGGGATGGCGCTTCGCGCGCTGCTCGAGTACGCGCCGCTCGACCTCGAGCGTGACCTTCTGGTCGTCGTCGACGACGTGGCGCTGGAGCCCGGCCGACCGCGCTTCCGGGCACGAGGCTCGGCGGGAAACCACAACGGGCTTCAGTCGATCGAGGATGTGCTCGGTACCCAGGAATACGCGCGCTTGAGGATCGGGGTCGGCGCGCCAGCGGGCGGCGCCGACCTGGCGGATTGGGTCCTCTCGGAATTCGACGACCCGGACGATGAAGATGCCGTCCTCGGTGTATTACCGCGCCTCGTGGAAGGGGTGGAAGTGTGGGCTCGGGAGGGTATAGAGGCGGCGATGAATCGGTACAATGCGCCTTTGGACGCCGACGAGTAGGGTTGGACTCACTTATCGACACCCGACATCGGATGCCCCGGTCTCAACTGAACCTCGATCTCCGTTTGCCCGATCTCCGATGATCAACGTTCAAGTAGCGGTGTCTCTTGACTGCTGATCAGTGGGTCTCGGACATGTTCAGTTGAGAGCCATTCGGCGATCTGATGATTGAGTGTCGAGTGTTGGATATCGACTAAGGAGGGCTGGTGACCAACGTAGCTGTGACGTTTTCGGCGCCGCTGGGGCTCCTGGGGCTGATCGTGGCCGGGGCCATCTACCTGTACCTGAAGAAGCAGCCGGTCGGTACGGACTTGATGGCCGAGCTCGCCGGCCGGATCCGGGAGGGTGCCAGGGCGTTTCTCAAGCGAGAGTACTCGGTGCTCATCCCGTTCATCATCGTGGTGGCGGTCCTGTTGTACGTAGCGCTGGGTTCACTGCCGACCTCGGCGGCGTACATCGGCGGCGCTCTCTGCTCGCTAATGGCCGGGTTCTTCGGTATGAACGCGGCGACCGAGGCCAACGTTCGCACCTCGGAAGCGGCGCGCGACTCAGGGCCGGGCAAGGCACTCCGCATCGCCTTCAACGGCGGCGCGGTGATGGGGCTGTCGGTAGGCAGCCTGGGACTCCTGGGCATCGGGGTAGTGCTGTTCGTGTTCGCCGGTGGACTGACCGACGATTCGGCCTTCAAGACGTTCAGCGAGGTGATCGCCGGCTTCGCCATGGGTGCCAGCTCGATCGCGCTCTTCGCACGTGTGGGCGGCGGCATCTACACGAAAGCCGCCGACGTCGGGGCCGACCTTGTTGGGAAAGTCGAGGCGGGGATACCTGAGGACGATCCGCGCAACCCGGCAACGATCGCCGACAACGTGGGCGACAACGTCGGTGACGTAGCCGGCATGGGGGCGGACATCTTCGAGTCCTACGTGGGCTCGGTCATCGCCACCATCGCCATCGGCGCCACGTCCGCGCAGATCATGTCGGTTCAGCGTCTCGAGGCGATCACGCTGCCGATCCTCTACGTGATGGTCGGCCTGCTGGCGAGCATCATCGGCGTCTTTTCGCTGAAGGCCATGGAAAGGATGAACCCGGCGGCGGCGCTGCGTAACAGCACCTACATCGCGGCGGTGCTGTTCTGGGCGGTCGCGGCCTGGATAACGCTCGAGCTCGACATCTTCGCCGGCAACCCCGACTTCAGCGCGCTGGGTCCGTTCTGGGCCATGTTAGGCGGCTCGCTGGTCGGGATCTTCATTGGGCTGTCCACCGAGTACTACACAGCGGCCAGGCCGATCAGGAAGATCGCCGAGGCGTCGCAAACAGGTGCGGCCACTAACATCATCGCCGGGCAAGCCGTCGGAATGATCTCGACCGCCGTCCCCGTGCTGCTCATCTGCGCGGCCATCTGGCTGGCTCACGAGTTCGCCGGTCTGTACGGGATCGGTATCGCGGCCGTCGGCATGCTGGCCACGGTGGGCGTGACGATGTCGGTGGACGCCTACGGTCCGGTCGCCGACAACGCCGGCGGCATCAGCGAGATGAGCGGTCTGGGTCCGTCGGTGCGCAGCATCACCGATGGCCTCGATGCCATCGGCAACACCACGGCCGCCATCGGCAAGGGCTTTGCCATAGGCTCCGCCGCGCTCACCGCGCTGGCGCTGTTCAGCGCCTATTCATCGGCGGTCGGCCTGCAGGAGACAGGGATCAACCTCGTGAGCCCGATCGTGGTCATCGGGGTCCTGATCGGCGGTACGCTGCCCTTCGTCATCGCGGCGCTAACCATGAACGCGGTCGGGCGCGCCGCCTCGGGGATGGTCACCGAGGTCCGCCGGCAGTTCAGGGAGATCCCCGGGCTCATGGAGGGCGAGGCGAAGCCGGACAGCGCGCGCTGCGTGGATATCTCGACCCGGGCGGCGCTGCGTGAGATGATCCTTCCTGGCCTCCTGGCGATCATCGCGCCGGTGCTCGTCGGCTCGTTTCTCGGTGTAGAGGCGCTGGGCGGCCTGCTGGCCGGCGCGACGCTGGCCGGCGTACTGCTGGCGCTCTACATGGCCAACGCCGGCGGCGCTTGGGATAATGCCAAGAAGTGGATCGAAGCGGGCAACCTGGGCGGCAAGGGCTCGGAGCCCCACAAAGCCGCGGTGGTCGGCGACACGGTCGGCGACCCGTTCAAGGATACGTCGGGCCCGTCGATGAACATTCTGATCAAGCTGATGAGCGTGGTCAGCCTGGTGCTGGCTCCGTTCTTCGTCGCGATCAGCTAACGGGCGGTGGTATGGGGATTCTGGAATGTCGATTCGGGGATTCGAGAATTCGCGCCGGCGTTCGCTGTTGGAGGTTCGACTTCCGACGCTCATATTGAAGTACAATGAGCCGCGCTTTGAGGGCCGGCATCGTAGGGCTACCCAACGCCGGCAAGTCCACCCTGTTCAACGCGCTCACTGCATCGAGCGTGCCAGCCGAGGCCTACCCGTTTACGACCATTGACCCGAACGTCGGCGTAGTCGAGGTCCCCGATCCACGGCTCGATCGGATCTTCGAGTTGGTGCGGCCGCCGCAGAAAGTCCCGGCAGTCGTCGAGTTCGTCGATATCGCCGGCTTGGTGGAGGGCGCCCACCGCGGTGAAGGTCTCGGCAATCGCTTTCTGGCACACATCCGAGAGGTCGAAGCGCTCGTCCACGTGGTCCGCTGCTTCGATGACGCCAATGTCGCCCACCCCGCCGCGAGCGTGGATCCGCTGCGCGACGTCGGCATGGTCGAGACGGAGTTATTGCTGGCAGACCTGGAGACCGTCGAGCGGCGACTCGATCGCACAGAGCGCGTGGCCCGCAGCGGGGATCGCGATGCTCAGCGGGAGAGCGAGTTCCTGCACCGGCTGCGGGATTGGCTCGGCGAAGGCCGCCCCGCACGTGAGCTGGAGTGCCGCAAAGAGGAGTGCGAAGTCCTCGGCTCCCTGTTCCTCCTGACCGGCAAGGCCGTTCTCTACCTGGCAAATGTCGCGGAGTCCGGGGCTGCCGGCGACGACCAGCGGGCCACGGCGTTGGCGGACGCCGTCGGGGCCGACGCGGTCCTCGCTCTCTGCTGCCAGCTCGAGGCAGACCTCCTCAGCCTCGAGCCCGAGGAGCGACTGGAGTACATGGAAGCGTTGGGGCTGGACCGCCCCGGGGTCGAACGCCTGATCCGCCTGACCTACGAGCTCCTGGGCCTGATCACCTTCTTCACCTTCAACGAGAAGGAGGTCCGGGCGTGGACGGTCCGCCGTGGGACCCTCGCACCCCAGGCCGCCGGGGTCGTGCACACCGACTTCGAGAAAGGTTTCATTCGGGCTGAGACGGTGAGCTACGACGACTTGGTGACCGCCGGGTCGCTGAAGGCGGCCAGGGAGGAAGGGTTGGTGCGGGCGGAGGGGCGCGAGCACCTCGTTGAGGACGGCGACATACTGCTATTCCGGGCCCAGGCTTAAAGCTGCGGGCGGAGCTTGAACTCGGGGCCAGGTTCGGCTAGGTTTGGCCTGTTTCAGGTTCGCCTGCTCTTACAGAAAACCTGCTCCGCCCACGGTCACCGGGCGGGGCCGCACGGGGCTCGCGCCATCGAGCTCTGACCAAAGGGAGGTGACGCATGCGCGATTACGAGATCGTCTACATCTTCGATTCCGCCCTCGATCGTTCCGTCATCGATCAGAAGCTGGAGCGCTTCAACGACCTTGCCACAGGCAACGGCGCGGGGGAGGTCCTTGCCGTCGAGCACTGGGGCAAGCGGCAGCTCGCCTATCCCATCAACAAGCACGATAACGGCTACTACGTGGTGGTGCAGTTCCGGGTGGACCCGGAGAACCTGCCGGAATTCGAGCGAGCGATCAAGCTCGACGAGCAGGTCTTGAGGTATCTGGTGGTTCTCTCCGAAGGAGAGCTTCCGACGCCGCGTTCGGCGACCGAGCCGGCAGCGCGGTTCAAGTCGGAAGATGAGGACGAGGTCGATGAAGATGAGTAGTGAGCCGGTTGACGCCATTGCGTTCCGGTCTTATGGAAGGAAACCGAAAACGGATAGGCGGTAGATGATGAGAAGGAGAAGGAAGCCCTGCCACCTCTGTGAGTCGAAAATCGACCTCATAGACTACAAGGATGAGCAGCTGCTCTCGCGCTTCGTCACGGAGCGCGGCAAGATCGTTCCGAGCCGGATAACGGGAACCTGTGCGCCGCATCAGCGGCAGCTGACCCGCGCGATCAAGCGCGGCCGATTCTTGGCGCTGCTGCCCTACGTGGAAGACTACCGGCGCTAGGTGGCCGTTATGTCTGACCGCGGGACGCTGGCGCGGGCCGTCGGGTTCGGGCTTGTGACCGTCGTCTTTGCGCCGGTTCCACCGCTCGTGCTGGTGGGCCTGCCGCTGGCGCTGTTGCTCGTGGCCACGGGGACGAGGAACGTGTGGCTTGGAATCGTCGTTGCCGCGGTTGCCGGCCTGGCTCTGGCGGGTGAGCGCAACGCTCTCTGGTGGTTCGCGCGGGGCTGGCCGCTGTTGCTGGGGGGAATGTACGTGCTGGCGGCGGCCTGGCGGCCGGGATGGAACTTCACAGCGACCGCCCTGGCGGCGCTTGGCACGGCGGCGGCGGCGGCGGCTGCCATGTTCATGATGAGCCCCGGCGCCTGGCTCGACGTCGATACGGTTATGGCCGCGCAGGTGGGTAGCGAGGTTGAGGCATGGAGCGCGCGGTTGAACCTGGCAGGCGACGAGACGGCTCAGGGTGTGCTGAGCCAGGCCGTGGGAGTGCAGGTCGCCTTGTTTCCGGCGTTGCTCGGCGTCAGCTCGCTCGGGGCGCTCGGCCTGGCCGTCGCGGTTCGGGATTGGATGTCCGGAGATGCCGGTCGGGCCTTCGGGCGGCTGCGAAGCTTCAGCTTCAGCGACCACTTAGTGTGGGTCTGGCTTCTCGGTCTGGCGTTGATCGTTGCGCCGATCGGAAGCGTCGCCGACCGGATCGGCGGCAACGCAGTGTTGTTCATGGGGCTGTTGTACGTGCTAAGGGGGTTCGCCGTCCTGCTGAGCTTGGTGGGCGGCATCTCGGTTCTAATGGGCGTCGTAGGCGGCCTGCTGGCGGTGTTGCTCTACCCCCTGCTTGCCTTCTTCCTGGCGGTGGCTCTGATTGTGGGGTTGGGTGACACCTGGCTCAACATCCGGGGGCGCCTCCGGTCTCGAGAGGCCGCGCAATGATTCGCGTACCGATGACACGACCTCTGGCAAAGATACTGGATCTGGAGTGGTAGCGTGGCAAGAACTCAAGACGTGATTCTCAGAAGGAAGGTCGACAACCTCGGCGACGTTGGCGATGTTGTCAGCGTAAGACGCGGCTACGCACGCAACTACCTACTGCCCCAGGGGCTTGCCTACGCGGCGACGGAGCAGAACCGTCGGCTATTGGAGCAGGAGCGCGCAGCGGCCCTGATGGCGGAGGATCGAGACCGCAGCAAGGCCGCTGCGCTGGCCGAGCGCCTCGACGGGATCTCGATCACGTTCTCCATGCTGGCCGGAGAAGAGGGCAAGCTCTACGGCTCTGTAGGCCCGCGCGACATCGCGTCGAAGCTCGGTGAAGATGGCTACGACGTGCACGCTAAACACGTGCTGCTGGTCGAGCCGATCAAGGCTCTCGGCGTCTACTCCGTAGCGATCAGACTGTACCCGGAAGTAGAGGCTTCGGTCAAAGTCTGGGTCATCAAGGAGGAAGGGGAGTAGATCTGGGTATCGCGTACTGCGACGGGCGCCGCCTGAAACGCCTGTTTCTGGCAGGCACGGGGCACGTCTACATGCACCGCGCAGAGCTCGATCGCATTAACGTATTCCCGATACCCGATGGCGATACCGGGACAAACCTCGCGCTGACCCTGCGCGCGATCGCCGACGTGCTGGACGGCGTCGAGGATCAGAGCGTCGCAGGGATGGCCGCTCGGATTGCCGAGGCTGGCGTGCTGGGGGCGCGGGGCAACTCCGGTATGATGCTGTCGCACTACTTCATCGGCTTCGCCGACGGTCTGGACGGCCGGGCCAGGGCGGGACCGGAGGACCTGGCGGGTGCGATGTGCCAGGCCTCCCGCTCGCTGTATCAGGCAGTTGACGATCCTATCGAGGGCACGATCCTCACCGTTGTCCGGGAATCGACCGAAGAAATCGACCGCCTAGCACCTCACGTGCCCGATCTCCGGGATCTGGCGGGCCAGCTGCTGCAGGCGGCGCTCGCGTCGCTCGAACGCACACCCGATCTGCTCCCCGTGCTGCGTCAGGCGAATGTCGTCGATGCGGGCGCGAAGGGTTTCGTGTGCTTCCTTGAGGGGATGGTCTCCTATATCGAGGGGCGCTCGGAACCGAGGTTCGCCCACGTCGTCGCGCCACAGGTGGCCGATGCGGCCGCTGCGGCGGAGTACCCGGAGGACACAGATCGGGCTTACCGCTATTGCGCGGAGTTCATCGTGCGCGGTGACCCGATCCCGGGACGGCCGCAGTTGGCGGCCGCGGTAAGGGAGCTGGGTGGCTCACTGATCGTGAACCGCGCTTCGTCGGTCGCCAAGATCCATATCCATACGAATGAGCCGGACGAGGTCGGGCTCGCGCTCGCCGGGCTCGCCGGGTCGGTCGAGTGCGTGAAGGCGGAGGACATGCGGGCGCAGCACCGGGGGCGGCAGCTAAGACCGACGGCGCACCTGGCCGTGGTAACCGACACGACGTGTGACTTGCCGCTGGAGCTGATCCTCGAACACGGTATCACCGTTGCGCCGCTTAGCGTCATGTTCGGCGACGAGGCCTTCCTCGATCAAGTCGACATTGCACACGAGGAGTTTCTGGAGCGACTCGTTGATCCCGAGCAGCCACTGCCCACGACCTCCCAGCCGGCGCCGGCACACCTCAACGAGGCGTATCGACGTGCTGCCGAGCACGCCGACGAGGTGCTCGGCCTCTTCGTTTCTGGAACGCTGTCGGGAACGCTGGGCCAGGCGGAGGCAGCCGCCGCCAGGTTCCCGGAAGCCAAGGTCACGATACACGACTCGCGCTCGGCCTCTTTGGGCTTGGGACTACAGGTCTTGAGGGCCGCGGAGCTGGCGGCGAAGGGTTGGGAGGCGGAAGATATCGTGGCTGAGCTGGAGCGGCTGAGGGATCGCTCGGGCCTGTTCATAACCGTAGACACGCTGGACTACCTGCAGCGTTCGGGTCGGTTAGGCAAGGCGCACGCCTTCCTGGGCAACCTGTTCGACCTCAAGCCGATCCTCAGCGTTGATCGAGAAGGCTACGTCGTGCCCGTCGACCGGGTCCGCCACCGCGAAGCGCTGATCCCGCGGGTACTCGAGCTGCTGTCGGAGCGTGTCCCGGCGGAGCGAGCGCGCTTGCGTATGGGTGTCGCCCACGTGCTCTGCCAAGATGTGGCGGACGAGCTGGCCAGCGAGATGGAGCGGGCATTCGCACCGGACGAGCTGCTGGTGCGACCGGCGACCAGCGTGATCGCCGCCCACACGGGGCCGGGTGCCTGGGGTGTCTTCTACCAGGCGGAATAAACGGGAGCCCGATGTCGGGACGTGAGTCAGCGATCTCGGGTGCGGAGCTGCGGCCCGCCGATCTTCCGGAGACCGTGCGCCGTGCCCTCGAGTTGTGTCAGGAGCGGAACGCTCGCGAGCTGGTGGTGCTCGACCTGCGTGGGCTGTCGGATGCGACCGACTACTTCATAATCGCGTCCGGCGACTCGGAGGTTCACGTCCGGGCGATCTCCAGCCAGGTGAGGGAGGGATTGTCCCGAGAAGGTGTACGATACTTGGGGGTCGAGGGTGAGCGGGCCGCCCGCTGGGTGCTCATCGACTATATTGATCTCGTGGTTCACATCTTTCACCCGGTAGTCCGCGAGTTCTACCAACTGGAGCGGCTCTGGGGTGATGCTCCCATGGCGCTGATCGAGATTCCCGGTTCGACATGATAGGGTGCTCGCACTGCAACACCATTCTGCCCGCGCGAGCGGCCCTGCGGATCGCGTCGTTCATGGCGCTTCTGCTGACCGCGGCGGCCGATGACGGGACGGCGCAGTTCGGGCGTAACAAGATTCAGCATCGGGTCTTCGATTTCCAGGTCATCCGCACGGCTCACTTCGATATCTACTACTATCCGCGGGAGCGCGAGGCCGCCCTAGACGCCGCGCGGATGGCGGAGCGCTCCTACAGTCGGCTGAGCCGCATCCTCGGGCACGAGTTCGAGGAGAGGAAGCCGATAATCCTCTACGCCTCGCACAGTGAGTTCCAGCAGACGAACGCGTTGCCCGGTCTCATCTCGGAGGGTACGGGAGGCGTGACAGAATTCGCGAAGCGGCGGGTGATCATGCCGTTCACCGGCTCCTATGCGGACTTCGAGCACGTGCTGACGCACGAGCTCGTGCACGCGTTCCAGTACGATGTCATCGCCCGCGGGCTGGCAAACCAGCTCAACCCGCTCATCTACGAGCCGCCGCTATGGTTCATTGAGGGGATGGCGGAGTACCTGGCGATCGGGAAGCTCGATACGCATACGCACGCGTGGCTGCGCGACGCAGTGCTGACCGGCTATCTGCGGACCATCTCGGAGATGTCGTATTACAGCGACTATCTGTCGTACCGGTTCGGGCAGTCGCTGTGGGCGTTTATCGGCGGCAAGTACGGCGACCATACGATTGGCCTGCTCCTGCAACGGGCGATGCGTCTCGGGCTTGAAGGTGCGGTCAGTATCACCCTGGGCGTGACGCTTGAGGAGCTCTCCAACGAGTGGATCGAGAGCGTCAGGACGGTCTATCTGCCGGAAGTGGCCAGGCTCGCCGGCGCCGAGGAATTCGCTGAGAGGATCACTCTCCATTCCTTCGATCCGGGGTCCCGTGGATTCGCTTCTTACCTCGCCCCGGCCCTGTCCCCGGACGGGAATCAGGTTGTCTTCCTCTCCGACCGCGGCAACGATCTCTACTCCTTCTTCGATCTCTGGTTGGCTTCCGCCGAGGATGGCGAAATCACCGCCAGGCTGGTCCGGGCGGCACGCCAGGCCGATTTCGAGTCGCTGCGGTTTATGAACTCGTCAGCCGCCTGGTCGCCCGACGGCCACTACCTGGCCTTCGTCGCCCAGGTCGGCGGGCGCGACGCTCTGTACATCTACGACGTTCCCGGGCGGCGCGTCGAGCGGCGGATCAAGCTGGAGCTCGACGGCATACAGAACCCGACTTTCTCGCCGGACGGCCTGCGCATTGCGTTTACCGGGCTGCGAGGCGGCGTCAGCGACTTGTACGTCGTCGATGCGGGCCGGGACCGCATACGGCGGCTCACGGACGACAAGTACGCCGACCTCCACCCTTGCTGGTCGCCGGACGGCCGCTACATAGCCGTCGCCACCGATCGGGGGGAGGACACCGACTTCGACCAGCTGGTCTTCGGGAACTTCCGGATCGCGCTCTACAGCATGGCCGACGGCAGCGTCGAGGTTCTGCCGCAGCAGGAGGAAGGGAAGAACATCAACCCGGTCTGGTCGCCCGACGGCGAGGCGATCGCCTTCATCTCCGACCGCACCGGCGTCAACAACGTCTTCATCTGGTCGCGTGCGGAGGGCCGACTCTACCAGTTGACCGACCTGCTCTCGGGAGTGACCGGGATCATTCCGCTGAGTCCGGCCCTGTCGTGGTCGGCCGAGGCGGACCGTTTGGCCTTCACCTACTTCGAGGATGCGGGCTACAACATCTATGTGGTCGATGAGCCGCGGGCTTCCGCTTGGCCGGTCGAGTCGCCGGCGGAGCCGCTGATCGTGGAGCGTGGCGCGACGCCTGAGGACAGCAGCGGCGACTCGGAGGTTGGTGAGGCGTTCTCCTCCGATCTCTCGCCGACCGCTGCGCCCGCCCAGTCGTTCTACCGCCTGCTGGAGGGATTCCGGCCTTCGGCGGCGAGCCCGGAGTCGGAGGAGGTCGTGGTCGAGCGTGACCTTACGGTGGCAGACTTGCTGGCAGACGCGGAGCAGGGGCTACCGGACACGGCGTCGTTCGAGAGCCGGGAGTACGAGATCAAGCTGACCCCGGATATCGTAGGGCAGCCGGTGATCGGGGCTCAGGTCGGCGGTCATTTCGGCAACGGTGTCTTCGGCGGATCGTACATCCTGCTCTCCGACATCCTCGGCGATCACAACGTGCTGCTCTGGGGCCAGGTGGCGGGCTCGTTCGAGGATGCCTACATCCTGACCCAATACACGTACATGCGTGAGCGCGCCAACGTATCCATGGCGTACCAGCAGTTTCCGCTCTACCGCTTCCGCGGCACGATTCCGTCGCTCGACTCGAGCAACCAGCCGTTCTACGAGGACCGCTTCATACGAGATGTCTACCGTACGCTGAGTACGGACGTCCACTATCCGTTCGACATCTTCCAGCGTCTGGAGATCTCGGCCGTTGGCGTCTACATCAGCCGTGACAGCATAGTCCAACGGATCGATCCGGGGGGCACGAGTACCGATCGGTCGACGCTGCGCCTGGAGAACCTGATGTTCGCGGGGCCGTCCGTCGCGCTGGTCTTCGACAATGCGCTTTACGGCTACACCGGGCCGATCGCGGGCCGCCGCTACCGGATCGGCCTGGGCAAGTACTTTGGTGATGTCGGCATCTACGATCTGACCTTCGATGTTCGCAACTACTTCAACCTCGGCAGCCGGTTCGCGCTGGCGTCGCGCCTGACGACGTACTCCCGTTCCGGGCCGGGCAAGCACGAGTTCCGGCTCTATTGGGGCGGCCCCTACTACATCCGTGGCTACGACGGTGGCTCGTTTACCGCCGAGGAGTGCGCCAGGTCACTCGCCGGAGTCAACGATCCGCTCACCACGCTCTGCCCGGTGCGCGACCAGCTGATCGGCAGCAGCGTGGCGTTCACCTCCGCCGAGCTCCGCTTCCCGATCTTCAACTTCCTCGATCTGGGGTTTGTGCCGCTTGGCCTGCCGCCCATCGACGGCGCCGTCTTCTTCGACTTCGGCGTGGCCTTCGACTCGTTCGAGCAGCTCGCCTGGTCCCGCCCGCGAGGCGCCGACCCCTTGGATGTGCGATCTCCGCTGGCCTCGTTCGGAGCGTCGCTCAGGGTGAACGTGCTATACAACGTGTTGCGGATCGACTACGCCTATCCGCTCGACCGCCCGGCGCAGAAGGGCGGCGTCTGGTCGCTCGCCTTTGGACCTAGTTTCTAGGCCCCGTCGGAGGCCGGTCCTGCCTTGCATTGGTGGCGCGGCTTCGGCTATTTTGGACCATGCCCACAGTACTCCAGCCTCTGCTGATCGAGATCCTAGAACCGCGGATACCGATCTGAAGTTGCACCTGTCGAAACGCGCCATACTGCTGATCGCTCTGGCGAGTGCGTTGCCCACGCTGCCGTCGTGCGGCTCTCAGGACCAGTCGGCCGCTAGCGCTGCGGTCAGCCTCGAGCGGAGCGCCTGGCTGGGGAAGGCCGAAGGGTGGGGGTTGCTCGGTTTTCCTCTGGACGGTGGCCCGCTCACCTATCGGAGCGCCGAGACGCTGGAGTCTCCCACGTGGGCGCCTCCGGAGCTTGAGCGGCTCAGCCGGGCGTGGCCAGGCGACGGTGTGGTCTGGCTGCAGTTCGATGATTCACGCATCGGCCGTTACGACTACTCAACGGGCCATCTGCTGAGTTTCGAGGATACAGAGCGGACCGAGATCGCCGCGACGCTGGGTACGCGGGGCCTGCTGATCGCCGCAGATGCGAACGCGCTCGAGTTGGTCTCCGAGGGAGATCCGTGGAGCTTCACGCTGGAGGGGCGGCTGGAGCGGCTCGTCCCGGTTGGTGATGGGCGGGTCGTCGTCGTTCTGGATGCCGCCACGGAGAGCGAGTTGTTGGTGATCGAGCCGCCGGGAGAGGAAGCCTTGGCGCGCCGCCGTATCCCTCGCGTCGGCGATCTGGCGGTCACGCCGGGGGGTGAGCGTCTCTACTACCTGACGGAGGACGGCATCGACCTGACGCTACACGGGCTCAGCATCCCGGAGCTCGAGGATGCGGAAGAGATCGCGCTGCCGCAGCCCGGGCGTGCCGTCGCCGTGACCCCGTCGGGCCACCGGGTATACGTCTCGGCTGGCGACAGCCTCCACGTTTTCGACCGGGTCGGGGCGGCCAAGGTGCGGAGCGTCCCGCTGCCCGCTGAGGCTAGCACGCTGCGCTTCAGCGTGAACGGTGCACACCTTATGGCCCGGCTGGGCGGCGGAGCGGAGGTCGCCGTGCTCCAGGTGGGTGTCGACTCGGTACTGGGGGTGATCTCGGCGGAGTGGAACGCCACCTTGCCTGTCGTATTGCCCGGCGGTCGACTGCTCGCTATCGAGGGTGAAGAGATCGTTCTCTACGACGCGCTGCGGCTGGTCGAGGTCGCGCGGGCGGAGCGGGATGAGCAACGGCTGTGGCTTGCCGTGGAATGGCAGCCGCCGCGTCCGCGAATGGAGCTGGCGCAGCGCACCGTTCGCCGGTCTGTCGAGGCGGAGGTGGCGGGGCCACAGGCGGTCGGAGACGAGGATGAACCTCGCGACCCCGAAGCCGGGGCGGCCCCCGGCTACTACGCGGTCGTATCCGCAGCGCGCGAGCGGGCCGGTGTAGACAATCTCGTCTCGTGGCTCCGCAGCGTTGGCTACGCCGGCACGGTCGACCGCCACGAGGACGTGATGGGCGTCGTCTGGTATCGGGCGATGGTCGGCCCTTACCCCGATCGGGGGTCGGCGGAGGAAGCGGCTCGCTCGCTCACGGCCCGTTACGGCTACAAGCCATGGATCCTGAACGTCGCTGAAGCGGAGCACGCGATATCGAGCCCCCCGGACTCGGTTGGGGAGGAGGAGGAGGGGGAAGAGGGTGAAGGCAGGGGGCGCGAAGCCGGTGTCGGCGCCAGCTAGGCCGCCGAGTGCGTTAGGGAGTTGGGGAGGTGGTGAGCGTGGATTCATCGGCGCCAAGAGGTGATGTAACCTGGCCGCACGCCGCGACACTTGTTCTTGCGGCGGAGAACCCGCGCCAGCGTCGCTGGGCGGTCAACACTGCCATCGAGATCGTACGGAAACTAGCGGCGCAGCGGTCGAAGGTGGTGCTGGCCGATCTTCAGACCCGAACGCCTTCAGCACTGGCGGCGGCACTCGGCGCCGAGGGAGGGCCGGGGATCTCGGATGTCCTGTTCCGCGACACCGCGTTCTCCAAGGTGGCGAACCGGCCGGAGGGTGAGACCTTCTTCTTCCTCACCGTAGGTGACGCGCCGCCGACTCTTCAGGTCCTCTATCGACACCCGCGCTGGAAGAAGATCGCGGCCCGCCTCGAGGACACCGACGCTCACCTGATACCGTGTGTCGCGGCATCAGACTGGCTCGACGCCGGCCCAATCCCGGGCTTCGAGGCCTGCATCGTGCTGAACGCAGCGGGTCTCGAGGTGGAGCTGCCGAGCGAGGCCCGAAGGCTGGCAGAGTTCTTGGCCCCTCCCGAGATCCGGGAGGGAGACAACGGTTCGGTCGAGCTGCCGTGGTACGCGACGGCCGAGCCGGAGACCCAGCCGATACCCGGGGTGGCAAGGCCTGTGAGCGATCCCGCCGTTCGGCCGGTGTCGGGCGCTGAATCCCCCGCACCTGCGGCAGCGCCGTCTCCACCACAGCAGGGTATTGCCGCCGACTGGTCGACCGCCTCCACCCCGGCGGCCGGGCGGGGCCCGCTTTTCCGGGGGTCGCGCCGAGGCCGAATCGCCCCGTTCGCCGTCGCGGCAGCGGCTGCCGCCCTCGTTCTCGCCTTGTGGCAGACGCTCGGCAGCCGGCAGATTCCGGAGGGGCCCGTCCAGCTGGAGGCGGCCGCGGGAACCGTGTCGGTGGGGGAGAGGGCGACCGGGCCTCGCGCCGAGGGTCCGGCGGATCAGGGACCTCGCCTTCAGGAGGTGAGCCTGCCATATTCGGTGGCCATTGCGGCCTTCAGCTCACTGGACGACGCCGTGACGCGCCAGCGGGAATGGACGCGGGCCGATCTGCCGTTCTATGTCGCTCCGACGGTCGTCCAGGGCGTCGTTTACTACAGGGTGTTCGCGGGCATGCTTCCCGAGCGCGCGAGGGCAGAGGAACTAATGGCCGAGCTCGTACGTGAGGGGATCAAGGACACGATTCGGAGCTGGGACATAAGGCCCGCCCGGCTGGCGTTCAACTTCGGGACTTACGCGAGCTCGCAGGAAGCTCGGACAGTGCTCGAGACGCTGTTCGGTCGCGGTGTCCCGGCCTACATGGTGCCGGCTGTCGGGGGATCGGGGGAAGACAGCATAGCTTACCGCGTCTACGCCGGAGGCTACGAGAGGCCGGAGGACGCGCGCCCGCTCAGCGAGCACATCGAACGGGCGGGATTCAACGTCGAACTCGTAGAAAGGGTGGGATTGCAGCTGAAATGAAGCTCGTAGGCATCGAGTTCCACGGCTTCAAGTCGTTCGCCGATTCGGCAGACATCCGCTTCCACGACGGCATCACGGCAATCGTGGGTCCAAACGGCTGCGGCAAGTCGAACGTCGCTGATGGCCTGCGCTGGGTGCTGGGCGAGCAGCGCCCGACTGCGATCCGGGGCTCGCGCATGGAGGAGGCGATCTTCCAAGGCACGGCGCGCCGCAAGCCGATCCACCGAGCGGAGACTACCCTCAGGCTGTCGAACGAGGACCACCTACTGCCCGTCCCCTATTCAGAGGTCGAGATCAGCCGAACCGTCTACACGGGAGGTGAGAGCGAGTATCGCCTCAACGGCACTCTCTGCCGGCTGCGCGATATCCAGGACCTGTGCCGGGACACGGGACTGGGCACGAACGCTTACGCCATAATCGAAGGCCGCATGGTCGACGCGATCCTCAGCGATAAGGCGGAGGAACGGCGCGCGATGTTCGAGGAGGCTGCCGGGATCGGCCGTTACAAGGAGCGGCGACGGGTCGCGTCACGCCGACTCGATGAGGCGGACGCCGACCTGGCGCGGGTGGACGACGTGGTCTCCGAGGTGCATACCAAGGTCCGCAGCCTCGCCCGCCAGCGCGGCAAGGCCAAGCGGTACCTCGAGATGCGCGAGCGGAAGCTCGCTCTCGAACTCGCGCTTGCCCACGCCGAGCTCGCCCGGCTCGGGACTCGGTACCGGGAGATCGAGACCGAACTGAGCTCGCTCGAGGAGGCCCGCGTCCGAGACGCCGCGCAGATTCACTCTGCCGAGGCCCAGCATGAAGCGCTGAAGACGCGGCTCGTCGATCTCGAGCGCGAGCGTGCCGACAGCGCCAGGAACCTCATGGCTGTGCGCGACCGGCTCGCGGAACGGGAACGGGAGCGGCTACTGGCGGAGGAACGCGCCCGGCACGCCGGCGCGCGCTTGGATCAACTAGCGGCCGAGCGGCGCGAGTTGGAGGAGCAGCGGATTACGCTGCAGGGGGAGGTCGAGCGGCTGGGTGAGGTGGTGACGGAGCGGAAGTCGGCGCTCGCCGCGTTGCGCGAGGAGCTCGGCCGAGAGGGAGTCGAGCTCGCTGAGTTGAGTGAGCGGCGCCAGGCGATGGAAGCGGCCGAGGCGGCGGTGGAATCGGAACGCCAGGCCTATCGGGAACGGCGCGCACAGCTTGAGGCGCGGGGCGAGGCAGCCCGTGCGGAGGCCGAGGAGCTGGGTCGACGCCTGGAGGACGCCGAGCGCCGAGTGGCGGTGGCCTCGGCGGCCATCGAAAACGCGGCGCGGGCGGAGGAACAGACGCGTCGGGAAGCCGCTGATGCCGAGGAGCGGCTCGGGCAACTCTCAGGCGAGCTGGAAAGCGCCCGTGCGCGGCTGGCGGGTCTCCAGGCAGAGCAGGAAGAGCTGCGTGGCCGCCAGGCGGCGCTGGCCGAGCGGATCCGAGCGACGGCCGCGCTCGTCGAGGAACTGACCCCGCTAACCACTGGAGAGGCAGGATCCAACCCGGCCGTTCAGGCGGCGCTGGAGCGAGCGGACGAGCTGGGGGTTCGCGGCCTGCTCGGTCGTGGGATCGAGGTGCCGGAGGCCTATGCCGACGGCCTGGAGGCCTACCTGGGCGCCTACATGGAAGGCCTGATCGTGGACGGTGCGTCGGCCGTGGCCCGCATCCGGCGCTGGTTCCTTGAAGAGTACGATGGTCCTGGAGGCTTGGTCATCCTCCCGCTGGATAGGCTAGCCGCGGACCCGGGCGCCACTGCCGAACTGCCGCACGGTGTTCGCGTCAGCGGTCCCGCTGCGCCGTGGATCCGGCATCTGCTCCGCGGGGTGACGCTACGAGCTGATGCGGATGCGGGCACCAGCGCTTGGATCGGGCGGCGTGAGAGCGTGGATGCCCGTGGCGTCTTCCGCCTCGGGCGCCCGTACGCCGGTGGCGGGCTCTTGGCCCGCCGTGCGGAGCTCGAGCGGCTGCTGAGCCAGCAGAGCGAGCTGGAGTCCGAGAGCCGGCGCAGCGCGATGCAGCTGCGGTCGTGCGAGGAGCAGGTGGCGAACGCGAGCCAGCAGGTCGAGCGCCTGGCCGCGGAGCGCCGGGCGGCCGAGGAGGAGGCCGGACGTCTCGCGGCGCGTGCCGAGGCTGCGGCGGAGCGCGCCGCCAGAGGCCATGAAGAGATCGGAAGCGCGCGCGCGAGCGTGGACCGCTTGCGACAGGAGCGGGCGACCGCGCTGCAGAAGGGTACGTCGGAGGCAGACGCCCTGCGTGCCCTCAGGCCCGTCGGAGACGGAGCGGCGCCCGATCCGCAGGAGCTGGCGGCGGTCCGCTCCGACTGGGAGCAGCTGCGCGAGCGCGTTACGGAGATCCAGTTGAGCGAAGCGCGGGCCGCGGCCGCGCTCGACCGGGCCGAGCGCGAGCTGCGGTCGCAGCGGGGAGCGCTGGACAGCGCCGGCGAGCGCTGCCAGCGCCTCGGGCAGGAGTCGGAAGAGCTGGGCGGCGCGCTGTCGCGGGCTGAGCAGGAGATGGAGGGCGCCGCACGCGGGCTAGAAGCGCTCTTCGAGGAGCGGGAGAGTTCGGAGCGCGCCGCGAGCGAGATGGAGGAGCGAGCGGAAGACATGCGGCGCAAAGTGAGCGAGCTGGAGGCGCTACTCCGCCGTGCCCAGCAGGAGGAGCGCGGTCACTCCGAGCGACGTCACGAGTTGGAGCTGGAGCGCACGCAGATCGACGCCGACCTCAAGCGTACACGGGAGCGCCTGGAGGACGAGTGGGGGCGGCCCTTTGACGAGCTGTCGCAGGAGGTCGAGCCCGCCACCGGTAATCCCGTGGCGCTGCGTGCGGAGCTGACCGAAGTCGCGGGACATCTGGGACGCGTCGGGCTGGTCAATATGCTCGCGGAAGAGGAATACCGAGAAGAGAAGGAGCGGCTCGAGTTCCTCCAGGCACAGCGAGACGATCTTGGCAAAGCGCGTGACGACCTGCGCGATACGATTCGCCGGATTAACGAGACTGCATCGACGGCGTTCCTCGAGACACTGGAGCAGATCAGAGCGAACTTCAGGCGAACGTTCGACACGCTGTTCCAGGGTGGGGAGTGCGATGTCTGGCTCGAGCAACCGGACGACCCGCTCGACTCCCCGGTCGAGATCTCGGCGAGCCCGGGAGGCAAGCGGACCCAGCGAATTCACCTGCTCTCCGGCGGTGAGCGAGCGCTGACGGCACTGGCACTGCTCTTCGCCATCTACCTAGTGAAGCCGAGCCCCTTCTGCGTGCTCGATGAGGTCGACGCGCCGCTCGACGAGACGAACATCCGGCGGTTCGTTGCGATGTTGGAGGAGTTCAAGTCGGGCGTGCAGTTCGTCGTCATCACCCACAACCCGGTGACCATTGAGGCGGCCGACTGGATCTACGGCGTCACGATGGAGGAGCCCGGCGTGTCCAAGATCGTCGGCGTCGAGTTCAGCGAGTACGCCCGCGGGGCGGTGGCCTGACGGAAGATGCGTCTGGTCACCGTTGGGACGGGCACCGTCGTGCCCGACCCGGAGCGTGCGTCGGCCTGCCATTGGATTGAGCACGGCGGAGTACGTCTCCTCGTCGATTGCGGAGCCGGCGCCCTGCAGGGGCTGGCACGGGCCGGTCTCTCCTGGGGAGAGGTCGGCCATCTCGTCATTAGTCATTTCCACACGGATCACATCGGCGAAATCCCCTCCCTGATCTTCGCGCTGCGGCACGGGCTCGAGGTGCCGCGGCAGGCGCCGCTCGCCGTCTGGGGGCCGGCCGGAGTCGAACGTCTCTTCAGCGCCTGGGCTAATGCTTTGGGATCGTGGTTGACCGATCCGGGGTTCGAGGTCGACATCCATGAAATGCGGCCCGGCGCCGTGGCCGAGATGGGCGGTATTCGCGTCCACGTCACGGAGACACCGCATACCGAGGAGAGCGTGGCGCTCCGCTTCGAGGCAGGCGGGTCAGCGCTGGGCTATACAGGGGATACGGGACCGTCCCGGGAGCTGGCCGAGTTCTTCCGAGGCGTAGATCTACTGCTGGCCGAGTGCTCGCTGCCCGACGAGTTGGTGGAGGACAACCATCTCTCGCCGGAGCGCCTCGCCCGGCTGGCGGTCGATGCTGGTGTCAGGCGCGTCGCGCTGACGCACGTCTACCCGCAGCTGCGGCGGTTCGACGTCCCGGAGTTGATCCGGCGCGCGGGCTACGCCGGCGAGATTGTCATGGCGACGGATGGCCTCGCGCTTCGGATCTGAGCCGACTCGCTATTTGAAAGTCTGTTGACGGCGGGCTGTTAGTCGTCGTGGGGCGATGGTCAGCGTGCAGGAAGTGTCTCATCCGCCGGTCGTCGGGGATCCCCGCCATGGCCGAGACCTGACGCCCACACTCGCTTGAAAGAGTGACCGCGAGGCGCGACCTGGGGGTTCTGGGTGAGCAGCTCGCCGCGGGCTATCTCCGCCAGAAGGGGTACACGATCCTGGCACGCAACTACCGCTTCGGCCACCGCGAAATCGACCTGATCGTCGGACGTGATGACGTGGTGGCGTTCGTCGAGGTAAAGGCGCGAGCCGGCGCCGGCTTTGGGCACCCGCTGGAAGCGATCACCGCCCGGAAACGACGCGAGGTCGAGCGAGTTGCCCGCTTCTGGCTCCGGCGGCACGGCCGGTCCGGGCTGCATTGCCGGTTCGATGCGGTAGGCGTGATCGTGCGGCGTGACCAGGCGCCTGTCGTCGAGCATATCCCTGACGCTTGGAGACTAGGAGAATAGGACGAACCTCGACACTTGCCAGTTGAACTGGATACCTGAATAGTTGGGGTCATGGCTCGTTATCCGCTCACATCCCGAGCAACACAAGGTCTACGGCGGCACGGTGCCGGTGACGGATGAGCAGCTCAGAGCCGTGCAGAGCAATCCGAATCTCAGGGTCGGTGATCTGGGTCCAGCTCCCGAAGGTGGACGTCTCGTCATGATTCAGTATCTCGACGCGGAGCGCGTGCCGCAGCGGGTGGATGATGTCTTGCGATATATGGAGACCGAGCTGGCCAAACCCGGCGCCGATCCAATCGCGATCGCCGCTGAAACGCAACGTCAGCTGGTCAGTATTCATCCGTTCATGGACGGCAACGGGCGGCCGAATCGCCTTGCCATGGACCACGTCTTGGAGCTGGCCGGACTCCCCCCCTGCGATGCTGCGGGATACGATGCTGGATATCGGATCGACACCGGCAGCTTGGCGGCAGGAGGTAGCACAGGGCGTATTGAAATCGTTCGAGGTCATGCGGGATGCTTGGGCGCGCGCGCACGCAGGTGGAGCCTTTGATGGCAACCAAATCGAGCACCCTCTGCATCGCCTCCCGCTCACCGGGTCGGTGCACCACGTGCCGGCACGCCAACCAGGATACGGTGGACTTTACAGAAGGCCGCATCTGCTGTGGATGGGACGGCAAGCCCAAAGCGGCCGACCAAACGTGTGACGTTGCCGTGCAGATCCCGCGTGATGTGGGCGGCAAAGGAACGGATCGCTATTTTGTGTTCGAGCCGTATGACGGGGGTAACGGCACTTGGGGGAAGCTCGAAGATACGAGGATCCTCGCGGAGGACGCCTCGCCAGAGCTGCGTCACGCGCTGCAGGCGGACACGCCCTACATCCCGCCCGAGTGACTTCGAGCGAGCCAATCAGCCCAAGGGTCGACTGGGATGGTGAGAATGCGAGTCTATGTTGGGGGAGCAGGTGGCCGCGTAGGTGAGGTAGCAGCCCAGTCGGGTAACGTGCGACGCATTGAGCTCGACACCGAGGCCTCGGTCAGCGCCGTCGCCTGCGACGGCGGCCGGCTGTACGCCCTGGCAGGTGACGTGTTGTGGGTCTTGGGGAACGATGACGAGGATGGGGCGCCAAAGGTCGTCGGCAAGAAACCACTGACACCACACGATCCAGCCGATCTCTGCGTCGTGCCGTCGGCCGATCGGACTTGCTTGGCTTTGGCGGTTGGAAGCGGCCTGCTTTTCTTGGACGGCCGTGACCTGGCCACGGTTGCCTCCCATTCGGTACGCGACGGCGTGGGGCACGTGCGGGCAGCAGGCGAGGACTCAGTCGTCTACGCGAGCCTCGATGGCTATGTCAGTCGACACCGGATCGGGGGTGACGAAGTCGAGCCCTACTTCGTGGGCCAAGGACTCGGCGGGATCGGGATCACGGATCTGTATGCCGATGAAAAAGGAGGCGTGTGCACCGGCAATCGCGCCGGCTACGTCACCTGGTACGAGGCGCCCGGCGCTCCTGCCGGCCAAGCTCGCGTCGCACATCAACCCTTGGGTGGCGTAGCCCTGGCAGAAGGCTGGGTGCTGGCCACGCTCGGTGCCGAGATCTCAGCTCAACGGCGTCGAGGGGATGGCCGCGTAATCCTGGCAACAGAGCCTGCGACTGCCAAGACGAGAGTGCTCGCGTGCAGGGATCAGATCGCGGTCCTGGGCCAAAACGGCGGGCTCCATCTCTACGACCTTGTTGCCTTGCGGCCGGGTGAGCGCGTCCAGCCGAGTATGAGCATCCAGACCGGCATCCGTGAGACTCACGCGCTCTGTTGGCGGTGACCTATTTGTGGCCGGCGCCGCCGTCAAACCATGCAACTCTCACCGAGGTGAACATCGTGTCTTGCCCTATGCGCTACCTGTATCTCACGTCCGTCGCGATCTCTGCCTTCCTGCTGGGCGCGCCAACCTTCGCCGAGGCTCAGGTGAGCCGCTCTGCCTTCGAGCTGCTGGATGTCGAGGGCGAGCTCGCGGTTGGCGCCGAAGCGCGGGGGGCTCTCTCGGCGGCCGACGTCCGCGCTCCCGACGACAGCTACGTAGAAGCGTGGACTCTGGAGGGTCGAGCAGGTGAGTCGGTCACGGTCGACATGATCTCGGACGACTTCGACGCCTACCTCTATGTCGTAGGGCCGGGGTTTGGAGAGACCCTTTACGACGATGACGGGGGCGGGGCTTGTCACGCCCGGATCACCTTCACGTTCCTGGAGAACGGCACGTTCCGTGTCGCTGCCAGTTCCACGACGCCGAGAGAGACGGGGAGATACACACTGCGGGTGTCGGAGACTCCGGGCCCCGCTGCTGACTATCCGTGCGGTGGGATGAACCCCGCCGTGCTCTCCGGGCTGCCCACTGAGGGCCGAACGCTGACGGTGGGCGACGTGGTCTCGGGTAGCCTGACGGCTAATGCCGCCACGATAACGGAGGGCCGCAAAGCCGAGGCCTGGGTGTTACAGGGGCGAGCGGGACAGCCCGTCGTGGTCACGCTGGAGTCGAGCGCTTTCGATGCCTATCTCTACATCGCCGGACCAGGGCTCGGCGAAGTTCTGTCCGACGACGACGGGGCCGGCGAGCTGAACTCGCGACTCGCCTTCACGGTCCCGCTCGACGCGGAGTACATGGTTGTGGCTAGTCAGGTAAGTGAAGGTGCCACAGGAGCTTACACGATCCGAGTCGAGGAGATGGCGCGGCTTGCCGAGCTGCCGACCCAGGCTCGGACCGTGGTGGTGGGCGGGACCGTGGGTGGTCTACTCAGCTCGGCTGATCCGATCACCGCCGAGGGACGGCACGGTCAGGCGTGGGCGCTAGAGGGCCGCGCGGGTGAGCGATACACGATCGAGCTCATTTCCGAGGACTTCGACGCCTATCTCTATTTCGTCGGCCCGGGGCTAATGGGCCCGCTCGAGGATGACGACAGCGCTGGCGACCTGAACTCCCGCATTGCGGTGACCCTGCCGCAAGATGGGGTGTACCGGGTGGTCGCGAGCTCCCTCGATCCGAGCCTGCTGGGACGGTTTCAGCTGCGCGTGGTTCGTGAGGAGCCGTAGGGCCGAGTCGGCCGGGCGGAGCGCTGGTACGACCGCTCTGCCCGGCACGACAGCGTCCACGCATCCGTTGCTGACGTTCGACGCCGGGGATAGATTCCTGCAAACGTAGCCCTCAGGTGATCGCACCGGTGCGGAAGGCGGGAGGGAGGGCTCGCCCCTGCACGCAACGGTTAACCTCTTTCAACCCACGGGCATGCATCGTCCCGCACTCGCACGTCTCTATCGGCCACGCGCGTTCTCCGAGATCGTCGGGCAGGGCCACGTGTCGGCGACACTCAGGACGGCCGTGGAACGGGGTAGGGTCGCCCACGCCTACTTGTTCTGCGGCCCGCGCGGTATCGGGAAAACGACGGCCGCCCGGGTGCTGGCGATGGCGCTCAACTGCGAGGACCGCAGGGGCGGCGAGCCATGCGGGAGCTGCGAGAGCTGCGAGCGGATCTGGTCGGGTCGGACCTCTCTGGACGTTGTAGAGATCGACGCGGCGTCCAACCGCGGCGTGGACGATGCCCGCGACTTGCGTGAGCGCGCGATGTACGCCCCATCGGAGGAATCGCGATATAAGGTCTACATCATCGACGAGGCGCACATGCTGACGCGGGAGGCGTGGAACGCGTTCCTGAAGATCCTTGAGGAACCACCGCCGCGCGTGGTCTTCGTGCTCGCCACCACTGAGCCCGGGAAGATCTATCAGTCGGCACCGCCGATACTCTCGCGCTGCCAGCGGTTCGACTTCAGGCGCATTACGCTCGATCAGATCCGCAAGCGACTGGTCGAGGTACTGCGAGCGGAGAACGTGGAGGCCGAGGAGGCCGCGCTGATACCGATCGCACGGAAGGCCGACGGGGCACTGCGCGACGCGCTATCCGCCCTCGATCAAGTCCTCGCATTCAGCGGCGAGCGTATCAGCCCCGAGGACGTCCATCTCGTGCTCGGGCTGATCGAGGAGGAGTTGTACCTGGAGCTCTTCGAGATCCTCCGAGAGAGGCGAGCCGCGGAGATCTTCGCCTACGTGCAGCGGTTGGTCGATGGCGGGTACGACCTGGAGGAGTTCTATAAAGGGCTGGGCGATGCTCTGCGACTGTTGCTGCGGATTCGACTGGAGGCCGGCGACACGCTGTCTGGCGTGTCGGAGCAACTCTCGGAGCGCTACGTCACGATAGCCCAGCACTTCGCGCCGGGCGACCTGTTGCGGATGCTCTCCGCGCTCGCCGACCTGGACACCGATGGCCGTTTTCGCAAGAGCGAGCAACAGCGGATCCTCATCGAGGTCGCGCTCCTGAAGTTCGCGATGCTCGACCGAACGGTCGAGCTCGAAGAGCTGATGGAGGCTGTCCGCAGCGAGCCGCCCTCTCATCCGAACCCCGGTCGGCGAGCCGCGTCCACGCCGGCCAGGCTCAGAGAGCGGTCGCACGAGGCGAAGCGTGGCGGCGCCGCCGCGGCGGAACCTCCCGGCGACGGACCGCAGGGGCTGGCGGCTGCCGATGAGGGACCGCTGGGGGGCGTTCGCGCTGCCTGGCTCGAGATGATCACCGACGCCAAGATCCTGCGTCCGGGACAGGGTGTCGTCCTCAGAGCCGTGCAGATCACCGACCTGACTCCGGACGGCGAACTCAGGGTCTCGGCGGCTGCGGGCACGCCTGCCGCGGAGGTCTTGGCCGACAGAGTCATCCGGCACCGGATCGAAGAGGAACTTTCACGGCGGCTCGGGCGTCCCATACGCATGAGCGAGGCAGCCCAGGACGAGCCGCTCCCCCCGAGGGTAAGCCAGGAGACATCCAGACGGCAGCGGCTCGACCGGCTGGTCGAGGGGGACGAGGGGTTGCAGCAGATCGTAGACAAGCTGGACCTCGAGCTGATGGAGTGAGGCGGGAGGGGGAAAAGGGCCGGAAAGCGCTGGCCTTGCGTGACTTTGGGCTTATCATAAACTTTGAGCCGTTGACGATGGGTGAGCGAGAGTAGCCAGGATGAACAGTCTCCACCAGTTGTTCCAGCTGGTCCAACAGGGTCAGGCACGACTGACCGAGATACAGACGCAACTGGCATCCAAGACGGTCACGGCCAGCAGCGGGGGCGGCTTGGTGAAGGTGGTGGCGGACGGCCAGGGCCGGATTCGTGAGATAAAGATCGATCCGTCCGTGGTAGATCCTTCTGACATCGAGATGCTAGAGGACCTCGTGCAGGCGGCGGTTACCGACGCACAGGCTCGCGCTCGCCAGCTCTACGAAGAGGAGATCGGTCGGATGGCTGGCGGGCTCCCGTTCAACCTGGGCAATCTTCTCGGGGGGATGTAGGCCCAGGCATGTCGGTCATCGACGATCTGGCCAGAGAGTTCACGCGCCTCCCTGGCATCGGTCGAAAGACCGCCTATCGGCTCACCCACTACTTGCTGAAAATCCCGCCGGAGGAGGCATGCCGGTTGGCGCAGGCCATCGAAGCGGTGGCCGAGCGAGTGAGGCACTGCTCGACCTGTAACAATCTGAGCGAGTCCGATCCGTGCGAGTACTGCACTAGCCCGAGCCGTGATCGGACGACGATCTGCGTTGTCGAGGAGGCCTCGGATGTGGCAGCGATCGATGCGTCGGGCGGGTACAAGGGGCTGTATCACGTTCTGGGAGGGTGCCTTTCGCCGCTCGATGGCGTCGGTCCTGAGGAGTTGAGCATCGAGTCGCTGATCGCCCGGCTGAACGGCAGTGTTCGGGAGGTGATCATAGCGACAAACCCTAGCGTTGAAGGCGAAGCCACGGCCACCTACTTGCACAAGGTGCTGGCATCTCGTGCGGTGTCTGTGACGCGCCTGGCGCGCGGGCTGCCCGTCGGCGGCGACTTGGAGTACGCGGACGGGGTGACCATAGCGCAGGCGCTGGCCGGGCGCCGGGGAATGTAGCCGGTACACGGAATGGGAAAGCGGACGATACCCACGAGCAGAGTGCTACGGACCCTGGGCCTCGCGGCTGCAGGTGTGGTGGCGGTCAGTGCGCTTGGTGTGCTGCTGGTCCGCGACCAGGTGAACCGCCATCGTCGCGACCTGTTCAGCCCGCGGCCGCTTCGCCGCCTGGCGGCGCTGACCTATATCGGGAAGCACCCCGATGTCGAGAACGCCTATCTCCTGCGCGATTTCCTGAGCTGGGAGACCGAGCCGATGCTGCGTCGGCGGGCCGCTGCGATCCTCGGGCGCATGGAGCAGACTCTGTCTGCCAGCCGCGAGGAACCAGTCGGCGGTAACGGGAACGAACGAGCGACGGAATGACGCCTGGCGGAGCACCGAGCTGGTCATTCGGGCCCAGCGATTCCCAGCGGATTGAGGAGATACTGAATAACCTCCTCTACGAGTCTAATGCCCGCTGCGCGTTGCTCGTAGACAGGACCGGCCAGCTGGTGACTACGGTTGGCGAGCAGCCGAACTTTGATTCCGCTGCGTTCGCCAGCTTAACGGCGGCTGATTTTTCCGCCAACGATCAGCTGGCCTCGTTGATCGGGGAGGAGGAGTTCAGTTCTCTCTTCCACCAGGGCCGTAACGAGTCGATGTACTTGGCCGATGTCGGCAAGCGTCTGATCCTGGTTGTGCTGTTTAATCAGCAGACGACTTTGGGGCTCGTGCGAATCAAGATCAAGGACGCGGTCGCCGGCTTGAACAAGGCGTTCGAGGAGGTGTTCGGTAGAGCAGAGGATGAAGAAAGCCCAGCTCTGGAGCGAGGCTTCGTTGACGAAGCTGAGGATGAAATCGACCGACTGTTCCGGGAATAGAGGATCTCGACCATGTCGATGATCAACTATGCGTCCCGGGAGATCAACTGCAAGATCGTTTATTACGGACCCGGGCTCGGCGGCAAGACGACGAACCTGGAGTATATATACAACAAGGTCGCACCGACGACTCGTGGTAAGCTCATCAGCTTGGCTACCGAGACGGAGCGCACCCTGTTCTTCGATTTCTTACCGGTCGACCTGGGAACGATCCGCGGTTTCAAGACCCGCTTCCACCTGTATACGGTGCCGGGGCAGGTCTACTACAACGCCAGCCGGAAGCTGATCTTGAAGGGGGTCGACGGCGTCGTGTTCGTGGCCGACAGCCAGGTCGAGCGTCTCGATGCGAACATCGAGTCGATGCACAATCTGTACGAGAACCTGGCGGAGTACGGGTACGACCTGCGGCAGATACCGTTCGTGATCCAGTACAACAAGCGGGACCTGCCCAACGTCTCGGCGGTCGAAGAGCTGGAGCGGCACCTCAACCCCGACCGCGTACCTTCCTACGAAGGGGTGGCGACAAAGGGCATTGGCGTGTTCGACACGCTAAAGGCCGTTGCGAAACTTGTAATCAAATCGCTGGGCTGAGCGGGGATTCTTCCCGTGAACCTACCGAACGGCATTACGGTCGCGCGTATCCTGGCGGCGCCCGTGATCTTCGTGCTCATCCTGAGCGGGGGATTCGGCTCGCTGCTCGCTGCGTTCGTCCTCTTCGTCACCGCTGCGGTATCCGACATCTGGGACGGCTACCTCGCACGACGCCGCGGCCAGATCACCGACTTCGGCAAGCTCGCCGACCCGATCGCCGACAAGCTGCTCGTCGTCAGCACCTTCGTCCCCTTCTACATCGTTTCGCTGCGCGCCGTCGAGTCGGAGGTTCCCGTTGTCTGGGGCTGGGGGGTCCTGCCGCTCTGGGTCCTGCTCGTGGTTCTGGGCCGCGAGCTGCTGATCACCGTCTTCCGCGGTTTCGCGAAGCGCAAGGGTGTGGTGATCGCTGCGGGCAAGGAGGGTAAGTACAAGGCGCTCTTCCAGGACCTCTTCATCGGCGGCGAGATACTCTGGCTGGCGCTCCGCTCGCGCGCCCTGGAGCGCGGCTGGGACAGCGCGTTCTGGTCGTTCTGGAAGGTCTTCCACGGGTCCTACGTGACGATCACCCTTGCGATCGCTGTGCTGCTTACAGCCTACTCGCTGGGTGTCTACCTCTGGCGTTACCGGGCGCTGGTCACGCGCCCGGGTCAGTGATGGAGCGGAGGCTGCGCGGCGTCGAGATCGTCGCGATCGGCGATGAATTGCTTAGCGGCGCTAGCCTGGACTCGAACGCGGTCACGATCGCCAGGCGGCTTGAGCCCATCGGCCTGCGCGTCACCCGAAAGACAACGGTTGGCGATAGCTCCACGCAGATCGCGGAGGCGGTCCGGTCGGCGCTGGAACGCAGCGCTGCGGTGCTAACCACCGGCGGGCTGGGCCCCACGAAGGATGATGTCACCCGGAACGCGGTGGCGGCCGTGTTCAACCGCGAGCTCGAGTTCCGAGAGGACCTGTGGCACGCCCTGGAGGCACGCTGGGCGCACAGGGGCAGGATACCCGAGACGAATCGGGTCCAGGCGGAAGTGCCGGCAGGTGCCGAAGTTTTCCCTAACCGGCGCGGCACGGCACCGGGGATTGCGGTCGAAGACGACTCGATCGGACTCTGTATCATGCTGCCGGGCCCACCACACGAGATGGAGGCCGTCCTGGTCGAACAGGTCGTGCCGTTCCTCGAGGAGCGCACCGGACCTGTGGGAGGCCGGCCTTTCCGGCGCACGCTGCGCACGGCTGGAATCGCCGAATCGGAGATCGCGGAGCGGATCGGTGGGCAGCTTGACGATCTGCCGCTCGACGTCGCCCACCTCCCGGAGGTCGACGGCAACGATATCCGCCTGACCGGGTGGGCGACGGACGAGTCGGAGATCTGCGCTGTGCTCGATGAGGCCGTCGCACGGTTGCGTGGGATCCTCGGCGCCCACATCTACGGTGAGGGTGACGTCGACTTGGCACAGGTGGTGGGCGAGCTTCTGCGCGAGCGAGGTCTGAGCGTCGCCGTTGCCGAGAGCTGCACCGCTGGCCTCATCAGCAAGCGGCTCACCGAGTGGCCGGGGTCCTCCGATTACTTCTGGGGTGGTATGATCGTCTATGACGATCGAGCCAAGGTCGATCTGCTTGGTGTCTCGGAGAAGACTCTGGGCCGCTACGGCGCCGTCTCCGAGGAGACGGCGCGGGAGATGGCCAAGGCTGCTTGTCACCAGTCGGGCGCTGATGCCGCCATCGCCGTGACTGGGATAGCCGGGCCGACCGGTGGAACCGAGGATAAGCCGGTCGGGACAGTCTGGCTGGCGGCGAAGGTGAGGGACGTTGTGGTGGTCGGGCGGCGATACTACCCGGGCACGCGAGACATGGTGCGGGCTCGGGCGGCTCAGGGTGGTCTCGATCTGCTTCGTCGAACGCTGCTGGAGGAGTTGGCGTGAGAGGCGCACACGCGTATTTCCCGGGTTCGGGCGATATCCGACTTCATTATCGGTGCTGGGACGTCCCGACGCCGCGCGCGGTCGTCATTATCTGCCACGGGCTGGGCGAGCATTCCGGTCGCTATGAGGATCTGGCGCAGGACTTCGCCCGAGCCGGCTTGAGCACCTACGCCTTGGATCACAGGGGGCACGGCCGTTCCGACGGGCGCAAAGGGCACGTGCGGCGGTTCGTGCGTTACGTGCACGACCTCGAGAAATTCCGGCGGCGAGTCTTCGGTGCCATAGGAACCGAGATGCCGCTCATCTTCCTCGGCCACTCCCTCGGTGGCCTCATACTGATCCGCTACCTCCAGGAGTACCCCGCAGTGCCGGCCCGCGGTGCGGTGCTCTCGGCGCCGCTGCTCGGATTGGCGATGGAGGTTCCCCAGTGGAGGGAACAGCTGGCCCGCTTCCTTTACTACACCGTCCCTGCGCTGCCGATGAGCACGGGCTTGGATCCCGACTACCTGAGCCACGACCCTCAGGTCGTCGAAGCCTACAAGAGAGACCCGCTTGTCCACGACCGGATCACGCCGCGGCTTTACGGTGAGATCCAGAGAGAGATCGACGCGGCGTCCCGGAAGCTCGCGCAGCTCCGCTTGCCCGTATTGATGCTGGTACCGAGCGCCGACAAGCTGGTGCGACCCGATCTCATGCAACGGTTCGCCGCAGACCTCCGCAAGACGCGCCCGGTGTGGGTCAGGACCTATTCCGGACTGTACCACGAGGTGCTCAACGAGACGACGCGGTCCAGCGCGGTCGCCGATGTGCTCGGCTGGATCGAGCGGCATATCTCGGTGCACGCCCAGGCGCAAGACGTCGGCGCACCGGACACCTTGTAGGGCTTGACGCCCGGCAGGAAAGCGATGACTCTCAGGAGAGGTTCGAACTAACTCAGTGAGAAAGGGGATATGGTATCAAAGAAGAAGGGAAAGCGGCCCAAGGACGAGGTCGTGACGGAAGCTCCCGGCGAAGCGGCGCCGCAGCCGACCGCAGAGGGCCTTGCGGAGCGTGAGGCAGCCGAGCCGTCTACCCTCGAGGAAGGTGAAGAGAGCGCGGCGCCAACGCCCGAGCAGGTAATCGAGGCGCTGAGCGCGGAGCTCGAAGCACTCGAGGACCGGCACCTGAGGCTGGTGGCGGAGTTCGACAACTTCCGCAAGCGGACCATCAAAGAGCGGGCGGTCGGCGCCCAGCGCGCGCAGGCCGAGCTGGTGAAGCAACTGCTGGAGTCGCTCGACGATCTGGCGCGCGTATCCGACCTGGGATCGACCGATCACGACGCGGCGGCCATACTGGAAGGCGTCCAGTTGGTGGAGAGGAAGCTCCTGCGAGCGCTCGAGCAGCAGGGGCTGAGACGCATAGAGGCGGTGGGCCGACCGTTCGATCCGGAGATACACGAGGCGATGGTGACCGTTGCCACGGATCACCCGGAAGAAGATGAGACGGTCTCCCAGGAGCTCGCCAAGGGATACATGTTCGGAGACGCCCTGCTGAGGCCCTCGGCGGTCGAGGTGAAGATTTATCGGGCGGAAGTTGGCGATGAGGTCGACGCAAGCGAAGACAGGTCCTAAGGCATGCCGCGCGCGACGACGAAGGATTACTACCAGATACTCGGCGTTTCGGAAGACGCGGACGAGGCTGCGCTCAAGAAGGCCTATCGCAAGCTGGCCAAGCAGTATCACCCCGACGCCAACCGGGACAACCCGAGCGCCGCGGAGCGCTTCAAGGAGGTCTCCGAGGCGTACTCGGTGCTCTCCGATCCGGAGAAGCGCAAGCAGTACGACCGCATGCGTCGGTTCACGCCGTTCGAGGACTTCGCCACGACTGCCGACGCCGAAGAGCGGCGTGGCTTCTCGTTCGACGACTTGGGCGGCATTGGGGACATCTTCAGCTCGATCTTCGACTTCGGCCGCGGCCGCAAGCGGCAAGCGGCACAGCGCGGTCGCGATGTCGATCACACGGTGGAGGTCGACTTCCGGACTGCGGTCCGCGGCGGTCAGATCACCATCAACGTGCCGGTGACCGAAGAGTGCGCGACTTGCGACGGCAGTGGCGCGCGCCCGGGGACCAGCACGACCCGCTGTCCTGAGTGCGGCGGCTCGGGTGCGAAGAGCTTCGGTCAGGGCGACTTCGCCATCAACCGGCCCTGCCCAGCATGCTTCGGTCGCGGCGAGATCGCCACGGACCCCTGCCCGAGTTGCAGGGGCACAGGGCAGGTGACCAGCCAGCGGCGCGTCAACCTGCGCGTACCTGCGGGCGTTGAGAGCGGGTCGCGTGTCCGCATGTCGGGGATGGGCGAGCGGGGCCCCGGCGGCGGTCCACCGGGCGACCTGATCATCAAGTTCGAGGTCAAGAAGGACCGGTTCTTCCGGCGACGCGGCCTCGATATCTATTGCACGGTGCCGATCAACCTCGCCCAGGCGACCCTCGGCTCCAAGCTCCGCGTGCGCACCGTGGACGGGAAGCGCGTCGTCCTCCGCATCCCCCCCGGCACGAGCAGCGGCACCAAGTTCCGCATCCCGAAGATGGGGGTCGAGAAAGACGGTCGGATGGGCGATCAGTACGTCGAGGTGAAGATCGTCGTGCCGGAGAGACTGGACGAGCGCTCTAGGGCCCTGATCAAGGAGCTGGCGGAGAAAGAGGGCATCAAGTACTGATCGCCGGTCACCAGCTGGCTACCTGCTGCCTATTCAGCTAGGCGATTCGCCCGCCGCCCAGCAAAGCCTCATCGTCGTAGACCGCGGCCGACTGTCCCGGCGTGACTGCCCGGTGCGCCTCGCGTAACCGGATGACTGTGCGGTCGGCGGTTGCCTCTTCGACAACGCCGGCGATCTCGCGCCCGCGATGGCGGACCTGGACGCCTACCTTGGCGCCGGGCTCCGGCGCCTCATCCAGCCAGTTCGGATCTCCCACGGCGACTCGCTTCGAGTCCAGCGCGCTCTCGGGACCGATGACCACCGAGTGGGTGTCCGGCTCGATCCTCACCACGTACATCGGGTGTGGGAGCCCACCTGGCAAACCCTTGCGCTGCCCGATGGTGTAGCGGCAGTAGCCGCCGTGTCGACCGACCTCCTGTCCGTCGACCGTCAGAATCGGTCCGGGCTGGAACGCGGCGTGCTGACCGCTCAGGCGCGTGGCCAGAAAGCCCGCATAGTCGCCGTCTGGGACGAAGCATATGTCGAAGCTCTCAGGCTTTTCCGCCGTGGCCAGGCCGAGCTCTCGGGCCCGCGCACGGACCTCCGACTTGCTCAGCTCGCCCACCGGTAGCTCGAGCCGATCGAGCACCTCCCCGTCGATCCCCCAGAGGAAATACGTTTGGTCCTTCGCTCGGTCGGCCGCGCGCAGCAGCCGTGTCCGGCCGTTCTCCCTGACGCAACGTGCGTAGTGCCCCGTAGCAATGCGCTGACATTCCAGCATGCGCGCCCGCCGTAGCAGGTCACGAAACTTGGTGTACGAGTTGCAGCGGACGCACGGGTTCGGGGTACGGCCGGCGGCGTACTCGGCGACAAAGTCGTCGATCACGTCGTGTGTGAACTCGTCCTCCAGGTCGAACACGTAGTGAGGAATGCCCAGCCGGTGGGCGACGGCGCGCGCGTCCGCGATCCCCTCTAGCCCACAGCAGGTCTTGGCCGATCCGGGCATCTCGGCGAAGCAGAACGTCTTGATCGTGGCGCCAACGACGTCGTAACCGCGCTCCACGAGCAGTGCGGCGGCCAGTGAAGAGTCGACGCCGCCGCTCATGGCGACCAGAACCCTGGGACGATCCTCGCTCGTCTTCGCTTGCTTGGCTGTCACCTAAGGTCGACCCGCTTCGCAGTCAGTCGCTGGCGAACTCTCGTACGCGCCGTACCACCTTGGGGAATACCTCCAGCACGTACTCGATCTCCTCCGCTTGGGTTCCCCAGCCGAGGCTGAGACGGATGGCGTTGCCGGCCAGCTCGCCGTCGCGGCCCATCGCTTCTATGACGTGGGATGGCTCGACGCTCCCCGTAGTACAAGCCGAGCCGGAGGAAACGCAGATCCCCTGGAGGTCGAGTGAGGTGAGCACACCCTCCAAATCGATGCCCGGCACCGAGATGTTTAGCACATTGGGCAGCCGGGCGGCCGCGTCGCCCCCGTTGACGACGATCTCGGGGAGCGAGTCGCGCAGCCCAGCCTCGAGCGCGTCCCTGAGGGCGGCCAATCGCTCGGACTCCGCTTCGAGTTCCGCTGTCGACACGGCCGCCGCCTCCGCGAAGCCGACGATACCCGCCACGTTCTCGGTCCCGGAGCGAAGCCCGCTCTCCTGCCCGCCTCCGTAGACGATCGGCTCCAGCTCGATCTGCTCGCGGAGATAGAGCGCGCCGACCCCCTTCGGGCCGCCCAGCTTGTGGGCGGAGAGAGCTACGAGGTCAATGTTCGCCCGCTCCACGTCGAGCGGGACCTTGCCGAGCGCCTGAACCGCGTCCGATAGGGACGTTGCCCCACTCTGGCGGCAGAGCTCGGCCAGCTCGCGGATCGGCTGGACCACACCCGTCTCGTTGTTCGCCCACATCACCGTGACCAGCGTCGGCCGGCCATCGTCGGGCATGAGACCGGCGAGCCTCTCGAGGTCGACGGCCCCGTCGCTCGTCACCGGTGCCACGCGTACATCGTAGCCGCGGGTCTCGAGCACCTTGGCCGAGGCGATGACCGCCTTATGTTCGATGCTCGACCGAATGACGCAGCCGCCGGGGTGCCGCCTTGCGAACCCCAGCACGGCCAGGCAGTCGGCCTCGCTACCCGAGCCGGTGAAGACCAGCCTACCTCCCGCAGCGCCGAGGGCGGCCAGAAGCTGGCGCCGCGCATCTTCGACAGCCGCACGCGCGTCGCGACCGAACGAGTGGGCGCTGGACGGGTTGCCGAACTCGTCGCCGAGGTAGGGCGCCATCGCCAGCCGCACCTCGGGGCGCAGCGGCGTCGTGGCTGAGTAGTCCAGGTATACGCGCCTCCGCATCTCCGTCGCCTGCTAGAAGCTGCTCACGGGCAGGTTCACCACGTCGTCGACTAGCATCGTCTCACGTGTGTAAAAGGGTTCCCCGTAAGCGGCGCGGATCAGGGAGCCGTAGTGTGCGTCCTGAATCCGTACGAGGTCGTACAAGGGCACGTCGGCAGGGTACAACTCGCCCAGCGCTTTCACCCCGTCGAATTGGGAGCCGTAGCAGCGGATCGCCGCCAGCTTCCGCTCGAAGACGTCGCTCGTGTCGACGATGAACGTCGGTTTGAGCGCGTGTTCTCGGTAGGCGAGCATATAGAGGACCTTCACCGGCCGGTGGGGCTCGCCGGCGGCGGGCAGGTTCTTCAGGCCGGCCAGATAGCAGGCATCGTAGGCCAGCTCGGAAGCTATCCGGTGGTCGGGGTGCCGCCCCTCGTGGAAGGGGAGTATTACAGTACGGGGACGCAGCTCGCGAAGCGCCTCCACCAGACGAACTCGGCTCTCCTCGTCGTTGCAGATCCGCGCGTCGGGCAGGCCGAGCAGCTGTCGGGTCGTCAGCCCCAAGATCTCGGCAGCCCGCTCCGATTCAGCTCTGCGCTCCTCGGCCGTCCCGCGTGTTCCGAGCCCGCCCGCGGTCAAGTCCAGTATCGCGGTCCTGTAACCGTGGTCGGCGGCGCGGATCAGCGTGCCGCCGCAGAGCAGCTCGGCGTCATCGGGGTGCGGTGCGATAGCAAGCAGATCGACCATGGACTATAGGATGCCGGGCCCCGGGCCTAACCCGCAAGTCGAACCCCGCTATCCTCCCACTTCACCTCCTGCTCGTACTCCTAATCGTACTCGTACTCGTGCTCGTAATCGTAATCGAATCCGTCGCACAATTACAAATGCGATCGGGAGCACGAGCACGAGCGCGAGTAACAGTGCGAAACTGGGGGGAGGGCTACTCGTAGCGCAGGGCGGCGACAGGGTCGAGCCGCGAGGCCCGTACCGCGGGGAAGAGGCCGAAAACGATCCCGGTGAACGCAGCCGCGGCGACGGCTAGGAGTATCGACCAGAGCGGGATGACGGCCGGCACGGGCGTGAAGGAGTTGAGCACCCAGGCGATGAGGCCGCCGGCGGCCAGCCCGAACGCTCCGCCCACAGTCGTTAGCGTGACCGCCTCGACAAGGAACTGCCAGAGGACATCGCGGCGCGTGGCGCCTAAGGCCTTACGGATCCCGATCTCGCGCGTGCGCTCAGTTACCGAGACGACCATGACTGCTATCACCCCGATGCCGCCCACCATGAGCCCCACGCTGGAGAGGGCGAACATCACCGTAAAGAGGACGGCGGTGAGCTGGTTCCAGATCTCCAACATCGATTCCTGAGTAACGATATCGAAGTTGTCCTCCTCGCCCGGGTTGAGCCCGCGCAGCCCGCGCAACCGGCCCGTCACCTGATCGATCGACTCCGCCATGCTGACGACCGGCTTGGCCACGACCGTTATCCATACGAGGTCGGCGAAGGAGATCCACCGATAGTCCTTCATCAGGTACTTCTTGCCGGTGTTGAACGGGACGAACACGCGACTGTCGCCCAGCGCGGCGAACAGGTTGGGCGGGTGCTTGTATACGCCGACCACCGTGAAGCTCTGGTCGCCGATCCGGAAGGGCCTGCCCACCGCGTCGAGGGGTGCAAATAGGTCGCGCGCGGCGGAGCTGTCGATGACGGCGACCGGTCGACCGGCCTCCTCCTCCACTTTCGTGTAGAATCGGCCGGCCACGATGTCGCCGGCGTCGGTCTGCATGTAGTCGGACGGCACCGCCAGAATGCTCGCGTCGGTCTCGTTGCCCTCGGCGCTCAGCGTTGCGTCCATCCACCCCAGATCGGCGGAGGCGTAAGAGTTTGCCACGGTGGAGAGCGCTTCCAGAGAGCGAGCGAAGCGCGCGGGTATCGGAGGGCGGCGCCGCCACGTGGGCCCCTCTTCGTCGAGCCCGGTACTCATCTCGACACCGTAATAGCGCGTGACGTAGAACGTATTCGCGCCGGAGGCCTCAACGAGTACGCTGAAGCTGCGGTTGACGCCTTGGATGACCGATGCCATGGCGACCACGACCAGCACTCCGATCCCGACCCCTAGAATAGTCAGCCCGGTTCGCAGCTTGCTCTGCCTGAGAGCTTGCAGCGCGATCGTGACGCCTTCTTGGAGCGCCCTGCCGGTCATGGTTGCCTCTCCCTTACTCGTACCTCAACGCGACGATCGGATCGAGCCGCGAGGCGCGGAGGGCTGGGTAGACGCCGAACACGATACCCACCAGCATCCCCAGCGCGACGCCCATGACGATCGCGTAAAGCGGTACCGTGGCGGGCAGCGGGAACAACACGTCCACCAGCTTGGCCAGGCCGGTCCCGACCGCCACGCCGATGCCAGCGCCGACCGTCGCGAGCGTCGCCGATTCGGCCAGGAACTGACGCGTGATGTCGATACGTCGCGCGCCCAGCGCCTTGCGCACACCTATCTCTCTCGTCCGCTCCAGCACCGACATCAGCATGATGTTCATAATCACGATGCCGCCGACGACGAGGGCCACTGCCACGAGGCCCGGGCCGGCCGCGAGGAGGACGTTCTTGATCGTGTTCCAGGCGTCCAGCACCTCACTGGCCGTCTCGATGTCGAAGTCGTTCTCTTCGCCAGGCCGCAAGCGGTGCCGCGCCCGCATGATCTCCTCGGCCGACGCGTGGCCGGCGGCCATCGCCTCCTCCGTCCGGAACTTGATCTGAATTCCCCGGACCACGTCGCGACGACGTGAGAAGTCGGCCTGGAAGGCGCCCCACGGTACGACGACGGACGCGTCGCGGATCACGCCGATAAAACCGCCCTGGCGCTCCATTACCCCGACGATGCGGTAGCGGAACGGCCCCAGTCGGATGTCGTTGCCGATCGGCGACCCATCCGGGAACAGTTTCTCGGCGATGGCGTTGCCGATCACCGCGACCCTGATGGCCCGGACGTCGTCGATACGCGTGACGGCTCGGCCCTCGGCGATGTCCCAGCCCTGAAGGACCAGGTACTCGTCGGTCACGCCGATCAGCCGGACGTTCTTTCGCCGCTGCTGCCCGCTGCGGACTTCCGGCATGAACCGCTCGGCGCTGTAGGCCATGTACCAGATGTCGGGGATCCTTTCCCGCAAGGCCTCGGCGTCGGCGACCTTGATCCACGGGTTGCGCGATTGCTGGCGGCGCGTACGGGCGTCCTGGCGGCCACCGCGTCCGGACCATACCCGCTCGATCGTGATGGTGTTGATCCCGAAGATCGAGCCGGCGAAATCGTCCTGCATGTAGCGGTTCATTCCTTCGACCACGGCGAAAACCGAGATCAGGAAAGTGACACCGACGATCACGCCGAGCAGCGTGAAGAAGGACTTCAGCTTCTGGGCCCAGACCGTCCTCAGCGCCAGGAGAACCGCATCGATGATCTTCAAGCTACAGGCTCTCCGATCTTGTGCCGCTCGTCGCGCTCGATCCTGCCGTCCATCAGCGTGATCAGGCGGTCCGAGTAGGCGGCAATGTCGCGCTCGTGCGTGACCAGCAAGATTGTCTCGCCGCGATCGTGAAGTCTGACGAGGATCTCCATGATCTCGCGCGACGTCGATGAGTCGAGGTTACCGGTCGGCTCGTCCGCCAGCAGCAGCGACGGCTCGTTGACCAGGGCCCGGGCCATGGCGACCCGCTGGCGCTCGCCGCCCGAGAGCTCGTTCGGGTGGTGGGTCATGCGGTCGCCGAGCCCGACGGCGTCCAGCGCCGCCTTCGCCTGCTCGTGCCGCTGCTTCGCCGGGAGGCCGGCGTAGATCAGCGGCAGCTCGACGTTATGCAGCGCCGTCGTCCGCGGCAGCAGGTTGAACGTCTGAAAGACGAAGCCGATCTGGCGGTTACGGATTCTGGCCAGTTCGTTGTCGTCGAGCTGCGAGACCTCTTCGCCGCCCAACCAGTACTGGCCGGCGGTCGGCGTGTCGAGGCAGCCGATCAGGTTGAGCAGGGTCGACTTGCCCGAGCCCGACGGGCCCATGATGGCGACGAACTCGTTCTTGTTGATCTGCATGTCGACGCCTCGCAGGGCGCGTACCGTCTCGGCGCCGAGCTCGTATTCTTTCGTCAGATCGCGCGTCAAGATGACGGCGTTATCCGGCGGCATCATCATCTATTCTCACTCCTGTCTCTGCGGCCGTTTCCGTTGCTGTTCGTGGACCTCACCAGGTCACCCTCCTCGAGCTGGCGGATCGCCTGGTAGCTCCCTGCCACGATCAGCTCGCCCTCCTCGAGCCCTTCCAGCACCTCGAAGTGCTCGCGTCCGGCGATCCCGACAGTGACCGGTCGGAAGCTGACCGTATTGTCCTCGCCCACGACGAATACGCCCTCTAGCTCCTCGGGCTCCGTCTCCTCGACCAGCTCGATCTCCTCGCTGCTGGTGTCGCCGGAGCTCTCCTCCTCTTCCGGTTCCGGCGTGCGCAGCGTCAAGGCGATTATCGGGATGCTTAGCACGCTGTCGCGTACCTCTGCGACGATGTCGGATGTGCAGGACAGGTCGGTCCGCAGAGACTCGGGCGGGTTGTCTATCCGGATAACGACCTCGAAGTCGACCGACTGATCGGAGGTCGTGCCGCTGAAGCCGAGTGCGCCACCCTGGATCGAGCTGTGGCCGATCTCGGTAACACGGCCGGTGAAGACCTTATCGGCGAAGGCGTCGATCTCGATGTCGGCGCTGTCGCCCAGCGCGATCTGCGGGATGTCGGTCTCGTCTACCTCGACGACCGCCTCCATCTCCGACAGATCGGCAACGGTCGCCAGCACCGTCCCGGGGTTGTTCATCGTGCCGATGATCGCCGTCTCGCCCTGCTCGACGTTTAGTCGCGTCACCCGCCCGGTGAGCGGCGCGGTGATCACCGTCTTGGCTAGTCGATCGCGTGCCTCGCGCAGGTTGGCGCGCGCCTGCTCTACCGAGTGCTCGGCCGCCTGGTAGAGCGCCTCCTGGACATCGAAGCCGGTCTCGGCGTCCTCGAGCTGCTGGTCCGATATCAGCTCCGGGTTCTGCTCGCGGATCCGCAGCGTGCGGTCGAGCAGGCGCCTCGCCTGGTCCCGGTTGGCTCGCGCCTGGGTGGCCGTCGCCTGGCTGGAGCTGAGCGCCGCCTGGGCGCGCTGTTGCGCCGCCAGGTAGGTGGACTGATCGATGATCAGCAGCGTATCCCCTTCTGTCACCCACTCGCCTTCGACGATGCGCAGATCGACGATGCGGCCGGAGACGTCGGCCTGGATCTCCACCCTGCGATGTGGGCGGATCCGGCCGCTCGCCGTCACGACGGATATCAGGTCACGTCGCTGCACTTCCTCCGTGCGAACCTCGGTCCCTCCACGGCGGCCCTGTCGCATGGCCAGCGTGACGAAGATCAGCACTACGACTATACCGCCGGCTGCGATCAGAACTTTCTTTCTATTCACACTGTCACTCCCGTTGGACTACCTCGTAACGTACTACCCGACACGCTCCCGGTTTATTCGCGTCCCGTCACGTCGAGCGGGCGACCCACCGCCGCTTCGAGAGCGGTCAGTGACTGGTGGAAGCTGAACACCGCTTCGATCTGGTCGACCTCGGCCTGGGCGGTCAGGGTCTGCGAGTCGAGCAACTCGAGGAACGTGCCGGCGCCGAGCTGATAGCGCTCCTGGGCCAGGCGCATCTCCTCACGCGCCGTAGCCGTGTTCTCTTCCTGGAGCAGCACGGTCTGATAGGCCGTCTCCAGGTTGTGGACGGCCTCGGTAACGTCGGCCCGGATCTGCAGTTCGAGGCCCCGCACGAAGTAATCGAGGTCGTTGCGCCGGGCGACCGCCTGCTCGACCTGGACCTGGCGGTCGAAGCCCTGGAACAGCGGCAGCGAGAAGTAGGCGCTCAGCGATACCGGCGAGTTCTCGAAGTCGAACGGGAAGACGTCGTTCCGGGCTCTGACGCTGGTGTCAATGTCGATCGAGTCCTGCTCCGTGAACTCGTACTGCGTGCAGTCGCTGAACTCGGGCGGTATCGAGCCCGTGGCCCCTTCGTAGAGTTCGGCGAAAATGTTGCAGCCTTCGACCGCCGCCGCGGACTCCCAGCGCTCGCTCGCTATCCGCGATTCGATCGTGAAATCCGGGTTCGTCTCCTGGCGGGTGAAGCCGCTCCAGCTGGCGCGTAGCGAGAGGGTGGGGAAGTAGGAGGCCTTGGCCACCTTCACGCTCGAGTTGGCGGCCTGCCGGTCGGCCCGGGCCGCTACGAGGCTCGGGTGAGCGGCCATCGCGTCGGCGATCCAGTCTTCGAGGTCCAGGCGGAGTGCGAAGATCTCGAACTCGCTTACCAGCTCGATTTGATCAGCCGGCATCTGGACACCCAGCGCCTGGATCAGTCGGAGCTTGGCGACCCGCGCCGAGTTCTGAGCCTGGACCAAGGCGACCTCGGCCTGACCGCGGGCCAGGTCCGCCTGCATCGTCTCCAGACGCGTCCCTGCTCCCACCTCCTCGCGCGCCTCCGCGAGCCTGAGGTGTTCCTCGGAGCGACGCAGCTCGCGCTCCGACTGCTCCGCCCGGGCCTCCAGTCTCAGGACCTCGATGTAGAAACTGGTGATTGAGTTGCGGAGCTGGAGATCGGCGTCGTCGATCCGCCGCTCCACCGCGTTTCGCTCTGCCCTCCGCTGGCCCGGCGCGAATAGGGTCTGGCCGTTCAGGAGGTAGGACAGACTGAACGAGTAGTTCGAGATCTTCACCGACGGCTGGGAGCTCGTGAAGCTGCCCAACCGTTCCTGACCGGCGTCCTGCCAGCCCACCCCGAATGCCAGAGAGGCGTCCGGCAGGAACAGGTTGGCGTTGGCCGCCCGCACGTTCCACTGGGCGGGGGCCACATCGTTCATCGTCTGCTGGAACAGGGGGTTGTTTTGCCTGGCCAGCTCGATCGCCTCTTCGAGCGTGAGTCTCGCGACCTGCTGGGCGCTGAGGTTGGTGACGGCTACTAGCAGGCACGCTAGAAGCGCGCTCGGGACCGCTCTCCACTTCATGACCAACTCCAAGCTTGGGTTAGCTTCAGCTAGGGCTCTTCGAATACCGATAACAGCTTGCTGCAGTAGACCGATGCGGGCTGCACACCCGGCAACCGATTCTCGCCCCCACCACACCAGCCCGCTCGGGACGGGAACGGAGGACCCGGAGCTCGGCGCCGCCGGTGTGAGCATCGTTTGCCTATTCGTACGAGGCGGTTCAGTCAAGAGTTTCGCGGACCAGGCCCTGTCCGGCGGCCGTAAGACGCCCGTGCGACAGGGCTTCGGGGCCTCACCAGCGATAGGGGCCTGACGCTGGCGCGGAAACGGCTGCCGGACTCGGCACCCGGCAGCCGCCTCCACGCCGTCCGGCTTCCGGCCCGCTGAGGCCGGCGCCGATCGCTTCTGCACGGTCAGATGCCGAAAAGGGTCGCCCGTGCCGCGCTGAACAGCACGAAGATGAAGTAAAGGACTAGGACCGTCGCGATCGCTTTGCCCGGCGGAATGCGCCCGCCTGACACCCCCGACTCCATCGCGCCCAACGCCGCCGCCGCCCACAGGCCGAATATCGTGATGCTGTTCAGGAAATGACCCACGAATGTCTCGGGGGCGTCCTGGAGCAGGAGCCCGAACCCCAATTGCGTGGTCATGTCTCCGCGGGAGATCCAGATCGGCACCACGACCAGGAAACCGACGAGATTGATCCAATACATATGGGCCGCGGCACTCAGGTGCTGCTTGTACGTCGTGTCCTGCCCAAACATGACGTTGAAGGCGAGGTAGAGGACACCAGCGATAACGAAGGCCGCGACGAAGGTCCCCAGCAGCGCTCCGGCGGCGCCACCGATGCGCGCTATCCTGAGCGCCGCACCGGGATCCTGCACATCCTGGCCCCGGGCTCTGGCCTGTGCCTCGACCGCGGCCTGGAAGATGTCGGCCGGAATCAGTAAGAAGACGATCACCGAGACGATCGCCACGATGGCCAGCGTCCAAAACCACGGCGACGTCTGGCGCAGAGCCTCACCCAGCTTCCCCGGCGACGTGAATGCCATGATGACTCGCTGGACGAGATTGGGTCCTGCTCCCGGGCTCGCAGCCGGGGCAGATCCGACATCGCTGTTCATGAAACCCCCTTGATTAGTTTGGCGAGTCTCCGGTGTCGGAACGGACGGCGAAGAACCCATGCTCGGGGACATCGACCTTAATCACCCTGTCGCCGTCCAACCACACGTGACGCGTTGGACCGGTTTGTGACACGATAGCGATATGACGTAGCTGCATTTCGGCGGAGCCAATGCTCACTGGCTCTGTGCCTTCATCTACGACCTGGACGAGCTGCTGGTTTCGGTCGCGGGGCACGATGATTCTTGCCTCGGCAGAGTTCGCGCCTGCCAGCAGCTTGGTCACGAAGAAGTAGTGGTGCGCAACATGCGTGTCGAGCACCGCTACCCTCTCGTGACCGAGGAACTCCTTCATCTCGTCGCCGCGCGGCGATCGTACGTCGAGTCGTATTCTATCGCGGGCGAAGGTGCCTACGATCGTCGTCGCGGCCGAGCCGTTGATCTCGGCCTCGTAACGCAGCGGGCGACAGCGCGAGCCTAACGCCTCCAAGGCCACGCTGATGCGCATTGTACTGCCGTCGAGTTTCAAGTTGAGCTCGGCGCCGGCGCGGAACACGGGTCCGGCGGAACCGGCACGCTCCCAGCGAATGACGAAACGCTCCTCCCCGATCCGCGTTCCGCTCAGATAGAGGGTGAACGTGCCGCTGTCGATCACGTCGGGCGGGTCTCCCGGCATGCGGCGCGCGCCGCCCAGGACGAGCGGCAGCGTGAGAGCGACGGCGCAGACGAGGCCGATGCGCTTAATCATCCGGCTCCACAAAGATTCTGGTCCTGACCTTGTCGAGGACGTGCCTGTAAATCTTCTCACCTTTCTCGGCGCTGGCAGCGGACGGATGCCCGATCGCGCCTTCGCATCCCGGGGGCGGCTTCGGCATCCGGCCACGAAGGTAACGCCGCATTTGCTGCGGGTCGAGCGGGTAGTCGTGGATCTCGTCGTCGCACACCAGTTCGGGGAACAGGTACATCATCACCGACGTCTCCGCCTCGCCCGCGTGCTCAGGCCCTCGCTGTTTATCGAGGAATTCCCCGATCCGCACACTCTGCAGGTCGACGACCCGCGCTCGTGCGTGCTCCGTCACCACCGTGGTCACAGCGTCCAGGTGGGGGTCGTGGAAGTGCGCCGTGATCAGAATGAACTCGTCAAAACCGTGCCCTTCCCAAGCGGCGAGCAGGTCGTTGAGAGCCCGGTGCAGGGTCTTGCGCCGTAAAGAAGCTGTGCCTGCATAGGCCTGCTCGGTGTCGACGTTGACCCCGTAGGCCACTGTAGGAGCGACGAGCACCCCGAACTCAGCCGACAAGTCATGGGCGAGCCGTTCGGCCAGCAGCGAGTCGGTTCCGAGAGGGAGATGCCGCCCGTGTTGCTCACAGGTTCCGATCGGGATGATCAGCCGCCTGTCACGCTCCAGGTATTGCGCGACCTCCGGCCACGACATGTCCGCGAGCAATACGGGGTCACCAGCCTTCCGCGACTTGGCCACGCGGCCTCCAGTATCAGACGACGAGGGATGGGGTAGGCGCCAGTCGCCACGTTGCGCCCGGCGCCTGGCGGCGTCAAGCCTGAGGCGCGCCAGCTTCCCGGCCCCGCCGTTGATCTTTCGTTGATCCGTTGTCCCGACAGTTGGTCCGGGACCAAGAGGGAAAGCTATCGAGATGCTGGCGTGTGTACACAGCGCGGCGATTCTGGGAGTCGACGCCTACGTCGTGGTCGTCGAGGTCGACGCCGCCGCCGGGCTGCCGGCGATTGCCACCGTGGGGCTCGCACAAAGCGCGGTCAAGGAGGGGAAAGAGCGTGTGCTCTCGGCACTGCAGAACTCGGGCTTCGAGATCCCACCCAGGAAGATCACCGTCAACCTGGCACCCGCCGACATCAAGAAAGAGGGAAGCCACTTCGACCTGCCCATCGCCTGCGGGCTGCTCGCGGCGACGGGCCAGCTCCCCACGGGTTCGCTGGAGCGGTACGCCCTCGCCGGCGAGCTCGGCCTCGACGGGGCCCTGCGACCCATCCGTGGCGCTCTCTCCATGGTCCAGGCGACGGCCAGGGCTGGGCACGCCGGCTTCGTCGTCCCGGTTGCCAACCTCTCCGAGGCATCAGTGATAGAGGGTCTCGACGTGCGAGGGGCGAGTTCGCTGGGCGAGTTAGTGGCGTTCTTGAAGGGGGGCGCGGCGCTGCCCTGCCTTAGCGTAGACGCGGCATCGTTGCTGCGCCAGCGGCCGAGATCGGCCCTCGACTTAGCCGACGTTCGCGGTCAAGACCACGCGAAGCGCGCCCTGGAGGTCGCTGCCGCCGGCGGCCACAACATCCTGCTCGTTGGACCTCCCGGCGGCGGCAAGACGATGCTGGCACGCAGGCTGCCTAGTATCCTTCCCGGCCTCACTCTTGCCGAGGCCATCGAGGTTACCCGGGTCCACTCGGTGGCCGGCCAACTGCCAGCGGACGGGGGGCTGATCGGGGAACGGCCTTTCCGCGCGCCGCATCATACGATCAGCGATGCGGGGCTCGTCGGTGGCGGGGCCGTGCCGAGACCGGGCGAGGCTTCACTCGCCCACCACGGTGTCCTCTTCCTCGACGAGCTGACTGAGTTCCGCCGCAACGTCCTCGAGGTGCTGAGGCAACCGCTCGAGGACGGCAACGTGACGATCGGGCGGGCCGCACGATCCCTCACCTATCCCGCGCGCTTCGTCTTGGCGGCGGCGATGAACCCATGCCCTTGCGGGTTCCTCGGCGACACTCGGCGTCCCTGCCGGTGCACGCCGGCGCTGATTCGGCGCTACCGCGCCAGGGTCTCCGGCCCGTTGCTCGACCGCATCGACCTTCAGATCGAGGTGCCGCCGGTCTCCTGCCCCGAACTGCTCGGTCCCGGAAACGGACGGACCTCACACGAGGTGGCGGCTCGTGTCGAGCGCACCCGGCGCCTGCAGGATGAGCGATTCCGGGGATGCCAGGGGCTGTTCGCGAACGGCCAGATGGGTGCCCGGGAAATCCGGGCATTCTGTCGGGCGGACGACACGGCGATGTCACTTCTGCGAGCGGCGATGGGTCGCCTCAGTCTGTCAGCGCGCGCCTTCCACAGGGTGCTGAAGATCGCCCGAACGGTTGCCGATCTGGATGCCAGCGAGGTCATACGGACGGCGCACGTGGCTGAGGCGATCCAGTATCGTGGGCTCGATCGCGCGTTGCAGGCACAGCCACCGGCTTGACAATTGGGAAGCGGCATCCTGAGTATTCGCCGACGAGTGGATCACCGACGGCGGTCACATGGATCTCGCGCTAGACGATCTGCTGAGGAAAGAGCGGGCCCTCCACGCCCTGCTGCGCCAGTACGGCTCGGTGCTCGTCGCTTATAGCGGCGGTGTCGATTCCGCCTATCTGGCGAAGGCCGCCCTGGACGTCCTGGGCCCGCAGTCTGTACTCGCAGTCACCGGTCGTTCGCCCAGCTACCCCGCGGAGCAGTACGAGATCGCCGTCGCCGTTGCCGACTCGATCGGCCTTCCGCGCCTCGAGATCGAAACAGATGAGCTTGACGATCCGAGCTACGCAGCCAACCCCGTCAACCGTTGCTACTACTGCAAGGTGGACCTCTACAGCCGGCTGGAGGCATTGGCGCGAGAGCGCGGCCTCGCGGCGATTGTCGACGGCTGCAACGCCGACGACCTCAGCGACCACCGGCCCGGCTTGAAAGCCGCCCGCGAGCTGGACGTCCGATCGCCGCTACAGGAAGTGGGCCTCACAAAGGCCGAGATCCGTGTGCTCTCCCGGCAAGCCGGTTTGCCGACTTGGAACATGCCGGCTTCGCCCTGTCTGGCCAGCCGCATTAGCTACGGCACTCCTGTCACCATAGGTCGCCTGCGCCGGATCGAGGAGGCGGAATCGCGGCTGCGGGCGATTGGAGAGTGGCGGGAATTGCGCGTTCGGCAGCACGGCGAGTTGGCGCGTCTGGAGGTCGATGCCGCGGGCCTGGCCCGGCTCGTCGAGCCTGAGCTGCGGGCGCGAGCCGCTCGGGCGCTCAAGGATGCCGGCTACACTCGGGCGTGCCTCGACCTGCGGGGCTACCGACGCGGCGCGCTGAACGAGGCGCGGGGCCCGGGCACGAAAACCGACTCGCCCGGCGACGGGACTCCGGCGCTGGAGGCGGAGCGTCGCTTGTTGGAGATCGGGATCCGTGCACGTGTAACGGATGCCGGGCCGGACGGCGAGATAGCCGTGTTGCAGCCGGTCGGCGATTCGATCAGCGGGCTGCTCACCGTCCGGCGCGATGCAGCCCTCGAGCGGTGCGAGGCGGCCGGTTTCCGATACGTGGCCGTGGAGCTATCAGATGCGTGTTTTCGTCGCCCTGAACCTCTCTGACGCGGAGCGGTCGCGACTCGCCGACGCGGCGGCCGGGCTGCGCGACGCTGGTTTCCCGGTCCGCTGGGTCGCACCCGAGAACGTTCACCTAACACTCAAGTTCCTGGGCGAGATTCCGGAGGCGCGTGTGCCTGACGTGTGCTCCGCTGTGGGAGAAGCGGCTGCAGACCTGTCGTCGTTCGCAATGGCCGTGGGCGGGTTCGGCGCTTTCCCGTCGCTTCGCCGACCGCAGGTCGTCTGGGTTGGGGTGGAGCCGAACTCGACGCTCGCTTCCCTTCACGAGTCGTTGGAAGGGCAGCTGGCGTTGCTTGGCTTCCCACGCGAGGATCGGCCGTTCCGCCCGCATCTGACGTTGGGGAGAACCCGTAGGCGCGCGGCGCCGAGCGAGTTCAGGGGGCTGGATGAGCTGGTGAAGCAGACGGAGTACCGCGACACCTTCCAGATCCGCTCGGTCGACGTCATGCAGAGCCGGCTCATGCCGCGAGGCCCCATTTACAGCGTCGTGCACAGCGCCGACCTGGAACCCTGACTATCCCTTTTCGGGTAGTGATGAGATGCGAAGCTGTGTGACACTGGTCGGATGTGGGACGCTGCTCGTCGCGGGACTCGCGGTTGGCTGGTTCGCCCGCGATGAGATAGCCGGGTACGTGTCGAAGATCGTCGATCGGGGTGATACCGCTGTGGAGGCGGCGGTTGCGCCGGGGCCGGCCGTGGCGCGGCGCGTCGAGGATAAGATCGTGGCGCTGGGGCAAGGCGAGATCGACGAGGCCACGCTCGATGCCGAGGAGCTCAACGCCTGGATCGAGCACGGGCTCGAGGGTTACTTCCCATCGTACATCTCCGACGTGGTGGCAGCAATCGAAGAGGAGCGTCTGGTGTTGGCAGGTCGTGTGGCGCTGAAGGAGGTGCCGGGGATTGAGGAGCTGGGGTCTTGGGTCGCCTTTCTCGGGGACACGGCCAGGGTCTCGATCCGCGGCCGGCTGGACGGGCTGTGGCCGGGCGCCGGTGTGTACTTCGTAGATGAAATGCAGGTTGGTGCACTAAGGCTGCCGGACGCCATGCGTGACCAGCTCCTGGCGCAGCTGAAGCGTGGCTCGACCGGGGATCTACCCACCAACGCGCTGGCCTTCGAGTTGCCGGCGTTCGTGACCGACGCCGGCGTGCGTGAGGACCACGTCTTCTTTAGGAGCTCTGTCGAGAGGGGTCGCTAGGCGACTTGGTGTTGAGCCGCCGGCTGTGCTAAGTTGAACCGATAGGGCAATGTCGCACACAGGTAGCGAAGAGGTAGGGTGTCAAGATAGTTTCCAAGCACGCCGCGCATCACGACTACGTGTAGCGCGGCGGATCTTGAGGCGCCTTGGGAGGTACGACTAGTAGACGCCCGCGGCCCACGGGCCGGGGCGGTTCACAGGGGATCTGGGACTATGGCGAAGAAGCGGCATCAAGAGAGGAAAAAGCAGGATAGACAGGAACAGGTCGAGCGGAGCCCGAAGCATCGGCGCCAGGAGAGCACCGGCCGCTGGCTCTGGGAGTGGGTCAAGTCGGTCTCGGTGGCGATCCTGCTGTTCCTCGTGATCAGGACCTTCGCCGTCGAGGCGTTCAAGATCCCCACGGGATCGATGGAGGAGACTCTGCTGGTCGGAGACTTCCTGTTGGTGAACAAAGCGGTTTACGGCGCACAGGTGCCGTTCACTGGTGTGCGCCTGCCGGCGATGGATAGCCCGGAGCGGAGCGACATCGTGGTGTTCCAGTACCCGCTCGACCGATCGAAGAACTATGTGAAGCGGGTCGTGGGCCTCCCCGGCGATAGGGTCGCCATGCGCGACGGTGAGCTATACGTCAACGGCGAGCGCCAGCAGGAGGCCTACGTGCAGCACACGCAACCGGGCAGCGACTACTACGACCCGCAGTTCGAGTGGCAGAGGCAGCACCTCGCTCCCGAGGTGGACGTAGCGACCTATCGCCCGACTCGCGATGATTGGGGCCCCATCCTCGTGCCCCGTGGCAACTACTTCGTCATGGGCGACAATCGCGATAACTCGCAGGACTCACGCTACTGGGGCTTCGTCGATAGGAACTTGATCAAGGGGCGACCTTTGTTCATCTACTACTCTTTCGATCGCAGCAAGCTGCAACCCTTGCCGTGGTTGACCGAGGTCAGATGGAGCCGGGTGGGTAACCTGGTTCGATAGGTCGTCCGGCGTTAGTCTACGGTGACGACCGAGTCCCAAATCGAGGGTGGAGTTCGCGATTGAGTCAAGAAGGCCAGCAGCACGCACCTGAGGGTGGGGGCGCGGAAGATCATCGCAACGACCGGGTACGTTTCCTCCCGGCGTTCGAGCCCGCCCACCGCGCCGCGACGCCCCCAGGTTCCCTCGACCAGTATCTGAGGGAGATCAGCGCCTACCCGCTCATCGACCGCGGTGAGGAGGGGGAACTCGCGCGCAAGATCCGCTGCGGCGATCGCGAGGCGCTCGAGAAGCTGGTCAACTCCAACCTCCGCTTCGTCGTCTCGATCGCCAAAAAGTATCAGAACCAGGGCGTTGCCCTCGCCGACCTCATAAACGAGGGCAACTTGGGCTTGATCCGCGCAGCGGAGAAGTTCGACGAAACGCGCGGCGTCAAGTTCATCAGCTACGCCGTCTGGTGGATCCGCCAGGCGATCCTGCAGGCGCTCGCCGAGCAGTCCCGGATCGTACGGGTGCCGCTCAACCGGGCGGGCGAGCTGCACCGGATCGGAAAACGCTCGAGCGCCCTGGTCCAGGAACTCGGGCGTGAGCCGACGGTCGGCGAGCTGGCGGAGGGCCTCGAGGTGGAGCCCGACGAGCTCTACAAGACGATGTCGATCGCCATGGCACACCTCTCCCTCGACGCGCCGCTCGTCCCCGGTGAGGATAACAAGCTGCTCGACTATCTCCCCGATGATGTCCGCCCGGGCCCCGAGCAGGAGGCGTTCGAGAAAGCGCTGAAGATCAACGTCGAAGCCGCCCTCTCTACGCTTAAGCCCCGGGAGGCCAAGATCTTACGCCTCTACTACGGCCTCGACGGCGAAGAGGCCATGACGCTGGAGGAGATCGGGCAGCAGCTCGGTGTGACGCGCGAGCGGGTTCGCCAGATCAAGGAGCGGGCTCTCGCCCGCCTCCGCCACGTCTCCAGGGCCCGCTCCCTGGAGAGTTTCCTGGGCTAGCCGGGGGCGCCCGGAAGGCCTGTTCTTCCTTGACATATCAGTATTCCTCGCATATGCTACCACGCTGTTCCCGAAAGCGGTGAAGTCCGCTACGGAAATCCGCGCCGGCGCGGAACCGGCGCCAATCTGACGACGAGATGGCAGAGCTGCTGACGCAATCACAGAAGACCCCGGTGGCGAAGCCAGCGGAGCTCACCCGGAACTGGTACGTGGTGGACGCCGACGGCGTCGTCCTGGGCCGCCTCGCCGCCGAGGTGGCGAAGGTTCTCCGGGGCAAGCACAAGCCGATCTTCACCCCGCACGTCGACTGCGGCGACGGGGTCATCGTCGTGAACGCGGGCCGCGTTCGGGTCACGGGGAAGAAGGCGGAGCAGAAGGTGTACTTCCGCCACAGCGGCTACGTTGGCGGTGCCAAGCTGATCCCCTTCAAGCGGATGTTCGAGCGCAAGCCCGAGTGGGTGATCCGGCGGGCGGTGCGGGGCATGCTGCCGAAGACTAAGTTGGGGCGTCAGATGCTCAAGAAGCTCCGCGTCTATGCGGGGCCGGAGCACCCGCACCTGGGTCTCGAGACGCAGCCACTGAGGGTTGAAAGCTAAACGACGGTTCCCACCACAGGTTAGTCAGAACATGGTCGGTAAGAAGCTAGAAGACGGGCGCGTCCACGCGGTGGGTCGTCGGAAGACGTCCGTCGCTCGCGTTTACCTGCAGCGTGGGAAAGGTGAGTGGCATATCAACGGTCGCTCGCTCTCCGAGTACTTCCCGCGGAGCGCCTATCAGACGATCCTCGAGAAGCCGTTCCAGACGACCGACACGGTCGGCGAATATGACGTGAAAGTGAACGTTAGGGGCGGCGGCCTGACGGGGCAGGCGGGTGCCATCCAGCTCGGCATCGCCCGCGCGCTTCTCATCGAGGATGAAGAGCGCCGTGTGTCGTTGCGCCGCGGAGGGCTGCTCACGCGCGATCCCCGTCGAGTGGAACGCAAGAAGTACGGTCAGCCGAAGGCGCGCAAGCGCTTCCAATTCAGCAAGCGATAGCCGGGCGCTAGTCAGGATAAGGAGAGTATGGCGGTAGGGCTCGAAGATCTACTAAAAGCTGGAGTCCATTTCGGTCACCAGACGCGTCGCTGGAACCCGAAGATGCGCCGCTACATCTTCGCAGAGCGCGGCGGTATCTACATCATCGACCTGAAGAAGACCCTCCACGAGCTCGAGCGGGCCAAGCAGCTGATCCGGGAAGTCGTCCACCGCGGCGACTCCGTGCTCTTCGTCTGCACGAAGACGCAGCTGAGCGAGATCGTGCGGGCCGAGGCGGAGCGCTGCGGGGGCTTCTACGTGACGGTCCGCTGGCTCGGCGGTATGCTGACCAACTTCCAGACGATCAAGAAGAACATCCGAAGGCTCAAGGAGCTCGAACGTGGGGTCGAGGAAGGCGCGTTCGAGTTCTACACGAAGAAGGAGCGGCTTCTGCTGGACCGCGAGCGTGAGAAGCTCGACCGCTTCCTGTCCGGTATCAAGAACATGGCTCGGCAGCCCGGTTGCCTCTTCGTCGTGGATGCGCGCAAGGAGGCCATTGCCGTTGCGGAGGCCAACAAGCTGGGCATCCCCGTGGTCGCGATCGCGGACACGAATGCCGACCCCGATCTGCTGACGGTGCCGATTGCTGGCAACGACGATGCGATCCGCTCCGTCTCGCTGATCACGCAGGAGATCGCTGACACCGTCGCGGCCGCGATGGCGGAGGTGCCGGAGGAGCTGCGCAAGGCTGCGGCCGAGGAAGAGGAGGAGGTCTTCACTTACTCCAGCGACGGGGCTGTGGGCGCGGTCAGCGAGCGCGAGTCGGGCGGCCGACGGTCGCGCAAGCGGAGGCGGCCGCGCCCGGAAGTAATTGCGGCCCACCGCGGACCCGGCGAAGCTGAGGGCGGTGACGTCGAAGGGGCTGAGGAAGAGCGCGACGAGGGGGGATCGGCGGACTTGGAGGAAGACGCTGGTGATGCTACCGGCGAATGACGATCGCTGGCCGGGCCACTTCGGTGGCCCGAATTTTTTAGAGTGCGGACCTTGATCGAACAGAGATGAGCGAGATAAAAGCAGCGGTGGTCAAAGAGTTGAGAGAGCGCACCGGCGCCGGCATGATGGACTGCAAGCGGGCGCTCAAGGAGACGGCCGGCGACATGGATGCCGCCGTCGAGTGGCTCCGTAAGAAAGGCGCGGCAGCTGCGGAGAGGCGCGTCGGCAAAGCGGCGCGCGAGGGCGTCGTGGAGTCCTACATCCATCACTCCCACAAGGTCGGCGTGCTTGTCGAGCTCAACTGCGAGACCGACTTCGTGGCCCGCACGGAGCAGTTCCAGGAACTCGCCCGGGATCTTGCCATGCATATCGCGGCGTCTGACCCGATCGCCGTGTCTCGCGAGGACGTGCCCGATGACATCGTAGAGCGTGAGCGCTCCATCTTCCTCGCCCAGGTGAAGGAGCAGGGAAAACCCGAGCACGTCGCCGAGAAGATCGTGGAGGGCAAGCTGCGCAAATTCTTCGAGGAGCACACCCTCCTGGAGCAGAAGTACGTTAGGAACCCCGAGGTCACGGTGGCCGACCGTATCACCGATACACAGGCCCAGCTCGGTGAGAACATCGCTGTCGGCCAGTTCGTGCGCTTCAAGGTAGGCGAATAGGTGGGGCCAGGATCGGAATTGCAGTACAAGCGCGTTCTGCTGAAACTGTCTGGCGAATCGCTGGCGGGCGATGAGGGTTTCGGGATCTCGCTACCGGCCGTCGATCGTCTGACCGAAGAGGTCAAGGCCGTCAAAGAGGCCGGTGTCGCCTTGGGGCTGGTCGTGGGTGGCGGCAACATCGTGCGCGGCGCGGTGGCGGCGGAAGGCGGGATCGATCGGGTCTCCGCCGACTACATGGGCATGCTGGCCACCGTGATCAATGCGCTGGCGGTCCAGGACATGCTGGAGAAGAAGGGTGTGGAGAACCGCGTCCTGACGGCGATCCGCATGGAGGAGCTTGCCGAGCCGTACATCCGCAGGCGCGCGCTTCGCCATCTGGAAAAGCAGCGGGTCGTCCTCTTTGCAGCCGGCACCGGCAACCCCTACTTTTCGACTGACACGGCCGCGGTACTGCGGGCTATCGAGATGGAAGCTGAGTTGATCGTCAAGGCCACCAAGGTCGAAGGCGTTTACTCGGCCGATCCGATGACCGACCCGGCCGCCGAGTTGATACCCGAGATTTCGTTCCTTGAGGTCATGACGCGGGAGCTGGGCGTGATGGATGCCACAGCCATCTCGCTCTGTAAGGACAACAACCTGCCTGTCGTCGTGTTGAACATCCAGCGGCCGGGCGCCGTGCTGGCGGCGGCGCGCGGCGAGCGGGTCGGCACGCTGATCTCTGGGGGGTGATTTCATGACGCAGCTCAAGGAAACGCGGACCCGGATGGAGAACTCGCTGGACGCGGTGAGGCGGGAGTTTGCGTCCGTACGAACTGGCAAGGCGTCGCCGGCGCTCTTGGAGCACGTGAGGGTCGAGGCGTACGAGACGCATATGCCGCTCGAGCAGTTGGCGACAATCAGCGCCCCGGAGCCGCGCCTTCTGGTCGTGCAGCCATGGGACAAGAGTCTCATGGGTGTGATCGAGAAGGCTATCCAGAGCTCCGATCTGGGGCTCAACCCGTCGAACGACGGAACCATCATCCACGTGCCCATTCCGCCGCTCAACGAGGAGCGCCGCCAAGAGCTCGTGAAGGTGCTTCACAAGATGGCGGAGGAAGGGCGAGTCTCGCTGCGCGCTGCTCGCCGGGCGGCGAACGACGACATCAAGGCCAAGATGAAGGACGGCGAGATCTCCGAGGACGAGGGGCATCGCTTGCTCGAAGAGATCCAAGAGCTGACCGACGGGTACGCGAAGAAGGTCGACGACCTCCTCGAGGCCAAGGAAGCGGAGGTCCTCGAGGTCTGAGCCGGACGGTGACGTCGCAGACGGCTGAGCCGGCTGCTGCCGCAGTGGGAGTCAATGTCTTCTGAGCTTCTCCGGCAAATAAGAGAGAATGAGAGCGGTGTGCCGACGCACGTCGCTGTCATCATGGACGGAAACGGCCGCTGGGCGAACGAGCGCGGCTTGCCGCGCTACGAGGGCCACCGGGCAGGAATGAAATCCGTTCGCGAAGTGGTGGAGGGCGCGGTCGAGGTGGGCGTGGAAGTCCTCACGTTGTACGCGTTCTCTCAAGAGAACTGGCAGCGCCCGAGGCGCGAGATCGCCTTCCTCATGTCGCTGCTGAAGACCTACGCCAAGTCGGAGCTTCAAGACCTAGTCGACCATGGCGTCGAGGTCCACGTCGTGGGTGAAGTCGAGCGCTTCGCTGCGCCGGAGCGCAAAGCGATCGAGACGATCATCGATGCGACCCGCGGCGGCGAGCACCTGCAGCTCGTTTTGGCGATTAGCTACGGCAGCCGCAGCGAGATCGTCGAGGCAACGCGCAGATTGGCCAGGCGCGTAGCCGCCGGCCAGCTCGAGGCGGACCGGATCGACGAAGCGGCCTTCGCCGCGGAACTATATACGGCGGCCTGGCCCGATCCCGATTTGATGATCCGGACATCCGGAGAGTACCGGATTTCGAATTTCTTGCTTTGGCAGCTCGCCTATACCGAGCTCTACACGACGCCGGTGCTCTGGCCGGACTTCAACCGCGAGCATCTATTCGAAGCGATTCTCGAGTATCAGCGGCGGGAACGCAGGTTCGGCAGGGTTAATCAGTGATGGCCCGTTCCGGCGGCGAACTCGGAAAGCGAGTGGGCGTTGCGCTCATCGGCATACCGGTCGCCGTCGGGCTGGTCTATACGGGCGGCTACTGGCTCGCCGGGTTTCTGGCGCTAATGGCGTCGCTGGCGGCCTGGGAGTTCGCCTCGATGTATCGGGGCAGCGGCGTGCCGGCGGCGCCCCGGGCCGCGGCCGTCCTGGCGCTGGCGTACGTGCTCTTGACCGCAGCGCTCTCAGCCGAGGCATTCTCGGTGTGGGCAGCCCTGGTCACTCTGGTCGTGGCGGCGACTCTCGCCATCGCGGCCGCGGCGGAGGCACGGCCCGGCCTGGGGGTGATGGTCAGCTTGTTCGGCGCGGCGTACACCGGCGGCCTGCTCGCCTTCGCCGTCCGGCTGAGGGCTGAAGGCGGCGACGCGCCCGGGCTCGCCGGTGCGGCAGTCGTCATGCTGCCGGTGGCGATCACCTGGCTCGGCGATACCGCCGCCTATTCCGTCGGGAAGGCGGTCGGGCGGCACAAGATGGCACCGGTCATCAGCCCTAAGAAGACCTGGGAGGGAGCGATCGCCGGGTTCGTCGCTGCGCTAGGCGCGGCCCCGCTCTACGTTGCGCTCACCCGGTCGCTGGTGCCGTGGACGATAAGCGCCGGCGAGCTACTCGGCCTGGGAGCGGTCCTCGCCGTGGCGGGACAGGCTGGCGACCTTTTCGAGTCGCGTTTCAAGCGCGAGTGCGGTGTGAAGGACAGCTCCGGGCTCTTGCCCGGGCACGGCGGGATGCTTGACCGGCTCGACTCGTTGCTGTTTGTTTTTCCAGTCGCCTACGCGTACCTCCGAATCGTGGGAGTGTGATGGGCGCGCGACCTATAGCGGTTCTGGGATCCACCGGCTCCATCGGCCGGACGACTCTCGACGTGATCAGCACGTTCCCAGATCGCTTCCGTGTGGTCGCCCTGACGGCGAATCGCAACGCGGACGCGCTGCTGGAACAGGTCGATCGATTCCGACCCCAACTAGCCGTGCTCGCCGACGGCGAGTTGCCACCCTCGGACGGGTCTGCCGGTACGAAGCTGGCCGCCGGATGGGACGCGGTGCTGGAAGCGACATCCCACCCGGATGCCGAGATCGTGGTGAACGGCCTGGTCGGGGCAGCTGGCCTCGAGCCGTCCCTGCTGGCGCTGGAGGGCGGGAAGCGCCTGGCGTTGGCGAACAAGGAGTCGCTGGTGGTCGGTGGGCCGCTGGTCATGCAGGCGCTGGAGCGGGGCGGCGGCGAGTTGATACCGGTGGACAGCGAGCACAGCGCCGTCTTCCAGTGCCTGGAGGGCGCGGCCCCGGAAAGCGTACGGCGCGTGGTCCTCACCGCGTCTGGGGGACCCTTTCGGGAGCGGGATCCGTTGGATCTGATAGGGGTAACGCCGGATGAGGCGCTCCGTCACCCGACTTGGAACATGGGGGCGAAGATCACTATCGACTCGGCCACTTTGGTCAACAAGGCTCTCGAGGTTGTCGAGGCCCATTTCCTCTTCGGGCTTCGCTACGAACAGGTGGCGGTGGTGGTCCACCCGCAGTCGATCGTCCACTCGCTCGTCGAGTTCCAGGACGGCTCCGTGCTGGCCCAGCTGGGGTACCCGACGATGGCGCTGCCCGTGCTCTACGCGCTGAGCTATCCGGACAGGGTCGAGTTCGACACGCCGTCGCTCGATCTCACGGAAGTCGGGTCGCTGACCTTCGAGCCGCTGCCCAAAGGTCGGTTTCCCGCCTTCGAGCTGGGGCGCGAGGCGGCGCTGCGTGGCGGCACGGCGCCGGCCGTTTTCAACGCCGCCAGCGAGGAAGCCGTAGCTGCGTTCTTGCAGAAGCGACTCCCGTTCACAGAGATCCCCGAGGTGATACGTGGGGTACTCGACGCGCACGCCGTAGAGGAGGTGACGGAGCTGGAGGTGGTGCGGCGCGTTGATGGGTGGGCGCGCGCAACGGCGCGCGGCAAGGTTGATCAGATCGGAAACAGGGCACCTCGGTTGGCTTAGATGAACTCGATCCTCGCATTCGTCATTGTACTCGGCGTTCTGATCGTGGTCCACGAGTTCGGCCACTTCATTACGGCTAAGCTCGCCGGGATCGCGGTTCCGCGCTTCTCGATCGGACTCGGACCCAGGGTGTGGGGATTCAGATCCGGCGAAACGGAATACGTCATCTCGGCACTGCCGCTGGGCGGCTATGTGAAGATGGCGGGCATGGGTGAGGATGAGGCGCTCGAGACTCTTGAGGGCGGCAAGTCCGACCTCGAGGTGCCGCCGGAACGGCGTTTCGAGTCGAAAGCTGTGGCGACACGAGCCGCCGTCATCTCGGCCGGCGTGGTCATGAACTTCGTGTTCGCGATCATCGCTTACTCAGGACTCGCCTATGACCGATCGTGGATACCGCTCATCGGCGGAGTGAGGGAAGACAGCCCGGCCCAAGAGGCCGGCGTGCAGGCGGGTGACCTCATCACGGCGGTCGATGACCAAGAGATCGACATGTGGTTGGAGTTCGCTGGCTATGTGAGCCAGCGGCCCGGCGAAACGGTAACCCTGCGCGTGCTTAGGGACGGTCAGGAAGTCGAGCTGCAGAGCCGGATCGAGCGGGCCGTTACGGTCGTCGACTCGGTCAGCGGCGATTCCATCGTACACGGTCAGATCGGTGTTTACCGCGATACCATCAACGTTCGCCGCGCCCTCGGCTTGGGGGGGTCGCTCGCCGCGGGCACGCGTCAGACGTTTGGCATAACCGGCCTGATCCTGGAGTTCCTCGGGCAGCTGATTACAGGGCAGGCGTCGGCTCGCGACGTCGGTGGGCCGATCCTCATCGGGCAGCTATCGGGCCAGGCGGCGCGCGCGGGCGCCGCGGCGCTCCTCAACTTCATGGCCTTCCTGAGCGTGAACCTCGCCGTGCTCAACCTGCTGCCGATACCGATCCTCGACGGGGGGCATCTGGTCTTCTTGGCCGTCGAGGCAGTGCGTGGCCGTGCACTCTCGCTGCAGACTCGAGCCCGGTTGAGCCAGGTCGGGTTCATACTGATCCTCGCCATCATGGTGTGGGCGATCACCAGCGACGTTCTGCGGGCGACAGGGAATTAGCGAGTTGGGGGATCGGGGGTTAGGAGAGGCTAAAGAGGCGTTGCTACGCGTCTATACTTCCCTCACTCACCGACTCGCCGAATCCCACAGCCCCAGCTGAGGCGAGCGGATAGCTGCGGCCATCTCGGTAACGTCGAGCCCCGCCAGCGGCTCGTCCTGGGGCGCTACGCGCAGCGGCGCGGCATAACCCTTAGTCTCCAGAGCTTCCCCGACAACCTCGACCGCCAAGCCGGGTTCGTTGCACTCCTGGCTCAGGTGCGCGAGTACGATTCCTGCTAAGCCGGCGTGGTGGAGCTCCGTCCCGAGCTGCGCCGCGGCCCGGTTCGATAGGTGTCCATGCCGCCCGGCGATGCGCCTCTTCAGAGACCACGGGTAGGGGCCGGTGCGTAGCATGACGTCGTCGTGGTTCGCTTCCAGGATCAGAAGGTCGCAGCGCTGGAGAGCGTGGCGCACCGAGACGGTCGGCGTGCCCAAGTCCGTGGCGATTCCGACCTTTAGACCACTCTGGCGCTGCCTGACGGTCACGGCCAGCGGGTCTATTGCGTCGTGGCAGGTCAGGACCGGTTCGACCCGCAGGTCTCCCAGGTCGACCGGCCGGCCGGCGCGGTAGAAGCGGATATCCTCGTCGCCGCCGAGCAGGGCGGAACAGGAACCCGCCGTGGCGCGGGCGATGTAGATGGGGAGGTTCCAACGGCGGGCGAACACGCCCATCCCTTGCGTGTGGTCCCGATGCTCGTGTGTGATGAACAGGGCCGAGATGCTCTCGGGCGGGACCTCGATGGCGGCCAGGCGCCGCTCTAATTGCCGACCGCTGAAGCCGGCGTCGACGATGATGCGTGTTTCGGGGGTCTCAAGAAGGATCGAGTTGCCGCGACTGCCACTACCCAAGACGTGTGCCCGGAAGGTCATCCACCCCGCCCTTTGCGCCAGCAGCTCGTCAGGTAACGCCGCTCGCGTTCGCCCGGTTCAACCCCCCGCCTGGCCATGACCCGTGCCGCCGCATCGAGAAACTCCGCCAGGCGGTACTCCACGAGAGCGTCTCCTTCGCCCCAGCTGAAGGGCTCCACGTACCGGGGCGGCATGGCGCTCCCATAGAGATTAGCGCCGGCACCCACCACTGTGCCAGTGCCCAGGAGCAGCCCAATGCCGGTCTTCACGTGATCTCCGAGGAAGCAACCGATCTTGATGTGCCCGGTCTCCTGGAGGCCGGCGGGCGTCCAGACCCGGACGGGACGGTAGTTGTTCTTCAGGTCGCTGTTCGTGGTCAAAGCGCCCAGGTTGACCCACTTGCCAACGTACGAGTGGCCGAGATAGCCCTCGTGCGCCTTGTTCGTGTATCCCAGGATCACGCTGTCCACCAGCTCGCCCCGCAGATACGAGTACGGTCCGGCGCATATCCGCTCGAACGAGCCGCCCAGCAGTCGCGAGCGGTTACCCAGCGCTGCGGGACCGGCGAGCCGCGTGCCTGTTCGGACCTCCACGTCGTCACCGATTCGGATCGGGCCGTCTCGGGTGTCGAGTAACACGCCCGGCTCGATGCGAACGCCCTGACCGACGCTCACGCCGTGCTGCCCCTCGTGAAAAACGCCCGCCGGCAGGTCGCAGATCTCGGCGCCCGCCGCTAGATCGCGTCCCATCTGGTCCGGGGCATCGACCAGTAAGTCCCAGACCCACTCCAGCAAACGCCCCCGGAGCTGGACCTGCGGACCGAGCGCCGACTCGACATCCAGCTCGCGCAGGAACGTCTCGTCCGGCCGCCGGCCGGCGGGCACGTAGATGCCCACCGGCTGCTCTCCGATGGCGTAGACCGCAGGACCGTCCGGCACGGCGATATCCTGGCCCGGCTCGAGGACCGCTCGTGAGCACCAGAAGATGAGGTCCCTCTCAGCCGGCAGCGCGTGGAGTCCCAAGACATCCGGGGTGCCGTCCTCGCAAAAGTCAGCCAGGTGTTCTTGAGTCAGGTAGCAGACAGGCTCGAGCCCCAGCGCACGCGCTGCGCGATCCGCCAGCTTCTCGGCCCCGAACAGGAGCTCGCCCACCGGTCGCGTCAGCGCGAACGGCTCCCAGCGTCGTGCTTGGAGGTCATCGAACAGGACCAGCGCGGGGCGCGCCACGTCTCACTCGCCTCCCAACTTGAGTTCCTCCGGCAGTCCGGCGAGTAACCGCTTGAGGTCAAGAGCCCGCTCACGTGGCGCGACGAACGTGATGCCCGAGGCGCGAACGATCACCAAATCGGAAACGCCGAAGGCGACGACGGGACCCTCCTCCGCCCAGATCAGGCTGTCCCGGCATTCCGGCGCGTGGGCGGCCCCGATCAGCAGGTTCCCCTCTGCGTCCCGCTCCCTCACCCGCAGTAGCGCGGCCCAGGCACCGACGTCGTCCCAGTCGAACTTGGCTTCGACGACTGCGATGTTCGGGCTACGCTCCATCAGGCCGTAATCGATGGTGAGCGTCGGCACGTTGGCGAAGAACCCGCCGATGTCGCCGTCGCTCAGGCGCTGCAGGTCGCCTGCGAGCTCCGGAGTGTGGGCGCTGAGTTCGGCGAGCAGGACCTGCGGCCGCCAAACGAACATCCCCGAGTTCCACAGGAAGCTGCCCTGCGCCAGGTAGCCTTCTGCTGTGTCACGATCCGGCTTCTCGACGAATCGTCGCACTTCGAAGACGTCCGGTGTCATGGGCTCGCCCACCTCGATGTAGCCGTAGCCGGTCTCCGGCCGCGTCGGCTGCACGCCGATGGTCAGTAGCCGGTCGCTGCGGCCAGCGGCTTCAATAGCCCGCTCGAGTGTCGAGACGAACCGATCCTGCGGACGTATCACGTGGTCCGAGTTCAGCGAGACCATGACGGCCTGCTCCGGGCGCTCGGCGCGCGCCACGACCTCGCTGGCGGCCCAGGCCAGCGCCGGCGCTGTGCCCTTGGCTTGCGGCTCTAGGAGCAGCTGGTCCCGCGCGAAGTCCGGGAGGTGCCCTTCCAGGTGAGCGCGGAGATGTTCACCGGCCACGATCAGCACTCGCGATGCGTCGGCCAGCGCCATGGCACGCTCGGCGGTGTCGACTATCAGGGGGCGACCACTGGCGAGGGGCAGAAACTGCTTCGGCCGGCGCGGTGTGCTGGCCGGCCAGAACCGCGATCCGATGCCACCTGCCAGCAGGACGACCCAGCGTTCGAAGCGGGCGTTCTCGCTCACGCCGGGACCTGTCACGACTGGTTGAGCGTTGAGGCGGCCGTCAGACGAGCCTTGCGATCTGCTCGCGGTTATGCCGCAGCTCGTAAAGCAGGCCGCCGAACGGGATCCCCGACTTGACGAACGTCACGAGAATCATCTCGGGGGGTACGTCGGTAACGATTGCCACTCCGTCGGCGTACTCGACCACCGCGGTGACCAGCCCGTTGTGACGTGCCGCGGAGCCGAGCTCACGCGCGCTCTGTAGCAGATTCGGCGCCATGGCGGCGACGGCTTCCGCGTCGCTATCGGCGGGCCCGATCTTGTCGATCAGCAACCCGTCCTGGCCTACGGCGAAAACGGCTTCCACCTCAGAGCGGTTCGACAGACGACCGAGAAGATCTTTGAGCGTTGGCATCCGGGTTCCTACGGTCTGGTGGGTACCGGGGGAGTGGGGCCAAGCTACCCGCCCGGGCGCACAAAGTCAAGCGCGCTCTAGGCTTCGCAGCTTGACAGTCAACGGCGCCACAGATAAGGTTGCCCGGTCAATCATGGCGAGATCCGACCTACTCCGGGGCCGCTTCGCGGCCGTTCTGACACTCGCGCTGGCGCTTGGCGCCTGCGGCGACACCCTGGACCAGTCCATTCCGCGCCCGACCGAGGCGGCCGAGGGCGAGCTGATGGATTTGGTGGAGGGACCCGTCGAGCGGTCGAGCGCACTCAACCTGTTGGCCGGCCGCGGGTTCGGGATCCCGACCGCGGTACGCGTCGACCAGTCCGGGCAGTGGGATATCGCCTTCGCCCTCGTCGATGGCGAGCCCAGGTGGCTGCCCCGCGGCTTTTTCGAGGCGTTTGAGCCTTCCAGCGGCATCAGGGTGATGCAGGGGGAGTTCGAGGAGATCGAGCGGCTTCCGAGCGATCGAGAAGCGTACGAGCTCGAGGAGCCGGTGCCTGTGACCGTCGGTGTGACGTACGGCTTGCGCAGCCGGACCGACCCGTCCCTCTCCTTACCCTGTCACGTCTTCGCCAAGCTCGTCGCGGACTCCGTAGGGGGCGATCCCATGCGCGTGTGGTTCCGCGTCCTCTGGAACCCGAACTGCGACGACACGAACGTTACCCCCGGCGCGAGCCAGTAGCCGCCCGAACCAGCGATGCTCGACCTCAAACGGATCCGTTTCGAGACCGACGCGGTGAAGGAGCAGCTCGCTAAGCGTGCCGATCCCGACCTAGCGGGTCTCGTCGATGAGGTGGTACGGCTCGATGAGGAGCGGCGCCAACTCATCCAGACCGTCGAACAGCTCAAAGCTCGCCGCAACGAGGCCTCTAAGGAGATCGCGGAACGGAAGAAGGCGGGCGACGATGCGGCCCCGCTGATCGAGGAGATGCGGGAGGTCGCCTCCCGTATCGGCGAGTTCGACGCGCAACTCGCCGCCAGCCAGGCCAGAATCGAAGAGCTGCTTCTCGAGATCCCGAACACGCCGCAGCCGCCTGTCCCCGCCGGCGGCGAGTCGGCGAGCCAGCAGGTCCGCGCCTGGGGTGAGCCGATCGAGCCGGCGGATTGGCAGAAGCCGCACTGGGATCTGGGACTGGCGCTGGGGATCCTCGACCTGGAACGCGGTGCGAAGCTGTCCGGCTCCGGCTTCCCCGTCTATGTGGGTGCCGGTGCCGCTCTGCAGCGGGCGCTGATCAACTTCATGCTGGACGTCCACTGCAAGGAGCACGGGTACGTAGAGGTCCAGCCGCCGTATCTGGTGCGGAGCGAGACTATGCGGGGCACCGGGCAGCTGCCGAGCTTGGCCGACGATGCCTATCATGTCGGTAGCGATGATCTCTGGTTGATACCTACGGCCGAAGTTCCCCTCACGAACCTGCACGGGGGCGAGGTGCTCGGCCCGGAACATCTGCCACGCCACTACGTGTCCTATACGGCCTGCTTCCGGCGCGAGGCCGGCGCCGCCGGCCGCGACACGCGCGGCGTGCTCCGCATCCACCAGTTCGACAAGGTGGAGCTCGTCCGCTTCGAGCGTCCCGAAGACTCGGGAGGGGCCCTCGAGCAGCTGACCGGGCACGCCGAGAAGATCCTGCAGCTGCTCGGGCTGCCCTATCGAGTGGTCTTGCTCGCCGCCGGCGACATGGCGCAGTCGAGTTCCATGACCTATGATCTGGAAGTGTGGTCGCCGGGCGTGGAGCGTTGGCTCGAGGTCTCGTCATGCTCGAACTGCACGGACTACCAGGCGCGACGTGCCGATATCCGATTCCGGCGCGAGAAGGGGGCCAAGCCGGAGTTCGCACACACCCTCAACGGCTCGGGCCTGGCAATCCCACGTACGGTGATCGCCATCCTCGAGAACTTCCAGCACGAGGACGGGAGCGTGGAGCTTCCTGAAGTGCTGCACCAGTACATGGGCGGCACGCGGATCGAGCAAGTGTGAAAGCTCGTTTCTGGGCCACGGGCCTCTCCCTGCTTTTCGGGGCTGTTCTGGCCTGGTACCTGGTCTACACCCAGCAGCTGGTGAACGCTGTGAACGCCGACGCGGCGGCGCTCTCGCGTATGTACGCCGGGCTGCTGCAGGGCGTAAGCGATCCAGACCAGGAGACGCTGGTCGTCCTGTTCGACATGCTGGAGGAGATCGAGCAGATGGGCGTCCCGGTGGTGGTGATCGCTGAGGACGGGCAGGTCTCTGCCGTCAATACCCCCTTCGTATATGATCCGATCGACCCGGCGAGCAGGCAGCGCGTGCTCGAGTACGCCGCGCTGCTGGACGAGAGAAACGACCCGATAATCGAGGAAGGGATCGGTGAGATCCATTTCGGCATGCCGGCGGTGGTGGAACGGCTGCGCTGGGTGCCGTGGATCCAGGCGGCGACGCTCATGGTCATCGTGCTCACGGCGATCTGGATCTTCCGGTCGACGGTGCGCGCCGAGCAAGAACGGATTTGGGCCACCATGGCACGGGAATCCGCGCACCAGCTGAGCACACCGTTGAGCTCGCTGAGCGGCTGGGTGGAGATACTCACGATGCCGTCCGGCGAGCGCGCTGGCGTCGCATCCGATGAGCGGATCGCCGAAGAGATCGAGGTCGATGTCGAGCGGCTTAGCAAGGTGGCGCAGCGGTTCGAGCTCATCGGCAAGCGCCCGCGGATGGCCAACGTGGATGTCGGCGACGTCTTGCAGCGCCTCGAAGGTTACTTCGCCGCCCGATTACCACGCCTCGAGCGCTCGATCGAACTCGCCGTGCAGGTCGCTCCTCGACTCCGGCCGATTGCCGGCAACCCGGTGCTGCTCGAGTGGGCTTTCGAGAACATCATCAAGAACGCCGTCGATGTGCTGGCCGGTCGCGGCGGTCGGATCGCGGTGAGCGCCGAGCCTGCCGAAGACAGCCGCTCCGTAACGGTTCGCTTCGTCGATAATGGACCCGGCGTACCGGCCGAGCTGCGCAAGCACATCTTCGAGCCAGGTGTATCGAGCAAGGAAGGTGGCTGGGGGGTCGGCCTGACCCTGACGCGCCGCATCGTCGAGGACACGCACGGCGGGTCGATCGTGCTCGGGAAACGTCGGGACGGTGCCGAGTTTGTCGTGACCTTGCCCGTCGTGCGCTCGGACCGGACGGCTTGAGGCGTGCCACAGGGCGATGTGAGGCCGGGGACTTACCTCGAATCGCTGAACCCGGACCAGCGGCAGGCCGTCGAGCACGTGGCAGGCCCGCTCCTCGTGCTGGCCGGCGCCGGCTCCGGCAAGACCCGTGTGCTGACCTGTCGCATCGCCTACCTCATCGAGCAACACGGGGTCGATCCCAACCTGATCATGGCCGCCACCTTCACCAATAAGGCGGCCGAGGAGATGCGGAGTCGCGTTCAGCGGCTGCTCGACAGCGAGCCACGAGCGATGTGGATCGGTACCTTTCATTCGATGGGCGCGCGGATCCTCAGGCGGCACGCCGCCCGTCTTGGCTTCGGCCCCGGCTTCACGATCCTCGACGCGGACGACAGCCTGCGCGAGATCAAGCGCGTCATGGAGGACAAGGGCGTCCCTAAGCGCTGGAAACCGCAGGCGGTCCAAGGTGCGATCTCCGCCGCCAAGGACTACCTGGTTACGACGGAGGTCTTCAGCGAAACGGCGTCCGATCCATTCACCCGCATGGTGGCCGACGTCTATCCCGCCTACCAGGCGCGCCTGCGGGCGGGGAACGCCTTCGACTTCGATGACCTGCTGGTGAAGCCGGTGGAGCTGTTTGAGTCTTTTCCCGAAGTGCTCGAACGCTTCCAGCGCCGATTCCAGTTCATCTTGGTCGACGAGTACCAGGACACGAACCACGCGCAGTATCGCTTCCTCGAGTTGCTCGCCAGAGAGCACGGCAACCTCTGCGTCGTCGGCGATGATGACCAGTCGATCTACGGCTGGCGTGGAGCCGATATCCGCAACATCCTCGAGTTCGAGAGGGACTTCCCGGCGGCGCGAACCATCCGCCTGCAGAGAAACTACCGCTCCACCAGGGTGATCCTTCGCGCCGCCAACACGGTTATCGCGGAGAACGTGAACCGTAAGGGCAAGACCCTCTACACCAAGAACGAGACCGGCGAGTTGATCACGCTGGTGAAAGCAGCGGATGAGATTGATGAGGCGGAGTGGATTGCTGACGAGATCATCGCGCACCTCTCGAATGGGTCGGACCTGGTGCATCGTAGTTTCGTCGTTCTCTACAGAACGAACGCACAGAGCCGTGCCCTCGAGGAGGCTTTCCGTGACGCCGATCTGCCCTACAGGATCATCGGGGGCGTGCGCTTCTATGAGCGGCGCGAGATCAAGGATGTTCTCGCTTATCTGCGGCTCATCTCGAATCCCAGCGACGCCGCCTCCTTCCTGCGGATCGTCAACTACCCCCGCCGGGGGATCGGCGACGCCACGCTCACCGCGCTCCTGACAGCAGCCCGCGATGCACGGGTCGGACCGCTGGCGGCGGCACGCACGGCACGGTCGATCACGGGGCTCCGACCGGCAGGCGGCACGGCGCTCGAGTCGTTCGCTCAGATGATCGATCGCTATCGCGCGCTCGCATCTCAGCTGCGCGTACACGAGCTGCTCAGCGAGCTGATCGTCGAGCTGGGGTTGCTGGAGAGCCTGCGCGAAGAGGGCTACGAGGGGATCGACCGAGCCCAGAACGTGGAGGAGCTGGTCGCCGCCGCGTCCGAGTTCGATGCCGCAGCGGCGCTCGAGGCGGAGGACCTGGAAGAGGTCGGCGAAATCACAGAGCTCGATCTATTCCTGCAGAAGGTGTCGCTCATAGCCGATGTGGACAACCTGGATCCCGAGGCAGACGCTGTCACACTGATGACACTGCACAACGCCAAGGGACTCGAGTTCCCGGTCGTCCTGATCTCCGGCCTGGAGGAAGGGCTCTTTCCGCTGTCCCGCTCGTACGACAGTCTTAAGGAGCTCGAGGAGGAACGGCGGCTCTTCTACGTGGGGATCACGCGCGCGCAGAGGAAGCTCTACCTTACATATGCCAGACGGCGGCGGCGTGCCGGCGACTGGATGGTCTCGAGCCCCTCCAGCTTCCTGCGGCCCGTGCCCGAGGTTCTGCTGGAGACGCGTGAGACGGACCGCTACACGGAGCGTTTGTCGAGCCGCCGCGGGCTCGCTGGCTGGTGGGAGCGGCCTTGGCGGCTGGAGCGCGAGACGCCGCTCGGGGAGCTTTCTTACGACTATTCGGTCTCGCAGGATACGCAGGAGCTACCGCAGCTTGCCGAAGGCGTACGGGTTCGCCATCCGCGTTTCGGGTCCGGGACCGTCGCTGCGTTAGACGGCTACGGCGTGGAGCTGAAGGCCGTCATCGACTTCGAGAGCGTCGGTCGGAAGAAGGTCGTAGTAAGGTATGCGAATCTGTCAGTCGAAGATTCTCAGTAGTCAACATCCAACATCCGGGAGTCGGTGATCAAGCGTACGGCGCCGGCTCCTTGGCCCCTTGGTAATTGGGGTTTGGCGCTCGCTCCTTGGAAGCCACTTCTCATCTGGGCATTGAGTGTCGGATATTGGATAACGAGCCAAGACGATGACGATCAAGCGTACGGATGTTGAAAGGGTTTCCGCACTCGCTCGCCTGGAACTGGGCGACGATGAATTAGAGTGTCTGACCCGCGACTGCCAGGCAATCCTTGAGTTTTTCGAGGCGATCCGGGACGTGGACGTGGAGGGCGCGGGACCGACGGGCGCACTCGAACGCCCTGCGCCCACCCGCGACGATGAGGTCGAGGTCGATCGGCTCGACCAGTCGCTGGCCGAGACCGCGCCGGATTGGCGGGAAGGCTACTTCGTGTTGCCGCGGCTGCCGGCACTCGACGGCGGGGATGTCGACGAGCAAGACGGCTAGAGCACGGGACGAGTATCGATGACGGGACCTGCGAACCACGGGGTAGACAAGCTGAGGGACGCGCTGCGCTCGCGCCGTCTCCGGGCCGAGGAGCTGGCGGGCTCGGCCCTAGAGGCGATCGCCCGTTCCGAGACGGAAGAGCCGCCGCTAGGCGCGTTTCTCTCGGTGGCGGGCGATGAGCTGTTGGAGCGAGCGGTCGAGCTGGATCGGGCCCTCGACAAGGGCGACGAGGTGGGCCCGCTCGCCGGCATCCCCATCGCGGTCAAGGACAACATCTGTACAGCCTCGCTTCCGACGACGTGCGGGTCGAGGATCCTGGAGGGATATTTCGCGCCGTACGAGGCGACGGCCGTCCGCAGGCTACGCACGGCAGGAGCGCTGATCGTCGGTAAAACGAACCTTGACGAGTTCGCGATGGGCTCTTCGACGGAGAACAGCGGCTTCTTCCCGACGCGCAATCCGCTGGACTCGGGGCGCGTGCCTGGCGGCAGCTCTGGTGGGTCGGCGGCGGCGGTGGCGGCGGGTCTCGTGCCCTTGGCTCTCGGTTCCGATACTGGCGGCTCGGTTCGGCAGCCCGCCTCCTTCTGCGGCGTTGTCGGACTCAAGCCCACCTACGGCCGAGTGAGCCGCTACGGACTGGTGGCCTTCGCGTCGAGCCTGGACCAGATCGGCCCCCTGGGTCGCAGCGTGGCGGACACCGCGACGCTACTGAGCGTGATTGCAGGGGTTGATCGCTTCGACTCCACTTCGGCCGACGTGCCGGTCCCGGGCTACCGCGATGAGCTGAACCGAGCGCTGGAAGACCTCGTGGTCGGTATCCCGAAAGAGTATTTCCCGGCTGACCTCGACCCTGGGATCGCTGGAGTATGTCGCGCAGCGGTCGAGGGGTTGGCGGGTTTGGGTGCGGAGCTCAGGGAGATCTCGCTGCCGCATACGGTCCATGCGGTTCCCGCCTACTACCTGGTGGCCAACGCCGAGGCGTCCAGCAACCTCGCTCGCTATGATGGAGTGCGCTACGGGGCGAGGGCGGCGGGGGCGGAGAGCACGTCAGCCGTATACCGGGAGACGCGGGGGGCTGGCTTCGGTCGCGAGGTCAAGCGGCGGATCGTTCTTGGGACCTACGGTCTCTCTGCCGGCTACTACGATGCGTACTACGGAACGGGCCAACGGGTGCGTCGCCTGATCGAGCAGGACTTCGAGCGAATATTCGAGGCTGGGGTGGACGTGATCTTCACGCCGACCTCGCCGACGGTGGCGTTCCCTCTCGGTGAGCGCGTCGATGACCCGGTGCAGATGTACCTGTCCGACGTCTTCACCGTGACGGCGAATCTGGCGGGCCTGCCGGCGATCTCGATCCCCGTCGGTCAGATGGACGGTCTACCAGTGGGTGGCCAGTTGCTGGCACCGCATTTCGATGAGGCCAAGATGCTGCGTGCGGCGCAGGCGCTCGAGCAGGCGGTTGCTGACGCCGCTGCGGCGGAGCTGCCGTGATGGCGAGTGCGGACATGTCGCCGGCTTATGAGATGGTCATCGGGCTGGAGATCCATGTCCAGCTCAAGACGCGCAGCAAGATGTTCTGCGGGTGCGGCGTCGAGTTCGGTGCGCCGCCCAACACGCACGTCTGTCCTGTCTGTCTCGGCCTGCCCGGTGCTCTGCCGGTCGTTAACCAGCAGGCGGTCGAGCTGGCCGTCCTCGCAGCGCGGGCTCTGAATTGTCAGGTACACCGGCGAAGCGTGTTCGCGCGGAAGAATTACTTCTACCCTGACCTTCCCAAAGGATATCAGATCAGTCAGTACGATCGGCCGCTCGCCACCGGCGGCTGGCTGGAATTCACAGAGGAGGGCGGGGCAGGCGGTCGCTTATCCATCCATCGGCTCCATGTCGAGGAGGACTCCGGGAAATCGTTGCACGATCGCTTCCCCCGTAGCACGGCCGTCGACCTGAATCGGGCCGGCGTCCCGCTGGTCGAGATCGTTACGGAGCCTCAGCTCCGCACTCCTGCGCAGGCACGGGCGTTCTTGGGACGACTCAAGCAGACTCTCGAGTACCTGGAGGTCAGCGACTGCAACATGGAGGAGGGGAGCCTGCGGGTCGATGCGAACGTCTCCGTCAGACCTGCCGGCAGCGGCGAGTTCATGCCGAAGACCGAAGTGAAGAACATGAACTCGTTCAGCCAACTTGAGAAAGCGTTGGGGTTCGAGGCGGCCCGGCATGTCAGCGTACTTCAGTCTGGGGGCGTCGTCGAGCACCAGACCATGCTTTGGGATCCGCTGCGCGGCGAAGCACGGCCGATGCGCGGTAAAGAGGAGGTGCACGACTACCGCTATTTCCCGGAGCCGGACCTGCCTACCCTCGAGGTGTCCGACGAGTTGGTGGAAGAGCTCGCCGGCCGCCTGCCCGAGATGCCTTGGGAGAAGGAGCGGCGCTTTGTCGACGAGTACCGCCTACCGGCCTACGACGCCGAGGTCCTCAGTGCGTCCCGGACCCTGGCCGATCTGTACGAGGCGGTCGCCCAGTCGACGTCCGACCCGAAGGAAGCGTCGAATTGGGTGATGGGTGAAGTCTTGGCGGCCTCTAACGATCTGGGTGTGCCCGTCGAGCGGCTCCAGGTGGATCCCGAAGGTCTCGCCGAGGTCATCGGCCTAGTCGCCGAGGGGACGCTCTCGCACAACCTAGGCAAGCAGGTGTTTCGCCGGATGGTTGAGACCGGGAAGACGGCCGAACAGATCATGGAAGCGGAGGGCTTACGGCTGGTGAGCGGCGGCGATCAGCTCGAAGCGTGGATCAGCGAAGCGGTTACGGAGAACCCAACCGAGGTCGAGCGCTACCGCAAGGGTGAGGAGAAGTTGCTCGCCTTCTTCATTGGTCAGGTCATGCGGAAGTCCCAGGGGAAGGCAGACCCCGGTCGAACCAGGGAAGCGCTCTTGAAACGGTTGGATCAGGGCTAACGGGCCGCTGCCAGGCGTTCTCCCCCATCAGATCTTCAGGCCTGCCCTATCCGCGAGCCCTTCTTGCCCTTCTTCCGGCGTGTCAGGCTGCTCTGCTTGGGTCTGATCAGGATCGCCTTCAGATGGACCAGGTCGATCCACATCCCTTCCGCCCCGAGGCGTTGCCCCCACCAGCCTGGAAACTCCCCTGGCAACGTAAACCACTCGTCGGCAAGGCTCGATAGCTCCTCTTGCCGGCTCGCCTTTCGCCCCCCGTGAATACGGTTGAGCATCTTCGCTTCGCCCAGCGCCCGTTCGCCGGTCGGATCGAGGAAGGCAGCGACCGATTCCTTACGTTTGATCAGGTAGTCGGCCGCGAACTCGAACGTATAGCGCAGCCAGGTGCCCACCTCTTGGTCATCGACGTCCCAGCGAGAGTAGTCGAGCACGCGATCGAACATGGCGCGCCAGCCGCCGTGGTCGGCGAGCGTGATCATCCCTTTGAAGATCAGGCGGTTCGTCTGGAAGCTGAACACGGTGCGGTCGAGCACCCGGTCCATCAGTCGGTCGCTGTGGCTATGGTCGAAGTCCTTGAGCAGGTGGAATGCGGCTCTCAGGTACGCTTGACCGAGATGGATGTCCAGCCGGTGCTCCCAGTACGAGTGCCCGATCGCCTGCGTGTTCGCCGAAGTGAGGAGCTTTCGAGGCAGGAAGAAGTTGTGGGCGATCGTGTCGCCGGCCAAGTGCGTCAGATAGCCGAGGGCGCAGGCGCGCGTTGCGTCGCTGTCCGCCGCCTCATACAGCTCCTCTCCCACGTGCCAGTGGTGACAGTTGCGCCCGACAGGGGCGTACTTCTTCCCGAAGGTCATGTCCGCGGCGATACTGCCGTAGAGGAAATCGAGAGGGTAACGTCGCAGGATGTCGGCGACCGCAGCCGGCAGCAGCGATAGCGCCCCGAGAAGCTCGGTGCCTACCAGGATGTGCATCCCCGGGCCCCAAGCCCAGGCGGCGTCGGGCACGAGCAGGATCGCCAGACCTGCAATGCACAGGATCCTCAGCCAGCCCATGCGGGGGTGTCAGCCTCGCAGCTCGCTGCGCTCCCGCCGGAGAGCCTTCCGTACCTGCTCGAGCTGCCGACGCGCCATGTCCCTAAACTCCTCCTGGGCGGCTTCTAGCGTGGCGCCCAGCTCTTCCCTGAACTCGCCGGCGATCTCGTGGCCCGCCTCTCGGAGCTCATCGAGCGCAGCTGAGCCGGCGCGCCTCACACGGCGATAGCGTCTGCCGACGATCTCGGGCAGGCGGCGGCGGCGGCGCTCCGGGATCCAGATTGCGGCTAATCCGGCACCGACCAGGGCGCCGATTGTGAAAGCGAGGAGGTACTCGGTGGGTTCGTTTCGGCCGATCACCCCGGAGCCGTGCTCGGTGACCTGCGCCTCTCTGACCATCCCCCATCACTCCTCTTCGTCTTCTACATCCGGCTGCTCGTCATCGTTCCGCCTCCCTTGACGCAGCAGCCGAGCGCCCGTCCGGATCCCGCGCAATGCGGACGTAGCCGTCAGCAGCGTATCCTCCACCTCGCCTTGGACGACATCGATGAGCGCGCCGAGCTCCTGGACTCGCTCTTCCGCGGCCTCCAGCGCGTCCTCGAGACGGTCGTTGGCAACGGATATCGTGTCGCTCACTCGGTCCACCTCCTTGCGGACCGACATGACGATGAAGTTGAGATTCTCGCCTACGGCGCGCGCACGATCCAGGACCGGCCTGGCGTCGCGCCCGATCGTGGTCAGCGCCTCGTCCACCTTGTGCAGGCTGCGAGTCACCTTGAAGATGGCTCGGGCCAGAACCATCATCCCGATGCCCAGCACCGCCACCGCCGCGATCCCAACGACCTGAATCGTAATGGTCAGCCAAACCGCCACGTCACCCCTCCTGCGCTAGTCGACCGCCTCAGCCCCGGCACCCGCCAGCCGACGATCGAGCTCGCCGGCCCGTTCGAGCACGGACCGTACGAGGAACGGCCCGATCAAGTCGCTGATCCCCACTGCAATCACCACGGTGGCGAAGAAGATGCTTACCGCGGCCGACAGTTCGGGCACCGTTTGAACGTAGATAAGGACGAAGGAAATCGCTATGGCTAGCGAGATGCCGCCCTGCGGTGTGAGGGCGAGGCCGAAGCTGCCGGGGAGCCTGAGCCCCGCCGGCCGAAGCTTCGAGGCCAGCAGTCCGCCCATCCACTTTGCGAGTATGCGAAGGGCGACGTAGGCGGCGACGAGCGGGACGATCCACCAAGATGAGAACTGGAGGAGCGCGCCCGCTAGTACCAGCATTATGATGTAGATGGGCTTCTCCCATTCCGACAACGCCGCATAGACGCGGCGGCGCATCGGCGACAGGTTGCCGATCACCGCTCCGGCTATCATGCAGACGAAGAGCGGCGACAGGGAGAGATAAAAGGCGGTGCCCGCCGCGAATAGCACGAGGCCGATAAGCAGGAGAAGTAGCTCCTGCGTGCGAGGTCGGATCCGGGTGAGCGACAGGAACAATACTCCGAAGAAGAGGCCCAACAGCACGGAGAACGCGAACCATTCGACCAGCGACAGCGCCTCGCCGAGCCCCAACAGCCCCGCGCGGTGCGCCGAGTGCGTCAGCCCGAGGGCCACGATACCCACAACAGCGTCCAAGCTGGCCACGAAGAACAACAGCCTCGTGACCCGCCCCCGCGCCATGTAGGTGTTCGATATGAGCGCGATTGCGGCTGGCGTCGAGACGCAGGCCGTCGCCGCGGCCACCAGCACGATTACCTCAAGGCTCAATGAGAACCATGCGTCGGTGATCAGGTACCCGATCAGGAAGACGATACCGAATGCGACCACCGCCTGCAGCAACGCGAGCGCAAGGTAGCGGGGCGGAAATTGGCGCAGGTGATCCCGGTCGAGTTGTAGACCGAAGAGTACGCCGATCCACCCCAGCCCGAGGGCGAGCAGCGGGGTCAGCTGCCCGACGGTCTGGAGCGACAGCATCTCCAGCAGATGCGGGCCGAGGAGGAAGCCTACGAAGAGAAACGGCAGGCCGATCGCGATGGAGATTCGCGGGCCCAGCGGCACCCGGCGCCGTGCGAAGGTAAGCTGGGCGCCGATCAAGCCGATCAGTGCCAGGAGCAAGACGGCCAGGATCGGGTTCACAGGTCGGGCTCTTCTCCCAGCTCGGGCGCGACACCAATCGCTCGCGTCACCGGGATCGTAAAAACGATCCCGGTGCCCGGCACTTCCATACTACCGCACACGTCCTGAATAAGCGCAAACGCCGGGACCACCTTCTCGTCATCATCGATAACGCTGAAGATCGTGTAGTTCTGTGCTCTCGACCGCGAGATCAGCGTCTGAATCCCCGCGAACAAGGGGATGTCGTGCGTGAGCACGTGCGCCATCCCCTCGCTGTTTATGATCGTCGCGCCAGTGATCCCCAGCTCGAGAAACCCGGACAGGATGTCGTCGAGCGCTTCCGGCTGGTTGATCACGGCCACAAGTAATTGCATCGACTGTCCGCCGTCGCTAATGGCTAGGGATGCTCTTCGTCGAACAGTTGAATCCGGTCGATCACTTCCGCGGACGTCTCGGAGTTCAACAGCTTTTCCAGGATATCCGGCTGCCGCATCAGCCGCGCGATCCGCGCGAGCAGTTTGATGTGCGTGCCGCTACTGGCGGGCGGTGACAGGAGCAGGAAGAGGGTGTGCACCGGTTGCTCGTCGAGCGCAAGGAAGTCGATGCCCGCGCGAGAGAGCGCCAGCTCGATGATCGTCACGCTGAGCTCGGGACAGACGGCGTGAGGGATCGCCACACCGCCGCCGATACCCGTCGACTGCGCCGCTTCTCGCTCGAGCAGAGCGTTGAGCACCGACCGCTCGTCCTTGACCAGTCCGTGCTCGGCCAGGTGGTGCACCATGTCGCGCAGAGTGCTCTCGACACCCTCGCTCTGCAGGTCGAGCATGACAAGGTCTGCTCTCAAATAATGGTGCAGCTTCATGTCGTTCCACCCTCTGCGGACCGCCCTTCACATAGCCACGGCCAGGCGACGGTGTCAAGCTGCGATTGACGGACGTGAGCCTAACGGCCTAAGTTGGCCGGCGATGAGCAGTTTCATAGTCGAGGGGGGACGTACTCTCCACGGTCACGTTCGACCGGCCGGTAACAAGAACGCCGCGCTGCCGATGATGGCGGCAGCGTTGCTCACCGACGAGCCTGTCCGGCTCGCCAACGTCCCGGATATACGAGACGTTCACACGATGCTCGAGCTCCTGACAGCGCTTGGTGTGGGTTGCCAATGGACGGGGCCGGGGGCGCTGACGCTTCACGCGGCTGACGTCCGCTCAGCCGCGCTCGGGCCCGAGCTGGCGGCGCGGATTCGCGCCTCGATTCTATTGGCCGGCCCGATGCTCGCCCGTACGGGCCAGCTAAGGCTGCCGCCGCCCGGTGGCGACGTCATAGGGCGACGCCGGCTGGACACGCATTTCGACGCGCTACAGAAGCTCGGCGCCGAGGTAGAGCTTGGTGACGAGTTCATGCTCCGCGGCAAGCTTCGCGGGGCTGACATTTTTCTGGACGAGCCCAGCGTCACCGGCACCGAGAACGCGATCATGGCGGCGGCGCTTGCTGAAGGGACCACAGTCCTCCGCAACGCGGCGTCGGAGCCGCACGTGCAGGATCTCTGCGGGCTGCTGACCGCGATGGGCGCACGGATCTCGGGAGTCGGGTCCGGGGTGTTGCATATCGAGGGTGTGGAGCGGCTAGGCGGGGCAAGCGCTGACGTGAGCCCCGACCACATCGAGGTAGGCTCCTTTGTTGGGCTCGCCGCCGTCACGCGGAGCGATCTCACCATCGCCGACGTCGAGCCGGCCCACCTGGCGAGCATACGGATCACGTTCGAGCGATTAGGCGTCTTCTGCGAGCTCGAAGGCCGAAGGCTCCGAGTGCCTGCGGACCAGTCGCTCGAGATCCGCATGGATATCGGCCAGCACATTCCCAAGATCGACGACGGACCCTGGCCCCTCTTCCCGGCCGACCTTATGAGTATCGCCCTCGTCTTGGCGACCCAGTGTCGCGGTACGGTGCTCATCCACGAGAAGATGTTCGAGTCGCGGATGTTCTTCGCCGACAAGCTCACGGCGATGGGTGCCCGGATCATCATCTGCGACCCGCACCGCGCCGTCGTCGTGGGGCCGACCACGCTCCGCGGATCGACGGTAGAGAGCCCCGACATCCGGGCCGGCATGGCCATTCTCATCGCTGCCCTCGGGGCCGAGGGCAGCAGCTGCATCAACAACATCGGGCAGATCGAGCGCGGCTACGAGCGTATCGACGAGCGGCTGAGGGCACTCGGCGCCGCTATCGAACGGGTTGAGTGACGCGGGGCGTGGAGGTCGAGTCCCAGCTCGGTGATCTCCGGGTATCCAGGCAGCTCGACTGGGGCGCCCGGTTCCCGGGCCTGGTTCAAGGCATTACCCTCCGGGCGCCTGATCTCGATTTCGGCAGCTCGCCCCGGGGCGGTTGGGCGACCCTGCAGAGCTCGGCCGGTATCCCGCGCGTCGCTTGCTGCCGCCAGGTACACGGCGCCGCGGTGGCAGTGTACGACGATTCACACTCCTCTGGCGTCAAAGTGCTCGGCGACGCCGATGCCATCGTCACTGCCCGGGAGGGGGTGCTGCTGGCGGTGACCGTGGCCGACTGCGTCCCCGTCTTCGTAGTCGAGCCGGTGCGGCGCCTGCTGGGACTGGCCCACGCCGGGTGGCGCGGCACAGCGGCCGGGATCGCGGAGGCCACACTAGGAGCCATGTCACGCCTTGGAGCGGAGGTCGCCTCGCTTCATGTGCACCTTGGGGCTGCGATTTGTCGGAAATGTTACAAAGTAGGACCCGAGGTCACCGCCGCGCTAGGAGTCCCCGAGGGCACCCGCCACGTTGACCTCCGCGACCATATCGCTCGAAGCGTCCGCGCCCTGGGGGTCGATTCGGGGCGGCTGACCGCATCGCAGCGCTGTACGCGCTGCGATTCAGGGTCGTTCTACTCGTATCGGGGAGGGGATCGAGGGCAGCGGATGTGCGCCTTCCTCGGGTGGTCCGCAGGTTGATTTCCCGCCGGGCCATGTCTATATTTTGGCCGCTGTTGGGGTGAGGCGCTAAGTCACGGCCGCAGGGCCTTTTGAGCAGTGGGGACGCAGTAACCACCCCACTTTTTTATTGCCGGGGCCGGGCTGGCCTGCCGGGCGTCAGAGAGCATGGCTCAGAGGGAGCGCAGGGTCGACGAAGAGCTGGAGCGGACGGTCGAGGCCGTGCTCGATGGGCTCGGCTACGAGCTGGTTGAACTGGATAAGGCCGGCCAGCGCGCTCGACCGATCCTGCGCCTACGCATCGACCGGCCCGGGTCGGAGCCGGGCCGCGGCGTGACGGTGGACGACTGCGCGCGGGTCAGCCGTGAGCTGGAGAAGGTGCTGGACACCTGGGAGGACCTGCCCTCGGGCTACCTGCTCGAGGTCTCCTCGCCGGGAGTCGAGCGGCCGCTGCGCAAGCGCCGCGACTTCGAGCGCGCCGTCGGTCGTGAGATCGCCGTGCGGGGCTACGAGCCGCTGGCTCAGGGCGCCAAGCGGTTAGAGGGCGTTCTGCTGGGGATCGAAGGTTCCGGAGTTGCCGAGCGACTGCGTGTGAAGTTGCGAGATGAGAGTGAGGTCGAGGTTCTCTGCTCGGCGATTGCCAAGGCGAACCTCGTCTTTCGCTGGGACGAGCTCGGCAAGACCCGAGAGCCGTAGCGCAGCGTTCCGGCAGGAACTCAGGTAGAAGTCGAGTCCCCGGAATGCGGGGGCGTGTAAGAGAGCAAGGGAGCATCGTACGGATGGCCAACGCGGGACAAGTTCTAGAAGCCTTTAGGGTGATGACGGCCCACAAATCGTTGTCGCGAGATGAGCTGCACGATCTGATCAAGGATGGGATCCAGGCGGCCCTCGCGAAGCGATACGGTCCCAATGTGCAGGCTGAGATCACCATCGACGAAGAGAAGGGAAAGATCGACATCGTCGTCCTCAAGGAGGTCGTCGAGGAGGTACTCGATCCTTCCCGAGAGGTGAGTGTTAATGAAGCGCGCTGGGACGACCCGGACTTCCAGGTCGGTGATCTGCTCGAGATCCCCGTAGAGTTCGCCGATTTCGGGCGTACGGCCGTGCTCGCCGCAAAGCAGCGCATCATCCAGCGGGTGCGTGAAGGCGAGCGCAACCGTATCCGCGAGGAGTTCGCCGACAAGATCGGCGAGCTCCTCTCCGGCGAAGTCCAGGCCATCGAGCGCGGCAAGCTGGTGGTCATGCTCAACGTGCTGCGTGAGGCTGAGGCGATCATCCCCTGGCGCGAGCAGAACCCGCGTGAGCGGTTCCGTCAGGGCGAGCCGATCCGGGCCGTCTTGAAGAAGCTTGAGGAGACGCCCAAGGGCCCGCGCCTCATCCTATCGCGTGCCGATCCGGGTTTCGTCGCCGCGCTGTTCAAGCTCGAGGTGCCGGAGATCTACCAGGGTGTCGTGAAGATCGTCGATATCGCCCGAGAGGCGGGCGGCCGAACGAAGATCGCCGTCGTCTCCAAGGACGACTCGATCGATCCGGTGGGCGCCTGTGTCGGACTCAAGGGCTCGCGCGTGCAGGCGGTGGTCTCCGAGATGGGGGGCGAGCGGATCGACATCGTGCCCTGGCACCCCGATCCGGAGATCTACGCTAAGCGTGCGCTCGCGCCCGCTAAGGTCGCCAAGGTGATCTCGGAGGCTGAGCAGAAGGTCATCACGGCGATCGTCGACGAGGACCAGCTGTCACTCGCCATTGGGCGGAACGGACAGAACGTGCGGCTGGCCTCGCAGCTCATCGGTTGGCAGATCGACCTCTATTCCAGCCGCGAGTGGATGGAGCGAGGTGCGCAGAGCGCACTCTTCCGTGCGACCGAGGAGTACGAAGGCGCGGCCGACTTCTCGCTGAAGGAGCTGGACATCCCGCCAGCTGTGCTGGCGGCACTCGATGAGGCGGGCTACGAGACGTTCCTTAACATCATCGACCTGGAGCGCGACGATTTCCTGCGCATCTCCGGGCTCGATGCTGAGCACGCCGAGCTGCTGGAGAAGCTGATCGAGGAGCTTACGATCGTTGAGGAGCCTGTGGAGCTGTCGGGGGAGATGCCGCCGGATGCCAAGCCGGTAGCGTCGGGTGGGCCGCTGGTGGAAAGCGACGAGGACGTCGAGGAAACGTCTGAGGTGGCAACCGAGCCCGGCGAGTCCACGATTCAGGCCGAAGGTGCGGAGAGCGATGAAGCGGCTGCCGTAGGTAATGGTGATCCGGCCACTGAGGCGGAGGCAGCGCCCGGCGCCGAGGCGCTGGAGGTGGGAGAGATCGCGCCGCCCGTTGAGGCGGATGTGGAGGCGGTCGCGGAGGGTGAACCGGACGAGCGAGCCTAAGGCGTCTGACCGTCTGTTGAGCGGTTTGGGGCTCGCAGCGCGAGCGGGGCGCTTGCGCGTCGGGCTCGATGCGGTGACCCGGTCGGTGCGCAGCGGCGAAGCCGCGGCTGTGGTCGTTGCGGGCGATGCGCCGGTAAGCATACGACGTAAGCTCGCACGAGTCTTGAGCGGCGGCACGCCGCCGCACGTGGTCGTGCTCGACGGTGACCGTCTTGGACGCGCGGTAGGGCGTGAGCGGGTGGTCGTAATGGCGGTGACCGACAGATCGCTTGGACACCGCGTAGTGGAGTTGGCAGAGGCTGTACAGGATTAGCGGACAGGAGGATTTCACCCTTGGCAAAGATGCGGGTTTACGAGCTGGCGAAGGAATTCGAGATCAAGAGCGAAAGCTTGATCCACCTGCTCAGGGAGATGGACATCCCCGTCCGCAGCCACATGTCCGCGTTGGATGAAGGGCAGGTTGCTCGCGCCCGCACGCGGCTGGAGCGCGACAAACGTCGGCCGGACATGAAAGGTGGAAAGGGAGATACCGCTGCCCGGCGTCGCCGGCGTCGTCGCGTTGTGGAGAGGGGGCCCGAGTTGGCCGAGCTGGCGGTGGCGGAGGCCGACGAGGTCGAGCCTGCGGTCGCCGTCGAGGAAGAAGCCGCCGGAGCGCCGCTCGTCGAAGTCGCGGGTGAGGTCGGCGAGCTTACCGCCGCCGCCGAACTGGCGGAGCCGGCGGTCGAGGAGTTTGTCAGCGTCGAGGGCGAGGGCGCCGAACCGATCGCGGCCGAGGCCGCTGTGGTCGAGGAAGAGGCTGCGGAGGCCGCCGTGCCCGGCGCCGAGGAGGAGCTCGAGTTCGCCGCCGAGCTGGCGGTACCTGCGCGGCCGCTGCCACCCGCGCCCGTGGCGCCTGTCTTCCGGGAGCCACCGAAGGAGGAGGGCAAGCCGGCCGGCGTGGTCCGTATCCAGGCGGAAGGCTACACGCTCGACGGGCGCCGCCGCCGCCGTGGCCGCAAGAAGAAGAAGCGAACGCGGGTGGATCAGGTAGCGGTCCAGCAGAATATCCGGCGGACCCTGGCCAAGATGGAAGGGCCCACGTCGGCGCGCCGCAGGCGCCGCGACGTAGCGGAGAGGCTCGAGCGCGAGGCGGCCGAGGCCGAACGCCTGGCGGAACAGGAACGCACAACGGTGCGCGTGCCGGAGTTCCTCACCGTCGCCGAGCTGGCCGACCTCATGGGCGGCTCGCCCAACGAGATCATCACTTCGGCCTTCAAGAACCTTGGGATGATGGTCACGATCAACCAGCGGCTCGATTTCGATCAAATCGAGCTGATCACCGAGGAGCTCGGGTACAAGGCGGTTCACGAGGACGAATACGGCGCCGACGTCATCGCTGAGGTGCAGACGGCGGACCCGGAGCGCATCTCCTCGAGGCCGCCTGTGGTAACCGTTATGGGTCATGTCGACCACGGGAAGACGTCGCTGCTCGACTACGTCCGCAAGACGAACGTGATCGCCGGTGAGGCCGGCGGCATTACCCAGCACGTCGGTGCCTACCACGTCGATGTGGATGGAGACCGCAGCATTACGTTCCTCGACACACCGGGTCACGCCGCGTTCACCGCGATGCGCGCCCGCGGGGCCGACGTCACCGACATCGTGATCCTCGTCGTCGCTGCCGACGACGGCGTCATGCCCCAGACTCGGGAGGCGATCAGCCACGCCAAGAACGCCGGCAAGCCGATCATCGTCGCCGTCAACAAGATCGATCTGCCGGCGGCGAACGCGATCAAGGTCAAGCGCGAGCTGCTCGAGCACGAGGTCGTTATCGAGGAGTTCGGCGGCGAGGTGCTGAGCGCCGAGATCTCCGCCAAGTCGGGCCAGGGGATCGATGACCTGCTCGAGAAGATCCTCCTCCAGGCCGAGATGCTGGAGCTCAGTGCTGATCCGGGGCTCGCCGCCCGCGGAACGGTCATCGAGGCGGAGCTCGATAAGGGCATGGGTCCCGTCGCCACGATCCTGATCACCGAGGGGACACTCTCGATCGCCGACGGCTTCGTCTGCGGCATCCACGCCGGCCGCGTTCGGGCGCTGCTCGACGAGCGGGGCCACAATGTCGAGTCCGCCGCGCCCGGAATGCCCGCCCGCGTTCTCGGCTTCGAGGGCGTCCCTCAGGCTGGTGACAGCCTGATCGTCCTCGAATACGAGCGCGCCCGCGAGATTACCGGGAAACGGCAGCAAATCGAGCGCGAGAGGGAATTCCGGCGCAGGAGCCAGATCGGTCGCCTCGAGGACGTATTCGAAGCCGTGCAGGCCGGCGAGAGCACCCAGCTCGCACTCATCATCAAGGGCGACACCGACGGCTCCGTCCAAGCGCTATCGGACGAGCTCGAGCGCCTGTCCACCGGCGAAGTCGAGGTTAGGGTGATCCACCGGGGCGTCGGCGCAGTGAACGAGAGTGACGTTCTGCTGGCCCAGACCGGCGGCGCGATCATCATAGGCTTCCACGTAAGGCCGGACCGTGGGGCCCGCGAGCTGGCCGAGCGTGAGGGTGTCGATATCCGCTCCTACCGCGTCATCTACGAGGCGGCGGAGGAGGTGAGAGCGGCGCTCGAGGGCATGCTGGCCCCTGAGGAAAAGGAGATCATCCTCGGCGTGGCGGAGGTCCGCCAGCTGTTCAGGGTGCCCAAGGTCGGGACGGTCGCTGGCTGCTATGTCAGCGAAGGCGTGATAGACCGAAACGCTCGCATTCGCGTGCTACGCGAGCATGTCGTCGTATACGAGGGCAGGCTCGCTAGCTTGAAGCGGTTCAAGGATGACGTCAAAGAGGTGAAAGCGGGCTACGAGTGCGGTATGGCGGTCGAGAACTACAGCGACGTGAAAGTCGGGGACATTCTCGAAGCCTTCCGTGTAGAGCAGATCGCCCGCACGTTGGATGGCGGGGTAGCCCAGGCCGGTGTCGGCGGCGAAGACTGAGCCGGCGCAAACCAACCACTGCTCGCGATAGGCGACGCGCACAGCCTGACGCTCAAGCTGCCGTGGTCGTAAGCGTTATAGCGTGGGAGCTGCACTTGAACGGGTGCACCTCCCTGAAACAGAAGCGGGCGATACTGCGGAGCCTTAAGGATCGGCTCCGTGGGCGGCACAACGTAGCGGTGGCCGAGACAGACCATCAGGACACCTGGCAGCGAGCAGAGCTCTGCGCTGCCACCGTGTCTACCGATCGGAGACGGGCGGAGGAGGTGCTGAGCCGGGCCGACGCGCTTGTGGCCTCCGAGCCCCGGGTCCGCATCGTCGACAGCGCCACTTACTTCTACTGAGCTCGGTCGCCCAATCCCGGGATCGTGTGATGACCGCCGCCGTCCCCTTGGTGAACCCATGGCAAGAGAGTACTCACGTACCCAAAGACTCGGCCCGCTGCTGAAGGAGGAGATCGCGCGTCTGCTGCAGCGCGAGGTCAAGGACGCCCGGATCGGGATGGTTACCATCACCGACGTGGAGGTCACCTCCGATCTCAAGCAAGCCACCGTCTACATCCAGGCCCCCGGCGATGAGAGCAGCAAGGCGGAAGCCATTGAAGGCCTCGCCAGCGCTGCCGGATTCATCCGCTCCCGGATCGGGCGCGAGCTGAGGATTCGACGGACGCCGGAGCTGCGTTTCGTGCTCGACCGCACGCAGGAAAGAGCGGCGCGTATCCACGAGCTGTTGGCCGAGGTCGCCGAGCCCGACGAGCCGCCAGAGGGCGAGGATGGGAGCTGAGGCTGTCGGCTTGCTCCTCGTTGACAAGCCGGAAGGTCCCACGTCGCACGACATAGCCGCGATCGCCCGCCGAGCTACCGGGGTCCGGCGCGTCGGCCACGCAGGCACCCTCGACCCCTTCGCCAGCGGTCTCTTGCTGCTGTGCGTGGGGTGGGCGACCCGGCTCACCGAATACCTCGTCCCGCTGCCCAAGCTGTACCGTGGTGTGATCCGCCTGGGGGAGCGCACCGACACCGACGACCAGACCGGGAAGCCGATCGACCGGAGCGATGGCTGGCGCGACCTCGACGCGGCGGCGATTCGGCGGGCACTGGGGGCTCGGGTCGGCGAGATCGAGCAAACCCCACCTGCCTTCTCGGCCAAGAAGCTCTCGGGCCGGCGCGCCTACGATGTGGCGCGTGGGGGCGGGACCGTCGATCTGAGGCCGCAGGTCGTGACGATCCGGAGGCTCGAGCTCTGCGACCTCTCACTGCCCGACCTGACCGTGGAGGTCGAGTGCTCTAGCGGTACTTATATCCGCGCGATCGCCAGAGATGTCGGCGAAGAGCTGGGCGTAGGCGGACATCTGGCCGTACTGCGCAGGCTGCGGATCGGGCCGTTCGACGTTGGAGAGGCGATCCTCCTGGATCGTGACACGCCTTGCGAGGAGGTGCGCGCGCGGCTCCGGCCCGCAGCAGAGGCGGTCGTGGGCCTCGAGCGCGTGGATCTCGAGCCCGAAGCCGCAAGGTCCTTCTGTCACGGCCAGCCTGTCAGCTGGCGCGGGCGGACGATCGAAGGCCCGGCCGCCGCATTCTCGAACGGTGCTCTGGTGGCGATTGCCGAGCTTAAGGAGGATCGTTTGTGGCCGAGGAAGGTGTTCGGCAAGATATGGAGTCAAGGGTGAGCGGAGTCAGGCCAGGTGGCACACGCGACTGAGAACCACGGACTGCCATCTCACGCTCAGGGAGCCGCCATCACGGTGGGCACGTTCGATGGCGTCCACCGTGGGCATTGGGCCGTCTTGCGGCGACTGCGCGAGGTGGCCCGCGGGCACGGTTTGCACAGTGTGCTCGTCACCTTCGATCCACACCCTCTGAAGATCGTTCGTCCCGAACTCGCTCCGCGCCTCTTGACGACGCCGAACGAGAAGAAGGAAATCCTGTCGCTGGCCGGCATCGATTACGCCGTGTTTCTCAGCTTCACGCGCTCGCTCTCGCTCTACCTTCCGGACGAGTTCGTGCGCGAAGTGTTAGTCGAGCGCTTCCGTCTGAAGCGGTTGGTCGTGGGCTACGATCACGGCTTCGGCCGCGACCGCAGTGGGAGCGCGGAAAATCTGCGGGAAGTCGGGGCACGCTACGGGTTCGACGTCGAGGTGGTGGAGCCGGCGCGCATGAACGACGAGGCGATCTCATCCAGCGGAATCCGCCGGGCGCTCGAGCGGGGCGACGTCGAGCGAGCTGCCCAGGGGCTGGGTCGCCCGTACTCGCTGACGGGGGTCGTCGTTCACGGCGAGGGGCGAGGCCGTACCCTGGGCTTCGCCACGGCGAACGTCAGCATCGGGCACGGCGACAAACTGCTGCCCCGGGAAGGGATCTATGCTGTGAGCGCCGCCTCTCGAACCCACCAGGGGCCGGGGCTCCTACACCTGGGCCCGCGGCCGACCTTCCGGGGGTCGCCACCGTCGATCGAGCTTCACCTGCTGAATTTCGACGGCGAGATCTACGGCGATCTGGTGCGCGTCGAGTTCCGGGCTCGGCTGCGGGAGATCCAGCCGTTCGCGTCGGCCTCCGAGCTGGTTGAGCAGATGAAGCGGGACCGGGCGGCGGCGGCGGAGTTTTTCCGGCAGGGCCGCCTTTACAGGGCCGGGGGGCCCGACTAAGTTTGACGGTCTATCTAGAGGGGAATAGCCGGCTGCGGCCGGACTCTTTCAGTCAGAGAGTCGCTACAGGATGGTAACGACCAAGGAAGAGCGCGAGGCGCTCATTACGAAGTACCAGAAGCAGCCCGGTGATCGGGGCTCGACGCCCGTGCAGATCGCCCTGCTGACCCGGCGGATCACCGATCTCACGGAGCATCTGCGGACGCACCCGAAGGATCACCACAGCCGCCAGGGACTCCTGAAGTGGGTTGGCAGGCGGCGTCGCCTGCTTCGCTACTTGAACCGGACCGACCCTGAAGCTTACCGGGAGCTAACCAAGAATCTCGGCCTACGAGGATAAAAGGGAGAAGCCCCCGAGATACCTCGGGGGCGTTTCCTATAGGTATGTCTCTAAGCAGTCAAGGATTAACGGATACTATGGCAACACTAATCGAACGCAGATTCGCCGGACGGGCTCTGATCCTGGAGTCCGGGCGCATGGCGCGACAGGCGGATGGCGCCGTCCTCGTCCAGTTTGGTGAGACGGTGATACTCGCAGCGGTCGTCGCGGACAGAAAACCCACCAAGCTGCCTTTCTTCCCACTGACGGTGGAGTACCGCGAGAAGAGCTACGCGGCGGGCAAGATTCCGGGCGGCTTCTTCAAGCGGGAGGGCCGGCCCAGCGAGAAGGAGATCCTCTCGGCTCGCCAGATCGACAGATCGATCCGCCCGCTCTTCCCCAAAGGGTTCAATAACGAGATCCAGGTCGTCATCTACATCCTGTCCGCCGACCAGGAAAACGACGCGGATGTCCTCGGCCTGATAGGCGCTTCGGCCGCGCTCAACTTGTCGAGCGTGCCGTTCCCTTATCCGATCGCAGCCGTCCGGGTCGGCCGCTTGGATGGCGAGTGGGTGATCAACCCGACGTTCCAGCAGCTCGAGTTCTCCGACGTCGACATTGTGGTCGCCGGCTCGGAAGACTCGATCGTGATGGTTGAGGGTGGGGCACTCGAGATCTCGGAGGACGAGTTCGTCGCAGCGCTCGAGTTCGCCCACCGGGGGATCCGCGAGCTGGTCGCGATTCAGAGGGAGCTGATCCAGCCGCTGGCGAAGCCGAAGATGGAATGGTCGCCCACCGAGCCTAACGAGGAGCTCGTGAAGCGCGTCCAGAGCCTGGGTTCGCGGCGCGTAGATGAAGCGCTCACTCTTCCCAATAAGGAGGAGCGAAACGAGGCTCTCTCGGCGCTGCGCGAGGACATCATCGGCGAGATGGCCGGGGAATTCGATGAGATCGAGAACTATGGGGAGCAGGTGAACGAGGTAATCGATCAGATCGAGTACGAGACCTTGCGCACCCAGATCCTCGAGAAGCGGGAGCGGGTCGACGGCCGCAAGCCTGAGGAGGTGCGCGCCATCTCGTGCGAGGTCGGTTTGCTGCCGCGAACCCACGGCTCAGCGCTCTTCACGCGTGGCAGTACTCAGTCGATGGCGGTCGTGACCCTCGGGACCAGCAGGGACGAGCAGCGGATCGACACGATCGATGTCCTGCAGGAGACGTCGAAGTCGTTCATGCTGCACTATAACTTCCCGCCGTTCTCTGTCGGCGAGGTCCGGCCGTTCCGTGGCCCGTCGAGACGCGAGATCGGCCACGGCGCGCTGGCGGAGCGCGCCCTGCAGTCGCTGCTGCCGCCCTATGAGGATTTCCCCTACACAATTCGGATCGTGAGTGACATCCTCGAGTCCAACGGCTCGTCGTCCATGGCGACGGTATGCGGTGGCTCACTGGCTCTGATGCAGGCGGGCGTGCCGGTGCGTGCGGCGTGCGCCGGCGTGGCGATGGGCCTGATAAAGGAAGCTGACAAGGTCGAGATCCTGACGGATATCATGGGTATCGAGGACCACCTCGGCGACATGGACTTCAAGGTCGCCGGGACCAGCAAGGGGATCACCTCGGTCCAGATGGACATCAAGATCGAAGGCCTGTCGACCGAGCTCTTGCGGGAGGCGATGGCACGCGCGCGTGAGGCCCGCTTGCATATCCTCGACATCATGAGCAGGACGCTGGCCGAGCCGCGCTCCAGCCTGTCGCCCACAGCGCCGCGGATCATCACGCTTCAGGTGAACCCGGAGAAGATCGGCGAGGTGATCGGTCCGAAGGGTAAGACGATTCGCGGGATCGAGGAGGAGACGGGCGCTGAGGTCAATATCGAGGACAGCGGTCTGATCACGATCTCGTCGATCTCCGGCGAAGCGGGTGAGCGGGCACGCGAGATCGTCGAATCGATCGTTCAGGAGCCGGAGATCGGCCGGGTCTACGAGGGCGTTGTGAAGAACACGACCTCGTTCGGCGCGTTCGTCGAGATCCTGCCGGGCGTCGAGGCGCTCTGCCATATCTCGGAGCTCGAAGAGGGCCGGGTCGAGAAGACCGAAGACGTCGTGAAACGCGGCGACAAGGTCAAGGTGAAGTTGATCTCGATCGACGACCGCGGCCGTATGCGGCTCTCGCGCCGTGCGGCGATGGCCGCGGAAACATCCGACTAGCGGTGACGCCACGCTCAGCGCAGTGATCCGGCCTGTCCCGCCTCGAGCGGGGCAGGCCGTGTTCCTTTTGTGGTGAGCGTCGGACATCGAACAGCGGGCGTCGAAAGATCGGTTGGACCCTTAACGACTACCGCGCCGACATGACCACCCAACTCGACGAGAACGTATACCGGACCCGGCCGGACGGAGGGCCGCTCGTGCTTTCCGAATACGTGTCCAGCGTTCGGTCCGCGGCGGTGGGCGTATGGGTCCGCTGGGGTGCGAGCCACGATCCGCCGGAGCGGATGGGAGCGGCGCATCTGCTGGAGCACATGGTCTTCAAGGGGACCGAGCGGCGGACGGCTCGTGAGATCGCGGTCGAGATCGAGGGGATCGGCGGCTCGCTCGACGCTTACACTTCGCGTGAGCACACGGCCTGCTACGCCAAGGTGCTGGACGAGCACCTCCCCATCGCCGTCGATGTGCTCACCGACCTGGTTTTCCGGCCGCGCCTGCGGGAGGAGGACCTCGAGATCGAGCGCCGGGTGATCCTCGAGGAGATCGCCGGGGTCGAGGACACGCCGGAAGAGCTCGTCTTCGACCTCCACGCGCGCGGCGTCTGGGGTGCACACCCTTACGGCAACCCCGTTCTCGGTACGGCGGAGACAATCCGCGCCATCGTCCTTGACGACATCTACGGCCTCTGGAGGACAGCCTACCGGCCGAGCGTCTGCGTGGTGGCCGCCGCAGGCAACCTTCGGCACGACGACTTGCTCGAACTGGTGGCCCAGCATTTCCCGCCGGCAGGCCTGCCTGGCGAGGCGCCGGCCGTCGCCGAGCCCGCAGCGGTGCCGCCAGCGGAGCGACTGGTCCAGCGCGACAGCGCGCAGGTCCACATCTGCCTCGGCGCGCCCACCTTTCCCCGGACCGACCCACGCCGCTACGCCTCGATCCTCGTCTCGACGGCTCTCGGCGGTGGCATGAGCAGCCGCCTGTTCCAGCGTGTCAGGGAGGAACTTGGCCTGGCGTACACCGTCTACTCGTTCCAATCCTTCTACGCTCGCGGCGGCCTGGCCGGGATCTACTTGGCGACCCAGCCCGATACTGCGGATCGGGCGATCGAGGAGGTGCGCGAAGAGCTTCACCAGGTTTCTGGCATTGGGCTTGCGAGTGAAGAGCTGCGTGCGGTCAAGAACCAGACCAAAGGGCAGGTCGTGTTATCGCTGGAATCCACATCGGCGCGGCTACAGCGCCTGGCCGGTGTGGCACTTTACGACGAACCGTACCTGACTTTGGACGACATTTGCGCGCGAATCGACGCCGTCGGCGAGCAGGAGGTGGCCGAGCTGTGCCGGGAGTACTATGCTCCTGAGCGCCAAGCGGTGGTCTGGTTGGGCCCCATGGGAGAGCGGTCCGAGGCGAGCGGAGAATGATTGTCCGTTTTGTTCGGCTGGTAGTCTTCTGGCCCTTAAACGAGCGAGGCTAGAGAGATGATCGTCGGGGTACCGAAGGAGATCAAGACAGCGGAAAACCGTGTGGCGATGATTCCGGCGGGCGCCGAGCAACTCGTGGCGCACGGTCACAAGGTGCTGGTACAGAAAGGCGCCGGTATTGGGAGCGGCTTCGAGGACGAGGCCTACAAGGCGGCGGGCGCGACCGTCATGGCCAGCGCCGACGAGGTGTGGGCGGAGTCGGATATGATGGTCAAGGTCAAAGAGCCTATCGCCGAGGAATACCCGCGCGTCAAGCCCGATCACGTCGTCTTCACTTACTTCCACTACGCCGCGGACGAGACGCTGACAAGAGCGATGCTCAAGAGCGGCGCGGTGACGATCGCCTACGAGACCGTCCAGCTGGAAACCGGCGAGCTGCCGCTGCTGACGCCGATGAGCGAGGTGGCAGGCCGGATGGCCGTCCAGGAGGGCGCCAAGTACCTGGAGAAGACGTTCGGCGGCCGCGGGATCCTTCTGGGTGGCGTTCCCGGTGTGCCGTCGGCGGAGGTCGTGGTCCTGGGCGGCGGCGTGGTCGGTACCCACGCGGCGAAGATGGCCGCAGGACTCGGCGCGCGGGTGATTATCCTCGACGTCAGCCTCGACCGGCTGCGCTATCTCGATGACGTGATGCCCGCCAACGTCGAGCTGGTCTATTCGAATCGGGTCAACATCCTCGAGGCGATCGAGCGGGCCGATCTGCTGGTCGGTGCGGTTCTGTTGCCCGGTGCCAAGGCCCCGCACCTCGTCTCCAAGGAAGACCTGAAGCTGATGAAGGACGGCGCTGTGATCGTCGACGTAGCCGTCGACCAAGGCGGCTGCGTCGAGACCGTGCGGCCTACAACCCACGAGGACCCGACCTACGTCGTCGAAGGTGTCATCCATTACTGCGTGGCGAACATGCCGGGCGCCGTGCCGCGGACCTCGACCCTCGCGCTCGCTAACGCGACCTTCGCCTACGCCTTGAAGCTGGCCGACAACGGCTGGCAGAAGGCGTGCCGGGAGGACCATGCCCTGGCACTCGGTGTGAACACGGTCGGCGAGAAACTGACCTGCCTCGGCGTGGCGGAGGCCTTCGGGCTCGACTACACGCCTATCGAGGTAGTCCTCGGTTAGGGTTGGAGATTCGAGAGTTACGAGGCCCTTACCTGTCCATTGCGCCGCCGTGCCCCCTCTGTCTAGTATTGGAGGTTAGGCTACCCTGTCCGCCCAACCTAGGGGTTGTGAGGGTCTGGAAAGCGGTGCGCTCCCGCCACCGCTGGGAGGAACGAGCTGATCTCTATGGGCTTTGGCTGGCTCGATTCCGGTAGGCTGCTACCGGTTAACGACATAGCTGTCGACCTGGGCACCGCCAACACACTGATCTACGTGAAGGGCGAGGGCATCGTGCTGAACGAGCCCTCAGTGGTGGCGATCGACAAGTCGAACGGCAAGCTTCTCGGCGTCGGGCTGGAGGCCAAAGGCATGCTCGGCCGGACGCCCGGCGGAATCGAGGCGGTCCGCCCGCTCAAGGACGGGGTCATCGCCGACGTGGATGTCAGCGAGCTCATGCTCAGGCATTTTCTGAGGATGGTGACGGCCAAGCGGGTTTTTCGCCTGAAGCCCCGCGTCGTGATCGGTGTTCCCTCGGGCATCACGGAGCTGGAGCGCCGTGCGGTGCGGGCGGGCGCTCAGGCGGCGGGTGCCAAGGAAGTCTACATGGTGGCCGAGCCGATGGCTGCGGCGATCGGCGTGGGTCTGCCGGTAGAGACACCGACGGGGAACATGGTGATCGACATCGGCGGTGGCACGACGGAGATCGCGGTGATCGCGTTGGGTGGCATCGTCTCCAACACCTCGATCAGGGTAGGCGGCGACGAGATCGACGCAGCCATCGTCACGTTCCTGCGCAAGAACTACAACTTGCTGGTCGGTGAGCCGACAGCCGAGGCGATCAAGATCCGGATCGGCTCGGCCGCCGCTGTGGGCGACGAACGCGAGATGGACGTGAAGGGGCGCGATCTCGTTTCCGGTATCCCGAAGACGGTGCGCATCCATTCCGAGGAGATTAGAGAGCACATCCAGGAACCGATCCAGCAGATCGTCGAGGCGGTTCGCCGCGCGCTTGAGATCACGCCGCCTGAGCTCGCCAGCGACATCGTCGATCGCGGGATCGTCATGACCGGCGGCGGCTGCCTGATCCGTGGGCTTGACCGCCTCCTCCAGGAAGAGACCAACTTGCCGATCCACGTGGATGAGGAGCCCCTGACGTGCGTGGTCCGTGGCGCCGGACGCATCCTCGACGACCTTCCCAGATACAGAGGGGTGCTGTCCAGCTGAGCCGTTCGGGCGGTGACCCGGAGTCGGGAGTCAAGCGGCAGGGACGCCGTGACCTCCTGTGCCTGCTGTTTCTGCTGCTCGCCGCAGTCGTGCTCATGACCCTGCCGCACGCGCGTCAGCTTTTCCTGGCAACGGCGGTGCGCTCGACGGCCTTGGCACCGGTCCTCCATCTGCAGGCGTGGCTGGTGGATGTCGGTTCGGCTCGCGCGGACATCCAGGAGCTGCGGGGCGAGCGCGATGCGCTGGGGGCGCGGTTGCTCGCACTGCAGGGTGTGGAGGAGGAGAACCGGCGGCTAAGAGCTCTGCTCGAGCTCGCCGAGCGCGGGCGTGATCGTTTCCGCCCGGCGAACCTGACGCCGGCGGGTCGCGCGGGTGAGGGCGTGAAGCGCTCGTTCGTTCTCGATGTGGGTCCGGCGGTGGGTGTGTCCACCGATGCACCGGTCGTGGCGGCAGGTGGCCTTGTGGGAATTGTCAGAACGATCTTTGCCGGCCAGGCGACCGGCGATTTCTGGACGCATCCCGACTTCCGCGTCAGCGCGATGACCTCGGACGGCCGCGTGTTCGGTATCATCAGACCTCTGGGCGGTACTCCTGCGGCCATGCAACTGGACGGTGCTCCGTTCCAGGCCGAACTGCCGTCCGGCACCGAGCTGGTGACATCCGGGTTGGGCGGAGTGTTCCCGCGCGGGATCCCGATCGGCCGGGTCGCCCAGCTGACTGGCGCCGAGGCCGGCTGGGCGAAGAGCTACCTGGTTGAGCCGGCGGTTCACCCCGATGCCGTGCGCGAGGTGATGGTGTTGGTGGAGCGTGCCGACACGATCGACGTGACGGACGTCTGGGAACGGCCCGCCGTGGGCGACGGACGCTGATCATGAGCGCTCGGGCGGGTAGTCGAGTCGGGCTGCTCGGGGTTGTACTGGTCCTGACCTATCTGCACTTCGCGTTGGCCCCGCTCTTCGATTCGTGGTTCGCCAGCCCGAATCTGCTACTCTGCGCGCTCCTCGTCTCGGCTCGCCAGCTGCGCCCGGGCGCGGCGGCGACGGTCGGCTTCCTCCTCGGCCTGCTGGAGGATGCGATGGCCGTAAGCCATTTCGGCTTGGCGACGCTCATGCTGGTGCTGGTGGGCTACCTCGGTTCGCTATCGCGCGATCTGTTCGTCGGTGAGGAGCCGCTGTTCATAGGCACCTACCTGTTCGCGGGCACCTGGGTCTTCGAGACAGTCAGCTATTTGATCCTCGGTGCCAGCGGCAACCCGCTATCGTACGTGTTCGTGCGAGCGCCGCTCGACGCTCTCGCCACGGGCGCGGTCGGGTATCTGACCCTGCCGTTCGTGAGGGCCCGGTGAGATCTATCGCGCGGCCCCCGCAGGTGAGCCGCCGGGCGCGAAGCCGACTGGCCCGCTGGCTGTCGCTACTCGTGGTCATCGGGCTGGGCATTCAGTTCTTCAGGATCCAGATCCTCAAGCACACCACCTACGCGCTGCAGTCTGAGGGGAACCGTATCCGCGCGCTCCCGATCCCTGCGGCACGCGGGACGATCTACGATCGCAACGGCGAGGTGATCGCCGAGAACGTGCCCGGCTACTCGATCGCCGTTCTGCCACTGTCCATCGACTCGCTTCGCGTTGTCCTCGAGGAGTTGGCGCCGATACTCGAGCTGTCCGGCGAGCAGGCCGAGCGCTTGGTGGAGAGCTACCGTCGGCATCCCAATCGCCCGATCACAGTGGAGCGAAACGCGAGCTTCGCTGAAGTCTCCGCGATCGAGGAGCGGCGCGCGCACCTGCCCGGCGGTATCGTGGTTGAAGCGGCGCCCAAGCGACGCTACACGCATGATTCACTACTCGCTCACGTGGTGGGGTACGTCGCAGAGATAAGCGATGCGGACCTCAAGGACCCCGAGTTCCAAGGTTACGAGCCCGGACGAATCGTTGGGCAGACCGGTGTGGAGCGGGTCTATGACCGACTGCTGGCCGGTACGCCGGGTGTGCGTTACGTCGAGGTCAACGCGCTCGGTCGCGTCGTCGGAGAGTTCAGAGGCCGCGAGCCGGTGGATCCCGTTCCCGGCCGCGACCTCTACCTGAACATCGATCTCGCTCTGCAGCAGCGCGCGGCTGAGCTGTTTCCCGACAGCATGGCCGGTGCGGTCGTTGCTCTGGAGCCCAGGTTGGGGGCGGTGCTGGCGATGTATAGCTCGCCGAGCTATGACCCGAACGCGTTCGTAGGCGGCTTCGAGCCCGCCGCCTGGCGTGCGCTGAATACCGACCCGGGCCGGCCGCTGTTCAACCGTGCTGTGACCGCCGCCTACGCTCCGGGCTCGACCTTCAAGCTGATCATCGCGGGCATCGCGCTGAAGGAAGGCTACGCCGAACTGGACACCAAGATGCCGATCCCCTGTCGCGGCGCCTTGCTTTACTACGGCCGAGTCTTCCACGATTGGACGCCGGTCGGCCACGGCGCGCTCGATTTGCACGGCGCCATCCGCCAGAGCTGCGATGTGTATTTCTATCAGCTCGGTCTGAAGATCGGCCTGGAGGGCGTGCTGGCGGGGGTGGGAGAGTTCGGAATGGGGCAGGTCACCGGAATCGATCTGCCCTCGGACATCAGTGGGACGTTCCCACCCTCAACCGCTTGGTACGACGAACGCTATGGGCCCAGCGGCTGGACCAACTCGGTCGTGCTGAACCTCGCCATCGGGCAGGGCGAGAACGCTCAGAGCCCATTGAAGATGGTGCAGGTCTTTGCCGCACTCGCAAACGGCGGCACGCTCCCGACGCCTCGGGTCGCCAGGCTGGGTCCGGCTCCCGAGCCAGCTGGCGCGATCCCCTTGAACACCGAGCAACTGGCGATCCTTCGTGACGCCCTCGTAGCGGTCGTAAACGAGCCGCGCGGCACGGCGCGCGGCTCGCGCCTGCGTGACTGGACGCTGGCCGGCAAGACGGGCACGGCGCAAAACCCACACGGCGAAGACCATGCCTGGTTCCTCGGCTTCGCGCCGGCCGAGGATCCGGTAATTGTGGCCGCGGCAGTCGTGGAGGCGGGTGGCCACGGCTCGTCCGGTGCCGCGCCCATCGTGTCACGGCTAATCGACTTCTACCTCAATAGCCGGCTCAATAGCCGGGCCAGCACGCCGGAAAGCACCGAGGTGGAGGGCGGATGAGAGAGAGGGAGCCTCTCACGATAGGGGACTTCTTCGTCCTGGCTCTGGTCTTCGGCCTCGCGGTCTTTGGTGTGGCGATGATCTACTCGGCCGGGGAGCTGGAGGTCCCATCGTTGGTGACCGGAATATGGCGCAAGCAGGCGATCTGGTTGGCGATCTCGCTGGTCGTCTTCGCGCTGACTCTCCGGATCGCCATGCGTTGGCTTGAGTGGGTCGCCCCCATCGCCTACGCCGTCGCCATTTTGTTGCTGATCGTCGTGCTCGTCGTGGGTAGCGGCGACGGGCCGCGTAGCTGGATTCGGGTTGGCGGCGTCGGCTTCCAGCCCTCGGAATTCGCGAAGCTGGCAACGATTCTGTTGTTGGCCAAGCTGATCGCGGGGCGCGAGCGGCCGCCTGAAACGCTCTGGGACCTCTGGCCCTACTTGGCCGTCGTAATGGTGCCGTTCGTGCTGATCATTGCCGAGCCCGACCTGGGTACGGCCTCGGTGTTCATCGCTATCCTCGTCGGGGCCCTGTACTGGTCCGGCCTGCCCTTCTCGAAGCTCGCCCTGTTACTCAGCCCGCTGGTGAGTCTGGCGCTCGCTTTCTCGACTCCGCTGTGGGGCGTCTGGTTCCTCTTGCTGGTTGGCTTCCTCTACTGGACCCGAGCCTACTTAACGGAGTCGCTGGCGGTGATCTTCGCCAACCTGGCGATGGGTGTGCTGGTAAGGCCGGCTTGGCGCAGTCTTCCGGCGTATCAGAAGGTCCGTATCCTGGCATTTATTCAGCCGGAGGCCGATCCGCAGGGCGCGGGCTGGCACCTCATCCAGTCGCAGGTCGCCATCGGGTCAGGTGGTTGGGTCGGCAAAGGGTTCGCCCAGGGGACACAGAAGCGCCTCGCCTTCTTGCCCGAGCAACATACCGATTTCATCGCCGCGGTGGTCGGGGAGGAGTTCGGTTTCATCGGCATCTCCATCGTACTCCTCTGCTTCGCGGTCGTACTCTGGCGCGTGCTGCTCGCTGCCGAGCGGTCCGATGACTCCTTCGCCTCCATAGTCGTCTTCGGGATCTTCGCCCTGTGGTTTGCCCACCTGGTCGCCAACGTCGGGATGACGGTTGGGCTGTTCCCGATCACGGGGCTGCCGCTCCCCTTCCTGAGCTACGGCGGCAGCTTCCTGCTAATGTCGTTTGTCATGCTGGCGATAATCCAACGCGTGGCGTCGGACACGAAGACAGGAACATAGCCGGGCGGGAACCTCGAGCTCGCGTGCGGGCTCCCGCCGAACCACCGCCGCAACGCGGGGGCATTGCGAGGAGGGCCGCAGCGTAAGATCTTTGAACGCTCACGCTTTCCACGAGACGGAGCGCCAGACAGATGGCCTGGTTTCGGAAAGAGAAGAAAAGACTGGTCGGGCAGAAGCGGGAAGTGCCGCCGGACGTCTGGAAGAAATGCGACGGCTGCGGCGAGATCATCTACCGCGAGAAGCTGAACGAGAACAAGGGCGTATGTATCAGGTGTGGCTACCATTTCCGCATCGGCCCCGACGAGTATGCGCAGCTATTGCTCGATAACGCGCTCGAGGAAGAGTACGACGCTGAACTGCAGTCGGTTGATCCGTTGAGGTTCGTTGGGCCGACGCCGTATGCGGAGCGCTACCAGCGAGCGATGAGCAAGGGCGGCAGGAAAGAGGCGGTTCTTACTGGCGGTGGGCACGTCGACGGTCTGTCTGTCAAGTTCGGGGTCATGGACTTCGGTTTCATCGGCGGCTCGATGGGCTCCGTGGTCGGCGAGAAGATCGCCCGTGTGGCGGAACGCGCCCTCGCTGAAGAAAACCCTCTGATCATAGTCTCGGCTTCTGGCGGCGCCCGGATGATGGAGGGTGTGCTCTCCCTCATGCAGATGGCGAAGACATCGAGCGCGCTGGGACGCATGCACAAGTCGCGCTTGCCGTACATCTCGGTCCTCACCCACCCGACCACCGGTGGCGTAACAGCCTCGTTCGCCATGCTCGGCGATGTGATCATCGCCGAACCCGGCGCGCTGGTCGGCTTCGCCGGGCCGCGGGTCATCGAGCAGACGATCGGCCAGGAGCTGCCGGAAGGATTCCAGCGCGCCGAGTTCCTGCTCGAGCATGGCATGGTGGATATCGTGGTGCCGCGCCCGCAGCTGAAGCTCACCGTTTCGAGGCTTCTGCAGCACATGGTGGGCTAGTCATCGGTAGTCGGTGGTCGGTCGCACCCGAGCCTCACCGACGACTGACCACCGACCATCTAATCACCCGCCCTACCGACATCCCGGTGGCCTCTTATAATTAGGCGCCATGTACTCACCGGCCGCACCACTGTGGGCCCGATGGTGACCTCGGACCTGTCGGAGCTCCTCGGGATCCAGCCTACCGGCGAGATCCGCTGGGGTCTCCGCCGGACGCGCGGAATGCTGCACGCCGTGGGCCGGCCCCATATGGCCTACCGGTCCGTCCATGTGGGCGGGACAAACGGGAAGGGATCGGTGGCGGCGATGATCGCCAGCGTTCTGAGCGCGGCCGGACAGCGGGTCGGTCTCTACACCTCGCCGCACCTCGTCGCATTCGCGGAGCGGATACAGGTGGATGGGCAGCCCGTCGACGACGAGCTGGTCGAGGATTGTGCCCGTCGGCTCCGCCCGGTCGTGGAGGAGGGTGCGACTTTCTTCGAGACGGCCACGGCGTTGGCGTTTCTGTGCTTTGCGGAAGCCGGGGTCGACGTCGTGATCGCCGAGGTCGGTCTGGGCGGTCGGCTGGACGCGACCAACGTCTTGCTGCCGGAGGTAGCAGCGATCACCAACGTCGCCTGGGATCACTCCGACTATCTGGGGAACACCCTCTCGGCCATCGCCGGGGAAAAGGCGGGAATCGCCAAGCCGGGAGTCCCACTGGTACTGGGCCGCGTCGAACCGGAAGCGGGGAGGATAATTCGCGAGACGGCAGGGTGGGTGGGAGCGCCGCTCTGCCAGCTCGGCTACGATGCTGGTGTGCGCCGCATCAGGATTCGCCGCGACGGCACCGAACTGGAGTACGTCGGCCCGGGCTCGGCGGCAGCGATCGCACTGCGCTGCCCGTTGATCGGTTACCATCAAGCGTGGAACGTAGGGCTCGCAGCCCTGACCGTTGAGAATCTGCCGGAGGCCTGGCGGCCGACGCCGTCGGAGATCCAGGAGGGGATCGCCGGTGTTCGCTGGCCGGGCAGGCTGCAGATAGAGAATTGCAACGGCAGAACGTGGGTGCTTGACGTGGCCCACAACGTCGTCGGCGTGGAGGCACTGGCTCAGGCGCTGACCAGCCTCGACCTTCCATCGCCGATGGCGCTCGTGGTGGCGATCTTGGGCGACAAGCCGTGGCCCGAAATGCTGCCGCCGCTGCTGGCGCTGGCCGACCTGTCGGTCTTCACGGTGGCGCCCAGCTCGCCGCCGGGGCGGCGCTGGGACGCTGGGGCGGTGGCGGCGACCATCTCGAGCTACGCGGTGGAGGTGGTCGAAGATTTCAAGGCCGCCCTGGAGCACGCCTCGCAGCTGGCGTCGACCATCGTCGTGACCGGATCGAACCATACGGTGGGCGACGCGATGCGTTATCTGGGCATACCAGTATCCTTGCTGGGTGCCGATAGAGCCGGATAGATTCGCGATGGTGGAACTCAAAGGGTTGCCTGGGTTTAGGGATTTCTATCCTGAGGAGCTGGCCGCACGCTCGTTTCTGCTGGGCGTCTGGAAGGAGGTCGCGCGGCGCTACGGCTTCGAGGAGTACGACGGTCCGCCGCTCGAGCCCCTCGAGCTGTACACGCGCAAGTCGGGCGACGAGATCGTCCAGCAGCTCTACGAGTTCGAGGACAAGGGCGGACGTAGGGTCGCGCTGCGCCCCGAGATGACGCCGACTCTGGCCCGTATGGTCGGCGCGCGGGCGCCCGCGCTGCGCAAGCCCGTCCGCTGGTTCTCAACACCGCAGCTGTTCCGCTACGAGCGCAAGCAGCGCGGACGCCTGCGGGAGCACTTCCAGCTCAACTTGGACATCCTCGGCGAGGTGGACGTCCTCGCCGATGCCGAGCTGCTCGCCGCGGCGCTCGACATCATGCGCGCTACCGGGCTTGACGCGACCCAGGTCAGGGCTCGCGTCTCGGACCGTCGCGTGCTGGCGGCGATCTTCCGGCACGTCGGTGTCGCGGAGGAGACGCTCGAGCCCGTGTACGGGGTGGTCGACAAGCTGGAGCGCGAGCCCCGTGAGCGGCTAGAGGCCCAGCTAAAAAACCTCGGCCTCGAGCCGCAGACGATCGCCGGGATATTCGAGGCTACACAGCTCCGCGGCATCGAGGAGCTCGAGGCGCGGTTCGGCGGTGTGCCGAGTGTCTCGGAGGGTATCGCGGAGCTTTCGAAGTATCTCGAGCACCTCGAGGATTTGGGCGTCCGCGAGTTCGTAGACATCGACCTCTCGGTCGTTCGGGGGTTGGCCTATTACACGGGGATCGTATTCGAGCTGTGGGACGCGCAGAGGAAGCTGCGGGCGATCTGCGGCGGCGGCCGGTACGACGAGCTCCTGCAGTTGATCGCCGGCGTCGACATGCCCGCCCTTGGCTTCGGCATGGGTGATGTTGTGCTCAGCGAGCTCTTGCGCGATCACGGGCTGCTGCCCAAGCCGGGTCGCTCGCTTGACTGCTTCGTAGCCTGGCTCGGCGCCGACGGCCAGCGGCATGCGTTGCGCGCCACGCAGGCCCTCAGGTCTGCTGGCCTGTCGGTGATCTTCGAGTTCCGTGATCGCCGGCTCGCTAACCAGTTGAAAAGCGCCGATCAGCTTGGTGCCCGCCGGGCGGTGATCCTAGGGCCTAAAGAGGTGGAGGAGAAACAGGCCCGCGTACGCGACATGTCGACAGGCGCGGAACGCGTGGTCCGCTTCGACGAACTGGCGGCGACGCTGGCTGCGGAGCTTGGAGATGGCTAGCGGTGAGCCGAGACGGTCAACGCGGCGCCCGGCCCGGCGGCCTGGAGTCCGCGAGCGCTGGGAGGCGATGCCGGCTGACGAGCAGGCGTCGCTGGAGGCGATGACTGACGCGCTGTTCGACCGTGTCTTGGGTCCGGCCTGGGAGCAACTCGGTCCGTTGGGCGCCGGTGCCGTTGCGAGCAGTGTGGCGATCGTCGGTGCGAGGGGGTTGCTGCGACGCGTCTTCGGTCGCCGCTACGGGCGGCTCGTGAGCTGGGTGGGCGCTGTTGCGCTCGTGCCGGTAGCGCTCTGGCTGCTGAGCGGCAATGCGAAGGGAGAGGGGTCGGAGGAGCCGGGGGTCGCTGAGGAGAGCGACCTGCCTGGGACCAGTGGAGATTAGGAAACACCGGAGGCCTAAAGAACGCCGATGGCGGAAGAGAAAGCGCTGACCCCGCGGAGTGAGGATTTCTCCGCCTGGTACAACGGAGTCGTGCAGCGCTCCGAGCTCGCCGGGTACTCACCCGTGCGCGGCTGCATGGTGATCCGTCCTCACGGCTACGCGATTTGGGAGCTCATGCAGAGGGCCCTGGACGAGATGTTCAAGGCGACGGGCCACCAGAACGCCTACTTCCCGCTCTTCGTGCCCGAGAGCTTCTTGAAGAAGGAAGCCGAGCACGTAGAGGGATTCGCGCCGGAAATCGCCCTGGTCACGCGCGGAGGCGGAAAGGAACTCGAGGAACCACTGGTCATTCGCCCGACCTCCGAGGCTATCATCTGGCCGATCATGGCCGACTGGATACAGAGCTACCGCGACCTGCCGATGCTGATCAACCAGTGGGCGAATATCGTCCGCTGGGAGATGCGGACCCGGCCGTTTCTGCGCACCCTCGAGTTCCTCTGGCAGGAGGGGCATACGGCCCATGCCACGTGGGACGACGCCCAGCGTGAGACGCTGCTGATTCTCGGGCTGTACCGGAAGTTCATGGAGGAGTGGATGGCAATGCCTCCGGTGACCGGGATCAAGACGGAGTGGGACAAGTTCGCCGGCGCCGACCGCACTTACGCCTGTGAGGCGATGATGCAGGACAACTGGGCACTCCAGGCGGGCACGTCGCACAACCTCGGCCAGAACTTCGCGCGCGCGTTCGACGTGAAGTACCAGACGGAAGAGGGCGAGCACGAGTACGTCTGGAGCACATCGTGGGGCGTGTCCACCCGGTTGGTCGGCGGCCTCGTCATGACGCACAGCGATGATCTCGGACTGGTGCTGCCTCCGAAGCTGGCTCCGATCCAGGTGGTCATCGTGCCCATCTGGAAGTCGGAGGACGAGAAAGTCCGCGTGCTGGAGGCCGGCGCGCAGCTGAAGAGCACGCTCGAAGGCGAGATCCGCGTGAAGTTCGACGACCGCGACACACTGAACCCGGGCGCCAAGTACTACGAGTGGGAGGAGAAGGGGGTGCCGATCCGCCTCGAGATCGGACCGAAGGACCTCGAGAAACGACAGGTAATGGCGGTACTGCGCTCCTCGGCCGACGCCAAGCGGCGTAAGCTCCCGATCCCGGCGGGCGATGTGGCCGCTCGCGTGCCGGACCTCCTCGATCAGATGCAGCAGGGGTTGCTCGATGCCGCGCTGCGCCGCCGCGAGGAAAGCTCCTATCGCGGCGTGACCGACTACGAGGAGTTCAAGAAGATCATGTCGACGGGCGGCGGCTTCATCTACACCGGCTACTGCGGCGCCGAAGAATGCGAAACGAAAGTCAAGGACGACACGAAGGCCACGATCCGCGTCGTCCCGGACGAGGACTTTGGGAGTGAAACCGTCCCGGACACGTGCATATGCGGTGGTGCTGCCCAACACGAGGTGGTTTGGGCGCGGGCGTACTAGACGGTAGTCGGCAGTCGGTGGTCGGTAGTCGGTAACTGAAACGAGCCCCACCGACCACTGACCACCGATTACTGATCACCGATCACCGATCACCGATCACCAGAGAGTGGCATGACGATCGGCGCGTTACCGAAGGACCGAATCCTCATACTGGATTACGGGAGCCAGTACACCCAGCTCATCGCCCGGCGCATCCGCGAGGAGCGTGTATACTGCGAGATCCATCCGCCGACGCGTCCCGCCGCCTGGGTGCGGGAGTGGGCGCCCAGCGGCGTGGTTCTATCGGGCGGCCCGGCGAGCGTCTACGGGGACGACGTGCCGACGGCGGACTCCGAGCTACTCGACCTCGATGTGCCGGTGCTCGGCATCTGCTACGGCATGCAGCTGCTCGCCCAGCTCGTGGGCGGCGAAGTGAAGAGCGCCGCCAAGCGCGAATACGGCCGTGCCGAGCTGGAGGTTGTCGAGCCTGACGACCTGTTCGACGGCTTCGAGCCTGGCGAGCGCGCTACCGTCTGGATGAGCCATGGCGATAGGGTGGAGTCTGCGCCTCCCGGCTTCCAGGTGCTCGGCGCTACCGGGACGGTGCCGGTGGCGGCCTTCCGCGCAGCCGACAAACCGATCTTCGGCGTACAGTTCCATCCCGAGGTCGCGCACACGGCGCGCGGCGGTGAGATCATCTCGAACTTCCTGTTCCGGGTATGCGGTTGCGAGCCGAGTTGGACGGCCGGCTCCTTCATCGAGAATCAGGTTAGGGCGGTGCAGGGACAGGTGGGCGATCACGGGCGAGTCATCTCGGGGCTTTCCGGCGGCGTCGACTCGTCAGTCGCCACTGCGCTGGTCCATCGAGCGGTGGGCGACAAGCTGACCTGCATCTTCGTCGACACGGGCCTCTTGCGTAAGGGCGAGCGCGACTGGGTCGCCCGTACGTTCCACCAGATCCTCGGCGTCGACCTACGTGTCGTGGAGGCCTCCGACACGTTTCTCGAGCAGCTGGCGGGCGTGGAGGAGCCGGAGGAGAAACGGCGAATCATCGGTCACACGTTTATCGAGGTCTTCGAGCGAGAAGCCCGTGCGATCGGCGACGACGTCGAGTTCCTGGTACAGGGCACCCTATATCCCGATGTCATCGAGTCGCTGGCCGTGCGCGGCCCCTCCGACACGATCAAGACGCACCACAACGTCGGCGGGCTGCCGGAGAAGCTGCCATTCGAGATCATCGAGCCGCTGCGTGAGCTCTTCAAGGACGAGGTCCGCCAGGTCGGTCGCGAGCTCGGGTTGCCCGACGAGCTCGTCGGTCGGCATCCTTTCCCCGGTCCGGGCCTCGCCGTTCGTGTGTTGGGTGACGTGACCCGGGAGCGGTTGGCCGTGCTGCGCGAGTCGGATGCCATCTTTCTGGAAGAGATCCGCGCTGCCGGCCTCTACGACGAGATCTGGCAAGCGTTCGCCGTCTTGCTGCCCGTGCGTTCGGTCGGTGTGATGGGCGATGGGCGGACCTATGAGAACGTCGTCGCCTTGCGCGCGGTAACCAGCCGTGACGGCATGACCGCCGACTGGTTCCAGTTCCCGCATGACGTGCTCGGCCGAGTCGCCACGCGCATCATCAACGAGGTAGCGGGCATCAACCGCGTCTGCTACGACGTGAGCTCGAAACCGCCGGCCACCATCGAGTGGGAGTGAGCGTGGCCGCCGTCGCACTCGCCGAGCTGGTCGCTTACCTGGACGAGTACCTCGACATCGCCAACGTGCCTGACTACCCGGGCGCCCGGAACGGGCTGCAGGTGGAGAACAGCGGGACGGTTCGGAGGATCGCGGCTTGCACCGACGCCTGTCAGGCGACCTTCGATGCCGCGGCCGAGACCGGTGCCGATTTGCTCATCGTTCACCATGGCCTCTTCTGGGGGAGCGGCGTCACGCCGCTGACCGATCGCAACTATCGCCGCGTTCGGGCATTGATCGCTGGTGACATTGCCGTTTACTCGGCGCACTTGCCGCTCGATGCCCACCCCGAGGTCGGCAACAACATAGAGCTGGCGCGCGGCATAGGGGTGGAGATCGCGGACCGCTTCGGCGAGTACGAGGGCCACGCGATCGGCTTCCGGGGTGAGCTGGGGATCTCCCGCGCCGAGCTGGGCGCGCGGCTCGCGCGGCTGGTGGGACGCGAGCCGTTCTGCATCCCCGCCGGACCCGAGGAGGTGCGCCGAGTCGGGGTCGTGACCGGCGGCGCGGCATCTCTGATCTCTCAGGCGCGTAGCGCCGGCCTCGACACCTTCGTCACTGGCGAAGGGCCCCACCACAGTTACTTCGACGCCCAGGAGTGGGGACTGAACGTCTTTTTCGCCGGCCACTACGCCACCGAGACACTCGGGGTCAAGGCCCTGGCCCGCCACCTCGGCGCGAAGTATGCCTTGGACTGGGAGTTCATCGACCACCCGACCGGCCTGTGAGGTGATGGCCGGCGGCTCGCCGCTACGACTGCCTTCTGGTGGGTGCCCCTTCCCGCTCCGGCGTTCGGCGCTCCTCCGGCGTTGGGCGCTCCTCAGGGGTCTCCTCCGGCTCTAGCCGCTCCTCGATCTCTTGCCAGATGTCGGCCAGGTAGCCGGGGTCGTCTCGGTAGCGCCGCGCGAAGTCCAGCAGGTCCTGTTCGGTGAGCCCGCGCCGCGCGAGGACCGCTAGGGCGCTGTCGGTCGCTGCGAAGGAGTCGGCAGCCGCCTCGGCCGCCAGCAGGATTTCCAGATACGTCTCGATGTAATCCTCTCGGCTGATTCCCGTCTCCTCCCTGGCCTCGTCCTTACAGCCGGCAAAGGACAGCAGGGTGCCCAGAACCAGTATGGCCCTGAGCACCCAGCCGGCCGTGCCAGGTCGAGAGCGCCTCAGCGCGATGCTGCCCTCGCGTCGGCGTTCGAGTAGCGGTAGAAGAACCACAGGACCAGCGGGAACACCAGCAGTCCAAGCAGCCCCTGGATCAGCGGGCTACTGACAATTGTCGGGAGCGTGACGTTTGCCACGATCAAGCCGGCGATAATCACCCCCATCAACGCCTCGCCGGCCACGAACCCGGAAGCGACCAGGATACCCGTGTTCGTTGCACGCTCCATCGCGTGATCCGGGTACCTCTTTGCCATCAGCATCCTGTCGACGATCCACTTGAACACGCCGCCGACGAAGATCGCGAACGTACTGTAGATCGGCAGGTACATACCGACGGCGACCAGCATCGGCGAGGGTGCCCTGACCAGGATGAGCATGACGCCGAACAGCATGCCGGCCAGGAAGAGCGGCCAGACCATTTCGCCGCCGACGATGCCCTGGCTGACCAGTGCCATGAGGCCCGCCTGCGGCGCCGGCAGCGCTAGGCTCGGGTCCGCGCCCGGGGCGCCGGCGAATCCGTAGGCGCGGCCCAGCAGCCAGAGGGCGACGCCGAGCGCCGGCGCTGCGAAGACCACCGCGATGAGCTCGCCCTTCTGCATCGAGGACGGTGTGCCGCCCAGGATGTGGCCCACCTTCAGGTCCTGCATCATGTCGCCGGCGATCCCCATGGCGCAGCAGACGACCGCCGCCACACCGAGCACCGCCATCACGCCCTGGTCACCGGTCAGGCCGATGGCCACCATGAGCAGCGCCGCCAGGATCAGGGTCGTAAGGGTGAGGCCGCTGATCGGGTTGTTGCTGCTGCCGATCACACCGACCAGATAGCCAGCGACGGCGGCGAACAAGATCCCCGCCACGACCATCACCACGGCGGCGACGAACGAACCGCCGAAGCTCTCGCTGAAGTAGTAGTAGAGGACCCAAATGGGGACGAGCAGGCCGAGGATGCCGAACACGACCCAGCGGTACCTGAGGTCCTGCTCCAGGCGATTCTCCGCTTGAGCCCCCTTCACCTGCTTGACGTCCGCCAGTACGCGGCCAATGCCGGTGAGCAGGCTCTTACGCATGCTCCACAGAGTCCAGAAGGCGCCGACGACCATCGTGCCCACCGCCAGCGGGCGTACCATCGTCTGCCAGACCACGTTCTGCGCCACGGCGGCCCAGCATGGCGCGGCTGCTTGGTTGGCCGTGCACCAGGCGGGATCCGTCGCCAGGGCCACGAGGTCGCGGTTCACGAAGCCCATCACCGGCGCCAGGCACCACCAGCCGAGCACGCCTCCGGCGAAGACCACCGCCGCCAGGCGCGGTCCGATGATGTAGCCGACGCCCAGCAGGGCGGGTGAAGCCGAAGGCGTGGAGAGATAGATGCCACCTGTGTAGGTCTCGGGCAGGTTACCCCCGGCGACACGGGCCGAGCCCCACGACCAGAAGCCTGTCATGTTCCGGAGCAGCACGCGAACGCCGGAAGCGTTCCTGATCACTTCGAGGATTGCGGCCGTGAGGCCGGCGATCACCAGGTACTTGCCGCCGGTCGCGCCTTTCTGACCCGCCTTGTGGATCTCACCGGCGGCCACCGATTCGGGGAACGGCAACCCCGCATCTTCGACCAGCGTGCGGCGCAGGATGATGACGAAGAACACGCCGAGCATGCCGCCGATCATCATGATCACAATGGAGAGCCCGATGTTCACGCTCTCCCATACACCAGCGATGACGAAAGCCGGGATCGTAAAGATGGCGCCCGCGACCAGCGCTTCGCCCACCGAGGCCGTGGTCCGTGCGACGTTCTCTTCGAGGATCGTCCCGCCCACCGGTCGCAGCATGGCCATGGCCACGACCGCCGCCGGGAAGGTCGCCGCGATCGTGAGCCCAGCCACCATGCCGATATAGGCGTTGGCCGCGCCCAGGATGACCGCCATCACTACGCCGAGCACGACGGCGCGGAGCGTGAACTCCTTCATCCGCGTATCTGCTGGGACGTAGGGCTCGTATGGTTTCGGGTCCATCGAGGTCCTCCTCGAGATCTGGGGATTCTGGGTCGTTTCTGCGGCCTGGGCCGCCCTGGGGCTCTTTCCGCCGGTTTGCCTTGCTGGACAAGTGTTTTGTGAAGTCGCGACAGCCTAGGACTCCGCTGGCGGCGTGTCAAGCGCAGCCGCCGGAAGCGCGGTCGGCCCCGGGGTGGTCGCGGCGCCCGCTGGATTCGGCCTGGCTCTGCCTGTATTCTAGAAGCGACGGAGCATTCTCCAGCAAACGCTCACCTCGCTCACAGGCCCCCGCGCTGGGGGCAGACGCACGCATGGCGGAAACGGCACGAGACCCACGCGAGATCATCACGCCCGACGCTTTCTCGGTGGCGCCGGAGCTGCTCGGCACGCCCCTGGCTCGGCCCTGGCGCCGGGGGCTGGCGATGGGGATCGACCTGCTACTGATCGCGATAATCGCAGGACTGCGGATATCCTGGCTCCTGCTCTTCCTCGCCCTGACGTTCCTGTTCTTCCAAGCGGCTATCCGTCCGACGTTGGGCGCGTTCCGCAAAGGGACCCGCTGGGCCGTGTTTGGACCCCTCACCGTACTGGCGCTCGTTGCGAGCTTGATCGCCGGATACGAGGCCTTCTCGGACTTCAACCCGCTGGCGGGTCTCACGCTGTCCGCTGACACCTCGAGCGAGAGTGGTGTCACCGAGGAGCTGGGCATAATGGACGCCATCGCGGTGGCGCGGGACGTGACGGCGGTCCAGGCGGCCAGCTCGGAAGCCGAGATGACGGAAGCGCTAACCGGAGTCGCCCGGCGGCTGCTGCAGATGCAGGCCGCCCCGGACGAGATCCGCGACGTATTGGCCGCACTCGCTGAGGCCGGGGAGGAGCTGTGGGCTGGGGACGCCGTCGCGGCGGCACTCGCCAACGTCGGCCTCGACACGGAGGGAGTCGTAGCGCTGGCCGATGCAGACTCTCTGGTCCTCGCCTACGCGGCTTCTCTGCAGGCCGGCGATTCGACGCGCGCCGACGAGCTGCGTGAGCCACTGGTCGAGGTTCTTGCCTTCGACCGTGTCGGGGCGCTGGAGGAACGGAACGAGCAGTTAGCTGCCGACTTGGCGGCGAAGCAGGGGCAACTCGATGCCGAGCGTAGCCGTGGGCTCATTAACCTGATTCTCAAGGTCCTGAATGAGGTCGGAATCGAGTTCGGTTGGTCTGCCCTCTACTTCACCCTCCTCCCCGTTGTCTGGAGGGGCAGAACCCCCGGCAAGCGCCTGCTGCGGGTCCGCATCGTACGGCTCGACGGTAAACCGCTCGGCTGGTGGGCGGCCCTCAACCGCTTCGGTGGCTACGCCGCCTCGATCTTCACTGGCCTGCTCGGGTTCCTGGAGATGTTCTGGGACGACAACCGGCAGGCGCTGCAGGACCGGATCGCCGCCACGGTGGTCGTGCGCGAGACGAAGGCCCAAGACCGATCCCCGGCGTGAGGGCGGCGAAACCAAAGCACCGTGGAGGCTCGTACTGATCACTGACTACTGATCACCGATCACCGGCAGTCTAAGGAGGAACCGTGGAGAACGAATCGGATTCGAAGGCGTCCGGTCGCGGCGCGCTCGCCGAATTCAAGGACGCTGTCACCAGCCTGTTCGGTCAGGTAACGAGCCTGGTCCCCGATTTCGGCCTCGGAAGGGAGTTCCCCCGGCACGAGCTGCGGGTGGAGGACGAAGAATGCCGAGTGCTCGTCGAACTGCCCGGTTTCAAGCGCGAGGAGATCGACGTTTCCGTCGCGGGCCGCACGCTCACGGTTTCGGGGCAGCGGCCACGCTTCGAGCCGCCGGAGAGCGGGCGCATGCTGCGCAGCGAACGGCCCTCGGGTGACTTCGAGCTCGTCGTCCGGCTGCCTGCCGAGGTGGATGCGCTCGCGGTCGTCGCCCAGATGCGGGACGGTATCCTGGATGCACGCTTGCCCAAGTCGAGCGGCCGCGGCCGCAGTATAGAGGTAGAGGAAACCAGTGGCGGCGAAGAGGGCTCGGGCGCCATGCCGTGGGAGGAAGGGTCAGAACCGAAGGCCCAGGACGATGAGTCGGGAGCAGACGATGGATAGAATCGAACACGACGAGTTACGCGAGGCGCAGCAGAGCGAGCCGACCAGGGAGGAGCGCGAGGCACGCGCACGACGCCACCGCTACACGCGACCGGCCGTGGACATCTACTCGACCGACACCGAGATGGTCGTCCTCGCCGACATGCCCGGCGTCCGAAAGAGCGACCTCGAGATCACCCTCGACCGTGACGAGCTCGTCATCGAAGCAAAGGCCGCCGGACGCGCAGAGGATGAAAGCTCGCTCCCCTGGGGCTACTACCGCAGGTTCAAGCTCAAGACCGCCTTCGACCGCGAGGGCATCACCGCCAGCCTGGAGGGCGGGATCTGCCGGATCTCACTGCCCAAGGCCGCCAGCGAGCAGACCCGCAAGGTCAAGGTCGATTGACGAAGGGCGCCGGCGCCCAGCGCCGGCGCTCGATGCCTGCCCGCCAACAGCCGTGCGCGCGCACTGCCGTTATGGCAGAGTCGCCTGGCACGCGAGTTGCCTCCTTCCACCTTGGATTCTTGTCTCTAGACATCGCGCTCCGCTCGAGCTGGAGGCGCGGGCGTGCCGTATCGAGAACGATGGGAGGCGCCGGACATAGATGATCTCCTTTGACCGACTGACCGTGAAGGCCGGGGAGGCCCTGCAGGCCGCGATCGCCCTGGCCGCCGGGCGAGGCAATCCCGCCGTGGAGGACGTTCATCTGTTGCACGCGCTGCTGGAACAGGAGGGTGGGGTGGCCGGGCCACTGCTGGGGCGAGTGGGTGTTCGGCCGGATCAGCTCGGGCGGAAGGTGAACGAGGCGCTGGAGCGCTTGGCACGGCAGGAGGGCGGCTCGGGTGCCATGCCGTCGCGCGAGTTGACGCAGGTCCTTGACGAGGCCGACAGGGAAGCCGGCGAGCTGGGCGACCAGTTCATCTCCACCGAGCACCTGCTGCTGGGGCTGCTGGCGAAGCCGGCGAGCACGACGGCGCCGCTGCTCAAAGGCCTGGGTGCTACGCATGACAGTCTGCTGCAGGCGATCGGCGACATGCGCGGCCCGCACCGGGTGACCGACCGGGACGCGGAGGAGAAGTATCAGACGATACAGAAGTATACGATCGACCTGACCGACCTGGCTCGGCGTGGCAAGCTCGACCCGGTGATCGGGCGCGATGAGGAGATCCGCCGTGTGATCCAGGTGTTGTCCCGGCGCACGAAGAACAACCCGGTGCTGATCGGTGAGCCCGGGGTCGGCAAGACGGCGATCGTCGAAGGACTGGCCCAGCGGATCGTGAACGGCGACGTGCCCGAGTCGTTGCGCAACAAGCAGCTCATCCAGGTGGATATCGCCAGCATGATCGCCGGCACCAAGTACCGGGGCCAGTTCGAGGAGCGCTTCAAGGCTCTCCTGAAAGAGATCACCGAGAGCGAGGGCCTGTATGTCGTATTCATCGACGAGCTGCACACCATCGTGGGCGCCGGGGCGGCCGAGGGCGCGGTAGACGCGAGCAACATGATGAAGCCGCTGCTCGCGCGTGGCCAACTGCGCGTCGTGGGTGCAGCGACCCTTAACGAGTACCGCGAGCACGTCGAGACCGACACGGCGCTGGAGCGGCGGTTCCAGCCGATCTTCACCTCGGAGCCCAGCGTCGAGGATACCGTCGGGATCCTGCGCGGCTTGAAGGAGCGCTACGAGGTCCATCACGGCGTGCGGATCACCGATGCTGCCATAGTCTCGGCGGCGCGGCTCTCGAACCGCTACATCGCCGATCGCTTCCTGCCGGACAAGGCCATTGACCTGATCGATGAGGCGGCCTCGATGCTGCGGATCGAGATCGACTCGATGCCGCTGGAGATCGATGAGGTCGAGCGGCGCATCGTCCAGCTCGAGATCGAGAAGCAGGCGCTGCAGAAGGAGGAGGACAAGGAGAGCCGCAAGCGGCTGGACCGCTTGGAGAAAGAGCTCGCCGAGCTGCGCGAGCGGTCCAGCGGCATGAAGGCGAAGTGGCAGGCCGAGAAGGAGGCGATCGAGAATATCCGCACCCTCAAGAGCCTGATCGAGAACCTGCGGGTCGATGCCGAGCAGGCCACGCGAGCCGGCGAGCACGGTAGGGTAGCCGAGATCATACACGGCAAGATCCCGGCGCTGGAGAAGGAGCTGACTGCGGCGACCGACAAACTCGCCGAGCTACAGAAGGAGTCGCGCTACCTCAAGGAGGAAGTGACCGAGGAGGACGTCGCGGCGGTCGTCTCGCGCTGGACCGGCGTTCCGGTCTCCAAGATGATGGAGAGCGAGCGTGAGCGACTCGTCCAGCTCGAGGAACACCTGCACCGGCGGGTGGTCAACCAGGCCCAGGCGATCGAGGCCGTGGCCAACGCCGTGCGTCGCAACCGCGCCGGCCTCCAGGATCCGAATCGCCCGGTAGGCAGCTTCATATTTCTCGGCCCCTCCGGCGTCGGTAAGACCGAGACCGCGCGGGCTCTGGCGGAGTTCCTGTTCGACGATGAAGCTGCGATGGTGCGCCTCGATATGTCGGAGTACATGGAGCGCCACTCGGTAGCTCGCCTCATCGGGGCGCCGCCCGGCTACATCGGCTACGAGGAGGGTGGCCAGCTCACCGAGCGGGTGCGTCGTCGACCCTACAGCGTGATTCTGTTCGACGAGATCGAGAAAGCGCACCCTGATGTGTTCAACATCTTGCTCCAGGTGCTGGACGACGGGCGGCTCACCGATAGTCACGGCCGCACGGTGGACTTCCGCAACGCGGTCCTCATCTTGACCTCCAATATCGGTGGCCAGTGGATCCTCGAGCCGGAAGCCGAAAGCGACTGGGAAGAGGTCGAGAGGCGTGTCTGGGACGGTCTGCGCGCCACCTTCAGACCCGAGTTCCTGAACCGCGTCGACGACATCATCATCTACAAGCTGCTGGGCCGCGACGAGCTGAGACGGATCGTCGATCTGCAGCTCGAGCGCGCTATGTCACTGCTCTCCGAGCAGAAACTGTCGCTCGAGGTGACCGATGCGGCCCGCGAACTGATAGCGACCGAGGGCTATGAGCCGGCCTTCGGCGCCCGGCCGCTGAAGCGTGCGCTCCAGCAGTTTCTGCTCAATCCGCTGTCGGCGGCGGTCCTCGAGGGCAAGTTCAGCGAGGGTGACCGTATCACCGTCGATCGTGAGTCCGGTGAGGACCGGCTTTCCTTCCGAAAGGCGGAGTGACTGGGAAGGTGCGGGGTCGGTAGGCGGTCGACGCTGCTTCTGGCTTCAGTCGCCCTATTGTTCTAATGTTCCTCTAATCGGCAATCTCATGTCCCCAGAACGAGGGGTTCCGAAGGTGCGTAAGGCTGATCGAGTGGCGGTGCTGGCCGCGGTCCTCGTCGGGCTAGGCGGCTGTGGCGGAGGTGGTACCTCCTCGCTCGACGTGCCGGTGGGCGCGGCGACGCCGGAGGAGGCGGTCGAAACGTTCCTCAACGCGGCAAAGGAGGCGCAGGAAGCGAAAGACGCGGGCCAGTTCGAGCAGTCGCGACGTGCCTACGCGAGGATGGCCGCCGTGTTCGGCTCCGAGGAGGGCTCGATCTCAAAGGCTTATCCGGAACAGGAAGTCCGAGACCGGATGATCGTGCTCGCCGCCTGCTTCCGTCCCGTTAACTTCCGGATCACGTCGCAGCCGGATCTCATGGCCCGCGAGCGAGGGGAGACGGTCGTCACGGCAGACATCGCTCGCGCTCCAGAGAACGTAACCTTGCCTTTCACGGTTGTCCGTGCGAGAGATGACCGCTGGTACATCGTGCAGGTCCATCTCTCACTGCAGACGTTCACCTGCTGAGCGCCTGCCGGTTCCGCCGGTTCGCGAGAGCGCCGTTCCTCAGACGCCTATCGAATCCGTTCGGAGAGTTCGATGAGGACGCCCCCGGTGCCGGCGGGGTGGAGGAAGGCTACCCGGCGGCCGCCGGCCCCGCGCCTCGGAGCCGCGCCCACGGTCTGCAGCCCCGCCACCTGACACCGCTCCAGAGCGGCCTCGATGTCGGTCACCTCGAGGGCGATGTGGTGCAGGCCGGCCCCGCGCCGCTCGAGGAACCGCCCAACGGGCGAGTCGGCTGCGCTGGGCTCCAGGAGCTCCAACCTCGTGCTGCCAAGGTCGAAAAGGGCGATCTCGACCTGCTCCGACTCAACGACCTCGCGGCCGGAGTCGGGCCGGCCGAGGACCGCACTGTAGACGGCCACCGCCGCATCCAGGTTCGGCACGGCGATCGCCACATGTTCGAGACGGGTGTCTTGATCCATCGGGAACCCCTTAACGCGGGTACGTGTTCTATCGCCGGTTCCCGGCCGCTGGGGCCGGTCTGAGCGGCGCGAGCGGGAAGATTATGATATAATTGGTGGCGTTCGAAAGGGACCGGCGCCAGGCGCCGGCGGTTTCGCAATGTCCGAGCGGGGGACGGGAGAGCGTAATGGGGTTTGTGAGAGAGGTTAACGACGAGACCTTCGGTGAAGAAGTCGAGCAGGCCGAGGGCGTGGCGATGGTCGATTTCTGGGCCGCCTGGTGCGGACCCTGTCACCTCGTCGCGCCGATCGTAGCCGAACTGGCCCAGGAGTACGAGGGGAAGGTCACGGTAGCGAAGGTCGACGTCGATTCGAGCCAGCGGACGGCGATGCGGTTCAACGTCCGGTCGATCCCGAGCATCCTGTTCTTCAAGGACGGGCAGCACGTGGACACCGTCGTCGGCGCCGTTCCGAAGCGGGCTCTGGAACGGAAGATCGAGGAGCACCTCGACTGAGACTGACTCACTGCTGGATCGCGGGATTAAACAACGCCTCCGCAAGAACTGCGGAGGCGTTGTTCGATGTTTGCCCTCCGGCCTGTTAACTTACCTGCCACATGACAGAGGCCGGCACTCTCTACCTCGTTAGCACGCCTATCGGCAACCTGGGCGATACAACGCACCGCGCGGTTGAGGTCCTGCGCGCCAGCGACGCGATCCTCGCCGAGGATACCCGGCGGACTCGTGTCCTGCTCGAGCACTATGAGATCGAAGCGCGCCGGCTGAAGTCGTTCCACAAGCACAACGAGGCGGCCAGGACCGAGGAGGCAAGTGCCGCGCTGGTCGCCGGCCGGACCGTAGCTCTGGTCGCCGATTCCGGCACGCCGCTCATCTCCGACCCCGGGCTGCGCCTCGTGCGCGCCGCGATCGAGCTCGGCGCCCGCGTCGTTCCCATCCCGGGCCCCTCTGCCACGCTGGCGGCAGTCGTCGCCTCAGGCCTCGATCCGCAGCCGTTCACCTACTACGGGTTCCTGCCTCGAACCGGTCGCCGGCGACGCGAGCTGATCGCCGAGCTCGCCAGGCTGCGTCACACGGCCGTCCTGTTCGAGTCGCCGCAGCGTCTTGCTCGTACGCTCGAGGAGCTGGCTGAGCAGCTAGGGCCCGAGCGCGGCGTGGTGGTGGCTCGCGAACTTACGAAAGTCCATGAGGAGTTTGTTAGGGGGACCCTGAGTGAGCTTTCGGAATACTACAGCGGACACAAGCCACAGGGTGAGGTCGTGATCTGCCTGGCCGCCGCGCCGGAGGCGCCCGTAGAGAGCTCCGAGGACGCGGCGCGCCAGTTGGCCCGCACGTTGGCCAGAGACGGTGCGACATCGAAAGAGATCGTCGGCGCGCTTCGCGAGCGCCACGGGCTCGACCGAAACCGCGCCTACGCCATCGCCCTCGAGGTGACGCAGGGATAGCCGAACGAGAAAACATCTGAAGCGCTGACTGGCCGCGGAGTTCCTGGAAGGCTAGCTTTGTTGGTTCAAGGGACCTCCGCCAGCAAGCGCCTCGCAAGGCGATACGATGCATGGCCGCGGCGTTCGCGGCCCTAACCAGATCGGAGAGGGGATCGATGCCTAAGTTCTCGCGCCAATTCTCGAGCCTGCCGCCTTACGCGCTCGCCGACGTACCGAAGATCAAGGCCGAGTTGATCGGGCAGGGTGTGGACGTGATCGACCTGGGTGCGGGTGATGCCGATCAGATGCCGCCGCCGCAGACGATCGCGGCGATCCAGCAGGCGGTCACCGAGGAGCGCATGAGCCGCTACCCCTTCCAGCGCGGGTTGCCGGAGTTCCGGGTCAAGATCGCCGAGTGGATGAAGCGGCGGTTCGGGATCGAGCCGGACCCGTTTGAAGAAGTTCTGCCGCTGATTGGGACGAAGGAGGGCATCGCACACCTGCCGCTCCTCTATGTCGATCCCGGCGACGCCGCCATCATCCCGGATCCGGGCTATTACCCGTACTTCGGCGGTACCCACATGCTCGGTGCCGACGTCGTTCAGGTCCCACTCCGCCGGGAGAAGAGCTACCTGCTTGACTGGAACGAGGTGCCGAAATCGAAGCTGAAGAAGGCGAAGCTGCTCTACCTCAACTACCCGAACAACCCGACGGGCGGTGTGGCGACGGATGAGTATTACCAGGAAGCGATCGAGTTCTGTCGCCAGCACGACCTTTTGCTCATCAACGACAACGCCTACTCGGAGATCGCCTTTGACGGTTATCGGCCGCCAAGTGTCTTGCAGGGTGAAGGCGCACGTGACGTGGCGGTGGAATACCACTCGCTTTCCAAGACGTTCAACATGACCGGCTGGCGGATCGGCTGGGTAGTCGGGCAGAAAGAGGCGGTTCAAGCGCTGACGAAGGTGAAGGTCTATTACGACACCGGGGTCTTTTTGGCCTGCCAGGCGGCCGGCGTGGCCAGCCTGGAGGCGTGGGCGGAGTTCGTGCCGAAGCAGATCGCCATCTTTCAGGAGCGGCGCGATGCCGCCGTCGAGGCCTTCCGCGAGGCCGGGTTCGACGTGGATGTGCCGAAGGCGACGCTGTACCTCTGGATCCCGATCCCCAGCGGCGAGCCGTCCGTCGACTTCGCCCGCAGGATCCTGCTGGAGTCCGGCGTCGTTCTCTTCCCGGGGACCGGGATGGGCAAGGGCGGTGAGGGCTTCATCCGCGTGGCGCTCACCGTGCCGGCCGAGCGCTTGCGGGAGGCAGCGCGGCGCGTCGCGGAAGTCTTGTGACCGGAACAGGATGGCGCGTCCGGAGTATCAGCAACGGTGATCCTTTCTACTATGCTGCGACCGCCAGGCGCGCCCCCCGAGGGGAAGCCCAAGCGCGCCGTCCAGTCTGAGCGGCGCGTGACACCCGCAGTGCGCGAGCGGGTGCGGCGCTACGATCGCATCGTCGCGATCAGCCTGATCGCGTCCGTACTGGTCCACATTCTCCTCATCCGCCTCTCACCGCTGGTCATCAGGTACCTGGAGCCGGATATCGGCTTCTACTTCCCCAGCCAACCGGTCGTCATCCCGGAACAGGGGATGCGCGTCGTCGACGTGGTTGTGGTCGAGAGCCCGGATATCGAGCCGGAGCCTGTACCAGAGCCGGAGCCCGAGGAACCGCCCACGGCGGAACCCGAGTTCGGGGTCGAACCGTACGTGAGCGCCGCCGAGCGCCTGCGACCGCGCGTCGGCGACTGGAGGCTGTGGCTCGTGCCGCCGGTCATGCGGCGTACCGACCTTACGCCTGCGGAACGTGCCGCGGGAGTGCGGGCGCGCCTGTACGCCATCTTGGAGGCCTACGACGACAGCGTGGCGGCGGAGCTGGAACGGGAGCTGGAAGCGCTCATCTGGACCATCGGCGAGGAGGGGGAAGAGTGGGGGATCTCCCCGGGCAAGCTCCATCTGGGGGGGATCACCCTGCCGCTACCCCTCTTCTTTGGCCCGCACCCGGCGGAGGCGCGCCGGCACGAGGGGAGCATCGACGAATGGAGTGCCATCCAGCGCCAGGCCGGCCAGGGCGCGGTCGATGATGCCTTTGAGGACCGCGTCCGCGCGATCCGCGAGCGGAAGGCGCGCGAGGAAGCGGAGGCGGCCGCCGCCAGGGACACCACGGGCGGCGGCTGAGCGGCTCCCGACCTGCCAGGGCGATTGCCACACCGCCCTTTAAAGATAAGTTACACGGATCTTGACGATTGCCCGTGAGGTATGCGTCTCGGGACCCGGATCGGTCTCGGGGGCACTCGCGGCTTACGGGGACGGGAAGAGCCGAAACGCGATGGCGCAGGGCAAGACGAAGAGCAGCGAGCTGCCTCCGCGATTCGATCCGCGGTCCTTCGAGGAGCCGACATACTCGCGCTGGTCGGCAGGCGGTTATTTCGGCGCTGATCCGCGCAGCCCGCGGGCGACGTACGTCATCGTCATGCCGCCGCCCAACGTGACGGCTGAACTCCACATGGGGCACGGCCTCAACAACACGATCCAGGACGTGCTCATCCGCTGGCGGCGCATGCAGGGCAGAGAAGCGCTCTGGGTCCCGGGCACCGACCACGCCGGCATCGCGACCCAGAACGTGGTGGAACGACAGCTGGCCGCCGAAGGGAAAACGCGTTGGGACCTCGGCCGCGATGCGTTCGTCGAGCGCGTTTGGGATTGGGTGCGCGAGACCGGCGGCACCATCCTCGATCAGCTCAAGGCGATCGGCAGCTCGGCCGATTGGGACCGCACCTGCTTCACGCTCGATGCTGGCCCCAGCCAGGCGGTTCGCGAGGTCTTCGTACGGCTCTACGAGAAGGGCCTGATCTACCGCGGCAAGTACATCGTCAACTGGTGCCCGCGCTGCGCCACCGCTCTGGCAAACGAGGAGGTCGAGCACGAGGAGGTCGAGGGCGCGCTCTATTACCAGCGCTACCCGGTCGTCGGCGACGAGTCCTACTTCGCAGTCGTTGCCACTACGCGGCCCGAAACGATGCTCGGTGATACCGCGGTGGCCATCCATCCGCAGGACCACCGGCACGAGGGCCTGCTCGGCAAGCAGGTCATGTTACCGCTGGCCGAGCGTGAGATTCCGGTCATCGCCGACGAATTCGTCGACCCCGACTTCGGTACGGGGCTCGTTAAGGTGACGCCCGCCCACGATCCCAACGACTTCGAGATCGGGCTGCGCCACGACCTCGAGCAGATCGACATCTTCAATCCGGATGCAACGCTCAGCGACGCGGTGCCGGAGCGCTTCCGTGGCATGGACCGCTTCGCCGCGCGCGACGCCGTCGTCGAGGAACTGAAAGAGCGTGGCCTGCTCGAGAAGACCGAGAAGCACATGCACTCGGTCGGCCACTGCTACCGCTGCCACACCATGGTCGAGCCGCGTGTCTCGGAGCAGTGGTTCGTGCAGATGAAGCCGCTGGCCGAGCCGGCGCTCGAGGCTTACCGGAAGGGTAAAGTCCGCTTCACCCCGGAGCGCTGGGGCGGCGTCTACCAGAACTGGCTCGAGAACGTCCGCGACTGGTGTATCTCACGCCAGCTCTGGTGGGGGCATCGCATTCCCGTCTGGTACTGCGCGTCCTGCGACGCCATGCTCGTCAGGCGCGATGATCCTGAGGCATGTAGCGAGTGCGGCGGACGCGAGCTCCAGCAGGATCCCGATGTCCTCGATACCTGGTTCTCGTCTTGGCTCTGGCCCTTCAATACGCTCGGTTGGCCCGATGAGACGGAAGACCTCAAGGCCTTCTACCCGGGCCACACGCTGGTCACCGCGCCGGAGATCATCTTCTTCTGGGTCGCCCGCATGATCATGGCCGGCTTCGAGTTCATGGGCGAGGTGCCCTTCAACGACGTCTATCTGCACGGCACGGTGCGCGACCAGCTCGGGCGCCGAATGTCCAAGTCGATGGGCAACGGGATCGACCCGCTGGAGGTCGTGCAGATCTTCGGCGCCGACGCGCTTCGCTTCACCCTGATGAATGGGCTCGGCATCGGCGCGGATCTGCAGCTCAATAACGAGGACCTGGAGGAGTCGTTCCACGTCGGACGTAACTTCGGCAACAAGATCTGGAACGCCGCGCGACTCGCCCTGCCGCACTTGGAAGGTGACGTCGAGCCCTTACCGGGGCGCGGTGTTTTGGAGCTCTCCGACCGCTGGATCCTCTCGCGTCTGGGGCGCGCGATCCGTGAGGTGACCGATGACCTCGAACGCTTCCGGTTGCACGAGGCGGCGGCGGAGCTCTACCGCTTCTTCTGGAACGAGCTCTGTGACTGGTACCTCGAGCTGGTGAAGCCGCGGCTCTACGACGAGTCGAGCCCGGAGGCACGCGCCGTGGCCCGCTCGGTGCTGCGTGACGTGCTCGACACGAGCCTCAGGCTCCTCCACCCCATCATGCCGTTCATCACCGAGGAGCTGTGGCAGCGCCTCCCGAACCGCGAGGCCGGCAGTATCATGGTCAGCTCGTGGCCCGAGCCCCGCCCCGAGTGGGCCGACCCCGAGGCCGAGGCGCAGATCGGTATCCTCCAGGAGATGCTGAGCGCCGTCCGCAACATCCGCAGCGAGTACCACGTCGCTCACGGAACGGATATCGAGGTGCGCCTGCTCGCCGCCGACGAATCGCTGCGACGTGCGATCGACGCCGAGGGTGAGGCGACGGTCAAGCTTGGTGGGATCGACCGCATCTCCTTCGACGGCGAGTCGCAGGGCGCAGAGGCGATGGCCGTCCTCTCGTCAGGTGCTGAAGTACACGTGCCGCTCGGAGGACTGATCGACCTGGCGCGCGAGCGGGGTCGCCTCGAAAAGCAGGCGCAGGAGCTCGCGGCGCTCGTCGAGCGTTCGGAGAAGCGGCTCGCCAGCGCCGACTTCGTCAACAAAGCCCCCGCGCAGGTCGTGGAGCAGGCGCGCGAGAAGCTGCAGGGCCTGAGGGAGCAGCTCGACAAGCTTAATCAGAAGCGCAGGATTCTGGAGGGCGAATAGACCGTGACTAGGTTCCCGCGGACCGGCGCGGCCCAGGCCAGCCTGCTCGCGGGAGGGTCCATCCTCCTCCTGCTGGCCCTCGTGCACTTCGAGGGGTGCGCCAACGTTGCCGCGCCGCCGGGCGGCCCGCCGGACTCGATCCCTCCGATCTTGATCGCTGTCTACCCGGACAGCTACGCGGTCGTTGATTGGACGGGCAACCGCGAGAAGGTTCGGTTCGAGTTCCTCGAGGCGATCTCGGAGCAGAACCTGCAGGTCGCGGCGATCCTCTACCCGTTCGAGCCCCGGCCTCGGGTAGAGAAGGGTAAGCGCGAGCTGCGCGTCCGTCCACGGGCCGGCTGGCTACCCGATCGCATCTACCACATCCGCGTCGAGCCGGTCATCATGGACCTGTTCCAGAACCGGATCGAAGAGCCGATCCTCCACGTAATCTCGACCGGCCCAGCGGTCCCGGAGAACGGAACTCGAGGCACGGTGTTCGATCGTATCAAAGGCCGGCCGCTGAGAGAGGGTCGTGTGGACATGGTCCTCCTGCCGGACACGCTCCGCTACGGTGGAACCGCCGACAGCGCCGGCGACTTCAACCTCGCTACCCTGCCGGTGGGTGAGTACTACGCCATCGGCTACGAGGACCTCAACAACAACATGCGGGCCGACGATTTCGACCGGTCTGATACGCTCATTATCAATCTCGGGCCCGCCGACACGCTGGTGTTGGATTTCCAAGTCTTCCGCCACGATACCTTGGGCCCACAGCTCGTGGAGGTCGCGCCTGTCGACTCGATGATCGTGCAGCTGGGCTTCGACGGTTACCTCGACCCCGATGCGCCCGTGAGCTCGGCGACCGTTGAGGTCCTCTCGCTTGCCGATAGCTCAACGGTCGCGCTCGACACGGTGTACCACGCCTGGCAGTACACTGTTTGGCGCGACTCCGTGGAGGATGCGCGGCGCGATTCTCTGCTGCAGGCGTTGGACGAGGCCGAGGCAGCGGCGGCGCAGGATACGGCGGGAGCAGCGGAGGCGGTCGAGCGGGAGGTTCCCGCGCCGCAGTTGAGGCCGCCGGCTCCTGCCGAACAGGAAGAGGCGCCCGCAGAGGGGCCCGGGGAGCCGGCCGCGTTGCCCGATCGCAGGCTTTACGTAATCGCTACCGGGCCCATCCCTCCAGGCGCCTACCTGGTCCGCGTCCATCGTTTGCTGAACCTGAGCGGCCTCGAGGGGGACAGCGAGGCGGCCTACGATCAGCCCGAGCCGCCGCCACCGGAGGAAGGCGAGGGGCAAGAGCAATCGCCTCCCGAGCCTCCACCGGACACCGCGAGCGCGGCAGCGCGGAGAGGTCGGTGACGGACGCCCGCCGCGCTATCCCCAGCGTCGACGTGCTGCTCGCCTCAGGCGAGTTCGTGGAGCTCCTCGATGCCCGGCCAAGGTCCCTGGTGATCGCTGCCCTGCGACGCGCGCTCGAAGGTCTGCGCGCCGAGCTTGCCGAGGGCCGGCGGACCGCTGTGCCCGAGCGGGCCGAGATCGCCGAGGCGACGCGCCGGGAGCTGGCGGCCATGGAGACGCCCTCGCTACGCCGGGTGATCAACGCCACCGGCGTGCCGCTGCACACGAACCTGGGTCGCGCACCGCTGCCGGCCGCCGCCCGGGCGGCGCTCGAGACTGTGTCGGGCGGCTACAGCAGCCTGGAGTACGATATCGAGCACGGCGCCCGCGGCTCGCGGCACGATCACTGTTCGGCCCTGCTCAGCGAGCTTACCGGCGCGGAAGCCGCTCTCGTCGTGAACAACAACGCCGCCGCTGTCGTGCTCGCCCTCAACGAGCTGGCAGAGGGACTCGAGGTGATCGTATCACGTGGTGAGCTGGTCGAGATCGGCGAAACGTTCCGTGTGCCGGAAATCATCGCAAAGAGCGGGGCGCGTATCGTCGAGGTGGGTGCGACGAACCGCACGCACCCTGGCGACTACGAGAAGGCCATCGGCCCCGATACGGGCGCGCTACTCAAGGTGCACCGTTCTAACTTCCAGCAGGCGGGTTTCGTCAGCGATGTTGAAATTGACGAGGTCGCCGCCATCGCGCGTCGCCATGAGCTGCCCGTAGTTCATGACCTTGGGTCGGGGATGCTGCCCGACGCCGAGCGCGCATTCGGGTTTCCCTGGGAGCCCAACGTTCGCGCCTCACTCGACGCCGGCGCCGATGTCGTGACCTTTAGCGGCGATAAGCTGCTGGGTGGCCCCCAGGCCGGCGTCATCTTGGGACGCGCCGACCTCGTCGGCCGTCTGCGTCGAAACCCGCTGCTCCGCGCGCTGCGGGTGGGCAAGCTGACAATCGCCGCTCTCGAGGCGACGCTGAGGCTGTGGCGCGACCTCGATGTCGCCAGAGCGCAGGTCCCGGCGCTGGCGATGATCGGTGCGGATCCCGCCGCGTTGCGCGAGCGGGCGGAGCGCATCGCGCGTACTTTGCGCGAGCGGTGTCGGGAAGCAGAGATCGAGGTCGCGGCCGACGTCGCTGAGGTCGGCGGCGGCTCGTATCCGGGGCTCGAGCTGGAGACCTGGGTTCTGCGGATCGGCGTCTCCGGTCGCTCCGAGCGGGAGCTGGAGGTTGCCTGTCGCAGGTCGACGCCGCCGGTCATCGGGCGGCTGCGCGGCGACGCCCTCTGTCTCGATCCTCGCACGGTGCTGCCTGACGAGGAAGCCGAGTTCATCGATTCCACAACGAAAGCGCTAACGGGAGATGGATAGAGACCCCACCGTGAGACGCGCCGCGTTCCTCGACCGCGATGGCACGATCATCGAGGAGCGCGGCGATCTGGGAGATCCCGAGGGCGTGGCCCTGTTGCCCGGCGCCGCCGAGGCCATCCGGCGGCTCAAGGATGCCGGCCTGGTCGTCGTGCTGGTGACGAACCAGTCGGGCATCGCCCGCGGCATGTTCACGCGCGACGACTTCGAGGCGGTCCAACAGCGTCTCTTCGAGCTTCTCAAGGCGTCGGACGCGGGCCTGGATGACGCCTACTACTGCCCGCATCATCCCGATGTCGACGGGCCCTGCTATTGCCGCAAGCCGGCATCGGGGATGTACCGCTTGGCGGCTGAGAAGCTGTCAATCAATCTTTCCCGCTCCTTCTACGTGGGAGATCGCTGGCGCGACGTAGCGGTCAGCGAAGAGGTCGGTGGAACGCCGTTCCTATTGGCGACGGGGGCCGGTGGGCAGGGCGCACCGGACGGATATGGCCGGGTCAGGGATCTTGCTGAGGCGGCGGATAGGATACTGGCAACCCTGTAGGCGACCCTGTAAGAGCAGGCGGATCTCGAATTTCGAATATCGAACAGCGAATGTAGAATGCCGAAGCGGCCTCAGCACTTCAGCATTTTACATTCAGAATCGAGTATTCAGTATTCGGAGCGCGAAGTGTATCCCCAGGTGATCGGAGGCCCAAAGTGTCCAAGCCCCCATCGGTAGCCGTATTCGCGTCGGGCGGCGGCACTAACCTTCAGTCGCTCCTCGACATGTTCGGAGCCGAGGGCAGCCCCGATCCCGCCTGCCGTATCGCTCTCGTCGTGAGCGACCGGCCCGGGATCGGTGCCCTGGATCGGGCTGATAAGGCCAAGGTGCCCAAGGCCGTCGTGCCGCCCAAGGAGTACGAGAGCGGCGAGGCGTTCGGGAAAGCGCTGCTCGAGGTCCTGGGCGAGCGCGGGATCGATATCATTGCCCTCGCCGGGTACCTGAAGCTGGTGCCGGCAAACGTCGTAAGAGCCTACCGCGGACGGATCATCAACATCCACCCGGGCCCGCTCCCGACGTTCGGTGGCTCGGGGATGTGGGGTCACCACGTCCACGAGGCCGTGCTGAAGTCCGGTGTAGCCGTCTCAGGCCCGACCATACACTTCGTGGATGAGCGATACGATACCGGCCCGATCATCGCCCAGTGGCCCGTGCCGGTCATGACCGGTGACACGCCCGACTCGCTCGCCGCTCGCGTCCTCAAGTACGAGCACCGGCTCTATCCGGCGGTGTTGGGCGCCCTGGCGCGAGGTGAGATCGAGCTGCTGCCGGATGGGGCGGTGCGGAAGAGCGGCTTCATGACCGGTGAATTCGGCTTTCAGTTGACCGATGAGCTGGGCTGCCTGGACAGCGTCGGGTTGGCCTGGAAGCGCTAACACAGGAGGAGACCTTTGCCACGCGCCGTACTGAGTGTCTACGACAAGACGGGCGTCGTCGAGTTCGCCCGCGGGTTGTCCGAGCTGGGTTACGAGATCGTCTCCACCGGCGGTACCGCACGGCAGCTGCGCGAGGCCGGTATCGATGTCACCGGCGTCAGCGACGTCACCGGATTCCCGGAGATCATGGACGGCCGGGTGAAGACGCTGCACCCCGTAATCGCCGGTGGGATCCTGGCGCGCCGCGACAATAAGAGCGACATGAAGGAGATCGAGAAGCAGAAGATCGAGCCCATCGATGTCGTCGCCGTCAATCTCTACCCGTTCGAGGAGACGATCGCGAAACCGGACGTCACTCTCGCCGACGCTCTCGAGCAGATCGACATCGGCGGGCCCACCATGCTGCGGGAGGCGGCCAAGAACCACCCGCACGTCACGGTGATCTGCGATCCTGCCGATTACGACGATGCGCTGCAGAAACTCGAGTCCGCTGACGTCGATCTCGAGTGGCGGCGCAGCCTCGCGGTCAAGGTCTTCCGTCACACCAGCGGCTACGACTCAGCCATCTCGCACTACCTGTCGAAAGGCGCCGGCGAGTTTCCGCCGGACTTTTCCGTGCGGCTGCAGAAGATCCAGGACCTGCGCTACGGCGAGAACCCGGATCAGGCGGCGGCGTTCTATCGCATCGCTGACACACCAACAAGCCGCGGCGTCGCGTCCCTCGTTCAACATCACGGGAAGGAACTCTCCTACAACAACATCCTCGACCTGGACGGCGCGCTGATGTGCATCTCGCCGTTCGCGCGCTCGCAGCGGCCCGCCTGTGCGGTCATCAAGCACACCACGCCCTGCGGCATCGCCGTCGGCGATACGGTACTCCAGGCGTATCAGCGGGCGCTCTCCAGCGATCCCACCAGCGCCTTCGGCTCGGTCATCGCCTTCACCCACGAGGTGGACGGCGACGCCGCCGATACCCTGGCCGAGCTCTTCATCGAGTGTGTGGTCGCCCCGGGCTTCAGCGATGCGGCGATCGAGCGACTCACCACCAAGAAGAACCTCCGGATCCTCAGCTACCCGGACACTGTGGCGGCCTACCTCGCCGACCGCGGGCACCTCGAGGGCAACCTCGAACTGCGCGGCGTGCCCGGCGGCGCGCTCATGCAGACACGCTCCGATCCGCCCTGGCCCGGCGAAGACGAGGGCTGGCGTGTGGTGACGAAGCGCAAGCCGACCAAAGATGAGATGCGTGACCTCCGCTTCGCTTGGGCCGCCATCTGGGGTGTGAAGTCGAACGCCATCCTGCTCGCCCGCGACGACATGGCCATCGGTATCGGTGCCGGTCAGATGAGCCGCGTCGACGCCGCGAAGCTGGCAGGGTTCAAGGCGCAGCAGGCCGGCCACGGGCCGGAGAAGGGGTGCGTGCTCGCTTCCGACGCCTTCTTCCCGTTCCGCGACGGCGTCGACGCCGCGGCGGAAGCCGGCGTCACCGCAATCGTCGAGCCCGGCGGCTCGATCCGCGATGAGGAAGTCATCGCCGCCGCCGACGAGCACAAGCTGGCGATGGTCTTCACCGGCCGGCGGCTGTTCCGGCACTAGCTCGCGACCTCCAACGTCGTTAGCAGCGGCCCGGCGCCAGCGACTGGGAGCCGGGCCGCGCTTTTTTGCGGGCTCCTCTTGACGGTCTACAGAAAGGGGCGCTATCTTATGTCGAACATCTAGAGGAGACGCCATGACGATCGTCAGGTCCGAGCTGCTGCAGGGGACGCTCGACATGCTGGTACTCAAGATCCTTTCGCTCGAGCCGCTGCACGGCTGGGGGGTCTCGGAGCGCATCCAGCAGATGTCGGGTGAGGTCTTCCAGGTGAACCAGGGGTCGCTGTACCCGGCGCTGCGACGCCTGAAGCGCCGGGGGTGGATCACCTCCGAGTGGCGGGTGACGGAGAACAACCGGCGGGCCCGCTACTATGCGCTGACGGCGGCCGGGCGGAAGCGTCTGGCCGAAGAGCGGCAGGCGTGGGCGCGATCGTCGGCTGCGATAGAACAGATCCTGCAGGCCGCCCACTGAAAGGGCTGGCTCCGAGGAGAGGTTCCTTATGAGATGGATGGTGTACGCGGTGGAGGCATTCAACGCGTTGTTTCGGAGGGGCAGGGTGGAGGCGGAGCTGGAGGAGGAGGTTCGCTTCCACCTGGAGATGGAGATCGAGAAGAACCTACGGGCGGGGATGACGCCTGAGGAGGCGCGCCGGGTGGCGCTTCTCCGATTCGGTGGTGTGGAGCAGGTGAAGGAGGAAGTGCGTGAAGAGAGCGGAGTGCGGTGGTTGGAAGACATGCTAATGGATCTTCGCTACGCCGCACGCCAGCTTCGTCGGAACCCGGCCTTCACCGCGGTTGCGGTTCTCACACTCGCGTTGGGTATCGGGGCGAACACGGCTGTGTTCAGCGTTCTCCACAGCGTAATCCTCTCACCGTTGGGCTACCACGAGCCGGGGCGTCTCGTGCGGATCTACCAGAGTCACCGGACATACGGTACGGACGTCTGGGTCTCGGGTCCGGCGTTCCTCGATTATCGTGAACAGCTGGAAGGCGTCGAGAGCGTGACGGCGATGTACAACTACCGGGAGATGGGATTTACGTTGACGGGGGCCGGTTCGGCGCGGCGCGTCACCATGCTGCCGGTCAGTTCCGACTTCTTCGATGTCTATCGCGTGCACCCAGTCATCGGTCGCCCGTTCGTGCGTGACGAGGAGCGAGGGTCGGCGCGAATCGCCGTGCTGAGTCACCGGCTGTGGCAGGCGATTTCCGGCGACGCTGGGGTCCTGGGGCAGCGTCTGGAGCTGGACGGCGATCCGTACGAAGTGATAGGCGTCATGCCGGCCGGCTTCGTCGATGTGGTAGGCGGTGATGTCGACCTCTGGGTTCCCCTGGAGCTACAGGACGAGAACGCCCGTGAGAACCGCGGCAACCACTACCTGAGCGTCGTCGCGCGCCTCAGGCCCGACGTGACGCTCGGACAGGCGCGCTCCCGACTGGCATCCCTCGCTACCAGCCAGGCCGAGCTGTATCCCAATCAGCACGAGGATTGGTCGGCTGAGATGGTCCCGCTACGGGACGATCTCGTCGGCGCTTCGCGCACGATGCTGTTTGTCCTGCTGGGTGCTTCCGGCCTCGTCCTCCTCATCGCCTGCGTGAACGTCGCCAGCCTGTTCCTCTCGCGGAATGTTGCACGCGAGCGAGAGCTGGCGGTGCGAGCGGCCATCGGCGCCGGCAGGTTCAGGCTCACCCGCCAGCTTGTCACCGAGAGCATCGTGATCGCGCTCATCGGCGGCGCCGCCGGTCTGGCGCTGGCGCACTGGGGTGTGGGAGTGCTGCTGCCGCTCAGTTCGGATGCGGTGCCTCGCGCCCGTGAAGTCTCCTTCGATGCGACGCTTTTCGTCTTCGCGCTCGGGGTGACGCTGTTCACAGTCGTGATCTTCGGCCTGGCACCGGCGCTGCAGTTCGTCAGTCCGGAGCTCGACCGGTCGCTGCGCGAAGACTCGCGCACGGGCACGGGCGGTGCCCGCAGCAGGCGCGTGCGGGATGTGCTGGTGACGAGCCAGGTGGCGTTGGCGATCCTCCTGTTGATCGGCGCGGGCCTTCTGATGCGAAGCCTGCTCAGCCTGCAGGCGGTCGACCTGGGAATCAGCCCGCGGGATGCGATGACCTTCCAGGTTCATCTCGGTGGGCCACGCTATGCCGACCCGGCGGCCCGGATCGCCTTCCACCGGGAATACCAGGATCGGCTGCGTGCCTACTCAGGGGTCCGGGCGGTCGGCGCCGTATCGAAGCTGCCGGTCTCCGATCAGTACAACAGCTGGACCTTCACATACCTGTCGGCCAGCGGCGAGGTGATGCGGCATGGTGGGGGAGCCGATTTCCGGGTCATCGAGGGAGACTTCTTCGAGGCTCTTAACATCGAGTTGCTGGCCGGCCGGCGGTTCGGACCAAGCGATCACGCCGACGCTCCTCAGGTCGCGATCGTCAACCAGTCGCTGGCCCGCCGCTACTACGAGGGACGCGATCCGCTGGGGCAACGGATCGCCGACCCGAGCGTCTGGACCATCGTAGGCGTCGTGGCCGACGTCGCCCACGATGGCCGGGGAAGCGTCACCGGCAAGGTCTACCTCCCACACGCACAGTTCGGTGACGACCGCAACTGGGCCCTGACCCAGATCGTCGCGACCACCATACCGCGTCGCGATCTGCTCGAGATCGCGCGCCAGGAGCTCCGTGCGATCGATCCGCAGCTGGTCATCCACAACCCGCGCTCGATGCGAGAGGTGACGGGAAGCGCTATCGCGCAGGAGCGCTTCGTCTTTCTCCTGCTCGCGATCTTCGCCGCCGTGGCCCTCTCTCTCGCCGCCGTGGGCATCTACGGTGTCATGGCGTACAACGTCGGCCGGCGGACTCGCGAGTTCGGTATTCGGCTGGCGCTGGGCGCCTCGCCCCTCGCTGTTAGGCGCAGCGTACTCCGTCAGGGGTCGGCGATCGTAGGCATCGGCATTCTGGGCGGCCTGGTCGGCGCATTCCTGCTCAGCCGGCTCCTCAGATCGATGCTATTCGGCGTCGGCGCTACCGACCCGCTAACCTTCGTGCTGGTCCCTCTAGCGCTGGCGTCAGTGGCGCTACTCGCTGGTTATCTGCCAGCGCGCCGGGCAACCAAGGTCGATCCGCTGCGGGTGCTGCGACAGGAGTAGCAGGGGGGCGGAAGCGAGCCTTTACGGGCGGCAGCGACGGCCCGGCATCGATAAGATCGATGCCGGGCCGTTCGTTCATCGCAGTGGCCCGAGGCTGCGCATCCCGAGAAACTCGGTTATCGTTGAGCGGATGAAGAAGGAGACGAGAGCCTACTACGCGGATCTCAAGGCGGACTATTCCATCAAGATCCGACAGCTGGTGCCGAAGTACGACGAGATGGTCGAGTGCATCGTCGAGCTGCTGCGCCTTCGCTCGCCGCGTAGTGTGCTCGACATCGGTGCCGGGATCGGCAACATCAGTGCGCTGGTACTCGAGAGCGTCCCCGGCGCGCGCGTCACGGCTCTGGAAGTCTCCGACGAGATGTTCCGCGAAGCGCAGGCGAATCTGGAGCCGGCCGCTGACAGGGTACGGCTCGTCCACCAGGACATCGTGGACTTCGAGCCGAATGAGGGTTACGACGCGATCTTCACGAACCTGGTGCTGCACAACATCGCGCCGGACGACCGGAGAAGCGTCCTCGAGAGACTGCACGGCTGGCTCGAGCCGGGCGGCACCTTCATCTGGGGTGACATGATACGTCATCCCGACGAGCGGGTTAACGAGTACTTCGTCGAGTACAGGAGAAGCTTCGCCCGCGCCGCGGGTTGCCCGGAAGAACTCGTGCGTCAGAACTTCGAGAAGGAAGCGACTGAGGACCACCCCCTCACCGTCGAACAGGCGCTCAGCGAGGGGCGAGAGGCGGGGTTCAACGACGCGTCCCCAGTCTGGGCACATGACGCGTTTGCCATACTCTTCATGCGCAAGGCGAGGCCTTGACGTGCATCCAAGACGGAGGGACTACATGACAGTCAGCGCGAGACCGCGAGTGGCGCGGCGCTCGGGCCTCTTGGTCAGCGCCATCCTGCTTGCGATCGGCCTTGTCAACGGCACAGCGGCGTGGGCGCAGCAGGCCGCCGCGGTCGAGCCTGAGAAGGCGGCGGCCATCCGTCAGCTCCTCACGCTCACGCAAGCCAGCGAGCTCATGGTGACATCGATCGAGACGTCGCTACCGGCTCAAAAGGCGGCGAATCCCGAGATCCCGGAAGAGTTCTGGGATGAGTTCGAGAGGCGGCTGCAGGTCGATTTGGGCCGGTTCATTGAGTTGCTGATCCCGCTCTACGACAAGTACCTGACCCTGGACGAGATTCGGCAGCTGATCGAGTTCTATCAGAGCCCGCTTGGCCAACGCTTGGTCGAGGTACAGCCGCAGCTCGCGGCTGAGAGCATGCTGGCCGGCCAGCAGTGGGGCGCCCAGCTAGGCTCGGAGGTGGCTGCGGACCTGGCCAAGCAGGGGATCGTCATCCGCTGAGCGCCAGGTGCACCGGTGTCGCTTCGTTACAGGTTCCTTGACACAAACGCGTTCCCCGCCGTTTACCGCACGTTCGTCCGGGCGTTCTCGGACTACGCCTTGGACATGAGCTACATGGCAGAGGGGAGCCTGTACAGCAGGGCCGTCAAGAACGGTGTCGACTTCGAGTCCTCTGTAGGCGCCTATTACGATCAGCAAATGGTCGGGTTCACGCTGATCGGCGTGGATCACTTCAGAGGCGCGCTCTCGGCCTTCGATATCGGGACGGGCGTCATCGCGGATTATCGGGGGCGGGGCGTCGCGAGCGAGATGCTCGATTTCGCGCTCCCTCGCTTGAAGGAAGGCGGAGTCCGCAAGTTCGTGCTCGAGGTGCTGCAGGACAACGAGCGCGCGGTAAGAGCGTACCGGAAGACCGGTTTCGAGGTCGTGCGCGAGCTGGACTGCTTCGAGCTGAGTCTCGAGAGCTTCAACCACCGCCGAGATGGCGAGGCCGTCGCCCGGGCCCGGGTCCGATCTGTTGGCAGAGACCATCTCGCGCTGTTCCAGGACGCCTTGGATTGGCAGCCGTCCTGGGAGAACAGCTTCGCCTCGATACGCCGGATCCCCGACGAGGTGCGTCTCTACGAGGCCGACTTCGCTGGGCAGCCTGCCGGCCTGCTCGCCTACTACCCCCTCTTGAACTGGATCATGACGGTCGTCGTCAGGCGGCCCTACCGCAGGCAGGGCGTCGGAAGCCTGCTGGTCGGCCACTTGGTGGAGCGGATCAAAGATCGGGAGTCGAGCGTCAAGTTGCTGAACGTTCAGCGCGACGACGACGGCATGCAGACCTTTCTGACCGGGTTAGGCTTTCACCGCTATGTCAGCCAGTTCGAGATGGAGAGCTTGCTGTAAATCGCCGGCGGCGCGGCGACCGCTGCTCTCAACCGCCCTGCTGGGCCCGCATGCGCTCCAGCATGCGGACGGCGTTCGTGTTCTCCGGGTTCAGCTCCAGCGACTTCTCGTAGTTCTCGATAGCCAGTTCCACTTCGCCAGCCACCATGTAGGCTTCGCCTAGGCTGTCGTACGGGTTCGAGGCGTCCGGATACTCCTCGACGTTCAGCTTGAAGATCTCTATCGCCTGGTCGACACGGTCGCTGCGCAGGAGTCGGTAGCCGAGCGTATTCAACACGTACTCATTGAAGGCGTCCGGTGGATGGCTCGCCTTCAATTCGTGGTAAGCCGCGATACCGGCTTCGAGCCCCTGCTCCTCGATGGTGCGCCACACGGCCTCGCGCGTTCGCCGCGTCGGCGCGTCGTACTGCTCGTAGTCCAACCAGACGACTGCTCGGTGCTCACCACCGACGGTCTCGGCGAGCAAACCCTCGAGGATCGCATGGCCGTTGTCGCTGTTGGTGAACCAGATCATACCCACACCGCGGTCGGGGTACGTCAGGGTGTAGGCCTTGTAGCCCGCATTGTCGCCCCAGTGCCAGAACCCTCGTCCGCTCTCGTTCTCCTGCAGGCCGATGCCCAGACCCCAGGTCACACCACTGTCCACCTCGATCTGCGGTGTCAGCATCGCCACAGCCACGCTGTCACGCAGCCCCGTGCCGTTCATTAGCGCGATCATGAAGCGGGCGAAATCGGACGCGCTGGTGTGCAGCGTGGCGGCGGCGTGACCACGGTCGGGGCCCGGTCGTCCCTTCCGCGTCAGCTCACCGTCCGAGTTGTGGGGCAGGGCCAGGTTCGCCTCGAAGCGGTCGTCCCAGATGTAGCTGCTGCTCGTCATCCCGAGCGGCTCGAAGACCAACCGATCCATCAGCTCCTGCAGCGGCTCGTCCGTAATGTGCATGATAGCGCGCTGCAGGTAGCCGAAGCCCTCGCCAGAGTAGCTGAACTCCGAGCCCGGCTCGAAGTCGATGGTCAGTCGGCCGCCTCGCGGTCGCCAGTTCGGAAGGCCGGTCGAATGGGTCAGGACCATCCGCGGCGTGATGAGCCTGTGCCGCTCGTCATAGGCGATGTCCTCATGGTCGTAGTACTCGGCGATCGGGGTATCGAGGTCGATCACGCGCTGATCGACCAGTTGCAACACGGCGTAGGCGAATACCGGCTTGCTGAGCGATGCCGCCTCGAACACCGAGCTCTCATCTACCGGCTCGCCCGTATCGACGCTCCGCACGCCGAAGCCGCGGCTCCAGACGATCGCACTGTCGTTCACGACCGCCATCGCGAGGCCCGTGACTTCGCCGCTGTCCATAAGCGCTGGGATCGCGACCTCCAATTCCGCCAGGCGTTCGGGCTGAGTAAGGGTGGCCAGGCGATCGGGCGGCTCGGTGCACGACTCGATACCCGCCAACCCGAATAGCAGGGCGGGAATGAGCGAACGTCGATTGGGTAATGTCATGGGAGACTCCCGGCGTTGCTGTGGAGGAACTCGATGGGTTGGATGCCCATGGGCTCGTCAACGTTGCAAGTCCGTTGCGGCGACCGGCGGCTAGCCGGTATCGATCAGCGGCTTGCCGAGTACATTGGTGCGCGGGTCGACTCCGAGCCCGGCGGCCTGCGACGCGCTCATCCGCCCATGCTGTCGCCGCGGCGCGCCCTCGGCGATGCTCACCGTGACGTAGCTGTTGAAGTCGGTCGCGGTGAACAGGAACTCGGGCGGCGTGCTGTGCGCTAGGTGGGCGATAGCGGCGGTGATGATGTCGCCGCCCCAGCTGTCCTCGATGGTCATGGCGATCCCCAGCGCGACGCACAGGTCGCGGGCCTGCCGCGCCCGGGTCAGGCCGCCGAACTTGCTGATCTTGATGTTGACCACGTCCATCGCCTGATCGGCGTGGCCGCGTAACAGGATGGGGATCCCGTCGATGTTCTCGTCGAGCACGAAGGGATGGTCGGTCCGCCTGCGGATCGACAGGCACTCCTCGTACGTGGCGCACGGCTGCTCGATGTAGACATCGACATCGCGTACGCCGCGGACCACGCGGGCCGCCTCGTGCTTGAGCCACCCGGTGTTCGCATCCGCTACCAGCACGTCACCGGGCTCCAGCACCGACCGTACCGCGCGGATCCGCTCGATATCCGACTCGGGATCGCTGCCGACCTTCAGCTGAAAGCGCCGATAACCCTCCGCTCGGTAGCCGGCCACCTTCGCCGCCATCTCGTCCGGCGACTCCTGCGAGATCGCGCGGTAGAGCACGAAGTCTTCGCCGTAGCGGCCGCCAAGCAGCGTGCAGACGGGTAGCCCGGCCACCTGGCCCAGGATGTCCCAGCACGCCATGTCGATCGCCGACTTGACGTATGGGTGGCCCAACAGTGCGCCGTCCATGAGCCGGTTCAGTCGCTCGAGCTGCGTCGGGTCCGCGCCCAGTAGATGTGGCGCCAGCTCGGCGATGCCGGTGCGCGCCCCCTTCGCGTAGGCCGGTAGATAGAACGGTCCCAGCGGGCACACCTCGCCGTGCCCGACCACGCCATCGTCCGTCTCGACCCGCACGACCGTGCTGTCGAACACCTCCACAGATTTGCCGCCCGACCATTTGTAACTGCCCTCGTGCAGCGGCAGGTCGACCTGGTAGGCGGCGATCCTGGTGATCTTCATCGTCGGGCTCTCCGTCGCTGGTATCTGGTGCCGGGCGCTACGGAACTCTAGCATCGGTTAGCCGCTGGCGCGACGGGAGTGCTATCTTGCACGGAATTGCACAGACAAAGCAGAGGACCCCATGGACCAGCCGAGCTCAGCTTCGACACCGTACGATACTGCTCTTGCCAGTCTCTTGATCGGCCTCGCGCTACTCGTCGTCGCGGCGTGCGGCGAGCTGGCCACGCACGGCCCGGACGGAATGTTCCGCGGTGGTCCAGCCCACGTGGGCGTGTACCCGGGGTCGCACGCCTCGGAGCACGGGCAGGTGGCATGGGCCTTCCAGACCGGCGGCCCGGTTCGGGGGTCCCCGCTAGTCGATGGCGATCTGGTCTTGGTGGGGAGCGGTGACGGGCGGTTCTACGCCATCGACCGGGAGAGCGGCGAGGAGCGGTGGCGGTATGAGGCGGGTGCTGCCGTCCACTCATCGGCCGCTGTGCACGGTGGCCTCGTCTACTTCGGAGACCGGTCCAACGCGTTCTACGCCTTGGACCGCCGCACCAGACGCGAGCGCTGGCGTGTGGAGACGGGGGCCGACCACCCCTGGGATTGGGGCCACGAGGGTTGGGACTACTTCACGTCATCGCCGGTGGTCGCTGGTGACTTGATCGTCGTCGGCTCGGGAGACGGCAACGTCTACGCGTTCGACGCCGCGACCGGAACAGAACGCTGGCGGGCCCCGACGGGTGGACGGGTTCGGTCGTCGCCGGCGATCGCCGACGGCCTGGCCTACATAGGAAGCGCGGACGGCGTTCTCTACGCTGTCGACCTGGAGACCGGGAGCGTTCGGTGGCGCTTCGAGACCGAGGGCGCTTCGCTCAATTCGGCCGAGTTCGGCTTCGACCGCAGAACGATACAGTCATCACCAGCGGTGGCCGGGGGCAGAGTTTTCTTGGGCTCGCGCGACGGGAAGTTCTACGCCGTGCAAGCCTTGAGCGGAGAGCTCGCCTGGCGCTTCGACCACTCGACACCCTGGGTGATCTCATCCCCGGCGATCTATCAGGGTGCGGCGATCGTCGGGACCTCGGACGGGCTCTTCCTGCACGCGATGGACATGGAGACGGGTGAGGAGGTCTGGAGATTCGAGACCGGGGACCGCGTCTTCAGTTCGCCGGCCGTATCGGGAGGCGTCGTCTACGTCGGGGTCCACTCCGGCCGATTCCTCGCTCTGGATGCGGCCAGGGGAGTCTTGAGGTGGGAGCTGAGGTTCGGCGGCGCCGTGATGTCGTCACCGGTCGTCCACGAGAGCCGCGCCTATTTCGGCTGTGATGACGGGTCGGTCTATGCCGTTCGATTGGAGGACGGGCCGGCGCCGCGGCGCGCCGTGTACTGGGACGCCGAGCGCACAGGCTGGAATACGTTCGCCGCTCACGAGGGCGTGCGCGACTACTTCGAGACCCGTGGCTACGAGCTGCTCGATCGATTCCAACTCGCGCGGTTCATGGAGGCATCTAACGGAGAAAGCGGCCGCAGCGTGGTCGTGTTCGCGATGGACGACCTTCCGGCGACGGTAGCGGCGGTCCCGTCGGATACGGTGTTGGCCAGACGCTACCTCGATTCCGGAGGCAAGATCGTCTGGCTGGGGCTGCCGCCGCTCATACTCGAACGGGATGCCGATGGGGGCATCACAGCGTTCAGCCGCGACGGCCCCCGGGCGCTGTTGGGAGTGGACCATGATCGCTACGACGTCGATCAGTACGCAGCCTACCCCGCGCCGGAGGGTGAGCGCTGGGGTTTTATCGATTGGTGGGTGAGCGTGTCGGGGGTCGACGTCGCCGAGGTCACGACCCCGCTCGCCTTGGACGAGAACGGTGGTGCTGCGGCCTGGGTGAAAAGCTACGGTGGTCCGCCTGGGACGGGCTTCGTGTCGCTGTGGGGAACGTACAGGCCGATTCCCGCGAGGTACTACGATCAGATCCGACGCGTCGCCGAGTATGGAATCGGCATCGCTGCCGGCGAACGTTGAGTTGTCTGGCCCTGAGATAGGTGATTCGAGATGGCTAGTCTATGGCACGACATGAAGTTGAGTGTACGGATGTTGCGCAGGGACCCGGGCTTCGCAACTGTCGCCGTGCTGACTCTCGCGCTCGGCATTGGAGGGACCAGCGCGATCTTCTCCGTCGTCAACGGCGTTCTGTTGCGACCTTTCCCCTACGCCAACCCTAGCCGCCTGGTCGTTGTGTGGGAGCGGAAAGTGGGGGGATTGCCCTACATGTTCGCCTCACCGCCCAACTACGCCGACTGGCGCGATGACAACCAGGTGTTCGATAACATGGGGGCGTTCACACGGCGGCGGCTTACGCTTCAGGGCGAGACCGAATCCTTCGTGATCCGCGGTGCCGATGTGACGGCCGACATGTTCTCGACTCTGGGCGCCCGGCCGCTCATGGGCCGCCTCTTCACAGCCGACGACGATCGTGACGGCAGCGAGCCGGTCGTCTTGCTCAGCTATGACTTCTGGCACAGGCGTTTTGGCGGCGACCCTGCCGTGGTCGGAACATCGATCTTGCTGAACGAGCAGTCCCACGCGGTGATCGGTGTGCTGCCGCCGGACTTCGACTTCCCGCCACCGATCGTGCTGGAAGGCGCCATACCCAACGAGGATACCGAGGTGTGGCGTCCGCTGGCCATGGATCTGGGAAACATGAGCCGCGGCGCCCACTTCCTGACCGTGATCGCGCGACTCAAGGACGGATTCGATGTCGATCGCGCCACGGCGGAGATGAACACGCTGGCCCGGCGCCTGCAGCTGGAGTACCCGGAGTCCAACTCCGGTTGGGAGGTAACGATTACCCCCCTAGATCGCCAGGTCCTTGGGGATATCCGCATTCAGTTGCTGATTCTTCTCGGCGCCGTCGCCATCGTCTTGCTCATCGCCTGCGTCAACGTCGCCAACCTTCTGCTGGCACGCGGAACGACACGCCTCAGGGAATTCGCGGTGCGCTCGTCGCTGGGCGCTGGTCGACGCCGCCTGCTTCGCCAGTTGCTCACTGAAAGCCTCGGGCTGTCGCTGGTGGGCGGCATCATCGGGCTCGCGCTCGCGGTGTGGGGCGCCAACCTGCTGATACAGATGGCGCCACAGGATATCCCGCGGCTCGATCAAGTCGGGCTGGATGGTCGCGTCGTCGGCTTCACCCTGCTCGTCACGATCGTGACCGGCGCGCTGTTCGGACTGGCGCCGGCGTTCCAGGGTGCCGCGGAAAACCTCAGCGAGCGCCTACGGGAAGGGGGTCGCGGTCAGGCAGAGGGGCGGGCGAGCTCGCGACTGCGCTCCGGCCTGGTCGTAGCGGAGGTTGCCCTCTCGCTGGTCTTGCTGGTCGGCGCCGGGCTTCTCTTCCAGAGCTTCCTCCGCCTCAGGAACATCGACACCGGGTTCCAGGCGGCGAACCGGCTGACCCTCCGCCTGACGCCGCCGGTTTCCCGCTACCCGGCCGCGCCCAACTTGATCGCCGCCTACGCGGGATTGGAGACACGGCTCAACGCGATACCCGGCGTTAGCGCCGCAGGCTTCGTGTCAGAGGTGCCGCTCGCCGCCGATCGAGGCGGCACCTCCTTCACCTTCGAGGGTGAAGTGGAGCCTCCGCCCGACGAGAACCGAACGATAAACTTCGCCATCGTCACACCGAACTACTTCCGGGCGATGGGCGTGAATCTGTTGCAGGGCCGTTATTTCACAGAGCACGACGGCCCTACCGGCGAGCCTGTCGTCATCATCAACGATGCCTTCGTTCGCCGGCACTTCCCCAATGAGGATCCGATCGGCAAGGTCCTCGTAATCCACGACTACACTCTGCGGATCGTCGGCGTCGTTGCCGGCGTCCGGCACGCCGGGTTGAGAATCGATCCCAATCCCAGCGTTTACGTCGCCTACTCGCAGATCCCGTTCTCACGCAGCATGTCCCTGGTCATGCTGAGCGAGACGCGCGCCGACGCGGCACTCGGCACGGTGCGCGAGGCCATCCGGCAGTTCGATCCCGGTTTGCCGCTCTATGATGTGAAGACCATGGAACAGGTCATGAGCGAGTCGCTGGCGCGGATGCGCTTCTCGACTCTGCTGATGGCACTGTTCTCCATCGTCGCAGTGCTCCTCGCCACGATTGGCATCTACGGGGTCATCTCGTACTCGGTCAGCCGCCGCACTCGGGAGATCGGGGTACGTGTGGCGATCGGTGCCAGGAGCGAGGACATCCTGCGGTTGGTGCTGAAACAAGGCATGCGGCTGGTGGGGATAGGGGTCGTCGTAGGCTCTGTTGCTGCGTTGGGCTTCTCCCGGTTCTTGAACGTCCTGCTGTACCGGGTCGATGTCAAGGATATGGTCACGCTGGCTGGCGTGGCCCTGCTGCTGGTCCTGGTAGCCTTGTTGGCCTGCTACCTGCCGGCGCGGCGAGCGATGAAGATCGAACCGATCGAAGCACTGCGATACGAGTAGTCAGCAATCTCATCTTGGGCCAGGTGTCTGACAATGGTCGATCCGCATGAAAGACTTGAGAGGCGGTTTCCCAACGCCAGTATGATCACGGCGATCGCCGCCGGTATCATCAGTATCTCCGCGCTCGGCGTCTCGCTCTACGAGGCCTACCTGATGCGCTTGGAATCGCGAGCCGCGGTGCTGCCGATTCTCGAGAGCTGGTCATCCTATGGCTCGGAGGGATTCGGTATCAACGTGGCCAACAAGGGCATCGGGCCCGCGTTGATCCGGTCCGTGCAACTGTTCCGGGACGGGACCGCCGCCGGCTCCTGGGCCGACGTCTATGGCGACATGTTGGAGGGCGGCATGCCCCGCTTCAGCATGGCGATGATCACCGGCAACGTCATGATGCCCGGTGAAATCGTCGCGGCGATCCAGGTGGAACCCGGCGAGGCTGCCACCCACTTGTGGCGGAATAGTGAGCGGGTCTCGATGAAGATCTGCTACTGCTCAGTCTACGAGGATTGTTGGACCCAGAGCCTGGACAACGTGCGGGCTGGTATCCCGCGGACCGAGGAAGCGGCCCAGTGTGAGGTCGTCGAGCAAGGCCGTTTCTGATCGTGATCGGTGAACCCGACGGGCTGAAGTTGACTGTCAGCGGCTCGCCAGTCCGCCGGCGATTTCACCGCCGTCGATCACGTATGTCTGACCGGTGATGTAGGCCGCTTCGTCCGAGGCGAGGAAGGCGAAGAGTGCGGCCACCTCTTCCGGCCGGCCATGCCGACGCAGCGGGATCTTGTTGTTCACCTCCTCGATCATCTCGGGCGTATACTCCGCCTCCTGCATCGGCGTCATGATGTAGCCGGGGCAGACCACATTGACACGCACCTTAGGTGCCAGCTCCAGCGCCATCGAGCGCGTCAGCTCCACCACACCCGCCTTCGACGCGTTGTAGTCGGCGTAGTACCGGTGGCCCACGATCGCGTTGGTGGAGCCGGTGTTGATGATGACACCGCCATCCCCTGCCGCCATCCGCTGCGCCGCCTGCTGCGCGACGTAGAACACGCCGTTCAGGTTCACGTCCATCACCCGGCGCCACTCGTGTGGCGTGATGTCGAAGAAGTCGTGCCGGATGCTGATGCCGGCGTTGTTGATCAGGATGTCGAGGCCGCCCAGTATCTCGTCGAGCTCGGCGAACGCCCGGGCCACCTCACGCGCGTCGGAGACGTCGGCGCGGATAACACCGGCCAGCTGCGGCAGATGCTTCTTGATTCGCTCGCACCCGAGCTGGTCCCGGTCGAGCACGGCCACCTTCGCGCCCTCAGCGAGGAAACGCTCTGCCGTCGCCGCGCCGATGCCGCTGGCGCCGCCCGTGATCAGGACGCGCTTACCACTCAAGCCGTTCACGTTCGCTCCTTATCCGGATCCCGCCAGGCCGCCGCCGTCCACCACGAGCGAGATGCCGGTCACGGCTGAGGCGGCGTCGCTGGCCAGGTAGAGTGCCGCTTGGGCGATGTCCTCCGGCTGCGCGATCCGGCCTAACGGGCGCTTCGCACCCTCGGCCAGGAACTCCTCGATCGGCTCGCCAAGCTGCTCCGCCTCCTGGCGCAGCATCGGCGTGTCGGTATCGCCCGGGCAGATGCAGTTCACACGGATGTTACGCTCGCCGTGGTCGAGAGCCATCGCTTTGGTCAAGAGGGCGACGGCGCCTTTGGAAGCGCAGTACGACGCTGCGCGCCGGCCACCCACCAGCCCCCAGCCGGAAGACGTGTTGATGATGACGCCGCCGCCGGCTTGCTCCATGACCGGGATCGCGTACTTGGACATCAGGTAGACCGACTTGACGTTCACCGCCATCACCCGATCCCAGTCCTTCTCGCTCAGCTCCAGCACGCTGGCCCGACGGATAATGCCCGCGTTGTTGAACAGGATGTCGAGACCGCCCAGCGCTTTGACCGTCCGCTCCACCGTGAGCCGGCAGTCTTCGGCCGAGCTGACATCGCCCGCCATGAACAGGGCGCGACCACCGCGCTCGACGATCTCCCGTGCGACCGCCTCGCCGCCGCGCTCGTCCAGGTCCATGACCGCGACCGCGGCGCCGGCGTCAGCGAAGGCGCGTACCGTCGCCCGGCCGATCCCCGACGCTCCCCCGGTGACCAGCGCCACCTTGCCCGCCAGGGCGCCGTCGCTCTGCTTCTTACGCTTCGACATCCGCAAGTGCCTTGCGTGCTGCTGCTAAAGTAAATTCAACATGCTCCTCGCTGTGAGCTACCGAGCTGACCGAGTGCAGGCCTGCGGACGGCGACATGTAGACGCCGTGCTTGAACAGTGCCCAGGCGAAGCGCTGGTACTTACCGCGATCGACGTAGGCGCAGAAGTCCCGGTAGTCGCGGATCGCCGGCCGCTCCGTGAACATGATCTGCAGCATCGGGCCGACACCCTGCACGATGGCCGGCGTCCCCGTCTCCTCGAACAGCTCCTGCAGGCCAGCCGCCAGCGCCTCTCCGATCTCCCAGCAGTGCTCGAAGGCAGCACCGTCGTCCTCGCTCAGCTCCCGCAGGCAGGTTCGCGCGGCGTAGAGCCCCACGCGCGACGCGTTCTGGGTGCCGTAGTGGAGCACGCCACCCCAGGCCAGCGCCTCCATGATCTCCGACTTCCCGACGAGCGCCGCCACCGGCAGGCCGGCGCCTAGCGCCTTCCCGAACGTGGCGATATCTGCATCGACGCCGTAGTGCTCCTGGCAGCCGCCGGCCGCGATGCGGAAGCCGGTCACCGTCTCGTCGAGGATGAGCAGGATGCCGTTGCTCCGGGTGAGCTCGCGCAGCGCCTTGAGATACCCGGGCTCGGGCGGGATCACGCCCATGTTGGCCATGATCCCCTCCGTGATCACGGCGGCGATCTGTCCGCGATAGGTCTCGATCGCGCGCTCCAGTGCGACGATGTCGTTCCAGGGCACGACGATCGTGTCGTCCAAGGCGCGCCGGTTGAGCCCGGAGCTCTCGGCGATCTTGATGGGATCGTTGCGATGGCCCAGCGAGACCGTAGCGTGCGGGTGCGCGTTAACCAGGAAGTCGTCGTACCAGCCATGGTAGTGCCCCTCGAACTTGATGAACCTCGGCTTACCGGTGTATCCGCGGGCCAGTCGGATCGCCGCCATCGCCGCCTCGGTACCGGTATTGGCGAAGCGGATTTTCTCGGCGTTGGGCACCATCTCTTGGATCAGCTCGGCGACTTCGATCTCGATCTCCGTCGCCGCGGCGACCAGCGTGCCCTTCGACGCCGCCGCGCATACGGCGTGCACGATGTTGGGGTGAGCGTGACCGAGTGGTAACGCGCCGTACGCCATCATCCAGTCGACGTACTTGTTGCCGTCCACGTCATAGACGTACGCGCCCTCGCCGCGCTCGATGAAGAGCGGGTACTCGCCGTAGTTGGCCGGACCCCGCGATGGAGAGCTGCCGCCCTCGACCATGACCTTTAGCGCGCGCTCGAACAAATCCTTCGACTTCTCGGTCGTGTATGCCATGGATCGTGACTCGCTGAGCTCTTTGCTAGATGTCGGTTCCGTGCTTCTTCGCGTACTCTTTGAAGCGGGCGACCAGCTCGCCGGCACGCACCTCCGCCTCACCGGGCGCCAGACGCTCGCAGTCGTAGCCTAGCTCGTCCCGCAGTATGCAAGCCGGCTCGGACACGAATACCGCCGTCCCGTCCTCCTCTATGCGCTCGATCCCGTCGAAGCGGTGAGAGCGCTCGTTGATCTCGATGGCCTCCTCGAGCCTCAGCCCCTCGATAGGTGCCGGTCGTACTCCGCCCCGGCCCGCGAGCACGGGATAGCCACCTGGCAGCCCGTTGGGGGCGGGCGCATGGAGGAACGTCTCTTCATCGGCGAGCAGCGCCCGGATCAATGGTATCGTCGTGCCGGCGGTGAGGAAGTGGGTCACGCGTCCGGCGGGCAGGGGGTACGGCGCCAGCAGCAGGTCGTTGGCATCGACGGCCGCCGTCACGTCCGCGCCGGCGTGCTCGACGCGCAGGAAGTACGGCGGCATCTCATCGCTCGCCGTACCGAACGGGCCGGCGAAGACCCAACGCTCCAGCGCGTGGTGCGCCACCATGTAAACGCGCAGCGCCTCGGGCGGTGACTCTAGTCGCTCGGCGGCAAGCAGCCGGATCTTCGGGACCATCTCGGACAGGTTGCCGATCCCACAGGTCGGCGGCAGGCCGACCTTACCCAGGATAGGGTTCACGACGTCGGGGAAGGGAGCCGTCACGACGTGTCCCGGATAGCCGGCGTCGCGCAACGCCTCCATCAACCATAAGGTCGGTGTGAGATGGACCGGCAGCCACACGCCGAACCCGGCGCGCTTGATGCGCGCCGCCTGCTCGTCGGGCAACAGGTTGGGCAGCCACCAGGTCGCCAGCGTCGCCGTGCTTAGGATCAGGTCTGGGGCTTCCCGCCGCACTATCTCGGCTACGGCCTCGCGGTTCGCCAGGTCGAGGCGTGTGAAGCGGATGTCCGGTCGACGGCCGTGCGCCAGCGCGCCGAGCCGCGTGACCCTGCAGCGGGCGGTACCGCCCTCCTCGTTCAGATCGGCCGTCACGATCCGGCCCACCCCCTCCTCCCGGGCCAGCAGCTCGAGGATGACGCCGCCCAGATCGCCGAGGCCGATAAGGAGAACGGTAGGCTTCATAGCGTGATCACCCGGGTCGCCCTTCTGTCACCCCTGTTCAGACTGGGTGGACGGGGCTCGATGGTCGTTTGGCCGATCCATCCTGCGGTACCGGCTCGGCCCCGTCAAGCTGAGACCGGCCCGGCTTGTGGACAAGCGCCAGCGAGGCCACATTGCGCGGCTATATCCATCGTCCTCGCACCCCAACCGAGAGGTCAACATGGACCTGACCCGACGACAGATCCTCAAGCTCACTGCCGGTGCCGGCGCCGCCCTGGCACTGGGGGGCCGGCTGCCCGCGTTCGCGCAGTCCTCCGAAATTATGATGCGGCCGATCCCCTCTACCGGCGAGCTGATCCCGGTGGTCGGCCTCGGCACTGCCCGGACCTTCAACGTGGGGACCTCGGAAGAGGAGCTGGCGCCGCTGCGCGAGGTCATGCAGGCCTTTGTGGAGATGGGCGGCACCCTACTCGACACGGCGCCCGGTTACCGGAACTCCGAGATGGTGTCGGGCATCCTGGCGAAGGACGTGGGGATCAACGACAGGCTGTTCATGGCTACCAAGGTGGCCGCGGAAGACCGCGAGGGCGGCATCGAGCAGATGGAGAACTCGATGAGCCTGCTCAACCGGAGCGTCATCGATCTCATGCAGGTCCACAACCTCAGGGGCTGGCAGACCCAGCTCGCCACGCTCCGCGAATGGAAAGCCGCCGGTCGCTTCCGCTACATCGGGATCACCACATCGAGCGCCCGGCAGTACGACGACTTCGCCGCCGTGATGGAGCAGGAAGACCTCGACTTCATCCAGGTGAACTACTCGCTGGGTCAGCGGCAGGCCGAGGAGCGCATCCTCCCGCTGGCGGCCGACCGTGGCATGGCGGTCCTCTGTAACCTGCCCTATGGTCGCGGTCGACTGTTCCAGGCGGTGGAGGGGCACGAGCTGCCTGAATGGGCCGCCGAGTTCGATGCGCAGAGCTGGGGTCAGTTCTTCCTCAAGTTCATCCTCTCGCACCCGGCAGTCACCTGCCCGATCCCAGCCACCACCAAGGCGCACCACGTAGCGGACAACATGGGCGCGGCGTACGGGCGCTTGCCCGATGAGGCGATGCGGAGGAGAATGACCGAGTTCTTCGACGCGCTCTGACCTATCGTTGGGCCAAGCAGCCTGCGAGCTCTACTCGGGCCCGTTCGGATTGACAGCTGGGCATTAGGCCCCTAGCGTGCAGATGCCCAATTCTCATCACAGTTTGAGGCCCAGCTGACGGCTCCACGGCCGTCACGTCCTCATGAGACAGTCTGGCCACAGGAGGTACCATGTTATCTCGGTCACTGATCGTAACGTTGCTGTGTGGTGGCCTCGTCCTCGTTGCGTGGAGCTGCCGGGGGCAGGAGGAGGGCGCCGAGACCGGCGAGATGCCGGCCGCCGAAGCCATGCAGGAGGTCGCGCCACCCGACACGACCGGTGCTGCCGTGTGGGAGTACCTGGAGGCGGTCGACTATACGGCCAGCTGGGAGCTCTGGCCCGAGAAAGGCGAGCTGTACATGGGCCAGGAGCCGCACGGCGCCCTCTTGACCACGTACCTCAACCCAGCCGCCTACGAGGCCGTGACGGGGATGGCCGGATCGATGCCTGTCGGCGCGATCATCGTCAAAGAGAACTACATGCCGGACAGCACGCTCGCGGCGATCACGATCATGTATAAGGTCGCCGGCTACGACCCGGACAACAACGACTGGTACTGGGTCAAGCGGCTGGCCGACGGCACGATCGAGGTCGAGGGTAGGGGGGCCGGTTGTATCGCCTGCCACACTGCCCAACGTGACAATGACTTCGTCTTCACCGGTCCGCTGGGCGGCGGTGAGATGGGAGAGATGTAGGGTTCTTCCTATAGAGCGCTCTCGCTCTATCGGCGCACGGCTGAGCGAGAAGTACGATACATGGACGAGCCGGTCCGGCGTCATCATTGGATCGTCCGTGCCATGCACTGGGCGGCCTTCGTCTTGATCTTCGGGATGGTCGCCAGCGGTCTGCAGATCTATAGGGCTTACCCCCGCTTCGGCGAACGTGGCGGCCCCTACTACCCGAACCTCTTCCATGACGTGGCCTTTCCGGAATGGTCGCGCTTGGGCGGTTGGCTAGCCGGCGGTATCAACTGGCATTTCTTCTTGATGTGGCCGCTGGTGGCCGTGGGGATCGTCTATTTCGCCTACCTGGCTCTGTCGGGTGAGTGGAGAAAGCTCCTGCTGCGGCCACGGGACGCCCGCCCGGCCTTCGAGATGTGCAAATACTACTTGCGACTGCGGCGCGGTCACCCGCCGCAGGGGAAGCACAACGCGCTGCAGAAGGGTGCCTACACGTCGGTCCTGCTGCTCGGAACACTGTCGGTTCTGACCGGACTAGCGATCTGGAAGCCTGTCCAGTTGGCTTGGCTCACAGGGCTGTTCGGTGGCTTCCAAGCCGCGCGCTACTGGCACTTCTGGGCCGTCTGGCTGTTCGTGACGTTTACCGTCGTGCATGTAATCATGGTGTTCGTAGCGGACCCCCCGTCGCTCCGCGCGATAATCACCGGTCGCTATCGCGGGAGGTTTTCCAGCGATGAGCCGTAGAGTCGATCGCCGCAGCTTCGTCGTCTCGGCCGCCGCGTCCCTACTGGCGGCCTGCGGTTGGGACGGTGGCCGCACGTTCCGTCCGGTGCTGAGTGGGGTCAGCCGGCTAAACGATTGGGTAAGTCAGCTGGTCTTCTCGAGCGAGCGGCGCGCGCCCAAGTACGACCCTGCGGAGCGCTCCCGCAGCTTTCCCGCCTATCACATCAGCGCGATGACGCCGACGCTCGCGGAGCCCGATACGTGGCGTCTCGAGGTCGGCGGGCTGGTGCGCACGCCGTTGACGCTCTCGCTCGACGAGCTACGAGCTATCGCACCCGTCAGCTACACGGTGAAGCATCATTGCGTCGAGGGCTGGTCGGCCATTGCCACGTGGATCGGCGTCCCCGTCCGGGCGGTCGCCGAGCGGGCCGCAGTGCTCCCCGAGGCGCGCTACGTGCGCTTCGATTCATTCGACTCGGGCTACTACAGCGGCTGGGACCTCGAGTCGGCGATGCACCCCGAGACCATCCTCGCCTACGGATTCAACGATCAGGATCTCATGCCGGATCACGGCGCCCCGCTGCGACTCTACGCGCCCCACAAGCTCGGCTACAAGCTGACCAAGTACCTGACCCGGATCACGTTCACAGCCGAGCAGCCCGGCGGCTACTGGGAGGATCAGGGCTACCCCTGGTTCGGCGGCGTATGAGAACGACCCTGCTGCTTACCACGATGGCCGCGCTTGCCGTGGCCTGCGGCCGCGAGCGCGACATGCCGGAGCGGGTCGAGATGCCAGACAGCGCCGCCGTCATGCGGGCACTCTCGAGCGAGGCGGCGTTGGACTCGATGCTCGACACGATCCCCGGTGGCGAAATGGCGCGGGGCGACTCGGCGACGGCCGCAGCGTTGTTGAAGAAGAAGATGTAGCTCGACCCCGGAGTCCGCCTACCGAATCAGGGGATTGACCACGCTCAACTCCGGGAACCGCCCGAAGTCACGGTCGGCGCTCCACAGCTCCGCGATGCCGTGACTCAAGCAAAGCGCGGCGATCCGCGCGTCGTGGATCGCCGCCCCCGTAACCCGGCCGCTTCGAACCAGCCTGCTCAGCTCCGCCCAATAGCCCGCGGTCTCCGATAGCAGGACCAGGTTCGGCGCCTCCAGCCAGGCTGAGACCTGGTCGAGCGCGGCGGACTCGGGAGTGCTCAGGTCGTAGATCCTCGGGTGGGTGACGATGGCGAGGAACTCGTGGATGCACGGCCAGGGGATGGCCCAGGTCCCCTTCGCCTCCGCCAACCCCTCGACGCAGGCGTACGCCGATTGGTGCCAGCCGGAATCCTCCCGGTGCGCGTACACGAGCAGGTTCGTGTCCACCGCGATCACGCGCCCCGCCCCTCGTAGATCAAGTCGCGGACCCGCTCCCAGCTCCCTTCACGGACCTCGGCCTGCAACCCGTTCCCCCGGAAGCTGGCGCGGCGAAGACGGAAACCGCCCCGCTTTTGCCTTCGCTCGAGGACGCTCCGCAGCCCCTCCTCGATGAGGGCGCGGAGCGTGGTGCGCTCCTCGGCGGCGACCTTTTTGGCGGCAGCGAGGAGGGCGTCAGCAATATCTACGGTTGTCTTCATACATAAAACCATATCCACGCGCCCTCTCCCTGTCAACGATCGAGAATCTCCTCGGCCCCGGAACATTGGATACCCCCGATCAACCGGCTGTCATCCCACGGGCCCGCGGGTGGGGGCCGCTGAGTCTGGCTCGGATCGCAGAGTTGAGTAGTTTTGAGGGGCGGAGGGCTAGACCTAATCGGCAAGGCAGCGGTCTTGAAAACCGCCGGGGGAAACCCCTTCCGGGTTCGAGTCCCGGGCCCTC
>CP070815.1:202048-320360 GCA_020344215.1 Gemmatimonadota bacterium
TTCCAACTCTGTAGACTCTCAGCCCATACCGGGCAGCACCAGCTCGTTCCAATTTGACACCGTCTATGCTCACATCCGAGTCGATAGCGTTGTGACGCATCCGAGTCGCCTTAATGTCGCGCTCGCGATCGTATACCTGCACGATGGTGTACTTCGGTGGTCCGCACGCAACAAGTCCCGCCGCAGCCAGGATCACGAAATAGCTTGTAGTTCGAATTCCCCGTCGCATCGTGACTTCCATCTCCGGAAACGCGCGACCTCGACGGTCAGTACATGCACTTTCGATCAGTGAAGCGGATCGCGAGGCCCTCTTCCGCCACTTTCCTCGAGCGCCCACGGATGTCTGATTCATAAACGGGTCTGACGTCGATGACCGCGTCCGCCCCCACGCCCCTGCCTGCATGCGCCAGTTTTCCCACGGGGATGTTTGACAGCCAGGCCACTGGCTCGTACGGACATCGCGGCGTGTACGGCGGGTAGTACACCCGCACGTTCAGCGTGACGGCTGCGGGCTCCTCACTGTCGGACGGCGCCTTTGCGCACGAAGTGATGCACACAGCAAGCGCTGCGATCAGCAGCAATCCAAGCACTGTCGCTGATGTACGCATGACACACCTCTACTGCTCTAGAGCTTCACGCTTACGCCGACCGAGAACCCACGCGGCTGCGGCATGATGCCGACGCGAAGCTGGTCTAGCGGCACTTCTTCCCAGCGGTCTGCGTGGCTCAAGGCACCGAAGAACCCGCCCAGGACAGCTCCCAGAACGCCGCCAACGGCGGCTCCGATGAGAGCTTTTTCTTCCGCCGTTCGGCCGATGTAAGCATCGGGATCGCCGCCCGAGAGGAACATCATCGAGCCGACGATGACGGCGCCGCCCAGAGCTCCGTAGGCGAGTCCTGGGAGGAAGTTGGACTTCCCCCGCCCCCGGCTGACTTCCAGTTCGCCGATCATGGCATACGGGAACGCCAGCGTGTTGGGCGAGTTTTCGCGCTGAATCCGCAACGTGTCGCTGCCTAGGTCGCTGACGGTCCCGACCCACCACCTGCCCTCGCCGTGCTGAGCGCGCACGCGAACCTTATCACCGACGCTCAACTCGGAGGCGGCGTTGCTCTGGCCAAGCAGCGTGGTCGGCGCTGTGACGGCGAGCGCGGCGACGAGAGAAGCGATCCTAGGAGCGAACATGACTGCACCCTCCTTTCTCTCCAGGACGAGTGAGGTGTTCCCGGTGTGCTCCAGTATGCGGCCACGGCTAGGACTGGGCAACAGAAACCGAGACTCGCTATCGCTATCAGCGCTGTGCGGCCGCGCCCGCGTTTGCGACTTTGGGCGTGCGCACTCGCCGAGATTCTATTCTGATGATCAGGGCCGCTACACGTACCCTATCATCAGGATGGCGCGGCGAACTTTCTCACACTGCGCTGTTAGCCTTGTAATAGGCGATTTCTGAAGCACATTACACATTCGCACGGCCAAAACGTGCAAACGTGGGGACCGCATGGGGGTGAATGCCCTACGTGAGAGAGGGCAGCCGAAGCTGCCCTCTCACCGGTCCGCCCGGGACAACGGGAGCGGCATCCACTGCTCACGGGCTGATGTGGATGTCTCCAGCCCCGATATCGTTCAACTCTAAGTCGTCGGGTGTCGTGGCACAGTGCCAGGGTGGTGCCTGCGGGTACTTGTAAACCTCCTGCAAGCTGATCTGATCCGGCTCCGCCATTCCAGCGTGGCCGTTGTCCTTCACGCGCCAGCGCACCCCGTTTGTGGGCGGATCGCTGTAGATTCCTTTCGTAGCAAATCCGCCGAACCACGCCTCGTTACCAACGATCGTGAAGCAGGTGACGACTCCGTGGCTCTTCGTCTCCTTGGGGGCACCGGGCTCACGGCGGCGTATCCGCTCCCATTGGCCGTCTACGGTTCCGTCAGCATAGCGATACGCCGTGAAGCTGAACGTGCGCCAGTCTCCCTCCTGTTCGACGGCGGGTCGGTGCCCGCTGCCGGTCACAGACTCCACGACCAGACCCTTGCCGTTTACCCTGGTCCGGGTGACGCGGAGCTTGCCCTGGATGTCAGTCGTTTCCGTCCGTCTAATGGGTTTCCAATAGTCCCCCCAATCGTCTGCGTAGGAGAAGTAGTACCCGGGCAGGACGTAAATGGATGCGTGGTGATCGAGCTCGTACCCAAGGGTCTGGAAACAAATTGGTCGCGGCAAGGCAGCAACCTGACGCTACACCGTCACGTAGCGCCGACACCAAGATCACCGAGAATTCGAAGCCGCACGACGTACTGGACGTTGAGGTTATCGCGCCAGACTCCGTAGATCTTGTCGCCACGGAAGATCTTTGGTGCGAAGCGCTCGGGCATCGCAACCACACCTAGGTATCTGCCCTCAGCGTCGAATACATCCCAATCCGGTGCGCCGTGGAAATCCCTCAGCGTGGTGATGATCCTCTGTATAAGAGACAACGTCCCGAGGGTCTCGCGCTCCGCGTCACTTAACTCGGATACGGGCCTAACATGCTGAACCCAGATCGTTTCACTTGGGCCTGTGATGATGTCGTTGAAAGCGGGGTAGAACTCACCGAAGCGCGTAAGTTCCCGGCCGCGCGGAGTCAAGGAGTGCGCCAGATGGAATTCCTTGGCATCCGTGATGGCCAGCTTTTCGAACGGCTTCTCGATAACGCGTTCGAGCTCGGCGGAATCATAGAACCCGATGCGATACTGATCGTTCACGCCGAAGAGCAGCTTCGAATCTCCGGTGATCTCCCAGACCGCCTCCGGCGCGTAAAACATCACCCAAAATGAAGGCTCGCCCAGGCTGAACGTCTTCCCCGACGGAAATGTGAAAAGCGTGTCGGTTCCGCCAGATGATAGTACCACAATCCTGTCAGTTCTCTCGGGCTTCTCCTGAAAGACGCTTGAGCGTAGCCACACCGCTATCCCTCCTGAAGGTGTGGACCTCGAGAGAAGGGCGTATCTACCCTCGAACGCCGTCCGGTAACTTCCTATGCTCGAGCCATTGGGCGCGTAGCGGTTGATCCGGCCATTTCCCAAATCGAGCACCAGGAGCGTGTCAGCCGTGCCCATCGCAAGACAGCGCGCATCATCAAGCTCCCCCGGCCCGCCGCCTCGCCTGCCGATGGTCTGCTCATACTCTCCCTCCGGTAAGAAGACCCTGATGTGCTGCGCCTGGACATCGAGTACGAATATGCGCCCCCGCGAATCAACCGTGATGCCTCCGATCTCCCCGAACTGGTACTCGGGATCTCCTTCGACAACTCCGATCTTCAGATCTTCCTCGACCGTCCACCGATCGGCCTCGGTCCAGATGCCCTCAGCGGGGCTGGAGACGATCGTGACACCGGCGCTGTCGGTGATGGTTCCCGCCCATCGGGACTCCTCACCACCACAGGCAGCGACGGTCCAGGCGAGAAGAACTACGATAGAACGCCTTTGGGATTCCATGGGTGGGTCCTCGCCAGATTGTTGGGCTTGACAATGAACTCTGTAGCACCACCTGCCAGAGCGAACGCTGGTGGGCCTCGACGATCAGCCGCTTGAGACGGGACGGAGCTGCCACCTGCGGCCTGGGGTATGTGGAATTAGGGGCACCCGGTTCTGCCTCAAAGATGCGACCTCGGCGGGCGTGCATCAACGAGCGCGGCACCCACCGCGCTGCTGTCGGTAATTATCATCACTGGGACGTTGCCTGGCTGAGCGGCTGAGTGCATGATGTCGCGTACCGGGAGGTGGCTGAAACGGTTGTGAGTGGTTGACCGCGCCGCAGGTGTTCAGCCGTGCCCACTCTTCCTACAGCTAGCCTATCGACACGCTGGTCCTGGTACAGATCCAGCCCTTGTCAGATTACAGCCTCTTATTCAGCAACATATAGCAGGAGGAAGACATGAGTACGCGCACTACGCTACTCGCGGCGCTGGCACTCGCACTGGCGAGCACGGCCTGCCAGCCGCCTGCTCAGGAACCGGTGGGCCTGTCCGAGGAGGACGTGGCGGCGATCAGGGCCATTCCTCAATCCTACACCGAGGCCACGCTGGCCGATGACTATGCCGCCCTGGCCGCGCATTGGGCGGAGGATGCTGTCAATATGGTGCCGAACCAAGCGCTGATCCAAGGTCGAGCGGCGATTCAGGCGCGATACGAAGCCGTGCTGGCAATGGTCACAGAGTACTCTAACACGATGGTAGAGATCGAGGGTCGTGGCGATCTTGCCTACGCGCGGGGTGTGATCTCAATTGCATTTACCCCCAAGGGTATGCCGGAACCCGTCAGGGACACCATCAAGTATCTGGCGGTCCTGCGGAAGCAGCCGGACACCTCCTGGCTTTTCACCCATGTGTGCTGGAACTCGGACCTGCCGCTTCCCACAGAGGGGGGCTGAGACAGGGACGTAGCGGGCCAACCGGAGCTCTTGCCACTTGTGGCCAGCGCCGACGCCCACCCGTCGGCAGAGCGAGAAAGCCTGCAACCTTCTGGAGGAGCGCTATGAAGACTATCGCGTTGTTTTTCGCTGTGTTGCTGCTTCTGTCGCCCAGCAGCACGGCCCTCGCCCAGGACAAGAGTGACCTTGAGGCAATCCACGAACTGATTGACCGGTACGCGCAGACGGAAGACGCTGGCGACCTAGTGGCTCAGGCAGCTCTTATGACTGCCGACCGTGTGTGGATTGGCCAGGCGGGCGCCGGGCGCAGAACTGACCAGGCCAAGAACCTGGAGCGGCAGCAAGCTCGGTTCGATGCAACTGCAGCGTTGGCTCCCGGGATTAGATGGTTCACCGAAGCGCGGGATCGGATGGTCAAGTTCTACGGCGATGGCACCGTGGCGGTCGCAAGCTTCTACTGGTATCGCGCATTCGTGTTGCCTGGCGACCTGCCTCTCGAAGTACTCGACCTTTTCCGGACCCCTACCGTGCCTGAGGTAATGACGCAGGTGCTGGTGAAAGAAGGCGGTGAATGGAAGATCGCGCATACCCATGTTTCCTTGTTGTATCCGCCGGCAGGTCAGTGAACTTGTGACCTGCTAGTGTGTTGAGGCCGACGCCTTATTGGTCGTTGGCACGAAGCATCAGAATTCAAGGCCAATCCGCCTGGTCTCCGTAGGTGCCAGGATTGAGTTGCCGCCCTACGACGCCGACGCTGGCGAGGTCGGGCGCTAGCTGTAGAGCGCCGAGGCCTGTAGAGCGCGCCGAGCTACGAGGAGGCGGATATCTCTCTGTGGCCGAGACGCTGATCCGTTAGCCCGCTAGTTGAATCCGAGGTTGGTCCATGATCAGAATATCCGCGGCAACCTTCTTACCGGTGTTCATCTTGGCATGCTCATCAGCCAAGGAGCGTCAACCCTTGGCGGCTGATTCGACAGCCGCTGTCGCTGCGGTTGACAGCATTATCACGGAGCTTGCTGAGGCAGTAGTGCGTGGCGACGCAGTTGACGTCTATGATCGGTACCTTGCCCCCGACTACGTGTTCACAAGCGCCGCAGGGCGTGTCAGTACTCGTGAGCAAATGCTGGAGGAACTGCGGAGCGGCGCAGTAGAGTTCGAAGATTTTCGCTTTACCAATGACGTGGTCCAGATTCACGGCGATGTGGTTGTAGCGATGGGATTGGCCTCAGGCGAAGGTGTAAATCCTGGTGGCGAGCAGTTCCGCGGACAGTATCGCTACATGGCCGCGTTTGTTCAGGTGGATGGGCGTTGGCTGTTGGCAGCCTGGCAGACTACGGCTGTGGCAGAGCAGTGAACAACCAGAAGGCTGACGAGCCCTTGCACCCAACCTCCTGGCAAGCTCGAAGGAGTAGCATCCTTCTAACGCCCATTCCAGAGAACTCCCGAGAAATCGACGCGGCCGAGAGACATGGATCGACCCCACCCGATCGGGGGCTAGCTCCTCTGGCTAGGGCGACTGGTTCGATCTCTATGCTCGGAGCGCGCGACGACCGCAGCGGAAGGATCTTGGACGACCTTTCGCTCCCCGCCGGCGGGTAGATCCGCCAGCCGGGTCACTCTCTCCCGGAGATCCCGGTCGCGGCGGAAGCTGTGATCTGACTTATCTCGCGGCGGTCGACAGACGTGCGTTAGCTTGGAAGTAGCGGCTCTCCGATGCCCCGGCCGCCCAGCCTCTTCCCGGGAGCAGGATGCACAGCCAGCGTAACATCGGTGGGTGAGTTAGAGGTGGGAACCAAGGGTGTGAGCTAGCTGTCGGAGTGGCGCGCCAGGAGCGTGTGGATACGTGCGCGATCGCGTATGCGGCCAGTCAAAATGGTCAATGGCCTGGTCACAGCGAAAGACCTGCGGCTCGTGGCCACGGTCGAGCAGTCTGCGGTCTAAGGTCACAGCGGCAAGAAGTATAGCTCCGAATTGTCAACCTCATAGGTGGACTGAGCAACTTCTCTCAACATCCCATCGGGACTGAATCGAAAATAGCACCAAACCCCACCGTGTTGAAATTTCAAATGGAACAACCTGCTGTGCTCGAATATCTCCGAGAATCTAGACTCGAAATTAACACGTCTTGTGTGATTCAGCTCTAACCCGTAGATGGTCTTGACTCTAGCAGTATAGTCATTGGCTACCAAGCGGATTAGACGTACCCGAGCATGATGCCCAGGTTGCTGTGAATAGTCGTCCGCTAAAGCAATCAGCGTGACTTGTGCGTCATGTATCCTCCAGTGAAACCACTGTCCAACTGGCGATAGAACATCTGGATCAGGTAATACCACGTGTTCAGGATGTCCCAGTCTATCCTCTATGAGAGCTATGGTACTCGCTAGTTCGAAGTCTTCGATCCACCTCTCACGAGCATACGAGGCTAACAAGGAGTCAGCCGTTGCCGTTCGTAATTCGAAAAGGCGTTTCTCACGCTCTTCAATGGCACGCAGGTTCTGTCTGTCGATGCTGGTCAGCAGATTGACTGAATAGTACTTGTCTCTTGGGAACTCGATGCCGCATGGCTCAGCACCAGGGCCATAGAAATACGTGTACAGGTCAAAAGACACGAAAGAATATCCGTGTCTGGCAAAGACTGCATTCTTGACAAGTCTGAGTTCGCGATGCGAAAGACGGCCAAGTGTGGCCTCTGTCTCAAGCGGTCTTCCTTGTGCCACACGTCTGAGCAGCGTGCAGAAATCCTCGTCCTGAGAGAATCGCGGGGGGTGCAAGAGACACACGAGGATTCCGATTCCGATCAGATATGTCCTATTCTCAAACAGACCTCTCATTCCATCGCTCCCCAACCTTGAATAGCGAACTGACGGTTCACCGCTCCAGCAGCACCTCCAGGCGCGGCGGGTCACGGAGCTCGCAAGAAAGTAGAACAAGTGCCCAGAGGGGCGCACACATAGCCAGTTGCGGTGAAGGACAGCCTGGCACCGCGCTGTGGTCCACCCTCAGAGAGAGCGCTCCCTGAGTATTAGCTGCTCCACGAACTCCATGACCGGATCCACGCCGTTCTCGTAGTCCCTGTACGTCGTGACGACCTCGAAATCCGGAGATAGGCTAGCCTCGTCCTTTCGTGATCGGTCCGGACGACGGAACATTCTCCAGGAGATCCCCACCCTGAAGCCTGAACGGGGCAGCTGGCGCAGCAGGACGTCCCCAAATGACTCGGGCTTGCCGCCTGTCGGTTCTCCGACCAGCACGGCCAGCTTGCTATCGGCGAGTACCGTCGCAAACTCCATGGCCGAACTGAAAGTACGGTTCGAGATGAGAACGATGAGCTTACCCTTGAACTTGAGCTCGTCATCGACCGGCGGCACGTAGAAGACCGAACTCGTGTCGTCCACCGCCTCGGCCTGCCTCAGGCTCTCAGGCTCAGTCAACTCGCCGGTTCCCTCGGGCCACGCACCGAGGACCTTCGCCTTCACCCGCTGCCAAGGGTTCATCCTGTACTCGTAGGTCAACGCCCATGAGAGTTTCGCTTGATAGAAGTAGTCCTCGATCTTCTTGCCATGCGTGTCGATGTACTTGAGAAACTGGAACCCGAGTATGCTGTTGCCACCCGTGTTCTGGCGAAGGTCGACAATCACAAAGTCGGCGTTCTCGCTGTGTGCCGTCCGGAACATGCGACGTAAGAACTCCGGGAAGTCGCCGGCGCTTTCCAAGCCGAGTCGCGCCGCCCGTTCTTCCCCCAGCCGAGACCGCACCCGGTCGTCGAAGAACCTGCGGAAGACGAAGTGGATCGCCCCTATGTGGCTGAGGTATCTGTACTCGAAATAGGGAGTGTCCTGCCTGTCGAGCGCGGACTGCTGCTCGGGAGTCACGTACGCCAGCTTGAGCTCGACCTGCGCGGTGTCGCCGTCCGGTAGCGCGACGATCGGCACACCGTCCTCCCAGGTGGCCCCCGACAGGACCTCGAGCATCCGCTTCTCCAGCAACCGTTCGGCGCTGCGTTCCTTCAGCCAGTACTCGTTCTCGGCGGACGAGTAGCCCTCGAGCCGCGCGAGCAGGTCAGCGGTGGGAAGGCCGGCCAGCGAGACCAGCCTCGCGCCTTGCAGCATCTCGGCGCCGGGGCCCACCGCCTTGATAATCCTCAGTTCATCCCCGAACCACCTCAACCTCAGGGGCAGGTAGCCCGCAAGGCCCAGTAGGCAGGCGACGACGACTCTCACAGCGCGCCTCGGGTGTGGGGCGATCAACCGTATCGAGAATGCGACTGCAGAAGTGCTATCCCGGTTTTCTGAACTCCAGACAATACCCGTGATACTGGCCGTGTGCCTTCCATATGTCATCCAGTCGCGTCTCTTCCATTGTGTCGGGGACCAGGTGAAGGGGCACGGCGGTGTCCACTTTCTCGCCCTGATACGAGCGTGACAGACCGGGGATACGAGCGAAGAGCTGTGCCAGCCGTTCCGCTTCGTCGGCAATTACGATCTTGCTTCCCGGCCGTGCGACACGGATCATCTCATCAATCGCCTCTTTCTTGCGTGAGAAGAAGTTGATCCCGCCGATGTGGAAGACGCTGTCGAACGACTCTGCTCTAAAAGGCAACGCCTCTGCCGTCCCCAAAAAGAGGTCTACGGGCCAGCCTCGCCGGGTGACGAACCTGCGACAGCGGGCCAGTTGGCCCGGAGAGATGTCGAGGCCATACACCTCACCGATTGTCGGCGATTCAAACAGGTAGGGAAGATTCGCACCTGTACCTATCGACACCTCGAGAATGCGCCCACCGTTCAACTCCAGCCGGTCCAAGATCTCTTTGCGCGCCTTGCGCTCTCCGCCAAATGGCAGGAACGCCAACTTCGTGAAGGGAGCGTATACGTGCGAGAACCAGTCATAGAAGCGGGCGAAACGGCGGTCAGCGGCCTCGAGGGCCTGCGCAGAGATGAAGTGAGCGATGCCGTCCCTGATGGGAAAGCTGCGCTCGCACTGCGGGCAAGATAAGCTGCCTTCATCCACAGTCCCATCACCGCGCTCATCGCGCAGAGAAAGTGCAACTTGACAACTGGGGCAACACAGCAGCCCCAATGTCGATCGTCTCATCTCTATTCCCTTCCAGGCCACACTGCAGTGGCCTGAGGCAAGCTGGGCGCGCTGAACCGGGCTCCGGTACTCTAGCCGACAGGACCGCGCGTGATCGCGGTCAAGTCATCCATCACGTCGAACAGTTTCGCGCTCATATCACTGAGGGCCGGGTGACGCTTGACCTGAGCTGCGAGCGGTCCTTCGAGATAAGCGTGCAGTGAGGACTCATCGTCGAACAGATAGAGCCCGCCCGCTTCGGCCTCCTGATCGTTCATCAGCCAGATCTTCCAGCGGAGCCCAGGGACCGCGGCGAATTCGTCGGCGAGCGGCGATACGGCCTCCTCGTATTCGGCGCTCGAGACGTTAAACTTGAAATTGAGCTGCAGTATCTTCGCAGACATGGTTGCACCTCCTTCTCAGTTGAATCGTGGCGGATGTCTCGGCCCCGGGCACCGCGGTTCTCCGCAGCACGCGCTTCGCACCGCGGCTCTGCAAGCCTGAGACACGTATCGCTGCCTGTCTCCGAAAGAGCGGCGTGGTATCACCAGTGCTGGAGGGAACAGCGGGCCAGCGGGACGTAGACCTTCGTAACTCCAAACCTGTCACGGCCGAGGCTCTCTGGAGTGGGGGCAGGAACCCAGGTCCTCAACCCTCTCCCGGTGCCTACAAATATCGGCCAAGCGCCGCTGCGAGGCAATATACAACACATGGATCGGCTGCAAGGCGACGCCTAAGCGCAGGCCGCGCACGATTGGCTATAGCCAAGCGTGACGCGTTCGCCCGAGCGGGATGCGAAGGTCACACCGCGGCCAGCCGAACGCTGCCAAGTCAGTCAGGCGCGCGGGAGCTCGCGACTACGCTTCCAGAATCCAGCGGTGATTGCAGCAGTCGTGCCCCTGCATGAGCGTCTTTGTGCGCTCCATCCGCATCTGCGGGTTGAAGCCCGACGCCCAGGCGAAGTCGCCGTGGCAGATGCCGGCGTAGCCGATGTCTGCAGCTTCGGCTTCACGAAACGTCCTCGCCCAGAGACACTCGCTGATCTCCACCCCGAAGGTAGTGTCGGTGTTCTCGACGATCTCCCAGGTCAGCGCGTGCTGCCAGAAGCGGTCGGGATCGGTCAAGGGGGTGACGAAGGTGGCGAGGTCGTTGGCGGCGACACTGCGCGCCTGATTCTCCCCGCCCTGCCGGCCGGCCTCCATCGACGCCTGCTTCAGCATCTCGATAAACTCGTCCTCCCCGATCTGCGCCTGGAGGCCCTTCATGGCCGGGATGTAGTAGCCGGCGAAGGCGAAGCCGAAGGTATCGGCGTAGCTCATCTCGGCGTCGGCCAGGAACTTGTGCTGCTGATCCGCCTCCTGGGCGTAGGCCGACTGAAACAGCCCGCACAGTCTCGTGCAGCCGAGGCAGGCCAGCGTCCCGGCCGGCAAGATCTTGGTGAAGAAGTCCCTGCGGGTCGGATTGAGTCCTGGGTTTTCCATCTCATTTCCTCCCGGCTAATGCGTAAACGAAGCGTCCCCTCATCGCAAACTCAGACGACTACCGGAAACTCAGAGATCCGGATCTTCGTGCTGCCGTAGGGTATCAGGACGACTTGCTCATCCGGCTCGCCGGAGCGTATCGGGCTCCAGGGGAGCGGGCCGGTGATACCGCCGTAACGTTGCCACTCCGGTATGCGGCGCGCCCGGGCGACGATCTCGAGAGGGGCGCCGGCAAGCGACCAGGGCTGGGTCGGCACCGGTGTACACCTGATCTGGAAGGCGCGTTCGGGATCATCCAGATCCTCATCGAGTAGACCGTAGTTCCAGGGCTCTTCGGTCCTGACCTCGTAGTCGGCGTACGGCTCCCTGCCCTTCACCTTCGTCCACCTTTCGTGCCGCTTGAGGGCGAAGACCAGCGGACCGCGCTCGACGGCGGCCGAGTTCTCGTGCCAGCGGGAGATGCGCACCTTCAAGGGCAGGTGCAGCTCGAGCCGGTCGCCGTCGCTCCAGACGTGGTCGACCCCGACGATCGAGCCGGGCGTCCCGTCGCCGATCGGCTGGCCGTTCAGGCGCAGCTCCGCACCTTCGGCCCAGTGCGGTATCCGCAGGTGGAAGGGGAAGGAGATGTTGGAGGGACCGCGGTAGCTGAAGCGGACGGTCTCCTCGAACGGGTAGTCGGTCTCCTCGGAGAAGCGCACTTCGACACCGTCAGCCACCTGGGCCCTCACCTCGCACGGCGCGTAGACGAGTGCCGCCAGCCCGTCGTCCGGCGTGGCCATCCAGAGGTGGGCGGTGAACTTCGGCCAGCCCTGATGCAGGTTCGCCGTGCAGCAGCCGTAGCCGTTCTCCAGCCCGACCAGGTTATCGTCGCCGTGCCGGGTGCTGAAGTTGTGGTACTCGCGCGTGCAGGCGATCTGATTGGGCATCTGGTAGTAGTGGCGGCCGGCGAAGTGCGGGCTGAGCGCCGCCGGCAGCGCGTTGTAGGCGACGCGTTCCAGCCGGTCGGCGTGCTTCACGCTGCCGGTGATGGGCAGCAGGCTCTCTAGGCTGAACATGTACTCGACCACGGCGCAGGTCTCGACACCCTGCGTGGGGTCGGTGCCGTGCAACATCTCGTCACCGGACCAGATGCCCTGGACCTGGCCGTGTCGTGTCATCAGGTAGTCGATCCCGGCGTCGACCGCATCGCGGTAGCGCTGATCGCCGGACTGCTGGTACCAGATGCCGGGCTGCTTGATACCCATGGCGGTGTTCACCACGTGCCAGATCCCGTGTTCGGTGGTGAACCACGCGGTCCAATCCTGGGTCTGCTGAAAGACAAGCTCGCCGAGCTCGAGGAGGAATGCGCCGCCGGTTCGGTTGTAGAGCCAGTGGATGCTGGCCAGGTTCTCGCCGCCTCGGCGTTGGCCCCAGAAGGTGTAGTGGCCCAGTGGCCGCGACGGCAGCTCCTGCAGCTGATAGCGGAAGTAGCCGGTCATTAGCTCGAGTACACGCGCGTCGCCGGTGGCCTCGTGATAGGCTTGCAGCACCTTGAGCATGACCATGCGCGGCCACCAATCGGCGCCGGGCGCCACACCGCTTCCCCGCTGGCGCCGCTCGGCCACGGGACCGAAGAAGCCGTCGGCGCGCCGACTGCTGAGCGTCGCCTCGACCCAGCGCGAGGCCTTGGCGATGAGCCGCTCGTCCTCCAAGGCCCAGGCCAGCGGGACCAGCCCGTCCAGCCAATATGGGCCGCGCTCCCAGACGTCGCCGCCGCCGCCCAGCCAGCCGTTGTCGGGGCCGACGTCGGGCCAGATCTCGTCCAGGCTCCCGGTCATGCCGTCCGCCCAGCCCTCGAGCTGGGCGCGTAGCCAACCGGCTGGCTTGATGGAGCCGAGCGGGAGTGGGACGTACCGATTGGGAAGAAGCGGCTCGCGGTTCGAGGCGTAGTACCGGTTGCGCACGGCCGCACCAGTCTGGCGCAGCGGCGTTGTCCTCGATCGAGCGTGCGAACCGGGGAGCACGGTGAGTGCCACTACGCCGGCGGCAGTTCGCGAGAGAAAGACCCGGCGTGAAACGGCCGCCGGCCCAGCGCGACAATCGATGTGGTCGCTCATTGGGCTCTGTGGGTTGAGTGGACCAGGCCTCTGGCTGGTCCATCATAGGCCCGCGCTGGAGAAGAGAAAAGGCGGGCCCCGGCAGGGCCCGCCCACAGAGGATTTTGACGGCCGCGCCTGGGGCGCGTCGCCATGACCCCGGGCTCGGGTCTCTAGCTCTTCCTCCTGCCGCGCAGCTCCTGGCCGCCTTGAAGTAGGATCAGCTCGTCGACGCTACCGTCGGGGTTCCTGACGAAGGTGATCTCGGCGCCGATCTCCTCGACGAAGAACTCGGTTTCCGAGGCGGGCATGAGCCGAACCGCCGGCTGACCCGTGGCCTGCGCGGTCAGCGTATCGTCGATACGGCTGACGGTGAGGTCGAAGCCGGGCATGAGCTCGTAGACGCCGACGGGCTGGCGTGGCGGCGGTGCGTCGGCCACCCTGACCGCCTCCTCCGCCTGCTCGGCACCGCCCTGGTGCATGAGCATGTAGATTGTGTCGCCTCGGATGACGAACTCGAAGTGGGAGAGCGAGGTCTTGTAGAAGAAATGGGTCTCCGAAGACGGGAACGCCCTGAGCTTCCGCCCCCCGTCACGCTGCGTGTAGAGCCGACCGTCCTCCACGGTCACCACGCGCTGCGTAGTCTCGTCGATCTGATAGACGCCGGCGTAGCGCTGAAGGGTCGCCTCGTCCAGGGCGATCTCCTCCCACTCGGGATAGGGATCGCCGATGGCGATGGCCGCGAGCTTGCCGGCCAGCAAGTTGGGTGGGACCTCGGAGCCGGTGCTGTTGCAGAACACCGCCACGTACACATCCTCCTCCGGCAAGTAGAACGCGTCGGTGACGTAGCCGAAGATGCCGCCGCCGTGCCCGACCGCAGGTCGACCCCGTATGTCACGCGTGGTGAGTCCGTAACCGTAGCCGGTGGATTCGCCGTTCGGCAGCAGGTGGGGCGTGGTCATCATCTCCAGCGACTGCTCGCTGATCAGCTCGCCGCCGAATAGCGCTTGGTTCCAACGGAACAGGTCCTCGAGCGTCGTCATCAGGGCGCCCGCCGAATAGGGCTGCGTCATGCTGACGAAGGCGGCGTTGACCCAGGCGCCCGGCTCGCCGTCGTAGCCGGGGGCCCGGTCGGGGATGACCCGGCTGAGGCTGCCGTAGTAGGAGTCCCGCATGCCGAGGGGATCGAAGATCCTCTGCTGAACGAAGTCGGCGTAGCTCATGCCGCTGACGCTCTCGATGATCGCACCGAGCAGCACATAGCCGGAGTTGTTGTAGGCGTAGCGCGCGCCGGGCTCGAACTCGACCGGACGGTCCTTGAAGACGTCGATCAGCTCCTCGACCGACAGGTCCTTGCGAACCTCGGCTTCCATGTAGCCCGGGATGTTCGTATAGCTGACGATGCCGGACGTGTGAGTCAGCAGGTGCTCGACGGTGACGTTCTGGCCGTAGTCCGGGTAATCCGGCAGGAACTTGGTGATGGGATCGTCCAGGGCCAGCCTACCCTCCTCGATGAGCATCATGATCGCTGCCGCGGTGAATTGCTTGGTGATCGAGCCGATCTCGAACACCATACCCGGTTCCAGCGGGACCCCGAGCTCCAGGCTGGCCGTGCCCGCGGCACCGAGGTACTCCACTTCGCCGCCCCGCGCCACGAGCACGGCGGCGCCCGGCTCATCCACAGGATAGGCGCTGACCAGAACCTCCTCATACTGGCGCAGCGCCTCGCTCGTCGCTGTCTGTGCCGGAGCCGCAGCGGGCGCCGCAACGCCCAGCACCGCAAACGTGAACAGAGCGATGGCACAGGTTACCCTTCGCATCTTTCGCACCTCACTGTGGTGATTTCAGACGGACTGCGCTGTTTCTCGATTGCGTTTGCCGGACACTACGGTGGACGTGCAGATTCTGTGTCCGTTCATCCTGCCCGGATACGCGCCCACGCGTCGAGCCCGGGCCGCGCCGAGAGCAACATGAGGAGAGTGATAGCCACCGCCGAGGTGAGGCACCAGGCGCAGGTCGCACCGATGACGAAGGGCTCCAGGAAAGTCAGGTAGATGGAGAAGAGGGTGCCCAACATGGCCATCGCGAGCAGCGCCAGCTTCGCCCAGTCCGAGGGCCTGCCGGAATCGCGCCAGCTGACCAGCCAGGCGGCGATTATCGCGACGTAGCCGGCGAGGCCGAGCGCTCCGACCGGAACGACCCCGAACAACATCGCGTACTCGCTCTGATTGACGGTGTTGCAGTCGCCGACGGGCCCGCAGACCGCCGTGGCGCCACTCGACTCGATATAGGTGAGGTAGCCAGCGACGGCGATGCCGATCGCGGCGGTCACGGGAACGGCGATGCCCAACCCGCCCTCCGATGTCGGCTGCTGCGACATGAAGCCCACCAGAGCGAGGCTGAGGAGCATGCCGATGAGGACGACGACCGACACGCTGTTGCCGACGGGATCTTGTCGGTATAGCTCGATCATCGTCGGCCTTTGTGCGGGGATGAGGGGGAGCGCCGCGTCGGCGTTCTCCCCCGGCACAGAGTCGACTTCACCGGGCGTCACCTCCGCGCCTTCGCTCTCGGCAACCGGCGCCTCAACCGGCTCCGCCCTCGACTCGGTGTCAGACTCGGTCGCCGAGCGTTCCGCCTCCGCCGGGGCCGGCACGTCCGCGGGCTGCGACTCGGGAGGAGCATCGAACTCGGGTACCGTCTCCTCCAGCCCGGCGTCCGGGCTCGCGGCCGCCCCTTCGCCTGCCGCCTGCCGCTCGACCTCGCCCTCGGTTCCCGCAGCCGTTCGCGCCGGGGGCTCACCTTCCAGCTGCTCCGGCGCAGCCGTCTCGGTCTGTCCGGGCCGAGCCTCTCTCGCGGCTTCGGCTTGTTCGGGCTGGGCCTCAGCTCCGCCCTCGCCCTCACCGGCGCTCTCCACCTCGGCGGCGGCGAGCGGGAGCCCGGGGATCGCGGCGAGCGCCTGCCGGATCCCGGTGAGATCGGGCCACTCGATCCCGTCGCCGGCAAGCCCGCTCTCGACCAACTGCGGCAAGATGGCGGGGATGTCCCGCGAGCCGACGAGGACGCTGTCGCCGACGATCATGCGAGGCACGCCCCCGGACGCGATGCTGAAGCGCTCGGTCGCCTGCCGGAACAGAGTATTCCCCGCCAGCTTCGACGCATCGACCAGCAGGACCTCAAGCCGGCCGTTGGAGATATCGTAGAACGCCACCTGTCCCTGAGGCAGGCTCCTGTCGAAGTAGACGCGCGGGTTACCGCCGAAGCGCTGGAAGATGACCGGCAGATCCTCGTTGATCACCTTGTGGCAGTGGCGACAGGTCGGCGAGAAGAAGAGCACCGCCCGCACAACAGGCCCTTGGGCGCGAGCCGACTGTCCGCTGATGGCCGGGATGAGCCCGAGAAGAAGAACCGATATCGAGAAGCGGACGATATGCTTCACTCTATTCCTCAACCCCACAGGCGATGCGCCCCTCAGCATAATACGGTCCGGCGACTTCACCACAAGTCGACGCCAGAGGATGACAGCAGTGGTCCGGTGGCTGCCCGTTGCCGGCATCGCAAGCGTCGCATGCCTCTACATACCTCAGGGCCCTTTGGAAGGTCCATCACGGGGCCCAAAGAAAGGGGCCGCATCGCAGTGCGATACGACCCCAGGGCGGCCCGGGGGGAGGTCGGGCCTAGCCGCCGGTGCCTCGATCCGCAGGCACCGTGTCGGCCTCTGCGCCGCCCGAACCGACGTCGACTGCCGTATCCGCTTCGGTCACCAGAATCGGCTCGAGCACGATGCGCTGCTCAGGATCCAGCTGCTCGGTCCAATCCCTGTAGGCCACCGCCTCGCGCCAGCCCTCGATCTCATCGATGAAGCTCTGGGCTAGCTGGCCGAGATCGACGGGCTCGAGTTCGGGCGGCTCGTCGGGGAACTCGACGCGGGCGAGGTTGAGCTGCGCATTCTCGTACGAGCCGTCGATCGCCAGCGCCGACCGATAGGTAGCTCCCGCGCACCTGAAGTGGCCGGTGCGCTCCAAGGCAACGCCCAGGTTATTCTGGAAGATCGCCACATCATCGCGCAGCTCGACGGCGCGGGCGAGCGGCGGCAGCGCCTCAGCGAAGCGCTCCTGCTCGATCATGATCAGCCCCATGTTGTTCATCGACCACGCGTCCGTGTCGTCGACCAGGATGGCCTGCCGGTACGCGTCGATCGCCTCGTCGACCTGACCGAGCTGGTGATGAGCGCGGCCGAGCAGCCGCAGCCCGGCGTTCGACTCGGGGGCGATCGCCAGTACCTCCTCGATCTCGAGCATCGCCTCGTAGGCGTGCCCGCGGTCGAGCAGCACCCGGGCCAGGTTGACCAGGCTCTTCACATGACCGGGATCGAGGGTCAGCGCCCGCTCGAACGCCGCCTCGGCCTGCCCCAACGCGCCGAACTTCCAGGCGGAGAGACCCAGCATGTAGTAACCCCACGGGTTGCCCGGCCGACGGTCCGTGTAGAACGTGAAGAGCTGCAGCGCCATATCGTACCGCGCCTCCAGAAACGCCGACTCGGCCATCGCGTACGTCACCTCAAGCGGCGGCTCGGGCGGACCTATAAGGCCCTCCGGCTCGGCCGTCGCGTCCGCCGCCAGCTCGATCTCCGCCTCGGCGGGAGGCGGTGGCAGCGTGATGTCCGGGGGCTGCACCGGTTCTCGTACCTCCTCTCCGGCTTGCGAAGTGGGTCGCTCGGCTCCCCGACACGCCACCACCGCCAGGGGGATCACGGCGGCCAGCGCCAGCGCGACGCCGATCCCCACAGCCCAGCGGTGAACCACGATTCCTTTCACCTTCACCCTGCACCTCCTTGCATCGCTGGCGCCTGCCGGCGCCGGTCCCCGATTGACGCTTCCGCCGGCCTTAAAGGCAGGCCGAGGGCCAGATCGAGGCGTATGGAGGGCCGGTCAGCTAAATAGTTGTGGGATCGACAGTTAGACCGACGGACAGGGTGCCCGCACCGCTCCGATGGCGGCCGATCGTGTTCGGCTAGACACAACAATACGATCGGCCATGTGTCCGTTCGGACACTGCCGAGCGGTCGGAGGCGGGAGGACCGCTCGCTCGTGCGCGCGGGGTCGCCGGGGGGTGGTCTCGCTTCGTATACACCAACTCCGCTCAGACCACCCCCGCGGCTCCCGGACTTCGTGAGGTGGCCCGCCGCCTCAGCGCAGCAGTCAGGGAGGCCGTCAGGGGGTGCCGAGCGAAGCTTGCGAGCCCACCTGGATAGCTCGGTCGCCGACGACTGGTGGCGCGAGCGCGGAGCGAGCAACCCCTGACGCCGACCGTCGGCGCGACATGGTCCGAGGTCCGAAGCGGCCCCGCGCCCTGCTCAGTCGCGCCTGATGTCGTGGCGGCGCATGATCTTGAGGAGGCTGGCGTGGTCGGCGAGTCCCAGCTCTTTCGCGGTGTTGGTGATGTGCCAGTCGTTTCGCTCGAGTGCGGTGAGTAAGATCTGGCGCTCCGCCTCAGCCTTGAGCTCCTGGAAGGTGCGGGCGCCCAGGCCGCGACGGGCCGGAACCGCTTCACCGATCCCGGCCGGCACCTTGTCCGGGCCGATCAGCTCACCCTCGCTGGCGATGATCATACGCTCGATGATGTTGCGCAGCTCGCGGACGTTGTTCTGCCTCCACTCGCATGTTATGAGCATCTCGAGTGCCGTCGAGTCGAGCTTCTTCTTCCGCACGCCGAAGCGAGCGCAGGTGGTGGCGAGGAAGTGGTCGATGAGCTCGGACAGATCGGAGAGATGGTCGCGAAGCGGTGGCACGTTTACGACGTGCACGTTCACGCGGTAGTACAGGTCGCGGCGGAACCGTGCCGCCTCGACCTCTTCTTCGAGGTTGCGATTCGTGGCGGCGACGACGCGTGTATCGACTTTAATGGCTCGCTCGCCGCCCAGGCGCGTGACGTAGTTCTCCTCGAGCACACGGAGTAGCTTCGCCTGAGCCGCCAGCGGCAGCTCGCCGATCTCATCGAGGAAGAGCGTGCCGCCGGCCGCCATCTCGAATGCGCCCTTCCGCGTGCGGCTGGCCCCGGTGAAGGCACCGCGCTCGTGTCCGAACAGCTCGCTCTCCACCAGGTTCTCGGGCAGCGCGGCGCTGTTGATGGCGACGAACGGCTTCTTGGGATCGGATCCCAGGCGGTGGAGCTCGCGGGCGACCAGCTCTTTTCCCGAGCCGCTCTCGCCGACGACGAGCACGGGGCTCGGAATCGCTGCGACGCGGGCGATCTCGTCCCTGAGCTTCTGCATCGCCGGGCTGGAGCCGATGAGCGGGCTATCGGTTCCGAGATCGCGCCTCAGCGCCTCGACTTCGCTGAGCAGGCGCACACGCTCCAAGGCGTTCTCGACCTCGCGGACAACGCGCTCCATCGCTTCCGATTTGTCGATGAACCCGTAGGCGCCCAGCTTGACCGCCTGCACACAGCGATCGTAGTCGCCGGTGCCCGTGTAAACGATCACCGGCGTCTTGATCCCGCGCTCCTTGATCGAGCGCAGCACATCGAACCCGTCGGTCCCGGGCATCTCCAGGTCGAGGATCACACAATCGACCGCTTCGCTGGCGATGACGTCGAGGGCTTCGCCACCGCCCAGCGCGATCAGGGTCTCGTAACCGCCTAAGCGCTTCAGGTCGTAGGCGTACCCCTCCGCCATGGCGGGAACATCATCGACCACCAGCACCAGAGTCATCGCGCTGATCCCCCTTCCGGTGCCGCCATCACCGCGTCGCTCGCCGGAAGCTCGACGGTGAAGCGGCTACCCTTCCCTTCCTCGCTCTCGACCTGGAGCGTCCCGTCGAGATCCCTGAGCAATCTACGGACGATGGAGAGCCCGAGCCCAGTGCCCTCCTCCTTCGTCGTGTAGAAGTCGTCGAAGATCTTCGCACGCTGCTGCTCGCTCATCCCCCGTCCCGTATCGGCGACGACTATCCGGACCCGCGGTCGCTCGTCCTCACTACCGACGAGCCGCGTCGCGACGCTGACTGTACCAGCCCCGGCATCCAGGCTGTCGAGGGCGTTGTCCACCAGGTTCTCCAGGATACGGCGCAGCACCACCACGTCGGAGTGGACAGCCGGCAGCCGCTCGGCAAGATCGAGCTCGAGCTCTACGCCCTCAATGCCTCCCACCCCGCCGACCACCTGCCGGATGACCGCATTCACGTCACAGGCCTGCGGCTCGAGACGGGGATAGAGGCGGGCGTAGTTGGACGCGAGGTTCTCGAGGTAGGCGATACCGGAGTCGAGGGTCCGGCGCCGCTCGTCGAAGATCGCGGACAAGTCTCCGGGCTCGTCACGGGCCACCTGAGCCAAATGGCGGAAGACGTTGCGGATGGGTATCAGGCCGTTCTTGATGTCGTGGTTTACCTGGCGCGCCAGTTCACCCAGCGTAGCCCGACGCTCCGCTTCCCTGAGCCGGGCAGCGCCCGTGCGGAGTCGCTCGGTCATCGCCCCCAGCAGCCGTGAGAGCGCGCCGATTTCGTCGTTGCGGCGGCTGCCGAAATCGATGTCGAGACGGTCCAGATCGATCCGCGACGTCTTGCGCGCCAGCTCGGCTAGCGGCCGGCTGATGCGGCCGGCGAGCCAGTTAGCCAGAACGAAGGCGACGGCGGCTGTGGCGCCCAGAGCCGTGAGAAACCACAGATCGATGCGGCGACGAAGCGCCCGCAACTCACTGAGCGGGTGTGTGACCACGAGGCGAGCTTCCGCCAACTCGTTACGCTCGGCATCGGCGAACGGGATATTGAGCTCGCTGGCTATGGAATCCTCAGGTGTCGCCGGGGGCTCCACAGGTGTGCCGGATTCTGTGTCAGCGGCCGGGATGGTGCCCACAAGTCCGGTGGAAGAGAGCACGCCGTCGGGATAGGTCAGCGTGACGTGGAGCTCCTCGTCCCGTTCCAGTCGCACGAGAAAACCACGACCGACAGCCTTGCCGCCGACGATGGTGAAGCGTTGGCGACCCATACGAACGGAATCGGCCCGGACCAGGGCGATGAACGGGCCCTCCGGCGTACGCGCCCGGGCGAGCGCCAGGCCGCCGGGTACCGTGGCCAGCAGCTGGGGCAGTTCCGGCTCCAAGCGGTCGTACTCGTTGCGGAAGTGCCCCGAGCTGATGATGCGACCTGTCTCGTCTTGTATTTGAAGCATCGAGAGCCCGGTGAGCCGCATGACGATCCCCGCGTAATCGAGCAGATACCGCCGGTCGGCGGCGGCAAGATCCAGCGCGGCGCGACGGAAGCGGTTGTCGTTAGCCAGGGCATCACTCAGGCCGGCCAGCGTCGTCGCGATCACCTCGCCTTCGCCTTCCAGATCCTCCTCGATGACGGTGACGAGCGAGTTTACCCGGCGCTCGTACTGTGCCGTCAGGCGGCTCGCCACTTCCCTGCGCACGGCGAAAGCGAAGACGATCATCGCGACGAATATGAGGAAGAGGAAGGCGAAGAGGAGACGGACGCGGAAGCTCACTGACGACTACCTCCCCCCGCAGGCGCGGCCGATATCAGAACGGTCCCGTCCCAATCGACGTAGAGGCCGACGCGTCCGCTGGCGGCGACCACGTGGCGGCGCGTGTCGACGAGCGGGACTAGTGTGGACGCGAGATCGAGCTCTTGGGGCGCCAGCCACTCGACCCTACTGGCCAGCTTCCGCGCCGCGAAGCACGGATCGACGACGATCCGAGGCAGCGGCACGACGTAGGCGAACTCGTCACCGTAACGGAGGCTGGCGTCGAGCTCGTCGCCTGCGAGGCCGGCGGCCAGCAGGGTGCCATCTTCTCCGACAAGCCCGGGTACGGCCGCGGCGAGCGCGCCCGCTTCCTCTGAACGGCGCGCACGCTCCGCAGCGAGACCGACGATCCGCTGCGACAGGCCGCGGGCCACGTGATCGCCCAACGGATAGACGATTCGCCGCGGCCCGGACGTCCGGTAGGCGCCCGGCGCGATGCGAGGAAGCCCGCTCGAGGCCGGGGACAACTCACCGCAGGTTGCGGTGTCCTCCCACCACGACGGTGGCCGGTGGCCGCGGGCATCGCTTCGCACCGCATCCCGTGCCAGCGCATCGAGCAAGTCGTTGGAGAGCCCGCCCGGCTCGCCCCCCATCCGCAACTCCCTCACCCGTGTGGTGGAGAGGAGCACGTAGGAACGATCCCAGGGCAGCGGAACCGAACTGTGCGTCGGCTGGGGCGCGGCATACTCGATCACCGACTGATCCCCGGTGACCAGCACATCGTAGCCACCGCGGAGCACATCGCGCGGGTCGACGCCGGGGAACTGCAGGAACCGGACGACAGGGCCTTCGGCGTCGGGCGGGTGAAGCCGGACCTCTCTGTGATCTACCCGGTCCTCCCCGCCGACCTCGCCCATCTCCACATGGCCGGGTGCGCTGCCATATGGCCAGTACCAGGGCTCGACCCTCCGCGCGACAGCGAATTCCGGATCGGCGAACAGACGCGGTACCTCCGGGCGGGCTCGATCGAGGTACACGGCCAGCCTCCGCGCGCTCTCCACCTTCAGTGAATCGATGCCGGCGGCGGACGCCAGCTCCTCCGCCGCGCCGCCCGCCCAGCTAGCGACGACATGGTCGGCCGTTACGGGAACCCCGTCCCAGAAGCTGGCGCCCTCGCGCAGCGTGAACCTCCAGAGGCGGCCGTCCCCCGCCGAGCTCCAGGACTCCGCCAGGCCGGGGTGAACCGAGTCCTGACAATCCACACGCAGGAGGGTCTCGTAGAGATGACGGAACAGGAGCCGCTCGCCGTCATTCTGCGGCCACGGGGCATGACCGACATCGACCTCGTCGAGCAGAGCGACGGTGATCTCTCCCGGATCCTCCCTCGGCTGAGAGAGCAGCTCGCATGCGGTCGCGCTCGCCGGGACAGGCCCCGGAAGAGACGGCGGGGCCGGTTCAGGCACGGGCGGCCTGGCACACGTGAGGGCAACCGCGGCAGCGGCCACGATCGAGGCCAGGCGCATCGATGTTAGCAGGTGCATGGGCGCTCGCAGAGGCGTGCTAGTGCGTGTTCCCGCGTCAATCTTAGCCTCACGGGCTCGCGCTCGCGAGTATGGCCCGACGCGCTGAGAGCCGCAACTAAACAGGGCTGCATCGTATCACGATGCAGCCCCTCAGCGTCTCGGCGTCGCTCACCGGTCAGCCGTCAGACTGGAGCGCGGCCTCCATCGCCTCGATGAGATGCCTGGTACCCAGGTAGAGCGGCGTGCGCTGGTGCAGCTCCTCGGGCTCGACATTCAGGATGGAGCCTGCACCGTTCGACGACCCGCCGCCCGCCTCCTCGATGATCATCGCCAGCGGCGCCGCCTCGTAGAGCAGGCGGAGCTTGCCCTTCGGGCTCTTGGCATCGGCCGGGTACATGAAGATGCCGCCGTAGAGCAGCGTGCGATGGAAGTCCGCCACCAGCGACCCGATGTAGCGGAGGCTGAACCCGGCGTCCTTTAGCTCATCGACGGCTTTCTGCTGGCCCGGCGACCAGCGTTTGTAGTAGGCCTCGTTCACGCTGTAGATCTTCTTGCCCGGATCGGGGATCTTCATGCCGGGATGCGACAGCAGGAACTCGCCGATCGACGGCTCGAGCGTGAAGCCGTGCACGCCCGCACCCGTGGTATAGACGAGCATGGTGGACGATCCGTAGACCACGTAGCCGGCGGCCAGCTGCTTGTGACCGGGCTGCAGCAGGTCCTCCAACCCACCGCGCTCGCCCTTCGAGATCTTCCTGTGGATGGAGAAGATCGTACCTAAAGAGACGTTGGCCTCGATGTTCGACGACCCGTCGAGCGGATCGTGAAGCAGCACGTAGTTGCCGCAGGGGAACTCGTCCGGGATCGGGATCGGGTCCTCGACCTCCTCCGAGGCCATGACGCAGAGATGTCCGGTGTGGTCGAGCGTGTTGAACATGACCTCATCGGCGAACTCATCCAGCTTGCGGACATCCTCGCCGTGGACGTTGAACTTGCCCGCGCTGCCCACGATGTCCACCAAGCCGGCGCGGTTCACCTCGCGGCTGATGATCTTCGCAGCGATCGCGATGTCGTGGAGGATATTGGAGAAGGCGCCGGTCGCCTCGGGACGGCGGCGCTCCTGGTCGATGATGTGACGGTCGATTGTGACCAACGGGTCGTCAGCCATTAGAGCCTCCTGGCATTAGCGGGCCACACGAGAGAGCCGACGAGGGGGCCATTTGGCCCCCTCGCGTCGACTCGACTCAGTGCCCGGGCGCTCCTACGACCACGCTCACATCGGGTAGCGGCGTCTCGGCCGTGTGAGGCGGCAGCACCGGATACACGACGCTCGGCTGCCTGCCGGTGAGCGTGCCGAGGAAGGCGGCGATGGCCTGCGTCTCGTCCTCACTCAACTGCTGCCCCAATTGGGCGGAGCCCATGATCCCCACCGCCTGCGCCAGGTCCCATACCATACCGGAATGGAAGTAGGGCGGAGTGAGGACGACGTTGCGGAGCGCCGGAGCCTTGAACACGTACTCGTCGCTGGCCGTCTGGGTGACGGCGAAGCGGCCTTTGTCCTCCGGCGGCAGGATGTCGGCCCCCGGCTCTTGCACCACGCCGAAGGGGAAGTAGCCTGTGCCACCGAGGTTCGCGCCTGCGTGGCAGGCGAGGCAGCCGCGGTCCATGAACAGCCGGAGACCGCTTTTCTCCATCTCCCCCAGCGCCCCGGCGTTGCCTTCCAGGTACTGATCGAAGCGCGAGCCCGGCGTCAGTAGAGTGGCCTCGAAGGCCTCGATAGCCCGCGCCATGTTCTCGAAGCTCACCGGGTCTTCTTCACCCGGGAAGGCCCGCTCGAACATCCCCACGTACTCGGGGATGCTCTGCAGCGTTGCCACCGCCCGCTCCGGCGTGCTGTTCATCTCGACGGCGGCCTGGACCGGTCCCATCGCTTGCTCTTTCAGATCCGCAGCACGGCCGTCCCAGAACTGCGCGATGTTGAGGACGGCGTTAAGCACCGTGGGTGCGTTGCGCGGCCCCTTCTGCCAGCCGTGCCCGATCGATGTCTCGAGCAGGTCCACACCGCCCAGCCCGAGGTTGTGGCAGGTGTTACAGCTGATCAGCCAGCTCGACGAGAGGCGCGGATCGAAGTAGAGCAGCTTGCCGAGCTCGATCGACTCCGGCGTCATCGGTGTGCCCTCGATGGCCGGAGGTGCCGTGGGTATGGGCTTGAAGATGGCCTGTGCCCGCTGCATGAGCTCATCTTGCCCTTGCGAAGCTCCCATTACCACGACGAGCGGTAAGGCGAGTAGAAGCCTCTTCATCGTCGCTCTCCTATCGTTGTCGGCACTTTCCTATCCGCACCCGCTGACTACGGCGACGCAGATTCGTCGTCGGCCCCGGTGAGCTCGGCATACCAGCGGGCGTGGTGCTTCCTCACTTCCTCCCGCGTCATCTTGCCGGTGATCCACGTCCAGCTCATCGGGTACGCGTCCGGGTGGAAGATCACGAAGAAGAAGTGCCAGACGATGATCGCCAGCGTGGCCAGCCAGGCCTCGTAGTAGTGGATCGTCTGGGCGGCGGGCACCAGCCACCAAGAAGGCCACACGCGCACCGCCTCCGTGGGGAACCAGAGTACGAACCCGGTGATGACCATGATCAGCGTGCCCCAGATCAGGGCCCAGTATTCCGCCTTCTGCGTGTAGTCGTAGCGTCCGAACCTGACCTTCTTGTCTCTCAGGAACAGGTGGTAGCCGATGCTATCTCCAGCATCCACGATATCCTGATAGTTCGGTAGCATCGAGCGGATTTCGTCTCTGCCCCGCCTGGTGAGCACGATGTAATACATGTGATAAAGCGACGCAGCGATCAGCACAACGGCGAAGATGCGGTGCAGGTCCCCGCGGACCTCCTCGGTCATACCGAGGGTGCTCAGGGCCTCGACCCACCAAGCCTCCGGGAAGCGTAGGGCGAAGCCGGTGATCACGAGCATGGCAAAAGAGATTGTCAGCAGCAGGTGCTGGATGATCTGGGAGCGATCGAGCCGAAGAACGGTGCCGTTCTTCTTTCCTTCCCTGCGCTTCTTCACCACGAAGTAGTTCATGATCAGCAGGTTGTGGAGCACCATCCCGCCGATGACCAGTGCGATCAACCACAAGTAGATCGTTCGGATTATCCGGTTGACCGGATTGGCCGATATAGACGTCGTCTCGTGTGTGTAGCTGGCGGCGAATGCCTCGTCGGCCGGCTCATGGCACCGCCCACAGGTCGCGACCACGTTGGCAGGGTGGATGCTCGACGCCGAGTCGGCAGCGGGGAGAACGGAGTGCGCGGTATGACAGCTGACACAAGTCGCCGTCGCTTCGCCCCCAAACCGGGTTGACCACCCGTGGTAACTGTCCACGTAGGTGCCGAGCACACCGCCCTGCAGGTTGTACTTGACAACGATGTCCGGATCGTCGTGACAGGGGCCACAGGTCTGGGTGGCCAGGTTGGCCGCCCAGGTACGCGCGTCGTGGTCCAAGTGGGAGAGGATCAGGTGCTCCCCGTGGCAATCGTTGCAGGCAGGGCTGTCGATCAGACCGGTTCTGAGCGCCCGGCCGTGAATCGAGCGGTCGTACTCCTCCCGGATCTCCGCGTGGCACTGCCCGCAAGTCGCTGACATATTGAGAGGATTGATCCGCGAAGCCGGATCGGCCGGGCCCTTAAGGTCGTGCACCCCGTGGCAGTCCGTACAGGTGGCCGCGTCCATCCCGGCGCTGGCGGCCGCACCGTGCACCGACTGGGCGTAAGACATCGCGGTCCGTGGCAGCTTGACGAACTCCTCGGTCAGCAAGCCCGCTTCTCCGTGGCACTCCGCGCAGGTGGCCGATTGATTCAGCCTGTGCGTCCGCGACTCCGCAGCGGTGTGGCGCCGGATGTTGTGCCTGCCGTGACACGTCGCGCAGGTCGGCGCGCGAGGGTTCCCACGGCTCCAGCCATAGCCGTGCACGCTCTCCAAGTAGATGGTCGAGATATCGCCGTGGCAGGCCGAGCAGTTCGGAGACTCGAGGCCCGTCGCGTGCGGCAACCCCGTGCCGACCAGGTCCTGGTGGCACATCACGCAGGACAGGCCGAGCGCTCCGTGCACCGAGCCCTCGAACTCATCCTGGTTCACGACCATCCGCTCGGGCTCCTCGAGGTGCTGAAACATCGAGGCCGAAGAATGGCACATCAGGCAGGTCGCGTCTTCCTGGGCCCGGGCCAGGGGGGCCCGTCCCAGAACGAGACTCGTTATGAGAAGAACACGTGCCAGAACGCCCCAGTACGCACTCATCCCGACACTCCGGAGAATGGGTAGCGATTGGGGCCGTTTGGACGCGAAACAGGAAACCCGCTGCAACGCGCTATTCTCCCCGGCCGTCCGGGGTCGCAAGAGGACTTCTGCACAGTATAGCGGGGCAAGCTCTATGCCGCCTCCCGGGATGGAGGCGCGCCGAGGGGCGCAGGCTGTGAGAACGCCAGTGCACGCCATCGAGCGATCAGCAGACGACTAAGAGGGCGGCGCCGGTCGACGTGGGCCGGCGCCGCCCTGCCGCACTCTGATCTGACCCTGAGTATCTACTCTTACCTGCCGCGCCCCTCCAGCTGGAACAGGATGTCGTAGGGTCCGATGCTACCGCGGTCCACCACGAGGTGCTGGTAGCCCAGCTGCGGGCCGCCGGTCCGCACGTAGTCGCCCGGGCTCGCCGATTTCACGTCCGCCCGGTAGCGCTCGTGCAGGTACTGGCTGAGCTCCAGTGCGGAGACGCCGCCGTCCTGGTCGGCGTCGGCCAGCCCGTCGCCGACCGCGTCGGCCAGGAACACGGCCAGGTAGCCGCCGGCACGGAACTTGGCAGCGACAGACGAGGTGACGTCCTCCTCGGAGGAGAAGAGACCCATGCGACCGGGCGCGGAGATGACGTCCTTGGCGAAGCCACCGCTGAAGCAGGCGTCGAGGACGACGAGTGAGACTCCGGCTCCGACGTTCTCGAACATCCGGCCCATCTCATCGTCGGTTAAGGGCCCGTCGTAGAGCTCGATCGTCTCGTCCAACGCGTCGGGGTCGCTGGCCTCGTAGCCGCCGGAGCGCGGCAGGCGGTTGCCGTGTCCGGAGTAGAAGAGGACGAACATGTCGTCGGGACCCATGCGAGCGGAAAACTCCCTGACGGCGGCGTGCAGGTTGCCGACGGTAGCTTCGCTGTCGGTGAGGACGATGGCGTCGTCGCGCCGCATGCCGGTCTGGACCATCGCGTCGTGGACGCGCACGGCGTCCTCGGCCGTGTAGGACAGGTCGTTGGCTTCGCCGGGATAGTCGCTGATCCCCATGAACACACCGTAGATGCGACTCTCTCCGGAGGCGATCAGCGGCCCGGCGGTTACCACCGGGACCTCGGCACCGGTGGCGGCGCTGAGGGTGAGCCGATACTCACCGGTTTCGCCGGCGCTGTAAGAGGTCGAGAGGATCTGATAACGCCCGTCCTCCCGCAGGTTGACATCGATCCGCGAGTTCGATTGGCCCTGGTAGTCGTCGTTCTCGATCTGCTCGCCGTCGGGCGATATGAGCTGTAGATACGTGTCGAAGTCCGTCGAGCTCATCTCGACGCTTACGGCCAACCCGGTGGCTCCCTCGAACACGTACAGGTCACTGTATACGCCGCTCATCAGCTGACGGTCGCCGGCTTCCAAGCGGCCGGTCGTTTGCTCGCCCACCCGGAGGGCCACGACGTCGCGCTGCCGGGTAGTGGTCGGGCTGCCTTCGCCGAACTCGATGCTTAGCTCGTACGCACCGGTCTCGCCGACCTTGTAGGATGTCACGACCACCCTGTGGGTCCCGGCCTCGGTGATGTCGGACTCGATTACGCTATGGCCGGCCAGTCCTTCGAAGTCGTCGTTCTCCGCCTGCCCGCCGGCGGGATCGATCAACATGAGGTAGGTGTCAAACTCGCTGGAGCTCACATCCAGCCGGACCCGCTGGCCGGGGCGACCCTCGAACGTGTAACCATCAGCGTACTCTCCGCTGCTCAACGTCTGGTCACCCGACGCCAGCGCACCGTGCTCGACACGCGGACCCGCCGCTGCAGCCACGGCGCCCCCCCGACCGATGGTGAGTGTGTAGGAGCCCGACTCGCCGGGCTTGTAGCTGGTTACCAGGACCCTGTAGCCGCCGCCCTCCGGCAGCTGCATAGCGACCTGGGAACGGGTCGCGTCGCCCTCGTGATCGTCGTTCTCGAACTGCTCGCCGCTGGGGGCGATGAAGATCAGGTAGGGGTCGAAGTCACGGGAGCGCAGGTCGATGATGAAGTACTCGCCGGCGCTGCCAGAGAGATCGAACGAGTCGTAGTACTCACCGCTGGCCAGTTCGGAGTCGCCGCTTGCCAGCGTGCCCCTTTCGGTGCGACCGCCGGCCGCCGCCGTTGCGACAGCGCCTGCCGCCGCAGTGGTAATCGAGAGCTCGTAGGCCCCGGTCTCGCTCGCCTGGAACGAGGTCACCAAGACGCTCCACTCGCCGCTCTCGTCCAAGACCTCCTCGATCCGGGACCGGCTGGTCGAGCCCTCGTAGTCGTCGTTTTCGGACCGCTCGCCGCTGGGCGATTTGAGGATCAGGTAGGGATCAAACTCGAACGAGCTGAGGTCCACGACCACCGCATCGCCGGCGCTGCCCTGAAAGGGGTAGGTGTCGTAGTACTCCTTGCTATCGAGCCGAGCGTCGCCCATCTCGAGCCGGCCCTGGTAGCTCTGGGTCGCGCCTCCTGCCACGACGGGCGTGGCCAGCGCGCCCTGAGCGAACACGCCGACGCCGTAGAAGCAAGGCTCGCTGCTACAGTCCGCCATGTAGACGTGAACGGTGTAGCTCTGGGTGCTCGTTGGTGTCACCTCCAACATGGGGACGGCATCTTCCTCGTAGTCGGAATCGACCTCGTTGCCGCCGGGATCGCGGAGCATGAGATCGATGTCGGGACAGTCGTTGTCGCAGACACCGACGAGGATGTAGGCGACCCCGGCCTGGAGCGTGACGGTGAAGTCCTCCGACGTCTCGTCGTGCAACGATCCCATGTGGGTGTCGCCGACGAGCCCATAACCCTCCGGGCCGAACACGTCGCTGGCGGTGCGAATCTGACCGAGCACCTGCTGTTGCCACTGGCTCTGTGCCTGAGCGGGCACGGGTGCCAGCAGCAGCCCAGCCAGGACGAAAAGGAAGGGGCGTCCGTACATGGGATACTCCAGATCGAGGGTGGTGGGATTGCGCGGGGGCGAGCGGCTGGTGGGTCGAACGGCGAGACCCACGGCGCCTAATATGTGCAGGGCGTCGGGAAAGCGGCAAGGGTGGCCGTCGGGGGCGGGAGGACCACTCGCTTGGGGCTCGCGGGGTCGCCGGCCGGCGATCTCGCTTCGGATACACCAGCTACGCTCGACCGCCGGCGCGGCTCCCAGGCTGACTGGCGAATTACGCGAGCTGGTCCTCTCGCTCCCTCCCGCCAGACCAGCGACGCGGACATGCCGGGGAGAGCGCGCCGCCTCCGCCCCTGCCCCGCCCGCAAAGCGGCAGGGTCGCCAGCAGCAGCCACACGCCTGTCATCGGTCGGCCTTGAGCTTGGCCACCAGATGTTCCAAGAACCCCAGGTTGGCGAGCTGGGCCTCGGCATCGCAGTAGGTCGTATAGATGTTGACGCTGCTCGGCGTGACGTTGAGCTCGTAGGGGTACGTTCGCGTCGCGACCTGGAAGAAGCGTTCGAGGGTCTCCGCGGTGAAGACTCGCGCGAACGCATCGGGGTTCGCACCGATGGCGGCGACCTTGCGCTCGAGGTCGGCGGGCAGCGCGACAAGCGGTTCGAGCCGGGAGGCGACGCCACCTGTGGCACGCCCCCTGTCGTCGGCCAAGCCGACGTCGCCGAATGGCAGGGAGAGGAACTCGCCGTGTATGACGTGCGTCGCGCGCCACTCTCGCTCGAAGTACCTGGGCTTCTCCCACCCGATCATCAAAGAGCACAGGAAGGGTGGCTCGCGATCGAGCTCGCGCACGAAGGCGAGCATGAACCCGACCTCCTTGCGCCGCACAGCTGGATCGATCGAGCCCTTGTGAGTCAGGACGTTGCCCACCCAGCTCTTGCGACCGTCGAGCTCCCGGACGACCTGCCAGCGACCGGTCCGCGGGTCCTCCTGCAGCCGGGTCCCCCACCGCCTGGCAAGCTGGCGCAGCCCTGACCGCGTCCGGGTCTTCATGTAGCGGACCGCGAGCACCCTATACGGGAAGAGCAACGTCGAGGCGGCGATGCCCGTGATGATCAAGCCAACGCTACTGTGAGTGGCCAGGGGGAACGTGAGCGCTATCCCAATCAGCGCCCAGAGAGCGCTCACCAGCGAGCGCCGCCTCCAACCGCTCGGATAGAGAAACCCGCGTACGAGTAGCAGGCCGATCAACGCGACGGGAATTCTGAGCAAGTAGTCCATGTCGACAGTGAATGTGTCCGTCCTTACCGATTCCCGCCAGTCAGATCCACCTGCGGCTCGCTGGGAACCGGCGACGGCGTCGTGCCGCCCGGCGGCTCGACGCGGGCGACGCCCTCCGCCGCCAGCCCCAGCAGCTTCAGGCTCAGCGCCGCCAGATGCTCACCCATCAGCACCTCCTCGTTCAACAGAGCGTCAGCCCCGGTCTCGATGAGCCGATGGGCGTGCCGGGCGTAGCGAGCACGGGCCACGATCGGCAGATCGGGTTTCTGGGTCCTGGCGGCTTCAATGATGGCGGCCGCGCTCGCGGGATCCGGCACCGTGACGATCAGGGCCCGGGCCGTCCCGACTCCGGCGTGCCGGAGGGTCTCGGCCTGCGAGGCGTCGCCGAACTCTATTTCCGTTCCCGCGCCACGCGCCTTGCGCACGGTCTGCGCGTTGAGCTCGATCACCAAGTAGGGCGAACCCACGTCACGGAGGGCCTCCACGACCCTCGAGCCCGTCGGTCCACAGCCGACGACGATGACGTGTCCCGCCCGCGCCGCTGCCGCGGCCTCCGCCTCGCTGGACAGCTCGGGCCGCGCGGCGCCGCGCCCGGCCAGCGAGGCCAGGTGACGCGAAGCGACGACGAGATACGGCGCAAGCAGCAGGGTCAGCACCGCGGCGGAGACGACCAGCTGGAATCCGCCCGCGTCGATTAGGCCCTCGCCACGTCCTACTTCCGCTACCACGAAAGACAGCTCGCCGATGTGGGCGAGAGTCAGGCCGACGACGAGCGCGGCGGGTCCAGAGTACCCGAACAACCGCACCACGCCGGCGGCGATGACGGCCTTGACCGCGACGATCGCCACGACTACACCAGCGAGCAGCGGCGCACCGCCGACCATCCAAGCGGGATCCGCCAGCATCCCGATCGACACGAAGAACAGTGCCAGGAAGCCGGAGCGCAGCGATCCGACCTCGACACGCATCTGGTTGGAGAACGGCGAATCGGCGAGCAGGACGCCGGCGAGGAAGGCACCGAGCACGGGTGACAGCCCCAGAGCGTGGGCTGCCCAGGTAGCGCCGAGGCAGAAGGTCAGCGCCAGGATCACGAACAGCTCGTGCACCCGAATCGCGGCCGCCCAGCTCAACAGGACGGGCATGAGCGTCTTGGCGAGCACCACGAACGCAGCGATGAGCACGAGCCCGCGCACCAGCGCTCCGCCCAGTAGCTGCGGCGCGTCCCCGCCCAAGCCAGCGGCGAGCACCGGCAGGAGAATCAGGGCCGGAATCACTGCGATGTCCTGGACCAGCAGGATGCCCACCGACACACGACCGGGCACGCTATCCAGCTCCGCCCGATCGGTCAGCACGCGGAAAACCACCGCGGTGCTACTGAAGGCGAAGACCAGGCCCAGCGCCGCGCCCGTCGCCACAGGCACCCGGAACGGCAGCGCCACGACCATCAGCAGCGCCACCGTCAGCAGAATCTGCAGGACCCCGGTGCCGACCCCGGCAAACCCGAGGATCCGCAGCCGTCGCCACGGCAGCTCGAGCCCGATAGTGAAGAGCAGCAACGCGACGCCCAGCTCGGCCATGCCGCGCACCTCGTCCACCGCCCGCAACAACGCCAGCGCGTGCGGCCCGATCAGCACGCCTGCCAGCAGGTAGCCCACGATCGGGCTCTGCCCGAGGCGCGCCAGCAGGAGTCCCAGGGTCAGCGCCGCACCCAGCGCGACGACGATATCGAGCAGCAGCGAGAAGGTATCCATCGATGGGCAGTCTCGGTTATCGCAAGTTGCGATGGATATTCGCCTGCAGGCGGAGGTTACGCCAGCGGCGGCACCACGCCTCGCTGGCTCGCTCACCATCGCGATGCGTATCTTGTGACGACGACCTGCGCCGACCGGGAGGCGTGACGATATGTTCCGAGCCGCTTATTTGAACCTGGGTAACGCCGAGCTCCACAAGCGGGCCCGCGCGGCGGTGGCCGGCCTTGCCGATTGCCGCGCCTGCCCACGCGACTGTCGCGTCAACCGCCTCGAGGACAAGTGGTCGGCCTGCAAGACCGGTCGCTATGCCGTCGTCAGCAGTTGCTTCCCACACTTCGGCGAGGAGGACCCGCTGCGTGGCTGGAACGGCTCGGGCACGATATTCTTCTCGCACTGCAACCTGCGCTGCGTCTTCTGTCAGAACTACGACATCAGCCAGGCGGTAAGACCCGGAGCGGCACGGCCGGGGTCGCCTCCCGAGGACCTCGCCGCCATGATGCTCTCGTTGCAGCAGCTCGGTTGCCACAACATCAACTTCGTCACGCCCGAGCACGTAGTGCCCCAGGTGCTGGAAGCGCTGGCCCTCGCGGTCGACGCCGGGCTGACGCTCCCCATAGTCTATAATACGAGCGCCTACGACTCGATGGAGAGCCTGGCGCTGCTCGACGGCGTCATCGACATCTACATGCCCGACTTCAAGTTCTGGTCGCGCGAGCTGAGCGAGAAGTACCTGAAGGCCGAGAACTACCCCGGCGCGGCGCGGGCGGCGATCGCCGAGATGCACCGGCAGGTTGGGCCGCTGCAGATCGATGCCAACGGCGTGGCGACCCGCGGTGTCCTCCTCCGCCATCTGGTTATGCCGGGCCAGCTGGACGAGACGCGGGCGATACTCGGTTGGATCGCCAGCGAGCTCGGGACCCGAACCTACATCAATCTGATGGATCAGTATCGGCCCGCCGGTCGCGTCTGCGCCGAGCACTACCCGGAGATCAACCGGCGACTCTCCGCTTCCGAGTTCAGCCAAGCACACCAGATCGCCGCCGAGCTTGGCCTGACCCGACTCGATCAGCGACACCCGAACCCGCGCATTATCCGCAGGCTGTTTCGCTAGCGAACCAGACGCCCGCTCAGAGCAGCTGGCGGCCGATCGCCACGAGGGCGGCAGCGGCGGCAATGGCGCGGACCGCCGTGCGCGTGTACCGGCGGTCGAGGATCCGAGCGGTGTAGCCGGAGACCAAGAATCCTAAGATGACGCCCGGCAGCAAAGCGAGGCCGAGAAGGAGATCCTGACGCCCGAGGCGGTCGACGGCAGCCAGCGCCAGCAGCGACACGATGGCGCCGCCGACGAAGAATCCCGACAGCGTGCCACGCAGCCGCGCCGCCGGCAGGTTCTGAAGCAGCAGCGCGATCGGTGGGCCGCCGAGCGCGGCGGTGGTCCCCATGAACCCCGACAGCACACCGGCGCTCACCAGGCTCCAGGGCCGCGGCTCGACCCGCAGCCTGAGGGCGCTGAGCGCCACAGCGACCAGCACCAAGATCCCGAACAGCAGGCTCAGCACATCGCCCGACAAGGCGACGAGCGCCGCCGCCCCGATGGCGCTGCCCGGGACGCGACCGCCGACCGCCCAGGCCACGCCGCGGAAATCGATGGAGCGTCGCTCGCGGTGTGCGAGCAGCAAGGTGAGAACGATAGCGGCGCAGAGAACGGGAGCCGGCACGAAGCGCGGATCGACGAGGAAGAGCAAGGGGACGGCGATGAGCGAGAGGCCGAACCCCACCGACCCCTGCACGGCCGCGCCGAGCGCCGTGGCCGCGGCGGCCGCCACCAGCTGCAGCGGAGTCACCGGGGGCTCGGTGCGATGATCGCTTTGGTCACGGCAAGCGCTTCAACGTCGGCCAGCGCCTCTCCTGCCTCGTCGAGACTGTAGCGGCCGCCGATCACGCGCGCGAACGGAAGCATGTCATGATGCTTGGCGAGCAAGCGGAGCGCCCGGTAGCAGTGGCTGAAGTCGAGCCCCCAGCGCCCGCGGACATCGGCGTGCTTGCGGTTAATGTCGATGTGGGGGTTGATCGTCGCTTCGCCGACGTCGGTGTAGTGCCCGGCGATTACATACGTGCCGCCGTCGCGTAGCAGCTTGAAGCCCTCGGGGATGGCAGCGGGGTTCCCGGCGCACTCCAGCGCTACGTCGACGCCCCGCCCATTCGTCAGGTCGCGGATCATTGTGTCCCGTTCATCCGGCGGTACGTCACTCAGCGACATTGTGACATCGGCGCCGAAGGCCGAGGCCAACTCGAGGCGCGCCGCGGGATCACCAATCGTCACGACCGTAGCGGCGCCACGCAACGCCGAGAACGCGATGGCAGACAGCCCGACCGGACCTGTCCCCTGCACCAGCACCGTGTCACCCATTCCCAAGTCGCTGCGCTCGACCGCGGCGAACCCGGTGAACAGGCCACACCCCCCGCCGATCACATCATCGGCGGTGAGCGGCTCGGGCAGCTTCAACGTCTGGACCCCGGGCTTCAGATAAATGCGCTCGGCCCAGCCGCCCAGCGGGCCATCGTGGGCCGAGTACGTGATGCCGTAGACACGGCGACTGGGACAGCGGTTCGGCTGCCCGGCAACCGTACAGAAGTAACAGGCGTGGCAGGTCTCGTGGACATCGTAGAAGGTGACGAGGTCACCGGGGGCCAGCGGCGTGCCCATGCTGTCGGCCTCGACGCCTCGCGTCTCCAGGACGCGGCCGACGCTGATGTGGCCGGGGATGATCGGATAGGGAACGCCAGCCAGCCGTCCGTGATAGATGTGCACGTCGGTGCCGCAGACCTCGCTGGCCACGGTCTCGAGCAGGATACTTCCCGGCTCCAGCTTCGGGTCGTCGAGCTGCCACAGCTCGATCGCCTGCTCGGGTCCGGTCATCACCGCCGCTTTGATCGGCATCCGCTTATCCTCCCGTCAGTGTCCGACGGCCATGCCGTCCTTCCTGGGATCCGAGCCTGCGGCCCAGCCGCGCTCGAGCCGCATCACCGCCTGGCTGCCGCCGAAGGACACAGGGCAGGTCCATGTCGAATAGCAGAAGGTTGAGCAGCACTTGCACGTGGCCTTGCGGCTGGATCGAGCCGCCCATCCAGGCCTGCCTCGGCGCAGTCAACTCGAATCCCTGAAGCTCAAGCGCACCCGCTGCGCTTCCTCGTCGAACGACAGTTCGATGTTGAGCCCGTAGGCGATGGCCGAGGCCTTGATCATCGTCGCCTCTCTATCATGCAGCACGCCGTCGGCGGCGGCGATATCGACGAGGTCCTGGATGATGCACTTCAGCTGGTCCGTGCTGTCCCCGAGCAGTCGCGCGACGTTGAGCGTGGACTGGAGGTAGAGTGCGTGGCGATTCTCGTCCGACCTGAGCGAATCGTAAAGGCTCTTGACCTCTTCCCAGACCTCGACGAACTGGTCAACGGACATGTGGGGCATCCATTCCTTGAACTTCACCAGGAAGGTCCGCTCTTCCTCGGGATCGAGTTGGTGGTCCGCGAGGTAGGCGATCCCGAGGTACATGTTCACCAGATCATGAGCGTAGCTCCACTCGCCTGACATCGTTACCCCCTCAAGAAGCCGAGTTACGGATGAGCTGTACGTAGAACCTCACCATGTCGGCGAGGGCGTCGACCGCGAGCCGTTCGTCGGTGCCGTGAACCGTGTTGTACTCCCCGCTGCTGAGCTCGACGGGCGCGAAGCGATAGACGTTGCGGGTCAGGCTCACGAAATAACGGCTGTCCGTCCCGCCGACGACGAGGTAAGGCGCGACGACGGCGTGCGGGAAGATCTGGCGGATCGTCTGCTGTAGCTGGGTGAAGGTCTCCGACTCGATGTCCGACACAGGTGACGGGTTCGTGGAGGACTCGGGTGGCGTGATCTCGACGCGGGGATCGTCGATAGTGCGGCGGACGTGCTCTATGACAGTACCTGCGCTGTCGCCCGGCATGATCCGGAAGTTCACCGCGGCCCGGGCGGACGCCGGCAGGACGTTCGCCTTCACGCCCGCACGGAAGATGGTCGCCGCCGTCGTGGTGCGGAGCATGGAGTTGCCCTCGGGCGAGGCGCCGAATTGGTGCTCGATGAGCGGGCCGAGCAGCCACCGATTAGCCACGACCAGCCGCTGAACGAACGGCATCTCCGGGCCCAGGTAGTCGAACATCGCCGCGGACGCCCCCCTGATGCCACCGGGGATGGGGTGCGTCTCGAGCTCATGTATGGCGGCGCTCAGGATACCGACCGCCGTTTGTGGTGGCGGCATCGAGGAGTGGCCACCCTCCTGGCGAACGGTGAGCTCCAGGGTGATGAAGCCCTTCTCGGCGATCCCGACAAGCGCGACGCTCTGATCGATACCCGGCACGCCGTCGGTGACCAGACCGCCCTCGTCGAGCACGAATTCCAGCTCGATCCCGCGCTCCTCCAGAAGCTCAGCGATGGCACGGGCGCCTGACCCTCCAACCTCTTCGTCGTGACCGAAGGCCAGGTAGACGGTCCGCCGGGGCTGGAATCCTTCGGCGGCCAAGATCTCCACCGCCTCAAGGATGCCGATTAGAGAACCCTTGTCGTCGAGCGTTCCCCTCCCCCACACATAGCCCTCCGCGACCCGACCCTCGTAGGCCGGGTACTGCCAGTCCGACTCGGTGCCCGGCTCGACCGGCACCACGTCGATATGGGCCATCAGCAGGATCGAACTGAGCTGCGGGTCGCTCCCCGGCCAACGATAGAGCAGACTGTAGCCAGCGATGACTTCCCGCTCGAGCGTCGCCTGAACGTTTGGGAAGGTTTCGCTGAGATAGGCGTGGAAGTCGATGAACGGGTACGGCTCGAACGGCGCCGAATCCTGGTGAGAGATCGTGCGGAAGCGCAGCGCGCCGCCCAGATGCTCAGCGACCGACCCCGCATCTACCGCGATCGCCGCCACAGGCTCGACCTCGACCTGCTTCGAGCTGAAGCCTAGCGTTCGAACGACCAGCACGCCCACCAGAGCCGCAAGCGCGGCGACGATGACAAGCAGTGCTTTCCTGATCATCCTTCCGCCCACCAGCTAGTATGCCTCAGGATAGATGACTCGCCCACCGACAATGGTCAGCGTGATCGATCCGTTCAGCAGCCCGCCGGGCTCGGTGCTGCCAGCGACAAGCGGATCGATGTCCATTACCGTGATGTCCGCCCACTTACCCGCTGCCAACACACCCGTCTCGTCCTCCATAAACGCGGAACGCGCCGCCCACACCGTGTAGGCGCGCACAGCTTCTTCGGGAGTCACGGTCTGTTCTGGATACCAGCCGCCCTCCGGTTGCAGATCTTTGTCACGGCGCGTGACGGCGGCGTGGAGCCCGTAGAAGACGTCGTGATCGGAGCCGGGCAAGTCGGAGTTGAAGGTCAGCGGTACGCCGGTCTGCCGCATCGTCCTCCAGGCGTAGGCGCCTTTGATACGCTGCGGGCCGACGCGATCCTCCGCCCACGTCTTGTCTTCCACCGCGTGCGGCGGCTCCATCGAAGCGACGAGGTCGAGAGCTGCGAAGCGAGCGAAGTCGGACGGATGGACTATCTGAGCGTGCTCGATACGGTGTCGGTAGTTGCGCGCCTCCGGGTGCGCCTGGTAGACGGATTCGATGAAGTCGAGCGTCCTGCGGTTGCCGGCGTCGCCGATAGCGTGGATGCACACCTGGAAGCCGGCCTCCATCGTCCGCGCAATCAGTTCCCAATCGAAACCGTACTCGGCACCACCCACCCCGCGGTGGCCCGGCATGTCCGAGTAGTCATCCAGCATCTGCGCGCCCCGCGAGCCCAGCGCCCCGTCGTGGAAGGCCTTCACGGAACGTGTGACGAGCATGCTCTCGATATCGCGGTCAGGGCCACGCTCCAGCCACTCACGGAGTAACGGCTCGTCACTACCCTGCAGCATCGCGTACACACGCAGCGGCAGCCTCGCCTCACGCTCCAGGTTCTCGAAGGTCTGGATCAGCGCTGCATCGGCACCCGCCTCATGCACCGCCACGTAGCCCGCAGCCGCCATAGCCTGCAATCCGGCGAGCACGCGAGACTCCAGTCGTTCCTGCGTCAGAGGCGGCAAGGCCGCTTCCAAGAGGTCGGTAGCGTTGTTGAGCAGGATGCCGGTTGGAACACCGTTGCGGTCCTTCACGATCTCACCGCCGGTCGGCGCTTCCGTTTCCGCCGTGATACCGGCGCGCTCGAACGCCAGTCGATTTCCCCAGACCGCGAAGCTGTGGAGGCCCTTCAGGATCACCGGGTGATCAGGCACACGCTCACTGAGCAGGCGATTGTCAGGGTAACGGTTCGCCCACGCGCCCTCATCCCAGCCCCAGCCGACGATCCATTCGCCGGCCGGGAGCTCCTCCGCCGCGGCGGCCGCCAGCTCGACCGCCTGTTCCTCCTCCGTGACACCGGTTAGGTCCAGCCGCTCGAGGTTCGCGCCGAGACCCGCGATATGAACGTGTGAGTCGACCAGGCCCGGCAGTACGGTGGAGCCGCCGACGTCGTAGACCTGCGTGCCGCCACCGCGGTAGGCCTGCGCCTCAGCGTTGCCGCCGACGAACACTATCCTACCGTCACGGATGGCCACTGCCTCAGCGTCCGGATGCCAGCCGCCGGCATCGAACGGGGCGTTGGCCGCCGGTGTCCCGTCAGGCGCAGGGTCGTCCCAGGTGAACGTGTAGACGCGCCCGTTCAGCAGCAGCGAATCCGCAAGCTCGACCTCGGACTCGCCGCCGCAGGCGAGGGCGACGCACAGTACAAGACCGGCCGCCGCATGGCCGGACCGCGAGCGCCAGTCGGGCGAAGATCTCGACACGTTCATATCACACCGACTCCGTTTCGCTTTGCCTCTACGTACCGCAGGTCCATCGACCGACGGTGAGCCGCCGCTCAATTCGCGTCCTTGAGGATGAGCTCCACCTGGCCGGTCTTCGCGTTGAGTCGCAAGTCGGCGCTGAGACCGAACGTTATCGCGGCCGCCTTGATCATGGTCACCTCGTTCTCGTGGAGCTTGTTGTCGGCGCCGGCGATCTCGACGAGGTCCCGTATGATCGCTCGCAGCTTCTTCTTGTTGCCGCCGAGTGAGTGGAGCACATTGATCGTCGACTGGAGGTAGAGGCCATAGCGGGCCTCGCTCGAGTCGAGCGACCGGTGCACCGACATGACCTCGCCCCAGACCTTCTCGAACTCTTCCAGCGGAACCTTCGGCATCCAGCCGCCGAACTTGCGCATGAAGATGCGTTGTTCCTCAGGATCGAGCTCGTTGTCCGCAAGCACAGCGATTCCCAGGTACAGATTGACCAGGTCGTGGGCGGGGGTCCACTCACGGCCCAACTTGACCCCGGGCGCGCCGAGGCGTTTCAGGTGCGAGGGTGTCTCGAACTTGGTCATTGCACTTCAGCGTCCGTAGTCGTCGCCTCGTCTTCCGGCTCGGGCCGCGCCGGCCAGCCGGCCCGCAGGTCGTTCCAATGGAGGATCGTGTTGAACACGAGTGCGTGGCTACCGTGTGTCTGCCAACGCCAGAACGCCCGGTTGGCCAACAGCACCACGTGGCCGTCCCCGACAGGCGCGTCGATGACCGCCGGGGTGTCGGCGATCTCCTGCTCACCGCGCAGCATCCCGCTCATGAGCACGTCCCGCTCGGGGAAGCTCAGGACGACCCGCGGCACCTCCTTCTGCCAGATCTCATCCTTCAGCCAGTCGGGCATATAGGGGCTGGTGACGTCATCGCTTACGCTGAATACCGGCGCCTGACTGAAGTAGACGGCTAGCGACTCGCCGTATCCGTAGGCGATGGGGCTCGACCCGTCGTTGACGACGGCCTTCAGCACGGTGCCGCGGGCCTGAAGGTCGCTGGTACGCCTGACGCTCACGCGGCGGGTTATCGCCATATCGATGGGCAACGCGGCCGTGGTCCCTTCCGTGATGAAGACGCCACCGGCGGAGATGAAATCCTTGAGGTTCTTCAGGCCGTCATAGCCCATGCCGCCGCGCACGTCGTCGGTTTCGTCGATGATCCCAATGTTGGGGTAGTCCTCGCTATGCTGCCAAGGGATCGGCTCACCGGCGTCGGTCGTCCCCGCCACCAGGGTCTGCGGGTTAGCCCAGGTGCGCGGCATGATGATGACGTCGAAGTTGGACAGATCATGCGTCGCCAGATCCTGCTCCGACAGATAGGTATAGGGGATAGCGATGCGATCGAAGGCGAACTGCCACCATCCGGCGTCCTGCGGGGTTGATACCCAGGTGTGGACCAGCGCCACCCGTGGGACTTCCACCGGGTGGGTCGCCACGTCGGGACGGCGGCGTACGCCGCGCACCTCCAACCCGAGCTGCTCGGCAGCGGCTTCCAGCATCTCGGCCAGGTCCTCCGGGTTGCCCTCGGCCGGGATGATGAAGCTTCCGGAATTGTAGGTCCGGCCGCCGGCCTCGAAGCTCGACTCGGCGGCAAGCATCTCGACGTCGGCTAGCTGGAAGCGGAAGACCGTGAAGTTGTCGTCAGTGGTGTTGTTGAGCAGATAGAAGTCCCGACCTCTGCCCTCGAGCCGACCGACCACGCCGAGCGGCTCGCTCGCCAGAGTCATGCCCGCCGAGAGGATGGCCGGATCATCTACCCGATGCGCATCTACCTGGTGGAGAAAAGGCAGCGTCCAACCTGTATCGTCGTATGGCGGGTCCTCGTCACGCGGGAACTGTTGCACATCGAGGAGCACGCGGGCGAGCGTACGGTACGGCTGATCGAGTCTGATGACGTAGGACCCCTCCGGGGCCGACTTTCGTTCGTCGCCATCCGACCAGCTCAAGTCCTCGTCCGCTACGTGGATCTCGAGGCCCTGCTCTATTAGGAGCGCCACCAGGTTCTCGGTCGCGAGCGGACGGCGCTGGTCACGCGGGATGACCCAGGCGTGCGGCGCCTCGGATCTCCCGGTCTCGATCGCCCGCACACCGCGCAGATAGAAGTTGTCCAGGAACTCATCGCCTCTGTCTGCAGCGTACTTGAGCGCCACGAGGACGCCGCTCTGCATGTAGTTGGTGTTGTTGCGCAGCGACCAAGTGACCTCCTCGAGCGGCGGGTTCGGCCGATACCAGCGCTTGGCGGTAGAGGACGGGCGAAGCGTGCGCTCCATCGTGTCCGCCCCCCTGTTGCCCAGGGTCTCGTAGAATCGACCGATGCTGTTGCGCGTGTTGGCGATCCAGAACAGGTAGTTGGCTGCCCAGCCGGTGTAAAATGAGTGCGTCCAGACGCCCGGCATGCCGCGTTTCGTCAGCTGCGTGACCTCCTCGTGAGCCAGGTTGTGCCACTCGTCGATCGTTAGAGCGTCGAGCTCATCGTTGTAAGGCCCGGTCCCGGTGGAGACGTAGAGGAAGTAGGCCGACTCATGGAGGTCGTGCATGACGGTCGGCGTCCAGTACAGGTAGCGGCCGAGGATGTTGCGGGTAAGCGCCAGTGCGAGCCCGTAGCCGTCGCGGTTGTTGTCGTGAGCGACGTACTTGCCCCAGTAGGGGAGTCCGGGTCCGACATTCCCATGCGCCTTGGCATAGTTGTAGGAATCAACCATGCGATCACGGCCGTCGGGCTCGAGCACCGGGACTATGACGGTAATCACGTTGTCGCGAATCGCCTTCACGAACGGAGACTCCTCCACGGCGAGGCGATAGGCCAGCTCCATCAGCATCTCGGGCGCGCCGGTCTCCGGCGAGTGGAGGCCGCCGCCCACGTAGTAGATCGGGTTCGCCTGGGCGATGATCTCGCGCGCCTCGTCCTCGGAGAGAGCGCGCGGGTCGGCCAGCGCATTGACGTATCCCCTGTAACGCTCCAGATCGGCGAGCGTCGCTTCATCGGCGACGATCACCTCGATCATGTCACGACCCTCCTCGGTCTTCCCGACCGTGCGGAACTCGACGCGCGGCGACGCCTGGGCCAGCGCCCGCATGTAGCCGTAGATAGCCTGCGTGCTGTGCAGGATCTCGGGCGCACCGATGATCTCGCCGAAGTGATCGAGCGGCGAGGGCACGGTGGCAGAGCTGGGGAGATGGTCGACCAGCTCGTTCAAGAAGCGCGGATCGGTGGTGTAGCGCTCGATCCGCTCGCCGTATTCCGCATCGTTCTCCTGGGCGCGGGCGAACGGCGGCAGGATCAGGATCGAGACGAGGCTTGCGACCACGGTCACGGTAGCCCGGCGGCGCATGGTATCCCTCCGTGAGCTGATGTTTCGTCTTGTCGAGAGGCTAGGGCGGTTGAACGGCACTTAAATGTAGTGAGCCGTCGCCGGGGGGGCTATCCGGGCCGCGAAAAGCGCCACCTGGAACAGGGTCCGGGTGGCGCCGTTCCACGCTAACGACTCAGCCAGTCACTTCGGGATGAGACGCCGCCTCACTCCGGGGAGCGGAGAGAGCGGATCCAGTCGGTCGGCGCTTGGGAAGAGGCGCGGGGCGCCCGCCGGCGGTGCTTCCTCGCCGACGCGGTAGCCCGATGTGTCGATGCCGGAGACGAAACTGTGGGTGATCAGCCCGTCCCGCATATCGACATCCCCGTCGGCATCGACATCGCCGTAGGCCATCAGACCTGTCACATCGCCTATGTACCCGATCGCGTAGTCGTAGATCAGATCCACGTCCGCGATGGTGACGGCCCCGTTGCCGTCGACGTCGCCCCAAAGTATCACGGGAGCGCTGATCACTATATCGAAGCTCGCGAGGTTGCCGGAGAACGAGATGTTCCGCACCGCGACCCCGGAGGCCGCGCCCACATAGTTGTGGCTGTTGGGGTCGGAGCCGCCGTCGAACGTCGTGTTCCCCGACGTGCCGGGGTAGGGATCGCCGCTGTCGCCTCCATTCCGATTGAAGTCGAGATCGTATTGCCCGTCCGCCTCCTCGAGGTCTACTCCCTTGTGGTTCTCATCGTCGTTGATGCCGTACCCCTCGGCGGTCACGTCCTCGTCGACATGCCAGACCAGCAGCCCAGTGCCCAGCAGGTAGGCGTCCGAGCCGATCCGCTGCCGGTTGGACAGCAGGAAGTACTCGTTCGTGCCCGGAATATCGATACGGACCACAGCGCGACTGGTTTGAACCGGGCTCAAGCCATAGCCCAGGGCGCTCTCCGTCAGGGTGGTGACGTTGAGCCAGCCGAGGTAATCTCTGGACCAGGCACACATATGGGCCGGCGACGTCTGTGAGTTCCAATTCCCTGCAGCCATCAGACCCCAGTACCCGATGCCGCGCGAGCTCCCGTCGTAATCGTAGAGGTCGGGAAGGCCGAGTGCGTGCCCGAGCTCGTGTGACAGCGTCCCACTACCCATGATCTGGGCGGCGGTACAACCGACGCCAGACTGGATCGTGTAATCGGAGATCCGGATGAACCCGCCGCCCGCAGCGGCATCGTCGGTGACGAAAGCTACGCCATACCAGGCCTCGTAGACCCAGCGGTGCGGCCAGATGCCGGTGCTTGCGCCTCCGCAGGTCCGAGGGACCGAAGGATAGATGAAGGCGACCACATCCACGTAACCGTCGTCGTCACCTGAGTTGGGGACCCCGTCGGGCCCGTCGTTGTCGAACTGGGAGAAATCGAAGCCGGGGTCGACCGCGGTGAGCGCGTCCCTCATGAACTCGCCGGCTTCCCCGTACTTGGGGTCGCCATTCGACTCGTAATAGCTGGCCGTATTCGGCAGGCCGACCCAGTCGGAGACCAGCCCGGTGATCCCGAACTGGCCGCCCGACAGTTCAGCGTAGTACTCGCTCACCGATACCGTGCCCATACCGTCGCCGTAGAGGCGCTGCTGGTACTCGGCCTGAGTGAACGGGGCCGTGGCATCGCTGAACAGGCCGGCAATAACGGGGACGGACAATACGCCCGTCACCGCCGCACCGCTCACGGCCAGCTGGCTGGGCGAGTAGGAGGGGCCAAGCATGGGGCGTACACTGGCCCGCACCTCGCGTATCCTCCGCACTTTGTGCTTCCAGGCCCGCCGGAACTGGAAGGCAGTCGGATCTCGCTGCAGAGTCTCCAGCACCCACTGAGGCGGCTGAACGCCTCGCACGCGCCCGATCTCCAGCACATCCTGGCCGGCGGCGGAATCGGAGATGAGCAGGAGGCCTGCGACTAGCGCGAAGCTCGATACGACGATGCGCTCGAGTCTCATCTCGCAGCCCTCCGATCTAGTTGACGTTAAGCACGCGGTCTTGTGCGACCGCGTGCGCCGTGATGTCGATGAAGCTGTGAGCGGCGACGTATTGACCCAGCTCGAGGTCGAGGGGCGATGCCGATCCGGATGACCCGATGACACCGAACTGGACCGTGAGCAGACAGAGATCGCCGCTGACACCGGCCGGCTCGCTCACATAAAACACCAACTCGCCGGCGCCGCTGTCGACGTAGCCGCCCAGGTAGGAGAATTCCTGAATGAAGGCGTCCTGGAAGTCGAGGACCGCCGGATCCCAAAGCAGGGTCACCGAAAGCGCACCCGTGAGATATGGGACCGTGCGATTATCGAGCATTATGTCCACGACCACCGTCTCACCGAAATCAGCCGCGTCGGGCGCGACGACCCGTACCACGGCGACGTCAGAAGCCCAGACGGAGACCGGGACAGTATCGGCGACTCCGTCGACGGTCGCGCTGACCGTGGTAGAGCCGGTTCCCACAGCTTCCAGCTTGCCCTGGGCGGTGACCGTGGCTACCGAGGGGTGAGCCGTCGACCAATCCGCGACGGCTGCCGCGATCTGATAGCCCTCGGCGTCGTTGACGGTCGCCGCCATCCGAACGGAATCGCCGACGAGCAGGCCGAGCGTTGTAGGAGCAACTTCCACGGTCGACACCCGCTGCTCGACGACCAACTCTATAGAACCCGGCACTCCATCCGTTGTCGCGGTGATCGTGACGGTCCCGTTACCTACGGCCGCCACGTTTCCGCCGGCCGACACGGTGGCAACGAGGGTATCGGACGAGGCCCAGCTGAACGTCTTCCCGGCGATCGGATTGCCGCCGGGGTCCCTGGCCTCCGCGGTGCACACCAGGGTCAGGCCGAGCGCCATCAGCGTGTCTGTATCCGCACTCACCACGACCTCAGCCAACTCCTGAGCAACGGTCAGCGACGCGGTACCCCTGACGCTGCCCGCACTGGCCACGATGGTCGTCGTGCCGTTCGCCTCGGCGGTGGCAAGGCCCGATGTGCTGACGGAGGCGACTGCAGGGCTGGTGGAGGCCCAAGTGATCGTCACGCCCGTCATCGTGTTACCCTGGCCGTCCCGGGCGACCGCACTGAACTGCTGCGTCAACCCGAGGGCGGTCAGGGTGTGGGTGCCCGGCGTGACAACGATGCTGGCGACCCGAGGTGTGGAAGGCCCCGTCGTTTCCTTCTTGCTGCAGGAAGCCACGACCACGGTCCCCGCAGCGAGAACGACAGCGGCTGTCGAGCGTAGGCTGACCATGAGATCGTCTCCCGTTCGAGGCAGGCGGCGCCGCGACACACGCCGGCCTCCGGCTCTGCAAATGCAGCTCTCCCCGGCTCGCGAATGGACAAACATGAGGCGGGGGACGGTTCGGGCCCCAGGGAAACGGAGGCGCTCGGCTGTGGGCCGAACGTTAGCCAGACTACCCCCGCCGTCGCGGCAAAGTTCCGGGCTCCTGGCCAGGAAGCGGCGCCTGGCCGAAGCATAATCTTGATTCCGGTTCGGTCCAACCGTTAGGTTACTGCGCTTCGATCGCAAGCTATTGCAGCGCCGTGGCCTACGGCGGCGGCGCGTCGAGGGAGGCTGAATGAAGACGTACTTGATCGGATCGATCCCGGGTGACGGCATCGGCCCCGAGGTGGGACGGGAGGGCTTGAAGATTCTGAGCGCGGTCGCCGAGCTCGAGGGGTTCGAATACGAGCTGGTGGAGTACCCGTACAGCGGCGAGTACTACCTGCAGACGAAGGAGCTGGTCCCGGACAGTGTGATCGACGAGTGGCGCACGCTCGACGCGGTGCTGCTGGGCGCTATCGGCCACCCCGATGTGGAGCCCGGACTGGTGGAGCGCTCGGTGATCCTGGGGCTCCGCTTCGGCCTCGACATGTACATCAACCTGCGTCCGATCAAGCTCTACTCGGAGCACCTCTGTCCGCTCAAGGACAAGAGGCCTGAAGACGTCGATTTCGTGGTAGTGCGCGAGAACACGGAAGGTCTGTACTGCCAGATCGGCGGCCACCTGAAGAAGGGTACGCCGGACGAGGTGGCGCTGATCAACGGGGTCTACACTTGGAAAGGCTGCGAGCGCGCCGCGCGATATGCCTTTGAGCAAGCGCGCAAACGGGCGGCCGCCCGGGATGAGGGTGGCCGGGCACCTCAGGTCACACTGGTCGACAAGGACAACGCCATCCGTCCGCACGACATCTGGGACCGCGCGTTCGCGCAGGTCGCCGTAGACTTCCCAGAGGTTCAGACCGACCACGCCTACGTGGACGCTTGCTGCATGTGGATGGTGAAGAACCCGGAGTGGTTCGATGTGATCGTCACGACGAACATGTTCGGCGACATCATCACCGACTTGGGCGCCATGATACAGGGCGGCATGGGGATCGCCGCGTCCGGTAACATCCACCCGGGAAAGACCTCGATGTTCGAGCCGATCCACGGGTCGGCGCCCAAGCACGCCGGCAAGAACGTTGCGTGCCCGCTCGGTATGATCTCAGCCGTCGCGATGATGCTCGACTTCCTAGGCGAGGGAAAAGCGGCTGCCCGAATCGAGGGCGCGGTGGCCGACCTGCTCACGACCCGGGCCATCCCGTCTGCAGACACGCGGAGCGGCATCTCCACGTCGGACATGGGCGACATGGTCCTCCGGCAGATCGGGGCGCAGGGCTAGACCGCAGCGTTCACTCGCGGCGCAGGGCCACCATTGCATCGAGCCGCGCCGCGCGCACGGCCGGTACCAGGGTCGCCAGAAAGGCGACGCCGACGAGGAGCAGCGCCACTCCGAGGAACGTGGTCGGGTCCGACACATCGACCCCGTAAAGGAAGCTGCCCAGCGGTCGCGTGGCCGCGAAGCCGAGCGCGAGCCCGATAGCGGCTCCTACTCCCACCAGGATCATCCCCTGCTCGATGATAAGCCGCACCACATCCCTCGGGCGCGCGCCTAGAGCGACACGGATCCCGACCTCGCGCGTGCGCTGCGCCGCGGCGTAGGAGACGACGCCGTACAGACCTATCGTGGCGAGCAAGACGGCCAGCCCACCGAAGACGCCGAGCAGAATACCTCCCATCCTCGGCGCGAAGAGCATGATGCCCAGGTGCTGGCTCATCGTCTTCAACTCCATGATCGGCAGGCTCTCGTCGAGCAGCAGCGCCTCGCGCTGCAACACGGGTAGCATGGCCGCCGGATCGCCGCTCGTCCGGACGACCAGCGACATGATGCTGCGGTAGTCTTGACGTCGCGGCAGGAGAACCAAGGGGCGCGGCTCTTCACCCAGGGTTCGGACCTTGGTGTCCCGCATGACGGCGACGACCTCGCGGAGCTCTCGATCGGGACCGCCGAGCCGCAGCCGCTTGCCGACCGGGCTCGTGCCGGGCCAGAAGCGCCGCGCCGCGGCTTCGTTCACGATGGCGACGGACGGCGCCGAGCCGTCGTCCTGGTCTCGGAAGTCACGTCCCTGGAGCAGCGGGACGCCCAAAGTCTCGAAGTAGCCCGCACTCACGACGGACAAGTCGCTCCGCGGCGCATCGTCCGGCGTTGTCCCGGCACCTTCCACATAGACCGAGTTCGTGTTGACGGCCACCCCGAGCGGCAGGTGACTGGCCAGCGCAGCCGCCTCGACACCGGGCAGCGTCCGGGCACGCTCGAGCAGGTCGGAGAACAGGTTCTCCGCTCGATTCTCGTCGTAGCCGGATAGCTCGGGCGCGATCGTCATGATAGCCGCCCTTTCGCGCTCGAAGCCCGGATCGATCGACTGCGCGCCGATCAGGCTGCGCACGAACAATCCGGCGCCGACCAGGAGCACGAGCGAGACGGCGACCTGGACGATGACCAGCGAACCGCGCAAGCCGAACCTGCGGAAGCGCCGCGCCACAGTGTCCAGCTCGTCCTTTAGGGCAGGGACGAGCTGGGGTCGAGTCGCCTGCAGGGCCGGGGCAAGACCGAAGAGGACGCCGGCGAGCAGCGAGACGAAGAAAGTGAAGGCGAGCACGCGGCCGTCAATCCCGAGATCGAGCGACAGCTTGAAGAGAACCGGCGGTTGGAAGCTGACCAGGAGCTTCGCCGTCCACCAGGCGACGAGGAGGCCCAGCAGACCGCCGAGCAGCCCGAGCAGGACGCTCTCGGTGAGCAGCTGCCGGATGAGCCGCCCGCGTCCCGCACCGATGGCCAGCCGGACCGCGATCTCCTTTCTGCGGGCCAGCGCCCGAGCGAGGAGCAGGTTCGCCAAGTTCGTGCAGACGATCAGCAGGAGCAGGCCGACAACACTCATCAGCAATGCGGCGACCGGCACGAGTGCGCGATCGATCATCGGGTGCAGCCTGACATCGTTGGTCGGGATCACCGGGAATCGGCGCCCCGCATTGCTCTCCGGGTAGGTCTCCGCCAGGTGCCGGGCCAGCCCATCCAGGCCGGCGGCCGCCTGATCGGGCGTCACACCGCCTCGCAGCCGTCCTTTAATAAGGAGCCAGCGCGCCTCGCGATCGTCGAGCAGGTCGCTCCCGGCAGCGAAGGACGCGTTCGCCGTAAGAGGAATCCACATCTCGGAGGCGAATCCGACCAGCAGTCCTTTGAACTCCGGCGGCGCAACGCCAACGATCTCAAAGGGCCGGCCTCTCACCCTCAGCGTTTTCCCCACGATGTCCGGAGCGGAAGCGAAGCGGCGCTTCCACAGACCGTCACTGATCACTGCCACCGGCAGCGCCCCGGGCTCATCGTCTTCCCCTGCGATGAAGACACGCCCCACAGCCGCGGGCACACCCAGCACGTCGAAGTACTCACCCGATACCGACTCGCCGAACACCACCTCGGATCGCGCCCCCACGCCCACACTGAAGAAGTCGGCGGTATAAGCGGTGACGCCGGAAAACAGGTCATCCCGGGTCCGAATGTCGAGATAGTCGGGGTAGGCCTGAGTGATCGGCACGTCATCCTCCTCCTCCTGCGAGTAGATCTCCACCAGCCGGTCCGGTGACTCGACGGGCAGGGGACGGAGCAGGACGGCGTTGACGATGCTAAAGATCGCGCTGTTGGCGCCGATGCCAAGCGCCATGGTCAGCAGGGCGATGACGGCAAACCCCGGGCGCCGCAGCAGGCAACGCACGGAGTAACGCAGATCGGCAAGCAGAGTTTCCATGTCTACAGAGGTAAGAGGTGAAAGGGTCCAGGCGTACTCGGTCACCAATCGGAGATTTCGGACTTTGCACAGTTCAGTACGAGGCGAGCAGCCGCGGTGTGTCAGAGCCCGGCGATCACCAGGTCGGGCACCGCGGATCCTGGCTGGCGGGTGTACTGCGGGCGGCGCGGTGAAGTCCTTGACCTGTGTAACGGATGGCGCGAAGATAGGAGTGAGGGACTGAGCGCTGCCCACCCGGGGAGTCGGCTTGGCCAGCCGCATCTCTCTCGTTAGGAGGAGGAGAATGGACCGCCGCCGCCGCAACGCGCTCTACGCCCGCATCCTCGCCGTCGGGCTCGGCGTCTCAGTGCTCGTACACGCTGCTCTGCTGGGATTCGGACGCCTGAGCTTCCTGAAGCGTAGCCCTGGGAGCGCGACTCTCAACGTCGTCACCCTTCCCGAACCGGAAACGCAGCCTGAAGAGGAGGCCGGCGGAGCCGTCGATAGCTGGCAGCTGGCGCTCGAGCTGAGCGAGAGCGAGCGAGCGGTTCTAGATTTGAGCGAGTACCAGGACGTCCTGGCCGAGGCGGCGTCGACCGATCCTCTCACACCAGTGGTGCCGCGGCCCCGCTTGACGGCGTACGTAGCGGAGTCCGGGTTCACGCCGCTCCGCATACCACAACCCGACCGCTTGACTCGTAGAGGCCAGACGGTGAACGTCGGCCCGGGAGGCGGCATGGGCGGCGTGATCATCGTTGTGGGAGGCGGAGGTATGGGGCCGGTCGACGACTGCACACCGTCGGGGATCGGTGGCCGATTTCCCGGCGGCCGAAGGCCCATCGGGCCGCGACGGTAGTTCCTACCAGGTCGAAGCGTAACGCAGCGGGCGGGTAGGAAGAGGGCGGCCATCCGGAAGGATGGCCGCCTTCTTTTCAGGCCGGCAGCAGCGCGGCCGGTGCGGGATCGGTAGGCGGGAGCGCCCGGCCGCGGGCTGGTCTCAAGCATGAGGCCGGGAACCCCACACCGTCCCGCTCTGTTCCTTTCATGACCGCGGAATAGTGGAACGGTCGAGCTGCCGGGAGAGCGGCTCGTCAACAAACAGCAACATCGAGAGGCAGCGGGATGCTGATCAGACGTCCCCCGGATATCAGCGAGTCGGAGGTCACCGACCAGGGGCTTTACTTGAACCGCCGGCAGTTCATCCGGAAAGCCGCGGCGGCTGGTGCGGGCCTCGGTCTGGCGACCGGGCTGTCCCCGATCGCCGCCTGCGGAGGCGAAGCGGGCGGCGCCGACGATGGCGGCGCGAGCCAGGTCGATGAGCTCACACCGCACGAGGTAGTGACCAGCTACAACAACTTCTACGAATTCGGCACGGGTAAAGACGATCCGGCGCGCAACGCCCATACGCTGCGCACGCGACCCTGGACGATCACGGTGGAAGGCGAGTGCAACAAGCCGGGCGTCTACGACATCGACGGCCTGTTGACCCGCTATCCAGCCGAGGAGCGGATCTACAGGCTGCGCTGTGTGGAGGCGTGGTCGATGGTCATACCGTGGCTGGGCTTCCCGCTGGCCGACTTCATCGACGACCTGGAACCGACCTCGCACGCGCAGTTCGTCGAGTTCAGGACGCTCCACGACCCGGAGCAGATGCCGGGGCAGAGGCGGAGCGTGCTCGACTGGCCGTACGTGGAGGGGTTGAGGATGGACGAGGCGATGCACCCGCTGACCCTCCTGTCGGTCGGGCTCTACGGCGAAATGCTGCCGGACCAGAACGGCGCACCGATCCGGCTGGTGGTCCCGTGGAAGTACGGATTCAAGAGCATCAAGTCGATCGTCAGCCTGAGGTTCACCCGCGAGATGCCCCTGAACAGTTGGGCCGAGACCGCACCGGACGAGTATGGCTTCTACGCCAACGTGAACCCGGAGGTCGACCACCCGCGCTGGAGCCAAAAGCGGGAACGGCGACTCGGTGAGCTCCGGCGGCGGCCCACGCTGATGTACAACGGGTACGGTGAGCAGGTGGCACATCTCTACGAGGGAATGGACCTGCGGCGGTTCTTCTAATGTCGAGTAATTTCGAGGTTCGAAGGTTGAAGGCGGAAGGTGGAAGTCGTTTGGGAATTCTCGAATGTCGATTCGGGGATCAGGGGATTCGCGGATTAGGGAAGTTCGAGGTTCTCTTTAGTGAACAGTGAGGGCAGCTAGGCGGATGGAAAGGCGGAGGTTGATCGAGCGTACCGTTCGGGTGGGAGTGTTCGTGCTGTCGCTCGTCCCGCTCGCTCGTATTGTGGTGCAGGCGCTCGCCGGCGGTCTGGGCGGCAACCCTATCGAGGAAATGCTTCATCGCACGGGCTGGTGGACGCTGGCGTTCCTCGTGCTGACGTTGACCGTCACTCCGATCCGTCAGCTGACAGGTATCGGATGGTTGGTGAAGTTGCGCCGTATGCTCGGCCTGTACGCTTTCTTCTACGCGATACTGCACTTCGGAATCTACGTCGGGGTCGACCAGTTCTTCGCCTGGGAGTTCATCCTCGAGGATATCATGGACCGGCCCTACATCACGGTGGGGTTCACGGCTCTGCTCATCCTGGCGCCGCTGGCCGTGACCTCGACCAAGGGTATGGTGAAGCGGCTGGGAGGAAGGCGCTGGGTCCGACTGCACCGGCTGGTATATGTCGCGGCTCCCCTGGGTGTGCTCCACTTCCTCTGGCTGGTGAAGGCCGACGTCCGCGAGCCGCTCATCTTCGGTGCCATCGTGGCGGCGCTGCTCGGCTACCGTGTGGCCGCCGGGCGCCTGCGACGGCGTCGGGTCCGGAGTCCGGGGAGAGAGCGCGCCCGCATGGCCTTCGTGCCGGCTCCGCAGCGGCCGGCGGTAGAGCGGGAGCGCCCCGGAACCTGAGAGCCGTCTATTTACTCCAGGTAAGGCCGGCGTAGACGATCCTGGTGAACGTTTCGGGGTTGAGGTAGCCCTCACCCCACTCCTCGTCCCACTCGGCGGTCGGGCTCGCAGCTATCACCTCTTCAACGCTCCTCCCCTCCGCAATCTCGGCCACTATGGCGTCGCGCACGCCTACCAACATGCCGAGGTACTCACCCAGTTCCGCTTTGTTGGAGAGCGGCCCGTGGCCGGGGATGATCTTCGTGTCGTCATCCACGGTGGCCAGCACTCTTTGCACCGCGGCGATCACGCCGTCTATGGAACCGCCGGCGGAGTAGTCGATGAAAGGATAGGCACTGCTCCAGTAGACATCACCCATGTGAACCACATTGGCGCCGCGGAACCGGATTATAGCGTCGCCGTCGGTGTGCGCGTTCTCGACGTGAAAGGCGCGGAGCTCGTAGCCGTTGAGATGGAACGTCACGCTCTCGGAGAACGTCACCACCGGGAGCGCCGCCTCCGGTGAGGGCGGCACGATGCGGTCGAAGGCTGCCATGAACTGCTCCACACTCATTCGCGCTCGCACGTTGTCATGCGCGAGGATGAGCGTCCCCGCCTTTCCGAGATTCTCGTTACCTCCGACGTGGTCGCCGTGCCAGTGGGTGTTGATCACGAAGCGGATGGGCGCATCGCTGATCGAGCGGATCGCCGCCACGATCTTCTCGGTCAGCGGCGCGTACTGGTCGTCGATCAGGAAGACGCCGTCTTCGCCGGCCGAGAGGCCGAGGTTGCCGCCGCGACCGGTCAGCATGTGGACGCCGGGCGCCAGCTCGACCGACTCGATCTCTACATCTTCCCAGTTCTGGGCGCGCGCCTCGGGTCCTGCGACGCTCGCCAGGCAGAGCACGGCCAACGCGGCAACTCCCTGTACCTCGAGCTTCATCGGATTCTCCCATCAGGTTGGCTGGATGCGCGAAAGCTATGCCGCGGGGGCGCGCCCGCAACTGCTCGCAGCGACGGGTGAAGGACGCCAGCGTGTTAAAGCGAAGACGCCCGGCTACGACAGCCGCCCGCGTCATTGACAGCCTCGTTTTGCAGCGATAAGTGTCTCCGGAACAATGCGGTGGAAGATCGGTCCGAGACCAGGAGAGCCGGGCGGGATGGTCGGGGCGGGTGGCGGAGCGGGTCATCTTGCCATAGTCACTTCGCTCCGGGGGTGCATCGGCCCTGGCGGCTTCAAGAAGAGTGAGGTCGAGCGTGTCCAAGTCGAAGGTCCGTAAGAGCGAAGCTGAGTGGAAGGAGCTCCTGACGCCGGAGCAGTATCGGGTTACCCGCGAGAAGGGCACCGAGCGAGCGTTCAGCGGCGAGTACAACGACTGTAAGGAGAAGGGCACATACCGCTGCGTGTGCTGCGGGAACGCGCTGTTCGAGTCTGAGGCCAGGTACGAGTCGGGCACGGGCTGGCCGAGCTTCTGGCAGCCGGCGTCAGCGGACAGCGTGGTCAGGGAGCCCGACGATAGCCTCGGCATGCGTCGAACCGAGGTCCTGTGTGCCGCCTGCGACGCCCACCTGGGTCACGTGTTCGAGGACGGGCCCAGACCGACCGGTCAACGCTACTGCATCAACTCGGCGGCGCTGAAGCTCGAGCGGGAGGAGTGAGTCGAGCTGTGGGCCCCTGTGAATGGACGGGGGGATTCCTTCCGCGTTAGTATGTTAGGGATGACGATCGACCTCGATATAGTCGGCCGCTGCGGGCCGGGGCCAGTTATCGGAGACCGGCCCGGGATCATTAGGGACCTGCTGGGAGGGCGGCTTCGATGTTGAAGCTCAAGGACCTGATGAACCGTGACGTGGTCGCGGTTTCCCCCGATCTCACCTTGCGAGAGCTGCTCGAGGTTCTCGCGGAACGGGAGGTGAGCGGTGCCCCGGTCGTGTCGGGCGGCAAGGTCGTAGGGGTGATCTCGACTACGGACATCTTCGACTTCCAGGAGGAGAATGCGGGGCTGTCGTCGCGCCCGGCCAGCGGCCCGGATGACACGGATGCGCCGGGCAGGAAGCGGGGCGGCACCCCTGAGGGCTGGGATCCGTCCGAGGAGGCTGTGGAGTGGACACGGGCGACTCGCTCGCGCGATCTGGACGTGTTGGATGAGTGCACGGTGGCCGACGTAATGACCCGCGATGTCTTGAGCCAACCATCGAGCACATCACTGGAGAGAGCCGCCCGCTACATGCTGGACTCGGGGATCCGCCGCATCCTCGTCATCGACAAGGGCAAACTGCAGGGCATCGTAACCACGACCGACATCGTACGTGCCGTCGCCGAGGGCATGCTCAAGAGCTGAACGCGGCGGCCGTGACCGCGAACTTGAAGGGAGAATCGCGTGACCGCCACTGCCCCTACCTCCCTGAAGCCCGAGCAGCTTCGCAGGGCCTGTGATCCGTCGACACTCGAGTTCGAGACGACAGCCGAGCTGGAGCCGCTGCGAGAGGCGATAGGCCAGGACCTGGCCATGCGTGCCGTGCAGTTCGGCCTCGAGGTCGAGCACCCGGGCTACAACATTTTCGCTATCGGGCTGCCCGGCTCGGGCCGAGCGACGATGATCCGCCAGCTACTCGAGGACCGAGCGAAGGACGAGCCGACGCCCACCGACTGGTGCTACGTGTACAACTTCGACAAGACACGGGAACCCCGCGCTTTGGCCGTACCGGCCGGTCGTGGCCCGGACTTGCGCGGCGACGTGGAAGGGCTGCTCGAGGAGTTGCAGGAGTCGCTTCCCAGGGTTCTGCAGAGCGACGACGTGCGCAGGGAGCGAGACGACATCGCCGAGCGCGCGATGGAGATCCAGCGGCAACTGATCGAGGACTTCCAAAAGCAGATCGAGGACGAACGTTACGTCTCGCTCGTCCAGACGCCGACCGGCTGGGTCGTCGTTCCCGCGTTGGGCAACGAGCCGATCGACGAGAAGCAATTCCAGACCCTGCAAGAAGAGCAGCGCGAGGAGATCCTGGCGCGCCGGCGCGAGATGGAGAAAAAGTTCGGCGAAGTGCAGCGCAAGGTGCGCGAGACGGAGCGGGACGCGAAGCGGCTGGTCCACGATCTCCAGCAGATGGTTGCGAAAGCCGAGGTCGAGCACTGCGTAAGGGAGATCAAGGGCCGTTGGGAGTCAGTGGAGGAAGTGACGGCGTATCTGGACCGGTTGGCAAGAGATCTCATCGAGAACGCCGAGCAGTTCTCCGACAGCGGCGAAGAATCAGAGTCGAGCCAAGAGGGAGTGCCCATCGAGGAGGACCCTCTGGCCAACTACCGGGTGAACGTCATCGTCTGCCATACCCCCGACAGCGGCGCGCCCGTGGTCCAGGAGGAGAGCCCCACCTACCACAATCTCATCGGGCGCATCGAGCACCGCGTGCAGTTCGGCACCATGATCGCCGACTTCAGCCAGATAACGGCCGGCGCGATCCATCAGGCCAACGGCGGTTACCTGATCCTCGATGCGAACAATGTGTTGCGGCAGCCTATCGCCTGGATCGCGCTCAAGAACGCGCTGCGAACTCAATCGATACGGCTGGAAGAGATCATCGAGTATACGAGCCTGATCGCAACGACGACGCTCAAGCCGCAGCCGATCCGGCTGAAGGTCCGGGTCATCCTTCTCGGGGACCCGTACACGTACCACCTACTGCACGCCTACGACGATGACTTCCGCGAGTTGTTCAAGGTGAAAGCCGACTTCAGTCCCTATATGGAACGGGATATCGAAGCGGAACGCGGCTACGGGGCCTTTATCGCCGCACGCGGCGAGGAGGAGTCGCTGCCGCCGTTCGACTCTTCGGCGGTCGCCCGGGTGGCGCAGTTCGGGTCACGACTCGCCGGCCACCAGGACCGCCTGTCGACCCAGTTCGGCGCGATCGGCGATCTCGTCCGCGAGGCCGGGTTCTTTGCCAGGAACGATGGCCGCGTCATCGTGACGCTGGACGATGTTCAGCGGGCGATCCGCGAGCGCGAGGTGCGGGTCAACCGCCCGGAGCGGGAGCTCCTCAGCCTGATCGAGGAGGACACGCTGACGGTCGACCCCGCGGGAGAGAAGGTCGGCCAGCTGTACGGCCTCGCCGTGCTCTCCACCGGCGACCATTCGTTCGCCCGGCCGATCAAGGTGGAGGCGAGCAGCTTCATGGGGACGAGCGGCGTGGTCGACATCGAGCGCGAGGTGCGATTGGGCGGCCCGATCCACAACAAGGGCGTGCTGGTGCTCTCGGGCTACCTGGGCGACTTGTTCGCGCAGAACCACCCGCTGATCATGTCCGCCACCCTGTCGTTCGACCAGTTGTACGAGGAAGTGGAGGGCGACAGCGCATCGGCGGCGGAGCTCTACACCCTCATCTCGTCCATCGCGGAAGTGCCGCTGCGCCAGGGGATCGCCATCACCGGGGCGCTCAACCAGAAGGGCGACATCCAGCCGATCGGTGGTGTAACGACGAAGATCGAGGGCTTCTATCGAGCCTGCAAACGCCGCGGGCTAACCGGCGAGCAGGGCGTGATCATCCCGACCCGTAACATGCCGAACCTGGTGTTGAACGACGAAGTCGTCGACGCGGTCCGTGATGGCCAGTTCCACATCTGGCCGATCCGCCAGTTCGAGGAAGGCTGGCCGATCCTCGCCGGCTTGCCGGCCGGCGTGCGCGACGGCGACCGAAAATTCCCAGACGACTCGGTCTACGGGCGCGCGGCGGCCCGACTGTCGGGCTGGGCGCGCGGCTGGCGCGACTTCGGCAAACCGATCCGCCAGGGGCGCGGCGTCGGGGCCGAGACTGCGGCCGAGGAAGACGAGCCGGAGAAGCCAGAGCCGCAGGGCGAGCCGGACGAGGACGGCCCGGAGGAGTAGCAGGTGGCGGGCAAGAAGAGTTTGGAGGCAGCGCGCCGGCGAGCTGCGGAGCTGCGGGAGACGATCCGTCACCACGACCACCTCTACTACATCCTCGATCGGCCGGAAATCTCCGACGCCCAATACGACAAGCTGTACCGGGAGCTGAGAGCGCTGGAAGAGGAGTATCCCGAGCTCATCACTCCCGACTCGCCGACCCAGCGGGTGGCGGGGGAGCCGCGGCCGGGATTCAGCGAGGTCGAGCATCTGGCGCCGATGCTCAGCCTCGACTCGGGGGACGACGAGGAGGATGTCCGCAGATTCGAGGCGCGCCTTCGCGCGGCTCTAGGCGACGGTGCGGTCGAGTACGTGGTCGAGCCGAAGCTGGACGGCCTGTCGATCGAGCTGGTCTACGAGGAAGGCAGCCTGGTACGGGCTGCGACGCGCGGCGACGGCCGTGTCGGCGAGGACGTGACGGCTAACGCCCGGACGATCGGATCGGTTCCGCTCAAGCTCAGAGGGGCAGAGCGCGAGCCGCCGCGGCTGCTCGCGCTGCGTGGCGAGGCGATCATGCTGATCGACGAGTTCGAGCGCTTGAACGCCCGGCTCACCCAGGAGGACAAGCCGGTCTTCGCGAACCCGCGAAACGCCGCCGCCGGTTCGATGCGGCAACTCGACCCCAGCGTGACGGTGCAGCGCCCGCTCGTTCTCTACGCCTACGAGGTGATGGCCGCGGAGGGACTCGCGCCAGCGACGCAGGCGGAGGCGCTCGACGCGTTACGCGACTGGGGCTTCAGGGTCAGCGCCGAGACGAGGACGGGGCTGCAGATCGCCGACGCGATCGAGCTGCATCACGAGCTGGAGCGGCGACGTGACGATCTCGACTACGAGATCGACGGCGTCGTCATCAAGCTGAACGACTTGGCTGCGCGCGAGCGGCTGGGAGCTACCGCGCACCATCCGCGCTGGGCCTTCGCATACAAGTTCGAGCCGCGACGCGAGATCTCCGAGATCCTCGATATCGTCGTGCAGGTCGGGCGGACCGGCAAGCTGACGCCTGTGGCGATGCTGCGACCGGTGGACGTGGGCGGCGTCACCGTCTCGCGCGCATCGCTGCACAACCGGGAAGAGGTGGAACGCAAGGACGTGCGGGTGGGCGACAAGGTCAGGATACAGCGGGCCGGCGACGTGATCCCGCAGGTGCTCGAGCGTGTCGACGGGCCGGGCAAGAGGCGCGGCCCGAAGTTCCGCATGCCGCGACGCTGCCCCGTTTGCGGTACGCCCGTAATCACCCACGGGCCGCTCGACTTCTGCACGAACGGCCTGGCCTGCCTCGCCCAGCTGAAGGGCCGGATCCAGCACTTCGCCTCGCGGGACGCGCTGGATATCCGGGGCCTCGGCGAGCGCACGGTGGTACAGCTGCTGGAGGCGAAGCTGGCCGCCAGCGTGGCGGACCTGCTCAGCCTGCGCGAGGACGACCTGGTCGAGCTGGAAGGCTTCGCGGAGCTATCGGCGCGGAATCTGGTCGAGGCGATCGACGAGGCGAAGGAAGTCACGCTCGACCGCTTCCTTTATGCCCTGGGGATCCCCGAGGTCGGGACTCAGACGGCGCGCGACCTGGCCCGGCACTTCGGGTCGCTGGACGCGGTCCTGGCCGCCACGCGAGAACAGCTGGAAGCGGTCCCGGGGATCGGCCCCAAGGTAGCGGAGGCCGTGTCCGAGTTCCTGGCGAGCCCCGGCACGAGGGAAATCATCGGCGAACTCATGAAGCGCGGGCTGACGCTGGTCGAGGGCGAGGCGTTCGCCGCCGCCGACTTCGCCGGCCTGACCTTCGTCTTCAGCGGTGGGCTCGAGTCGATGTCGCGGAGCGACGCGCAGGAGTTGGTCCGCTCGCTGGGCGGCCGCACGTCATCGAGCGTGAGCGCGAAGACCGACTACGTGGTGGCCGGCAAGGACCCGGGCAGCAAGTTCGAGAAGGCGAAGGAGCTGGGCGTCACCATCCTCTCCGAGGCGGATTTTCTGAAGATGCTCCCGAGAGGGTCACGCTGAAGTGGAGAACATCGATTACGCCCGGGTCTTCGGGGAGATCGCCGACCTACTGGAGATTCAGGGCGCCAACCCGTTCCGCATCCGTGCTTACCGCAACGGCGCCCGGACGATCGAGACGCTCTCGCAGCCAATCGAGTCGTTGCTGGCCGACGAGGAGGCTCGGCTCGAGGACCTGCCCGGCATCGGGAAAGACTTGGCCGGCAAGATCCGCGAGCTTCACGAGACCGGCGAGCTCAATTTCCTGAACGAGCTACGTCGGGAGGTCCCCGCCTCGCTCGTCCAGATCATGCACATCCCCGGTCTGGGGCCGAAGCGCGCGCGCCAGCTGTGGGACGGGCTCGAGATCACCAGCGTGGAGGAGCTGGAGGAGGCGGCGAAAGCTGGCGCGCTGGAGGAGTTGCCCGGTTTCGGGCCGACGCTGCAGGAGCGGATCCTCAAGGGCATCGTGGAGCTCAAGGCGCGGGCCGGGCGGTTCAAGCTCGCCGACGCCGACATCTACGTTCATCCGCTCCTCGAGTACCTGAGGAAGGCCGGAGGGCTGGCGGACCTCGAGGTGGCGGGGAGCTACCGGCGCCGCTGCGAGACGGTGGGCGACATCGACATCCTAGCAACGAGCTCGGGCGAATCACCGCTGATGGACCACTTCGTCGCGTACCGAGATGTCCAGGAGGTCCTGGCCAAGGGGCCGACAAAGAGCTCGCTCCGCCTGAAGGGCGGGCTCCAGGTGGACCTGCGGCTGGTGCCACGCGAGAGCTACGGCGCCGCCATGGCTTACTTCACCGGCTCCAAGGCGCACAACATAGTGATCCGCGGCATCGGGCGCGAGCGCGGGCTCAAGATCAACGAGTACGGCGTGTTCGAAGGTGAGCGGCTGGTGTGCGGCAGGACGGAAGAGGAGGTCTACGCCGCCATCGACCTGCCCTGGGTACCGCCGGAGTTGCGCGAGGACCGCGGTGAGTTCGACGCCGCACGCGCCGGCCGCCTGCCGGAAAGCCTCAGGTTGGACGACATCCGTGGCGACCTGCAGATGCATACCACTTACAGCGACGGGAGGCAGAGCGCGGCGGAGATGGTCGAGGCCTGCCGGGAGCGCGGCTACGAGTACATGGCGATCACCGACCACAGCCCGTCGCTGGCGATGACCGGCATCAAGGCGGAGGACTTCGAGAGGCAGTACGCCGAGATCGACGAGTTGCAGGAGAAACACGACGATATTCGGATTCTCAAATCCTGCGAGGTGGACATCCTGGAGGACGGCTCGCTGGACCTGGGCGACGATATTCTCGCGCTAATGGACTTCGTCGTGATCGCCGTGCACTCGAAGTTCAACATGAGCCGCGCCGATATGACGCGGCGAATCACGGGCGCCATGCGGCACCCGAAGGTTAACGCGCTCGCCCACCCCACCGGCCGGCTCATCAATCGCCGCGAGCCGTACCCCGTGGACGTCGAGGAGTTAGTGAAGGTAGCGTGTGATCAGGGGCTGATGCTGGAGCTCAACGCTCAGCCCGACCGCCTGGACCTGCGCGACTTCCACCTGCAGATGGCGCGCGAGGCGGGCGTTAAGATCGTGATCAGCACCGATGCACATCGGGCGGCGGAGCTCGATTACATGCGATACGGCGTCGATCAGGCGCGGCGTGGCTGGCTGGAGAGGGCAGACGTGGGGAATACGTACGCGCTGGAGGAATTCTTGAAGCTGCTCGAGAAGTGACTTGATAACCGGCTACCAGAAGTTGGATATTGGTGGTTGATCCCACGCATTCGGAGGTGATGTGCCATGTCACTCGCGCCAGAAGTCGAGAAGCTGCTAAAGGACGAGGGTGTGGACTACGAGGTGATCAAGCACCCCACGGCCTACACGGCAGCGGAGGAGGCAGCGGTTTCCCACATCTCGGGGTACGAGTGGGCGAAGACGGTGATCTTCTTCACGGAGAGTGACGAGCCGATCATGGCCGTTTTGCCCGCCTCGTATCACGTGAACGCGGACCTCCTTAAGGATCTCGTCGGGTCGAGGAAGCTTCGGCTGGCCGCGGAGTCGGATTTCTCGGGCCTCTACCCGAACTGCGAGCCCGGGGCGATGCCGCCGTTCGGCAACCTTTACGGCCAGCGCGTGTTCGTCGACGCGCGGTTGGCGGAAGACGAGCAGATCGTCTTCAACGCCGGCAACCACAGCGAGGCCGTGCGGCTGTGCTACGCCGATTTCGAGCGACTCGCGAAGCCGATTGTGGGCAGCTTCGGGGAGGGTTCGGGGAGCGGTCGTTGAGCGTAATCTGGAGCGAAACGACCGCCCCGGCGACCGCGCCCGCGAAGCCTGTGGGTGGCACGCTCTAGTTGGTGGTCTCCTCCTGCTTCTGCGACTCGACCGACGATACATCCTGGTCGCCGGAACCGAGCTTCGGCTCTTCCTCCGAGCTCGTGAGCGACTTCTTGAATTCCCGGATCCCCTTGCCGAGGGACTGACCGATCTCCGGTAGCCGGCGCGCGCCGAACAGGAGCAGGAAGACGAAGGTGATGAGTATGACCTCCGTCCAACCGAGGTTGCCGATACCGATGGCAGCGACTGCGATGTATTGCATAGAAGACCCTTCTCTCGAGTTAGTCCGTCTTGCAGCCGCCCTAAGCTAGCCCGTACGGCCGCAGTTGGTCACCTAATAGGCGTCTGCGAGCCTCGTCGAGGACGCCCGCCCGCTGGAGCGCCTCCTCGCCCAGGTCGCCCAGCAGCTCGCGCTCGCGATCCAGTGTCTCGAGGGCTACGTCGTGCGCCGTCTCTTCACCGGTCCAGGCATCCTCGATCACGCGCCAGCCTACGTCCCGGGCGATACGCTCGAGAACGTAGGCGCTCACCAGGTTGTCATCCAGGTAGCCCGCCGGGCCGAACTCGTCCACCGGCATCGCGTCGTCGGGGCCGACGTAGTATGCCAGCGCCGCGTTAACCCACGAGCGATGGCGAGTCTGTAGACGCGGATCCTGCGAGAGCACCATGAGCGTTGCGACGAAGATCGGAGCCCATCTGACAAACTTGCAGAAGATACCGCGATACTCCCCTACGTTCTCTCGGACTACGTGGGTGAAGTCTCGCACCGCTTTCCTCCCTCGTTCAGCCGTCCGCCCCTACGGACGCCCACCGCTAGCGTTCCCCAACGTTCGAGTGCTCACCCTCGAGCCGGTGGGTTATCCGCCAGATACGACCACCGGCCTCATCGCTAACATACAGTGCACCGTCCGGGCCCACCAGCGGCACCGCCGGTCGACCCCAGGCACGGCCGCCTGGGGTCAGCCAGCCGCTCACGAAATCCTCGACCCCGAGCGGGCGGCCGGCCTCGACCCGCACGCGCACCACCTTGTAGCCCGCCGTCATCGAGCGGTCAGCGCCCGACCCGCCGAGAGCCACGAACGCGTCGCCGCGGTATTCGGCAGGAAACATGTCACCGCTATAGAAGACTATGCCCTGGGGACCCGAGTGTGCCTGGAAGGCAAGGACGGGAGGCTCGGTGACGTCGCAACGACGCGAGTCCGCGAACTCGGGATTGGCGAGGCGGTTACCGTAGCAGTAAGGCCACCCGTAGTGGCGACCGCGGCGGATTACGTTGAGCTCGTCCGGCGGCAGCCGATCGCCCAGCCCACTCCGCCCCACGTCCGTCGCCCATAGCTCGCCCGTCCCCGGATGTAGGGCCAGCCCCGCCGTGGCCCGCAGGCCCTGCGCCCAGATCTCTTGCGACTCACCGTCGGCGCTGAAGCGGAGGATCGTGGCACGACGGATATCGTCCTCCCGGCAAAGGTCACAGGAAGCAGCGAGCGCGAGATAGAACGCCTGCCCCGGGGGCTCGAAGAGCAGCGCCCGGGAAGTCGGCCCGTCGGCCGGCAGGGAGTCGACCACCACGGTGAGCTCAGACGCTGAATCGGGCTCGCTCGCGTGTATGCGGATGATCCGGGTCATCTCCACGACCCAGAGCTCATCATCGTTCCAGGTGATGGCGATCGGACGGTCGAGGTCCTCAATGACCGTCGTCGCGACCTCGGCCCGACCATCCCCACTGGAATCGGCGAGCTGTACCACGCGACCTTCGGCAACCAGCGCCACGTACAGGTGCCCGTCCGGCCCGAAAGCCATCCCGCGAGGACCGGCTAACCCCTCGGCGTAGATCTCCACCGCGAACCCGTCAGGTACGACGAGTCGCTCACTCTCTTGCGCGCGGGCCGCGGGCGTCCACGCCGGGCCGGCGAGTGCGATCGCGCAGAGCAGCAGCGAGGTTCGGAACCGGGATCCGTATTTCGCGCGCACTTTCGCTACCCGCCGCCGGTCGTTCCAACGTCGTCGAGTAGGCCGGATAGCCAGTGCACGACGTTCAGGAGGAACTGCGGATTCTGGGCGGCCATCGGCGAGTTCATCCCAAAGGCCGAGTCTTCCTGGCCTCCCGCTCGCTGAGCGCTGAACATCGCCGCCTCGCCGAAGACGGCAACGCGGCCCCGCCCGTATCGTAGCACGGCGCCTTGAAGCATACCGGAGGCGCTCAGACGGGGCGTTCGCTCGGAGAACTCCCACGCCACTTCCGGCAACAGCAGCACGGTGCGGGATCCGAGCACCAACAGGGGCTCGAGCTGCGACTCGCAGCGGAATCCCTGGCCGGTGAAGGTGGCGACCGAATCGACGCGCTCCTCTGGAAACCGGCCTCGGACGATGGGGTGCTCGGCGAGCGAGTTGTCGGCGCGGCGGAAGACGAGTATCGACTCGCGCTCATCACGGTCGAAGACGAAACCGTTACCGAAGAGGATACCGAAAGCCGCTGCAAGCTCCTCGGCGGCGCCGGGCATCGGCATATGGTCCGCGATCAGGAAGAGCGCTCCGCCCTCGGCCACCCAGTCACGCACCGCCGTTATCTCGGCGGAGTCGAAGGCGGAGGCCGTCGGCAAGGACCAGTCCTCGACGTTCTCTTCGCCGAGCGCGTTCGAGATGACCAGGATGTCCGCTTCCACCAGAGCCGCGCGAGCGAAGCGTGTGCGCGACGGTTCGACCACGTACCCGTCACGGCGGAGGAGTTGGGCAAACGGCAGGTAACGCCCACCGGCCGTGTGGAAGTTGTGATGCGCCTCATCGATCAGGACCGTGGGCCCGGCAGCAGGCGGATAGGCGGGCGACATGATCTCGGGATTGAATGAGGTGTCGGCGACTTGCTGGGCGACGGCGTCGGCCAGCAGAGCGAGGTGCAACAGTAGGGTGCAGACAAGCACGCGCATAATCGGCCTCCGAAGAGTGCGAGGTGTCGAGGCGATCCACTAATATGAGCGGCGCGAAGCATCGAGCGCCATACAGTGCCGCGAGCGAGCCGCCGCCGCATGCCATTGCGGCGGGGCGGCCCGGACCGCAACATCGTATCCGGCCCCGACTCTCACAGAACGCCGCAGGAGGTCTCCCGATGCTGTACCGACGCCTGCTCCTGCCCGGCATCGCTCTGCTCACGCTGTGCACCGCGACCCGCGATGCCGAGGCGCAGGAACGCTTCACTATCGAGCAGATCATGAGCTCGCCCTTCCCCAGCGACCTGACGGCTGCAACCAGCGGCGGAAACGTCGCCTGGGTGTTCAACGCGGAGGGTGTGCGAAACATCTGGGTCGCGGAAGGGCCCGACTACACGGGCCGCCGGCTCACGGAGTACAGCGAGGACGACGGGCAGGCGCTCTCCGGACTGACCTGGACTCCGGATGGCGGCTCGATCGTCTACGCGCGCGGCGGGGGCGCGAACCGCCAGGGTGAGTACCCCAACCCGTGGAGCCTGCCGGAGGGCGTGACCCAACAGATCTGGGTCGTGGATGTTGCCGGCGGTGAGCCGCGGCTGTTGGCAGACGGCTCGAGCCCGACCGTCGCGCCGACCGGCGACGTGGTCGCCTTCCGGAGTCGCGACGACATCTATGTGGTGCCGCTGCAGGGCGGCGATCCGGAGCCGCTGATCAAGGCCCGCGGCAGCAGCAGCTCACTGCGCTGGTCAGCAGACGGCTCACGGCTCGCGTTCGTCAGCCGTCGTGGAGACCACAGCTTCATCGGCGTCTACGATCGGGAGACGAAGAGCATCCGCTGGCTCGACCCCAGCGTCGATCGAGATGGCAGCCCCGTCTGGTCGCCGGACGGCGGCAAGATCGCGTTCATCCGCACCCCGGCCTTCGGCGGTGTGCTCCCCTTCGGACCGCGTCGCAGCGCGCAGCCCTGGTCGATCCGCGTCGCCGACGTCGAGAGCGGAGCGAGCCGTGAAGTGTGGCGGGCCGACGAGGGGACCGGCAGCGCCTTCCAGGGCGTGGACGCGGACGACCAGATCATGTGGGGCGAGGGCGATCACATCGTCTTCCCCTGGGAGAAGGACGGTTGGACGCACCTCTACTCGGTGCCCGCCGGAGGCGGCGACGCGACGCTCCTGACGCCAGGCGCGTTCGAGGTCCAGCACGTCGCCCTCTGCCCTGGCAAGCGGCATGTCTTCTTCAGCTCGAACCAGGACGACATCGACCGTCGCCACATCTGGGTTGTGCCGGTGGACGGCGGCCGCGCCCCCACCCTGCGGACGCCAGGTGACGGAATCGAATGGTCGGCGGTGGGCATCCCGGGCGCAGAAGCCATCGCCTTCCTGCGCTCGGACGCGCGCCGACCAGCGCGCCCGGCGATCCTGTTCGAATCGGGAGAGCCGAGCGACCTGGCCCCGGAGGCAACACCGAGGGACTTCCCCAGCGACGAGCTGGTCGAGCCGCAGCAGGTGATCTTCGCCGCCGCTGACGGCATGCCGATCCACGGGCAGCTGTTCATGCCGAGGGGCGCCCGGCCGGGCGATCGCCGACCGGCTGTGCTCTTCTTCCACGGCGGCTCGCGCCGGCAGATGGTGCTCGGCTGGCACTATCGCGGCTACTACCACAACTCCTACGCGCTGAACCAGTACCTGGCCAGCCGCGGCTACGTCGTGCTGTCGGTGAACTACCGGAGCGGCATCGGCTACGGCATGGAGTTCCGCGAGGCGCTGAACTACGGTGCGACGGGCGCCAGCGAGTTTAACGACGTGCTGGGCGGCGGTCTCTACCTGAGGAGTCGCCCCGAGGTGGACCCGGAGAAGATCGGGCTGTGGGGCGGCTCGTACGGCGGCTACCTGACGGCACTCGGACTGGCGCGCGCGTCCGACCTGTTCGCCGCCGGTGTGGACGTACACGGCGTGCACGATTGGAACGTGGTGATCAGGAACTTCGCGCCCAACTACGACCCGCAGGCGCAGCTCGACCGCGCGCGGCTGGCGTTTGAGTCATCGCCGATGGCGTCGATCGATACATGGCGGTCGCCGGTCCTGCTGATCCACGGCGACGACGACCGGAACGTTCCGTTCAGCGAGACCGTCGACCTGGCAGCAGCGCTTCGCAGACAGGGTGTCGAGTTCGAGCAGCTGATCTTCCCGGACGAGGTGCACGGTTTCGCGACGCATGCGAACTGGTTGAGAGCGTATCGCGCGGCTGCGGAGTTCTTTGATAAGCACCTGAGGCGGTGATGTGAGACTGAGTGATCGGTGGCGGTGGTCGGTTGTCAGTTGTCGGTGGTCAGTAGTCTGTAACGACGAACTGCGAAACCACGAATGCTGAACCGCCGATCACCGACCACCGATCACTGACCACCTCTCCCAAGAGGCCACCATGAACGAAGCGGGCGACATCCCGGTCGAGGAGTTCAAGCGCGCGGCGACCCGCGCCATAGACTGGATCGCGCACTACTTCACCCATCCGGAGGAATACCCGGTACTCGCCCGGGTGAAGCCGGGGGAGGTGAAAGCGGCGCTCGCCGCCGACGCGCCGCGAACCGGCGAGCCGATCGACGCGGTGCTGGACGACTATGAGAGAATCGTCGTGCCAGGGATCACCCACTGGAACCACCCTTGCTTCTTCGCCTACTTCAGCATCACCGGCTCGGCGCCCGGCATCCTCGGCGAACTGCTGTCGGCGGCGCTCAACGTGAACAGCATGCTGTGGCAGACGTCGCCGGCGGCGACGGAGTTGGAGGAGCTGGCGCTCGACTGGCTACGCCAGCTCCTGGGGCTCCCCGAGGGATTCGAGGGCGTGATCATGGATACCGCATCGGTCTCCACGCTCTGTGCTATCGCCGCCGCCCGGCACGCGCTCTCCGACCTGGAGATCCGCGAGCGTGGCATGTCGGGGCGAGACGACCTTCCCCTCCTGCGCCTCTACACATCGGAGCAGGCCCACTCGTCGGTGGAGAAGGCGGCGCTGGTGCTCGGGATCGGCAAGGCGGGCGTGCGGAAGATCCCGACAGACGCCGAGTTCCGCATGGATGCGAGCAAGCTCGAATCGGCGATCGCCGAGGACCGGGCGGCGGGGCACCGGCCGTTCTGCGTGACGGCAACGGTGGGGACGACGTCGACCACGAGCATCGACCCGGTTCCCGAGATCGCCGAGATCTGCGAACGTGAGGGTATCTGGCTACACGTCGACGCGGCCTATGCCGGCTCTGCGGCGATCATACCGGAGTACCGCCATGTGCTCGACGGTTGTGAAGCCGCCACGTCGATCGTGGTGAACCCTCACAAGTGGTTGTTCACACCCATCGATTGCAGCGCGTTCTACACGACGAGGCCGGACGTGCTCACCGGCGCCTTCAGCCTGGTGCCCGAGTACCTGCGTACCAGCGTCGACGGCGAGATCCGGAACTACATGGATTGGGGTGTCTCGCTGGGCCGACGCTTCCGGGCCCTCAAGCTCTGGATGGTTCTGCGCTGCTTTGGCGTGGACGGTATCGCCGGGCGGCTCAAGGCGCATATCCGCTTGGCAGAACAGTTCGCCGGCTGGGTAGACGAGCACCCGGAGTTCGAGCGGCTGGCGCCCACGCCGCTCAGCGTCGTCTGCTTCCGCGCGCGTCCGCAGCACCTCGAGCCGGAGGGCGGCAAACCGAACGACGCGGCCCTCAACGAGTTCAACGAAGCGCTGCTGAGGCGAATCAACGCCGGTGGCGAGGTCTACCTCTCGCACACCAGCCTCGACGGCCGCTACGCGCTGCGCCTCGCTATCGGCAACGTGCGCACGACGGAGAAGCACGTCGCCCGTGCCTGGGAGGTGATTCAGCAGGAAAGCACCGCTGCGCAGAGATAGCGCAGCCGGGAGTAGGGCGCATGCCGGTGAGGACACGCCACTCCCGATCTCATCGGGCTCCGACCTGGGCCGGTCAGCCCGCCCCTGCGCGGTAGGGTTCGCGAGCCTGCCCGCGCGCCAGAGACCGTATCCAATTCACGTATGCCGCGGGATGTCCATGCCGTGCCGAGCCGCGCAGCAGGACCTCGAGATACTCGGGATCGGGCGTCCCCTCCTCCGTGATCCAGCTCGGTTGAGCGAGGTAAGCGAGGGCCGCCTGGCGGGCGTAACGACCGCACGGTTCTACCCATAGCGCGTCGCGCCGGTAGTGCTCGGGCACCCGTTCAAAGGCGTCGAGTACGGCCAGCGCATCGGTGGGTAGCCGGTAGACGACGCCGTAAGCACAGCAGCGCGCATCCGGCACGAGGTTGGCCACGACCGAGTCTCCCTCATCCCCCTCACCGCCCTTGTTGAAGGCGAGGCGCCAGCCGTCGAGCCGCGCCGCCCATCCCCTCTCGAGCGTTAATCCGACGACCCGGGCCAGGAACTCGGGATCCATGTTGCAGCCGTAGGCGAAGTAGAGGAGGCCTGGTCTTGACATGCACGAGTATCCTAGCGAGCTGATTCGGCCGCGATCATACGGAAGGCTTGATCGGCGCCGGGGCGACGGCGGGCTCGTACTCGAGCCACGGTTCGGCGAATCCCGGCACGCTCGGCGCGCCCAGCCAGTTGGGCCATCCGTTGCGAGAGTTGCATGTGAGTCATCTGCTCAGTGAGTCCTATCGTGTCCGAGATCGGGGTTCCGCAGGTAGTGGTACCAGCGCTATTATCGATACAGGATGGACAGCCTCTTCGAGCGCCCGGAGTCGATCGGCCGGGAATTCCTGCCGGAAGTCCGGACCGAGTTGCGCTGGCAGGAATCGGCGCTCTGGCCGGTCCGACGCCCCTATCCCATCGATGTGCCGTGCCCGGTTTGCGGAACCTATGCGCGCTGCGACTTCTTCGGCCGGCAACGTTGCCCGCACGGCCACTTATTCGGCCAGCGAGCGTTCTGGAGCGGCCTGGCCACCTCCTGCTGGTTGCTCCTCGAAGATGTAAGCGGCGGACGCACGTATGTGTTCCCGACGCCGCTGCGCTGGCGCGACGACGCACGGTTGATTGCGGGCTGAGGGGTTGGAGGCGGAGGACCACTGGCATCGTGCTCGCCGGGTCGCCGGCGGGTGGTACGGTCGCCGGCGGGCGAGCTGCGTGAGGCGGTCCTTCCGCCACCTCCCGACAGCCGATGAACAACCGAGAATACGCGCGGTGCCCTCGCCCGCGCTACGACCCGTCGTGGCGGACGTGACGGGCCAACCTCAGCTAGCGGGGAGGCCGTCAGGGGGTGTCGAGCGTAGCTCGCGAGCACACCCGGATGGTACGGCGACCGACGGTTGGTGGCGCGAGCGCGAAGCGAGCATCCCTGACGGCCTCCCTGCCCCGCCGGTCGGCCCGCAGAAGGGCGCGTCACACCGGTGCCGGTGCCTGGAGCACCTCGCGGATCGAGACGAGCGCCTCTTCCAGAATCTCCTTAGTGATCACCAGCGGCGGAGCGAACCGCACCACCTGGTGGTGGGTCTCCTTGGCCAGGATGCCGCGATCCATCAGCGCCTCGCAGAACGGGCGCGCGGTGCCCGACGACTCCTTGATGACGACGCCAATCATCAGACCCCTGCCACGGACCTCCTCGACGTGCGGCGAGTCGATGGCCTCAAGCTCGCCCATCAACCAGTCGCCGAGCTGCGCCGCCCGCTCAGGAAGCTTCTCCTCGACCAGGACGTTCAGAGCTGCGCGGCCTACCGCGGCGGCGAGTGGATTGCCGCCGAAGGTGGACCCGTGGTCGCCGGGCTCGAACACGTCCATGACTTCGTCATCCGCCAGGGCCGCCGAGACCGGGTAGACGCCGCCGCCCAGAGCCTTGCCAAGCATTACGACGTCCGGTCTCACGTCTTCCCAGTAGCAACACAGCAGACGGCCGGTACGGCCCAGACCGGTCTGGATCTCGTCGGCCATCAGCTTGGCATTCGCATCGCGGCAGATCGCGGCCGCCTCCTTCAGGTAGCCCTGCGGCGGCACGATCACACCACCCTCACCCTGCAGCGGCTCGACCAGAAAGCCCACCGTGTTCTGTGTGACGGCGGCGCGGAGCGCCTCGATGTCGCCGTAGGGGATGAGCTTGAAGCCGGGAGCGAACGGGCCGAACCCGCGACGGTACTGCTCCTCGCTGGAGAAGCCGACGATGGTCGTCGTGCGCCCGTGGAAGTTGTTCTCGCAGACGACGATCTCGGCGGCCTCAGGCGCAACGCCCTTCACCGTGTAGCCCCACTTGCGGACCGCCTTGATCGCCGTCTCGACCGCCTCGGCGCCCGTGTTCATCGGCAGCGCCTTGGTGTAGCCGATGAGCTCGCACACCTGGTGTAGGAAGGCGCCCATCTGGTCGTTGTGGAAAGCCCGGGACGTCAGCGTCAGGCGCTCCGCCTGCTCTCTCAGCGCGGCGATGATCCTGGGATGTCTGTGCCCCTGGTTGACCGCCGAATAGGCGCTCAACATGTCCAGGTACCTGTTGCCATCTACGTCCCAGACCCAGCAGCCTTCGCCGCGCTCGACCACCACCGGCAGCGGGTGGTAGTTGTGCGCGCTCCAGCGATCGACCTCGCGAATCAGTTCTTCCGTTCGCCCCATGTATCGGCCTCCATGTTCATCGGTCTCCATGTTCATCGCCCTCGTCCTCCCCATCGAATTCGATGAGGACGACGATGAGGATGAGGGTAGTTATGACGACGACGATCTAAGGCGCGGTACCCGCGCGAGCCGCTTCCAAGTCGCGCCGGTAGAGTCGGATGGCGAGGCGGGTCATTTCACCGGGCACACCGGTACCCACCTGCTCGGCGTCGATACGTACGACCGGCACCACTTCAGTGGTCGTACCGACGATGAAGACCTCGTCTGCCCCCCTAAACTCATCGACGGGTACTCCCAGCTCCTCGACCATCACGCCTTCGGCGCGCAAGGCCTCGATCAAGAACTTGCGGGTGATGGATGGCAAGATGTTGTCGACGGGATGGGTGTAGACGGTCCCATCATGAACGCAGAAGGCGCTGGTATGAGCGCCCTCGGTGACTATGCCGTCACGGACCATGATCGCCTCGGTGCAGTCCTCCGAGCGGGCGTGCTGGAAGGCGATAACGTTGGGCAACAGGCCGATAGTCTTCACCTCGCAGTAGCCCCAGCGAAGGTCGGGCGCGGTGACCACCGAGACCCCCTTCTCCAGCCTCTCGGCCGGCGCACCAGCGAAGGGGCGCGCGATCATGACGAGCGTCGGCCTCGCGCCAACGGGGAAGGCGTGGCTTCGCGGCGCCGGGCCGCGCGTGAGCTGCACGTAGACGGTCCCCTCGAGGATCTCGTTGGCGCCGGCGACCTGGAGGATCGCCTCGTGCACACGGTCACGTGTCAGAGGAAGCTCGATCTCGAGAGCGCGGGCGCCGCCCTCGAAGCGGTCGAGGTGGGCCTCGACCCGGAACGCGTTCCCGCCGACGATGCGGACGACTTCGTAAATGCCGTCGGCGAAGTTGAAACCGCGGTCCTCGACCGAGATCTTCGCCTCCGCGTGCGGCACCAACTCGCCGTTCAGATAGACCAGCTCACTCTTCGCCATGATACAACCTCTGTCAGGGTACGCTTCGGGCGCCTTCGCGCCCGAAGCTACATCGTTGCCGTTGGCGGGAAAAGAGGCGGAACCCCACGCCCAACTCAGATCAGAGCCCCGATCAGGGCGAAGCCGATGGTCGCCAGCCCGGCCGCGATGATAGCGTACGGCAGCTGGGTGCGCACGTGGTCGATCACATCGGTCGCCGAGGCCAGGGAGGCTACGATCGTCGTATCGCTGATCGGGCTCGAGTGGTCACCGAAGATCCCGCCGGACAGCGAAGCCGCCAGAAAAGGCGCGAGGGGCAGGTCCAGCGCCTGGGCTGCGGGCACGGTGATCGGGATCATGATGGCGAAGGTTCCCCAACTCGTACCTGTGGCAAAGGCGATCAGCGCCGAGGTCACGAAGGTGGCAGGCACGAGTACCACCGGCCAGGCGATGTTCCTCACGACCTCCGCCACATAGGGGCCGGTCCCCAGTCTGACGCAGACGTCGCCGAGCGTGATGGCGAGGAGCAGGATGAGCACCAGGCCGAGGAGCGCCTCGATCCCCTTGAGCCCCAGGCGCACCAGTTCGTCCAGCGCGGCGAAGCGCTGGACGAGCATGAGTATCCAAGCGGCGATGTTGCCGGCGATCACCGCCCAGAGCGCGGAGGTCGAACCGGAGCCCTGGCCCAGTACACCGTCGCCTGTGATGTAGAGGCCAACGGGCATCATCACAACCATCGTCGCAATCGGCACCACCATGTTGACCGCGCGGGGCGGCACGTCCTTGGAGAGCCTCACCTCGAACGCCGCTTCGTCCACGGTAAGCTCGCCTTCCGGGCTCAGCACGATCCCCTCTGTGGCACGCGCCTCCGCCGCCTTCATCGGCCCCAGGTTCAGCCCGCTCCAGGCGGTGAGCCCGGCAAGGATTACCGCGGCGATGGCGTAGAGGTTGAGAGGGATCGAGCGCACGAAGACCTGCAGCGGGTCGGCGACGGCGAGGCCACCGAGGATCCCGAGCACGAGGGCGCCCCAGGCGTTGAACGGGATCAGGATACAAATCGGCGCTGAAGTCGAGTCGGCGATGTAGGCCAGCTTCTCGCGGGCGGCGCGGTAGCGATCGAAGAGCGGACGGCACACCGCGCCGGTGACGAGGAGCGTGATGTTCGACTCGATGAAGATCGCGATTCCGATGAGCCAAGCGAGAATACCGGCACCTCGGGCGCCGCTCACCAGCCGATGGCCTTCCAGATAGCGCACGAAGCCTTCGACACCACCCGACGCCTGCACGTAAACCACGAGCGATCCGATGAGCAGACTGAACAACAGAACCCGCGTGTTGCCCGGCTCGCCGAGCACCATGACGGTGCCCTCGATGGAGCCTGCCAGCCCCGTCACCGGGTTGAAGCCGCTGAGGATCGTCCAGCCGAGCCAGATCCCTGTCGCCAGAGCCACGTAGACCTGCCGGGTCCAGACGGCGAGCCCGATGGCGACGATCGGCGGTAGCAGGGAGAGAAGCGAAGGCTCGAATTCGGTTCCGTTCATCCGCGCTCACCGGCAGCTGCCTGGGCCCCGGGCCGCAATGGCGCAATCGTATCCAAGAGCCCATCATTCTGAGTTAACGGCGAAAAGACGTTGACTATTACGTTCGTGGGAAGCGGGGCACAACCCGGCCCCGCCGCAACGCCCCCACGACCCCGGCAAATCTGGAAGGAGGGACAGAGTGAGACTGAGACCGAGCCGACGATCAATGCTGACGCTGGCCCTGACGCTCGTCGTCGCGGCCTGCGGAGGTCAGGCCGAGAGTGGAGGAGAGGAGATGGAGACAGGCGAGGTTGCGCTGCCGCCCGACATCGGCAACCCGACGCCGCGCGTCGTGCTCGAGACGAGCATGGGACGTATCGTGATGGAGCTCGACCGCGACAAGGCTCCCAACACGGTCGAGAGCATCCTGGCACACGTGCGGGGCGAGTTCTACGACGGGCTGATCTTCCAGCGAGTGAGGCCCGGCTTCATGATCCAGGCCGGCGCGTTCACGCCGGAGGGACGCATGCGGCAGTCGCCCGCCCCGCTGCTGCAGAATGAGTCGAACAACGGGCTCACTAATCTGCGTGGTACGGTGGCCATGGCTCGGCGCGACGATCCCCACAGCGCGTCGACGCAATTCTTCATCAACCTGGTCGACAACACTCACCTCGACTACCAGCCCGAGACCGCGGAGACGCCGCTCCGTTGGGGTTACACGGTGTTCGCGCGGGTCGTCGAGGGGATGGATGTGGTAGACGCCATCGCCGGCGTGCCGACACAGCAGGGCACGATGAGCGAGGCGGTGCCCCTGGAGCCGATCATCATCGAGCGCACCTACGAGGAGGGTGGTTGATGCAGCTGCTCTCGCAGGTCGACCCGGGCCGACTTGAACGAACGGTAAGGGAGCTCGAGGGGCCGAGGCATCCGCAGGCGACCCCTGCAGCACTCGAGCGGGCGGAGTCGCTCGTCGCGGACGAACTGAGTTCGGCAGGGCTGGTGGTGGAACGCCAGCCCTTCGACTTTCGCGGCGCCACCTACAACAACGTGGTTGGCAGGCTGTCCGGCTCCGACCCGGGGGCGCCCGACCTGCTGGTGGGCGCCCACTTCGATACGGTCTCGAACTCGCCGGGCGCCGATGACAACGCCAGCGGGGTCGCCGTGCTGCTGGAAGTGGCTCGGCACGCCGCCGGACTCGAGTCGCGCCGCAGCGTCGAGTTCGTCGGCTTCAACCTCGAGGAACCCCAGAACTTCGTCGGCACGTACCGTGTGGGCAGCGCCCGCTTCGCCGAACAAGCACGCCGATCCAAGAAACGGTATGTTGGGGCACTGGTCCTCGAGATGGTGGGCTACACCGACAAGAACCCGGGCAGCCAGCATGTACCACCGCTGGTCTTCAAGCGCATCCCCGACTCCGGGACCTTCCTGACCGCTGTGGGCGACGGGCGCTCGCGCCGCTTGCTGCGATCCTTCGAGCGCTCGAGCGCGCGGCATGTGCCCGAGCTGACGCTGATCACCTACCGGACGATTCTACGCGGCTGGGCGCTTCCCCTCACGCGGCTTAGCGACAACGCTTCCTTCTGGGACCGGCGCTATCCGGCGCTGATGATCACCGACACGGCGTTCCTGCGGAACCCGCACTACCACATGGAAACGGACAGCGCCGACACACTCGACTACAGATTCATGAGAGAGGTCGCGCGAGCCGTACTCGCCGGCGTGGCCGAGCTGGCGGGAACCGGTTGAGTCTTCGACAGAGTTAAGTGACGTGGGGCATTACCCGGTGCCCGGACGGAATGTCTGAAGGGCGGCAGTTGAACGGAGGCAGTAGAGATGGCCCGTGAGGCAAGGAGCAACGACACCGACGTCTTCTTCTGCGCGGGACCGCGCACACCCTTCGCGAAGATCGATGGGCCGCTGGCGCACCTTGACGCCGTGGGCGTCTCGGTTCCAGTCGTGCGTGAGGCCGGGGCAAAGCTGAAGCCCGGGGCGGTTCCCGACTGTGTAGTATGGGGTGCGGTGGTGCCCAGTCTATCGGTGATCCATATCGCACGGGAGGTCTGGCTCGACGCTGGACTCGAGCCACACGTGCCGGCGTTGACGGTGATCCAGCAGTGTGCCACCAGCCTGGCGGCGGCTACCCACGCAGCCGCGCAGATGAAGGCAGGCCGGATCGATTTGGCGCTGTGCGGCGGCTCGGAAGCGATGAGCCAAACACAGGTGGGGCTAACCCGGGGGATGAGTCAAGCGATTCGGCGGCTCGCCCAAGCGAAAGGGGCCGGAGCCGCACTGAAGGCGCTGGGCAAGGTGCGGCCGCGCGACCTCAAGCTGCGCGCACCGAGCGTTAGGGAGCGTACCAGCGGGCTGACGATGGGCGATCACGCGGAGATCACCGCGAAGGAGTGGGGCCTCGATCGCGAGAGCCAGGACCGGTTCGCGCTGGCTAGTCATCAGAATGCTGTCGCGGCTTGGGAGCGCGGTTTCTTCGACGACCTGGTGATTGGCTCGGACGCCTTCCCCGGGTTCCGGCGCGATAACATCCCGCGGACCGACACGTCACCGGCGAAGCTGGCGAAGCTGCCCCCGGTCTTTGACCGGAAGAGCGGGCGCGGCATGCTCACGGCCGGCAACTCGTCGCCGCTCACCGATGGTGCGGCAGCCTGCTGGGTGGCGACGGAACGCGGGCTGGAGCGCTTCGCAGCGCCACCGTATCGCGCGCGGTTACTGGACTGGGAGGTAACAAGCGTCGACATCGAACGGGACGGCCTGCTCATGGCGCCGACGCTGGCAGTCCCGCGGCTGCTGGCGCGCAACGGCCTCAGCTACGGCGACATCGGGCTTTGGGAAATCCACGAGGCGTTCGCCGCGCAGGTACTGTGTACGATCGCGGCGCTGAACAGCGGGAAGTGGTTGAGCGAGCGAGCCGGTGTCGACGTAGACCTCGGCGAAGTGCCGGAAGAGAGGATCAACCCAAACGGCGGAAGCGTGGCGCTGGGTCACCCGTTCGGAGCGACCGGGGCTCGAATAGTGTCACAGACGGTGAAGGCGTTGCAGGCAAGAGGTGGGTCGGCACTGATCAGCATCTGTGCAGCCGGCGGGCTGGGTCACGTCGCTCTGCTGGAGGCGGTCTAGGGCGACGCCGCGCCGCGCGGCGGAGGGCGGCTGGCTTGTCGTGCTAGCGACCCGCCTCCTCAGCTGCTTCCTCGACGGCTCGCTCGTGCTCACCGACGGTCTGCTCGGCGAAGCTCTGGACCCGGTGGATCATGCGCATGAAGATCATGTGTTCGTTGTTCTTCGCGTCCCTGAACCCTGTGCAGTAGCCGAGCATCACACCTAGCAGGAACATGAAGATACGGCGAATGGCGTGTTCCATGCTCTCCCCTCCTCCCCGATTACGTGCCCGCCTTCACAATCTGCGGCTGCGTCTCCCTCCATTCTCAGTGACCGCGGCCGGTGCCATTTAAGCTCGCCTAGCTTGCGGAACCGGGGTTGCTACCCGACACCGTCGCCCCAATATAGCCACCGCGGCGGGAAACGCCTACGAATCCGATCCGGCAGGGGACTCACCTGCAATCCCCCCCACGAGGATCCACTGTGGGGAATCCTACGAAAGGAAGGGACGGGGCAAGACATCCACGCAAGGCCCGGGAGAAAAGGGAAGTGAGTCAACCTTACGCGGTGCCGATAGGCGCGTCTGCCCCGTCACACTGTTAAACCACCGAAACTACCCGAAAGTTCCACGGGCGCGGGCGCCGCCGGAGTCGATCTACGGGATGAGGCCGGCCATGATCTCGAGGCCGACGGCGAAGCCTCCCACGTCCTCGGTGCCGGCCAAGTAGCCGAGCTGGAGCCCGACATTGACGAAGGCCGCCGGGTTGTAACCGAGGCGCACCCAGGGGTAGCCGACGAACATCGTCTTCCTTCGACGGCGCAAGTCCTCCACCCCGTCTGGCCCGGTTCCGCTCAACTCCTCTATGGTGAGCACACCGCCGCCGACCATCCCGCCCACGCTCACTTCCAGATTCTGCTGCACGACGAGGTACTCGGCGGTGAACCCTCCGGCAGAGAGCCCACCCTGCACCCGGTTACCAGCTTCGTTCACCCCTTCGTCGACAAAGCCACCGCCGAACGCGCCGCCGCCGAGCCGTACTCTGCCCGTCTGCAGGAACCCGCGGCCCCCCAGAGCCACCACTGCGCCGACGTCGCGGCCGAAGCTCACCTCTTCGTCTATCCCGACATCCGCATAGACTAGCCAGAAGCCGCCGCCGCCGCCGAAATCGCCGCCGAAACGCTGGGCGAACGCCAGCTCGGGCTGAAGAAGCAGGACGGTTGCCGCCAACAGCGTGATCGCTCTGTTCACCCGTTTCCCTCCTCGAAGGTGCGGTTGCGAGCCGTTCCCGGCTTACTGCGCGGAGTCGCCGCCGATGTTGGCGCGGGCCGCTTCCAGCATCGCCTGGATGCGGGGTGAGACTTCCTCTTCCGGAACCACCTCGCGGTAATGCTCCCAGGACTGCACAGCGGTAGCGTAGTCACCCCTCATGAAGGAAACCATCCCCTTGAACTGCAGCGCTTCCGGGAAGTCCGGTTCGACGGCCAATGCCCGATCGAAGGTGGGGATCACGCCTTCGGGGTGCTGCATGGAGAAGAGCAACATACCGAGATGGGTTAGCGCCTCGGGGTTGTTCGGATCGATGTTCAGCGCCACCTGGGTCACGAAGCTCAGCTCGTCGTAGCGCTGCAATTGCAGGTACATGTGACCGAGCTCCAGGAGTGCCTCCAGGTTCTGAGGGTCCTCGGACACCAGGCCCTCGAGCTCAGCCAGCCGGCCCATGTCGACTTCGGCCACCGGCACACCCGCGGGGGCGCTCCCCATCTCCTGGCCGGGGATCGAGCCGTCACCAGCTCGCGGCCCAAGCGCCGTGGACATGACCAGCCAGGCGAGCACGACGAACGTGACGGCTGCGGCGCTCCAGCCCACGGCTGCCGGGACCCACGAGCGGTCGGGTGCCGCCGCACCCTCTCGCGGCGCGACTTCCGAGCCGGCCTCGCCGAGGGCGCTTCCTGCGGCGCCGAGCTCGTTCTCGAGATAGGCCACCTCGGTCTCGTAGCGCTGCCGCAGCTCTTCGTGGTCAGCATCGGAGAGATTGCCGGCGTCGTGGTCGGCCTCGATTTCCTCGATTGAGCGAAGCGCCGCCTGGTACCGCTCCTCCAGCTCGGCTTTTCTGCCCTCCGCGGTTCCAGGGGCCCGCGCCCCTTCGTCGCCGGCTGCTCCCTTGAACGTGGCAACCAGAACCGCGATGATTCCGCCGCCCACTACTACAACGAGAAGAAACTCGGTCAGGCCCATGGCTTAGAGCTCTCCCTCCTGCCCCTCCTTCACGAGGGCCGCCGCCCTGGCCTGCCCCTCGCGCACCCAGCGGCGCGCGGTGATCAGCACGAACGCGAGGCCGCCCAGAAGAAGGAAGACGGGCAGCAGCCACACCGCCCAATTGAATCCCTCCGCCTTCGGCTCCAGCAGTATCCACTCACCGTAGCGCTCGACGAAGTAAGCCTCCACCTCCGCGGGCGTCTTGCCGGCCAGCAACTGCTCGCGAATCAGCGAGCGCATCTCCTGCGCCATCCCGGACGGCGAGTCCTGAACCGACAGAGCGCGGCAGGTGGGACACCGCAACTTGGCGGCGATCCGCCGGACCTGTGCCTCCAATTCAGGATCTTCCGCTGGCATCGTGGCCGCGGCCTCCTGGGTCTCCTGCGCGAAAGCGAAACCAGAGCCCTCCACTGCCGGTGAGACGGCCAATAGAAGTAGAAAGAGCGTGATTCGCGTAGCCATCACGGCTGGCCCTCCTGCGTATCGCTGCCGGCGGCTTGACCTGCCGCGTCGCCCGTGTGACCTGCGCTGCGTCCTGTCGGCACTCCGCCCTCGAGCGCGCCGGTCGACGTGACCTCCGTGCCAGGCGACTCGGCGAGCAGCCGGTCGACGAGATCTCTCATGAGCAGGGTGTTCACGGGCCCAATCTGCTTGTGTTGGATCCAACCGCCCTTGTCGATGAAGTAGGTCTCCGGAACGCCGTAGACGCCGTAGTCAATCGCAATGCGCGAGCTCGGGTCGATGACGCTCGGCCAATTGCCACCCCTGCGGGCCATCCAGCGACGAGCGTTCTCCGGCGTGTCCTGATAGACGACCCCGAGCATCTGGAAATCCTGGCCGGCATAGTAGCGCTCGGCTTCCACGAAGACCTGATGCTCGTCTATACAGGCGATGCACCAAGAGGCCCAGAAGTTGATGACGACGACCTTCCCTCTCAGATCCGCCAGGCTCAAGGTATCACCGTCGAGCGTCGCGGATGTGAAGTCAAAGGCCTCGTGCCCGGGTAGCGGTGACTCGATCATGTTGGGATCGCGAGTCAGCCCGTAGGCGAGCAGAGCCACGATCGGGATGGCGGTGGCAGGAATCAGCAGCTTCTTCAGACTCATCAGTCGTCACCTCCGACACCGGCTTCCGCAGGTTTGGCTCGCCGCACGCTCGGCGCAGCGGCGCGCCGAGACCGGTCCGCTCCAGAGCCGGCGTTCGATATGGCAAGCAGCGCGCCCAGCGCCGCGATGGCACCGCCGATCCAGATCCACACGACCATCGGGTTCACGATGATGTTCACCGTGGCGCTCGCCCCGGTCCGATCGTAGGCCATCAAGCTAAGATAGAGATCGGCGTCGGGCCGCGTCCTCACACGCGGCGTGCCGATAGGCTGCTGCGACGTCGGATAGTAGTTGAGCCGCGGCCGCATGGTATCCGAGAAGCCCCCGTCACCGCCAACGCTAAACGCCGCCTCGACGAAGTCGCGCTGCGGCTCGCGGCCGGCGTAGAGTGAGTCGAGTCGAACGGTGTACCCTGCGAACGTCGCCGCCTCGCCGATGCCGAGCGTGAACTCCCTTTCCCTGCGGTACGTCGATGAGAGCGCGATCCCCACGGCGATGATGACGATGCCGAAGTGGACGACATAACCGCCGTAGCGCCGCCGGTTCTTGGACACGACGGCCAGCAGCGCGCGCCCCAAGCCCTCGCCGTGCGCCTCCCGGCGCGCCCGCGCAGGCCTCCAGAACTCACCGATCAGGAGAGCGACCGCCAGCACCGAGAAGACGAGGGTCAGCCAGGTCAGGAAGTTCCGGGCACCGAAAACCCAGAAGACGACCCCGGACAGCAACGCCGCCACCGTCGGCCAGAGAAACTTCTTGGCCAGCAGGTCCGGCGACCCACGCCGCCAGGGCAGCGCCGGCCCGATCCCGGCCAGTAGGACCAGACCGAGGGCGATGGGGACGCTCATCCGGTTGAAATAGGGCGCGCCGACGCTGACCTTCACACCGCGAATCGCCTCGGCCACCAACGGATAGACGGTCCCGAGCAGCACGGTGAAGGTGAAAGCCACCAGTAGCAGGTTGTTGAACAAGAACGCCGTCTCGCGCGACGCGATCGCGTCCAGAGCCGGCTCGCTCTTCAACTCGTCGCTACGCCAGGCGACGAGCGCCAGCGACACGATCAAGACGAGGGTGATGAACCCGAGGAAGAACGGACCGATCAAGCCCTCGACGAAGGCGTGGACGCTGGCCAGGATGCCGGAGCGCGTGAGGAACGTGCCGAACAGGGTGAGCAGGAACGTGGCGATCACCAGCAGGATGTTCCACATCTTCAGCGTCTGCCGACGCTCCTGGACCATGATCGAGTGCAGGAACGCGGTGGCCGTGAGCCAGGGCAAGAAGCTGGCGTTCTCGACGGGATCCCAAGCCCAATAGCCACCCCAGCCCAGCACCTCGTAGGACCACCAGGCGCCCGACACGATTCCCGCGGTCAGGAAGATCCAGGGCGCCATGGTCCAAAGCCGCACCGCCCGGATCCAATCGCCGCTCACTTTGCCGGAGAGCAGGGCCGCAATGCCGAAGGCGAAGGGAACCGTCAAACCCACATAGCCCAAGTAGAGGAGCGGTGGGTGCAGCCCCATGAACGGATGGTTCTGGAGCAGCGGGTTTGGCCCGGGACCGTCAGCCGGCACCTGGCCCGGTGCCAGGCCAAACGCCTGCCAGGTCGGCACGAACGGGTTCGCCGGCCAGGCCAACAGCAGCCAGAAGAAGGCGCTTACGATAAGCAGCGTCCCGGTCACCGCAGGCATGAGATCCTGATAGCGGTCGCGATGAATGTAGACCACCGCTGCGGAATACCCGGCGAGGATCCAGCCCCAGAAAAGGATCGACCCGTCAAGCGACGACCAAAGCGATATCACCGTGTAGAACAACGGCGTTGAACGGCTGCCTACCTGCGCCACGTAGCTCACGCTGAAGTCGTGGGCCACCAGAGCGACGGCCATCAGCAGGATCGCCAGCGTTGCCAGCGCGAACACACCGTACACCGCACGCCTTGCCCAAGGCGCCAGCTGCGGCCTTCCGCCCATCGCCGCGAACGCCGCCACTGCCCCCACCACGGAGAGCAGCAGCGCGCCGCCGACGGCCAGGTACCCGAGGCTGCTAATCATGTCCCGCTCTCCGCTCCCTGCTCTTTGAACAGATCCCGGTAGTACTCCTGCCTGTCCTCACCGTGCTGCGGTGCCCGGTACTCCTCCGAATGCCTGACCATCAGGTTCGTCGCCCGGAAGATCCCGTTGCGCCCCAGCGTGCCCTCGACGACCGCGCCTATCGGCTCCTGTCGCGCCGCCGCCTCCAGGAACATCTGCGGCGGCACCCCGGCGCTCTCCACCTCGATGATCCCGCCTTCGTCCGCCAGCCGGAACCTGAGCTCCTGCGTCTCACCATTCCAGGCAACGCTACCCGGTATCACCATGCCGCCCAGACGGATCGACGTGCCGTACGCCGCCTCACCCTCTGCCAAGAGCTCGGTCGGCGTCCAAAAGTAGACCAGGCTGCGGCCAAGACCGCCAAACGCGAAGTACCCGAACACCACAAGGACCACAACGACGCCGATGGCCAAAGTGAGCTTCTTGTTCACGATAGACCCGCCTATTCGTTAGCCTGGAGTGCCGGCATCCCACGGCCCGGCGGCTCCAGGCTGGTCCACTACCCACTCGCTCCAAACAGCTTTTTCGTGAGCCGCTATAACTTACCAGTATCCGGCCAAACATCTAGGCTGGTCGGAACCCCGGCACCCAGGCCGCGCATCCCCTGCCCCTGGCTGATCTTAGGCCCGCCGGACCGCCCGCGGAACGGCAAAGTTTTGCGAAACTGTGAAAAAAGTATCCACTTTCGGAGCCCGAGGCCGGAGGGGGTCCGGAACGTAAGTCGTTTCATAGCAATATGTTAACGGCCATGGCCAGGTTGGGTACGGGCCTTGCGAAATGCAAGAGGTGAAGAGCGGAGTCTCGAGCGTCTTAGCCGGACAGGGAAAACGGCGGGGGAGGGCGACTCAGGGGCTCCGTTCTTTATTGAGGCTCTTTCTTCCGGCCCGTTCAGAATCTGCTAGCCCCACGTTGGGAGAAGCCCTCAGCAGCAATCGCACATTCTCGCCTGAGCGAACGCCCCGTGGGCCCGGGGCGTTTCGCTTTTATCTAGTAGTGGGAATCCGGGAATCCGGGAATTCGGGAATCGATGACCAGTTGAAGCGTAGAACATGTGGACCATAGAATTATGAATTGGGGGGCGGTCTCCCTCCGTTCTGAATTCGAATGGTCGATTGTTCTAGTAGTCAATTAACCACGGATTCCCGAATTCCCATGCCTCACCCCACCCCTGCCCCACCACGGATTCTGCTCACAGGTAGGCCGGGCTGCGGCAAGACGACGGTAATCCGGCGGGCAGTCGAGCTGATCGGGCTCGATCGGTGTGCCGGGTTCTACACCGAGGAGGTGCGGGCGGGGGGCCGGCGGATCGGGTTCGACGTGGTGACGCTGGACGGGCGGCGCGGTCCGCTGGCGCGGGCGGGAGCCGCGGGGCCGCGGGTGAGCCGCTACGGGGTGGACCTGGCCTCGTTCGAGGAGCTGGGGGTGGTGACGCTGGAGCGGGGGTTACGCGAGGGCGCGGCGGTCCTGGTGGTCGACGAGATCGGGAAGATGGAGCTTTTCAGCCGGCGGTTCATAGCCCTCCTGGAGCGTGTGTTCGGCGAGGCGTGTGGGAGCGCAATACTGGGGACGGTGATGGCGGGTCGGTACCCGACGGTCGACCGGCTGCGGCGCCAACGGGGTCTCCGCGTCGTCGAGGTCACGCCAGCGAACCGGGACGGCCTGCCGCGTGAGCTGGGACGAATCTACGGGGAGTTTCTCGACGAGCCGCCTGCGTGAGCCGGCCGGTTAGAACAGCTCGACCCAGGCTCTGGGCGACACCGGTCGAGGCCGGGTGAGGTTGGAGAGGCGTACAGCGCGCTCGGCGGCGCAGCGGCTCACGTACATCCTGGGCACCGCTCCCACGTACCGCAAGTCATCCATGGCCCAGGCGACCCCGAAGAGGCGGCTCGGGCCGCGCAAGATGAGGTCGTCGCGGGCGAGGGCGATGCCATAAAGCCTGGCATCGTCGAGGTCGAGCGCGCCTTCCACGACGAAGATCCCCTGCACAGTGGCAGACTTGATCTTCAGATGCCCGTTGACGTGGATGATGGGGAAGAACTTGAAGCAGGGATGGCTCGGGCTCATGGGCGCGCCCCAATTGTACTGATACGAGCGATCGCATTTGCCATTGACGATCCGGGGGTCGAGGTCGGACCCGTAGACGATGAGCGAATCCGGCGGGGAGAAGGTGAAGTCCGCCTCGGCCACGATCTCAGCGTAGCTGAGGTCGCCGATATTGGCCGGGAACACGTTCTCCTGGAGCGACGAATCCACTATGTACGCGGCGGGCGAGCCCTCGACCCGCGTGGGGTCGTCGATCGAGACGTCGGAGTCGATGATCGCCCCCACGGTATCGACGGTCGAGACGCCGGCGCAGACGGAGTCCGGCCAGGGCCCGTAGCCACCGGTGGGGTTATGGTTGAAACCCGAAACGATCTCGTTCTTACCGCCGGTGAAGTCCATTTCTTCGCCGCCGACGGTGACCGCCGCTTGGCAGCAGAGCTTCGGGTAGCGCGCCCGGACAACCATCGCCTGGCGGCGCTCGCCGAGGCTGGGGCCCGGTGGCCGCCCCACCGCCTCGATGTAGAAGTAGCGCTTGAGCGAGTCGGCAGCGCGTCCGACGCGAACGACCCTAGCGGTATAGCTGCCGCCGCCCTCGAAGTTGACCGGACTAAAAATCAGGGTATCGCCGGGATCGAGGGCAAAATAGACGTCGGGATCCCACTCGTGCAGCACCTCGCGGATGCCCGCTTCGCCGGCGTAGAAGCTGGCGGTGAGGCTCCGCATCCCGCGCCCGATCTGGAATTCCTGGGAGGCGCTGTAGTAGCCGCCGGCGACCACCGCAGCCAGCAAGACGAGCGCGAAGATGGCCATCGCCAGAGCGAAGCCGCCGTTATGTCTCAGGCGGGCTGGAACGCGGATCGAGTTGCCCTTCGGCTCAGCCATCGTTTCGCAGGTAAGTGCTCGTGGTGAGCGTCCGGTAGTCGGGCTCGTCCAACGAGCGATAGGTCGGCGCGCGGACCTGAATGTCGACACGAACCACGTCGAACCGGTTCGTCGTCGGCGCGCCGGCGTCGTCGTAGTAAGTCAGCTGCAGTCCGCTGGAGTCCGCCGGCGCCAAGGGGCCGGCGACCGGAACATAGCTCGACCCCGGCGCGTAAGTCTTCCGCCCCAGCCAGTAGCGCCCATCGGGTTCCTGATAGAGCCCGTAGACGTACGGCTGGTAGAGCCGCACCGGAGAGCCGATCCAAACGCCACTCAGCGAGCCGCTCACGGTGACCAACCGGTCGGCCGGGTCGCTCCAGGCGCAGGCCGGCCCGGTCGTGGAGATGCCGGTGACCAGGAGCACACGCCAGGCATCGTCGCTGTCGTTGATGCCGTTCTCGACGAACACCAGGATCGAGTCTGCGGTGGTCAGGTTGAAGTGGCCCGATACTTCGGTCAGCGAGAGTTGGCCCGAGCCGACGTTGACGGCGCAGGCGACGGCGAAGCCGACGGTGGAGCGGATCACGATGCTGTCGGCGCCGATCGCGTACAGATCGCCGCCCGCCGCGCTGGCGTCGCGGAACTCGGATGCGAGGATGGTCGCCGAGGCCCGCATGGCGTGCCGGGCGTCGAGGACGCGAGCCTGCCTGGCGTAGAACTTCTTCTGTGCGGAAAGGGCCCGCAACGTACCGGCCACCACGATCCCCGTGAGGGTCATCGCGACGAGGACTTCAATGAGGGTGAACCCCCGAGGAGGGGGAACGCGGGGCTTCATCGCGGGACGTATATGACTATGGTGTCCGCCGATGCTCCTTCGTCCTTGCGCGGAATCGAGGCGGAGAGGACGACCCTCTTCGGGTTACCGCCCTGGACCTCCCAGCTGATCGTGTACGGGCCGCTCGTGAGGCTATCGGTCTGAACCAGACTGTACGGCGTCGCCTTGAGCTTTTCCGCCTGCTGGGTCAGAAGCATCGATACTTCGGTGTCGCGGCCGCCCATCCAGAGCTCGGTCGAGGCCAGGCCCACCGCGCTGGCAAACCCGACCACCCCGATGGCGATGATCACCACCGAGATAAGCAGCTCGGTAAGCGTGAAGCCCGACTCTCCCTGGATCTCCCGCATTCAGGCCCTCAACGACGAACGACCGTACCGCCCAGAGACAGCTGGACCGTATCGACCCGGTCCCAGCGCGAGAACGTAATAATGGCATCATGTGGGTCACAGGCGCCACCCGCGAAGGCGAGACCCCGGGCATCGAAGCAGAGCGTGTCCCTGTCTGAGAACATCGTCACACCGCCATACTCCGAAGCCAGAGCCACGACACGCCCTATCGTGTCGGCCCTCATCGCGCCCGGCACACCGGTGTCGACCTCGACCCAGAACTCCCCCAAATCCGCCCGCACGTGCAGCCGTCCTTCCCGCCCGTACTGCACAGCCGCCGCCCGCGCGCGCGCATACGTGTTGATGAACGCATCACGTGCGCTGCCCACCTTGAACCTACCGGCGACAGCAGAAGCCAGCGGCAGGCTGAGGCCCAGCAGCACAGCGATGACGAGCATAGCCATTGCGAGCTCGAGGATGGTAATGCCGCGGCAGCACTCGAGCTGGCGGGGAGTATATCTCACTGCCGCGAGACAGCGCCCGGACATAGGTCGGTCGCCTAACAAGTTGGCGAAATCTCCTCTCGAGAGCAAGGCCCGCGTGCTAAGTTACAATTTTGCAACGTCTTCCCACCTTCGCTGCAGGGCGCCCCGGCCGTCCCAGCCTCGCAGTGGGGATGCAAAACCCCCGCACGCTCGCCGCGCCTTCGAATAAACGCTTGCTCTACCTCGTATTAGCGCCGGCGGGCCACGCAGCGGGGATGGAGGCGCCGGTGGGATTCGAACCCACGAATAGGGGCTTTGCAGGCCCCCGCCTTAGTCCACTTGGCTACGGCGCCCGCTACTCCTGCCTACAAACTAGGCCGCCGCCGCCCGGTGTCAATTTCGATGCCTCTCTGTCCCGCTGGCGCGACCGGGGTCATATTACCGACCGTCGCGCCGCGGGCGATTCAGTCAGGCTACAGACCACCGAATTGAGGGAAGGGAGAGGATGCGCCGGCGAGCAGGTCCCGGGATGAGGGCGAGGTGCGGCAGCCTAGTGCTAGCGGCGGTCGTGTTGGCGCCGGCGCAGCTTCACGGCCAGTGGTTCGACGCACAGTTCCCGCGGCGCTGGGAGCTTCAGGTGGGGCTGACGGGGCAGAACATCACCGTGGACGAGCGTTTCCTCGCCGACGGCTCGTCGCAGCCGCTCAGCGACATGTTCTCGGCGGTCCTCGACGCGCGTCTCGTCCCCCCGCTCGACAGCCTCGACGTTGCCCTCGCCGGCCTGTTCCCCAGCCTCGCCTTGCCGGATCCGGAGCCGAGCACGTTGGGCCCGCTCGAATACGATGTGCTGTTCGAGCGGACGCGTGCCCCGATCAGCATCATCTTCGCTCCCACTCGCTGGCTTGCGGCCTTCGCGGTCGTACCGATCGTGAAGGGGAAATCGTTCGCTGGGGCGCAGCTCGATACGCTGGCGGCCAACGCGGGGTCGCAGGCGTCGGCGTTCGGCGGGGACCCCGACGCCTTCTTCACCGAGTTGGGGACCGGTATCGCGACCCTGGAGTCGATGGTTGCGGCGGACACGCTCCCACCCGACTTGCAGGCTGAGGCGGAGGCGCTTGTGGCGGATGCCCGCGCCATCGAAGTAGGGCTGCTGGACCTGAGCGAGCTGTCGTACGTGCCCAGCGACTCGGGAGCGAACGGGGTTGCCCTGGCGGGATACTACGAGGGAGTGCAGAGCGGCTTTGACGGCTTCGCGGTGCCTCTGCCGACGCTGGAGCTGGCGCGGCCGATCGACGTGGCGGCGGCGGCGGCACTTACCTCGGGCTCCGAGTTCGGGATCGAAGTGCCGGTCGCCCGGTCGAGCGGGATCAAGCTCGGTGACATCGAGGTCGGTATCAGCATACAGCCGTTAAACACATTCCGGCGGCGCCCGGGCGAGGACCGGCCTTTGCTGCCGCTCCGCGCGCGCGTCGACGCCCTGTGGCGGTTTGCGACCGGGACCCCGCCGGCTGCGGAGCATCTATTCGACGTGGGCACCGGGGACGGGCAGCCGGATCTGGAAGTGCGCGGGACGCTGGACGTAGGGATCGGGAGCCGGTTTTGGCTGTCGCTCTTCGCCGGCTACAACATGCAGCTGGAGGCGGAAGTCGAGCGGCTGGTCACGTCGCGCGAGTTACCGATCCAGCGTGGCGCCTATACGGCGCTCGTCAACTGGGACCCGGGTGACGTCGTGACCCTGGCCGCCGTGCCGCGCTTCAACTTCACGCGCAACATCACCTTCTCGTTCCTCTGGGTGCTCACGCGCCGTGGCGCGGACACGATCGAGCCGATCGACCCCGTTCCGGGAGACGCGGCATTCGAGCCATCCGACCTGGAGGAGGGATCTGAGTACAGCGCTCGATCGATCGGCTTCGCCGCCCGCTTTTCCTCAACAGAATGGTCGGGCGACCGGCGGGCGGGCATACCGGTCGAGGTCGAGCTGCGCTACCGCAACACAAGGCGCGGCGACGACGGTTTCACCCCGCGCGAGAATATCTGGGAAGTCTCCCTCCGCCTGTACCGCTTGCTCTTCGGCAGGAAAGAATCTGGAGCGGCCCCCGACTAGGCGGACGGCTGTAGAAGGGCCCGGGCGTGCTCGAGTGAAGCCTCGCGCTCGGGGTCGCCGCCGAGCATGCGGGCGAGGTCACGCACCCGGTCGTCGCCGAACAGCTCCGCGACGCTGGTCGCCGGCTTCTTGCCCTTCGACTCCTTCGTGACCAAGAGGTGGTGATCGGCGAGGGCGGCGATTTGCGGCAAGTGCGTGATGACGAAGACCTGATGATGGACCGCCACCGTCTTGAGCCGCTCCGCCACCTTACCCCCGACGATCCCGCCAATCCCGGCGTCGATCTCGTCGAAGATGAGGGTCGGGGTCCGGTCGAGGCGCGCCAGGATCGTCTTGAGCGCCAACATCACCCGGCTCAGCTCCCCACCCGACGCCACTTTGGATAGCGCGAGCGGATCGAAGCCCTTGTTGAGTGTGACCCGGAACTCGACTTCCTCGGCGCCGGTCGATCCAATCGTCGGCCGCTCGCTTATCGCTATCGCGAAGCGGCCATCGGGCATGCCCAGCTCTGGCAGGAGAGCGGAGACTTCGCCAGCCAGCTCCTTCGCCGCCTTCGCCCGCGACTTGCTCAACTTGCCGGCGAGCTTCTCGAGCTCTGCGGCGCGCGCCGCCTCCTCACGGGCGAGCTCCTCGAGCTGGAATCCGGCCAGGTCGAGGCCGTCCAGCTCGCCGCGCGCTCTCAGGCCGGCCGCCATCACGTCCTCCAGCGTCGGGCCGTATTTCGCTTTGAGGCGATAGAGCAGGTCGATCCGCTGGCGGGCGCGCTCCAGTGCCGCGGGGCTGAGATCGATCGATTCCTTGTAGGCGCTCAGCCGCTCACCCAGCTCCTGGAGCGTGTAGTAGGCGGTATCGAAGAGCTCGCCGAACTCGGACTCGGCGCCGGGATCGACCTTGGCAAGAGCCGCCAGCTCGCGCCGCAGGCTACCGACCCGATCGTGGACCGACCCGTCAGCGGAGTAGATCGCATCGTAGAGCACCGTGGCCCGCTCGATCAGTTCTTCGGCGTGCGCCAGCCGGCGCTCTTCGTCGGCGAGCTGCAGATCCTCCTCGGGGTCGCTGAGGCCGGCGCTCTCGATCTCTTCAGCCTGGTGGCGCAGAAGCTCGGCCCGCTCTTCCGTCCGCGCCCGCCGCTCCTCGACCTCCTGCCGCTCACGACGGAGCTCGCTCAGCTGCGACCAGCACCGCCGCAGCTCCGCCGCCAGATCAACGGCCCCGCCGTACGCATCGAGGATCTCTCTCTGAGGTGCGGCGTGAAGCAGAGCCTGATGCTCGTGCTGGCCGTGAAGATCCACGAGCGCCTGCCCAAACGCACCGGTAAGGGATGCGGTTGCTGGCGACCCGTTGATCCAGGCCCGGCTACGCCCCGTGGCGTTCACCTCGCGCTTGAGAACGAGCCAGCCGTCTTCCGCCTCGATACCTGCCTCGTCACAACGCCGCCGCAGGTCGTCGCGCTCGCCGATATCGAACGCCGCCTCGACCACCGCCCGCTGCTCGCCGGCGCGAATCGCATCCGTCGCCGCCCGCTCACCCAGTACCAGGGAGAGGGCGCCGACGATGATCGACTTACCGGCGCCTGTCTCACCGGTAAGCACGACGAGCCCGGGCTCGAAGCGCAAGCTCAGGTCCTCGATAACCGCGTAGTTCTTGATCCGCAGCTCGGTCAGCACGGTATTCCGGAGCTAGTGATCAGCGTGCATCCCCTCGGAGACATCGCCCCACTTGAGCTTGCGGCGCAGCATCGAGAAGAAGGACTGCCCGGGTAGGCGGACCAACGGCACGGGCTGCCGCGCCTTACAAACGACCACACGATCCCCGGGCTTGAGCTGCGATCCCACCTGCCCATCGAGGGTGAGGATGAGATCCTCGGGCGAGGAAACGACCTCCAGGGTGATCTGGGCGTTGGCGCGCAGGACCAGTGGTCGTATGGCCAGCGTGTGGGGACAAATCGGAGTAACCACAATGGCATCGAGCCACGGGTCCACGATCGGCCCCCCGGCCGACAGAGAGTAGGCGGTCGATCCTGTAGGAGTGGCCACGATCACGCCGTCCCCGCGGTATAGGCCGACCTCCTCTTCATCCACCCAGACCTTCAAATGGACGACGCGCACGAGGCCGCCTCGGTGCAACACCGCGTCGTTCAAGGCGTAGAACGGCTCGGGGGCATCTGTCGAGTGCTCCAGGCGTACCTCGAGGCCCATCCGCGCGTCGAGCACGAAGTCGCCCCCCGCGATTCGTGCCAGGGCATCCTCCAACTCTTCCAGCGTGATGGCTGTGAGGAACCCGAGTCGCCCGAGGTTGACACCCAACACGGAAGTTCCGGCCGGCCCCGCCCAGCGCGCGCCGCCCAGAAGCGCTCCGTCACCGCCAAGCGTGATCAGCAGGTCGATCTGCTGCGGGCTGGCGGGCAGCTCCGCGAGGTCCGCTTCCCGGCCGATGCGCAGCTGCGGCCCGACAAAGAGCTCAAACCGGTGTGCCGGCGCGACCTTCACCAGGCGGTCCAGCGCCTCAGCGACGTTCCTGTACTTGGGGTTACCGACTACGCCGATCCTTCTCATCCGACCTACCGATCAACGGTACCAGTGACGATGATCTCTGACAGTCAACGCGACGTCAACACGAGCCCCAGGCTCTGCCCGGCGGCCCCTTAACTCTCGCGTTCTACGACGTGGATGGCCAGCCCCTCGAGCGCCGGGCTGTCGATGCCGGCCCGGCGCAGCGCCATGATCGCCTCGTCGGCCAACCGCAACGCCTCCGCCCGTGCACCTTCTAGGCCGAAGACCCCGGGGTATGTCGCTTTGCCGTGCTCACGGTCGCTGTGGGCATCCTTCCCGATAGTGGCTGTGGTGCCCTCCTCGTCCAGCAGATCGTCGGCGATCTGGAAGGCCAGGCCGACTCTCTCGCCGTACTCGGTGACCGCCCCGAGGACTCGCGGCTCCAGACGCCCTACCCGGCCGCCCAGCCGCGCGGCTGCGCGGATCAGCGCCCCGGTCTTCCGACGGTGAATGTCCACGAGCTCATCACTGCTCACCGCCCGGCCTTCGTTAATCAGATCGAGCACCTGGCCACCCACCATGCCGGTGGGCCCAGCCGCCTCCGACAGTTCGGCCACGAGCGTGGCGCTCTGCTCGCCGGACAAGCCCAGCGCCTCAGCTTCCGCCGCTACCACCCAGCTCGCCAGGGGAACCATCGCCGCGGCTGCAATGGTCGCGCGCTCCGCCCCGAACGCCCTATGGCACGTGGGGCGGCCGCGCCGCCAGTCGTCATCGTCCATGCACGGGAGATCATCGTGGACGAGGGAGTAGGCGTGCACGATCTCCAGCGCCGACGCTAACCGTCTGACGCGATCATCGGGCAGGCGACCGCCGACCTCGTAGGCGGCGAGGAAGAGGATCGGACGGAACCGTTTGCCGCCACCCTCGCAGGCGTAGCGTATCGGCTCGGTCAGCCAGTCGCTCACGCCGTCCAGGTAATCGTCGAGCACGGCGGTTAGGGCGCGGTTGACCAGCCGCTGGGTCTCTTCGAGATAGCTGTCGAAGTCGTACACCGTGTCACAGTGGACGGTGGTCGGTAGTCGGTAGCCAGTAATTGGCAGGTAGGAACCGACAACTGACAACCGACAACCGACTACTCCTCTCCGGAATTCGCATCCAAGTCGATGTCCGACTCGCGCTGCCGCCCACGCCTGTCCACCAACACCTGCTTCACCTTTCCTTCCGACTCGACGAGCTCGCGCTCGGCGACGCGGATCAACTCCATCCCTTCGTCGAATAGGCGAAGCGCGTCCTCGAGCTCGAGTTCCTCACGCTCGAGGCTCTCGACGATCTGTTCGAGGCGGCCAAGCGCTTTCCCCAGGTTGAGCTTCTCTGCCATCACCGTCTCAATCCTCTTCGTTCACAGCCTCGACTCGGGCACGCACTCTGCCGTCCTTGAGACGCACGGTGAACTCCAGCCCGGGCCGGAAGCCAGCGACGCCGCGAAGGATCTTCCCTTCCACATCGAGCGCCAACGCATATCCGCGCTCTAGAACCTCCATAGGCCCGAGGGCCTGGAGCCGCTGCCGGAACGCCTCGAGTTGGAGCCTGCGGCGGGCAAGAGTTGCGCGTACCGCCTCGACGGCGCGTTCCTCGAGCCGCTCGATACGCTGGCTACCCCGAACCACGCTGCTCTTCAACACCGCCGCCATCCGCTCACCCGCTCCCCGAAGCTCCGCGCGCAGGCGACTCAGGTCGGGGACGGCAATCTCGGCCGCCGCGGATGGGGTCGGGGCGCGTGTATCGGCCACGAGATCGGCCAGCGTCACGTCGGTCTCGTGACCTACCGCCGAGAGGATCGGTATCGGCGAATCGGCGATCGCTCGGGCCACCCGCTCGTCGTTGAACGCCCGGAGGTCTTCCAGCGAGCCGCCGCCGCGCCCAACGATGAGAACGTCGGCGCGGCCCGCGCGGCACGCCTGGCCGAGCGCGGCCACGATTGAGTCGGGCGCTTCGTCGCCCTGCACGCGCGTCGGATAGATGAGGATGTCGGTCCAGGGCGCGCGGCGCCGTATGATCGAGACGATGTCGCGGATCGCCGCTCCCTCCGGCGACGTGACCACACCAACGCATGCCGGATGACTGGGGAGCGATCGCTTGCGCGCCGGATCGAGCAGTCCCTCGGCCTCCAGCTTCGCCCGCAGGCGCTCGAAGGCGAGCCGCCACAGCCCCTCGCCTTTGGCGCTCAGTTCACGGACGACGAACTGGTAGCGGCCGGCGCGCTCGTACACCGTCAGGTACCCAAGAGCATGCACGGCCATGCCCTCCGGCGGCTCGGCAGGCAAAGCGCGGGCGGCCTCGCGCCACATGACGCTGGCGAGCTGTGCCCGTTTGTCCTTGAGGGTGAAGAAGCAGTGGCCGGCGGGGTACCTCTTGAACCCGGATACCTCGCCCGCCACCCAGAGTAGCGGAATAGTCCCTTCCAGTAGCTCCCGCGCCAGCGCGTTCACCTGGCTGACGCTCCAGACCTGTGCAACCCGATCGCGACCGAGTGCGCCTGTGTTTACCGCGTGATGGAACAGGTCGTGGTTCACGAAACGCCGGTGATCTCCCGCGCCGCCTTGATGCAGTTGGTCAGCAACATGGCGATCGTCATCGGCCCGACGCCGCCGGGTACCGGTGTGATCGCGCTGGCGATCTCGGAGACCTCATCGTACGCCACATCGCCCACCAGGCGATACCCCTTCTCAGTGCTCGAATCGTCCACACGGTTCATACCGACGTCGATTACGACCGCGCCGGGCTTGACCGCATCCGCCGTCACGAACTCGGCCACACCGATGGCCGCCACGAGGATGTCGGCCTCACGCAGAACGGCCGGCAGGTCCGGCGTGCGGCTGTGCGCGAGGGTGACGGTGGCGTTACCGCCCTCCGCCTTCTGCGAGAGCAGCACCGCCAGCGGTTTGCCGACGATGTTCGAGCGCCCGACGATCGCCACGCGCTTTCCTGCCGGATCGTTCCCGGTCCGCATGAGCAACTCGAGGACGCCTGCCGGCGTAGCCGGACGGAATGCCGTGGGATCGCCGATCATCATTCGCCCGACGCTGACGGGGTGAAATCCATCGACGTCCTTCTCCGGCGCGATGCGGAAGATGATGTCCCGCTCCTCGATCTGCGACGGCAGCGGAAGCTGGACGAGAATACCGTGGACCGACTCGTCGGCGTTAAGCCGATCGATCACGGCCTCGAGCTCCTCCTGCGTCGTCTCCTCGGACATCTTGATGATTTCAGACTTGATCCCGGTCTCCTCACACGCCTTCGCCTTCATCCGGACGTAGACGGCGCTGGCCGGGTTCTCGCCGACCAGGACGACCGACAGTCCCGGCGTGACGTTCTTACCCTTGAGCTCCTCGGCCGCCTCTTTGACTTCCTGACGGATCTCTGCCGCTATGCGTTTACCATCGATTACCTCAGCCACCCGATTCACTCCTCCTTGTAGACCAGATCGATACGTTCGATGTGCGTCGCGTGCCCCGAGGCCTGGTCAACCTCAACGATCGCGCCTTGTAGCCTCAAGTCGCTATCCGCCGGCTCCAAGCGAACTCGGCGTCCCAGTGCCGCGCGCTTGATCGCCTGCTCGGCACGGTAGCCGATCACACCGCCGTGTGCGCCCGTCATTCCGAGATCGGTCACGTAGGCGGTGCCGCCGGGCAGGATCTGGGCGTCGGCGGTCGGCACGTGTGTGTGCGTGCCGACGATCGCGCTAACGAGCCCATCCATGTACCGAGCGAACGCGAGCTTTTCGGCTGTCGCCTCGGCGTGGAAATCTATGACGATGATGTTCGTCTCCGCACGAAGCTCATCGACGAGCGCACGGCCGACCCGAAAGGGATCGTCGATCGTCGGCATGAACACGCGGCCCTGCAGGTTCACCACCGCGATCCTGGAGGATCCGCACTCGACGACGTGTGCGCCGCTGCCCGGGTTGTCGGGCGGATAGTTGGCAGGCCTCAAGAGGCGCGGCTCGGATTCCAGCAGCTCGACACCGTCAGGCCGGTCCCAGATATGGTTACCCGAGGTGACGACGTCGACGCCCAGGTTGAAGAGGTCCGACACCGTCGACGTCGTCACTCCGAAGCCGGCGGCGAGGTTCTCGCCGTTGGCAACGACAACGTCGACCGCTTGCTGCTCACGGAAGTTCGGCAGCAACGCCTGAGCGGCCCGGCGACCGGGCTTGCCTACTAGGTCGGCAACGAAGAGGATTCTCATATCCACAGGAGGCTGAGCCGCTTTACGGCGTGGCGCATCGCCGGCCGAGCACGCCTTAGCGGCTCACTAGCGGGCGAAATCGACGGCGCGAGTTTCCCGAACGACGACGACTTTGATCTGGCCGGGGTACTGGAGCTCCTGCTCGATGCGTCTGGCCGTTTTTTCACTGAGCACTGCCATCTCATCGTCGGAGACGGACTCCGGCGTGACCATGATGCGGACCTCGCGCCCGGCCTGGATGGCGAAGCACTTCGCCACACCGTCGAAGGAGACGGCGATCTCCTCGAGTTTCTCCAGCCGCTTCACATAGGCCTCGAACGACTCGCGGCGAGCCCCGGGACGTGCGCCGGAGATCGCGTCGGCGGCGGTGAGCAGGAACGTCTCGGGATAGCGCGCCGGCTCTTCCCCGTGATGAGCGCGGATGGCGTTGAGCACCTGGTCGGGCTCGCCGCACCGTTTGCAGAGCTCGTAGCCGAGCTCGACATGCGTGCCCTCATGTTCGTGCGTCATGCCCTTGCCAATGTCGTGCAGCAAGCCCATGCGCTTCGCCGTCTGCCCATCGAGGCCAAGCTCTGCCGCCATGTTGCCGGTGAGGTGAGCGACTTCCTTTGAATGCTGGAGCTGGTTCTGGCCGTATGAAGTCCGGTACTTCATGCGACCGAGCGTCTCCATGATCTGGTGGTGGAGGCCGTGAATGCCGAGATCGTAGCAGGCTTCTTCCGCCGCCTCCTGCATGCTCTGCTCGACCTCCTTCTTCGCCTTTTCGATCACTTCCTCGATACGCCCGGGATGGATACGGCCGTCCGCCACCAGCTTCTCCATGGCGATCCGCGCGACTTCGCGCCGCACCGGGTCGAAGGCTGAAAGGATCACAGCTTCTGGCGTGTCGTCTACGATCACGTCGACGCCGGTGAGGTTCTCGAAGGCGCGGATGTTTCGCCCCTCGCGCCCGATGATCCGGCCCTTCATCTCATCGTTGGGAAGGGGAACCACCGAGACGGTCGCCTCGGCGGCGTGGTCGGCGGCGATCTTCTCGATCGCCAGGGCGACTATGTTGCGAGCTTCGCGCTCGGCATTACGCGTCGCCTCCTCTTTGATCGTGCGAACGGTCTTCGCCGCCTCCGCCCGCGCTTCCTCCTCCATCATACGCATGAGCTTGCGCTTCGCGCTATCGGCCGAAATGCCGGCCACACGCTCGAGTTGCCGCTGCTGCTCCGCGACGAGTCCCTCGTAGTGGACACGACTCTCCTCGACGGCCTTCTCCTGCTCCTCCAGCTCAGTCGCGCGCTTGTCCAGCTCGTCGTGCTTCTGGTCGAGCAACGAGTACTTGCGGTCGAGCATGCCCTCGCGGTCCTCCAGGCGCCGCTCCATCCGGTCGATCTCGCCGCGCCGCTTGCTGAGCTCCTTCTCCCAGGTCTCCTTGGCGCGGAGGACTTCCTCCTTGCCCGCCAACTCTGCGCTACGCTTGGCGTTCTCGGCGGCAGCTCGCGCGTCCTCGACTATCCGCGCCGCCTCCGCTTCAGCCTTCTGGAGTTGTTGCTTGGCTCGCCCGAGCTCGAATCGCCGCACGAGGAACGAGGTGACGGCCCAGCCAACGAACGCCCCGGCCGCCACGGCGATTAGGGCTACGATCCAGTTCACAGCGTGTCTCCTCTATTCCGTTCGGGCGCAGACCCATCGGCCCGAACACAAAAAGCGGCAAGGCCCTGAGCCCTGCCGCTGGATACCTCAGCAAACGACTGTCAACGGGAAGCAGGCTTTTGCCGCCGGCTCAGCCCCACCGACGGCCAAAGGTCGAATTACCGTCTGGCGGCTCTACACGCCCCCACTCCAGGCCCACAACCTGGGGCTGAGATGACATGGAGCATCGAACGGATTCGATTATGCAAGAATGCTTCCTGAACGATTATTGCCATTTCCCAGACAGCCACAGGGCTGTCCGAAATAATAGATCCACCGGCAAGGGTTTGGCAAGCTAGTCGCCCGACCCTTGCTCGACGGCGGCGATCACCTCGGCCACCAGGCGCTCGGCACGCTTCTCGGCGAGACCCTTCACGACCTCAACGCCCTCCCGCATGCGGAAGAGCTGATCGGTAACGGCGAGCGCGGCGAGGATGGCGATTTTCTTTTGATCCACGACCCCGCTCTCCTCCCGGATCTCCCTGGCCGTGCGATCGACGTGCTGGGCCACGCGTCGGGTGTACTCGGGACTGGTCTCAGACTTGATCGTGTACGACTCGCCGAGGATCTGAACCTCGACCATCTCCTTGTCGTGGCTCGCTGCATCCGTCATCGCGCGTCCTCCAGGAATTCCACCTCGCGGGCCAGTTTCTCGGCCTGAATGCGGCTATCCTCCAGCCGCTTGCGAAGCATGGCGTTCTCAGCGCGCAGGTGCTCCAACTCGCCGGCGGCTTCCGACGCATCGATCTCCCCAACCTTGCCGAGCGAATCGAGCACTTCTTGCAGGCGCCGACGCTCTGCCTCCGAGGCGGTCGCGCGCTCGCGCCATACCTCGAGCTGGCGCAAGGCGCGGCGCACAGCGGCCTCGAGGGCGTCGAGCTGTGGGAACTCGATGGTGGGTTTACGCTCCTCGGACTGCGACATTGAGCTTCTCCTGCAGAGCGGACGTGATCCTGTTCACGGCCTTGTCGACCTCATCGTCAGTTAGGGTACGATCCGGCGCGCGGAATCTCAAGCGCCAGGCGATGGAGCGGCTGCCCTCTGGGAGGCTCCCCCCCTCGAACACATCGAATACGGAGACGCTCTCCAGAGTGGCCGGGGCCACCTCGCGGATGACACCTCCGACCTCGGCCGTCGGGATGCGCCCCTCGACTACGAGGGCCAGATCTCGCTCCACAGCCGGGTGAACGGGAAGCGGCCGGTAGGCCACGGTCTCCGGCCGACCGGGAGCGACCTCGATCTCTAGACCCCAGACGGCGCCTGCCCAGCGTGGCGCCTCGATGGCAGCGGCGGGCACGCGACCCGCCCAGCCCAGGGTACGGCCGTCAGGCGTGACTACAGCCAGGGGCTCCTCGAGATTACCGGAGTAGCTGGCGTGATCGACCGGCTGCACCTCCGCCCCCGGCGTCGCCTGCGCGGCGACCGCGGTCAAAACCCACTTGAGATCCCAGACGTCCCATTCGCCGCCCTCGCCCGTCCAATGCGAGGGCGCGCGCCGGCCCGTCCAAACGGCAGCCATCCTGATGCTCTCTGCCGGCAGCGGCCCGGCGGCGGAGCCGAACGCCGTCCCCAGCTCGAAGAGCCGGACGTCTCTCTGACCGCGGGCGAGGTTGTGCTCGACGCGGTGGATAAGGCCTGTGAGCAGATCGCTGCGCAGGTGATCCTCGCGCTCGGAGAGTGGGTTGAGCAGTCTGACCTCGCCTTCGCCTTCCGGAGCGAACGGCGTGGTCTTCGCTTCAAGAAAGCCGAAGCCGATCATCACTTCGCGCAAGCGGCGGAAGGCATCGACGTAATCGTCCTCGCGGACGATCGTCGGGCGGAAGGTCTTCATCTCATCGGGGAACCTGTCGTACCCGTAACGGCGGGCCACCTCCTCGATGAGATCGATCTCCCGCTCTATGTCGGGCCGCCAAGTGGGGACTGCGACGTCTAACACTCCCTCCCCGCCCTCCCGCAGCTCGAAGCCGATCGGTCTCAGACAATCCTCGATGGTGCCCGGCTCGAGCTCGACGCCCAGCAGGTGATTGACTCGCCGAGGTCTCAGACCGACAAAGCGACGCTCCAGCGGGCTCGGGTGCACGTCGATCGCGTCGCCGTCGACCGTCCCGCCGGCCACGGTGAGGATGAGCTCGATCACCCGCTGCATGGCGCACGGCAGCCCCTCCGGGTCCATGCCCCGCTGGAAGCGGAAGGATGCATCGGTATCGAGTGCCAGGCCCTTTGAAGCGTGGCGAACCCGCTTGGGATCAAAGTAGGCGCACTCGAGGAAGAGGTCCTGCGTGCTTTCGGTGACCTCGGTGGCCTCACCGCCCATCAGGCCAGCCATCGCCGTCGGCACCTCGGCATCCGCGATCACCAACATCTCCCGATCGAGTGCTCGATCCTTGCCGTCCAGAGTACGGAGCCGCTCGCCTTTGTGGGCCCTTCGAATAACCACCGCCGGGCCACCCAGCGTGGCCAGGTCGAACGCGTGCAGCGGCTGGTTGAGCTCATGGAGGACGTAGTTGGTCGCGTCGACCACATTGTTGATCGGCTGCTGGCCGATTGCCCGCAGCCGATTGGCAAGCCATTCGGGCGACGGGCCGACGCTCAGACCACGGATCACCGCGCCCATGTAACGCGGGCACCCCTCCCGGTCCTCTATCCGCACGGTGACACCAGCGGTTGTACCTTCGGTCTCGGCCTTAGCCACGGAGTACTCGACGCGCGCGTGCTCGGGGAAGGCGGGAAGCTGCAGGTCAGCCGCGCCGCCGGGAGCTAGCTCGCGTGCAACGCCCCAGTGACCCAGTAGGTCGGGACGGTTCGGCGTCACATCAATGTCGAGGCGATAGTCGTCCAGCTCGAGTGCCTCCAGCAGCGAGTCTCCGGGCTTGAACTCACCATGCAGCTGCATTATGCCGGCGGCGTCGCGGCCGATGCCCAGTTCCCGCTCCGAGCAGAGCATCCCTTCGCTGGGCTCGCCACGCAGCTTCACACTCTTGACCGTCTGGCCGCCGGGCAGCGCCTGGCCAGCGCCGACGTAGGGGTAGAACGCGCCCTCCACAACGACGGGCGCGCCGGTCACCACCTGTACCGGCTCCTGCCGGCCGACATCAACCTGGCAGACAACCAGGCGGTCCGCCTTCGGGTGCTTGCTGACGCTCAGAACCTTGCCGACGACCAGATCACTGAGCCCTTCGCCCAGCCAGACGATGTCGTCGACTGGGACGGCGATGTAGGTCAGCCGCTCAGCGAGCTCTGCCGCCGAGTCTTCGATCGAGGGCGCCAGCTCTTTCAGCCAGCGGTAGGAGACGTTCATAACTCGAGGATCAAGAAGGCGGTGCCGTCCGCTCAGGCCCGCTCGAACTGCTCCAGGAAGCGCACGTCGCTTTCGTAGAGCAAGCGGATGTCCGGGATCCGGTAGCGCAGCATAGCGATCCTGCCAACGCCCATCCCGAACGCGAAGCCCGTGTAGCGTTCCGAGTCATAGCCGACGTTATCGAAGACAGCGGGATCCACCATGCCAGCCCCCATGATCTCGATCCAACCCGTCCCCTTGCACGCGGAACAGCCCTCACCGTGGCACAGCAGGCAGGAGACGTCGACCTCGGCCGACGGCTCCGTGAAGGGGAAGAACGAGGGCCGGAACCGTGTCGCGGTGTCCTCACCGAAGAACCTTCGCACGAAGTAACTGATGCTCGCCTTGAATTCGACGAAGCTGATCCCCTCATCGACGGCAAGCCCCTCGATCTGCTCGAACGCCGGCGCGTGCGAGGCGTCAAACGGATCGCGACGATAGACGACGCCCGGCACCACGATCCTGACCGGCGGCTTCCACTTCTCCATCACACGCGTCTGGACCGGCGACGTGTGCGTGCGCAGTACGATGTCCTCGGCAAGGTAGAAGGTGTCCTGCTCGTCCGCTGCCGGGTGATCGAGCGGTGTGTTGAGCGCTGTGAAGTTGTACCACGTCGTCTCAGCCTCGGGCCCGCGGGCGCGCACGAAGCCCAGCTCCTTGAAGATGTCGCAGATCTCGTCCGCGACCAGCGTGCAGGGATGCCGCGCACCTCGCCAGCGTCCGCGCCCCGGCAGAGTCAGGTCAGTTCCGGGCGCCGCAGCGGCCGGTGCAGCGGCGAGCTGGGAGGCCCGCTGATCGAGCAACTCGAGCAGGCGGTTCTTCACGCGGTTCGCTTCCGCACCCGCCTCCGGTCGCTGCTCCTCGGGTAGTTCCCTGACGCCACGCAGCAGCTGGGTGAGCCTGGCCTTGCGACCCAGGTACTCGACGCGCACCCGCTCGAGCTCTTCGGGGGCAGCGGCAGCAGCGATCGCCGCCGCTCCGCTCTCCTCGAGCTCGCGAAGGCTGGACAGGAATACCTCCATGACGGCGACGCCGCGTTACCCGGCGAGTGCGTCCTTGGCCAGCGCCACGAGATTTCCGAAGACGTTCGGATCCCGCACGGCGATGTCGGCCAGCGTCTTGCGATTGAGCTCGACGCCGGCGGTGCGCAGCCCGTTCATGAAGTGCGAGTAGGTGATATCGTGCTCGCGCGCAGCGGCATTGATCCGCGTGATCCAGAGCCGACGGAAATCTCGCTTGCGATTCCGCCGATCGCGATAGCTGTCGCTCCACGCCCGCTCAACGGCGTTCTTGGCGGGCCGATAGAGCTTCGAGCGGCCGCCGCGATAGCCCTTGGCCAGCTGGCGCGTCTTCTTCTTTCTCTTATGTCTCGCGACTTGGTTCGTAACCCGAGGCATCTATGACTCCTTTCGGGGTCGCTGAGCGCGCGGCGGCCCGCTAGGGCGTCGCGCGATCACACACCGAGCATTCGCTTCACACGCTTCGTATCGGCCGGCGCAACGAGCGTAGGCTTACGCAAACCGCGCTTCCGCTTCCGCGATTTCTTAGCCAGGATGTGGCTCTTGTACGCCTTGCGACGCTTGAGCTTGCCGGTACCGGTCTTCCGGAACCGCTTCGCCGCGGCCCGGCGCGTTTTCATCTTGGGCATCGTGACTCCGTGATTTCTTCAGCTACCGTCTGCAGTCGTTCGCGGCGCGATCAGTGCCGCTTCGGTGCCAGGACCATCGTCATGTTCCGGCCTTCCATCTTCGCTGCTTCCTCCACCTGCCCCACATCGGAGAGCGCCGCAGCGAATTCCTCCAGCACCTGCGCGCCAAGCTCCGAGTGTGTCATCTCGCGGCCCCGAAACCGCATCGTAAGTTTGACCTTGTTCCCTTCACCGAGAAATCGGCGAGCGTGCCCCGCTTTGAAATTGAGATCGTGGTCTTCGATCTTCGGCCGCAGCTTGATCTCCTTGACCTTGACCTGGTGCTGCTTCTTCCGAGACTCGCGGGCTTTGCGCGCCTGCTCGTACTTGTATTTCCCGTAGTCCATGATCCGGACGACGGGCGGGCGGGCTGCAGCCGCCACCTCCACCAAGTCGAGGCCCCGTTCCGCAGCCGCGGCGCGCGCCTCCTCTATCGAAACGATCCCTATCTGCTCGCCTTCCACGTCGACCAGCCTGACCGGGCTGATCCGGATCTGGTCGTTCACGCGGGGCTCGTTTCTATCGATAATTGTTCTCCCTTCGCTGGGTTCTCCGGGCGCCGTACAACAAAAAACGATGGACCGAACTCGCGCCTCGCGTTGGCCGACCCACGGAACCGGTCGCCGTCAGGCGCTGCCGCTCGGACCCGGCGGCACCACACAGCAGTGTGCGGGCCGAAAGGTGGGCGGTGTCCATCGTACCGCCACTTTCCTCATTGTGCCCGGGAAACTTGCTGAAACGGCACCGAATGTCAACGGGTTGCAGGGCCGCCGGGCGGGGCGGCGCAGAGGGTGCTCTGCGCCTGCCCGACCCAGGTTTGCCTAGCCCAGCGTGCGGTTGCGGTTCTCCTCGGCGAGTCGTCCAACGAACTCGGAGACGGGCAGCACGACCTGCTTCTTCTCGGCGCCGCGCTTACGCACTGCCACGGTGCCGCCCTCCGCTTCCCGCTCCCCGACCACCGCCAAGTAGGGGACCTTCTGAAGCTCGCCGTCGCGGATCCTGTACGACAGGGTCTCGGAGCGATCGTCGAGCTCTGCCCGCAGCCCCGCCTCATGCAACGCCTCATGCACCGAGCCGGCCGCGTCGGCCAACTCGTCGGAGACCGGCAGGACCCGGACTTGGACCGGCGCCAGCCACAGGGGGAAGGAGCCGGCGAAATGCTCGATCAGGCCACCGACGAAGCGCTCGAAGGTGCCGTAGATCGCTCGGTGGATCATCACCGGCCGGTGCTTCCGGTTATCCGCTCCCACATAGGTGAGGCCGAAGCGTTCCGGCAGGACGAAGTCGAGCTGGATGGTGGAGCCCTGCCACTCGCGACCGATGGCGTCCAGGAACTTCACGTCGATCTTCGGACCGTAGAAGGCGCCGCCGCCCCGATCGACGGCGTAGTTCAGTTCCCGGCGCTCTATCGCCGCACGCAACGCGTCCTCGGCCTGATCCCAGACCTCGTCCGAGCCGATCCGCTTCGCCGGCCGGGTGGAGAAGTCGAGGCCGTATTGCAGCCCGAAGCTACCATAGATGTAGTCGACGAGATCGAGCATGCCGTAGATCTCGTCTTCGACCTGGTCGGGCCGGCAGAAGATGTGCGCGTCGTCCATGGTGAGTCCGCGGACACGCAGCATGCCGTGCAATGTGCCGGACTTCTCGTTACGGTAGTCGCTGGCGATCTCGGCGTAGCGTATCGGGAGATCGCGGTAGCTGCGCTGCCGCGCGTCGTAGATCGCCATGTGACCGGGGCAGTTCATCGGCTTGACCCGGTAGTCCTCCTTCTCGCCCTCCATCTCCATCGACGGGAACATCACCTCCGAGTAAGCCTGGAGGTGCCCCGATCGCCTGAACAACGCCTCCCTGGAGATGTGGGGCGTGTAGACGAAGTCGTAGCCCCGACGCAGGAGCTCGTCCTCAAGGAAACGGCGCAGCAGGAACTGGATCATCGCGCCCTTCGGGTGCCAATGGATCAGCCCCGGCCCCACGTCCTCTTGGACACTGAACAGGTCCAGCTGTTTGCCGAGCACCCGGTGGTCGCGCTTGCGGGCTTCTTCCAGCAGACGCAGGTGCTCGTCCAGCTTCGAACGCTCGAAGAAGCTGGTACCGTAGATGCGCTGGAGCATCGGGCGCCGCTCGTCGCCGCGCCAATAGGCGCCCGCCGAGTGCAGTATCTTGAAGTTCTTTACCCGGCCGGTGGACGGCAGGTGCGGCCCACGGCACAGGTCAAGGAACTCGCCGTCGCGATAGACGGAGATGACATCGCCCTCGGCGATCTCTTCCAAGCGCTCGATCTTGTACGGGTCGTCCGCGAAGAGCTGCCGCGCTTCGCTGCGCTCCACCTCCCGCCGCTCGAACTGATCATCGCCGGCGATGACCTCGGCCATCCGCGCCTCGATCCGCTCGAGGTCCTCCGGTGTGAAGGGATGCTCGACGTCGAAGTCGTAGTAGAAGCCCGCAGCGATCGGCGGCCCGAAACCGATCCCTGCGTTCGGCCGAAGGCTGCGCACCGCCGTGGCCAGAACGTGGGCTGTAGAGTGGCGGAGGACGTAGAGCGAGTCCTCGTCGCCGTCGTCCTCGAAAAGGAACTTCAGTTCGCCGGATCGCTCGATAGGCCGGGCGAGGTCAATAACCTCGTCGTCCAGCTTCGCCGCGATCGCCTTCTCCACAAGGTCACCGTTGACCTGCTCCGCCAGCTCACGGGCCGAGATACCTGGCTCGACCTCTACCTGGGAGCCGCCCTGGAGCACCAGCTTCAGCTTCTCCGCGCTCACTTTGACTCACCGGTCGTCTGAAGTAAAAACCGGGGCGCCCGCGGATACGCCCCGGGGCGCCCGTACCGTCGTACACAATCTATTCTGCTAGGGAATGGTCGAGTGTCAAGATGGGAGTCGGTGGGGATCTGTTGATTCAGAAGGGGAGTCAGGGGGTCACGAAGTCGGGGAGTCGGGGATTGGGAATCCCAATCCCCCAACTCCCCTACTCCCCAACTCCCAACCGCCCTCTCTTGTTCGGCGGTTCGCCAATTCCCATTCTTCCAACGGTACAAGAATGTGAACGGAGGAACGACATGAAGGTGGCGTGCGCGCAGTTCCGTCATGAGGGAGACAGAGAGAAGAGCCTGAACAAGGCGCTCGAGTGGGTCGAGCGGGCCGCCGGCGAAGGAGCCCGCCTGATCGTCTTCCCCGAGCTGGCGTTCGACTTCTTCTTCCCGCAGGTGCGCGCTGACGCCGGCTACTTCGATTGGGGCGAGCCGATCCCGGGGCCCACAACGGAGCGCTTCCAAGCAGCGGCCGCAAGACACGGGATCGTCACCGTGATCAACGTTTTCGAACGGGCGGCGCCGGGCCGCTACTACGACAGCTCACCGGTGATCGATGCGGATGGAGCGCTCCTCGGTGTGAGCCGCATGCTCCATATCGCGGAAGAACCGGGCTACAACGAGAAGTTCTACTACTGGCCGGGCGACAGCGGTTGGCCCGTCTATCAGACACAGGCGGGACGCCTGGGCGTGGCGATCTGCTACGACCGCCACTACCCCGAGCACTTCCGGGCGCTGGCGCTGGGCGGAGCGGAGATCGTCGTCGTGCCCACCGCGACCTCGATGTCAGAACAGGCGTTCCGCGACGTGTGGGAAATCGAGATCCAGGCGGCGGCCGTCGCGAACCAAGTCTTCATTGCGGTGACGAACCGCGCCGGCGTCGACGGCGAGCTGCGATTCTTCGGTGAGAGCTTCGTCGCCGGCCCGAACGGGATGATCATCGCCAGGGCAGCGGCCGACGAAGAGGAGTTGTTGCTCTCCGAGATCGATCTCGGCGCCATCGAGCAGACCCGTCGCCACGTCCCGTTCCTGCGTGATATGCGCGCCGACCTCTACGGCCCGCGCTGAGCGGGGCGGGAGGCGGCGGGCTGGCGCGGCGCGCGGTTTCCGCGGATTGCGGATCCAAGGGATATAGGCTACAATTGTCATCCCCTGCCTCACCGAAAGCTGGATCCGTCTCTTCCCCCGCTGCCCAAGGTGTTGGGGCGCCTCGACTTACGCTCTCCGCTCTCGTCGTCTGGAGGCATAGGAATGCTCCGCAGGATCGCGCTCGTCGCCCTCCTACTCGGCACGCTTGCCAGGCCGCTCGAGGGCCAGGTGCAGGTGGGGCTGTCCGGGTTCGCCGGTGGCTTCCTGCCGGTGAGCGACCTGTTCGAAGAGCTCAACCTGGCAGGACGGATCATTGCCAACCTCGGTCAGGAACCGGGACCTCTGGTTGGCGGGCGGCTGACGGTGTGGATCTCGCGAATCGCAGTCGATGCCGAACTCGGTTACGCGTTCTCGGACGTCGACCTGCCCAGCGTGATAGTCGACCTCGGCCTCGACAACGGCGCCTCCGCCTTCATCGGCTCCTTGAACGTGGCGTACGCGATCTTCCAGGCGCCCTTCAGCCCGTTGAGTATCTTCGTATCGGGCGGCGGCGGATTCGTGAGCCGCAGCGGAACGTTCTTCGATATCTTCGAGGGTACGGCGGACGTTGCCGGAGTCCTGGGAGTCGGCGTTCGCTACGGGCTGAGTCGTGGGACGCAACTACGCTTCGACCTGCGCGACTACATTTCATCCTTCGCCCCGACGCGCGGGTCAGACGAATTCGACTCTATGTTGCAGCACGATGTGATTGTGACGGTGGGACTGGAGTTCCTTTTCACGCCTGTGCAATAGGACGTCTAGCGCTGGACGCGCTCGAGCCGCCAGCCCTCGTCAGCCAAGGTGAAGAACATCCTCAGCGAGACGTCCCAGCTGCGCCACTCGCCGGTTCGGTCGAGGCGGAACCTCATCTTCTGCTTGACCCGGACCTCGGCATCGTGGAGGCGGACGTCCATCCCCTGCACTTCGATGCTCACCGACAGCTCATCGGCGCGCTCAAACCAAATGTCGTAGAGCTCGGCGTCCTCGCCGGGAATAGTCGCCTGGTAGACCTGCTGCTCGAGACGCGTCATGTCGTACGCTTCCAGCGCCTCCCGGTAGCTCTCGATGAGCGAGGTGATGGCCTCGCGTGGCGGAGCCGGCGCGGCAGGCTCGGCGGCCGCGGCGTCGTCCGTGTCGCCCGCCTGCCCTTCCGGTCCCTCCGGCGGTGGTGTCTCCGTCTGCGCCCCAGAGGAGTCTAGCTGAGTTACTGCAGCGGCATTTGCCAGCTCCTGCAACCGCAGTCGCGCCTGACGCTCGAGCTCCTCGAAATCGCTCCTGGCAGTGGCGAAACCGACCGCCGCCGTGACGATCCGGCCGTCACGCAGATCGCTCCGGGCACCGCTGAGCAGGCGGTCGACCTGGGCGAATCGGGCCGCGAAGATCGTGTCCGCGCCAGCGAGTCGCGCAGCTTCCCGGGCGTCTTCCGCCTCCGACCTGGCCTGCTGCGCCCGGGCCCGCTCGCCAGCGAGCTCGTCCCGCTCTGAGGGGCCGGTGTTCGCTCCCCCGGTCTCCCCAGGGCGGCCGCCCCGGGGTGCTTGAAAACCACCTTCCGGTGCCGTCCCGGCGCCGCTGGGTCCGCCCGAGCTCGTCGAGTCGAGCCCCGTCGTGTCGCCTGGCACCGCAAGACCCTCCTGCTCCGCCCGAACGTTGATCTCGGCCAGGCGAGCCTCGTCGTGACCTGCGGCGGAGGTCCGCTGCTGCCAGATCGCGAAACCGGCGGCGACGACGGCGAGCGCAAGGGTGCCGCCGAGTGCCACCCAGCGGCTGCGACGGCGCCGCCGGGCCTGCGATGGCGGTGCGGCAGCCTCCTGACGCTCCCGTGGCCCGGCCCGAGCTGGGCCCAGAGCGCGGAGCAGCTCGCCCATGTTGGGGAAGCGCTCGTTCGGATCCTTGCGGATCGCCCGTTCGATGACGGCGCGCAGATCCGCCGGGACATCCGGGCGCACCTTCCCGAGCGACTCGGGATACTCGTGCACGTGCTTGTAGACGATGCCGGCCAGCGAGTCAGCGCTGAAGGGGAAACAGCCGGCGAGCATCTCGTAGGCCACCAGCCCGAGGGAGTACTGGTCGGCGCGGCCATCGATATTCTCGACCCCCTCGCACTGCTCCGGCGACATGAAGTACGGCGTGCCCATCATGTCGCCGGGGCGCGTGAGCGTCGTCGCGGTACCCAGGGCCTTGGCGATCCCGAAATCGGTGAGCAGCAGCCGGCCGTCGCGACTGCCTTCGAGGAGCATGTTCTCCGGCTTGATGTCGCGATGGATCACGTCGCGCCCGTGCGCGTAGCTGAGGGCGTCGGCTGCCTCACGCAGGTAGCGGCGGCAGAGCTCAGCGCTGAGTTGCGGGGTCTGTTTCAAGACCTGCCGCAGGCTGGGCCCGGCGACGTAAGGCATCGTGAAGAAATGGAGGCCGGCGCGCTCCGAGACCTGGAAGACAGCGACTATGTTAGGGTGGTTGAGCTTGCCTGCAGTGCGGGCCTCGCGCTGGAATCGCTGCACGATCTCCGCGTGCTCGGAGAGCGCGGGTGGCAGCACTTTGAGAGCCACACGCCGTTCGAGGGCCAACTCGTGCGCCAGATACACACGGCCCATCCCACCACGGCCCAACTCACGAACAATCTTGAACTCGCCGGCGGTCGCGGTTCTGAGACGATCGAGCAACCCCGTCGGGTCCGAGGCCGAGGACGCCAGCAGGTCGTCCTCCTGCTCACCAGGCGCCGGTTTGCCGCAGCGCGGGCAGCAGAGGCTGTCTTGGGAGAGTAGGGTGCCACAGTCGGGACAGGTCGCCATAACCACGAACCGAGTCGGGCGGACGCGTTGTCGGGGGTCGTGAATCGCGGGGGAGACGCGTTGCTAAGTTACTTCGGTGTGGGTGCTTATACAAGCGGGCGAAGATAGGCCGGGACTAGCGCCGGTCCAGCTCGACGAGTTGCCAGCCGCCGGGCCCTTCTTCGAGCGTCATCCGTAGCTTCAACGTGAAGCTATTGCTCCGCCTCGTCCTCGCCAGCACGTACCGCATAGCGAAGTCGACCTCGACGATCCTGCGGTCGCCGTTGAAGCGCGTACCCTTCTGTTCCATCTCCACCTGCAGCTGGTCGGCGCTCTCGAAGATGCGGGTCAGCATCGCGAGATCCTCCGCAGGCACCTCACCACCATAAAGCCGAGCCAAATCCTCGAGGTCCTCCGTCTCCAAGGCCAGCCGGTAGCGCTCCAACACCATTTCCGGTGTCACCAGCGCTGCCTCGGCCGCCCTATCGGTGGCCTCCTCGTTCGCACCCTCCGAGCCGGTTCCCTCAGCCGCCTCCGGATCCGAGCGACCGGAATCGTCCGCGCCCTGCCGGCCCGAGACGCTCGCCGGATCGCCCGGCGCTTCCCCTTCATCGCCCGAGACGACCTCCGGCTCACCCGCTGGCTGGGTATCGCGGCGCGCTCCCTCGCCGGCCGGCCTCGACACAGGCTCCTGCCGCGGACGCTGCGCCGCAGGCGTCGGATTCGTAACGCGGCTCGAGCCGGCGGAGGCGGGACGTGTCTGGGTATCGCTAGCTCGAGCCGGGGTCACCTGAGACTCATCGCCATCCTCCGTTACGTGCGCCGGGGCCGGTGGACCGATGGACCCAAGCGGACTTTCCCGCTGCGCCTCCAGGTCGATCTCTACGAACTGGCTTCCGGTCAGCGCGCCGTTCTCTACGCTCTCGACTTCCGGCTGCGCTAGGCGCTCCGGACTCAGGCCTTGGGAGAACAGGCCTCCGCGGGAGACCGCCGCGACAGCCAGATAAGCCACGACGGAAGCCGCGGCAGTGACCGCCGCCCGGCCCGTCCATCTAATCAGCCGCCGACGCTTGTGGAACCTGAGGAGACGATCGCGCATCCACACCGTCTTGGTGTCGAACACGCCACGCTTTTGGCTGCTCTTGCTCCTGATGCCGTTCGTCCGTTCGATGGGCACGCCGCCGAGCATCGCGCCGGCGAACTCCTCTATCGCCTCGAACCGTTCGTCCGGAGACTTCGCGAGCCCCCGGTGGATGGCCTGACAGACGTGCTCGGGCAGATCGGGCCGCCGCTCCAGGAGGGGTGCGGGGTGCTCGTAGAGCTGTTTCATCAGGAGCTCGCGGAATCCATTCACGTCGAACGGGTACGCACCGGCCAGCATCTCGTAGGCGACCAGCGCAAGGGAGTACTGGTCGCAGCGGCCATCGACCTCCGGCACGTCCTCCAGCTGCTCCGGCGCCATGTAGTGCGGCGTGCCGATCATATCACCGGGAACGGTAAGCGACTCGGCGCCGAGCGCTTTGGCGAGCCCGAAATCGGTGAGTACGAGCCGGCCTGTCGTCTCCTCCAGCATCATGTTCTCGGGCTTCACGTCCCGGTGAACCACGCCGTGCTGGTGGGCGTAAGCGAGGCCGGACGCCGCCTGCCCCAGGTACTCGAGGGCCTCGTCCAGATCGAACGGGCCGGACTCCCGCAGGATCTCCCGGAAGCTGGCCCCCCGGACGAAGGGCATGGTGAAGAAGGAAAGCCCGTCGCCTTGGTAGACGGCGAAGACGGGGACGATATGGGGGTGATTCAGCTGGCCCGCCGTTCGGGCCTCGTGCTGGAAGCGCTTGACGATCTCGGGGTACTCGGTGAACAGCGGCGACAGGACCTTGAGGGCGACCTGGCGATCGAGCGCGACCTCGTGGGCCAGGTAGACGCGGGCCATGCCGCCGTGGCCGATCTCGCGCAGGATCTCGAACTCGCCGCTGGTTACCGCCCGCAGGTGCTCGAGCAGCTCCTCGTGGATGGATGGCCGCTCCGCCGGGCCCAGATAGAACTCGGGCGCCGGCGCCAGCGTCCCACATGAGGGACAAGGAGCGCCGTCGAAGGGCAGGCTAGCCGCGCAACGGAGACAGGATGACGCCATATCGCCTACAGCGGGGGAGCTACATACGGGGAGGTCTTAGGCTGGCACAGAGGGGAACATTAAGTTACTGCCTAGCGGGCGAGCCGGCAACGCCAGATGTTTACACCGCCAAGGGCAGCTACGGCTGGCGCTTTTCCTTGCGCAAAGGCCGGTCTCTGCCTAGCTTAGCCTCCGACCCCTGCCTGCCGGTCCCCTCCCCCATGTGCACCGGTTCCGAGGGACCACCTCTACCACAGTCTACATCGCAGCAGCGAGAAAGATCCGCTATGCGTACTACTCTGATCAGCGCCGCTCTTTTGCTGCTGCTCGCCTGGCCGGGCTCTTCCGCCGCCCAGGACGAGAAGCTGACCACGATCACACCGTTCGCCGGGTTCTACCTCGCGATGTCGGACCTGGTGGATAACCAGAGAGTGCCGAGCGCGGGTCCCATCGATCCGGATAATGTCACCATTACCCAACAGAGCGGATTGGCTTTCGGGGTGCGGGTCAGCCGAACGCTGAGCGGCCGTCTGTGGCTGGAGGCCGAGTTTCAGTACGCGATCAGCGACGTGAAGATCAGCGCCACGCGCCGCGAACCGCTACCCCAGGACACCTGGAAAGGCGGCGGCCGAGTCATGACGCTAGGGGCCAACGTCCTCTGGGAGGCCTACCGAGCACCGTTCACCCCGTTCGGGATCCATCTGGTGGGCGGCTTGGCCGCGGTGAACCGCAGCGGTGAGTTCTTTGATGAGGGGGGGTTCTTCTTCGACGAAAAGCTCGATGGCGGGACGGCCATCGCCGCGGTTGCAGGACTCGGAGCCCGCTACGGCTTCAGCGGGCGGTTCGGCGTTCGCCTCGACGTCCGCGATTACATCTCCAGTTACTCCCAGTCCGTACCGAGCGGCGACTTCGACGCGGTGCTGCAGAACGATATCTGGATTACGGGCGGCGTCGAGATCACACTGTGACCTCGGTCTAGAGCGGGGCAGCTACCGTCAAGCCCTCGACCCGGTACTCGACCTCCAATAGGAAATAAGAGCCGCTCAGGCCTCCTGTGATCTCCACCTCGTTGTAACGCTCAAGCTCGATCCAGGTACTCGAGGTTGGGTCGTTGACATCGGCCGGCACCACGAACTCTCCGCTGTCATCCACATCGAAGTCCCAATCGGGAGAGAAGAGCGAGGCGCTCTGGGCTTTCAGATCCGAGACCCAGCTAACGGTGAGGGGCTGATTTGCCGGGATCGTCTCATCGGGCTGCGGCTCGAGGATTTCGTGGATCCCGATGTTGCCCAGCACCACGTCGCGGACGTACATGTCGTCCTTGACGACGTCCAGTTTCAAGTCTCCCGAGGCAGCCCCGTTTACCGCTGCCGTGTAGAGACCCGCCGTACCGCCCTCCTGCAGGGTGACCGTCTCGCGGTCCCACACGATCGTCACGATGGCCCCGGAGACGGCAGCGCCAGATCCGTCCTCGACATCGACGACGAAGTCGGCAACGAACCCGCCGGGATTCAGCTCCAGATCCACCTCGGCTACCACCAGAAGCGTCTCGTTGCCGGTCCCACCGCTGTTCTTGTCCTCCACCGGTCCGATTGGGTCAGCATCGCTGCAGCTGGCCACTAGGGTGGCGAACACCAGCGCAACAATCGCCCTGAGCGCGTTCCTATCCACAGTCTTCACCTCTCACGAGAGCTGATAAGGGACATCCGGGGGGGCGTACGGGGAAGGACAGCCTGGAGAGTCAAGATAATCTCGCCTGGCGCAGCGGTCAATTTTAACCAGATTCTCGCGCCGCCGGGTGACACTTTCCCCGGGCGCTGTGGTGGTGCTATCTTGGGACGCCAGCCAACTCGTTTGATAACCCACAGCACGGAGGTCTCGCAATGCACCGGTACCGTGCGGTAGTTCTCGCGCTCGCGCTCGTCGTGGTGCCGTCGTCCCTGTCAGCGCAGGCGCAATTCGCCGTCAGCGCGTTCGGTGGAGTTTATCTACCCGCTGCTGACTTGCTTGAGGGCACCTTCGCAATCGACGGCGGGGTCAGGCTGAAGTACGGACAGAAGACGTCGGCCGTTCTGGGTGGGCGCGCCGCGGTCTGGCCGACCGACCGGATCGGGATCGAGGCAGAGTTCGCCTACCTGCCCAGCAAGGTAGAGGGGACGTGGGTGGGGGGCGACCTAGTGCCGCAAACCGGCGAAGACGATGCCAGCGTGTTCCTTGGCAGCCTGAACCTGATGTACAGCCTGATCCGTCCGCCGCTCGAACCGTTCTCGTTGTACGTCTCGGGTGGCATCGGCTACGTGAGCCGGGGCGGTGATTTCTTCGACATCCTCGAAGATAATAGCGACATCGCCGGCGTGTTCGGGGTCGGGTTCAAGTACGGCATCGCCCGGAGCACGTGGCTGCGCCTTGACGTGCGCGACTACATCTCAAGCTACGAGGAGAAGGCGCTGAGCGAGGTCGCAACGGAGGGCGGAGAATCGAAGATGCAGAACGACCTGTTGATAGTGGCGTCGGTCGAGCTCGTCTTCGGAGGGAGCTGAGGTCGGCTAGCGACGCCGAGTCCGGGTAAGGCGCCAGACGCCTCGCTCGGCCTCGAACTCCAGCCGAAACCTCTCGTCAACCGCGGCACGCTCGCCGGTCCTGGCCTGCCGCGCCTCGATCCGCAGCTGCAGGTCGACGGTAGCACGACTGCCGTCGACCTGGAGGTTCCGTTCCACGACCTCCAGGTTCATGTCGTCCGCCCTTCGGAACCAGGCGTCGAGCAGATCCCGGTCACGGCCCGGCACGTCGCCCTTGTACAGCTCACCGGCCATCCGGCCCATGTCCTCCTGCTCGAACGCCTGGATGAAAGCATTGACGAGGTCCAGGATCACGGTCTCGGCCAAGGGCTCCGGGGGCTCTTCCGCCGCCGCGGGCTCCGCCTCCAGCGCTGCGGCTTCAGCCTGCTGCGCCGCCACCAGCTCCGCTGCCAGCAGCGCGTAGGCATCCCGGGCTCCCTCGAACAGCCGTTGGGCCTCGGCGTATTGGCTGCGCTGCGCTCTCTGCGCCGCTTGGTCGCGTGTCCTGTCGGCGGCTGCCAGCCGATCAGGCTCGCGCTCCTCCGCTCCCACGGCAAGCGCGGAACCCCTCTGCTGTAGCATCTCGCTACGGACCCGGCGCAGCCGCGTCTGCCACGCGTCGGTCGCCCGCCCGGCCAGCGTCTCGTACTCGCCGGCCAGGAGCTGGAAGGCCGCGGCCGCATCGTCAAACCGCCCCTGCTCGAGTGCCTGCTCCGCGCCCTGCAGGCCGGAATCGAGACGATCGAGATCAGAGCTGAGGAGGGTCGCAGCTCCCGCGTTCACTGCGGCCTGCCGCTCGGTACTCGCCCGTGCGCGGGCCTGTTGGGCGGCAGCTTCCGCCGCAGCCTCGGCGGCCTCCCCCGCTTCACGCCCCGCCTCGTCCTCGAGCCCTCGATAGGCCAGGATCAAGTCGGAGTACACGGTCAGAGCGTCACCGTACTGCTCATTCATGTAGAGGCGCTCGGCCTCTTCGTATTGCCGGTTGAACCCGTCGAGCCGATCCCCGAACAGATTACCTACCCCAGCGGCGATAGCACTTTGACGGGCCGTGGACGCCAGACGCCGGGCTTCTTCAGCGCGTGGCCGGGCGGCGGCGGTGCCGGCGGGCGTGCCCTCGACCGGCCCCGGCTCGGCGCCCGCGGGCTCAACAGCCACCTCGTCCGTACCCGTCTCTGCCGGAGCGGTCTGATCACCACCAGGCGGCGATACCTCCGCAAGCGCCTCGCCGCCAGGCGCCGCCTCGCCGGTCGTCGCCTCCGCGGGCTCGGGTGTCTCCTGGCCCCCGGCGACCGAGACGCCCGTTTCCTCGGATACGACCGATTCCTGCGGCGCCGCGCCGGTGTCGGGCTTCAGCGGCCCGAAGATGAAGAGGGCGGCCACGATCGCCACAACCGCTGCTCCGCCGCCGTAGAGTAATGCGCGCGGCACACCCGGCCGTCGTGCCTCTCCCAAGAGCCCCGCCTCGGGCACCGCCTCGGCCTGGGCCGCGGCGGGCGCCTCCCAGGGCTGGGTGCCGGAGACCGACCAGGGGTCCGAGGTATCTACGGGGGGCTCGACAGCGGGCACGGGTGTCGGCTCCGGCGTCTTCAGCGTCGGTTCCTCAGCGGCTGCCGCCCAAGGCTCCGGCGTTGTCACCGTCGGCTCGGGCTCCTCCTCCGGTTCCGCCGTCTCCGGTGTCGTCTCCCCCACCGGCACCGGGCGCGGGGTCCGCGGCGGCGTGGGCACACGGACGGTGGTCGCCTCGCTCCCCGGGGGTGGCATGGGCTCGGTCCGGCCTTCCTCTTCCTCCTCGGCCAGCTCGACCCCCCAGGGACCTTCCAGGGCCGCCAGGAAGGCGTCCATGGTCGGGAACCGCTCGTCCCGGTCCTTGCGGATGGCCCGATGGATCGCCTCGCGCAGGTGGCGCGGCGCCTCGGGTCGCACCTCATCCAGGCTGGGCGGCTCCTCGAAGCGATGCTTGTACATGAGTTCCGCCAGGTTGTCCGCCCGGATCGGTCGCTCGCCGGCGAGCATCTCGTAGCCGATGAGGCCGAGGGAGTACTGGTCCGCCCGCCCGTCCAAGTCCTGCCGCCCTTCCCCCTGCTCCGGCGACATGTATTGCGGCGTGCCGAGCAGGTCGCCTGGTGTCGTCAGCGTCTTCTCCGCGGTCAGCGCCTTGGCGATGCCAAAGTCGGTGAGGATGACGCGGTCGCGCTCCGTATCGATCAGGATGTTGTCCGGCTTCACATCGCGATGAACGACGCCGCGGCGGTGGGCGTAGGCGAGCGCGTCCGCCGCCTGAGTCAGGTAGCGGAAGACCCTTTCGAGTGGCGGCTGCGGGCAGTCGCGCAGATAGACGCGCAGGCTCTCACCGCTGATGTAGGGGACAGTGAAGAAGGTGAGGCCACCCTCATTGTAGATCTCGTAGACCTGGATGATGTTGGGGTGATCGAGCTTGCCCTGGGTGCGCGCCTCGCGCATGAAGCGCTCGACGATCTCGGGATCGTAGCCGAGCAGCGGGAGTAGCACCTTGATGGCGACCTGCCGATCGAGCGACTTCTGGAAGCCGAGGAAGACCACTGCCATCCCGCCGCGCCCCAGCTCGCGGATGATCTCGTACTTGTCCTCGGTGGCCGCCTTCAGCCGCTCGAAAATCTCGCGGCCCTGAGGCGAAAACGTGGGGTCCTCCGGTTTGCGGCCGGGCACCGGCGTACCGCACTGCGAGCAGTATAGGCTGCCGTCAGGAAGGGGCGTGGCGCAGTGGGTACAGACGGGCACAGCCTCAGATTCCCCGGAAAAGAGACGTCAGGGCCGATCGCACGAACATGCGCGGAATCTAGTCGGGGCCCGGGGAGCCAGCAAATAGGAATCGGGGATTCCGGGAGTCGGGGGTTCGGGGAGGGCCGGAGGGAATCAGGCTCGGGAACGTTTGGCGTTCCTTCGCGCCGTGGCGATACCGGTAACAAGAATGGCGATCAGTCCGTCAGTTTCCCCTGCCGCCTCCTCTTACCGCCGACGGGTCGGCGATCTTCAGTAGCACCAACAGCTTAAGCCACACCATCGTCTCGCGGAGCTCCTTCAGGCATACCTTCATCTTATGAATGAAGTGGCCGGGTGATTCGGAGCACCGGGCTTCCGCGCAGTTGGCGGCCGGCGACGTGCTGCAGCGGGTCAGTTGGGCCGCAACGTGACGGCCGATATCGGAAGACGGCAAATCCGCGGCCAGGAGACAGTTCCTAGCCCCCAAGGCCACCAATCGATCCTCGAGCTCGGAGGCACGCTCGCTCAGGTTGCTCATACGTCCCCACCTCCCCGAACCCCCGAATCCCAACCGACTTCCTCCTTGACCCTCCAATATCCGCCCGCCCATCAGCGGACCGTCATCGTACAGAGACTCGCCAGAGAAAAGGGCCCGGCAACCAGCCCGGGCCCTTCGATGCCGCAGCAGCCTGCGGACTAGTACATGCCGCCCATGTCGGGGCCAGGAGACGGAAGCCTCTCTTCCTTCTCCTTCTTCTCGACCACCACCGCCTCGGTGGTGAGTAGGAGGCTGGCGATGGACGCGGCGTTCTGCAGCGCCGACCGCGTCACCTTGGTCGGGTCGATGACACCGGCCTTAACCAGGTCCTCGTACTTGTCGGCCTCAGCGTTGTAGCCGTAGTTGAGGTCATCCTTCTCGCGGATGCGCTCGACGACGATCGAGCC
>CP070815.1:320460-417972 GCA_020344215.1 Gemmatimonadota bacterium
GCAGCCGCGAACGCGCCGACGCGTTCTGCCGTGCCACCCGCGTCTTCACACTGGCAGAGAGCCTGGGCGGGGTCGAGAGCCTGATCTCGGTTCCCGCCGCCATGACCCACGGCGCCGTACCGAAGGAGCTGCGGGAGAAGATGGGGATCACGGACGGGCTCGTCAGGCTTTCGGTGGGCATTGAGGATGTGGAGGATCTGATCGAGGATTTGGATCGGGCGCTACCTGGGTGATCGGTGGTCAGTAGTCGGTGGTCGGTAATTGTCAATTTGAGATAGGAACTTCGCAGTTACAGACCACTGACCACCGACCACAGACCACAGTAGAAGAAAGCAAGAACACGCACGTACGATTACAGGGTTTAGACAATGCGAATCCTGGTGGTAGGAAGCGGCGGAAGAGAGCATACGCTCATCTGGCAGTTGAAGCGCGAGGTTCCCGACGCGCAGATCTACGCGGCGCCCGGCAACGGGGGCACGAAGGCGCTGGCCGAATCGGTACCTCTCAAGCCCGACGAGATCGACGAGCTCGCCGACTTCGCCGACTCGCGCGAGATCGACCTGACGGTCGTCGGGCCGGAGGCACCGCTGGTCGATGGCATCGTCGATGTGTTCGCCGAGCGCGGCCTCAAGATCTTCGGCCCCAGCAAAGCCGCGGCGGAGATCGAGGGCTCGAAGGCGTTCGCCAAAGCGCTCACGCAGAAGGCCGGCGTGCCGACCGCCGAGCACCAGACCTTCGACGATTTCGAGGACGCCGAGCGCTACATCCGCGACCGCAGCGCTCCCATCGTCGTTAAGGCCTCCGGGCTCGCCGCCGGCAAGGGCTCCATCGTCTGCCAGACCATCGACGAGGCCGTGGAAGCGACTCGCTCGATGATGGTCGACGAGCGCTTCGGCGCTGCTGGCTCGACCGTCGTCGTCGAGGACTGCCTCGTCGGCGAGGAACTGTCACTCCTCTATATCACCGACGGCGAAATCGCATTCCCGCTCATCCCGTCGCAGGACCACAAGCCGATCGGCGAGGCTGATACCGGTCCCAACACCGGGGGGATGGGCGCCTATGCGCCGGTCTCCATCGCCGACGAGGCGCTGGTCGGCCGGGTTAGCGACACGATCGTCATGCCGACGCTGGCCGCCATGAAAGCGCAGGACCGCACGTTCCGCGGCGTACTCTACGTCGGCCTGATGATCGTCGAAGGCGAGCCGTACGTCATCGAGTTCAACTGCCGGTTCGGGGACCCGGAGACCCAGGCGATCCTGCCACTCATGGAGAGCTCGCTGCTCGAGTCGTTCGAGCGGGTGGCCCGTGGCGAGTCTCTTAAGGGCACGGACTATCGCTTCAGCCGGCGCGCCGCGGTCTGCACCGTGCTCGCATCCAGAGGCTACCCGGGCTCCTACGAAAAGGGCAAGGTCATCACGATTCCCGAGCCGCTGGCCGACGACCCCGACCTCATCGTTCTGCATGCCGGGACGCGCCGCGACCCGGAGGGCAAGCTGGTCACCGATGGCGGCCGGGTGCTCGGTGTCGTCGGGCTGGGCGATAACGTGACCGCCGCCGCCGCGAAGTCCAAGGAGGCGGCTAGTGCCATAAAGTTCGCCGGCAAGTACTACCGCGGCGACATCGGATACCGCGAGATCGAGCGGGAGGGCTCCCGTTAATGTCGTGTAGCTGAATCACCTCCATGTTGACGCTCTCCGAGGATCGTGAGCCATGAGTAGCGCCGAGGACTTCTTCGCTCTCGTAGAGATGTACAACGTCACTTACTGGCCTGTGCACGTTGTCACATTCTTGCTGGGAATCACCGCGGTGATTCTGGCGCTGAAGAAAGGCGCCTATTCCGACAGGATCGTCTCCGCTATCCTGGCCTCTCTATGGCTGTGGTCGGGCATCGTCTTCTTCATGATATATTTCAGTGACTTGACTCCAACGCTTTTCGGATTCGCTCCCCCCGGTTTCTCGTACGCGTCCGGGGCGCTGTTCATCATCCAGAGCATCATATTCCTGTACTTTGGCGTGATTCGAGACTCTATAGCCTACGGGTTCGAGGGCGACCTGTACGCGAAAGTCGGCCTTGTTGCGATCGTCTACGCGATGATCGTCTACCCGATCATCGGCTACATCACCGGACACCCGTTACCCGGCTACCCGTTGTTCGGGTCGGCCCCCTGCCCGGTCGCGATCTTCACGGTCGGGATGCTGCTGTTGACGAACCGACGCATGCCACCACTCGTCCCCATCATCCCGCTGATATGGGGCCTGATGGGCATAGTGGCTGTCGTGGTGTTCACGGTATGGGCGGACGTCGGCTTGTTCGCCGCGGGTATTGTCGCCTTCCTGATTCTGAAGCGAAACGCGCAGCTGCCGGTTAGCACAGTTGCCAGAGCTCCCTGAGGCCGAGACGATCGCCCGCGGCCTCGACGCCGCCATCGCCGGCCGCCGCATCGAGCGGATCAAGATTCACAGGGATGAGGTGGTCGAGCCCATGTCGCCGGCCGTCTTCCGGCGCCGGCTGCGGGGCCGCTACGTCGAGCGCGTCGGGCGCCGGGCCAAGTGGATCACCGCCCTGCTCGACGACGGCGGCCGCTGGGTGACCCAGCTCCGTATGACCGGCCGCTTCACCTGGGGATCGCCTTCCCCGCTCCGCGCCGAGCCCCATCTCTCCGCCAGCTTCGTCATCAACAACGGCGACGCGTCCGGCGTGCTCCGCTTCTACGACACGCGTCGCTTCGGCCGCATGTGGGTGCTGAACGAGAGCCAGTGGGCGGAGATCGATGCGCGGCTCGGCGTCGAGCCGCTCTCCGAGGAACTCACTCCCGGGTCGCTAGCCGAGCTGCTCGCCGGCTCGAGTGCACCGATCCGCAACTGGCTGCTCGACCAGCGTCGCGTCGCCGGGATCGGGAATATCTACGCCGTCGAAGCATGCTACCGCGCCCGCATCGACCCGCGCCGGCCGGCAGGAAGCCTCGAGCGGAACGACGTGCGCCGTCTTCATAACGCGATCCGCAGAGTGCTCGGCCGGGCGGTCGACCGTCGCGGCACTACCTTCAGCGACTACCGCGACGTCCTCGGTGCGGGCGGCGAATTCCAGAACGTGCTGAAGGCTTACGGGCGAGAGGATGAGCAGTGCGCCAGGTGCGGTGGGACGATCGAGCGGATCGTGCTGGCCGGGCGGTCAGCATTCTTCTGCGCCGGCTGCCAAGTCTGATCAGAGAGCTCCAAAGACCTCCGTCTTCAGATCCGCCTCAGCCAGGGTCTGAGGCTTCGGCTTCTTCTTATCATCCGGCCACTGAATGAGCTTGACCCGGCCATCGCTGATATCGATGCCGGTGATGCCACCGTCTGAAAAAGAGCAACAGCCGGAGTTGAAGTAGCAAGGCTTCACAGAGGCTACCTTGTGCCGGTTCTTTTCCAGCACATCGTCGCCACGCGCCCTCACCCACTCGAGCTCGGCTCTCAGCTCAGCAACCCGCACGATCGCCGAAGGCGAGGGAGGGTGTCGCCGCGAGTCCTCGAGAAGTCCCGCGATCCTCTCCTCCACTCGTGCGCTTTGGGCACAACCCATGAACACCGGCCGATGCGTGTGGCCCGCAATCAGCACCAGCCGCTGCTGCGCTGCCGCCCAGTTGTACAACGCGATGTCGTGCCGGTTGCGCAGGACGAAGCTCCGCGCCGGGGTCGTGTAGGCTAACCGTGTGAGACGCTGGAGTGGCCGCCACGTATACCGGACGAAGAACCTGCTGAGTGCCCGATAGCGGTCGTTACGCTTGGTGCCCTGATGCCCATGGGCGAGGAAGAGCGTGCCCAGCTCCTCCCCGCAGGACGTCACGCGGAAGCACTCGCCTTCCTTGACCTCGACGCCCGGATGAACCTTGCCCAAACACCGATCGACGGCGCCGCCGTACTCCCACTCGTCGTCGTGGTTACCCCAGAACCGATCGTAGCGGCGGTCGTCATAGAACTGCCCCTCGAGCTCGAGAGTGTAGGCGTAAGCCTCGAACACAGCCCCGGGGCGGCTCTCCCACAGCTCCTCCACGTCGCCCAGCAGAATCAGCCGGTAACCCGCCTCCAGGTAGTAGCCCAATGCAGCGTGATAGGCCGCCTCGCAGCGCTGGAAATCGTCGGCGCCGTCGCGCTCCCCTCGATGATGGTCGGAGAAGATGATCCAGCGGGCCGCGTCGATGTCGAGCTCGCGTCGCTGCCCGCGGGTTCGCTCGAAGAGCTCCTCCATGCCGCTATGGACGCTTGACTCATAGCTCACGCCGCACCCCGCTATCATTCCCGAATCTTTGTAGGGGCCATGCCCAAATGTACGCTGCTCGTATCTGGCGCCAATAGTCGTTTCGGCGCCTTAACTGACGTCCCTAGGTGAGCGCAGGGCCGCGCGCTGCAGAGCCTCTTCGTCGATATCGACGTCGTACCCGCCGACCAGGCCTTCGTAGAGCAACTCGTTGGCGCGGTCGCGGCGCATACGGTTGTAGTCGTTGACGAGCCGATCGCGAACCTCCCCGTACTCCGGGATGCGGGACTCGACTCGCTCGCCGACGTACACCAGATGAATGCCGTACCCGGACACTACTGGGCCTTGCCATCCCGGTTCCAACTCGAACAGCGTCTCCGCGAAGCGGACCCCGAACAGTTGCTGCACCTCGAGCGGCGACCGTCGGGCGTAGTCGTGTTGGAGCATGAAGCGGTCGCCCCGCTCGGGCGCGCGCTGGGGCGGCGGCGTCGCGGCCCGGAGCTCGGCCAGCGCGCGCCGGGCGTCTTCCTCCGCCGCCGGCCCGCGTCGGTCGATGTTGAAGTAAACGTGGCTGAAACTGATGCGAGGCGGAACGCGGTATTCCTCTTGCCGCTCCTGGAAGAAGGCCTGCAGCTCCTGGTCGGTCGGATCAGCCAGGGTTGCGAGGTCCTGGGAGAGGAGCTCCATCTTCCGCACCATGCGCCGGCGCACGACGACGTCGTTCTGATCGAGTCCCACGGCCAGCGCATCTCGGTACAGAACCTCCTCACGCACACGTCCTTCGACCAGGGCCCGTAACTCATCCTCGGTGGGCGGCCGCTGCCATTGGCGTCCGAAGCCGGCGGCGAAGAACTCGATCTCCGATTCCGTGATCGCGATCCGCCGCGACGCATCGGTGGAGAAGACGTCGCTGGCGATGGCGTGAACCAGAAACAGCGCCGCCCCGAGGACCACGAAATGAAGCAGTGGTTCGCGAAGAAACCTCATCTCACTCTTTCCTGCTCGAGTACTTCGATCGATTGGATCTTCCACGTCCCGGCCTCGGGGACGATGCCGATCCGGGCGTCGTAGCGGTTCTGCCTGAAGTGTCGGTGTCCGAAGTGGGTCACCATCCCGCCGACGGTCCAGGTGGATCGGACCGCGAAACCGGTATCCCGGGATTCGATCTCCGAAGCTTCCAGGACCTCGACGGCCTCGACGCGGGCCTGGGCACCACCGCGGTCCTCGATCTCCAGGGCGCGCCGCTGCTCCAGGTATACGTCGGTCAGCGTTTCGCCGGTGACGCTCACGGCGAGCCGGTCGTAGATCGTCGCTTCATCCCGGAATTCCAGCGCCCGATAGATGTTGGGCAACAGGCCGACCAGGATTCGGCGGGCCTGCCTCTCGGACGGGGTCCGCCCGGCGGATCCGGGAAGCGCAACCGCGGTCTGCACGAACGGCCCCACCAGGAAGGCCAGAGCGAGGACGACACGCGCTGTGGCAAGGCTGAGCGTGCGTCGGCGACCCCGAATCCCGGCGATCAGCAGAACCGCCGAAAGCGCCAGCAGCGGCAGCGAAAGCAGGGGGACCGGCCGTTGCTTTCAACAGCCTCATGACCCTCTCCTTCTCAGCTGGTCTTTGGTCCCGACCTCAGCGGCCGGGTGCAGGTAAAGGGTGATGCGCAGACCCCATCCCCGCGCGGTCATACGCGAGAACGTTACGGCACGAACGCGTCAACCTCAGATAATCTTCCTGACGATGAGCGCCTCGAATGTATCCGACAGCCCGCCAAGTGCCGGGCCCACTCGCAACGGCCGCGCCTTAGCCGCTGGCCCTGAGACCGATGAGCCTGGCGGAGGGTGCGCGACCACGCTCGAGGGTCAGAATCGCCACCGTCACGGACTCCCCGAGGCGGGCGTGCCCGGCGCTCCCGGGGTTCACGACCAGGGGGCCGGCGGTAATCTTGATAAGCGGTTGGTGGGTGTGACCGTAGACGACGACGGAGAACTCGGAATAGGCCTCGACGAGATCTTTCACCTTCGGCGAGCCCCATTGGTGGCCGTGGACCATAGCGACCCGGTGGCCAAGCCGCTCGAGCTCCAAAGACTCACCCACCCGCTGCCTCACATCCCAGTCATCCACGTTTCCGTAGACGGCGCGCACGGGTGCTATGACTTCGAGCTCGGTGAGGATGGCAGGATCGCCGACGTCGCCAGCGTGGAGGATCTCATCGACGCCCTCGAAGGCGGCGTAGACCTCGTTGCGAAGCAGTCCGTGGGTGTCCGATATGAGGCCGATGCGAAGCGACTCGCTCACTCGCCGCTCCAACGCTTCCCGGTGTCGTGATCGTTCCCCGCGCGCTCCAGTTACACGGGTTGAGCGTGCTCGTCGGAAGAGCCGGGTAGTCTACGCGGACGAGCTGTTCTTGCCAAGCCGTTAGTGCTTGAGCTTACGGACTGAGCCCCCGCGGTAGGCGAGCATGGCGGCCGCGCCCATCAAGAGCCCCTCAACAACCCACAGCCAGTACTTGAGCGCCGTCGCGCCGCCGGTTGCCAGCGAGATCTGCCTGGCGAGGTCGACGCTCTGGAAGAAGGGCGTGGCGGTAGCCGACGGAGCCGCGCGCAGGAAAGCGAAGAAGGTCTGGCTCGGCACGAAGCCATCGCTGGCGAGCCAGAAGATGACGTGAACGAGGATATAGCCGAAGCATGCCGTTCCGAAGACGTAGGCGTAGCTCCAGCGTGGCGGCCGCCGTTGCCGCACAGACGATGGCACGGCCGCCGCCTCGCCGATCACCACGCCTAGCGCGATCGGTTCCAAAGCGAGTATCCAGATCCAGATTCGCAGGAACCCGGTCAGCACGGCCCCAACGAGCGCCACGACAGTGCCCCAGGTGAGTGCGCGGGCGTACGGCTCGCCGGCGGCCTGCTGACGGCGGCGCCGGACGTGCTCGGTCCACGCCTCGTCCGCCGCGCTCTCCGCGGCTTCAGGCGACGGCGGCGGGGACGTCTTCCGGCCGGGCCGCTTCTTCTTCTTCCGCGTGGACTTCTTCGCCATCCGCGCTCGTGTACCCCTCTACGGTAAAGACGTCGGCCAGTGCGGCCAGCTCCAGCGCGGAGGCGTTGAGGGCGTTCACCGCCGCCGCGATCTCTTCGGTGGATGCGTTCTGCTCTTCCATCCCGGCGGCGAGTTCCTCCATCGCCGCCGCGAAGTCGGTGTAGCCGGAGGCGACCGAGCCGAGGCGGTCCGCGGTAGCGCCGACGCTGGCGTCGACCTCGGCGCTGATCGCCGCCACGCGATCCGCCCAGCCCTCCGCCTCGCCCATAGCGGCGGTCACAGCATCGAAGCCTTCCTCCATCGACTCCACCACGGCACCGATCGTATGGGTGGTCTCCCGTGTCTCCTCCAGCGCCTGGCGGGTCGACTCGACCTGGCCGAGAACGGAGTCGGTCGTCTCCTGGGCGCGATCAGCCGCGCTGCCTGCCTGGTTCGCTAGCTTTCGTATCTCGTCGGCCAGCACGCCGAAGCCGCGCGCCTCCGCACCGGCCCGGGCGGCCTCGATCGCTGCGTTTAGAGCCAGCAGGTTGGTGCGACGAGCGAACTGCTTGATCAGGTCTACGAAGTCGCCGAACTGCCGCGACGCGTCGACGAACTCGAGCAGCCGCGAGGTGGCCATGTCCGAGCGCTCCGCCATCTGCTCCACCTGAGCGTGGCCCTCCCGCAAGCGCTCGCGACTGCGCTGGGCTATGCCGGCCAGTTCCCGGCTGCGCTGCATCGCCGTTCCGGCGCCCTGCGACAGATCACGCGCGGCGGTCCCCAGCGCTTCCATCTGCATGTTGACCTGCTGGATGGTCTCCGAGTGGTCCGACGCTTCGCTGGTCAGGCGCGCCAGCGTGCTCGTCATCTCCTGGGCACCGGCGGAGAGTTGCTCCACGGCGGTGGCGATCTCTTCACTGCGCGTGCGCGTGTGGTAGCTGGCCTCACGAAGCGACCCGACCAGCTCGCCCAGCCGGTCGATCATCTGCTGCACCGCGACGCACAATCTCCTCACCTCACCCGTACCCATCTCGACCACGCGGACTCGCAGGTCGCCGCCACCGACCCGATCAGCTGCATCGGCGACCTGCCTCACAGGCCGGCCGATCTGACGCGATATCCAGATTCCTGCGACGATGACCCCAACCAGCGCGGTCAACAGCGCGATGAACCCGCCGAGTACGATCGCCCTCCGCGCCGCGCCGAGTAGCTCGAAGGCCTGTTCCTCCGGCACCCAGTAGATGACCTGCCACCGGTTGTCGAAGGCCGTGCTGGTCATGCCGACGATCGGGACGCCGTCAGGCGAAGTGGACTCGAGGAACCCTTCGGCAACGAGGGCGCCAGGATCGAAATGAGGCTGCAGCAGATGATCGTCGTGGGGATCGCTGATCAGACGGCCCTGCTCATCGACGACCTGAACGTAGCCCCACCCCTGGGCGAGCTGAGCCAGGGTCGGACGCAGGCGACCGAGATCGATCACACCCTTCACGACACCGACGATCGTGCCGCCCGGCCCGGCCACCGGCCACGATATCGATATAGAGACCGTGTTGGTCGACTCATCGAATTCCGCCTCGGAAACATGGGCCAGGCCCGCAAAGGCCTCCTGCCACCAGCGCTCGTCGCTCTGCACGAAGTCCGAGGTCAACCCGCTGCTGGCCACCACGAACCCGCTGCGCTCGGTGAGGAAGACCTCGGCGAACATCGACCGCTCGACCACGCCGACAAGATGGCGATCGACCTCCGAGTCGATCTGCAGCGAGCGCGTCGCCGCCATCCGCCGCTCTGCCTCACCCGTGGAGACGCGATCCAGCCCGAGCTGCCGGGCGCGGGCGGCGCCGCGACCGGCCGCGTCGACGACGGCCGGCGAGATGACCAGCATCTCCAGATCTCTGACGGCACCCTCAACGGTCGCGTCGGTCAATGAGGCCGCCGAGTTGGCCCGCTCGCGAAGTTGCCGCTCGACCTCGGGCTGGATCAGCTGCTCCGCCCCACCCCAGGCCAGGGTGAAGAAAGTGACGATGACGATCACCAAGGCGCCGCCGACGATCCCGAAGAGCAGGCGTTGTAGGTCGATGGCCTTCCAACCAGTGGATTCAGGCACTGCTACCTCCAGATGAGGCTGGATTTCGTTCAGGCCGGGGGTACGTAGGGGGGGAGTCGGTAAGAACTTCGCTGACAACAGTTTGGCTCGTTAACCGCCTTTCGTCAAGTCGATGCTCGGCCCCGGCTAGTTCTCGTCGATCCGGCGTTTCGTCGCGAGGGGCATAACGATCACCTCCCGCCACTCCCGGGTGAAGCCTTCCTCGGGCCACTTCTGCCTCGCATCGATACTCCTCTTGCCACCGTTGCTGAACGTCCGATCGATGAGCGCTACCCACCACGCCTCCCGCACGTCGTGAAGGTTCGTCGTCGTCATCCGCATCGGCTACGCTGGCCTTCAGGATGGCGACGACGACAACGACGACGAGACTGGGTCATGCGGTCCCCCACCAGATACAGGCTATTCCGCCCGTGACCAACTTCCAATCCACCTCCCGATACCCCGCCGCCGCCAAGCACGCACCCAACTCCTCCGGTCGCCCGAAGCGCAGTACAGACTCTGGTAGGTATTTGTACGCGTGGCTATGTTTCGAGATCACTCGCCCGGCGAACGGCAGCAAGCGGGTGAAGTAGAAGCGGTAGAACCACTTGAGCGGCTGGCGCATCGGCAAGGCAAAGTCGAGGATCACGAGTCGAGCGCCAGCTCGCAGCACCCGCCTGAGCTCAACAAGGGCGGCGTCGATGTCCGCCAGGTTCCGGACACCGAAGGCCACCATCGCACCGTCGAAACCGCCCGAGACCGCCGGAAGCCTCAAGGCATCGGCGCAGACCGGCGCGACGGGCCGCCGGGCGATCTTAGGTATTCCGTTGCGAAGCATCGCTTGCGAGAAATCCACGGCAACAACATGACCGGTGAACTCCGGGCGCCCGGCGATCTCGATCGCCAGATCGAGCGTCCCGGCGCATACGTCGAGATAGGACCCGCCGGGCCGGGCATCCCAGTCCAGCCGATCGACAGCGCGTCGCCGCCAGGAGCGATCGATATTGAGGCTGAGGAGATGGTTGAGCAGGTCGTAGCGCGGCGCGATCGCCGAGAACATCTCGCGGGTCGCCTGCGCTCGCTCACCCTGGGACTCGGCCTCCAGCGGGGCGAGGGGATGGCTCGGCGAGCTGGTCATAATCGGCCGCGAACTTACGGGAGGGGGATACCCCCGGCAACCCGGTGAGACGGGAGCGCCCACCCAGCCGAACGGCACCGAGCCCTGCCGGCAATCCGAACACGTCAGGCGGCGCGCCGCCTGACGACAAGGAGCTGGTCGCCCGGGCCTTGAAAGGGGATGAGGCGGCGTATCGGGAGCTGCTCGAGCGCTTCCGGCGGCCGGTGTTCTCGCTCATCTACCGGATGATCGGGGACCGCGAGCAGGCTGAGGACCTCGCTCAGGAGTCGTTTGTAAAAGCCTTCAATAACCTCGACAGTTACAACCCGAATTACCGGTTCTCCTCCTGGCTGTTCAAGATCGCCAACAACCACGCCATCGATCACCTGCGGCGTGCCCGGCTACCAACCGTCTCCATACACGGCTCACCACACGCCGTAGACGCGGAACGCGAGGAGGAGACGCGGATCGTCCTCGAAGCACACGACGAGTCGCCGGAGCAGGAGATGCTGGCGCTCGAACTGGGCGGCGAGATCGAGCAGGCCATCGCGGTACTGCGGCCCGAGTACCGAACCGCGGTCATCCTACGCCACGTGGAGAACCGGCCGTACGAGGAAATCGCCGAGATCATGGACGTCCCCATCGGGACGGTGAAGACGTTCCTCCACCGAGCCCGGGCCGAGCTTAGGGCCCAACTGGGCCACCTACGAGCTGAGGAAGAATAGGAGTGTCGAGTTCGCAAGACGGAAGTCCATTGGGAATTACCGAACGGCGATTCGGGGAGTTGGGGCATCCGGGAGTTCGGGAATCCAAGAATCCGGGTATCCGGGTATCCAGGAATCGGGGAGATAGGGGGGGGTCCGAGGCGGTTGGCTCGCCAGCGGCCTTCGCCACCCCGATTCCCCGAATCGCGGATACCCGGATCCCCGGATTGGCGAACCCTGGGTTCCAGAACTTGTGAATTCCCAACAACTTACAACTTCGACCTCGCCATCGCCGAATTCCCGATTCCCAGCTGAAACCTGGCCGGGGGTTCCTTCGTAATGGAGAGCAGCGGGCAGGTAGAAATGAAAATCTGGACTTCCGAGGGACATCTCACTGAGCTGGTCCTGGAGCTTCGGGCGGCCGACGAAGTGTCGGCGAACGAGCTTCAGGCGATTGAGGGCCACCTGGACGGTTGCGCGGCCTGCCGGGCCGAGCACGCGAGGTGGCGCCGGCTTTACCACGCCCTGTCGACGCTACGGGCCGCCGAGCCGTCCGCTTCGTTCGAGGCGGCGGTGATGGCCCGGGTGCGGCTGCCGGAGCGGGCGGAGACTGTGGGACCGGCTCGGCTGCCGGCCTTGGTCCGGCGGCTACGCCCGGTGGCCGTGGCGGCGGCGGCGGTCTGGACCACAGCAGTGGTCGGCGGCGCGGCCTGGTTGCAGCAGGTGGTAGACGTCCCCGGCTCCGTGCTGCTCGCCCGCCTGTTAAGCGATGCCAGAGAGTTGTTGCTGGCGGCGGCCCTCAGGCTAGGCGCGATTCTGCAATTGAGCGGGCTCGCGGACGCGTGGGCCGAACTCGTCGAGACGGTTCCCGGGTCCGGCGTGGTCATCGCCGGGACTCTCATCACAGTACTGTCGGGGCTCGCGATCTGGACACTCTACCGCGTGACCGGCTACGAACCTCCAGAGGCCAACGCTCATGCTTAAGCACGTGCGATACACCGGACTGCTGATCCTCGTTCTGGCGGCGACGGTGCCGACCGAAGTGGCCGGCCAGACCGCCCAGGCGGTTGACGAGATCGTCCAGACGTCGGTGGCGCTGACCGGGGACGAGGCGATCCTGCACGTCGAACTCGCCAGCGGCCGCTCGTTGCAGATCGTGCTCAGCGACGGCCAGGTCCTCATCGACGGCGACGAGGCCGGCCGCTACGCCCCGGGCGGAGCGCTGGAGTCGGCATGGCGCGACCTGCTTCGCGAGGCAAGCCTGGGCGAGCTGGGCAGCGGCTGGGCGAGTTTCTTTGGCTCGGAGTTCGGGAATACCGACGCCGGTGCAACCCAAGCGATCCGCGCGGTGCTGGTGCCGCTGGTGGCCGGCATCTCGGCGGACGCCGGTGCTGAAGCCCAAGCCGTGGCAGCGGCGGAGATTCAGGAAGCCGCGACGGCCCAGGAAGCCGCTGAGACGGAGGCTGCGGCGGCCAGCGTCGCGGCGCAGGTGGAAGCCCTCGAAGGCATCTTGCTCGACGAGGTGATCGTGGGCGGCCTGGTGGTAGAGCTCACCCAGGTCAAAGGTCTGGCCCGCCAGCTGGTACGAATCGGGCTGGCGCCCGAACTCGAGCGCCTGCTGAATGGCGATCTCGAGATGCCGGTGCGCATCGTGATCGACGCTGACGAGTACCGGCTGCCTGAGGGGGCGGCGCTCGACGAGATGTTACTGCTGGTGGAATCGAACGGGGTCGTGGCTGGCACGATCCGATCGAACGTGCTGGTAGCCGACGGCACGCTGCTGATCCTACCGACGGCCCGAATCGAAGGCGACGTCATCGCCATCGACGCCACCGTCACCAATCAGGGGACAGTGGAAGGGACAATTCGGGAGCCGAGGCACCCGGCACCCGTCGTCGTGGCGCCTGCCACCCCGCGTGTCCGCATGCGGCAGCGGGCGCCGTCGGCGTTGAGTCGGGTGACGTCCGGCTTGGGGTCGCTGGCGAAAACGGTCGCCATGTACCTGCTCTTCGCCTTCATGGGTGCGCTGATCGTTTACTTTTTCCGCGGGCAACTGGAGACGGTGAGCGACACCGTGTCGTTCAGCTTCGGGCGCTCCTTCCTGGCGGGACTGGCGGCGGAGGTGCTGTTCTTGCCCATCGGTCTGGTGATGACCGTGTTGGTCGTAACCGCCATCGCGGTCCCGTTCTATGTCATCGGCTTCGGCCTGCTGTCACTGCTCGGCTATACGGCGGTGGCCCACGCGGCCGGCGAGAACTTGACACGCCGCCGCTTCTCGTGGACCGACCGTATGCGGCGCGCCAACTCCTACTACTACGTGCTGAACGGGCTCGGCGTGCTGCTCGCCCTGTTCGTTGGCGCCGCCATCACTCATATGGCCTACCCCCTGCTGGGCTGGGCTCATGACTTGCTGATCGTATCGGCCTGGATCCTGACCTGGATCGCGGCAACGTCCGGGCTGGGTGCAGCGCTGCTCTCCCGGGCGGGCACGCGGCGTACCTACGCGCGGCCGCGCGAGCTGCCCGAGCTGCCGGCGGATTCACTGGCCGAGGAGATGGAGCCGATCGAGCGCCGGGCTGAGGCGCGGCGCCGAGCGGAGCGGAGCGATGAGAGCTAGCGTTATACTCGCCGTCGCAGTCATGCTGGCCGGGCCGGCGGCCGCGCCGGCCGCCGGCCAGTCGTGGAGGACCGAGGCCAAGGCGCGACAGTACCGCGGCCAAGAGTTCCTCGACGTGAAGATCACCTACGCGGTGGGGCGCTTCGAGTTGAGGAAAGGAGCCGACCACCTCCTCTACAGGCTCGACTCCAGGTACGATGAGGACGCCTTCGACCTGCGCAGCAACTATCTCGAGTCGGAAGGACGCGGCAGCTTACGGATAGAGATCGACGACAACGACGACATCGACCTCAGGGATCTCAAGGACTACGACTACGAGGCCGGTAATCTGACCCTCGACCTCACAGGCGCCATCCCCCTCGCCCTCGACTTGGAGATGGGCGCGGTCGAGGCGCAACTCGACCTGGGCGGACTGAAGCTGCGCCGCCTCTCGCTGCAGACGGGCGCCAGCGACACGCGGGTGAGCTTCAGCGAGCCCAACCGGGAAGCGGCCGAATTCTGCACGTTCAAGGCCGGCGCCGCCTCCTTTAGGGTGGACGACCTGGGGAACTCGGGCTGCCGGCGGATGCAGGTGTCAGGCGGCATTGGCAGGCTGACGCTGGACTTTTCCGGGGACTGGGACCACGACGCGACCGGCGATATCAACGTCGGGCTGGGTACGGTTCAGATCCGCGTCCCCGCCGAGCTCGGCGTCCGGATCGAGAAGAGCACTTTCCTCATGTCGTTTGACGCACCGGGCTTCGAGAAGCAGGATGGAGGGGTCTGGCTCAGCCGCAACTGGGACACGGCCGAGCATCATCTCACTCTCTCAGTGAGCGGTGTGCTCGGCGGGGTCGAGGTCGACCGAATCTAGCCCGCTTCTCCCAACCTGCGTTTGGCCACGACGGGGTCGCCTCTGGCGGCCCCGAGTACTTTCGCCGCCGAGCTGTCGCGCGCTGCGATCTCCACGGTCCCTGCCGAGCCGATCACTACCAGAAGCTCACCCGCTCCCACATCCGAGTAAGTCCGACGCCGACTTCCCAAGTCGTGGCCGGCCACCTCGAACCGCCACATCTCATCCACCCAGCCGCCCGGGATGTCGGTGATCAGGTTGCCGAAGCGATCCACGTGGACAACGCGTCCCCTGATCTCCCTTTCCCGCCGCTCCGGCGGCTCCATCTCTAGCAGGCACGGCTCCTCCAGTGGCGGACCCAGCCTCTCGAGCGGTAGACCGCCCGCCAGGTGTGCCGCCGCCGGCGCGAAGATGTCGCGGCCATGGAAGGTCGACGACGGCTCCGGGCGCATGTACGCAGCCTCCGCCACCTCGACGCAGCACCACGAGGCCGCCGCTCGAACCACATGCGTGACGAGCCCGTTGTTGGGCGCTACCACGTAGCGCTGATCGGCGACCAGAGCCATCGGCTGGCGAGCACCGCCGACACCCGGGTCGACTACGGCGAGATGGACCGTACCAGCCGGATATAGGCGCCAGTACTGGGAGAGCGTCCAGGCTGCAGCCTCGATGTCGCCCGGCGCGATCTCATGCGTCGCGTCGACGATCTGCACGCCGGGACACAGATCGAGCACCACACCCTTCATCGCGGCGGCGAAACCGTCGGAGGTTCCGAAATCGGAGAGGAAAGTGACGATCGGCATCTTGTGTTGCAGTTCACCATCCAACACCCAAACATCCGACGTCCTTTGCAGCAAGTTGTCTTCAAGACGCTGCGATCGATCACCCAACCTCAATAGCCAGCTGGCGCAGGGTCAAGCTGGCTACTGAGGTTTGGGCAGCGAGCCTTGAGTCCTGAAGTCCTCCTGAATCATTGGCTGTCGGGTGTCGATCAGCGGACCCTGAACTCAGGTTTTCGGTACTTCCGCCGCTTGAAGGGCTTCGACCAGTCTGTCCGCCAGTTCGAAAAACGCCTTCGCTTCAGCCGAGTCGGGTGCCGCCACGACTGTGGGGCGTCCGCTGTCACCCGCCTCGACGACCCCTGCACCGAGTGGCACCTCACCCAGGAAGGGGACCCCGGCTGTTGCTGCGAGCTTTTGTCCCCCGCCGCGGCCAAAGATATCGGTCCGCTCGCCACAGTGGGGGCACAGGAAGCCGCTCATGTTCTCGACGAGGCCGAGCACCGCCACCTCGACGCGCTCGAACATCTTGATCCCCTTCAGCACATCTCCCGTCGCCACGCTCTGCGGTGTCGTGACCATCAGCGCGCCGTCCACTTTCGCGAGCTGGACGAGCGAGAGCTGAGCGTCGCCGGTCCCCGGCGGCATGTCGACGAGCAGATAGTCGAGCTCACCCCACTCGACCTGCTGCAGGAACTGGCGGATGATCCCCATGACGATCGGGCCCCGCCAGATTGCCGGTGTGTCTTCGTCCAGCAGGAAGCCGATGCTCATCAGCTTCACGCCGTGTGCCTCGATGGGCACTACCTTCTCGTCCGGGGTCACCCGCGGCCGACTGTGCACACCGAACATGACCGGGATGTCCGGACCGTAGACGTCCGCATCCATGAGGCCGACCCGCACGCCACGGCCGGCCAGCGCTGCCGCCAGGTTCGCCGCGACCGTCGTCTTCCCTACTCCGCCCTTGCCCGAGCTTACCGCGACGACGTGCCGCACACCCGGGACCACTTCAGGTGTCGGAGGCGCGGCGCTCGGCGGCGCTTCACGGTTGGGGCCTCCCCGCCGCTCCATGACCGGAAGTGGGCGGCCAGTCCGTGGCTGCTCCCTGCCGCTCACTCGCACCTCCACGCTGACGGCCTCGACGCCTGCCACCGATTCGGCCACCGTCCGAGCCTCGCCGGCCAGCCCGGGAGGGTGATCGGGTCGCATCACGAGCACGAAACCTACCCGACCGGGTCCTTCCAGCCTCAGCTCTGTCACGCAGCCGGAGGCTACGATATCCTCGCCGGTCCCAGGGAGAACGATGGACCTCAGCGCCGCTGCGACCTTGCTTACCAGATCACGTTCATCCGCCATGTAGTGCCATTCTTTCTTCGGTTACGTAGAGCCGCCCCCCTACAAACAACAGAAAGCCGGCAGGGGCGCACCCACGCCGGCAGATAAGCGACTCTCCGGCAATCCTCAGACCGCGACGACCGTCTTCACTCCCGGCAGCACGTTTCTCAGCCGGTGCTCGATACCGCCCTTCAACGTCAGAAGCGAGTACGGGCAGCTATGGCAGGCGCCAACAAGGCGGAGCTCGACCCGCCCTTCCTCCGGGTCGAATCCGACCAGCTCGACATCCCCGCCATCGGCCCTGACCGCCGGTCGGATTTCCTCTATCACCGCCTCGATCTGTTCCAGCGTCGTCGCCGCCACCATTCTACCTCCCCGGCAGATGCGTCACTGCACTCTCTTGATAACCGTTCTCAGAATCTATGGGAGCGCTCGAGGCCGGTCAACTCAACATCCCGGCGAGTTGGCCGGCCCCAAAGTGTTGCGCTCCAATAAGAAGCGCATTATGCTGAGGCCGGTGGAGATCCTTGCCGCCACTAGCGATTGTGTCGACACGGTAACGACGGGGTGCGGCGGGGAGGCGATGAGGATCATCCAGTGAGCCCTTCCGACACAGGCGACGACCAGAAGGCCGGGGTCGGCTACGAGCGACCCCACCTCGAGGACTATTGGCGCGTCATCCGGCGACGTGCCTGGCTGATCTCACTCACAACACTCGTCGCGCTCGTCGCCGCCGTGTGGGCGGCGTCGAGGCAACCTCAGCTCTATCGGACTTCCCTCACCCTGCAAGTGGGTGATCCACGCGGCCGCCTGGGACAACTGGGCGACATCGACGTCTCGCCCAACATGCTGTGGACCGATCCGGTCGAGTCGGAGGTCCAGCAGCTGACGACCCAGGCGGTGGCAAAGTCTGTGGTCGATTCGCTGCAGTTGCGTGCTCAGTCGCCGGACCTGTTCCGCGTATTCCTGATCGAGGACGTGAGGATCGACCCGGTTGCGGCGGTCGCAGACTACAGCGTCCGCATCGCCGGCGGCGGGTCGCTGACTATCGAGGGCGGTGGGCAGGGCGCTCCCGTCCAGGCGAGGGTTGGGGAACGGGTGCGTTTCCCGGCCGGCTACGTCGTCGTGAGCCCGAGGGCCCAGCAGGGCGAGTACACACTCAGGGTGATCTCCCAGACGCACGCAGAGAACCTGGTCAGGGGCGGTTTGGCAGCTAGCACCCGGCCAGAGACAAATCTGATCGACGTAACCTACCAGATCGGCGATCCGTATCTGGCTCCAGAGATTCTCAACCAGGTGGCGGAAGCCCTGCGCCAGATCGGAGTGCGGAGGGCTCGGGCCTGGGCTCAGTCCAGAACGGAGTTCATCGGCAACAGGTTGGCCGAAGCGGGGCGGGCGTTGCGGGAAGCCCTCGAGGCGGTCGAGAGCTACAAAGAGGGTCGAGGACTCACCAGCCTGCAGAGCGAAGAGGGTCGCGTCCTGCGCCGCATGGCGACGCTTCAGACCGACCTGGAGGATCTTGTCCTCGAGAAGAACATCTACACGTCTCTCGTCACACAGATCCGTAGCGCGGGTCTACGCCCGGCGGACGTTCAACAGTTCGCCGTGCTCTCCGACGAGGACGTGAACCGCACCGTCCAGTACTACTACGACGAGCTACTCCGGTTGCTCGAGGAGCGCGCAAGCCAGCTCGGCCCGCTCGGCAAGGATCCCGCGCACCCGGCGATCGTCGCACTCGACCGGCGCATTGCCGATACCCAGCAGCAGCTGCTGTCCGCCGCCGAGAACGCGATCGCCGCCGTCGACCTCCGCATCGAGACGCTCACAGGCGCGTTATCCGAGAACCAGGCTGATCTGCGCAGATTGCCAGCGGTGGAGACAGAGCTGGCGCAGCTCCAGAACGAGGTGGAGATCCACTCGGACATGTACAAGTACCTCCTGTCGAGGTATCAGGAATCGCAGATCGCCGAGGCGGAGATCTCCCCGTATGTGGATGTGCTCGACCCGGCCTCCGGAGCGTCGCCGGTCAGCGGCGGCAGGCGGATCAACATCATCTTCGGCGGCCTGCTCGGGCTCCTGCTCGGCTTAGCCGCTGCCTTCTTCCTCGAGTATCTGGATCGCTCTGTCCAGTCAACCTCCGACGTTGAATCGAAGCTGGGGTTGGCCGTGCTCGGCTGGATTCCCAAGGTGGAGGCGGACGGTGAGAGGCGGGCGATCCCGCTGGTCACGGAACTCGATCCGGAAGGTCCCGCCGCCGAAGCCTACCGAGTGCTTCGCACCAACCTCGCATTCTCCACAGCACGCGAGCACCCGCTCTACAGCCTCGTATTCACCAGTCCGGGCCCGGGCGAAGGCAAGTCCACAACCGTGGCGAACCTCGGCGCTGTGCTGGCCACACGCGGCGATCGCACATTGCTCATCGATGCCGACCTCCGACGCGGCGAGCTCCACGACGCCTTCGACCTACTGCGTTCACCCGGTCTCAGCGACCTGCTGGTCGGCGAGCTCGACCAACGAGAGGCGATCCGGCCCGCCGTACGCCCCGGGCTCGACCTGCTGCCGGCCGGCAAGCGACCGCCGAACCCTTCCGAGCTACTTGGATCGCAAGCGATGGCGAGCTTGCTGGCAGAGTGGCGCGAAGTCTACCGCTGGGTGCTGCTCGATGCTCCACCCGTCCTCGCCGTCACCGACGCCGCGGTGCTGGCCGCGCTGACAGACGGCGCGGTTCTCGTCATGAGGGCGGGGGAGACGGATCGGCGAGCCGGCTGGCAGGGGATCCAGCAGTTGCGCCGGGTCGACGCCCGGATCGTTGGCGCGGTGTTGAACGAGGTGGATCCTCAGCTTACCTCAGACCGCTACTACCTCGACTACTATTACGCGAAGTCGTAGCACCGGGCACTCGGTGCACCACCCTGTCAGTAGGCGGGAAGCGGCTTGCTCCCTCCCGGAGCGGAGGGATAGGGGTCGGTGTCTCCCGACGGGCGCGGGTGGCCGTCACCACCGCTCGGCTCGGGACCGTATGGCGCCATCTCTTCTGCAGCGGCGGGGTATCTGCCGGCCTCCGGTGCTTCACCGCCGTCCCGCCGGCTGAGTACGGCCGGCAGGCTCGAGAAGCTGTCGAAACTCTCCGGCACGGCTACACGCCAGTTCACCAGCCTGCGCAGCCACGAGCTCGCGGTTGCCTGGTTCACGCCGTAGGTGGATGCGAATTCGGAGGCGCCTAGACGGCCCATCCGATCGAGGCAGTCCCAAGCGGCGCGCAGCCGGCCGGGCGCCGGTCCCCACAGGGCCGGTCGGCCGGACTCGACCGCGACCAGCAACAGGTTATGCCGCCGCAGCACGGCATCGATGGGATCCCTGTGGTGCTCCAAGACGCCCTGCACGATGAAGAAGGCATCGGAGGGACGATCAGAGCGCAGGTACCGCCTGAGCAGCTTCGCTATCACCTCGTCGGCACAGCTGAAGTCGAGGACGCCGACCTGAGAGAAGTCGAGCACCGACACGCAGCGACCCCGGCCGCCCTGTAGCTGCTCCTCGATCGCTGAACGCACCGCCCGACCCGTGGGGCGCGTGACTAGGTTGCTGTAGAACGTCGCCACCGAGGTATGGACCACGCTGTCCACAACTTTCCCCGTCATGCCCGTCGCCGGATCACCCATTCCCATCCTCCTCAATCACCGCCACCCGGCGGGACGACTTGCGGTAGCACCACCTGGATCTGCGCACCTGGGAAGTCCGGTAGGCCGCTGGCGATGGGCTGCTTGTCGATCCAGTCGGGCACCTCGGCGATCTGCGCCGTGCCGCTCCGAATCGTGAAGAACCCGTTCCACCGCAGCACCTGCTTCCGAATGCCCTGTAAGCCCTGGCCGCGACCCGGGTCGCGGTAGCGTGAGACGCCATGCAGAAAGGCCGCCTCAAGCGCCGTCTCGTCCGACCAGCGGTCACCGTAACGCTGTGCATGCTCCCGAGCAAGCGAGCCACGGAATCCCATGCCCACATCCATCACGGCGATGACCACGACCTGCCGCCCCAGTCGTTGCTTCCAGTTGTACGTCTGCGCCGAGACCCAGCCGTCGGTCCCGGCGTGCTCGACGATGTTCTGGCACACCTCGGACAGGATCACGCTGAAATGAAGCACCGCCGGTGGCGGGTAGCCGAGTCGCTTGCCCAGAATCGCGGCGGCGCGGTCACGCACCCTGTCGACCACGTCATGCACATCTTGGTGAGACCGGACCGGCGTGATCTCCAGCAAGGCGTCGGACTCGCCCGCCGCTCGCTTCCTGACGTGCCCCTGGAAGTCGAACAGCTCGTGGGCGTGCTCGTAGAACCGGATGCGGCCGAGGTAGCTCGCCACCTCCTTACTCTCAGGAGGCTCCAGCAAGGGCCGCTCGCCAAAGCGCTCTTGCCACGCGGCGCCTGCGGCTAAGAGCCCGAGGATCCCGTACGGGCTAACCCAGCGGACGTGCCGGGCGTCGAACAGAGCACGTCCACCCTCCGCGCCCGCCCAACCGGACACGAGCGTCTCGAACCCGCGATCATCCAGCGTCTCAGCCACGGGGAGGACGACCGTCACCGTACGCTCACCCCCCGCTGCCACCGGCTAGGCACGCTCGATCTCTCCCTTCAAGAAACTGTTCAACCCCGAGGCGCCGCGGTGGGCGACGGAACGGCTGGCTGCGGCATTGGCCCGGCGCATCGCCGCCTCCACCTCGTGGCCGTCGAGCAGCGCCCGGAACACGGTCATTCCCCAGACGTCACCGCAGCCCGTCGGGTCGCCACCTCGCACCGCTTCCGCCGTCACCTTGCCAGTGCGAACGGAGTCAGGCCCCTCCAGGCGAGCGCGCACCGCTTCCAGAGGAAGCGCATCGGGAGCCATCACATACGCCGCGCCCTCGGCCCCGAGCGTCACGAACAAGAGCCGCGTCTCTCGACCGACGGCGGCGGCGGCAAAGGCCCACGGATCGCCCCAGTGCGCGGCGAGGGCCGCGAGCTCATCTTCGTTGACCTGCACGACGTCGAAGCAGGCGAGCCACTCCGACCAGCGGTCGAGCGACCGCCGCCGCCGTTCGCCGTCGCGCCCGGTCGCTAGCATGAGTGAGTGGATGTCCACGTAGATCGGTCCGTCGAATCCGCGCCGCAATTGCTGGGCGACCTCCAGGTCAAACTCGAGGCCCGTGATGAAGTTCACGTACAATGCTTCGCAACCGGCGATCCGCGGCCCCAGCTCTTCCCAGGTCCACGCCGGCACGCCGCCTGTGAGCCGCTCGGCACGCCGCGCCGGACCGGTGTATCGCAACTCCACCCGCGGGTTGGGCGCGTCGACCACCGCTACCGCCTCGTCCGTCTCGACGACGGACAGGTCTCTCAGGAAGCGAAAGCCCTGCTCCGCCAGATCGCTACCCAGCTTGATTAGCGGCCGGACTCTGGTCTTTCCCGGCGTGAAGGCGTCGGCCGCAGCGAGGGCGTAGCTGATTCCCCCCCACTCCTCCACCGGCGATCTGACGTCTGACTGCCGCCAGATCGTGTCCCACACCATAGTGCCGATGACCCCTAGGATGCCCATGCTGTCCGGCATTCCGATCCCGGAGCCACGCTCGCTGTGTTGAGGCCGGATCTCCCGCTGTAGCGCTCGCCAGCCCAGCCGCACGGTGTTCTGCGCGCGACGAGCGGATCGTGGAGGGTACCGTTGCCCAAGCTAATCACTTCCCTTCGCGAGCGCGAGCCTTCATTCCTGCCAGCCTCACACTTCGCCGCACTTCTCCCGCTTGAAGCAGGCCACGGCGCCGATGATGCCGGCGAGGCCCTTCAGCCCCGAGGGGACTATTCTGCACGCCTCTTCCGCGACCCGGAACGCGCGGCGCCTTATCTCGGCGCGCAGCGGCGCGAACAGGTGATCGCCAGCCCGGGTCACGCCGCCGGATATCACCAGCACCTCCGGGTTGAGGATGTTGATGACGTTGGCCAGGCCGACGCCCAGAAACTTCGCCGTGTCGTGCATGACCTCGGTTGCGTAAGGATCCCCCTGGACCACAGCCTCGAAGACCGTCCCCGCCGTTATGTTCTGGACATCCCCGGCCAGCTCGGGCAGGATCGAGCCGACCCCCGAGTCGAGCCCCTCTATGGCTCGCGCAGCGATCGCCGGGCCCGAAGCGTAGGCCTCCAAGCAGCCGTAGTTGCCGCAGTTGCACTTGCGGCCGGTGGAGTCGATCGTCATGTGTCCGATCTCGGCCGCCGCGTCATTGGCGCCGTGATACAGCTCGCCGTTAAGCACGATCCCACCGCCGATCCCGGTGCCCAGTGTCACGCCGACCAGCGTGTCCACCCCACGCCCGGCGCCCAGCCACCACTCACCGTAGGTCGCCGCGTTCGCATCGTTGTCGAGGCTCGCCGGCAGCCCAACGGCGTTCTGAATCAGGTCACGGAGCGGGAAATTGCGCCAGCCGAGGTTCGGCGTGCTGATGACCGTGCCGGTCTTCCGATCCAGCGGTCCCGGCGACCCGATGCCGACGCCCGCAAACGTCTCGCGACCGACGCCCTTCTCATCCATCACCTCGCGCATCGATTCCTCGATCATCCTCACGACGCGATCGACGATGAACTTCGCACCGCGCATGACCTCCGTCGGCTCGCTGCGCACGGCAATGGGTAGGGCACCCTCGAACGGCAGCACCCCCACGTTCAGGTTCGTGCCGCCGATGTCCACTCCAACGATCCAATCACCTTCCGGCACTTTAGACATCGCTTGCAGTCCTCGCTTGACTCATCTGCTGACGGGCCGCCCGCGCCACGGCCTCCACAGTTATCAGGTGTACACACTCGTCCTGGGCTTCCGGTAGATAGGTACCCTGCCCCCGGCGCCGACATCTGTTCTTGCGGCACGGCGCGCACGGCAGCTCGGACCGCCAAAGCACGCGTGCACGCGTGCCCAAAGGCCCTGTGTGCTTCGGGTCGCTCGAGCCGAAGATGGCGATTAACGGTGCGCCCACAGCCGCCGCCAGGTGCATGGGACCGCTATCGTTGCTGACCACGAGGTCGCACTCACTCAACCCGGCGGCGAGCACGGCGAGGCTGGTTCGCCCACCCAGATCGATGCCGCGTTTCCCGGCGCCCGCCGCTACGCGGGCCGCCAGCACCTCTTCCCCCGACCCACCGAACACCACGACCGTACCGACCTCCTGACCTAGCAATCCGGCCAGCGCCGTGTACTTGCCCTCCGGCCACCGACGTGCTGGAGCGTACGAGCTTGGAAAGATCGCCACCGCCGGCCGCTCGAAGCGACCCTCCACCAGCTGGCGGAACTGCTCGAGCGCCCGCTCCTGTACTGGAAGGCGCGGCACCGGCGGCTCCCCGCCCTTCCAACCCGGGTCGACCAGCCGCATGTAAAAGCTCACACGATGCTCGCCGGGCGCCTCCGGGCGAACCGAGCGGTCGGTGAGCAGCAGGCCCCGCCCGTCGGTGGGTGTGCCCCGGCGCCTCGCTATTCCGGCCAACCGGACGACGGCGGCAGACGAGAAGGATGGGGGGAAGAGGTAGGCCGCGTCGTAGCCGACGTCTCGCAGCCGTGCCGCCGTCCTCCAGATCGCCCTCGTGCGCCGGAAGGCCATGACCTCAGCCGGGAGACCGGCCGCCTCGAGAACCGGCGCCCACGCCGCAGGGCACCACACGTCGACCCCGCTCTCTGGGTAGCGCTCCGCCAGACGGCGAAGCGCCGGGATGGCCATGACCACGTCACCCAGATGGTTCGGCGCGCGAGCGTAGACGCGCGGCTCACTCAATACTCTCCTACCTCCAGAATGGCTAGGAACGCTTGGGTTGCAGGCCCTCAATATAGGCTGCCGAGAAGGCCCGTGGCAGGGCGTCAGCGGTCGGAAACTTCCCAGGCGGCTGCGGTGTAGGCTACTGCAGCGGCCTGTAGCGCCGCCACCGGGCTCCGGACCCCCGGAGCACGCGCCGAAAGCCGCCGGATCCCTGAGTCTTGCTACCGGCCGGCTACCTGCCTCGGCGACGCCCTCTCCCCAGCAACGAACGGAGGAAACCCGGTGCGTATCATCGGACACGCCAGAGCGCGCCTGCGCCCTGTCCTGCTGCTCGGCTCCGGCATCGCGCTGCTGGGACTGGCCGGCTGCGAGCTGCCGGAAGAGCCAAAGTGGGACGTGGAGGTCGTAGCTCCCTTCAGCTCCGATCCCATCATGATCTGGGACTTCCTGCCCGGCATCGTGCAGGCGGATATGCAGAGCGACCCGCCAGTCTTCCTGGTCGACCCGCAGGCGGCCAGCGTCGACTTCAACTACAACGACATGTGCGCCCTCTTCGGCTGCGTCGGAGTGTCCGGCCTGCCGGTTCCCGGCTTCGCCTACACCGACACGTTGACGGTTCAGTTCTCTGAGCCCGAGCTGGTTGCCGTCGAGGGCGTAGACGCTGTGTTGACCTTGAGCGTCATCAACGGCCTCGGCTTCGAGCCGCTACGCTCGAACGTCGACACGGTCGGATACATCGCACTGGCCGTGCGCGACATCGGCAGCGGCACGACGATCGACAGCCTGTTCCTCAGCGACGCGACACACGATATCGGTGCGCAGAAGGACACCACGCTGACCATCTCGGCCGCCGAGCTGGTCGATGGTATCACGGTCGTCTTCCACATCGTCTCGCCGTACGACGGTCAGACGATATCGATCGACCCGTCGGGGGCTTCCCTTAGCCTGGCCGCTTCTGTCGACGGTATCGAGGTCGCCGCCGCGACCGTCGTTGTCGCCAGCGAGACGCTGGATACGACCTTCCAGGTCGACTTCGATCAGGACGCCAGGGAAGAGATCATGGACCGTGTCATCAGGGGCTCGTACGAGCTGACGCTGATACACGACCTGCAGCTCGACGGCACGCTCGAGGTCTCGATCGCCGGCTCCGAGGCCGACCTCTTCTCCGGCGACCCGTTGCGCGAGATTCGGCTCACCCAGCTCGTCCTCACGCCCAACCTGAAGCAGCCCGGTGAGCTCAGCGCTGCCGATCTGGAGCTGATCGCCGCCTTCCCGGACATGTACCTGGGCTACCGCGGCGACGCTTCGGGCACAGGATCTGGCTACGGTAGGCCTGGTGATCTGAGTCGCTTCACCCCCGACCAGAGTATCCAGGCGCAGTTAAAGGTTACGGCACAGGTTAGAATCGGCGGCTAGCGAGTGATGAAAATGAAGACGCATCGGTATATAGGGATCGTTCTCGCGCTGCTCGCCTGTGTCACCGGCGTGGCCCAGGCACAGCTGGCGACGCCCAGTGCACGGAGTATCGCGCTGGCCAACTCGTTCATGGCGCGGGCACGTGGTTACGAATCGCCGTTCTGGAACGCGGCAAACCTGGGTTTGAGCGATCGACCGGGCTGGTCCGTCGGGCTGGCCGGTGCCAGCGCATACTTGAACAACAACTCGCTGAGCTACGGCCAGATCACCGATCTGTACGGTGTGTACATGGACGACGCCACCAAGTCGGAGATTCTGGCGTCGATCCGCGAAGATGACCCCAACAAGATGTTCAAGCTGAACGCAGACCTCGGCGCGAGTGTCCTCGGGTTCAGCATCTCGAGGTTCGCCTTCGGCTTCGGGACTGTGGGCGCGCTGAACTTCGAGATCACACCGGACGCCGCAGAGCTTCTACTCTTCGGCAACGTGGGCGAGGACGGCACGGGCAGGGATTTCAGCTTGGACGGATCGCACGGCGAGGCATGGTCGTTCAGCGGTGGTTATGTGTCTTACGCCCAACCCTTCACGGTTCCGGCACTCGACTATCTGGGTCTGAAGTTCTCGATCGGCGCTACCGTAAAGTACGGGGTGGCACACGGGTTCGCGCGCATCACCGACACAGGCACCAACCTCACCTACGACCCGCTCGCCGCGGACGTGCAGGCCGAGCTACTCTCTTCAGACGCGCTCGACGCCGGGCGGCTGTGGGCCGTGGACATCGGCGCGGCGGCCGAGTGGGACGGACTGCTGGTGGCGGGTATCTCGCTGTCTAATGCTCTCTTGGGTGTCTCATGGAACGAAGAGGAGTTCGAGCTCACACAGGTCACCGCGTTGGCCGACTTCGAGCAAACGGAATCGACCGATACGACCTACGCGTGGGACGAGCTGACGCCCGAGAAGCAGGCTGAGATCGTCGAGTACCTCGAGCAAGCGGACGTCCCCAAGCGCCTGCGCTTGGGCCTGGTGTTCGAGGCGATACCGGTACTCACCGTGTCGGCCGACTACGTCGAGCTCATCGGCGGCACGCTGCGCTCGCGCTGGGACCGCGCGCTGTCGGCCGGCGGCGAGTTGCGGCTGCTGGATGCGTTGCCGCTACGCGTCGGCCTCGCCACCGACTTCAGTCATTTCGCCTACACCGGCGGCTTGGGCGCCTACGTGGGGCCCGTCCACCTCGACCTCTCCGTCGGCCGCTGGGGCGTCGTGGGCGGCGACGGCGTGGTGGGCGCCGTATCGATCAGCATCTGGCCCGGCTCCGGCTACTGACCTACCGGGGATCGCTGACTCTAAGGCCTGCGGTGCTCCGGCTCCGCAGGCTTTTTCGTACTTGCCGAAGCCCGCTCTGCCAGCTCAGAGTAGCCGGGCTTGGGGTCCGGCATCGGGCTCGGCGAACCCGGACAACGCCTCCGAGAACGCGTCGACCAGAGTCTCGGGCGCCCGCTGCTTTGTCCCGCGGAACATCCCCGCCAGCATGATGGCGTTGGCCGCCGCCTGGCCGCGGAAATGATTGTTGGTGACGACGTAGACGTCTTCCACCATGCCGCCCGCGGCGAGCTCGCGGATGCGGTCGACCCACGGCTCAAGCTCTTGGCGGTCATAGAGGTAGTCGTAGCGCGCGTCGCGGCCGGCGCCCTCGCGGAACCAGTCGTCGTAGTTGCGACCGTGCAGGCGAACGTAGCCCACCCGGGCGCTCGCTTCGGCGGACGGGCCGATCGAGCGGTTAAACAGCGGCTGGTCGATGTTCACGAACCCGACGCCGCGCTCGCTCAACCAGCGGTAGAACTCCGGCCTGTTCCAGGACGTGTGACGCACCTCGACGACACAGGGGTAGTCGGAGAAGGTCGAGGTGACGTCGTCCAGCCACTCGAGCGCGCCACTGCTCGCTTTGTACGACCACGGGAACTGGATCAGTAGGGCGCCGAGCCGGTCGCGCTCCGCCAGCGGGTCGAGGCCGCCACGTACCGCGCCCACCTCATCCGCTGTCCAGGCGGAGTCGCGCTGATGCGTGAATCGCTGCCAGAGCTTTGCGGTGAACTTGAAGTCGGGGTTTTCGGCGACGCGACTCACCCACCGCCGCGCGACGTCGGGTCGCGCCGGGCGATAGAAGGTCGAGTTGACCTCGATCGCGTCGAAGTAGCGTGCCAGGAAGGCGAGTGGATCGAACCCCTTCGGCTGACGCTCGGGGTAGACGACACCTTGCCAATCGGGATAGCTCCAGCCGGCGGGTCCGAAACGGATCAACGTGCGCCCTCGACGATTCGACTCCGTGCCTCGGGATCCCAGTGCGGAGGATCATCCGCATTCGCCACGGTGCGTGCCACTTCGTAGATGAGCCTGGCGATGCGCGAGGCTTTCTCGAACTTGATTTTGCTCACCTCGTCCGACGGCCGATGATAATCCTCGTGTACCCCGTTGAAGAAGAAGACCGCCGGGATACCCTTACGGGCGAAGTTGAAGTGATCGGACCCGAAAAAGAAGCCGTCGGCCGGCCAAGGGTCGTCCACCGTGGCCAGGCCCAGGTCCGGGTGAGCCGCCGTCACGCTGTCGACGAGCATGCCCAGTGACGAATACGGCTTTCCGATCACCGCGATGGTATCCTCCCAGTTGCGGCCGACCATGTCGATGTTCAGATTCGCAACGATCTTGTCGAGCGGGATGGGAGGGTGCTCCACGAACCAAGCAGAGCCCAGGAGTCCAAGCTCCTCTCCGCTGACCGCCAGGAACGCCAGCGACCGCTTCGGCGGCCGGCCCGCCGCCATCATCGCCTCGGCCACTTCTAGAACCGCCGCGACCCCGGAAGCGTTGTCGTCGGCGCCGTTGTAGATCGAGTCGTCATCGACGGGGTAGCCGACGCCGAGCGCATCCAAGTGGGCGCTGACCAGCACGTACTCTTTGCGAAGCCTGCGATCACTCCCCTGCAGTATCCCCAGCACGTTGGGAGCAGAGAGGGTCTCGACCCGCAGGTCCGCCGACAGGCGCAGCCGCGCGCCCGCTGCGATCCCACCGTCATGCGGGTCGGCGGGTGGGACCTCGAGCCCGATTTGTTGCATGGCGGCGGAGAGCGCCTCCTCGGAGACGAGCGCCGCCGGTAGACTCACCTCGAGATCGCCCAGCTCGTACACTGTCTCGCCTTCGCTGAGCCAATGTCGCGCCTGCGGCTCGAGCATGTCAGGCGCTGTCACCAACAGAAGGCCCACCGCTCCGGCAGCGCTCGCCGCACGCTGCCATTCGCGCGGCATCATGTTCGTAGTCAACCTTGCCACCCAGATGGTCGGCTCGTCGCTTTCGATCACACCGCCCGCGTCGGTGCCGACGAACCGCAGCCTACCTTCGACGGTGCCGGCCGCCCAGGGCAGACCCCAGAAGTCGGTACGGTGGTCGAGAGTCGCCCGCTGATTCCCACGCTGCAGGGCCAACGACCAGCCGCTCCCCATCTCGGTCCTGACCAGCTGGTAGCGCTGAGTGTACCCACCCGCCGGTGACTCGAGGCCCAGGCGGCGGAACTCCGACTCGACGTAGCTGGCCGCAATGTCCAGACCCCGGCTGGGAGTACCGCGACCCTGAAGTCGATCTGAGGCGAGGAACGAGATGCGGGCCCGCATGTCCCCCGGCGTGATATCGTAATCGGCCAGCGGGGTGCCCGGTGCGCCACGGCAGCTCAGGCCGAGCGCTCCTGCCAGAATCGCCCACACCAGCATTCTCCCCCTCACGTATGCCACCTCTCCTCCGTCACGTTTGTCGCAGTATCCAGTGTCCGAAGCTCAGGAGCCATTGATACAGTGGGGCGTGAAGTATGCCGTAGCAATACTCTTTGACCAGCGGCCGCCAGTACCTCACCGCTGGAGGCATTGGTGACCGGAGATTGCCACCTGATTATTGATGCCCGCGAACTACCTGAACGTTGGGCTGGAATGTCGAGTATTGGATAATCAACCGCCCAGCGGCTTATCTTTCGTCTCTCAGGCGAAGTGGCGATCGCGATGACGGACGGTAGCCGCAACAGAGCCCCGAACTCGCGCGCTCACCGCACCCGACGGCTCGCCGGTTCCGGTCGAGGGAGGGGCGCCGGGGAAGCCTCACTTGGCAGCCCCTTGTTGTACTCCTGATACTCGTTTCTATTGTCGAGGCGGCTTTGGCGGCGGCGGGCCGACGGCCCCCTCGCGCGTCCGGGCACGAAGAGAGGCACACGCTAACGAAAGCCACCGAAAGCAGCTGAAGCACCTGTGATCATAGATGCCATCCGCAGCACACCGGAATTCACCCGGCTGACAGACCGGATACCGGCCCCCGGTGAGGAGCGCGTGCTGGCCGGACTCCCCGGCTCGGCACCGGCCGTCCTGGCAGCCGCCCTGAGCGAGGCGGGTGCGGCCCGCCGCCTGCTCGTAGTGGCGCCTACGGCGCCGGATGCTGAGGAGGTCGAGGCGGACCTCGAGGCACTGCTTCCCGGTCGGTCTCGCGTCTTCCCGCAGCGCGAGTCAGTTCACCCCGATCTCACCGACCCCCACATCGAGATCTCCGCGCGTCGCGTCGATTCGCTGCAGGCTCTCATCACGGGGCGCGCGCACGTCATGGTGACGACGGGCAGGGCCCTCGGCGAGCGCTTCGTAGTCCCACCCAGCTGGAGCGATCTGGAGATCCGGCTGGAGGCCGAACAGGAGCTTGACCGTGACTCGCTCCTGGTGAACCTCGAGACAGCCGGCTACCGAAAGGTCCCGATGGTAGAAGCTGTCGGGGAGTACTCGGCGCGCGGCGGCATAGTCGATATCTACCCGATTACAACGCTCGATCCCATCCGCCTCGAGTTCTGCGAAGACACGATCGAATCGATACGCTCCTTCGACATACTCGACCAGCGCTCGATCACGCACCTGGAATCAGTTCGGCTGCTGCCTGTCCGCCTCCCGGCCCGTGACGACAGCGCCCCAGCCGGTGGAGCTGAGCACCCCGCATACACCGGCAGCTTGTTGGAGCTACTCCCCGAGTCCACGCTGATCCTGCAGCTCGATACGGAAACGGAGGAGACCGAGCGACGAAAGAGCTGGGAAGAATTGCAGCGTCGGACCGAGACGCCCGAGGTATACCAAGACCCGCCAGACTCGGTGCGCTCGAGACTGAGCTGCTTCGGTCGGCTACGCGTCGTCGATGCGCCGGAGGGAGTCGATCAGGATTTCGGGGTGCTCCCACCCCCCCTCATCGACCGCCGTATCGAGCGTCTGGTCGCCGCTGTACACGACGCGTTGTCCAGAGGCGCTCGCCTCCTGATTCTGTGCGACAACGAGGGGCAGCTTGAGCGGCTGGAGGAGATCCTCGAGGACGCGGCCGGCGCGTCCGCGCTGCGCGCGATCACTCTGGGGCTCAGCCCCTTGGCCGGTGGCTTCGTGATCGCCCAGGCCGAGCCGCCACTCTGGCTGTTCACCGATCACGAGATCTTCCGGCGGGCACGCCGTCCACGCCGACGACCGCAGGCGACCAGCCGAGCCGCCCTCGACACACTCTCGGCACTGTCGCCCGGCGACTACGTGGTCCATCTCGATCACGGGATCGGCCGCTATCGCGGGCTCGAGCTGGTGACGATCGGCGGCGCGGAACTCGAGACGCTAGCCGTCGAATACGCCGGCGGCGACACCTTGCGGGTGCCCCACTACCGAGCCGACCTGGTCGAGCGCTGGATCTCCGACGCCGGGGACGACGAGGGAGTTGCGCCCAAGCTCCACCGGCTGGGGAGCAAGAGCTGGCAACGGGTCAAGAAGCGGGCCCGCGACGCGGTCCAGACGATGGCAGCGGAACTCCTGGAGCTCTACGCCGCACGGCGGATTGCCAAGGCCCACGCGTTTAGCCCCGATACGCGCTGGCAGCGGGAGATGGAGTCGGCGTTCATCTATGAAGAGACGCCGGACCAGGAGCGCGTCGCCGACCAGGTCAAGCGCGCCATGGAGCGACCACAGCCCATGGACCTGCTGATCTGCGGCGACGTGGGCTACGGAAAGACGGAGATCGCCATCCGTGCCGCCTTCAAGGCGGTTCAGGACGGCGCCCAGGTCGCGGTGCTCGCACCTACAACGGTACTGGTCGAGCAGCATCTGCAAACCTTCCGCGCCCGGCTCGCCGAGTACCCGGTGGTGGTCGAGTCGCTCTCGCGTTTCCGGACGGCCAGCGAGCAAGACACCGTCGTGCGAAGGCTGGCGGAAGGAGCTATAGACATCGTCATCGGTACCCATCGAGTTCTATCGACCGATGTCGAGTTTAAGAATCTGGGACTCCTGGTAATCGACGAGGAGCAACAGTTCGGCGTGACGCAGAAAGAGAGGCTGAAGGCGCTGAAGCGGAACGTTCACGTCATCACGATGACAGCGACGCCCATCCCGCGCACGCTCCACCTGTCGCTCAGCGGGCTACGCGACCTCGCCGTGATTCGCACAGCGCCGCGCAACCGTCAGCCCATCATCACCCACATGATGACGTGGGACGATCAGACCCTAGAGGACGCCATCCGGCTCGAGGTCGACCGTGGCGGCCAGGTGTTCTTCGTCCATAACCGAGTCGAGTCGATCGGCGAGGTCGCCGCCAAGGTGCGCCGCCTGCTCCCCGAACTTCGGATAGAGGTCGCACACGGCCAAATGGCGGAGCGCAAACTCGAGAAGACGATGACCGAGTTCGTGCGCGGCGAAATCCAGGTTCTGGTTGCCACGGCGATCATCGAGAACGGCCTCGACGTGCCCAACGCCAACACCATGATCGTCCACCAGGCAGACTACTTCGGACTGGCTCAACTCTACCAGCTGCGCGGTCGCGTCGGGCGATCGCATCAGCGGGCGTTTTGCTACCTTATCGTGCCGCCGAAGCTCCCCCCCGAGACCGAGCGCAGGCTGACCCTGCTGGAGAAGCACACCGAGCTGGGTGCAGGCTATCGGCTCGCGCTCAGGGATCTGGAGTTGCGGGGAGCGGGGAGCCTGCTGGGCACAGAGCAATCAGGATTAGCTCAGGCCGTTGGCTTCGACACCTATATACGCCTGTTGGAGGACACGGTGGCCGCCCTGCGGAGCGGGGACGGCGAGCGGGCAGTCCGCCCTGAGGCACCCGAGGTGTCGATCTCCGGAGCGACGTATATTCCTGAGAGCTTCATACCCGACGAGAGGCAGAAGCTGGACCTGTATCGCAGGCTCTCCAAGGTCTCCGATCTCGACGAGGTCGAACACCTCACGTCGGAGCTTCGCGACCGCTTCGGCCGCTTACCGCCGGAGGTGGAGCGGCTTATCGCCGCCTCGCGGATCAGAATCTTGGGTGGCGGGCTGGGCGCGGAGCGCGTGCTCGCCACCCCGGGCACCGCGCGTGTGAGCTTCCGGCGCGGGGTCGTACCGCGGCTGACGTCGCTGCGCGACGCCCTGACCGGGCGCGAGGTCGAGGTCGAGGTACGCAGGCTGCAGCCGCTCTCCCTCGTCTTCCGGGTCGCCGGGTCGTCAGACATCGCGCCCATCGTCGTCGAAGCGCTGGAGCGTATGCTCGAAGAGCAAGGTAACTCGTGAGAACAGGATGACCATGAAGCGGCGCTTTTCAATCATGCCTTCCGCCATCGAGGCACTTGAACGGATGCTTCGAGTCGCAACGCCAACCGCTAACAGCAGGATGAAGATGAACCGACCTTTCCTAGCAATTGTCTCGATCTGCTTCCTCGCCATGACCCTCGCCGGTTGCTCGGCCGCGCGGGAGGGCATGGAGGGCCACAAGACGGCCGTAGCTCGCGTCGATCGTTACTCCCTCACCATCGATCGCGCAGCGGAACTCCTCGCTGCCAGCATGCGGCGCGCCGCACCGCTCGAGCCGGCGCTCGTCGAGCGCTTGGTCGATCTCTGGATCGGATACACCTTGCTTGCCAGCCAGATTGCAAGCCCGGACTCCACAGCCGATGTCGATCTGACACCGCTGATCTGGGCTGACGAGGCTCGGGACATCATCGACCAGTGGTACCAGGAAACGATACTCGCTCGCCTGGAGGATCCGACCGATAGCGTGCTACGCGACTCGTACGAACGCCGACGGCCGTACGTGAGGGTCGAAACCCATCAGATACTGATCTTCATCCCCGAGACGGCGACGCAGGCCCAGATCGACAGCCTGAAGCGCTACACCGACGCTATCCGCGCGCGCGCTGTGGCCGGCGAGGATTTCGCGCAGCTGGCACGTGCTTATTCCCAACATACACCGACCGCCGCCGTGGGCGGCCGATTGGGATGGGCAGACCGCAGTCGCCTGCTCTCGGAGTTGGAGCCGACCGTGTTCGCGCTCGAGCCTGGCGAAATCAGTGAAACCGTCAGGTCGCGCCTGGGGTATCACATCTTCAAAGTCACCGACCGCAGAGACCCCGACTACGAGTCCGTGCGTGAGCGTTACCGGGGCGATCTTATGCGACGGCAAGTGAGAGATCTGGAAGAGGAGTACATCGGCTCGCTGGTTGCGGCGGCTCGCGTCCGAATCATCCCGGGAGCGGTGAGCCTGCTGCAGGAGCTCGCGACTTCGCCTTCAGTTAGGCAACTAAGCGGCGTGCGGCGCGAGGCCGAGCTGGCGCGCTATCGGGGCGGCGTGTTCACGCTCGGTGAATTGGCCGACTTTCTTCTCTCGGACTCACCCGCGGGCTGGCGCTACTTCGCCGACGAAGACTCGGCGAGGGTCCACGAGGCCCTCCTCCAGGTGATACGGAACGAGATCTTGACCAGCGCCGCACAGGAACGCGGTTACACGGTGCCGGAGGCAAAGCTCGAAAGCCTGCAGCTCCGCGCGACACAACAACTGATGCAGACGGCCAGTCAGTCAGGCTTCCAGCGCAGCGCCTTCTTGAGCGGTGACGACACGGTCGAGGCAGCGGTTGATCGTGCCCTACGCCAGCCCGGCTCGCTCCTGAGAGGGAATCCGGTCGATCGTGTCGCGCCCGCCTTGCGACCAACTCACACGAGTCAGGTTTATCCCAATCGCTATTCGGCAGTGATCGTTCGTGCGCTCGAGCTCAGAGAGCAGCGACGGCAGGTGGAGGCGAGCGGCGAACCCACCGCCCAGTCGGAGAGCGCGGCGCCGGAGGTGGGCCAATGACGCGAAGCCTGCCGCTGGCCTTAGCGCTCTGCCTCGCCGGATCCAGCACGCCGCTGGGGCTCGCCACCGCCGCTGCCCAAGACCCCGGCGAGCTCGTGGAGGGCGTCGTCGCGGTGGTCGGCGACACGGCCATACTGTGGACCGAGCTTCAGGAATACGTCTTCGAGCTCCAGGCCCAGGGCTTGCCGATACCTCAGAACCGCGACGAGTACAGGACGTTCCTCGGACAGGCCCTCGACCAGAAGATCAATGAGGTCGTCCTATTCCTCCACGCGCAGCGCGAGGGCATCTTTGTCTCCGACAGCGAAGTCAGCGACCGGGTCGATGAGCAGTTGGCCCAGATTCGACGGCAGTTCCCCAGCCAGACCGAGTTCCAGCAAGCTCTGGCCAGAGTAGGCACGACCCCCGCCGAGTTCCGTATCCGCCTGACCGACCGCGTGCGGGTCCAGCTCATCACGAACCAGTACCTGCAGCGGAGAGTCGGCGAGGCGCAGCCAGTCCCGGTCAGCGAGGCAGAGATCCGCGAGCGCTTCGAGCAGCAGAAGGCGGCGCTGGGAACCAGACCAGCCACCGTGACCGCCAAGCAGGTGATCATGGCCCCCCAGCCGTCCGAGGAGCAGCGGTTGGCGGCCCAAGAGAGGATCGAGCGGTTGCTCTCGCGCCTCAGGGCCGGCGAAGACTTCGCCCTGCTCGCCGGCGAGCACTCCGATGACCCCGCGTCGCGTGAGCAGGGCGGCGAGCTGGGTTGGGTCAGGCAGGGCGAGCTGCTGCCGGAGTTCGAGGAAACCCTATTCAGACTGCTGCCCGGTGAAGTGAGTGGCCCGGTCGAGACATCGGTCGGCTATCACATCATCAAGCTCGAACGCGTTAGAGGGGCTGAGCGGCTGGCCCGACATATACTCGTTCGTTTGCAGTTGTCCGCTGAGGATACGGAAACCACACGACAGCGGGCTGAGCAGGTGGCCGCCGACCTCCGCGGCGGCGCCGACCCCGACTCGCTCATCAACCAGTACGGGGATCCGTCGGAGCGGAGCATCCTGACAGATTACCCCCAGGAACAGCTGCCCGGGGATTACCAGCAGCAGTTGGCAGGGGCAAGTCCGGGGGACGTAGTGGGTCCGTTCCTCCTGGCGACGTCAGGCACGCCTGGGGAAGGCAAGTGGGTTGTGGCACTCGTCTCTGCGCTCCGGCCGGGGGGCGAGTGGACCCTCGACGACGTGCGCGAGTCGTTCCGTCTGCAGATCGAGCAGGAAAAGATGCTATCGAAGATCATTGGTGATCTCCGGGAGGCGACATACATCGAGATGCGATTGGACGAGTTCCCTTCTCCCAACTGAGTCGCGGTCAGAGCTAATCCGACCAAGCAGGGCAGACGTGCGACGGCCGAGAATTGCTGTCACATTGGGCGACCCGCGGGGCATCGGCCCCGAGGTCGCGGCGCGTGCCACCCAGGGATCTCCGGCACTGGACGCGGACGTCGTCTTCGTCGGGGCCGAGGGGCTCGCCGCGACTCAGGGGCTCGAGCTGATCCCAATCGGGCGCTGGCAGGCCGCTGGTGGCCCCGAGGAGGCCGGCCGCCTCGCCACTATGGCGATTGAGCGCGCGGTCTCGCTGGCCAGCGCTGGTGACGTCGACGCCATCGTCACGGCGCCCATCTGCAAGGCGGCGCTCGCCGCGGCGGGATATGCCTGGCCGGGACACACCGAGATGCTCCGCGACCTCGTCGGTGTACCGGAGACAGCGCTATGCCTTGCCGCCGAGACGACACCGCTTGGCTCGCCGCTGCGTGTGGTTCTGGTTACGGGACACATGGCGCTCCGCGTCGTGCCGGAGGCCTACACGGTGGAGCGTCTCCTGACGATCGCCCGTCTCAGTCACGAGGGGCTGCAGCGCTGGTGGGGACTCGAGCGACCGCGGCTCGCCGTCTGCGCCCTTAACCCGCACGCCTCCGACGATGGACTCTTGGGTGACGAGGAGGTGCGGGTATGCGCGCCGGCGATCGCAGAGTTGCGCCAAGCCGGGATCGACGTCGAGGGACCTTACCCGGCGGACACCGTCTTCCTGCACGCCATGCGGGGTGGGGTGGATGCCGTGCTCGCCCCTTATCACGACGTGGGGATGGCCGCGATCAAGACGGCCGCGTTCGGTTCGGCCGTGAACGTTACGCTCGGTCTTCCCTTCCCCCGCACGGCGCCTGACCACGGCACCGCGTTCGACATCGCCGGCACCGGGCGAGCCGATCCGGCCTCGATGCGGGCGGCGCTGGAGACGGCCGTCAGGTTCGCGCGGCGCGCTTTGACGTCATCAGAGAACTCCAGTAGATTGGCCAGCGGATGAAGGTAACCGCCCCTGCCTACTGCTCCGCCCGCGGCGACCGGATTTCGTGATCAAGCTTATCAACGTCTACAAAGAATACCCGCGTTCCGGGCTCGCCTTGAAGAACGTGTCGTTCCACTTGAGGAAGGGGGAGTTCGCCTTCCTCATCGGTCCCTCGGGCGCGGGGAAGACGACCGTCCTGCGCCTCATTCACATGGCCGAGCAACCGACGGACGGCGAGGTGCGGGTCTCGGGGTATTCCTCCGGCCGGATGAAACGCCGCGACATCCCGAAGCTCAGGCGCCGGGTCGGGATGGTGTTCCAGAGCTTCCGCCTGCTGCGCGACCGAACGGCAGCTGAGAACCTGGCATTCGCCCTCGAGGTGACCGGTGCCCGGCGCAGCGAGATCAAGGGAAAGGTGCAGCGGCTAATAGCGCAGGTGGGGCTTGCCGCTCGAGCCGGCGCTTACCCGGAAGAGCTTTCCGGCGGTGAGCAGCAGAGGATCGCGCTGGCGCGCGCCCTGATTCACGATCCGGTGGTTCTGCTGGCCGACGAGCCGACGGGAAACCTCGATGAACGGGCGTCGCGGGGCATCTTCGACTTGACGCGCGATATCAACTCAGCAGGCACGGCAGTACTCATGGCGACCCACAACCTGGACCTGGTGCGACGCTACCCGCAGTACCGGGTGATCGAGCTCGCCGACGGGGCGGTGGTGTACGACTCGGTGGGCGAAACAAGCGAGCCCAATGGCGTATCATAGCGTCCGGGAGGCGATGGCTGCTTTCCGGAGGGCGCCCGGCCTGGCGGTGCTCTCGGCCATGAGCATTGGGCTCAGCCTCTTCGTGCTCGGAACGTTCGGGCTCGTCACCTATAACGTCGAGGTGACGCTGCGGTCCATCGAGCGGCGGGTCGAGGTGGTCGCCTATTTGCGTGACGACGTCTCTGCGGCGCAGCTGGAGGTCCTGCAGAACGATGTCGGATCCTTCCCCGAAGTGGAGAACATCGACCACGTGTCGAAATTCGACGCGATTCGGGACGCCATGCAGGACCTCGAGGAATTCCGTGAGGTCTTCACCGACCTCGAGGTGAACCCACTGCCAGCCTCGATCGAGGTGCAGTTGAAGTCGGAGTACCGCGACCCCGAATCCGTGGAGCGTGTGGCCGAGCTTATAGCGCTCTACCCCTTCGTCGAAGATGTGCGCTACGGCCGCGAGTGGGTCGAGAAGATCTACCAGTTACGGCGGCTCGGCGGTGCCGTCGCCGCCATCCTCGGAATCGCGTTCGCCGTCGTAGCGATCCTCATCATCGGCACGACGGTCCGTATGGCCGTCCTGGCCCGACGCGAGGAGATCATCATCATGAAGCTGGTCGGCGCCACCGACGGCTTCATCCGCCGACCCTTCTTGCTCGAGGGGTTTATCACCGGCCTGGCCGGTGGCCTCCTCGCCCTGCTCCTCACGTACGGGGCCTACCTGGCGGTGAACGGATCCCTCATCGACCTCGAGTGGCTACCGCCTCTCTGGGCCGCAGCGGGCGGCCTAGCCGGTGGCGTCCTGGGCCTGGCGGCGAGCGACGCGGCCTTGCGACGGCACCTGATCACCTATGCCTAGACCGGCGTCTGCGCTCCTGCGCGCCAGCTATCTGGCGGCGCTCGCCGTGACCGGCCTAACGGGTCCGCTGTTGGGCCAGGAAGATCCCATCGCACCGCTCGAAGAGCAAATACGCTTGAGCCGGCAGCGTCTGGCGGCCATCCGTGAAGAGCAGCGACGCCTCCGCTCGGAGATGGACGCCCTCTCGGCCCAGATCCACAACGTGAGCGCCGAGCTGGACAACCTGAACCAGCAAGCCAGGAACCAGGAGGCGCTACTCCGCGAGATGGATCATCAGCTCCTGATCCGCGATCAACAGGTGCAAGAGACCACGGCCGATCTGCTGCAGACGCAGGACCAGCTGGTGGAGAAGAAGGTGCTCTTCGCGCGCCGGGCGCGAGACCTATACATGCGGGGACCGCTGGCGAACTGGCAGGTTCTGCTCGCGGCGGAGAGCTTCTCCGACCTGATAAACCGCTACCAGTACCTGTACCTCGTGGCGCTCCACGATCGCCTGCTGGTGAGACAGATCGAGGACCTCAAGGACCTTCTGGAGCAGCAGTACGACAAGCTGAGGCGCGAGGTCCAGGGGCTGCGCGGAGTCCGCAGCGAGAAGGTGAGGGAAATCCAGGACCTCTATCACCTAGAGCGCGAGCGCGGCCGTCGTCTGAGGACCGTGCGCGGCCAGCACGAGACTGCGGGGCGCCAGCTCGAGGAGCTGGAGCGCGCGGAGAATGAGCTCACCAACCTGGTCGACCGCCTGGAGCGTGAGCGCGCGGCCGCCGAGGCCCTCGCTGCCGCGTCGCCGACGGCAAGAACTCTGTTGCCGGAAGACCGCGGCACGCTCGATTGGCCCGTGCGGGGCCGGGTGATCTACGGCTACGGCCAGCAAAGGAACCCCGACGGCACGGTGATCATCCGGCAGGGTATCGGGATCGCCGCCGACGAGCACACCGAGGTGCAGGCGGTGCGCACCGGTACGGTCGTCTTCGCGCAACCCTACCTGAGTTATGGACCGTCGGTAATCTTGAGCCACGGCGGAGGCTACTACACTGTCTACCTGTACCTCTCGGATATCCTGGTGCGCGAGGGCGAACTGGCGGCGACGGGGCAGGTCATAGGCTACGTGGGAGGCTCCGACACGCCCGAGGGCCCCCACATGGAGTTCCAGGTCCGGGTCAATCGCAGCGCCGTGGATCCGCGCCCCTGGCTGCGGAGGACGAGTGGCTGAGCCGGGCTACCTGGCCGTCTTCGGTCACGAAGAGATCCGCGAGCGGCTTGCCCGGGCTGCAGTGCTGGGGCGCCTCCCGCAGTCGCTCCTCCTCCACGGCACGCGCGGCGTCGGCAAGCAGCGGCTGGCACTTTGGACCGCCACCGCGCTGGTTTGCCGCTCCGACGGCGAACGTCCGTGCGGCACGTGCCGGGCCTGCCGGTTGAGTGCCCGCTTGGAACACCCGGACGTCAACTGGTTCTTCCCGCTGCCGCGCCCCAAGCGCGTTTCCGGCGCGCAGCAGCTTCGGGAGAAGCTAGAGGACCTGCGAGCGGCCGCCCTCGCAGAACGCCGCGCGAACCTGCGCTATCTCGATGGGGAGGAAGGCGCCACAGGAATCTATGTCGGCGCCGTCCACACGATGCGCCGGCTCGCTCAAAAGGCACCCGCCATGGGGCCTGCCAAGGTCCTGATCATCGGACGCGCCGAAGCGCTTACCCCACAGCTCGGGAGCCCGGAGGCTGCCAACGCGCTGCTCAAGCTGCTGGAGGAACCGCCCGCCGATACCACGCTCATCCTCACCAGCGACGTACCGGGTGCCCTACTCCCCACCATCAGGTCGCGAGTGCAGAGCGTCCGGATCGCTCCCCTCCCCGACGAGCGCGTCGCCGAATTCCTCGCCGAACAGGCCGGCGTTCCCAGGCGCGAAGCCAGCAGAGTCGCCGGCCGCAGCGCCGGCTCGATCGGTCGGGCCCTCGAGCTGCTCGAGGGTGAGCAGGAGAGCCTGCGCGAAGGCGCTATCGAGCTGACACGCGCGCTACTCGACGGGCGATCGCTGGCCCAGTTGGCCGCTGCGCATCGCTTCCGCTCCTTCGGTGCCCGCGGCTCTTTTGCTCGAACCCTCAGCGAAACCCGCAGCCTGCTCCGCGACGTCGTGGCCGTCGCCACCGGTGCTCCAGCCTCCGATCCCGAGGGCTTAACCGCCGTCGGCGGCGACCGTGTTGACGACCTCGCCCGGCTCATCCGGCTGCTCGACGCCCTCGACGAGGCTCGGGAGCTCGCCGACCGGAACGTGAACCCGCAGCTCATTATCGCTAACCTCTCGCGGCTCGGCCGGCTCGGCGCCCGTGGAGCGCCCGGCACATTCCCAGCCACGGAGGCGACTGAATGACCGGCAAGAAGAGTAAGATGACTCACGTCGACGCGGGCGGCACCGTCCGCATGGTCGACGTCGCAGGCAAGGACACCAGCCGCAGAACGGCGACGGCCGAGGGTCGGATTCGCATGCAGCGCTCGACCCTCGACGCGATTCGCCAGAACACGGTGGAAAAGGGCGACGTGCTCGCCGTCGCCAAGATCAGCGGCGTCACCGCCGGAAAACGCGCCGCAGAGTGGATCCCACTCTGCCATCCTCTACAAATCGACGTGATTGATGTATCTTTGACCCTAGATGAGGACCTTCCCGGTGTAAAGGTCCAGGCCCGGGCCGGAGTGACTGGCCGGACCGGCGCCGAGATGGAAGCGCTGGTGGCCGCCAGTGCTGCCTTGCTCACCGTCTACGACATGTGCAAGGCCCTCGACCGCGGAATGGAGATCGACTCCGTCCGGCTCGTCGAGAAGAGCGGCGGCCGCAGTGGAACCTGGCGCCGACGGGATTCGTAGTTAGGTAGAGACTCGCCGGTGCGAGGTTGACAGCGTGAAGGTGTGTGGTGGTGGGTGAGGTGAGGGCCAAAAACTGTAGGGTCCCCTACGATCTTCCAGTGCCCGCCTTTGGCCGGGCTGAGGGCGACACCGACCCGTTCAGCCGACTGCATCCCACTCGGAAACAGGGAGTAACGGAGAGGCCGTTATAAGGGAAGTGGGTTCCGGTGTGGCCGGGCCCCGCAGTGGGCGAAGGCAGGGAGGCAGACGGGAGGATCGTGGTCAATATGAGTAGACTGATGAGAGACTATACAAAGGCGTGGCAAACACAGACGCAGACGCGGGAGCAGGCGGTTTCGCACCGCTGGCCTCTGATCCAGGCAAAGTTGTTGGAGATTCCGGCGACGGTCTGGGCGCTGTTCCTGGTCACCGCCGCCTTAGCGGTGGCCGCCGTGATCAGCGGAGTGCCGCAGGCGAGCAACCCGTCGGCGAAGCAGCTTGCCTCGGACGTGGCGTTGCTGGGGGCGGAGAACCGAGATCTGCGCAGTGAGATCGAGCTCAGGACGCTGGAGGTAGAGCGACTGGAGCAGATACAGCGGTTTTCGGGCGATTTCCGGATTCCGGCGAATCGGGCGATGCAGATCTACGACATCGCTCTGTCCGAGGGGGTGAATCCGGAGCTGGCGTTCAATCTGGTTCGAGTGGAAAGCGGTTTTCGGCGCACGGCGGTGAGCTCGGCGGGCGCTATCGGCTTTACGCAGATCAGGCCGAGCACGGCGCGCTGGCTCGACCCGACGGTGGAGACGCAGGACTTGTTTGATCCGGAGACGAACCTGCACCTGGGGTTCCGGTATTTCCGCTACCTGCTCGACGAGTACAACGGCGACACGCGCCTTGCGCTGCTCGCCTACAACCGTGGCCCGGGTCGGGTCGGCGGCCTGCTGCGCAGCGGGATCGACCCAGCGAACGGATACGCCAAGGCTGTGCTCGGGGAATAGAAGTTCGAACTTCCATTGGCCAATCCCGAAGTCTCCTCGGAAGTCGAAGGCGAATCCGGGTATCCGGGTATCGGGGAGATAGGGAGGTTAAGAAGCGGGGGCGCCGACCGAGTGAGGTGGCGCCCCTACTCCTTGATTCCCGGATCCGCGGCTCGAGAATTCCCGCACGCCTTCTAATTTAAATCTACGTAAATTCTGACTTCGTCGCCCGGGTAGATTCGACTGGTCGCCAGTCCGTTCCACACCATCAGGTCACGGGCGGTGACATCGTAGCGCTTGGCGATGGCCCAGAGGCTGTCGCCAGCCTGGACACGATAGGTGATATACGGGCCGCCGGGCGGCCGCGCGGTGACGCGCACCGGCGTAGTGCTCCTGCGCACCGTCGGTGCCGATGTGTAGCGCGGCAGTCTCCCAGCCCTCGGGATGACGAGGTGCTGACCGATACGCAGCTGCCGCGCCCTGACGCCCGGGTTCGCCGCGCGGATCGCCGAGACGCTCACGCCGTACAGCCGGGCGATCTGACTGAGAGTATCGCCGCGCCTCACTACGTGCTGTACCCAGGTGACCCGCTCCGAGGAGGGGATCCCGGCGTAGTTCAGCGCGAAACGGTGGCCGGTGCCGGGCGGGACACGCAGCGAGTAGCGCTGGCCCGGCGGTGTGACGCCGCGGAGGATCTGGGGGTTCAACTCCATTACCTGGGCAACGGGCACCTCAGCGGCGTTGGCGATCACGTCGAGGCTGGTGGCGTCGGGCACCTGCACGACGTCGTAGGCCATAGGCACCGCCGTCTCGATATTGAAGAATCCGTAGTGCGCCGGCTGCTTCGCGATCAGGGCAGCGGCGATGAGTTTGGGGACGTAGTTGCGCGTCTCGCGCCTCAAGTGGCGGCGCCGTGCCAGCGTCCAGAAGTCGTCGGTCCCGGCGCGACGGACCGAGCGGCGTACCCGGTTCGCACCGCCGTTGTAGGCGGCAGCCGCCAGATACCAGGAGCCGAACTCGGTGTACAGATCCTTCAGGTGAGCCGCCGCCGCTTTAGTGGCGAGTATCGGATCGCGCCGCTCATCGACCCAGTAGGAGATCTGCAGACCGTACAGCCGGCCGGTGCTGGCGATGAACTGCCAGAGGCCCACCGCCCGGGCGCGGCTATAGGCCCGCGGGCTGAACCCGCTCTCGATGAGCGACATATAGACCAGATCCTCCGGCAGACCGGCGTCCTGGAGGATGGCACGCATCATCGGCTCGTAGCGGCCCGCACGCTGCAGGTAGACCTCGAAGTTCTCCCTGCCGTCGCGCTGGAAGTACTCCAGCCAACTCTCGACCGCATCGTTCATCGTGATCGGGATGTCCCAGGTCGGAATCCCGCGTCTGGCTGCGTCGGGGCGGCTCGCGCCGGAGACCTCGAGCATCTCCGCCTCGACCTCGAGCCCGGTCGCCGAGTCGGCGCTCTCCTCGACCTCAGCTATGATGAGGCTGAGGCTGTCCTCGCCGAGGCCCGCGCCGGCTTCGACCCCGGAGACGGCGGGCTCGGGGTCGGCTCCACCAGAGCGCCCGGTCGCGCACCCCATCGCCAACACCGCGACGGCAACGATCATCAAAGCCAGCCGGCCCGCTCGCCTCACGACTTGCCCTCCAGCAACTCGTCCAGCGCGCCCAGGAACAGCGTGACGGTCTCTTCCCGGCACGTCTCACCCATCAACCCCACTCGCCAGATCTTGCCCGCCAGCGGTCCCAGGCCGCCGCCGATCTCGATCCCGAAGCGTTCCAGAAGCTGGCGACGAAACACCTTGTCGTCCACCCCTTCCGGTACAAGCACGGAAGTCAGCTGTGGCAGCCGGTAAGGCTCGTCCACCAGAAGCTCCAGACCGCGTTTCATCAGACCGTTCTGCAGCGCGGTCCCTAGACGACGATGCCGGTCGAACCGCGCCTCCAACCCCTCCTCCAGGATGGCACGCAACCCTTCGTGCAGGCCGTAGAGCGCGTTGACGGGCGCCGTGTGATGGTACGCCCGCTCCCCGCCCCAGTAGGAAGCGATCAGCGACAGGTCGAGATACCAGCTGTGGACCTTCTCCTTCCGCGAGCCGATTCGTTCCATCGCCCGCTCGGAAAAGGTGATCGGCGCCAGGCCCGGCGGCACGCTCAGGCACTTCTGCGTGCCCGAGTACGCCACATCGATCCCGCGCTCGTCCACCTTCACCGGCACACCGCCCAAGCTCGTCACCGTATCGACGAGGAACAGCGTCCCGCTGTCCTGTAGGTAGGCCCCCAGCTCCTCCAGCGGCTGGAGCACGCCTGTCGAGGTCTCCGCATGAACCACCGCCAGCAGCCGGGCCTCCGGCGCGGACTTGTGAGCTTCGATCAGCGCCCCAACGTCGAGCGGTTCGCCCCAGGCGGCTTCGACGGTCAGTACACGGGCGCCCGCCCGCTCGGCGTTCGAAACCATTCGCTGCCCGAAGACACCGTTCACCCCAATGATCGTCGTATCGCCCGGCTCCAGGAGGTTGTCGAACGCCGTCTCCATACCGGCGGAGCCGGTGCCCGAAATCGGGATGGTCATCTGGTTGGCGGTGCCGAACAGCTCCCTTAGCTGATCCGCCAGCTCGTCCATCAGCTCCAGGAAGGCCGGATCCAGGTGACCAACAGTCGGTCGCGCCATGGCAAGCAGGACGCGGGGGCTGACGTTCGAGGGGCCCGGCCCCATCAGGATCCGGCGCGGTGGCTCGAATGGCGGGAGAAGCGCGCTCATACGCCTTATACTCTCAAGGGTTGGGGGGGAAGAGGCGCCAAGAACTGACGCTCCTGCAGGTTACTATTCACCAGTCGAGAGGAAGTTCCCCAACACCCGGTTCGTCGCGTTGAGGACCGCCCGCGCGACCCCCTGCGGGATGCCACCCTCGGTTGACGGCGCCGTGCCGATCAGGCGCCGGTCCCCGCCCGTCTCCGGGTCGACCACACCCAGCGCGACGATCGCCACGGAATCGTCGAACGCCTTCACCGACTTCACGCCGATTAGCCGGAAGCTCATACGTCCGCCCAACAGCTTGTGGAGCGCGTCGAGCGTGGCCTCAGCGCACACACGCAGGTCGATCGCGCCGTGTCCATGAGCATCGGCCCGCCCGCGGTACTCGACCGCCCGCCACTCCAGGGCGATCTCGGCGTGGGCACGCGTATCAGCGCCGTGCGCCAGCTGCGCATCGACCAGTCTAACACGCTCTCGGTGGAGGCCTTCTTGCCACGATGTCGTCATCGCCATTCCGGAGGGCTTTCGCCGCTGGCGAACGCCTTGGCTGCGGCGGGGGGAGGCCAGCCGCCCCACAGGTCAGCTAGCTGACAGAACCTAGGGCCCCTCCCCTCCTCTGTCAACGTATCCGACGCCCCTATCAGAGGTTATAGTTGGGCGCCTCTCGCGTGATCGTGACGTCGTGCGGGTGCGATTCCCGGAGTCCGCCCGGCGTGATGCGAACGAAGCGGGCGTTTGTCTGCAAGTCCTCGATCGTCGCCGCACCGCAGTAGCCCATACCGCTTCGCAGCCCACCGACGAGCTGGAAGAGGACGTCGGCGACAGGGCCCTTGTAGGGGACGCGTCCTTCGATTCCCTCGGGCACGAGTTTCTGGCCGTCCAGCTCGCCTTCCTGGAAGTAACGGTCGGCGGAGCCCTCCTGCATGGCGGAGAGCGAGCCCATTCCACGGATCACCTTGAAACGACGGCCTTCCAGCAGGAACGACTCGCCCGGGCTCTCTTCGGTGCCCGCGAGCATCGAGCCCATCATCACCGTCGCGGCGCCGGCGGCTATCGCCTTGACGATGTCGCCGGAGTACTTGATGCCGCCGTCGGCGATGATCGGGACCTTGCCGCCGCATGCCTCGAGGGCATCTATGATCGCGGTCAGCTGCGGGACGCCGACGCCCGTGACGACGCGGGTCGTACAGATCGAGCCCGGCCCGACGCCTACCTTCACGCCGTCGGCGCCTCGCTCGATCAGCGCCCCCGCCCCGTCGCGTGTAGCCACGTTGCCGGCGACCAACTCGACGTCGGGGAAACGTTCCTTGAGGCGGCCGGTTGCCTCGACCACACCCTCGGAGTGCCCGTGGGCGCTGTCGACAACCAGGACATCGACGCCGGCGCCGACCAGCTCTGCCGCCCGCTCTAGGTCTCCGCCGCTCGCTCCGACGGCGGCACCCACCCTCAGACGTCCGTGCTCGTCCTTAGCGGCATTGGGAAATTGGCGACGCTTGAAGATGTCCTTGACCGTGATCAAACCCTTCAGGTAGCCCCGCTCATCGACCACCGGCAGTTTCTCGATCTTGTGCTCGTGAAGCATCCGCTCCGCTTCATCTAGAGAAGTGCCCATAGGAGCGGTGACCAGCTTGTCACGGGTCATCACATCGGCAATCGGCCGGTCGAGGTCTGTCTCGAACTGGAGGTCCCGGTTCGTCACGATACCGACCAGCCGCCCGTCAGCCTCGACGATCGGCACCCCGCTGATCGAGAATTGCCTCATCAGCCTGTGGGCGTCGCGCAGGGGGGCTTCGGGACTCAGCGTGATCGGATTGCGGATCATGCCACTCTCGGACCGCTTCACACGATCGACCTGAGCGGCCTGCAGATCGATGGCCATGTTCTTGTGGATGATGCCGATCCCACCCTGGCGAGCCATCGCTATGGCCATCTCGGCTTCGCTGACCGTGTCCATAGCGGCGGAGACCAACGGTATGTTGAGCGCCAGATTACGAGTGAGTCGCGTGCTCACGTCGACCGCTCGCGGATGGACTGTCGAATGGCGCGGCACCAGCAGAACGTCGTCGAATGTCAGCGCCTCGGAATACGGCGTATCCCTCTTCATCGGCACGCGAATCCTCGCTTAACAGCAAGCCCGGGCTGCGCTGTAGCGCACGCACCCGGGCGGTGAAGTCTCATCAGCAAGTTCCATAGCTGAAAATACGCGGCGGTTCAACAGGGTGTCAACGGGCCTCCACCTCCTCCGCTAGTCTGTTACGCACCGGAGCCGGTAGTCGGCGCGCGAGATCTTCAAGGCTGCCACAGAGATCGACCAGGACATCCTCAGGCCCGTCCCAGTGGGCCAGGACCAGTTCCGCTCCGGCGCGTGTTATCAACCGGTCGATCGCCAGCGCTAGAAAGAAGAGATCGTCAAGCTGGCCGATGATCGGCAGGAAATCGGGGATCAGGTCGATCGGCGTCAGCGTGTAGGCAACTGCCGCCGCCAGCAGCCCCTTGTCCGCACCCGAGACCCGCGGGTCGCGGATCAGCCGCGCGAGCAACAGCAAGAACCGGGGAATCCCAGCGACCAGGTCTCTTATCCGGGCGCGCTTCGCCATAGCCTCAATCGACGACGATCTTCGTGGGTCGGTCGTCGGAATCGTCGTCAGATCCCTGGCCCGGCTTGCGCCCGACCTTCTCGAGCTCCTCCGCTAGCCCGCGGGCTGTCTTGGCAGCCGTACCGACGGCGCGGTCGACGACGCTAAGAGCGCCCATGACGCCCTTCAGAGCCCAGGGCGCGGCACGGCGGGCCCGAAGCTTGTCCTGGATCCCCTCGGCAAACTTCTGCATGCGGTCCGGCTTCTCCGGCGGCTCTTCCGCGTACTTGCCCTCAAGGAACTCGATGTAGTCCAGAACCTGATAGAGCTGCTCGTCCGCCAACGACTCCAGTTTGCGCCACACGCGGCGGCGCAAGAAAGTATCTGCCATCCTCAGATCTCCTCTTCCGGTCCCACCAACGCCTCGGCTGCCACGTTGACCTCGAACGGCACTGAGAGCTCGGCCGGACCCAGCCGGATCTCCACATCCAGTAACGTGCCACCTAGCCACACCGCCACCGCGACATCGCAGTCCTCCGCGTAGTCGCACTCCGTTTCCCACGGCATCGCTAGCCGTCCGCCGGCGAGCGCATCGAAAACCTCCAAGCTGCGGCGACCTGCGGCGCGGGCCAGCCAGATGGCAAGATAGCGGCCAGCCGGTGCCCAGAGTACCGTTTCCGGTACCGCCTCCGTCCAGCGCCCCAGGACACGCACGGCCGGGTCACCCAGGCCGACCACACCGACACAGGCGCCGGGCCCGCTCGTCACCCAGGCTGCCCATGCCGTATCGGTAGCGAGGTCAAGCTCTTCGAAGCGTGTCTCTCCGAGATCCGGGATGTCGGTGGCGCACTCCTCCAGTGTATCCGGCGCTTGCCGCCCCGCGCCGGGGAGGACCGCCAACGGCACGTACGATCCTCCCACCCTCCGGTAGAGGACACCGCCCCCAATCGCGTAGGCTCCCGCCCGCTCGAGCTCGGCCGCCGGCGGCTGCTCGCCCTTTGCCGGCGGCTCTCGCTCGGGGCGCTCACATGCCGCGGTCGCGGCGACGAACAGAGCGCCCGCCGCCAGCGCCGTTCGGATCTCCTGTCGCATCAACTCAAAAGTGGTCTCGCGCCCAACGCTGGGCACTTTTGGTGACCGCTCGGCTTCGCCCAATAGTACCGAGCCGCAGGGCGGATACGCCAGGAGGCCGGGATCGGAGGCGGAGGACCGCACGCCAAGCACGGTGACCCATGCATCCTCCCAGGAGACTGGGAGTCGAAGGTGTGCCTACGAAGTCCGTGCGCGTCGAGCCGAGTGCGCCGCCGAGGCTGCCTCACTTCTCGCTGGCCACCCTCAACGGGGACGCCCGGGCCTGGCGCGCTTCACTGCGTCCAGCGCGCCTGGCCGTCGGTTTCACGCTCGGCTAGGTTGATCACCCGAACATCGGGCTGGAGGACTCGAGGGGAGAGGCACCGATGGACACAGGTAGACGTCTGGCGCTGGTCACCGGCTCCGCCCGGCGGCTCGGCCGAGCGATCGCGACCGCGCTGGCCGAGGCCGGCTGCAACATCGCTCTCCACCACCACGCCGCGCCGGCGGCGGCGCTCGAGGCCGTTGGGGAGATTCAGCGGCTCGGGGTGGACGCAGTAGCCTTTCAGGCCGATCTCAGCGATCTAGAGGAGATCCGCCGGCTGTTCGCGGGCCTCGACAGCGCCTTCGGAAGGCTCGACATCCTGGTGAACAACGCGGCGATCTTCGAGAGGGCGCCGGTGCTGGACATTTCGCCTGCAGCTTGGGACCGCGTGCTAGACTTGAACCTGCGCGCGCCGTTCTTCTGTTCCCAAGAGGCGGCGCGCTTGATGGCGCGCTCGGGAGCCGGGTCGATTGTCAACATCGCCGACGTCGCCGCGTTCCAGGCATGGCCGGGCTACGCGCACTACTGTGTCTCAAAAGCCGGCCTCGTGATGATGACCCGGGTCCTCGCTCGGGCTTTGGCGCCGGAAGTTCGGGTGAACGCGGTAGCGCCGGGGCCGGTCCTGCCCCCCGAGGATCTAGCCGCAGCAGAGCGACGACAGCTTGCCGAGATGACGGCCCTGAAGCGATTGGGTGCGCCGGCGGACGTGGCTCGGGCGGTGCTGTTCCTTGTGGAGTCGAGCTACATCACGGGGGAGACAATCGTCGTCGACGGCGGCAAGCTACTCAGGTCTTAGGAGCCTCCAACAACACGACCGCGCACGCGAGCCCTGCCTCGTGGCTGAGGCTGACCCAAGCGCGCTCTGCCCCTAGGCGCGCCGCCCGGGCGTGCGCTTCGCCGCTCAGCTCAAGCCGTGGCCGACCGGAACCCTCTCGGATCACCTCCATATCGGTCCAACGGATGCCGGGGCTCTTGCCGGTGCCCAGCGCCTTGAGCGCTGCTTCCTTGGCCGCGAAGCGGGCCGCCAGGCACTCGCCGGGGTCCAGGCGACTCTCGCAGTCGCTGAGTTCGCGCGTGGTGAACAGGCGCTGCCGCGCACGCGCGCCGTAACGCGCCAGTACGCGTCGCAGGCGCTCCACTTCCACGAAGTCGACACCCACACCGACGATCATTTGGCGAAGATCACAGAGTGGGGCAGCATCGCAGGTGCCCGCTCAGCCCTCCAATAGGGCCGGGATGCTCGATTGGGTCGCCGATGGGTGGACCAGCACCCCGTCGCCGGTGGGCAGGCTGATGATCGCGGGCGCATCTCTCACAATCCGGTGAAAGCCTTTGCCCTCCAGGATGCGATGCACGAAGATCCGGCGAACGAAAACCATCGCGCTCGCAAGTACCGGGACGGCAACAAGAAGGCCCACGACCCCAAGGAGCTTCGCCATGACCAGAACCGACAGTATCGTGAGGACCGGTGGCAACTCGACCTGCTTCTCGAACACCATCGGTGCGACGACATTGGCCTCGAAAACGTGGACGACCACACCCAGCAAGATCACCAGCAGTGCCTTCGTGACACCGGCCGTGCCGATCACGAACAGAGCCGGCAGCAACGTCGAGAGGATCGTACCGAAGAACGGCACGATCACCGCGATCCCGGTGAAGACACCGAAGGCAAGGGAGTACGGCACATCAAGGAGGACGAGGCCGATCCAGGTCAACGTGCCCAGCACCACCATCGAGATGCCCAAACCGACCAGCCAAGAGCGAATCGTGTGACCCAGGTCGGATAGGATATCACGCGCCAGTTCCCGGTACGCCGGGGGCGTGAGTGTGATGAGCCCTTCCCGGTAGATCGTTGGCTTCACCGCCATGTAGATGCCCATGATCAACACGGACACCACGTGAATCGCTACACCGATTCCGGAGAAGATGTACGGTACGACGTCCCCGAAGAACTCTCGCGCCTGCTCGAAGACCCGCTCCCCGATATCACCACCGCCCTCGGCGCCTTCGCCGAGCGGGCCGAGCAGCCGCCCCAGCAGGCTGTCCTGCTGCTGGGCCAAATGGGTCAGTTGTTCCTGGATCCCGTCGAGCCGGCCCGGCAGCTCGCCGAGCAGCGCCTGAAACTGATTGACGACCGGCGGGACGATCAGAAGACCTACGAGCCCGATCAACAAGAACGTCCCGAGCAGAGCGACGATGACGCCGAGACCGCGAGCTATGGTGAGGCGGCCGGTGACGAGGTCGGTGAACGCGCCCAAGTATACGGCGAAAAGCGCCGCCACGAAGAGGAGCAGGAGAAGATCGGCGACGCTATTGACGAAGAGCAGGAGAAGGACGACGAAAACCGTCGTCGCCAGTACGCCGTACGCCTGGCGTGGACTGAAACCCGAATTCGAATCAGCCAGCTTCTTCCTCCTCGGGTGCCGGCTCTTCCTCTATGATCTCGGCCTCGCGGACCTCACCCTCCGAATGGGTCTCACTTTCAGCCGCAGGCAGCAGGCCCATCTCTTCCTTTAGCGCGGCGAGCTGACGTTCCACATCTATGTCGCCGCCCTCCAGACGCTTGAACTGTCGCTCCAGGTCGTCACCACCCAACTCCTCATCGACCTCGGCTGCGGCCAGCGCTCGAATCTCCGATTCCTCGATTCGCTCGGCCATCCGCTCGAATGCCTCGAACGAGCTGCGGTCGGCGAGCCCGGTCAGCGTCTCGTGGATCCGCTTCTGTGCCGCGGCCCGCTTCTGACGAGCGATCAGCAGATTGCGCTTGCGCTTCGCCTCCTCGATCTTGCTGCTCAACTGCCGCAGCGTGTCTTTGAGCTTCTCGGTCTCGGAGGCGTGACCGCGCCACTGCTCCTCCAACGTGCCGGCGTGCACGCCGTGCTCCTTCCCTCGCAGTAGAGCCTGTCGAGCCAGGTCCTCGCGGCCCTCTCGTAGCGCCAGCTTGGCCCGCCGATCCCAGTCGGCGGACTGGTCCCGCTCGTCCTGAACCTGCCTCCGGAGCTTGCGCTCATCGGCGATCGCGACCGCAACCTCTTGCTTGGCCTGTGCTAGCTGCGAGCGCATATCGTCGATGATCTGATTGAGCATCTTCTCGGGGTTCTCCGCTCGAGCGATGAGGTCGTTCAGGTTCGACCGGACCATCGTGGAAAGTCTGCTCCAGATACTCATAGCTCTCTCTCTATGGCGTTCTGTAACGCAACAGCGTCTCGTACTGCGACCGCAGAGCCATCATAATGCTCTCCAGCGATGCCTGCAGCTCGCTGAAGTCCAGGTCCGCTAGCTGCAGGGTGTCGGTCAGCACGATCTCGTTCTCATCAAGGCCGTAGGCCCCGTGCACCATATCGTTGGCGTTCAACTCGAGAAGCTCGCGGAATAGCCCGTTCCGCAACTCCTCATCTTCCGGCGCATCCATGACCTCAACCCGCACCAGCAGCAAGGGAGGCGTGTACGTCACGAACACCGGCGCTGCCTCCAGGCCGTCTCCGATGACCCAGAGCCCCTCTTCGATCTCCTGGAAGGGCATTCCCATCCGGAGTAGGTAGCCTTCTACATCCTCGCGCGTGACCATCCCGATCTCCGCCTAGGTTCGCGTGTCAGAGTCTTCCGCCTCGCCAGGACCCAGTCTCATGTGTCCGGGCTCTGACAGCAGCTGCGTCAGGAAGGTCTGCTCCTCGACCACCCGCTCAACCCGGTCGCGCAGCTCCTCCACGTCGTGCCGCAGCTTGTCAAGCTCGCCCCGAGAGACCGCCCCCTCGGACGCCTTGGGCGGCACCAGATTACTCACCGCGTCACCCAGTGCCTTTCCCAGCGGCGAATCGACCAGAACGATCTTCGCCAGAATCGCCAGAAAGAACAGCGCCACGAGGTACGCCACAGTCATCATCCCAAACTACGACCCCGGGAAGCCGCCAGTTTCTACTCCAGTAGACCACCGCCCGTCCGGGCGGCCCTACATAACCATTGGGAAATATCGGTGTGCTGCGCCAGATTAGCTAGGTCAGGACGCCCGCTCGCGGCGAGCGCTCTGCAGCATTAGCGAGAGTTGCGCGTGAAGGGCCTCACCCTTGTCCTTCGCATGGCTCCACTTCTTCCGCTCCGCCAGCGTCCGGACCTCCTGAAGCCCCTCCTCGAGAATCTCCACCATCCCCGCCTGCTGGGCCACGACCTCGTCGTGCTCAGCCGCCTTCCGGAGCTCCCCCAGCATGCGCCCCGACTCCTCCAGAAGCACCTCTACACGAGAGCGCAGCTCCTTCTCTGAGGGCCTGCGCTTCTCGGACGGCGCCACTTCCTCCGCAGGCTTCGGCTCCGACACCGCCGCCTCCGCCTCGCGCGCTGCCTCCACCCGGGCGCGAAGTCCCGGAATCTCAGCTGTCTCCTCAACCTCACCCTGCGGCGTACTCTCCACCGGCGCTGCCGCCCGAGATTCCGAGGTCGTAACCACCCCGCGTCGACGCATGAGCAGGAAGGCGGCGATTATGGCCACCGCCACCACACCCACAGCGATCCAGACTACGCCCAAGATCCCTCCTGAGAGATCATCGGGAACACGGATTCAGAAGGGGAGTCGGTCGGTGAAGAACAGGACCAGATAGGCCATCCCCCACACGATAAGGAAGGTATAGGCGCCCAGCAGCCATGCCTTTGCACCTTTTCGCTTCGCTTCGATCGCTGCCACGCTGCCAGTCCGGGGGGCCGGGTCAGAGCTGGCGTCGGCCTTGTTTCTGTTAACTGGCTTACTGAACATCGTCTCCAGGACAATTCCGGTGATGTAGACGCCAGCCCCGTCACCACACCACAGTCCAGCCCCACGCCGGCAGTTCCCTCACCCTCGCGATCAAGTCCTTGATTCTTTCGCTGAAAGGGACCCTAAGCTACGGGCGGTACTTTATGGTGTCAAGAGATCGGCCGGCCTTTCTCAGCGGCTCTTTCCGCGGCGTCGAGTCGGGCGGCAAGCTTGCCGACCAGCCCTTTGTAGGCAAGGATAGTCCGCGCGTAGCCGACCCGTTCCCAGGTGGTGACGAGGATGTAGGCCACGGCCAGGAACAGCAAGAACTGCCATGATTGGAGGAGGGGAGCGGTGACGATGAGGGCCGCGGACAGCAGCAGGCCGCTGATCACAACCATGCGGACTCTTCGCCGGGTGACCCCAACGTCCGAGCTTCGCTCGAGGAGCATTCTTTCCCCTACGGTCAACCTCAGCTTCGTCTCGTCCATCTGGCGACCCTTCATGGTGGCACGCCGGCCGGGCTAGCCGGCGGCGGCGACAAACCCAGCCAGCCGATCCAGCGTGGCCCGGGCTAGCCCCTCTGACGCTCGGCCAGCTGCGAGAGTCGGAGCAGGAGCATTACGGCCGTCGTCAGCAGGACGCCGGTACCCGCGTAGAAGACAGTCTGCCCCGTGTCAGTGCCGATGAAGAACAGGGCAACCACATAGAACCCGAGACCGATCACGAATAGAGCATAGCAAAGGCGTAGCATGACTGCCTCCTTTCGCCGGGATCGCTGAATCAAGAGGATGCTCGGATATTGCGGGTGAGCGCCGGTTCGATCCCCATGAGTCGTTCGTAGAGCGCTAGCTGGCCCCTGTGGTACATCTCCTGGGCAATGCCGTGGTGGAGCCAGGCCAACCGGGTCCCCTGCTCACCGTCGAAGCGCGTGATGAGCTGGAGCATGTGTAGCTCCCCCGCCTCGTGGAACCTCCGCTCGCCATCCTGGATCGATGCCTCGAGGAGCCCGAGCAACTCAACTTTGGCGGTCGCATCCCTTACGTGTGCGGCATAGAGACCGAGCAACTCGGGCCAGGGCGCGCGCCGGAAGTCGGTGTCGGTCCGCGTCAGCTCTCCGGTCATCATTAGCGCGACTTCCAGTATGTGCTGGATCAGCTCAGTTACGCTCTTCACCTCCGCCGCGGGCCGGAAGTCGAAGCGATCCGCCGGGATGTTCTCCACCTCCTCGATGAGGCCCCGGCGCACGTCACGCCAACTCTCGAGCGCTTCCTCAAGCAAGGACGTCACGAGTGCCATCGCGTTCTCCTCCCTAAACCGGCGAGTAGACCCAGGTCACCGCTCCTCCACTCATGTTCATCCAGATCGATCACCGCCAATGGGCGCTGACTCCCTCACCACGTTGGGCGGCTCAAGTTTCGCCAGGTCGGCCAGGTTTCTCGCAATACGACGCAGTAGCACCAACAGCATCGCGGTGACGCCGACGAGGGCGATAAAATCGAGCGTGCCGAAAGGTACGTTGCGAAGCTCTATTACCGGCTCGAACCCCAGTGCCAACGCGCTCCCCGCCACGATCAGGATCACCCGCGCTTCCGTGGGCCCGATGTAGTCGTAACCGAACTGGAAGGTGCCGAGAACGTAGGTTTCCAGATAGACATTGATCGACATCAGGTAGTAGGCGATGAGCATCATCAGTGCAACCGAGAGCAGCAGGTAGGGCGAGAAGCCGAGCCCTAGGCAAACGAAAGCGACGCAGAACATGTCGACGGTGTGGTCCAGGTAGTAGCCGTAGCGCGGTCGCTCGATGCGCCTGACCCTGGCCAGCGTCCCGTCCAGACTGTCGCCGATCCAGTTCACCACCCACAACAGGTTCGCCGCCCACAGGTAATTGGCGCTGCGGCCGGACAAGGCGTAGCAGAGACCGATGGCGGCCGCCGAGACGGCGCCGAGCGCGGTCATATGATCCGGCATTACCCGCCGAGGCAGCACTGCTGCCATTCGCGGGAGGACGTACGCCTCGAAGGGGCGCAGCAGGTACTTTGGCTCACGACGATGCTCAGCGTCCGACATGCTCGGCCTCCCGTCGCTTCTCTCTCCTGCGATTCAGCAGCGGCTTGAGGAACCGACCCGTGAGGCTGTCTTTGACGCGCGCAACCTCCTCCGGCGTTCCTGCCGCCACGACTTCCCCACCCCCATCACCGCCCTCCGGCCCCAAGTCGATGATCCAGTCGGCTGTCTTGATGACGTCCAGCTGGTGCTCGATGACCACCACGGTGTTGGCGCGATCGACCAGCTGGTGCAGCACATCAAGCAGCAGGCGGATGTCCTCGAAATGGAGGCCGGTGGTAGGCTCATCCAGGATGTAGAGCGTGCGGCCCGTCTGCACCTTGGAGAGCTCGGTGGCAAGCTTGACGCGCTGGGCTTCGCCGCCCGAGAGTGTGGTCGAGCTCTGACCCAGCGTGATGTACCCAAGACCGACGTCGCGCAGCGTCTGCAGCTTGCGCCGCACGGTCGGAATCGGCTGGAAGAACTCCAGCGCCTCGTCCACCGTCATCGCCAGCACATCGGCGATGCTCTTGCCCTTGTAGAAGACCTCGAGCGTCTCACGATTGTAGCGTCTGCCGCGACACGCCTCACATGGTACGTACACGTCGGGCAGGAAGTGCATTTCGATCTTCACCAGACCGTCGCCCTGGCACGCCTCACAGCGGCCGCCTTTCACGTTGAAGCTGAAGCGGCCCGGCTGGTAGCCGCGAATGCGGGACTCCGGCAGCTGGGCGAACAACTGCCGGATCGGTGTGAAGACGCCCGTGTAGGTCGCCGGATTGGAGCGGGGGGTTCTGCCGATTGGCGACTGGTCGACATCGATCACCTTGTCGATGTACTCGAGCCCCTCGAACCCACTGTGCTCTCCCGCAACGAGGCGCGAGCGGTAGAGGCGTCGCGCCAACTCGCGGTAGAGGATCTCCTCGACGAGCGTCGACTTCCCCGAACCCGACACACCGGTGACACAGATGAAGCGGCCGATCGGGAACTCCACGTCGATGCTCTTGAGGTTGTACTGGCGGGCGCCGCGCACGATGAGCCGTTCACCGGTTCCCGGCCGCCGCACTTTCGGCACATCGATCCTGCGCTCGCCTCGCAGGTAGGCACCAGTAAGCGACTCCTGGCAGGCCAGCACATCGTCCAGCGTTCCTTCGACCACTACGTGACCGCCACTACGCCCGGCGCCGGGCCCCAAGTCGACGACATGATCGGCACGTCGGATCGTCGCCTCGTCATGCTCCACCACGATCACCGTGTTGCCGAGGTCGCGGAGCGACTCGAGGGTACTCAGCAGCCGCGCGTTGTCACGATGGTGCAGCCCGATCGACGGTTCGTCGAGGATGTAGAGCACGCCCACCAGCCTCGAGCCGATCTGTGTGGCCAGCCGTATCCGTTGGGCTTCGCCGCCGGACAAGCTCTCGGCGCTGCGGCCCAGCGTCAGGTAGGATACGCCGACATCGTCGAGGAACTGCAGACGCTCAAGGATCTGCTTCAGGATCGGCCCGGCCACCGCCTCGTCGAAGTATGACTCGCGGCCCACGAAGAATTCACGCACCCGACCCGCGGTCATGCCGACGACCTGACCAATCGACCGACCCTCAAAGGTGACCGCCAGCGCCTCCCTGCGCAGCCGGGCCCCGCCGCAGTCGGTACACACGGCGTCCGACATGAACTCGGCAAACCGAGCGCGGAGCCGGTCGCTCGCCGTCTCGTGGTAGCGCCGCTCCAACCGCGCCACCGCACCTTCCCAGCCGAGGTCCTCCGACCCGAACAGGATTTCCTGCCGCATGGTTTCGGGCAGATCGGCCCACGGCGTGTTCGAGTGGGTCCCGTGCCTACGTGCCAGCGGATCGATCACACGCTTGCGCAAGAACCCGATCGGCGAGCCCCAGGGGATGAGAACGCCCTCGAGCAGCGAGAGGCGACCGTCGGCGAGCATGAGATCGGGGTTGGCTACCTTCCGCACCCCCAGTCCACCGCACGCCTGACACGCGCCGTAGGGCGAGTTGAATGAAAACTGCCGCGGCTCGAGCTCCGGCAGGTTAATACCGCAGTCGGGGCAGGCGTACCGCTCGCTGAAGAGATGGCTCTGCGGGTCCCCACCGTTGGCGTAGCGGTCGACTTGCACCACCCCATCGGCGGTGCGGAGCGCCACCTCGATCGAGTCTGTGATTCGCGCCCGGTCGCCGGCACGCACGCTCAGTCGATCCACAACGATCGCGATGTCGTGGTTCACGCGGCGGTTAAGCTTTGGCGGATCGTTCAGATCATACGTCTGCCCGTCGACGCGGACACGCACGAAGCCGTCCTTGCGCGCCCGCTCGAAGAGGTCCTTGAACTCGCCTTTCCGCCCCCTCACCAGCGGGGCCAGCACTTCGATGCGCGTCCTCTCCGGCCAGCCGAGCACGGTGTCTGCTACCTGCCCGGGCGTCTGCCGGCGCACCGGCTTCCCGCAAGAGGGGCAGTGGGGCGTACCGCAGCGTGCCCACAGCAGGCGCAGATAGTCGTAGATCTCGGTGATCGTGCCGACGGTGGATCGCGGGTTCCGCCCAGCCGTCTTCTGTTCGATGGAGATCGCAGGTGAGAGACCTTCGATCGAATCGACGTCGGGCTTCTCCATCAGCCCCAAGAACTGTCGAGCGTAGGCGGAGAGCGACTCGACGTAGCGGCGCTGCCCCTCCGCGTAGATCGTGTCGAAGGCGAGGCTCGACTTGCCGGATCCCGAGAGCCCTGTGATGATCGTGAGCTCGTTCCGAGGGATGCGGATATCGATGTCCTTAAGATTGTGCTCGCGCGCGCCGCGGACGACCAGGTACTCGCCGTGCATCGGGCCTACACCCACGTCTCTCTAGCCGGCAGGGACAACAACGTTCAGCGCTCTCGGACGTACGGTAGCGGTGAACGGAGTCGTCGTCCCCTGCCGCTCGCCGTCGATCTGCACGGGCAGCGGCGGATCTGCCTCGACAACCACCTCGCGCCCTCGGTAGTAGCGCAGCCGCCGGCTACGCCGGTAGCGCCGGGTGACGATCGAAGCCATCGCCGAGAGGAAGTCGAGGGTCGTTTCGACGGCGAAAACGCAAACGTCCAGGAGGCCATCATCGGGCCGGCCGTCCGGCACGAGGTCCACGGGCCGCGGCAACAACGGCGCCGTCAAACCCGACATGTTGGCCACTTCGACTCCGATACCCCTGCAGGTGTCTTGCTCGCCGTCCACGGTGATACGCAGTGTAGACGGGCTGGGCGCAAACGCTGCCGCTGTGGCTGCGTGCACGTAGGCCAGGTAGCCGAGACGCTTCTTGAGCTCCGACCGCGGTCGCACGACCTCGGCGTCGTACCCCGCGCCGGCGATGACGGTGAACGGCCGACCGTCGATCATGCCGACGTCGATCTTCCGGACGCTTCCCTTCAGCGCCACGTCGAGCGAGCCGCTGAGACTTTTCGGAACACCAAGGTTCGCCGCCAGCTGGTTACCGGTGCCGACGGGGAGAAGCGCGAGCACGGCATCGGAACCGACCAGCGCCGACGCGACTTCGAGTACGGTGCCGTCACCTCCGGCGACGAGGACGCGACCGTAACCGTCAGCCACCGCCGCCGCGGCAAGCTCCTGCGCGTGCCCGGGCGCCTCGGTGCGTGAGTATGCGTAGGGGATTTTGCGGGCATCAAGCGCCGCCTCGACCTGCCGGCGCAATTGCTCGGCACGCCTCGGCCCCGCCGCCGGATTGTGGATGATGAAGAGCTCCCGCCTCACAGATCCGCTCATCGGCCCGCTAGGCGAAGCCGCGCCCGAGCTCCTCCAAGCGCGCAACGCGTTCCTCTACCGGAGGGTGCGTCCTGAACAGACGAGTGAGCCCGCTCCTACGCAGCGGGTTGACGATGCAAACATGTGCCGCCGACGGGCTCACGTTCATAGGGATTCGGCGTGCCGTCTCCTCAAGTCTCAACAGCGCCTGCGCCAGACCGCGCGGCGTCCCCGCGATCTCGGCACCGACACGATCGGCGCGGAACTCCATCTGTCGGCTGATCGCCATCTGCACGAGGAATGCAGCGAGCGGCGCCAGAATGAGCATGGCCAAGCTGGCCGCCGCGTTTCGATCACGGCCACCGAAGAAGAAGGCGAAGCGGGCCAGAATCATCACCGCACCGGCCATCGTGGCAGCCACCGTGTTAGTAAGCATGTCGCGGTTCCTGATGTGCGCCAGCTCGTGTGCCGTCACCCCCTCCAGCTCCTCACGACCCAACGACCCCAGAATGCCCTCGGTGAAGCAGACCACGGCACGCTGCGGGTTACGCCCGGTGGCGAACGCGTTGGGCTGCTCGCTGGGTGCGATGGCGACCTTGGGCATCGGTAGCCCGGCCCGCTGCCGCAAACGGTCGACCATCTCGTAGAGCGCCGGATGATCCTGCGGCCCGATCACCCGCGCCCGGTACATCCGCAGGACGGCCGAGTCGCTGAACCAGTACATCGCGAAGTTGAACAGCCCGACCAGTATCAGGGCCGGTACGAGCGCATCGGAGCCGCCCGCCGAGTAGGCGATAGCCAGAACCAGGGCGGTCAGCGCCGCCATCAGCCCGAAGATCTTGACGTAGTTACTCATGCTCCTCTCCCAGACAGACTTCGGCCGCCTGCCCTGGCGGTCAATCACCTCGTGTTGGACCTAGAATACTACACCCGAGCGAGGCGGCGTTCCAGCTACCACCAGCAGGCTGCCGAAGAACGCCGGAGCCGCCTTGCACGGGAGCGCCGCGGGACTCCTGCTTCTCTCGGCCGCCTGCTAGTACCCCCAGCCGTAGAAGAGGAAGAGGCCGATTGACTGCTCCAGGTCGGTGCCGGGGCCGCCATAGAAGAGCGTCCCCTCGCGCCCGAACCGCGGCTCGGTGACGCCACGCAGCGTGAAGTTCTCATCCAGCCGCCACTCCAGGTGCACCGTGGGCCGCACTACGCCGACGAGGTGCTGGGCGACGCTGACGAACACGGTGGGCGCCAGATACCAACCCACCTCTACCTGAGTGGCGGCCAGCGCCGGGCCCGCGCCGGTCCGGTACTCACCTTCAGCGACCGGGACGAGCGGGTCGCGACTGACGTCCACGTAGGAGATGAACGACTCTCCGACGAGCAGTGAGCCGAGCGCGTAGCCTACGAGAGCTTGCGGGACACCGCTGGTGGCGTCCCTGAGCAGGTTGCTCTCCTCGCTGCTCCGGGTGAGCTCGTACGAGGGGCGGCCAAACAGGAGGTACGAGAGGAGGTCCGACTCGGGAATCGGAGGCTGTGCATCGCTCTCGAGGGCGAGCGTCATTTCCTCTAGGGTCCCACCGATCACCAAGCGAATGGCGATTGGTTGCTTTTGCGTTCGGACGGTGTAAAGGGCCACGATCCTCAGGTTGGGGTTCATTGCCGGCTCGCCCACGAACTCGATCGTCCCCTCGATGACCGCGAAACGCTTGTTGAAGAACCAATATTCCCCGCGCACGGCCCGCAGGGTGCCACTCATCCTCAGTATCTCCTGCGCCCGTTCCTGGTAAAGTGTCAGGTTTCCTGCGATCTCGACGTTCATTTCCTCCGACCGCAGCCAGGTATCTCGCTCGACGCTGAGTCGCAGGTTGATGACGAGATTGTCAAGGAAGCGGTTGCCCGTTCGGCCTCTCAACTCCTCATCCAGAGCGAATATCGTATCGATGAGGACCAGGTTTCCCTCGAACGGGTTGATGATTTCAGCCTGGCGCCCGATCTCTTCGATGAAGAGCACACCGCTCACCACCGACAGGTCCCCGGATATCAGCGGTCTATCGTACGGGCCTTGTAGCTTAACCGTTCCCGACGCCACAAGCCTGGCGTCAAGCTGGTCGTAGCCGGGAAGCTCCAGGGCGGCGAGCTGGAGATCGAACTCTGGATTCCCGAGGTCAGCGAAGTTTACGAAGCCGGTCAGGGTGCCGTTCCCACCCTGCGAGCCCTGCAGCGTCACGTTACTGAGCTCCATCTCAACACCGCTGAACTGCAGCTCACCTTCCAGTCGCTCGTAGGAGATCCCGCTCCTCGGGATGCTGAACGCTCCACTCACCAGCGTCACCGGACCCTGGAGGTCGACGGCGGCCGGCGTCCCCCGGACGCGAACCTGCGCCCTAGCGTGCCCTTGAATGTCGGTAACCTGGTCGGTCACCAAGGAGACGAGGGTCATTGGCACGCTGTCGCCCTCGAACACCAGGTCGATGGGCCGTTCAGGCAGGCTCATGCTGAAGCCGGGCAACTCCAGGTCGATCGGCAAGGCCCCGTGCAAGCGCGCCCGCTGCCGAGCATTTTGCCACAGCGACGCATCCGCTAACATCTCGCCGCCGGCGTAGCCCACCGTGCCCCGAAGACTCGAGAACGCGACCCCGAATAGATCGCCGTTCGCCACTTCGAAGCTGCCCCGCACCTCTGGATCACGAACGCGACCGGAGAGCTCCAGGTGCATCTCGAGCATGCCGGCGATATCCAGGGTGTCGTCCCACAGCAGGGCGAGCTCAGCGAGATCGAAGCCGCTGAGCTCGGCGTTCAAGGCGACGGGGCCCGCAGTGCCCACCGAGCCCTCGAGGTAGATACGACGCGAGGCGCTGGCGAGCTCGAACCCGCGCACACCTAGAGCACCTGCATCCTCGAGCCGCAACCGGGCCGGGCCCACGAGGTCCCATCGCGAGTCTCCCAGCGCCAGCGAGAGGGCAGCCAGGTCAACAACCTGCGTCTCCTTTCCGAGGCTGGCCGAGATGCTCCCAGCGGCGGCCGCGCCTGGCTTAACGACCTCGAACTCGACGCCGAGCAGCGAGTCGGCCAGCTCTCCGTGCGCCTGCAGCTGATCGAACCTGATCGCCCCGTAGCTCGCGCCGTCGGCGAGGACCGCACCGCCGGCGGCGAACCCCCCGGCCTCATCGCCGATATCGAACCTCTCGATGCGCAGGCCGTCGGCCTCGAACTTGCCGTAGGCGACCCCCTGTGCTTCGGCGCGGCCACGTAGCGAGAAGCGACCGGAGTCGCGGACCAGCCACCCGACGACACGAGCCGACCCTTCGATCCCTGGCAACTCACCTCGCGGCGTCGTCGACCCGCCGCTGCTCGTCGCCAGCGTCGGCAAGGGCAGTCGCTCGAACGCGGGGAACATCCAGGGATTGAGCGCATCGAGACTATCGACTCGCAGGTCGAAGCGCAGGCTGTCCGCGTCTTCCCGCTGCAAGCTCAGCGCTCCGGAAGCGCTCAGCTCGCCGAACTCTGCGGCCACGACCGAGCTGTCGACGTGCAGCCGACCGTCGGAGATCCTGAGCGCCGCCGAGGCCGACTCGAAGCGCACTCCACCGACAAAGGACGCGAATACGTCCGCCCTGCCACTGGCCTCGAGTTCTGCCAGGTCGACACCCCGGCCCACGAACTCGACCCGGAAGTCCAGATCAGACTGCGGCAAGCCACTGCGGAACTCGGGCAGCCCGACGCGCCAGCCTTGAACCATCGCCCGGTACCGAGGCGGCCCCTCCCCGAGCCGCAGATCACCAACAACAGCCAGCGAGTCGCCCAACCCGCCCAAGTGGGCCTCGACGTGGAGATCATCCAGCGCGCCGAGCGCGCTGAAATCGCCGCTGAAGTCACCACGGAACGGAATCGCGGGATAGTAAGCCGCGAGCGTCGTGAGCGAGACCGGATTGCCACGCACCTGGACATCGAGACGGAGCGGCGAGCTGCCCTCCCAGTACACCGTACCGCCACCTTCGAGCCGCGTCGGTGTCCGCCCCGGATCGCTCTGCTCGACAGCGAACGAGACGGCGAGCCCCTCCGCAAGACGCCCATCGAGCCGGGCACTGCCGGCTACCTGCCCGCGCACGGCCAAGCTCGGCACGAAGGCACCGACCAGGTCAAGCTGAACGGTATCAAACTGGAGCTCGAGCTCACCTGCCCCTAGGGCACCGGCGGCGGCGTGCAGCGTACCGACTCCCATGACGCGTGAAGGTGCCGCCGACCCGTCGGGGGCGACCCGCACGTCGCCGTCGACCTGGAGCGCCGAGAGCGGACCATCGAGCCGTACGCGCCCGGCGAGCTCGCCGTGTACGGGTGGCTCCCAACCGGTGAGCGAAGCGATGAGCGAGGTCTGCACCCGCTCCACTTCGAGGTCGACTCGGTCGAACTCCAGCCCGTCGGGGCGATCACGCAACGTCATCGCGTACCTGCCGGCCAGCGTGGCATCCGGCGACTCCCAGCGCGCGTTCTGCGCCTCGAGCAGAATGCCGCTCGGCAGGCTCGCGTAGCGGAAGTCGAGGTGGGCCACACCCGCCGGCAGCTCTGGTATGAGCCACCAGAGGTCGCTCGTCGTTACGGGGTCGCCGCGCAGCGCAAGGTCGTACTCCAGGTCACCGGCAAGCGTCACCCACCCCTCCCCGAAGACGCGCGACTGGGGCAGGTCGGCCTCCCAGACCTGGAAGGCGAGCGTGTCGCCGTGAACCTCCAGATCGGCCCTGAGCTGCTCGACTTCGAACTGTTCTCTGAGGACCGTCACGTATCCGCTGAACAGGGCGACCTGGAAGAGGCGGTGCTGTCCGCGGGGCGCCGCAACGCGCGCCATAGGCAGATTGGCATTGAGCCGTTCTACGCGGACCACGCGCTCCCAGCCGCCGTCGACCTCCTCCAGGTGCCAAGCAGACGAATCAGGATCGCTGCCCGGGCCAGGTGTCCAGGGCAACCTGAGCGTTACGTCCCCCGACCGAATGGCAACCTCACGCAGCACGACCCTGCGCCCCCGTCCGTCAGCCGGTGGTGCCGACGCGTCATCGCTCGCAGCGGCGCCGCGGCTGCCGAAGACCTTCTCGAGATTCCAGCCTTCGCCGCGCGATGATCTCAGGTTAACAACCGGACCGACAAGCGTGACCTTCGGGAGAGTGACGTTGCCGAGCAGGAAATCCGACCAGCGGTAGTGGAGCGCAACGGTGTCGATGCGGGCAAACTCCCGACCGTCGGGCTCATAGATCCGGACACCAGCCATGCGGACCGTACGCAGGAGGTCGCCCTCCAATACCTCGTCGATCTCCACCCGACCGGCGATCGCCCCGTTGAGTCTCTCGAGCGCCACGGAACGCACGCGTTCACGACCCCAATCGGTGCGTGTGAACGTCATTGCGGCGCCCGTTGTCAAGAGCAGGGCAGCTCCGGCTATGGCCAGCGGTATACCGATCAGTCGCTCTTTCCAGGTCACTAGAACGCGTGTCCTATCGAAAAATGCAGCTGCAGCCGACTCAAGAACCGACTGAAGCCTGAGCCCTCGAACGGATCGTACTCGAACGGGTGCGGCTTGTCGTTCGCGTCACCGAGCTGCACGATGATCGCTTCGCCCTCTTCATTCTCCAGCTCGCTCACAACGGGATAAACCTTGCTTCCGGAGGTGTTATACCCGATATCCAGCCGAAGCGGTCCGACCGGGCTCTGGTAACGGATGCCGACCCCCGGCGACCACGCCAGCCTGTCCGCCGAGCTGACCTCGCCCCTCACAGTCCAGACTTGGCCCAGGTCAACGAACGCCACCCCGACCCAGCGCCCGGCGCCGAACGGCACGCGAAGCTCTGCATTGGCCACAATGGAGTTCTCGCCCCCCACCGGCCGCGGGAACACCTGATCCGAGGTCAGCCCCTCCTCTATCGGGTTGCAGACCCAGGTGTTGTTCTCGGTGACCACCGGATCCTCGAGGCAGCCCTCGAGGTTATTGCGATTGGTCAGCAGCACCAGCGGCCCCAGCAGGTTTTGCCCGAAGCCGCGGACGGTGAAGGCGCCGCCCGCATACTGGCGCTTCAGCGGATGCGTCACCGGCTCGCTGCGAGTGCTCAGATCCACCCCTTCGATCCCCGAACCGATAGGACGCACCAGGCCGCCCCGCACCCTCAGCGCCAGCACATTCCGACCGAACCGCTGGAACCAGCTGACTTCCCCCTGCGCCCTGTAGTACGCCCACTCGGACCCCGTGAATCGCGAGGCGGTCTCACCCTCGATCGTGAACCGGTAGCCACGCGTCGGGTTTAGAACGGCGTCCGTCCTGCTCCGGGCAAACGTGACGGCAACCCAAGAGAGCCAGCGCGGTTGCTCGAGCAGCCCGATATCCTCCGGCGTACAGATCAGGAAGTTAGCGCAAAAGAGGAAATCAGCACTGCCCTCCTCCAAGCTGTCACGCCCGGCACGGTAGGTCCCGATCAACGCTGTTCCCGGAGAGATCTCGCGGCTGAGCTGGACATCGCCGCCGTAGCTGACGCGCGTGTAGATCCCCGGCAGGCTCTGTCGTTCGCCGAAGACACCCAGGCGTAGCCAGTTCTCGGTCCCCAGGAACCAGGGCTGCCGGAAGTCGGCCCGCAACCGCCAGTTGATCTTGTTGTATGGGTCGGTTACCAGTCCGCTCTCGCGCTCTACACCCGCCTGCGTGCACGGGAACTGCCGGGCCAGCTGCGCGGTGCCCAGGTTCGACAATACGCCCCTCAGCTCGAGGCTACGTGTCCCGCCGAAGATGTTACGGTGGCTCCACGCCGCCTCGACCTGGAAGCACTCGGTGGTCGACAGGCCGACACCGAATTGTACACCGCGCAACCTCGCCTCGTTGATCTGCACCCTGACGTCTATAGTGGAGTCCGGACTCGTCAGCCCTCGAGTGATATCCACGTAGTCGAACAGGGCGAGCGAGTACAGGGTGCGCTGGCTGCGAACGATCTCATCTTCGTTATATACATCACCCGATCGGAACGTCAGCAACCGCTTCACATCCTCGGGATCGATCTGCACCGTTCCGACCACCTCGACCTCCCCGATCCGCGAGCGCGGGCCAGGCACCGCTTCGAGCACCACGAAGGCTCCCAACGTGTCGCTGCTGGGAATCGTGGCTTCTTTGAGCACGGCCGCATCGGCGTACCCACGTTTGCGCAACTCCCGCTCGATCCGCTCCTGCGAGGCCGTCATGTCCACTTCGCTAAACGGCTGGCCTACACTCAACTGGAGCTCGGAGATAATCGCACCGGCGTCGCTTATCTCCTCTAGCCCACGCACCTGTAGCTCGCGGACGATGACGGGCTCGCCCTCAGCGATGGCGAAAGCGACGTCGACGAATCCGTCTTGATGAACGACCGTCGTATCGATCTGAGCGTTCCGAAAGCCGCGCCTGTAATAGAAGACCCTTATGCGGGCCACATCGGTTCTAAGCTCCCGCGCATCGAAGCGCTCGGTTCGCACGAACGCGCCCCAACCGAGCCAGCAGAGGGGGCTCAGCAGCACCGACTTGCACCCGCTGGCACGCGTGGCTATCGCCCGCCGGACTTCGCCGTCGGCGAATGCCGAATTCCCTTGGAACTGGACCTTGCGGACAACCGGAAGCGTATCGCGGGCGGTCGTCTGTGCCGCGGCGGGCTCGGGGACGAGCAGGCCGACGGCGAGGGCGAGTGCGGCAGCGAGGCAGAAGCCCAGCCGGCGGGCGTCAAGCCAGCGAGCCCAGCTCGGAGGCGATTCCCGGTCCGCTGGCAACATCGAAGTAACCCTTGGCCCCGCGCGGGAAGACGTGCTCGCTCATCGGCATAAAGCGAGCGAGATCACCGACCCAGGCATAGTGCGCGACACGAATCACCCGGTCGTCGATCTGGATCAGGTTGAACGTATTCTTGAACCGCTCGCGGCCGCGTCCCCGCCTCGACGTCGTCGTACCGCACTGCACGATCACGATCCCGCGGCACTGCAGCTCACCCGGGAAGAAGTCGAGCGAGTTGCCGATGTAGGAACGGTGCATGTGGCCCGCGAGTATCAGGTCGACGCCGAGCTCCGTGAACCGCCTCAGCGCTCTCCGTGCGAACGGCATCACGTTACCGCCCACGAAGTCGGGCGGCGGTGCCAGATGGTGATGCGTGACGACGACCTGTGTGAGCGACTCGTCCGCTCCCGCGAAGGCCCGGCTGGCGAAGTCGAGCTGCGAGCGTCGGATCCGTCCGTTCGTGAGCGTGAGGCGTCTGCTCGAATTGAGCGCTACGATGCGGAGCCCGGCCAGATCGGTGATCGAGTTCAGCTCCTTCGAGATGTATCGGTGGTACTTGGCGTAGGGCGCGAGAAACCGCTCCCAAAACCGATAGAACGGCACGTCATGGTTGCCGGGAGTCACCACCACAGGTGCGTCAAATCGCTCAAGGTACTCGGCGGCCTGCTCGAACTCGCGCGCCTTGGCACGCTGCGTCAGGTCGCCCGACACCACGACCACATCGGGGGCGAGCTCGCGGCCGTGCTCCACAACCGCCTCCGCAACCTCCGGAAGAAACGCCTTGCCAAAGTGCAGGTCGGAGAGGTGCAGGAGCGTTGGCATCTGCGCTTTCCTCCCAGCAGCCTAAGACGCCGCCGCCGGCCCGCGCCGGCGCCGGCTCAACGCCCACATCCCGAAGGCGCCCGCAGCGACGATCAGCACGCTGATCAGCTGGGCGAGAGTGAACGGCCCAAAGAAACGATCGTCTTTGACCCGAAAGATCTCGATGAATGCCCGCTCGAGACCGGCCAGCACAAGGTAGAGCATGAACAGCCAGCCGGCCCGGTGCGGGTGCCGGCGCAGTCGCCAAAGCAGCGCGAAGACGACCAGCATGATGGCCGTTTCGAACAGCTGCGTCGGATACACGCGCAGCACCTCCCAGTCCGGAACCGAGTCCGGCAGGCTCACATCGAAGCTGTCGCGGAGATTGCCGGCCGTGGTCGGCGGCGAGCCGTTCGGGAATGCGATGCCGACCCAGCTATCGGTGGGCCGACCATAGTCGTCGCCAACGAGGAAGCACCCGATACGCCCGATCGCATAGCCCAGCGACAGCATTAAGGCGGCCACGTCGGCGACGTCGCCGATCGGGAGCTTCACTCGACGTACGACGACGGTTACGCCGATGGCGCCCCCGATGAACCCGCCGTACCAGACGAGTCCCGCACGGGAGAAGAGCGTGCCGAGCGGGTCGTGAACGAGGAGCGGCCAGTTGAGAAAGGAGTAGTAGAGCTTCGCGCCGATGATCCCCCCGATCAAGGCACCCATCAGGACGGTCCACGAGGTATCCTTCCCGTAGCCCTTGCGTGGGAAGTCGAGGCTTCCGACCCAGCCTGCGGCCAGGAACCCGAGTCCCAACATCAAGCCGAATGTTGTGATCTCTATTCCGCGGAATTCGAAGAGTATTGGGTACATCCTACCAATCCGCCTCCATCCTGCCGTGTGTCGCGGACGGCGCCTCGACGATCCCCGGCATCGACAAATTCGCCTGCGCGTTGAGATCGTATCCCGCCTGCTCGCCGCGTTCCAGTCGGAACTGAGCGGCTCGCGCTACCATCGCCGCGTTGTCCGTTGCCAGCCTTGGCGAAGGAACGAAGACCAAGGCGTCCGGCGCCATCCGAGACCGTATGCGATCGGCCAGCGCCTTGTTTCTAGCGACACCTCCTCCGAGTATGACTCGCCGACAATCCGTCGCCTGCACCGCACGCAGGGTCTTCTCGGTCAACTGCTCGACTGCTGCGTTCTGGAAGGCCGCCGCCAGGTGCGGGACTTCACCCTCGAGGCGGCCTGCCCCCTCAAGCTCGCGGACCCGCATCAGAACCGCCGTCTTCAGTCCGCTGAACGACATGTCGAAGTAGTCCTCGCTGTCCTGACGTTGAGCGGAGCGGACCATCGGCACAGGCAAGGGATGCCGCGCAGCGTCGCCCTCTCGAGCCTGCTGCTCGATGGCTGGGCCGCCAGGATAGCCCAGCCCCAGCAGTCGCGCCACCTTGTCGAAGGCCTCACCGGCGGCATCGTCCCGGGTCTGCCCGAGCAAGCGGTAGCGTCCCCACCGCTCAGCATGGAGAAGCAGCGTATGGCCGCCGGAGACGAGCAGGGCAACGAAAGGCGGCCGGGCCCGCTCGTCCTCGAGAGCGGAGGCGAAGAGGTGCGCCTCCATGTGATGCACGCCGATAAACGGCTTTCCGAGCGCGAACGCGGCGCTCTTCACCCAGTTGAGCCCGACCAGGAGCGATCCGATGAGACCCGGGCCCGCGGTTACCGCCATGGCATCCACATCAGCCAAGCCGACACCCGACTGCTCCATCGCCCGGCCCACAACCCGATCGATCACCCGTAACTGAGCCCGTGATGCAAGCTCAGGCACCACGCCTCCGAACCCGGCGTGCATATCCTGCGTGGCGATGACGTGTCCCAACAATTCACGTTCGCCGCGAAGGATCGCCGCCGATGTGTCATCGCACGACGTCTCGACTGCGAGGATGGTTCGCCCGCTCACGCGCCGGCCCATTACCTCTCCCGAGCGCCCCGGCGATCAGCCACCTGCCTCCACCACGACTCGGGCCGAGTCCGGATCGATGCTGACCTCGAGGAACGGGGCCGGCGCCGGGAGGACTATCGGCAAGAGCTCCCCGTAGTCGGCAGGACCCTCGACTTCGACGTGCGGCGACAGCGCCTCCGGGCGCACTGCCTCAACCGCGGCGCGCGGCCCAGAGATCCGCACATCGACCAGCGACGGCTCGATCCTCACGAACTCCAGCGCCGCAGCGCTCACCGCCACCGGGATACCGGGGAAAACCCGCTCGGCCCACGGCTCAACCGCCACCGTCACACGCACACTGCTCGTCGAGAGGCTCACAAGCCCACTCGGATCAGGTGACACGAGCGGCACGTCAACGCTGATCGGCTCGCGCAATAGGCTGCCGGGCACCGGCGCCGTCGTCACCGACTCGATGCCGGCTACGGTGTTCTCCGGTCCGTCGACGGCGACCACGCCGGGATCAGCATGCACCGAGTCGGACATCACATACCCTTCAGCCAGGCTGACGCGCTCCATGTTCGGAGCGACCGGAACGACCTTCTGAAGCCGCGGCTGGAAGTGGAGCAGGAGCCGATCGGGCCGGACGCGGATGGCACGTACCCCCTCCAGCTCCGCGCCGCCTCTCCCCGTCACCATGTCAGGGGCCAGCCGAACCTCGATCAGGTTAGAGTCGACGCTGTCGATGCTAACGAGAACCTGCGGGCGAGCGACCACCAACCGAGCCAGCTCGCCACCGCGACCGGTGAAGTCGACAGTCACTTCGTCGGCGTTGGGTTCCCGCCTCGTCTCCACGTAGCGCCTGTCGCTATTGACGATCAGCAGGTCGGCGGAGTACGGCCGCTCAGCCACTCGATCGGCACTTACGGCCACCCACAAGAACACGGAGAGTAGTACGGCTGTGAGCATGTACAGCCAGTTCCTCGTCAGATTCACGCGCCAGTCAGCCATCATCACATCTCGAGTAGCTCTTCAATGAGCGCCTGATTGGCCGGGGAGTCCCAGTCGGTTGCCCCGATCAGCCGTTTGACGATCCGGCCCTCACGATCGAGAACGAAGGTTTCAGGCACTCCAACGGTCTGGAGCACACGCTCGATCCGGCTCTCGGGATCGAGCAGCACAGGGAAGTCGAGGCCGAGCTCGGCGACGAATTGGGCCGCCTTGTCCCTGTAGCCCGGCCCGGTATCGATCGAGATCGCCAGGACCGTGAAGCCCCGATCCTTGAACCGATTGTAGCTTTCTTGAATCGGAGGCATCTCGACGCGACAGGGTCCGCACCACGTCGCCCAGACGTTGATCAGAACGACATCGCCCAGGTGATCAGCGAACGAGATCTCTGCGCCGGTAAGGTTCGGGGCGCTGTAATCCGGCACCCTGTCTCCGACCTCCACGCCACGGGCGTCTCCTATGCAACCTTCAACGGCCAGGACCCCTAGCGCCGCCACGTAGAAGGCGAGGCTCCCTGCCAGGCCGACCCGCTCGCCAAGGTTGAAGTCGCTCATCCGCTCTCCCGATTCGCTGTCATCGTGTCTGCTCGCGCGCCCGCTGTGTCGGGTAGCGCGGTGCTCGTGTCCTCCGGCGTCAGGGTTGAGTCCACAGCCGGCACCGGCGCGACGGCCACGGTCACCGAAACGCGCGAGCCTCGGGCCACCTCGTAGCCGGAAGCCGGAGTCTGGGCAAGCACGGTGCCGGGCGCCGCTAGGCTGGCGGAGTCCTCGGCGACCTCGCCGAGCCGCAACCCGAGCCGCTCGAGGGTGGCCTCGGCCTCGGCCAGCGATTGCACGGCCAGATCGGGCACCAGCACGGTTCGCTCGCCGGCGCTCACCAGGAGACGCACGCTACCCGGAAGCTCGAGCCGTGTGCCGGGCCCTGGCCGCGTACCGACCGCTTCCCCGACATCCTCGCCAGCGTCCACGTGGGTCACTGCGACCTCGAACCCCGACTTCCGAAGGACCATCTCCGCCTGCTCATGGCTCAAGCCGATCACGTCCGGCACGGGCCTCTGTGGCGGTCCGAAGCTCAGCGTCACGCGCACCGGTGAACCCGGCGGCGCCATTTGACCCGGCAGCGGCTCTTGGGCGACGACCGTTCCCTCAGGCTCCGTGTGGGGGATGCCCGCCGCCTCCTCATAGCTGAAACGGCGCCGCTCCACCCGCTGGCGTGCCTGCTCCGCCGTCTGGCCAACCAGGTCGGGCACGCGCGCGAGATCGGTGGCCACGCTTTGCGGGGGGAAAATAAAGAGCAGCATGACCAGCTCTCCGATCAGCAGGCCCGCCGCGACTATCGCGGCCGTCGTCACGAGCAGGTGACGGGGCGACGTTACCCACAGACGCCAGCCCGTCTGCCATGTTAACGCCCGGTCGGGCTTGGCCTTATCGGCGTCGGAGTCGTACGGCATAGGCTCCGTCGATACCGTGGTTGTGGGGAGTAGCCCTTAGCGTCCCCTCGTCGAGCAACTCCGGCGCCACAGCGCCTGCGCCTGGCGCTTCCAGCGCGAAGTCCTCACACCTATCCAAGAAGGCTCTCACCTGCTCCTCGTTCTCCTCCGGCTCCAGAGAACAAGTTGAATAGACCAACAAACCGCTCGACTCCAGAGCCTGCGCCGCGGCATCCAGCAGGCGGCCCTGCAACTCCACCATCGCCTCCAGGTCCGCGGTCCTCAATCGCCAGCGCCCATCCGGGTGCCGAGCGAGCGTTCCGGTCCCGGTGCACGGCACGTCCAGGAGGATGACCGGCATTCCGCAGAGCGGCGGCCGGGTCGAATCCGCCAGGGCCACGTGGAGCCGCGAGAGCTCGAGGCGCGAGCGGTTCTCGAGCACCCTGACCAGCCGTGCCCGCGCGACGTCGAAGGCGAAGACCTCATGGCCGCGTGCCGCCAGGAGTGCCGCCTTGCCGCCTGGCGCCGCACAAAGATCGACCACCCGGCTGCCCGGGTCCAGTGCCATGAAATCCACGACCGTCGCCGCCCCGGGATCCTGCACGATGCCCCCCACCAGCTCGAGGCCACGCGCCACCTCACCCGGCTCCATGCGTATCGAGCCACGGCACAACGCCACCGGCTCCGCCTCGATTCCGGCATCGTGCAGACGCTTCAGAGCCACCTCGCGCGCTCCGACCACCGAAAGGTACGCCGCCGGCCGCGCGTTGTCGTACTCGGTCAGCCGCTCTACTTCCTCGAGCGACAAACGCTCGAGCCAGCGCTCCACCAACCAGCGCGGGTGCGACCCCCAGGTCGTCAGGTAGCCGGTCGGGTCCTCGTCGCGCGCCGGGAAAGGAGACGACGCGGCGCCCTCACGGTCGAGCCGCCGCAGCACCGCGTTCGCCAGGGCGCCCGCTCCAGTGCCGGCGCTCGCCTTCGCGGCTTCCACCGCATCGGAGACCGCGGCGTAGGCCGGCACCCGGTCGAGCTCCAGCAGCTGGTAGGCCCCTAGACGCAAGACGTCCAGGACGTCCGCGTCGAGTCGCCGGATGCCGCCCTTGACCAAGGGTTCGAGCACGTGGTCGAGGCGCCCGCGAAGCCGGAGCACGCCGTAAGCGAGTTCTTGCGCGAGCCGGCGGTCGGCGCCACCCAGCGAGTCGGCACGGCGATCGAAGGCACGATCAGCCAGCACACCCCGACGGACGGCGCGGAGGACTTCCAGAGCCACCGCACGTGCCGGAGCGACCACCGCACTATTTGTCAGTTTCCGTCCTCAGTCGAGCATGCCCGCCGTGGGGCTCGACGGCGCAGCCTGCTCGCGCTTCGGCATGCGACCGGCCAGGTAGGCGAGCCTGCCTGCCTCGGTCGCAAATCTCATCGCCAACGCCATGCGAACGGGATCCTTTGCCTCAGCGACGGCCGTGTTCATGAGAATCCCGTCAACGCCCTGCTCCATGGTGACGCAGGCATCGGAGGCGGTGCCGACGCCGGCATCGACTACGACGGGAACGCTGATCCTGCTCTTGATCAGCCGGACGTTGAACGGGTTGAGCAGGCCGAGGCCGCTACCGATCGGCGACGCCAGCGGCATCACCGCGGCAACGCCCGCGTCTTCCAGCTTCAAGGCGGTGATTAGATCCTCGTTCGTGTACGCCAGTACCTTGGACCCTTCGCCGACGAGCGTTCGCGCCGCTTCGAGCAAGCCATCGACATCGGGCAGCAGCGTCTCCTGGTCTCCGATGACCTCTAGCTTGATCCAATCACCGAACCCTGCCTCGCGTGCCAGCCGTGCATAGCGGATAGCGTCCTCGGCGGTGTAGCAGCCGGCCGTATTCGGAAGCAGTGCCCACTTGTCAGGGTCGAGGTGATAGAGGATCCCTTCCTCTTTGCTGCGATCCAAGTCGACGCGGCGTACCGCGACCGTGACGATTTCTGTCCCGGAGGCCTCGATCGCCTTGCACATTGTCTCGTTGTCTTTGTACTTCCCGGTGCCCAGGATCAGCCGGGACCGGAACCTACGTCCTGCGAGCTCCAACGGCTCGTCAGGCCTTTCAAGCAACTCCGAAGTCACGGCCATCCGGGTGTACCTCCCTCGATTATCACCTTCGCCATCACCCGCCGCCCACGAAGTGCACGAGCTCGATCGTGTCACCGGCGTTGACGGGCACCTCCGCGTATTGGCCGCGCCGAACGATCTCACGGTTGCGTTCAACGACGACCAACCGCTCGTGTAGGCCCAGGTGAGCCAGCAGGCCGCTCACCGTGAGACCCGCCGGAATCTCCTTCGCCTCACCGTTCAAGGTGACGGTGATCCTCTTCTGCTGCGATCTGCTTGTCACGTTCCAGAGCCAGCTCGCCCCGCGCCATCCGCGAGGTTCAATCCGGCGCCTCGGCGAGCGCCTGCCGATAGCGTCGTACCTCGGCAGCCACGTCGCCCGCTCCCCAGATGCCGCTCAGCACCGCCACGCCCCAGGCGCCCGATTCCATCACTTCGGAGACCCTTTCCGGGCTGATACCCCCGATGGCCACGATCGGTCGCCCACCGAAGGATGCCTGCCGAAGGGCTTCCCTTCCCAAGGCGGCACGCTCCGGATGAGAGGCGGTCTCGTAGACGTTGCCGAGAACGGCGACGTCCGCACCGGCCGAAATCGCGCCCGCGGCCTCCCCCGGGCTGTGGACCGATGCCCCGATCCAGACGGCTGCGCCGAGCAGCCGCCGTGCCTCGCTGATCGGCATGCTCCGGCGCCCCAGCTGAACGCCGTGTGCGCGGGTGCTCACGGCGACATCCACGCGATCGTTGATCCAAAGCATCGCGCCCGCGGCGTCGGCCGCCGGTCTCAAATCCCGCGCCAGCTGCCAGAGGCGACAGCCGTTCAGCCCGTGGCCACGCAGCTGAAGGGCGCACCCGCAGCCTCCCGCGACCAGGGCCGCCGTGGCTATCTCCACGAAGCCGGGGCGCTCGACGACGTCGGCGCCGGTAACCAGAAAGAGCCGCGGCAACCGGTTCACTCGAACCGGGCGCCCTGCGCCACACCCCGGCCCCGTATCCATTCCGCCGCCTCCATCCGGCGCTTGCCCGCCGGTTGCACCTGCCCGATGCCCAACACGCCGGACCCGGTGGCGACCTCGAGCCCCTCGCGCGGGTCAGCGGTCACTACCACGCCCGGTTCCGCATCGGCGGCCTTCACCCCCACCCGTGGGGCGAACATACGCACGCGCACCCCAGCGAGCTCCGACCAGGCCGCCGGAATCGGATCGCATCCACGAACCCAGCGATCAAGTTGCTCAGCCGACAGAGTCCAGTCGAGCCGCACGTCGTCGGCGTTCAGCTTGGCGGCATAGGTGGCCTCGGCTTCGTCCTGCGGCTCCTCCGTCGCCTGACCGTGCTCGATCAACGACAGCGCACTGAGCAGTGTGCGGCCGCCAAGCTCCGCAAGCTCGGCATAGAGCGCGCCTGCCGTGCTCTCCGCTGTGACCTCGTAACGCGCTTTAACGATCATCGGACCCGCGTCGAGCTTCTCGACCATCCTCATTATCGTCACGCCCGTCTCGCTGTGGCCGCTAATGATCGCCCAGTTCACCGGCGCCGCACCGCGCAGCTTCGGCAAGAGCGATGCGTGCACGTTGAACGAGCCGAGCGGCGGCAGCTCGAGAACCTCCGGCTTCAGAATGTGGCCATACGCCGCGACCACCGATATCTCCGGCGCCAGCCCACGCAGCGCGCTCATGAACTCATCGCCCCAAGGCTTCTCCGGCTGAAGTATCGGTATACCTGCACCCTCTGCCGTCAACTTCACCGGCGGCGGCTGGATCTTGCGGCCACGACCGGCCGGTCGGTCCGGCTGGGTCACCACGCCGACGACATCACGGCCGGCATCGAGAAGCGCGCGTAACACGACGTCCGCGAACTGGGGCGTCCCCCAAAACACGATCTTCACCGCCGACGCTCCTCCTTCTGGAGCTTCTTCCACTTGCTCAGCAGCATCCTGCGCTTGATCGGCGACAGCCGGTCGATGAACAGTATACCGTCGAGATGATCGATCTCGTGCAGAATACAACGCGCCAGCAGATCCGACGCCTCAATGCGGAGCGGGTTGCCGTCCAGGTCGAGCCCCTCCATCACGATCTGCGCCGAGCGCTCTACGGCCCCGACCAAGCCCGGCAGGCTGAGGCAGCCCTCCTCACCCCGTTCCGAGCCCGACCGCTCGACGATCACCGGGTTGACCACCGCCCGCGGCTCAGCCTCTCCATCCTGAATGTCCATGACGAAGAGACGCCTCGATACGCCGACCTGGGGCGCGGCCAGGCCGATCCCTTCTGCCGAGTACATCGTCTCGAACATCTCCTCGGCGAATCGGCGCAGATGGTCATCGATCTCGTCGACCTCTACCGCCAGCTGGCGCAGGACCGGATCACCCAGTAGCCGAATTTCAAGCACGGCTACGACTCCTCGTCCGTCCCGGCCGCGAACCTGCGCGCCACCTTGTCCCGCTCGACCACCAGCCGCGTGTCCTCGGCGGTTCTGATGGTGAGACGATCGTCCTTGACATGGATGATCTTGCCGACGATGCCGCCGATCGTCGCTACCTCATCGCCACGCCTCAGGCTGTCCACCATCTCCCGATGTCGCTTCTGCTGCTGGCGCTGTGGCCGGATCAGCAGCAGATAGAATATCGCGATGAACATCCCGAGCATGATCAGGGTGCCGGCAGCGCTACCGCCGCCCCCGTCGGACGGTACGAATGCCAATGCTAACAATGTTCTACCTCGTTCGTTCTGGGACCTTTTTAGGTTCTTATTCGCCGTACCGAAGACAATCAGGCAACGTCAATCAGTCTTCTGCAACTTCGGATCCACACCTCCCACCGATCACTGATCAATGATCTCCGACCTCGCCTCCGGCATACCGCGCCAGCCACTCTTGCACCCACCTATTGAACCGGCCGTCCTGGATCGCCGACCGTGCCTGCCGCATCAGATCGGTGAGGAAATAGAGATTATGAATCGACAGCACGCGCAACCCCAGGAGCTCGCCAGCCACAAACAAGTGGCGCACGTAAGCGCGGCTGTACCTCGCACACGACCAGCAACCACAACCCTCTTCCATCTGCGAGCCGTCGTCACGCCACGCTGCAACCTTGACATTCACCGGGCCGGCCGACGTGAAAGCCGTACCATTCCTTCCGTTCCGGGTAGGCGCCACACAGTCGAATATGTCGTAGCCCAGGCGCACAGCTTCCAGGAGATCCGTCGGGTAGCCCACCCCCATCAGGTAGCGGACGCCGTCCTGCGGCAACTCCGGCGACAAGTCGGCTAGGACCTCGTACATGAGATCCTTCGGCTCACCCACCGACAGGCCGCCGATCCCGAAGCCTGACCACTCGCGTAGCTCGCCGGCCCGCCGCAGCGACTCCAGCCGCAGATCCGGAAAAGTAGCACCCTGCAGGACCGGAAGAAGCACCTGTGTGCCGTCACCCTCTGACAGCTCATCGAAGCGGCGCACACTGCGCTCGAGCCAGCCGTGCGTTCGCACCACCGCTCGCTGAGCTGTCTGGCGCTCCGCCCGGCCCGGCGGGCACTCGTCGAACGCCATGATCACGTCGGCAGCGAGGGCGTGCTCGATCTCCATCACGAGCTCCGGAGTGATGAAGTGGCGCGAGCCGTCGATGTGGCTCTGGAACCACACGCCCTCGTCGGTGACCTTGTTGATCTTCGCCAGTGAAAAGACCTGATACCCGCCCGAGTCGGTTAGAATCGGCCGGTGCCAGCCCATGAAGTCGTGCAGGCCGCCGAGGCGGCGGACCAGTTCGTGTCCCGGCCTCAGATACAGATGGTAAGCGTTGGCCAGGACCATCTCGGCTCCCAGCGCGCCCAGCTCCTCCGGCGATATCGCCTTTACCGTGCCCTGCGTACCGACGGGCATGAAGGCGGGTGTGTGCACCTGACCGTGGGCCAGGTGCAGGAGGCCAGCGCGGGCCGCGTCGTCGCGCGCCTCCAGCTCGAACTTGCCCACGGGCGTCACCGCACTCACGCTCATAACACCGCCATGGAATCGCCGTAGGAGTAAAACCGGTAGCCCGTCCCGATCGCGTGGCGATACGCCGCCATGGTCAAGTCGTAGCCGGCGAACGCTGCGACGAGCATTAGCAACGTCGAGCGTGGCAGGTGAAAGTTGGTGACGAGGCGATCTACTACCGCAAACCGGTGGCCCTGCCGGATGAAGAGGTCCGTCGTGCCTTCGCCGGAGCGTATTCGCCCGTCCTCGCCGACGACGGTCTCCAGCGTTCGCACCGTGGTCGTCCCAACGGCCCAAATGGCGCCGCCGCGTGCGCGGCCCTCGTTGATCGTCTCCGCAGCCGCCGGCGTGACCCGGTACCACTCAGCTTCCACTTGGTGCTGGGCGGGGTCCTCTACCTCTACCGGCCTGAAGGTCCCGGGCCCCACGTGCAGGGTGACCATGGCGATATCGACCCGCCGCGCCCGGAGCGCCGCGAGCATCTCATCGCTGAAGTGCAGCCCGGCGGTCGGCGCCGCTACGCTACCGCTATCACGCGCGTAGATCGTCTGGTACCGGCCGCGGTCGCTTTCGTCATCCTGGCGTCGGATGTAGGGGGGCAGCGGGACACGCCCGAAGCGAGCGATGGCCTCGTCCGGTGGGAGCGGCGTATCGAGGTGGACAAGGCGCGCTCCGCCTGCGAGGCTCTCCCCGATCACTACTCTGAGATCCGGAGCGACCTGCACCACTCTGCCCGGCTTCAGCTTGCCGGCGGGCCGAACCAGCGCACGCCAAGAGGCACCGGCGACGTCAAGCCGCTCGATCAGCAAGAGCTCGGCCGCCGCACCACTCGGCTTGTGTCCTGTCAGGCGGGCTGGAAAGACACGGGTGTCGTTGAGCACCAGTACGTCGCCAGGAGAGACGAGCGAGGTGAGGTCCTTGAAGCCGTGATCGGCAAGGCTGCCGTCCTGACGCCGCACGAGCAGCAGACGGCTCGCATCGCGCTCGGGCAGCGGGTACTGGGCGATCAACCGCTCCTCGAGGGGGTACTCGAAATCACCCGTACTCAGGGACGCCGCCCGCTCTTCGTCAGGGGCCGGCATCCGGGGCTCGTCATCGACGGAAGCGCGTTCACCCATCACTGAAAAGCTGGCCCTGCTCACCGCCCGTGCCTGGCGGCAGATCGTACCCAAACCTGCGATACGCTTTGGGCGTCGCGATGCGGCCACGCGCTGTCCTTTGCAGCAGGCCGTTCTGGATCAGGTAGGGCTCGTAGACCTCTTCGAGGGTGTCGGCCTCCTCACCCAAAGCGACGGCCAGACTGGAGAGGCCGACGGGTCCGCCATCGAAGTCCTCGATGATCAGTCGCAGCATCCGCGCATCCATCTGCTCCAGCCCGTACTCATCCACGTTCAACATCTGGAGTGCCGCCTCGGCCACCGGGCACGTGATCGCACCATCGGCTTTGACCTCAGCATAGTCACGCACGCGGCGAAGCAAGCGGTTGGCCACGCGCGGGGTGCCGCGTGAACGGCGGGCGATCTCGCCGGCGCCCGCGTCGTCGATTGGAATTCCGATGATCCCCGCAGATCGGGTGACAATCTGTTCCAGTTCGTCCGTCGGGTAGTAGCCGAGACGCTCGACCACACCGAACCGCGCGCGCATCGGCGGCGTCAGAAGACCGAAGCGAGTGGTCGCCCCGATGAGAGTGAAGCGCTCCAGTTTCATCGTGATCGTCTGAGCCTTGGGCCCCTCACCCAAGCGGATCTCGATGCGGAAGTCCTCCATCCCCGGGTAGAGGAATTCCTCGATCACCGGTCGCAGGCGATGGATCTCGTCGATGAACAGGACATCGCCCTCCTTCAGATTGGTGAGCGACGAAACGAGGTCGCCGGGCCGCTCGAGGGCCGGTCCCGAGGTGGTCTTTATATCAACGCCCAGCTCGTTGGCGATCAGCAGTGCCAGCGTCGTCTTGCCCAAGCCCGGCGGTCCGTAGAACAGCGTATGATCGAGCGGCTCCTTCCGTTTGAGCGCCGCCTTGATATAGATGGAGAGACTCTCCTTGACTTTCTCCTGTCCGACGAACTCGGACATCCGCTGCGGGCGTAGAGCAGCCTCGCTCACGCCTTCACCATCCAGCTGTCTCGGCGTTGTGATCTCAGTCGTCATGACAGTCCCGCCAGCGCCTCCCTCACCAAGCTCTCGACATCGCGCTCCGCACCGTCACGGCTCTTGAGCACGTTTCGCACGGCACCGTCGGCCTCGGCCCGCGAGTACCCCAGAGCCATCAGCGCCGACACGGCCGGCTCGACCAGCGACACCTCCGGCTCCGCCTCCACCGCCGCCGGGATGATATCCTCCAGCTTGTCTCCGAGCTCCAGAGCGATTCTCTCCGCCTTCTTCCTGCCCACACCGTTCACGATCTGCAGCCGCCCCAGATCCCTCCCCCTGATCGCCTCGACCAGCTGGGCCGCGCTCATCGCGCCCAGCATAGTGAGCGCCAACCGCGGGCCCACTCCCGACGCCGAAGTCAGCCTGGCGAAGAGCTGCCGCTCCAGCTCACCGGGGAAACCGAAGAGATCGAGGCCATCCTCGCGGGAGACGAGCGCCGCGTGGAGCTCCAGTTCACGCCCAACACGCGGTAGCGTTTCGAACAGCGACGCCGGGATCTGCAACTCGTAGGTCACGCCGCCCGGAGTCGCAATCTCGACCCGGTCGACCTCTTTGCGGACCAGAACTCCGCGCACGCGACTAATCAACCTGTCTCCTTCCTGCACCCCTGCGGGGCCGGGGCGGCTCGTTCTCCGGACTGTCGCGGAACAGGTGGCAGAGCGCCAGGGCGACGCCGTCCGCAGCGTCGAGCGGCGTCGGTGGCTCGGCCAGCGACAGGTGCTCTTGTACCATGAATGCCACCTGCTCCTTCTCCGCCTTTCCCGTCCCCACCACGGCGCTCTTCACTACTGCCGGCGGATACTCGACAACGGGGATCCCGCGCCCGGCCGCCGCCAACATTACAGCGCCGCGTGCATGTCCCAGGATCACCGTGGTCCGCACGTTTCGCCCATAGAAAACGCCCTCGACGCACAGGACGTCGGGGCGAGTGCGCTCGATCACCTCCGCCACACCCTCAAAGATCTCGAGCAAGCGCTCCGCCAGCGCGCCGCCCGGCGTCGGCCGAATGGCGCCGCACTCGACTAGCACCGGCCGGCGATCGGCGCCGCGAGCGACGACACCGTACCCGGTAATCTGGGTGCCGGGGTCTACGCCCAAGACGATCATTGAACCGCCGCCGGTTACTGGCCGGCCCCGGCTAGCTCCGCGAGCAGAGCTTCGTCGATGTCGAGGTTCGAGTAGACGTTCTGAACGTCTTCCTGATCCTCCAGCGCCTCCAGCAGGGCGATCAGCTTCTCCGCGTCACCGCCTTCGACCTGGACCGTGGTCTTCGGGTTCATGATGAGGCGAGCTTCGCTGATCTCGATCCCACTGCCCCGAATAGATTCCTGCACAGCGTGGAAATCAGCGGGCTCGGTTCTCACCACGTACGCGTCGCCCTCCCGCTCGAGATCCTCGGCACCCGCCTCAAGCGCCGCCTCCAAAGCGGCTTCCTCGTCGTAGCGGCTCGCGTCGATCAGCAGCTGGCCCACCCGATCGAAGTTCCAGGCCACCGACCCGGAGCTGCCTAGGCGGCCACCGTTCCGCTCCAGCAGATGGCGCACAGCCGCCACGGTCCGATTCGTATTATCGGTAAGCGCCTGGACGAGGATCGCCACACCACCCGGACCGTACGCCTCATAGGTGACCTCCTCGAACGACGCGCCGGGCAGTTCACCCGTCCCGCGGAGAATCGCCTTCTCGATGTTGTCCTTCGGCATGTTGGCCGCCTTGGCGTTGTCGATCGCCGTCCGCAGCCAAGGGTTGCCATCGGGATCCCCACCGCCCTGACGGGCGGCCACCGTGATCTCGCGGATCAACTTGCCGAAAAGCCTGCCGCGCTTGCTATCCTCGGCCGCTTTCTTGCGCTTGATCTGCGACCACTTGCTGTGGCCGGCCATGCCGGAACTCCTCCTCTGTACGTGACTTCACCATTGGGGAATATAGGCGGGCGGGTGAGGGGGTTCAAACCAGCGGTCGGCGGTCGGTGGTCAGTTGATCTGCAGCCGGCCATGTTCCGACGTGCCCGACCGCGATCTGCTGACCACTGACTACCGACTACTGACCACCTTTATTTCTTCTCCTCCTCCTCCCGTGCGGCGGCTTCTTCCTTCACCTTCTCCGTGATGTTCGGCGGTGCCTGCTCGTAGGCGACGAAACTCATCTTGTAGCTACCTCGCCCCTGCGTGATGGAGCGCAAAGTCGACGAGTACCTGTCCATCTCGTTGAGCGGGACCTGCGCCTTCACGACCTGCTTCTTCCCCTTCGGCTCCATCCCGAGGATCTTGCCGCGCCGTTGGTTGAGGTCGCCCATGACGTCGCCCATGTACTCGTCGGGGACGGTGACCTCTACCTCGTAGATCGGTTCGAGTAGGATCGGGCCGGCCTCGGGCGCCACGTTCTTGAAGGCCAGCGACCCGGCCACCTTGAAGGCGATGTCCGAGGAGTCGACCGAGTGGTGCGACCCGTCGTACACCTCGGCCCGGAAGTCGACGACGTTATAGCCCGCGACGACGCCCTTCTGCGCGGCCTCCTGCACACCCTTGTCGACCGACGGTACGAACTTGCCCGGGATGACACCGCCGACGATGGCGTTCTTGAACTCGTACCCGCTACCCGGCGGCAAGGGGCTCAGGCGGATCCAGCAGTCGCCGTACTGGCCGCGGCCACCCGTCTGCTTCTTGTAGCGCCCCTGACCCTCGGCGGGCTTGGTGAACGTCTCGCGATACGGGATACGCGGCGGCTCGGTCGCCACCTCGACGCCGAAGCGCCGCTTGAGCCGCTCGATCGCCATCTCCAGATGCATCTCCCCCAGCCCGCGGGCAATTGTCTGGCCCAGCTCGGGGTCGAAGGCCGCCGAGAAGGTCGGGTCCTCCTCGTGGATCTTGTGCAGACCGGTGGAGATCTTGTCCTCGTCGCCGCGCTTGGCCGACTTCACCGCGATGGAAATATCGGCGTCGGGGAAAGCGATCCTCTCGAGCACCAGCGACGCGTTCTCACCGGCCAGCGTGTCGCCCGTGTGCGTGTCGCGCAGCTTCGCAACGACCCCAATGTCGCCGGCGTGGAGTTGAGCGACCTCAGCGCGGTCCTTCCCCTGTGGAACTGCCGGGTGGCCGAGCTTCTCGGGGCCACCTCGCGTGGTGTTCTGTGCCGAAACGCCGGCGTCGATCGACCCGGAGAAGATCCTGAAGTACGAGAGCTCACCGACGTGAGGTTCCGACGTGGTCTTGAAGACGAGTGCGGCGAGCGGCCCGTCGTCGGCGGCGCTCAGCTCGAGCTCCACCTCCCCGTCCTTCGCCTTCTCGTGCACGGCCTCCGCCGGGCTAGGCATGATCTCGACGAAGCGCTCCAACAGGCCGCGAGCGCCGTATCCTCTGTCAGGCGCCGCGCAGACCACCGGGTAGATCAAACCAGCCTTCATCGCCGCCTTGAGTACGTCTGCCGCCCGGGTGGGCTCGATCGTCTCCTTCTCGAAGTATTCCTCCATCAGGGCGTCGTCGGTGGCTGCTATCGCCTCGACGAGCTCCTGGTAGGCAGCGCTGTAGGCGTCCTGCAGTTCGGCCGGGACGGATTCTTCCTTGTACTCGCCCTTGTGCGACTTCGGATCGAAGACTCGGGCGCGGCCCGAAAGGAGATCGACGACTCCTTTGAAGCCCTCACCGGACCCGATCGGGATCTCGAGTGGGACAACATCCTTGGAGAACTCCTCGTGGAGCTCGCCCATCACCGAGTCGAAGTCCGCGTTCTCCTTGTCCATCATCGAGACCACGAATACCCGGGGGATCCCGCGCTCCTCACAGTACTCCCAGCTGTTCTCAGTCCCGACCAGGACGCCCGCGCTAGCGTCGACCAGAATCACAGCCCCGTCCGCGACGCGGACACCAGCCTTCGCGTCGCCCGCGAAGTCCAGGTAGCCGGGCGTGTCGATCAGGTTGACCTTGGTGTCACCCCAGCCGACGTGGGCGACTGCCGTGTTGATCGAGATGGTGTGACTCTTCTCTTCCGCCGTGAAATCGGTGACCGTTGTGCCGTCGGTGACCGACCCCTTGCGGGTCGTCGCACCGCCGGAGAAACAGATGGCGTCCACCAGCGTCGTCTTGCCCGTCCCTCCGTGGCCGAGGAACACAACGTTGCGGATCGCCTCGGTCGTATACGTCTTGACTGCCAAGTGCCGCCTCCCTGATTGGCTGGACTGTAGATCGGGCCGGAATCGTATTTTGCGGGCGTCGGGGAGTCAAGGCGGCTAGCGGTTGCGCGCGGGCGCTGCGACCTCGAGGCGTGGGCGTTGCCTCCCGGATGCCGAGGGGATCAGTGGACCTGGTGCTGGTCCTGGCGCCGCCGCGAAACCTCGTCCAGGAAGCGGCGTTCCTCCGCCGTTAGCGAGTCGAGGCCCTGGGCGGCGATCTTGTCGAGCAACTGGTCCACGACTTCCAGGATGTGGGCCTCGTCGTCGGGCTTAGAGGGGCCGGAGGGTGTACGGGCGCCGCCGGGCACCACCTTGATTCTCCGCTTGCGCAGACGCTTTCTCCAGCTCTCCCAGTGCGCCTGCAGCTGCCAGCCCTTCTTCAAGTACAGGTAGCCGACGACGAGGCCGCCCAGGTGGGCGAAGTGGGCGATCCCGTCTGCCGCGCCACCGAAAGCGGAGAAGAACGAGATGGCACCGAGGCAGAGGACGAGGTACTTGGCCTTAATCGGGAGGAGCACGAGGACCCAGATCCATACGACGCTATCGGGCCAGTTCAGCGCATACGCCAGCATGACGCCGTACACCGCGCCGGAGGCCCCTATGATGACCCCCTCGCCGAAGACGAGATTGAAGAGCGCGCCGCCGATACCGCAGATCGCGTAGTACTTGACGAACTCCTTCCCGCCCCAGCGCTCCTCTAGCGGTGGGCCGAAGAAGAAGAGGAACAGCATGTTCATGAATACGTGGAAGATCCCGCCGTGGACGAACATGTAGGTGATAATCGTCCACGGCCTCGCCAGCACCTTGGCCTCGTCGAAGGCCAGATACTCGATCGCGAGCTGGAAGGGGATAGCACCAGACCAAACGATGACGAACATCACCGCGTTCGCCACCATCAGGCGCTTGACCCACGGTGTCATCCGATAGGCGAACCTCAGCCCGCCCGGGCTCATCGACCCGTACCTGCTCACTTGCTCCACCCTGCGCTCATAGGCACCTCACCTACCCTAACCCTGACCGCCGGGCCGTGTTCCGGTGGCACGCCGGTTCTCACGCGCCAGTTGCACGATCCGTTCGCAAAGCTCCTCGAACGAGACGCCGACGGCGCGCGCCGCCTTGGGCAGGAGGCTGGTCGCAGTCATTCCCGGCAGCGAGTTCGCCTCGAAGCACCAGGGCTCGTCGTTATCGTCGAGCCGGAAGTCGACGCGGCTATAGGCCGCCAGGCGGAGCACCCGATGCGCCCGCACGGCAAGATCCTGCACCCGGCGGGTGACCGGTTCGCTCAGCGGGGCGGGCACCTCGTACTGCGACATCCCCTTCGTGTACTTGCACTCGTAGTCGTAGATCTCGTGACTGGGGCGTATCTCCACGATCGGCAGGGCTTCCTCCCCCAGCACGCCGACTGCCAACTCGCGACCGGGGATGAATCTCTCGATAACCACCAGCGCGCCGTAGCTCGCGGCGCGCTCCACCGCCTCCGCGAGTTCCCCCGGCGACCGGACGACGCTGACCCCCACGGTGGAACCTTCGCGTGACGGCTTGACCACCACGGGGAACCCGCCTAGGGCTCCCTCCACCTCCGAGTCGCTAGCCGGCGCCACCAGCCAGGGCGGCGTCGGGATCCCCGCGCTGCTGAACAGCTCCTTGGAGACGAGTTTGTCCATCGCCAGAGCACTGCCCAGAGGGCCACTCCCCGTGTACGGGATGCCGACAAGGTCGAGGACGGCCTGTACCCGGCCGTCTTCCCCGGCCCCGCCGTGCAGAGCGACGAAGACAACGTCCGTGCCCTGCACCTCCGGCATCTCGTCCAGCCGGCGCGCCAGCGACGCACTGTCCAGGCGAACGAGCTCGTCCCGCGCCGGTGGCTGCGTTCCGATGCCAGTAGCTGGCCGCCCCTCCGACTCGGCCAGCGGTTTGAGCCGACCACCTGCCGCATCAATCGCCACGACCTCGTGCCCGTTGGCCCGGAGCGCACGAGCGATCTCCCGGCCCGTCGCCAGCGACACATCCCGCTCGGCGCTCGTCCCACCCATCAACACGGCGATCTTCACAGAGTCACCCCGCTCTCCTCAGTGGCCGAGACCAGTCAGAGCAGACATCGCTATCTATACTCCGACATACCGCCCTCGGTGCTCCGCTCGAAGCGGACCGGCAAGGTAGCCCACACCGCCACAGGCTGTTCACCCTCCGTTGCAGGGTGATATCTCAGTTCCCACGCCCCATTCAGGGCGATCGAATCGAGCTCGGCGTGACCGCTCGAAAGCTCGATCTCCACCGAATCGACCGTGCCTACCGCTGTGATGTGCACCTTCAGCAACACCTCACCCTCGACACCCTCGCGCCATAGCCGGACCGGGTAGCGGAACGGCAGCTCCTGGCTCCGGAGCGCTGGCAGGCGCTGACCGTCGCGCAAGCTGTCCAACAAGCGGCCGATGCTCAGCCGCTCGCCGGCCACGGCGAAGCCGATGGCGACGGTCGCAACGACGAGCCCGAGAGCTACCACCCGCTTCATCTGCCTTCCGCCTCCCGTTTGAGCTCCGCCAGGAGAGCGAGCGCCTCGAGTGGCGTGATCGCTTCAGGCGCGATGGCCCGCAGGCGTTGCAGCACCGGGCTCTCGGGCTCCTGGAAGAGTGAGAGCTGCGAGCGATCCACCGAATCCGGCAGCCTGCCCCGCCGACCGATGGCGGGCCCCGACCCGACCTCGACACCCTCCAGGTCGCGCAGGATCTGCCGTGCACGCTCGATCACACCCGCCGGCAATCCGGCGAGGCGAGCGACCTGCACGCCGTAGGAGCGGTCGGCGCCGCCCGGTTCGAGACGACGTAGGAAGACGATCTCATCGCCCACTTCCTTGACGGCCACGTTGTAGGCCACGGCCGCGGGCAGCAGGTCGGCGATCTGGGTCAACTCGTGATAGTGGGTTGCGAAGATCGTCTTCGCACCGATGCAATCATGGATGTGCTCGCTCACCGACCAGGCGATCGAGACACCGTCGTACGTCGATGTGCCCCGCCCGATCTCGTCCAGAAGCACCAGACTGCGATCCGTCGCGCCGTTCAGGATCGCCGCCGTCTCGATCATCTCGACCATGAACGTGCTGTGCCCCTGCGCCAGGTTGTCGGAAGCGCCGACCCTCGTGAAGATCCGGTCAGTGGCCCCGATCTCAGCCGAATCCGCCGGCACGAAGGAACCGATCTGCGCCATAAGTGTGATGAGACCCACCTGGCGCAGGATCGTCGACTTCCCCGCCATGTTCGGGCCTGTCAAGATCATCAAACGCTCCCTACCGTCGAGCCGGACATCGTTGGGCACGAATTGCTCGCGCGGCATCATGCACTCGACGACCGGGTGCCGGCCGCCGCGGATCTCGATCCGGTCCTGCTCATCGACGCTCGGCCGTGTGTAACCGTTTCGCTCGGCGATGTAGGCGAGCGACGCGTACACATCGATGAGGGCGATCCGCCGCGCGCTATCGAGCAGACCCTCCACCTCGCCGCCCACGCTGTCGCGCACCTCACGGAACAGCCGCTGCTCCAGCTCACCAATGCGCTCCTCGGCGCTCAGTACCTTTGACTCCCATTCCTTGAGTTCGGGCGTGACGAAACGTTCCGCGTTGGTGAGCGTCTGCCGCCGCTGGTAGTCTTCCGGCACCTTGCTGAGGTTCGGTTTGCTGACCTCGATGTAGTAGCCGAAGACTCGGTTGTACCCAACTTTGAGCGAGCCGATTCTGGTGCGCTCCCGTTCCTTGCTCTGGAGCTCGGCAATCCAGTTCACCGCGCCATCGCGGATCGAGCGCAACTCATCGAGCTCCTGCGAGAAACCCGACCGCACCACGCCGCCGTCCGCAAGAACGGCCGGCGCTTCCGGATCGATCGCGCGCTCGATCAGCTCGGCCACGTCGTCCGCCGGGTCGAGCCCGTTGAGGGCGCTGGCCAGCTCGTCGCTCTGCGGCTCGCCCAGCGCCCCCACGACGGCGGGGATCTGGCGCAGCGAGCCGGCCAAGGCCAGGAGATCGCGCGGAGCGGCACGCTGAGCCCCAGCCTTGCCAGCCAGCCGGGCCAGGTCGCGCACCGCGCGCAGGGGCTCGCGCACTCGCTTGCGGCGTGGCCCATCCTCGAACAGCTCCTCGACGGCATCGAGGCGGCGGCGGATTGCACGCGGATCGGTCAGCGGACGCAGCAGCCAAGAGCGGAGCAGGCGAGCCCCCATCGGCGTGATCGTCGCGTCGATGACATCGAGCAACGTTGTCCCACCAAGCTCAGGACGGAGCGGTCGCACCACCTCGAGGTTGCGGCGCGTCATCTCGTCCATATGCAGCGCCAAGTCGCCACGCTCTGCCCTAGGCGGCCTCAGCTGGCTACCTCCACCCGGCTGGACCTCGAGCAGGTAGGACAGCAACGAGCCCGCCGCACGCACGGCGGGCTTGTCACCAGGCTCGGTCAACCCAAGGCTTGCCAGGCTGGTGATCGCGAAGTGGCGGCAGACCTTTTCGCCGGCGATCTCCGGGTCAAAGCACCAGTCTTCCTTATAGGTCAGGGGCTTCTCCGGTAGGGCCGTCGTGCTCGCGCCGGGGGCCGGCTCCCAGGAGCGCGGCAGCAGGATCTCCCGTGCGTCGATCCGCTGGAGCTCCGAGCCGAGCTCGTTACGCCCGATGCTGGCGCAGTAGAACTCACCCGTGGAAACGTCGGCCCAAGCCAATCCGACGGTCTCGGCATCCGCGTCACCGGCCACCGCGGCGAGGAAGTTGTTCTCACCGGCCTCCAGCAACGCCTCCGAGAAGACGGCGCCGGGGGTTACGGTCTCGACGACCTCACGGCGAACCACACCGCGCGCCTGCGAGGCATCTTCCACCTGCTGGCATATGGCCACGCGACGTCCCAGCCGGATGAGACGCTGTACATATTCCTGGGCAGCCTTGATCGGCACGCCGGCCAGCGGGACGTCACCCGCCTCCCCGTTATTCCGTGAGGTGAGTGTCAGGTTGAGGAGCCGAGAAGCTTCCTCGGCGTCCTCGAAGAACATCTCGTAGAAGTCGCCGACCTGAAAGAAGAGGATCGCGTCAGGATGGCGAGCCTTCATCTCCAGATACTGACGCATCAGAGGCGTGTTGGGGACGTTCGGCAACAGCGGTTTCCGGTGATCTGTGATCGTCGATCAGTACTCGGTATTCGGCATTCGATATTCTCTAGCGGCCAGCGGACCGTGCACTCCGCCGCCCGAAGCTACCGTTCGATCCGTTCCTCCTGCGAGACCAGGAACGGTGAGTGCCCCTCGCCGACCAGTCGCTCGAGTAGCCCCTGCGCTTCCGCCTCGAGCAACCCGCGTCCCACCCTTACCCGGTAGATGGGGTCGTCCGGAGTCGCCGCGAGCACCCAGGCGTCGTAACCGGCGATGAGAAGCTCGCGCGCCAGGCTCTGCGCCGCCGCCTCGTCCCGGAAAGCGGCGACCTGCACGGTGTAGCTCTGCTCGCTCGCGCCGCACGCCATTCGCTCTTCACGGAGTGCGCGATCCAGAAGCGAATCGCCCGGCGCTAGCTCCAGCAGGCCCTGCTCAACGGCAGCACAGGCGCGCTGCGTATCCCCCATCGCGCGCGCCGCCCGAGAGACCCAGAGCAAGGCCTCGGGACCATGCTCGCTGGTCGGATAGTCGCGTCGCAGCCGACTTAGGTACTCGACGACCTTGGCGTACTCCTCTCTGGCGTACTTATACTGCGCGAGGCGCAACAGCGCGTCGTCGGCGTAGGGGGTCGTCGACCCCTCGATGACCACCTTCAGGTACTGTAGCTCAGCTTCCTCTCCGTCTTCGGCCAGGCGACCCGTGAGGAACCAGGCCCGTGCCTGCTGTTCCAAGGGCGCAGACTCTGCAAAATCGCTCTGCCAGCGGAGCAGCGCCTGGCGTGCCTCGCGGTTCTCACCGCGATCGGCCAGCCGCTCCGCCTGGTCGAGTAGTGAGGTGTCCTGCGGCCACGCCGACCCGGCGAGGGCCAGGGCGCAGCAGCCTACGAGCACTGCACTCGCGAGCGCACGGTACAAGCCTCTCGTTCTAGTATCGCTGTGATTCTCCACCTCTGCCTCCCGCACCGGCGACCGCCTCTCGTCTAGAACTCCCGATCCCGATCCGCAACAGCGCCTCCTCCAGCGCCGCACGATCTGACAGCCCGCCCGATTTGATCAATCGATCGGCGCGCAACAGCTCCGCCAGTGCCGCCTCGAGCTCCTCGCTCGTCCAGAGGCGAGCCTGCTTCACGTAAGTGCGAACCTTCCAGGCGAGGTTCCTATAGCTGCCGTCCCGCTTGAGTACCCTGACGAGCACACCCTCGCCCGATCGCGCCAGACCGACTCTTATCAGCGACTCGGAGAGCCAGCCGATGAGCCCCACCGCACTCTCTCCGGAGTCGAGCAGGGCGGGCAACTCGGCGACAGCTGCCCCGATGCGCCGCTCCGCAACCTTGTCGACCCAACTCCAGCGGTCCACCTGGGGCAACGCACCGACGGCTGCCCGCACCTCGCCGAGCCCGATCTTGCGCGCCGGTTCCACGTAGCTGACGAGCTTCTCCAACTCCTGCGCCAGCACACCCAATCGCGCCCCGATCCCGGCAGCGAGTAGCTGCGCAGCCGGAATCTCGAGTTCCACACCGTAGACCGCTTGCGCTCGCTGCGCGAGCCAGCCGGGCAACTCGGACGTGCCCGGCGCCCGCAACGCTACCGTCACGCAGTGCTTGCGAAGCACATCGTAGAACTTCGCCTTGGACCCGCGCGGGACCTCCGCCGCCAAGATCAGCACCCGGTTCGAGACGTCCTGGCGCACGGCCTCCTCCACCACCGATCGCGCTCTTGGCGCCAATCCCTGGGCTCCGCGAATCACGACGACGCGGTACGGCGAGAGCATGGGTGGCGTCTCTAGCATCGCCTCGAGACCCGCCGCATCTAGGTCTTCCCCACTCGCTTGATCCAGATCGAAATCGGCGGAACCGGCCGCCAGGTGGGCCTCGGCAAGGAGAGCGATCGCCTCATCGCGCAGGAACGGGTCTTCCGCCGTAAGGAAGAAACTTCCGCCCAGCTTCCCCTTCCCCATCCTGTCGCTGAGAACGTCGTATGTCAGCTCTCCCATGCCAAAGTATTGGACGGGGAATCGAGAGGTGTCAACACGGCTCCAACTCTGGAACGCCTATTGGGCCGCGAGCTGCTCGCCCTTCGCCGGCGGCTGACGCGACGCCTCGAGGGGAGCCCGGAACAGAGAAATCTGGTCCGGCGGTGTCGCGAGCAGCCGGCTCTTGTCCAGGTCGGGGACTTGCAGGAAGCTGACCGTCGGCCTGAGCCGGGGCGCCGGGCCCCAGAGCAACGCAGGCTCCCCCGTGGTCGTCGGCTCCACGGTTACCGGTGGAAGATCCACCGCACCCTCCCGGCCCAGCACCACCAACGAACTCGCCACGACCAGGGCGACGGCGGCCAAACCGGCCACCAGGGCGCCCACGCCACGCTCCCCCCGACCGAACGGCTCAGCGTACGGACCCAAGACCTGCGCCTTCACACGGGGCAGGAAATCCGGGCACGACTCCGCCGGCTCGAGATGCCGGACCAGCTCGAGACCTTGCCGCACCACCCGGTCGTAGTCTGCACAGTCCGGGCAGTTCAGTAAGTGATCGCAGTAGCTGCCTAAGGTGTGCTCCTCGAACTGGCAGTCGAGGAAGTCGGAGTAGTCCGTGATAAACTCTTCACATTCCATGATCGCGCGCCCCGAGGCCGATCTCTACGCTGCCGAGCTGAGAATCGGTGGATCGCCCTTATTACGCATCAGGCGGCCCTGAGTTCCACCCGTCGCGGTGGGCAATAGGGAATATCGATATCGGGAAGTGCCAGGGAGATCCCCAATCCACCTCCGCCTTCCCAATTCGACATCCACGATCCCCCGAAAGAAAAAGCGCCAGCCTTCTGGCTGGCGCCTAGAACTCGCGCGCTTGAACTCGGCCCGACCGCGATCAGCGCAGCATCGGGGCGATGATCTGGGCGAAGTTATTGCGCGCCCGGTTCAGTCTCGACTTGACCGTGCCCAGGTTGACGCCTGTGATCTCGGAGATCTCCTCGTACGTCTTTCCCTCCATCTCCCTGAGCACGAATACCGACCGATGGTGCTCCGGCAGTTGCTCCACCGCCTTCTCGACTATGTCCCGAAGGTGGCGCTTCCTGAACAGATCGTCCGGCCGGTAATGCGGGTCCTCCCACTGCAGGGGCCGATGATCCGCCTCCCAGTTCTTCTTGATTGTCTGGAAGAGCACCAGCGGGTTTCTCGACCGGTTGCGAAGCTCGTTCTTCGCCAGGTTGCTGGCGATTGTGTAGATCCAGGTCGAGAACTTCTTCGTCTGGTCGAAGCGATGGAGGTGACGGTAGACCCGGATGAACGTCTCCTGCACCAAGTCCTCCGCCCGGTCTCGATCGCCGATCGTCCGGTAAATGAAGTTCAACAGCCGCGACTGGTAACGACGCACGAGCTCCGGGAACGCCAGCCCGTAGCCCTCCAGGAATCGAGCCACGAGCTCGCTGTCCTGAAGCTCGACGAGCGTGACCTCAAGCTCCTCGGCCCTCTTCGTCGCTGCCTGAGACATCTCTTCCCGTCTACCTTCACATTCCGGCGAAGTCGCGGCTGCAGGTCTCGCCTGCGGCTCCAACAGTTCAACGCCGCCCTTTACTCCGTCATCTATCATGCGCTGGATCCCCCTTTTTCTCCCACCCGAACACCCGTGCAGGTTCCATTCCCAGCCCCTACGACTGACCGCCTGGCCCGGGTGGCACCCATAACCCTCTACATAACAACCAGTTAATGGCTTCGCGCCGTCACCGCTCCCCGGGGATCCCAGCCTCGCATTATGCAACTTTTTCAGTACTTATGTCTGATGCCCCTCAGTACTTATGCCCGCACTGCGGCGCCCGCAGCCCTGCCGGACTCGCGGCGCCAGTAATCTCCAACACCTTCTCACGGGGGTGGAGTCGTCCTCCACTCCCCTACTATTTATAGACGCGCCGGCGGGCCGGAGGGTTTCCCGATGCCAACATTTGTTTCTGCACCCAACCTGCCATCTCGAAGCCCCAAGCCCCGTTTCGCACACAGTGGCGTAGTTGCCGGCTCGACGCTTGACACCAACTGAGTCAATCTATCCGAATAAAAACCGAAAGTCGAGGGCCCTCGACCGACCTCCAAACCGCTGAGAAGCGAGGCCGGCCAGAAGCGGAAGGTCTAGGCGGTCAGAGCCGCGGGCACTCGGCGAGCAGGCAAGTGGGATCGGCCGCGCGGACCGGTGGGCTACAGCTCGGTCGGGCGGCCGTGGATGTCCCGCATCTGGACGGGACCCAAGCTCTCGAGGTCGGATCGGAAGTCGTGAACGGGCCCGACGACGACTACGGCGAAGGATTCACTGGCCAGGAAGCGCTGGGCCACATTCTGTACGTCGGAAGCGGTCACCGCCCTGATCTGATCGGCGTACGTCTCCCAGTAGTCGTCGGGGAGGCCGAACACTACCTGGCCAGCGATTCGACCGGAGACCTGGTCGACCGTCTCGAAGAGCCGTGGTAGCGAGAGGGTCACGGCGTTAACGGCGAGTTCCATCTCCTCATCCTGCGGTTGCTCAGCCGTCATTCGCTCCATCTCTCCAATGATCTCGCGCACCGCATCGACGGTCGCTTTCGCTTCGACCGCCGTGGCCACGAAGAATGGACCGCGGCGCTTGCGGGCGTCGAAGCGCGAGGACGCGCCGTACGTCCAACCCTTGTCCTCCCGGAGGTTCATGTTGATGCGGGAGCTGAAGAGGCCTCCCAGGATCGCATTCATGATCAGCGCGGCGTAGTAGTCGGGGTCGAGACGCGCGATCCCGATTCCGCCCACGCGGATCTCAGACTGCGGCCCCGGCCAGGGCACGGCCCAAAGTCGGCGCTGGCCGATCGGCTCCGGGTCCGCCAGTACCGTGGCAGCGGCAAAATCACCCTGCCAGCTGCCGAAGGCACTCTCCAATCGGCCCTGAAGCTCATCGGGCTCCGGAACATCTCCCACCAGGATAAGGGTCGCTCCCGAGGGGCGGTAGAATCGCGAGTGGAAGTCGCTCAGCACGCCGGCATCGATCTGCCTGACCGTCTCCTCTATCCCGCCTGCCCTCATCCCGTACGGATGGGAGCCAAAGCTGGCCTCGCCCATCCGCAGGTTTGCAACGATGCGCGGCTCATCCAACCCACTCGCGATCTCGTCCAGGCGTTCGTCCCTGAGTCGCCCCACCTCCCCCTCATCGAACGCCGGGCGCGCCAGGACCTCTGCCAGCAAATCGAAGGCCCCGTCCATCACCTGGCTCAAGAAGTGAAGGCTGAGCAGCGTCGTGTCGTGGTTGATGTCGAGGCTGAAGCGAGCGCCGAGGTAATCGAGCCACTCGGCGACCTCCGGAGCCGAGCGCTCCGTCGTCCCCTCCGTCAATGCGCGAGCCACGAGCAGCGCCGTTCCCGCGTGCTCCCTGGCGTCCTCGCAGGCGCCGTAGGGGAGGACGAGCCGCGCCGACACCTCGGGCATATCGTCGTGGCGGACCGACAGCACGCTCAGCCCGTTGGCGAGGCGGAGGCGCTTGAACGCCGGGAGAACGATCTTCGGGGATGGCCCAGCGGCCGGACGCAGACTACGATCGACCGACGTCCTACCCGACATCACTCACCCCCCCTCGGAGCTCTCCGGCAACACATACAGCGTCGCCCGTCGCTCGGGGATGAGCCACTCGTTCGCAACCTGCACCATCGCGTCCGGAGTGACCGCCCGCACGCGGGGGAACAGCTCGTTGACGTACTGGGGACGGCCGAGGAACGTCGCCGACGTGGCGACGGCATCGGAGCGGCTCCCTACGCCATCGAAGGCGTTCACGAGCTCTCGCGTAGCGCGGTTGACACCGCCCTCCGCCTCACGCTCCGTTATCGCGCCTCGCCGGACGTCATCCAGGGTCTCGAGGATCGCCGATTCGAGCGTCTCCGCTGCGACGCCCGATCGGGCGGTAGCCACGACGAAGGAGAGCCCGCAGTCCTCGGTCGGCCAGACCTGGGCCGAAACGTCTTGAGCGATCCGCTCTTCATACACCAGCCTGCGGTATAAGCGCGAGCTCTTCCCCTCGGACAGGAGATAGCCCAAGACGTCCGCCGCCTCGAAGCCAGGCTGCCCGAATGCCGGTGAGTGGTGGAAGATATAGACGCGTGGAAACTGGACGTTGTCGTGGATCACATCGCGCGCCTCGCCTCGCGGCGCCACGACCGGTGCCGTCACTTGAGGCGAGCCCGCTCCCTGCGGGATCTCACCGAAGTACTTATCTGCCAGCTCGAACCCGTGCTCGGTCTCCAGCGCGCCGACGAGGACGAGAACCGCATTGTTCGGCGCATAGAACGTTCTGAAGAACTGTCGGACGTCCTCGAGACTAGCCGCATCGAGATCCTCCATGAACCCGATGGTTGGATGCCGGTAGGGGTGTCCCTCCGGGTAGGCCATCCGCAGGATGGTCTCCACCGCCAACCCGTAGGGTCGGTTCTCGTACGACTGGCGACGCTCGTTCTTCACTACGTCGCGCTGGTTGTCCAACTTCTCTTGGGTGATCCCCGACTCGAACCAGCCCAGCCGGTCCGACTCCAGCCAGAGCCCCAGGTCCAACTCGTTCGACGGCAGTGTCTCGAAGTAGTTCGTCCGATCGAACCAGGTGCTACCGTTCAGGCTGCCACCAGCGTCCTGGATGAATCTGAAGTGGGCGTCGTCCCGCACATGCTCCGAGCCTTGGAACATCAGGTGCTCGAAGAGGTGCGCGAATCCGGTTCGGCCTGGGCGCTCGTGTTTCGAGCCGACATGGTACATGACATGGACGGAGACGACCGGCGTGGTGTGATCTTCCTGGACTATCACACGCAGCCCGTTGTCGAGGATGCGCTCCGTCAGCTCGAAGTGGACGACGCCGTTCTCTGGCACGATCGGCTCCCCGCATAAAAGACGACCGCGGAGGGGAGCCGTAAGCCGAGTTCTGTTCAACGGGCCATTTGTCTGGGACGCCGGTCACCCGACGCCTCCTGCGGCCTACCCGGGGATAATCACGCGGCGGGCCACCACTCTCCCCTGCTTGGCCTTGCTCCGGGTGGGGTTTGCCGTGCCCCGGCGGTCACCCGCACGGGCGGTGGGCTCTTACCCCACCGTTTCACCCTTACCGGC
>CP070815.1:418072-504845 GCA_020344215.1 Gemmatimonadota bacterium
TCGCGCTGGTACCACTCGTAGGTCTCGCCGAGTGAGAAAGTCGAGGAGATGAGATCGAGCGGGTACTCGGAGTCCATCTTCTCGTTGAACCGCTGCAGGATGCCCTGGTCGCTCGTCCGACCGAAATAGCTGCCGCTGCGGTCGAAGATCGCCAGCCGGGCTCGTTCTTCCCAGCCGCGGAGCGTGGCGTGGGCGGAATAGAGGGAGTCCGCCTGCGCCTCCGCCGGTTCCGGGGTGGAAGCGAGGAGCAGGGGGATCGCCAGAAATCCGGCGAGTACGACGCGTGACGTTTGCGCAGCGTCTGCGGCTCGGGCTAACATAGCGCGGCCTGCTTGAGCAGCTCGTTCGATGAGTCCTGGCCTGTAGAAGAACTCGAGTTGACCCGGATCGCAAGATACCGCCGCCCGGCACTGGTCGCATACGTGGTCGCGCTGTTCGCCGTCACGCTGGCGCCGATGCCGAGCACCGCTGACATGGTCGAAGTACTGCCCATCCTGGACCGGGTGCTGGCCGTGCTGGACAAGATCGTCCACTCGGTGCTGTTCGGCGGGCTGGCCCTTCTGGTTTACTGGAATCTCGATTGGAGTGCGCGGTATGCGATCGCGCTCCGGGCGGTTGGACTCGCACTGGTGCTTGCGGCTCTGGTGGAGTTGTTTCAGAGCCCGCTCCCGTATCGTCACGGCGACTTCTGGGACTTCGCGGCCGGAGCGGTGGGTGCGGTTGCGGCGGCGGCGGTCGTTGTCGTGCTCGCGGGTAAGAAAGCTCGGCGGGCTCCATCGCTGGGCGGCTGAGCCGCCAGGACGGACCCGCCGCGCCTGACGCCGATCCCCCTACGTCTCGGGTTTCTCTTTAGGCTCGGCCGCAGCCGGTTTGCGACGCCAGCCCCGCTTCATCTCCGAAGGCTTGGCGCTCTCGGTCACCTGGGCCATCAGGTCCTGGATCTCTCGCTCGATCTCGTGGATCCGCAGCTGACCCACGGCCAGGTTCACCCCGCCGCTGCTCACGCCCTGACACACGGTATGGAACTCGCGGATCTTCTTGAGCAGGACGTTCACCCAGTGGCGGAAGAGGTGGTCCTGACGACGGTCGCTCAGGCCCGCCGGCGGCCCGTCCCCTTCAGTCACCCTGCCGGCCGTGATGGCGCCGCGTGCCAGGAGGAGGGCGATCAAAAGGCCGAGCGCCACGCGAGCCAGGGTGTCGTCGACCAAGGCGAGCACGACGCCCAGGGCGATGACCTCCAGGACGATCAGCGGACCGCGAAGACTATCATCCATTGAGTCTCTCCCTTCATTGAGGGCGGGACCAAGAGCCTCAGCGTACCTGTTATCGGCAATTCGCGGCAGGTCCAATATAGCCGGCGGCCCAGCCGCGGGCCACCGGCTGGCGATAATAGGACGCCGTACTGCCCCGGGTGCAGACTGACGTGCCGTAGCGGGCGATTTCGGTCAGCGTGACCGAATCCGGCGCGGCTCCGAGCAGGAATCCGCTGTAGAGTCAGAGGCTTAACAGAGTGGGCCGTGGCACCGAACCTGCATTGGAGGGGGACGCGGGAACACCTCAGCCCCTGAGTCCGGCCCCGAGCGGGTGCAGTTGGAGCGATAGCGGTGAATTTGGGGATCGAGTTGGATCGGGAGGTCTCGCCCGCCATATACCTCTGGGACAGTAAGTCGGAGTTTCCTGCCTTCGCGGACGGCGACGCAGTTCAGTCAGCGATCGAGACGGCAGTGGCCCTCGAGCAGCTGGAGTTCGGGCGAGCCCGGCGTTGCTGGCGCTCGGTCGTCGAGGCGGCCCGGGAGGCCGGCCGAGCGGCGCGCAGCCGGGGTCTGACACCGCGGTGCTTGATCGGGGACATCGACCGGGTGCGCCAGGCGATGGAGGACGTCCTGTTCGACGGGCGGCTCCCTCCCGACCTGGCGGCCTCGGCCGCTCGCTGCATGGCGAAGATGTGCGCCCGGGTGCTCGATCACGCGCTGCGCACTTACTTGGAGGCGGAACTTACCGCCAGCCGCACCTAAAGTACCCATTCGCGCCTCCATCGCAGACAGGCACTTGCCCCCCGCCACAGGGCGGACATCTTTTAAATTACAAATGCGGGACGCGCATCATCGGATGACCTGGAGGTCTCGATGCAGGGGAATGCTGTGAGGGTTGTGCGGGCAGCCGCTCTCTTCGTCCTTGCGGCCGCCGTACTGGCCGGTTGCGGGAAGAAGGTTCGGCGGATCGACCCCGAGACGACCACTGACTTGAGCGGCTTCTGGAATGATACCGACTCGCGGTTGGTGGCGGACGACATGATCAACGACTGCCTTACGCACCCGTGGATCCAGCAGCACGTCATCGACTACGACGGTAAGCCGGTGGTCATCGTGGGAACGGTGCGCAACCGGAGCATGGAGCACATAGCCACGGGCACGTTCATTCGCGACCTGGAGCGGGCGTTTGTGAACTCCGGGCAGGTGCGCGTGGTCGCCAATCCGTGGGAGCGTGAGGAGCTGCGCGGCGAGCGTGAGGAGCAACAGGATTGGGCGCGTGAGGAGACGCGGAAGCAACTGCGGGCGGAGACGGGCGCCGACTACATGCTGAACGGAGCGATCGATGTGATCGTCGACAAGGAAGGCGGCCGCGAGGTGAAGTTCTACCAGGTGGACCTCTATCTCACGCACATCGAGACGAACGAGCGCGCCTGGATCGGCCAGACGGAAATAAAGAAAGAGATCTCGCGCAGCGGCATCGGCTTCTAGCAATGCGCGGTAACCCGGCCCTGGGCATATGGGCCCTGCTCGTGCTGTCGGGCTGCGCGGGCCACGCCAGCACGATGTATGATGTTCGGTCGGCCCTCCTTCGCGACGATCTGGAGGAGGCGCGGGCGCTGCTCGCCGACGCGGGGCGCGGGACCGACGATCTGCTCTTTGCCCTCGAAGACGGACTGCTTCTGCATGTCGTCGGCGATCCGGAGCTGAGCAACCAACGCTTCGAGTTCGCGGAGTGGCGTGTCGACGAGCTTTACACCAAGAGCATCACGCGGGCGATTCTCTCGCTCCTCACGTCCGATTTGGTCCTCAAGTTCGAGCCGCGGGGCATCGAGAGCTTCTTGCTGAACTACTACCGGGCCTTGAACTACCTGCAGCTTGGCGAGCCGGAGGAGGCCTGGGTCGAGTGGCGGAAGCTGGCGTCGAAGCTGCAATTCAGCCGTGTGCAGGGTGACGCGATTTACCTCGATCCGCCCTTCTTCAACTACCTGGCCGGGCTCGGTCTGGAGTCCGACGATCCCAACGACGCGTACATCTCGCTGCGCCTGGCCGAGGCGGCGTACCGCGAGCAGGGGAGTAGGCCGCCGGAAGATCTGATCGACGACCTGATGCAGCTGGCCGCCTACCTGGGGTTCGGCGATCATCTCGACCTTTACCGCAGTCGCTACGGGGAGAGGCCGAGCGCGCCGGGCCGCGCCCACGGTGGGGACGGCCGGGAGAGTGGGCGGCGGGGCGATTGGGGGGAAGTGGTATTGCTGGTGGAGGATGGTCTGGTGGCGCCCATCCTGGAGGCGAACGCCTACGTGCCGATCACGGTGGCGCGGGCGGAGGCGGCGTTCGGCGACGATCGGGACCTGCAACTGGAGCTTGCCGGAGCGCTCGCTCAGGAATACGGGCACGGCGACTACGACGGGGTCACGGAGCGTTACGCCGAGAGACCGGAGGTGGCCTACATTCTACCGCTCTCCTTCCCGGTCTACGGTCGTGGCGATCCGGCGCTGCGGCGGCTGATCGCCGTAATCGATGCGGACACGGCGATCGCCGAGCCGCTTCTGCAGATAAGCGACCTGCAGCAGGCGGCGTTCGAGGATCGTCTTCTGGGCATGTACGCGAAGACCATCGCGCGGGCTCTGGTCAAATACGCGGTAGCGGCGGCGCTCAAGGAGGAGGCGGAGGAGGAGGGCGGGGAGGCAGCCGGCGAGGTGGTGGGCTTCTTGACGAACGTGGTGAATATGGCTACTGAGCGGGCTGATACCCGGGCCTGGCTCGGACTACCGCACAGGATCTGGGTGACCCGGCTGACGGTGCCGGCCGGCCGCCACGAGGTGCGGATACTGATCGACGGCCTCGAGGAGGTCTCGCTCGGCTCACTGGACGTGTGGCCGGGCGAAAGGGTCTTTCTCAGCTACCGCGTCTTCTGACGCTTGCCAGAATAGCCGTGATCGCTCGCCTCTCCCGCCTCGCCGTCAAGGCTGCCACGTGGGCGCTCGACCACTTCTATGAGGTCGGCCAGCTGGGCCGGGGCATCCCGGAGGGGCCAGCCCTGGTCATCGCCAACCACCCGAACAGCGTGATGGATGGGCTGGTGGTGCTGAAGATCGCCGGCAGGCCCGTCCGGCCGCTCGCCAGAGCGCCACTCTTCGGGCAGCCACTCCTGGGACACCTGCTGCGCGGCTTGAACGCCCTGCCGGTGTACCGGCCGCAGGATTTCCCCGGCGAGACGTGGAGGAACGACGAAACGTTCGACGCTGCGGTCGACGCACTGTTCCGCCACGAGGCGGTGCTCATCTTCCCCGAGGGTCTCAGCCACTCCGAGGCGCGGATCGCACGCATGAAGACCGGCGCGGCTCGCCTCGCCTTCGAGGCGGAGGAGGCGGTCGACTGGAATCTCGGCCTCAAGGTCGTGCCGATTGGGCTCACCTACCACCGCAAACACTCGTTCCGCGGTCGGGTGGCCGCAGCCGTAGGCCGGCCCTTCGAGGTCGCCGGCTGGCGCGAGATGCGAGAGCGCGACGAGTGGAGCGCCGTTGAATCGCTGACCGCCGCCATGCGCGAGGCCCTCGAGCAGGTCACGCTGAACCTCCCCACGCAGGAGGACCGGATCCTGATCGAGACCGCCGAGGCGCTCTACGCGGCAGAGAAGCGGCTGGCCGAACCGAGGGGGCGCCAAGCGCTGGGGCCCCGTTTGCCGCGGCTCCAGCAGTTCGCCCACGCCCTGGCCTGGCTCCACGTCGCCGATCCCGAGCGCTACGCACGCCTTACCGGGTCGGTGCGCGCCTACCGCCAGGAACTCGCGTCGCTCGGGGTGGCCGAGGGCGAGCTGCCCGAGCGGTTTCCTGCTTTGGGCGTCATCCGCTACGCTCTGACCCACTTCCTCGTCCTGCTCGTGGGGCTCCCCCTCGCGGCGTTAGGCACGGTCGCCTGGTACCTCGCCTTCAAATCGCCCCGGGTGACTCTCAGCCTCTATCGGCCCGCCTACGAGGTCGTCGCATCCTTCAAGCTGGCAACCGCGCTCATCGCCTTCCCGGCCACCTACGCGCTCTGGCTGATCGCGGCCTGGTTGGCCGGTGGCCTGGTCGCGCTCATCGTCGTCGCCGTCCTGCTGCCGCTACTCGGCCTCATCGCGATGCGCTGGCAGGACCGCTGGGGACGGGTCCGCGAGGACGCCCGCATCTTCTGGCGGGCCATGCGCAAGAAGGAACTGCGCGAGCAGCTGGTGAACCGCCGCCGGGCCTTGGTCGACGAGTTTGACGCCGTGGCCAGGCAGTGGCAGGCGGAGCAGCGCGGCCGACGAAGCGAGCCTGCCTGACGCATCCCGCGCCGGTCGCCCAACCTCCAAGCGCCCAACGAGTTGGGTGCGCCGCCGATTCGGTCAGATTTACCGGAGCTAGGGCGCGTGGTGGCCGTTCTGTCCGACCGGTCTTGCTGTAGCCGAAGCTACAGGATGGCCTAACATGTTGCCGCAATTTATGTTATGATGTCCAGCAGCCGCCGCAGGAGCTGGCAGAGTTCCTGCCTTGTGCTGGCTCGACCGTGATGTGTGACTGGTGGCGACGGGGTAGACGAGGTAGTAGGGAGCATGTGGAGCCGACATAACGTTGTGTGGTTGAGGCGGCGCTGGGCGAGCCAGGAGGACGATCCTGGCCGGGTGGTGCGGCTGGCGGCATCAGTCAACGGCTCGGAGCCGGGTGCGAGGCGTCGCAGGCTCTCCGACGCGGTGAGGCGCGAGTTCCTCGCCCGAGCCCTGGTGATTGACTGCCCACATGACGACTGTAGCGGTATGTTGTTGACGGGCGCGCGGGAGATAGAGCGTTCCGGCGGGAGCGGATCGCGGATCGTGTTTCGTTGCACCCGGGAACCGGAGGGGCACGAGGTTACGGTCACGATGGATCCGTACACGGCGGATGAGGTTGAGCGGCTGAAGGCTTCGCTCTACCGTGGTGAGCGGTTGGTGTGCGTGCGTTGTGGCACGGCTCTGGAGCTGGGGTCGGTGGCGTCGAAAGATGGGTGGGCGAAGTCGCTGCAGGCGGGAGCGGCGTTCTACTGCAACTGGTGTGGGGTGAAGTGGGTGGCGCCGGCGGAGCTGAGCGAGCGAGCCGGGTAGCCCGGGAGCCCACGTCGGGTCTGAGCTCAAGAAGGAGCCCAGCATCATGAAAGTCGAGAAGGCAGCGGCGCAGGATCTTCGTGGGATTGCTGCGAACACGGTGAGGGACCTCGCCCTCGGGTTGCGGCTTGCTCTGCTGCGCATGGAGAACTTCGAGCCGGGGCAGGGGAAGGATGCGGCCCGGGAGCTGGCCGAGCAGCTATCCGCCTCCGCGCGGCGTGCGGTCGAGCTCTACTATCTGGAGTCGCTGACCCAGGCGGTGGCGATCAGCGAGGGCCCGCTGCAGGTGCGGAGGAAGAGCGAGCTGGAGCTGCTGGACGACGATGAGACGATGGAGATCCAGCGGCTGAAGAGCGACGTCACCGGCTGCTATAACAGGCTGGGGTTCACCCTGCTGCTGCAGTGCGAGCTGGAGCGAGCGCGGCGCCGCAAGGTCCCGCTCTCGCTGGCGATCTTCAAGCTCGATCCGGCGGACGAGAAGTTGGTGCGCGAGGTGGCCAAGCAGGGGCGCGAGTGCTGTCGGCTGCTCGACGTGCTGGGGATGTTCGGCAACCGCGCGGTGGCGATGCTGTTGCCCGACACCGGGCCCGAGGGGACGCAGGTCGCGGCCCAGCGTGTGCTGTCCTCGTATCTTTCGGCGCGGGAGCTCGACGGTGACGCGGGCTCGGAGCGGCTGCTCGTGGGCGTGGCCAGCCATCCCGACGATGGCAGCGATTCCGACGAGTTGCTCGCCAAGGCGGATGAAAGGGCGGGCGGCCTCTCGCTGCTGGAGGAGACGCTGGAGGTGGCCTAAAGCTCCGATGATCCTACTAGGCTGACGCAGGGCGGTGGGAAGCACCGCCCTTTTCTTTGGAGGCTAGGTCTTGGTGTTCGCCAGCAGCACCAGCCCGACGCCGAGAAACAGCGAGTTGGGGAACCAGGCCGCCAGCGTCGGCGGAAGGACTCCACCCGCGCCCATCCCCTGGGCTATTCGTACACTGATCAGGTAGAGGAGCACCGTGGCGAGGGCCACACCGATGCCCATCGCCGGGCCACGGCTGCCCGTGCTCATGCCGAGCGCCGAACCGAAAAGCACCACGATCAGACAGGCGATCGGGAAAGCGATTTTGAGCTCTCGCTCGACGATGAGTCTGCGGGCGTCGCCGCCCGACCTCCTGATCGACTCAATGAAGTGGCCCAGTTCGCGGTAGTTCATCTCCTCGGGGTCCTTCGGTTCCGCGAGCAGCTCCTGCGGGGTCTCCGAGAAGTCGCGCTGGTAGAGCGAGTCGAAGGCGAACGTCACCGCCTCGTCCCTCTCCGGATAGTAGTGGAGGTGGCCACGCAGCAGCCGCCAGCGGCCTTCGCTCCACATCCCCACCGGCGCGAAGAGCCGGTAGGTCGGATACTCAGGTCCGGTCCCTTCACGGTCGATCACGATGTCGTCGATCCGGCCTGTGCCCGCCACCAGCCGCCGCACCGTATACGCCCGCCCGCCGTCGGCGCCGTAGACGAACCTGGTCCGCGTCGTACGGCTGGCGCGCCCTCGCTCACCCAGCGTCTCGGCCCGCAGCCGGTTGGTCACCGGTACCAGCTCCCCGAGCCCTAGGCCGATGATGCTCATGAACGTGCCCAGCACGATCAGCGGGGCGATGATCCGGTAGAAGCTGATCCCGCTCGCCTTCGCAGCGGTCATCTCGAAGTTCCGGCTCATCAGTGCGACGGTGAAGACGGCCCCGAACAGGCTGGCCACGGGGAACGCGAGGCCCATCTGGTAGGGGAAATCGAACAAGTAGGCGAGGAACACCTGCTGCGCCGTCAGGCCTCTGGCGAGGTACCTGTCCAGATCGTCGGTCAGCTTGATGATCATGAACATGAGCGGGGCGCCGACGACGACGATGAAGAAGACCTTCAGATAGAGGCCGGCGACGTAGCGGTCGAGCGTTCTCATGCGGCCGCTCTCCCTTCTTCAGCGTCGCCGGAGCTCTGCCGCCGGCGGGGAGGCGGGAGGCCCCGGAGGCGGGCGAGGACGGGATGAACGCGCCGCGAGCCGGAGCGGGAGACCAGGAAGAGGATGACGATGCCGAGGGCGGCGAACAGTACGTTGGGCGTCCACATCGCCCAGAAGGGCGACAGGAAGTTGCGGTCGGCAAGCTCTTCGCCGCCGATCAGGAAGACGTAATAGACGCAGAACACGGTGAAGCTCACACCGATCACCATGCCGATGCCGCCCCGTGGGAAGCGGATGCCGATCGGTGCTCCGATGAGGACGAAGACGATGGCGGCGACCGGTATTGCGAATTTCTTCTGGATCTCCACCGCGTACCTGCTCAGCTCGCGACGCTGCAGTTGACGACGCGAGGCGATACGCTCCAGGTCGCCGCGCATCACCGTTGCGAAGCTGAGCGCTTGGCCGTCCGGCGGGAACGGCAGACGACGCATGTAGCGTAGTTGATCCCGGATCTCTCGCGTCGTAACAGGACTGCGCTCCACCTCGTCGCCGGACGCCGCCGCGTCCTGGTCGGCACGAGGCGCGGGCCGCTCCGGCGCTCTATCCCGGGCGGACACATCGCCCGGTCGCGGCTCTTCGTCGACGACCCGGGAATCCTCCTCGCTTGGTATGTCGAGCGGGATTGTCTCAACCGCCGTATCCCCGGGCGATCGTGTGCGGATCGGGCTGGCCAGAGTCATCAGGGCGTCCAGCGTATCGGCCAGCTCCCGGATGCGGTCGCGTCGATTCGCTACCTCCTCCTGCATCATGGAGATGTTCATCTCGCGGTCGCCGCGCCAATCAGCGCTGCGGCCGCGTTCCAGCTCATTCGTGACCCCCAACACGCGGATCACCTGCTTCGCATAGTAGGTGCGCTGCGCCATGCTGGGCTTGTCGGTGTCCAGCTCGTGCATCGAGCCGTCGTAGAGTGTGAGGTAGAGGTCGGTTTGAGCCTCGTTAAAGGCCATATGGCCGGAGTCGGCATAGATCGTCCGGTTGGTGTTCGGTCGGCCGACGTCGAAGATCACTAAATCCCAGAGCACGCTCCGCATGCGCTCGATCCGCGCCGCCTGGAGGAACAGCTTGCCGTCCACCACCTCATTCACCACGCGCTCACGCAACTCGAAGGTCGGCCGCTTACGAGCGATGTCCGAGAGTAGGGTTCGCAGCTTGTGGTTCGATTCGGGGAGAAGACGGTCGTTGAACACGACCATACCTGCAGCGATGACGGTGGCTGCGACGAGCACCGGAAAGATGATGCGGGTCAGGCCGACACCTCCGGCTTTGACCGCCGTGATCTCGTTGTCCCCGCTCAGTCGGCTGAACGTGTAGAGGACCGCTACCAGGACTGCCATCGGCATCGTCATGGCGACGATGAACGGAACCGACAGACCGAAGACCTCGCCGATCACGTACCAGGGCAGCCCCTTGCCCACCAGATCGCCGAATCGCTTGGCGAGCTGGTTGAGGAGCATCAGGCCGGTGGAGACGCCGAGCGCTGCGACGAAAGGCCCGATATGCTCGCGAAGTATGTAGCGCCTCAGTATCTTCATGGTCTGTCGAGAACCCAGCGAATTCCGTCCCCGGTCAGTACACCGATCTCGGTTAAAAGGTGCGCCTAAAGCTCGCTATATTCGGCGGCGCTGCCGTCATTCTGGCCCCGGGATGGTCCCCGTGGCAAGCTGGCGCCTCGGATTTCAGCGCCACGGCGAGCCCATCCGCCCAGGACACGGCCGCCCAGGATACGGCGGCGGCGCCTCCCGGGCCGCCCCGACTGGCCATCGGACTCAAGGATACCCCGCTCCCCTTCGCCATCGATCTCACATCGCGCCTGCCCGACCCGGTCCGCCAGCGTCCCGAGTTGTGGCTTAGGTCACGAAACCGGGGGGAACTCTGGGCGGCCGAGTTGGGTCGTCGAGCCCAGGGGTGGACGGCTGTCCTCTGGCTGGCCCGTCGGCCCCTGGTGGCGCCCGCTCCTCCGGCCGGGCCGGTGGAGGATCTGGAGGTCCGGGCGGCGGAGGAGGAGGCGGAGCTCGAGGGTGAGCCGGCAGTCGCAGCGCCGGCTGAGAGGGCGACGGCGCAGCCGGAAGAGGAGCCGCCGATCCCGGATGTGCTCGGCCAATACGCGGACCTGGGGTTTACGGTGGACGGACGGGTGGAGATCGGCGGCGGCTGGAACCGTTTCCGGCCATGCGATGTGACGCTTCAGGTCGACTGTAGCCCGAGCCTGATCCCGACCCTCAAGCCGGATATCCAGTTTGGCGCGCGGGTGGGGGGCACCGTCTCGCAGCGAGTCCACGTGAGCGTGGACTACGACAACCGGCGCGAGTTCGATGCAGCGAACAACATCAACCTCTACTACCAGGGCCTCGGGGACGAGATCATTCAACGCGTAGAGGTCGGCGACGTCAGCTTTCCCCTACCGCACAGCCGCTATCTGACGCGGGGGATACCCGCCGGCAATTTCGGGTTCCGGGCGGCGGGTCAGATGGGGCCCGTCGACTTTCAGGCGGTGTGGGCCCAGCAGAAGGGCGATCTGGGGAGTCGTGAGCTGCAGGTCGGCGGTACGGGCCAGGGCTTCGAGCAGCGTGCGACCACGATACTCGATGACGCCGACTACGAGCGCGGACGGTTCTTCTTCTTATTCAACCCGACGCGTCTGTTCGATTATCCGCATGTCGATATCCAGCGGCTCTTGGCCTCCGACGCGCCATCGGATGTGAGGCCGGCATCCGTTGTTAAGGTGTACCGCTACGAGGTTCTGGGCGTGGATGTCGGCGCCCAGATCCCAGAGGGCTTCATCACGGCGATAGCGGTGGCGACGGACACGCTGCAGACAGACCTGGGTGCCGACACCGTAGTCGTGGACACGCTCACCGGGTTGTTCCGGCCGCTCGTCGAGGGTGAAGACTACGTCCTTCACCAGAGCGGCCTGTGGCTGCAGCTTCGGAACACGCTGTCGGTGCAGGAAGGTCTGGCGCTCACCTACATCAGCGCTGACGGTGAGGAGATCGGCACGTTCGGCGCAGAGGCGGCGTCGGATGCGCATAACGCGGATCCCGAGAACATCCCGCCGCCGACGCTGGAGCTCATCAAAGGTGTGAACCAGCGGCCGGGCACGGCGACGTGGCGGCGCGAGATGCACCACGTCTATAGGGTCTCGGTGAGCCCCGGGGTCGTACTCACGAGCGTGGAGCTCATCATCTCGCAGGGCGATCCCGAGGTGGGTAACACGTTCCGGTCGACGCCGAGCGGTACGCAGCTGGAGTTCCTGAAGATCTTCGGGCTCGATGATAGTCCCACCGACAACCTGCTCGACGCATCGCGGATCTACGACGCCGGAGAGTTCGGCGTCGACGGGACGACCTCGGGACCGACGGGCACGTATATCGTGCTGCCGACCCTCGAGCCCTTCCAATTGCCGCCACCTCTGCGCGATGTCAGCGATCCGCTGAACGGCGAGCCGTTTCCTTTAGAGCCTGGGGATCAGAACACGGCGATCTATGAGGAACCCAACGACCAGGCTCGCCTCGGCTCGAATCTCTACCTGTTGACGATCGGCTACAGGCAGAGATTCGAGGGCTTCCTTTCGACGATCTCTCTGGGGCTCGGTGGTGTGCGGGAAGGCAGCGAGCGCGTCACTATCGCCGAGCGCGAGCTGGTGCGCGGCGAAGACTACATCATCGACTACGACATCGGACAGATCGAGCTGCGCACGCCCGAGCGCTGGTTCCAGGACAACCCCGACGCCAGGGTGCGCGTGACCTTTGAGCAGAAGCCGCTGTTTCAGCTTGCGCCGACCTCCGTCTTCGGCTTGCAGGCGCGCTACGGACTGGGCCGGGTCGGTGACATCAACTTCATCGGCCTGTCGCAGTCCGAGAAGACGCTGCAGACGCGGCCAGAGCTCGGCCTGGAGCCGGGCGCCGTGCGATTGGGCGGGGTCTCGGCTCGCTTGAACTTCAGACCGGATTGGCTCACCGACTTCGCGAACGCGATACCCGGCGTCGATTCGGATGCGCCCTCCTCGATCTCGCTGGATGGTGAGCTCGCCGTGTCGTTGCCGAGCACCAACACACAGGGCGTCACGTACGTCGAGGACTTTGAGGGCGGTACCGGCTTCCACGTGCCTTTGCTGTCGCGCGGCTGGCGTCTCGGGGCGGCGCCGTCGACCAACGAGGGCGCCGAGACCGTGGCACCCCTGTTCTTCGATGAAACCAATGCCGCGGAGCTGGTCTGGCAGGACCAGTACAACGTGCTGACCGCCGAAGGCGAGGTGGTGTTCGGAGGTCTGTTCCCCGGCCAGATCGACGATGAACTCCGTATCCAGGGACAAACACGGCCCGAGCCCGTCCTGACGATGAGCTTGCGGATGCCGGAGAACCGCAGGCTGGCACCTAATCCGAGCCCAGCGTCCGGCCCGGCCTGGGCATCGGTCACGAACGTGATCGCGGCCAACGGGCAGAACTTCACGACCATCGAGTTCCTCGAGTTCTACGTCGCGGTGAGCGACGAGCGCGCCGATTCGACCGACCTGGTGATCGACTTGGGGACGGTCAGCGAGGACGCGTTCGCCATCGACTCGCTGGGCGTGCCTTCCGGCATCAGCCAGCTCAACCGCGAGGTGAACCCTCCTCAGGTCTGGAGCAGCGCCGACGACATCGGCCTCTGGGGCACCGGGTGCGAGGCGGAACTCGGGAGCCGCATCTACCGGCTCGGCGAAGTCGCCGCCAACTGCACCCGGAATAACGGCCTCGAGGACTCTGAAGACCTGAATCAGAACAGCGTCCTGGATGACGAGGAGCGCTTCTTCCGCTACACAGTCGAGATCGGCGATCCTACCAGTCCGTACTTCGTCCGTGAGGCCAACGAGGTAGACGGCGCTCGCTTCCGCCTCTTCCGCGTCCCGCTGCGCCGCCCCGATCACCGTGAGCGAGTCAGCGACGCCGATTTCCAGAACGTGCGGCACCTCCGCCTGACGGCGATATCGGAGTCGGACAACCGGCTCATGCTGGCGCGCGTCAGATTCCTCGGCTCGCGCTGGCTCAAGCGCGGCGACAGCGGCGTGGTCGAGGGCCTGACCGACACGACCACGGTCGATGTAGTGGGGACGCCCGTCGAGGTAGGTCCGATCAGCACGCTGGATGCGCGCTACGAGCCTCCGCCCGGGGTGACCGACGAGGTGGCGAACCAGGGCGATGAGTTCGGCCTCGGCGGCGTCACGATCAACGAGCAGTCGCTGAGCATCCGCTTCACCGACCTCGGCGCGGGCCAGCGGGCCGAGACCTACCTGCAGTATGCCCAGACGGCCCGCGACTTCCTCGCCTACCGGGGTTTGAGAGTTTGGGCTCTCGGCATCGACGGCCCCTGGGGCACCGACGGAGCGCCGCTGCGCTTCTTCGTGCGGCTCGGCGAGGATAAAGGCAACTATTACCTCTATCAGGCCGAGCTGGCGGAGGTACCGCCCGGCGCGGAGGGTCCGCAGTTGCGTCAGGCGTGGCTGCCGGAGATCCGGATCGACTTCGAGCGCTTCATCGCGCTGCGCGCGCGGGCCGAGGATATCATGCTGAGGCGGGGCGGACTTCCTGGGGACAGCGTGCTGCAGGTCTGGGATGTGGACGTGTTCGCGGACGGCGACAGTACATACGCCATCGTGATCAACCAGCGCTCGCGCGCGCCCAACCTGGCCGCCATCCGGCAGATCTCACTCGGTGCTCACAACGCGAGTCTCGATCCGGCCGTCTCCGGCGAGGTCTGGGTGGATGACCTACGGCTCGACCTGCCGGTCGACAACACGGGCGTCGTCGGGCGGATCGACATGGACGTCAGGGCATCGGACGTCCTCGGCTTGAACTTCTCGTATTCCAACGAGAACCCCTATTTCCGCCAGCTCGCCCAGGATCCGAGCTTCCGTTCGGCCAGCGCCTATCGGGTCGGAGGTCGGCTCGAGTTCGGCCAGGTCCTTCCGGAGTCGTGGGCCGTGAACATGCCGTTCAACGTGTCGTACGTGACTGCCGGCACCAAGCCAGTGCTGTTGCCGCGTACCGACATCGCGGCCGAGCGGCTGGCCGGCCTGCGGGCGCCCGAGAGCCGGAACCTCCGCATGGACCTCACGCTCAACAAGCGGCCCTCGACCACTTCGCCGGCGGTCGGCTGGCTGATCGACAACTCGTCGGTGAGGCTGACCTACGACAAAGGCTCGGGCCGCACATCGCGCTCGGAGACCGAGTCGTCGGGGTTCGCGGCAAGTTACGGCTTCCGCGACAACGTCGGTGAGATTTCTATTCCGTTCTTCCCGGGTCCGCTGGAGCATGTCGTCTTCTTCCTGCCGGAGTCGGTCCGGCGGTCGCGCCTGCGGCTGACCCCCACGTCGTTCCAGCTCGGGACGACGTACGTCGACAGGGAAGCGCGGACGCGGCGGTTCGAGGAGATCGTGGAGCTCCCCGAAGATTCGAGTGTTGTGCCGATCATCACGCTCGACGAGCGCCTGCAGACCAACACGACACTCAACCTCGAGCCGATCACCGATCTTACCGGGCGGTTCTTCTTCATGCAGGGCCGCGATCTGGTGCCCACCGACGAGGTCGTGCGCGGTGAGGCCGCTCAGGAGCTCATCGACACCGAGCGCTCCGGCGTTCTCGGAGTCGATCTGGGTTGGGTCGTCGCGCGGACCGTCGACGTGAACTGGACCTACCGCCCGGTCCTCGCGCCGTGGCTAACGCCGCAGCTCAGCTTCGATACCCGCTTCGATCTCAACACCGGCGCCTCGTTCGTCGACGAGCAGCAAGGCGACACGGTCCTGACCCGTGACTTCAGCGGCTCGCGCAGCGTGCGCATCTCGGCGGGCTTCAACACGCCGGTGTTCCTGCGCGCGCTCATCGGCCAGGATAGCTCCGGGGTCGTCGGGGCCTTTCTGGGGCTGATGGACCGAGTGGACCTCTTCTCCATCACGTGGGTCACGGGGCTGGGCTCGAGCTTCCGGCGCCGGGCGGCCAGCCCGTCTCTGGCGTATCAGTTGGGCTTCGGGGGGTTCGACGACTTCCAGATCCAGCGCGGGGACACAGCCAGCCGGGTGAGCGACACCGAGGCGCTAACGCTGAGCACTGGCTTCCGGCTCCCGCTCGGTGCCGGGCTCAACGTAGACTACACGACCAACGATCTGTTCAGCTGGTCGCCTCGCACTCAGACCCGAACGAGGCGAACGACGTGGCCGAGTCTGACGGTTAGCTGGAACCGTCTGCCGATTCCCCGATTCCTCAGAGGCTGGGTCGCCGCCCTGGGGCTCCGTGCCGGATACACTGTGCGCGAAATCAGCAGCGTTATCCTCGACGCGGACCAGGATCGTGGTAGCGAGGTCACAACGATCCCGTTCAACTTGGACCTCGTGTTGACGACGCAGTGGTCGCTGAACTACAGCTTGACGCTGACGGACGAGAAGCGCATCGACCCTACCGGTGTGACCTTCAGAGATCAAACGGGCCATACTTTGCAGGTGACGGGCCAGCTGCGGGCGTTGACGACGACGGGGCAATTTCGCAACCCGCTTCGCGTTTCGTTGCGGTTCTCGCACAATGATCAGGATCAGTGCAGGCGCCTTGGCGCCGCCTTCGTGGTCCTGCCGCCCGATCCCGACCCGGGCTCCGCGGTGCCCTCCTGCGAGCCGTTCACCGACCTCTTGATCCGCGACGTTGGGCTCACGGTCAATACCGATGTGCCGCCGTTCGTGGTCGGGCTACAGGCTTTCTGGCGCGACACCCAAAGCCAGATCGGCCAGCGACCTGGATCGACGCAGCTCGAGATATCACTTTTCGGGCAATTCCTCTTCGAGACGGGAGAGATCCGTTGATAGGGAACAGTAGAGACGGAATCGGCGTGGCCACCTTGTGCGCCTGTGCGTTGGCAGTTGCCGCCTGTGGCGGCGCGGAAGGCGAGCCCAACCACGATGTGGATCGGCCGATTGCGATCTCCTACCCGCGCTTCGATGGCGCGTCGGCCTACGAGCTGGTGCGGCGGCAGGTCGCCTTCGGCCCGCGTATCCCGGGAAGCGAGGGTCATCGGGCGATGGCCGAATGGATGGAGGTCTTCCTGGCGGAGCGGGCGGATACGCTGATTGTGCAGCGATTCACACACGTCACGGTAGGCGGTGACACCCTGCCGCTGGTTAATCTCCTGGCGCGGTTCCGTCCGCACGAATCGCCCTCGGTGCTGCTCCTCGCTCACTGGGATACGCGGCCGAAGTCCGACGAAGCCTACGATCCCGAAGACCGCGAGAAGCCGGTGCCCGGGGCGAATGACGGCGCATCGGGGACCGCCATCCTGCTGGAGCTGGCGTCGATGATGCAAGGGTCGCCTGCGCCGCGCGGCGTAGATCTGCTGCTCGTGGACGGTGAGGACTACGGCGACTTCGCAGAGGGCCTCGACGTTTTCCTGGGGTCGCGCCACTTCGCGCGCAATCTCCCCGAGGATTTCGACCCAGAGTTCGGCGTCCTGCTCGATATGGTGGGCGACCGCGATCTCGATATCTACATCGAGTCGTACTCGAACCAGTATGCTCCGGAGGTTGTGGACCTGGTGTGGAACATCGCGCACGGCATGGGGTTCAGCGACGTCTTTCACCGCAGGACACGCCACGCCATGCGGGACGACCACATCCCGTTGAACGAGGCCGGGATTCCGACCATAAACATCATCGATTTCGACGACTACCCTTACTGGCACACGCCCGATGACACACCCGACAAAGTCTCCGCCTCGAGCCTGGGCGTCGTTGGCGCCGTGATGACCCGGCTCATCTATCGCGGGCGCTGAGCCGAAGGCTCGCGGCGCGCACCGCGTTGACGATTCGTTGAGCCGCCTGACGAACGTATCCGTCGGGGAGTACCCCTCCAGGCTCTTTCGAGGAGGCGACCACGTGCTACATGGCGACCCGCGGTGACGCTCACCGAAGGCGAAACGAAGGCGTTGCTGGCGAGCTCGGCCCTGGTGCTTCTGGCCGCCGTGGGGCGGGTGCTGCTGGCCCCGCGGGCCGCCGATTTGGCCGACCGCGGCCTGGCCAGAGTGACGGAGGTGGATGCGGTCCTGGCGGTGGCGGAGTCTATCCGAGCCGAGGAGGAGCGCCGCAATCAGCCGTTGGAGCCGGGGGAGCGCATCGACCTCAACACCGCCGCCGAGATCGAGCTCGACCGGCTCCCGGGCATAGGCCCGACCTTGGCCCAGGCGATCGTGGTGGACCGTCAGAGGCGGGGGCCATATTGGAATCTGCACGACTTGGAACGGGTGCCCGGCTTGGGGAGTAGTACAGTAAAGCGCCTGGCGCCCCACACCACCCTGCCGGCGGCGGGGCGAGGCGGGGTGTTGGGCACAACGGCGTCCAGGTCCCGCCCTTCCGGCCCAGCGGAGGTGGGAGGGGTAGACCTGAATCGTGCGTCGGTCGAGGAACTGCAGGCCTTGCCGGGGATTGGCCCGGCGCGCGCCAGCGCGATCGTGCGCTGGCGTGGGGAGCACGGCCGGTTTCGGACCGTCGAGGATCTGTTGGAGGTGCCGGGGATCGGGCCGGCGACGCTGGAGCGACTGCGCGCTCTGGTCCGCGCCGGACCTTGACACTTCGCGTAACTTCTAGCAGAATTAGAACTTGCTGTCATCTCCCCCCGCCAATACGGACAAGCTACGCAGTCGAGATTCCGATCGTTATGGCGACCCGAGCTAAAGCAAGCGATCTCATAGGCGACCTTCTGGTTCGTGAAGGTCTTATCACCGAAGACCAGTTGCGCAGCGCCCTGCAGGAACAGCGCACCAACGGCCACCGGCTCGGCTACACCCTCGTGGCGATGGGCATGGTCTCCGAGACCGACCTGACCCGGGTACTTGCCCGCAAGTACCGGGTCAAAGCGGTGGACCTGTCGCGGATCGACTCGATTGACGCGCGGGTGATCAAGCTGGTGAAGCCGGAGATCGCCGTTCGCCATCTGGTGCTGCCGCTCCGCCGGGTCGGCCGGACGCTGACCGTGGCGATGGCGAACCCCACCAACTTGGAAGCAGTTGACGAACTGCGGTTCTCCACGGGTTATGAGATCGAGCCGGTCGTGGCCGGCGAGTACTCACTGCGCAAGGCTGTCGAGAAGTACTACGAGACGGCCGAGGACAACCTCCAGGACCTGCTCAAGGAGTTCGACGAAGCGGACATCGAGGTCGTCGACGAGCACTCGACCGAGGACGAGATGTCGGTGACGGCTCTCCAGGCGCAGGTCGAGGAGGCACCGGTCGTCAAGCTGATCAATGGGATCCTCACCAGCGCGGTCTCGAAGGACGCCAGCGACGTCCACATCGAGCCGTACGAGAAGGAAATCCGGGTCCGCTTCCGTATCGACGGCGCGCTGCGCGAGATCATGCGGCCGCCGCTCAAGATGAAAGCCGCCCTGATCAGCCGTGTGAAGATCCTTGCCGACCTGAACATCGCCGAGCGGCGCGTGCCTCAGGACGGGCGCATCAAGATGCGCATGGGCAAGCGCGTGATCGATTTCCGTGTCTCGACGCTGCCCGGGCTATTCGGCGAGAAGATCGTTCTCCGTATCCTGGACAAGTCGAACCTGCAGCTCGACCTCGAGCAGTTCGGCATGGAGGCCCAGTCGGAGAAGGACTTCATGCACGCCATCCACAACCCCTACGGCATGGTGCTCGTCACCGGCCCCACGGGTTCTGGTAAGACGACAACGCTCTACTCGGCGCTGACGAAGATCAACACCGAGGAGGTCAACATCATGACCGCGGAGGACCCGGTGGAGTATAACCTCCGCGGCATCAATCAGACTCAGGTGCGGCCCGAGATCGGCCTGACGTTCGCGGCAGCTCTCCGGGCCTTCCTGCGACAGGACCCGAACATCATCCTGGTCGGTGAGATCCGTGACATGGAGACGGCGTCGATTGCGATCAAGGCAGCGCTCACCGGCCACCTCGTGCTGTCGACTCTGCACACCAACGACGCGGCGTCCACGATCACGCGTCTGATTGACATCGGGGTGGAGCCCTTCAACGTGGCTTCGGCGGTCAACCTGGTGACGGCGCAGCGACTCGTACGCCGGATCTGCACGAGCTGCCGCGCCGAGACTACCTATGATGCCGATATTCTGGAAGCTGCGGAGATCCCCCCTGAGAAGGCCGCGCAGCTGAAGTACTACAAGGGTGAGGGTTGCGAGCGCTGTGACGGGACCGGGTACAAAGGTCGACAGGGCCTCTATGAGGTGATGCCGGTCTCGCCGCAGATCCGCCGCATGATCATGCACGGAGATAGCGCGGATGTCATGAAGCAGCAGGCGGTCGCGGACGGGATGTTGACTCTGCGCGACGACGGGTTGATAAAACTACAGAAGGGGATTACGACGCTCGAGGAAGTGATGAAGGAGACTGCGGCGTAATTCTCCCGGCGTAAGTCGACCCGATAACTCCGATCGGTCGTCCGGGAACTACCTCCCCTGCCGCGAGTACCATAGCCTCATGAGTCGTCGGCCGCGGCCAGGCCATCTGACTGGTGGCCCTACGCCGGAACTCCGAAGCAGACAGTAAGCCAGCTTGCCTCGCCAGGAGGCGCGAACTACGGGCACGAACATATGACCACGCTTAGCGTACGCGCACTACTCGAGGAGATGATCGAGCGAGGGGCTTCCGACCTTCACCTGACCGCGGGTGACCGACCGAAGCTGCGGGTCGATGGCGACCTGGCCAACGCGAATATCGACCACGTGCTCACACCCAAGGACACACTCCAGTTGACGTATTCGATCCTGACGGAGAGCCAGAAGAAGCGCTTCGAGCAGGAAGACGAGCTCGACTTCTCCTTCGGGATCCAGAACCTGGCGCGCTTCCGCGGCAACGCCTACCGGCAGCGTGGGTGTGTGGCGCTGGCGATCCGGCTGATCCCGTTCAACATCATGGGCTTCGAGCAGCTTGGCTTGCCTCCGATCCTCAGGAAGCTCTCGGAGCGGCCGCGCGGGCTGGTGCTCGTGACGGGGCCGACCGGGTCCGGTAAGTCGACCACGCTCGCCGCGATGGTTGACCACATCAACAAGAACCGGAAGGGTCACATTATCACGATCGAGGAGCCGATCGAGTTCATTCACCGTCACCAGAACTGCATGATCAACCAGCGCGAGGTGGGCAGCGATACCCAGAGCTTCGCGAACGCGCTCAAGTACGCCCTGCGGCAGGACCCCGATGTGTTGCTGGTCGGTGAGATGCGCGATCTTGAGACGATCTCGATGACGCTGACAGCTGCCGAGACCGGTCACCTGGCGCTCGCCACCCTACACACCAACTCGGCCGCCGAGAGCATCAACAGAATCATCGACGTCTTCCCGTCTCATCAGCAGTCTCAGGTCCGTGCTCAGCTCTCCTTCGTGCTGGAGGGTGTGGTGACCCAGACGCTCTTGCCCAAGTCGCGCGGCCGAGGCCGCGCGGTCGCCTGTGAGGTGCTGGTTGCCACACCGGCGATTCGCTCGGTTATCCGTGAAGCCAAGGTTCAGCAGATCTACGGCCTCATGCAGGCAGGCAAGAAGCACGGGATGCAGACCCTGAACGACGCTCTGCACCAGCTTTATCTGAACAGTGAAGTCAAGCTCGAGGAGTGTCTGAGGTGTTCGTCGGATCCGAACGAACTTCTCCGAATGGCGGGCGAGCCCGTTCCTGCCTAGAATAAGAGGCGGCGAGGCACCCGGTACCACGATATCACAGGATTCGCCCAACGGGGATTGAGAGATGCCAGTCTTCATCTATAGCGCTAAGACCGTAACCGGAGAGATCCAGACCGGAAACGTCGATCTGCCGAATCGCGAGGCCGTGATCGGTTATCTGCGACGGCAGCGCCTGATCCCCGTGACGGTCAGGGAGAAGCCGAAGGACATCAGTTTCGCTCTCGGCCGTCGCGTCAAGATGAAGGAGACTGTGCACTTCACCAGGCAGTTCGCCACTATGGTGAACTCGGGTTTGCCGTTGGTGCAGTGCCTCGAGATTCTCGGGCAGCAGACCGAGAACAAGTTCCTGGCCACTACGATCAAGGAGGTCCAAGCCGACGTCGAGTCGGGCGCCACGCTGGCCGACGCGCTCCGCAACCACCCGAGGGTCTTCACTGAGCTCTATGTGAACATGGTGGCGGCGGGTGAGGCCGGCGGTATTCTCGACACCGTGCTGCTGCGTCTGTCTGTGTTCCTGGAAAAGAACGAAGCGTTGGTGCGGAAGGTCAAAGGCGCGATGATCTACCCGGCGGTCATTCTGGCTGTGGCTGTCATCGCGGTGACCGTATTGCTCATCTTCGTGATCCCCACCTTCGAGAACATGTTCTCCAGCGTCAACCTGACGCTACCTGCTCCGACTCGCCTGGTCATTTGGATGTCGGACGCGCTGCAGACGTACTGGTGGCTTATGCTGGGTCTCGCCGCCGCGGCCGTTTACAGCATCCGCATGTACTACAAGACATCGGCGGGCCGGCTCGCGCTCGACAGGCTGATGCTGCGCGTACCGGTGCTCGGTGATTTGCTGCGCAAGACGGCCGTGGCTCGCTTTACGCGGACGCTGGGCACGCTGCTGTCCTCCGGCGTCTCGATCCTGGACGGCCTGGAGATCACAGCACGCACCGCTGGCAACCGCGTGATCCACGACGCAGTCATGCGCAGCCGCTCGTCGATTGCCGGCGGTGAGACGATCGCGGAACCGCTCAAGCAGTCGGGCGTCTTCCCGCCGATGGTCACACAGATGATCAACGTCGGCGAGCAGACCGGTACTATCGACGAGATGCTCGACAAGATCGCCGACTTCTACGACGACGAGGTGGACACGGCAGTGGAGGCACTGCTGGCAGCGATGGAGCCTTTGCTGATCGTCTTCCTGGGCGTGGTCGTCGGCGGCATGATCGTGTCGATGTACCTGCCGATCTTCGACATGATCAACGTGGTTGGCCAGTAGCGAGGAATTCAAGACCTCAGCTTGGGTCATCCTGTCGGGACGCTGCCAGTCGTTGCGCTGGTTGCCATGTAGGTTTCCCCTGCCAGTCCGACAGCCGCGAGGCCAGCTGCGAGCCGACGCCACGGGCCGCTCGCGCACAGGTGGCGTAAGTGACGGCGCGCACGCCCCGGTCGGTTTTCCGCCCCGCTCGAGAGAGGATGTAGCCCCGGGGCGACCGAACCAGAACGAGTCACTTCGAGTCACCGGTGATGACTGAATCGAGTAGCCAACGGCTCGACGCCACGCTCCGCGCCCTCAGGGCTCGCTTCTCGCAAGCCGTCCCCGTCCTGTCGCTCACGGCTCAAGTCTGGCTCGTTCTCGGCGCGCTCCAGCTCGCCGTTTACCTCTCTCTGCCCGGCACGGCCTGGCACACCGAAGGTCTGGAGGTTGGAGAAAGGTTCGCTGTTCTTTGCCTCGAGCTTCTCGCACTGACGCTCCCCGCGTTGCTCATCGGCGTGACGATCGGGTTGCTCGGCGCGCCCGAAGGCTGCGAAGCTGGAAAGCGGGCCGCCTATCGCCCGCTCCTGAGGGGCGTGCAGGTGCTTCTTGTCTGGTCGCTGTGCCTGCTCTACGCCGCGAGTTGGATGAGTTTCCGCGGCGTCGGGCGGTTCCTCGACTTGGGTGCCCTGCGCTTCTGGTTGGCGAATCCGGTGCAGATCCTCCAGCACGTCGGGCACTTGGAACCCTACACCCTCGTGTTGGTTCCCATCGCCACGCTGGCCGCCGCGCTGGGCCTCTGCTTCTTCCTTCCCCGGGTCAAGCGGCGCGTTGATCGGCGTGCCAGCCGGGGGATAGTGGCGGTGAGCGGCCTGCTGTTGGGCGCGTTCCTCCTCGTGGCGTGGGGGGGCGCGATGGATCGGGCGTACGCGCTCGATCCGGTAGTGGACCCGGCCGTTGGAATGATCTATACCCGCGGCGATCTGTATGCGGCGGCGCGCGACGGGCGCACGGGGCCGGTGACGCACTTCATCGCTGATCTGCGTCACCTGTTCTGGGACAGGACCGAGCCGGCGTTGGCCTCGGATGAGATCCCTCTCATCCAGAGGCCGATTATTCCGCTGGATGATTACCTGGCCGCTGCGGACACGGAGAATGTCAGCCGCTGGAACGTCATCGTCATCATCGTCGAGTCGCTTCGCGACGATCAGCTACTGTTATACGGCGGAACGCGCGAGGTGATGCCTGCCGTTGAGGAGTTATGTCGCGGAGCGCGAGTCTTCACTAATAACTACACGCAGTCGAGCCACTCGAATTACTCCGACCTCGCGCCACTCTCCTCGCACTACCCGCTGCGCTCGCGGCGGTACCACATCTACCCCGAGCATCCCACATATCCACGCGTGTTGATCTACGACGTGCTCAAAGCGCTGGGTTACAGGGTCGCGGTGTTCTCGTCACAGAACGAGAATTGGGGCGGGATGATCAACTACCTGCGAACCGGCAGCATTGATACTCTTCTGCACGCCGAGAACTTCGAGGGGCCCACCTACGTCCCGCGCCAGGACATAGGCTTCGCAGACTTCGTCAAGGGATCGAAGCGTTCGGGAAAGATCGATGACCGGTTCACCGTGGGGGCGGCGAGCGACTGGCTCGACAGTATCGGCGATGATCCGTTCTTCATTTACATGAACTTGCAGAACAGCCATATCCCGTACGAGACACCAGCCGATTTTGTGCCGCGCTTCGGTCCGGGGAGGGCCTCCTTTCCCCTCCGCTTTGGTTACTTCCCGCCCGACTCGCTGGACGCCGTCATGGACCTCTACTCCAATAGCCTGGCGTATGTAGACTTCCAGCTCGAACGCTTCTTCCGCTACTTGAGTGAGCGCGGCTTATCGGACCGAACGGTCATAATACTGACCGGCGACACCGGCCAGGCGTTTTGGGAGCACGGGTTCACGGCGCACGCCAACATGCTCTTCAATGAAGTGATGAAGGTTCCGTTGATCGTCAAAGCGCCTGGGCTGGAACCTGGAGTCGACGACCGGCTGACCCAGCACATCGATGTTCCCCCGACCGTACTCGCTCTGATGGGCTTGCCACCCCATCCGAGTTTCCAAGGCAGAAATCTGCTGGATCATGACCTGCCGGAGGATCGCTCGGTGTACCTGGTGGCACAGGCCCCGCTGGCGCACCAATACTCGATTGTCCGGCAGGGGTTCAAGTTGATCTACGATGCGCGCCGGAACGAATACGCACTTTACGATCTGGAGCGGGACCCCGGCGAGACGGTCAACCTGGGGAGTCGCTTGCCCGCCGTAGCCGGCGAGCTTGCGGTTTGGCTGGACACGTGGCGCAAGGTCCAGATCGATTACTACGAGAGCCCTCACCTCCATGAACGCTGGTACCCACCGGTTCTGGCGGAATAGCTGCGTGAAGGGTGAGGAGGCGTGTTGACCCTCAAGCAACTCCTGAGGAAGCTGGTCAGAGAGGGTCAGGCGTTGAGGGTGCCGTCGAGAGCACCGACGTATGGCTTCTTGGCCCTCTGTCTGGCGCTGTACGGCCTGGGGGCGTTCTACGTCCGATTGCTGCCCGCGAACCACGACGTTGCGTGGCTACTCTATGCCTCCGGCGAGGTTCTGGGCGGCGCCGAGCTATACGTCGACATCATTGAGACCAACCCTCCACTCATCATGTGCTTCATGATCGCGGTCAAGGGGTTGTCGGTGCTGACGGGCGTTAGCGACCTGATGGTCTTCCGCATGATCGCGCTGGCGCTGATTGGCGTATCGCTGTGGGTGAGCTGGCTGAATCTGCGGCAAGCCGCGCCGAGCGGGTTGTCTGCCACGATCGTTTACCTCGTCTCGATATTCTTGTTGATCCCTTGGGTCGAATACCATTTCGGTCAGCGAGAGCATCTCACTATCGCTCTGGTTTTTCCGTACCTCTCTGCGGCAGTCGCTTCGGCTTCTGGCCAATCACTGCCCAGGAACAGGGCGATTCTGACCGGTGTCCTGGCCGGCTTCGGCTTCTCGCTGAAGCCGTTCTTCATCCCGGTCTGGCTGGCGGTCGAGGGCTACGTTGCGCTGAGGCGCTCACCTGCGATCTGGAAGCGTCCCGAGAATTATGTGATGGTAGGCTTTCTTCTGAGCTACGGGCTCGCGATCCTTCTGTTCGCGCCCGGCTACATAGAGCTCGCGCGGACGGCGCTCAAGGTCTACAACGGATACTGGTCGTGGGGTTTCTGGGCGCTCGCCAGGGACCCTGCCACACTGTTCGTGCTGCTGGTCCTGCTCGCCCATTCAAACGTGCGTGCCAGTCCCCAAAGCTCTGAGCTGCGCAGAGTACTGGCGGTCGCCACGGTGATGTTCCTGGCGGCGGTCTTCATGCAGAGCAAGGGGTGGGATTATCACTGGGTTCCGGTCAAGACGGCGGCTGTGCTCCTGCTGACGGCGGTCGCCGTGGATGCGCTGCTGCTCCTGGAGCGCTGGCGCCTATCGCGGTATATACGACCCGCGGCGCTCGCCCTCACCGTCGTGGCGCTGCTCGCGCTGAATGTTCGGGCCCATCGGTCGGTTCGAGATGTGTGGGCTCGGCTCGCCGGCGAACCTTTTTGGCTCTACGATATGATCGAGGTTGTTGAGGAGCATGCCCCAAGCGGGGTGATCAGCTCGTTCGCCGCAAGTGTCAGGCTGAACTTTCCGCTGGTGAACTACACCGGTGTGCGCTGGGGCTCGCGCTTCAACTCCCTCTGGATGGTCCCGGGCCTGTACCTGGATGTGAGGCGCGGGCAGGAAGGCTTCCCCTACCGGCTGCCGGAAGAGCGGGGTGAACTCGAGAGGTACTTCGTCGACGCTGTCATCACCGATCTCCGTCAATCGCAACCGGACTTGCTGTTCGTCGACAGGCGACCACCGGGGCTGCACATGTACGGCTTCAATTGGGTTGACTATTTCGCTCTGGACAGCCGATTCCGCGAGTTCTTCGCGCACTACGAGTCGATATCCGAGGTAGGCCCGCTCCTGATCTACAAGCGGGTCGAGGCTGAATCCTAGCGGATCCAGACGGCGGAGCTTGGGGGATGGACGTCGATCAGTTCGAGCTCCACGCTGAGATGGAGGATCGCCACTGGTGGTTCTTGGGCCGGAGGCACATCCTGCAGACCCTGGTAGGCCAGCTGGTGCCTGCCGGCGCCGGCAAGCTCGTCGTGGATGTGGGTTGTGGGACCGGTGGGAACATCGGGGCGCTGGGGGAACACTACGCTACGGTGGGCATCGATACCTCCGCCACGGCCATAGACCTGGCGCGACGGAGATTCCCGCGAACCCGTTTCTGGTGCGGGGAGCTGGCTGAAGCGCCGGGGGATCTCGACGCTGACGCGGACCTGTTCCTGCTGACCGACGTGATCGAGCACGTCTCGGACGATTTCCTGCTCCTCTCGACACTGCTCGCCCGCTGCAAGGTGGGCGCGCACGTGCTGATTACCGTCCCGGCAAACCCGCATCTCTGGTCCAGCCACGATGTGGCGTTGGGCCACTATCGCCGTTACGACGTGGCGAGGTTTCGCCGGGTGTGGGACGGCCTGCCGGTCGATCTCCGGCTGCTGAGCTACTTTAATGCGAGGCTGTACCCTCCTATCCGCCTTATCCGCTGGGTGACTCGCCGGCTGGGCGGATCGGCAGGCCGACTGGGGACCGACTTGAGCGTGCCGCCGGCGTCGATCAATAGAGTGCTCGCCCGCATCTTCGCCGGTGAGGGGAAGGTGCTTGCCCGACGTCTGGACGAGAACGGGTCGGGCGGGTACCGGGCCGGGGCCAGTCTGGTCGCGGTGCTCCGCTTGCGAGAGGCGGGCATCTCGCCGCGGGGCAAGCCAGCCGACGTTCCGGCGGACGGCCTCGCTGAGGCGGGCAGGGGAGAATGACCGAGGCGACTATCGTCATACCGTGCTACAACGAGGTGGAGCGGCTTCCTGTCGGCACCTTCAAGGAGTTCCTCACCTCGAGCGCGAACGTCCATCTGTTGTTCGTGGATGACGGGAGCACCGATGGCACGGAGGCACTAATCCGTGAGCTGATCGACTGGCGACCGGACGGCTGCTCCCTCCACGTACTTCCGCGGAACATGGGCAAGGCGGAAGCGGTTCGGCGGGGCTGTCTCGAGGCGTTCAAGGCCGACTGCGAGTTCACGGGCTTCTGGGATGCGGATCTGGCGACCCCGTTGGACGTGATCCCTCAACTGTGCCAGGTGTTACGTGACAACCCGGCCCTGGTGATGGTATTCGGCTCGAGAGTGCGCTTGCTGGGTCGTGAGATCGAGCGCAGCGCCGTCAGGCACTACACCGGCCGTGTCTTTGCGACGGCGGTTTCGCTCATGCTCGGGATTCCCGTGTACGACACGCAGTGCGGAGCCAAGCTGTTCAGGCGTAGCTCCGTCGTCGAGCAACTGATGCAGGAGCCATTCAACGCTCGCTGGGTGTTCGACGTCGAGATCATAGCTCGGCTAATGCGTGCTCTGGGCAGCGACGCGGCGGAGCGAGCGCGCGAGCTGATCTACGAGTATCCGCTTCATGAGTGGCGTGACGTGGCGGGCAGCAAGCTGCGACTCCGCGACTTTGTGCGTGCCGCGGTGGATGTGTTGAAGATCCGGTGGCGATACCTGCGGTAGCGCAGGTGCCTAGGCTGACCGTCGAACGGCGTCTACGGCGTACCGCCATTCAGGGGGCGGTGCCGCGGGACGATGACTCCGGGCGGGTAAGTGGTGGGAAGATCTTCTGAGACGGGAATAACGGGAGCGCTTTTTCGCCTGGCGGTGGAGCGCGAGCGGTTGCTCTTCGTAATCGTGGCCCTCGTCTTGTTCGCGACCGGGGTCCTCCACATCCGAGCGCTTCCGCAGAACCATGATGTCGGCTGGCTCCTGTATGCCGCAGGAGAAATCCTCAATGGGAGCGAGCCGTATGTCGATGTCGTGGAGGTGAATCCGCCGCTCATCCTGTATTTCATGGTTGCCGTGAAGGCGGTATCGTTGCTGACGGGAATCAGCGACTTCATCGTCTTTCACATCGTGCTGCTGGCGCTCGTCGCGCTGTCGGTGTGGCTTGGGTGCAGCGTGCTACGCCGCACGATTCCGGAGTCTCACCGACTCGTAGTACCATCGCTGTGTCTCCTCTCGATCGCGATGCTGACGACGTGGGCGGCTTACCACTTCGGCCAGCGGGAGCATATGGCTATCACGCTGGTCTTGCCGTACCTGTTCGCGGCCGCCGGCCGAGCGGAGGGGAAAGAGCTGCCGACCGGTATCGCCGTCGTAATCGGGGTCCTGGCCGGGGTAGGTGTGGGGCTGAAGCCGTTCTTCTTACCGGTTTGGCTCGGCGTAGAAGTCTACCTGGCTGTGACACGCTCGCCCTCACTGTGGCGTCGCCCCGAGCAGATCGCGCTCGTGGCCGTGCTGGTGGCTTATGCGCTCTCGGTCCTGGTGTTTGTACCGGCTTACTTCGAGCTCGCCGCCTTGGCGGCACGGCCGTACCGCAGCTACCACTCCAAAGCCCTGTCCCAGATCGTCACGTCCGCCGGCACCTTGTTCGCCATGCTGGTCCTGCTGGCTTCCTCCAATGTGCCGGCGAGCGGGCCGCTCAAGCGTCTGCGGGGCGTGTTGACCGTTGCCATGCTGATGTTCGTGGCAGGCGTTGTGCTGCAGGGGAAGGGCTGGGGCTACCACTGGCTCCCCGTTCAAGTGCTTGGCGTCTTGCTCTTGGGCATCGTAGGTCTCGACGGGGTCCGAAGGCTGCCTGGCCGTTTCGGCTACGGACTCTTGAGCCGCGCGTTCGTGGCAATGATCGCGGTGATGACGTGCGGGTTTGCCGTCTTCAGGTACGGGGTGGTCGAGAGAGAATGGGCCAGGCTGGCCAAGAGCCCCTTCTTCCTGTACCAGATGATGGACGTGGTCGAAGCACATGCGCCGGGAGGGACGATCGCCTCGCTGACAACGCAGGTGCAAGTCAGCTGGCCGTTGGTCAACTACACGGGCGTCAAGTGGGGATCGCGTTTCAACAGCCTGTGGCTGCTACTTGGGATCTACGAAGATATCAAGTTCTCGCCGAATCCCTTCCCGTACGGTCGGCTCGAGGAAGCCGGCGAGCTGGAGAAGTATCTTATCGACTCGGTGGTCACCGACCTGCGCGAGTACCAGCCCGACCTCTTGGTCGTGGAGATCTTCCCTCCGCGCTACGAGATGAGGGGCTTCGCCTACCTCGATTTCTTCGCGCGCGATGAACGGTTCCGCGAGATCTTCACCCGGTACGAGCCGCTCGAGCTCGTGGGCCCTCTCGCCGTCTACAAGCGGAACGGGGCTGCTGCAGTCGAAGAGGGATCAGGCGAGTAGCAGGGTTCGCTTTCGAGGGTATGAACCCCGGTTCCAGCCCACTACTGGCGGCTCTGGTCCTCAGCGTCCCCACGGGCGCCGTAGCGCAGCTCGCGGGCCAGAGCGGCGAGGCACCGATCATCCCTGACGACGCGGAAGAAGACCGGCAGGGCGCCCGGGCTCGCACTCCCTGCGAACTCGAGCGCCTCGGGACAGCTGCGCTGCACTAAGGCGATCTCTGGCGCCATCTGGGCCTGGAGGTTACCCAGCCCGATGACCGTGATGTTGTCCTCGACGATCCGGCGTGTGAGAAACTCGCCCGGTGTTCGGAATACGATAGGCGCCGTCTGGTTGTCGGCGGGTGCTGAAGCCACCCCCTGGCGCCCCGTGTGTAGGAAGAGACCGGCCGGAAACTCGACCAGCATTCTGTCGTCGGGGCTCGTGTGCTCGAGCGTCCATCGCGACAGAATCGCGAGGTAACCCGTGTTGGATGCCAGGTAGTACGATGGGTACGTGATGCCCGTCGTCGCCACGGGATCTTCACCGCTGTACGCATAGCGCCGGATCGATACTTGGCGCAGCGCGATGACCGCGGCGAGGATGGCCAGCAGCACAAGGGCCGGGCGGCTCGTTAGGGCGCGCCAGCGCTGCCCCGTCCACAGCGCCCCCGCCGCGACCAGCAAGCCCGCGAACGGGAGGATCGGTAGCAGGAATCGGTCCTGCGGGAAGGGCCACAGCATGATCAACGTGGCGTTGGCCGCCGTCGTCAGGCTGAGCGCCGGGTGCCGCTTCACGAGACGGAGACCGCCGCCGACGGCCAGAGCCAGAAGGCCGCTGCACAAGACAACGCCGAGCACCCACGACCCGCTCAGGTTGAGGGGCATGATCTTCCAGTAGGCCTCCCAGTTCCAGGCGGCCGCCGACGCGAAGGACTTCAACAACTCGACGGGCCGGTCCCAAGGAAGCCACGTGAGGTACGACGCTTCGTCGGGCTGGAGAGAAACTGGTCCACGCGCAACGAGCCGGCTGTGCAGCCAGAACCATCCGGCGACCGGTATGCTGGCGGAAGCGGCGAAAGCACCCAGCACTCTCCAGCCTGCCCGCCGCATCGCTAGCGCGAGTGCGAACGCGGGAAGCAGCACTAGCGCTTGGGAGCGAATCAACGTGGCGGCTGCCACGATCAGTCCCAGCGCCAGGCTCAAGCCGATTCGCTTCCTACCGGGCCCGGCGTCCTCGAGCCGATAGTGAAGGGCCAACGCGGCCGCCCAGCCGAGCAAGAAGTAGGGCTCGCTGATCGCGAGGTTGAAGTACTGGATCGAGCTCTCGAGCAGGAACGGGGAGATCGCGAACCCCAGTGTCAGGGGAGTGCTCAGGCCCAGCCGGGCTCTGCCGACCCACCAGATGAAACTTGCAGCCGCGCCGCAAACCACGAGGTCGAGCGTCTTCGCCAACGACTCCACGCTCGATAGCGTGCCTCCCAACCACCAGAGGACCGCGTAGATCGCCGGAAGCCCCGGCGGATACTTCATGTGGACCGGCGCCCCGACGGCATAGATGGAGCGGTAGCCCTCGTGCGCTGCCAGCGCCTTGCCCAGCGAGACGTAGATCGCGTCGTCGCGAAAGGCCCCGATCGCCACGACCGGCGACATACGGAGCAGCAGGTAGGCGACAACCAGCCCCACCCCAACGATCAGGGCCTCGCCGGCCGGTCCGCGAAGGCGACCGCTGGCCCACGCCACGACCCTGTCGGTCATCGATCCGGGAGGCACCGGTGTGGGCACCATCGCGTCCGTCTTCTCCGGTGGGTGGTTCTGGTTGGCGTCGAACATGGAATCTAGCTGCTGGCCAGACGGGCGTGGGCACGTTCCCTAGTACGTTCAGGCGCGCGGCGTGTTCCGCCGGAAGCCACGGACGTGGTGAGCCCGTGGCGTGGCATCGGGGGGTCTTGCATTTTGCAATAGTCCCGATTATGCTTCTCTGGCGCGCGTTCGCACCGTGCCCGGCCCAGCCGCCTCGTTGGCATCCCTCCCCCAGTGGTCTTCTTCTTCGAACTCAGGCGCGAGGTGGAGCGTGTCAGCTATGGAAGCCTCGACAACCAAACCGGTGCCGGATAAGCCGGTGGCCCAGCCCCGCGGGGGCCGAGGCGTGGAGCTTGACCGCCGGTCAGGCGCGGCTGTTGCGGCTCCGCGCGGTCCAGAGATCCTACGCTGGGTCTACACCGCGCGGTTGGGGCTGGCCGGGGGCGTTTTCGCCGCTGCGGTGTTCACCTGGTCGCTGGCCTCGGCGACGCTGACGCTCACCGCCACACTCGCCCTGGTCGTCACGCTGATCCACACGCCGATCTCTTACTGGCACACACATGTGCGGCGACGACGTCTGGGACCGAGTTTCCTGTATTTCCAGGCGATGCTCGACGTGCTGCTGGTGACGGTGGTGGTCGACCTGACAGGCGGTCGTGGGAGCGTCGTGGCGCCGCTCTACATCCTCTTGATCAGCGCTTACACCCTGATGCTCCCGCTGCGCGGTGGCTTCTTGGTGACGTCGATGGCGTGTCTCGCCTACATAGCGGATGTGGTTTGGGCTCAGGGGACTGCGGTGGACACGGTAGTCGCTCTGCAACTCGCGATCTTCGTCTCCGTAGCCATAGTGGTTGGGTTCATCAGCACGAAGCTCCGCGAGACGGGCGCTGAGCTGACTTCCGTAGAGCACGCACTAGAGCAGCTCCGACTCGATACCGGGGACATTTTGGGAAACATCCCGACGGCCGTGCTTACAATCGACGGCGACGGGCGACTTGCCTACGCCAACCCGGCCGCCGAGCAGCTGCTCGGCATTACGGCCGGTGAGTGGCTCGATAGGCGGGTCATGGATGAGCTGGGGCGTCGCTCGAGCAGTCTACGCGCCGCGCTGGACCGAACGCGCAAGTATCGCATACCTGTGGCCAGCGCCGAGATCCAGGTGCGCCGTGACGGGGAGGACATCCCGGTCGGTATCAGCACGGCGGTGCTGGAGCGCCGCGAGGGGCCGCCGTCTGTGACCGCGATCATGCGCGACATCTCGGACCGCGTGCGGATGGAGAAGCTGAAGCAGCAAACCGAGCGTCTAGAGGCGGTGGCGGAGCTCTCAGCCTCCCTCGCACACGAGATCAGGAACCCGCTCGCATCGATCAGCAGCTCCGTCCAGCAACTCGAGCTGGGCGAGAACGCGGACGACGACGATCGTCTGCTGTCGCACCTCATCCAGAAGGAGTCGGATCGGCTTTCTCGGTTGCTGAGCGATTTCATCGATTTCGCCCGCGTCCGAGTCGAGAGGACGAAGGAATTGGACCTGCGTGACGTCGTGAATCACGCCATACGGTTCGTTCAGCAGCATCCGTCGTGTCGCGAGCAGATCGAGATCCGGGTATCGCTGGAGGAGCAGCCGGTACTGTTCGAGGGAGATGAGGATCTGATGCACCGCGTGGTGACGAACCTGTTGCTCAACGCGGTTCAGGCGGCGCCGGCCGGGCGCAAGACGCGGGTCGATGTCGAGGCGCGCAACGGAGACGGCGACTTGGCAACCGAGGGCATCGACATCCTGCATCCGGTCATCCTGTGTGTGAGCGACGATGGCCCCGGCATCGAGGAAAGTGATCTCAAGAGGATCTTCGATCCGTTCTTCACGAAGCGGCGAGGTGGATCGGGTCTGGGGCTGGCGATCGTCCACCGGGCGGTACGCGAGCACCGGGGCACCGTCCTCGTCGCATCCAGCCCGCAGACCGGCACGCGGTTCACCGTCTGCCTGCCGGGTAAAGCCCCCGCCCCAACCGACGCAGCAGGGGAGAAGCGGTCGTGACGAACAGCAAGCCAAAGATACTCATCGTTGACGACGAAGAGAGCCTGGTCGAGACGCTGAAGGTGCTTCTGAGGCGCGAGGGGTTTGAGACCACCACCGCCCTATCCGGCACCGAAGCCATCGAGAAGTTGAGTGAGGACCCGGACGTCGTGCTGACCGACATCCGCATGCCCAGAGTCAGTGGAATCGACGTTCTCGCCGAGACCAAGGCAGCGCGACCGGACATCCCCGTCGTTCTGATGACCGCCCAGGCATCGCTGCAGTCGGCGATCCAGGCGGTGAACCAGGGTGCGTTCTACTACGTGCAGAAGCCGTTCACCAACGACGAGCTGCTCGCCGTCCTCCGTAAGGCGGTGGACTTCGCAAGAGTGAAATCCGAGAATCGCTCGCTTTGGCGCGAGATCCGCAGGCGCGATGTCCGTGCAGGCTCGAAGCCGGTGGGCAAGTGCCGGAGTTTCCTCGAGGCTCTCCAGGTGGCCGAGACCGTCGCGCCCACCGAGTCGACTGTTCTCATCCAAGGAGAGAGCGGAACCGGCAAAGAGGTTCTCGCACGCTATATCCATGAGCTGTCCAGCCGCGGCGAGAATTCGTTCCTCAGCATCAACTGCGGGGCGCTCCCCGAGAGTCTGCTGGAATCGGAGCTCTTCGGCCACGTAAAAGGCAGCTTCACCGGCGCGCTCCGCGACAAGCAGGGACTGTTCGTGGCGGCCAACGGCGGGACGCTCTTTCTCGATGAGGTCGGCGAGATGGTGCCGGCGACCCAGGTCCGGCTGCTTCACGTGCTGCAGCAACACGAGGTGATCCCGGTCGGCGCTACCGAGCCGACCCGGGTCGACGTGCGGATCGTCGCTGCGACCAACGCCGACCTCGACGAGCAGATCCGCCACGGAGACTTCCGGACCGATCTGTTCTACAGGCTCAACGTGATCGCCATCCACTTACCACCGCTGCGGGACCGCCGCGACGATATCCCGCTGCTGGCAGAGAACTTCCTCAAGCGCTTCGCCCGAGAGCGCGGCACCGAGCGGAAGCAACTGGCCGACGACACTCTGGGAATCCTGATGGAGTACGACTGGCCCGGTAACGTGCGGGAGCTCGAGAACGCGTTGGAACGCGCCATGGCGATGACGCAGGGCGAGGTCATCAAGAAGGACGTCCTGCCGGAGCGAGTGCTCGAGCGCCAGCCCCTGCCTCTGGTCAGCGGCCAGGCGCCGGTGAACCCAGCTCTCGAAGTCATTGAGCGGGCCTACATCGAATGGGTGCTGAGGGCGGAGGGCGGCAACAAGACACGAGCCGCCGAAGTCCTTGGCATAGATCCATCGACGCTCTACCGGAAGCTTGCCCGCTTTGAAGCTGGCGAGTAATCAGCGCGTCGCGCTGGGCCTGGCGGCCGCAGTCGCCGCTGCGCTCGTCGTCCGCGGTCTCCTCTTCTCGCTGCGCGGCGAGTACCTCGATTGGGACGAGGCGATGTACCTGCTCCTCGCCCGCAGTATCGTCGAGGGCGGCGGGCCGACGCTCAACGGGCTGCCACACACAGCGCTCGGACCTTTCGTGCCGCTGGCGAGCGCTGCACTGGCGCGCCTGTTCGGCCTGGAGGTGCTCGTCGCCCAGCGGGTTGTCACGATCCTGTCCGGCGCGCTGGTGATCGTGCCCATCTGGTATCTGCTGCGTCAGAAGGCCAGCGAACGGGTCAGCTGGACGGCTATCGCGCTGCTCGTCGCCTGGCCGGCTCTCATCGATGTGACGCCGAGGCTCGGACCGATTTGGCTGCACATGTACGCGGGAACCGAGCCCACGTACCTGTTCTTCCTCTTCCTCGCTCTGGCTTGCGGTGAAGCCGCCCTCAGGCGGCGCGGGTGGTCCACGCTTGCTCTGGCCTGGGTGGCAGGTAGCTCGATGGCCTGTGCCTACCTGACCCGGGCTGAGGTGGTGGTCTTCGCCGGCCTCTACGTCATCGCTCGAGCCGTGGGTTGGGTCCGGGCGCGCGGCGACATGCCCGGTCTGTCGGTTCCGGCCCTGGCCGCACTCGCCTTCTTCGTTACCGCCGCGCCTCACCTCCATTATCTGCATGAAGTGAGCGGCAGTTGGATCTTGAGTGGCCAGCCGCCGGTCATGCGGCCGATGGCCGAGACGCTCCAAGAGTCGTTCCGTGATGACCGTTACCTGGGGAACTTCATGCAGGCCTGGTGGCGGCTCGACACAAACCACGACTACTTCCTCAATCCGTACTGGGGCACACCTGAGGGTGTCTCGCTGGAGGAACAGAAGCAGCAGTTCGCTCAGGTGGCGGCGGCTACCACGCCTGTCGATAGGGGATGGTGGGGGCGCGTGTGGAGCAGAGCGACGAACTACGGCTACATGCTCTGGACCCTTTGTGGCCCCTATTTCCTGGTGTTCGTGCTGGTCGGGATCGTGGCAAGACGGAAAGAGTGGCTGCCGGTCTTCGGCCTCGCGGGTCTCGCGGCCAGCCTGATTGTCGGCTTCTATCTCGCGGTTCTTCCGCGATTCAGCCTGTACCTGATTCCGGCCTTCGCGCTGTGGGCCGCGCACGGGATTGAGGCTGTCTCGGAGCGGCTCGGAGGGTATAAGGACAGAGCCCGCTACGCGATAACCGGTGCACTCTTAGCCGTGTGCCTGTTCACCGTGGCCCGAGCTACGACGGGTGACCTGGCGCAGGCCCTCGCGGCGGTGGCCGAAGATGACCGCCGCGCCGGCGAGCAGCTCTCGACGGCGCTGCCCGATGACGCGCGGGTCAGCCATTGGCACCCCCGCATCGCGTACTGGGCCGGGTGGGAGTGGAGGCCTTTGCCGCTGGAGACGTTGGACGGGATCACTCACTACTCGGCGAACCGGGACGTGAAGTACGTTCTGCTTTCCAGCGGCGGCTACACACCACTCAGGGCAGAAGTACCCTACATCCTGCTCATCCTCGACGATGCGCTTCTCGAGGCGCTGCGGCTGGTTCGCTCTGACCAGAGTGGGCGGCATGAGCACCCGGACGTGTTGCTCACCGAAGTCGATCCCATAGCCGGTTATGCGACAGGGGTGCTGAGTCTTGACGTTGGGGAGGCCGAATGAGCGCTGAGCAGGCCAGACGCTTCGGGACGGCTTGCCTGGCCGTGCTGGTCGTAGGGCTGTTCGTCATAACGTTCCTCCCCTGGTCCACCTGGCTCGGCCGCAGCGATGCCGAAGAAGTGGTGGGCTACGCGCTTACGTTGAGGCAGTGGCTGGTTTGGGGCGCGGTGATCTTGGCTGCCGCGCTGGTCGTCGATCACTACGCGCGTGGTCTGGTCGAGCGCCAGCTGGAGCGGTGGAGCGGTGCTGTTCTTCGCATCCCGGCCGGCGGCTACGCCGTTGTCTCTGGCGTCGCGATGCTGGCTGTCACCGCCCTGCTGGCCAGCGCCCTTTACGCCCGCAATCCCCAGAACGTTGACAGCATCGCCCAGCTCTTTCAGGCGCGCGTGTTTCTCGGGGGTGGCCTCTCCGCGCCGGCACCCGAGAACCCCGAGTTCTTCGGCGCGACCCACCTGGTGTGGCACGGAGGCCGCTGGTTCTCGCAGTATCCGCCCGGCCATGCGGCTCTCTTGACCCTCGGCCTCCTTGTCGGGCTACAGTGGCTGGTCAATCCTGTCGTCGCGGGCTTGACCGTCGCGCTCGTCTACGCTGCAGCGCGTGCGCTGTTCGGCGAAGCGGTGGCCAGACTCTCGGCGGCGCTCTACGTGGTCTCGCCCTTCGCACTGCTCATGAGCGCCAGCCACATGAATCACGTGACCACGGGTCTGTTCCTCGCCCTCGCCTTGTACGGTGCCGTGCGGACGGCGGGCGACCAGGGAGGACGCCTTTGGCCCGTGGTTACGGGCTTGGCGCTCGGGCTCGCCGCCAGTATCCGACCGCTCGAGGCGGCGCTCTGGGCGGCGGTACTTGGCATCTGGGTCTTGTATCGAGGAAGATGGAAGGGCGCACTCCTTGCGGGGAGCACCTGCCTGCTGGCCTTGGCTCCCCTTCTGGTTTACAACGGTCTGACGACCGGGCACCCGCTTCGCTTCGGTTACAGCCTGCTCTGGGGTCCAGGTCACGGCTTGGGCTTCCATACTGATCCGTGGGGCGAGCCGTTCACTCCGGTCATTTCGCTTGCGAACACGGCACTCGACTTCCAGCGACTCAACGTACTTCTGTTCCTCTGGCCGTTCCCGTCACTCCTGTTCGTGTTTGTCGCCCTGGCGGCCGCAGCTGCTGTACCCGAATCCCGACGCGGCGTCATCCTGCTTGCGGCTCTGCTGTTCGCGGCGCCGCTCGGCTACTTCTTCTACTGGCATAGGGACAACCTGCTCGGGCCGCGCTTCTTCTACGCGTCGCTGACGCCCGCCGTGGTGCTGACCGCTGCCGGCGTCGTGGCACTCACCAGGCAGGTCGGCCGTTGGCGCGGTGCTGTCTGGATGGTGCTGATCGCCGGGATGGCGGTCGCCGTGGCTGTGAACCTTCCCCAGACCGCCGGGACCCTGGCAGGCCGGATGCCCGAGCGGAAGCTGCACCCGGAGGTCGAGTTCAGGCGGGCTGGGATCGGCGACGCGCTCGTTTTCGTGAAAACCGGATGGGGCGGTCGACTTATCTCGCGGCTTTGGGCGTGGGGCGTTCCCGCCTCGGAAACGGAGCAGGCATACCGAGTAGTTGACGGATGTCGTCTGCAGACCGCACTCGATGAGGCCGATTCGCTCGTGGAGGCGGCCGCCGACTCGAGCAGAGCGCGGGCCGTTCTGGACCAGCGGTTGCGGGAGTGGCGAGCGATGGATCTCCCGGTCGCCCGCGATGTGCTGGCTGACAAGTCGGTCCGTGTCGATACCAGCGTGGCGCTGGCCGAGCGATGCCACCGCGAGGCGCAGCGAGACGAGACGGGCTACACGGTCTATGGGACGCTCATCTGGAGGAACGATCCGTGGCTGCGGGAGGGCGTGATCTACGCGCGAGACTTCGGCTCCGAGCGTAACCGGCGCCTCGTGACGCGCTACCCCGGGCGGCGGTCGTTCCTCTACGCGCCGTTGAGTGCCGGACCTCTCGCGAGGCCGGTGGTGATCCCGCTCGATGATGATGTGGTAGGCGCCCCCCGTCACCAGGAGACCGTACGAACCCAGGAGGGCCGTTGAGCGGTCTAGCAGACCGACGCCGGAATCTGCAGATGGCGCTGGCAGTCGGCGTCGTGGTCGCTGCGGTGGGTCTGTGGGCCCAGAACGAGTCGCTGGTGGGTGTCAACTACGACGACGCGATTTACGTCCTCTTGGCCAAGTCCGTGGCCGCCGGTGAAGGCTACGGGCTGAGTCATCTGCCCGTGGACGTCCCTGGTGTGAAGTATCCACCACTCTACCCGCTCAGCTTGGTCCCGTTCTGGGTTCTGGCCGGTTCCCAGGGAGCCGCTCTCTATGCCATGAAGTTGGCGAACGGCCTTTACATAGGTGTCGCGGCCGGGCTGTTCGCGTTCCTGCTCCTGGACTTGGGTCTGCTCGTGACGCCACTGGCGCTCGGAGTGGCGCTCATCGGCTTTCTGGCGGGTTCGATCATGCTCGTAAGCAGCGGCCTGCTGTCCGAGCCGCTGTACCTGGCGCTCCTCTTCCTCTCGCTGTGGCTAACCGACCGTACCGACGAGCAGCCTGGTGTGGGCCGGCTGATCGCTATCGGGGTCCTCGCGGCTCTGGTCTTTCTGACTCGTTCCATAGGTGTAGCGCTGCTGGCCGCTGTGGTCTTCGCGGTGTGGTACCGTCACGGCCGCCGCTCTGCGCTGAGCGTCGCTGGAACGGCGGGTCTGGTCATCTTGCCGTGGGTCGGTTTCGTCGTCGTCGCGTCGGGTGCTGTCCCCGATCTCTTGGTTCCGAGCTACGGATCTTACGGGCAACTCTATCTCGCCCTCGTTGCCGACTCGCCGCTGGCCACACTGGACGTGGTGGCCGCCAACGTCGGCGCGATCCTGCAAACACTCGGCGGAAAGCTGCTGCCCGAGCTGGGGGCCGTGGCCGAATCGCTGGTTGGGACCGCTCTGCTTGGCTTCGCACTCCTCGGCTCGCGGCGTGTCGTCAAGAAGGCGCCGGCCACTGCCACTTACATCTGGTTCTACCTATTCCCGATCTCTCTTTGGGTATTCCCGCCCTTCCGCTTCGTCTTCATTCTCTTCCCGCTGGTGCTGGCTCTGGGCATCGTAGGCTTCCTGGGGCTGGCGGAGCGCGCCGGGGAGGCTTCGGGACTGAGGTGGAGAGGGCGCGTCATCGGCGAGCGCCGCTGGGCCAATTTGGCGATCCTCGCCGCCACTGCCGCGCTTCTCGTCCACCAAGCGTACCTCGAGGTCGGATCGGTGCGGGCTCGTGTTTGGGACGGGGCCCAGCTGGTCAAGTCAGCGGCCGGCGAGGAGGTCATCGACTGGGTGATCGACAACACGGAACCCGACGACGTCGTCGCCTTCGAGTTCGATCCGCTCGTCGCGCTCCACACGGGAAGGACGGTCGCGCCCAACAACTACCAGCCGGTTCACATCTGGTACAGTCGCGGCGAGTCACCGGTGGAGGAGCTTGCGCGCCTATTCCGCGAAATGGGTGTGCGGTACGTGGCGGTGAGGCGCTATGTCGCGGCGGCGAGCGGGCCGCTAAACGAGCTGATGGGGCGCTACCCTGGGGGGCTCGAGTTGATCCACATCACGCCCGGTGGCGTGCTGGTGCTCGAAACGCACCGTGCTGCGCTCGAGGTTCCGTCGGAAGCGCCATAATCGTGAGTAGATGCGAGGGATGAGAGTCTTGTACTTGGAGAGGGCGGTGGGCGATCCGAGGAGGGTGCGGGTGCTCGTGGTGATCTGCGTGGCGCTGGCCGCCATCGCCGTCTACATCAGCTCTTTGGGCAACCAGTTCGCGTACGACGACATCTACGTCATCCAGGACCGGGGATCGGTTCACGAGCTGAGTAGGCTCCCGGAACTCATCACGGACAGCTACTGGCCCGGGGGGTTCTACGATGCCGGCCTTTACCGACCGCTGACGATGGCCACCTTCGCGGTCGATTGGGCGGTGTGGGGCGGGGCGCCTTTCGGCCTGCACCTCACCAACGTCTTGCTTCACGCGGCTGCGTGCGCGCTTGTAGGTCTCTTCCTCCTCCTCTTCTTCCCGTGGTGGGCGGCACTGGCCGGCGGCCTGGTCTTCGCCGTGCATCCGATCCATACCGAGGCTGTGGCGAGCCTGGTGGGTCGAGCGGAGATGCTGACGACCCTGTTCGTCCTGGTTGCCGCCATGGTCTACGTCAAGGCGGGTCGGAGCGGAGGGCTCACGGTTGGCAGGGTGGCTGTCATCGCCGTGTGCTACTTCCTGGCCAGTATCTCGAAGGAAGTCGGTGTCGTCTTGCCGGGGCTGCTGCTGGCCACGGATCTGCCGCTCTTGGCTCGGCGGCAGCTGGGCACGCCGAGGGAGTACGTTCGAACCAGAGTGACGCTGTTCGCCGTGCTGACAGGTATCCTGGCGCTGGTCCTCGCCCTTCGCTGGGCGGTCCTGGGCAGCGCGGTCGATAGCACACCTCACCTGACCTTCTCCCTCGATCACAGCTTCACGACCCGGCTCTTCACCATGGCCAGGATCTGGCCGCGCTACTTCGAGTTGTTGGCGGTTCCCTGGGATCTTTCTTCGGACTACTCGCCGGCGACCGTCCTGCCGGTGGCCGGTCTGACCCCCCTGGGAGCCGTCGGTTTCCTGCTCGTGCTTTCGAGCCTGGTCATCGTCGTGGTCAGCTTCCGCCGCGCTCCCGAGTTCGCCATGGCGGCGGGCTGGGCCGCCATCGCTCTTCTGCCGGTCTGCAATCTGATCATTGCGGCTGAGATCTTGCTGGCGGAGCGCACCCTCTATATCCCGTCGCTGGCGGTCTCGATCGTTGTCGCTCTGCTGCTCGTCAGAACGCCTGCCCCCCGCAAGAGCTGGCTGGTGGCCGGTGTGGCCCTCTGGGTGTCGGTGTTCTCGGTCGTGACGGTGAGGCGAAACCCGGTTTGGCGTGACACGTGGACCCTGATGGAGGAACTGCGCCAGAAGCACCCGGAATCCGCTCGCTTTCTCTTCTACTTCGCCGACTTAACGTATCAGCGGAGCGGCTGGGATCAGGCGGAACCGCATTTCCGCGCCTGGCTACGTATCTGGCCCCATCACGCGCCCTGGCTTGTCCGCTACGGTGTCGTACTATCAGAACAAGGGATGTACGAAGAGGCCCAGGTGATGATCCGCCGCGCGATACAGTTCCGCCCGCGCGTTTGGTCCTACCACCAGATCTTGGCTGCGATTCAAATGGATGGCGGGGACCCGGAGAGTGCACTGCGTACGTTGGACGAGCTGATCGCGGAGGCCGGTGACGACCCCGACTTCCACGCGATGAGAGCCATGGCGTACGAAGCGGCCGGGGACTACTCGGCGGCGGCTCGTGCCCAGGAGATGGCGCTCGCGGGTTGGGGGGAAGGCGTAAGCTGGCGCGCCTGGTCGTATCTGGCCCAGTTGCGCTGCGAGTCGGGTGACACGGTCGCGGCGCTGGAGGCCCTCGCCGTGGTCCGCGCGAAACCTGGAGCCCAGCCAGAGGTAGCGGACTCGCTCGAGCAGGTGTGCCGGGGCTTATCTCCCTGATCTGAAACGAGTTGAGCGGCCGGCCGAACGTCGCTGGAGACCGATCGCAGTTGCGTTGCGGGATGCGAAGACCATTGCAGAATGCGGTTTCTGAGGGTAGGTCCCGTCCGGCGGGGCGGGGGCGGGCGACAGCCGCAACACTTTGCTATATAAGGGGTTGCACCGGTGGCCCCGAAGTTGGCCCCGTCTTTGCTCATTGAAGGGCGGAAGGAATTGTTCGAACCCGGGCGAGAACACGGAAGAAGGAGGGTAAGACATGTCACGCAAGGGTTTCACGTTGATCGAGCTTCTGATTGTGGTCGTGATTATCGGCATTCTGGCCGCGATCGCGATCCCGAAGTTCGCCAACACCAAGGAGAAGGCCTACGTTTCGGCCATGAAGTCGGACCTGAGGAACTTGGCGGCGGCTGAGGAGGCGTACTTCGCCGACGAGCTCAGCTACACCACGACTCTGGGCAACCTCGACTTCAACACGACGAACCAGGTCAACATCAGCATAAGCGCCGGGACCGCGAAGGGTTGGGGCGCTTCGGCGACGCACGACGGCCTGAAGGCAGGGAGCAGCTGCGCCATCTACTATGGCGGTGTAGCGGCCGTCTCGCCGGCTACTCTCGAAGGTGTGATCGAGTGCACCATCGTGAAGTAGCGATGATGTAGCCGAGATTTCCGATCTCGGGACAAAGGGTAGCGCGGAGGGCCACCTCCGCGCTATTCTTTTAGGGCACCCCCCGCCAGATCGGCAAGGCCGATCAGATCGTTCCCCGACAGGACACTGAGACGAGCGCTGAGAGTACGGTGAAGCGGGTTGCCTCACTGCGTCGCGAACTGATCCTGGCACTGGCTCTATTGCTGGTTGCTGCGCTGGGGCTGGCTGCTGTCGGCGTCCTGCTGTGGCTGCCCGTCGGCGGGTCAACCGCGAGCATCGTACTGTTCCTCGTCATTCTCGTAGCTCTGGATGTCGGTATATTCCTGTTGCTTGGGGACTACCTCCTCCGCCAGATGGTGCTCAAGCCGGTGAAGGCGATCGTGCACGGCGCTGAGGCCATAGCAAGCGAGGACTTCTCGCGCCGGATTCGGGTGGAGGGCGCCCGCGAACTGGAGCGGCTGGCGGTCAGCGTGAACGAGATGGCGGAGAAGCTGATCCAGAACCAGAGGCGCCTGAGTGACAACATCCAGTCGCTGAATGAGGTGAACCGGGCACTGACGGAGGCGCGTGACGAACTGATTCGGGCCGAGAAGTTGGCGTCGGCGGGGCAGCTGGCGGCGGGCATCGCGCACGAGATCGGCAACCCGCTCGGGGCGATCCTCGGGTACATGGAGATAGCCGAGCGGCGGCCGACCATCGGAAAAGACATGGTGGAAGACATGCGCCGTGAGGCGCGGCGCATTGACAGGATCGTCAAAGGCCTGCTCGACTACGCCCGGCCGCGGCAGCCGACGCAGCGGTCCATCGAGGTGAACGATGTGGTCACCGGAGCGATCGGCCTGGTCGAGGCGCAGGGCCACTTCAAGGACATCGACTTGGCCCTGGAGCTGAGCGATGACATCACCACCGTTCACGCCGATCCGCACCAGCTCGAGCAGATCATGGTGAACCTGCTGCTAAACGCGGCACAGGCCGTCGACGGCGCGAGAGGCAGCTTTGTAAGGGTGACCACCGAGACGATCCCCTTCGAGGCGAGTCAGCCGCCCGCCAGGCGGCGCGACGATCCCCCGGGCATCGACTACTCGCACCTGCGGCGGCTGCAGGCGCGGCGCGAGGGGTTCACTCCGCCACCGTTCAGTGCAGGAACGAAGGTGGTGCGTATCTCGGTGCTGGATAACGGGCCGGGCATCCCGCCGGAGGTCATCGACCGTGTCTTCGATCCGTTCTTCAGCACCAAGGAGACGGGGCAGGGTACAGGTCTCGGGCTGGCGGTCTCAGCCCGGCTGATCGAGGGCATGGGAGGGACCATCGCCGTCGAGTGCCCTGAGGACGGCGGTGCCTGCTTTTCGATCGTCCTACCGACCGTACGTACTGAAGACGAAGTCGAAGTCGAGGAAGATTAGTGAAGGTACTCGTAATAGACGATGAAGCCGGGGTGCGTCGCACTCTGTCGATGATTCTGGAGGACGAAGGCTATCAGGTCATCAGCGCCTCGGACGGCAGAGAGGGCTTGGATCGTGCCTTGAAGGAGGAGCCCGACCTCATCCTCTGCGACATCCGCATGCCGCGGATGGACGGGCTCGAATTCCTCGAACAGTACCGGAAGAAGAACGGGCAAGCGCTGGTCATCACCATCACCGCCTACGGCAGTACCGAGTTGGCGGTCGAGGCGATGAAGAAGGGTGCCTACGACTACCTCCCCAAGCCGTTCACCACCGCCGAGGTCGTCCTCACCCTGCGCAAAGCGGAGGAACGGGAGAAGCTGCGGCGCGAGGTCACCCGCTTGCGACAGCGGGTCAAGGCGGACCAGCGCTATCCGGAGATAGTTGCTAAGAGCGCCGGGATGCGGGAGGCGGTGGAACTTGCCACGAAGGTGGCTCAGCACCCCTCCACCGTTCTGATCACCGGTGAGAGCGGTACCGGCAAGGAGCTCATCGCCCGTCTGATCCACGGCGCCAGCCCGAGGGCGACCCGGCCCTTCGTTCCGATCAACTGCGGCGCGATTCCAGAGAACCTGCTCGAGTCGGAGCTCTTTGGTCATGTCAAAGGCGCTTTCACCGGCGCCCACGTCGACCGGGCGGGCCTGTTCGAGGAAGCGGACGGCGGCTCCCTGTTCCTCGACGAGATCGGGGAGCTGCCGGCGCAACTACAGGTGAAGCTGCTGCGGGCCCTCCAGGAGGGGGAGATCCGGCGCGTGGGTGACAGCGCTGCCCGCAAGGTGGACGTGCGGCTGGTGGCCGCCACGGCCCGCGATCTCGAGCAGGAGGTACGCGAAGGGAACTTCCGCTCCGACCTCTACTACCGGATCAACGTGGTGCGGATCCACCTGCCGCCGCTGCGCCAGAGAACGGAGGATATTCCGCCGCTCACCCGCCACTTCATCGAGCGATTCGCGAAGCAGCTTGGAGTGGATGTGTCGGGCTTCGAGCCGGCGGCGATGAAGCTCCTGCTCGGCCACCCCTGGTACGGTAATGTCCGTCAGCTGGAGAACGTGGTGGAGCGGGCGATGGTCCTGGCGGAGAGGCCGACGGTCAGGCCTGAGGATCTCCCCGATGTCATCCGCCACCCGGAGACGTCCGTGGAGGGGCCGTTCGAGTCGCTCCCGGCCGACGAGCTGTCGATCAAGAAGCAGACGGCCGAGCTCGAGCGGCGTCTCATCGGCCGGGCCCTTCAGGTGACCGACGGCAACCGCACCAAGGCGGCGGAGCTGCTCGATCTCAGCTACAGGGCGCTCCTGTATAAGATCCGCGACTACGGTCTCGGCTAGAGCCGTCCCCCGGCGTTGATCTTCCTTTGACACCTTGTCGCTAATCTGACCCCACGATAGCGGCCGGGGCCATCACCGGCCCTGCCGCCCGACCGAAGTCTGCAAAGTCGAGGTATGTGGGAGATGCGATCAACGAGGGGGACATCGCTCGCTGAGGTCGTGATCGTGCTCGTCACTCTCGCCGCCCTGCTGCTCATCGCGGTACCGAGCTTGGCGCGCGCGCGTAGCCGGGTAGAGTTGGCGGCAGCTCGCCAGGCGTTCGCGTCGGCACACGCCATGGCCCGCCAGATCGCCGCCCAGTACGGCCGGATCAGCCGGCTCCACCTCGACCCCGGGGGCCGCCGGTTCTGGGTCGCGGTCGATACGAGCAGCCGGATAGGCGTCGAGGCTCTGGACACGATCATCTATGTGACGTTGGGCGGGGCGGGCTCCTCGGGCGTGGAGGTCGAGGCGGCACCGCGGACCTTGTGCTTCGACCCTCGCGGGCTGGCCACATCGCGCGGCGACTGCGATCTGCCGAACCACACCGTCGTGCTCCGCCACGGGGATCTCGCCGACACGGTCACCATCTCGCGGCTGGGACGGCTGCTGCGCCGATGAGACGCACGACAGCGACCGGGAGCCGGTCGGGCTTCACTCTGGTGGAGATGCTCGTTGCGGTCACAGTTCTTGCCGTTGGCCTCCTCGGCCTCTCGGCTACCATGGGCGTCGTTGCCACGAGCATGAATGCCTCGCTTCTGGAGACCCGACTCGCGACTGGCGCGCAGGCCGAGATGGAGAGTCTGCTGGTAGCAGCGGCGCCTCGGCCCGGATCGGGAGAGCGAGAGGCGCGAGGCTTACGCATAGGTTGGGAGGTGGGAGGGACAGGCCTGAGAGAGATCCGCGTCTTCGTGCGGGGTCAGCTTCGTGGTGCCCAGGCGACGGATACCCTCGCTACCTTGGTTTGCGCGCGATGAGCGATCGCCACCGGGTGGGTGCCGCAATGCGGTGGTCGGAAGGTGCCCCCCGCCGGCTTGACCCGCCCGGTTACACGCTCATCGAAGTCTCACTTGTACTCTGCCTCTTGTCGGTTGTCGTAGCCTCGGCGTTTGCGGTGCTCGCCGGCCAGCGACGTTTCTACGCGGCTCACCTCCAGGTGGCAGCGGCGCGAGACGCGGCCAGGGTCGCTCTTACCTTGCTGAGCACCGAGCTCAGAGCGGCGAGCCCGGAGTCGGGTGATCTCTACGCCGTCGCGCTAGACAGCGTCGCGCTCCGCTCCTACGTCGGCTCGGGTGTCGTTTGCGGGATCAACGGGGACGAGATCGGCCTGCGGCGTATCGCGGGGACCTTCACGGGCTCGCGCAACGACAGCCTCCTGGTCTTCCTTGAACACGACTTCGAGACGGCGGCGGACGACACCTGGGTGGGCAGGGCCCTGGTGGCAACTCGCAACGCGGTCAGTGGCCGATGCCCCGATGGGCAACCTCCCGACATCGTCTTGACGGTGGACGCCGCGATACATGGCGCTCCCGTCGGGGCGCCGGTGCGTGCTTTCCGACCTTACGTCTACCGGCTGTACCAGGGGAGTGCCGGACGCTGGTGGCTGGGCCAGCGACTCCGGGACGGCCGCTTCCAGCCCGTCACAGGGCCGTTCGCCGACCCGACCGTGGGAGGGCTCCGATTTGAGTTCCTTGGCCGTGACGGGCGCAGCACGGAGGACGCCCGCGCGGTCGTCGAGGTGCGGATCTCTGTCAGGGCTCGGAGCCCCCGACCCGTGCCGGGTAGAGCGGGACCGCGGTACCTCCACGAGTCGTTGGCCAGCGTCGTGACCCCGAGGAACAGGAGCGCTCGCGGCGCTCGGGCTGGGAGCTGCTGGCGACGCTGGGGACCGAACGAGTGAACGGGAGCGGAATTGTGGCCGACCGGCGAGGACTGGCTCTGCTGGTGATGATTTTCGCCATTGTCATCGTCGGAGCCGTGGTGTCGACCGGATACATCGTCGCTGGCCAGCAATTCCGCATCGGCATCGGTGGCGGCGGAGCGAACGGCGCCTTCTACGCGGCCGAGGCCGGGCTCGACGCGGCGCTGTACGGCTGGGACCGCACTGTGGCGGCGATCGAGCCGGGCTCGACTCGTCTGGTAGCGTCGGGGAGCTTGAGCTCTGGCGATGAGTACTCGGTCCGGCTCACCCGCGTAGACGGGGCCCGGCACGAGAGCACGGCCTACTACGTCATGGTCTCGACCGGCTACGCGCATGGCCCCTGGGGCGGTCGGCGGCAGGTCGCTCTGTTCCTGCGGGCGCGTCTTCCGAGCGGCATCTGTTGCGAGGCGGCTCTGGCGACGTGGGGAAATGTCACCGTGACCGGCGCGAGCACGATCAGCGGTGACGACGTGGTCGCGAGCTCCTGGGCTCCGGTTCCGGAGTCGTGCGATGGCGTGGCGGCCGATGCCGGCCCAGGGGTCGTGCTCTACGGCGGCGGCTCGCTGGTCGAGGCCTCCGGCGGCTCGGTGCAGGGCCGGCCGGCCTCCTCGAGACTGGAAGATGGTGAATCGAACCTGCTCGCGTCGCTTGACCGCTGGTTCGCTGAGCTGGCGGCAGATGCCGATCACCGTCTACCTGGCGACACCGTTCTGGCTCGCATCGAGCCGGCGGTCGATGCCGATGGTGCGTGTGAGCCCTCGGCCGTCGATAACTGGGGTGCACCCGCTGTGCCCGGCCACCCCTGCCTCGACTACCTGCCCATCGTGCACGCGGCCGGCAACTTACGAATCACTGCGCCGAGCAGAGGTCAAGGGATCCTCCTGATCGAAGGGGACCTAGAGCTGGATGGCGGGTTCGAGTTCCACGGCGTGGTCATCGTGAAGGGGGGCATGACGATTCGGGGCGGCCGGGTGTTTGGAGGGGTCATCGTGTTCGACCTGAACCGCGTCGGCGTGGCAGTCGGGGATGGGGCCCGAATCGAGCTCTCCAGCTGTGCCGTCGGACGGGCCCTCCGAGGGCCGAAACTCTATTTACCACACCCCCTTGCGGAATTCGCCTGGTTGGAGATATTGGAGTAGGGCTGGCCCGGGCAGCCTGGTCCCAACTCCCCCCCGCCGTAGTTGACAAAGTGACCGCGGGGGGCTATCATACAGAGCCCTACCCCTAGGTCCCACTACAGCTTAGTTACCTTCGCTTTCACCGTCGCATGAGGTCGAGGGAGCTTTCACCTTAAAAACCTAGCTTTTCGACAATTATGGCTCTCTTGGGAATGGGCCGCAGCAAGCGGACCGTAGGACTCGACATCGGTAGCGGCTACATCAAGCTGGTCGCCATGCAGCATGGGAAAGGTCGCCCGCGAATCGTCAAGGCGGCGGCCACCCCGCTGGTAGCCGACGCGATCGTCGAGGGCGAGGTCATGGACCCGACCCTCGTAGCCAGCACGATTCGCTCGCTATTCGAGACGGCGGGGGTGAAGGACAAGAAGGTGGTGACGGCGGTTGGCGGCCGCGACGTCATCATCAAGCGGATCCAGATGGATCGGATGAAGGAGTCCGACGCCCGGGAGGTGATCCGCTGGGAAGCCGAGCAGCACGTGCCCTTTGATATGGAGAGCGTCGAGCTCGATTTCCAGATCCTCGATCCGATGGACGAGGGGCTACAGATGTCGGTGCTGCTCGTGGCCGCCAAGCGGGAGCTCGTCGAGAACAAGGTCGCGCTCCTGCTCGACGCGGGTCTCGAGCCCGAGGTCATCGACATCGACGCCTTCGCCCTCCATAACGCCTTCGAGCTGAACTACCCCGAGGCGATGGCCGGCGTGGTCGGATTCGTCAACATCGGTCACGAGACCACGAACGTGAACCTCCTCGAGGATGGTGTCCCTGTCCTTACCCGGGACCTAGCCTTCGGGACCCGGCGGCTGCGCGAGAGCTTGCAGCGCGAACGCGGTCTGACGGCCGACCAGGCAGAGGACGTGTTGGAGGGTCGGACCAGCGATCCGGAGCTGGAAGACTTCATCGGGCAGCGGGCTGAGGAAGTCGCCTTGGGCGTCGAGCGGGCCGCGGCGTTCCTACAAGCGAGTTCCAGCCAGGCCGGCCTGTCCAGGATCTATGTCTGCGGGGGCGGAGCCCGCGTGCTCCGCATGGCCGAAGCGCTGGCCGACCGGCTGCAAGTGCCGGCGGAGATCGCGAACCCGGTCCAGCGTGTGGACGTGGATCCCGGGGCCTTCGATCTGATCTCGATAGCCGACATGGGGCCAATGCTGATGCTCCCTGTCGGGCTCGCGCTGCGGCGCGCCGCCTGACGTCGGCGACTGAGGATGAACTCAACTCCGGACGGATGCTGAGATGCTTGCCCTGATCGAGATGAACCTCCTCCCCGGTGGTAAGCGGGGAGCGGTGCGCCCGAAGGGCGGACGCAAGCCTTCGCTCCCGAAGTTCGAGGGGCTGCGCGACATGGTAAAGGGCGATCCCTGGGTCATCGGCGTGGTCGTCCTCGCCGTACTCGCGGTGCTCCATCTCGGCTTCACATGGTTCACCCAGGGCGTGACACTCAGTCGGATCGAGGGCGAGTTGGCGATCCAGCGTCAGGACTCCATTCGCTACGCTGAGGCCATCGCTGCTGCCGACAGCTTGCAGGCACGGCAGGACACGATCCAGAGGAAACAGGACATTATCCGTGCGATCGACGCCGATCGCTTCGTCTGGGCTCACATTATGGACGAGCTGAGCGGCGCCCTGCCGGACTATACCTGGCTGACCGCCGTCTCGCAGAGCTCGGGCACCGGCAGTGACGTCGAGTTCCGCATCGACGGAATGACCGGGCAGACCCCGGCGCTCACTCGCTTCATGCGCAACCTCGAGGACTCGCCCTTCATACAAGACGTCCAGCTGCAGTCGGACGAGCAGATACAGCAGGGGGCGAGGCTCGTTCACAGCTTCGTGCTCTTGGCTCGGTACCAGGTCCCGGATTCTTCGGCGATCGTCACCGAGCCGATTATCCTGGCAGGGGAGTAAGAGCCGTGGCTCTGTTACCGGCTGATCCTAAGGGACGGATGCAGGCCCTGGTCCTGATCATGGCGTTGGTCGCCGCGGGTTGGTACGTGGCGAAGATGTACGTCCTCGACCCCCGGCAGACGGAGATCAACGTCATCAGGGGCCAGTTGGAGAATCTGGAGACCCAGAATCGGCGTTCTCGGGCCCTGGCAGCGCGCCGCGACGACTTGAACGCTCGAATGGACCTCCAGGAACGCCAGCTCAGGATCTTCGAGGAGTTCATTCCGGAATCTGAAGAAGTCCCCGAGCTACTCGACGCCATCTCGCACGAGGCACAGCTGACCGGCGTCGAGATGTCCCGGCTGAGGCCGTCGGCATCCGAGAGTGGTGAGTTCTATACCAAGCAGACGTGGGAACTGGCCGTGCTTGGCGAGTACCACGACCTAGGCCGGTACCTCACGCGCATCGCCTCGTTGCCGCGGATCATTAAACCGACCGGCGTGACCATCGCGCTGGCCCCGCGTAGCCGCGCGACGAGGGACATGCAGGCTCCGTTGGAGATCTCGTTGAGAATCGAAACGTTCGTACTGGGGGCCATGCGCGGCGCCCAGCCAGCTCAGGGCCAAGGAGCGTCGTCCCGTGGCTAACGCCGCCGTGTTTCTCGTCACAGCACTTGTCAGCCTGGCGGCCGGCCCGACGCCCGAACCGTACGCGGTCCAGGACACGGCCACCGCTCGCCAGGCCCCCGATCAAGGGGCCGTCTATCGACGCGAGAAGTTCGTCTATCCCTCGGACAACCGGCGCAATCCGTTCGTCAGCCTCATCGGGCCCGATGTCGACACGGGTCCCATCTTCGATGACCTCGATCTCATGGGGATCATCTTCGGAGGCTCGGTCGGCAGTGTCGCCACGGTGATAGACCGCGCTACCGATAAGCGATACCGCGTGCGCCGTGGCGACGTCGTCGGCAACGCACGCGTCGTTGAAATCCGGCCGGACGCAGTCGTCTTCCAAGTCACCGAGTTCGGTGTGACCCGAAGCGAGACGCTGCGGATAAGGCGTGGTGAAGAAGAGGAGGAGCAAGGATGATGCTCCATGCGCTGTTGTTCTTGTGGGCAGCGGCAGGAGGCGACGACCCCGCCAACGTGACCGAGCTACGGGTGGAGCCCGCAGCCGCCGGCTACACCGAGGTCGTGGTCCGCACGAGCGGGGAAGTCAGCTACTCGGATTTCCTGCTCACCGATCCGCCCCGGCTCATCGTAGATCTCAGAGGCGCCCGGCATGCCCTGCCGAAGGACAACTTTGAGAATATCAATCGCGGCGGCGTCATCCGCGTCCGGACTAGCCAGTTCCGCGACGATGTAGTCCGCATCGTCGTGGAGCTCACCGAGCCGACGAGTTACACGCTGACCCGCCAGGGTAGCGAGATTCGAGTCGCGTTCCCGAACCTCGCGGGAGTCACGTTCGACTCGTGGGCCAGCCAGGCTGCCGCGCCGGTACCCGCACGACCGGAACCCCTTCAGCCGATGACGTCGACGGCGCGGCCGGTACAGAATCCGGCTTCCCAACAGCAGGAATCGCCCTTCCAGACGCGGCCCAGCCCGGTGAGCCAGATGCCGCGCATCACCGTCACGTTCGAGAACACCGACATTCGTGACGTGCTGAACAACTTCGCCGACTTCACCGGCAAGTCATTTGTCCCGGGCGCCGGAGTCGAGGGCAACGTCACGGCCAACATCCGTAATCAGCCGTGGGACCTGGCCCTCAGGGCCATCTTGGAGGCGCACGGGCTCACAGCGGTGGAGACGGCTACGGGCATCATCCGTGTCGATCGGCTGGAGAACCTCCAGCAGCGTCAGCAGTTGATCCAGCTGGAGACGCAGATCTTCAAGGTCAACTACGCGCCGGTCGCTGAGATGGCCAACGCGCTGCAGCCCGCCCTGTCGGAGCGCGGCCAGGTGATCGCCAACGCGGCGACGAACTCGATCATCGTCACAGACCTGGCTCAGAACATCGACATCGCCAGGCAGATGGTCAGGGATCTCGATATCCGTACGCCGCAAGTCACCATATCCGCCAAGATCATATTCGTCGACCGCTCCGATATCGAAGAGTTAGGGGTCGCCTGGGATCTGAAGGACACGGGTGGGAATCAGCTCAACCTCCTCAACCCGGGTCCGGACCTCGATCCGCGTGAGTGGGAGATCGTCGACGCCGACTTCGACGGCGTTCCTGAGACCGTCGTCAAGCCGCTGAGCCCCGAGAACCAGGTCTCGTTCGGCGGATCGTCGGTCGCCGCCCTCGCCAACGCACGGGACCGGGTGGGGACACCGGCGCTATCCCTGCTCACATCGGTCGCGATCGGTGATTTCCGCCTGTTCAACTTCCTCGAGGTACTTGAACGGATGGAACTCTCCGACATCGTGGCGGCTCCGACGATTCAGACGATGGACAACACGGAGGCCGAGATCCTCGTCGGCGAGCGGACCCCGGTGCGAGTCGTCGACGTCGGCGCCGGCGGCGCTACCGGAATCGGCGCACAGCAGCAACAACAGGCCCAGTTCCCACAGGCGACCGTCGACTACCAGGAGACCGGCATCAAGCTGCGGGTGACCCCGCACATTACATTCGACCGGCAGATCGTTATCGATCTCCACGCCGAGCGCTCCGGTGTTGCAGTGGCGCCGGGCGACATCGGCTTCACCTTCCGAACCCAGGAAGGAACTACCCGCCTGATTCTCGCCGACGGAGAGACCGGAGTTATCGGCGGTCTCACCGTCACCGAAGTCACTAAGAGCGAGAGCGGCATCCCGCTCCTGATGGACCTCCCCCTCGTCGGGCCACTGTTCCGGACCAGCAGGTCTGACGAATCAAAGCAGGACCTGTTGATCCTAGTAACGCCGCACATTGTGGACGAGCCGGTGGCAGCACGCTAGGAGGGTCAGGCGCCGCTGGCCAACCAGTAGGCTGGCGCCATGACACGCTCTGCTAAACTTGAGGGAGTAGTCTTATGCTAAGCGTTAGGGGTTGGACGCGGCTGTTGACGGGGACGATAGCCGTGGCCTTGTTGGGAATGGCGGCCTGTGAGGCGGACGACGCGGTATACGGGCCGCTCGAGGACAACACGCCGCCGGTCGTATCCGTCACCGACGCGACGGTGTCGGGCGACACGCTGGTGACGAAGGTCGAAGCCGAGGACTTCATCGCCCTCGCCTTCGTGGTCACCGAGATCCGCCGCACGGATCAGTTCGAGACCGTCATTACGGCGTCAGGCGATACGGTCGTGCTCGGCAGGCTCGTTGCCGTCGACACGACTTGGTTCGCGGGACGGACGGTCCAGGCGACGGTGACCACGACGTTCTTCACCGCCTTCACCAACCCGACAGCGGTGGAGATACGCGCGATCGCGGTGGACTCCCAGGATAACGAGGCCACTGACTCGGCGATCGTGACAGTGGGCGGCGATGGGGGCGGCCTCGGGGCGCCGACGATTTCAATCTATTCCCCGCTCCCCGGTCAGACGGTGCGCGACAACACGCTCATCCGAGTCGGCATTCGAGCAAGCGACCCGACGGGGCTGGCTCAGCTGAACGTCGTGCTCTCTAACCCAGCAGCTAGTCCGCCGGCGGTACCGGCTGCGGACACGATCCGTTTCGCCGAGTTCCGCACGGACGTCGATACGCTGCTGGATTTTTTTATCCCCCAGGGGGCCTTGGGCACGCTGACCATCACTGCTGAGGCGATCAACCTCAACACGTTCAGCGCAACTGCCCAGATCAGCGTTACCGTGGCGACGGAGGTCCCCGACGATGCTGAACCGCCAATCGTCAGCATGCTGGTCACCGGTGGGGTGGAGAGGCGAACGGACGAACCGTTGCGCATGGAGGTCGACGACTCGCTGCTCTTCAACGTTGTAGCCGCCGACCTGCAAACTGCGATAACGCGCATCGGTGTGACGATCGTCGTCAGGAACGACAAGGAGACCGGAACGGTCGTCGACACGGTGTTCGTTGACAGCGTGATGAACCCGGCGATAAGCGGCACGGTGCCGGTCGCCTTCGGTTTGATGCCGCTGGATCTGCCAGCCACCATCTTCACGGAGGCGGATGTCCCCGACACGTTGTTCTTCGAGCTCACCGCCTGGGCGTTCGACCAGGCGTCCCCGACCACGAACTGTGGAGCGACGGTCGATCCGGAGGGCTCGGAAAACAGCCTCCAGTGCACGACCGGCGATCCGATCCATGCGGCGGGCATCCAGGGTGGGTTCCTGGAGCGCCTGATCGTTGCCGGGCGGACCATTGGGATTCAGCAAGGCGCCCTAATCGCGGACGCTGTGGTGGATACGTTGCGGGAGCTGATGCTGCTGTCCGACTTCAACTTCGGGGTCGTGCGCCCATTCGATCTTCGTAACGAGGTCTTCCTGGGCAACGTCCCGGTCGGGTCTGATCCGTGGGGCGTCGGGATTGACTTGACCGAGGACCTCCTGTTGGTCGGTAACTCTGGTGGCACCAACATTTCGGTCGTGGACCTCGGTCCTCGTTCGCCGGGCTCACCAGCTGTCGGCAGCGAGATCGATCGGTTCCAGACCCAGGACCTCCAGGTGTTCAGGGTGGACGAGGATTTCGACGTGACCGGGAGGAAGATCTTCCCCGTCACCAACTTCAACTACTCGGATCGCCCGCAGTTCCTCGCCCAGGCGGCGAACGGGTTCATTCTCTATTCAACTGTCCCGGCGCTGGCCGATAATCCTGGGACGATTCGAGAGTACGATCCGGCGCTGAGGGAACTCCGGTTCTTCGTTGGCTATGCGGGGCGCAGGAACCCCGGCAATCCGCAAGTCCAGATCATCAACGCGGATTCGGTGTTCAGCATCAACGGCGCACGGCAGTTCGTCGTTTGCGATCACCCCCGAGGTAGTTTCGCCAGCCCCTCCTGCATCGTCGCCAGCGACTCGCTTTCCGACGCCACGTGGAAAGTCGCTGCCATGGTCGGTTGGGACGTGGAGATCTTCACCGATCTGGATATCGCTAGCATCGGCTTGACCGACACAACCCTCGTAGCCGCCAGCGGTGACAGGGAGTACGTCGCTTTCGGTGAAGGCGATACACCGGGCCGGGCCGGCCGCGTTATGCTCTACCGCTCGGCGGACGGATCGATCAGCAACGGCCTGCAGGTGACCGACCTCGTGGGCAACGCTGAGGAGAAGGTGTTCGGCCTTGCCATGAACCGCGACGGAAGCCTCGGTGTGGTAAGGGGCACAATCGCTTTCTTCTTCGGTCCGGATCCAAGCGGACAAAACGTCCTCAGGATGCTGGGCACCAACGATAGGATCAATCCTGACGGCGCGGGTGCGGCGCTGCATCCAGATAACGACATCACCGCGGCTCCGCCTGTCGGAGATGAACCCTCCAGGCGTCTCACGTTCCTGGGCTCCGGGGATGCGCGAATCGAGATCGTCGACGCCTTCCACTACGAGGTGCCCCGGGGGAATGTAATCATTCGGGATCCGATCCTCGGCCCGCTGCGGATCAGCCGGAGCTTACCCACCGATCCGCCGGAGGTCATCCTGAAGCTCTACGGCATCACGGAAAACGGCGTGGTGGTCATTTCGGTAAAGGACAGCGATATTATCGCGTTCTAGGGGCCGCCCACGCGGAGTAGCCCCGTCACCGGGCAGCTAAGCCGCCGGACCAGCCCGGGCCACCAGACGCGGCCGACGCCGACGTCGCTGGCCCGGGCAGGGCCAGGCGGCTTTCCCTTTGCTCGAGGGGCTGGATGCTGGAGCACTTCAGAATCGTCACCGCCGGCGAGTCGCACGGCCGGGCTTGCGGATAAGGCCGCTAAGCTGCTCGGGGACAGGAGGTTGAGCGACCCGAAGGCGGGAAACTGTTGACAAGCCGTTGATTCCTGTTAGGCATCCTCAGCGCCGGGGACCCGGGGACCCGTGGGACCGGCTTAGGGGTAAGCGGTGGACGGGATGGACTGAGGACATGACCGAGAAGAAGAAGGCGACAGGGAAGAGCAAGCGATCGAAGAAGGCGGCGGCGGGCGGGAACGGCCCCAGGCTGCTCATCGTTGAGTCTCCGGCCAAGGCGCGTACGCTCACTCGCTACCTCGACGACAGCTATGTCGTCAAGGCGTCGGTGGGTCACATCCGCGATCTTCCCAAGCGTGATCTCGGCGTCGATATCGAGAACGGTTTCGCGCCGCACTACGTGACGATCCGCGGGAAGGGTAAGGTCGTCAAGGAGCTCAAGCAGGCGGCAAACAACGCGGACATCGTGCTCCTGGGTACCGACCCTGATCGCGAGGGGGAAGCGATAGCCTACCACGTGGCCGAGCAGCTCGGTTACCGCTCGAAGGACGGTCGGCGCTTCAAGCGCGTGCTGTTCGAGGAGATCACGCCCGAAGGGGTGGCGCAAGGCCTCGAGAGCCCGGGCGAAATCGATTTCCGAAAGGTCGATGCCCAGCAAGCCCGTCGCATCCTCGATCGGCTGGTGGGCTACAAGGCCAGCCCCTTCCTTTGGAAGCCCATACGCCCAGGATTGTCGGCTGGCCGTGTCCAGACCGTGGCCCTGCGATTGATCTGGGAGCGAGAAGAGGCGATCCGCGGCTTCGAGCCGCGGGAGTACTGGACGGTGGAAGTGCTGCTGGAGAAGGATGGACAGCGCTTCACGGCCAAGCTGCACCATCTCGACGGCGCGAAGCCCGACCTGCCCAACGAGGCTGCGGCGCTGGCGGTCCTCGACGCGGTCAAGGACGTCCCCTTCGAGGTCTCGAAGGTTCGCCGCAAGGAACGAAGAAAGAACCCCGCGCCTCCGTTCACCACGTCCTGGTTGCAGCAGGAGGCGGCAAAGCGCCTGCGCTTCTCGGCTAAGCGTACTATGCGGCTCGCCCAGCAGCTCTACGAGGGCGTCGACGTGGGTGGTGAGGCCATCGGTCTAATCACGTACATGCGGACGGATTCTACTCGCGTCGCCGCCTCGGCGGCCAAGTCGGCGCGCGACTACATAGAGCAGCTGTTTGGGTCGGGCTACCTGCCCAAGGCGCCACGTCTCTACACGGGCAAGCGGCAGAAGGGTGCTCAGGAGGCGCATGAGGCGATCCGGCCCACTTCCGTGCGGCGTACACCTGAGTCGCTGAAGGGCGATCTCGATGCCGCCCAGCTAAAGCTGTACTCCTTGATCTGGCAGCGGTTCGTCGCGTCGCAGATGTCGCCGGCGGTCTATGACACCACCACCGTCGACTTCGACCTGACAGGCGCGGATGGGCGCAAGTACCAGTTCCGCGTCAACGGGTCGGTCCTCAAGTTCGACGGCTTCACACGCCTCTACAAGGGTGTCTATGAGAAGGAGGAAGGCCGCCACCTGGACGACCTGGAGGGGCTTCCCGGCCTTGAGGCGGGCGAGACCGTCGCTGTGGTGGAACTCAACAAGAGCCAGCACTTCACCGAGCCGCCACCTCGCTTCAGCGAAGCCAGCCTGGTCAAGGAACTGGAGAAGCTGGGGATCGGTAGGCCTTCGACCTACGCGCAGATCCTCTCGACGCTGGTCGAGCGCACGTACGTCGAGCTCGACAACCGCCGCTTCACGACCACTCCTTTGGGCGAGACGGTCGTCCAGGTCCTCATTCGCGTATTCCCCGACACGTTCGATGTGGACTTCACGAGCAATTTGGAGGCCAACCTGGACCGCATCGAAGAGGGCGAGCTTGAGTGGCACCAGGTACTGGAGCAGTTCTACGCCCGGTTCAGTAAGCGGCTCGAGGAGGGGGAGGCTAGACGCGATGAGATCATTAAGCAGATCGTGCAGGCGGAGGGTGAAGTCTGTGACCTCTGCGGTGCTCCGATGGTCGTGAAGTGGAACCGCTACGGCCGGTTCCTCGGTTGCTCCAACTACCCGGAGTGCAAGAACACCAAGCCGATCGATCGGCTGCCCGAGGTCGACCTCGAGAACGAGCAGTGTCCGCAGTGCGGCGGCAACCTGTTGGTCAAGAGCGGCCGTTTCGGCCCGTTCGTCGCCTGCTCCAATTATCCGGATTGTCGCTTCACCCGCGCCGTCGACGGCAAGCACAGCGAAGCCGCCGCGGACGTCAAGTGCCCGGAATGCGGCAGTCCAATGGCGGTGAAAACGGGACGTTACGGCGAGTTCCTCGCTTGTACGGCGTACCCTAAGTGCAAGCACACGCAAGCGATCAGCCTGGGGATGAAATGCCCGACGTGCGGTGAAGGTGATGTGGTCAAGCGTCGCACGCGGCGTGGGCGTGTCTTCTACGGGTGTACTCGCTATCCAGACTGCGATTGGTCCAGCTGGGACACGCCGGTGAGCTTCGACTGTCCCGCTTGCGGCTCGCAGGTGGCACTTCAGAAGACATCCAAGCGCAAGGGCGACTACCTAAGGTGTGCGGCCTGCGGCCACGAGTCGGTCCCTGAAGGCGCGGCAGGCACGAGCTCGAGCTGAGCGAGCAGACTGGATTCGGAACCGTTGCCTGAGATCGTCGTTGTAGGTGGCGGCCTGGCGGGAACCGAGGCCGCTTGTCAGCTTGCGCGGCGCGGACACCAGGTGGTCCTGTACGAGATGCGCCCCCACTTATCGACACCGGCGCACCGGACCGACAGGCTGGGCGAGCTCGTCTGCAGCAATTCCTTCAAGTCGGAAGAACTCGGCAATGCCCACGGACTCCTGAAGGCGGAGCTGCGTGAGCTCGGCTCGCTTCTCCTCGAGGTGGCCGACCAGGCGCGTGTCCCTGGAGGTGCGGCGCTTGCCGTCGACCGTGAGCTGTTCGCCCAGGGGGTAAGCCAGGCGATCGAGACGCATCCTCGCATCCGGGTGAGCCGCGGCGAGGTACGTGAGCTGCCTGCGGCTCCGGCTATCATCGCCAGCGGCCCGCTTACATCTGACGCCCTCTTCGATTCGATTCGTGGACGTTTGGGCACGGCGGGTCTCTACTTCTTCGATGCGATCGCTCCCATCGTAGCGGCGGAGTCTATCGACTCGACCGAGAGTTTTCGGGCCTCTCGCTACGGCAAGGGCCAGGACGATGCCTATATCAACTGTCCGCTGGGCCGCGAGCGTTACGAAGCATTCCACGAGGCGCTGCTAGGCGGTGAGGTCTACGACACCAACGACTGGGATCAGGTGCCTTACTTCGAAGGCTGTCTGCCCATTGAGGTGCTGGCAGCCCGCGGCAAGGACGCGCTCCGCTTCGGCCCGCTCAAGCCGGTTGGCCTGAAGGATCCCCGTACCGGCAAGACGCCTTACGCGGTCGTCCAGCTGCGACAGGAAGACCGAGAGGGTCGGATGTGGGGGCTCGTGGGCTTCCAGACTCGGCTGCGCTATCCTGATCAGCGTCGCGCGATAGGGCTCGTCCCCGCCCTCGCGGAGGCCGAGATCCTCCGCTACGGGCAGATCCATCGCAACAGCTACATCAACTTCCCGGCCCTCCTTACGCCGCACGGCTCGCCGGCGGACGAGCCCGGGCTCATCTTCGCCGGCCAGCTTACCGGGGTCGAGGGCTACATCGAATCGGCGGCCACCGGGCTGCTCGCTGCCTTGAACATCGACCGCCTGCAGCGTGGCCTCGCACCCGCCGTGCCACCCTCCACGACAATGCTGGGAGGACTGCTTCGCTACCTCCGGGAGGCAGATCCGAGTAATTTCCAGCCTATGAATGCCAACTTCGGGCTGATCGATCCGCTCCCGCAGCCGCCCCGCCGCCGGCGCGAGCGTCGGGAGGAACTTGCAGAGCGGGCGTTGGGCGAGATACGAGTGTGGATGGCCGGCATGGCGAGCGCTCCTGCCGAGCTCGGGCGCTGACAGCGGGAGCGCCGGAGGCGAGGCTGAGATGGCACGGGCTGAGGCCAATGACTACCTGAGGTACTTGGAGGACGAGCGTCAGCTGTCCCGGCATACCATAGCGGCCTACAGGCGTGACCTGGCGGATCTGAGCGAGTTTTTGGGCGGTTACTACGGCAGCGCCGATTGGGAGTGGACGGACGTTGACCGGCTGGCCGTGAGGGCGTTCCTCAGTCAGCTAACGATGGCCGCGCTCAAGAAGAGGACGATAGCGCGGAAGCTCTCAGCCGTTCGAAGCTTCTTCCGCTTTCTCCAACGGGAAGGCGTCGTAGCGGCGAACCCCGCCCGCCAGGTGCGGGCGCCCCGGCAGGGCCGGGCTCTCCCGGGCTATCTGACCCAGAGAGAGATGTCGCAGCTGTTCGAGATCGCTGCGCAGAGCGGTTCGCGGCAGGGTTGGCGGGGGGCAAGAGACTGGGCGTTGATCGAACTGATGTACACCGCCGGACTTCGTCTTTCCGAGGCGCACTCGCTGGACCTGGCGGATGTAGATGTCGAGGCCGGCCGCGTCAAAGTGCACGGCAAGGGGCGCAAGGAACGGATCGTGCCGATAGGCGGGCATGCCATGATCGCCCTGGGTGCCTATGGGCAAGAGCGTTCTCAGGAGTTCGGCACGCCGGCGTCCTCCGATCCGCTCTTTGTCTCCGATCGTGGCGGTCGGCTGTCGCGTCGCCAGATCCAGCGGATCGTGACGCGGTTCATCGGCCTGGTAGCGGACGAGACCGGCTTGAGCACACACTCTGTCCGCCATTCCTTCGCGACGCACCTGCTGGACGAGGGAGCCGACTTGATGGCGATCAAGGAACTGCTCGGCCATTCGTCGCTCTCGACGACCCAGATGTACGCACACACCTCCCGGGAACGGCTCAGGCGGGTCTACCGGGTGGCGCACCCGAGAAGCTGATGCAGATGGACACCCGGCCCATGGATATGAGAATGCGTGGAACGACGATCGTCGCCGCCCGGCGCGAGGGGCGCGTAGCGCTCGGTGGTGACGGTCAGGTGACGGTTGGGGACACCGTGGTGAAAGCGCAAGCCAACAAGGTGCGCGCGCTCAAGGACGGTACCGTGCTCGCCGGTTTCGCCGGCACGGTCGCCGACGCGCTCACCTTGTTCGAGAAGTTCGAGGAGAAACTCGACCGCTTCCCCGGTAACTTGCCCCGGGCGGCGGTCGAGCTTGCCAAGGACTGGCGAAGCGACCGCGTGCTCCGGCGGCTGGAAGCGCTCCTGGCGGTTGTCGACGCCCGACACTCTCTTCTGCTGTCCGGCAGCGGGGAGGTCATCGAGCCGGATGACGACATCCTGGCTATCGGCAGCGGAGGACCAATGGCGCTGGCGGCGGCGCGTGCGCTACAAGCGCACTCCGAGCTGACTGCGCCGGAGATCGTCCGCCGGAGCCTCGAGATCGCCGGGGAGATCTGTATCTTCTCGAACACCGAGATCACCGTACTGGAGCTTGAGTCTCAAGGCTGATGAACGACTCGCTTCCTTCTGAGCAGGTCGGCCCGACGGCTGACGATCGGCACGACAGTCGGCTGCTGCCGCAGGATGAGCTGACACCCAGGCAGATCGTAGCCGAGCTGGACAAGTACGTGGTCGGTCAGGATTCGGCCAAGAAAGCCGTGGCCATAGCGTTGAGGAACCGTTGGCGGCGCCAGCAGGTCGCCGAGGACCTCAGGGACGAGATCTTGCCTAACAACATCATCTTGATAGGTCCCACCGGTGTCGGTAAGACCGAGATCGCACGTCGCCTGGCCCGGCTGGCTGGCGCTCCTTTCATAAAGGTGGAGGCATCAAAGTTCACAGAGGTGGGGTACGTCGGGCGCGACGTGGAATCGATGGTGCGGGACCTGGTTGACATCGCGGTCAACATGGTCCGCGGCGAGCGCGAGGATGAAGTGCAGGACGCCGCTGAGGAGCGCGTCGAGGACCGCCTGCTGGATCTGCTGCTGCCCAGGAGTGACGAGAAGCTCGGCGGATCGCCTTCCTTCGTCGTGTCGCCGCGTGGTGAGGCGGTCGACCGCCGGCCGGAAGTCGGTGAGGAGGGTGAGGATCGCGAGGAGGGCATCAAAGAACGGCGCCAGAGGACGCGCGAGAAGCTCCGCAAGCTACTGCGCGACGGTAAGCTCGAGAGTAAAGAGATCGAGATCGAGATAACCCAGTCGAGCTTCCCGGTCGTCGAGTTCCCGGGCATGGAGGGCATGGACTACAACGTCTCGGAGATGCTCCAGGAAATGTTGCCCAGGCGCAGCAAGAAGCGCACGGTAACCGTCTCCGAGGCGCGGCGTGTTCTCCTCGCGGATGAACTCGACAAGCTGATCGACATGGACGACGTGGTCAACGAGGCGCTCGATCGCGTCGAGCAGATGGGGATCATCTTCCTCGATGAGCTCGACAAGATCGCCGCTGAGCGTGGACCGGCCGGTGGGCCCGACGTCTCGCGCGGTGGTGTCCAGCGCGACCTCTTGCCAGTGGTGGAGGGGTCGAACATCCAGACCAAGTACGGGATGGTCCGCACCGACCACATCCTCTTCATAGCGGCCGGTGCCTTCCATACCGCGAAGCCGTCCGACCTCATCCCGGAGCTGCAGGGGCGATTCCCCATCCGCGTCGAGCTCTCGTCGCTGAGTGAGGCCGAGTTCGTGAGGATCCTGACCGAGCCGAAGAACGCTCTGCTCACCCAGTACCGCGCCCTGGTCGAGACCGAAGGGGCGGGCCTCGAGTTCAGCGATAGCGGGGTCACCGAGATCGCCCGCATCGCCGCCGACGTCAACCAACGGATGGAGAACATCGGCGCACGCCGCCTCCATACGGTCCTGACCACCCTGCTCGAGGACATCATGTTCGACCTCCCCGAGTTCGGCCGCGGCAAGATCATCGTAGATGACGAGCTGGTGCGCGAACGGCTCTCCAAGGTCGTCAAGGATGAAGACCTGCGGCGCTACATCCTCTAGATGGGAAGCTCCAAACTCCAATCGCCGACGTCATTCGAGAATTCCCACCAACCTCGCCGATTCCCACAATGAAACTCCGCATCTCCCGGTCTACTGGTGCGCCCTCTTATTCCTGCTAAATTGGCAGTCAGCAGGCTTTCCAATTCCAGACCTGGTGGCTTTTCTGACCGCAGAGGTACCGATGGCTAGCGACCTCAAGAGAACACCACTGTATGAAGAGCATGTCAAGCTGGGAGCCAAGATCGTCCCGTTCGCAGGCTTCGAGATGCCGGTGCAGTACCCGGCGGGGGTGTCGGCAGAGCACCAGGCGGTGCGCCAGCACGCGGGCCTGTTCGATGTGTCCCACATGGGTGAGTTCATCGTGACGGGGGACGACGCGGAGGCGTTCGTCAACTACCTGGTGGCGAATGACGCCTCGCGCCGCGAGGCGGGTCAGGCGATGTACAGTGTGATGTGCAATGAGGATGGTGGGATCGTCGACGACCTACTGGTCTACAAGTTCCCGGATCGTTTCCGGCTGGTGGTCAACGCGGCCAATATCGACAAAGACTTCGCCTGGATCTCGCGTTGCCACGAGCGGTTTGGAGTCGCCGGGATCGGGCTCGTCAACGAGAGCGACGACGTTGCGCTTCTAGCGCTGCAGGGCCCGGCGAGCGAGTCGATCCTTGGCCCGCTGACCGACGTCGACGTCGCAGCCGTCGGCTACTACCGGTTCGCTGAGGGCCGGGTCGCTGGCGAGCCGTGCGTGGTCAGCCGCACCGGATACACGGGGGAGGACGGCTTCGAGCTTTATTGCGGGCCGAGCTCCGCGGTGAAGCTGTGGAGCGCGCTGGTTGAGGTTGGCGGCGAGCGCCTCCTGCCGATTGGCCTGGGCGCACGTGACACGCTTCGGCTCGAGGTGGGTCTTGCCCTCTACGGAAACGATATCGACGACGAGACGACGCCGCTCGAGGCCGGCCTCGGCTGGACGGTCAAGCTGGATAAGGGTGATTTCGTCGGCAGGGATGCGCTCCTCGCCCAGAAGGACAGGGGGATCGAGCGGAAGCTCTGTGGGTTCGTGTTGAAGCAGCGCGGCTTCCCGCGTCCGGGCTACGAGATCCGCAGCCAGGGTGACGCCGTGGGCACCGTGCGCAGCGGGACCGTCGGCCCATCGGTGGGGCAGGGTATCGGGACCGGCTACCTCCCTGTCGAGCGGTCCGAGCCGGGCACACCGATCGAGATCATGATCAGGGAGGCGCCGTACGCGGCTGAGGTGGTGAAGATGCCGTTCTATAAGGAGGGCTCGGTCAAGCGGTGATCCGTGTCTCGATACTGACCGTCAGCGACGGGGTCGCGGCCGGCAAACGCGAGGACGCGTCGGGAGCGATTCTGGACGAGTGGGTCGAGGAACACGGCTGGTTCCTCGTGGACCATCGCGTCGTTCCGGACGGCACGTCGGAGATCGCCACGGCCCTCTCTCGCTGGGCCGACGGGGGTGAGGTGGATCTTATCCTCACAACCGGCGGGACTGGTTTCGGTCCCAGGGACGTCACCCCGGAAGCAACTACCGCGGTGCTCCAGCGTCCCGCTCCTGGCCTGGCCGAGGCCTTGCGGGTGGCCGGGATGCGGAGCACGCCGTTCGCCGCACTGAGCCGGGGGGTGGCCGGTATCCGCGGCAGCTCTCTGATCGTCAACCTGCCGGGCAGCGCGAAGGCGGTACGGGAAGGGCTGGAGGTGCTCGAGCAGATCCTCCCTCATGCCGTCGGACTGTTGACCGGCGAGACGGAGCACGCCTGAGGATGGCGAAGATACTCGTAACCACCGCTGACCTGGAGAGAGCGGCTCCGCTGCAGTGGGTGTTCCAGCCGGACGACGAGATCCAGTTGGTGGCGAGCGCAGGGGATGTCCGCACGGCACTCGCGTCCGGGGAGGAGAGTCACGCGCTCGTCGTGTCGGGAGGCCTGCGAGAGTCGGAGACGGAAGGGCTGATTGCCGCCGTGTACGAGGAGGCCCCGCAGGTCCCGATCGTGGTGTTGCTGGGTGAAGGCGAGCCGCTCCCCTCGGGGCCGGACGCGTATGTCGCTGTCGACGAGTACTTCGAGGCTCCGCTCGATGCCGATGAAGTCGTGCTCGTGGTGCGGCGGCTGATCGACCGTAAGGCCCTGCAATCGGAACTGGGGATCGTTGGCAAGACGGCGGCGGTCCGGGAAGTGGTGGAGCGCGTAGTGCAGATCGCGCCGGTTGGATCTACCGTTCTGATCACCGGGGAGAGCGGGACGGGCAAGGAGCTCGTCGCCCGCGGACTCCATCGGCTTTCGCCCAGACGCGGGAACCCCTTCATTGCCGTGAACATCGCCGCGCTACCCGAAACCCTTCTGGAGTCGGAACTCTTCGGACACGAGAAGGGCGCCTTCACCGGCGCCAACTCCCTGCGCAAGGGGATGTTCGAGCTGGCCAACGGAGGAACGATCTTCTTGGACGAGGTCGCCGAGATGCCGCTTGGCCCACAGACCCGTCTGCTCCGGGTGCTCGAGCAGCGGGAGTTCATGCGTGTGGGCGGCAGCCAGTCCCTCAAGGTCGACGTTCGCGTGATCGCCGCAACGAATCGTGATCTGCGTCAAGCGGTGGAGCTACGTGAGTTCCGCCGCGACCTCTACTACCGACTTGATGTGCTGCACATCCACCTGCCACCGCTGCGGGCGCGGCGTGAGGACATCCCGCTCCTCGTCCACGCATTCATCCAGGAGCTGAGTCGCGAGCACCGGCGCGAGTTCAAAGGGATCGCGCCTGAGGCGATGCACATCCTCGTGGGCTACGACTGGCCGGGTAACGTCCGCGAGCTCAGGAACCTTGTCGAGTCGATGGTTGTGCTGGCACCCGGGTCGATCATTCGCTCGGAAGACATCCCGCCCGAGGTGCGAGGCGACGCCAGGCGCAGGCTGCCGACCCCGGTCGTTGCAGGCTCGGGACTGCCTCGGACCGCTGACGCGGGAGCGGGCGCCGCGCAGCTGCCGCAGATGGAGTTCATCTTCCGCACGCTCGTCGACCTCAAGTACGACGTCGAGGATATACGCCGGGAGTTCGAGCTCTACAAGCGGAGGCATCCCGAGCTGACCGGCGCGCGCGAGGCTGCGGTCGTGGAAACTGTGGGCGCGGCTGTGGGACGCGAGCGACCGGAGGAAGTCGAGGTCGCAATCAGTGCGGCCGACTCGGAGCGGTTGGCGGAGGAGGAGGTCATCGAGTTTCGACCCGGCATGACGATGGAGGAACTCGAGCGCGCGGCGATCGTAGCAACGTTGAAGTCGGTTGGCGGTAATCGCCGGCGCGCCTCGGAGAAGCTGGGAATCGGGGAGCGGACCCTCTACCGGAAGCTCAAAGAGTACGAGATCGACGCCTAGCAGGCTGAAGAACGCTGGAGCGGACTTCCGGGCGCCCCTGCACAGCTTCTCTCATCAGCCTGCTAAGCCTTAGAGCGGCCGACACCTTCCGTGCGGCTCATCACGCGCGCCCGCTCCGCCTGCAGCTTACGAATGATCCCAGCCCAGGCAAGCGACCGGCTACCCTGATACTCCACCTCGAACGTAACGTCGAGATCCACGGCGCCATCGAACACGTACAGTGCCGACTGCGTCTCCTCCTGCTTCACCTGCTGGCGGCCCCATTCCGGCGTGAGCGGCAGTATGCCGGCCGGCCGGTATAGGATGCTCTTGCTGAGCAGCTGAACGTTAGTCGGCTCGTAGGTGGCTTGCTGCGCCCGCGTGAAGAAAGAGACGAGGAAGACGCTCGGCTCCCCACGCAGGCCGGCTCTGCGTGCCGCGTCCAAGATCCGCTCCCTGCGCGAGGCGACGAGCCCATGCAGGCGCTGGTAGGTGTCGGGCGCGGCCAGCCGGATGACGGACTCATCCAGCGGGGTGACCTTTACCTGAGTGTCACCCGCTTGAAGCGCGACGGTGAAGTCATCCTGCCTCAGCGTCCCGTAACCGGGAGGTGGCAGTGTCTGCGACTGCGAGCCGAACCCCGGTGAGGCTTCCTCCTCCGGGGGCGCGGCCGCCGAGCACGCAGCGAGCAGGATTGCGGCCCCAAGACCGCTGGCGAGAAAAGCGTTCTTTTTGAACATACCAAGTGTGCGGCGCCTCACGCCTCCTTCCGTTGGGCTTCCGGTTCGAGTATCAGGATGGGCGCGGCCTCACCTTCGACGCACTCCTTGGTGATAACCACTTCCATCACTTCGGGTCGGGATGGTAGCTCGAACATCAGATCCAGCATCAGCTCTTCGATGATCGCGCGCAGGCCGCGAGCACCGGTCCCCCTGTCGATGGCTTTGCGCGCGATCGCCTGCAGCGCATCGGGCTCGAACTTCAAGCGGACGTGCTCGAGCTCAGCCATCTTCTGGTACTGCTTGGTGAGCGCGTTCTTCGGCTTCTCCAGGATCTCGATTAGGGCCTCCTCGTCCAGATCGGTGAGCGCGACCACTACGGGCATACGGCCGACGATCTCCGGAATCAGTCCGTAGCGGATGAAATCCTCAGGCTCCACGAAGTGGAAGGGGGTATAATCATCGTCATCGGCATCGATACCGGCCCGCTTCAGGTTCTCGCGGCCACGCCCGAAGCCGATCTGTCGGGTCCCGATTCGCGACTCGATGATCTTCTCTAACCCGGCGAACGCGCCACCGCAGATGAACAGGATGTTCCGCGTGTCTATCTGGATGTATTCCTGTTGCGGGTGCTTTCGGCCACCCTGCGGCGGCACGTTGGCCACCGTACCCTCGAGGATCTTCAGCAGGGCTTGCTGGACACCCTCACCGGAAACGTCGCGTGTGATCGACGGGTTCTCCGACTTGCGAGCGATCTTGTCGATCTCATCCACGTAGACGATGCCGCGCTCGGTCTCGCCGATGTTGTAGTCGCCGGCCTGAAGCAGTTGGACGAGGATGTTCTCCACGTCCTCGCCGACGTACCCCGCTTCGGTCAACGTCGTCGCGTCGGCGATCGTGAAGGGGACGTCGAGCAGGCGAGCGAGCGTACGGGCCAGCAGCGTCTTGCCTACGCCGGTTGGCCCGATGAGCAGAATGTTCGACTTCTCGAGCTCGACGTCTTCGACGAACCCCTGGTTGTTGATGCGCTTGTAGTGGTTATAGACGGCGACGGCCAGCGACTTCTTGGCTTGTTCTTGACCGATCACGTACTGATCGAGCGTATCCTTGATCTCGGCCGGCTTGGGGGTGTGCGTGAGGCTCGCGGCGGCCGAGCGTTCCTCCTCCTCGGCCAGGATCTCATTGCACAGCGAGATACATTCGTTGCAGATGTAGACGTTGGGTCCCGAGATGAACTTCTTGACGCTCTCCTTGGACTTACCGCAGAACGAGCAACGAAGGTGCTTATCGCCCGGTGTCGTCATCCAGCCCTCCCGGCTATTCCTTATTGTCCTCGCCGACGACATCCCCCTTGTTGGTGACGATCTCGTCGATGAGGCCGTACTCCTTCGCCTCCGCTGGCGACATGAAGCGATCGCGGTCCGCGTCCTCGGCGACCTTGGGGATCGGCTGGCCCGTGTGGCGGGCGAGGATCTCGTTGATGCGCTCGCGAGCGTAGAGGATCTCTCTCGCTTGGATCTCGATGTCGGAGGCCGTTCCCTGCGAACCGCCCGACGGCTGGTGGATCATGATGCGTGAGTTGGGGAGCGCCGAGCGCTTGCCCTGCGCGCCAGCGGCGAGCAGCACCGCGCCCATCGACGCTGCCATGCCCATGCAGATCGTCGAGACCGGCGCGGTCATGAACTGTATGGTGTCGTAGATCGCGAGGCCGGCATAGACCCCGCCACCCGGACAGTTGATGTAGAGATAGACGTCCTTGTCCGCGTTCTCTGCCTGCAAGAACAGCAGTTGCGCTATAATGACGTTGGCGACTTCGTCGTTGATGGGCGAACCGAGGAAGACGATCCGGTCCATCAGCAGGCGCGAGAAGATGTCGTAGACTTTCTCCCCACGACTGGAACGCTCGATGACGTACGGTGCGTATAGCGGCATGGCTCTGCCTTCACTCGGTTGGCTGAGCTCGGCCGGCGCCCTCAGGATCCCCCGGTCGAGATCTCAGATTGCTCCCTCAAATACTTAAAGACCTTCTGCTCGGTGATACGCTGCTCGAGCTCGCGGAGTTCGCCCGACTTCGCCATCCGGGCCCGGATCTCGCCGACCTGCTTGCCGATCCGCTTAGCCAGCTCCTGGAGCCGTTCCTGGACCTCCTCCTTCGTCGCCTCGAGGTCCTGGTCCTCGGCCACGCGCTGAATGACCAGCGTGCGTTTGATACCCCACTCGGCCGCCGGACGTGCCTGATCCCGAGCCCGTGCTACGAGGTCCGGGTCGGCGTCCTCGGGCGGCGGCCCGACCAGGACATCGACGTAGCGCTCGATCATCGATTCGGGCACTTCGAAGTAGTTCGCCTCGATGATCTGCTCGATGACCTGGTGGTCGAGCCCGGCCTCCACCTCGCTCTCCTTGTGCCGCTGCAGATCCTGGCTCACAGCCTCGCGCAGGGCTGCCAAATCCTCGAAGTCGCCCAGCGATCTGGCGAACTCGTCATCGAGCGGCGGCAGCTCCTGCTCTAGGACCTGCTTGAGCTCGATCCGTAAGCGCCGGCTCTCCCCCCGCTGTTCCTCATCATCGAAGTCCTCGGGGAACGTCACGGTAAACTCGCCACTACTCTCGGGGTCCAGGGTCTGGATCGCCGCCTCCACGTCCGGGATCGCCCGACGCTCACCAAGGACGAAGTTGTACGGCCGACTCTCCGACTTGCCCCCTTCCCCTTCCAGCGGTGTGACCGTCACCTCCACGCTGTCACCCACCGCCGGCTTCCTCTCCACCGGCCTCCACAGCGCTTGTTGCCGCCGCAGCACGTTGAGCTGCGCATCGACCTCCTCGTCACCGACGCTTACCTCGGGACGCGTCAAGCGGAAGCCGCCGATCCGGCTCAGCGCGATCTCCGGCCGGATATCGAAAGCCACCTCGAATGTGAGTTCCGCCTCCCGATCGTAGCTCACGTTCCCGACGCGCGGCGCGCTGATCGGTTCGAGTGCCTTCACCTTCACCGCTTCCCGGAAAGCGGCGTCGATCACCTTCTGCTGGGTCTGACGATCGATCTCCGCGCCGAACCGCGCCTCCAACTGCGCCGGCGGCACCTTCCCCTTCCGGAAGCCTCGGATCCTCGCCTGCTTCGAGATCTGCTGGGCGACCTTCTGCCGCTCCGACCTGACTCGGCCTGTTGGGACAGTAATGACGAGCTTGCGGCTCCAGGCCGCCGGTTCTTCGACGGAGATTTGCAGGTTTGTTGTAGTCTGGGACACAGAATCCGCCCTGTCCGTGACGTCCGCATGAGAGTGCGAAAGGGGGGACTCGAACCCCCACGGCCAATTGGCCACCAGCTCCTAAGGCTGGCGCGTCTACCGATTCCGCCACTTTCGCAAGAAGCGGTGGAGCCGTTCTTTACATTACCTGAAAGGAAGAAAAGGTCAAGGAAAATGCGGACGGTGACGGGCGCGAGGTGCGCCCGCCGCCGCTCCGGGTGGGCGCTACTCCTCCGGGACCTCGATATTGATGATTCGGTGGGTCAGCTCACCTTCGATCGGGCTGGGCGCCACGGCGTGTAGCGTGACGACGTCACCGCGGCTGACCTGTGACAGCGCCCGGTCGAAATCGGCCTCGCTGCGGATCGGCTGGCCGTTGACCTGCTGGATGAGCCAGCCGGCGGTGAGGCCCGCCTCGCTGGCGGGGCCGAAGTTGGCCACGCGGGTGACCAAGACGCCCTCGAGGTCGACGTCGGGATCGAAGCCGGCACGTCCGGCAAGGCTCGGTGTCATATCGGCCACCTGGACGCCGATGAGAGCGTCACCGGGCCCGGCGGCGACCTCTGTAGGAACGGGCTCTACTTCGGGCAACTCGGCCTCCACGAGTCGCACGTCGAAGCTGAGCTCTTCGCCGTAGCGGATGACGTTGACCTTGACCCGGTCACCGGGCTCGTAGGAGGCGATGAGCCGCTGGAGCTGGCCGACCCGCTCTACCGCCTGACCGTCGAGGGCGACGATCACGTCACCGCGCTCGATGCCGGCCCTCTCGGCGGGGCTGTCATCGGGGAAATCCTGCACGACCGCGCCGTGCGGCTCCGGCAGCCTGAAGGCCCGGGCGTGCGCTGCTGTGACCTCTTCCACGTTGACGCGCAGTGCAGCGCGCCGGACCCGACCGTGCTCGACGAGATCCTCCATCACGTCACGCGCCAGGCTGATGGGGATGGCGAAACCGTAGCCTTGGTAATAGCCGGTGGTGCTCTGGATGGCGGTATTGACGCCGATGACCTCGCCCCGGTAGTTGACCAGCGGGCCACCCGAGTTACCGGGGTTGATGACGGCGTCGGTCTGGATCAGGTCCTCGATGGCATAGCCGGTGCCAGCCACCTGCTGGATCAGACCTAGCCGCCGCCCTTTCGCGCTGATGATGCCTGCGGTGACGGTGAAGGGGAGCTCGGAGCCCAGCGAGCTGCCGGGGTTGCCGATCGCCAGCACAAACTCGCCGACCGCCGCGGCCTCCGAGTCTCCGATCTTCGCTGCGGGGAAGTCACGCCCATCGATCTTGAGAACGGCGATATCGGTAGTCGGATCGCGACCGACGAGCTGCGCCACATACTCGCGGCTGTCGGTCAGCTCCACCTCGATCCGCTCGGCGTTCGCTACCACATGGTTGTTCGTGATTATATAGCCATCCTCCGAGACGATGAAGCCGGAGCCCCGGCCCAGCGGCACGTCGAACGGCGTGTCCAGGTCCGGGTGCGTCGGTCCGAAGAGTTCCTCGAACCGCTGCGGCAGGCGCGCCCGCTGTGGATTTCCACGCGTGCTGACGGAAACCACCGCCGGCGTGACTGTCTGGGCGATGTCGACGAACGCCCGGCTCACCTCAGCCAGACGGCTTAACGTCTCTGCGTCCGAGGTCGGCTGCTGGGTCGAGGCGCCGGGCTCGACCGTCACCTCGGGGAGCGTGGCTACCGAAGTGGCTGGCCGCAGGGCGGTGCTCGCCGTCGCTGGGCTGGCTGCCTCTCCGCCTCTGGCCCAGCGGAAGCCCGCGGCCAGCGCGAGGCCGAGGGCCAGGGTGAGGGACGTGTAGAGCACGAAACGGAGCTTGCTGCGAACTGGGTCACTCATCGCGAGTACCTTCCTAGGAGTTACCGAAGCTGAGGTTTCACCTGTTCTCTTCACTACGCGAGGCCGAGTGCCACGGTTCCGGCCTCGCTGAAATATACACGAGCAGGACCCCGTACGGGGGCCCTGCTATCCTAGATGCACGTGAGGGGCCGATCGTTGCTGCCGCTAGTCCTCCTTGTCCTTCTCTTTCTCTTCGTTGACGATCTCGTAGTCGGCCTCGACGACCTCCGGTTCGGCCTCACCTTCCGCCCCGCCCGAGGCCTCCGCACCGCCGGTCGCCCCGGCGCCTGCTGTCGCGGCCTGGGCTTCGTACAGCTTCTGCCCGGCTGCCGAGAAGGCCTGGTTGAGCTCGTCGTGGGCCAGGTTGAGATCCGGCAGCTCCTGGCTTTCCTTGAGCGCCTTCTTGGCACTCTCGAGCGCCTCATCGAGGCGCTTCTTGGTCGCCTCGTCCAGCTTGTCGACCCACTCGGCGGAGTCCTTCTCGACCCGGTAGATCAGCGTGTCGAGCTTGTTGCGGAGCTCGATGAGCTCGCGGGAAGCCTGGTCCTCCTTGGCGTGCTCGTCTGCGTCCTTCACCATCCGCTCGATCTCGGCATCGGTCAGGCCGGAAGTCGCTTCGATGCGGATCGACTGCTCCTTGCCGGTGGCTCGGTCCTTGGCCGAGACGTGGAGGATGCCGTTGGCGTCGATGTCGAAGGTGACCTCGATCTGGGGCATCCCACGCGGCGCCGGCGGTATGCCGGTAAGCTGGAAGCGCCCGATCGTCTTGTTCTGGATGGCCATCGGCCGCTCGCCCTGCAGCACGTGGATGTCCACCGTCGTCTGGTTGTCCTCGGCGGTGGAGAACACTTCCATCTTCTTGGTCGGGATCGTGGTGTTCCGCGGGATCAGCACGGTCATCACGCCGCCAAGCGTCTCGATGCCGAGAGAGAGCGGCTCCACGTCCAGGAGTAGGACCTCGCTCACCTCACCGGCGAGCACACCCGCCTGAATGGCGGCGCCGACACCCACAACTTCGTCCGGGTTGACGCCCTTGTGCGGGTCCTTGCCGAAGAAGTTGCGGACGATCTCCTGCACCTTCGGGATCCGCGTCGAGCCACCTACCAGGATCACCTCGTCGATGTTCTCCTGCTTGAGCTTTGCATCAGCCAGAGCCTTCTCCATCGGTGGGATCACCTTCTGGATCAGATCGTCGATCAGCTGCTCGAGCTTCGCGCGGGTCAGCCGCATGTTCAGGTGCTTGGGGCCCGACTGGTCCGCCGTCACGAACGGCAGGTTGATGTCGGTCTCCATGGTCGAGGAGAGCTCGCACTTTGCCTTCTCCGCGGCTTCCTTCAGCCGCTGGAGCGCCATGGGATCCTTCGACAAGTCGATCCCCTGGTCCTTCTTGAACTCGTCCACCAGCCAGTTGATGACTCGCTCATCGAAATCGTCGCCGCCCAGGTGCGTATCGCCGTTCGTCGATTTCACCTCGAACACGCCCTCGCCCAGCTCGAGGATCGTGATGTCGTAGGTGCCACCGCCCAGGTCGAACACCGCGATCGTCTCGTCCTTCTTCTTGTCGAGCCCGTAGGCGAGCGACGCCGCCGTCGGCTCGTTCAGAATCCTCAGGACCTCGAGGCCGGCGATCTTGCCCGCGTCCTTTGTCGCTTGGCGTTGCGAATCGTTGAAGTACGCCGGGGTCGTGACCACCGCCTTCGTCACCGGCTGCCCCAAGTAGTCCTCGGCCGTCTGCTTCAGCTTCTGCAGCACCATCGCCGAGATCTCCGGCGGCGAGTACTTCGTCCCGTCGATGAGCACGAAGGGCCGGTTCTGGGCGTCGCACTCCACCTTGTACGGGTAACGATTGATCTCCCTCTCCAGCTCGTCGCAGGTGCACCCCATGAACCGCTTGATCGAGTAGACGGTCCGCTCCGGGTTGGTGATCGCCTGGCGCTTCGCCACCTGGCCGACCAGCCGCTCATCGTCCTTGGTGAAACCGACCACGCTCGGCGTGGTACGCGACCCCTCCTGGTTCGGGATTACGACTGGGTCGCCCGCCTCCATTACCGCCACTACCGAGTTCGTCGTTCCCAGGTCGATTCCGATGACTTTGCCGCCGTTCTTGGCCATGACTGATCTCTGCTGTTGAGATTACCACGAGCGCACCAATCGGCTCTCGGTCCCCCCGGGCCGCGGAGCCGCGGTGCGCACGGACATTCGAAACCTCCGGGTAAAGGTGCAACCACTGTGCCAGCCAGGTTGGGCGGAATCGCCCCGAAATACCGACAATCTGGCGTGCTGGGTGCCTGCCATGCCAAAGCGGCAGGGCCGCTACGGCTCGCCGGGCCTCGGTTGACGCCCGGTAACCCCGGCCGTACGTTGGCGGCGCCATGTTTCCCTACAAGGACGAGAACCCCACAGAGTTCACCCCGTTCTTCACGGTCGCTTTGATCATCGCCAACGTGGCGGTCTGGGTGTTCGTTCAGGGCATGGGGAGTGACCTGCAGCCCAGCGTCTGCCATTACGGGTTGATACCGGTGGAGCTCACGGGTCGGGTGCTTCAAGGGCCCAGCGTCTGCCCGCTGGGAGGCCTCACCTGGGGGTCGGTCTTCACCTCGATGTTCATGCACGGGAGCTGGATCCACTTGGGAGCGAACATGATGTTCATGTGGGTGTTCGGGAATAACATCGAGGACTCGATGGGTCACCTTCGTTTCGTCCTCTTCTACTTGCTGTGCGGGCTGGCGGCGGCGGGGGCGCACGTGGGGTTCAACGCCAGCTCCGGGCTTCCCACAGTAGGTGCGTCGGGGGCGATAAGCGGCATTCTCGGGGCCTACATCGTCCTGTATCCGCAGGTCCGCGTGCATGTCTACTTCCCGCCGTTTTGGATACTCCCGATGCGGGCCTACGTGGTGCTTGGCTACTGGATCGTTATCCAGATCCTGATGGGGCTTGCCGAGCGGGGAGGTGGCGGCGCGGCCGGCGGCGTGGCCGTTTGGGCGCACATCGGTGGTTTCTTCGCCGGGCTGATCCTGGTGAAGTTCTTCGAGCGTCCGCAGCTGGTCGGAGCGAAGCGGGAAGGCGTCCGGCTCGATAAGCGGGAGATCCGCCAGAGACACATCTGGTGGTGATGTTGTAGTGGGAATTCTGGAATAATCCATTCGGGGATTGGGGACTCTCGAATTGGACTCCGGGGATCCGACGAATGGGGGAGGTAGGGAATGGAGAAAAGGGGCTGCCCACAGCCACCTCCCAACTCCCAACTCCCAACTCCCAACTCCCCACCTCGCTGATACCACGGATTCCCGGATTCCTATACGCGGAATCGCTGACTACCCGAATCGGCGATTCGAGAATTCTCAGCCGAGATCGATAATCCCCATCTCACAATTCGACATTCACCCAGTGATTAAGCGGCCCATGGCCTTTGCCCAACCCGGGCGCTGTCTCGATGGCGCGTTGGGTGAACTCGCGGGCTTTCTCGACGGCTTCGATTCGACGCCAACCGAGCGCCAGGCCGGCACAGATCGCCGCCGAGAGCGTGCAACCCGTGCCGTGAGTGTGCCGGGTCTCGCGCCGCGTCTCGCGCCACTCGTGCCAGTCCGTCCCATCGAAGTAGAGGTCGACGAGCACGTCGCCCGTCAGGTGCCCGCCCTTGATGAGCACGGACTGCGCGCCCTTCTCCGCCAGGATCTCGGCTGCCGCCCGCATGTCGTCCGCCGCCTCCACCGCGCGGCCCGCCAGTATGGCGGCCTCCGGAAGGTTAGGCGTAATGACCTCCGATAGGGGCAGCAGTTCGCTCGCCAGGGCGGCGACGGCGTCCGCTTCCAGCAAACGATCGCCGCTCTTTGCCACCATGACGGGATCGACCACCAGGTGGCCGAGGCCCGAATCACGGATGGCGCTGGCTACCGCCTCGACGATCGAAGCGTCCGCCAGCATCCCGGTCTTGCTGGCAGCGGGGCGTAGGTCTTCAGCCACCGCTCGGATCTGGTCCGCCACCACCGCCGGATCGACCTTCTGGATTGCCCGGACGCCGACCGTGTTCTGCGCGGTGATCGCTGTGATGGCCGACGTTCCGAAAACGCCGAAGGCGTGGAAGGTCTTGAGGTCGGCCTGGATACCGGCGCCGCCGCCGCTGTCGCTGCCGGCGATCGTGAGGGCTACTCGGCGCGCTGTCATGTTCCTCTCTTCCGTCTCTTCGCCTATCGGGCCACTTTGTCGGTACCGTGCGCCAGGCGGCCCCGCAGGGGGAGCGGCCCGTCGCCGAATTGGTCACATGATAACCCGCAACCAAACGAAGCTGATCCGCAGGCTAAAGTCGCGCAAGCGACGCGAGGAGGAACTCGCCTTCCTCGTGGAGGGCGTGCGGCTCGTCGAGGAGCTGCTGACAAGCGGTTGGCAGATCGAGTTCGCCGTCACCGCCCCGGTGCTCTCGGAGACCGCGCGCGGCTGTCGGCTGCTGGAAGCCATCGAGGCCGGAGGCTGCAGCCGGGCGGAGGTCTCGGATGCGGAGTTGAAACAGCTGGCCGACACCGATACCCCGCAGGGGGTGCTGGCCGTGGCGCGCCGGCCGCGCCGGCGGCTGGCGGAGTTCGAGCCGGCCGCTCGAGCCGCTCTCCTCGTCTTCGATCGGCTGGCGGACCCGGGGAACCTCGGTACGCTGCTGCGGTCGGCGCAGGCTTTGGGTGTGGCCTGGGCCGTCGCCCTGCACGGGACGGTGGACCCGTGGAACCCGAAGGCGGTGCGCGCCTCGGCTGGCTCGCTCTTCCGGATTCCGGTCTCGCAGGAGCCGTGGCCCGAGGTTGTGGCCTGGCTGCGCGGGCACGACTTCACCATCTTGTGCGCCGACCCGGGCGGGGAAGCGGTGGGCCGTACGACCGGTCCGCTGGCGCGCTTCGCCCTGGTTCTGGGAAACGAGCCCTCCGGCTTGTCGGGGGAGGTGCGACGGGACTGTGACGCGCTGGTAGCCGTGCGGTTGCCGGGGGGTATGGATTCTCTCAATGTGGCCATCGCCGGCGCCCTCCTCCTCGACCGGCTACTTGCCGGATCAGCCAGCTAGCCCCAGAGCGGGCTTTGCGAGTACCGGGCCGGGCCGGGTTGCCCAACTTTCACTCAACGCGAGGGCGCTCAATGTCCGAGTCGCTCGTACTGGTCTACGCCGCCGTGCTCGGCCTGTCGCTGGGCTCCTTCCTCAATGTTTGCATCGTGAGGTTGCCCAAAGGCGAGTCGCTATTCCGGCCGCGCTCCCGCTGTATGTCGTGCGGCCGCCAGATCAGCTGGTACGAGAACGTACCGGTGCTGAGCTGGCTGGCGCTCCGCGGGCGATGCGGCACCTGCGGGTCGCGCATCTCGGTTCAATACCCGTTGGTCGAGTTGGCGACTGGGCTGATCTGGGTTGGGGCCTACTACCACTACGCGCTAAGCTGGCAGGCGCTGTCCGCCGCCCTCTTCGGGACCCTGCTGTTCGGAATCGCCGTCACCGACGCTCGCGAGTACATCATCCCTGATGAGTTCAGCGTTGGCGGCGTGGTGCTGGGGCTGGCTCTGTCGTTCGCGCCGGGGCGGCCGGCGCCGCTCATGTCCTTCATCGGAGCGGCCCTTTGCTTCGCGCTGATGTACGGAGTAGCAGTGGTCGGGGAGTGGGCGTTCAAGAAGCCCGCCCTGGGCGGCGGAGACATCAAGATGATGGCGATGGTGGGCGCGTTCCTCGGCCCCCTCTACGCTTTGCTCACGATCTTCGTGGGCTCCCTCGTCGGTGCTGTGATCTTCGGCCCCATCGGCCTCAAGACGGGCAAGCTCGTCCCCTTCGGGGTTTTCCTCGCCGTCGGAGCGGCGGTCGTCCTCGTCTTCGGCGAGGCGATGGTCGGCTGGTATGCCACCTACATCCTCGGGTTGTAGCGGAGGGGTTCAGGCCGACTTTCGGCTGATTCGTGCCCGCAGCACCTGGGTGTCGGTGGCAGCGGTCACCTCGATGACGACCCCTTCCCGGCTGATCCTTTCACCCGTTTCCGGAACCTGCCCGAACACGTCCAGTAGGTATCCGTTCAGCGAGCGGTGCTCGAGCAGCGGGAAGGATGTGTTGAAGAAGTGGTTGATCTCGCGCAAGTCAGCACTTCCGTCGACTAGGATCTCGTTCCGACTCAGCCGCACGATGGGCTCCTCCGCCACGTCGCTCTCATCGACGATCTCGCCCACGAGTTCCTCCAGGATGTCCTCGAGCGCGATGAGCCCGTCGACTCCGCCGTACTCGTCGATGACGATTCCCATGTGGATGCGGTGCGCCTGGAAGTCGAGGAGCAACTTGTCGAGTGTCACCGAGCCGGGCACGAAGAACGGCTCGCGCGCCAGCGCCCGTAGCTCCACATCGCGCTGCCCGGAGATCAGAGCCTGGTACGCGTCCCGGACATAAAGGACTCCGGTGATCTGATCGATGCTCTGACTGTATAGAGGAACGCGGCTGTATCGGGCGGCGCGCAGTTCCGGGGCGATCTCCGCCAGGGTGCGCGTGTCGGGCCAAGCGAACATATCGACCCGCGGTGTCATGATGTCGTAAGCGGTCGTCTGATCGAGCAGGAAAGTCCGCTCGATCAGTCGCCGCTCGTGCTCCTCGATCACCGCGTCTCCGTTACCCGGGCTCACGAGGTCGCGGATCTCGCGGTCCGATATACCTGGCAGGATCTCGGTGAACTTCGGCGCCAGCGCCCGCACGATCAGCTCGGCCGGCCAGGTCACGGGCAACAGGGCCTGCGAGATGATCCAGACGGGCCCGGCGGCGCGCAGGCAAGCCCGCTCGGCGGCCCGCTGAGCCACGCTCTTCCCGGCGAACTCGGCCAGGACCACCAGCGCGATCGCTACAAGCACCGCGGCCACCCCGGCCCACCAGCCCTCGGCCGCGATCGAGCGGGCGGCGTCCCAGGCGGCCAGGGCCGCAACGGCCGCGCCGGCCACGCGTACAATCCAGGTCGTGGCCAAGAGCCCCGCTGGCCGCGCGCGCAGCGACGCGAGGGCTCGGGCACCGCGGGCGCCTTCCGCTTCGAGTTGGCTCACGCGTGCGAGGGTGAGCGCGAACAGAATCACCTCGATGGCGGAGGCCGCCGCGACGAGGAGCACGGCCAGGACCAGCAGGATGACCGCAGCGCTCATGGCGCTCGCCTCCGCTGGCGGCCGTCCAGGGCCCGTTGCTGGTATCTACTTGGAGGTTCTTCCGGGGTCGCAGGGGTAGACATGGCCTAGGTCCACTCCTCGCTGAGGTCCAGCAGTTGTCTGATGATGTCCCCAGCGGTCTGGCCGTCCGCTTCGGCTTCGAAGTTGGCGACGGCACGGTGCCGCAAAACGGGCTCGTCTCGTGTCACAGCCGTAGCTCCCGAGGTTCCAGCACGCAGGTTACTGCGGGTCTGGCGGGGTTCGGGCGATTCACAGAGAGGATACCGGCCGGCCGGTCGGAGGCGGCCCACGGCGGCGGGTTCGCCGGCTCAGGAAAGCTTGCCAGAGCCCTTCGGTTGGGGATCGGTCAACGTCCACCAAAACAAGGTAGATAGCGCGAAAACGGGGCGTCAAGGGCGGCTTGAAATAATGCTCACGCGAAAGTATCTTCCGGCCGCTCTGGGCCGGGACTTCTACGTCGAGTAGAGAGGCTGAGATGCAGGTGCCCGACGAGGACCGACGAAAGGTCGGCGCGTATCTCGGCCTGGGTTGGGGCTTCGCCGGGGCGGTGGGCCTCTTCGTGGGTCTCGGCTGGTTGCTCGACCGCTGGCTTGGCGTTTCCCCCGTCTTCACCGTAATCGGCGTGTTCGTAGGCGGTGCGGCCGGTTTTTACTACCTGGTGCGCCAGGCCTTCGAGATCCAGAAGGGCGACCGCGCCGGGAACCATGAAAACGACGGGGGCCGAGAGCCACCTGGAAAGGCTCCGGATCGGAAGTGAAGAAGTGGGCAATCTACGTGGGGACGGCTGCGGCATTCGTAGGCCTCCCCGCTTTACTGATCAGCTTCATGTCTGAGCCTCCCGCCCGGTCCGGGATCTGGGCGGGCTTGGCAGCGGCCTGGCTGGTGCAGGCGGCGGCGTTCGCGATCCTCATCGCCGCCACCAGGCGCCGGGCCAAGCTGGTCGTGGCCGGGTGGGTGGCGGGGACGCTCCTGAGGCTGGTGATGGTCGGCTTGGTCGCCTGGCTCACGCTGGGTGGCATCTTGAGGTTACCAGCCGAGCCCACACTCGTCGCCTTAGTCATAGCGCTTTTCGGTCTCCTGCTTCTGGAGCCCGTCATCTTCCGCCACGAGCTCGGGGTCCGATGATCGGTTGCGTTGGTCGATTCTGGTGGCCGCTCGCGCAGGCGACGCACGGGGCGTCGGGCGGAGCTACAGCTCAAGGCGCGGGCGAACAGGATATCGCCGCGGTTTGGAACGAGCACATGATGGCGGAGGTGTCCGATGCCCACCACTTCCTGATCCCGTTCATCAATCGCGAGATACCCCTGCCTCAGTTGCCGACGCTCCATATCGGTGCGCTGGCCATTGATCTCTCGCCGACCAAGCACGTCGTCTACCTGATGATTGCGGCCATTCTGTGCGCGGTGACGATGGTCTGGGTTGCGCGGAGGACCCACGGCAAGCGGGCTGAGAAGGCTCCCAAGGGCTTAGCCAACGTCATCGAGGCGTTCGTTATCTACCTCCGGGATGAAGTCGCGATGCGCAACATCGGTAAGGGCGGCGAGCGGTACGTTCCGTTCGTCCTTACCCTCTTCTTCTTCATCCTGTTCATGAACCTCCTGGGGATTGTCCCCTTCGGAGCAGCGGCGACGGGGAACATCGGGGTCACTGCCTCGCTGGCCATCCTGTCACTGGTCGCGATCGAGATCGGCGGTCTGCTGCACATAGGCCCGAAAGCCTACCTGGGGACGATCATATACGTACCGAAGGGACTGAACTGGTTCTGGAGCATCATCATGGCGGTCGTCATGACGCCGGTGGAGTTGATCGCCAAGCTCGCGCGCATATTCGCGCTGGCTATCCGTCTCTTCGCCAATATGACGGCAGGTCACTTGGTCATCCTGTCGCTCGTCGGCCTCATCTTCATGGCGGGCGCTGCCGAGGGTACGGTCAAGTATCTGATCTGGCCGGCGCCGGTCCTGATGGCGGTGGCAATCATGCTCATGGAGATATTCATCGCGTTTCTACAGGCGTACATCTTCGCCATGCTGACGTCTGTGTTCATCGGGCTGGTGAGACACCCGCACTAGTTGGGGTTTTTGGTTAACCGACTTTCCTCGTGGGAGGGAGAAAATGATCGACACGATCTTTGGCGCTATTCAGGCTGTGACCAGCGGTATAGAGGCGGAGGCCGCAAAGAGCCTCTATGGTACGATGGGCGCGACCATCGGCGCTGGCCTGGCCGTTATCGGCGCCGCTATCGGAATCGGCCGCATCGGTGGCTCGGCGACCGAGAGCATCGCCCGGCAACCGGAAGCCGCCGGCAGCATCCAGACGGCGATGATCATCACCGCGGCGCTGATCGAGGGTGTGGCGCTCTTCGCGCTCGTGATCGCGCTGCTGAAGGGGTAATGCCGAACCGGGGTGATCTCTCATGTTTGATGGGTCGAAGATGCGGCGCTTGAGCGCCTTCGCGACCGTCCTGGTTATGCCGCTGGTCGCGGCGGTCCCGGCCCTGGCGCAGGAAGAGCACGTCGCCGGCGGCGGCCTGTTCGACATCAACTGGCTGGGTCTGATGTTCTGGACCTGGCTGGTCTTCGCTGCACTCCTGCTGGTTCTGCGCAAGTGGGCCTGGGGACCGATCCTCGGCGCCCTCGAGGCTCGCGAGGAACGTATTCAGAACACGCTGGACGGGGCGGCCCGCCACCGGGACGAGGCCAGCAGGCTGCTCGACGAGCAACGCAAGCTCCTCGACGACTCACGTGACCAGGCCCAGGCGATACTCGCTGACAGTCGTAAGGCGGCGGACCGGCTCCGGGCCGAGTTGCTCGATGCGACCCGCAAGCAGAAGGACCAGATTCTTGCCAGCGCGCGGGATGACATCGAGCGCGAGCGGGACGAGGCACTCCAGGTGCTGCGGCGCGAGGCGGTTGATCTCTCGATCTTTGCCGCCGGTCGTGTGCTGCACAAAGAGGTCGACTCGAAGGAGAACCGCCGTATCGTCGAAGACTACCTCGAGAGCCTGGCGGCCGAGGAAAAGGACAGCGGGGCCGACTGATGCAGGAGACGACCGTCGCGCGCAGCTATGCCGAGGCTCTGCTAGAGCTCGCACTCGCGGATGATGCGGTCGAGGTTTACGCGGAGGAGTTGGGGCAGATGGTTCATCTGCTCGAGACGCAGGAGGATTTCCGCCTCTTTCTCGATACTCCCCGCGTCGAGCCTGCTGACAAGAAACAGGTTCTGCGCGAGGTCTTCGAGGGGAAGATCCCGGATCGGCTACTGCGCTTTCTGCTCGTGGTCGTCGACAAGCGCCGGCAACGCGTCTTACCGGAGATCTGTCGTGAGTTCACCGAACTGGTGAACGAGCACCTCGGACGGCTGCAGGTCGATGTGACAACGGCGACGGAGCCGGGCGCTGCGCTCAAGGCGGATATCAAGAAGCGGCTCGACAGCTACTTCGGCAAAGACGTACTGCCACGCTTTCGCACCAACCCGCGGATCATTGGCGGTGTGGTCGTGAGGGTGGGGGATCGTGTAATGGACGGTTCGATACGACATCGGCTTCAGACGCTGCGGCGCAGCCTCTTGAAGACCGACGTCGGATGACCGGCGCCTCGGCCCCTGTGAGGAATCGGCTGCCGACGTGGGCCTAACACTGGAATCGGGTTTCTATGGCTAGGACGGGCACGCAACTCAGCGCCAGCGAGATCAAGAAGGCGCTGGTACGACAGATCGAGCGCTACGAAGAGGAACTTCAGGCCGAGGAGATCGGTGAGGTCCTTCAGGTGAGCGACGGCGTGGCACGCATCTGGGGTCTCGGCTCCGCCATGTACAACGAGATGCTCGAGATCGAGTCAGGTGAGACGGGCGAAACCGTGGTCGCCCTGGCTGCGAACCTCGAGGAGGACAACATCGGCGCCATCGTCCTCGGCGACTACCTCCACTTGAAGGAGGGCGACTCCGTTCGGAGGACGGGGCAGGTGCTCTCCGTCCCCGTGGGCTCCGAGCTGGTCGGGCGGGTTGTCAACCCGCTGGGCGAGCCGCTCGACGGCAAGGGGCCGATCGAGTGCAAGCAGCGGATGAGGGTCGAGCGCAAAGCACCGGGGATCGTCTATCGGCGGCCGGTGAAGGAGCCGCTGCAGACCGGCCTCAAGGCGATCGACTCAATGACGCCGATCGGCCGCGGCCAGCGCGAGTTGATCATCGGCGACCGCAGCACGGGTAAGACCGCCATCGCCGTCGATACGATCATCAACCAGAAGGGCGGCGACGTCATCTGCGTGTACGTCGGGATCGGCCAGAAGGCGTCGACGATCGCCTCGTTGCTGGACCGGCTGGAACGTGAGGGCGCGATGGAGCACAGCATCGTCGTCGCGGCGAACGCCAGCGATCCGGCGACGCTGCAGTTCGTCGCCCCGTATTGCGGCTGCACCATGGCCGAGTACTTCATGTACAAGGAAGGTCGGCACACACTGTGTGTCTACGACGACCTCTCCAAGCAGGCGCAGGCTTACCGGCAGCTGTCGCTGGTCTTGCGGCGGCCGCCGGGTCGAGAGGCGTATCCCGGCGACATCTTCTACAACCATTCCCGGCTGCTCGAGCGGGCGGCCAAGATCACCGAGGATGCCGAGATCATCAAAGGCCACTTGGAGATCGAGAAGACGGGCGGCTCGCTTACCGCGCTGCCGATCATCGAGACGCAGGCGGGCGATGTCGCCGCCTACATCCCGACCAACGTGATCTCGATCACCGACGGTCAGATCTACCTCGAGAACGACCTCTTCTATGCCGGTGTCCGGCCCGCGATGAACGTGGGGATTTCGGTGTCCCGCGTTGGCGGCTCGGCGCAGCTCAAGGCGATGCGCCAGGTAGCAGGCCGCCTGCGCCTCGACCTCGCCCAGTACCGCGAGCTCGAGGCGTTTGCTCAGTTTGCCGCCGAGCTCGACACCGCGACGCAAAAGCAGCTCGCCCGCGGGGAGCGGATGGTCGAGGTATTGAAGCAAGGTCAGTACCAGCCGCTACCGGTTGAGCATCAGGTGATGGTCATCTACGCCGGCACCAACGGTCATCTCGATGACGTCGAGGTCGCCGACATCAAGGGGTGGGAGGCCGAATTCCACAGTTTCATGAAGGCCAGCCACCCGGAGGTGGGTCAGGCGATCCGCGGCGAGAGGCAGATCTCGGAGGAGACCGAGGCGCGCTTGAAGAAGGCGATCGAGGAGTTCAAGGAGCAATTCTTCGCCCGCAAACGTCGCGCGACGGCGACGCCGGCAGTGCAGCCGGCGGAAGCTGAGATCACGACCCAGTAAAGATCGCATGTCGAAGGCACGTGACATCCGGCGGCGTATCCGCTCCATTCAGAGCACTCGCCAGATCACGCACACCATGGAGATGGTGGCGGCGTCGAAGCTGCGTCGTGCCCAGGAGCGCGTACGGGCGGCACGACCCTATGCCGCCAAGCTGGCAGAGGTCATCTCGGGGCTGTTCGCGCCCGAACTGGCGGAGACGTACCCGATGCTGAGGCAGCCCGAAGGGGTGCGCCGCTCGGCGCTGGTCCTGCTCACGAGTAATCGGGGGCTGGCCGGTGGCTTCAACGTCAACCTGATTCGGGAAGCACGCGGTGTTCTCGATGAGTTCCGTGCCGATGGGGTCGACGTCGAGTTTCATGTGGTAGGAAGAAGAGGCATCAACTTCTTCCAGTTCCGGCGTGAACCGATGAAAGCGATGCGGCAAGACATCTCGGATCGCCCGAGCATGGAGGATGCGCGTTCGCTCATCGACGCCCTCATCCCACGCTTCGAGTCCGGCGAGCTTGATGCGATCGATATCGTATACGCGCATTTCAAGCACGCGCTGTCAACGCCTCCGACCCGGATGCGTGTACTGCCGATCAGTCCGCCCGACGACTCGCGTCGCGCGCGCTCGTTCAACTACCTATTCGCGCCGTCCGCGGAGGAGATTCTGACTTTCGTTCTGCCGCTCTACGTCCGCAACGCAGTCTACCGGGCGCTGGTCGAGTCGGCGGCGGCTGAGCAGGGAGCGCGAATGACGGCGATGAAGAACGCGACCGACAATGCCGACGAGTTGGTCAAATCGCTGACGCTCCAGTACAACAAGGCGCGCCAGGCGCAGATCACCCAGGAACTCACTGAGATCACCGGTGGCGCCGAGGCGCAGCGAGGCCAGTAGAAGACACGAAACGAACGACAATGGCAAATAACATCGGCAAGGTAGTGCAGGTCATCGGGCCGGTCGTCGACGTCGAGTTCGAGCCCGAGCGATTGCCCGAGATCTACACGGCGGTGCGGGTAAAGGGCGACGGCGAAGCGACCATCGACGTGGTCTGCGAAGTGCAGCAGCACCTCGGGCGCAGCCAGGTCCGCACCGTCGCCATGGATTCCACCGACGGCATCGTGCGCGGTATGCAGGCCATCGATACCGGCGGTCCAATTACGACGCCGGTCGGCCGCGCGACGCTCGGCCGCATCATCAACGTGCTGGGCGAGCCGGTGGACGAACAGGGGCCGCTCCATGCCGAGGAACGCTGGCCGATCCATCGGCCGCCGGTGCCACTCGAGGACCTCGTGGTGACCACCGAGATCTTCGAGACCGGCATCAAGGTCGTCGACCTCATCGCGCCTTACCTGAAGGGCGGTAAGACCGGCCTGTTCGGCGGCGCGGGCGTCGGCAAGACCGTGGTCATCATGGAGCTGATCCACAACATCGCCACCGAGCACGGTGGCCGCTCCGTCTTCTGTGGCGTCGGCGAACGGACGCGCGAGGGGAATGACCTCTGGCTCGAGATGATCGAAGCCGGCGTGATCACACCGGGCGACCCGGATAAGAGCAGCGCCGCGCTAATCTACGGCCAGATGAACGAGCCGCCGGGCGCCCGCTTCCGCGTCGGCCTTACGGGCCTCACCGTCGCCGAGTACTTCCGCGACGTCGAGGGTCAAGATGTTCTCGTCTTCATCGACAACATCTACCGCTTCGTCCAGGCCGGTAACGAGGTGTCAGCGCTGCTCGGGCGCATGCCTTCGGCAGTCGGCTACCAGCCCACCCTGGGCACCGACGTCGGCGAGCTGGAGGAGCGCATCACCTCCACGCGCAAAGGGTCCATCACCTCGGTGCAGGCGATCTACGTGCCGGCCGACGACCTGACCGATCCGGGTCCCGCGACTACCTTCGCACACCTCGATGCGACGACCGTGCTGTCGCGGCGGATCGTCGAGCTGGGCATCTACCCGGCGGT
>CP070815.1:504945-590798 GCA_020344215.1 Gemmatimonadota bacterium
GATTCCCGGATTCCCGGATTCCCGTATCTTACAGTCGTCATGTCTCGGTCCCTCGATCGACCCCAATGAACGACCGCACACCCGAAGAACGGCAGCCCGTACTCTTCGTGCTCCCGGACCGCGAGCCTTCGGAAGAAGTCGCGGCGGCACGCGCCTGGCTCGAGGCTCTTCCCAACGCCGACGTGCGGGCGGTCCCGCTGGCCGAGCTGTCTGGGGAATTCCTCGGCTACGGGACCACGGTGTGGTTCCACTGGACGGAGCCGCCGGTCCTCCCGCACACCGCGCGCCTCGCCCTCGACGCGCACGTCCGCGCCGGTGGCGGTCTGCTCGCCACGTTAGCGGCCGCGACGTTGCCGGTGCAGCTCGGCTGGGAGAAGGTCGCGCCGGACGAGATGACCGACGCCGTCTGGAACGCCGAGCCGGACGACGAGCTCGCCTTGAGCTTCAGCGCCGTGCCTTTCATCCGCGGCTTCCAGAGCTTCCGCGGGCATCCGCTGTTCGCTGGGCTGGGCAGCGGTGTGTACACGTGGGCGCCGCAGGAGGGGAAGCGCCACATCCGCTACGCCTACACCGGCGATGTCTGGCCGCGGAAGGGGCGCGTGGTGGCGGTGCAGCGGGCATACATCAGCGTGAACCCGGAGCGGCGCTTGGCCTGGGAGTACGCGGTCGGCGATGGGTGGGCCGTCTGTATCGGCGCCTACGTTTACTTCTCTGCCAGCGATCGCCGCTACGCGCTGCATCTCGATCGACTGCTCCGGAACGCGTTCCGGCGGATCGCGCCGAACGGACATCGCGTGCGAGAGATGGGTGGTGCTTGGCAAGCGTCGGCGGTCGGCGTGGAACGGGACGAGCGAGTGCCGCTGCCGCCGGGACTCGCTGTCGACGCGGAAGTGGTTTCCGACTTGGCCGACGACCTGCGGCTGGAGGGTGAGGCGACGGATGCGGCATACACGCTGGCCGGGACACGCGCGCTTCTCGTGGGTCGGGAACGAGGCGGTCACGAGGAGATCTGGTTTCACCCGGTGCGGGCGGTGAGCCGCTGGGGGCTGAGCGCGGGGGCCTGGGAGCGGCTCGAGGATGTAGAGCGTGGCAATCACCGCAACAACGTTGTTGCTACGCACTACTGTCTCACACCGGGCTATATCGAGCGCCGCCTCGACGTGGATGGGCGCACCGTCCTCGAGCGTACTACGGTCGCATTAGACGAGCCCGGAGTGCTGGTCGAGCTGCGGCCGGAGGTGGAAGCTGCCGACCCGGTTCGACTCGACTGGGTCATGGAGTGCGATCTCCGGCTCATGTGGCCTTACCCGGCAAGTGCGACAGGTAGGCTGGCCTATAGCAAGAAAGGCGGCGGTCTCGGTCTCCGGGGCGAGGCCGGCGAGTGGTTGGGCGTCCAGGTCGATCCGGCGCCGCGGCTCATAACGGTGGAGAACCTGTCGGATGATGAGCACTCCCGCGTCCGTATCCACGCCGAGCTCGAGCTGTGGGGCCCCGTACGTATCCTGCTCGTGGGCGCCCATCGTGAGGCGGTTCCGCCGGGGGCCGTCGATCTGCGCGGCTGGGCGGAGCGCCGCTCAGCCGAGCGGCGCCGTCAGCGCGACCACGTGTTCGTCCTCGATTCCGACGAGCCCGAGTTGGTGGAAGCGCTCGAGTGGGCGAAGTGGCGGCTCTCCACCTACCGGGTCCACGTCCCGGATCTCGGCACCTCGCTGGTCGCCGGTTACGGCCGTTCGGGTGCCGGCGAATTCGGAGACGGCCGCCCCGGCTACGCCTGGTACTTCGGGCGTGACGCCTGCTGGACGGCGCTCTCCAGCCTGGCCGTCGGCCAAACCGGCGCGGCGCGCGAGGTGCTTGAGTTCCTCGGTCGCCACCAGGATATCACGGGCAAGATCCTCCACGAGTGTACGACCAGCGGAGTAGTGCACTATGACGCCGCCGACTCCTCGCCGCTCTACTTGCTGCTAGCCGCCCGCTACCTGGAGGGCACGGGTGATACAGAGACGCTGCAGCGTGAGTGGCCGCGGATCCTGGCTTGCTACGAGTACTGCTTGTCTACAGACAACGACGGTGACGGGCTGGTCGAGAACACGAACGTCGGACACGGTTGGGTGGAGTTCGGGCGGTTGGGCGGGCACCACGTGTCGCTCTACCTGGCCGGCCTCTGGGTCGCGGCGCTGGCGGAGCTGGAGGTCGCAGCCCGCACGCTCGGCCAGCTCGATTTCGCCGACGAGTTCGCCTATCGGGCCGCTGCTGCGCGCTCGAGCCTGGAGCTCTCCTTCTACGATCCGCTAGAGGCTCGCTACGCGGACGGTCGGCGCGCCGATGGGTCGCTCGACATGGCGGAGACGGTGTTGACGGCGGTGCCCCTGGCGCTGGGCGCGGTGCGGCCGGAACGCTGCGCGAGTTGGCTCGACCGTGTGGCGAGCGAGGACTTCACGTCGCCGTGGGGCGTGCGCCTCGTGCCGCGTTCCGACCCGGAGTATGAGCCCGATGGCTACCACGCCGGCACGGTCTGGCCCCTCTACACCGGCTGGGTGAGCCTGGCGGAGTTCAGGGCCGGGCGCACGGACTCGGCTCGCGGGCATTGGGAGAGCGCGCTGCGCCTGTACCGCGCTCATACGCTCGGTGCTTGGCCGGAGGTGCTGCACGGCGACGAGGCGCGCAGCATCGGTGTGACCCCGGACCAGGCGTGGTCGACCGCAGCCGCGCTGTTCCCGCTGCTCGAGCTGGGCCGGGGCTCGCGGAACCGCACCGTGCCGAGCTAGCATGGTCATTGATTCGGCCCCGACCGGTAGAGAGGAGGCCACGATGGGTGGCATCAACCTCACGCGCATCCTCATCGGCGGGCTCGTGGCAGGGGTGATCTACAATCTCTCCGGGCTGGCGCTGGGCCAGGTCGTCGGCCTCGCATAGATCTTCGCCCGCTTCGGCTGGGAGCCGTCGGCCGGCGCCACGATCCAGCATGTGGCTGTCCGGTTCGGCTTCGGCCTCATCACCGTCTTCACCTATGCGGCGATCAGGCCGCGTTTCGGCCCCGGCCTGAGGACGGCGATCATCGCCGCCTGCATCATCTGGGTCGCTGCCGCCGCTCCGTTCATCTTCGTGCTGACGGAGCTGTTCGTCTTTACCGGCTCGCAGGCCGTCACTCTGCTGGTCTGGACGCTGGTCGAGGCGTGCGTGGCGACGAGCGTGGGTGGCTGGCTGTATCAGGAGTTGGAGTCCCGCGGCGAAGCGATCGGCAGCGCTCCGCGGGCCTGATCGGCGGCCGGCCGGGGGCGTTGAGCGGGTCCCTGTTAGCGTCTTACTCCCAGCGCACGCGGTAGCGGCATACCGCACCGCCCAGGGCTCGACATTCCTCCTCCTCGACCTCGACGGTCGTCGCGCCGCACATCGCGAGTGCCCTCTTGTACCAGCCGACCACGGTAAGGCAATCGGCGGCGGAGAATGTCTCCGCATCGTAGGTCGTGAGGTAACCCTCGCTCTCGCCCGTCTTCTCCCAGGCTCGCCGCCCCGTCTGGTAGTAGAGCTCGTAGATCTGTGGCGCCTTCCTGAGGAAGGCTTCGGGATCGCCCGGTGTGAGGAAGGTGCTGTGGAGCGTGGTGAGGTTCTTATCCGCTGAGGCCACACCCAGCTGCTCGAAGAACTGAGGATCACCCTTGCCGCACACCTGGACTATGGCGTCGTCCAGTCGCTTGCCGATCTCGAACGAGAGCCAGGACGACGGGAGCATCTTCCTCAGCGCCTCCTGGTCTTCGGCGCTGAGGCTCGCCATCACCTGCTGCACCTCATCCTCGCCGAAGTGCTCCTCCACGAAATCGAGCCGGGACTTAAGGACTGAGCCTTTGACCTTTTGCATGCCCTAATGCTACGGCGCCGGTCGAGGGCGGCAAGTGCGGGACTGCTGCGTGGCCGCCCGGAGCGGTGCTCATCACTGGGCCGTGCCGGCCCCACAGTGTTTCGAATGGAAACGCCGGCGAGCCGATCGCTGTCGCTCACGGACACACCCACCGCGTGCGGGCCCAGGGTGTAATCCTTTGTCGTTATGAGACTTACGGGCGTCGGAGCTCGCTGGCGACCGGGAACCCTTCTTGCACCCCGGCCAGCTGAGGGACTGAGGATTCGTACACCCCTTCTGAGGAGGTTTCTTATGACCCGTCTAGGTGACTTCGCGAAACTGCTGGCGCTGGGCGCCACGTTCGGCGCGCTGGGCTGCGGCGGGGCCGCCAAGGTGGCGGAGCTGGAGGAGTCCCCGGTGGGAACCGAGGTGATCGTCGAGCGCAGCGCTGGGGAGCGCCCCGACTGGATCACCGAGCCGCCCGAGGACGATGACGGGATGAAGTTCTTCTCCGGTGGTGAGGAAGGGTACGTCGACTATGCGATGGGCCTGCGCATGGCCAAGGCTGAGGCCTGGCAGGAGCTAGGCGAGAGCGTGCTGGGCATCTGGAGCTCGCTCTTGCAGGCCAGTGAGGTCGGTGGCAAGGAGCGCCTCCAGCAGTACGCTCGCAACTTCCAGGAGCTGGCGGTCAAGGAGATATCGCTCAGCGGCACGGAAGTCGAAGAGCGCTACTACGAGAAGGTAGCGGTGAAGACAACCTACGGCGTCGAGTATCACTACAACGCCTTCGTGTTGGTCAAAGTCCCGGAGGACGAGTACCACACGGCTCAGCTTCGCGCGCTGGAGCAGCTCAGGAACCGGGCGAAGCGGGAGAACAACACCGACGCCGAAGAGTTCATCGACGAAGCGATTCAGCGGTTGAACGAGATTGAAGGGTGAAGCGTTGGGCGTTAGCCCTGGCGGGCGCGCTCGTCGTAGGAGCCTGTGGCGGTGGTGCGGCGCTGGAGCGGTCGGCTCCCGAGCGGCCCGTCTGGGTTGAGCTAACGCCTGCCGCGCGCGAGTCACTCTACTTCGTCGGTATCTGCACCGACCTTCCTACGTATCAGGAAGCGCTGCGATGCGCGCGCGGTGAGGCGATGACGGACGTCGCCGCATGGGTCGGCGCCCGGTTCTCGTCGTACGTCTACGACCAGGCGACGGAGGAATCGCGCTCCGCCGGCTCGGTCATGTACCTCGATGCGGACGTCTTCCTCGCCGACGTGCGACGCAGCGATACGTACCACGAGGTGCAGCAGACGGACTACGGAACGCGCTCGTATTACGTGAGCGTGCTGGTGGCCTACCCGCGGGACGCCGCCGAGTTGGAAAAGGCGCGGATCGAAGAGACCACGGTTCGGGCTGAGCGCCTAGTGGAGCAGGCTGTGGAGCGGGTGCCCGGTGTCGCTGGTGAGGGTCGCTGGGGCGCAGCGATGGAGGTCCTGCTGGCCACCGCAGGTGAGGTCGCTGTGTCTCGGAACCTTCGGCGCGCCGGGCACGCCGCTCGGCTGACGAACTTGGCGGAAGCGCTCGTCACGCCCTTGCAGCTCGACGCGAGCACTGAGGACAGGGGGGTCGAGGTGCGTGCGAGCTACAAGGGCGTGACGGCGGCGGGAGTGCCGGTGCAGTGCATAGCTGGGTCGGTTCAGGTGACGGCGGTGACGGACGACGAAGGCCGCGCCGTCTGCGAGCTCGCAGCTTCTTTACCTGGGGGGACGGGTCGAGTCATCGCGCGTCCCGAGATAATGGGCTACCTCGATTCCGTTCCCCCGGGTGCCAGCGAGCTGGCGAACACGTTGGGCAAGCTGCTGGATCGTGCGGTGGAGGTGGAGCTCAGCGAGCCGCTCGACCTCGAGCTCGTGCTCAGCGGCGGTCGCGACTGCGAACCGGCCATTCAGGTATTGCGCGAGCGCCTCGGCGGAGCCGGCGTGCGGATGATCGGCTTCGTCAAGGGTGTGCCGAGCCTGGAGGTCTCATGTGAAGTGGGGGTGGGGAGCCGAAGTGGCGGACTCTATACGGCGACGGCGCGAGGCACGCTCGCGCTGAAGGCGGCGGAGCATCGCGGTGCCGATGTGTTGGCGCCCGTTAACGGGCTCGGCGCCTCGGTCTCCGCCGCGCGAGAGGATGCCTTGCTCAAGCTCGGAAACGAGCTTGCCGTCTCCGCACTCAAGCTGCTTGGTGATCTCGATGATCAGGGAGAGAACTAGGACTCGGATCCTGGTCGGACTGGCCTTTGCCGTCGGCCCACTGCTCTGGCCGTTGCTCGCCGGCGCGGCTCAGGCGCACGGGCCCGTCCGTGACGAGCTGGACGACCACCTGGCCCGGCTGGTCACGGAGATTCGGGCTTCGGTCCCCGATCTGGGGAACTACGAGCCGTTCATGGTCCTCCCGGTCTTGCACGACGAGCGCGGCTATCGCGTGCGGGCCAGCGACCTTCTCGAGCGTCGCCTGGCTACCGCGCTCGCCGCGCAGGGCGTCCGCGTCATCGACCAGGCGACGCGGCAGCGCATCCTGGAGGACCTGCAGACCTGTTACACCGATGAAGCGCCGTTCTGTCGCGCCCGGGATGTCGTGGGCCGCTTTGCGACCGCGGGCGGTATCCTGGAACCGTCGGTGCTGTCAATGCGCGGCGGTGTGGAGGTGCGGGTGAAGCTGGTGGTCGCGGCGGGCGCATCGGAGCTTACCGCTGGCGAGATCCTCGGCACTTGGAGCGTCGTAGTGCCGCCCCCGGCGCTCGACTCGCAGCGGGACCTGGTGCCGGCTCTGGGCGCGATCTCTTACGGCTTGCCGCCAGCCGCCGGAGACTCGGTGCCGCTGGACGACGTTGGCGAGTTGCGTGTCGATGTGCGGACGCAGGACGGGAGCCGAGCGTGGGTACAGATCGACGGACGCGTCGTCGTGCCAGCGCCAGTCATCACCACGACCACTGCGGGCCGCCACCTGCTGACCGTTACGGCCGTCGGCCATCGCCCGTTCAGCGACTACGTGCACGTCCCGCCGGGCGGCATTGTCAGCAGAGAGATCGTGCTCGCCCTCGGCGTCGGTACGATAGTGGTCACTGCGAACGCGGAAGACGCGCTCGTCTATCTGGACGATCAGTTCGTCGGCACGACACCCTGGGTGGGCAGGGAGATCGAAGCCGGCCGTCACCAAGTACGGATCGAAAGGATCGGCTTCGATCGTTACACCAAGAGCTTCGCCTTGGAACACCAGGAGGAGTACCATATCAAGGCCATTCTCAGCGAGCACCCCGGCGATATAGTGGTCACCTGCGTGCATGATGGAATCCAAGTCTACCTGGACCACGCGCGCGGCGGTCCGGTCGGCGGCTGCAGCACGGGCGAAGCGCTGACCATCCAACAGGTCTCGGCAGGCAAGCACCTGGTCTGGGGTAGGCGCGGCTCGCACTCATCCGACACTCTGACCGTGATCGTGCGTGGCGGCGAAGCCGTTCCGTTGAGGTTGGCGCTGCGCTTGGGTTCGGCGCCGAGGTCGGAGGTCGGCACCAACGACGAGGGGTGGCAGGGACGAAGCAGTCGACGTCGGCCCGACGGCCTGTACTTCAGCGTCGGTTGGGTCGCCGGCCAGGCCGAGTGGCAGATGGACATGCTCAGTGGCCCGGAGTCCTTCAGCTTGGAGGGTGACGGTCCCCGCGTAGCGACAGGGGTCTATGCCTCAGGTTGGGAGATCACACTCGGTGCGGACCTGGTCTTCCTGAAGGAGGTCGAGGGCATCTTCGAGGGGAGCAACGAGTACTTCGAGTTCTTCGTCGACCTGACGCGCTACTTCCGGCGCGACAAGAAGCTGCAGCCTTTCGGTGGCCTGCGGGGCCACTGGAACACCCTGACCTTCCGGGACCCCGAGGATCTGTACGATGATCTCTCCTCCGACGCGGTGGGATTCGGCGGCCACGTCGGTCTGAACATCCGCCTCGGCCGCAAGTCGTCTCTGGAGATCGGGGCCTCCTACAGCTACACCGGCAGGCGCGATCTGATCGAGGAAGGCGACGCAGGGGTCGTGCCGATCGCCGTGATCGAGGCCAGGGATTGGGAGTTCGCCTCCGGCTACATAGTGCTCAAGGTGGGCACGGGCTAGCGATGAGTCCGCGGTCCAACGCACCGATTATGATGCGGCCTGCGGCCGGCACCACTTGCTGGAAAACCCACTACTCGCACCGACTCTACCGAGATCTTCCCACACTTATGGACCGCCGACCCGGGCATTCTCGCCCGAGTTGCCAACAAAGTAGCACAACTTCCCGCTAGGTTCCCTGCTGCTCGGACGCCCCGTCACTGGTCGCGGAGCGCGACCATAGGATCGATTCGCGTTGCCCTGCGGGCCGGCAAGTAGCACGCGAGCAGCGCGGCGATCGCCACGACGACCGCGATGACGCCCAGCGTGGCAGGGTCGGTGGACTCGATCCCGAACACGAAACTCTCGAGTGCGCGGGAGGTAACCACGGTCGTCGCCAGGCCCGCGACGATGCCGAATGCCGCGACCTTCATCCCCTGACGCAGCACCAAGCTCAGCACGCTCGGGGCATCGCCGCCCAACGCCATTCTAATCCCGATCTCGCGTGTCCTCTGTCCCACAGCATAGAGCATTGTCGCGTACATGCCGCCGGTGGCCAATAGCAACGCCACTATGGCGAAGCCAGCGAGCAGCATCGTGCGGAACCGTGGCGCCTGGAGAGAGGTCGATACCCGATCGCTCATTGCGACTACTCCGTCGAAGGGCACGGTCGGATCGACATCGGCGAGAGCTTGTCGCATCGGGCCAACTATGGCCGCCCGATCGGCTTCCGTGCGCACCACGATGTGGTTCCAACCGAACCACGCATGTTGGGAGTAGGGAACGTAGAACTCGCTCTGCCTCGGTGAAGCCAGGTTGAACTGGCGAATGTCGTTGACCATGCCTATGACGGTTACCGAGGGTGCTCCGGGACGGGGTGACATTGTGAAGCGCCGGCCCACGGGATCCACGCCGGGCCAGAAATCTCTGGCCATCGTCTCGTTTACGATGGCAACGAGCGGTTGCCCAGCGACATCGTTCGAAGTGAAGCTGCGCCCCCGGAGGACCTGGATCTTCAGCGTCTCGAAGTAGCCGGGGCCAACCATGTGCGCTGGGACCCAGGGCGGCTCCTCACCTTCCCTACCCCCGACGTACACCGGCGGCGCCCACATCACGGAACCCATCGGCGGATCGACGATCGAGCCAGCCGAAGCGACGGCCGGGATGGCCGCGACCCGGTCCGTCAATTCACGGTAGTAGACGGCTCGCTGGTCATCGGTGGAGTATGATTTGCCGAGCCCGACCTCCATCATCAGTACGTTTTCGGCTTCAAAACCCGGATCGACGCTCTGCAGTCTGAAGTAGCTGTTGATCAGCAGGCCGGCGCCGGCTAGCACGACGAGCGCCAGGGCCGTCTCGACGGCGACGAGAATGCTGCGAAGGCGTGCCCGGCCGGCGGTGACGCTGCTTTTGCCGCCTCTTTCCTTCAACGCTTGGCTGAGATCGCTCTTCGAACCGAGAATTGCCGGCGCGAGACCGAAGAGGACCGCGGTGACCAGAGCGAGCCCGAGGGCGAAGGCGAGCGCGACAGGATCAATTGCGACCGCAGCGCGCCTTGGGAAATCCGCCGGACCGATGACGCGGAAAGCCTCTACAGCGCTGATTGCTATGAGAATGCCAGCTATGCCTCCCAGCAGGGCAACACTGCCGCTTTCCATCAGGAGTTGGAAGACGATCCTTCCCCGTGCGGCGCCGAGTGCTGAGCGGACAGCGACCTCCTTGTCCCGGTCGGTCGCGCGAGCGAGGAGCAGGTTAGCGACGTTTGCGCAAGCGATCAGCAACAAGAGCGCGGAAGCAGCCAGCAATATCAAGAGCTCAGTTCTGGTGCTCCCGATGGTCATCTCGAGAAGAGAGGCGATGCCGATTCCGAGCGTGCCATCGCTCGACGTGTAGGCGCTCGGGTACTCTGCAGCCATCGCCGTAGCCACGGCGTTGATCTCCTGCCGCGCCGCCTCGATGCCAATTCCCGGCTTGAGGCGGCCGATGACGCGTAGCGATCGGCTAGTGCGGCTTCTGGCGTAAGCCATCCCATCGACCGGTAGCGCCATCCAGATCTCGGTATCCTGCAATTGCATAGCCGCGGGCCCCTGGAAACCGCTCGGCAGTATGCCGATCACGCGGAACGATCCCCGACCGCTGCGGGAATCCTCGGCTGCGATCGTCGCTCCAATGATGTTTGGGGCACCGCCCCATCGCCTGTGCCAGAGGCCGTGGCTCAGGATCACGACAGGCTCAGCCCCTGTGAGGTGCTCCTTAGCCGAAAAGAAGCGGCCCATCCAAGGCGCCACTGCGAGAGTTCTGAAGAAATCCGGGGTGATGCGAGCCGCCGGTATCCGCTCCGGCGTGCCACCCCCGGTGAGGACGAACCCGGTGTTCGTCGCAGCGGCCAATCCATCAACGGTCCTTATTCGCTCCTTCCAATCGATGAAATCGGGCACGGAGGTATAAGTCGGTTGGGGGGAGTTCCACGACGTTCCGATGTACACCAACCGGGAAGCGTCTTCGTAGGGCAGCGGCCGCAGCAGGACGCCGTTCACCGCGCTGAAGATGGCCGTGCTGGCACCGATACCCAGCGCCAGCATCAAGGTCGCCAGTCCCGTGAATGCGGGCCTCTTGCGCAGGGTTCGCAGGGCCAAGCGCATATCTCGCTGAAGAACCTGGATCATGATGGTCCTCGGCTGTGAGCCGGGATGAGAGGAGTTGTTTAGGCTGCCGGAGGCCGGCACCGTGCATCAGGTTGGACAACCTGTCGCGTGGAAAGGTTGAGTGGGGTCCGTGATGGTCCTCGTCGCAGCCGACAGACGCTCAGTCTGTTGCCTGGTCAGTACTGTGCGAGGGCTCGCTGACAGTCAGTCGGATCTGCGGGCAAGGTGCTCGACGTTCGGTTCGTGGACGGCCACTGAATGCCGCACACCCTCCGCCCCGCAACGGTGCGTGCGGGAAGCTGGGCGATGGGTTGACACTGAGTCCTTGGACCACGGACACTCAGTCCGTGGCGTGTGCTTCACACTGTCAGCTTCCGCTTCGGTAACGCCCACTCCGCATCCGGATCATCCATCGCCAGTCGGTTGATTCCGCCGTGAAACCGGCTTTGAATGCGGCCGTATTCGTTCTGCATGTCGGGATCGGGATGCTGCCAGTCGTGAATGTAGACCACCCGCTCGACACCTGCCTGCAGCAGTTCTTTCGTGCAGCCGAAGCAGGGGCGCATTGTCGAATAGATGGTCGCGCCTTCGACCGAGATTCCAAAGCGCGCCGCCGCCAACAGACAGTTCTGCTCTGCGTGGACACAGATGCACAGGTCGTATCCCTTGCCGGACTCGAACCGCTCAGGGTGCGCACAGCGTTCGCAGCCGCCGTCCAGGCAGTTAGGCATCTTCGACGGGGTGCCGTTGTAGCCGGTGGAGAGCACGCGCCAATCTTTGACGATGACGGCGCCGACGCGGCTGCCGAGGCAATTGGCGCGCTTGCGGACGGCTATGGCGAGGCCCATGAAGTAGTGATCGAAGTCGGGTCGTTCCATCTCTGGTCGATTCATTGCGTTCCGCCCTGCGGTTCCCTGAAGCGTATCTCCTGTAACACAAAGCGATCTTCGGGGCCGGTGAAGGTCACTCGCGCCACATACTGACCGGGCGCGATCGCCTCCATCGTCGGAGCAATCGCTGCACCGCGTGGATCCGTCGGGGCACCGCACGGGCTGAGCAGGTGGAGGTCGTAGGTGCGACTGCCCCGGCCCTCCACCAGCAACGAGTAGTCTCCGCTGGATGCATCGTACGTATACCGAACGATTCGGAGTTCGGTCGCTTCCTGTCCTTCCTTGGGCTTTGGCCTGCGCGGGCTCGCGGCGACACCCGGACGATAGCGGACCGTGACCTCTGCTCTGGCGTCCAGCGTGACGGTCACCTCGGGCTGGATGCCGTCCGGTCGTTCTGACGCTTCATAGGTGACGGACTCGCCGTTTACCAGCACCTCCGTGACGCGTGAACCCGGAGATAGGACGGGCGCGAAGCGGGCGCTCAGAGGATCGCCTTCGCCGTCGCGTGTGAGCCAGGCGGTGAACTCGGTGGCGGAGCCTTCTGCGCAAGCGGCGCCCGGCCCCTCCTGAAAGTGGCGGATCATGATGTCCACCGTGCTCGATCCGACAGGATACTTGCGTATGGCCACGGCTCGCCAGTCGGCCGGCAGTTGCGGCGCGAAGGTGAAGGCGTTGCGCGGCGCGTCCGCCGAGAGCCCCAGCATCCCACGGAAGAGCGGGGTCGGGATCATGCTGGTGGCGAAGAACTGGTGGGGCACGGTGGTGTCCAGCGTCCTGCGGAATGCGCCCGACTGCAGCTCCGGGTTCCGGCCCAACGCGTCGTAGAACGTGGAGCGTGCATTCGCCCAGAGCGCGTCGTATCCGGCGTGTCCGCGGCCGTAGTTGTAGAGCGCCCAGCTCGCGAACCCGGTCACGAACCCCCAGACGGTCCCCATGTTGTATTGCAAGGGATGGTAGAGCTCGTGATCCCAATCGAGCATGCGGGCGCCCCAGTCGGAGAGCAGCCGGTGCGAGGCGAGTGTGTCCATATAGTTCTGGGCGCGCTCGCGGTCGAGCAGCTTGAACGACATCGCCGTCGCCGGCCACACCGTCAGCGCCGGGTTCGTCCTGCCATCCTCCAGCACCCCAAACGCGTACAGCCCCTTGTCATCTACATAGTACTCGCGCTCCAGGTTGCGCTGCGCCGTCTCGAAGTTGCGCGACGCCTCATCAGCCAGCTCGATTTCACCCATTGCGGCTGCCAGGTCGGCGACGGCGCGCAGGCTCTCCACCCAGATGCCGGCCAGGTAGATGTCCTGGTGCAGGCCCGCGCCGATGGCGCCCACTTCCACGGCGCCGAGCCCCGCGGCGGTGTTGTCGACGACCATGTCGCCGTCGCTGTCGCTTGCCAGCCCCCAGCGGTAAGCGTCGACGACGGCGTCCCAGCTCGCGCGCACGAACGCGGTGTCGGCGGTCTGCAACCAGTATTGATAAAGCGCTACCACCCAGTAGGGCGTGGTATCGGCGTGGTAGTAGGCGTAGGGGAAGTCGCTGTACCAGTTCTCGCGCGTTCGCTTCGCCGACTGGGTGACCTCGTGCGGCATCTTCCCATCCTCGCGACGGTTCCGCCGCTGGAAGTCGAGGCCGTGACGTGCGAGCTCGAAGCCGCCGTAGGGCAGGACCCCGAAGATGTTGATCGAAGCGTCGCCACCGAAGAACCAGCCGAACCCCGGTCGGCGGCCACGGCCCGACGGCCCGTAGCCGGCGACCAGTCCGCAGCCGAGGTCGGGGTTGCAGGCGAGCGCTTCGTCCAGGTTCACCTTCGCCCACTCGAGAGCGAGGTTGAGCTCGTGATCGGGCGATCGAATTGAAGCGAAGCTCTCGCGGATGACTCGGGCGTGCTCAACGCGCTCGGCATAGTCGTACTGCGCCTGCTCAAGCAGCCGGGTGTAGAGCGCCGCGACGGAATCGCGGGGCATGATGCCACCGGCGATTACGATGGGGATGAACTCCGACTCGCTCACTTTGGGATCCACGGCTATGCGGAAGACGGACGGCGCGTCGGGCGCTGCGTGGGCCGGATGCGTCGAGCCTTCGGTGGCGAACGGTGATCCGATGAAGCCGTTATACTCGCGCCGGCTCTCGGAGAGGATGAAGCGCCGGTTGCCGGCGTCGTAGTACGCGTACTGGCCGCCAATTCCCGCCGGCCACATGAGGTCGAGGTCCGCCCTGAACGAAGCGACGATCTCCAACGGCGTCACCGCGCTCACGTCTAACAGTACGATCATACCCGGCTCGTTCAGTGGCACCAGGAAGTGCTGGCGGACGGTGAAGGTGGCGTGCGAGTAAACGACCGTCATCAGCTCGGGCCGGACGACGACATGGCGAGCGACTCCTCGTCCTGGTATTGGCTCGCTGTAATCGGGGATCTTGAAGGCGAGCTCGAAGTCGTGGAACAGCTTCACGGGCCAGGACCACGCCTCGAACCTGCCGGTCTCGTCCCCGAAGAAGGCGGCCTCGCGGCCCACGCCGCCCAAGTAGATGCCGGGCCGCGCCGGTCCCTCGAGCTGGATGGGGCTGGCCTCGATCTCGAACTTCGCGATGCCCTGAGCGAAGAGGCTGCCCGAGCCGGCCAACAAAGTCAGCGCCACCGTGCTCACGTATCGTGCGGCCAAGAACGCGCGTCGGCTCATTTCGGCCTGTCCCTTTCGCCGAGTGAAGTTGTCCCATTCAAAGCAGACGGCATCGACTCGGGTCGGTGATCGAACCCGGCTCCTCCTACCCGAAGCCGCTATTCGCGATGAGGACCGCGAGTGCTGGAATAAGCGAAGGTGTGCGCATCCTGCGTACCGTTTTCCTCGAGAACTTCCTTTCGAGTCGGGGCGAAGCCCTTGGTTGAAATGAGCGTTGGCCCGTAAGTCAGTAGGGCAGGGGTCCCGCCTGCCGGAACACCGATAGTATGAGTGCGCCGGCGAGGACGAGACCGATGAGGATCGCCCAGCGCACGGCGGGTGAGAAGCGACGGTCGCGGTCCATGACCACCGTCACCCGCGAGGCGATGAGCACGATGATCCCCAGAAGCACGAGATCCCAGAAGAATTGCCAGACCCTCATTCGCGTCTCTCTAGCGGGCGGTGCGTACAGCGATGAACGCGATCTCCACGTTGGCGCCGCCGGGCAGGGCCGCCACCGCCACCGTCGTGCGCGCCGGCGGATCGGCGGGGAAGTACTCGCCGTAGACCTGGTTCAGCGCGGCGTAGTCGTCTACGTCGACGAGGAAAACGCTCGCCTGGACGACGTCGCTGAAGCCCAGTCCCAGCTCGTCGAGGAGCGTCCTGTACGATTCCATGATGTTGCGCACTTCAGCGGCGGTGCGCTCTTCGGTCAGCGCGCGCGTCGAGTCGGTGACGCCGACCCTGCCGGCGAAGTAGTAGGTATCGCCCGCGCGCACCACGCCGCTGTAAGGACGGTCGGGCAGCTGGCTGTGCAACGTCGCCCGGTCCGGGGGCGGTGCCTGGCAGGCAATCACGGACACGGCGATGGCAAATGCAACGATCCGAGGAATCATCCTAGCCTCCCCGGTTTCAACAGGTTGTCGAACTGGAAGATCGGATAGCGAGACTGCACGCGCATTATACTGCTGCCCCGGCGGTCCCGACAGAGTGCGGGTCGGAGGCTAAGGTGGACCGCCGTCGCTCCCTCGGCGACCCGCGTCTGCGAAACCTGGCGTCGCCGCACCCCGTAGTTGAGTGTACAGCGGGCAGGTGGGATGCTAAGGGTTGCCGTCACACGATGCGGTGCGCCCGAGCGAAGGGGCGGCCTTCGGGTCGCCCGCCACCTGTCCGTTTCGTTGTGAGCCCCCTGGTCGGTCGGTCGCGACTCCCGAGACACGGCTGCCTTCCGAGATTAGCATCCCCGCGCTGAATGGAGACAACATATGAGCGACATCACGTTGACTGGAGCCAGACTGCTTGGATTCTCAATGGTAGGCGTCGTGCTGCTTGCGACGGGAGCCTACGCCCAGGAGGCCGTTCCGTTCGATTCCGAGCGCTGGAACGTGGTAGGCGGCGAGGTGATGGACCATCTGGGCCGCCAGTGCTTCAACGGGGCGGCATACCTCAGGGACGTGCAGTTCGAGGACGGCGTCATAGAGGTCGACGTGGCGGTTGATGGCTCGCGCTCGTATCCCGGGCTCATCTTCCGCCTGCAATCGGAGGAGAACTACGAGCGCCTGTACATTCGGCCGCACCGTGCCGGGCTCTATCCCGACGCCATCCAGTACACTCCGGTGATAAATCGTGTGGCCGGCTGGCAGCTGTACAACGGTGAAGGCTTCACCGCCGGCGCCGAGATACCCGCCGACGAGTGGCTCCACCTCAAGCTTGAGGTTCGTGGGACCCAGGCTCGCTTCTACCTGAACGACATGCGCGAGCCTGCGCTGGTGATCCACGAGCTTAAGCACGGAGTGAGCAGCGGGCCTGTCGGCGTCCTGGCGCCGGCCGACCGCACGGCCTGCTTCTCGAACTTCCGCTATTCGCTTACCAGTGAGCTGGCGTTCGATGAGCCGCCGGCCGTGGAGACGCCCCCGGGCACGATCATCGATTGGGAGATCTCCCGAACTTACCCGACACAGCGGGCCAACCGGGCGCGCTACCCCCACTTCTTTTCGATCTTCACCGCCGGCTGGCGTAAGGTGAGGGCGGAGCCGTCGGGGCTGGTGGACATCTCCAGGCACGTGGCGCGGGAGAACAGCAAAGGGGACATCATCCTGGCGCGCACCATCTTCCGCGCGGCTGGGAACGAGCCGCTCCAGCTCTCCTTCGGCTACAGCGATGAGGTCGACCTCTTCTTCAACGGCAAGAAGGTCTTCTCCGCTAACAGCGCCTATCGCTATCGCGACCCGTCGTTCCTGGGGATCGTGGGTGCCTACGACCACGTGTACCTGACGACCGAGAAGGGTTTGAACGAGGTCCTGATGATGGTCTCGGAATCCTTCGGCGGCTGGGGCTTCATGATGCAAGCGGATCGTGCACTCGATCTACCTGTCCGGGAGCACGAGCGGGCCGAGTTGGCTTGGCAGACGCCGCGTGTCTTCCTGACGCCCGAGTCGGTACAGTACGACCGGAAGCGCGATATCCTCTACGTCACGAACTTCGACTACCAGTGGGCCCAGAAGTCTGAGGTGACCGGGTACATCTCGAAGCTGTCGCTGGCGGGGGAGATCCTCGAGCAGCATTGGGTCGAGGGCCTCCACGCGCCCACCGGCCTGCGGATGTATGATGACAAGCTCTGGGTCACCGAGCGTCGACACCTGACGGAGATCGACGTTGAGACCGGCGCGATCGTCGGCCGCTATCCGATCCCCGACGTCGATTTCCCCAACGACCTGGCGATCGACTCCGGGGGCAACATCTACATCTCCGACACGCGACCCACGTCGCACATCGACAGCCGGATCTACCGGTTCAAGGATGGGGAGTTCGAGGTTTGGATGGATGGTGACGAGATCGTCCGCGCCAACGGCCTCTACGTCCACGGCGAGAGACTGCTGGTCGGCAACACCGGAGACGGTATGCTCAAGGCCGTGAGCCTGAAAGACAAGACTGTCAGCGACATTATATGCCTGGGCGCCGGGGTGGTGGACGGTATCCGAGTCGACAATAGCGGCAACTACCTGGTGTCACACTGGGAGGGGCAGACATACGTCATCACACCGGAGGGTGAGGTCGTCGAGATACTGAACACCTTGTACGATGGGGTGAACAGCGCCGACTTCGAGTACATCCGCGAGCGTAACTTGCTGATCATCCCGACCTTTATGGACAACCGGGTCATGGCGTATCGCCTTATCGAGCCCTAGTGTCACGACAAGGAGGATTGCAGAATGGCCGAGAAGCGTGGTATGCCGCCGTGGTTCTTCGTGGTCGCGACGATCGTCTCCCTGCTGATGGTCGCCCTGTACATCCAGATGGTGCCGACGGAAGGGCTGTCGTTCTGGATGATCCTGCGCATCGCCTTCTGGGTAGGGCTGGCGGGCTTCTTCATCTGGGGGTTCAGCCGGGCCCGAAAAGCGCGCCGCGATGGGAATCAGTTTGTTGCCTGACCCGGAGCCATGAACGCGGCCCGCTACATCGACTGCGAATGCCGCCTACCGCAAGCGCGGGCGCTGATGCAAGCGCCCGCGCCCGAGTCTTCCCGCCTACGTCCCCTCCGAGCGCACCGACTCGTCCGTGTAGCCGTTGTCGTAGTGTCCGACCAGCTTGAGCGGGTTGCCGGACTCGTCGACCACGACCTCGAGGCGGAAGTAATCGATGTCCTCGAAGCGGAAGAGGCGCTCGGTCATGGGGATAGCGTGACGCCGCGGGCGCCCTGCTCGGTGGTACCACAGTTCGCCGTCCGCGAACGTCAGCGTCCGCGGGCCGTAGGTGCCTGCGTATGACGCCAGGACCTCGGGATCGATGGTAACCGGGTTCAGCTGAGCCTCGAGGCCCTCGATATGCCAGTCGAGCGCGTATAAGCGCCCCTCGTCCGTCTCATTCTCCCTGATCTTGCGAAGCGCCATGAGGTGAGCGGTCTCCAGCGCAACGCCTTGGGCGACCGCGAGGTCGGGGATCACGCCTACGCCTTCCCAGTTCGTCTCGGTGATCGGATTGACGGCGCGTCCGTAGGGGAGCGACATAACGACGTTCAGCTTGGTGAAGAGCCGGCGGTTCACCGGGTGCGCTCCGCCGCCCGTGGTGTCGCCGACGATCGTCGCCCGCTCGAGGTTCTTCAGGTTATAGGTGAACTCCTCCGCGCCCGAGAAGGTGTAGTCGCTCGTCAGCACGTACAGGTCGGTCTCGGTCATCCGCGGTCCCTCGACGTGCGACTGAGTCCAGAACTGCTGCCAACTGTCGTCCTCGCGGATGTAGAAGCTGTTCAGGTGGACCGGCTCAGCGAAAAAATAGCTGGTGATGAGCTGGATCAAGCTGGGTGAGCCACCACCGTTATTGCGCAGGTCGATGATCAGGGCATCGCAGTGGGCCAGGAAGTTCATCGCTGCGACAGCGGTGGCGCCCGAATACTCCGCGCTCACGAAGCTATCGAAGCGTAGATAGCCGACGTTGCCGCTTAAGATCTCGACCCGCTTGAAGTTGAAGTTGTTACGCGCGTAGGCCTCATGCTCTTCCTGCCGCGCGTCGTCCTCGTCGCGCTCGGCGGTGAGCTCTGCCATCTGCTCGGGACTCACGTATCCCACCCCGAGATGCCGATCGTGACTGACCCCCTGTAGATCCTGGGTCAACGCGTCAGTAAACTCCCTGACCGTGCCAATATCGTCGTATGCACCATCGCTAAGTCGATTCCGCAACTGCCTCTCCATCTGCTCGGCGACGTCTGGGAAAACGTAGATTTCGTTGAGCGCCGCGCTTACCGAATCGATGATCTCCGCGCGCATCTCAGCGTCGCACGGGATATCTGGAGGTGGACCGACCTGAGCGATGGCGGGCGCTGCGCGCCAGACAAGAAGTGACGTCACAGCCAGCGCGAGCGTTGCGCCGAGCAGGCTTCTCCTGGAGCGACGACAAACGTTCATCATTTCATCCCCTTTCTTGTCTCTCTGTTGCTCGCCGCGGCCGCGCCAGGTGGGCGCCGGTTAAGCCGCGGTCGTTTCTACAAACCAGTGCAAGGGCAATCGTCTCATGGTTGCACCGCGCTTCATCCGCCTGCGTCGTTCGTGGGGGCATGAGCCCTGGCCCAGGTGCGCTCCACGCTGTCGACGATGGCCGGGTACACGATGTATCGGCGGAACGGATCGATGATCGCCATATAGACTGGAGTGAGGGCGCTCGTCTCGCTAACGTAGATGGCCCAGTACATCGTATAACCGTCGCTGGCGGGCTCCATCGCAATGCAGAAGAACGCGTGAGCCGTGCGGTTCATCATTTCGGCCAGCGACTCGTTCTCGAAAGTGTAGACAGTCTTGAAGAGATCACTGCCCGCGCCAGGCTGCTCCAGAGTTCGGGTACGATCGTCATCGGTCAGCCGGTTAACGTAGGATGCTGACGTGTCGAAGTGGCGCTCGTCGTCCCAAGCGAGCACTCCGCCCAGGAACATCCGCAGGCCGACGAGTACGGCAACTGTCGTGTTCGCGTCGAACGGGGACTGGCTGCTGAGAATCTCTTGGGCGTCCCGGAGCGTGAGTCCCGCGCTACCGCCGCGGAGCTGGAAGACCCAGACGTCGTGCAGCGGCACATCGGCAAGGAACGAATTGACGCGGAAGTCCTTGACCTGAAACTCCGCGGGGGCGAGGCGCGGCCTGTCTCCCAGTGTCGCTGACCACAGGAAGACGAAGTTGACGAGCGCGGCGGCGCAGACGAGGCCGATCCGCCGGAGCGTTCCCCCGAGTCCTCCGAGGCCCGCGAATACTCCTGCCGCTGCGACGGCCAGCGCCGCAGCCAGCAGCCAGGGGGCCACTCTGAGCGGTCCGGCCGCGACCGCTCCGAGGAGTGTGCCGCTGGCTATCCAGAGAGTCCAGGGCGGCGGCTCCATGCGCCCGGCGCGCCCCGCAAGCACGACGGCGACGATCGCCAGCACCACGACGACGACGTCGGCGAGCAGCACGGCCGCGACCGGTGCGTAAGGTGTGGTGGGCCAGCTGGCGACGGCGGCAACGAGCGTCACGGCGGCGCCAAGCAGCGTCATGACCAGCGTGGGCAGTCTTTTCATGGCCGTTCATCTGTTAGTACGATGAACGACCGCTTTTCGTTTTGCGCTTCTCGACGGCCCGCAGCTGTGCCTCACGGAACGTGGCACGCACCCTGCCGCCCGCCACGGCCATCACGATGGACTGGACGGCATCGATCTCGTCTTCCGTTATTCCCATATCTCTGGCAACGCCAGAGTACTCCGCCATTCAAGGATAGCAGCCCACTGCCATGGCGGACGCCAGGTGGAGTAGCAGCGTCGTCCGCTCGTCGAGGACGTCGTTGTGGCGCGCCGAACCGTAGAACGCATTGAAGCGCTTCTGTCGCTCGCTGATGCGCATGATCTCTCCTCCCTTTGCTTACCCGCAGGCACAACTCTTCAGGTCGTGATGAGATGCTGGCGCGAGATCGTGTAGCGAGAGAGCCGGCACGATGAGACGACGCCGCGCTCGATGCACTTCCATATGCTTGACCATGCTCGTCGCGCTGGAACAGCAGCAGGAGGTGAACTCAACGGAGCCTGTGACCGCCACCGGGACCTGAGACCGATCGACGGGCTCGAAGCCGTGGCGCGCGAAGAAGCCCTCGGCGCCCTCGGTGAGCAGGTGCACCTCGACCACGCGCAGCCTGCACGCAAGATCGAGTGCCGCCTCTGTGAGCCGGTCACCGAGGCCTCTGCCTCGCTGGGCCGCAGCAACGGCCACGGATCGCAGAAACGCATGCTGCCCGTACAGTTCCAACGCGGCGCAGCCGACGAGTTCACCGTCCGTCCTGGCGACCAAGATGAGCGTGCCGGGACTGCAGGCGAGTCCGGCCTCGGGGAGGCCGCACGCGTTCAAGAGACTCAGTACCGCCGGAAGGTCCAATGGTTCGGCGATTTCGACTCTCGGTTCCATGTCTATGTCCTCCGTCTGAGGGTGTTCTAAGCGGCTATTGCCTGGAACAGGTACCCGATCCCGATCACCTCAACGGTAAAGACCGCGACGATACGCCAGAGCAATCCCCTGGGAATGATCCGGGAGAGGAGTATCCCCTCGGGTAGACTGAGACCGTTGGCGCCCATCAGGAATGCGGTTACCGCGCCGATCCCTACTCCCTTGGCCAGCAGCGTCGAGGCCAGCGGCAGTAGCACCAGGGTGCTCGCGTAGACGGGAACGCTGAGCAGCGTCGCGGTGGGAACCGCCCAGGCATTCCCCGGTCCGGCGGCCTTGAGAATCAGGTCCTCCGGGACGTACCCGTAAATCGCAGCACCAACGGCCACGGCGGCGACTAAGGGCAGCGCGAACTTCCTCAGATCGCTCAGGCTCCGAACGAAGGCCCGGGCGACCCTGTCTTGGAAACGTGCCGTGGCCACGGGGGATGACACCACGAGAGGCAGTGCCAGCGTTGCCGAGCCTCGCACAGGCCCGACAGTGCTCATCTTCATGGGCTCGGTCAGATCCCCGGCGAGTGTCGTTGAAGCGCCGCAGCCACAGCCGGGTACCTGCGCTGCAGCGCCTGCCCGCCCTACGAGGCCATCTTCGCGCCGGTTCCAGTGGGCCACGACCACGCCGCCCAGCGCCGCAGCCAACAGCCCCGTTGAAGTGTAGAGAGCCGCGTACTCAACGCCTATGACGCTCCACAACAGCGCGAACGCCACCGGACTGATGAGTGGAGACGCGATGAGGAAGGCCACCAACGGCGCGGTCGGCACGCCGGCCAGGCGCATGCCGTTCACGATCGGCACCGTGGAGCAAGTACAGAACGGTGTGGCCGCCCCAAGCGCCGTTGCCAGCGGCACCGTCGAGTAGGCGGACCCTCCACCCAGCCAGCGCTGAATCCGCTCCGGCGTCAGTGCCTCGACCAGCAGGTAGACCAGCGTGCTGATCAGCAAGAAGAGCGGTACGAGTTCCGCGAGCAATACGAGACCGAATCGAAGCGCTGCCATAGTTGCATATACCAACTAACGCTGCAAATTGTGACGCCTCGCTGTAGCGAGACGTCCGGGTCAATCAATCGAGACTACAACACGTGCCGCCGGTGGTGCTCACTCGCTCCTTCGCCGCTTGGGCCAGCCGTCCGATGAGCTCGATCATCGCCGCCCGCACATCGGGATCGAAGTCGGCGATGAGCCGCTTCTCACGTTCTTCAATGTCGTCCCTGATGGATTCGTAGAGCAGCCGGCCGGGTTCCGTGAGATCGAGGAGGACGGCGCGCCGATCATCTTCGTGAGGTCGCCGGCGCAGGAGCTTCTTCCGCTCGATGGCGTTGGCGACGCGGCTCACCGTGCTCTTGTCGAGGTACAGCAGGCTCGCCAGCTCATTCAACGTGAGGGGCCCGTGCCGGGCCACGCTCTCCAGAGCGTAGTACTGGGTGACGGAAACGTCCTGGCAGCAGATCCGGTCGCGATCCCGGAACTGATAGATACGGATCAGGTCCGACAGGGCGTCGTAGAATGCCACGGCGTCGCGGTCGAGTGCGGGATCGGCGGCTCTGGAGGTCTCGGTTCCAGTCATAGCAGGTCCTCGGAGCTGCGTGTTATAGTTGCTACTGACAACTATACTGTGAACGCCTCTGAGTGTCAAGGAGTGGCGCGGTTTGACCACTTGGGCGGAGCGGCCACTTGGGTTGCTATCCTGGGGGAGATTGGGCAAGATCCGCTGACCTTAGTCGCGCCGCTTTGAGGGACTAAGATGAGCGAGTTGGAGATACAGAGCCGTCGCATTTGCCTGGTGTTGCAGAGCGGGATCGGCGATATCGTCCACGGCCTCCCGCTGGTCAACGCGCTGAAGCGCGATGAGCCGGGGCGCCATATCACCTGGGTTGTGGAGCGCGTTCCATCGCTGCTGCTGCAACCGCACCCGGCGGTGGATGAGGTCGTGCTCTTCGATCGTACAGGGGGCCTGCGTGAGATCCGGTCGCTGAAAGAGCAGCTCGCGCCGCTAAGCTTTGACCTGGTGATCAACTGCGGGATCTACTTCAAGTCGGCGATTCCGACGCTCATGGCGCGGGCGCCGCACAAGGCCGGGTACGGAAAGGACCGGGCGAACGATCTCGTTTGGCTTACCGCGAACCACCGGCTGCCGGCTCGCGGCCCGCGGCATCGCCAGGACATGTACCTGGAGTTTCTCGATCTTCTGGGTATCGACGACTACAGGCTCGAGTGGCGTATCCCGATCACCGATGAGGAGCGGGAGGCGAAGTCGGCGTTCTTCGGCGAGCTCGATGCGGAGCGCGTCGTGGGACTGGTTACGACGACGGCGATGGACGGCAAGGACTGGCCGGTAGAACGCTTCGCGGAGCTGGCCACGTCACTGGAGCGTGACTTCGGATTTCGCGTGCTGTTGCTCGGCGGCCCCGGCGAGCGTGAAGGGCAACGGGCCCGGGAGGTGGCGGAGCGCAGCCGCGCTCGGACGGTCTGGGCGTTGGGGCCCGAACTGCGGCGGCTCGTCTATCTGATAGGCGGCTGCGATCTGGTGATTGCCCCCGACACCGGGCCGCTGCACGTAGCCCGCGCGTTGGAAACTCCGGTGATTGGGCTGTACGGTTTGAGCGATCCGCAGCGCGCCGGGCCGTACAAGGCGTACGAGGATCTGACGGTTGACCGCTACAACTTCGATGCGCCAGGTAAGCCCTATAGAGGGTCGGTCGAGCGGCAGCATCCGGCGCGGGCGGGCTGTCGCTTGGGTCGTATGGAGCTTATCGCGGTGAGCGACGTGCTGGGTAAGGTCGAGCTCGCGCTGGATCGCTACCTGGGGCAGGGGAGAGTGCAGTGAGGCCGGAGCTCGAGGTCGACAGCCCGAGCGTCGCCATAGTCATGCTGAGCGCCATCGGCGACGCGGTGCATGTCTTGCCGGTGGCGAACGCGCTCAAGCGGGCGGTGCCGCGGATGAAACTCACCTGGGTGATCCAGCCCGTGCCGTACAGGCTCGTCTACAATCACCCGGCGATCGACGATTTCATCATCTTCGACCGCCGACGTGGTCTGAAGGCGTTGGGCGGGTTCGCTCGAACGCGGCGCGAGCTTCGCAGCCACCGTTTCGAGCTGGTGATCGATCTGCAGGTCTACTTCAAGGCCGGAATCCTCACCTGGTTCACGCGTTCGCCGGTGAAGCTGGGGTTCGACAAGGACCGGGCGCGGGATCTCAACTGGCTGTTCACCACACGCCGCATACCGCCGCACGCGAACCAACACGTGCAAGATCAATACTTCGAGTTCCTCGAGTACCTGGGCGTTAAGCACGAGCCGGTCCACTGGGGAATCGTCTTCACCGAGCAAGAGCGTGAGGAGCAGAGGCGTTTCTTCGAGCGGTTCGATAGACCTGTCTGCGCCGTCGTGGTGGGGAGCAGCAAGCCGAAGAAGGACTGGGCAGCGGATCGCTACGCCCGCCTGCTGGAGGTGATCGAAGGCGACTTCGGCTTTCAGACCGTGATCGTCGGCGGACCGGCGCCGGGCGAGCGGGCGGCGGCGGCGCGGGTCATCCGAGAGACACGAGCGGAACCGATCAACGAGTCGGGTGACAACCTGCGTCGCTTGATGTACTTGGTGGACGGCTCCGACGTGTTGGTGAGCCCCGACACCGGCCCGCTGCACATCGCCCGGGCGCTCGAGACGCCGGTGGTTGGGCTGTACGGCTACACCAGCCCGAAGCGCAGCGGGCCGTATCGCAAGTACACCGAACTCGTTGTTGATGGGTACGCCCGCTATCCCGGTGAGGACTACCCGGTCAGCATGGACTACCGGCCCGACGGGATGGGCCGGATTACCGTTGAGATGGTAGGCGAGAAGTTCGGGCTTGCCGTCACCAAATACGTCTCAGCGGCACGATCGTAACCGTGGCGGCTGGCCGCGCTGGCGCGAGTCGCGCCGCTCGCGCCCTGGCCCCCGCATCCTAGCTCGAACGGGCATGGCCTATTCGGACCCTCGGGAACCACACGCGCGGGCGCTGTGCGACTTCTTTGGCGGCGAGACCGATGCCAAGATAGTCGTCCATAACAGCCTGGGCGAGCGTGAGGAGCTACAAGTCGCTGTGTTCTTCAGGGCGCCGGAGGACTTCTTCTCGTTCGAGCGCGCGGCGCTGGAGCTCTGTCGCGGTCGCGTGCTGGATGTGGGCGCTGGTACGGGCGTTCACTCCCTCTATCTGCAGGAGCAGGGCTTAGAGGTCTGCGCGATCGATGTATTGCGGGAAGCAGTGGAGATCATGCGGCTGGGCGGCGTGCGCGATGCGAGGCTCGCCGACATCGCCGAGTTCCGGGAGGAACCGTTCGACACGATCCTCATGATGATGAATGGGATCGGGATTCTGGGCACGCTCGACGGCCTCGACCGATTTCTCCGAGACGTTCCACGGCTCCTCAAGTCGGGCGGCCAGATCATCCTCGACTCCGGGCCGGCGCGTGTCGTGGGCGAGTCGGGAGACGCCGCGGTCGAGGTGGCTCTGGGTGGCCAGAGCACTTACCACGGCGAAGCGTGGATCACTCTCGAATACAAAGGGGAGAAGGGGCCGCCTTTCCGCGAGCTCTACGCCGACTCGGAGACGTTGACGCGCCACGCCGCCGGCGCCGGCTTCGAGTGTGAGATCATCTTCCGGGACGAGCTCGGCGGCTACCTGGCACAGCTGACGCGCGCCGGCGGGCTCAGTACTTGAGCCCTGCGAGCTGGATCCCCCGCACGAAGTAGCGCTGGGTCAAGAGAAAGAGTACGAGGATGGGCATGACCGCGACCACCGCGGCGGCCATCTGGTAGGGCCAGTTGCTGAAGTAAAGGCCGTGGAAGGCGGCGATCCCCACTTCCACCGGCCGCATCGCCATCGATCGGGTGACGATCAGCGGCCAAAGGAAGCTCTTCCAGGTCTCGACGAAGGAGAAAAGCGCTACGGTCGCCAGCGCCGGCTTCGACAGCGGTAGCGCCACCTTCCAGAACACCTGCCACTCGCCGGCTCCGTCGATACGGGCGGCGTCCTCCAGCTCGCGCGGTATCGACAGGAAATACTGGCGCATGAGGAAGATCCCCCAGACGCCGACCAGCTCGGTCACGATCAGACCCATGTAGGTGTCGACCCAGCCCAGCGCGTTCACCAGCAGGAAGCGCGGGATGAGGAGCACGATCACCGGCACCATCAGGTTGGCGAGGAAGAGGATGAAGACCTTGTCGCGGCCGGGGAAGCGGAGACGCGCGAAGGCGTAACCCGCCGTGGCGGCGGTGAAGAGATGCCCGGTCACGATGAACAGCGACATCACCGCCGAGTTGAGAAAGAAGCGGGCGAAAGGCGCCGCGGTCAGGGCATTCGGGTAGTTGCTCCACACCGGGTCGGCCGGCACGAGACGAGGCGGAAAGTGGAAGACCTCGAACTCGTCCATCAAGGAAGTCGAGAGCATCCAGAGGAATGGGACGAGCATGGTGATGCCGAGCGCGATGGCGAGCGCGTAGACGAGACCATCGGCGGTGCGTCGCCGCGCGCTGGTACCGCTGCGGCCGCCGACCTGTCCAGCGGCTGCGAACACTCGGTCCAAAGACTTCACATCCGGCGTGCTCATCAGCTCGGTGTCATCTTCCGGCCCAGCAGCCTGAACTGGAGCAGGGTGATAGCGAAGATCACGGCGAACAGCACCCAGCTCATTGCCGACGCGTAGCCCATGCGCAGAAACTGCCAGGCGTTCTGGTAGATGTGGTAGACGATCACGTCGGTGGCGTGGAGCGGCCCGCCCTCCGTCATGACGTAGACGAACGTGAAGACCTGGAACGAGCCAATGATCGAGGTGACCAGGATGAAGAAGGTCGTGGGGCGCAGCATCGGCAGCGTGATCCGCCGGAAGCGCCGCCACGGACCCGCACCGTCGATCATCGCCGCCTCGTAGAGCTCGTTAGGTATCGCCTGCAGGCCGGCCAGGAAGATCACCATCTGGAAGCCGACGTGGATCCAGACGGCCATGATGATGAGCGCCAACAGCGCCGTGCTCGGGCTGTTGAGCCACGGATAAGGTCCTAATCCGACGAGCCCCAGCGCCCAATTGAAGATTCCGAAATCGGGGTCGTACATCCACTGCCAGACGATCGAGATCGCAACGAAGCTGGTGATATACGGGAGAAAGAAGATCGCCCTGAGCAACGCTACACCCTTGATCCTGCGGTTGAGCAGGACCGCCACGCCCAGGGCGCACGCCATCGTGAGCGGCACGTAGAGCGAGTAGATCGCGGTGTTCTTCGCCGCGTTCCAGAAGAGCCCGTCGCCCGCCAGCTCGATATAGTGCTGCAGCCCGACGAACGGCTTCGCCGGCTCGAGCAGGTTCCAGCTGTGGAAGCTGAGGTAGAAGGCGAAGAGGAGCGGCACCGCGGAGAAGATCAGCAGCACGATGAGCGAAGGCGCGATGAAGCTCCAGGCGGTAGTCGTCTCGCGCAGTTCCATACCGCTCCCGGCCGATACCGCGAGGCTCGCGTAGATCGCCAGCCCGACGGCGAGCAACGCGTAGAGCCCGGCGAGCCAGAAGAGCACCGTGTTGCGCGAGTCCTCCAGCGGGTCGGTCAGTAGAACCAGCTCCTCATCTCCGTCGACCCCGATGATCCGGTAGGCGAACCGGTGCCCGGCGATCCGAACCCGGCCCGGGCTCGCGTCGATCCCAGCCAGCGGCTCAACCGGCACTTCTATGCTCGAGTCCACCAGCGTATCGCCGTCGAGCCACACGACGTAAGCGCCAGCCAGCCGTGCCAGCCGGCCCATCGGGATCGCCCAGGGGCCGCCGCTCTCCGCGACGACCGCACCGCTTTGCGCGAGCAACGCGTCGGTACCTTTGGCCGAGACCTGAGTGTCGGAGGCGGCCAGCCAGGCGGCGGCTAGGGCCGGAAGCACGAGTGCCAAGGCAATGCCGCGGGTTCGCCGACGGGCCTCGCCGGGCCCCGCGTCGGTTAGGGTCACTCGATAGACGGCGAGGACCGCGAGGGCGGCGGCCAGGATCAGCGCGGCCATCGCGATGACCGGCGGCCGCGGGAGCTCGAATATGAGTCGCTGCTGGCGGACGATGATCGCGCCGGTGACATCCCATTCGTCGAAGTCCTTGAACGGCACCGCGGCGACTCGTTCGCCCTCAAGATCGAGGCTCAGGGCCCGGTCGAGGCTGACCAGCGAGTCCAGCAGGGCGCGGGAGATCTGATCGGGCCAGCTCTCTCCGTGCGCCAGCGAGTTCGTCGTGCCGAGGTAGACCGCCAGGTCGTAGCCGGTGGCCCTGCGGAAGCGCTCCTCCTGATGCGATTCCAACCCTAGAAGCGCCACGGCGAGCGACCCGTCTCCCGGTACGTAGGCGAGCCATATCGGTCGGCCATCGCCGGCGACGAGATCGATGACTACCTGACCTCGGCGTGCGGCGGCGAGCATCGCTTCGCTCTGCTCGGTGCCGAGACTGATGGGGATGGGCGTTAGGTCGGGGAATGTTGCGACAAGTCGGTCAGCGTGGTTGTAGATGCTGAAGCGCTCGATGTTCAAGCGGGCGGCACTGGCAGCCAGCCGCTCGGGTGGCATCCGTAGCGCTTCGCCGAGCTGTTCTCGGTACAGCTGCATGTACTCGAGCCCGCGGACGGCCATGTGCCGGTCGACCTCCGGCCCGAGGGCTGACCAGCTTCGGTACGCGGCGCAGATGCCGCCCAAGGCGAAGATGGCGGCCGGCGTGCAGACCAGCAGGACGAAGGGGAAACGCAGCCGCTTCATCGGAGGCTGCTACCTTCCATCGCGCCGGCCAGGATCGCGTCGATCCGCTGGGCGATGTCGCTGGTGACCTCGTCGAGCGGCTCGCCGGCGAAGATCACGCGATCGAGGATGTCGGGCATCTGCACCTCGACGTGCGCCCACTCCTCGACGACGGAACCCCATGACATGCGCCCGTTCCGGGCGGCGAAGAGGAAAGTCTCCTCCAGGCCGTACGGATCGTTCGCCGCGGCGTCCTCGTGCACAGCACGCAGCGATGGGATCGCGAGCCCGTACTCGGCGCGCATTCGCTGCGCCTCGGCGGACGATAGGTGCGCCGCCAGCTCGACGGCGAGCTTCTTGTGTCGCGTGTTGTGGGGGACCGCCCAACCCGCGGCGTAAAGTACTGTGACCGGATCGCTCGCCTCGTCGTAGCGCGGCAGCGGCGCGACGGCGATACGAACCTTCCCTTCGTCGATGTAGTGCCGGATGCTCGGCAGCCACCAGTGCCCGCTGGTGACCATGCCGATGCGACCGGTCAGGAAGAAGTTGCGCTCCATTCCCGTCGACTGGCGTCGGACATCGACCGAGGGCACCACCCTGTGGACGGTGACGAGGTCGGTTAGGAAGCGGATGGCGGTCTCGGTTTCCGGGCTGTCGAGGTAGCCGGTGGCACGCCGGCCGTCGCGGCTCAGCACATCGCCGCCCGCCGCCCAGACCCAAGGCTGCCAGAGGTAAAAGACGCGGCGGACCTGCGTGCCCCACGTGTCGGGCCGGCCGTCACCGTCCACGTCGCGCGTCAGTCGCTGTGCAATGGAGAGGAAGTCGGCCCAGGTCCAGTCGCGTTCCGGCAACGGCACACCCGCCTCGTCGAAGAGGTCCCGGTTCAGATAGACGACGATAGGGTTGAAGTCCTTGGGGAACGCGTAGAGGCCGCCCGGCCTGCGAAAGATCTCCAGGACCTCCGGGTAGTAGGCGCTGGTGTCGACGCCGATGCGGTCGAGGTAGGCGGCGACGTTGACCAGGAGGCCACGTGCGATGAACGGCGCGGCCCCGTACGAGCCGTTGTCGAGCAACGCCACATCGGGCGGCGTGCCGGCGACGATCGATGTGAGTAAACGCTCACGGTAGTTCGACGAGATCGACTGGTACTCGATGCGGATCCCCGGATGCCGTTCACGGAAGTGATCGAGGATGCGCTGCTCGATCTGACGCTCCTCGGGGCCCGCCCAAGCCATCACCCGCAGGACGGTGCTCTCGCCGGTCTCGCCGGCACAGCCCAGCGTGGCGGCGAGCGCGGTCAGTGCGATGGCTATACGGCGCCGAAGATCTCGCGCCCGCTCAGCGACCCTCATGGCCCGATGCGCTCGCCGGAGTCGCTGCGAAAGAGGTGCACCTTCTCCGGAGGAATCGCGACGGCGACACGCTCATCCACCGCCACTCGCGCGTCGGCGGGCGCGCGCACCACCACACGCGTGCCGTACTCGGTCGCCAGGTGGATGTACATCTCGCTGCCCATAGGCTCGACGACCCGCACGACAGCGCTGAACGTACCGGCATCGCTAATCCGCAGGTCCTCCGGCCGCGCACCGAGCGTCGCGAGACCGCTCGGCGCTGCGCCCGGGCACGGCACGCTCAACTGGAAGCTCTTCCCTTTGAACAGCCAGGCGCCGGCAGAGCCGTGCAGCTCGCCCTCGAAGAGGTTGATGGCTGGCGAGCCGATGAAGCCGGCGACAAAGAGGTTGGCGGGCCTGCGGTAGACTTCGAGTGGCCCGGCGCACTGCTGCAGGCGTCCCTCGTTCATGATCGCGATACGCTGCCCCATCGTCATCGCCTCGACCTGATCGTGTGTGACGTAGATGATGGTAGCGCCGAGTCGGCGGTGGAGCTGGGAGAGCTCGGCCCGCATCTCGACCCTGAGGGTGGCGTCCAGGTTCGATAGTGGTTCGTCGAACAGGAAGGCCTGCGGCTGTCGCACGATGGCGCGTCCGACCGCTGTGCGCTGCCGCTGGCCGCCGGAAAGCTGACCGGGACGCCGGTGGAGCAGTTCGCCGATACCGAGGATCTCCGCCGCTTCCTTCACCCTCCCCTCGATCTCTGGCTTGCGGAAGCCGCGTACTTGTAGACCGAACGCGATGTTCTCGTAAGCCGTCATGTGCGGGTAGAGAGCGTAGTTCTGGAAGACCATCGCGATGTCGCGGTCGCGAGGCGGCACGTCGGTCACATCGCGGCCGCCGATGAAGATGGAGCCGCGGGTGGGACGCTCGAGACCGGCGACCAAGCGCAGCGCGGTCGTCTTACCCGATCCCGAAGGGCCCACCAGCACGACGAACTCGCCGTTGGCGACTTCGAGACTCAAGTCTGCGACGGCCACGGTGTCGTCGAATTCTTTGCTGAGATCCTGAAGGCTGACGTGGGCCATGGCTGAAGAATAATCCGCCGCATTGAGTGCGGGCAATCAAGCGTCAGGGATCACGCACGCAACGATAGCTGTGCCGCGGGCTGCCCCACGACTTCGGTTGTGAGTTGAAGGCGCCGTTGTAGCTGACGTAGTAGGCGCGGTTCTCGTCGTATTCATCCGCTGCCCAGTAGTAGATGGGCGCAGCGTCAGGCGCCCAGAGTGGTGTCTCCTTGTCAGGCGTCTTCTCACACGCGGCGCGGCCCAGCATGGCGATGCCGATCGCTCCGTCATCGAGGCAAGCTGCGTTTTCGCCGTGGCGCGTGAGGGAACGCATGATCTCGTCGGCGGTGGGCATGCGCCAGACGTCTTGAGGCTCATCCATCACGCGCGAGCCACCCTCGCTCAGGTACCGGCAGAGCCCTGTCGCCGCCATGTCGGCTACAGTCGCGTAGCGGTCCTCGTAGCCGGGCTTCTCGTCGAAGCCTGCCGGCGGCACTCCCCAAAGTGCGACACGATTCCAAGATGGGTAGCCACCCCACGACTGCTTCCAGTTCCAGCCGGGGCCTTCAGGGGCCCAGATGAGTGAGACCCCGTCTCCCACGATGAATCGCTCGGCCCGAATACCGTCGTCCTGCCGGGTGAGAACGATGGGGAGCCAGTAGAGCGACCAGCCGGCGAACGCGAGGAGGGGGGCGCCGATCGCGAGTACGTAGCGAGCGTTTCGCCGAAGCCAGACTTCCGGGTGCGCCCAGCCCTCCTCGCGGCGACGCCGGCGCTGGCGAGCCTCGAAGAGGAAGAGGGCGCCGATGATCACCAGCATGGCACTCACGGGGAAGAGTGCAAGTAGCTGACCGATGTCTACTCCCTCTTCGAGTCGCGGCCCCCACCACCAGGCGGTGAACGCAGCGCCGACGAGGATGATCATCGGGCCTCCGATTAGAGGCCACGCCAGCGCCAGCAGCGTGAGCAGCAGACACATTACGGCCGGGATCAGGTACCGGAGCTTCACGTACCATGGCCCCCACCACCCCTCGTAGTACATCTCGCCGACGCTCCAGAACGTCCAGAGGATCGTGACCAGGATCATCAACGCGGTGGCGACGTAGCCGGGGAGCTTGCGCTTGAGGCCCTTGCTGTCGAGGGCGAGGGCAGGTAAGCGGGCCATGCGGCTCCTCCGATACCCAGAGGCGCGGGAGTGTCGCTGCGAGGACCGAGTTGCTGGAGGGACAATATGCGGTCGGTCGGGCTGCGGGCAATTGAAATGCGGGGTCGGTCTGGTAAGTTGGTGAGTCCTTCGCCGGACTCTATCACGGTTGTAGCGGTGCGCGTAAGTTAGGAGCTTTAATGGACTTAGCAAGGGCAGGGTTCGTTGCGTTAGCACTGTTGGCGAGCGCCGTCGGAGGGTGGGCGCAGGAGCCCATCAGGTATCTGGTGCGTGTCGACGATGCCAGCAGCCGGCTGTACCACGTGGAGGCGGAGTTGCCGGCCACCGGCGACGTTACGCTCGTGTCGCTTCCCTCCTGGACACCCGGCCACTACAAGGTGGAGAACTACGCCCGCAACGTTCGCCATTTCGAAGCGAGCGCCGGGGACGAGTCGTTGCGTTGGGACAAGCTGGACAAGGACACCTGGCGGGTTCATTCGGAGGGGGCAAGGAAGATCCGCGTTAGCTTCGACTACTTCGCCGGGACGCTCGAGCTCAGCCAAAGCCTGTTGAGGAGCGACTTCGGATTTCTCAACGGCACCAACCTCTTCGTTTTCCCCGAGTCTGGCTTTGACTTCCCCGCGCAGGTCAGCTTCGACCTCCCCGAAAGCTGGAAGGTCGCCACCGAAATGGAGGAGGCCGGGGAGCCTGGCGTCTACCGGGCGAGCGACTACCACGACCTAGTGGACAACCCGACGTTCGTCGGCCACTTCGCCATCGACAGCGTAAACGTCGACGGCCGCTGGAGCCGTCTCGCCGTCTACCCGGCTGCGCATTTCAGGGACCCGGCCAGGGGTATGGCGCTTGAGGCGCTGGGCAAGATCGCGACGACCCTCCACGAGATGTTCGGGGAGGTGCCCTACCGGCGTTACACCACGTTCATCTACCTGGCGGATGAGAACTACCTGTACGTCGCCGGGCTCGAGCACTCGAACTCGCAGTTCGACATAATGCCGGCGATCATCTTCGACCAGGCGCGCTTCACCTTCCGCGAGCTGGTCTATCCGCTGCTCTCGCACGAGTACTATCACGCCTGGAACGTGAAGCGGATCCGCCCCACAGCGCTCTGGCCGTACGCGTACGATCGTGAGCAGTTCACTGAACTCCTCTGGGTCTCCGAGGGGATCACCGATTACTACGCGAACGTGGTACTGGTGCGGGCCGGGATCTGGAACGACAGGCAGTTCTGGGAGGCGACACGCAGCCTCATCGCCTCGGTGGAAGTGCAACCGGTGCACGAGGCGGTGGAGGACGCCAGCCTCAACACGTGGCTCGAGCCGACCTACGTCGATCAGTACTACTACTACGACAAAGGCGCGCTGCTCGGGCTACTCTTGGACATCCAGATCCGTCACGCCACCGAGAACCAGCACAGTCTGGACGACGTGATGACCCGGCTCTACCGTGAGCACTACCTCAAAGGCGGCGGTTTCACTACCGAGGACTTCATCGGCTACGTGGGTGAGTTCATCGGCCAGGAGGGCGCGTCGCGCTTCTATCGCGACTATGTAGATGGCCGCCTGCCGCTACCCTATCGCGAGACGCTGGCGCTGGCGGGGATGGATTTCCGGACCGACACGATCGTGGAGCCCTTCTTTGGGGTGCAGCTGGCCTCGCAGCGCAGGGGCCGCATGGTGGTCCGGCAGGTCGTGCCCGGCAGCCCTGCCGCTCGGGCAGGCCTGAGAGTGGGCGATGAGTTGAAGTGGGTGGGCGATGTCGAGGTCAACGACGGTGATTGGACGGACGAGTTTCACGAACTCTATGCCGAATCGATCGGCGAACCCATCACCATCGTCCACAGGCGTGGCGGTGAGGATGTGAGGAAAACGGTGAAGGTTGGCGAGCGCACCCGATACGAGCACCGTCTGGAGCCGATGGCGGAGGCAAGCGCCGGGCAGATCGCTCTGCGGCGCGGCATACTGGAGCGCGGTTCGTCCCAGTTGATAGACGAGTGACCATCGACGGTCGCCCGGGCAGCGAATGAGAGCGGCGCCCGGCCTCGTGCCGGGCGCTGCGCTTATCTGCTCGTCTCGCGGGTCGATCGAGTGCCGCGGGCACTATATAAAGATGACGGCCAACAAGGTGTATAGGACAGCGCCAAGCCCCGCGGCGGTGAGGGCCAGCGGGATCTGGGTGTACACGTGGTCCATCAAGTCGGAACCCGTGGCCAGGGACGACAGGATCGTCGTGTCGGAGATCGGCGAGCACTGGTCGCCGAAGACGCTGCCACCGGTTACCGCGCCGAAGCAGAGCGTCAGGAAGAACGGGTCCTGGCTGACCGAGAAGGCGAGCGGCATGGCGACGGGGAAGACGACGGCGTAGGTGCCCCAGGACGTCCCGGTGGAGAATGCGATGACCATGCAAAGCACGAGGAACAGGGCCGGCACGATCGTCGGGGTGAGGAAGGCGGAGGTCACCTCGATGATGTAGGCGGCGGTGCCCACCGATTCGGCGACGCTCTTCAACGTCACAGCCAGTGCCAGGATGATCGCGCCGATGGTGACGCCCTTGCAGCCGTCGACGATCGCGCCGATCACCGTCTTCAGGTTCATCCCCTTGATCAGGGCGATGGCGGCGCCCACCAGCACGGCGAGCAGGAACGCCTCGCCGATCAGCAGGGTCGGCGACTCAGAGCCGAGGATGAAGAACGTATAGATGTACGGGATGATGGCGACGCCCAGCAGCGTGCCCATCGGGCCGAGAAAGTCGATCAGCCCGCTCTTGTAGCCCTCCACGACACGGATCACGGTCAGCTCTTCCGAGGTGAGCGGATCCGCTCCCGGTCGGTTGAGCTGTCCCGTTTCCCGGGCCCGTCGGATGGCGTTCGACATCTTGCGACCGACGACCAGCGGCACGTTGGCCCAGAGCCGTCCCGGCATGAAGGGCATGACTTCGAGAGAGAAAGTCAATGTGAAGAGGATCGCGAACCAGGAGTAGAAGTTGAACGGTAGGGCTTTGAAGAAGAACGCGATGCCCTCGGACGTCGTACTGATGAACGGCACTGTGCCGACGACGAGACCGGCCACGTAGATCGGCCAGACGTTGAAGGGGATGAGCGTAGCGGCGGGTGAAGCCGTCGAGTCGACGATGTAGGATGTCTCCTCGTGCGACACGCGATGCTTGTCGCAGACCGGCCGCACCGTCGTCCCGGTCAGCACTGTGCTTATCGTGCCCCCCTGGTGGAAGATGAGCCCCATCAGCCAGGCGAAGAACTTGGCGGAGCGTGGCCCGACGACGATGAGACGGCCCGCCCACTCGGCGAAGGTCTGGGCGCCACCTGTCCGCGTCCACAGGCCGATCAGGCCGCCCAGCGCCCACAGGTAGACGAGGAGTATGAGCGCGTAGCTCTCGCTGCCGATCGACGGGATGAGATAGTGCTGGACGATGTTGATCTTGCCGCTGATCACGCCGCCAAGTGCTATGCCGATGAACAGCGAGCTCACGACCTCGCGGGTGGCGAAGGCGAGGATGATCGCCACGGCCGGAGGCAGAACTGACCAGAAGCCAAAGTGCTCGCCGTACTGGGGGAAACTCCCTGTGAGGGCGAGCGCCACTACGAGGATGAGCCCACTGAGCAGCAACGCGATCCGGCGTCGATTCATGGTCGCTCTCTTGTCGTCTCTAGTCGGCTGCGGGGACCCAGATGCGAACGGGCCGGAACCCCTCCAAGAGCAACCGGTACTCGGCGGCGTCGTTGGGGATCTCGAACGCTAGCCTGTAGTTGAGGGTGGTAGCCGCGTCAATCTGCGGCGCTGGGACGCTAAAGGGTCCGGGCATCCCCAAGATCAGCGTCTCCCTACCGAACACCTCGGTGACTGTGCCCGTAAGCCGCCGCAACGTACCGTCGGGCCCGAGCAGGCTCAAGCCCGTCGCTGGGTCTAGGGAGAGGCTGTGTGCTGTGCGGTCTCTCAGGGCGGACTCGGCGGGCCGCAGGGTCAGGGCGACCTCGATGTAGCGGCCGCTCTCGGGAGCCATGCCCGTATAGTCGGCGCGTGGTGCGGCGCTCTCCACCCGCAGCTCCCAGCCGGCCGGTCCTGACACCCACTCGCCGGTGAGATAGAACTCGAAGAGGTCTGCACCGCCGAACTTGAGGTGTCTGTCGAACCAGCGGAGCTGGCGGAAGAAGAGGTCGCTGCGCCGACGCGGCGACACTGCCGGGCCTGCGCCACTCGAGAGCTCGACGTACTCGACCGGGCGTCCCAGGTCGCTCAGAGCTTGGTACAGTTCCGCGGGCTGGGTGCGAGGGACGAGCGTGTCGAAGTCGTCCGGGCCTTCGATGATGAGAAGCGGCGTGTGGATGCTCCGGGCGTTCGCCGTTGCCGAGCGATCGGGGGCGGGTGCAGCGAAGGCCGGCGCCGTCCAGCCCGACGAGCTCGCGGCTTCGAAGACGGCCACGGCGGCGCCGAACCTCGGCGTAGTCGTGAGCGTCCAGCTGGTCATCTCGGCGCCGTAGCCGCTGCCGTAGATGGCCAGTCGCTGCGGATCGGCGATGCCCATCCCGATCACGGCATCGAGGCCGGCCACGAGATCGACGATGTCGCCGCCCGCCAGATCGCTGCGGCGCGCAGTGGCGAAATCTTCGCCGTATCCGCTGCTGCCACGTGGATTGGGCGCGAGCACCGCATAGCCTTGGGCGGCGAAGAGCTGGAAGTCGCCGCGGCTGGTGAGAACGTCGCGGGCCCGGGTCCTCGGCCCAGCCTGCACATTCACCAGCAGCGGATAGCGGCGGCCCTCCTGGTAGTCGATGGGATAGACCAGCAGTCCCTCGATGTTCAACCCGTCGGGCGCCGTCCACCGAATCACCTGCTGTCGGCCCAGCCGCCAATCTCGCGTGGCTGCGTTGAACTCGGTGAGGCGTTCGAACCGCCCGTCCGCGAAGTGCCACAGCTCGCCTGCAGCCGTCGCCGACTCGAGTGCGGCGAATATCGATGCGCCGGCCGGTGTCGCGTCGAAGGAGCCGACGTTGTACCCGCCCTGCGCGACGGCACGGACGGCACCGTCGCCGCGGATGGCGAACAGATGTGTCTGCGTTCCCAGAGCTGCCGTGAACAGCAGATCGCCGCCCGGCGGCCAGCAGTGTTCTACGACTGCTCGATCGAAGGAGTCGGTGAGCACCTGGGGCGTACCGCCGGATGCGGGTACGCTGAGCAGCTCGGTCTGCGAGTACGTGTCCGCCGGGTGTTGCGGCGCTTGGAAGACGACGGTGCGGCTGTCGGGCGACCATATCGGCGCTACTTCGGGCCCCGGGCGGCTCGTGAGCCGGCGCGTGCGCTGGGCCGCCGGATCGAGGATGCGGAGGTCGTAGTTGAGGTAGTCCGCGGCGGCGCCGCTGCCGTTCGTGCTGTAGACGATCGCCGCACCGTCGGGACTCACGGCGATCTCGCGGATTCCGGGGTCGCCGCCCCAGACATATTCCGCTGTGCCACCGGGGACGAGCACCTTCCAGATCTCGCGAGCGCTGCTCGCCGTGCCGCCGGTGAGTGCGTAAATGGAGCCGTCTGGGGCCCAACCGTAGTCGAGCACGCCGCCCGGGATCTCGCTCAACTGGAGTGGCGGATCGTCGCTAGAGACTCCCAGGAGCCAGAGCTGCGGCTCGTCGTCCGTGTCCTGACCACGGCTTACGAAGGAGATCGAAGCGCCGTCCAGCGACCAGCGCGGAGCGCTTATGTCCGTGAAGCCGGTCGCCACGGTGCGTGCCCCTGTGGCCGGCCGCCACACATAGAGCTCGGTCCGGTACCCGTTCTCTTCCAGCGCGGCACGCATCGAGGTGAACGCCACCGACCCGCCGTCCGGCGAAACCTGCACGGCGCTCAAGTGCCTGAGCGCCAGGTACTCCTCGATCGTCACGGGAGCCTGCGGCGTCTGAGTGCCCTGGATCGGGATCAGAAAGAGAAGAAGGGAGAGATACATCGTCCGCTGGCGTCGCCTCCAACCCGGGTCATCACCGCTGGGATGGCCCGGAAATTGGGACAATCGCGCAGGCGGCACAAGCTAGTTGTCGTTCGTCTGGACGGCCTCCTGCGTGGTAGGCTCTTGGATCTCGTTCTGGAGACCGTCGGTGAGAAGCAGCCATGCTGCTGCCACGATGGCCCAAAGGGTGAAAACGGCCACGCCGCCGAGAATTGCGTTCCGCCAGGTGAAGAGGCGGGCAATGCCAGTCGATTCCCGGACGACCGTGATCTGCTCGCCGTCGTCCGCGATCTCGACGTCGACGTGTAAGGTCGGGTCTGAGCGACCAATGGCGGGTACCCCACGCTGGATGTACGCAGTGATGATGATGACTGGGAGGCCGACAAGAAGAAGGATAGCAGAGAAGGGGACGAACCAGCCGGGCAAGCTTCGGTACTCGGTCATGGCGCGGGCCACGCTAAAGGCAACCCAGGCGAACAAGGAATAGGCAGCGAAAACCTGCCAGAGGAATCGCCGGTGAACCTCACCCAGCAGTCGTTTGAGACGTTGCATAAAGGACCTCTACCGCACCGCTATTCTCCGCTGGTGGCCGCCGCGGAGACGGACACGGTCGTACAAGATGGGGCCCCCGAGCGATAGGATCAACGAGCCCCGGCCGAGCTAAGGTGACAGCGACGCATCGTAGGTCAATACGAATTCAAGGAACTTCGAGATCTCCACCATGTCTCGGCCCATGAAGCGGATGCTGTGGGAATCGGTGCGCTCCACGATGGGCAGGTAGGCGAGCATCTCCGACGGCCTGTAGTTCTTGAAGACCAGGTCGAGGGTGATCGGCGTCTCGAGCACGTAGGAGTCGAAATCGCCGATGCGCCCGACAGCGCTCGTGACCTTCTCGCGAATCAGGTTGTAGGCGACCCCGGGCATGAGAGTTCGCGCCGATTGATAGCTGATCGCCTGCTTCACCACAGCGCCCTCGATTTCGCCTATGAGCTTGCGTGTTTCCTCCAGCGCGGCGTCGTCACCGGAGATCATGATTACCGGGACCCCGAAGTGGCCGGCGATGGCCGCGTTGATGCCCGCCTCGGGCATCGCGGTGCCGTTCAAGTAGATCCCTGCGAGCCGGCCGCTGGAAAACGTGTGGGCGCGGACTCCTGTCGGGTTGTTGGTGCTCGAGTGGTAGCCGATGAAGATGACAGCGTCAAACGTCTCGTCGATCCCCTCCATCATCATCAGCGGGCGCGGCCAGGATCTGATGAGCGTCACGTCAGCCGGCAGCCTGTCGATCAGCAGGTTCTCCCCGTTGCCGTGAGAGTCGCTGATGACGAACTCGGTGGCGCCGGCCGCACGAGCGCCCTCGATGGCGGCGTTCACCTCCGCGGTCATCCACTCGCGAGCCTTCGAGTACTCGAACCCCGAGGGCCCAAGGTGATCGCTGCTGACGACGCCGACGACACCCTCCATGTCGACGGAAATGTAGATCTTGTATCCGTCCTGTGCGTTGAGCTGGGCGCTCGGCAGCGCCACAATCAAGAATGCGTAAAGCGAAGCCGTCGCTCTCATCGCGCTCCTCACCAGGTTGATATGTAGGCCACGAAGCGGCCTGTAGAACATGGTCTGCCGGGGTGCGAGGTTGGGGTGTGTAAGTTAGGTATCTGATTAAAGATGAGCAATTCAATGCCATCAGCTTACATATCTCCCAGCCCCGGATCTAAAATCGGCTCCGATACCAGATTGTTACAAAGCGGTTACATGCTCTTCTCACGGCGGGCGTAGCTTCCATCCACCATCGGGAAAGACCGAGAAGGAAGAGCGCGATGAAGAGATATCTCGGGACGGCGTGCAGAGCTCGAGTCCTGCTGGCGGCCCCCATATTGGCCGTGCTGCCAGGCTGTGAGGGCCGGGCGCCCGGACGCCGCGCCCGAGGGTCGGGTGCACATAGACGGGTCTAGCACGGTGTACCCGATCACCGAGGCGGTCGTGGAGGAATTCCAGGCCGCGAACCGGAGGATCCGCGTCGCTGTTGGCGTGTCGGGCACCGGCGGCGGCTTCGAGAAGTTCTGCGCTGGATGATCTTCACCAGCCTGGACGATGCGCGCACCGAGGCGTAGATCACGGGCCGGTTCGGATAGTAGGTAAAGACGATGGCGCGCACACACTTCGAACAGAAACTGGACGACCTCACAGGGCGCCTCGTCGCCATGTCGCGCATGATCGAGGTGCTGATCGAGAAGGCGCTCGAGGCGCTGCGCGAGCGGGACGTCAGCAAGGCCGAGGCCGTAATACTCGGCGATCGCGCAGGAAATGCTGCGCGATGTCCTAGATTCCTTCGTGCAACATGACGCCGATAAAGCTCGCAGCGTGCTGCAGCGCGACGATCGGGTGGATCGGCTGCACGAGTCGCACCTGCGGTCGATGATCACTATGATGATGGAGTCGCCCCGGCAAATCGGAGCGGCGTTGTCACTGATCCTGATAGGCCGTAACATCGAGCGTGTCGCCGATCTGGCCACGAACATCGGCGAGGATGTCGTATACCTGGTAGAGGGTAAGACGATTCGCCATCCCGCTGTGCCACACCGGTAGCGCCTGTTTGGCCGCTGCCACTCGTCAGTCACAGCCGGCGACGTCGAGGTCGCCGGCTGTTTTGCCTTGGAGGGTAAAGAAATGAACCTGACGTGGAGTGAGATTCAGGCGATCGCGATACCGGCGGCGATCGCAGTGCTCGGCTTCGTTGTCGGCCTCGTGGTGCGCAGGACGGTCATGCGCAAGCTGAGCAAAGTCGCCGACGCCACCCGCACGGTTGTCGATGATGTCGTGCTCGCCGCTGTCCACGGGCCGGTCGTCATGTGGTTCATGATCGCCGGCCTCTACGCCGCGGTCCAGATTACCACGTTGCCCGAGCGGATCACTGCTCTGATCCAGCAGTTGCTGCTCATCCTGGTGATCTTCTCGATCACCTGGGCAGTAGCGCGTATCGTGGCGGCGCTGGTGGAGAACGGGGCGAAGCGCGCACCGGAGACGCTGCCGGGCGCCACCCTGGTGACCAACCTGGCCCGCATCACCGTGCTGGCGATCGGTATCCTGGTCATCCTTCAGACGCTCGGTATCTCGATAGCACCGATCATCACCGCCCTCGGGGTCGGGGGGTTGGCCGTGGCGTTGGCGCTACAGGACACGCTGGCGAATCTGTTCGCCGGAGTGCACATACTGGTGTCACGCCAGCTTCGACCGGGCGACTATGTGAAGTTAGATTCCGGTGAGGAAGGGTACGTGATGGACGTGACGTGGCGGCAGACGACGATCCGGCAGCTGCCTAACAACATAATCATCGTACCGAACAAGCAGATCGCCAGCACGATCACGACCAACTATCACCTCCCCGAGCAGGAGTTGTCGGTCTTGGTGCCGGTCGGTGTGCACTACGACAGCGACCTGGAGCATGTGGAGCGTGTCACGATCGAGGTGGCCAAACAGACGCTCGAGACGGTGGAAGGCGGTGTTCCGAGCTGGGAACCCTTCATCCGCTACGCGGCGTTCGCCGACTCGAGTATCAACTTCAACGTAATCTTGAGGGGACAGGAGTACGTGAGCCAGTACCTGCTGAAGCACGAGTTCATCAAGCGACTACATAAGCGATACGAAGAAGAGGGAATAGTGATTCCGTTCCCGATAAGAACGGTTGTGATGCAAGATGGTCTGAAGGTAGCCACCGGGTAGGCTTGGAGCCGAGACGGTCACAGAAGCTGGACAAAAGGGGTCAGAAGGTAAGTCCGCTCCTCGTTACCTCCATCGCCAGCCCTTCCATCATCTCCAGACCGTAGCCCGTCCCGAGATCGATCGAGCGCGGTGAGTGCCACTCGAGCGGGTCGCCGGCCGTCTCGATGTGCAACGTAGCGAGACCGAGCCGGCGCTGGAACGGTGACTGCCGCAGGTGGAGCGCCTGGATCTTGCGTGCCGGCACGATGTAGATCCTGCGGTTCCAGAGCCCCTCCCTGACGAGCACGTAGGTGCCGGCGCGAGCATGGCCCAGGTGACGGTAGTGGGCGTGGGCGAGCAACCAGGCGGGCAGGAGCGCCGCCGCCAGCAGGAGGCCCTCCGGGGTAGTGGCCAGCGTCAGTGCGGCGGTCGCCGCGATGACAACGAGCGCCCGGCGTATGAACAGCCGCCGCCGCGCACGCGGATGCGCAGGGCGCCACTCGACCGTCTTCCAGTCGAAGTCCGGGTACACCGTGTGCAGGTACTCGGTAAGCTCGCTCGTACGAATAATCGGCGCGAGTGTCTCCATCCGCTCGTCCGCCTTCACGCCCGGGCCGTAGCCGGCGGTCTGTACGCGGACCGAAGCCAGCTTCAGCCAGCGTCGCAGGATCGGCTCCTCGATCTGCACGTTCTGGACGCGGCTCCTGCGGAAGCCCTTCTCGCGCCGCGTGAGCAGCCCGTAGCTCACCTGTAGCTCGTTTCCGAACTGCCTGAGGGTGAAATCGAAGTAGCGTATCACGCTGGCGAACACCGAGACCGCCCAGCCGGCCAGCCCGAAGAAGATGCCGAGCACAAAGACGCCGACGAAGAAGGCCCCCATGTCGTGCTGAATCGTCTCGACCAGACTCTGCACCGCAGCGCCGGATTCCACGTACTCAGGTGGCAGGAAGCGGCCGAGTATCCGGTCGGTGGGCATGAAGTTGAACAGGTAGTCGCCGCCGAGCAGTGCACCTACCAGGACCCCAGCGCGGTTGGATGTCGCTCCGGCGATGGCCAGCTGGAGTGGCGTTGCGCGATGCAGGGCGGATTCAGGCACCGGGTATGGCCCTACAGGCTGCTCCGGCAACGCCGCGGCTTCGCCCGCGACCGTCGGGGGCACGGCCTGCGGCGCCTGACGTGCCAGGCCGACAAGCCGCGCTCTCAAGCGGAGACCTTCTTCACGGCTGACGACGTGCAGCGTGGCTTCCGTCGCTTGGCCGCCGGCGGTCTCGATTCGGGCGGTCGTCACACGGAGGAGCTGCTGGAGAAGTCCGGCACGCAGGTCGACGTTCTGGATTCGGGAACGCGGGATCACACGTCTTTTCCGGAATAGCACACCGCGAGTGATGATCAAGCCGTCATCTGTGACGCGGTAGCGAAAGCGTAGATAGGAGAGAGTGATCCAGGCGGCGGCGACCAACGTGAAGCCGACTACGATGACGACGGCCGCGCCTCGCCCCAGCGATGCGGCGAACACGCCGATGATGAACGCGTAGAGAAGCTGGAACGCTCGCAGCAGTGGCGTGACCGGATGCAGCCGCGCCCAGCCGTTCGCTTCGTCAGACACGGTCGTCGAGTTCCTCAAGTCGCGCGAGATCCTCACGCAGTCGCTCTGCCTCCTCGGCGGCGAGCCCGGGTATCTCGGCATCGGCGCCGCGGGTGCCTGCCGTGTAGATGATCAGGGAGTTGAGCCCCAGCCAGCGCTGCAACGGTGAAGAGCGAGTGTCCACGTGCTGGATGCGCACCCGCGGTATGAGCGAGCGCGACCGCCACAAGACTCCCTTTACGATCAAGACACGATCGGCCTCGACCTGCCATCGCCAGAAGCGGTAACGGAGGCCCGGCCACAGTACGGAGAACCCGATAAGCGGAAGCGCGGCGAGGCCGGCGATGACGCCCGGGGCGAGGAGCCGGATGCCCTCGGGTGCAAGGACCACACCTTCAACGAGGCCGGCTATCGCGGTCAGCGGCAGCGCGAAGACTAGGCCGGTGAGCCTCCAGACGGTCGTTACGCGCTGGTCGAGTGGGTTCAATCATCCCCCCGGTCACGAGGTAGCGCGGGCACCTGGTCGACCCCGAAAGATGCATCGGTCGGCGCGCTGCCGCGAACGTTCTATCGGCTGTATTCCCTAGTAAGCGCGACCGACTATCCGGTAGCCGGTTTCTTGGACCGGTAACAGGTGGATGCGAACCGAGCGGGGACGAGGTGAGCCGGCCTGAGGGATCGCCCTGAGCTCGAGCTTGGCCATTTGCTCCTCTAGCGGCCTGCCACGGAATTCCTGCCAGAAATCTGAAGTGGTGGGAAGGGGTGGGAGCTCGAGCTCGCCATCTCCGCCGTCCGCTATTCGAGACTCCATCACGCCCTCGACCTCGGCCCCGGCGGCCGGGAACTCGAAACGCATCTCATAGCGGCGTCCGCTCGCCGGGACGACGCCTTCGGCGACAGCCAGGTCGCGGAACGTGAGGACCGGCGCGCCGGGTGAGCCGCCGACGCTCGGTTCTTCCAGCGGGGTCACCCTGGAATGCCAATACTCGACCGTGAGGTCGCGGCGGCCGATGATCGCCTGGACCAGAGCTTCCTCCGCCAGCGGGCTGCTGAGCCGACCGGCAGAGACGGCCGCGCGGATCTGCTCCTCGTCGAAGCTCGCCACCAGTTTGGCGCCCCAATAGCCGTCTCGGATCGTGCGATTCTGGAAGGCGGGGTTCGGATAGTTGCTCCTCCAGCTGCCGGGGTCGAACAGGTCCGTCGAGTAGAAGCCGATCGATGGGTGCTCCGGTTCATGGGAGTAGCGCTCCCAGCTGCTGGCATAGATGCCGGCGGTGAACAAGCGGGCGCTGATCGCGCCGAGATCGAGATCGTATTCAACGCCGTCGCGCGGGGCGTTGGGAGCGATCCCTGCGCTTCCCAGGCTGGAGCCGAAGTCGATCAGGCAGTGCACTACTCTAAGTTGGCCGTCTTCCTCGACAACGATGTCGAGGGAGTTCTGCTGCTTGGCGTCGAGGTGGTTAAGCCACGCGGCCATGACGTACATACCGCGCAGCTCGCGGAGGTGCTCGTGCGGGATGGTGTCTGCCGGATCGTCCTTGCGCGTTCCCTCGTAGTTGAACGGGCCGATCCCTCCCGGCATGATCTGGCTGGCTACCGCTCGGATACGGCCGCTGGGGCGCTTAGCTAGGCCTGCCAGCATCTCCTGCAGGTCCTCATCGCTGATCGGATGCACCCGGCCCAGCCGGTCCTCGAACGCCAGCGATTCACCGGCACGGGCCATGGGCGGATCCAATTCCACGATGTATACCGCGGGCACGTGGTAACCGGCCGCGTAGAACAGGCGCGAGGTTATCGCCTCGGCCGCGGTCATCAGCTCGTCGTAGCCCGGTGGGTCGAACTTGATCAAGTAGACACCGCCCGTTGCGTCACGGATCAAGTAGCCAGGAGTGATACCCCGCACCTTGGCGCCAAATACCGTCCAGTGCCCACTGGTGTCGGGTGGGACGCCGTAGGCAGGTCCACGTGCAACCTCGGCGGCCGTCATCCGCCGGCTCCCGTTTCTGTGTGTGAACCAGCTGGAGTTCACAATATCGTCTTCGGCGGTCGGGTTGTAGGCCTCGACCTTGTTACCGAGCCACGAGCGCAGCGCACGGGGCGGAATGAAGACGTAGGTGAGCGGCTTGCGGATGCTCTGCTCGAAGAAATCGACCGTGACGTCGGGGTCCCGTTCCCCGGGCGCCTCGGCGAGCGTAGCGACTTCAGGGCTCGGCGCGGTCGTCGTGTTGACCACGGCCACACGGTTCTTGGCGCACGACGCCAGCACGAGCACGCACGCGGCGGAAACGATGGTGGGTATAAAGCCCGATCGCCGCATCAGTAGCCTGCCAGGAAGGTGAAGTTGACTCGGAGACCCTCGTCACCGCCGGCGAACTCCAAACGGGCGCCGGACCCGGTCAGGGTGATCGTGCTGAGCGCGATGCCCAGGCTCGGCCTCAGGCGGCCGAATGTGAAATCATCCGCCAGGTTGTGGGCGACCATGCCGCCGTGCAGGAAGATGGAGGCGGCCAGTAAGGATGTCTCGCGCGGGCCCAGCCAGATACGGTACGAATACTCCACCCGCCCCAGGATCAGGTCGCGATCACGAAACCTCCCGGTCCGGTAAGCGGGAGCCGATGGGGTGCCACCGAGCCGCGCCAGACGGTAGAACGGGATCTCGCCCTCCCCGCTGGGCCGAGCGGTCTGGTAGCCGATCTCCAGTGCCAGGCTTCGCGTGTCGTGGTGGAACGGGATGACGGCTCCGACGCTCGCCTCGATCTCGGCGAAATCCGCCGCCCCCTCGGAGGCGCTCTCGTTCCAGCGCAAACCGAGGCGCAGCCACCGCCGTCCGGGCAGCAGACCGGGGTCGCGTGTGAACCACTCGGCGTGGCCGCCCACCGAGATGTAGCGATCGGTGGCTCCGAAGCGGGGGACCTCTTCAGGTTCGAAGATCGAATCGACATCGGGGAGACGCGCGTTGTTGCCCGGCGCGGTCTCGACCTCGGACCAGTCGGAGCTCAGTCTCAGTACGGTACTCCGCGTCGCTGCGAGGCCGAGTTCCGCGCCCACGAGCTGCTGGTCCAGCTCGTAGTCGGAGCGATCTTCCTCCCGGCTGTCGTGGCCGATCCCGGAAAACTCATCCTGGTGCCGGTGATTCATCGAGCCAACAGCGTTGGCGGCGAAGTTCTGGGGCTGACCTGGCACGAGGGCTTCGGGACCGTAGCCGGCCCGCACCAGGAAACGCCAGTACCCCTTGAAGGTCACGCCGCCACGTACGTGCGCCCAGGCCGCGCGGTCGATACTCGGTTGCCCGAGCAATAGGGCGACCCCGGTTCCGGAGCCCGTTCCCAGGGCCGCGACTGTAGGATAGACCGACCTTCTGTTCAGCTCCTGGTTGACGTATCCGATCCACCGAAGCAGGCGAGTGTCATCCGCTACCTGAGACGCCTGTTCAAGTCCCAACACCAACAAGTACAACGGCGCCGTTATCACCTTGAATGGGAATTCCGCGACATCCCAGCCGTCGACGCTGGGGGTCCCTCGCTCGATGACAACGATCGAGTCCGCATCGATCTCCTGAGCGCGCGCAGCAGCCGGGAGAACGAGTATCAGTGTTAGTATGAGTCCCGGGATGTAGGCGAAGAGCCTTCGCAGCGGGCGCTTCACACGCGATGGGGATCCGTGAGCAGCTCTCATGACTAGCTAACGGCGCTCCTCAGATCTCCTGGAGGGGTTCCATGCAACTGGTCGTACAACATAGCGCCGCGTTTGCCCAGCGGCCACAGTCGATAGACTAGGGTAGCCGGGGGATCACAGAGCGATGGCGACGATTACCCTCGCTTTAGCGAAACAGGGGTTGCAGGCGGAAGGAGCCGGGGCGTATGTGGGGGAGCTCTATCTAGCCGATATCAGCGTACCGCGGTCGCTCTACTCCGAGCCGAGTCTGAGGCTTGAGGCCACAGCGATCTTCGCCAAGAGCGATATCGTCCGCCTCAGATGAAATGACATGAGTGGTCTTCGCTTGAATCAGCGGAGGGAATCATGAACGCCGATGTGATCGTCATCGGAAGCGGCCAGACAGGTGTCCCGCTCGCCGCTCGACTCGCCGAAGCCGGCAGGGAAGTCATCATAGTCGAAGCCGGCCATCTGGGCGGTACGTGTGTCAACGTCGGTTGCACGCCGACCAAGACGATGGTGGCCAGCGCGCGGCTCGCCGCGATCGTCGATCGCAAGGACGCCATCGTGCAGCAGTGGCGGAAGGGGGTGGGCAGGCGGCTCGAGCGCGCCGGCGGAAAGCTGAAGCTGATCGAGGGCCAGGCACGCTTCGTCGGCGAGCGGGAGGTCGAGGTGAACGGCGAGCGCCACCGCGCCGAGACGCTGATCGTGAACGTGGGAGCCCGGCCACACGTGCCGCCGGTGGCGGGTCTGGGCGGCGTCGAATGGCTTGACAGCTCGAGCATCATGGACGTGCGGGAGCCACCCGAGCACTTGGTGGTGATGGGCGGTGGCTATATCGCTTGCGAGTTCGGCCAGATGTTCCGGCGCTTCGGCTCTAACGTGACGATCATGCAGCGGGGCAGGCATCTGCTGCCGCGCGAGGACACCGAGGTCTGCGAGGCCATCGAAGAGGTCTTCCGCTCGGAAGGGATCGTGGCGGTGCTCGGTGCCGAAGTCGTGGAGGTCGAGAAGGGCGACGGGGAAGTGGTCGTGCGCTGCGGCGGGGATCGCGCTGGACGGCCGGGGATTCATCGAGGTGTACGACGCCTATCGCACCAGTGCGGAGGGCGTATACGCCGTAGGCGACTGTAACGGTGGCCCGCAGTTCACCCATAGCGCGTGGGACGACCACCGCATCCTCTACGATATACTGATGGGTCGCCGGACAGGCGGGCGCGGCGGCCGCATCACGCCGAGTACCGTGTTCACCGATCCACAGGTGGCGCGCGCTGGGCTGACGGAGCGGGAGGCTAAGGCTCAGGGCATCGAGCACGAGGTAGCGACAATGCCGTTCGGGCACATCGCCTGCGCCATCGAGATGGATGAGACAGCGGGGGTCATGAAAGTGCTGGTCGACCCGAAGACGGAACGAGTCCTGGGCGCCGCCATCGTCGGCTATGAAGCTGGTGAGCTCATCCACAGCTTCCTGATGCTGATGATGGCCGGAGCACCGGCCCGGGCCATGGTCGAAGCCCAGATGGTTCACCCCGCCCTGGCTGAAGGTCTGCAGACAATGGTGATGAAGCTGGAGCGCTATCGCCTGAAATAGCGACGCACCCCGCCGCGGCGCCTCGAACGGCCGTCGGCGGGGTCGGCAGGCGGCGGCTGGAAAGTGCTAGATCTTACGTTCCAGCCACTCCAGGACCTTGACGATCACCCGCAGTATAGGCTTGAGAATCCTCAGCATAGTTGTCCCCCTCGCTTCCCTCTCCTACGTAGGGAGGGCGGCGCCGGTTTCGATGGACCAGGCGGCGGCGCCGGGTCCGAGGTGCCTAGCGGGGTCTCCCGTCAGGCGGCCAATCTGGCAGATCGGCGCCCAATTCGAAGAGTTCCTCAAGTAGCGCATAGTCGTGCTCGTCCACTCGCATAGGGACGATGGCGATCTGGTTCCTTCTGTAGGCGTAGACGTCGGTGGCGCTGGGAGCAGAGATCTCCAGGGTCGAGAAGCGCAGGCTCCAGAACTCGCGGCCATCAGCGGCCGAACTGTCATCGCTGTGCTCCAGCTCGATCCGCCACGGCCGGGGGCTGCGCTGAACGACTACGGCGCCTTCGATCTCGGCGATCGGCACACGAGGGAAGCTCACTGTGAGGTACTGGCCGGGCTCGAGCTGGCGGACCAGTCGGGTCCGGGCCAGCTCTACGACCCAGCGCGCGAGAGCGGCGAGCGTCTCCGGGTGTTCCCTGCTGTAGCCGGAGACGGCGATCGCTGGCACGCCGAAGAATGCCGCGATCTGTGCGGCACCGACGGTTCCCGAGAGATTCCAGTCATCGCTCAAGTTGGGCGTGTCGTTCACACCGGAGATCACGAGGTCGGGCGGCTCATCGGCGAGCAATCCCCTAAGCGCGAAGACTACGGCATCGGCGGGATAGCCGTCGACACCGTACGCCGTGACTCCGTCGTGCAGCGAGCGGGTCTCGACCTCGAGCCCCCGTCTCGCGATAGCAGAGATGTAGTTCGTGCTGGCGCTGCGGTTCTCCAACGGGGCGACGACGTACGTCTCGGCGACAGGTGCGAAGGCGCGCGTCAGGGCGAGCAGGCCGTCGGCCTCGATGCCGTCGTCGTTGGTGAGGAGGACCTTTACCGGCCACTCGTCGGTTTGCGCGGCTGCGGACGTTGCGATCTCGAGCATGAGTGTCAAAAGGATGAGTGGAGTTTGTAAGCGACTCATGGCGTCAACCTTTCCACCGTCAGGCCCTCGGCGTCGAACTGGTCACCGGGCAGGTCGGCCGCGAAAATTGTGGCTTCAGCACGCGCGAGGCAATGCTACGTCTTGCCGCCGGCGCGAGAACGCTTTACTAGGTGCCCTATGAGCGACATTTCGCCGAGCGCATTGGAGCTCATCGGGAACACACCGCTCCTCGCCTTGGATAGGGTGTATCCGGGGCCGGGTAGGATTCTCGCCAAGGCGGAGTTCGTCCAACCTGGTGGCAGCGTTAAGGACCGAGCGGCTCTGCGGGTCCTTGAGGATGCCCGCGAGTCGGGGGCGCTGGCGCCGGGCCAGCCGGTCGTGGAGATGACCAGCGGCAATATGGGGGCGGGGCTGGCGGTGGTTTGCAATATCCTGCGCCATCCGATCATCGTCACGATGTCGGAGGGCAACAGCCCAGCTCGTGCCCGGATGTTGGAGGCACTCGGCGCCGAGGTTGTTCTGGTCGCTCAGGTTGAAGGGTGTCCGGGCCAGGTGAGCGGTGCCGACATCGACGCGGCTTCGACCCGCGCCATCGAGATCGCCCGGGAGAGGAACGCCTTCTATGTGGATCAGTTCAACAACCCGTCATGTGTGCGCGCGCATGAAGAGGGAACGGGGCCCGAGATCTGGCAGGTGACCGGGGGAGATGTCGATGCCTTTGTCGCCGTGGTTGGGACGGGTGGGACCTTCGTCGGTGCCAGCCGATACCTGAAGAGGAAGAGGTCTGGCGTCTACTGTGTGGCGGTCGAGCCGGAAGGGGCTGAGGTGTTGGCGGGGAAAGAAGTCGCGGAGCCGTGTCACCTGCTTCAGGGCACGGGATACGGGCTCGTGCCCCCGCAGTGGGATCCCGATCTCGTCGACGGTTTTCTAGCCGTCTCCGATGAAGAGGCGACTCGGTTCCGGCGCTCGCTCGCCGAGCAGGAGGGCCTGTACGTGGGCTTCTCGTCCGCCGCAAACGTGTGTGCTGCGGTGAAGTTGATCGAGAGCGGAACTGTCGGTCGCGCCCCCACCGTTGTGACCGTCCTCTGCGACACCGGACTCAAGTACTAGCAGGCCACTAACGCGGAGCCTGCTGTCGCTCGTCCGCAGGCGCCCCTCTCCAGCGATCTCTCGGTCTCGGCAATCACCTCATCTCGAGGAACTCGATCGGTGCGCCGTTGTGCAGGATAAACGCGACGCGAACGCCCGCCGACGGCGAGTTGGGCTCGATCAGAACCTCGTGGCCGACGATAGCGGCCTCCAGATCGTCGACCTCGAACGCCACGTGGGGCACGGTCCTGACGATCTCGGGCAGCGGGCTGTCGGGCTTGAACCGCATCCACTCGACGCCGAAGGGGCTCGTGTCGAATCCCGAAACGTAGACCTTGTATTCTTCGAGGTACTCCTCGTTCGGCCGCGGTTCTTCGGTGGGGATCCCCACGTGATGATATTGGGACTTCATCGCTGCTCCGGATTCATCATGGCCGGAACTGCTCGGTCCGCGCGCCGAGCTTGCGGGCCGAGAGTCCGATGAGGCGGATGAACAGTCGCTTCAGCCCGCGCGTGAACGCGCTACCGACGCCGCTCCGCTCGCCCAGCGCGTCACCACGCAACCAGTGTTCGAGTTCGTCGAGGTCACCGAGCGAGAGAATCTCTATCTCGAGGCGCGCCTCGTAGTAGTAGCGGCCGCTGCCGGAGTACGGGCCTGGGAACGGCGACAGGTACCAGCTCTCTAGCGCTTGGCTCGCTGCTCCAAAGTCAGGGTACCACTCGTCGCGCTCCACGTCCCAGGAGCGCGTCAGGTTGAACTCACCGGACAGCGGCTCCTGATAGAGAAACAGCGACCACGAGGTTCGCTCGACGAGCCCGTCGGCCAGGAACCTGTCGTGCCAGAGCTCGAGCTGGAAGTGGAAGCGCAGCGGCAGGCCGGAGAGCAGGGGTCGGATCAGCACCGAGTCGGTGAAGAGATCGACAGGTCTGATCGCGGCTCGCCAGCTGTTCTCGGCGGTGCCTGGGGAGATGAGCAGACGAGGCCGTTGGGCCGCCGCCGGTCCGGCGACGGCCGTGATCGCGACGAGGGCAGCCGCGATCAGAATCTGGCGGTGAGCCGAGCGTAGAAGTTGAATTCTCCCGATCCGACCAGAGGGTAGGCGAGGTAGAAGCCGAAGCCGCCGAGATCGATTCCGGCGCCTACGTCCGCCACCCAGTTATCGCTATCTCCCAAGAAGTCGAGCCAGTCCTCTTCGTTCCAGGCCGCGCCCGCGTTGTAAAAGAGCACGATCGCGGGGTTGAACTGGACGCTGAAGATGTCGCCGGTGATGTCGCGGGGGACCTCTTCGTGGTCCCAGTGGAACCGGAATCTCAAACCGCTGCGATACTCGGCCTGGAATAGCGTGAAGCGTTGGCACCCGTAGCCCGGCTCGCTGCCGAAGGTTTCCGAGCTGCGCGCTCCGCAGTCGAACTCCATCATCTCGTAGCCCGGCAGCGAGCCCGGGCCGCCGATCACATGCTGACGCTGCGCCGGGGTTCGCGTGCCGCCCAGCCGGCCGCCGCTCACGAGTCGGAAGGCCAGTACCGAGTTGTGGCTGACTCGGTTGTACCGTCGTAGGTCGAGGAATAGGTGGGTGAACTCCTGCCTGACCCCGCTCAGCCGCCCTCCGACGGCCTGCTCGAGTCGCAGCTCGTTGTACCATCCCGATAGGGGTCGATCCCGGTCGTTGCGCGTGTCGATCCCCAGCGTAAAGACGAGGCTCCTGAGCTCACCGGAATCAGCCACCGCGTTCGGCCGGAACTCGTTGTCCGTATTCCAGAAGATCGTCCAGGGGCTACGCGCCGAGAGGCTGTCTTGCTTCTCGTCACGGAACGCGATCGAGCCGAATAAGCTGGAGGCGCGCCAACCGACGAGCCCGTACCAGCCTTTGCGTTCGTAGTAGTCTCGGTAATCGCGCCGAAAGAGGAAGAGGGCGAGTGAGTTCTCCAGATTGGTGAGCTTCCAGCTTTCGATCGGGTCGACCACCGACCAGTAGGCGCCCTCGAGCCAGATATTGCGGTGGCCGGCGATCCATTGTTTTAGGCGCAGCTCCCAACCGATGTCACCTTTGTCGGGATCGAAACCGCCCTCGCTGCGCCAGATCAGGAACGCTTCGAGTCGAAGCGGATTGCGGCCGCCGGTCGTGATCCGGGGTCCGAATGCGATAGGCAGGCCCTCCACCCGGTTGTAGGCCCGCGCCGAGATGTAGACCTCGCTTTCGCCGAGCTGCCACGTGGGCAAGGCGATTCGCCGGCCCGTCGGTAGTATCTCGTGTTCCGGCCCCGAACCCAGGTACTCGATGCCGTCCTCCGTCCGCCGATAGCGGAACACGGTGGGATAGGTCGTGATTAGGCCGTCGACTCTCCCCCGCTCGACGCCGATGATGATGCCGCCGACGACGGTCAGGTCCCCTCTGATACGAGAGCCGTCGCGAAGCGAGATGTCGCCGTTGAGCACCAGTACGTCGCCGTCGATGCGGCCCGCTAGCTCAAGCGGGCCGCCGAGGACCGCTACGGCGCCGCCGATGGTACGGTCGGCCGGCACCCGGGTCCGGCCGCTGAAGCGGATGGTTGACGGGCTGTTGTAGAAGTCGACTAGGTCCTGCGCCACCCGCGCCGGGAGCTCTTCGCCCGGCGGCAGAGGCGTACGCACGCCGACCTGGATGGTGTCCTGTGCTTCGAGGATCGCCGGGGCGGCGAAGAGCAGGACGACCGCGCTAAGGATCTTGTACTGGCCTCTCATGGGTCCTCCGAATAGGCAAACTGCCACTCTAGCCTTATCGGAGCAAACCCGATGCCGGACTCGGAGGCCCCAGCCTTCGCGGTTTGCCGCTCTCGGCGGGCTGGGATCGTGTCGATTGGAGACGCCCGGCGTGCCCGTCGGGCACGCTGCCGCTAGGCTTCCGCTCTGTCGCTCTGGGCGCCTTCCCTGGCGATCTCGAGCCGCTTCATCCGGCGGTAGAGGTTGGGCCGGTCGGTGTTCAGCTTGCGGGCGGCCTCGGCGATGTTGCCGTCGGCCGCGGCCAGCGCGGCCTGGATAAGCTGGCGCTCGAAACTCTCGAGCAACTCGGAGAGCGATCCCCCCTCGTCCACTGGCTCCGGTCCGGCGAGTCGTGCCCGGGGGAGGACAACGGCGATCTCCGAGGCACCGACAGCGCGATCGGGATAAAGGATCATCAGTCGCTCGACGGCGTTGCCCAGCTCGCGGACGTTGCCAGGCCAGTCGTAGGCGACGAGGGCATTGATGGCGGAGTCGGTGAAGTTCGGCGGCCGCAGGCCGTGACGCGCCCGGAAGCGCTCGATGAAGTGAGCGACGAGGCGCGGCACGTCCTCTTTGCGCTCGCGCAGCGGCGGGATGTGGATGGGCATCACGTGGAGCCGGAAGAACAGGTCCTCGCGAAAGCGCCCTTCCTTCACCTCCGCCTCCAGGTCGTGGTTCGTGGCTGCGACGATGCGCAGGTCGACGGGGATCAGCGTGTCGCCGCCGACCCGTTCGATCTCGCCGGCCTCGATAGAGCGCAGCACTTTCGCCTGCGCCTCCGGGCTCAGGTCGCCTACCTCGTCGAGGAAGAGAGTGCCGCCGTTGGCGAGCTCGAACTTGCCGCGCCGCTGGCTTGTCGCGCCGGTGAACGAACCCTTCTCGTGACCGAACATCTCGCTCTCGATAAGATCGCGAGGTATCGCGGCGCAGTTGATCCGCACGAACGGTCCGCGGCTTCGTTCCGATAGAGCGTGGATGGCGACGGCTACCAGCTCCTTACCAGTGCCGCTATCGCCGGTGATCAGCACCCGCGAATCGGTGGAGGCGATGCGGCGGATCAACGCCCTGACCTCCTCCATCGCCGGGCTCACCCCGACCAGCTCTTGACCCGGCTCGAGCTCGCGGCGCAGGGCCAGGTTCAGGTCACGTTGACGCCGGAGTTCCAGCGCCGATTTGAGGGTGATGAGGACCGCTTCCGGGGTCAGCGGTTTCTCGAGGAACTGGAAGGCGCCGAGCCGCGTCGCTTGGACGGCATCGCCCAGCGTTGCCTGGCCGCTCATCATCACGACCGGCACTTCGGGCCACGCTTCGGCTATCGACCCGAGCACTTCGAGCCCGCTGGCGCCGGGCAGCGCGAGGTCGAGGAGCACCGCGTCCGGCTCCTCGGCGGTCATCTTGTTCAGGGCCTCTTCGCCCGACTCCGCTTCCGCCGTCGTGTACCCCTCAGCCTCCAATAGGCTGGCGACCAGGCGGCGAATGTTGCCTTCGTCGTCGACAATGAGGATTCGCGTCATAGTCCCTCAGAGAGCGCCTGCGAAGTATAGCTCGAACTGGACCTCTTCGAACTCGGGGAAGACGAGCTCGGCCCGAATGAATCCGTTCAGCAGGCTGATCCCGCCCCCGGCCGACCATAATACGTCACCGCCCGAACCGCCGCCCGGCCAGTCGGAACCGTCGCCTGCCCAGCCGACGTCGGCGAAGATGACGGGTCGCCATATCGGTCGAATGTGGGCGACTTCGATGCGTCCCGTCCAGTAGGACTCGCCGCGCAGCGTGCCGTGCGTGAAGCCGCGGACGGTCTCGAGACCGCCGATCCGCCAGAGGCGCTGGACCGGCGCGTCGCCGGCGGTCCAGCCGCCGCGGGCCGCGATCGCCACCGCGGCTACCTTACCCAGGTCGACTTTGCCTTCCAATCCGACGCGGGGCTGCACGTAGTCGAGGGAATCGGCGTCGCTGCCGACCTCGGCACCGAACGTCAGCTGGCCACGGCCAGTGGGTCGGGTCCAGTCTCCGACGTAGATGATGGCCTCGGCGTCGCCACGCCAGAAGGTGCCCTCGTCCGCAGGCGGATTGAGCTGGAAGACGGAGTCCTGCCAGATACCTGGTATCGCGATGTCGGTGTTACGCTCCACGGACTGATGATCCTCGAACGCCAGCCGAAGACGGCCGCGGAACCAGCTCCAGCGGGTGTCGTAGGTGAGAGCGGCGCCGCTCGCTCGATAGTAGTCGGCGTCGTCACGACCCAGGATCAACGCGCGGAGTGAATTGCCGAAGGCCCGCTTGCGATCGCTGAGCGTCGTCCCCGCAACGTGAAGCTCGCTGTAGCCGGCGAGCTCGGCTCGCACCCCAGGGGCGTCGTAGCGGACGTCCAACCTGCCCTTCGGCTCCAGGTCGGCGAACCCGAAGCTGAAGCCGCCAGCCACCGACCAGAATGCGCGGCGCGGGATATCGTAGCGGACCGCCAGCCCCAGGGCCAGCGACTCGACCCGGTTGTAGCGGATGAAGTCGGGCAGCCGATCGTACTGAATGACGAACAGCTTGCGGCCGACGATGTCGTTGGACAGCGCTCGCGCACGACGTTCCAGCTCTTCGGCCGACGGGAGGGTGAGTTCCGAGGCCGGTGTCGCCAACGGCCGCTGCCACTCCGCGTATGCGAGCAGAGAGTCCTCGGGCGGACGGATGATTTCCCAGCCGCCCTGCGCGGGGCCTGCACTGACCTTCGTCGACTGACGACGGCGTGCGCTTTCCCCGCTCGTCGAGTCGGGCACCTCGTCCGGGTCGATTCTGCGGCCCGCCCGCAGCCAGAGAGTGCCGCCATCCTCGTAGGTTGTGCTGCGGTCTATTCCCTCCCGCATCGAGTCGGGTGAGGTCCATGCGATGTGCTCGCCGGTGTTTATCTCGTAGAGGTCGAACTCGTTACGGAAGATGATCGGTAGCGCGGAGTTGCCGATGAAGGGGATGCGCACCATCAGCTCGACCTCCTGCTGGTGCGGGAGCCAGTAGCGCCGGTCCCATAGCCCCTGCTGCAGCGACGCCGAGATTGAAACGAAGCGGTTGGCCCATTCGGCGCCCTCCTCATCATCGCCCCAAAGGCGTCGCCCGACGAAGCGGATCTGCATAGCTCCGACGTCGCCGGTGGCCCCGTCCACCCACACGGATCCGACGACGAGCGACTCGTCCCCGCGAGTGGGCGTGACCTTCACCTCCACGAGGTCGACCTGTCGGTCCGCTACGTAGAGCGTAACCGTGTCGCCGACTTCGTAGGCATAGTAAAGCTCTGCCCCCACAGCGAACGGATGGACGGCAGCGCGGGTAGGGATATCGATGCCGCCCAACAGGCGCAGGCTGTCACCCGGTGCCGTGGCGACGAACCAGGGCCGGCTGAAATCGAGGCCCGCCTCCGCCTCGGGCCCGAACGAGGTGACGTAGCGTTGTCCCAGCATCTTCACCTGGAGCCCGCCCGCCCGTTCCCAGGCTACAGCGGATGCCAGCTCGCTTGCTACTAGCAGGTTGGGTGGCGCCAGCGGATCGCTGGTCAGCGCGACACTGACCAGCGTGTTGAGCCGCGATCTGTAATTGTGGAGGGTAGAGTCAGGCCGGTTGTGGCGTCGGCGTGCCAGCTCGACGACGTCCTGCGCCTGTGCCTCGAGCGGGGAGCTCAGGCTTAGAACGAAAAGCACCAGAACGACTCGACTCAGGCGTAGCATCTTTCCCTGCACGTATCCGTGTCGGACCCCGTCACGGCCGGATTGAACTGAGCGTGTTCGGCACCCATCCGTCGAGGCTCACGAGTGTCCCGTTCCTCCACCCCAGCTTGAAATCCTGGAGGCGGCCGTCCCAATCGGGGTTGGCCGCGCCGGCTAGCCAGTCGTCGATCCACTCGTTCTCCCTGATCGCGCCCAGCTCCCGGATCAAGACGTCCTCGGTCACCGGGCCGCCGCGGCGGATAGCGGTCAGCGCGCGCTCCAGCGATCGGCCGCGGTCCTGGAAGCCGAGGTCGAGGAGAAAGGCCGCCGCAGCCCCGCCGTCGTAGATGTAGCGGTAGACGCCGGCTTGCCAGAAATCGCGCTCGGCGTCGACGATCGACCGCGTGCCGTAGAGCGGGCTCTCGCGATAGCGCGCGATGCGCTCGGCGATCTCGTCCAGGAAGTCCTGAGGGGTAATGAGCTCGCCGACCAATAGGGACTTCAGGGTCATGTAGTCGGTGAAGCCCTCGGAGAACCAACGTGGCGGCTCCTGCCGGAAGGAGAAGCCGATGGGGATGTACCAGTGCATCAGCTCGTGCGCTGTCGTGTACATCCAGTGGCGGAACTCGATCTCGGCGGGCCCGGTGCCGCCGACGTAGACGATACCCGATCTCCCGATGACCTGTCCGCCGGTACTCAGCCCCGGCACGCTGGCGGGGACACGACCCGCCCCGAGCAGGTGATCGCCGGCGCCCCAACCGTCGCCGGCGATGCGGTGCAGGTTACCGGCGATGCGGTTCACCGCGTCGAATACCCGGTCGTCGGAGACCGGCCAGCGGCCGTGGATCGCGGTGGTAAGAGAGCGCGGCCCTATGGTGAAGCGCTTCGTGCGCAGCGGGCCGACAACGAAGACCGACTGGATGATGTCCTCGATCTCGTAGCCCGTGCCGGTCCTGCCCTCCAGCGTCGCGACGCGCCAGGAGGACGGCATGCCGGTGAACCAGATCCGGGCAGTCACCTTGCCGCCGCGTGGACTGCCGAGCCAGACGCGCGGCAGTAAATCGCCGCCGATTATGTGACCGCCGCCGGCGTCGAGTTGGGAGGCGCGATGGTAAAGCTGTGAATCGTGCGCCGGTGCCAAGGTCATCGCGAAGCGAATCGTGACGCGCTCCGGCCGTACCGCCTCGACTAGGTGATGGCCGGCGCCGTACTCGCCAGCGTTCATCGCTACATTCAGGCTGCCGCCAGCCCCCCGCGCTTCGAGTCGGCCGAGACGCGCCTCGAGACCCGGATAGCCGTCCCAGTTGGCACGGAACAGCAGGTGAATCGTCTGTGGCCGAGTGACGTCGAGCTCGATACTCCCGTCGATTGCGTGTCTGGAAGGCTCGAGCCGCAGCCGGAATTCGGGGGTCACGGGAGCCGAGATCGCCGGGGCCCGCTCGTCGCCAGCCGGGCCCGCGTCGGCTGGGGCCCTCTCGTCGGTAGCAGGGACGGCGCGCTGGCTCTCGGGTTCCCCGCAGGCCAGTGCGGCGACAACGAGCGAGAGGAGGACGAGCGATCTCTTCATCTCATTCGGATCCGGATGGCACGATGGGCAGCCTCACGATGAAACAGGCGCCTTCATCCGCATCGCGTAGCTCCACTTCCCCGCCGTGGGCACGAACCGTCTGTCGCACCAGCGCCAGGCCGAGACCGGTCCCCCGCCTCTTCGTGGTGAAGTCCGGGTCCCAGAGCCGCTCGCGGTGTTCGGCCGGGATGCCGGGCCCGTTGTCGGCAATGGCCACCTCCACGGCGTCACCGGCGGCCGCGATGGTGACCTCGATGCGTCCGTCGGCTCGGACGCCGAGTGCCTCCACCGCATTGCCCAACAGGTTGCGAAACACCCTACTCAGAGCGTCTAAGTGACCCTCGATGCGCGGCGCCGTCCCTCTAACGTTGAGCGTGCCCTCCACCGTCTCGGGTAGATCGCGCCTCAGCAGCTCGCGCAACAACTCGGCCAGGTCGATCTCACTGGTCGGCCCTTCGGGCAGCCGGCCGAGTTGGGAGAAGCTGCGCGCCATCTCATCGAGCCGTTCCGCTTCGTGTGAGATCACTTCGAGCGGCTCATCGAGTGCACCGGTCTTGCCGTCGGCTGCGTGCTGGCGCGCCTGCCTCAGCGCGAGCATGAGCGGCGTAAGCGGGTTCTTCATCTCGTGAGCCACGCGTCGTGCCATCTCGGTGAAGCCGCGCAGCCGCTCCGCCTCCAGCGCCTGGCGTCGCCCTTCGGCCAGGCGCGCGGCCATGTCGCGGAAGGCCTGACGCAACACGGTGAACTCCGGAGGGCCGTGCCGCTCTGCGGGGCTGGGCTCCGGAAGCGGTTCCTCGCGGGCGAGCCGGCCGGCCCAGTCCGCGATCTCGTTCACCGGCCGGCTGAGCAACCGTGCGAACTGTCGTGCCGCAAGCGCCGCGACGACCGCCAGCGACAGCCCGACGACCATAGCGACCCAGGGTAGCGCTGCGGCCAGGCGTCCGGCGATCAGGTCCCAGCGGCGCGCCAGCTGGATCGAGCGGGACAGCTCGGCCTCATGCTCGTTGGCCGCGGCTTGGGCCAGCGAATCGGCTCCCGCCTCCTCCAGCGCCTCCAGTAGCTCGATCCCCGTCTCGCCGACCCGCGCCCAGCCGCCGGCGCCGCCCAGCTCGACCTGCGCTCTAATACCCCAGGCCGCCAGGCCGAGGAGCGCCACGGACGGAACCGCCGACAGCAGGAACAGAACGAGGAATAGCCGGGTCGCGAAGGAAGGCCGGCCGCGTCGCATCTTCCCTACGCAGCCTCCAGGTGAGTGGATTCAGACAAAGAGGGCCTCGAAGGCACGGGTCCCTGCAATCTGGAAGTCGCCGGACGTGTCGATCTGTACCAGCAGCTCCGCTTCATCGGCCGCGGGCGCCTCGAACGCCGCGCGCTGGTCGTCGAGCAACTCGATCCGGCCGTCGGTGACCTGGCGTGTGGGCTTCGAGAGCCGCGCCCTCAACACGTTGTCGGGAGCGGTGCATTCCACGATGGCGAATAGCGCTTCCCGGTCGACCGCCGCCTCTCTCGCTTGAGCGCGATGTCGAACTTTCGACCACGAGGCGTCGAGGATAACGGAGTTGCCGCGCGCTAGCTCGCGCTTCGCCTCGAACACGAGGGCCCTGTAAGTGCGGTCGGTCCACTCCTGCGAGTAGATACCCGTGCCGAACGGGACCTTTCGTTCCTCGTCGGGCTCGATGCCGGCTAATTGCTTGCGCATCACGTCGCTGTGCAAGACCCGGGCACCGGAGCGCTGGCTCAGCTCCTCCGACTGACGCGTCTTACCGCTCCCCATCAGGCCGACCACGAGCACGAGGCGCGGCCGCAGGCGCAGCGCCTCGGCAAGCGACCGCTCGAAGAAGCGGCGCGCCTCGTCCGTGGCCGCCGCTTTCTCCTCGACGCTTGGCCCGTCCTGGGCGACGACGAACGAGCGAACCTTGCCGCGCACGTAGGCGCGGTACGACTCGTAGAAGCGGAGGAGCGACGGGATGCGCTGGTCGCTCGAGCTGTCGTAATAAGCGTCGAGGAACGCCGCGGCCAGATCGTCCCGGCCACGGTAGCGCAAGTCCATCGACAAGAACGCGATGTCGGCGATCGTGTCTGAGTACCGGAAGCGCTCGTTGAACTCGATACAATCGAGCACGTGCGCGGTCCCGCTCTCTGGGTCGATGAAGATGTCGTCGGTCTGCAGGTCGCCGTGGCAGTCGCGGATCCAGCCGCCGGCGATGCGTTCCTCGAACAGGTCGGCGTAGACCCGCATGAACCGCTCGATCTCGGTCTTACAGCTCTCCCACGTCCTGTACGTCAGGGTGCGGCCTATGAACGACTCGGTCTGCTCGAAGTTCTCGTCCCAGTTGTGCCTTACGACATCGAGCGACCCGAACGTTGAGATCTCCGGCGACGTCTCGGCGCGGGCGTGGAAGTCGGCGACGAGACGGCCGAGGTCGCGCATCGTTCCCGGTCGGACGCGTCCCGCCTGAATCAGACTGGACAGCCGCTGCTCGTCGGGCAGCCGTTTCATCACGACCGCGATCTCCTCGACGAGCGCGGGCGCGCCGAAGCTCAGCTGCCCACCCTCGTCGCGGTGCACTGCGGCCAGGTCGAGGTAGACGTCGGGCGAGATCCTGCGGTTGAGCTCGATCTCGGCCATCGCCGCGGCGCGTCGCTTCTCAAGCGTCGAGAAGTCGAGAAAGCCCATGTCGACTGGCTTCTTCACCTTGTAGACGTAGTCGCCGGCGAAGAAGAGGTGCGAGATGTGGGTCTGCTGATGCAGGACGCCGTCGACGGGGTGCTCATAGCTCTTGGGGTCGAGGAAGAAGTCGATGGTCTCTGGCGGGGTCGCTGCCTGGCTCACTGGGACTCGTCCTCCCACTCGATCTCGAAGCCTTTGAGCCGCTCGAGCGTTCGGGCGCGGATCTCGCCGGGCTCGAGCGGCGGCCGTACGGGCACCCCGCCCGTCAGCCAGTCGCTGAGCAGCGGTTCGACCTCCGAGCCGCAGTCGGGGCAGCGGTCGGGCCACTCGCTGGGCCTATGGAGCGGCACGAGATCGTCCTCGATGCAGCCGAGACAGCGGATAACCTGCTTGGCACCCGACCACTTGCCGCGCTTCGCCACGGGTTCGCCGTCGAGCTCTATGATGTCCATGCTGAAATCGATGACGGGGGCGCCGCTGATATATGTGCCTACGCCGTAGCCGTCGACGACCGGCCCCAGGTCTTGTATGGCGGCTTCATCGATGCCGCCGCTCACGAACAGCTCTACGTCGGTGTAGCCACGCAGGTCGAGTTCCCAGCGCACTTCACTGAGAATGTCGAAGAAGTCGCCGCGGCGGCTGGTCGGCGTGTCGAGGCGGATGGCGGCGAGGCGGTCGCCGAGAGCTTCAGCCACCTCGAGTGCCGCGAACTTCTCATCGCTGAACGTGTCGATCAGTGAGATGCGCGGCACGCTCTCATCGATGACCTCGTCGAAGGCCTGGGTCGCAAGGACCGTGTCGCCCATCACCAGAACGAGTGCGTGCGGGATGGTACCCACCGGCTCCGTTCCGAGGAGCTCCGCACTGGCTACCGCGGCCACGCCGTCGCAGCCTCCGATGTACGCCGCCCGCTCGATCATCGGCGCCAGCGCGGGATGCATACGGCGCGCGCCGAAGCTGATCAGCTTCTTCTCGGGCCCCGCGGCCAACCGGCAGCGGGCGGCGCGTGTGGCGATCCCGGAGGCCTGGCACATGAGCCCCAAGATCGCAGTCTCGTAGACGCCGAAGCCCCGATAGCTACCCTCGATCTCGAGTACCGGCTCCAGTGGTCTGAAAACCGCGCCTTCCTCCATGGCGCGGACGTTTACGCTGATCCCTTCGAGAAGATGAGCGACTTCGGCCAGGCCTGCGAGCACGGCCCACTCCCAGTCATCGGGCAGCGACTTGGCTGTGAACTCGGCCCGCACGTGCGCATCGATGCCCTTCGCGTCGAGTATTGCGGCGGTGCGCTGGAAGTAGACGTCGGAGACCGCGCCGGCCTTGATCTGCTCGGGCGTGGCGATGTGGAAGCCCATTCAGATCAACTCTTCTTGGCGGTTTTCGCGAAGAACGAGCTAAACTGCTGGGTCAGCTTGCGGCTGCCACAGTGTGGGCACTTCGGTCGCTTCTTGTCGTGCTCCTCGATGCGCAGCCGTAGGCTGAACGTCTTCCCGCACTCGTTGCACTGGTATTCGTAGAGCGGCATGGGCGGCATCCCCCTCGGTCCGCGAGACCGGGTTTCTCGGTCGTACCTAGCTGCTTGCGGCTAAGGTACAGTAATCGGTGACCGGTAACCAGTGATCTCGGCGGGGAGGTCGGAGCTGGGAAACCAGCCGTTCCGCGCGCCCACTAGGTTCTGGGGGCCCTCTTGCCCCGGGGCCTGGACGGCGGCCCCCCGATTACTGCTGAACCCGCCTTCCGGTATTAGCTTTCATATAGAGAATCACGCTGACGCGGAGGAACGGTGGCCGACGCCGAATGGCGGACGATCGAGCACACCGCCGATCTCGGGCTGGAGGTCGAGGCGCCGTCGCTTGAGCAGCTGTTCGTGGTGGGCGCCCACGGGCTGGCCGGCGTGCTGCTGGGCGACGAGGCCGGGGTTCCGTCCGCTAGTGCGGGTCGGGCGACCGAGTGGCGTGAGCTGGTCCTCGAGGGGCCGGACCGCCAGGCGTTACTGGTCGATTGGCTGCGTGAGCTCCTCTACATCCAGATAACTGAGGGCGTGCTCTTCACGGCGGCGGAGATCAGCGAGCTGGGCGAGGACCGGCTGATCGCACGTGCCGGCTTCGCACCTCCCGCGGCCGATACGCCGGTGGAACGCGAACTGAAGGGTGTGACGTACCACGACCTGGAGTTGAGCCAGCGCGGCGACCGTTGGTACGCCCGGATCGTGTTTGATCTGTGAGGTCAGTATGGCAGTCGAAGGTTACAGACTCGAACGGATCGATGAATATCGCTGGCGCGTTCCGCGGACCGGCCCGATGCTCACCGAAGGCCTGGTATTCGCCGACGACGAGCTGATTCTGCACATCCGAGGCGACAAGAGCCTGCAGCAGGTGGCGAACGTCGCCTGCTTGCCCGGCATTCAGGGCCCCTCGATCGCGATGCCTGACATCCACTGGGGCTACGGGTTCCCTATCGGCGGCGTCGCCGCCTTCGATCTGGAGGAAGGAGTCATCTCGCCGGGCGGTGTGGGCTACGACATCAACTGCGGTGTGCGCCTATTGCGCTCCGACATCACGGCGCAGCAGTTACAGCCACGGCTCGCCAAGTTGATGGACCGCCTGTACCGGAACGTGCCATCAGGTGTGGGCGCCTCACGTTCCGACCTCAAGCTCAGCCCGAAGGAAGTCGCTCGGGTACTCGTGAGCGGCGCGGCCTGGGCGGTGAAGAACGGCTACGGCTGGCCGCAGGACCTGGAGCGCATCGAGGCGGGCGGCACCATCGAAGGGGCCGACCCGGACAATATCTCGCAGCGCGCCGTGGAGCGCGGCCGCGCCCAGGTCGGCACGCTCGGTTCCGGCAATCATTTCATCGAGATCGGGTACGTCGGCGAGGTCTACGACGAGACGGCCGCTGCGGCGCTGGGCCTGTTCAAGGGATTGGTGACCGCCTTCATCCATTCAGGCTCGCGCGGCCTCGGCTACCAGGTCTGCGATGACTACTTGAAGACGATGCTAAGGGCATCGGAGAAGTACGGGATCGTCCTGCAGGATCGACAGCTGTGTTCGGCGCCGCTTCAGTCGGATGAGGCGAGGCACTACCTGGCAGCGATGCGTGGTGCTGCGAACTATGCGTTCTGCAACCGGCAGATGATGGGGCACTGGGTGCGCGAGACGTTCGAAGAGGTGCTTGGTCAGAGTGCCGATCGGCTGGGACTCCGTCTCGTATATGATGTCGCTCACAACATCGCCAAGATCGAAACTCACACGGTGAACGGGCGTGAGAAGAAGGTGTGCGTGCATCGCAAAGGCGCGACGCGTGCCTTTCCACCCGGCCACCCGGAGGTACCGGAGGTGTACCGCGAGGTAGGTCAGCCGATCTTCATACCCGGCGACATGGGACGTTACAGCTACGTTCTGGTGGGTACGGAGGGTGCCTACAAAGAGACCTTCGGCTCGACCTGTCACGGTGCCGGCCGGATGATGAGTCGGAAGCAGGCGAAGCGGACGGCCAAAGGCCGGGCGATCGTACGCGAGCTGGAAGACGTGGGGATTCTAATTCGCGCCGCCTCGCGCGCGACCGTGGATGAAGAGATCTCAGAGGCCTACAAAGACGTCAAAGATGTGGTGCACGTGGTTCACAAGGCGGGCATCGGGAAGATGGTCGCGCAGCTCAAACCGCTTGGGGTGTTGAAGGGGTAGTGTGATGATCGAGCTTAAGAAAGTGTTGGCCGCGACGGACGGCAGCGAGCACGGGTTGAGCGCTGTGGTGACCGGCGCCGCTTGGGCAAGCCGGGCCGGCGTGAGCTTCGAGGTGGTGACCGTCGTCGAGGTTCTCCTGCTGCCGCCGGAGTATGCACCGCCGGGCATCGAGCCGGCTGAGTACGAGCTGGCCTTTGTGAGAGAGGCACGTGAGAAGGTCATCGCACAGGCACGGGAGGCCGGCGTCGCCGACGCGCCGTTGCACGTGCGTGCCGGCCTGGCACCGCAACTCGTCAACCGGATCGCCGACGAAACGGAGGCGGATCTCCTCGTCATAGGTGCGCAGCAGCAACCCGCTCGCGCCAAGAGCCTGGTTGGATCCACTGGCCGGCGCATGCTCTACCTGGCGCAGCGGCCGGTGCTCGTGGCGAGCGAACCACGACGCGACCCGTTCCGTCGGGTGCTGACCGCGGTCGACCTGTCTGTGCAGTCCGGCCCTGTTCTTAAGGCCGCGTGGGCCCTGGCGAGCGCCGACGGCGCGGAACTGAGGGCGCTCTACGTCTTGGAGCCTCTTCCTATGATGCTGGCGAAGGCAGCATCGGTCGAAGAGGAAGAGCGGCTTCGTCGTGGGCGCGAGCAGATGGAGAAGGTCCTGGAAGAGACCGGTCTGCGCGGCGAGGAGTCGGTGCACGCCAGGATGAGGGAAGGACGGGCGGGGCACGAGATCCTCGAGGAGGCGCAGGACTGGGACGCCGACCTTGTGGTCGTGGGGACGCACGGGTTCGGCTTCTTTGACCGGTTGCTGCTGGGCAGTACGCCGCTCTACGTGTTGCGGCACGGGCAGCGCGCAACGCTTATCGTGCCGCGCGCCGAATCCGAAGAATAGCGCCCGCCAGCGGGGGAAGACATGCGAGAGCTGCAGCGTGTGCTCGCGGCCACCGACGCCAGCGAGCACGGCCTGAGCGCGGTGGTGACCGGGACGGCGCTGGCCCGGCGCACGGGCGCCAGCCTGGAGATGGTCAGCGTCCTGGAGACGCGCCTTTTCCCCTTAGGGATAAAGGCCGCCGAGTATCAGGGGAAACTGGGCGAGGAACTGCGTCGCAAGGTCGCCGCCCAGGCCGAAGCGGCGGACGCAACCGACGCGAGCATTCATCTGCGTGGTGGGCTCGCGGCCCCGCTGATCACCGAGATGGCGGAGGAGAGTGGCGCCGATTTGCTGGTCGTGGGAGCGCACCCGCGCCCGGCGGTCGCCCGCATGCTCGTAGGCTCGACGGCCGAGCGAGTCATCCGCCTGGCGCACTGCCCGGTGCTCGTGGCTACCGAGAAACGGCGTGAGCCGTTCGAGCGTATCCTCGTGGCCGTCGATCTGTCGCGCCAGTCACGCTACGTGCTCGAGATCGCGGCGACGATCGCGCAGGCCGACCAGGCCGAGATCCGTGCGCTCTACGTGCAGGATCGACTCACGCCGATGCTTCTGGAGGCGGCGCTCTTCGACGAGCGCGAGCGACGCCACCACGCCAGGGCGCAGTTCGAGCAAGTGTTCTCAGAGGTCAGCCTGCCGTCGGAGCTGATGGTGAGTCGCGAGATCCGCGAGGGGCACGCCGGCCACGAGATACTTCATGAGGCGGCAGACTGGAAGGCGGACCTGATCGCTGTAGGGACGCACGGGTTTGGCTTCTTTAACCGCCTGCTTCTCGGCAGTACCTCTGTCTACCTTCTGCGGCATGGGCATCTTGCCACGATGGTCGTTCCTCGCCCGGAGGTTCGGGAGTGATCGGTGGTCGGTGATCAGTTCTTGCTGGGCGGTTATGGCGGGGATGAGGGGCAGGAGAGACAGCGGAGGCGATGCGTGAGAACATGAGGATGATGAGCGCAGTTGGCTTATCGGTCGTCGCGGTTGCCGTCGTGGCGCCAGCGGCGCAGGAACCGGTCCAGCGACCGGATGCGCTGGTGCTGGGGGAGGTTGTGCAGGAGATCGAAAGCCTCGATGCACTGCGGTCGAGTCTCGCGAGCTCGTTTTCGGGCGACCCGGACCGGTCGACGTTCGCTCAGGTGTGCGGGCCGGTGGGCGCGCAGGCGCGGCGACTGGTAGAGGAAAAGGGCTGGAGGATTCAGCAGCTCGCGGAGAAGTATCGGAACCCGGGCCACAAGCTAGATGAGGAGGCGGAGCTGGTGTATCGCCTCATGGCCGAGGATCCGGGTCTCATGGGAATGTGGGCGCGGACCGAGATGGAAGAGGGGCCCGGAATCCGCTACTTCCGGCGTATAGTGGTGGAGCAGGCCTGCCTTGCCTGTCACGGCCCGAAAGACAGTCGCCCACAGTTCGTAAGAGCCGGCTACCCGGATGATCGTGCTTTCGATTTCGAGGTTGGTGACCTGAGGGGGCTCTACTCGGTCTTCGTGGCTGATAGCCCGTGACCCTGCCTTTTCGCGGCTATTCCCGGATCAATTCGTACAGCCGAACGTGCTCGACATCGAGATCGTCCGTCCAGCGGCCGAGCACGAAGTCGTAGCCGATCTGGTAGACCTGGAAGTCCGGTGGTGTCGCTACGATTCCCAGCATCACGCCATTCGGATCGAAGACCGTCCAGCGCGGCTGGTCGTCGCCGGGCCGCCGGTATTCCTCGACCCAGAGGTTGCCTTCAGCATCGGCCAGCAGGTCGTGGTAAGCGGGCATGGTCTCGGGGAAGGGCATGCCCTCAAAGACGCTCTCTATGATGAGCCGCTCGTTCTCGTCGGTGACGCCGGCTAGCTGCCGCTCGGTGTAACTCTCGATGTCCGCCGGCCTGACCGGCGCGCTCGCCTGAGGCCTTCTAATAATCCGCTCGAGTTTCCCGGTCGCCGCGAAGTAACCGATCTGATACGAGTCGCCTCTGCCGAAGTAGAAGCCATCCAGGAACGGCGTCGTGTGCGGGGAGCATCCGAACGGGAGCTGTAAGACATCGAGATGCTCACCCACGGCGGCTATGTACATCTCCGCCCCGGGGTGGCGGCCTATGGTATCCGCCAACACACCCTCCTTGTCGAAGAGGAGATGAAAGACTGTGTCCCGATAGACCCCGGTTGTCACCTGGCCTGCCGCGAAGAAGGCCTGCGCGGCGATGAGCAGCGAGCCATCGCCCAGTGCGGCACCGTAGGAGTGGGATGGCGGGGCATGGCTCAAGGCTCTCAGTGTGAACCCTCGAATGAACTTTCCGCCGGCATCGAAGACCGAGATCCGCCGGTTGCGCCAGTCGTAGGCGAGCAGTGAGTCGCTCGCCGATGCGCTTAGCCACGTGAGGCCTTCGAACTCGCCGGGCCCGCCGCCTCTGGCGCCGGAAGTGGACAAGTACGTGCCGGTCGAGTCGTAGAACCGAAGCTCGTTGGCTCCGGCGTTCGCGACGACGAGGCGCCCGTCGCCGAGTCTCAAAGCCCCGGTGACCCGATAGAGCTGATAGTCCGGATCGCCTTCCAGGACGCCGATGTCGAGCAGCGGCGCATCTGAGAGGCGCCAGCCGTGGCCGCCAGGCCACTGGTAACCGGTGTTTTCTACTATCTGGACCCCGGCGCTGTCTCGGACCTGAGCAGCCGGCGGACGCACAGCGTCGCCGCTACAGGCAACGGCGAGTGGAACGAGGGATAAGAGAACCGGCCTGGGCCGCCCTTGACTTCGCATCTTGTGTCCTTTCGAGACTCACTTCTTGAGCTTGTAGAGCTGAACGTACTCGACCTCGAATTCGTCGGTCCAGCGGCCAAGCACGAAGTCGGAGCCAATCTGGTAGACCTGGAACCGTTCCGGCGTTTCGACGACGCCGAGCATCACGCCGCTGCTGTCAAAGACCGTCCAGCGCGGCTGCTCGTCGCCGGGCCGCCGGTACTCTTCGACCCAGAGGTTCGCTTCGGCGTCGACGACGACTTGCTGATAGGCGGGCATCGTCTCCGGAAACGGCATATCGGAGTATATCCTCTCCCAGAAGATCCGCTGGTTCTCGTCTTCGGCGTCCTCGAGCGCTTCCTGTTTCCAGAGCTCGATGTCCTCGGCGGTGACGGGCAGGTTCGGCTGCGCCTTTCGGATGAGACGTCTCAACCTCCCGCCCTCGTCGTAGCGAGCGATCTCGTACGAGTCGGGGCTGCCGTAGTAGAACGCGGCGGCGAATGCGGCGGTGTAGGGACGGCGGCCGAAGGCGCGCGTGGACGCCATCATCCCCCTTTCCTCTGCCCTCACATACCACTCGGGCCCCGGGAACCAGCCCACGGTGTCGAGCAGCGCTCCTTCCGGGTCGCAGCGCAGGTAGGTCGTCGAGTCACGACGCAAGCCGCCTCTGAGTTCTGTACCGCCCAGGCCGAGCTGGGCATTGACGAGCAGCGAGCCGTCGGCGAAGGCTGCGATGACGCTGGGGAACGAGCGTGCGCCCGTCAGGTCGTGGAGCTGGAAGGATCGGGCGAAGGCACCCTTGGAGTCGAAGACCGAGACCCGGCGGGTACGGAAGTCGTAGGTCAACAGCGAGTCGTCGGCGAACTCCCAGAGATCGGTGAGTCCCTGGAATTCGCCGGGCCCGGCGCCCTCGCGGCCGGAAGCCGAGAGGAACTGGCCCCTTGGGCTGTAGAACCGTAGCTCGTGCGTGCCCGAGTTCGCAGCGACGATGCGGCCGTCGCTCAACCTGCGGGCGTCGGCCACCTCATAGAACTGGTACATCGGGTCGCCATCGGGCTCGCCGATTTCGAGGGTCGGCTCTTCCGAGAGGCGCCAGCCGAAGCCCTCCGGCCACTTCGGCGCCGTGTTCTCGACGATCTCGATTCCTGCACTATCGCGCACGACCGCGCCGCCGGCGCGCCCGCCCTCACCAGCGCAGGCGGTGAGAGCAACGAGAAGCGCGAGGCACAGCTGAAACGTGAGTAGATCGATGGGCCTAAACGACATCATGAAGACACTCCGAATTCATCTGCCTCGACCATGCAGGCGGCATCTGAGGCTGTTGGGGTTGCTCCTTCAATAGACCGTACGTCGTGGCTACTCGACGCCGAGCGGCGGCGCCTCGCTCAGGCTCCAGCCGCGCCCGTCGTGCCACCACGGGCCCGAGTCCTCGACGATCCGGACGCCGGCGCTGTACCTCACTTGCGGGCCGCACGAGGGCAGCGGCGATGTCTGGGACCATTTGCACTACGGCCTACACCTGTAATAGACGCGCGAGGGGGCCAGACCGTCGAGGCGGCGCGAAAGGGCCCTGGCCAACCGGCCAGGTCGCCGACAGCTTGAGCCCATGGTCTGAGCGGCCGTGTAAACGGCGGGCGAGCATCCGACGTCTCAGGGTCGAAAGGGCTACCGGGAGCACTGTTGAGCGAGCCGACGAGGATAGATGAGAGCATCGCAGCCCTGGTCAGGAGGGCGCAGGCCGGCGAGGAAGCGGCGTTTGAGACGCTGGTGCGGCGCCACTACGAGCAGGTGCACCGCTGGGCGCTGGCACGGACGGGCGACCGGGACGACGCGGATGACGTCACCCAGGAGGTGCTGGTGAGGCTGCACCGGCACATCGGAGGGTTCGACGGCCGGTCGCAATTCACCACCTGGTTGTACCAGGTTACGCGCAGCGCTGCCGCCGACCTGCACAGGAAGAGGGCGCGGCGTGACCGGCTGGCCCTGAAGCTGAATCGTGAGTCGGGCCCGGCGGCTCACGACCCGCGGGGGGAGGCGGATGCGGCGGACGAAAGGCGAGCGGCGGGCCTGGTGCGGACGTTCCTGGAGGAGCTGTCGGAGCGGCAGCGCGAAGTCTTCGACCTATGCGACCTGCAGGGTTTGGGAGCAGTCGAAGTGAGCGCGATGCTGAAGATGGAACCGGTGACGGTCCGCTCGCACCTGTTCAGGGCCAGGAAGGCGATTCGCAGGAAGATACTGGAGAACTGTCCGGAATTGGTGGAAGGTTATGGCGATTGAATGCAAGACCGCGCTCGAACGGCTACTGGAGGCCGCTCCGGCCGAGCTGAGCGGGCAAGGCACGTCGGAGTTGGTGGCCCACCTGCGGGAGTGCGAGCGCTGCAGCGCCGTCGCCGGGCGGCTGCTCGACGGCCAGGAGGAGCTGGCGAGCGCGCTGGGCGAGCTGGGCCCGCGCACCGGAGTCGACGAGGCGCTGCACGCCGTGCGGGTTCGACGGGGGCGGATCGCGCGGCGGCGTAACGCCTGGCGCGTGGCGGCGCCGCTGGCGGCCGCGGCGGCGGTTACCGCGGTGCTGCTGGTCAACTCGCCCGACGGGCGGATGCCGGGGGAGATCGTTTCGGGTCCGGCGCCGCGGATCGAACCGCTGGTGGAGGTGGCTGCGGCTCAGAATGTGATGGTGTTCGAGACGCGAGATCGGTCTGCGAAAGTGATCTGGTTCTACTAGTGGAGGAGCATGCGATGAGAGCGAGAGCCAAGTTGTTGAGTTCGGTGGCGGTCGCGGCGGAGCTGGCGCTTATCGCCGGCGGCGCGTTGGTGGCCGGCTGTCAGAACGGGGGTTATGGGGATCTCGAGGTCCAAACTTTCCAGCTCGAGTACATCGAGCCGGACGCAGCCTACCAGATCATCGACCCCTATGTGTTTCGCGACCGCGGTGGAATGACGAGCATCGACAACCAAACGAGAACCATCACCGTGCGCGAGACGCCGGAGATGCTGGCGCGGATCGAGCAGGTTCTCGAGACGTACGATCAGCCGGCGCCGAGTGTGAAGCTTCACTTCCGCATCATTGAAGCCAATGGGACCGGAGAATCCGATCCGGCGCTCCAGGACATCCAAGATGCGCTGCCGACGGGAGTATTCCGGTTCAGAAACTACCGGCAGCTTGCGGAGGCCGTGATGATGGGGCGCGAGTGGACGTCCATCCGCCAGCGCGTGGCAGGCGTCGGTGCACGGTTCTATGTAGAGGGCCAGATTGGCGCTGTCCGCGTGGCCGAAGGTGGTGGGACCGTACAGCTGGAAGTGTCGCTCTTACTGGAGGAGCACGGCACTGTGTTCGAGACCGCGGTCAACGCCAGGGAGGGTCAGCTGCTCATCCTGGGCTCGGCGCAGCCGGATCCCCAGCGTGGTGCGCTGATCCTGGCGGTTCAGGTCGAGTTGGTCAGGCCCTAGAGGAGGAGGCGGACGCCCTGCGCCACAGCGAAGCAGACGATGAACGCTGTCGCCAACGGCATGAGCGCACCGATCGTCGTCCACTTCGCACTACCCGTCTCTTTGTAGATGGTCCAGATGGTGGTAGAGCACGGGTTGTGGAGCAGCGAGAACAGCATCAAGCAGACGGCGGTGAGCAGGGTCCAGCCCTGCTCACCGACGAGTAGAGCCCGGAGCTCGGCGAGGCTGTCGATCTCGATCATCATGCCGGCGCCGGTATAGGTCATCAGGATGGTCGGCACGACGATCTCGTTGGCCGGGATCGCGATGATGTAGGCTAGCAGGATGACACCATCGAGGCCGATGGACCGCCCGAGCGGATCGAGGAAGCCCGACACCCAGCCGGCCAGCGATTCCCCACCTACAACGACGTTGCTGAGCAGCCAGATCACGCCGCCCGCCGGCGCGGCCATGATCACCGCGCGATACAAGACGAAGAGCGTGCGGTCTATCAGCGATGTGTAGAGGATCTGCCCGATGTTCGGCCGCCGATACGGCGGCAGTTCCAACGTGAAGCTCGATGCTTCACCCTTGAGTGCCGTGCGCGATAGGATCCACGACACTACGAGGGTTATCAGCACGCCCACCACGACAACTGCCACGACGGACCCGGCCGCGGCGAACGTTGCGAGCGAAGGCGGGAACGCCGCCGCGATGAAGACGATGCCGAGCAAGATCAGCGTGGGGAACCGGCCGTTACACGGCACGAAGTTATTAGTGAGCACCGCGATCAGACGCTCGCGCGGTGAATCGATGACCCGGCAGGCGATCACACCGGCGGCGTTGCAGCCGAGGCCCATGCTCATCGTGAGGGCCTGCTTGCCATGCGCGCCCACCCGCTTGAACAGCCAGTCCATGTTGAAAGCGGCACGTGGCAGGTAGCCCAGGTTCTCCAAGATGGTGAATAGCGGGAAGAAGATGGCCATGGGGGGCAACATGACCGAGATCACCCAGGCCAGCCCACGGTAGACGCCGTGCCAGAGGAATCCTGTCAGCCACCAGGGGGCGCCGATTGCGTCGAAGAGCGCGACGGCTGCGCCCTCGATCCTGAACAAAACGAGCGCGATGGCCTGCGACGGGTAGTTGGCGCCGACGATCGTGAGCCAGAAGACGACGGCCAGACCCAGTAGCATGATAGGGATGCCCCAGATCCGCGACGTGAGGATCCGGTCGAGCTTCGCATCCCAGGTGGGCCCGGCCGGTCTTGCTTGACGTACCGCCCCGGTGGCGATGGCCCGAGCGTCCTCGTAGATGGCCTCGACGATCTGGTCGCGAAAGGAGATGCCGAGGCCGCGGCGCAGGCGCTCGGCGCTCTCCAGGATCTGTCCGCCCGCAGGCGAAGTGGCCGTCGCCATTCGCTACTCCGCCGCTCGCGTACCTGCGGGCTGTCGCTCCCTTGCTTCGACGAACTCGATGAACTCGCCGCTCGCCACCGCTCTCTCGACGCGCTTGTCGCCTTCCAGTAGCCGCATCGCCACCCAGCGTGCGTTGGGCAGCCCCGGATAGGCCGCCTCGATCGCCGCCGCCAGCTCCTCTAGGGCACGTGCCGCCTGGCCGCTGGCGCTTATTCGGAGCGGCTGAGTCTCGATTGCACTGCCGGCGACTCCCGCCACCGCCTCTATCAGCTCCGGCATCCCGTGGGCGGTGCGAGCCACCGTCGGGACGACGGGGATTCCCAGGTCCCGCTGCAGCCTCTTATGGTTGATCTTGAAGCCCCGGCGCCGCGCCTCGTCCATCAGGTTGAGGCAGAGAACCGCACGATCGGTGATCTCGAGGATCTGTAGCGTCAGGTTGAGGTTCCGCTCCAGTACCGTCGCGTCCACCACGATGATCGTGCAGTCCGGCCGGCCGAAGAGGATGAAGTCACGGGCGATCTCCTCATCGGTTGAGGCGCTGAGAAGCGAGTAGGTGCCGGGAAGATCTACGAGCTTGTACTTGCTCGCCTGATACTCGAAGCCGCCTTCGGCCCGGGCCACGGTCTTGCCGGGCCAGTTCCCGACGTGCTGCTTGAGGCCGGTGAGGGCGTTGAATACCGTGCTCTTCCCCGTGTTGGGATTGCCGGCGAGGGCGACGAGGTAGTCCCAGTCGGTGGTATCGATCCCGAGCCGGCGCAGGCTGGCGGGAGCCGGGACTCCCGGCTCGACCACGGGCAATGGGCGACGGCGGATCGATCGCGGCCGCTTGGTCGTCATCGGCTCTACTCCCGGCGGGCCGCGCTTACCGGCTCGATCTCGATCTCATCTCCCTGCTCCTTGCGCAGGGCGATGAGCGCTCCGCGTACACGGTAGGCGGTCGGCTCGCCGAGCGGGCCGGGGAAGGCGCACTCGACTACCGTGCCCGGCGTGAGGCCCAGGTCCAACAGCCGCCGGCGGCCCAAGCCCTCACAACGCAAGGCGAGGATCCGGCCCGCCTCGCCGGGCTCCAGTGACGACAGCCTGACCGGCGGTTGGACGGGGTGGGACAGTCCGGCCACAAACACATTGCTGGCGAACACCGGCGCGAGCTCGCGCTCCTGCTCACCGTCCCAGACGACCAAGCGCTCTTTGCCGACCTGGCGAACCTCGATCTGCATGTCGAGGACGAGACCGGCCGACACGATACCCGCGAGGGCCTCCGGCGGCTCGTCCTCGAGGTGCACGATCCTCGCCGGCCGGCCCACCGGCCAGTCGGTGAGTGCCGTGGCCTCGAGACTCTCCAACGCTCCGCTGCTCGTCGGTATCGGATCACCGTGCGGGTCCTGCTGGGGGTAACCGAGCTGAGCCTCTAGCTCGTCGACCTCCTCGGCAGTGAGAACATGCTCACGACGGTCCGCCGTGGCATGAACTTCCTCGAGAGGCATGCGCAGCTCATCGGCCAGATAGCGCTCCAGCAGCCGGTGGGCACGGATTACCCGTAGAGCCGCCTTGCGACCCGACGGTGTGAGGCGCAGCCCGCGGCCCGTGGAGTGAGCTAGCCCGCCTTCCTCCATCCGCTCGATCATCTCCAGCGCCTGCCTCACGCTCACCCCCAGCTTGCCGGCCAGCGACTCCGGTGTGGCCAGCGTGCCCCGTAGCTCGCGGGCGTGAATATGCTTGAGAGCGTCCTCGATGAGCACTCGGTCGGCGAGCTGGTGGGTCTGGCGCCAGCGCGCCAGCAACCCGCGTCGCGGCCAGAAGAGGGCCAGTGCGAGCGCGGCAGCGAGAGTCGTCAGGAAGAGTCCGAGAGCCGCGGTCATGTTTAGCGCCACCTAACAGTGATCTTTAGGGTATCCTAAACATCAAATTTAGCCGCACCGCTCCACTTGGGCAACGGGCAGCGGATTCCTGAACGGTTAGGGGTGGGAAAGTTGAAGAAAGGGGGCGCTACGCGAGGGGGAGGGAGCCTCGGCCTGCGGGGCTAACGCTTTGGTGGGCGGCGAGTTAGGCGCGGTGTGGTGAGATTGGCGCAGCTGGCACCGGCCTTGCTCGTCACAGATGGTGGCGCAGCCAGGAGGTTACTCATGCACAGATGGTCGTTTGTCCCGCTCGCTTTGCTCGTCGCGTCGTGTGCTGGGAGCACCGAACCTGGCGACATTTCGGTTTCTGTGGACACGGAGTTCCGTCTTTCACTCGGCCAGTCTGCGTTGGTCGAGGGCGCGGAGCTGTGGATCGAATTCAGAGCCGTGCCGGCGGACTCTCGCTGCCCGCCGTGGGCGTACTGCTTCTGGGCCGGCGATGCCGAGGTCGAGCTTGTGGTGTGGGAAGCCGGGTCGCTGAAGTGGAAGCGGAGGGACGTGGAGCTCCACACCAATCCAAGCGTCGGACCGCTGGTGGTGACATTTGGCGTCTACGCCGTGCAGTTGGTGGGATTGGAGCCCGGCTTCAGAGCGGAAGGGAATCGGGAGTACGTTGTCACACTTCGTGTCCTCCGGCGGAGCCTCCAGCCCGGGGGCTCGGACTCCTCACAGGTGGCTGTGTAGCCGGGCAGCGGCCTCGACCAGCACCCGGGCGCAGCTGACCAGCGAATCGAGATCGACCCACTCGACGTCGCCGTGTGCGCCTTCGCCGACCGGCCCGTAGAGCAAGGCCGGTACGCCGGCGGCGTTGAAGACCGCGGCGTCGGTCCAGTAGGCGGCGCCGGTCTCTTCGGGTCTCGCGCCAGTGATCCTCTTGTGTGCCTCGCGCAGGCAGCGGGCGATGGGTTCATCGCTGTTGCAGACGAGGGGTGAGCGTTGGAAGAAGCAGTCGATCTCCGCCGTCTCACCGGCAGCGTCCACCGCTTCCTGCATCTCGGATTCGATCTGCTCGAGCGTCTCACCCGGAAGGGTTCGGCGTTCGACCTTCAGGCGACACTCGGGCGCGTAGGTGCTGATGCCGACGCCGCCCTCGATCAGGGCGCAGTGGAGGGAGGCCGGGCCGAGGTCGGGATGGATTCGCAGGCGCAGCGTTTCCTCCTCGAAGCGTTCCAGTTCCGTAATGATCCGACCCATCTTGCCGATGGCGCTCACGCCCAAGTCCCAGCGGCTGCCGTGGGCCGCCTGCCCGTGGGTGACCAACTGGCTCCAGACGAAGCCCTTGTGGGTCAGGATGAGCTGCCCCTCGGTGGGCTCGGTGACGATACATGCGTCGGCCTCGTGTCGAGCGACGAAGTGGTCGGCGCCGATACTCGAGTGCTCCTCGTCGACCACGAGCGCAAGCAGCACGCGGCCCTCGAAGTCTGCCTCGTTCAGCGCGACCGTCGCGGCCATGGCGGCGGCGGCCCCGCCCTTCATATCGTAGCTCCCGCGGCCGTAGACGCGCCGCCCTTCCAGGCGCGGCTCGAAGGGTGGGATCGTCATGCCGGCGGTGCTCACGGTGTCGGTGTGGGCGCAGAGAACGAGGCTGGGTCCGGCCTCTTCGCCGACCTGGGCCACGACGTTCGGCCGGCCGGGGGCGACCTCCTCGAGCCAGGCGTTCAAGCCGCGGGCGGTCAGCCAGTCGCGGGCGAACTCGGCGATGGCGGCCTCGCCCTCCGATTCATCGGGTGCGAGCGTGGGGTTCACCGAGGGGATGCGGATGAGCTCCTGTAATAGCGCGAGTAGCGCGGTGTCGGAAAGGATGTCAGGTTGCATCGCACGTCTCCTGGTGGCGGCGGGCCCAGCCGAGTGGGCCACGCATTGACGACGGCCCGGGAACCGCCAGACTATAGCCAGCCCGCGGGAGCGGAGAAAGAAGCGGAACGCGTCAGGTTCACGACAGGTCGACGATCGGCGGAGTACTACGTTGAAGGTATTTCTCGAGTGGTTGTCTCTGGGAGCAGCGCGATGGCTACTCAGGCCGGTGCTCAGGCTGTCGCTGCGCTACGTCGACGTCGAGGACCCTTGGGAGCCGACGGACAGGCCGGTGCGCTTCTGGGCGCTGGGAGCAGGCTCGGTGAAACGCTTCTCTTGGTACTTCGAGGGGGAGAGCTCGGTCCGTATCTCGTTCATCGACGAGCTGTGCGACTGGCTGCTGGGTTGTGAGCAAGTAACCGACCCGGATCTCTTCCACGAGGCCGACTACTGGCAGCACCCGAGCACGTTCGAGCAGCTGCGCAAAGGCGACTGCGAGGACTTCGCGCTCTGGGCGTGGCGCAAGTTGAGCGAGATGGGTATCGAGGCGCGGTTCTTCACCGGCCGTCGCGCCGATGCGCCGGCGGACAGCTGGCACGCGTGGGTGGTCTACCGGATGGACAGCGTGGACTACCTGTTGGAGAGCATCGCGCCGAGCCGCCAGGAGATGTTGCGGCTGCTGGAGGATGTTCGCTCCCAGTACATCCCGCACTTTTCCGTGGGGAAGGACTTCCGACCCCAGGCCTACGGAGGGTACCTGCTATACCTGAAGGAGGGCGGGCTGCGCGCCAAGGAGGCGGTGCCGCCGACGATCGGCTAGCCGCGGGCTAGCCGGCCACCCGCTCGCCGCGCAGTCGCTCCAGCGCCCGGCGTGCCGTCTCGACGCGGGGCTGGAGGTGCTCGTCGGCGTCACCCCACAGCTCCAGGAAGCGGGCGTAGGAGCGGACCGCTTCGTCCAGCTCACCGCGCTTCTCGTGGAGTTGGGCGCGGTCGTAGTAACCCAGGGGCTCCAACCACGGGATCCAGTAGAGCGATCCATAGATGTTGATCGCTTCTTCCTCGCCGCCCCGCTCTGCGAGGAGTCGGGCGAGCCAGTAGCGATCGATGTTGCGCACTGCGTTCCAGGTGGCGTTGATCATGGCGAGCCCGCGCCCGAGCTGGTCGATGGCGCTGTCGATGCTGTCGTGTGCGGCGGCGATGCGGCCGCGTAGCGTCAAGGCGCGCCCCCGAAGCGAGCGGGCGGCAGCGGAGTCTCCCGCGGCGAGCAGGGAATCGGCTTGTGCCTCGAATCCGGCGATGACGGCGGCGGCATCCTCACCTCGGCCATCCCGGGCCGCCGCCACGGCCAGAGCTGGAACACTATCTCGGTAGCGGACGGCAAGACGTCTGATCAGCTGCTCCGAGGTCGAGTCGACGGCGATCCCCATCTCGCGGGCGTTGGCCAAGACGTTGAGGGTCGGCAGGTCGATCGCGCCACCGGCCAAGGCCATGCTGTGCTGGAGGAGGTCGACCGCGATCTCGACCTGGCCATGCCTCAGATGGCGGAGCGCGAGCAACCAGAGGCCCATTTGGCGGTCCTCGTTGGAGAAGCGGGGGTCGGCGGCCTTGAGGGCGAGCATCTGGTACAGCGGTAGCGAGCCACCTGCGCCTCGCAACCTGCCAAGCGTCCAATAGAGTAGATCAGCGCTTGCCGTGTCGAGAGCGGCGGCGGCGCGGGCCGAGTCGGCGGGCGACCCGAACTGGAGCGCCGTGAGCAGGCTGAAGGCCTGGGCGTACGTCGATGTCGAGTCGAGGGCGAGGTAACGGTCGGTCCTGTCGCGGGCGCGCATCGAATCACCCTGCAGGTAGGCGATCTCGATCAGATGGATGAGGGCTGGCGCGAAGTTCGGGTCGAGCTCCAGAGTCCGCTCTAATGGCTCGGTGGCGGAAGTGATCGGCTGGCCTACCTGGGCGCCCATGTGGAAGAGGGCGTCGCCCAGGCCGTGCCACGCCTCCAGGTCGTCCGGATAGCGGGCGGTGAGGTTCTGGAAGAGCGGGATCGCCTGCAGCGACCCATCGACGTCGGCCAGCTTCCAGCCGCGAATCAACAAGCTGTCGCGGGCCGACAACCCCTGGCTGTGGCGCTCGGCCGCGGTGAGGTGTCTGGGCAGCTCGTGCGAGCCGAGGCCGAAGGACCAGCCGTAGGCGTGCGCCAGCCGGAAGTGGGCGACGGCGAACGTCGAGTCATGCTGGACCGCCCGGTTGAGCGCTTCCTGTGCCTCGTTGAACTGGGAGTTCCGGAAGGCCTGCTCCCCCTCGAGGTAAGCGCGGAGCGCCGGTATCGAGCTGGTCGTAAGGGCCGACAGGCGGATGTCGGGCACGTCGTCGCCCTGCCAGGCTGAGCGTAGCAGGTCGAGGGTGAGGCGATCCACCAGCTTCGTCATCTGGTCTTCGGCCCCCTCGACGGCGGCCGAGGCCTCCTTGCGCAGCCAACGGACGGAATAAATGTCGGCCGACAGCCGGACCGAGTTCGCCCCGATCTTTATCATGCTGCCCAGGATCACCCGGCTCGCCCCCAACTGCCCGGCCACCTCGGCGGCGATCTCCGGCTCCGGCAGTTCGTCGGGATCGTTCGCCAGACGGTGCCAGCGGTTGAGGACGGCACGCGGGTCGGAGGAGGTGAACTGGCCCGTGGCGTCGAGCGCCGTGGCCAGCAGGTCGACCAGACCTTCACGCCACAGCTCGAGGTCGTCCCCCACGATGTGGAAGGGCATGACCGCCACGGCGTCCGGCCGAAGCTGCGTCCCCCGGATGCGTAGCCAGACGACGGTCGCCCCAAGGCTACCCAGAGCGACGAAGGCGAGCACGCCGCCGAGAATAGCCAGCCTCCAGGTGAATAGCTGCTGGATCCCATCTCTCCCGGGATCGCTCGCCTCGGCCGCACCGCCGGCCCCCGCGTCGCCTTCCGGGTGCTCGGCCTGTGACCGCGCTTGCATCAACGCCGTGATGAAGACAATCGGCAATCCGATGAGCAGCAGGCCCACCGCAGCGGGAAAGAACCAGCTCGGCAGGCCGAACCTCGATATGAGCAGGTCGATGGCCTCGAGAACGGCCCAAGATACGAGCAGGTAGGCGCCCACGACGCGCACCAGTGGTGCCGGGCGCAAGCGCTCAAAGAGGTTCTTGATGCCGATCGTGATCATGGCTCCTGACTGCCGGCCCGGTTGGCCGGCAGAGTCGTGTCACGCTCCGACGCCGGAGGTACGGTACTGCCGAGCGACAGCGCTCTGTATCAAACGCTGCCTAGCCAAAACATCTGTTCCAGGCCCCGGGTTCGGGAAATTCCGCGCCCCCACGCGTCTTTGACTCATGTCGTCTGCACGGGTTCCAGCTTCTCCCTGCATAAGAACGTGTTCTACGCCCTGCGGGTTCTCGGAGTTCCGGGGCCGGCGTCTGGGGCTCTGGATCATACGACGAGCCGCACCGGGGTGCCAGCGCGGCTCATCGTGGTGCGGCTCGTCGCAGCGCAGCGGCTAAGTGCTGCGGAGGTCCTCGGGTCGGATCGGCAAGCGCCGGACGCGCACGCCCGTCGCCCTGAAGACCGCGTTGGCGACGGCCGGCCCGATGGGGGGCAGCGGTGGTTCGCCGATGCCGCTCGGGTTCTCTGAGTTCTTGATGTAGTGGACCTCGATCTCCGGCATCTCGCTGATGCGGAGCAGCGGGTAGTCGTGGAAGTTGCTCTGCACCACGCGACCTTCGTCGATGGTGATCTCGCCTTTGAGGGCCGCGGTGAGTCCGATGACGATGGCACCCTCCGCCTGAGCAGCGAGATCGTCCGGGTTGACGACGATTCCGCAGTCCACCGCGCAGACGACGCGGTGTACCCGCACCGAGCCGTCATCTCGCACCGAGACTTCCGCCACCTCAGCCGCCCAGGTCCCGAACGAGCGGTGAAGCGCGACACCCTGATGGTGGCCGCTGGGTAGCGACTGACCCCAGCCGGCTTTCTCCGCCGCCAGCTCGAGCACGCCGCGATGACGCGGCTCGTCGTCCAGCATCCGCATGCGGAACGCGACCGGGTCCATTTCGGCAGCCGCCGCGAGCTCGTCGATGAAGCACTCGTTGGCGAAAGGTGTCTGCGTGTTGTAAACCGAGCGGAAGTAGCTGACGGGTACGGCCGTGTTCGCCATGCAGTAGTCGACGCGGCAGTTGGGTATCGCGTAGGGCAGCTCGGTGGCACCGCTGGTCGCCTCGCCGGCCGCCTGCCGCAGGTCTCCGCCGTGCAGCGTCGCGGCGATGGAGTGAGCGACGACCCGGTGCTTCCATGCCACCAAGTTGCCCGAGCCGTCGAGCCCGGCGCTCAAGATGTGGCGACTCGCCGGCCGGTAGAAGTCGTGATGCATGTCGTCTTCACGCGTCCAGACGACCTTCACCGGGGCGCCCGCCGCCTTCGAGACGTAAACTGCCTCGACCACGAAGTCGGGCATGAGCCGGCGACCGAAGCCGCCGCCGCTGAAGTCGATGTTCAGGGCGACGTTCTCGGGCGCGTAGCCGAACGTCGCGGCGACCACACCGTGTGCCCACTGGGGCGCCTGGGTGGGAGCCCAGATCTCGCAGCGTTCGTCGCGAGCGTGGGCCGTGCAATTCATCGGTTCGAGTGGCGCGTGAGCGAGGTAGGGCACATCATAGACCGCGTTCAGCACCCGGTCAGCCCCAGCCAGCGCGGCCTCGACGTCGCCGTCGTCGCGCGTGGCGTACCCCTCTTCCCCCTGCTTCTCGTCGAAGAGCTCGGCGATCTTCGCGCTGCTCAAGTCCGCCGCTTCGCCGTAGTCGAACTTGCAGTTGAGCGCCCGGCGGCCCTTCATCGCCGCCCAGGTGGACTCGGCGAGCACCGCGACGCCGGTCGGCACCTCGACGACGCCGCGCACGCCCTCGACCGCCCTGGCGGCGGCCTCGTCGTAGCCCGTCACCGTTCCGCCGAACACCGGGCAGCGGGCAACGCAGGCGTAGAGCATCCCTGGCAGCTTCACGTCCATGCCGAAGGTCAGGCTGCCTTGCACGCGCGCCGGGTGGTCGAGCCGCGGGGTCGGCTTCCCGATGATGTGGAAGTCCTCCGGGTCCTTGAACGCCGGGTAGTTGGGGACCGGCAGGGTCGCCGCCTTCTCAGCCAGCTCGCCGTAAGAGAGGGAGCGGCCGGACGCCTCGTGGATGACCGTGCCCAGCGAGGCGCGGCAGCTGGCCGCCTCGACACCCCAGGCCTCGGCCGCGGCGGCGGTGAGCATGCTGCGCGCCGTGGCGCCCGCCGTGCGCAGCGGCACCCAGGAGGTTCGTATCGAAGTACTGCCGCCCGCCGTCTGCGACCCGTAGACCTGAGGGTCGACGGCTGGGAGGAACACACGCTCGAACTTCGGCCACTCGATGTCCAGCTCGTCGGCGAGGATCATCGGCAGGGCGGTGCGCGCGCCCTGACCCATGTCGGGCCGGTGCACCCAGAACGTGACCGCGCCGTCGGGACCGATCCGCAGCCAGGCGTTCGTCAACGGCTGGGCGGCGGCGTAGCCGTCAGGCTTGAGCGGGAGGTAAAAGCCGAGCACCAGCCCCGTTCCCGCCACACCGGTGATCTTCAGGAAATCGCGCCGGCTGACTTTGGTGATCGTAACCATGTCACACCTCCTCGGCGGCGCGGTGGATGGCGCGGCGGATCCGCTGGTAGGTCCCGCAGCGACACAAGTGGGGCGACATCGCCTCATCGATGTCGGCGTCGCTGGGCCGCGGGTTCCGCGCGAGCAGCGCCGCGGCGCCCATGATCTGGCCGACCTGGCAGTAACCGCACTGCGGCACCTGCTCCGCGATCCACGCCTGCTGCACGGGATGCTCGCCGTTTCCCGACAGACCCTCGATCGTGGTGATCTCACTGCCCTCGGCGCTCGAGACCGGGATCGAGCACGAGGGCACGGGGTCGCCGTCCATGTGGACTGTACAGGTGCGACAAAGGCCGGCGCCGCAGCAGAACTTGGTGCCGGTGAGACCGATCGTGTCGCGCAGCACCCAGAGCAGCGGGGTGTCCGGGTCGACGTTCACGGTGTGGCTCTCACCGTTGACCTGTAAAGTGAATCGAGCCATACGCACACTCCTTCGGGTCGAGGCGCTGGGCCCCTTGCGATTGGGCGCGCACGAGGTGGCGGCGGAGCAGCGCCCAGCTCCGGCGCGCGGGCAAGAAACTCACGATGTGGCTACGGCAATATGCGATCCGCAGCGCCGGCTAACAACGATCGGTGAAAGTGAAGCGGGCGGTGGCTTGCGCCACCGCCCGCACGCTTCTTTGCCCGGGCGCGGCGCTACATCAGAGGTGCCGGCTCCGGTGCCGGAGCGGCTTCCGACTTCATGACGGCCAGCGCCATGGTGATCGGTATCAACACCATGGTAAGAAAGTAGAAGTCTGCGCCCGGCAGGATGACCGCAGGCGCGAAGATCGCGATGAGCGAAGCGATCGTCAGCGGTAGCAGTCCGATCAGTACACCGGCGAGCATCATGTTGAGCCCGAACTTGGAGCGTTCATCGGGGGTGGCCCTAACGAAGCTGTGGATCAGGGCCCAGAGCGCCAGGCCGAAGTAGCCGACCACGAAGATGCCGACGAGCACGTTCGCCACGGCGTTAAGGGTGCTGGTACCTCGTGGCTCGAAGATGATGAGCCAGAGGAAGAAGAGCGCCATCAGCACCGCCGGCGCGTAGAGCAGCTTCGTGATGTGCGTCGTCCCTAGTATCGCCTTCGCCCTCGGGAACTCCATCAGGCAGTGGAGTAACGTGGCGAAGCCGAGAACGATGAGCACGAGGACGACGGCGCCGATGATCGTGCGCAGGGCGTACGAGCCGATGTACGGCCCGCCGAGGAACGCAAGAGCCAGGCAGAGTCCGGTAATGGCCAGCAGCATCGAGCTGCGGCTGGGCGTCCTCGTGTAAGCCCAAAGTCCGAAGCCGACGAAGCAGAGACCGATGATGAACCCGGCCCAGGTCAGCGCGGTGTTCTTCCCGGACTGGCCGGCGTAGGTGATGGCGACTTCGCGAGTAACGGGGCCTTCCTCGCCTGCCGCCAGCACGGTCTCGGCGCTCTCCTCGATCGCGAGCGTGCGGGTCTCGCCGATCCGCGGCCGGGGCATCCGGGTGAGCGCTGGTGTGTCTTCTACAGACACTCCGTTGATGCTGGCGATGCGATCCCCGACCCTCAGGCCGGCCGCCTCAGCGGGGCTCCCCTGCTCGACCCGGATCACCGTGTTGTTCGGGTCGGTGTTGTAGCCGGCGTAGGGCACGTTGCCGATGTCGACGAGGCCGAAGATGCCCCATATGACAAAGATCGCGCCCACCACTAGGAACGGCGTCTTGTACTTGGCGGTCATGCGTGTCCTCCCTTCAGTTGGGGTCGGCACGAAGTGCCAACGGGCAAGTGGCCGTTGTATCTGTAGAGCGAATCGGTTGCGGTTCGTGTAAGGTGACAAGAGGTGGCGTGGACCGGCGGCGACGCGACACTCACCAGCCTTGGAGAGACTGGACTGCGGCGACTGATCACGGCTGCGAGCCCCTTGCCGGGGGTCATAGCTCCCAACTCAGCCCATTCCCGTCTGTGCGGAGAACGCCTGAATATGCCGCCGACTCGGAGGTAGGGCAATTGTCGGTGGCTGGTACCTGACGTGTGGGGTTGGAAGGCGTGAGGGCGGTGGACACACCACCGCCCTCACGCCATAGAGGTGGGCCGGAGGGGCTCCTGCACCTTGCTAAGTAGAGGGTGTCGCTGCCGATGCCGGCAGGGCCGCCGCCTCCTTCCTCATGACTGCGATCGCCATGGTGATCGGGATGAGCACCATGGTCAGGAAGTAGAAGCGGGCACCGGGCAGGACCACGGTCGGCGCGAAGATCCCGACCAGCGCGGCGATCGTCAACGGCAGCAACCCGATGAGCGCGCCGGCGAGCATCAGGTTGAGCCCGGAGCTGGAGCGCTCGTCGGGCGTGGCCTTGACGAAGCTGTGGATCAACGCCCAGAGGGCGAGGCCGAAGTAGAGTACGATGAAGATGCCGAACATCGCGACGGCGAAGCGATTGAACCCGCTCGTGCCGCGCGGCGCGAAGGCGATCAGGTAGAGCGCGAACAGCGCCATCAGCACGGCCGGCAGGTACATCAGGCGAGTGGTGTGCCTTCTCTCCATGATCGCTTTCAGCTTCGGGAACTCCATCAGGTAGTGGAGCAAGAAGGCGAACCCGAAGATGGCGACCACGAGGATGAGCGCGGCGAAGGTCGTGCGCACGGCGTACGATTCGAAGTACGGCCCGACGAAGAACGCGACGCCTAGGCATAGGCCCATG
>CP070815.1:590898-669010 GCA_020344215.1 Gemmatimonadota bacterium
TCTCCCCTGCTTGGCCTTGCTCCGGGTGGGGTTTGCCGTGCCCCGGCGGTCACCCGCACGGGCGGTGGGCTCTTACCCCACCGTTTCACCCTTACCGGCAGCCGGACGCTCACGCGCCGGTTGCAGGCGGTCTGTTCTCTGTGGCACTTTCCGTCGGCTTTCGCCGCCCGGGTGTTACCCGGCACCCTGCCCTATGGAGCTCGGACTTTCCTCGAACCGCACGCCGCCTGGCGCCGGTCCGCGGCCCTTCGCTCCCCTCGCGGCCACCGAAATATCACGGCCAGCCTCTTCCGCGGTCAACCCTAGGGGCCGCGACGGCTTGATTTTCGATACGTCTGTGTCGAAACTAATCAGCACCCCGTAGGCAAAGGGCAGAGACCCGATCCAGTGGCGCAGCGCCGTCTGAGGGAAGGAATTGCAGGACAAATGACGACGACAAGACGTACCGGGCAGCTCGACTACACGCCTCAGGTGGCGGAGGCCACCGCGCACGTTTACGAGAAGATATCCGATCTGGTGCCGGAGGCAGAGTGGAGGCTCCAGGCGCCGCTGATACACGAGATCCTGCGTCTCAAGCAGGAGATCGGCGCGGTGGTCCTAGCTCACAACTACCAGGTGCCACAGATCTTCTACGGGATCGCCGACTTCCAGGGCGACTCACTGGGGCTGGCTCAGGCGGCCACGGAGGTAGACGAGGAAACGATCGTCTTCTGCGGCGTCCACTTCATGGCTGAGACGGCGAAGATCCTCAGCCCGCAGAAGCGGGTGCTCATCCCGAACCTCGACGCCGGCTGCTCGTTGAGCGAGAGCATAACGGTCGACGATGTGCGCTTGCTTAAGGAGCGCTACCCGGGGGTGCCGGTAGTGACCTATGTGAACACACCGGCCGCCATCAAGGCGGAATCGGACATTTGCTGCACGTCCGCCAACGCCAAAGCCGTCGTCGAGTCGTTGGGTGTCAACCGAGTGATCTTCCTACCGGACGAGTACTTGGCGAGCAACGTACAGAAAGAGACGGACGTCGAGGTGATCGCCTGGAAGGGTCGCTGCATCGTCCACGAGCAGTTCACGGTGGAGGAGCTTCGCGCCTACCGGGAACAGTTCCCCGGGCTGGTGATCCTGGCACACCCGGAATGCTCGCCGGAGGTCTGCGGCGAGGCCGACTTTGTCGGCTCTACTACGGCGATGGTGAACTACGTCGACAGGAGCGACGCGCAGCGGGTTCTCCTCGTCACAGAGTGCTCCATGTCGGACAACGTCCAGGAGGCGCATCCCGACAAGGAGTTGGTGCGGCCCTGCACGCTCTGCCCGCACATGAAGATGATCACGCTGGAGAACACTCTCGCATCACTGCGGTACGGCCGTTACGAGGTCGACGTTCCACCCGATGTCCGCGAGCGAGCCCACCTCGCCCTGGCCCGGATGCTCGAGATCGGCCGCGACGATTAGTGGGTTGGGAATCCGGGACTGCCGGAGTCCCAGATTCCGGATTCCCCAACTCCCCAAATCCCCGATCCCTGATTCCCAAATCCCCGAATCCCATAAGAAAGCGCGCCCGGGAGGATTCGAACCCCCAACACCTGGGTCCGAAGCCCAGTGCTCTGTCCAATTGAGCTACGGGCGCGCAATAGGTTGTCTCAGCCAGCAATCTCTATCAGATCGCCGCAGGAATCAAGCGGGCGGCGACCAACTCAGGTGATGGCACTGAGCCCAGTGATCTCCTCCCCGACGATGAGGCCGTGGATGTCGTGTGTTCCCTCATACGTGTAGACAGACTCGAGGTTAGCCATGTGGCGCATCGATTGGTATTCGACCAGAATGCCGTTGGCGCCCAAGAGCCGCCGCGCCTCTCGCGCCACCTCGCACGCCATATTCACATTGTTCCGCTTCGCCAAGGAAACCTGAGCGTGATGCAGCCGGCCAGCGTCCTTCAGCCGCCCGAGCTGCAAGGCCAGCAGCTGACCCTTGGTGATCTCAGTAAGCATCTCGACGAGCCGCAGCTGCTGGATCTGGTAACCGGCGATGGGGCGGTCGAATTGGGTGCGGTTCTTCGCGTAGCTCAACGCCTCGGAGTAGCACGCCAGCGCCGCGCCGACGGCGCCCCAGGCGATGGTGTAGCGCGCCTGGTTGAGACACATCAGGGGGCTCTTGAGGCCCGACGACCCGGGAAGCCGGTTCTCGTCGGGCACGCGGACCTCCTGTAGTGAGATTTCGCTGGTGTCCGATGCGAGCAGCGAGAGCTTCCCCTTCTGATCACTCGCCACATAGCCGTCCCGGTCCGTCTCGACGATGAAGCCGCGAATTGAACTCGGGTCGTCAATAGCTCCGGTCTTCGCCCAGATGATGGCCAGGTCGGCAATCGAACCGTTGGTGATCCACATCTTGGTGCCGGTGATTACCCATTCGTCGCCATCCCTGACGGCGCGGGTCGTGAGACCACCAGGATCCGACCCGTAGTCCGGCTCGGTCAACCCATAACAACCGATGGCCTCGCCCTTCGCCAGCCTGGGGAGCCAGTAGCCGCGCTGCTCCTCGCTACCGAACTCGAGGATCGGGTACATCACGAGCGACCCCTGCACGCTGGCGAACGAACGGACGCCGGAATCACCACGCTCCAACTCCTGCATGATCAAGCCATACGCAACGTTGTTGAGCCCCGCGCAGTCGTACTCCTCCGGCATGTTGGCGCCGAAGATTCCGAGGTCCGCCATCTGCGGCACGAGCTCGATCGGGAACTGACGCTCCACGTAGCACTGGCCGATTACCGGCAGGAGATTCTCATCCACCCAATCGCGCACGGTGTCACGTACCGCCCGCTCTTCCTCCGACAGAAGTGAATCTGTGTTGTAGAAATCTACGCCCTCGAAGTTTGTCACCTTCTCTTACGCCTCACTGTAAAGGGAATCGACAAGACCGCTCGGTAGCCCTAGCTGACCGATCGGGCCGGACCCGCGGTCGCCCTAGTGCAACTCAGGCTCCGGCGGCTTCGGCTCGCCCATGCCGCCGCGCGACCGGTAGTAGCCGTGTACAACAGCGTGGGCGATCCTGCTCGTGAGCAGGTAGGTGATCCCGAGCGCAACCAGGTAGAAGAACAGGAACCGTGACTGCACGGTCAGTCTGAGCACCATGTAGATGGCTACCCCCAGGCTCGCCAGGACGCCCACGGCTCGTCCCCACATCGCTCCCCGCCTGCCCACCGCTTTCTGACACTGGGGGCACCACAGGTAGCGGTCGAGGTCGCTGGCGGGATAAAGCTGCTGGCAGCTTCGGCAGCTCGTCTCACTCGCTCCAAATCGCACTACTTCAACTCCCCTATGATCTTGTCAGCGAACTCCTGGGTAGTGGCGGTGCCACCCAAATCACGCGTTCGCACATCGCTCCCCAGGGCGGAGACGAGTGCCTCCCGCGTCCTAGCGGCCACTTCGGACTGTCCGACGTGATCGAACAGCATGCAGCCTGCCAGTATGAGAGCCGAGGGATTGGCGATACCCTGACCCGCGATGTCGGGGGCGGAGCCGTGTACCGCTTCGAAGATCGCCGCGTCCTTCCCGATGTTGGCCCCAGGCGCCAGACCCAGGCCGCCGATCAGTCCGGATGCTTCGTCAGACAGTATGTCGCCGAACATGTTCTCGGTCACGATGATGTCGAACTGGTACGGGTCCATGACCAGCTGCATGGCCGTGTTGTCGACGATCCTATCCTCGAACTCGACACGGCCTTCGTAATCTGCAGCTACTCTTCGTCCGGCATCGAGAAAGAGGGCCTGGGTACACTTCAGGATATTGGCCTTGTGGACAAGCGTGACCTTCCGACGGCCGTTGGCGATGGCGTACTCGAAGGCGAACCGGACGATCCGCTCAGCCCCGTAGCGGGTAACGATCATCACCGACTCGGCCGCCGCCTGCGGGTCCTTCTCCATGCCGATGAAGTGCTCCACACCGACGTACAGACCTTCGGTGTTCTCACGGATTACTACGATGTCTATGTCGTTGTAGCGCCCTCCCGACAGCAACGTCTTCGCAGGTCTCACGTTGGCGTAGAGGTCGAACATCTTCCTCAGCGCCACGTTGATCGATCGGAAGCCTTCGCCGATCGGTGTCGTGAGCGGGCCTTTCAGCGCGACCTTGCTCGCACAGATCGAATCGAACGTCTCGTCGGGCAGCGGGCCGAAACCCCGCTCGATCGCCGCCATACCGGCGAGCTGGTGATCCCAATCGACCTCGGCGCCCGCCGCCTCCAAGACGCGAACGGCAGCATCCGAGATCTGCGGCCCGATGCCGTCGCCGGAGATCAGAGTCACGGCGGCTGTCACGGCGACCTCCTGATCGTTCGCAGACGGAAAGACTACGGGCTCACCTGCACGGCGAAGGTCTGTGCCGCGGCCGCTAGAGCGCCGGGTGACGCTGGCGGAAGATCCCCTTCCCCGCGGACGATCCCGTACCAGACGACGCTCCCGCCACGAGCGTCCAGCACGAAGGTTCGGATCGCCAGGTGACCCGCTGCCCCCTCCTCGTCCTGCTCGTAAAAGAACTCCAGCGGCCAGACCGCGTAGCGGGCATCGAACAGCGCCGCCAACATCCTTATTTCTCCGTAAAGCGGATCACGAACGTGTCTCAGGCTGCCGCCCTGCTGCCGCGCTTCGTCGGCCGAAAGCAGGTAGGGGAACACCTCGATGCTCGGCCGCCGGCTCAGCTCCTCCATCTGCTGCTCGGGCGTCACCCAATTTGCGCGTCCGCCTACCTCGTGCAAAGCGAAAGTGATCTCTGTGTCGGCGCTGCGGGCGGCATCCTGAGCGTTGGGGGCGCCGCCGACCCAACCGCCGGGTACTCGCTGCACGTACTGGACAGGTAGCACTAACACCGTCTGACCACTGAGTACTCCGAAGCCGGGGGTGGGCATCGGCTCTGCGCCACTGCCCCCGCAAGCGACGACCACGGCCAGCGCCGCGCTCGACCCGAGCGCGAACCATCGATTACTGCTCTCCACCCGCTTCACGTCTTCTCCTCCTCACTCGTCCCGCCTGACTCCCGTTCAACCGAGCAGTCCGGCATCCACCCGTACTATCTGGCCCGTAATCTGTCGTGCCATCTCGGAACAGAGGAAGAGCACGACGTACGCGATGTCGGCCGGCTCTGGCAGGCGTCTCAGTGCGGCCTGCTCCATCGACGAAGTGACAACGTCCTCCGGCACGTCCGTCAGCATGTCGGTACGCACGTACCCCGGCGCCACGCCGTTCACGTTGACGTTGGATGGCCCCAAATCGGCGGCGGCCGATCGCGTCAGCCCCACCAGGCCAGACTTCGATACCGCAGTGTTAACCACGCCGAAACTGCCGCGGAAGGCATGAACCGAAGCGATGTTCACGATCTTTCCGTAGCGCTGGGACTTGAGGATCGGCGCCACGGCCCGGATCATGTTGAACGTGCCCTTCAGGTTCACGTCCAGCACTTCATTCCAGTCGTCATCCGTCATCTTCCACAGCGGGGCCGAGCGATGGACGCCAGCTGCGTTGATCAGGAAGTGCACGCCACCCAACTGCTGTTGCACGCGCTCGATGAAGGCGCCGACCGCCTGCGGGTCGCGGACGTCGACACGTTCGGCCAATACCTTGACCTCGAGCTGCTGGAGCTCCTGCTCGACGCGCGCCGCTTCTTCCGCTATCGAGCGACCCGGAAGATCGACCCAATTGAAGGCTACGTTGGTACCGCAGCGCGCGAACTCGATTGCGGTGCACCGACCGATGCCGGTGGCTCCGCCGCTGATCACCGCGGTGCGACCCCGCAGCCGGCCGAAGTTCACCGCGGCCTGCGGTTGAGTCTCCTCACCAAGCTCCTCGAGGAGAGCTTCGACGGCCTGACCGGCGCCTTCAGGCGTAGCGCCCGCCTCGTGCTCGCCGCCGTGGTCTTCTGGATTCACGGTGCCTGCCTGTCATTGGACGCGCATCCGCTGCCGTTGCAGGTCCATGATAGCGCGGAGAGCGGGAGGGTAGCAACCAAGAGCAGAGACCACAGGCCCGCCAGCTTACAAGGGGGACGCGAGCAGGCGCGCACCGCCCCGCAGCTCATGGTGGGGGAGCTCTGAGACGGCCGTGTAGCGGTACTCGAGGATCAGCCAGATCGAACCGGTGCCCGTTAGTCGCACCGCCAGGCCGGCGAAGCCGCTGGCGCCGGCCCGGCAGCCGGAGATCCTCTCCGCTTCCGCCGATTCACCCTCCAGGAACCTATCACCACCGACGCGGGAAGTATCGACCGAGTGGAGACCGGCGGCGAAGCCGAGATATGGGCGCAGCAGGCCCGTACGGGACAACTCCGTTAGAAAGGCGACGCCGGCGACGATGTCGCGGACCTCGAGCTCCGCATCGCTGCGCTCGGCGGTCCACCACTCGAGCTCGAAGCCAGCCTGCAACGCCCGATCGAATAGGTCCAAGAGGCTCACGCGGCCTCCGAAGACAACCCCCGGGTCCGACTCGGCCGAAAAGACAGCGCCACCATACATATCGATCGCGCCGACGCGAAAGGCGACGCCCTGAGCAGAGATACTTCGCGCCACGAGGAACATGCAGACCGCAAGACCACTCGCGATGGCGCTCGTTAAGCCTCGGCGTTTCACGCGTTATGTCACTTCGTCTTGCGTCGAGCGCGCGGCCGGGGCCGCGCTAGCGAAGGTTGAGGAAAAGATAAGAGGCGACTACGATCACTCCCAAATACGCCAAGCCCACCGCGGGAGCCTGTGCCACGACCATGAGCGAGCCGACCACCGCGCCGAGGAAGCCGCCCAAGTAGATGATGAGGCGGAGCTCACGACGCGTGACAGTCCAGATCAGCCGCTCGAGCTCCTCGATGGGATAGGCACGGATTCGATTCTCGACCATCTCCGCGATAGGCAGCTCCGAAACGAGGGCCGGCACTCGGGCCTGCAAGAACTCCCACAACGGATCGAACAATAATTGCTCGGCGCGGTCCAGAGCGTCCGACGGCAGGTAGTCGCCGATCCGTCCAATCGGCACAGTGAGCAGCCACTCGGTCTGCCTGACAAGCGTGGCCTCCAGCAGATCTGCCACCCGGTCGCCGCGTGCTATCTCCACTATCCAATCCGCCAGGCGATCGGTAAGCCGGCCGGCCGCCTCGGGCCCGAGGTACTCGAGCACGTCGCCGAGCTTCTTGCCCTCGGACGCCCGTAGGAACCCGTCGGCGCGACTCACGACGAAATCCTCGGTCGTCTCGTGCCCGGCGAACTCGACGATGCGGTCTGTCAGCACACCTCCAACACGGGCGAGTTCATCGTCGCTCATGTCGCCGAATATCTCTTTCACCGGCCGCGCTAGCATGTCGTCGATCGCGTCGTTGACCGCGGCGGCGGCACGATCCTGGATCATCGGCTCACGCAGCAGCGCCGCCACCTCTTCGGCACCGCCGCGCTCCAGCGCCTGAACCGTCTGGCTCAGGGTGCGTTCCGTGATGATGAGCCGGCCGACGATCTGCTGTAAGACGCCCTGCTGGCTCAGGTAGCCGTCGATGAAGTTCCTGAGAGCGCGGCGCACACGTTCCTGGGCCGCCGGCGACTCAAGTACCTGGCCGAACCGGTCAAGCACGAGCGGCAGGTAGTTACGCACAACCGCCTCGCCGAAGTTGATGGCGCCCGTCGGCACGAACCTGCCGAGCGGCTCCTCGGAAGTGACGAAACCGCGGAGGTTCCTCTCGAAGAACTCGCCGACCGCGCCGTGGAACCCGGGGCCTCTGACGACTCCTTCCCCCAGGTCGTGAAGCATCACCACGAGTTGCTTGCGCGCATCAGTTGTGAGCACCCGCTCCAAAGGCTCGTCGCCGAACTCGCGGTTCAAACGGTCAACAAACTCCCGTACTCGGTTCTCGAACGCTTCGCCCTGCAGGTACTCGGTTAGACCCTCGAGCAGGCGCTCTCCGAACTCGGCTACCGTCCCAGTGACCTCGTCGATTCGGCTCTGAGGAATCTCGGACCGTAGATTGCCGAGCTCACGGTCGAACAAGCTCACCAACGCGTTGCGCAGCGTTTCGTCGAACCGCTCCCGGAATTCCGGCTTCCCCAGTGTCCGTACGATATCCTCGTGGCGCAACAGATGGGTCCCGACGGTCTGGCCGATGCGGCGCGCTATGCGATCGATCTCCTTCGGGATGGCGCCCTGCGGAAACAGCCTGATGCGACCCAGACGGAACGGCTCATGGGGATGGAACAGCATCCAGATCGCTACCGCATTGGTCAGCAGCCCCGCAGCGATACCGATGCCGACGAACACTACCCAATCGATGGCCAGGAATTCCGTCACGCTCATCTCAAATCGCGTTGACTTCCCCGTAGATCACGGTCATGTTTCGGCCCATGTCACCAGTGCAGGAACCGTCGTCGGCGAGCGGCTCCGAACAGCTCGACATCGCTCGCGCCTGGCTCGGCGATCAGGGTGAAGCCATCATCGCCGAGCAGGTCGAGCTGGCGCGCATCCCCGCTCCGCCCTTCGACGAGTCGGCTCGGGCGGAGGCCATCGCCGTCAAGCTCGCCGCACTCGGCGCGGAACCCGACTCGGACGAGCTCGGCAACATCCTGGCTTGGTTCCCTCGCCGCGTCGACCCCGCAGGTCAGAAGCCCGTCATCATCAGCGCGCACCTGGACACGGTGTTCGGCCCCGATACGCCCATCGAAATCCGCCGCGAGGGCCACGTCTGGAGGGGCCCGGGCATCACGGACAACGCCAGAGGCTTGGCTGTGGCGCTCGCCGTGCTCCGTTCGCTCCGTCACGCCGCTGTCACACCCGGTCACTCGGCCCTCTTCGCCTTCACCGTCGGCGAGGAAGGGCGAGGTGACCTGCGTGGCGTAAAGCACCTGCTGCGCAACGGCAGCCCCCTGCGCCAGGCAACCGCCTTCATAGCGCTGGACGGAAGCGGTCTCAGCCGGATCATCCATCACGCCCTCGGCAGCCGGCGTCTCCGCGTCACTGCTGCCGGACCGGGCGGTCATTCGTGGACCGACTGGGGACGCCCCAACCCGGCCAACGCGATCGGTAACCTGATCCACCGACTCTCCGAGCTCGACCTGCCCCAAGACCCACGAACGACACTCACCGTCGCGCGCCTCGGGGGAGGCACCAGCATCAACGCCATCCCGGCAGAGAGCTGGGTGGAGCTCGACGTCCGTTCCGAAGCCAACGAGATGCTGCGGACCCTCGAGTCCCAGGTTCGCGAGGCCCTCGCGGCCAGCCTGGCTGCCGAAGACGCCCGCGGCCCGGTCACCCTGACCGCCGAAGTCGAGCTTATCGGAGAGCGCCCGGCTGGCAAGCTGCCGGTCGATCATCCTCTCGTTCAGGCGGCCGAATCTGCCACTCGAGCGCTCGGCGTGGAACCCGAGCATGCCGTCTCCTCGACCGATGCCAACGTCCCGCAGGCGCTGGGCATCCCATCCATCGCACTCGGCGGAGGCGGCCGGTCGGGCGACACTCACACGATCCACGAGTGGTTCGAAGACATCGACGGCGCCGCCGGCGCCCTCAGGCTCCTCGACATCCTCGCCGCTGTCGCGCGCTTCTGAGCCGCGCAGGACCTTCACAGCAGAGTCGCGGTTTATCCGCCGGCCGGCGCGCCCCAACTGGCACAGTGATCGCCCAGCAGGGCGGTGCCGCGCAGCCCGCGCACCTGCGCGTGCGAGCCGATGAGCGAGTCACTCAGCTCGCTGTCTTCTATCACCACGCTATCACCGACTATACAGTCGCTCAGCATCGACCCGGTTATGCGGCTGCCGCTGCCGATCGTCACATTCGGGCCGATCCTCGAGCCGGCCAGCTCGACGCCTTCCTCGATCCTCACTGGGTCGATTATGACCGCGTCGCCCGGGTGCGACGGCCTCAGGGCCCGACCGGTCTCCAGCAGATGACGATTCGTGGCGAGTAGCGTCTCGGGCTTCCCGCAGTCATACCAACCTTCGACCTCCAGCACCCTGATGCGGGAACCCTGGTCAACCATGAACTGGAGGGCATCGGTCAGGAAATACTCTCCCAGATACGGGTCGGCGGCAAGCGTTCGGTCGATCCCTTCGAATAGCAGACGATGATCTCGGATCAAGTAGAGACCGATGTTGGCCAAGCGCGATATCGGGTCCTTCGGCTTCTCGACGATCCGCCGCATCATGCCGTCCTCGCCCGTGACGATCACACCGAAACGCTCGTAGTCCTCCACCTCCTTCGCCCAAATGAAACCATCCGCGTCCGGGTCCCCGGTAACGACCGAGAGGTCGGCGTCAAACAGCGTATCGACGAAAATGATCAGCAACGGCCCATCCGCGTACGGCTCCGCCAGCTTCACAGCGCCGGCGGTCCCGTTCTGAACCGCCTGCTCGACGAACACCGACGGGACCGTATATCGCGCCCTCACGTGGGCCTCGACGCGCTCTTTCAGATGGCCCGTGATGAAGATCAGCTCCTCCACGTCGAGTCGCTCGAGCACATCATCAACCACATAGTCGAGAACGGCTTTCCCGGCCACCTGGAGCAGCGGCTTCGGGACCGTATGCGTGTGGGGGCGGAGTCGCGTCCCCTTTCCGGCCAGCGGGATGACGACTTTCACGCTAGTGCCCCTCCCAGGCGAATGGATCGCTCAGCGATTGATAAGCAGCGACAACCAGGCAACCCGGCCTAATACTAAACAGAATGAGTCCGCGGAACAGCCGTGCGCCCCATGAGAGCCTTGCAGAACCGTCGTCCACTCCTCATGATCTAGGGCGACCAGCGCTTTCGTTCATCGAGTACGCCATGGCTCACAACGGTCTCTGGAAAGCACTTACCGAGAACTCCGCCCAGACCAGCGAGCAGGCCGACGACCTGCAGCTCCGTGGACGTACCTACCTCGTACCGTTCGCCACCGTCTGGGATGAGATCATTCAGATGATCCAGGCGCGTGCGCGCTGGAAGCTGGTTCGCGCCGATGAGGGCACGGGTCTGATCCGGGCCGAGGCCACCACCCCCGTCTTCCGCCTGGTCGATGACGTGCGCTTCAAGTTGAAGCTCGACAGGAACGCGCTCACCCGAGTCGACATGTGGTCGGCCTCTCGGGCCGGCAAGGGCGACCTGGGGAAAAATAGGCGCCGGATCGCCCGCTTCTACCGCGAACTGGACCGCCGGCTAGGCGTAGACCGCTGACCAGCTTCCCTTTCGCGCACGGGGCGAACTCCTGCCGCAGCCAGACGGCGGAGGGGTTGGCACGCCAGATATGGACTGTATGAACGCCTCCCGCAGCGCCCGGTGTTCCCAGGCGAGCTTCGGCGCCTCGACTCCATCTATCGAATCACGTAGCCGGCACCGCACCCTCGGCCGGCATATCGAGTTCCCCTTCGGTCTTGGCGACCCAAATGGCACATACAGTGTCGCCAGTGACGTTGACCGCCGTACGAGACATATCCAGTATCCGCTCGACGCCGACAACTAGCGCGATTCCCTCCAGCGGGATGCCGAGCTGGCTCAGCACGATGGTCAGGGTGACCATGCCGATTCCAGGAACACCCGCGGCGCCGATCGATGCCAGCGTGGCGGTGAGCACGATGGTCAGGAGGTCCATAGCTCCGAGGTCGATTCCAAACACCTGGGCGATAAAAACGGTACTCACACCTTGGTAAATCGCCGTTCCGTTCATGTTCACGGTCGCACCGAGCGGCAGGACAAACGATGCCACCTCGGTGGAAACCCCCAGCTCCTCCTCGGAGACCTGCAGGTTCAAAGGTAAGGTTGCATTGCTCGACGAGGTGGAGAAGGCGAACACGAACACCTCGTAGTACTTCTTGAGGAAGAAGAGCGGCGACATTCCTGACAGGCGCAGGCAGATCGGGTAGAAGGTGACCGTGAAGACGGCCATCGCACCGACCGCGACCAGCACGTACTTGAGCAAAGTCAGCAGCACCCCGTAGCCGAACTGCGCCGCAACGGCAGCGATCAACGCGAAGACGCCGTAAGGCGCCACCCTCATCACGAGCTTCACCAGGACGATCATCGCGTCGTTCACCCCGTTCAGGAAATCGAGAACCGGCCTTCGACGCTCCTCCGCGATCAGGGTCAGGGAGATTCCGAACAGGATGGCGAAGAAGATGATCTGCAGGAAGTTCGTCTCGGCCATCGCCCGGAACGGATTCCTCGGGATGATCCTGACCAGCAGGTCCAATATCGAGGGTTTCTCGGTGACCCGCTCGAGCTGCTCCGCCGTCACCCCGGCGTAGTCGGCCAGCATGCTCGCCTTCACTTCCTCGTCCAGACCCACGCCCGGGTTCAGCGTCTCGGCTGCGACCAGACCGAGGGCGACGGCGAGCGCCGTCGCAACCAAGTAGAACCCGACGGTCTTCATGCCGATGCGACCCAGCTTGCGCAGATCCCCCAAGCTAGCGGTCCCCACGATCAGCGAGGCCATGACCAGCGGCACAACGATCATCACCAGCAGGTTGATGAATGCGTCACCGACGGGCTTGATCGCGAGGGCTATGTCACCAAGGAGCGGGCCGAGGACGGCCCCTAGTATCAAGGCCAGCAGTATCTGTGTGTGGAGCTGCATGCCCCGGATCTTGCCTAGAAGAGTCATCGTAGCCACGGTCGGGTTGCAGGTGACTCCGCTGCGTTACCTCGGGAACGTGGCAAGATAGGAAAGCAATGCAGAGCCGCAACCGGCACCTAGTCCGCGGCGAGCCGCCGGGCTAGCTTTGATACATGGACAAGACAGCCGCTCTCACGATCGCCACCCTGCTCTGTGTGGGTGCGTGTCAGCCGGAGGCCACGTCTGACGCACCGGGTGGTGAGCGGGAGATCCCCGGCGATGAGCTCGCCGGCACGCCTGCGGTCACGCCAACCGAATACACGACGAGCATGCAGTTCCTGCCGCTCGAAGGGACGGCCTCACGGGGCATCACTCTCGAGTTCGCCAACACCGCGACGTCGGACGGTCTGAACCACAGCTACCTCGGCTGGGAGCTCAGCCGCGCCGGCTGGCGCAGCATCCTGGAGGCCGAGTTCCAGGACCCGCCCACGCGGGCGCCCTGGCGTCTGTTCCCCGCTGAAGCCCTTCGCCTGACGGTCAACGCAGATGGCGATCCGGATGTCTTGATCCTGAGCGTGGGCTCCGCGAGCTACACGCTCGACCTCGGGGACCACCTCGATGGCTGGGAGGACCGCGCTGGGACTCGCCACGAGCTGCGCGAGGCGACGCTGACGCGCCGTGGAGAGCGGGTAGCTGGGGTAGCGGTCCAGCACCGTTTCGCCATACCGGGGCCCGACCAGCCGGCTCGCTTCGGCCCATACGAGCGGGTCATCCTGCGATCGGAGGACGGCGCGATCATCGTGTTCTTCCATACCCGCAGCCCGGATACGTTCGGCAACGACTTCGCATGGATGTACGCCGACGGACTGACGCGCCGCTGGACCGCGCTCGAGACGCGAACCGTCGAAGTGGCAAACTCCTCACAGTTGCGGCGCAACGTTCCGATCCGCTCTTGGTTCCGCATCCCCGAGCCGGACATCAGGTGCGAGCTCACAGCAGCGGAGCGGATGTTCAACGAGCTCTCAGTCGAGACCGGGCCCAAACCGTACCACGCGCTCTATTGGGTGAGGGGTTGGATCGAGTTCGCCGGAGAGCGTGTTACAGTGGAGGGGTTGCTCGAGCGCGGGGAGACCTGAGCGCGAGCCTTACGCTTCGAAAGCCTCGATCCGCCTGAGCGCGATCTTCAGCGGCACCACGGTCGCCAGCACACAGATCAGCAGCGCCCCCAAACCACCGGCCAGCGAGACCAGCACAGCATCGGGCGACAGGCTCGCACCTCTGAGCTGGTGGCGGAAGATGGTGAACACCGGCCAGGATTCCAGTACCAGGACGGCTGTCACGAGCGCGACGGCCGACATCATGAAGAGGAGGCCGCCGAGGCTGGTGGGGATCTGCGCCATGTTCTCGGTCTCGAACTGAGGAAAGACGGTGCCGAACGCCAAGGCCATGGCGGCGAGAGCGAAGCTGATCGCAGCGATCGTGACGACCGAGAGCCCCATCATCGCCGGCCCCACCTTGAGCAGCAGGTTGGTCCCCACGGTGAGGGCGACAGCCATAACGAGCAGCGGAGCTGTGCCCACCCAGTACTTGCTCCACAGAAGGTCCCGCGCCCTGAGCGGGCTGGAGCGTAGCAGCCAGAGCGTCGGGCCCTCGAGGCTGACGCCGGGGAGCACGAAACGGGCAGCGATCGCTGACAACACGAAGCCCGCCAGCCCGACGTTCACGTAGGAGACGAGGTGTGCGAAATAGAAGCTCACACCTTCGGAGTAGAGTGGGAGCGCGCGGATGTTGTAGATGTACACGACTACGAGGACGGACAGGAGAATGAGCTGAGACCACTGCGTGGTGTCTCTGAAGAAGACACGGATGTCTTTCAGCATCAGCTCGGCGCGACTGCTCCCCAGTCGCCGGAACAGGTAGCGGACCGAGCTGCCGAACCGCCGTCCCGCGGTGTGCTTCTGCGCGCCCTCCTGCGAGCGGGTGAACGCCGACGCGAAGAACTGTCTATGGAGCGCGGCCCCGAGGACTACCAGCGCCAGGGCAGTGCTCCACAGCAGCACCAAGGAAAAGGGATCGAACTGACCGCGCAGAACGCCCACGATGGCGCTGGTGGTCCACTCGCTGGGAAGCCAGGGCGAAGTCGGGCCACGCAGCACGGCCATGAACTCGCCCAGGTTACGGAATCCCTCGGGCTTCGCCAGGCTCTCCGGTCGCAGAAGCCTTATCAATAGTACGACGCCGCCGGCTGCAGCGACGGTGATCACACCGAAGATGTCCTTCGCCCGACGTGCCGGGAATGCTCTAACCAGGATCAACGTCACCACCGAGCCCACGACCGACACGATGAGGAAGAATGGGATCAGCGAGGCGAGTGACACGAGCAAGAGTGCCACGCCGCCGCCGTAGACCCGGGCGTAGGCGACCAGGATCGGGACGCAGATGAGAGCGACCATCCAGCTCGAGTGGATAGTCGTCTCCGTCAACTTCGTCAGATAGAGCTGCTCCCACTCGGACGGGGCCGCCATCAGCAGCTCTAGATCTCGTGAGAGGAAATAGGTCGAGAGCGCCGTGATGACGTTGGAAAGCAGTAAGACGCCGAGGAATGTCAAGAGTATCAGACCCAGCAGCTTGGCAGCCAGCAGGTCGCCGATGTCCTCGACGCTCTGGAAGTATCGAAGGATGCGGTAGATGATGCCGTAGGCGGCCAGCCAGAAGATGGCGCCTACGATGGCGAAGGTCAGCGTCTTGCCACCGCCCGAACCGTGGGTCTTCAGCCTGCGCAGCGCGGTGATGCGCTTCGGGCTGAGGATGTGCCAAAAGCCGCCCGGCGCCGCACTCACGAGCCCAGCACCTCCAGCAACTCCCGGACTTCGTGTCCGCCGGTCAGCTTGAGGAAGATCTCCTCCAACCCGGCGTCGCCGGTCTGGGCCTCGCGCCGCAGATCGTCCATCGTCCCTTCCGCACGAATCTCGCCGTTCTGGATGATCGCGATCCGGTCACAGAGTGCCTCCGCAACTTCCAGTGTGTGGGTCGACATGAGGACGGTGCCACCTCGTTCGACAAAGCCACGGAAGATATCCTTGAGCAGTCGCGCCGCCTTGGGGTCCAGTCCTACCAACGGCTCATCGACGACGATCACCTCGGGCCGGTGAATGAGCGCCGACGAGATGATCAGCTTCTGCCGCATACCGTGGCTGTACGCCTCCAGCAACTCGTCGCGCCACGCCGACAGCTCCCAGATGTTCAGCAGCTCGTCGATCCTCCGTTCCACCTCGGCACCGTTCTGGCCGTAGAGGCCGGCCACGAACCTCAGGAACTCGCTGCCGGTCAGCTTCTCGTAGATGAAAGGGCGATCAGGGATAAAGCCGAGTCGGCTCTTCGCACGCTCCGGGTCTCCCCGGACGTCATACCCACCCACTTCCACCGTGCCAGCCGTCGGCTGCAGAATGCCAGCGATGATCCTGAGCGCCGTCGTCTTGCCCGCCCCGTTCGGTCCCAGCAAGCCGTAAAGCACGCCTCGCGGAATCGTCAGGTTCAGGTCCCTCAACGCGGCGAAGTCACCGTATTTCTTCGTCAGGTTCCTGAGTCGAATCACCTTTCCTCCACCGACAGGACATCGAGCTGCAAGAGGCCGATCAACCGCACCAGCTCAACCTGGCGGGCCAAGCCGCCGGTCACGAAGCGGATGTGAGAGGCATCGGCGGGGAACTGGCCCAGCGTCGGGTCGACGGGAACCCAGCGATCAAGCCACACCTCCGGCCAGGCATGGTAATAGAACCGGTCACGCACGTACACGAGACCGGTGGCCGTTCGTGCGGGGATCCCCGCGGAGCGCGCTAGGGCGACGTAAAGGACAGTGTGCTCGTTGCAGTCCCCGCGCCGCATCTCGAGAACCTGCCGGGCACTCGGCACGCTCAGCGTGATCTCCTTCCCCAGGCTTTCATACACCCAACTCGTCAGGCGTTCCGCAGCGCGGACCGGATCGCTCTCGCCAGCTATCACGCGCTCCGCCGTCCGCCGGATCGCCGGGTCGGCAGTCTGGATGAGCGGAGTCGCGGCGAGCTCCGCGTCCCAATCGTCGCGGTCCGCCGGCAACCTGTAGCTCACACCTGCCGGGCGCGCCTCGGCCAGCACACGAAGCGTGTCTCCACTCAACCGCTGGCGGTCGCCCTCCAGATCGAAGCCCTCGAGATCCACGTTCCCGAGGCGAACCGTCAGACCGGCGAGTCGATCGCCTGCCGGCATTTCAGCGCCAACCGAGATCGCCGTGTGCTCAATGATGTCGGTCGCGTCGAGTCCCGCCGGCGCCACGCCGCTCAACTCGAGCTGGCGATAGTCATTCCAAGCGATCTCGAATGCCGTCCGCTCTATCGTGTAACCAAGGGGGCTGGTCGCTCGGACCACAAGGCCGTCAGGGTCAAGCCACGACTCGAGCTCTACACCGCCAAAACCCTGCCGGACGTGCCAAGTCTCGACCGTGTCGAGCGTTTGTGGGATCCACTGACCCACCGACTCATCGTACTCGACGCTGTCGGGGTAGATCAGCGTTTCACGGCCGAGCACCTCCATCGTCACGCGCTGCCGCTCCATGACACTGGGGTCGAACACCTCAAAGGCGTATATCACACCAGTCCGCGGTTCCTCCCCGAGGACGAAGTGGACAGGCATAACCTGGGGCAGGAGGACCGGCCCGTCCGTAGGCACTGATAGATCCTGTCTATCACCGCCCGCGTCGATCTCCAGCTTGAGCAGCGTGTCGCCGTCCATCGCGCCGGCCACCCTGAAATCTCCGAAATCGGACCGCAGGGCGAACTGGAAGTTCTCGAGTTGAAGTGTCTCTCCCAACTTGATCTGCGTGCGGGCGCTGGCCGGCGCTTGGCTCCCCAGCGCAGTAATCCGCAGCCGTAGATCGTCTTCCAGAATGAACCCGCCGGTGAGCGTATCGATCCTGGAGGAGGCGTACCCGATGGGCGCACCGCCCAGCTTGATCGAGTAGAAGGAATGGGAGGGCATAAGATTGGCCGAGGCTTCTGACAGGCGAACCGCGATGGGCCGGAAGTATTCACGCCGAACGTGCCAGGCGAGGACCACAACCCAGGCGATCACGATCGCGCCCCCGATCAGCTGTCGCCGCCGCCTGCTCACCATCCCCCGAGTTCCTCCGCTTTCCTATACATCGCCTGCGCAAGGTTGGGCTTCTTCTTCCGGTCGTGAAGGATGCCAAGCGCGTAGTAAGCCCGAGCGCTCGGCTTGAGCTCCACAGAGCGCTCGAGGGCTGCCATCGCCTCATCGACCTGGTCCAAGCGGTTCAACGCCTCCCCCAGATAGAGGTAAGCGCTGGCGCGCTCGGGATCGATCTCCGCGGCACTACGCAGTTCCTCGGCCGCCTCGGCGTACAACCCCTTCTTGAAATAGACGAGGCCGAGATTCTCCCTGGCATCCGCATTCTGCGGGTCGCTGTGCAACGCCTTCGCCAGCTTGGCCTCGGCCTCCTGGTACCTGCCGAGCGATGCCAATACGGCGGCAATGTTGCACTGCAAGCGGACATCATCCGGATCCAGCTCCTCCGCGGCGCGGTACTCGGCCAGGGCGCTCTCGTAGTCGCCCAGTCGATCGTAGATCACGCCAAGGTTGTTGTGCGCCCTGAGGTGCCTGGGATCCAGAGCGAGCAGTTCCCTGTAGACTCTGACCGCTTCGTCGAGGGCGCCTTCATTGCTGAGCTGTTTCGCCCGGCGGTAGAGCTGCTCGCCGGCCGCTCGCCCACTACGGGCTTCAGGCATCAACCCCGCTCCGTTTCGGCGCTCACCCAGTCGAGGTAGGCCTGGAGTCCGCCGCTGATCTCGGCGGCTACGACCTCGGGGACCTCGTAGGGGTGCAACTCGCGCACACGCTCTGCCACGGCGTCGACATCGGCACCACGCGCCTTGAGCAGCATCAACACTTCGTCCGACTCCTGCACCTCGCCTTCCCACCAGTAGAGAGACCGCAGGCCCGGCACGATATTGACACAGGCCACGAGGCGCTCTCCCAGCAGCTTACGGGCAAGCTCCCCGGCGAATTGGCCGCCCGGTGCTGTTACAAGAATCAGGACGTAGTTGTTCCGATCAGACATGCTCTGACAGGTTGTTGTGGCCGCGGCGCCGGCAGGGCGGTGGGACATCCGGGGGGATGGGCAAGCACCTGATGGGCAATTTATCCGGGCGCCGTTTGCGTGTCCACCAGAGCCGGCGGTAGGTGTTCGGTACTCTGTAGGCGGTGAGCGGCGATCTGTGGTCCCGCTACCGGTCGGCGTTCCCTACCGATCACCGGCTTCAGCTCTGCTCGGCGTACAGCGGCTCGATAAGCTCCCAGTACTTCTCCTCGATTATCCGTCTCCTCACCTTGAGTGTCGGCGTGATCTCGCCGGCATCGATGCTCAGCTCGCGAGACAACAACGCGATCTTCTTCGGTCTTTCGTACCTGGCGAGATCGGCCAGTGAGCCGAGCAACTCGCTCTCCATGAAGTCGACGACCCGCTGATCGCGGACGAGTGCTTCACGACTATCGACCTCGATGCCTTGCGAGGCGGCCCAGCTCTCTAGCGCTCGGAAATCCGGGACGATCACAAGGATCGGGAACTTGCGGCGGTCGCCAAGCATGACCACCTGACTGACGTAGGGGCTGTTCTTTACCCGACCCTCGATAGGCTGCGGCGCTATGTTCTTGCCGCCTGCCGTGACGATGAGGTCCTTCTTGCGATCGGTGATCTTCAAGTAGCCATCGTCGTACAGTTCGCCGATGTCGCCGGTGTGAAACCATCCGTCCGCGTCGATCGCTGCGGCCGTCGCTTCCGGCATCTTGTAGTAGCCCTTCATCACGTGCGGGCCCCGGGTAAGGATCTCCCCATCCTCAGCGACCGCCACCTCCACGCCCGGTAGCGGTTCCCCGACAGTCCCCAATCTGATCGCCTCCAACCTGTTGAGGGCGATCACCGGCGAGGTCTCCGTCAAACCGTACCCCTCGATGATCGGGAGCCCGCCAGAGAGGAAGAAGCGCGCCAGCATCGGGCTGAGGGGCGCACCACCAGATACGAAGAACCTTATCCGACCACCCACCTTGCTGCGCAACTTGGAGAAGACCAGTCGATCCGCGATGCCGTACCGCAAGGCGAGGAGCGGACCCACACGCTTGTTTTCCAGCTTCCGATCCAAGCGCTGCGACGCCACATCGATCGCCCAGTTCAGGATCTTCTGCTTCGCCGGACCGCCCTGCCGTGCCACTTCCTCAACACCGGCGTAGGCCGCCTCGTAGAACCGCGGCACCATGGTCATCACCGTGGGCCGCACCTCGAGGAGGTTGCCTTCGACCGCCTTGAACGACTCGGCGTACCAGATCGCCACCCCGGCGTAGAACATCGTGTAATGACCCGCCATGCGCTCGAACACATGACTCAGCGGCAGCGCGCTCAAAAGAACGTCGCTCGGACCGACGTCCAGCACCTGAAGAGCCGACCGGATGTTGGACACCAGATTGTTGTGCGTCAGCATGACGCCCTTCGGCTGGCCGGTCGTCCCCGAAGTGTAGAGGATCGTCAGCAGGTCGTGCGGATCTGTCTCCAGAGCGCGCGCCCGGTACTCGTCGTCATCAGCGTCATCCACCCGAGATTCGCCGAGCGCCAGAACGTCGCTGAACGTGCGGACACCCGGCGTGAGGGTCGGCGTCTCATCGTAGACGATGACGTGCTCCAGCGAGGGCACGTCCGCCTTCACCTCCCGTACCTTCGCCAGCTGCTCTTCCGTGGAAACGAAGACCGCTTTCGCTTCGCTATCGCGGAGCATGTAGCAGACCTGATCGGCCGGCAGGTTCGGGTAGAGCGGCACACTTACCGTCCGGCTCATCACGCAGGCGAAATCTGAGAGGAGCCACTCCGGTCGATTCTCCGATACGATGGCCACACGGTCACCCGGGGCCACGCCCAGCGCCGCCAGGCCTAACGCTGCGCGCTTGACATCGCTGTAGATCTGCCGGTGAGAGATGGCGCGCCAGCCGTCCGCCTGCTTGTGCCTCAGAGCATCAGTTTTCTGGTGGGTATCGACCGCCTCGAGGAACAGCTCGGCGATGTTCCCTTCCGGAACGTCGGCGGGGCTGCCGGCGCTGCGCAGAATCGACGTGCTCACCTCACCCTCCACTGCTACCCTCCAGCCTCGCTGTCGAGATCAGCCCCGACTGAGCCCGACCCCTCGAGTTGCCGCAGCGTCCGGCGAGCGTGCTCCACGTGTGCTGCGGCTTCCTCATCCTCCGGAGGCCGCACCAGGAACGCCCTGAGATGTCGGCGAGCGCCAGCTGTATCACCGCGGTGCAAGTAGATGAAAGCTAGGCCGTAGTGTGCGGCCGGGGAGTTGGCTCCCGTCTCTATGGCCTGCTCGTAGAACTTGACCGCCTCGTCGGGCATGCTGATGTGGGTGTAGATCACGGCCATCTGCTCCATGATCTCGGCGTCGTCCGGCCGCCTTCGCAGCGCCAAGCGAAACGACGTGAGCGCCTCGTGGTACTTCTCCTGGCTGGCGAGATTCATCCCTTCGCGGAAGTAGTCGGGAGCCTCGCCGAGGCCTCTCTCACGCCGTGAGAATGGCCACCATCCCATGCCCTGATATCCCGAGCCGCCGCGGCGGCTCTACAAGTTGGCTCAGTTCTAGCCCTTGGCCGCCATGGCGTTATAGACAGTGGCGAAGATCCAGCCGCCGACGAAGCCGTAGACAAACCCCCAGACCAAAGCGAGCAGCGCGCCCACGAAGCTCCAGCTGTAGCCGAAGTAAACGGCTGCCAAGACGTTGATCGTGTAGCCCGCACCGAACCACATCGAGAACAGTGTGGCGACAAAGCCCGCCAGCGCCAGCAGCACTCCACTCGCAAGGCCGAACGCCATCGCACTCAGTCTCATGGGACCCTCCTTGGGAGACGACCGCCTCTTGTGAAAAACATGGTAGTACCCGCCAGTGAGCGGCGCAACGAGCCCAGCGCTAGGCGAGCTCTCGGCCGCAGCTTCAGGCTCTCTTGCCCAGCTTCACCACCGTAACCGGATCGCTTATCCGCTCGGCCACTGCCGTGTCAGCTGCCGCCGCGATCACACTCAGGCCGGCACGCTCGACCTCCTCGAGATCCCCGACGCTCGCATCGATCAGCACCAAGCGGCCGCCCGTTCCCACCAGTCGGGCAGCAGCCGCGACCAGCTCCCGATCACCGCCCGGCGCGATCGCCACGCCTCGCAGCTGATACCCGCCCAGGGGGAAGCGAACCTCGGAAAGCACGCGACTGATGCCGTGCTGCTCGGCGGAGTCGTCCGCGGCCTCGCGAACGACGATCACCTCCAACTCAGGTGCCAACTCCAATACGTCGGGCGCCACGTGAGCCAGCCGCTCGTCGAGCAAGAGGTAGCCCTTCTCCTCCGCCATCCCGCTGAGCGCCACGATCCTCAGCGCCAACTCCTCCCCTTCGACCGGAGGACGCGCGACAGGAGGAGCGTCTCGGTCGAGCCTGAGGTTGGCCACGCCGCCCTCCACAGGGTAATCTTGGCGGCAATTCGGACAGCCCAGCCAACCGCGGTGCACCCGGCGGCCCTCAAGCTCCTGCACGAGCAGCACGAGACCGCTGGCTGGGCCGCAGCGCGGGCAGGTGAGTAGGTCGGTCAGTTCAAAGAACACGTTCCAGCTCGGCCAGCGCCCAGCGGTGCATTATGTCACCAGCCAGCTTGATGTCCTCCCCGCGCGAGTCCTCGTCCGGGCGGTGGCTGACCCCCTTGATGCTGGGGATAAAGAAGAGCCCGGCCGGCGCGACTTGAGCGACGCTCATGACGTCGTGGGCCGCCATCGAGACCATGCGCATCGACTCCACCCCGGCTTTGTGGCAGATCTCCTCGAAGCGCGAGGTGACTGCTTCCGACATCGGCGTCGGCGGTGCGCTTGCGATCGGCAGCATCTCGAGGCCGACGCCCGGCGCTCGTGGGCCCGTAGTCGCCACCAGCTCCTTGAGTCGCCGGGCGATCTCGTCTTGGTCGCGATCCGTCGGGGCCCTGTGCTCGACAATCGCCCATGCCTGATTGGGGATGACGTTGGCGACGCCTGGCTCGACACCCATCGCCCCGCAGGTGATCACCCCATTCGTCACACCGCGGACCAGCTGAGGTAGGCGGCCAACCATCCCGGCGATCGGAACCAGGGCATCGCGCCGCTCACGCATCGGCGTCGTGCCGGCGTGATTCGTTTCGCCCATGCTCTCCAAGCGCCAGCGCCTAATCCCGGACACGTGCGTAACAAGCCCGACCCTCTTGCCGGCGTCGATGAGCTGCCTCCCCTGTTCGATGTGTGCTTCGGCGTAGACCGCGACCTCGATCGGCGGCTTGTAGGCGAACTTCGTCACCAGTTCACCCGTCTCCCGGCTCCGCCTGGGCTTCTTCTGCAACCCAAGTTCGGCCAGCAGCTCGGCCAGGAGTGTTCCCTCCCAGTCACGCAGCAGGAGCTCCTGCTCACTCACCTTGCCGGCGAACGCCCGCGAACCCCAGAGCCCGTTCCCGAAACGGTAGCCCTCCTCATCGGCCCATATCGCCACCGCGACTGGGGCGTTGCGATGCTTCCGCAGAACCTTCTGCATCGCGGCCAGCGCGGCCGCCACACCGAGCGCGCCGTCCAGCCAGCCGCCGTTGGGAACGGTATCGAGGTGCGACCCCATCACCACGTACGGTCCGGGCCCGTCTCCGTTGACCAGGAACGTGTTGCCGGCCTGGTCGCGGATATTCTTCACGCGACGCGAGCGCGAGAACACCGCGGCAGCGGCGGCATGCGCCTTGTCCTCCCATTCGCTCAGCCCGAGCCGCGTGATCCCTTCTTTAGTCGCGCTGATCGTCTTGAACTTCTTCAGATGCTGATGAATCATGATCCGTTCACCTGGTCGCAGGAGGCCACTCTCACACCCTCTCCCTATCGGTATCCCTCAGCCGGCGTTCGCCTGTCGCTCGCCACGACCCGCCGGGTTCGCCCTGAGCACGATCTCCTCTACCGCGACGCTTTCTGGTTGTGCTACAGCGAAAAACACCGCCTCGGCGACCGCACCCGGGTCGAGCATCTCTGCCCGTGATGGGAGATCGGCTCGCCGATCGGGATCGAATCGATCCCATAGCGGCGTGTCCACCGCCGCCGGCTCGATCCACGTCACCCTCAGTCCGCTGCCGTGCAGCTCTTCGACCAGTACTTCATGCAGCCCGCGCAAGCCAAACTTGGAAGCCGAGTAGGCCGCGTTGCCCGGGAACGCCCTTCGACCTGCTACTGATCCCACATTCACGATGTGTCCGGATCCGCGGGCGAGCATGTCGGGCAAGCAGGCGCGGATGAGCTCGAACGGCGCCCGCAGATTGACTGCAAGGGCCCGTTCGAAAGCCTCGCTCGCCGTCTCGCTGAACAGCGCAAGCTCGAAGAACCCAGCGTTGTTGATCAGGACATCGGGCACGGCGCCCCAAGACTGCTTCACGCGTTCCAGAAGCCGAGCCGCGAACGACCGCTCGCCGAGATCGGCAATGATCGAACGCGCGCCGAGTCGCGCAGCCAGTTCTTCAAGCGGCCCTGCCCTGCGGCCTAATACCACCAGATCAGCACCGCCGTGCGCCAATCGCTCCGCCACCGCTTGGCCGACACCGCCCGTCGCGCCGGTCAGTACGACCCTTACACCCGACAGCTCGCCTCCCGTACTCGTCACGATCGGAAGGAGTGAGATGCCACGAGCCGCAAGAACTCGTCCCGCGTCCGTTGATCGCTTCGGAAGACGCCCTGCACGGAACTCGTGATCGTTCGCGAGTTCTGCTTCTCGACGCCGCGCATCATCATGCAGAGATGGGCTGCCTCGATTACTACCCCAACGCCCTTCGGCTGCACCGCGTCCTGGATCGCCCGCGCAATTTGGTCCGTGAGGCGCTCCTGAACCTGCAGCCGCCGTGCGAAAACCTCCACGATCCGTGGCAGCTTGCTGAACCCGATTATTCTACCGTCGGGGATATAGGCGATGTGGGCCTTGCCATAGAACGGCAGGAGGTGATGCTCGCACATTGAATACAGCTCAATATCTTTGGCAATCACCATCTCGTCGTGCTCGGCCTTAAAGACCCCGTCCCCGATGACCTCGTCAACGCTCATCTCGTAGCCGCGCGTTAGCCACAGCAACGACTGCTCGACCCTCAGCGGCGTGTTGCTGAGCCCCTCTCGCGCCGGATCCTCACCGAGTATCCGAAGCTGTGCCCTGATCAGATCCTGCAGCGCTTGCTCGCCGGCCGGGAACCTGACCGTGCCCCCTCGTCCCACTGTCGACTCTCTATTGCCTGGCATTAGCTCTATCCTTCGCTAGTCTCTCCTCATCGTCCTCGTCATCCTGATCCCCAGCGGCGTCGTCCACGCCAGAAGTCGTTGACGATGAGGATGATGATGGCGGTAAGGACCGAGACGGGGCCCCAGACATCGGCGCATCACTCGCCTCGGTACTCCACCAGGTTGCGCTCCGACTCGGAGACGACCACTCGTTCCAACATCCCTTCCGGAAGCACCTTCTCGAGTCGACGCCAGACCTGCACCGCGATGTTCTCCGCCGTCGGGATCACACCTTCCATCCACGGCACATCCACATTGAGGTTCGTGTGATCTACATCGTTGAGCACAATCTCCTCGACCGTCTCCTTCAGACGCTTCAGATCGAAGACATAACCCGTCTTCGGGTCCACTTCACCTCTGAGCGTGACCTCGAGACCGTAGTTGTGGCCGTGGCCGCTCGGGTTGTTGCACAACCCGAAGAGTTCCCGGTTCTCCTGGTCGGATAGCTCGGGGTTGTGCAGGCGGTGGCCGGCGCTGAAGTGGAGCCGCCGTGTCACACGGACGATGGGCATCGGTTAGCTAGCTCACATACGGCGGGGACAACGCTCCCAGAACGCCGCTAGTTAAAGGACCGTGCGTGGTAAATCGACGCAACTTACAGCATCGCATGGGCTAACGCCAGTTAGGTCCGTCAAGGGGTACGAACCGCGTAAGACGCGGCACAAAAAAGTCGGCCCCCGAAACTCGGAGGCCGACTGAGCGAAGCTGGGGCCGCAGGGCATTCAATTGAAGCCCTCCTGCAACCTGTGGTACCTTCCCTCCGACATACCGCCTTCCCCAAGGGGCGTGACGTCAGTCGAAGAAGTCAGGTCCGCACATTCTCGTGTTGGCTCAAGAATGGGTCGCTGCGGCCTGCGTCCGCTTAGTCTTATACTAATGCGGCGTTTTCTGAACGTCAATTGAACAAAGACCGAAGAATCGAGCTCAGTGCGCGGCCAACTTGATCGCAACCATGAGAAGCGAGCCGAGGACGAACATCAAGGTGTTTGTCGGTCGCCCAAGAGCCTGACCCTCCGGCAGCAGATCTGCGGCGCCGACATAGAGGAAAGATCCGCCGGCCAGCGACAACAGGATGCCGAGCAGTTGGTCCGAGATTCCTCTGAACGTGAAGTAACTGACCAGTAGTGCGAGCGGCGTCACCATCGCCAAGGCGGAAGTGACTAAGGCAGCGCGCTGTCCGCTGACGCCGGAGTGGTAGAGTGCGGACATCGCCGCGATCCCTACCGGAAGCTTGTGTGCGATGACGAGCAGCGCGGTCACAGAGCCGATCACGGCCCCCGCGGTCAGGCCGGCGCCTACCGACACGCCATCGACGATCGAGTGGATCGCGAGGCCGCCCACTACCAGCGGACCAACGGTTTGGGTAGGGTGATCGTGATGGTGTTCGTCGAGGGGGGACTCGCCGCGCGCGTGCACGTGGGGAATGAAATGGGCCTCGACGAGATAGAAGCCGACGAAGGCGACGAGCGCCCAGGTGAGGCTTAATTCTGGACCGAGTAGCTCCGCTGACCGCGGCAAGAGATGCAGCAGCGCGCCACAAACCAGAAGCCCTGCGGCGAAGGCGATCAGCTCGGCTGTGTGTTTGATTGCCCACGGCTCGAAGCGGCGAACCGTCCAAACGCCGATAAGCATCCCGAGGGCGGTAAGCAGCGCGAAACCCGTGGCCGCTGCAGGCGGGGCAGCCCCACTCGCCGCCTCACCGACCACTTCACCTGCCGCTAACGTCGCACCGATGGACATCACGTCGCTCTGTCTGTTGCGTATGCCGGGCCGACCACAGGGACCTGCGCGATAAGACCGGGGCAATTATAGGAGAAGCGGCACGAGCCTGGCAACAAACAGCTTGACACCCACCCCCGCAACGGGTAGCGTGACTGAGTCATGGGACTTATCAGGCGCGCCATCGCACTCCAGCTCGTCATGGCCCTACCGGCAGTGGCGGGGGCCCGGCTGGCGCTGGACATACGATCGGCCCCACACGCCGAACGGCATGTCGAAGCGAGACACGGCGACAGTTGTGCCAACGCCCATGACCACAGACTCTGCACCCTAGTCTTCAACACCCCGTGGTCGGACGCGGCACCGGCGGCGCACGTCGAGCTGTCCGCACCGCCCGCAGTCGCTGCGCTGCTCGTCGCGAGTAGATGCGACAGTGAGGCGCAGGTCCGTCTCCCCCTCGCCCGCGCTCCTCCAAGCTTCGTTCCAGTCACGTAGGTCGGCCCAACGCCGATCTCCCACGCACGCTCACCGGCGCACCGGCGCAGTCCAGCCGCTGTGTCCGCTGTGTATACTCGCAACCCTGTCAAGCGCGGGAACGGGGCCATGCACAAGAAACGTCTTCGCATCTGTTTGCTCGTGGCCCTGAGCGTCGGAGGCATTGTACCCGTCAGCCTCTCGGCTCAGGAAGCGAAGGTCGACAGCCTCGAGGCCCGGATCAGGGAACTCGAGGCCCGGCTCGACAGTCTGCTGGCGGTCCTGTCACGCGGCGAGCGCCCTGACACCGCTGCCGAGGCAGCGGCAGCGGAGCTGGACGCGCTGCGCGCCGCGCTTCAGGCGGCAGCGGCGGAGCAGCCGCCGCCCGACACGACCGGCGAGCAGACAAGCCGGGTGCGGAACCTGAATGTCTTGAACCCGGAGATCAGTGTAACCGGCGATGTTGTAGGGACTTACAAGGCTCCGGCCGAAGGTTGCGACAAGTTCAGCGTTGTACCTCGGGAGTTCGAGTTCGGCTTCCAGGCGGCGCTCGACCCGTACAGCTACACCAAGATCTTTGTGGCATTCCATGACGGACTCGAGATCGCAGGGTACCCGGAAGAGGAAGGAGGGGAGGAGGGACACGGCCACGTTCACGTCGAAGAGGGCTACTTCTACTACATCGGCCTGCCGGTTGGACTGAAGATCGGCAAGTTCCGCCAGGAGATCGGCCTCCACAACCGCTGGCACACGCACGCGCTGTTCGAGATCGACCGTCCCCTGCCTACGGTGGCCTTTCTGGGCGACGAGGGTCTGATCCAGACGGGACTCTCGTTCACACTCCCGGTCATCACCGCCGGTCCCGGCACTCACGTCGGCACGCTGGAGATCACGCGAAGCGAGAACGAGGCGCTGTTCGAGGCGGCGAAGGAGATCGGCTTCCTCGGCAACATCCGAAGCTTCTGGGACCTGGGTCCAAGCGCCTACTTGCAGCTTGGCGCCACCGGGGTGTACGGCGAGAACAAGGACGCCGCCGATCCGTTCGACGCGAGCCTGCTGGCCCTCGATGTCTCATTCCGCTGGAGGCCACCCAGACAGGCCATGTACCGCGACTTCAACCTCAAAGCCGAGTGGTATTTCGCCAGGCGCGACTTCGGGGCCAGCGAACTGAAGGGAGACGGCGGCTACGTCCAGGCCAACTACCGACTCAACCGGCGCTGGATCGCCGGCTTCCGGGCCGACTACCTGGACAACTACGGTGCCGGCGGCGAGGTGTACCAGCTGGTGCCCAGCCTGACCTGGTGGCAGACCGAGTGGGTGTTCTTCAGGCTCCAGTACAACTACTTGAAACCCGAGAGCGGGGACGGCAACCACACCGTTCTACTTCAGACCGTCTGGTCGGTAGGACCGCACCGGCACGAGACGTACTGATGCCTAGCTCGCAGGCCACAGGGGAAGCGATTGACGGCTTCGCGGAGCGAGGCCCAGCACAGCAGGAGAAAGAAGATGGGAGTAAGTAAAGGCCGTAGAAGCGCTTGGGACTCAATTCAAGACGCGGCTACATGCCTCCTCGCGATCACGCTTCTGGCAGCAGAGCCAGCGTACGCTCAAGGAGCACGTCACCGTCACCGACACCAGGGAGGCCAGCAGCGGCTGCTGGTCGTGACGTCGTTGCCCACGTTCGCGGCGATCACCCGGGAGCTGACGGGCGATCTTGCCGAGGTCGAAGCCATCGCCCGCGGCGATGAGGATCCCCACTTCGTCCAACCCCGGCCGAGCTACGCGGCCAAGGTCGGGAGAGCCGACCTCTTCGTGACCACCGGGCTAGACCTGGAGATGTGGGCGCCAACAGTCATCGACCGAGCCAACAACCCCAGGGTCGTCGAAGGCTCCGAGGGCCACGTGGTCACATACCCTGGAGTCAAGCTGCTCGAGGTTCCCGAGGACGTATCGCGCTTCGGCGGGGACGTCCACGCGTTCGGCAACCCTCACGTTCACACGGACCCGGTCAACGCGATCATCATCGCGGAGAACATCCTCAGGAACCTCACGCAAGTCGATCCGGATAATGCCGAGACCTACGAGGCGAACTTCCGCGACTTCAAGGATCGGGTGATGCGCCGGCTGTTCGGCGATCAGATCGTGCAGATGCTGGGCGCCGACGCCATCTTCCAGCTGGCACGGAACTACGAGTTCTGGGGCTTCGCGCGGAATCAGTCCTTTCAGGGAAGGCCGCTGACCGACTACCTGGGCGGCTGGCTGGCGGAGGCGACGCCGTTTCGCGGTCGACGAATGGCTTGTTACCACAAGAGCTGGGCCTACTTCGGCGCGCGTTTCCAGATCGAGTGTGCCGTTTTCATCGAGCCCAGACCGGGCATCCCGCCGTCCCCCAGGCACCTGGGGGAGGTCGTCGGGACGATGGGCGACGAGAGTATCCTGGTGCTCTTGGCGGCGAACTACTTCAGCCACAGCCAGGTGGAGCAAGTGGCTTCCCGCACAAATGCGCGGGCGGTGATCGTCCCACTCGACGTTCGGGGAGCGGAGGGCGTGGACACGTACTTCGACCTGGTGGACCTCTGGGTCTCGAGCCTGTCCGAGGCGTTCTTGGCTTCGGATTAGCGCGAGAGCCACGAGTGACAGAGCTGAACTCGAGATATGGCCCCAGATTGGGGCGCGGCCGGGCTGAGCCTTGTGTAGCGCTGAGACGGGCCCGGTCTCCTGTGGGTACTCGTTGACGGCGGAGACAAGATGCTGGAGCTGATGCTACCGGCCCTCGTGGCCTCGCTCATCCTGGTCGGGATCCACGCATACCTGGGCATCCACATCATCGCCCGCGGTGTGATCTTCGTGGACCTTGCCCTCGCACAGACCGCCGCCATGGGTTGGGCGGCCGCTAACCTGGGACTCGCCGACACGCTGGGTGGCTGGTTGGGCGTCCCCGAACCCGCGGCCGGCTACGCCATCGGCCTGGCCGCTACTCTGGTCGCCGCCGGACTGTTCAGCGTGACACGGATGGAGCACAACTACATACCGCAGGAGGCGATCATCGGGATCGTCTACGTGGTCGCCACAGCGGCCACAATCCTGCTCGCCGCCCAAGCGCCGCGCGGATCCGAGCACGTCGAGCAGCTCCTCACCGGCAGCCTCCTGTGGGTGAGCTGGCCCCAGATCTGGAGGACGGCGGGCATCTACGCGGTTATTGGCGCGGTCCACTGGTTCCTCCGCGAGCGGTTCATGACCATAACGCTGAACCCCGCGGAAGCGCGCAGGAGAGGTTGGCGGATAGCAGGGTGGGATTTCCTGTTTTACGCGCTCTTCGGCCTCGTCGTCACTCTGTCGGTTGTGATCGCCGGAGTGCTCGTGGTATTCAGCTTCCTGGTGATCCCTGCCGTGATCGCCTTCCTGTTCAGCAGTCAACCCAGCCGGCTCATCGGCATCGCCTGGTTCGCCGGCACGCTAGCGACCGTTGTCGGCCTCTACGGCTCATACCAAACAGACTGGCCGACCGGTCCGACTGTGGTCGTCGCTTTCGCGGTCGCCCTCATGCTGGCTTTCGTTTTGCGCGGCTTGTTACGGAAGTACGGCTCGGAGACGGTCGTCGAGACGGGAGTGGCGAGTAACGAATAGCGGAGAACTCGTTGTTGCCTGGCATGAACTTCTTGACACCCCGTTACAGGCCCAATAGTCTGACGCGATAACGCGGGCTTGCGGCTGAATCAGGCGCGGTGCGGCCGCCCGGCTGCTTCTTCCACCTTCGTTGGACAGCGGCAATCCCGGCGCCACGGATGGAGGTCGGGGCACGGCTTAGGGCAAGCACGCAAGAAAAGCTGCATCGCGTAGAGCGATGACTCTACCCTCCTCAAGTTTGCTCGTGGCCCACCTGCCTTAACCTCACCCAGTTATGTGAGCCGCGGCTGTGACGTGGTCTCGGATGGACACCACCCCGGGTCTGGGCCAGTCCAGATGGGTAGTCGCGCCAGATGGGTAGTCGCGCCCGCTGTGTGGCTGAGCCGGGCGCAGGAGAAGGACTATGCAGAGGAATCGCACCGCAACGCTCGTCGCCTTGGTCCTCACCCTCGCGGCTGTAGCTCCCACGAGCGTGGCGGCACAGGAAGCGAAAGTGGACAGCCTGGAAGCTCGTATCAAAGAGCTGGAAGCTCGCCTTGATAGCCTGCTCGCGGTACTGGCAGGCGGCGAGCGTGCCGACAGTGCGGCGCTGCGGCAGGCCGACGAGCTCGAGGCACTACGTGCTGCGGCGCTGGCGGCTGCCGCCGAGCAGCCGGAGGCGGACACATCCCAGGAGAGCCGCACGCGCGACCTGAGCATACTCAACCCGGAGATCAGCGTAACTGGCGATGTGGTAGGAACTTACACAGCGCGCGCCGGGGCCGACAACAGGCTCAGCGGGGTACCGAGGGAGTTCGAGTTCGGATTCGAGTCGGCCCTCGATCCGTACACCCGCACGAAGATCTTCGTGAGCTACCATGAGGAGCTCGAGATTGCGGGACTGGAACCGGAGGAAGAAGGTGAGGGGCACGAGCACGGCGGTTTCGAGATCGAGGAAGGTTACCTCTACTGGGTGGGGCTTCCGGCTAACCTGGGCCTCAAGATCGGCAAGTTCCGGCAAGAGATCGGACTCTACAACCGCTGGCACACACATGCACTCGTCGAGGTGGATCGCCCGTTGCCGACCGTGGCCTTCTTGGGCGACGATGGTCTAATCCAGACCGGCCTCGCGTTCACTCTCCCCACTGTGGTCACCGGTCCCGGCACGCATATGGCTACGCTGGAGATCACCCGGAGTGAGAACGATGCTCTCTTCGAGGCGGCCAAGGAGATCAGCTTCCTCGGTAACTTACGGAGCTTCTGGGACCTAGGTCCTAGCTCCTACCTGCAGCTCGGCGTGACGGGGGTGTACGGCGCGAACGACGTCGCGGCCGAACCGTTCGATGCAAGCCTGCTCGCCCTGGACATCTCGTTTCGCTGGCGTCCCCCGGGCAGAGCTCTGTACCGCGACTTCAGCCTCAAGGGCGAATGGTATTATGCCAGGCGGGACTTCGGGTCTACCGACGTCACGGGGGACGGAGGATACGTCCAGGCCAACTATCGGCTTAACCGGCGCTGGATCGCGGGGCTGCGGGCCGATTACCTGGACAACTACGGGGAGGGCGGCGAACTGTACCAGCTGGTCCCGAGCCTCACCTGGTGGCAGAGCGAGTGGGTGTTCTTCCGGCTGCAATACAACTTTGTGAAGCCGGAGAATGGCGACGGCAGCCACACTGTTCTGCTTCAGACCGTCTGGGCGATGGGGCCACACAAGCACGAGGCGTACTAGAGCCGGTCCCGGCGTGCGCCCGCGACTGATCGGGTCGAACCCCGAGGCCGACCAGGAAGGAGAGATTCAGGATGGCTGAATGGGCAAGGCATCCAGGCGCCTTGCGGCGCATGGCGAGCATCGCGCTGGCGCTTCCGCTCCTGTTACCCGCCAACGCACGCGGTCAGGACAAGCTCCAGGTAGTGACGACGCTGCCCACGTACGCGGCAATCGCCCGGGAGCTAGCCGGCGAGCTCGCCGATGTGAGCGCTATCGCCCGGGGCGACGAGGATCCCCACTTCGTCAACCCTCGGCCGAGCTTCGCGGCGATGGTGGGCCGGGCGGACGTTTTCGTCGTCACCGGATTGGATCTCGAGCTCTGGGTACCTGCAGTCATCGACCGGGCGCGAAATCCGAAGGTTGTAGAGGGAGGACCCGGTCACGTCGTGGCCTATTCCGGCATCGTGTTGCTGGAGGTCCCCGCGAACATCTCCCGCGCGGGCGGTGACGTTCACGTGTTTGGCAACCCCCACATTCACACCGATCCGGTGAACGGAATCATCATCGCTCGAAATATCCTCGCGACACTCAAGCGAGCGGATCCGGCAAACGCGGATGTCTATGAGGCAAACGCACAGGCCTTCGAAGACCGCGTGATGCGACGTCTGTTCGGAGACCAACTGATCGACATCCTCGGAGCGGACCCCATCCTGCAACTTGCTCGCAACTACGAATTCTGGGACTTCGCCAGCAGCCAGAGCTTCCAGGGCAGACCGCTTACCCACTACCTCGGCGGTTGGCTGGCCGAGGCGGCGCCGTTCCGAGGTCGGCGCATGGCATGCTATCACAAGAACTGGGCCTACTTCAGTGCCCGATTCCAGGTCCAATGCGCCATTTACATCGAACCGAAGCCAGGCATCCCACCGTCGCCGGGACATATGGCTGAGGTTATCGAGTTCATGGAGGACGAGAACGTCGGCGTGCTCTTCGCCGCAAATTACTATAGCCGAACACAGGTAGAGCGGGTGGCCTCCCGTACGAACGCACGCGCCGTAGTGGTTCCCGAGCACGCGGAGGGCGCGGAAGGTATTGATAGCTATTTCGACCTCATCGACGCCTGGGTGTCCGGCCTCGCCGAGGCTTTCCTGGCGCTGGACCGCAGGCGCGACCATCGCGACTGAAGTTCGCCACGAGCGCGTCCCGAGCTCGACGGCGGGCGCCACAGACTGAGGGGATCGAGGAGGGGGGCGGGACCGGACCCCCGCGCTGCACTTCCGATCGTACGGCGGAACGATGGCAGAGCTGATGCTTCCGGCCCTCGTGGTCTCACTCATTCTGGTCGGCATCCACGGCTACCTGGGCATTCACATCATCGCCCGGGGGGTAATCTTCGTGGACCTGGCCCTTGCACAGGTGGCCGCGCTCGGCTGGGCGGCCGCCGGCTTGGGTCTCTCTGAGGCGCTGGGTGACTGGCTGGGGATCCCGGTCTCCGAAGCCGGCTACGCCATAGGGCTCGCCGCCACACTGATCGCCGCAGCCTTGTTCAGTGTCTCGCGGATGGAGCATGAGTTCGTGCCGCAAGAGGCGATCATCGGGATCGTCTACGTAGTGGCATCGGCAGGGACGATCCTTCTGGCAGCCCAAGCACCGCGCGGCTCGGAACACGTGGACGAGCTCCTCTCGGGCAGCCTGCTTTGGGTGGCGTGGCCGGAAATCTTGAAGACCGCTCTCATCTACGCTGTCATTGGCGGGGTACACTGGCTGCTGCGCGATCGCTTCATCACGATCTCGATGACGCCGGACGAAGCGAAGGCGAGGAGCTGGAAAGTGGTCGGCTGGGACTTCGCTTTCTACGCGTTGTTTGGCGTGGTCGTCACTTCATCGGTGGCGATCGCAGGGGTGCTGGTCGTGTTCAGCTTCCTCGTAGCCCCGCCGTGATCGCCTTCCTGTTCACTGCGAAACCAGGCAAGCTGATCGCGATTGCCTATTCGACGGACACGCTGGCCGCAATTGCGGGACTGTACGCCTCGTACGAGACGGATCTGCCAACGGGACCGACGGTGGTGTGCACGTTCGCGCTGGCGCTGCTGTCGGCCTTTGCGCTGTCCCAGATCAAGCGCCGCGTGCCCTCGGTATCAGGGGCGACAGCTGAATAGCGAGCTGGGGACCCGGCCTCGCTACGCTCCTGTCCCGTTATCTGGGTCTCTCGCTTCGGCTCACCCAGCCGCTTCTGCGGTCGTAGAAGCGCCACCTCTTTGTCGTGCCCTTCGTGATCCCGACTCGGGTTGTGCGCGCTACCGAACTCTTCGGGACCTTGGTGCCCGGGGTGATGAACAGCGGCGCGTCGCTCAGACGGTGGCGCTGGAGGCTCGGGCCGATAGCGAGGGCCTGGGTAAGCTTAGCCGGCCCGGAGGTGAGCTCCCGATCCGTGCGACCCGGGCGCCGGCGCCGCATAGTCTCCAAACCTTCCAGCGGCTCGACGGCTCGGATCAACACGGCGGCGGGGTAGCCTTCGGGCCCCACCACGACGTTAAGGCACCAGTGGACCCCGAAGTTGAGATGGAAATAGGCCGTCCCCGGGGGACCGAACATGGGGTCGTTACGGGCGGTGCGCCCGATGGGTGCCGCGGCGTGGGAGGCCGGATCGTGCGGACCGGGATAAGCCTCCGTCTCGACGATCCGGCCCACGCAGCGCTTACCCCCGCAATCGGACACCAGGAAGGAACCGAGCAGCTCCCGCGCTACGGTCTCGGCCGGCCGGTCGAAAAAGGAGGCGGCGACCAAGGGCCGGTAGCGACCGTTCATCAGTCGCCGGTCTTCCTCTCCTCCCGGCGCGCCTCCAAAACCCGCTCCGCCCGGCGATCGGGCAGGACCTCGCGGACTCGTTCCGGCTCCTCGTCTAGAATCCGCAGGGTCTCGGCGCCAAACGCCTCGACCAGGGTCTCCGCAGTCTTCTCCCCCACCCCGGGATAGCCGGTCAGGCGGGAGACTATGGCGCCGGTGTCGCCGCCGGCGGCCTGCTCAACACGATCCGCCTCGGCGCTCGCAGGCTCGCTGTCCGGCTTCTTCTGACCCTCGAAGACCGGTGGCGGTGCCTGCGACGGGCGATAGCGACCACGCGTGCCCCAGCGCCCGCGAATCGTACCTCTGGGCGCGCCGGGCAGCGGCGCCGGCGCGACCGCCGACCGCTTCGATTCGTCGCCCGCTTCCCGCGTCGGCGAAGCCACACCTCGATCGGCATGCTCGGCGGCACCGCCTACTGCCACGTCGACAGCCGGCGCGGCCGCCAGCGGCGCCGAGGCCACGGCGGCCTCTTCGACATCGACCTCGGCGGCCGAGGGCTCGGGCGGACGTGCAAGACGCTCTTCAGCACGATGGCCTTTGCGGGGCTCCCGCGGGCCTCTGCCCTCCTCCCGCGTGCGGCGCTCAGCGCCCCCGCGACTCGCCGGCCGCCGCTCTTCGCGCCGACCCCTGCCGCCGCGCGCCGACGTCCCTTCAGCCCGCCCCCCGCCGGTCCGGCTTTCCCTCCTGCCCTTCGCTCCCCGCGTGGCCGCGGCCTGTCTACCCCTCGGCTCACCCCTGCCCTTCCTCGCTTCGCGCGGTTCTTCCGGGCGCTTGCGCTCGGGCGCGCGCGGCTCGCGCTTCGGAGCTGCTGCCGGTGCCTCGCGGTCCGCCGGCTCCTGGGGACCGGTGCCGAACAGCAAACGTGCCAGACGTTTGACCGTGGATCCTTTCTCACCGGCACTCGGCTCGGCGCTCGGCTGACGCGGCTTCCTGCGTCGCGCCGACCCCTTCGACCGCCCAACGTGGTAGTTCCCGTTGGGGCCTCTGGTCAGCTCGATGGCGCCTTCCTCGGCGGCCGCGAGCAAGAACTTGCTGAACTTGCTGAAGCCCAACTCGCCCTCATCGAAGGCCGGATCGATCTCGAGGATACGGCGCTTCACATCGCTGTCACGGACCGAGGCGTCGTCTGCTTCGAGCAGCGTCCCGAGCGCTCGATCCAGAAGCTCGAGTGCAGACTTCATCGTCAGCTTCGGCCGGGCCCGGCGCGTCCGATCCTCCTCGGTTGCCCGCGCGCCAGGCTCCGCTGCCTCTCTCACCTTCTCGCGAGCCCGGCGTCCGCCGCGTTCGACCTTCGCTTCCCGCTTCTTCGCTACGCCAGCGCTCTCCGGCTTGCCCCCCTCGCCCGGCGCGACGCCGTACTGGCCGTTCTCCATCTTCTGGATCGAGACCAGGCCCTGGGAAGCAGCCTCCACAACGAACCGGTTGAACTTGTTGAAGCCCTGCTCCTTCTCGTTGAAGGAGGGGTCGATCTCCAACATGACCTGCTTCAAGCGGTCAGACCTCATCGTGTCGCCGCGCTCGACCATCTTCCCGATGGCCTTCTCGACCAACACCCATGGATCGTGACTCTCGAGCGGTTGATCGCCGCTCCTGCTCAGGCCCGACAGCGACGAGTAGCTGTAGTACTCGTCGCAATTCTGCACCAGAAGGTCGGAGCTCGACTCTTGGATCCCCACGCCGATCACGTACTTGCCGTACTCCTTGAGCTTGAGGACCAGGCTGGAGAAATCGCTGTCCCCCGACATGAGGATGAACGTTCTGATCTCCGGCCGGATGAACACCAGCTCGAGAGCGTCGATCGCCAGCCTGATGTCCGTCGCGTTCTTCTTCGACGACCCGTATGCCGGCGCGAAGATCAGGTCGATCGACGCCTCCGAGAGCGGCACGATGTACTGCGGATAACGACGCCAGTCCGCGTACGCCCGCTGCACCGCTACCTTCCCACGTATCACGTCGGAGTTCAGGAGATTGCGGAGTTCCTGACCGAGGTTCGACCGGATGCCCATCGTGACGTTGTCGAAATCGATGAGCAGCGCGGCCTGAAGTGAATCTTCCACGTCGGCGCGACTATCGCTCCGACGCTCAGGCGAGTCTTGTCGCATTCCCATGCCTCTTGTAACTCCTTTTAAAACAACAGATTAGGACACTTGAGAGGCAGCTGCACCGTCGTGGCGCGAGGGGCGTGAGCGTCGAAGTTCGATGGGAAGGAGCTTTGCGAGGCTGGCAACGGCGCCGATAACCGGTGGAGAATCATTCCACACGGTTGCAGCAGCCGTGCCGAGCATGCCCTTCCACTTCGCACACCGCTCGGGCGACGCTGGCAGTTCTGGCTCTCTCAAACAGCGTAGCTAGTCCCGACGCGCTGCCCGCTCGGCCTGAACCATTCGAGCGAGTTCTACGCGGCGGATCTTGCCGCTCCCCGTCATGGGGAACGAGTCCACGAACCGCACGAGGTCCGGGACTTTGTATTGGGCGATCCGCCCCCGGCAGAAATCCTCGATCTCGTCGCCGGTGACGATTGCGCCCTCCACAGGTGCTATGCAGGCGCAGATGAGTTCGCCGAGGATCTCGTCCTCGACACCTACCACGACGGCTTCCTGCACGGCCGGGTGCAACCTTATCAGGTCCTCCAACTCGCGCGGGTAGACCGTGTACCCCCCGCGCGTGATAGTGTCCCTCTTACGGCCAACAACATGGAGATAGCCGTCCTCATCTACCATACCGAGGTCACCGGTCAGAAAGAACCCGTCATCGGTAAACGAGCGGCTCGTCTCATCCGGCTGCCTGAGGTAACCCTTCATCACGTTATAGCCACGGACCGCCAGCTCACCGACGGACTCCACCGGAAGCGGCGTGCCGTCGTCGCCGAGCACCCGTGCTTCCAGACCCGGAAGCAGGCGGCCCGACGTGAAGTTGCGCTTTTCCGGCGGATCGGCGGCCTGCGTGATCGAGACCCACGGCGAGGTTTCCGTCAACCCGTAAGCCACTTCCACACCCGGGACAAGCCGCTCGCGGACCTCTCGCGCCAACCTGTCGAGAACCGACGCCCCCGCCATGATGCCTGTACGCAGACTGGAAAGATCGAGATCATCGATCGCCCCGCAGCGCAACTGCATCACGAACATCGTGGGTACACCATGAAGCACGGTCACCCGCGCTTCCTCCACCAGCTGCAACGTCTCGACCGCGTCAAACTTGGCTACCGGTACCACACTGGAACCCACACTCAACGCGGCGATCAGCGCACCCAGACCGAAGATGTTGAACATCGGCACCGGTAGGAGAGTCACGTCCTCTGTCGTCATCCCCAAGGCCTCGGCCAGCGCACCGTTGGACTGCACAAGGTTCGCGTGCGTCAGCATCACACCCTTCGGCTTCCCAGTCGTCCCGGCCGTGTAGAGGATAGCGTAGACATCCTCATCCGGGTTCACCTCGGCCGGCGGCAGGCTCTTCCCCTCCCCACTCGAAATCATATCCTCGAACTGGAAGACCCGGTCATCGTACCACAGGTCCTCCTCCCCCACCGTCACCATGTACTGCAGGTCGGGGAGACCGAACTGCATCCGCTCGAACAGCTCCAGGTTGTCTTGCCCCTCGAACTCCTCGACGACGATCACCACCGACGCCTCCGAGTTCCTGAGCATGAACTGGAGCTCGTGCGTCGAGTACGCCGGATTGAGCGGGACGATTGTCGCGCCCAAATATGCGGCGGCGAGAGCCGATATCACGAACTCGGGCCCGTTCGGCAAATCGATGGCCACACGGTCCCCCGCCCCGATCCCTAGGTTGTGCAGCGCCGCCGCCAGGGCACGGGCCTGAAGCTGGATCCGCTCGTAGGACAGCGTGTCTCTGCCGAGTCTCACCAAGGGCCTGTCTGGCTCTTCCGCGGTGAAACGGTCGAGCAGGTCCTGAACCGAGAGGCCCTCGTAACGGGCTTGATTCGCGATAACTCCCCTCCGTAGCGGAAATTACCGAACCAGGTAATCTGCCCCGAAAGGGCCTGCCCGTCAAATCACCGACCCTTGTCGAACAAGACCGCGCGGACCAGCTCCTCTGGCACCGGGTGCGTCCAGCTCCCCTCATCCGAGCCCGCCACGAGCCCGATATCGACCAGCAACGTGTAGCGGACCTGGCCCCCCTCCCGCTTCCCAGCCCGCTCCAGCGCCTCGAAGAACCGTGTTGGATCCGCATCCTGATCCAGCGCCACCGGCAGACGGGCCGCTTCGAGGACCTCGCGGACCCTTACCGAGACCCCCGGCCGGGTTACCCCCGCCGCCTCACCGATGGCGGCCTCCAGGGCCATCCCCGCGGCCACCGCCTCACCGTGCAACCAGGCGTAGCCCGAGATCGCCTCCTGCGCACTGGCCAAGGTGTGGCCGAAGTTCAGCACCCTGCGGTACCCACCTTCCCACTCGTCGCGGCTCATGACTTCGGCCTTGATCTCCACGGATCGCGCGATCAGATCGCTCAGGCGCTCCGGGTCCCGGGCGAACAGGTCCTCCAGCCCGTCGGCGATGGACTCGAAATACGCCGCGTCGAGAATGAGACCGTGCTTGAACGCCTCCGCGAGACCCGACGCGAACTGCGGCGCCGGCAGTGTTGTCAGCACCGCGGGGTCGGCCAGCACGAGCGCAGGCTGGTGAAAGGCACCCACCAGGTTCTTGCCGGCCGGCGTATCGACGCCCGTCATGCCGCCGACCGAGCTGTCGAGCATCGCCAGCAGGGTGGTCGGAATCTGTATCAAAGGCACGCCCCGCATGAAGGTCGCGGCCACGAAGCCACCCAGGTCGCCGGCCACACCGCCGCCCAGAACGATGACAGCAGCATCGCGCCCGAACCCAGCTCTCAACATCCCATCGCCAAGCTCGCTCCAGCTCTCGCGGGTCTTGTTCCATTCACCCGCCGGGAACTTCAATAGCGCCCCCTTCAACCCTTCCGCCTCAAGAGCGGCGAGCGTCCGCTCCCCATAGAGCTCGGCCACCTGAGTGTCGGCGATGATCGCATAGCGGTCCGCCGGGCATGCGCTGCCGATCATCGCACCGGCGTCGTCGAGCATGCCGGGTCGGACCCAGACGTCGTAGGAGACGACCTCCGCATCCCTCTTCACTTTGACCGTGGTGCGATGACCGCCGTGCTCTTGCCCGTTCATCCTTCGTTTCAAGCTACGAGTTCAATCAGTGCACGGTTCTTGAGCGACTTTTCAAAGTTATTCGACCAACGATCGAGCATCAAATGGGAGGGTCGATGAAGATTCCGATTTGACTACAAATGTTTCCAGCGGCGACCGTTGCCTGGGCCTTGCGAAAAGGGGTTACATAAACCTTTCTTTTTTTTTATTTTGTTCCTATCTTGATGCGAGTTGCGAAATATGTGCGGCTCGGGCGGAGGGGCGGATGGAAATTTTGTTGACCCTCAGCACCGCAACGCTCGATGAACTCCGACAGGAGGGGTTCTGATAGGAAGCAACGGAGCACAAAGAGCTCCCGCTTTGATGAAAGAGCGTCGCGCAGACAGGCTCCTTATCGGATTCGCATTCAACTTGAAGCCGACGGACGAGGTACCCCCGTCGCAAGAGCCTGAGTCGTCAGCGAATCCCCACATCGACTTCATCCCCAGCGAGGCAAACCCGACAGGAGCGGCCGACAACTTCGCCGCGTTCGATGACACTTATGCCGAGTGGGACGACGAGTCGACGATAGCGGCCATTGAAGGCGCGCTCTCACAGGCCGGTGCTGTGATTCGGCTCGAGGCCGACGCCGAGTTCCCGCTCAAGCTGCGTGATGCGCGACCCGACATCGTGTTCAATTTCGCGGAAGGCATAGGCGGACCAAGTCGCGAGTCCCACGTACCTGCCTTCTGCGAGTTCTGGGGTATCCCATATACCGGTAGTGACCCCTTGACTCTTGGGGTCTGCCTCGACAAGGCGCGGACGAAAGAGACCCTCACCCACCATGGGATCCCCACGCCCGAGTTCCAGGTTGTGGAACGCCCTGAGCAGCTCTCCCATTCCGTTGAGCTACCGGCGGTCGTGAAGCCGCTTCACGAGGGCTCGAGCAAGGGCATTTCCCAGCGATCCTTCTGCACCACCTGGGCCGACGTCGAGAGCGAGGTAGCCCGGGTAGTGGAGCGGTACAACGAGCCCGCCATCATCGAGAGGTTCCTCGGTGGACGCGAGTTCACCGCCGCGGTCATCGGGAACGATGGCGACGGGCGAGTCCTGCCGATCGTTGAGCTGGACTTTGAGACGCTTCCCGCGGACGCCCACCCGATCTACGGCTTCGAGGCCAAGTGGATCTGGGACCGTCCCGAGAAGCCGCTGGACATTTTTCATTGTCCGGCGCGGTGCTCGCCGAAGTTGCGGCACCGGGTCGAAGAGATCGCCATGGCAGCGTATCGGACTCTTCGCTGCCGCGACTGGGCCCGGATCGACATTCGCTGCGACGGGGATGAGAGACCCCATATCCTGGAGGTCAACCCGTTGCCGGGCGTGATTCCGGACCCGGCCGCGAACTCGTGCTACCCAAAGGCGGCCCGAGCCGCAGGTCTCTCATTTGATGAGTTGATCCTGACCGTTCTCCGGGCTGCCGCCGCGCGCTATGACCTTCGAGTCCCGGACTGAAGAGAACGTCGCACGCAGCGCGAGCCATGCGGCCCCAGACCCTAAGCAGCTGGGTCTCGGCCGAGTTGCCGTGCTGGTGGATGAGATTGCGGAGCTGGAAGCCATCGGCGGCGAGCGCATAGCGCCGGCCCAATCCACCCTTCGCATCATCTCTACGCTCGAAGCGCTCGGCTACCGGCCGGTCGAGCTGATACTTCAGCCGGGCAAGACCGATGAGTGGCTCAGCCGTCTGATCGCGGGCGACTTCCGCATCGCGTTCAACCTATGCGAAACGCTCGCCGGCCGAGCCGACGGTGAACATCTCACCGCGGCGGCGGTCGAGCTGCTGGGCCTGCCGATGACGGGCGCGAGTTCGGCGACGCTCCTATACTGCCTCAACAAAGACCGCTGCTCGGCCGTCCTGGGCGCTAACGGTATCCGAGTCCCCGAGTGGAGGCTGGTGCGCAGGGCGGATCCGCTGCCGGAGGATTGGACTCTTTTCCCGGCGATAGCGAAACCTGCGGCTGACGACGCATCGAACGGGGTCCACGCGAACTCGGTGGTGCACTCGCGGGCGGAGTTGCTGGAGGCGGTCCAACGTTTACACCAACGTTGGAACCTGGCGATGATCCAGCAGTTCATCGAGGGGCGCGAGATAAACCTGGCCATCGTCGGTCGTTTCGTGCTCCCGCCGGCCGAGATCGATTTCACTACTCTGCCAGACGGTTCGCCGCCGATCGTTTCGTTCGAAGCGAAGTGGGAGTCGGGTAGCCCGGAGGACCTCGGCACCCGGCCCATCTGTCCGGCACCGCTGCCGCCGCAGCAAGCCAAGGACCTGCAGCACCTCGCCGTTCGAGCCTGGAAGGCGATGGACGGTCAAGGCTATGCACGCGTCGATATCCGGCTCACGGACGAAGGCGTTCCCTACGTCATCGACATCAACCCCAACCCCGACCTCTCAATCGACGCCGGGCTCGCCCGGCAGGCGCGGGTCGCAGGTTGGTCGTACGACGAGCTGATCGGCAAGATCGCGCAGGAAGCGCTCTCCCGGTTTGAGGCGGCCGGCCTGACGGATGAGGACTGGATCTTCGTTCCGGCGCGGACGGCAGAGGGGGAAATCACATGACGCCCGTCAGGCAGAAGCCTAGCTCCGCACAGGCGTCGCCAGCGTCTACGACCTTCGAGTGGGGCCCGCCCAGCGAGGCGGACCGAGAACAGGTCGGAGAGATTGTGGCGGCGACGAGTGTCTTCAGGCCCGACGAGCTCGATGTGGCCCTCGAGGTGTTCGATGACTACTGCGAAGCTCCCGGACGAGACTACCACGCCCTGGCCGTCTATTCCGAGCCTAACGAGCTCGTGGGCTTCGCCTTCTACGGTCCGACGCCGTGCACGGTGAACACGTGGGACCTGTACTGGATCGCCGTGCATCCGCGAGCGCAACGCTGCGGAACAGGCCAAGGCCTGCTAGAGCGGGCTGAAGCGCACATGCGCGATTGCGGGGCACGAATGTGTGCGATAGAGACGTCGTCGCGCCAGGACTACGAGGCGACGCGTCGCTTCTACCTCGCCTGTGGCTACGAGGAGGTCGCGCGAGTCGCTGACTTTTACGACGCCGGCGATGACCGGGTCACGTATGCGAAGCAGTTCGAGAAGTCGTTGTCTCTTCGCAGAGATGATGAGTAGGAGAGTGAGGACGAAGGGACAAGGTGTGGGGCGCGGGGGGTCGGTCCCCGGCTCACGTCTCAACTCATGACTCGACCGAGGTGGGCGGCTTATGGCGAACTGGCAACAGATACTCCGGAAGAGTATAACCACCGTTGACCAGCTCATCGAACTGTTCGGCGAGGAGAACATCGACCGCGAGGCCGTTCAGGAAGCGGTAGACAGGTTCAACCTGCGGATCACGCCGGCCGTCCTCGCCCAGATCAAGGGAGACGGGGTCACCTTCTGGCAGCAGTACGTGCCGAGCCCGGATGAGAACGAGGTCCTCGACGGCATAGTCGACTCTCTGGCCGAGGACGACGACTCGCCGGTCCCCAACATCACGCACCGCTACCCGGATCGCGTGCTGTTCCTGATCAGCCCCGTGTGCGCCAGCTACTGCCGGTTCTGCACGCGGCGACGGAAAGTCGGCGACCCGGAGAAGATCCCGCTCAACCAGTTCGATTCGGCCTTCCGCTACCTCCAGGAGCACACCGAGGTTCGAGACGTGATCCTCTCCGGCGGCGACCCCTTCATGCTGTCGGACCGCCGCCTCGAGTTCTTCCTCAAGAAGCTCCGAGCCATCCCGCACATCGAGGTGATCCGCATCCACACACGGATCCCGCTGCACCTGCCGGAGCGCATCACCGCGGACCTCTGCAAGGTGATCGCGAGGTACCACCCGGTCTTCGTGAACATCCACTTCAATCACCCGGCCGAGCTGACGCCGGCGACGGAGAAGGCGCTGGCCAAGCTGGCCAACGCCGGCTGCCCGTTGGGCTCCCAGACCGTGCTGCTGAAGGGCGTCAACGACGACCCGGAGACCATGAAGGAGCTGATGCAGAAGCTCCTGAAGAACCGCGTCCGCCCCTACTATCTGTACATGGCCGACCCGGTCGCCGGTGCTGAGCACTTCCGCACGGGAGTCGAGAAGGGGCTGGAGATCATGAAGGCGCTGCGCGGCTGGACGTCGGGCCTGGCCGTCCCCCACTTCTGCATCGACGCGCCAGGTGGCGGCGGGAAGATACCCCTGCTTCCCAATTACGTCGAGGAGATCAGCGACGACGAAGTGGTGCTGCGGAACTACGCGGGTGAGCTCTACCGCTATCCGCTGCCTAAGGAACTCGTCCTCGCGTCTCTATTGTAGTGGGAGCCAGGAATCCGGGAATTGGGGGTTGGGGAAGTTGGGGAACAGGGACTCGAGGATTCGGGAGTCCATGCAACCGGGGATTCCGGGATTCGGACATCGCGCCTCGCTTCCCTTAGTCCCCTACTCCCGGATCGCCGGATTCCCGGATTCCGGATTCCCCAACTCCCCAATTCCCCGAATCCCGGAATCCCATCACCTTCCGCTCTTCGGCACCAAGCTGAGGCCTGGCGGGTTCTCCAGGGTCACAGCCGGCGTCGTCTCGACGACCCGTACCACCGGTATTCCCGTGACCGTCAGCCGCTCGACCCGCGCCCGGCGTTGGGGAGCCGCCAGCTCCTCCCCGACGGCTTCGCCACCGAACCTGGCCATAAAGGCCGTCCGGTAGGCGTCCACGAACTCATCGGCATCCGCAAGGCTGTCCCAAGCCGAATACCAGACCAGAGCCGCGTCGTCGCCTCTGACCAGGAGAGCGTAGGCATCGCCGTCCCACCCGGCGGCGGCTCGTGCGGCCAGTACCCGATCACCGAGGTGCTCCTCGAAATAGATCCCGATCTCCAGCTCGCCGAGGTCGCTGGTATAGCTCACCTGCCAGCCGCCGCCCGGTTCCGCCAGACGCATCGGGGTCGGGCTGTCGCGCTCCTCCAGCAGCCGCTCGGTGTGGAGGAGCTGCTCGGTCGACTCGGGAAGCCACGCGCCGAACGGCAGCGGCCGGTCGGCGTGCAAACGCCAGAGCCTCTGGACGAGCCGCGCACCGCCCAAGTAGACGAAGAGCATCGGGTCGCGCACGATAGTCGGAGCGGCGGCGAGCCGTGGGAACTGCGACGGGTCGGATAGAGCTGCCGCCATCTCCGGACCCACCTCAGGCAACTGCTCTGCAGAGAGGGAAGAGCCCGTCATCTGGGCAAATTGCCAGGCCATCATGGCGGCAGTCGCGTGCCCCTCCATCGCCGCCTGCGCGGCCGTCCGGCGATCGTTCTCCGAGATGGCGTGCATCAGCGAATCGAGATCGACGTGCTGATCCTGCAAGGCGTGGACGAGCTCGTGCACGAGCAAGGCATCCAGCATCAACTCGGGCGCCTCGTCGCGCACGAACAGAATATCCCGCTGCGGGTCGTAGTAGCCGATCGCCTGCTCGAGCAGTAGGTCGACCAGAAGCCGGCGGAGGTCGAGGGTGTCGGGGATGAGTCCGAAGGCCTGGTAGGCCGCGGTTAGCCTCTCCAGGGTGTCCTCAGGGAACTCCGCGTCAAGTCGCTCCAGCAGGTAGGCTTCGAGGGTCGCGGCGCTCGAACGGCGCACCGCCGGCGTTGATAGAGCCTCCAGGTGGGCGAACTCACCTACGGTGGGGAGCAGTTCCTCGACCTTGCGCTCGAGGGCCGCATCGGTCCGAACGGCTTCCTGGCCTTTCGAGTCCCGGCCACAGGCGGTGGCCAGTACCAGGGTCAGCACCCCAACGCCCAGCCCCACCGTCATACGGCTCATCCTCACGGTTCGTACTCCACCCATGCCTCCGGCTCCTGAATGACCTTTATCTTGCATAGCCGCACCCTGGGGCCGAATTCGCCCTCGATCTCCACGCTCAGTCGTTGGTAGAAGTACTCCGCCTGCCGTTCGGCGCTCGGTGCGCCCTCCCGAAACGGCTCGAGCTCGTTCAGCAGCCGATGGTCGAGCTGACGAGCGATCGCCGCCAGCTTCGGCTGTATCCGATCAAGATCGGCCACGAAGCCCGAGTCGTCCACGTTCTCCGCCTCCAGAACAGCCTCCACCGTGTAGCGGTGCCCGTGCGTACGTCCGGAGGGACCCTCGTCGCCCGGGATGAAGAGGGCGGCGTCGTAGGACGCGCGGACGGCAACTCGATAGGGCATCTGCAGTCAGAGGATCGGCGCCGGCCCCGACGCCGGCGGCGGGTCGGCGAACGGGCGCACAGCGTCGCCGTCAAGACCCTCGAGCAATTCCTTCGCGGTCTTTCCTTCAATCGGGTGGCGCCACTCGGGGACGATCTCGGCCAGTGGCTCGAGCACGAACCTCCGCTCGTGCATCCTGGGGTGCGGAATCACCAGGTCGTCCCTTTCGATCACCCGGTCATCGTAGGTGAGGATATCGATATCGAGGGTTCGAGGGCCGAACCGCTGCTCGCTGCGCACGCGGTCACACTCGTCTTCCACCTCGTGAATGAACTCCAACAGGGCTCCCGGCTTCAGCCGGGTGGCGCCCGCACAGACGAGATTGAGGAACCAGGGCTGGTCTTTCACGCCCACCGGTTGCGTTTCATAGATGGAGGAGATCCGGTCGAGCCTGATCTCGCGCCTCAAACCCTCCAGCCCCCGCTCGAGGTAGCGTACCCGATCGCCCTCGTTAGATCCGAGACCGAGTATGACGTAGCCGACGCGCGGCTCGTCCCACGTATTGGTTTCCTCCAACGGCTCACGCCCTCCCGTAGCGATCTTCCAGCCGGATCACATCATCGAGCTCCGGCGTCGACGCCTCGAGGAGATCACAGTCGGTGATCGCCTCCATCCGGTGACGGGTGCCCGGCTCGATCCTGAAGCTCATCCCCTCCTCGAGCTCCACGCGCCGCAGCTCCTCCTCACCCTCCCCCACGCGGAACACCATCCGTCCGCGCAGCACGTGTATCGTCTCATCCTTGCGCTCGTGGTACTGGAGCGACAGCGATTCGCCGGCCTTGATGTGGATGATCTTGCCTACGTAGCGGTCAGTATGTGCCCAGATGAGCTCATGACCCCACGGCTTCTCGACCCTCTTCACCTCGACCTGCACCTGCCGACCCTCCGCTGCCTACCGTGTGACTGGCTGCCCCGACCCAGCGGGCCAAGCTAGACGCAGCCCTTGGGCCCCGCAACGGGGCCCGCTCACCGCATGCGTCGGGTCTAGCGGAAGTGAACGCGCGCGAAGCGCCGCTTGCCCCGTTGGATGAGCAACGGCTGCGAGGTCGACACCTTCTGGTCCTTGTCGGAGACCCGCTTCCCGTCGACCTGTACCGCTCCCTGGCGGATAAGGCGAACTGCCTCGCTGCTCGAGCTCACCAGGCCGGCTTCAGCCATCACCTTCGCCAGCCACATCTCTTCGCCGTCCCGAGCGACCTCTACGTCCGGTATCTCCTCCGGCTGCTCGCGACGGCGGACCACACGGTCGAAATGCGCCTCCGCCCTCTCGGCCGCCTCGTCGCCGTGGTAGGTGCGTGTCACGTCCCGGGCAAGCGCCCGTTTGGCGCCGAGCGGGTCGCCCGAGATCCCCGCCAGCGCCGTCGCCAGCTCCGCGCCACGGAGCGACGATGCCAGGTGATACCACTCCTCCAGCAGCTCATCCGGGATCGACATCGTCTTCCCGTACATCTCCTCCGGCGGCTCGGTGATCCCGACGTAGTTGTCGAACGACTTCGACATCTTCCGCACGCCATCGGTACCGCGCATCAGCGGCAGCGTCACGCACACCTGGGGCTCCTGCCCGAAACGCTCCTGCAGCGTACGCCCGACCAACAAGTTGAACTTCTGGTCCGTGCCGCCGAGCTCCACATCAGCTTCGAGCGCGATGGAGTCGTAGCCCTGCATGATCGGGTAGAGAAACTCGACCAGCGAGATCGGCCGCCCCTCCCGGTACCGAAGGGCGAAGTCGTCGCGCTCCAGGATGCGCGCGACGGTATAGCGCGAGGTCAGGTCCAGTATGTCAGCCAGCTTCAGCTTCGAGAGCCAAGTGCTGTTCCGCACCACCTTCGTCTTCTTCGGGTCGAGGATTCTGAAGACCTGTTCCTGGTACGTCTCCATGTTCTCGCGGATCTCGGACTCGGAAAGCTGTGGCCGCGTCTCGTCCTGGCCGCTCGGGTCGCCCACCAAGGCGGTGAAGTCACCCACCACGAACACCACCTGGTGACCCAGCTCCTGGAGGGTCCGCAGCTTGTTGATGCTCACGGCGTGCCCGAGGTGCAGGTCGGGACGGGTCGGGTCGAAGCCCTCTTTGACCACCAGACCGACCCCTTTTTCCCTAGAGCGCTCGAGCTTCCGTGCCAGCTCGTCCTCCGGGATGATCTCGACCACGTCTTCCCGAATCAGCTCCAGTTGCTCGCCAACAGGCCTGAATTCCGCCACCAGTTTCCCTCTCACGCTGTGCAGAAGCGCCTTCCCCGCCGGGGTCCGCCCCTAACCTAGGGCGCGCCTCGCACCAGGCAAGCCGCTCTGCCGAGACGGCAGCGGGTTGCCTTCCTCACCCAGCGAGCGGCCCTACACGGCCGTATCGAGCCCGACTCGGGAGAAAGTGTCGCAGGTGCAACGAGAAGCGGACGTTTCGACAGGAACGGGCGCGCGCCTAGTTCGGTGGGTCCGGAGGGCCGCCGTTGCTCCCACTGGCCCCGGCGGCTGCCAGCGACCCTACGCCGACCGCGAAGGCGACGACGAGGATACCGATCAGGCCTGCGGTCTTGGCAACCGAGAACTTCCTCTCCTCGATGTGGTTTATGTGCTGCCGCGGGACGACTATCGTCTCGCCCTGTCCTCTGAACTCGAGCCCGTATGACGACTCGAGCCACCAGACGGAGAGGACGAGTTCCTCGTCATCCCAACGCACGACCTCGCCGTCCACCGAGCTGACGTTGTTGGCGGTCAGATCCAGTAGCTCGAACTCGCTCGGCACGGAAAGGTACACTCGTACACGATCGGGCCGCTCGAGGTCCTCGATCCCGGTCGGCACGTAGACGTTACAGGCCGACAGGTTGAAGACCGACACCACCAGCAGCACTTGCACCGCCGCCCTGAGACTTCGCCGCAACATCCAGACTACTCCAATTCCGCTGAGCGGAGAACTCGATTGCCAGAAACCCCTTCCACCGTGAGCCCCGTCCTGGGGCTCGCGGTGGAAGGAGCTCTTACGTTTGTCTCCAAGCTGCCAACGGCCGAATCAGCAACCGTCACAGCACTAACACCATCAAAGACCTGCCACGCCGCGGGAGCGGCTTCAATAGCGCCGCCTACCTCTCCCCACCTTCCTCTTCTGGAGGGTAGACGGTGAGGCCGTTCTGAGGCAGGGTCCAGACGACCCGTGCACCCGGAAACATGATGAAGGGCTGCGAGGTTATCTCTTCCCCCTCCTGAACCTGGGCGACCAGCCGGTAGTTGTCCTGGACGATGTTACCGCGATAGCGCAACGCCGTCGTACGGCCGGGCGTCGCGCTACCCAACAGCTGCCTCAGTCCGCTGGGCGTCAGGATGCGAACCGTGACGTCCCTGTACGGGCGGATGTTGTTCTCCACCTGCACGACGACCTCTTCAGCGGACGGCGTAGCTTCGCTGCCGCCGGTCGCGCAGGCCGCCAGAGGCAGCAGCGCGACCGGCAACAGCGCACGCAAAATGCGTTTGGTTAGCACTCCAGTCACTCAACTCCTACGGCAACGGACACGCTGCCGGGTCGTTGTCGTTCCGATCGAACACCGATCCAGGCGCCGGGATGTTCGGGTTCGTCTCACGCTCCGCCTGAGCGTAGAAGAGCCGAGCGATTAGCGCGCTCTCTCCGCCGGCAGGCGTGAGCGCCGGCAGGCAGGTCCGCTTGTAGTCGTTCCACGCCTCGACGTTCAGTAACAGAGCACGGTACTTCTGGGTCATAATCTCTTCCAGAAGCGCCTGCCCCGTCAAACCCGGATCGACGGCCCCGAGATCGATCGTCTGGTCCTGGCTCGCCCAGAACGCTTCCTGGCAGTCGAGAGCCGCCTGGAGGGCCGCCTGGGCATTCGCCTCGGTACCGACGTTATACTCGGCCTCGGCGATGATCAGCTGGTTCTCGGCACACGTGACGATCTGGTGACCGTAGTCCGCCTGGCCCACGATCATGAGCTGCGAGGCGTCAGCGCCCGGATCCTCGTAGTCCACGCCACCGAGTGTGATGATGCTACCGGTCCCAGGCGGCGAACCGATGTACAGCACGTCTGGGGCCTGGTCATCCGGGCAGGTAAGCCCGACCGGACATACCTCGACCTGGTTAAAGTACAGCGGAAGCCGTGGGTCGTCCCCCGGCGTGAACTGCCCATCGCTGTCCGCATCGAGATCGAAGACGAGGTTGCCCGAGGAGACGTAGCCCGATCGGTCGAGGTTGAACTGGTACCAGAGGTTGCTCTCCTTGAGCGTGAGGCTGTGCACCGAGCGCCAGTTGCCCGCGGCATCGGCAATACCGTCCTGGGCAGCGGCGAGCGCCAGATCGTAGTTGCCCGGGTCGACCTCCGCCCAGTGCATGTAGAACCTGGCCTTCAGTGAAAAGGCCACGGCGCGCCAGGCGTCCGGATCACCGCCGAACACCATGTCGAAGTCGCCCGGCTCACCCGCGAAAAACTCCTCACCGCTGTCGATGTCGGCGATCGCCTCGTCCAGCAGCGCCTGTACGTCTGCGTAGACGGCGGCCTGCTCATCGAGCTCGGGTGTCGGGAACTCCTCGATGTTGGCCGCCTGGCTGTAAGGAATGTCGCCCCAGAAGCTCGCGGCCATGCCGATCAGGTAGGCCTCATGGATCTTGAGGATACCGGCGTAGACCCGGCTCCCCCTCGCCTCGGCCGCCGCTTGAGCTTTGCGGAGGTCGAGCAGGCCGCCGCTGGCACGCGCTTCACCGCTGCCGTACACGCGGCTCCACTCGGGCTCCAGGTCGGTCTCAGTAAGGCTGTACTCCTCGATTCCGGTGAACTGGCGATCCGTCCCTCCCATCTGCTGCACCCACACCGAGATGTGGCGGGAGAGGTCACCCGTTGAGAAAAACCACGCATTGATCTGCGCTGACACGAAGAGCTGGTCAACCGTGGCATCCGGGACCGAATTCGGGTTCGAATCCGTCGGCTCCACGAAATCGCACGCGGCCGTCCAGCCCGCCAGCAGTCCGGCGGCAACCGCGAAGCGAATCCATTTTCTGTATCCCATTTCTCTATCTCCTGCTTCGGGTCCGACGGGAAACGCCAGGCGGACCTGGCGTCCCCCGTCCACCGTTGCTAGCGGACGAAGTTGAACGTCAGGATCCACGACCGCGTCTGTGGATGGTTGAAGTAATCGAGACCGCGGTTGACGGCCTGACCCGTCAGGTTCGTCTCCGGGTCGTTGCCGGTATAGTCGGTCCAGGTCTTCAGGTTACGGCCGCTCAGCGTCACCTCGATGGTGTTGAAGCCGAGGCGGTTCACCCAGTCCTGGTCGAAGGCGTACGTGATCGAGAGGTCGCGCAGCTTCGTGTACCCGGCATCCTCGACGAACTGGGAGCCCGGACCGGTGAAGCTGTTGCCCAAACCAGCGGGCCCGATCCAGTCGGCATCGAGGGTGACCTCAGTTCCTGCACCGGGGCCAGCGCCGTCGAACACGTAGTTCTGCACGCCGTCGCCGTGATACTTCAGCGTCTCACCGTGAGTGCCAAAGTAGTACAGGGCGCCCTTGGTGCCGTTCCACATGTCGCCGCCGTGCTTGAAGTCTAACAGGAACGAGACCCGCAGGTTCTTGTAGATCCGGAACGTGTTGCGGAGGCTCGCCAGCCAGTCCGGGTTGGGATCGCCGATCACACGCTCCTGCGGATCGTAGATCGGGAACCCGTCCTCATCGATGTAGAGGTCACCGGCCTGCCAGCCGCTGAACGCCTCGTCGATGTTGACGTCGTCGACCTCGGACCCGCGACCGAAGCGGACGTAGTCGTCGCCCCAGATCACGCCGAACGAGCACGGCTCGCTGGCCGTCGGACCGCAAAGGTCCTTGACCAGCCGGTTGTTGCCGCCGAAGAACCCGAACCCAATAGCGACGGACTCGGCACCCAGCAGGTCGAGCACCTTGCTGTCATTCTTCGACCAGAAGCTGCCGATCTCCCAGGTGAAGTTCTCGGTCTGGACCGGGATCAGGTCGAGCGTCAGCTCCCAGCCCTTGTTCTCGAACTCGGCGCCGTTGGTCGGCACGGAGCCGTAGCCGGTGCTGTAAGGCAGTCTGACGTTGAGGATCGCGTCACTGGTCTTCTGGTAGTAGTACGTAGCACCGAACGAGACCCGCGAGTCCAGGAACGCCAGGTCGAGCCCGGTTTCGAACTCCGTCGTCTCCTCCGGCTCGATCGCCGTGTTGGCCCGGACGGATTCGGTGACCACGCCGTCACGGCCCAGATAGATCGACTCGAGGCCGACGGTCAGCCAGCCGTCGGTGAAGGTGGTCGTCGAGAATTGGTTGATGTTCGAGAAGACGTTCGGCGCCTTACCGGCGACGCCCCAACCCAGGCGCGCCTTACCGAAGCTCAGCCAGCCGAGATCGGCGAACGCCGGCAGCCGCGTAAAGGTCCAAGCGGCGCTGAAGCTCGGATACCAGAACCTATCATCAGTGTCCGGCCCGAACGTCGAGCTCGCCTCGTTGCGGACACGACCGCTCAGGTAGAGCTGACCGAGCAGATCGACGTTCAGCTCGGCGAAGTAGCCGTCGGTCCGGATCTTCGACTTGAACTCGTTGGGTAGCCTGTCAACGGCGAACTCGAGCTCCTCGGCCCCGAAGATCACGTTGTCGCCCTGGTTGACGATCTGCGTGAACTCCGTCTGCCGCAGGTTCTGCCCGAGCGTCAGGCTCCCGCTGAGGTTCTCGTTGACGGTGTGCTCTGCTGTGAACAGCAGGGTGTGGTCGACATCGAAGGTCCTGTACGTGCCGCGGAATACCCGGCCGGCTACCGCCCCCGACGAGCTTTTCGGGAAGAGCGTGAAGCGCTCGTCGTTGGCGTAGTCAGCCCCCAGAAGCCAGCTGACGTTCAGCCAGTCCAGGGCCTGCCAGTCCGTCCGCACGTTACCGAACGTACGGCCGACGTCGGCCTGGTTGCGGATCTCGTTGGCGACCCAGAACGGGTTGTCGTACCCCCGGCTCTCGGTGAGCGACTCGGGGTTCGGGTTACGATACGAGTAGTGGAAACCCGTCTCTGGATGGGTGTAGCAAGGATCCGAATCGGCCCGGCAGTTGTTGAACTCCGGCGGCGTGCGGAACGACGCCAGCAGCAGGCCGCTGATGTTGGAGCCCTGCTGGATCATGTCGCCCTGCTGGTTCGAGTACGCGAAGTTACCGCTCACCGACAGGTTGTCCCTGATCCACTGCGTCGCCTTCAGGCGAATGGAGAACCTACCGAGCTCGTTGTTCCCGATGATCGGGCCCTCATGGTTAGAGTACGAGCCGGACAGGTAGTACGTCGTGCGGTCGCCGCCGCCGGACAGGCTGAGGTCGACCGCCCCGCGATGCCCGGTCTGGAAGACCTCGTTCGCGTGGTCGAAGATTTGCGTCCCCGGCTCGAGCAGGTCGCCCCAACTGGTATTCGCGTCCTCGCCGCCCTGCCCGTACTGTGTCTGCAAGGGAATGAGGTTGTTCACGTCATCCCAGGAGTAGGACAGCTTGCCCGTGAACCGGGTGACACCACGCATACCGGACTTGGTGGTGATCAGAATCGCGCCGTTGGCGCCCTGCGATCCGTAGATCGAGCTCGCCGCCGGCCCCTTCAAGATCTCGATGCTCTCGATATCCTCAGGGTTCAGATCGGCCAACCGGTTCTGGGCGGCCACGCCCTCCCGAGGATCCTCAAGAACGTTCGTGTCGTTGTTGACCGGTGTACCGTCCACCACGAACAGCGGCTGGTTGTCCGTCAACCACGTGTTGAAGCCGCGGATGTTGACGAACGCGCCGCCGCCAGGCTCACCAGTGGCCGAGGTGACCCAGACGCCAGGCGCCTTACCCGCCAGTGCGGCGACGACGTTCTGTTCCTGGCTGTCGACGATCTCCTCAGCTTCCACCGTGCTGACCGTGTAGCCCAGACGCTCGCGCGTCGTGGTCAGCGCCTGACCGGTCGCCACAATGCCCTCGAGCTTCAACGGATCAAGCATCAACGTGAAGTCGAGGGCGACCTCCCCCTCGGTCAGCCTGACCTCGAGGGTCTCGGAACGGTAGCCGAGCGCCCGGGCGACGACCATCTCCCTCTGCCCGGTCACTCTGGCGGCGGGTACCAGCAGACGATACGTCCCATCAACCGAAGCCACCGTCCCAATATTGAGCCGCTCGATCGCGATCTCCGCAAATGCGACGGGCGCGCCGTCCGCATCGATCACCACGCCGGTGACCACGGCCTGCGCGTGCGCCTGACCGGCTCCAGCCAGCAGAACGACGCCCGCCGCCAGGAGAGTCGCGAAGGGCAAACGTCTCCAGACAGCTTTCAGATTCATGCTCGCTACCTCCTCCGTGCGAGTTCGACCCAGAGCCGTCGCCGGGCCAACGCCTAGAGGCGGCCGGCTGAGGCCTTACATCAGGTCGACGGATGAAGATTGACGAACGGAGCGCGCAGGGTGGGTCGCGCTCTCATTCATGCCGCCAGCAATTCGGCTTTTAAACCGCCTGCAATGGGCATGGGGGCGACCGTTCCGCGGTGCTTCGCGCCACGTCGCCACCGTCGCAAGCGTGGAAGAGGCGAGTTGCCTAGAAGCAACTCGAGAAGACCAGATTGTGGTGGATAAACGAAGTAAGTGCCGCCGCAAACCTCCGTACAGTTGACTTCGTGAGCCTACAGTCCTACGGATCTATGTTAATGCGGACGCCAACGCGCCCACTAGCTCGCAGCGCAGATGGGAACTGTTCTTAAACCCACTATAGAAACATCGTCTTACGATGTCAAGCATTCTAGAACGTGCACCGCACTCGGTCTGCCCTAGTTAGCGCGTTCGCTCACGGCTATCCTGATCTTTGTCGGCTCGAGACTCGCATCGTCACCCGAGCGATCACATGCGCCTGTCGCGTTACGCTCTACTGCTGCCGCTAATCGCCGTTCAGTCGCCTACGGCGTTCGGAGACGCCGGGCGCTTTCCTCACGAGGCTACGCACCCGCACGGATCGGCTGGGTGGTCTGGCCAACCCAGCCGACCGGGCAGCTACACCCAACGCGATTCACAGGAGGTGCTGGCGTCCGCTCGCAACCGCCAGGCACGCTTCGAACGGTTGAGGCGGAGTCATCTACCTCGCGGAGGGTACGGCTCGACGCGGCACTGCTACGAGATCGTCGGTCGTTACTGTCTCCGACACGGGGACGAGGAGTGGGAGCCGATCCCGGAGCCCGGGGAGGTCAAGCGGGCTCGCGATGAGCTCAACACCGAGCTCGAGCGCGCCGCCCGCTTGCTGCCCGGCGACGAATGGATTGCCGGGCAGCGAGTCAGATACCTGGTCGAGGCGGGTCGCCAGCGTGACGCGCTCGCTGCTGCGATGGATTGTCGGGCGGCGCTGCGCTGGTGGTGTCTCGCGCTCGAAGGTTACGCCCTTCACTCCGCCGGAACCTACGTCCTAGCCGACTCGGCTTTTGCAGCCGCGACCCTCGCGATGCCCGAGCGGGAGCGATGCCGGTGGACGGACATCGCCGATCTCCTCAGCGGTCGCTCGCGCCGTCACTACGGCCGGCTGGACTGCGATGAGCGAGGTTCGTTCGAGGCGCGGTTTTGGTGGCTCGCCGACCCGCTTCACATGCTGCCCGCCAACGACCGCTGGACCGAGCACTTCGCCAGACGCGTGCTGGACCGCATGCAGCATCGTGCGGACTCGCCCTTCGGCGCACCCTGGGGGGCGGACCTGCGCGAGCTGCTGGTGCGCTACGGCTGGCCCGGCCGGTTCGAGAAGATCAGCCTGCCGACCGGAACCGGAGGCACCCGAGAGGGGATCGCGTTCTACGACCCACAGAACAGCTGGCAGTTTATACCGCGCGGCGATTTCCTGGAGACGGCCGAGCCCGTACGTGAAGACGGGTGGCGCCTGGAGGATGAGACACCCAGGTCGGTCTACGCGCCCGCCTATGCGTCCTCGTTCCAGGCGATCGAGCACCAGCTGGCCGTCTTCCCGCGCGGCGACTCGGCGATAGTCGTCGCCGCCTACCAGCTTCAATCTGCGGACTCGATTGCAGAAGCCACCTACGAGACCGCTCTCATACTCTCGCGAGACCCCGGCCTCGTCTTAGCGGTGGCCAAGAGCCGCGCCGCCGCGGGTGTGCTCAGCGTCGTCGTGGAAACCGGGCCCACGTTGCTCAGTCTCGAGATGCTATCAGACACCGAGCGACAGGCCGCCCGGTCCCGCTATGGGCTTCCACTGGCCGAGTTTCCCAACGGACTGCTGACACTCTCCGACTTGCTCCTCCTGGACCGAGCAGACCGGTTGCCGGCCTCGCTGGCCGAGGCGACGCCGCTGGCGCGGCGAACGCTCCGTGCGCGGAGCGGCGAGCGGCTGGGGCTGTACTGGGAGGTATACGGTCTCGGTCCGGGACGCGAAGACCTCTCGGTGTCGCTAACGCTGGTGGGCGAAGGCGGGGGCGTGCTACGGAGGGCTGCCGAGTGGCTTGGGCTCGCGAGAAGGCAGCCGCCCATCACGCTTGCCTGGCAAGAGGCAGTGCCTTCGCCGGTGACGGTGCTCGAGCGCTCGCTCGCCATCGACCTGCCCGATCTGCAACCTGGCCGCTATACGCTCATGGTGGAAGTGACGGCGCTCGGCAGGGAGAAGCTCAGAGCCGCTCGCTCGATCGAGATCGTCAGATAAACGCGGCGCGCGGTCCGCCTACGCGCCTCCCTGATTGCCTTCGAGACGCTCCACTATCTCGCGGTATCCGGGCTCGCCGCGCAGCGGCTCCAAGTAGGCGTCTCCTTCCAGGAACGCGGCGTTGACGGCGCCCGCGGCGACCACGCGTTCGAGAGCCTGCAGCGCCTGCTCCACCTGACCGAGCTGGGCGTGAGCGCGCGCCAAGTTCAGGTACACACGCGGAGACTCCGGCCTGATCACGTCAGCGATCATGACCATACCCAGCGCACGCTCCGCCTCACCTTCCCGCAGGAAATCCTCCGGCTCGTAGTAGGCAACGCGGACGAATATGTGCTCGAGCAGGCGTTGCGCCGCCTGGGCGTCCAGCGGTCTCTCGGTCTCCGCCGCCCGGCGTTGCAGATCTTCGATATTGAGCCGCCTCAGAGATCTTTCGAGGGAGGGCAGTCGGTCCGTGGTCCGGAAATCCTCGAGGAACTCGTAGAACCGATCGTCCTGTCTCCTCTGCCACTCCGCCAAGTCGTCCATCCGCTCGACTGTCCTGCGGACGTTCCTATCCCTCTCCAGCTCAGCGGCCTTCACCGCCACGTCGCCGACGTCGAGAAGCCCCCCAAAGTCCTCGGAGATCGCCTGATAGCGAATGAAGGCTTCATAGAGCTCGCCGGCAGCTTCCAGGGCGCGCGCCACCTCGAGACGCTCCTCCAGCTGCGCCTGCATCCACGCGTCGTCCCTTGGGCGCCGTCCCATCTTCATCGTCTGGAGCTCCATCCACTCGAGCGACCTGAAGCAGAATTCCTCCGGCGCCCATGAGTGGCCGCCATCGAAGTACTCGAACCGGTGTGGCAGGCCGATCCGATCAAGCCAGCTGTCAAGCTGCCGCATCTCCTCGTAGTTGAAATCGGTCGTCCCCGCACCGCCGAAGAAGGCAAACGTCTCTTCCGGGCTTAGCACCGTAAGTAGAGCTCCCCCCGGCTGGCCGCCACCGAAACCGATGAGCCCCGACACGTAGCCCCTGAGTCGATCGGCAAAGATCCAGCCGACCCGGGCTGTCCCCGAGAAGCCCGCAAGGTAGATGCGGCGCGAATCGATGGTGAAGAACAGCTGCGCGTCGGTGAGCATCGCCTGCAGCGCCGGCGTGTTTGGATCGTCAGTCACGTCGCTGCGAGTACCGTACGAGCTGAGAACGATGTAGCCGTAGCGCTCGGCGCCGCGCCGGAAGAGATTCAGCGCCATAACTGCGCGCCCCCCCGGATCCATGACGAACAGAACCGGCCACCCTGTGTCGGCTCGGTAGCTCGAGGGCAGATAGAGAGCGTAGCTCTGCGTGGAATCGGAGGAGGCGACGACTCGTTCGACGACCTCGCCCAGCGGGAACCGGCGCGCTTGGATGGACTGGCGAGTTGCGTCCGACGGCGCCAGCCGGCCCGCTCCTGCCGCTGTGCCGCTGTCGTGCAGTCCCGCCAAGGCAGCAGCAAACGTGGCCGCGACAATTGAGATCCAGCGCATCACGGCCACCTGGGCAGGCGCACCCTGCCCGTTAGCTCCCGCCCCGGCTGTAGCGGAAACCGGCTACCGGGGTATCGGACACGATCTGCAGGCGAAACGACCGGGCCACGCCGGCTGGCGGTATTAACAGGCTCAAGTCCTCGCTCGCGATAACTTCGCCGTCCCGACCCAGGAACTCGAAGGGAATCGTGATCGTCGCGCCGACCGAACCTCCCCTACCGACGAGCTGGCCCCGGACGACGTACTGGCCGCCGCCGCCACGCGTCAGGTGCGCTCCCTGGAACTCGAAAGGCAGGGACTCTCTGAGCTGGAGATACATCAGCGCATCCCCGGCTCTCTCCGTCCTGGAGAAGCATGCAGCCAACGGGCCGTACTGCGCGGCGTCGTACGGATACCACTTGACCAACGTGTCAGCCAGTGGCAGCGCGTCGCCGAACAGTCCGGCCTCGACGAAGGCGTCGACGGTGTTGGCCATCACGTCCTTGTTGTACGGTTCGAGCTGGCGGGCCCGCCTGAAGATCGGGATCGCTTCATCGACGGCGTAGACTCGCAGAAGCCCTACCCCGAGCTCGTTCCACTCCTCGAACGTGTTTTCCTCCCTCGACATGAGCTCCGTGAGAATCTCCCTCGAGAGTTCCCGTTCACCGGCCTGAGCGAGCAGGACAGCGTAATTGATGCGCGCCAGCACCTCGTCCGGGTAACTCTCCGTGTACTCGGCGTAGATCTCGATCGCCTCGGCGGCCCTCTGATTGCTGGTCAGCAGTTCGGCCAGATTGATGGTCGCCGCGCGAAGTGGTTCCGGTTCCTCGGCCACCTGCCTCGCCGTTCGATAGGCGTCAATCGCCTTCTCGAGCTCGCCTCGCTGCTGGTAGATGTAGGCGACGTTGTTGAACGAGCGCGCATCCTGGTATATCAGGTTAGCGGTCTCGAAGGCTTCCAGAGCGCGGCTCGTGTCTCCGGCATTGAAGGCCTGGATCCCCTCATTGTACGCGGTGACCCAACCCGTGCGACGCGTCTGCTCTGCCCGCGACCGACAGCCGGGGGCCAGCTCGACCAAGCGATCCAACATGGAGTCCGCCGCCTCGTAGTCGCCCAGGCCCACGTAGGCTTCGCCGAACAGCCAAAGCGCAGCCAGATCGTTAGGGTCTGCCGCGATCGCCAGCTCGAGCGATTCGAGCGCACTCTGGTAGTACGGGGCGCGGCCCGCGTCATCCGCCATGCCGCGGGCGTACTGGATCTGAGTGGCGGCCTCGTTCGTGTAGTCGTTGGCATCGAACGGGCAGTCCTGCGCGAGCAGTGGCCGCGCCACCACAGAAGCCAAGCACACGACCGCGCCAAGTAGCGATCCTGCCGGGCTCAGGCTCTTCATCGGTCACACACCCTTGATAGTGTTCGAGCGGACACCGGACGCCGCGGCGTGACGGCCACGTCGGTCCAGACGCGAGCGATCCGAAGCTGAAACGATAAGGCGTCTACCTAAAGCCCTTAGCTTGGCCCGTCAAGACCTCAGCGCTCGCCGAGCTGCCACCTTCTGGGATATACTGGATCTCTTTACCCGAGCCCCCTAGGGCCGGTTCCCCAGCACCGTGCACCGATAGCACGTGCCGGAGGGACTGCCCGGACCTCAGGCGCGCGACCGGGGTAGCTTGCTGGGGTTCACTCGGAGTATTCTATGCGCACACGGAAGGCCCAGTTCGGGACCGGGACGGCCATTGTAGAGCCCTGCGGTCCAGCGACCCACGAGCAAGGTTAGAGAAGGCGCAATGTTCGAGCGCACAGTCCGACGGATCCAGAGGCCGCGCTCCCAGCGCGGCCCGCAGCGAGCGCCGCCGAAGCGGGAGAGTCGAGCGAGCGGGAAGCCCGGCCTCTTCTCACGCATCGCCAGGAGCTGGCGGCCCTGGCACACGGTCGTAGCTTTGTGCCTGCTCTTCCTGTGTTTCACGGCCCTGGGGCTCGTCTGGGCAGCCTGGAACCGGGTCTGCCTGGACGACCGTTGCCCTTCCATCGCCCAGATCACGGTCTGGGAGCCGGATGAGTCGTCGAAACTCTTCGCCGCAGACGGCAGCCTGATTCACGAGTTCTTCCAGGAGCGGCGGACGGTGATCAAGTTGGCAGACCTACCTCCGTACGTGCTTCGCGCCTTCGTCGCCATAGAGGACAAACGCTTCTATCGTCACCACGGTCTCGATTACCTGCGGTTCGCCCGTGCGACGGTGGAGTACGCCATCTACGGCCCAGGTCGTCCCGGCGGCAGCACCATCACACAGCAGCTGGCGCGCAACCAGTTCACAGAGCGCATTGGCTTCGCGGTATCCCCGATCCGGAAAGTGAAGGAGGCGAAGATCGCCCGCGACATCGAGCGGCTCTACTCCAAGAACGAGATCCTCGAGGGGTACCTGAACCAGATCAACTTCGGTCACGGTTGGTACGGGATCGAGACGGCCTCGCAGAACTACTTCGGCAAGTCGGCCAGCCAGCTCAATCTTCCGGAGGCGGCCCTGCTGGCCGCGTTGCCCAAGGCACCCTCCCGCTATTCGCCGCTCCTAAATCCCGATGCTGCCCTTCAGCGGCGGAACCTGGTGCTCGACCTGATGGTGCAGCAGGGTTACCTGGGCAGATCCGAGGCGGAGGCGGCGAAGGCATATCCGCTGCCGCGCTCGCGCGGCCGCGGTCAGGAGGGCCAGATCGCGCCGTATTTCGTGGAGTGGGTGCGCCGCATGTTGGATGATCGCTTCGGCGAGGACCTGTACCGGGCCGGCTTCCGGATCTACACAACGCTGGACCTCGAGATGCAGGCGGTCGCCGACTCGGCGCTCAAGGCGCAGCTCACCCTCCTCGAGTCTCTCCCGGACGAGTATGAGCACATGACCTACGAGGAGGCGCTGAAGCTGCCGCCCGACTCGATCGACTGGCACCAGACGCCCTACCTGCAGGGGATGTTCGTGGCCCTCGATCCGCAGACCGGCCATGTCCGTGCCCTGGTGGGCGGCCGCGACTGGAACCACTCGAAGTTCAACAGGGCGACGCAGGCATTGCGCCAGACGGGCTCCGCGTTCAAGCCCTTCGTTTACACGGCGGCGCTCGCCAGCGACTACCCGGTCTCTTACGTGATCTACGATGCGCCGCTCGAGCTGGATCAGTACGATCCCGAAGGTGACTCCACCTGGATCTGGTCGCCGAAGAACTACAACAATCGCTTCAACGGCCCGATGACGCTGCGCGATGCGCTGCGCCGGTCGATCAACGTCGTGACCGTTAAGCTATCGCAGGAGATCGGGATGGAGTCGGTCGGGCAGCTGACGCGCCGCATGGGGATCCGTACACCGATTCCCCGGGTCGCCGCCGCCGCCATCGGCGCCGCGGATGTGCTTCCGATCCAGCTGGTCGAGGCGTTCACTACATACGCCAACCTGGGCGTCCACGTCACACCGCAGCCGATACTGCGAATCGAGGACAAGACGGGCCGCGTCCTCTGGGAGGCGGAGCCGAAGCAGGAACGGATCATGGACCCGCAGACTGCCTGGATCATGCTGACCATACTGCGGGATGTGGTGAACACCGGTACGGCGTATCGCATCCGTCGCGACTATCTGGCGCCAGAGATCCCTGCCGCCGGGAAGACCGGGACGACGAACGACGAGACGAACATCTGGTTCGTCGGGTTCACCCCGGACCTGCTGGCAGGCGTTTGGATCGGTCTGGACGAACCGCTGCCGATATTCGAGGGCGCGGTGGGGGGCGCGCACGCGGCTCCGGTATGGGGCGCCTTCATGCAGCGGATCTACCAGACCCGGCCGATACCGGAGCCCTGGGAGCCGCCCGGCGGCCTGGTCTACCGGACGATCGATAAGCTAAGCGGCAAGCTGGTTACGGAGTACTGCCCGCTGGACGGCGTCTACACCGAGGTCTACCTGCCCGGGACCGAACCGGTGGAGGAATGTGACCTGCACCAGCCGACGCCGTGGGGACTTCCACCTCCCAACCGGTAAGGGGGAGGTGGGAGTCGGGAATTCGGATCTTCTTGGGAATTCTCGAATATCGATTCGGGGAATCGGGGAGGTAGGGAAGCTGGACGTGCCGGCAAAAGAGCTTCCTGAACTCCCCAAGTCTCCGAGCCACTTTGAGGACCGGGGCTTTCTACCGACACTGCAAGAGGCAGGAATCCTGCCTCATCAGCGCCTCGATCTCCTCGATGGTCTTCGGCGCCTTGGCCGACAACACCTCGTGGCCATCCTCGGTTACCAGCAGATCATCCTCGATGCGTACGCCGAGGTTCTCCTCGGGTAGGTAGATGCCAGGCTCGACGGTCAGCACCATGCCCGGCTCCAGCGGCCTCGCGTAGTCCCCTACGTCATGCACGTCCATCCCCAGCCAGTGACTGAAACCGTGCACGAAGTAGCGGTCACAGCCCGTTAGGCCGCACAGTCCCCGCGAGTTGTCGCTCATGAAGCGGCGGGCAATCCTCCCCAACTCCCAGACCGCAATACCGGGACGCACCGAATCGATGACTGCCTTCTGCGTCGCCAACACCAGCTCGTAGATCGCCCGCTGGCGCGAAGTGAACTCCCCGCTCACAGGAAAAGTCCGGGTCACATCGGCGCTGTAGTATCCGTACTCCGCTCCCGCATCGATGACGACAAGATCGCCTTCCTCTGTGCGCCGCCTGTTCTTGTCGTAGTGCAGGACCACAGTGTTTGGCCCAGAGCCCACTATGGTGGGAAAGCCGACTCGCTCCGCGCCACGCGAGCGGAAGACGTACTCGACGACCGCCTCGAGCTCGTACTCATGCATTCCCGGGCGAGCCGCCTTCATCGCTTCGCGCTGCGCCTCGGCGGTAATGTCAATAGCTCGCCGCAGGCGCGCGACTTCCGCCGAGTCCTTGCGCAGCCGGAGCTCGGCCAGCGGCCTACTCACGTCGGCAATCGAGCGGCCCGCGCTCAGCGCGAGCTCGACGAACTCGCGCATTCGCTCCCACTCTGCGAGCGCCAGATAGACCTGCGGGTACTCCCGAAATGCCTCAGATACCCGGAGCCGGCCAAGCACCTCCGTCTCGAACTGAGCCGCCGAGCGCACCTCCCCGATTCCTGTTCGACGCGCGGCCTGCTCGCCCGGGCCGAGTCGCGGGCCGCTCCAAGTTTCCTCCACCGGGTCACGCTCGGGGATATAGAGCATGACTTTCCCCTTCCCCGCCTGCGGTTTGAACATCACCAGCCACGAACCTGGTGTCTCGAGCCCGGTCAGGTAGTAGAAATTGTTGTCCTGCCTGAAATCGGAGTCCTGTGGGTGATCATAGAAGTCCCGGGGTTCGGCGCTGCGAAGCAGGACGATGCCCGGCTCCAGCAGATCGAGAAGGGCCGCACGTCGCTGTTCCAGCACCTTCGGCGGGAGGTGCCCGCTGTCGGGTTCGGCGACGGCGGCCGCCGCACCGGTGGCCGAAACCGGTTGGGGCGGCAGGGTGCAGATCAGGAGTACGGCGGTCCACAGAATGGCGCGGCGTAAGACGAGAGAGTTGGGCATTGGCATTCCCGGTCGGTTGTCGTCATGGGCCGAAGCTCCCACCTCCAGCACACGCCTACGCGGCGCGACGGGCCTCAGCTCGATCCGCACGCCCGACCTCGCCGGGCGCGGCGGCCTTGTAAGCGGGAGCCCAGAATTCTATGTATTATAAGAAAGTTTGGTCCCCGGGGGACCGGGTCCTCAAGTGGGGCAGCGCGGCCGGGCGGAGTGCTTTCCCCCAACACCGATGACAAACCGAAGGTAGCGCATGGGCGATGTGAGACTTCCCGCCGGCGGACTGATCGAACTGCGGCGGGCGATAGAGGATACCGCCGGGCAGGACGCGGTGCGCGCCCTCCGCGAGGCGGGGCGACGGCTGGCGGGTGACGCGGAGGTGGCGATCGCGGAGCGCGGCGGAGGTCCGGTACCGACGTTGCCTTTGGCTACCTTCTGGTCTGAGCTGAACCGTTACTTCCACGAGGCCGGCTGGGGACGCATCGCGCACCAGGAGTTGAACGCCGGTGTTGGGGCAGTGGTGGCCAGCGACTGGGCCGAGTCCGATCCCAGCGAGTCGCGGGGCGCGCCCGGCTGCCATATCTCGACGGGATTGCTGGCTGAGCTGCTCACCCGGGCGGTCGGCCAGCCGGTGGCGGTCATGGAGGTGGACTGTCGATCGCAGGACAGCGACGTCTGCCGCTTCCTGTTCGGCTCGCCGGTCACGCTGCTGCAAGTCCATAAGAAGCTGGCCAAGAGCGGCAGCCTGGAAGACGCACTCTCCGCCTTCTGACCGATATGGCCCTCGGGGCACAGACGGCGCCCAGCTGCGGGGGCCCGGTCCTCTCCCCTCGGCGGCGATGAGCAGAGTCCTGGCACTCGACTACGGCGAGCGACGGATCGGAGTGGCGGTGAGCGACCCCACGCGTACGATCGCGCAGCCGTTACCCACCATAGTGCGGCGCCGCGGTCGCCGCCCGCCTTACACCAAGATCATCGAGGCGATCACGGAGTGGGACGCCGAGCTCGTCGTCCTAGGCCTTCCAATCGAGACGAGCGGCGAAGAGGGTGCGCCGGCGCAGGCGGTGCGGAGCTTCGGTGAGGGGCTCGGGCAGCGTGCCGGCGTGCCCATCGAGTACTGGGACGAGCGCTTTACCTCGGTTCGCGCTCAGCGCGAGCTGAGCCATCTCGACCTGCCGGCGTCGGCGCGGCGACAGAAAGAGCGAGTCGACGCGATGGCAGCGACGCTGATCCTGCAATCGTACCTCGATGGGCAACGCGGCTCTTAACCGGTCCGTACTTCGGGCGACGGTCTTCTGCCTGACCATCTCGGCCGTGGCGTCGTGTGGTAGACCGGAGGGTCCTGTGGAGCGCCTCGTGATCCCGGAGGGCGCTACCGTCGCTGCCGTCGCCGACACCCTGGCAACCCGCGGCGTCATCCGCTGGCCACGGCTGTTCAAGCTCTACGTCCGCGTCAAGGGTGACGCCGGAGATATCAAGGCCGGCACCTACGATCTGCCCCGGGGCGCCGGCTGGGCGCTGGCTCTCGATGCTCTGGTAGCCGGCCGGGTGGTCACGGTACCCCTGACCGTGCCGGAGGGCTTCACGGTCAGGCAGATAGCCGAGCGCCTCGCCCCCATCGCCGACCTTCCGGAAGACACCGTGGTGTGGCGGTTGCTCGATCCGGCTCTGGCAGACTCTCTCGGCGCGCCCGGGCCGACCCTCGAAGGCTACCTCTTCCCCGAGACGTACCGCTTCGCGCAGGGCGTTCCGGTGGAAACGGTCGCCACGGAGCTACTGACACGGTACCGCATGGTGTGGACACCCGAGCGGCGTGCAGCGCTCGACTCCATCGGGATGAGCGAGCGCGAGACCGTAACACTGGCAAGCATCGTCCAGGCCGAAGCGCGCTGGGAAGACGAGATGCCCCTTATCTCGGCTGTCTTCCACAACCGCCTGCGCCGCCGGATGCGGCTCCAGGCGGACCCCACCGTCCAGTACGCACTCGAGTCGCATCAGAGCCGGCTGCTCTACAGCCACATAGATTCGGTGGCCGACCATCCTTACAACACATACACGCACGCCGGGCTGCCGCCCGGCCCGATCGGGTCGCCCGGAACCGCCGCCCTCGACGCGGCGCTCCATCCCTCACCAGTCCCCTACCTTTATTTCGTTGCCCGGGAGGACGGCCGCCACGAATTCTCGCGCTCCTTAAGCGAGCATAACCGGAAGATCCAAGAGATTCGCGGATCCCGTCCCGGGACGCGTAACTGACCCATGAGCGCGCGCGCGATCCCGGATCTGCGACAGGTGTTGCGACTTATGGTCATCACCGATCGGGAGCTCGCCGGCGACCGTGGATCGCCCGCCGTGGTCGAGGCTGCGCTTGGGGCCGGTGCGACGTCGATCCAGCTCCGCGACAAGCACGCCACGAGCCGGGAACTCTTGGAGACGGCCCTGGTGCTACGCCCCCTCGTCGAACGACACCGTGCGCTCTTCCTGGTCAACGACCGCTTTGACGTGGCCCTAGCCGCCGGCGCACACGGCGTTCACCTGGGTGATGACGACATGCCGGTGGCCGAGGTCCGACGCGCCGTGCCGCGCGACTTCATCATCGGTCGCTCCGCTGATACCGAGGAGGCTGCGCGAGCCGCAGAGCAGGACGGGGCCGACTATCTCGGCGTCGGCTCGGTGTTCGGCACTCGCACCAAGAAAGAGGTCGTCGGCGAGGTCATCGGCACAAAGCAGATGGGCCGGGTCGCCGCAGCCGTATCGATCCCCGTGGTCGGCATCGGCGGCATCACTCCGGACAACGCGGCGGAAGTCGCCGCCGCCGGCGCCGCCGGCGTCGCGGTGATCTCAGCGGTGATGGCGGCTCCCGACCCTGAGGCGGCAGTCCGCTCGCTACTCGAGGCGTGGGAGCGTGGCAAGCGCTGCAGGCCCAGTCCGCGCGGCCGCTCCTAGCTGGGCTGAACCACCCGGTAAGCGAAGCCCGTTATCTCAGCGACCGGTTCCTCCGGCGCTACCTGGAACCGTATCCACCCCCCCTGCTCCGGCGCGGCCTCGGAGAAACGGCCCGTGCCGACTGCGTTCCCGGCGCTGTCGTAGAAGGTGAACTCGACCTCGATCGGCGTTCCGGGCTCGAGCGTGCGGTTCTCGACCGCGCCGGTGGCCACACCACCCTCCAGGTTGACCTCCACGAGCTGGAACGGCAGCGCCTCGCGGCGCTGAAGTACCTGGAGAGCCCGCTCCGAGTCCTCCGCCCCGCGGTAGGCCTGAGCTAGAAGCGCTAGGTTGTCCTCATTATAAGGGTAGCGCTCGACCACCTGCTCGGCGACCGCCACCAGGGTATCAAAGCGCTGCACTACGTAGAGGCAATGCCCCAACAGCCCAAGCGACTGCGGCCGATAGGCCTCCAGTTCGAGAGCCTTCCCGAACGCACCGGCAGCCTCCTCGTACAAGCCGAGCCGGTAGAGACCGATCCCGATATCGTGGTGCTGATCCGCGCTGCGATCCGACGCGTCCGCGGCGAGCAGCACGTTGTACTCGCTCACCGCCCTCTGCCGCAGCGAGTCCGCCTCTGCCTGCAAGATCTCCCGAGTCGCCTCATCCTCTGTCTGTTGGATATACTCTTCGAGCTCGCTGACCCGCGCGGCTACGAGGGAGGCGAACCTCGATCTGGCCTCGCCGTCCCCCGGAAAGTCCTCCAGGTACCGCTCGTAGACCTCAGCCGCCTCAGGCAGCTGCCCCTGATAGGCCAGGATTTGGGCCAGGTTCGCGGTGGAGGTCCAGATGAACTCCCGGCGCTCCTCGTCGGTCAGAGTCTCCGACCTCCGGGTGGCGCTCAAAGCCTCCTGGAACCCCCAGGAAGCTGCCTCCAGACTAGCCTGCAGTGCCGAGTCCGTCTCGGCGAGCTGGGCCTGCCTAACCGAGTAGGCCGCGACCTGGAAAATCGGGTACGGTCTCGAATCGTCGATCGCGTACGCCTTCCGGAACAGGACCATCGCCGCGGCCGTGTCGCCGATAGAGACTAGATCCTGCGCCCGGTTGAAGGCGTTCGTCCAGGCGACGAACCGAAAGGCCTCCACCTCGCCGGCATACGGCTCCCACATGCACACGGCCCGGTCCCACAGACTGTCCGCCGTCGCGTAATCCTCCAGGGCCACGTACGCCTGACCCGCCAGGAAGTAATTGATCGGATTGTCGGGCTCCGACTCCATCCCCTCCTCCAAGTTCTCCAAGGCCGAGGCCAGGCGCTCACTCCTCCTATCCTGGGCAGTCTCTTGCCGCGCCCTCTCCATCTCGCTCTCGGCTCGCCTGGTGCGCCGCGACTCTCTCGGCTCGTGCTGCGGGCACTGCTGCTGCTTCTCCTGCTGCTGCGCTGCCGCGCCCGACGCAAACAGGACAACTGCCATCACCACCGCTAACAGCGGAGCTATTTGTCGCCGACACGATGTCATGATCCTCCCTCCCGACTTTCCGTTAGCTGAGTTCCCAGGCCGGGGCCCCAGCGGCGCAAGCGCCGCCTCCAGTCATGTAAGAAACGCTCCTATCTCTAACCCGCAAGCCCGGCGATAGCAAGGACGCGCGGGCACTATTCGGCGGGCCGCCCTGGGTGGCGCCTCGTGTGTAAGATAAAGCACCGTTCGACGCGCCGCACGGCACTGCCCACGGCCAAACAGCGGGGCTCGGGAACACGCCAGCGCCTTCCGGGTTCAATACCACAGAACCGTCTCGCAAGAAGAACAGCCAGTTAGCTCCGCCGTTCCGGGCCGTCAAAGCTCGAGCGTGAAGGCCGCGGACGCGAACAAGGACATTGACCCGATACAAGGTACGCATTAGCGTATGGATGTAAGGAGGTGACGCCCCTTTGCGCGTGTCGATGCGGTCGCTGGCACACTGGCTTACGGCGACGACCCTGTGCGTCGCAGGGCTGGCGGTGGTGTGGGCACCGGCCGTCGGGCAGACGGTACGGGTCAAGGGGAGGGTGATCGAGGACGAGTCCGAGCTACCGATCGATGGTGTTCGCGTGACCTTGATCAGCATCGACGACCGACGCCTGGAGATCGCCTACACCGACGAACTCGGAAGCTTCGAGTTCGCGGTTCGTTACCGAAGCGGAGTCAAGCTGCGGGCCGATCGGATCGGTTATAAAGAGACGCTGACGCCGACGCTGCACTTCGACGATCACGACTTCTTCCGGGTCGAGATCCGGATGAAGGTCGACGCCGTCCTGCTCGCGCCGCTCGAGGTCGTGGGACGCTCACGATCGTTCAGCCCGGTGCACGCGAATTTCGAGCACCGTCGCCTCACGGGAAGCGGGTGGTACATCACCCGCAGCGACATCGAGGAGCTGAAGCCGTCCTACGTCACCGACTTGCTGGCGACGGTGCCCGGGGTGCGGCTGGTTTCCAGCGGCTCGGGGCACCGGCGCATGCCTACCTTCGGCCGCATACCCGGTTGTTACGCCCAGGTTTACGTAGACGGCTTCCAGATCAACCGCGGCCCAGGGTTCACCATCGACGACGTGGTCTTGCCCGGCTCGGTTGAAGGGATCGAGGTCTATCGCGGGCTCGCCACCGTGCCGGCGGAGTACTTGAGCCCCGATGCCATCTGCGGTGTGGTCGCTATCTGGACCCGACGCGGCAGCTAGCCGCCCATCAGCCACCCGTGAACTCACTGACCGCTAAAGCCATGCACCGTCTCATCAGCCGCTTGGCCGTGATCCTACTCCTAGCGGGATGCACCGATGCGGTGGGGCCGCCGCAGCTGACGATCTGGGAGGCCACCCTGATCGGAACTCCCGGTTACCCGGAATTCACAGGAAGCGCCGCTGCTATCTCCCGCACCACCGGCTCGGAGATTAGCATCCTAATCGAGGGCCTCCCCTCGGGCACCAGCTACGCCTGGCGTATCCGCCGTGGCGATTGCCAGGATCCGGGCTCTATCTTCAGCTCGGAAGACGCCTACCCGGATCTCGACGTTGACGAGTCGGGCAGTGCGACCACCAACATCTTCATCGGCCGGACGCTCGCCGCCAGCAGCACCTATCACGTGGCGGTGTTGACCTTGGATCTTGTGCCCGAGCTCGTCGCCTGTGGAAATCTCATACCCCGCCAGTGACTGCGGGGCAAGCTACCGCCGCTCCTGCGCCGACGTTACGAGAATGATCGCCCCGCTCACGAACCGCGAACCGAGGCCGGGAAGGGTGGCGGAGGCGGTGACACCGTCAAGGTAACGCAGCTCGTAGACCTCCTGCGGTCCGAACTGTCGCAGCATGGTGGCATCGCCTAGCAACGTCTGTCCCTGAAACACAACCACATCTCCGCCCCGCCGGGTCAGCCAGCGCGGCCGCGCCCGCTCTACCACGTCGTACAGGTTCGTCATCTCCAGCGAGAGGATCTCCTCGCTCGTCAACACGTCCCATCGGTAGTCCGACCCTTCCGCCTGGGTCCCGGTCGCTGCGCAGCCGGAAAGGAAACCGAGCAGCGCGAACAGGGCCAGCGCACCAGGCCGCTTCAGAGGTTTCATCTTGACAGCCCTCCTTACTGGCTGGAGGGGCGCCCTTTCGCCCCCAATCCGTTTGTGCTATTATGATCTAGGCACCTCCGGGCCCGCCGCCCGGCTAACGTTTGGAGATCACTATGCGTCGCGTGCAACTGTTCATAGGGGTTTTGCTTATAGCCGTGCTGGGCGCCGTTGGCTGCGTCGGGGACACTCCGACAGGGCTCCCCACAAAACAGGAGGATCCCAAGCCACCTCCGCCCGACATGGAAGGGCTGCGTGTCGTTTCCTCCCCGCCCGCCTACTGGCTGGCCTAGTCAGCTCTGAAAAGGCCGAAGAGAGAGGGGCGGTTGGTCCTCGCGCAGGACCGGCCACCCCTCCTTTCTTGTACTGCTGTGTCTTCCCCACCGCGATTGCCGGTCGGAGCTGGCTAGCGGCCGAACGGCAATACAATGGCGGCACCCACAGTGAAACCGGCGGGGGCTGTCTCGCCGCCGAACTGGACGATGACTCGCGGCACTAGACGCATCCAAGCCCCACCCATCAGATTGACACGATCGCCCGAGGCGCTGTCGTCCTTCACCCAGTACCAGCCTAACTCACCCCGCTCCCCGGTCTCGTCGTAATAGAGAATGTAGGCGTCCTCATGTGAGTAGCCCGCACCGACGTACAGCGCAAGCGCTTCGGAGAGGACACGCACTAAAGCGACGTTCACGGTCGTCCAGATGCCTTCTGTATCGAAGTTGGTGTCGCCCCACAGCTCCTCCACCTCCTCGGGTGTGAGCGACGAGTTGAAGTTGCTATTGCCCTCCGGCGAATCCAGTGTGAACTTCGCGTCCACATACACCCCCCAATCCGCCAGGTGCGGCCCAAAGGTCGTTCCGCTGAAGCCAACGAGCTGGGTGGGCGCGTTGACAACGTAGCCAACCGCCCAGTGCGGGCTAACCACGAAGTCAAGATCCTGCGCCTCGACCGGCGTCGCGGCCGCGCCAACGAACACCAACAACACAAGAATCCCGAACAGCGAACGACAGATCCTCACGGTTTACCTCCGTTATTAGCTCCCTCACTACCGGAGAGCGGCCGCCCGATCGCGGTCTCCGGCTCAGCAACCCCAGCGCGGGCAAGCAGCTAGGGACGCTGCCGGCGCCGACAGAGTCGCGGGCCGAGCCGATCGGGCTGCCGCGGAATGCGCTACCGTTCCTCGGGCGGCGACGTACGGATGATGATCGCCCCGCTCACGTGCTGCGAACCGATGCCGGGAAGTGAGGCCGCGGCGGTCATACCGTCAAGATAGCGCAGCTCGTAGGCATACTCCGGCGGCAGCTCCCGCAGAGCCCCGACATCGCCCAGCATCGTCTGGCCCTGAAACACCACGACGTTTGCCTCCAGCTGGAAGCTGCGCATACCGCTCCGCCGGGTCAGCCATTGCGGCCGCGCCCGCTCCACCACGTCGTACAGGTTCGTCATCTCCAGCGAGAGGATCTCCTCTCGCGTCAACACGTCAAACTGGCGACCCGACCCAACCTCCCGGGTCCCGGTCTTCGCGCAGCCGGAGAGAACCGCAAGTAGCGCCAACAGCGCCAGCACACCAAGCCGCTTCAGAGGTTCCATCTTTAGCACTCCTACTGGCCGGAGGGGCCCCCTCACGCCCCCTACGCGTCTCGGGCATTGACGTCTAGTAATCTCTCCCGGGCCCGACGCCCGGTCAACGTCCGGAGTTCAACGTGCAGCGCACGGCTTTAACGTCTGACAGCGAGCTCGCGATCGGGGCGGCGGTGCCGCGAGCGACGAGGCAACCCTACCGGGCGCAAGTACTACGGGGGACGGCCCCCACCATCGTGAGGACCGACCCCCGTGCAGTTGTTTACGATTTCCACGGCCCGACGACTGCTTTCGTCAGCCGCTCGCTTTCCTTACTCCTCGAAAGGCCAGGCGTAAATGCTACCCTGCGACGAGTTTTCGGTGTCCGAAGAGCTGCCGAAGGTGTAGCAGGGCGTAATCTGCAGCACCTGGAACTCCCCGCACGGAACCGGGTAGTGCAGCCAGGTCCCCTTGTACAGGTCACCCCAGCCGCGCCCGTTGAAGTACCACGGATTATCGTGGAGCCCCCTGCCCCACACCTCCAGGCGCCACTCCCACTTCAGCATCTCGTAGAGATCGCCGCAGGTTTCGTTCGGAAGCTTCGGCACGCAACTCGTGTTGAGGCCCGCGGCGTCCGTGGCGTTGAGGCCGGCGGGTACGCGGGTCAGGTTGATAAGGTTCGCAGCTTCGGCGAGCTCACCATTCCAGTAGTGCGCCTCGGCCTTGAGCATATTCATCTCATCGACGGACATCTCCACGATATCCCCACCGTAAATGTTCCACGGCTCGGTCGAGAAGTAATTGGACCACCGCCAGGTCTGGCGCTCGGGCTTCGCCCACTGCTCCAGGACGGCGTACCCTTCACCCGGCATCGCCCACAATGCGGTGAAAGGATCTCTATTGAGGCAATAGGTGTCGCTTCCAGGGTCGTACGGGCAGTCAGCTTCCTGCTCCTCCCACGTATTACCCTGCACGAAACGCAGGTCTGGCGTGATGATCAGAACATCGAGCGGGCCACCCGCTGCTACCGCAGGCAGGCGGTTGAGAATCGGTATGTCAAGCCAGGCCTGGTAGTTGCCCGACTGGTCCGCCATACCAAGGATGAAGTAGGTAAGCTGCTGCCACGCCGAATAGGCGAAGTAATTCCACATGAGGTTGCACCAGGAGTCACAATTCCAATCCGCCCAGACTACATCCACCAACCAGTCCGCGGTGACGCCCGCATCGGCATCCGCCCATACGAGGTCCCAGTTCACTGCAGCTCGCTCCGTTGGCGTGCGGGCGACGGCCGCGCGGTAGCGGGCCTTGTACCCGTGGATCAGCCGGATCAGTTCGTCAGAGGATACCTCCACCGACATCCAGGATGCAGGAATGGTGAACGACTCCGCCTCCGCCAGGGCGAGCGCCTGATCTAAGTAGCCCAGCGCCGCAGTCATCACCTCGCCGTAGGGTCTCAGCTCCTGCGGAGCCTGTAGGTCAGAAGTCTCGTCCACGATGAAGGCCTGGTCGAAACTCACGGCGAGATACGCGTAGCCCAGACCCTGAACGAACCTGGAAAAGGCCATCGCCCTGAGAGTGTCCGCGTCCAAGTCCGCCCGGAGATCGTCGTTGGTCAAGATGGCACGCAGACCGTCCGAGGCCGGAGCTATAGCCTTGTAGGCCTGATACCACGCATACGTTTGGTTAGGGTACCATTGGTCAGCCGCGTCGTTCACCAGCTCCGGTCGCGGCAGCCAGCCGAGTGGGACCATGCCGGCGTTGTTCCATGGCGCGCTCGTCTGGAATGAAATGACGCTCTGGTGGAACGACCCTCCAGCGTAGTCCGTACCCCCAATATACCACTGCCTAAAAGTGCCTCCGATCAGCCCCAGTACGTTCTCGGCTGTGGCGAGAGCACGCTCGGCTTCCGGGTCGTTCGGGTTAACGACATCGAGGTCCGCACACGCTGTGCCCCCTAGGAGCAGCAGCGTGGCCAGGACCCCAGTCTTTTTCATCTTAGTCATCGCTGGCTCCTCCCGTCAGAAGTTAAGCTCGATGCCGACTGTCCAGGTGCGGAAGTTCGGGTACTGAAAGCCCTCCACACGAGCGATAGCTGACGAACCGGTATCGCCATGCGACATGCCGACCTCGGGATCGTAGCCCCGGTAGTCGGTCCAGGTGATCAGGTTGCGACCGATCACACTGAAGGTGATCCCGCTGAAGACGTTCAGCGCCGGGATCTCGGCCAGCTGATCGCCCCGCAGCGAGTAGCGCAGCGAGACTTCGCGCAGCTTGATGTAGCTGCCGTCCTCGACGAACTCGCTCGAAGGCCGCAGCCCGCTCATACCGTACCACTGGTCGAAGTAGGCGAGCGGCTTCTTCCGACCCTCCGGCACGCCGGTCTGGTCATAGACGTCGACGTTACGCCGGAAGATGGCCCACTGCATCGGCATGTTGTAGACGTCGAAGCCGCGCTCGGCATCGAGCAGCGCGTACAGCGAGAACCCGCGCCAGCTGAACGTGTTACCCCAGCTCCAGTGGTAGTCGGGCATCGTGTTCCCGACCTTGCAGAAGAACGTCGGCTCGCCCGTTGATGGGTCTATGCACTCGCCCTGCAACGGCGTGCCCCACATGATGGGTCTGCCGGCCACGGAGTAACCGGAAGCGGTCCCCCACAGGGCGTCGTCGAGACTGCCGCCTGCACCGACCCAGACGAGGAAGCCGTTCTCATCGTTGATGAACTCACCGCAGATATCTAGGTCTTGTAGTTCGGTGGTAAGATCACCACAGCCGTAGGCGAATATGTTGCCGTAGAAATCCCCGACATTCTCGCCCTCACGGGCGTAGAAGACATTGCCCAACGCCTGGTTGGGTGGAGTGCCGTAACGGAACGGCGGCGTGGTGAGCGCGGTGATCTCAGATGCGGTCTTGTCCCACAAGAGCCGCGTCTGCCAGGTGAAGTCCTGTGTCTGCAGCACCCGCCAGTCAAAGCTCAACTCGTACGAGCTGCTCGTGATCTGACCGGCGTTGGCCCACTGGTCCGTGAAACCGGTATAGGCCGGCACCGGGGTCAACAGGATCTGGTCGTCGGTCACGATATGGGCATAGTTGAAGGTCAAGCCCATACGGCCGTCGAGGAACAGAAGATCCAGGCCCAGCTCGGTCTCCTTCGAGAACTCGGGCTTGAGCTCCGTGTTACCGAGCGTCTCCGGCACGACCGACCCGGCGACCACACTGTAAGTCTCGTACTGAGCCTCGAAGCGCGGCCGACCGCCCGCCGTACCGTAGGCAGCCCGCAGCTTCACCTCCTGGAACGGCAAGGTGAACCAGTCCTCCTGCCCCATGCGCCACGCACCCGCCAGGCGGTAGTACCAAGCCCGCCGCTCGTCCGAACCGAACAGCGAGCTACCGTCGTTACGCACCAGCGCGTCGATAATGTAACGGTCGTACATGTCGAAGTTAGTGATTATGAAGTACCCATCCGCGCGGATCGAGGTCGCCTCGGACGAGAACCCATAGATCTGCTCACGGTCCAGACCCGAGAAACTCGGGACGTCGCCCACCGCGAACTCGTAGGCGCCGGTATAGTTCCAAGCGTTGTCGTCACGCTCGTACAGATAGCGGACCTGGGTGCGGTTACGGATGTTGTCCGTAAGGTTGAAGTGCCCAGTGGCCGTGACGCTCGCGTTGAACGCCTCGTCCCTCCAGTCCTCGATGTCGAGCGCCCCCTCGTTAAGCGAGCTTACGCCATACGTGCGGAAGCCCTTGGGGTAGTAGTCCTGCGTCCAACGGTCGAGCCGGTCGTAGCTCAGGTTGGCATCCAGGTCGAGCCACGTGAGCGGCGCCCAGCGCACGCTGGCGGCACCGAGGAACCGGCTCCGCTTCCGCCGATAGTCTCTCGTCAGCATCTGGTACAGCGGGTTAACACTCTCCCGGTCGAACGGCTGCGTCAGCAGGATGATGTTATCTGGATCATCGTAGCACGACAGCAGGGTTTCGTCCTCCGGTGTGCCTGGGTCGTCCTCGCAGGAGGTCAGGTCGACACCGGACAGCTGCCGCGTCAGACTGAACATCGGGCTGCCCTGGGTCTCCGGGAAGAAATCCTGGATCGACCTGCTGTAAAAGGCACTCGCCGACACGATCAGGTTCTCCCGAATGCCCTGGTCCACGTTCAAGCGGAAGTTGTTACGCTCGAACCCCTCCTGGCCGGGCATGACCGCCCCGTCCTTCATCCAGCTGTAGGAGACGTGGAAGTTCGTCGCGTTCGTGCGACCCGTCGCGGAGATATAGTTCTGCAGAAACGTGGCTTCCTCAAAGAACGTTTCGACCTGGTCCCACGTGCCCCCGGGCCACTCCTGGTCGGCGACGGTGTTCCACTCGTTGACTGGATCCGCAGGATCGTCCCTCAGCTGACCCGCCAACACAACGCTACCGTCACACGTGAGGAAGTCGCACGGGTTGCCGTCCCCGTCGATGAACTGCGACCCGTCCGCCGTCAGCTCCCAGAAGTGGTGCCTGAGCAGCGGGAAGGAGCCGTCCAGCGAGCTCTGACCGTACTCGGACCGGAACGTGTAAGTGACCTCGTTCCTCGACACACCGCGGCCACGCTTGGTGGTGATCTGGATCACACCGCTCGCCGCACGCGACCCGTACAGCGAGGCCGCCGCCGCGCCCTTCACGATCTCCACGTTCTCGATGTCCAGCGCGTCCAGGTCGGCGATGCCCGAACCCAGAATCACACCGTCCACCACGATCAGCGGGTCCTGGCTGCGGCCCGCCGCGTTAAGGCTCACCGGCCCACGCAGCATGATCGATGGCTCGGCCCCCGGCCGGCCGCTCCCCGACACGACCGTCACGCCGGGCACCTTGCCCTGAATCGCCATCGCCGCGTCGACCTGCGGTACCGGTAAGTCGTCTGTGGTTAGCGTATTCACCGTGAACGGAAGCTTCGCCTTGGGCGTCGCACCGATCGTGCCGGTGACGACGATCTCCTGGAGCGCTATCGCCTCGATCTCCAGGGCCACGTCAATGCGGGTCGTCTCACCCGCCGTCACCGTCACGGCTTCCTCCCCAGCAGAGTGACCTAACATCACGACGCGCAGCGTGTACGAGCCTGCGGGCACGCTCGACAGCTCGAAGCGCCCGTTCGTCGTGGTGAGTGTCCCGATCTCGGTACCCTCGAGCACGACAACGGCGGCGTCCAGCGGCCGACCGGTCTCCAGTTGGGTCACGGTACCAAGGATGCGCCCTGTCTGCGCGAACGTCGAAGCCGCGGCAAATAGCAGCAGCGCCAAGCACGCGCCCAGGCGAATCAATAGCCTGTAGCCCATAATGACCTCCCTCGGAAGGGTCGTCAGTGGTGCAAAGTGTAACTGTGCGACCTCTATGCTGAACGCACCGGCCGGACTGCTATGGGCGATTACCCAGCGTTGGGTGCGGAGCACCGTCGGCCCGACTGGAAGACCACCTAGGCGCAGTCTTCTAGCGGGCCGATGCTGGATACCGGCCAGCGGCGGCTATATTCCGACGAGATTGTAAGATGTGCGTACTAAGCAAGGCCCGTGCGCCTTCCTCCTAGCTGTACGTTCTCCTACAAGGGAATGGGCATTGATTTCCCGGCAAGCCTCTATCTAAGGCCCCACTTCCGGTTTGTCAATAGCGGCCTTTCTGCCCCCCTGGGGCCCGGAAAGCGGTCCCCCGCGTGGTCTTGAGAAGCAAACGCCGCTATTCGCGTGAGCGGATAGCGGCGTCATGGTAATGAGGCCGGCGGCGTCCTACTCTCCCACGGGCTCGCGCTCGCAGTACCATC
>CP070815.1:669110-743871 GCA_020344215.1 Gemmatimonadota bacterium
CAGGCCAGACCGCAGCCTCAGGCCCGGCCGCAGCCGCAGGTACAGCAGCCGCCGACACAGCCGCAGCCGTCAAACAAGCTGCGTATACAGACCAAACCTCGGCCGCCGGTCGCGGGCCCGGCACCGGGCGGGGCACCCGCTGCCCAACCGCCGAGCCCTGCCGGGGTCCCCGCACCCGTGGTCCCCTCGCCAGCCGACGTCCCACCGTCGGCGCCGAGCCCCGCACCTGTCGCGGAATCGTTCAGTGATCAGCCCGACCCTGACGAGCTGACCCGAAAGCGGCTGGAAGCGGAGCTGATGCTGGCCAACATGTCGATGCGGCACCAGGACATGGGTGATGACGGGGATGGCTCGAAGCTCGTCGTCATCGGCGCCGCCATGCTGATCGGCGGCGGCGTACTGACCTGGCTCTCGTACAACGCCGCCAGCGGGGGAGGAACGTACGTCGTTACGACCGGCCTTTTCGTCGCCGGCGCGGTAATGTTGTTCAGAGGCCTGATGGCCAACTGGAGCCCCTAGTCGCGTCGATTCCAATCTCGAGTACTCGACAATTCTATTAGTCAAGTAGTCACGGATTCCCGAAGTTCCAGAGGGCCGTCCGGACGGCACCGTCCTGGTGTACCGCGCCCGCATCCGGCATCGTTATTCTTGCAGCCACGTGTGCAGCCCCCAAGAATCGAGGCGCCTATGTTCACCAAGTCGAGTGATGGCGGATACACCGAAGTCCTAGAGGGTGTGAAGCTGAAGACGCTGGCCCACGGCGGGAGGACGCTGCTCAGCACATTCCGGATCAGCAAGCGCGCCGAGATACCCACTCACCACCACCCGCACGAGCAGACCGGTTACCTGGTGTCGGGGCGATTGGATTTCGTCATCGGTGACGAGCGGCTCGACGCCAGGCCGGGCGACAGCTGGAACATCGCCGGCGACGTCCCGCACGGCGCGACGGCGCTCGAGGACTCGGTCGTCATCGAGGTGTTTTCGCCGGTGAGGGAAGAGTACCTGCAGTACGGCCCCGAAGACTCATGAAGCCGCAACAGATCCCCGCATTCGTCGAAGGGCTGACCGAAGCCTGGAACTCGAGGGACCTCGACCGGTTCCTCTCGTTCCTCACGGAGGATGTGGTGTGGGACGACCCGGCGATGCAGGCGCCGGCGGAAGGACATGATGCGGTGAGGAGCTTTGCCGAGACGGTCCTGCGGGCGTTCCCCGACTTCGACTACGTCATCCGCCATCCGATCTGCATCGCCGCCGACGGCAGCAGGTGCGCTGTGCCCTGGAGGATCACGGCGACGAACCTCGGTGTCATGGACCCGCCGGGCTTCGCGGCGACGGGCAGATCGGTCGAGTTCGAAGGTGTCGATCTGCTCGAGTTCCGGGGGGAACAGGCCTGCCGAATCGACACGCTCTTCAATCCGCTGGTCCCAGCCGAGCAACTTCTGGCGGTTCGGTTCCGTCCCGATCCTGGTAGCCTGCGCGAGGGATTCGCCGTCTGGACGCAGCGTATCCGTGCCGCCTGGGTGCGCGCGACCAAGACCGACGCGTAGCCCCAGCTACGGTCCTAGACCTCAAGCTCGACAGGCTCGCCGATCCACGATTCGGCTATGATCTCGCCGTCGATTCGTACCCTGAACCGCGTTTCCCTGAACTCGACTCCGATCTGGTGGCCGCGGAAGGGGAGTCGTGCCAAGCGGAACGATTCGACGCCGAACGGGAACGGATCGACGACGAACGAATCGCCGCCGTTCGGGCGGAAGCCTGCAACGTACCTAATGATGAGATCGTTCACCCAGGAGTGCTGGTAATCGTCGAAGCCGCGGTAAAGGCACGGCGTGCCGGTGTCCGGGTTGTAGTGCTCGTAGCAGTTCGGCCGCGCCGGGTCACCGTCATGGAACATCATGCGGATGAACTTACGGATGAGCTCGACCGCCCGGTCGCGCAGCCCGGGATCGTGCTCGACCGCGACCTTGGCGAGCGCTTCCGCGACGTGCGAGTTGGCCATCGGCCAGACGCGACCATTCCAGGGGCAGTTGTGCCGTTTACCCTTCCACTCGGCGTCGGGGCTGAAGTACGGGTCGTCGACACTGCTGGACGGCACAGGATAGATCGTCCAGAACTCCTCCGGGCTCAGCAGGTGCGAGCGCATCCCCTCGACCTGTTCCGGACCGACGAGGTCGGTGAGGAAGGGGTAGAAGTGGATCGCCGCCTTCGCGTCGGTCCGCTCCATCGTTCCCGGATCGACGTCGTGGAACATCAGCGTCTCATCGTCCCACATCAGACCCATGATCGCGTCACCGGTTCGGTCGGCAACCTTCTCCCAGCGCTTGACGCCGTCGCCATCAGCCAGCCGCTCGGCGATAGTCGCCAGCGCGCGCTGGAGCTGATATGCGTAGACGGTCACGTCGACACCCTTGAGGCGGATCTTTCTACCCCACGTTTCGCTATCGGCCTCATCGCTCACCGCCATGTAGCGGCTCATGTACTCCTGGCCGGTCTCGTAGTGATCGATCACGTCGTATAGACCGGTATCGTCGGCGTCACGCTCGCGGTCCAGCCATTCGGCGTAGCGCGCCAGCGGGCCGTAGACGGCCCGCAGGTACGAATCGTCAGGGTGCACCGCATCGACGGCGAGCACGGCGTCGCCCCAGTTCGCGAAGTAGAAGTCGGTGTGCGCCAAGTGGTTCACGTAGATGCGGCCGTGGAACTGGCCGCTTTCCTTCTGATGGGCGAGGAAGTTGAGGACGACGCCGCGTGCCCAAGCGGGATCCGGTAGCCAGCGCAGCTCGCGGGCGTGACACTGTGCGCTGTAGGCGATCGGCACGTGCAAGTATCCGGTCCCCTCGCAGCAGCCCGGATAGGGATGGTTCGCGACGCCACCTTCGTGGCTGCAGAGCTGCAGCCCGTACCAGCGATAATACCAGTAGCGCTCGAAGTAAGGATCGGAGCAGGAGAACTCGGGCACCGAGCGGAAGTAGGCGGTCCACCCCACCCGACCCACCGCGCCGGGCTCCGCGCCGACCGGCGGCTCGACGTCCGAGATGGGCGGCGGCGGCGGCGCGTGCTCTCTGAGATGACCTGCAAGCGGACCGGTCATCTGAACGTCGCCCGCGTTCTCGGCCCCGACGCGGGCGCGAAGCGTTGCCGTGGCTACGCCGCCGGCGGGCACCTTTACCCGCGAAACCGCCGCCGCGTAGAGTGCGCCCGCTGGGCTGACGCCCGCGATCCGAACTGACGTCTCGAGCCCGTGACGCCAGCTCTCCGGGAACGGTGTCAACTCCCAGCGCGGGTCGAAGCTCGAGCGTTCCGCCAGCTGGGCGCAGCCGGCAACCGCATCGATCGGCGCTTCCAGTACCACATCGACGCCGACGCGGTGGATGTGCAGATCCTGCACGGCGCGGCGAAAGCGCACCGCACCCGCCTCCGCCGCCACCGTGCCTAGATCGACACCGTCGGCGTCCTGGACCGTCCATGCCACGGCGAGGAGCGTCCGATCCGCACCGCTCGAGTTGTGCAGGCTCCACTCCGACACGAACCAGCCGCCGGGCACGACCGAGCGGTGCTCCCAGGTGTGCAGGCCGTCATCCGACTTGTACTCGCAGACCAGTTCCGCCGGCGACCAGCGACGACTCAGCTGCCGCAACGCCAGCGGACCGCCGGGCGCACCGTCCCGCTCGCTCAGCAGCGTAACGGTGAAGAGCGGCGCGAGCTGGTAGTGGTAGACGTCGATGTCGTCCCAGAAGCCGGGGTACTCGAGCCAGCGCGGAAAACGCGGCGCGAAGATGATGCCGCTCCCCGAGCCCAAGTAGAATTTGTCGGTGCGCTCCAGCATCTGTAGCGGATCCGCCATCTTACCCGCCCCCGTCCGACGGCACCCCTGGCGCGCGCCGCAACATCGAGCCGTAACAGACGTGCTGCATGGCCCAACGATAGGTCACTCTGTTGGCGCGCTGCCGCTCGGCGTACCTTAACATGCCGTCATCATCATAGTGTGGGAGAAAGGCGCCCGGCCGCTCTGCGAGCAGGGTCGGCATGTTGCGGCTCATCTCGTCAGCGCTGACGAAGCCGTCCGGCATGCCGCTCAGGGAGAACACACCGTCGATGTTGTGGAGCACCTCGTGGATCATAACCTGCGAGGTGCGCACGTCGAGGCGCCGCACCTGGGCTGCCCCCGCCTGGAGACGATCTCCCGCGCGTGCCGTGAGCGGTAACGCACAGGCCCAGAGCGTGAGCAACGCAGGTGCAAGCGGGCGGCGCAAACAAGCCCGAAACCGGTCCATAGCCCTAGAAGTGTAAGGGGCCCGAGATAACCGACCGATCAGGTCCGAGACTAGAGCGGTGCCGTAACCATGTCAACGACAGAACCCGCCAGAGAGCTGTCACCACTCGAAGTGGCCCGCGCAACCTTCCAGCGTGTCTTCGAGCGCAGGCCCGAGCTATTGAGCCGGGCGCCGGGCCGCGTGAACCTCATCGGCGGCCACGTGGATTATAACGACGGCCTAGTGCTACCGTTGGCGGTTGACTTGGAGATCGCCGTCGCCTTCACGCCCCGAGAGGACCGGCACGTTCGCATCCACTCCGAGCAGTTCAACGAGACGGCGGAGTTTGACATCGCCGATCTGTCGCCCGGCAGCGTCAGCGGCTGGGTGGCCTACCCCGCCGGCGTTGCCTGGGCGATCGCGCAGGCCGGCCTTCCGGTCTGCGGCCTCGATGCCGCCGTCGCCGGCAACATCCCCATCGGGGGCGGCCTCTCCTCTTCGGCTGCCATCGAAGTGGCCTTCGCCGCCGCGTTCCGCGAGGTCTCCGGGCTCGAGCTCCCGGAACTCAAGCTCGCCCAGCTCAGCCAGTCGGCGGAGAACCACTTCGTCGGAGTCCAGTGCGGCATCATGGATCAGGCCACCGCCGCCTGCGCCCAGCCTGGCAAAGCTTTGCTGCTCGATTGCGAGACTCTGGGTATCCGGCACGTGCCGCTGCCTTCGGCAATGCGGATCGTCGTCCTCTGTAGCGGCGTGGAACGCGAGTTGCGCGACTCGGAGTTCAACAAGCGGCGACGCGAGTGCGAGGAGGCGGTCAGCCGTCTCAACGCCGTCGACGACGATATCCGCTCGCTGCGCACTGTGAGACCGGAACAACTCCAATCCTTGCTCCGTCACCTGCCACCGCCACTCGACCGGCGCACCCGACACGTGGTCGGCGAGATCGAACGCGTTCAGCTCGCCGCTGCCGCGCTCGAGAGCAACGAGACCGAGCGCTTCGGCGAGCTGATGTTCGCGTCGCACCGCTCGCTTCGCGATGACTATGAGGTGAGCTCAGAGGAACTGGACGGGCTAGTGGAGCTGGCACGGCAGGCGCCCGGCATCATCGGTGCGCGCCTCACCGGCGCCGGCTTCGGTGGCTGCACCGTCAACCTGGTCACCGCGGCGCTGATCGAAGATTTCCTGGGCTACGTCACCGAGGCCTACCACAAGCTCTACGGCCGTGAGGCCGACGAGTTCGTCACCGACGCGGCGCGCGGCGTGACCGTAGAGAAGGTCGGCTGGTAGCCGGGTGCCGAGCCGCCGGAGCAGGATCGAGCCGCTCTCCTGTGGGTCGCGTGTGTAGCTAGTCGTAGCGTCCTTCCGCGATCCCTTCGATCTCCTCCCGGCTGAGCTCCCCGGCCCATTTGGAGAGCAGTTCCTTTCGGCCCACCACACGGATCGCGTGTGATTCGTCCTTCTCGATCGCAGTCTCTGACGGGACGCACACCATCCAAGCGCCCCAGCTGCCGCCTTTCAGGCGGCCGGCCTCGATGCTGAAGAAGCGACCGTCGGCGAGAAAGCCGGAACGCAGGATATCGACCTGGTTCTCTCCCATGGCGGCACCTCCAAGCTCCTGACGAACGACAAGCGCCCGGAACTGGGTCTACGCCGACCCGACAGACTCGAGGGGCCACTCCGACGACGTCGCAGGCTGGGCACCCCCGGAATGCCCGGCGGGCGGATCTCTTGGAGTAAATGGGCGAGGACGGACCGGCTGGTCACCACTACAGGTCCCCATGGACCGTAGGAGACGGAAGAGCTACCACGGCTCGAGACTCCAGAGCGGCGGGTACCCCAGGGCCGAGCCTCAACCCAACAGCGATTTCGTTGTAGCGCTTATCACTATTGATACCACCCGTCGATTAATTCCGCAAGCCTGACCGATCGCCGGGACACCTGGCCGAGGCGGCCGCCCGACGAAGCCTGCTGGCTGGAACTTCGCGGCTCGCCCGGACGATTTAGAGGGTTGGGATGCGCAGCGCCGCGGTTGGCAATGCGCCAATCGTATACCTATGTTGCAAACCTAATGTCTGATTTCCCGACCCGGTTCCGGGAAGCCGTCGGTGCCGGTGCCGCGCTCGTGCAAGCCCCTGGCACGAGTGACTCCGTGCACGCCTTTGCACGGTCGGTGGCGGCTGGGCTGAGCGACGAGCCGAAGTGGCTCCACTACCGCTTCCTTTATGACGCGGAAGGTAGCCGGCTGTTCGAGGAGATCACTCGACAGCCCGAGTATTACCCGACCCGCACCGAAGCGAAGATCCTGGCCAAGCACGCCGGTGAGATCAAGGATGTCACCGGACAGGTCACCCTGGTGGAGCTCGGTTCCGGCTACTCGGTGAAGACCGAGTACCTGCTATCGGCCTATTCCCGTGACGAGGAGCCGGTGCGCTACGTTCCAGTGGACGTGAGTGACAGCGCGCTGCGTGCGGCGAGCCGCTCCATCGCCGAGACCTTCTCAGACGTCGAGTTCACCGGGATCAACGGGACCTATCGCAGCGCCTTCCCCGTGCTGCGCCAGCTGTCGCCACAGGTGCTCATCTTCCTAGGCAGCAGCATCGGCAACTTCAACGACGCCGAGGCGACGTCTTTCTGGCGCAGCGTCGCCGACCATCTGCCGGCGGGCAATTTCTTCCTGCTCGGCGTCGACCTGGTGAAGGACGTTGACGTCCTCGAGGCGGCGTATAACGACGCCGCAGGCGTTACAGCAAGGTTCACGAAAAACTACTTTGCCCGCATCAACGGGGAGCTGGGCGCCGCGCTCGACCTCTCGCAGATCGAGCACAGTGCGACCTGGAACCCAGTGCTCGAGCGCATGGAGATCTACGCGCGCTTCCACGCCGACCAGCAGCTCTACGTCGAGCCGCTCGACCAGACGTTTGACATCAGCGCCGGCGAGCGCATCCTGATCGAGGTCAGCCGCAAGTACCGCCTGCCGAAGCTGCAGCGCGAGTTCACCGCGTTCGGTTTCGACCTCAGGCGCGTTTTCACCGATGAGAAGAAATGGTACGCGCTCCTGCTGCTCGAGCGCATCGACGACACGCTGCTCCGCGCCTCCTATCCATCGCCAACTCGGTGATCCATGCATAAGGCCACCGTGAGACGTCGCGAGGCAACGAAGAGTCCGCGCATCGATGAGAGAGATGGCCTGTGCGGCATCTGCCCCGCCGGCTGCTGGGTGACCGTCACACTTGGAGACGGGGAGTTGAAGAGCGTCCGCCCGCAGGATCACCCGCTCGGGATGATCTGCACAAACGGCGCTCATTCGGCAGAGATCATCCACGACCCTGATCGACTCAAACACCCGCTGCGCCGGGTGGGGCCGAAGGGCACGTACGAGTTCGAGCGTGTCAGCTGGGACGACGCGTTCGATGTCATCACCGAGAACCTGCACAAGATCAAGAAAGAGTCGGGACCGGAGGCGACCGCCATCTATACCGGGCGCGGCAGCTTCGAGCTGGCACTCTGCGACGTGTTCCAGCCGGCCGGCGTGGCTATTTCGTCGGCCTCCAGCGTCCTCTTCCCGTTCGGCTCGCCCAACACGCTTGGGGTGGGCGCGCTCTGTTACGTGTCGTTCGCGATGATCGCCCCCCACGTGACGTTCGGCGAGTACTACCACACAACCGATCACGACATCGAGAACGCCGACCTGATCCTGATCTGGGGTGCCAATCCCGCCACCGACTCGCCGCCGCTGGCACACGAGCAGATCAAGCGGGCGGTGCTACGCGGCGCCGAGGTCATCTGCATCGATCCGCAGTGCAACCACACCGCTCGGGAGGTCGGCGCCAGGTGGGTCCCGATACGCCCCGGCACCGACGGCGCGCTCGCCCTGGGGATGATCGGCGTGCTGATCGACGAAGAGCATGTCGACGAGGAGTTCGTCAGGCACTGGACCGTGGGCTTCGACGAGCTCAGACAGTACGTACAGCACTTCCGCCCCGAGGTCGTCGAGGAGATCACAGGCGTCGCGGCCGACGTGGTGGTCGACCTGGCGCGGCGCATCGCCAGGGCGCGGGGCGCTTGCCCGATCATGTACACGGGGCTCGAGTATTCGGACAGCGGCGTGCAGGCGATTCGCGCGGTGTTCACGCTTTGGGCGCTGGCGGGCCAGCTCGACGTACCCGGCGGCCTGACGATCCGCATGCGGGAGAATGCATTCCCCATCAACCGAGCCGGGCTCATCCCGAACCCCAACGTGAAGAAGGCGTTGGGCCGCGATCGATTCCCCGTTTACAGCATGTACCGAGGTGAGTCGCACGCCATGGCCCTCCCGGACTCGGTGCTGAAGGGAGAGCCCTACAAGATCCGCTCCCTCATCATCCTGGGCGGCTCGATCATCACGGCGTGGCCGAACCCCGACGTTTGGCGCGAAACGCTCGGCGCACTCGACTTCCTCGTCAGCATCAACCGCCACCACACGGCCGACTCGGCCTACGCCGACATTGTGCTGCCGGCCACGACGATGTACGAGATCACCTCCTACATGACCTACGGCCCGATCTTCAAGATCCGCGAGAAGGTGATCGAGCCGGTGGGCGAGGCGCGGAACGACTACCTCATTCTCACCGAGCTCGCCGAACGGCTCGGCTACGGCGACAAGTACCCGCGCAGCGAAGAGGAACTGCTCCGCCACGTGCTCGACGGCTCGGGCTTCACGTTAGAAGAAGTGCGCGAGGCGGGTGGCGAAGTGCAGATCCCCACCGTGATGATGCAGTACAAGAAGTGGGAGAAGGGGATGCTGCGCGAGGACGGGAAGGCCGGCTTCCGCACTCCATCGGGCAAGTTCGAGATCGCCTCGAGCATCCTGGAAGAGCATGGATACGAACCACTCCCCGTCTACACCGAACCGGGCGAAGGCCCGCTAGCGCAGCCGGCGCTGGCTGAGAGGTATCCGCTGGTCTTCAACTCCGGCACACGCATCTTCGCCGACTTCCGCTCCCAGCACCACGGCGTGCCCGGGCTCAGCCGCAGGGCTCCGGCGCCGCTCGTCACACTGAACGCGCGAGACGCCGAGACACGCGGCATCGAGGACGGCGACTGGGTGTGGGTGGAGAGCCGGCGCGGCAGAGTGCGCTACCGGGCGAAGCTGAGCGATGACATCATTGAAGGCGCCATCGACGCGAACATGGGCGGCGGTGGCCCGCTGGGCCCGAACGAGTGGCGAGACTGTAACGTCAACGACCTGACCGACCTCAACCGCTACGACCCCATCTCCGGCTTCCCGGTCTACAAGGCCCTGCTCTGCGACGTGGTGAAGGCGGAGGGCTCGAACGGTGCCGGGCGCGCCGCCGAGGAGATCAGCGAGGCGGTCGTCGAGATCGCGAAGCCGAAAAAGCCGCGGCGCCATGTTTACCTGGACCACAACGCCACTACGCCGGTCGACCCCGAGGTGCTGGAGGCGATGCTTCCGTTCCTCGAGAACCAGTACGGGAACCCGTCGAGCATCCACCTGCGTGGGGTCGAGGCGCGCGACGCTGTGGAAGCGGCACGCCGGACCATCGCTCAGGCACTGAACTGCACAGCACGCCGCATCGTCTTTACCGGCGGCGGCTCGGAGTCCGACAACCTGGCGATCAAGGGCGTGGCGTTCGCCCGGCGTGAAGCGGGGAACCAGATCATCACGTCGACGGTCGAGCATCCCGCGGTGCTCAGAACCTGCGAGTCGTTGCAGGAATCCGGTTTCGAGATCACGTATCTGGACGTCGATCGGCACGGGATGGTCGACCCGACGCTACTGGCCGGTGCGATCACTGACAGGACGATCCTCGTGAGCGTGATGATGGCGAATAGCGAGGTAGGCACGGTCAGCCCGGTCGCCGAGCTGGCGCGGGTCGTCCACGAGCACGGCGCGCTCTTCCACACCGACGCGGTGCAGGGGCTCGGTAAGCTGCCCATCGATGTGAACGAGCTGGGCGTGGACCTCCTATCCGTCTCCGGCCACAAAGTCCACGGTCCGAAGGGTGTGGGCGCCCTCTACGTGCGCCGGGACGTGGAGCTGTCACCGCTGATCCACGGCGGCGGCCAGGAACGGCGGCTTCGCGCCGGCACCGAGAACGTTCCCGGTATCGTCGGCTTCGGAAAGGCTTGTGAGCTGGCTATGCGCAGACTGAATCACAGTGAGATGGAGCGGGTGCGCGAGCTGCGTGACCGGCTGGAAACGGGGATCAGGAAAATCGTTCCGGCAGCGAAGCTCAACGGCCACACGACGCAGCGGCTCCCCAATACCCTCAACATGACGCTGCCGGGAATGCGTGGTGAGTCGCTCGTCCTTTTTCTCGACCGCCAGGGCGTCTACTTCTCGTCGGGCTCCGCCTGCAAGTCGGGGAACCCAGAGCCATCGCACGTCCTCAAGGCGATGGGGCTCAGCGACGAGGACGCTCACTGCGCGATCCGGATGACCCTCGGCGTCGGCAACACGGAGGAGGATATCGACTACGTGCTGGAGGGCCTGGCGGCAGTCATCGGTGACCGGCGCCGCAGTGTCCGCTTCGTGGCTTGCCGCTAGAGACTTCGGCCCCCACCAGCCCTAGGGTAACGCAACCCGCCGCCCGGTCCAGCCCTTCAGCGCCTCAAAGACTTGCAGAGCGAAGTCGACCTTGCCGAAAGGCGCACTTACCTGCACACCCTGGACTAGAGGTTCCAGCGCTTCGACCATCTCCCTGGCGATGGCAAGCCCCTCGCCCATCGCCGCCTCTTTACCACGCTCCGAGGCGAGCCTCATCCGCTCCAAGATCGGGTCGGGTACCACGACGCCGGGGACCTCGTTGTTCATGAACTCGGCGTTCCGGAAGGAGACGAGCGGCCAGACGCCGGCGATGATCGGTCTGCGGACGTGCGCGATCTGCGCGAGAAATTCGCGGAAGCGCGCTACATCGAAGACCGGCTGTGACACGGCAAACTGCGCGCCGGCGTCCACCTTCCACTCGAAGTGGTGAATCTCGTACTCGGGGTCGACCGATGCGTGGTTTACGCCGACCCCGTGGAAGAAGCTGGTGGCCGACCCGAGCGAATTGTCGCTGAGATCGAGCCCCTCGTTCAGCTTGCGCACCAGATTCGTCAGACCGACGGAATCGATATCAAAGACCGCCGTGATATCCGGATACGGTCCGTGCTTCGGCGGATCACCGGTGATGATGAGCAGGTTACGCAGCCCCATGGCGTGCGCACCCAGGAGATCGCTCATCATCCCCAGCAGGTTGCGGTCGCGGCAGCAGTAGTGAGGTATGGTCTCGAGTCCGACCTCCCGCTCGATGATCGCGCAACTGGCCAACACGCCCATCCGCATCATCGCCCGGGGGCCATCGGGAACGTTCACCGCATCCACGCCCGCGGCTTTGAGCGCGTGCACCTTGTCGAGCATATCGGAGGGATCACAGCCCTTGGCCGGCAGTATCTCCACGCTAGTTACGAGCTCCCCCGCCGCGATCTTCCGCCCAAGTTGCGAGCGCTCCGCAGACGGCACGGGCTCCACCCCGGGGTGCGCTTCGCGCCGCTCCACGTCGCGAACAGCATCGACTACCACCACATGACGGCTCGGCCTCAGCGCGCGCACCTGGGCGGCCATGGCGCGGATATGTTCGGGCGTCGTCCCGCAGCAGCCACCGACGAAGCGGACTCCCACCTGGATCAACCGACGTGTGTACTTGGCGAAGTAGTCCGGCGAGGCCATGTAGATCTTCCGGCCTTCGATCTCCCTGGGCAGCCCAGCGTTCGGCATCGCCGAGAGCGGCCGGCCCGTCACGTCCGCCATGCTCTGGATCGCCTTCAGGATCATCGCCGGCCCCACGCTGCAGTTCAGGCCGATGACATCGGCGCCCGCTTCGTCCAGATGGTGAGCGATCCGCGCCGGATCGTAGCCGTACGCCGTGTTGCCGTCGGTATGAACGGTCATCTGGGCGATGACCGGCAGATCCGCAGAGTCTCGGCAGCCGAGAATCGCCTGCTCGATCTCCGACAGGTCGCTAAAGGTCTCGATGATGAACGCGTCGGCGCCGCCGGCGGCCAGCGCGTTCGCCTGCTCCCTGAACAGGGCCCGGGCCTCCTCCCGCGCCGTGGGCCCGTAGGGCTCGATGCGCATGCCCAGCGGCCCGATCGAGCCGGCCACGTACAGGTCGGACCCGGCAACCTGCCGAGCCAGTTCGGCGCCGGCTTTGTTGATGTCGTAGACCTTATCGCCAAGGCTGTAGCGATCCAGGCGCGCGCGATTGGCGCCGAACGTGTTGGTCTCGAGAATCTGCGCCCCCGCCTCGCGATAGGCGCGGTGGACTTCCACGACGAGCTCGGGGCGCTTCAGGTTGACCTCATCGTAGGAGACGTTGATGAAGACACCCCGCTGATACAGCTCGGTGCCGATCGCGCCATCAAAGAGGTGGGCGCTGCCGTTCTCGATCAGGGCTCTGAAATCGGGCATGAGACACCCCTCCGCACGAGGTGGCCGCCGCCAAAAAGAAACGCGACCCGCAACGTGAGCACGGGTCGCGTGGAACTTCTCAGCTTCAGCCTCGGAAGTCGCCGCGGCTATCAGGTCAGCTCCGCGGCGCCCGGCTCTTTAGGCTTTTTTTATAGTGGTTGCAAGCGGCCACAAATCAGTCCACCATGGTTCACTAAGGTACCACTACCTCTCTCCCAGTCAAGCTGAACGACCTTCGGGGCCTGGAGCGAACAAGAGAGCGGGCTCTGCCGGAAATAGGAGACCGGCAGTCACGCAAGGGGAAGCAATGGCGCGGCAGCTAAGGTAAGCGCCGCCCTCGCCCGACGAAGAAGGGGAAGGAGAAAGCCCGAGAGGTGAAGTCGGGCTAGGCGCTACCGCTGCGGGTTCGGAGGGATCTCGCTGCCGACTGGCGGGGTAGCAAGAAGCGAACTGCTGCCTGACCGTCCTCCCCTCCAGAACCGAAGGTTCTTGCACGACAAGGAGTTATAATCCCTGCACCGCGGCGGTGACCCGCTCCTCCGCTCCCTTCTCGTACTGAGTTCCCCTGTCCCGGGCATCACCTCTGCCAGACCGCCCCAGTCGCGGCGCCAAGCGAAAGCAGACCGATTCATCCCGATCAACGGATGAAGGCGCGGGACTCAGATTGGCGCCGCAGCAAAGGAGGAGACCGATGGAGACGGAAACACAGATCGGATTGGCGATCGCTGGCATCTCATTCGCGATCTATATTCCCTGTCTGTGGCTCGCGATGAAGATCACCCGTGTCGGCGGTAACTGGCTCGGAGTCCTGTTGGCGAGCGCCGGGTCTTTCGCTGCTGCCGTGCTCGCCGGGTATTTCCTAGGACCGATCGTCGGTCTACTGGCCAGCACGATCGTGCTCTACGTACTCATCTGCAAGCTTATGGATGCGTCGTTCTTCCCCGATGCGTTCCTGATGGTCGTCGTCGCTAATGTCCTCTTCCTGTTCGTGTGGTTCCAGCTGCTCGCCAAGGCTGCAAACATCTAGACCGCTGAAGCGACCCGAGCGTGCTCGAGGCTAGGCAGGCGAGCGAAACACCAGCGCGGCGTTGATGCCGCCGAACCCAAAAGAGTTGGACAGCACGAAACCGACACCGGTCTGGCGACCTTCTCCGGCCACGTAGTCGAGATCGCATTCAGGATCGGGCTCGTACAGGTTAAGCGTCGGCGGCACCCAGCCCCGCTCTATCGCCAGCGCCGAGATCGCCGCCTCGACGGCGCCCGACGCGCCAAGCGGGTGTCCATAATATCCTTTCGTTCCGCTCACTGGGACACGGTACGCTCGCTCGCCCAGCACCGACTTGAGCGCCCTGGTCTCCACCGGATCGTTCAGGCGAGTGGATGACGCGTGTGCGTTCACATACTCCACCTCATCGGGCAGCGCGGCCGCGTCCGCCAGAGCGAGCTCGATGGCGCGGGCGGACTGAGCGCCGTCAGGTCGTGGCGCCGTCATGTGATAACCGTCAACAGTAGTGCCAAAGCCACTGAGCTCGGCATAGATCCTCGCATTGCGCCGGACTGCGTGCCCCCACTCTTCCAACACAAGCAGCGCCGCACCCTCGCCCATCACGAACCCGTCACGATCCCGATCGAAGGGCCGGCTCGCCGTTCCCGGGTCATCGTTACGCTTCGACATGGCGCGGATCAGAGCGAACGCCCCGAAAGAGAGGGGAGATAGAGGACACTCGGCGCCGCCGGCCAGCGCCACGTCGACTTCATCGTCGCGGATGAGACGCAGAGCGTGGCCGATACCGATAGCGCCGGACGCGCAGCTCATCCCGTTGGTCGAGTTGGGTCCAGTGAAGCCGAACTCTATGGCGATGTTGCAGCTTGCGGCGCCGGCAAACACGGCGAGCGCGAGAAGCGGGTTAACAGCGCCAGGCCCCTCGGATAGATACGCTCCGTGCTGTTCCTCGGCGTAGGCGACCCCGCCTAACGCCGAGCCCATCTGCACGGCAACGCGATCTGATCGCAGCCTCTGGGAGTCGAGCCCCGCATCGTCGAGCGCCATGCGTGCGGCCGCCACACTGAACTGGCCGAATCGATCGAGCCGTTTCGCCCGCTTCCCATCCATGTGATCGGCCGGATCGAATCCATCGACCTCTGCCGCCATCTGACTGCGAAACGGAGCCGGATCGAACCGCGTGATGCGGCGGACCGCCGACTCGCTTCGATTCAGTCCAGCCCAGAGCCCGTCGGCTCCGCTGCCCACCGGTGTGATGCACCCGATGCCCGTCACAGCGACCCGACGCCGCCCGTTACCCGTGTTCCTCTTCGCTATGATCACTGAGCCTCCACCGCTCTCCTGACTCCTTCCAGCGTCATCCCGGCCACGTGATGGATGAAGGCCGGGCCGATGACCCAACGCGCGGCAGGCCGCCCGAGCAGCGGCCAGCGTGGTCCACCAGGCCACTCGTGCACGATCTCTACCCGCGTCGTCGCATCGCCTTCCGGAGAAAAGCGCCACTCGACGTCCATCCCTGCCGTTATGCCTTCAACGTGCTTGTAGCGGACGACAGGGATCGATTCGTCGGCCCACATCTCGCTCATCCACCAGACCGGATAGCCAAGGGGCCCGAACATGCGACGCGCCGCCATCTCGACCAGCCCACGGCCGAAGCCGTCGCGACGACGGAATCGCACCCACCGATAGTGCGAGAGTAGCTCCGGCCAGCGCTCGACGTCCGCCGCCACCTGGAAACAGCGCGCGGGCGTTGCGTTCATCACAATCTCGTTGTGTGTGATCATCTGTCGTGCGTCGTGCTGAGAAACGTTAGTAGCCATAGCTGGGGATCGAGCACCGTCGCCGGGTGCGCGAGATCCCCCGTGGCCCGCAAGAGGCGACGAGCCGCCACACCTTCACGCTGCGACAGGGCGGCTACGCAGCGCGACATGACCCCCGGCCGACTGACGGCGGCCTCAATGACCCGCTGCAGGCCACGCTTCGGACCGAACTCGATTCGCATGCGACGCCCGTACCGCCTCAACGCACCCCGCTCCTCGCCGGGATCCGAGAGAGCGGCGTCGATCGCCTCGGCGGCCAGTCGTGCGCTACGCAGCGCCTGGTAGATGCCCTGCCCGGTAAACGGGTCGTAGTAGCCAGCGGCGTCGCCCACCAGTATCGCGCCGGGCGACCAGGGCCGGCGAACTGGCCGATCGAACGGCCCAGTCACCATGACGTCCTGTTCGAGGCCGCACTCACTGACGCGGGCCCACACCCTGGGAAACCGGGAGAGTGCTTCAGAGAGGAAATCGCGGGGAGCACCACCGATCGCGCGTGCCTCGTCTTGCGAGATGACTACGGTGACGTTGCCACCCCCTGGCAGCGCCACGTAGCCACAGGTGCGGCGGCCCCGCACGTGCAGCTCGCCGAAGCCGGGGTCGCGGTCCGAGCCCGCCAGGTGCCCGACCAAAGCGATCTTCCGCAACCGCGGGGGTCGGCGGGCAAGACCGAGACGGCGTTGCACCACCGAGCGGAGCCCGTCGGCTCCCACGACGAACCTCGCTCGAGCTTCACGACTCGCCGTTCCCTGGCGACCGGCCACGCCGGCTACACGCTCCCCCGCGCGAAGCACATCGTAGACGCGCATACCGAAGCACACTCGGGCACCGAGCCGCCGCGCCTCCTCCAGAAGCGCAGCATCGAAGTCGCGACGACGCACCGCCCAGCCATCAAGGGTGTGCCCCTCGTCGCCCTCACCGAAGGCCGCCCTGAACCCACGGCCGTCCGGCGCCTCGACGTGCCAACCCCGCAGTTGCCCCGGCGCCAGCCTCTCCCGCAACCGACCGGCTACACCGAGCCGCTCAAGCTCCGCCACCGCGCCCGGGTTAACACAATCGCCGCACGGCTTGTCCCGCGGAAACTGGGCCCTTTCCACGATGAGCACGTCGCGGCCGCGTCGTGCCAGCTCGAGCCCCAGAGCGGCGCCTGCTGGGCCGGCACCAACGATCAGAACCTCCACCCCTGACACGCTCAACTCCCGCGCCTCCAGCGCAGCGTCCAGCGGAACGGGAGCTGTGGCTCGACAGATACCGACAGGCCGGCCCGCTCCGCCAGTGCGCGCGCCTCAGCCACAGTGTACGACGCGCGCATCGAGGCGATGGCATCGTGCCGCGTGTAGCGGTGCCGTCGCCAAACCGTGTTGGCCAGCGTCCAGGCCGCCAGGTAGCCCAGCCGGCCCCGGCGCAGGTCAGTGACGACCAGGCCCAGTGCGCTGACCCGCGCCATCTCGCGCAATGCACGTACGGCATCGTCATGAGCGAGATGGTGGAGGAAGGTGCTACAGATCGTCACGTCAAAGCACCCTTCGGGAAAAGGCAGAGCTCGCGCATCACCGCACACCGTCTGAATCCGACCGGTTCCCCCGCCTTCGCCGGTATGAGCCGCAGCGATCCGTGACGTTACCCGGCCAAGGTCGAGAGCAAGACCTGCGAACCCGATACCCCGACGCCGGCACCAGCTACCTAGAGACATCAGAACGTCACCACCACCGGCCCCTACGTCCAACACGGCGAGCCGGCGGGGCGGTGTCCCATCCAAGATCCAGCCCACCTGTGAGACTATGCCGGCGGTTACCCCCAGGTACCGATTCATCCGCGCCAGATCATCAAGACTTTCCCGCAGAAGAGCCGGATCCGGCGACCGCTGGTCCAAAAGCTCGGGTACAACTAGTTTTCGCATTAGCCCAGAAGATTGTCCAACGGCTGCAATTCTTGCCAGTGCCCGGGCGGCCCCGACCAAGAACGTCGAGTTCGGGTCATGACCAGCGAGGCTCTACTCCGAATCGCACTGGCCGTAGTCATCGTCGTCGACCTGAGTCTCCCCCGATATTTCCGCCGCCGTTACGCGGTTGCCCATCAGCGCCGGGACGTCAGCACCTCCCGGCTCCTGCCTGAGCGTCTCCTCACCATCGCTATCTACGCTGGCCTCCTCGCATTCGTCATCAACCCTCGCTGGCTGGCATGGTCCCACGTCGGTCTGGCTGACGGCCCGCGTGCCCTCGGCGTCGTCCTTTCTATAGCAGGGCTGGCCGGGCTCACTTGGGCGTTTCGGCACCTGGGACACAACCTCATGGCCGGCCCGGGGGGCCGCGAAGACTACACCCTGGTAACGACAGGACCCTACCATTGGGTTCGCCACCCGATGTACGGGTTTTGGACTGTACTCTTCCTCGGCTACTGCTTGCTCACGGCCAGCTGGTACGTCGCCGTCTTGACGCTGGCGGCCGTGGGTGCGGTGGTTCGCCGGACCCCAGCGGAGGAGGCGGCGTTGGTGGCGCGGTTCGGCGCCGCGTACCACGAGTACGCGGAGCACACCGGACGTTTCATCCCACGCCGATTGCTCGTGCTTCACAAGCGCTGAGTGCTTGGCTGATAACAGGGCGGTATCCAGATGAGAACCTTCTTATCACTGCTAATCGCCCTTACCGCCTTCGCCACGTTCTCCTACTCCTCGGGCAGCTATAGCCGACACACAGGCGCAGGGTCTCCCGCGGCAAGCGTCCAGACAGCTGTGAGAGACATCGACGGCAACGAGTACCGGATCGTGACCATAGGCATTTGCCGTCCGATGCCGAGTGGACCGCAACATTCGAATACGTGGACCGCGAAGGGACCGGGGACACGGGGCTCTTGCCCGGTGGCTCGACAGGTTTCGGGGCAGAGCTGTGTGGCGGCGCCGACTACCGTGGGAACTACCTCTACTTCGATGAACTCGCCCTCTTGTGGAGCTCGACAGAAGTCAGCGAGGAGCGGGCCTATCGCCATAGCGTCGCCCAGGATGGCGAGACCGGGAAATTCGGGGCGCTGAAAGGAGCCCGGATTTACGTTCGCTGCGTGAGAGACTGAAGATCCGGCCTTGCCCGCCCGGGCCCGCGACATGCCTCAACCGATTCGGGGGCGCGGTATACTTCTGATGTCCCGCAGCAAGGTGTAGCTGTCACCAAATAGCCGGCCCACCGGCTTCAGTGACTCAACGTCCACGTGGCAGGTCCCCGGAACCCGACGTAGCTCAGGCCGCAAGCGAACCGCCAACGCCTCTCCCAAGATCAGCCTGTTCGCCGCCGATCCCAGCTCCACTTCTCGAAAGAGCCGGCATTCCAACACGGCCGGACAGTCGCCGACGTATGGCGCGGCGACCAGTGAGGCACGTTCCATTGGCAGGCCAGCGACCTCGAACTCGTCCACATCGGGCGGATAGTCACCCGACGACTCATTCATCGCCACGAGCTGCGGCTCGGTCACCACGTTGACGCAGAAGGCGCCTGTATCCCGAATGTTACGCAGCGTGTCCTTCGGTTCGCCGTCCCGTCTCCCAATCGATACGCCGACGAGCATCGGCGTATCGGCCAGCGCGGCGAAGTAGCTGAACGGCGCCAGATTGGCGATTCCATTCTTCGAGAAGCTCGAGATCCAGCCGATAGGTCTTGGCACTACGAGCGATGTGAGGAGCTGATATCTCTGCCGCCCGGAGATCTGTTCCGTACGGATGATTGGACTCTCCCAGGTATCGTTCCGGCCTTCGAGCATCGCATGACTCCTCAAGCCGTTTCTGTTGCGTCGGTCGGGGGCAATCACCGGGTCGCCGGCGGGCCCCGTCGTCGGCGAGCAGGGAATCCCAAGCGATTGGCTCGCCGGCATCTTGGAGTAGCCCCGAGGGCTGGGCGTCATGCGCAGGATTGGCGACCGGCTCGAAACCGCCAGCGCCGACTGTTCCCGCCCTACTGAGGCTCATTGTAGCCGCGGGCCCACGACCTCACCCAGCACGTCGGCGACTCTACGCAGCTCTCGCTCGTCATCCTCGTGGAACGCGGCTGGCTCACCGCTACCGATGTTGATGAGCCCGAGCACACGACCACCGTGTCTGACAAGTACGACGACTTCCGAGCGGGCCTCGGGACTGCAGGCGATCCCATTGGGAGCGGCTTCCACATCGGGAACGCTCATGTCACGGTCCTCGGCGGCCGCGGTGCCGCATGTGCCGCGACCGACGGGGATCCGTACGGCATCGGTAGGCAGACCTATGTAGCTGTGTAGGATGAGCTGCTTGCCGCTCAGCAGGTAGATGCCCACCCAATCGTAGGGGTGGCCGTGCTGGCGAATTCGCTGCACGGCCCGATGAAAAATGGCGTCAGGTTCCTCTTCCGCCATCTCCCACAGCTCGTCGGCAATTCTAACGCCATCAAGCATGTACTACTGGTATCACACGGATTCCAGTTCCGCCAGTTTGGCGCGCGCCTCCCGTGCGGGTTGGAAGCCGGGGTCCGCATCGCTCCAGATGGTCAGGGCGATGCGCAGATGCTCCAGGGCCTTGTCGCGATCGCCCATATCGGCATAGACCAGAGCGAGCTCGTGGTGTGCCATCGGGTTGTAGGGTGTGACCTTCAAGTGCTCTTGCAGGTACGCCTCGGCCTCCTCGAGCCGTTCGAGCTGCCGGTAGCAGCTCGCGATACGGCGTTTCACGTAAGTACCGGTCGCGTCGAGCGCCAAGGCGCGTCGGTAGCTGGCGATCGCTTCCTCGTACTCGCCACGCATCTCCCGGATACGGCCCTCGGCGTGCAACACGAGAGCGCGTTGGCTCTCCGTCTCCTGTTCGTCCACATACGCTTCCACATCGGCCAGCGCCCGCTCGGCGTTGTCCGCATCCCCCAATTCCAGGTAGACGTTCAAGTACCCTACGGGGATGCTGCGACTGAAGGGCGCCGTCAATTCGGCCTCAGCCCTGCGGAGAACCTCGAAGGCGCGCTCCTCGTCGCCGGCAGCGGCGAACAGATCCAAGGAAGACACCTTTCTAAACGCGACGGCGGCGGACGGATACTGTCGCTCGAGTTCCGCCCACTCCAGCTCCTTGTGCTCGATAGCCCTACCCAGCTGGCCCAGCAAATTGTAGTGAGTGCTCAGCCGAGCGTGAGCGGACGCACGATCAAGTGGGCTTATCGCGGTCTGCAGCGCCTCCTGGAATTGCCTCAGCGACTCCTCGAAGCGCCCCAGGTTGAACAGCGCCGCTGCGAGGTCGCCCATGACCCAGACGTTGTCCGGATCGAGGACGCGGGACTGCTCGAAATAGGACCTGGCGCGCTCGTGTTCACCCAGCGCGGCGTGGATAGTGCCTAGCGCCTGGAAGGCCGAGTAGTCACTGGGCGCAGCCTCCGCGTAGCGCTCGTAGTACTCGAGCGCCCGCTCAAACTCTCCTCTCCTATGGTAGACGCCACCGATCTGCCCGAGATACTCGTACCGCGACGGGTCGAGTTCAAGAATCTGCAGGTACTCGGCGACGAGCTCGTCCGTCCGATTGCGCCGCTGGTACTCCCGCACCAGCATCTCGTGGCTCTCGATATCGTCCGGGAACAGCCGGACCTTCGTCTCCGCGATGCGGAGCCGCTGCTCCGCGTCGGGCTCGAAGTTCTCGTGGTAGAAGTACCGGACATCGTACTGCCAGCTTTCCGGCAGCTTGTACAGGTACCGCAGTGTCAACTGCGACACGCTGTCCGCTTTCTCCCTCTCGTTGAGCACGAGATAGGCGACCGACAGCTCGTGCAAGGCGAGCACCGAAGCCGGATCCACAGCGACCGCCCTCTCCAGATGGTCTCGTGCCGCCCCCCAGTCGTTGTAGGAGAGCATCTCGCTTATCGCTACGGAGACGTGCCTGAACGCATCCGGGTAGTCCGAGATGATGCTGGAGACGGGTAGGTCAGTGGTTTCCTCGATGTGCCGCTCCGGCACCCCGAGGTCGCGCCTGAGCTGAACCGACATCTTGTCGACCAGACGGAGAGCATCAGCGCCGGCGAAGGTATGTTCGGCCATCTGGCGCTGCCGGCGCGTCTCGTACAGCGACACCGTCACCGAAAGCTCGCCGTTTACCTCTGTGAACGAGCCGAAGATGAAGTGGTCCAGGTGCAGCTCGCGGGCCAAGCTCGCCATGAGCGGGACACCCAGGCCGACGCCCCCAGGATATCCCGCTCGATCCAGGCTAGCCTGCAGCCGCCCCTCACTCTCGACCTGCAGGTAGAAGTCCTGATCCAGGTCGAGTAGCAGCCCGATCCGGAGGCCCAGTTGCAGCCAGTCGAGCGTCGTGTCCCCCGACTGATTCTCGAACCCGAAGAGTAGCGCTTTCTTGCGGAACTCACTCCTCGGAACGGCCCGCTCGATCGTGTTACCCTGTTCGGTCTCGAGGGTTACGGTCGTCGTCGTGGCGCCCAGCGGCCGGTCGGAGAAGAGGAATAAGATCACGACCGCCGCCACCAGCAGGTTCAGCGGTATGCCGATCTTCTCCGCCGTGGCCCAGTCCTGCCGTCCCGGCTTGCCGTGGTGGTAGGCGAGAAGCACCACCGTAGGGATTAGCAGCCCCAGGCTGACGATGCTGAACTCGATCAGGTGTGGGGAGAGCGCGAAGCGGTCGACCAGCAGGGTGACGAACTCGACGACCACCCACGACGCGCCCAAGTAGAGCCCCGCGATCTGCGGGACGCGTCGCTCCAGTAGGTGGCCGAATACAGCTAAAGGCATTGTTGTCTCCTCTTACGACAATACGGGCGGCCTGGAACGTCCGTTTCGGTGGGCTCAGCCGCCCAGCTTCAGGGTGCCGAGCGGCAGAAGCACGGCGCGGACCGGGGTCGCTTCTGCTTCGACCAACTTGAGCGGCAACGCCACCAGGTCGTATTCGCCGGGCTCGGCACGCGACAGATCGAGGTTCTCGAGGATGGGGACGCCGGCGGCGCCGAGCACTCGATGGGCACTCATCGCCGCGCTCTGCACCGGATCCACGGAAGGCGCGTCGGTCCCGTAGAGCCTCAGCCCTCCCCGCACGAGCGTGTCGGCTGCCTCGGGAGCCAGCGGTGGGAAGTCGCTCGCGAATTCGTCGTGCCGCGACTGTGGTAACGAGCGCGTGAGCAAGCGGCGGGCGCCGAGCGCGCCCTGTGCCTCCAACAGGTCAATACTGACCGACTCCGCCCAGCGTGCATCGATCACCTGCACGGGCCCGAGGAATGCTGCGAGCTCGAGGCCGCCGGTGAGTGGGCCGTCCACTTCATAGTGCGCCGGAGCGTCGGCGTGCGTTCCCACGTGGGGAGAGAACGTGATGCGCGACAGTGAGACGTTGTCGCCCCGGCCCAGATGCAAAGTCCAGTCGATCTCGAAGGCAGCGTCACCAGGCCAGACTGCGGTGCTCCGGCCAAGCGGTTGAGTGATGTCAATCATACGGCGTTTCCCCAACTCGGCTGCGTTTAGGCGGAGCGCCCCAACCGAGGACGTCGCGATCGACGGAGAGGCGACCGGCGCCACTGACGACCAGGGACAGGGCAATCATCAGGAGCGCGAAGTCGAACTCGAATCCGCCCACGAACCCACCGGCCAGCCTCACCTGGAGAATAGCCACCGTCATCACACAGGCGATCAAGAAGGCAGCGACGCGCGTGAAGAGACCCACGATAACCAGCAGTCCGCCGAAGGTCTCAACCAGAGCTACGATCCAAGCCCAGAAGACCGGGTACGCCCAACCCCAGCTTTCGATGTTGAAGCCCTCGATCGTACCGAGCGGCCCGGTCAGCTTCGCCCAACCGTGCGCCATGAAGATCATCCCGAGGGCCAGGCGCAGCGGAATCGTTCCCCATTCCGGCAGGTAGCGAGTGAGAAACCAGCGCATCCCTTGGTCCTACTTCGTTGATGTCACTCCGAACCGGGGGGTTCAATCTCGCGGCCCGCCGGCCGACCCGCCGGCTCACTGTCCGGTCCGCTCCGAGAACCTCCCCACCCGGCAGAGGTCTGCACGTAGATCTGACCTTGCCGCACGAGGGCACCTCCGAGGCGCCCTACCACCCGGTTCTGCACCCAGCGCCGGGTGGGACGCGCGAGCAGCGCGAAGCCGAGCAGATCCGTCGCGAGCCCCGGTGTCAGCAGAAGAGCGCCGCCGACGAAGATGGACAAACCATCCAGGATTGGCCGGCCCGGGATCCGCCCCTCTTGTACGTCCTGCTGAAAGGCCCGCCAGGCACGCAGACCCTCACGGCTCGCCAGCGTCGCACCTAAGACTCCGGTGGCGACGATAATGCCCAGTGTCGGCCACAGGCCGATCCAGCGCCCCAGCTGGATGAGCAGCGCCAGCTCCGCGATAGGGACGAGAATAAAGAGGAGGATCAACCGTCGAAAAATGGTACCCACCGGTTTCGGACTCCCGGTTCAACTGCCGCCGACGGCACCGCGCCGGCAGACGGCGCTCTCGCACCCGAAGCGATGGCGTCGCTTTGCGATCCAGCGGTAAAGACGCTCAGCGGCGAACATGGCACCAGGGAGGCCGAAAAGCCACACCAGGGGCCGCCCCGATGGGAGCAACCGCAGCACCTCGCGCGCTGCCTCGGCACCGTGCCACACCGACCCCGTCGGCGCCACCAGGTGCATCGCCTCCTCCGCCGCTGCGCGACTAACGCCCAAACGTGCCAGGTCGACATCCTGAAATGGGATCGCCTCGATGCGGCCGCGCGAGTCCCAGCGCGCGACACGCCCGACCTGCCGGCGGCAGAAGTCGCAATCACCATCGTAGATCAGCGTCCACTGCTCCATTGGCGACGGCTCTACCCACCACAGCAGCGTCAGGCGACGGGCCCGCCCGTCCCCACTTCGGGCTCCGCATGCTCGTTCGCCTCCTGGTACAACCAGCCACCGGCGAGGGCGGCCAGCACGATCTCGACCAGACCCCACGCAGCGGGCAGCACGAGCAGGCCCGGGTCGAACAGACCGATGGTACCTATGTCGAGTAGCCGCCAGGCGTAGGCGAGCAGCCAGACGACGAATCCGGCGATCACGGCCGTCGTCGGGCCGGGGCCAAAACGCGGGCGGATCCCAGCGTAAAGCCAGACCGTTGCGATCCCCAACAGGAAACCCACTACGGTATAGACAGCGAGCACGCCGCCGCCCGGCGGCGGAAGGTCGAGCTCGCGGAAGGCCAGCTCCATGCTGCGCGCCATGACCGCCATGTTCAGCACGAACTCACTAATGTTGATGACCAGGCCGGCGAGCAGCCCCCCGAAGATGACTCGCGCAACGTTGATCTTGCCCATGCGGAACCTCCGGCGTTGACGGCTCCCGCCACGCGCTGGGACGCGGCCCGGAGCGACGGCATTTTAAGGGTTGAAGGGAATAGAATGCTCCGCTGGCCGTCCGCTGTCCAGGGCAGGGCCGATGCCTTAGTGTTCTACTCAAGTCGAAGCGCTCGATTTCGAACACCATGAGTCTCCAGCGGGCAGGTTACGCATGGGCAAGACGAAGAAGATCGCGATCAACACCGGTGGCGGTGACGCGCCTGGGCTCAACGCAGTCATCCGCTCCGCTACCCTGGCTGCCCTGAATCGGGGGTGGGAGGTCCACGGGATTCGACGGGCCTATATGGGGCTCCTGGGCGAGGACGAGATCGTTCCGCTCACGCGTGACGCGGTGCGCGGCATCACCCACATGGGCGGCACCATCCTGGGCACCACGAACCGTGGTAACCCCTTCACCCGCCCGATCCAGCAGCCTGACGGCACGGTCGAAGCGGTCGACTGCTCGGACGACGTGATCGCGGCGTTCCGCGAGCACGGCTTCGAGGCGCTAATCGCCATAGGGGGCGACGGTAGCCTGCGGATTGCTCACGATCTGTACAAGAAAGGGCTGCCCGTCGTCGGTGTGCCCAAGACGATCGACAACGACATCGAGGGCACCGCCCTGACCTTCGGCTTCCTGACCGCGGTGGATATCGCCACGGAGGCCATCGGTCGACTGCACTCGACGGCCCAGGCACACGAGCGCGTCATGGTCGTTGAGGTCATGGGTCGCGACACAGGCTGGATCGCCCTCTTCTCTGGAGTTGCCGGCACCGCCGACGTCATCCTTATACCGGAGATTCCCTACGAGATTGAGAAGGTCAGCGAGAAGGTAGTGGAACGCGACCGGGCCGGCCGCCGCTTCACCATCGTAGTCGTCGCCGAGGGCGCCTTTCCCGCAGGCGGCGCACCGGTGTTCAAGGACCCGAAGACAAAGCAGCTCGGCGGGATCTGTGAGGTGTTGGCGCAGGAGATCGCCGAGCGGACCGGCAAAGACACGCGCGCTATAGCCTTGCGCCACCTGCAGCGCGGCGGTATGCCCATCTCGTACGATCGGCTCATCGCCCTGCGCTTCGGGGCGGCGGCGATCCAGTCCGTCGAGGACGGCGACTTCGGCTGCATGGTAGCCCTAGACCCGCCGTACGTGCGCCGCATACCGCTCGACATCGCGGTGAGCCGTCAAAAGCGAGTGCCTGTGGACGGCGACCTGGTGGCCACCGCACGGGCGCTGGGGATGAGCTTCGGGGACTAGCGGGCTGAAGCTTCCAGCTACCGAGTCAGCCGCGACACGAGCCAATCGGCCAAGTAGCTCGAGAACTCAGGATCGACCTCGGCATCCGGGTCCACGTACTCGGCGAGCCCCTCGATAGCGAACGGGTGGTTGAGGTCTGGGAAGATCCTCACCCGGAGGTCAGCTCCTCCGCCTCGTAGCCGTCCTCCGAAGCGGGCTCCGGCGCCGGCTCACTCTGCGTCGGGCTCAGGGCATCGGACCACTCCTGGTGCGCCTCGCTGACGGCTTCGAAAGCCTGCAGCGGAACCAGAATCTTCAGAGGCGCGCCATCGTCGGCCAGCCAGACATACAGCCCGACGGTGTTCGCGAGATTCAGGAAGTAGCGGCGGACCGACAGAGTCGCGCCCGCCTTCGTCACCATCCCCGCGTATTCGAAGCGGACCGTTACCGGTACACGCGGGAACGCCACGAACTCTCGGGTCTCACCGACCGCGCCGTCGTGCAGCCAGGCGAACTGCACCATGTGATGGATGACGTTGTTGGTGAGCAGAACGGAACCCTCCGGTGTCGCTATGTTCTGGGTCACCGTAGAGTCGTTCGTCGTCAATTCCTGGACCCCCTCACCGTTCCGCCGCCTCAGAGTGACCAGAGAGGTCTCGTCGTTCACGGTTGCCCGCACCGTTGCAGAGCGGAACTCCAACCGCTCACCGGCATCCACCTCCAGCTGCTGCACGATGTGATAGCCCATAGCCTGAAGATCGACGTCGCCGACGATACGGTAGCCGCCGGTTACGCGCTCGACCCGGAAGGTCTCATGCCCGGCATCCGCCGTCCCCAGCTTGAACAGCAGATGACCGCTCAAGTCATCCGGCACCTGAGCCCGGAGGGGAGACACACAAACGAGGGCCAGCACTAGAGTAGGGAAGCACCTGGGCAACATGTTTCCACTCTCTGTTGAAAAGGCTGTCGGCTTGCCGGCCGAAGGGTCGCGACCCTCAGGCGGGCTCTATCTTCACCGCGTTGCCGTAGACGAGAATCTCCGCTGCACCCCCCATGACGTACGAGGTGGAGAATCGAACGTTTACGATGGCGTCAGCTTCTAGGCGTGTCGCGTCCGCGACCATCCTGTCCTTCGCCTGCTCACGCGACTCCGCCATCATCTTCGTGTATTCCTCGATCTCGCCGCCCACCAGACCCTTCAGCGCAGCAACGATGTCCCGACCCAGGTGGCGTGCCCGGATCGTGTTGCCGTGCACCAGGCCTAGCGTCTCAACAACGCGGTAACCGGCGATCTCTGCAGCAGGCGTTATGATCATCGCTCCACGTCCTTGTAACGTTGTCTCTGTCCGACGAACACCTTCTCACGCGCCACCGATACCAGCAGCACGACAATCCCCACGAGCAACGCGAGTATCGCGGCCTTGATGTACATCGGCATGGTCACATCTGCGATCAGCTGTTTCACCCCGTGCCAGGCGCCGTAGGAGATCAGCACGATCGCGCCGAGTGATAGGAGAATCCAACCGATGCCGCGTTCGAGGCGGCTGTAGACCGAGGCCCAGTAGTCTCCCCAGACCTCTTCCGGCGCACGCTTCAGTGCCATTGACCCCGTCACCTCCTTTACGCGCTGCAGACGCTCCAACTCTGCTCTCAGAGCCGGGTGGTCGTCCAGCAGCCTTTCAAGTTCGGCGCGCTCGCCAGCGAGCAGCTCGCCGTCCAGCCCGGCCATCATCAGCCGGCGCGCGCGCTCCTTTGGATCCCTGACTTCCCTGTCGCTCACAACTTGCCCTCCAATCCCGACGCAAGGTTGCGGCGGGCGGTATACAGTCGCGACATGACGGTTCCGATCGGGATGCCAAGCAGTTCGGCGATCTCGCGATAGCGGAGCCCCTCGAACTCCTTCAAGACAAGTACCTCACGCTCCCGATCGGACAGTCTGTCGATCGCGGCTTCGACCAGCGCGGCGAGCTCGGACCTCTCGGCGGCCCGAGCCGGGTCGCTAGCCGCCGCCCGGCTCCCAGCCTGCTCCATGAGCCACGGCGTGGCCTCCTCGAGTCGGACGCGCCGGGTCCTGCGATCACGCACGAAGTTGAAGCAGAGGCGCCGGACGATCTGGTAGAGGTAGGCGTAAAACGGCCGATCGGGGTCGAGCGAGGCACGCGCCCGGAAGGCGCGGGCAAACGCCTCCTGCGAGAGATCGAGGGCATCCTCGTGCGAGCCCACCAACCCCAGGGCCGCGTAGTAGGCACGCCGCATGTAGCGCGTCACCAACTGGCCGAAGGCACGCCGGTCACCTGCCCGGGCCCGTGCCACAAGGGCGCGCTCGCTCGCCTCGCTCTGATCAGTTAGAGCCATCTCCACAGGGTATCTCCGACCGCCCACTCTGCGTAGTAAGATACACACCGGCAGGGATATTATTCACCGGCAGGGCCGCTGCCGCGAGAGTAGCCCTCGTGCCGCAATCCAGGCGACGACTTCGCGTTCAGTAGCACACAGTACCTCAGGCCGAGCGTGAACGGAGCGTCCCCCGGCAATTACGACAGTAACGTGCCGTCCCGACAGGCGGGGCCTACACCGGCAGGTCGACTGGAATAGAAAGAGCCCGGGCATTCGCCCGGGCTCGTTGGGCAGCGGGTTCACTCTGGGCTCTGAGCGAGGCCCGCCGCACGCGGTACGTCGCCGGCCTGAGGTGGCAACTCGCGTGCCGGGGCGCGGAGCTACTGGCTTACTCTCGTCGCCCCAACGAATTCCGCTGGCGGGAATCGGCGCTTGGGCCCTGGCGGAGAAGGCAAAGATTGTCCAGGGCCCGCAAACTTGTTTCCGGTACGGCCGTGCCCGTAGTAAACCGCCCGGCAAGCGCCGGCGGAATCGTCACACCCGGCGCACGGTCCTCGCGTCTCGACCAGCCGAAGTCGCTACTGGACCCGTCCCACTCATCGAAGCTCCGCCCCTCCATCCGCGGCCGTCGGTCCCCACCAAGAAAGCAGCGGGACGTCGGCGCGCCCGTCATTCCTTCGTAGACTTCGGTCCAGCTCGTGCCCCCGACGCCGCGCCAGAGCGCCGCGTGATTTTGCCGGGCAGCGATGTCGGCCCCATACGGACCATCGTATCCTTCGCCCAAGTAGAGCTGGCGGTGATTCCAGGCAGAGATCAACGTAGGTTCGCCGGTCACCGGATGGCTGTGCATATCGCCGCGGTTCCATGTGCATGTGTCCGTCCCTCGTGCTGCAAGCCAATCTGAATCGGGAACCCTGCAGATCCTGAAGAGACCCTCGTCATCGTCGCCTTCGTCGCCGCCGGCATTGACGTCGAGAGCGACGAACTCGACGCGTCGATCAATACGAGCGTCGCACCCAGCTCGACGGCGGTGAAGCCTGCGTCAGACGGCGGAGCTGCCCGATCGCCCAAGCTCTCTTGCTCATCGAGGACCCACTTGGCCATCGCCGCGCGACTCTGCGGTACGTGCGTGATACGTGTGACGATATGGGTGAGGACGGGACTTCCTGTATCTGCAAATCGAGGCAACTCGCATGCCGCCCAACGTAGGCGCGGGCGTATGTAGGCTGTGAACAACAGGTTCCGGGCTCAGGCGGGACGAGCGGCTACGCTCCGAGCGGTCATTGTGACATCACAAAGCAGGCAAAGACTTCGGTAATCCGGCAAAAACTTCCCCAGCCCAGTCGCCCCACAGACCCGCCCTCGCTTCCGCGGCGCGCAAGCGGAAGCCTACCGGCCCGCGGCGGACCAGGGTGTGGCCATCTGCCGGGAGCTCTCTGGTCAGGAGGTCGAATCGAGTCCTTGCCGCGCGAGGTAGTTCCGCACCTCGTACGCCATCGCCTTGAAAAGTGCCGCCTCCCGCTCGTCCAGATCCGCCCGCGCCGCAACCTCTCGAACCGTACGCAGAATCGGTGTGACCTTGTGGGCCTTGAAGAAGTCGATGGCGTGAAGCGAGGCTTCCACCTCGCCCACCAGGCTCTTCAGCTCGTCGCGGCTCGCACGAGCCGACGCCCGCCGCGGTTTCTTGAAAGGCGGCGCCGCACCTGCAGCTAAGAAGATCTCGTAGGCGAGGACCAGTACTGCCTGGGCCAGGTTGAGGCTGGAATGGCGCGGGTCGGTCGGGATCACGACGATCCGGCTGCACAGGTCAAGCTCATCGTTGCTCAGCCCTCGATCCTCGCGGCCGAACAGTAGAGCGACCTCTTCGCCCGACCGCACGGCTCCCACGACCTCGGCTGCCGCTTCCCGCGGACGCAGGTAGTTGCGTCGCACGCGCCGGCCCCGGGCCGTAGTCCCGACGACCAGCCGTGTCCCCGCCAGCGCATCATCCAGCCGCTCGAAGACCCTGGCCGACTCGATTATGTCTGCGCCGGTGTGAGCTACCGCCTGGATCCTGTAGGGCTCGAACCCACCGGGCCGAGCGAGGTGCAGGCGACCGAGCCCCATGTTCTTCATCGTGCGAACGACCGCCCCGATGTTCACCGGATCTTGCGGCTCGTCGAGCACGACGATCACGCGCTTCAGCACTTGCCGTGAACCCATGACGACCGTAGACAGTTGTTGACCAGACGCGTGACCGGCACAGCGCGGCCGGTCGATGAGCCGACCTCAGTGGCAATTACAGGTCGTAGAGGCCCAACGCCCCGACTCTGGAGGAAACACAGGGGCACGTCGGGCCCCGAATATCAAATGTAAAATACTGAATGTCCAAGAACGAGTTGTGTCACCTTGGTTGTCCAGTATTCAGTATCCAGCATTCTACAGTCTACATTCGGAGCGAGAAATTTTGATGACCGTTAACTGCAGCCGTTGCGGCGACGAGCGTGCCCAGCTGCCGGCCCCCCTTTTCCTGACGAGCTAGGCGATCGAATTCACGCGTCCATCTGCCAGGTCTGCTGGGACGAGTGGTTGAAGCGGCAGATGCAGCTGATCAACCACTACGCCCTCGACGTCCGCACGGCCGCGGCCCGGGACTTCCTACGCAAGAGCGTGGAAGCGTTCATGTTCAGCGCGGGTGAGGCGGACGAGATCGACACCGGGCAAGAGGGGAAGATCAGCCGGTAGGGCGGAAGAGAGGGACCCCTAAGCGCTCGCTGCCATAGCTGGCGATCGCGCGTCGCCCAGCTGCGGATCTCATCCACTCCGCGAACGCCCGCGCCCCTTCAGGCTGCCTGGCGCGTGCGACCTCGACCACGCTGTACACGTTGAGGAGGCGTGGATCACCCTCCACCAAGATCTCGAGCTCGAGCGTCTCGCTCAGGTTCAGGAACGTGGCACGATCGCAGAGCGCGTATGCTCCCAGATCGGAAGCCGCCCGCAATACTGCGCCCATACCCTGGCCCGCCTCGCGATAGCCCGCCCCTCCCGCGCTGAGCCCCGCCTCAGCGCGCAAATCAAGCTCCTTGCGATGCGTGCCGGAATCGTCACCCCGCGACAGGAACGGCGTTCCGGCTTCAGCAATATGCACCAGGGCAAGGGCGGCATCGTGCACCGGCCGGATCCCCGCCGGGTCCGAGGGCGGCCCGGCGATAACGAAGTCGTTCTCCATCACGGTCTGCCTCGACCTACCATGACCGGCCTCAACGAACTCGATCTCCGCGGCCGGGGAGTGGCTCAGCAACACGTCGAGATCGCCGCGAGCGCCAAGCGCCAGCAGCTCGCCACTACCCGCCGCAATGAATCTCACGCGGAACTCCGGATGCGCACGCTCGAACTCCGGTAGCAAGAGATCGAGCAGTCCCGAGTCCTGCACGGTTGTCGGAATACCGAGCGTCAGCACCTGGCTTCCATCCCCGCTGCAGCCGCTAAAGGTCAGGCCGGCAGCGACGAGGCCGGGAAGTAGAGTTCTGGGGTGAGGGCAGCTCAAAGCGCCTCCGAGACGGTCGTGTTTGCGGAGCCCGGCCGGTCCTGCCAATATGCGTGGACCCAACTCTGCAAATTAGCCCTCTGAGGAAGCAGGAGGACAGCCCATGCACGGAGCAGCCGCCGCCGCGGCGATCGCCCAGGCCGTCAAAGCGTCAGGCGCCATCGTGCGGATGAAGCCCGACGATTTCGCGCAGATCGTCAACCGCGCCGAGGACCCGCTCGTAGTCATGGCGGTCAGCAAGGTGTTCGGGAAGACCAGCTACAAGTATATCACCGGCTACAAGGGTCTGGCGTTTTACACCAAGTCCTCCAGCCAGCTACCGCTCGGCGTGAGGGCGGAACTGGTCCACGCCAAGCAGATCTGGATACCGGGCTAGGAGAGAGGGTGGGCAGCTAGAATGGAATTCCGCCGCACCTATTCGGGTGCCCCGTGGGAGTCGAGCGTCGGCTACTGCCGGGCCTTGCGCGCCGGAGCGCACATCTACGTGACCGGCACTGCACCTATCGCCGAGGGGGGCGATGTCTTCGCACCGGGCGACGCCTACGCGCAGGCGAAGCGCTGCTTCGAGATCATCGAGCGGGCGCTCCGCGATCTGGGCGCCGACCTGTCCCACGTCGTACGGACCCGCATGTTCGTCACCGACATTGGCCGCTGGGAGGAGTTCGCCCGTGCGCACGGCGAGTTCTTCGGCGATCACCGCCCCACCACCACGATGGTGGAGGTAAAGGGGCTGATCGACCCGGCGATGCTGATCGAAGTCGAGGCGGACGCAGTCTGTGTCGACGCGTGAACGAGTGGGGCCGCCATCCTCTGCCACACTTGCGGCAGGCCGGAGAATCCGCTACAGAAAATAGACCCGCTATCCCATCAGGACGTGTACCCGAGAATCGGAGGTGCTGCCGTGCGACGCATGAACTGTAAGACGCCGAACCGGGCAATCAGGTCGTCGCTTGAGCGACTCATTGTCGGGCTGACCCTCGTATTGTTGATCAGCGCCGACGCTTCTGCGATCCCGGCATTCGCCCGTAAGTACCGGGTGAGCTGCCAGCTCTGCCACAACCCGGCCCCGACACTCAACGATTTCGGCGAGACTTTCGCCGGTAACGGCTTCCGCTTTGCCGCGGACGAAGAACCTCGCGACACGATCGACACGGGCGACGCGTCGCTGGAGCTGCTCAGCGATATCCCGCTCGCCGTGCTATTCGACGCTTACTTGCAGGGTTTCATCGACGGCGACGTCTCCAGGGATTTCAAGACGCCCTACAACGTTAAGATCCTCTCGGGCGGCACTCTCTTCAGCAGCGTGTCGTACTACTTCTACTTCTTCCTGTTCGAGCGCGGTGAGGTGGGAGGCATAGAGGATGCTTTCATCTACTTCAACGATATCGGCGGGGCGCCGCTCGACGTGGCGGTGGGCCAGTTCCAGGTCTCCGACCCGATGTTCAAGCGCGAGCTGCGCCTCGAATTTGAGGACTACGCCGTTTACCGCGCGCGCATCGGAGATCAGCCGCAAGACCTCACCTACGATCGCGGTGTCAGCGCCGTCTGGGACGTCGCGAATGTCACCCTGACCGGCACGGCTGTGAACGGCAACGGCAAGGGACCCGCTAACGACAACAGGCAACTCGACAACGACTCGCCACTAGACCTGTTCGGGCATCTGAATTGGTCGCTCCGACCCGAGTTGCGCCTCGGCTTAATGGGCTACTATGGGCAGTCGGATCTCGAGGAGGCCCCACCCGACAGTGCCAACAACGACCTCTGGATGGCTGGCTTCGACGCAACGCTCTCATTTGGCGGGTGGGAGATCAACGGGCAGTACGTCCACCGCGAGGACGACCACCCCACGTTCACGCAGGGTGAGCCGACGGCAGAGACGGACGGGGGCTTCGCCGAAGTGATCTACCGATTCCCCAACTCGCGCATGTACGCCCTCGCTCTTTACAACAATGTCTACTGCAGCGAGCCGTTGCTCAACGTCCGGCTCGGCGGACCGGCCAACACCAAGCGTTATCAGACGATCACAGCCGGATTCGGCTGGATGTGGCGTCGCAACGTGCGCACACTAATCGAAGGCGGTTGGGATATCGAGCAGGAATCAACCCGCTGGACGTTGGGATTCAGCGCCGCTTTCTGAGCCCGCTGGCGGGGCTCGGCGACTAGCGCTCGCCGAGCTCGGCCCTCAGGAAACTGACGGTTCGCGGCCAGCCCCGTTCGGTCGCCCGCATATTCGACCCTTCGCGACCCGCTTGCTGGCGCAGGAAACCGTGGCCGGCGCCCTCGTAGATCTCGTATTCGTAACGCTTGCCCAGCCTCTTCATCTCGTCTTCCGCCGGCAGGATCGTCACGTTCACCCGGGCATCGTCACCGCCGTACAGGCCGAGTACCGGCGCCTCCACGTTCACCAGCGCCTCGTTCGGGGGCGACGAGCCGTAGTAGACGACGGCGGCTTCGAGGTCGGGCTGGACGGTGGCGTAGCGGAAGCTGGTCGAGCCGCCCCAGCAGAAGCCGATGACCGCAAGCGCGGGGCGCGCTGCCGGCAACGACACGGCATACTCGGCGGCACCATCGATCCGCAGCTTCACCTCGCCGGCATCCAGGCCGCGGACCAGAGCCACGGCACCCTGGCGGTCAACCGATTCGCTACCCCCACCGTCCGGGCCCTTGCCGCTGAGCAGGTCCGGTGCGATGGCGATGAACCCCTCCGCCGCCAACTGGTCGGCGACGGCACGGATCCAGTCGCTGAGACCGTAGATCTCGTGGATTACGACAACGACGGGAGCCTCGTCGCTGCGCTCGGGGTAGACGACCCAGGCCAGCACCGAGTCACCGCCGGCTGCAGCATACTTTACCCACTCGCCGTGCCGTGGTGACGCGTCGAGCCGCGTGACGGCTTCATCGCCGGACGCGGGCAGCTCCTGAGCCTGCGCCGCCTTGACGATGGTCAGTTGCACCGCGACAACTGCCAAGAGAGCCACTAGTCGCTTCATCCGCACTTCAGCCTCCAGGGTCGATGGTTGGGGATCAGCCTATTCCAGAAGAGTTTCCAGAGAAGTGTCCGATACTGCCGATTCGGAAGACGCACGAATATCGAAGACTTGCCGCCGGCGCGCCAGTGCGAAGCCCGAGCCGATCCGGCGCGCCCAGGCCAGTCTGGCATGCCGGGCCAACGCGGGATAGGTTCGCCTGACCGAGGGACAGCTGACCACACGACATAACACCTCAGGCCGCGCCTACTACCGATCGGTCTGTCGGGACAACCCAGACGGGGGTAAGCCAAATGTTGAAGCGCCTGCTACTCGCCGCCCCAACCGCTCTGCTTGTCTTGGCCGCGAGCAGCCTGCCGGCCGCAGCGCAGATCCCCAGCTTCGCCGAGGTCACCGGGCACGACTTCGGCGAGCGGATCACTCTGCACCACGAGATGGTCACCTACCTCAGGACCCTGGACGAGCTCTCCGACCGAGTGCGGGTGGTGGAGCAGGGTGAGTCTTGGGAGAAGCGAGTTTTGCTCGTGGCGATCGTCACGTCGCCGCAGAACCACGCACGGTTGGAGCAGATCCGGCAAGCCGCACACCTGCTCGGGGATTCGCGGAACACGACCCTCGATGAAGCGGCACGAATCATCGAGAACCAGCCGGTCATCGTCTGGTACGGCGGTTCGATCCACGGATTCGAGCTGTCGGGCGCGGAGGGGCTGCTCAAGCTGCTCGAGCACCTCACAACGCGCAACGACGCGGCGACGATGGAGGTGCTTCAGAACGCCGTGATGTTGATCGACCCGATGCTCAACCCGGACGGCCGCGAAGCGTTCGCCAACCTGAATCACCAGAACCTGGGGCGGGAGCCGAATCCGCTGCGGGAAGATTGGGGCAACGACTTCGACTTCTGGCAAGCGCTCAAGTTCCGGACGGGCCACTACTACTTCGACAGCAACCGCGACTGGTTCGCACAGACGCAGCGCGAGACCCAGGCGCGTGTTCAGACGATCCTCGCCTGGCGACCGCAGGTCGCCGTCGACGCCCACGAGATGGGGTCAGACCAAGAGTTCTTCTTCGATCCCGGCCAGGAGCCGTACGCGCCTTACTTCCCCGAGCATTCGAAGCGCTGGTTTGACATTTTCAGCCGGGCTTATGCCGCCGCCTTCGACTCGGCGGGCTTCGAGTATACGACACGCGAGATGTTCGACTACTTCTACCCAGGCTATACGACCGCCGCCACCGACTATCAGGGCGCCATCGGTATGCTCTACGAGCAGGGATCGAGTCGCGGGCTGGCGATCGCGCGCTCCGACGAATCGGTCCGCACACTCGCCGACGCGCTCGAGCAGCAGTACGTGGCCGCCTGGACGGCCGCCCGCACGTCAGTGCGCGAGCGCACCACGCTGCTCCGCGAGTACTACGAGTCGCTCCGCGCTGACATCGCCGACGGGCGGCAGGGCACCCGCCGCTACTTGATCGCTCCCGAAGGAGACCCCCTCCACATCGTTGAGCTGGTCAACATGCTCATGCGAAACGGGATCGAGGTGAACGTTCTCACGCAGCCGGCTCGACTGAACAACGTACGCGATCGCAACGGGGGATCGGTCGGCGGTCGCGAGTTCCCGGCCGGCACCTACGTGATCGAGGCGGCGCAGCCGCGCAACCGGCTGGTCCGCGTGCTCCTCGAGCCGGACGTCCCAACCCCGGAGGAGTTCCTGCGCGAAGCGCGTGCGCGGATCGATCGGGCGGAGAGCCCACGCTTTTACGATATCACCGCGTGGTCGCTCCCCCTCATGTTTAGCGTAGGCGGCTATAGCTCGGGCGACGCACGGAACTTGCCGGCCGAACGGGTGACCGGTCAGATCGTGCCCATGGCGAGAATGGTCGAACGGCGACCGCGATACGCCTATTTGATCGACGGCAGCGCGGTCGCCTCGCTGAGCGCGCTCTACCATCTCGAGGCCCAGGGCTACCGTACAGCGCTGATCCGAGAGCCCACCAGGATCGCCGGGCAGGACGTTGCCAGTGGCACCGTGATCGTTCGAATCGGGCAGAACGACGAATCGGTGCACGAGGCCGTGCGCGAGGTCGCCGAACGCTTCCGATTAGAGGTTCGTGGCACGGACACCGGGCTGTCGGACCCCGGGTTCCCCGTCCTCGGCTCGGTGTACTCGGTCATCAAGGCGCGTGAGCCCAAGATCGCCATGCTCGCGGAGGTGCCGATCTCCGGTTATTCCTTCGGCTGGACCTGGTTCACCCTTGACCAGCAGTACGAGATACCGGTCACCGTGATGCGCGTCGGTTCCGTAGCCGGCAGGAACCTCGATCGGTTCAACGTGATCATCGTGCCCTCGACGTTCGGGTCCGCGCTGCAGAGAGAGCTCGGCGACTCAGGGGTCGAACGCCTGAAGCAGTGGATACAGGATGGTGGCACGCTTGTGACCCTCGGGTCTGCGACCGAGTTCGCCCGCGACCTCAAGCTCATCGACCTCCGCTCCTGGTACGACCTCGAGGAAAACGAGGACGCGCAACGGGTCGGCGTCCCCGGCGCCATCTTTACGGCCAACCTCGACGAGCATCACTGGATGTCGGCCGGCTTTGAGAGTATGGAGCTACCGGTCCTGGTGAACTCGAGCCGCATCTACCTGCCACCCGAGGGACCACCTTCATCGAGCAGGCAGGTCATCGCGACGTACGGCCCGAAGCTCTCGGGGCACGCTTGGGAGGAAACGCTGGAGCGCTTGGACGGTGCCGTGTTCGCCTACGGACAGCGCGTAGGTGGCGGCCAGGTGATCGCCTTCGCCGAGGACATCAACTTCAGGGCCTTCTGGCGAGGTGCTAACCGCTTGTTCCTAAACGCGGTGATCCTCGGCCCCAGCGCGGACTAGAGCCAGAAGCTCATCAACGCGCTCAGGCGGCCGCGCCGGCGAAGCGCGGCCGCCTTTTCGTCGCCTCACGTCGGGCGCGGAGTTCTCGGGCTAATGCCTCAAGAGGACCTTCCCCACGCTCCGCCTCGATTCGACGTACGCGTGAGCTTCGCCAGCCCGCTCGAAATCATAAACCCTTCCGATAACCGGTCGCACTCCCTGCTCAGTGACGAAGGCTCTGAGTCTCTCGAATACCGCCCTCAACCTGGCAGGGTCATCCAGCAGATAGCCCAGGTGCGTTGCCATCACCCCGGTTGACGACTCGGCCATCTCGAGCAGCTTCGCCCGCGGCATATCGCGCCAGGTCCACCACCACGACAACGGGTTCCACTTCTTAAGGTCCAAACCGGCGAAGCCCGCCACCACCAGCCGCCCAAACGGATTGAGTAGCTTCGTCGCCTCCCGATAGACTCGCCCACCTACGGTCTCCAAGACGACGTCGAATCCGCCGGCGCTGGAACTCAGACGCGCGAAGCAGTCGGAGGCTCGATAGTTCAGCGCATCGCGAGAACCGAGCGACCGGACCAGCGCCAGCTTCTCATCCGATCCGGCAAGTCCGTACACCTCACACCCGAGCTTCGCCGCCAGCTGCACGGCGGCCGTACCGACGCCGCCGGCCGCCGCCGTGATCAGCACCCTCTCTCCCTCTTGCAGGCGCGCCAGCTCAACCAGAGCGACCCAGGCGGTCATGTAGTTCACCGGGAACGCGGCGTTCTCCTCCATCGCGAAGGACGGCACCGCCGGGATGGCGCGTTCCTCGGGAATCACCACCTTCTCCGCGTAGCAGCCGGATTGCGTCCCCACCATCACCTCCTGGCCGACCCGCGAGCGGTCCACGCCCGCACCGACGCTATCGATCACCCCGGACCCTTCCATCCCCAGGACGTAAGGACGCTCGGGCGCCCAGGCATACAACCCCTTGCGCGAGAGGATCTCGGCGTAGTTGACGCCGCTGTAGTGCAGCTGCACGCGTACTTCACCGGTGCCCGGCCGCGGCTCGGGCACATCCGTCGGCTTGAGGACGTTCGGCCTCCCGGTTCTTCTGAGAACGATCGCCTTCATCGCGAGGTGGTAGGGCAGGTGCTTCTCACAGCAGTTCCGTCGCCCGCTCTGCCGGCCGCGCCAGCACGGCACGATCGCCTCTCTCGACGATCGGTCGCTGCAACAGCTCGGGATGCTCGGCGATGGCGTCGAGGATCTCGCTATCCATGATATCGGCCCGTGCCAGGTTCAACTCCTTATAGGCGCGCTCCCTCTTGCGCAGAAGCTCGCGCGGCGCGATCCCGATCTTCTCGATTAGCCGGTCCAGTTCTCTGCGTGACAAGGGGCTGGTGATGTAGTCTATCCGGTTGAAGTCGACGCCACTCGCCCGGAGCAGCTTCACCACCTGGCGACTGGCCGGTCAAGTCGGCTTCTCGTAGACGACGATTCTTCCACTCGGATTCATGGCAAACTCACCGCGCGGGATCTACTCCGCCCAACGGAGCTAGGTGTTTGTGCCGAGCAAATAGAGGACGAACGCGCTGAACACACCCACCGCTATTAGTCCGAGGCTGGCCCATCCCACAGCGCGGAAGATCCGCGCCTGCTGGCGCGAGCAAAGCCCGACCATCGCTATCCCCGTCATCGTCAGTGCGGCGACGGCCGTGAGCACGTGTTCGCTGCTCGCCGCGTATAGCAGCGGGCCGTCGACGTAGGCTACGTCCTCTATGGCGAGGATCAGCAGATCGAACAGGTTACTGCCGAGTATGCCTCCGATGGCGAGATCGACGGCACCGATGCGCACCGCCTCGATCGAGATCACCAACTCAGGCACGGAGGTGACGAGAGCCAGGAAGATGGTGCCAACGAAGGTCTCCTCCCACCCCATTGTCACAGCCAGCGCTTCGCCGATCACCGGAAGCGCGGTGGCCGCGACCACGAGCACGAGAGCGCTCAAGGCGAAGCGAAGATAAACAGCGGAAAGGCTCAGCGCCGCCAGGCCCGGGGCACGTGCCTGCGTAGCCTCCGTCAGCTTCGCCATGAACTGATTCTCACGACGCTCGAAGAAGAAGACGCTGCGCATAGCGATCAAGTAGATGATCGGAGCCGCGATCGTGTAGGGGCCGATGGGTCCCAGACTCACTCGGGTGAAACTGTTCTGGATGAACAGCGCGCCGGCGACGGTGCCGAGCAGGATCACTCCGAACCCCGCCGAGAGGCTGTGTCCGTGCTGTATGCCGCTGTAGATCGCCCCTCGCCGGTAGATGAAGTCGAGGATCGCGATTATCACGAGGTTGTAGATGCAGCTGCCGAGAGCGGCGCCGACGGCGAGGTCGGGTTGACCGACAACCAGCACCGCGCTCAGCCCGGTGACCAGCTCGGGCAGCGAACTGACGCTCGCCAGCAGGATCAGCCCGACCCAGGCCCCTCCCAACCCGGTGCGGGCGCCGATGAAGTCGCCGTAGCGAGACAGGCGGGCGCCTGTAAAAAGGATTGCAAGTAGGCAGAGCCCGAATGATATCCAGGCGGCCAGCGGGCTAAGCGAGTACACCAGCTCTGGGAACATCGACGCCAACTTAGCCTCTTCAGCCGCGCGCCGTAACCGGTGCCCTTAGCCGCGAGCTGCCCATCGAGATTGGCTTCAAGATCTGCCCGACCACCAGGGGCATCAGTGAGGCGATCAGCACTGTGGCCCAGTCTGACGCTCCGAGCGGAACCGTGCGGAGCACGCGAGAGAGCAGTGGGACCTGGACCGTGGCGATCTGCAGGCCGATCGTCACTGCGAGCGCGCCCCACACCCAGCGGTTGCGGAACAGCCTGGCCATGGTCACGACCGGCCTCGCGCTGCGGGCGTTGAAGACGTGGAAGAGCTGGGCGAGCGCCAAGGTCATGAACGCGAGGGTAACGGCGTGCGGCACCGCCAGCTGCCTGACCTCGAGCGCCCAGAAGAAGACGCCGAGCGTCGCTGCAGTGATGAGCAACGCGAAGGTGCCGACGCTCGACAGGAACCATGGCGATAGGATCGCCGACCTCGGGTCCCGCGGTGGCCGCTGCATCACGTCCGGCTCGGGCGGCTCCATGGCAAGCGCGAGCGCCGGGAAGACGTCGGTGACGAGGTTGAGCCAGAGGATCTGGAGCGGCAGGAGTGGGAGAGGCATTCCGGCCAGCCCGGTGATGAGCAGCGTCGCCACCTCCGAGAGGTTACAGGAAAACAGGTAAAAGATGAACTTGCGTATGTTGTCGTAGATCACTCGGCCGTCTTCGACGGCAGCGCCGATCGTCTCGAACCGATCGTCCTGCAGAACCACATCCGCGGTCTCCTTGGCTACGTCTGTACCGCGCAACCCCATGGCCACGCCGATATCGGCCTTCTTGAGGGCGGCGGCATCGTTAACCCCATCTCCCAGCATGCCGACGATAGCACCCCTGTTCTGGAACGCCTCCACGATCCGGAGCTTGTCCTCCGGACTCACGCGACTGAAGGCGGCCACGTGCTCCAGACGATCGCACAGCTCGTCCTCCGACAGCCGTGAGATCTCGCGGCCCTTCATCGCTTCGTCGCCGTCGCGGAGGAGCCCCAGCTCGCGTCCCACCGCCTCGGCCGTGACGGCCTGGTCTCCAGTGATCATCACCGTTCGGACGCCGGCGCCGTGGAAACGCTGGATGGTCTCCTTCACACCGTCAGCCGGCGGATCCTGTATGCCGGCGAAGCCGGCAAACACCAGGTCGTGGATCGCTGCCGGACCCGGAGACTCACTTGGATCGAGCTCGCGATACGCGAAGGCCAGCACACGCAACCCGCGAGCGGCCAGTGCACGGTTCCTTTCGATCAGTCGCTCACGTGCCGCCCCGCCCAGCGGCACCGTGCCGTCCCCAACCCGCTCGCTTCTCGACTCCTGCACCAGCCGACGCGGCCCACCTTTCACGCAAGCGATGATCCTTCCGTCCGGTGAGCGGTGGAACGTGGCCATCAGCTGACGTTCGCTCGAGAAGGGCACCTCGCCCACCTCGGAGTACTCGGCACGCAGCCGCTCCTGGTTGAGGCCCGCCTTTCCCGCCACGACCAGCAGCGCGGCCTCCGTGGGATCGCCCTCTGCCTGCCAGAGCCCGGCGGTCTCCCGGACCGCCGCGCGGTTGGCGAGCAGCCCGATAAGAAGGACTTGCTCGACCTCGGGGAAATCCGAGGGATCGACAAGTCCGCCGGCGATCCGGAATTCTCCCTGCGGCTCGTACCCCGCGCCCGTCACTTCCACTTCGGCCCCAGCGACGGCAAGCGCCGTCACGGTCATCTCGCCGGCAGTGAGGGTGCCCGTCTTGTCGGTACAGATCACAGTCGCCGAGCCAAGGGTCTCCACCGCTGGCAGGCGACGCACCAGGGCATGGCGTCGGGCCATGCGCCGCACGCCGACGGCGAGGGCGATCGTCGCCACCACCGGCAGCCCTTCCGGCACGGCGGCGATCGCCAACGCGATCCCCGTCTCTATCATCAACCAGAGCTCCTCGCCACGCAGCATACCCAGCCCGGTCACCAGCGCAGCGACACCGAGCGTCAACCAGACGAGACGCCGGCCGAGCACATCGAGACGCCGCTCGAGGGGCGTATCGCGGGCCTCCGTTTCCTGGACCAGCTTGCTCAGGCGCCCGATCTCCGTGGCTACGCCCGTGGCGACAACGACAGCCCTTCCCGAGCCCGTGGTCACGAGCGTGCCCTTGTAGACCATTGACGCCCGCTCGGCCAGCGGCACCTCCTCCCCGTTTTCCCCGACCACCACATCCGGGTTCTTGCCGACCGGCAGCGACTCACCGGTCAGCGGCGCTTCGTTGGTGCACAGCTCCGTCGCCGCCAGCACCCGAGCATCTGCCGGCACCGCCGCACCCGCTTCCAGCGCGATCACGTCACCAGGCACCAGGTAGCGGGCGTCGATGCGCCGCTCCTCACCGTCGCGCAGTACGACCGCCTCCTGTATCTGCAGCCTCCGCAGCGCGTCCATCGCCAGGCGCGCACGCCACTCGGTCCAGAAGCCGACGGCAGTGTTGATCACAAGCACGACGAGGATAGCGGCCGCCTCGAGCAGATCGCCGATGACCACCGCCACACCGGCCGCAGCGAAGAGCAGCAAGATGACCAGACTCTTCAGCTGGTCCAGGAGGATCCTCCAAGCGGAGACCGGCCCGGCAATCTCCAGTGCGTTCGGGCCGATGCGCTTCAGCCGCGCCGCGGCCTCCGACTCACTGAGCCCCCGGGTCTGTGCAGCCAGCCGCCAGAGCGCTTCTTCGGTCGGCAGCGCGTGCCAAGCGACGGCCTCGCGCTCCGCCACGCGTGGGCGAACGTCGTGCGGCAGGGCGCTCACAGGAGACGACGATCTGTTGACTCGATTCAGCTGACCAGACTCCGTCGAGAGATGCGCAACGAACCACCTGTGATTCGCGAACGAGCAAGCGGCAGGAACGTGTTCCCAAACGAGAGTCCGCGCAAGCGGCCCAATCCCCCGGCTGCGGGGCCACGGTTGAGGATTTGCCGCCTTCAGACGAACTTATAGGGCGGCGTCCCGAATGTGGGGCGCGACATGACAGGGGAAGGAGAAGCATGATCAATCGTAAGACGCTCACAGTATTCCTAGTCGGGTTCGTCTTGGGCTTTCTCCTGGCCCTCGTCGCCCGAGAGTTCCTGAGCAACCGCCTGCCGGGAGCAGTGAGCGGAGGGCGCGAGTCGCTCGAAGGCGTCGTCACGGCCAAGCAGTTGGAGGAGGGCCGACTGCTGCTCACCGTCGTGACCGAGGCCGGCGCCACACTGGTGACGTTCAAGAAGCGGGTCGCGGAGATCGCGCTGCTCGTCGATGAAGGGGACAGGGTCACCTTGACCCTCAGGCGCTACCAGCCGTTCCTGGAAGACCCCAACATCACGCGCGTCGCGAAGCCCGATACCTTCGGCATACCGTCCCGGCCTCCCGCGACCGACAGCACGGAAACGCCGCCGGACACCACCGCGGAGCAGGACAGCACGCCCCCGGTCTCGGATGCCCCTTGGTACGACTGAGCATGCCGAACCATAGCCTCGATACAGCGAGCGCCGCCCGCTAGCCTCCGGAGCCGGGCGGCGCTCTTACGTACGTCCCCAAAACGGGACCGGGTCAGACTACTTCTTCGAGACCTCCACCGGGATCTTCTTGGTGGCGTCCTTCTCCGACTTCTCAAGCCGAATCGTGAGCAGACCCTTGTCATACTCAGCAGCAACCTTCTCCCGGTCAACCGCCGCCGGCAGGGTCACCGCACGCCGGAACGACCCAAACCGGCGCTCAGAGTAGAAATAGCCCTCACGCTCTTCCTCGCTCTCTTCCTTCTTCTCGCCAGAGATTACGAGCAGATCGCCCGTAATCGACACCTCGATCTCACCCGGATCGACACCCGGCACTTCCGCCACCACGGTGATTCCATCCTCCGTCTCGCTCACGTCCAGTGACGGGACCCAACCCTTCGACCACGCGCCCGCGCGCGAAACTCTGCGCTCCGGGAGAAAGTCACCGAACATCTCACCGAATACTCGGTCGAGCTCGCTCCTCAGCCCCACACGATTTCCCCGCCTGATCAGCCATCCATTGTTGACCATCGTTTATCTCCTCACTGCTGTAATTCTTCGCACCTCAGCCGGCGTGCCCCTCCTTTGGCGGAGTGCCGCGCCAGGCTTACAAACACCCGTTCCCCGAGAAGAGCAAGCTGCGTGCCGTGGCGACGACCAAGTGCCGGTCCTGCAATCCACTGCTGTGCAAGCAGTTAGATACAGAAACCGAGCGCGCGCCCGGTAGCCGCACCGCGAGCTGCCAAAATGGCGGCGCCCGCACCCCCACCGACCTGCCCGCGTCGCAGTCGCAGGCCATCTTGACGGCCGGGCGACGGCCGCGGTACGCTAGGCGTTCCGAACTCAGGAGTGTCGCGTCTTGAGCCAACAACTGCTCATCGCCCTAGCCAGCATCGTCACGCTTGGCATCGCCGCCGAGTGGATCGCCTGGCGGGTTCACCTACCCTCGATCCTGGTCCTACTGGTGTTCGGTTTTGTCGCCGGTCCGGCGACGGGATTCCTCGACCCGGATGCGATGCTGGGCGAGCTGCTCTTCCCGATCGTTTCGATCTCGGTGGCGGTCATCCTGTTCGAGGGCGGGATGAGCCTGCGGTTGCGGGAGCTGCGTCAGATCGGCAGGGTGGTCCGCAATCTGGTGAGTGTGGGCGCGCTGCTGTCGTGGGTGCTGGGCGCGGCGGCGGCGCGATACGTACTCGGGCTCGACCTAGCACCGGCGGTGTTGTTGGGAGCCATTCTGGTAGTGACGGGCCCGACGGTGATCGTGCCGTTGCTACGGCACGTGCGGCCGGTACCGCACGTTGCATCGACGCTGAAGTGGGAAGGCATCCTCATCGACCCGATCGGCGCGGTGCTTGCGGTCCTAGTGTTCGAGGCGGTCCTGGCGGGCGAAGTCGAGGCGGCGACGGCAGCGGCGTTACGCGGGCTATTGACGACTGTAGCGATTGGCGGCGCACTGGCGGCGTTCTGCTCCGGGCTTCTCGTCTTGCTCATCGACCGGCAGTGGGTGCCGGACTTTCTGCAGAGTCCATTGGTGCTGACGGTGGTGGTGGCGGCGTTCGCCCTATCCAACACTCTGCAGCCGGAGTCGGGGCTTCTTACTGCGACACTGATGGGCGTGGCGATCGCCAACCAGAAGGTTGTTGACGTCAAGCACATACTCGAATTCAAGGAGAACCTGCGCGTCCTGCTGATATCGGGCCTCTTCATCTTACTGGCGGCGCGCCTGCACCTGCACGACTTGAGACAGATCGGCGTACCTGAGCTGGCTTTCTTAGCGGTGCTGATTTTTATCGTGCGCCCTGCCGTAGTCGGCATCTCGGCGCTCGGCTCAGAGTTCAGCTGGCGGGAACGCGCCCTTATCTCTTGGGTCGCGCCGCGCGGCATAGTAGCCGCTGCCGTTTCCGCCATATTCGCCATCGAGCTGGCGGAGGCCGGCTACGGCGGAGCCGACCGGCTGGTCGTTATCACCTTCATGGTCATCATCGGCACGGTGACGATATACGGTCTGAGCGCCACGCCGGTTGCTCGCTGGCTCGACGTGGCGCAGCCGGATCCTCAAGGAGTACTGATCGTCGGCGCGCACCCGTGGGCGCGGGCCATCGCGCGCGAGCTCAAGGATGAGGGCCTACCGGTCCGGCTGGTGGACACCAACTACACCAATATCGCCGAGGCCCGGATGGAAGGTCTCGCAGTTTATTACGGGAGCGCGCTCACGGAGGGCACGCTGGACAACATCGATCTCGCCGGAATCGGGCGACTCCTCGCCTTCACGTCCAACGACGAGGTCAACTCTTTGACGGCGCTCCACTTCAGCGAGGTGTTCGGACGCGACTCGGTCTACCAGCTTCCGCCCGAGCAACTGGAGACGACATCCAAGCAGGTTATGTCGCGTCGCCTGCGGGGCCGGTTCCTCTTCGCTCCGCACGCCACGTACTGGCATTTGACGGCGCGCTTCGACGCCGGTGCCGACGTCAAGACGACGAATTTGACGGGGACCTTCGACTTCCAGACATTCAATGAGCTTTACCGTGGAGCCATTCCGCTATTCCTCATCGGCGAGAACGGTCGCTTGACCATCTTCACGGTGAAGAATCCACCCGAACCCAGCCCGGGTCACCGAGTAGTGGCCGTTGTCGACCCGCTGGACGAAGCGGGGGCGAGCGCCGCTTCCAACTGATCCCTGATCCAGGGAGACGCTGAGCATGAGCTTGATCGGTGAGCTGCACCGGCTACAGGAGGAGCGCGGCTATCTCCGCAACGAAGACCTCAGAGAGCTGGCTGAGCGACTGCGCGTTCCGCTCTACCGGATCGAGGAAGTCGTCTCCTTCTACACGCACTTTCGCACATCGCCGGCCGCCAGAACCGAGGTCGCCGTGTGCCGCGACCTTTCGTGCCACCTGCTGGAGGGTCGCGACTACTGCTCCAGAGTGAGAGAGCTGCTGGGTGGGGACGACGAGGTCGACCTCCATGAAGTCTCCTGCCTGGGTCGCTGCGAGTTTGCCCCAGCCGCCCTGGTTAACGGCGTTCCCGTGGGCCGGGTCAGCCCCGAGGAGCTTGCGTACTACACGCGCGCGCCGGAGAGACTGCCGCCGGCACGTAGCGTGCACACCCGTCGCTGGCGTGTCGACTACTGCGGCGAGAGCGGAGAGAAGTACTCGATCTACAGCGATTACCGGGACCGAAGCGATGGGGACGCGGCGGCCGAGGAGATCATCGAGATCCTGAAGCAGGCGGGCCTGCGCGGGATGGGGGGTGCCGGCTTCCCGACGGGTGTCAAGTGGGAACTGGTACGCAAGGAGACAGCCATACCCAAGTACGTCATTTGCAACGCAGACGAGAGCGAGCCGGGCGCATTCAAGGATCGAGTGGTCCACGAGGAGCTTCCGCATCTCGTGATCGAGGGGATGTGTCTAGCCGCGCTGGCCACCGGTGCAGAGTCGGGGTGCGTCTACGTGCGTAACGAGTACGAGCCGGAGCGGAAAGCGATGCAGCTGGCACTCGATGACGCGCGGGCGCGCGGGGTACTCGGTGAGCACTTCGACATAGAGATCTTCGTATCACCCGGCGGCTACATCCTCGGCGAGGAGACCGCGCTACTCGAGGCGCTGGAGGATCGGCGCGGTGAGCCGCGCAACAAACCTCCCTACCCCGGCCAGAAGGGGCTGCGCGGCCAGCCCACGGTGATCAACAACGTGGAGACGCTGGCTATGGTCCCGGCGATCCTGAGGTACGGTGCCGACTGGTGGAAGGCGCAGGGTGTTCGCGGTCACTGCGGTCTCAAGTTCATCGGTGTGTCGGGTCACGTGGAGAACCCGGGAGTCTTCGAGATCCGCTCGGGGAGAACCGTTGCGGAGCTGATCCAGCGGGCCGGCGGAGTGAAGGATGGCAGGCCACTCAAGGCATTCGCGCCGGGCGGAGCCAGCTCGAGTTTCTTGCCGGCCGACAAAGTTGACACGAAGATCGACTTTGACACGATCGCCGACGCCGGTAGCATGCTGGGGGCTGCCGCACTGGTCGTAATTGCCGAGGGCACCGACATGATCGAGACCGCGACCAACGTGACGCGTTTCTTCCGCAACGAATCGTGCGGTAAATGCGTGCCGTGCCGTACCGGCACAGAGAAGGTCGTCGCCATGCTGGAGAGCATACTGGCGGGCAAGGGAGACGGTGCACTGCGCGACATTCTGCCGGCTCTCGAAGAGACGTTGGCGGAGACCTCGATCTGCGGGCTGGGTCAGGTAGCACTCGGCCCTGTCACCTCTGCGCTCAAGTACTGGGGCAGTGAGCTGGACGCCTACCTTGCGAGGTCGGAGGGCCGCTGACCGACGAGGAGAGCGATGATCAAGAAAGCGGAGACGTCTCAGACCATCACCCTGACGATCGACGGCCGCAAGGTCACTGTACCGGCGGGCACAACGATATGGGATGCGGCCAGAGAGGCGGGAATCGAGATCCCGGCGCTCTGTCACGACTCGCGACTCCGACCCGCGGGCGTCTGCCGCATGTGCGTCGTCGACGTCGGTGAGCGCGTGTTGGCGGCGTCGTGTGTGCGTGAGGTGGCCGACGGCATGAATGTGCAGACCGGCTCCGAGAAAGTGGAGCGCTGTCGTCGAACGCTCACCGAACTCCTGCTCTCCGACTACCCAGAGTTGTCGCGGCGCGAGGAGCAAACAAAGGACGACCTGCTGCTGCAGCTCGCCCGCGAATACAGGATCGAGCGATCGGCGATCCGGCTGCCCTCGGGCGATGGGCGGCCGCAGGACACCTCGTCACCGGTCATCGCGGTGGACCATGCCGCCTGCATTCTGTGCGATCGCTGTATTCGCGCTTGCGACGAGGTCCAGCACAACGATGTGATCGGACGCACAGGCAAAGGCTACGCTTCGCGCATCTCCTTCGACCTCGACGCGCCAATGGGCGAGAGCACGTGCGTGGCATGTGGCGAGTGCGCCGCCGTCTGCCCCACCGGGGCGCTGACCGACAAGAAGCTCATGGTGCCGATCCAGCCGCGCGCAGAGTTGGAGAGCGTGCAATCGGTCTGCCCGTACTGTGGCGTCGGCTGCGCCGTCACTTATCACGTAGACAAAGAAGCCAACGCCGTCGTGTTCGCCGAGGGACGTGAAAGCCCCGTCAGCGACTCACGCCTCTGCGTGAAGGGACGCTACGGTTTCGACTACGCCAAGCACCCGCAGCGCTTGACCGTGCCGCTGATACGCAAGGAGGAGTACTACCCGAAAGGCCCGCTCTCATCTGATGTGAGAGGCGAGCGGCGCAGGAAGCCCGGTGGCCTGGTCGACTACGACGAGGTGATGCCGGCCTTCCGCGAGGCGACCTGGGACGAGGCACTGGACCTCGCGGCGACACGGCTGAAGGGGATCAAGGAGAAGCACGGCCCCTCGGCCCTGGCTGGGTTCGGCTCGGCGAAGTGTAGCAACGAGGAGGCCTACATCTTCCAGAAGCTGGTACGGGTGGCCTTCGGCACCAACAACGTCGATCACTGCACGCGCCTGTGTCACGCCTCGTCGGTAGCCGCGTTGCTGGAGACTATCGGCTCGGGTGCGGTGACCAACGTCTTCGGCGACGTACGCAACGCCGACGTCGCCCTGGTGACTGGCAGCAACACCACGTCGAACCACCCCGTGGCGGCGACTTTCATAAAGGACGCGGCGCGGAGCGGTTCCACACTCATCGTAGTCGACTCGCGGGAGACAGGGCTAGCCGGGCAGGCGCACTACTTCCTGCACATAAGGCCCGGATCCGATGTAGCACTCTACAACGCGATGATGCACGTGCTGGTCGAGGAAGACCTCATCGATCACGACTACATCCGCGACCACACCGAGGGCTTCGAGGGTCTGCGCGAGCTGGTCAAGAAGTACACCCCGGAGATGGCGGAAGAGATATGTGGCATCCCGCCGGACCGCATCCGCGAGGTCGCCCGCGTGTTCGGCAGCGCCCGCTCCGCTCTTGTCTTCTGGGGAATGGGAATCGCTCAGCACTCGCATGGGACCGATAACGCCCGCTGTCTCATCTCCCTGACCCTGCTCACGGGCAACATCGGACGTCCGGGGACCGGACTACACCCGTTGCGCGGGCAGAACAATGTGCAGGGCGCGTCTGACGCGGGGCTCATCCCAATGGTCTATCCAGACTACCAGAGCGTGGCCAGCCCCGAGTCAAAGAAGAAGTTCGAGGCGGCGTGGGGTGTGAAGCTCGACCCGAACCCGGGTCTCACCGTGGTCGAGATCATCAACGCTGCGCTGCGTGGTGACATCAAGGGCATGTACATGATGGGCGAGAACCCGTTCCTGTCGGACCCCAACGTGAACAAGGTCCGAAAGGCGCTCGCCAACCTGGAGTTCTACTGCGCGCAGGACATCTTCCTGACCGAGACCGCCGAGTTCGCCGACGTCATCCTGCCGGCGACATCTTTCTTCGAGAAGTGCGGGACCTATACGAACTCGGATCGCCGGGTCCAGGTGGGACAGAAGGTGCTGGAGCCGCCGGGTCAGGCACGGCTCGATTGGGAGCTGGTCTGCGAGCTGTCGACGCGCATGGGCTATCCCATGAAGTACGAGAGCGCCGAGGAGATCTTTGCGGAGTTCACATCCCTCGCGCCCAGCTACGCTGGTCTCACCCACGAGAAGCTGAAGCCCACAGGCAAGCTCTGGCCCTGCCCCGATCCGGCAACCAGCGACGGAGAGCAGCTCCTCTTCGGGGACGGATTCCCCACGCCGAGCGGCCGTGCGAAGTTCGTGCCCGCCGAGTATCAGCCGGCGGCGGAGCTACCCGACGAGGCGTATCCCTTCATCCTGAACACCGGCAGGCTGTTGGAGCACTGGCATACCGGGACGATGACGCGCCGGTCCAAGGCCCTCGACGCCATCGAGCCGGAGGCGATCTGCCAGATGAACCCCGACGACCTGACCGAGCTGGGCGTGGAACCGGGCAGTTACGTGACGCTGAGCACGCGGCGCGGCTCGATCACGCTCAAGGCCCGGGCGACGCCGGGCGTAGCGCGCGGCAACGTCTTCGTGCCCTTCCACTTCCGCGAGGCGTCCGCCAACAGGCTAACGAACGACGTGCTGGACCCCTTCGGAAAGATCCCGGAGTTCAAGTTCTGCGCAGTGAAGGTGGAGAGGGCGGAGCCCCACGCATAAGTGGACGGCAGTGCAAACGCCTCTGGGGATCCGCATGAGATGTGGCGGTAATCGAATCACACGCCCGGCGCACTAGTGCTGCCGGGACTCACTCGCATCAGCAGCTCGGTCCAGGAGCGGCGCAGCTGCCGTGAACTGTGCATCGGAGTGAGCATCAACAAAGTCCGCGAACGCATCTCGTGGCATCGCCCAGATCGTGGAACGTGCTTCGCCGGCCATGGCCAGCAGGTTTGCGATCCCGTGCCGGAGCCCGCCGCTCCTCGAGATGTCGCTCGCGAACGTGGTGGCGAGGCCTTTAAGCCTATCAAGGACGGTGCTCGGCTCGAGCTGCACGACGGGACCTTCATCTAACCCAGGCCGGATGAACTGCTGCCACCAGCTGTATTCCTCGCCGGGCAGTTCGCTCCCCCGGGTCAGGATCAGGCCCGCCAACTCGCCGCCCAAGTTGGCGATTCGGAATCCCTCTGAGCCATCTGCGGCAAACGTCAGGCTGAGCCGCTTGACACCGGCGTCCTCGATCAGCGCCCTCAGATCCCTCCGCATCCGACCCTCGTCGAGGTAGCCATTCGCAGCCAGCGTGCGGTGGGCGCCCTTCAACTCTATATAGTAGACGCAGTAGCCCGACGCGGGACCGGTGCAATAGTACTCCACCTCATCGACGAGATACTGCGGGTAGAGCTCTCTGCCATCCATCGTGCTGGTAATCTTCGCCCCGTCGACCAGGAACTCCGTCCGCCGAGCGGCTCGATCCCCGAACCGTAATCGTAGGGCGACCAGAAGAGACATGAGAAGCGTCCCAACGGGCGCGAGAGACAGGCCAAAGTAACCGAAGCGACCCCAGGCGGCGAAGCAGACGCCCGTAGAAACCAGGACAGCCCAGGGCCAGACGTTGCAGCCGTTGACCGAGCTGGATGAGACGGACTTCTCCTTGCCAAGGAGCGCGCCGAACAGGTCCACAAGGACGTGCAGGGCCGGCAGGCTGATCAGAGCGCTAAGCAGGACTGTTAGACCGAGGTAGGGAATCATGCTCGCCGAGGTCGGTTGGCCCGCCCTATGGTGCGCGGCCGGCGGCGGGGTGGGGCGCGCCTCGGCTAGATCCTACGCCTTGGCGCGCACGGGATTCCGGACCGGGCCAATCGCCAAGTGGCTGGCGTGAAGTTAACTCAGTACCTATACACCGCCGCCACTGGGCTCTGCGCGTCTGGGATCTGATCAGGACTGACCGCGTAGACGTCCCCGGCGTGGACCAGCGTCTGCACTGCGGCCAGGTCCAACAGATCTTGGTCACCAGGCCGCCGCTCCTCGTGCACGACCACATCTCCGCCGGTCTCGCCTACAGAGCCCCACCGCTGGACCCCGACGGCCACGAAGAGCGAGTCGACGCGCCCCTGGTACGCCGACGGAATGATCCTGTCGAGATCACGCGAGGATTTCCCAGTGCCGACAAGCTCCAGATACTTCGCTGCCGCTCTCCTCTGCGCCTCCGCGAAGTACGGCTCGAGAATCGTCCAGGCCTCGTCGTGGAGCTCGTCGGCCGACAGCCCGTCGGGATTCCCGACGATGGCTTCCTCGACAAGCTGGGCACACGTGTTGGCCTCACGATAGATCGGGAGCAGATAGTCGACACCGGCCAGCACCAGAGGGATGCGCTCCGCGCAGACCAGGTCCTGGAGGCCCCTGTCGATCTGCTGGAAGTAGCGAAGCAGGTCTTTCTTGTGCTCGGACACGTCGCCAGCCGAGCCGTGCCCGTGGAATATCGCGGATCCGCCGCGCGCCGCGGTGTGGAATTGCAGTTGCCTTTCCCGCTCCTCGCCGCCCAACGCTTCTGCGAGGCTCCTAGGCACGTAGTCGAGGCTCACCTCGCCGACGCTGTGCCGCGTCCCCTGCAGTAACCGCACCTCCTTCTGACTCAACGCGAGAATGTAGAACCGGCCATCGCCGCTCAGCAGCGGGAGTAGCGGCTTGACGTGGAATCGGTCGGTAACGACGACGAGCTCGGAGAAGCGGAACGGCAGCCGATAGCTGCGGAAGGTTTCGGGCGACGCGAAGACGGCGAGCCCGTCGCTCTGATGCTGCCAGAAAGATCTGTCAACCTGAAGCCGTCGCGCAGGCCCGAGGATCTTCTCCGCATCAGCGCGACGCAGTCCGTTGTTGCGCAGCCGGTCTTCGGCTTGCCTCAGCAGGTTTTTCAGTCGAATCGGATCCTGCTGCGTCTCGGCGCCCGTGCGATGTGTCGGCAAGTACAGCGAGACGCAGAGGCTGGCACGCTCCTCGATGAGTGTTCTCAGTTCCTGTCTGTTAATGAGACCCATCTCGTACCTCTCGATACCACGCAGCTGACGGTGGGCTTCAGCCGAGGCCACAAGCTCGGACCGCTTACCGCCTCGAGCCTGCCAGCGACATCAACTTCTCGGCGTCGATTCCCAAGATACAACCGTTCACCTTGCACGTCACACACGGTCTCACCACACTAACGTGGAGAGCGGTTGGGTGTTCCGGCCGCAGAAGGCGGTGATGGAGCGCCCCGCGGAGCTCGCGGGAGTGCCCGAGTTGCGGGCCGGCGGGCTGAATCTCAGGGCGCGGCAGCGCCGTAGTGCAAAGTACAGAGGGGCAGAATAGTGCCCCACGTTACGGACCGGAGCCGATGTTTATGATCGAGTTGCTAGTCGCCGGTGGCGCTGCCTACGGCGCTTATAAGTACACTAAGAAGTTCGTGGTCAAGAAACTGCGCTTCGTGCCGAAGGCCAGGCGCGGGGCGGCGCCCTGGCTTGCGGGTGCCGGCGCGCTGATCCTCGCGGCGCCCCTCGCCGCGGCTCTCCCGCTCATCTCTGGCATCACCGCAGCGGCGTTCGGCGCCGGCGTCGCCGGGGGTGTAGCCTCCGGCAACAAGGAGGTAGAGAGTACGAACATCTGGGGCGACCGCCGCTGAGGGATTGATCCCAGGCACTGCACCGGATTCCACGCTAGCCAGACGGCCGCCGCGCTGTGGAGCGCGGCGGCAGCTTAGCACAGTTCAACTCGCCTTAGCGCGTTCCCCTTGAATCCAACGCTGGGCCAGTGTAAAGGCGCCGGCTACAAGCACCATCAGCAACACACCGTAGGCGGCTGCCGCGCCGAGGTCGAAGTCGCGAAGCTGGGCGAGGATCTCGATGGAGATAGGCCGCGTCCGGTGCGTGTATAGCACGATAGAAGCGACGAACTCGCCGAGCCCGGTGACGAAGGCGAGGGACGCACCGGCGGCGATCGCGGGAAGGAGCGCGGGGATAGTCACGCGTCGCAGCGTACGCCAGCGGCCGGCGCCCAACGACGCGGCGGCCTCCTCGAAGCTGGGGTCGAGCTGGCGGTATCCTGCCAGCACCGCCCGACCGGTCAACGGCAGGACGCGCAGCGCGTAGGCCATCACCAGGATCCAGGCGGTCCCGACGAGCACGAACCGTCCAGCCCAGGGCTGGCTCACGCTGAACGTGGTTGCCAGGGCCACGGCGAGCACGGTGCCCGGCAGCGCCCAGGGCACGGCCAGCATCGCTTCGAGGAGGCGGCGACCGGGGACACGCCAGCGTACCACGAGCTGGCCCACGGCGAGGGCGAAGGCGACGGCGATGAACGTGGCCGCGCTAGCCATGAGCAGCGAGTTGACGATCGGCCGGAACGTCCGCAACTCCGAGAAGAGCTGGGCGTAGTTCTCGAGGGAGTAGCGCGGTGGCAGAGTCTGCACCGTCCAACTGCCGTCAGGTACGAGCGAGACCAGGAGCAGCGTGAGGTGGGGCAGGATGAGCAGGAACACACCGAACCCTGCCGCCGCCGGCACACCGACCGCCGCCCACCGTGATTTCACCGGCAGGCGCTGCGGTGCCGCACCTTTGCCGGGCGACACGTACTCACGACTTCCCTCCCAGCGGGAGAGCGGCCACAGCACCATGAGCGAGACCGCTGCCAGCATCACCGTCTCCACCATGGCCATACCCATCTCGCCCTGGAGCTTGCTGTTGAAGATCTGGGTCGTCATCACCCGGAAGCCGCCGCCGAGGACGTAGGGCGCACTGAACGACGCCATCGATGTCATGAAGGTGAGGAGCGAAGCTCCCGCCAGGGTCGGCGTCAGCAGCGGCAGCGTCACCCGGCCGAACGTGCGGATCCGACCGGCACCCAACGAAGCGGCAGCCTCGAACACAGCCGGGTCGAGCCGTGCCAGCCCTGCTAGGGTGAACAGATAGAAGTAGACGTACATCGAATAGGCGTGCACGGCGAGGATCGCTCCCGCTCCGTGCAGCCGCCAGGGCGGCGACTCCAGCCCGAGGAAGTCCTGCACCAGCCGAGTGGCGATGCCGCTCTCGCCGTAGAGGAAGAGGATCGCGATGACGCCGACCAGCGGCGGCAGCAGCACCGGCATGGCGGCTAGCGCGCCCAGCAAGCGGCGGCCGGGGAACTCATAGCGAGCGAAGAGCAAGGCGAGGGGCACGCCGATGAGCGCGGAGAACATCACAGTAAGAGCGGAGATCCAGACGCTGGACCACAGTGCCCGCAGCTCCGAGGCCGTGCCGAAGAAGGCGGCGTAGTGCCGAGTCGTGAGGCCCGCATCGCCGCGCAGGCTGCCGGCCAAGACGACCAGGTTCGGGTAGACCACGGCCCAGAAAAGCAGAACGAAGACCGCGGCCAGGAAGAGCCGATCTCTCGGCCCACGCTGCCGGCCGGCACCGCCGCCCCAAGCGCTCATCCAGTTTGTCGCTCGGCCCCGGCCGGGAAGGCGAACAAGCCCGCCGGAGCCGAACTGGGCACTACACCGACCAGATCGCCGGGACGCGCCTGTTCTGCGACCGCCTGGACTTCGAGTTCGCCGTGGCCCACCGTCACCGTGTACAAATACACGGACCCTGCAAACCGCGTCTCGCGCACCGTGCCACGCAGCGCACCGTCACTTCCCGGGCGGGCAAAAGCCAGAGCCTCGGGCCGCGCCAACAACCTGAGCTTCATCCCCGCTTCGGCCAGTTCGGAGCCGCGAGCCGCCTGCGCCTTCCAGATCACGCCCTCGGCAAGACGGCAACTGATGAGGCCATCATCGTGCACCTCCCCGACCAGGCCCTCAACCGCGCCGGCCCGGCCGAGGAACGTGGCGACGAACTCTGTGGCAGGCCTATGGTATAGGTCTTCAGCGGGGCCAGACTGCTCGAGTCGCCCCTCACGCATCACCGCGATGCGATCGCTCAGGTCGAACGCCTCTTCCTGATCGTGCGTGACGTAGATCGTGGTGATCCCGATCTCCTTGACCAGTGCTCGCAGCTCGCGTCGCGTCTGCTCGCGCAGCGTCGCGTCCAAGTTGGAGAGCGGTTCATCCAGCAACAGGACTTGCGGCTCAGGGGCCAGCGCCCGGGCCAACGCCACCCGCTGCTGCTGCCCCCCGGACAACGAGCCGATCGAGCGGTCGCCGGTGCCCGGAAGACGCACGAGCTCGAGGGCGCGCGCCGCTCGCCTCTCAATTTCGACGCGCGAGAGTCCGACCGTTTCCAAGCCGAAGGCCACATTGGCGCGCACGCTCATGTGTGGGAAGAGCGCGTAGTGCTGGAACACCATCCCGAACCCGCGCTTCTGCGGTGGCACCCGCGTCACGTCGCGCCCATCGAGCACCACTCTCCCCGAGTCGGGTATCTCGAAGCCGGCGACCATGCGGAGCGTGGTCGTCTTGCCGCAGCCGCTCGGGCCCAACAAGGTGACGATCTCGTGCTCGCCGACCGCAAGCGATAGCTCGCGTACGGCGGGTGAGCCTGCGAAGACGCGGGTCAGGCGATCTAGTTCCAGGAAGGCACCCATCAGCCCCCGCCGCGGATGTGGGCGTCCCAGTGCCTCATCCACTCACGTCTACGCGCTTCCAGCACATCCCAATCGAGATCCATCGGCAGTAGCTCATCCGCCACCCGGATCAACCACTCGGGCAGCGAGTCGCCGGGTATGTCTGTGCGCGCGAGGTTCCGGTAGGCGTGCCGTGCGGCGAGCAGCTGGCCTTCCACCGAACCGACGTACTCGATAAAAGCGTGGGCTAGACCGGGGTTCTTCGCCCCACTGATCACCGCGATCGCATCAACCAGGACCGGCGTACCGCTCTCCGGGAAGATGTAGTCGAGCGGAAAGTCCTGCGCCTGAACTCGGAGCACGTCGGGCAAGTTCCAGAGCGTCACCAGTCCCTCCTGGCGCGCCAGCTTCTGGTACAGGATCGTCGGGTTGAGTACGTACTCCTTGGTTTGCGCATCAAGGCGACGCAGCCAGTCATAACCCGCAGCCGTGTCACCGGTCTCCTGCAGGCTACGGTACATGATCATGCCGAAAATCGCGTTCATCGTCCCGCTGGCCACCGGATCGCGGATGAGCACCTGCCCCTTCCAACGTGGGTCGAGCACGTCATCCCAATCCGTGGGAGCCTCGTCTCTCGCGACGGCTTCACTGTTGAACGTGATCACCAGCGGTGTCAGATAGACGCCGAAGTACAGGTCATCCGGCCCACGCGCGTCCGGCGGGACCGAGTCCGCCCAGCTGGGGCGATAGGGCTCCAGGAGGCCCTCGGCAGCCGCACGTGCGAAGAACGCCCCAGGACCGCCGTACCAGACGTCGGCCTGCGGGTTGGCGCGCTCGGAGCGGACCCGATCGAGGACTTCCTGAGAGCCCATGTCCACCCACTGCAAGTCGACGCCGGGGTGCGTTGCCTCGAACGCCTCTTTGAAGATGTCCAGCTGATCTCTACCGTGCGGCGTGTAGATCGTCAGCACGTCACCCGGCTCAGCGCATCCCGCGAGCCATGACAACGCGCCGATCGACAGGAGAAGAAAGACGCGACGGTTCATTGCTTCAGGCTCAACAAGTTGGCTAGCAGGCGATAGGCGCCGGGCACGCCAGCCGGCAGCTGTCTGAACAGGGCAAGGCCGGTGTACACGTACACGCCGTCGCCCAGCGGTGCCACCAGCAAGCCCCCGCGCTTCGGGTCTTCGCCAGGATCCGCGGTCTCCAGCAACGGCCGGTATCGCGCATCCCACTCATAGGGGAAGTACAAGCCCCGTTCCTGCACCCAGTCGTCGAAGTCACGCGGCCCGATCCGGTTCGGCACACTGAAGGCCGGGTGGTCCGGCAGCAGGACCGTCACCGGCGCCAGTTCATCGCTGACGCGGTCGTGCGGTCGCCGTGCATCAAGCGAGTACGGGGCGTAGTCGCCGTCGAAGTAGGTGTATTGCTGGTACTGTGAGATGAGCGTACCGCCGGCACGCGCCCAATCCAGAAACCGCTCGTTGTGCGCCAGCAGCGTCGTATTGGTCTCATAAGTCCGAATCCCCAAGACGATCACATCGTACGCCGACAGATCGCCGGTCGCGACGGCGCGGTTGTCCAGTACTTCCACCGCGATGCCCATGGCCGCGATGGCATCAGCGACGGCATCGCCAGCGCCCGGCACGTAGCCAACGCTGAGATCCGGGTCCACCGCCAAATCGAACGCCTCCACCCGCGCCGTGGCCTGGCGAAACAGCAGGCTTCGACGAACGTGTGGATAGTCGATGACCACGTAGCCCTCACCGTAGCTTTGTCCATCGAGCGTTTCCGCCACCGCCGAGATGAGGTACGTATCCGGGTCCAAATCCTCCGGCAGACCTACCTGGAATTCAAGCGTGGCAGCCGAGCCGGGATGGCCGAGCGCGAAGCCGGCCTCCCGTGGAGTCACCGACCAGCCGTTCGGTACCTCGAGCCGCACGCGCCCACTGACACCGCCGGGCGCCTCGCCACGCAGGCTTACGCTGAAGCTCAGGTCACCATCGCGTCCCAGCGGCCAGACCAAGGTTCCCGGCTCGAGCAACACACTGACGGCCGGTACGACGAAGAGCGGTCGCCGGACTTCCCCCCGCGCCTGGTCGGCGAAGCGGTAGACCGGCTCGACTGCCCGGCGCACCGTTCGGCCGGCGATGTCGATCTCGGCCTCCACGGTCAGCGGCGCACGACCGAGCGGGGTGCCACGCTCGTCCCAGTCGGCCGGCCAGCCGTAAACCGCACCCAGCCGAGGTGAGCGGAGGAAGTAGGGCCGGGTCGGTCCCGCGTCGAGCGGGACGGTTACACGAACGTCGTAACGCTCGAGGGTCGCGGGCGACAGCGCGCCGGCCGCGACAGTCTCCCTGCCCGCGGGAGTGCGCACGGTGACACGACGGACCTCGACCCTCTGCTCTCCACCGTTCCAGACCTGCACGTCCAGATCGAGGCTCTGACCCGGCACCACGAGATCATCAGCAGCGAAGGCGTCGACGACCACACCTGCAGCGGCAGCCAGCGCCGACTCCAGCTTTCGCTCTTCCTCAGCCAGCACGAAGCGCACCAGCTCCGCTTCAGTGCCAGCTCTGTGCGCTCGCTCAAGGGCGCAGCGCAGCTGGCCAAGTGCACCGCTCAGATGCGCGATCACGCTGGCTGTCTCGAAGCCGCCCAGCGCCTCGCGTGCGCGCTGCAGCCGCTCGGCGTAGCCGTCCAAAGCGCTCGCCAGCTCTGACCGGAGCGATCTCTCTTCAATCCCGGCGAGCATACCTGTAAGGGACGTGTCGACGCCGTCGAAGAGGGACCTCTCGACCGCTACCTCCGCCGCGGCGGCCCGGCTATCGAGAAGCGCGACCGACGTTTGCTGGGGGCCCAACGACTCGATCCGCCCCATGTCCTGCGAGCGGTGCTGGCTTCGGCTAGCCATGGCGATCTGGTGATAGGAACGCCCGTAGAGTGGGTCAAACGTCCCGGTCTCGATCTCCAGCGTGCCCGCCGCCCTATCGAACCGCGACGAGCGGTAGAGCTTGAGCGGCGTCCACGGTCGCAGTCCCGCGTCGAGTTGCTCAGCGAATCGCCGGGGGTCGCCGGCGGCATCGTAGGCCTGCCGCGCGAGTATCCCTGCAGCCTGATGCTGGCCGTGCCCATCGCGCGGCGTCCCGCTGAAGATCGAGACGATGACCTGCGGCTTGAATCGGCGAACGACCGCGACCACATCGGCGAGCAGAGAATCCCTAGGCCAGAATCGGAAGGTCTCTTCTGCGGACTTGGAGTAGCCGAAATCGTAGGCGCGCGTGAAGAACTGGCCCGCACCGTCCAGCTCGCGCGCCGCGAGCAGCTCTCCGGTCCTCACGAGACCGAGCCCCACGCCCAGCTCGGGGCCGATCAAGTTCTGGCCACCCTCACCCCGGTTCAACGACAGGTAGGCAGCCTCCGCGCCAAGGCCGCGCTCCAGCCAGGTCAGGAGCGCCGTGTCCTCGTCGTCGGGATGCGCGCCGATGACGAGAACGCGCTTGACGCTGCCCAGGCCGCGCAACGCCCGCGCGACACCTACAACCCCAAGCTCCGGATCGACGACGTTCTGCGCCGCAGTCGTGGCCGGGCCAAGGAGGAGCGCGACCAGCGGTGCAAGCGGCCATCGCGCAGCCGTTGGCCGAGAGCGGATGCAGGCGCGCTGGCGCACGATCCTAGCGTTTTTCATGGTCCGTGAAACTATCCGGCGCTGGCTGGGCAGGCCAGCGGGCCACCCACCAGCCTTGCCTTGTGCTCCCTTCACAGCTCACATAGCATCCGATCCAGATACCTGGCGCCCCTGACTCTGACCGTATGGTCACATGAGCCGACCGGAAGAAGCCAGCCCAACTCGACGCCCCTTCGCCGTACCGTTCATCCTCCTGCTAATCTCGGTCACGCACCTGGCCTACGTGCCGCTGGCCGAACTGCGGCAGATGCCCATCTTGCCGCCCGCCCTGGTACTTTCCGTTTTGCTCGGGGCCGGATATGCCTATGCGGCCCGGCTGGCTCGCAGGGGCGAGGGCTTCGAGGTCGCCATCAACCTCGTCGTCGGTGAGGACCTGGGCGTCTTGGTCGCCGGCCTCATCCTGGGCCACCCTTGGGGGGAACATCTGCGGCCGGGGACAGCCGTTATCTTGGTGCTGCAGTTCGCCCTCACGTTCCCAGAGATCTGGCGGCGCCAGGAGTCGGGCCGGCCCATCGTTGCACCGGCGCGCCTGGCCTGGTTCGTCCTCGCCTATTCGCTTGCCTTCGCCGCTTACATCGCCTTCAAGCCCGAAGGTCTGTGGAGGGTCGGGGCGCCCGGCCCATGAGCGCAGCACGTGGCGGCGGCTGTTCGGCTAAAGGCATAACTGGCCTTGATTTCCGTTGAATATTAGCTTGTGAGACGTGTCGAGATCCTTCTCGAGCGGCTGCCTTTGTGCTGGGGGGTGGAATGCTGGGGACGTTGCACGTAGTGCAGAGCTCGTCGGGCGGCCTGGCGCTGATGGGCTACCTCCTGTTGGGCCTTGCCATCGTTATCATCGGTGGCGCGGTGCTGCTGGCGCTGTTTCGGAGGTCCGCCGTGACGCGCCGCGACCCGGAGGCCGAACGCCTCGACAACCTGAAGGACCAGATCATCTGGCGGGCGCTGGGGCAGGGGACCCGGGTCACCGCCGCAGAGGTCGCAGCTCAGTCGGGCCTGACCGAGGCGGACGCGGAGCTCGCCCTGATGGCCCTGGTGTCCGAGGGGCGAGCCGTGGCGGAACCTGGCGAATCGGGCGGTGTCATCTATCGCATCGGGTCGGCGGCTGCCGGTGGCTCGTAGCCCGGTGCGCTGACGGCCGCCCATCTGTGAGCCGCCTTACCTGTCCTACTCACAGATCGAGAAGATCAGAGACGGTCAACGTATGGCGCCCCCCGCCCCACCGCGGCAACGCTCGAATACGCCGTGGAGGTGGACTGGACAGCCAATATCTAAGACATTTAGTGTAGCACGCCCACTCACCCCCGCCGCGATCTAGTCGGGACGCCGTCGCTGCACCGCGAAGCAGGAGACGTGGGAGTATGATGTCCGACCCCACCTCGGTCGATAGGACCGCGGTGGATGAACTGACCGGAAAGCTCGTCCTTCTCATCGAGGAGAACCGAGCGTGGCGGGAGACCGACCTTATGCATCGGCAGCTCGCCGCCAAGGTCAAGAACTACGTCCGCTACGCCCGCAGCTCGAAGTTCGCTACGGATCACGGCCGGCCGCCGCAGGGCACGATCGTGCGACTCGTCACAGCCGTAGCTCCCGGCGACCTCTCGCTGAAGTTCTTCGAGCGCGTCGCCTACGAGCTCAGCAAGCACGGCCTCCAGTTCGAGCATCAACAGGGTGAGGAGGGCGTGCCGGTCAGCCTGATGCCCAGCTCCGACATGACCTTCCCGCCGCAGGGATCCCCGGCCGTAGGGCCGACGTCCGCAGGGGCGCCCCGGCCAACTGCACCACCCCCACGGCGGCCGGCACCTCCGGAGCCGGTGCCGCCTCCTCCTCCGCCCCCGGCACCCGAGCCACAGCGGCCGCCTGCCGCCGCGCCGCCAGCCCCCGAAGTGCCACCAGCACCCGAGGTCCCGGTAATGGATCCGTGGGGCGAGCCGGCGGCGGGGCAACCGGCGCAGCCACCCGCATCTCGGCCACCAGCGGCAGAGCCGCAGGGGCCCGACGAGTTCGTGTTCGAGCCTGTGATGCCCGGGGAGCCTGCAGGCATCGAGGACCGCAACAGAGAAGAGGCCAGCGAGCTGGAGATGCTGATCGAGGGCGGCGGCGGTGAAGACATCGAGTTCGTCGGCGTCGGCGACGCCGGAGAACCGGCCCCGTCGTTGGAACCGGAAACGCTGCGGCCCGCGGGAGAGGCGACCTATCCTCCGTTCTTCCCTGAGGAGGAGTTCGGCCGGGCTCTACCGGACGTGGACGAGGTCGAGGCCATCATGGACGTGGAGGCGAGTGCGACCACGGCCGTCATCGAGACGGCCTCCGGCCAGCGCATCAGCCTCGGCGCGGCAACCGCCCTGGACGAAGCGCTCGCTGCAGCCGTCCCCGGCGAGCAGCGCCCCAGCCTGCTGCGCGGCGCCGGGGCGGCCATAGTCGCGGCCTTCGTCGGCGCTCTCGTCTGGATCCTGCTGGCGGTGCCTGCCGGCAACGGGGCCAGTCTTCTGGCGGCGGCTGTCGCCGTCATGGTCGGATTCAGCGTGCGGCTGCGCGGCGGGGGTCACACGGTTCCGTTCCGCATCCTTGGCGTCGTAGGCACACTGTTCGGCTCGGCCCTCGGATCCGTGGGCGCGGCCGCTGCGCTCACCGCCATGCAGACCGGTACCAAGCTGGCAGGCGTCGTGGAGATCTTCTCCAGCGTCGACACGGTCCTTGCCGCGTATACCAGCCAGTACGAACCCCTGGACATCCTCGCGCTTGTCCTCGCCGGGTACATCGCGTTCCGGCTCTCCGCCTCGAAACCGTCCAGTTAGAACTGCCCGCAAACCGGGGGTCAAGGTGCTCCTGGGGGTACAGGTGGCCGCAGCATGCCTTGGACTCAGCTAGCTTCGCCTGCCCGACCAGCAGGCCGCATAAGACAAATCCTTGCATCCAACAGGGAATCTGTTAGCTTGAAAAAGTCTGATCCCCTCGGGCAGCGCTTGCCGCGCTGTGAATCCCCTGTCCCCAGTAGCACTCTTTCTCAATTCCAAGCGCAGGTGCTTGGTACCGCAGCCTAAGCATCGCATTCACAGGGAGGTAAGCGTGAAGAAGCCGAAGTTTGACTGGCTCACTCGCGTCGCGGCGTTCGCGCTCGTGCTCTCGCTCGCGGCGGCGTGTGAAGACGACACCACGGGGCCCGGTGCCACGGACGACCCCGCAGGGACAGCCGACATAGTTGGCGACCTGGTGGCCTCGCTCGAGGGGAACCCGACGCTCCAGACTTACAACGAGATGGCCGGCGTCATCGCCATGACCTTGGGCGGCGGTCCCATTCCCGCGCCGTTACAGCTCGACGAGGAGCCGCGACACTTGGGCGAGTCGCTCGCCCGGTTCGCACCGGTCTGCTCACTCGATGAGCCCTCGGCCCCGCTGGCCGGTCCGATCATCCCCACCGAGATCAGGGGGGTCTACATCTGGAATGTCGACCTGGGCTACGTGCTGGACGAGCTGGCCGATTATCCATTCGATCCCGACGTCGACGGCGTTCGATTCATCCTCTACATGATCGACCCGATCACCGGGCCGGACCCGGAGCAGCCGGTCGGCTATGTCGATTTCATCGACCTGAGCCCCAGTGAGACCAGCCTCTCTCTCCGCGTCATCGTGGCGCCCACTGGGGGCGCGCCGGTAGTAGACTACACGGTTGGCTGCGCGGAGATAATGGGTGGTCTCGAGCTGTCCGGAGCCGGATTTGTAAGCGACGGGACGACCAGGATAGACCTGGATCTCTCCGTCAAGCTCATGTTCCTCTCGGGCATCGAAATCGACTTCACTCTGGCGTCGCGCGGGTTCGAGATCCACTTCTTCGCCACAGCCGCCGACCCCGAGGAGTTCGAGTTCGAGTACGGCACCTGGCACGCCGAATTCTCGGTCAAGCGCAACAATTCGATCGAATTCACCGCCGACGTGCTGGAAGGTGACATGACCGCCGTCGTGGAGTTCTGCGACGCCGCCGGCTCCTGCGTGACGGTGGCGGAGATCACCGACTCGTTCTACGATGAGTTCGACCCGGTGATCACCGACGTCGAGGGCAACGAGCTCAGCCTCGAGGCCAAGATCGCCTTGGGTATGCTGTTCGAGTTCGCCGGCGACTTCGTCGATAATCTCTTCCCGATGCTCGAGCCGGCAGCCGGACTCTGCTTCTCGGAACCGGCAACCTAGAGAGCACCAGGCCAACAACACCGCGGGCGGCCTCCAGTGGGCCGCCCGCTTGCTTTTCTGTGAAATCTGCCGCCAAGCCGGACGCCATGACCCGCGTCTTAAGGTTGAGCGCCGAGCATCTCCTGTAGTCCGGGTGGCAGGCCAGAAATGATGCTCGCCGCCACGTCGGGGAGCAGGAAGTAGATGACCACGGCGGCGACGATCAATAACAGGACGACGTAGAGCAGTGCCCTGAGTACCATGCGGCCCGTGCGCCGCTTCCCCTTGCCACCTTTCATGATGAAGGTGGATGACCCGGAGATCCGCTTGGGCGCCGTCAGCTCGCCGGCGCGCGCCGCCGCTTCATCCGCCGGTACCTCTATCAGGTTGAAGCGGAACTCGACCTTCCCGAACTTGATGGTGTCACCGTTGCGCAGTGGCTGGGCGACGGCCACCAGCGTGCCGTTGATCCAGGTCCCGTTAGTGCTGTGATCGTAGAGGACGTAGCGACCGCCCTCGTAGCAGACGTCGGCGTGATGCCGAGAGACGGTCTTGTCGGTGATGACGAGGTCGGCGCGCTTCTGGCGGCCGACCCGTAGGCTACCGAAACCCAGCGAGTACTGGCGGCCATCCGTCAAGCGCGTGAGCGTACCTACCCGTTCGACGTCGGCCGCCTGCTTGGGAGTCTTCTGGGCCGCCCGGTCCCTCTCCTCACCGGTCATACTCAAAACTTAGACCATTCGCGGCCGAGAGAGCAAGCCTGATCCTAGGCACTGAACGAGCGGCGCGCTGCTCTGATGATGAAGATCGCCAGCAGCACCAACATCGCGAGGGCGAAACCGCCGGCGAACGAACCCATCCACTCGTGACCGAACCCTTGGGGGATCCCCTTCCAACCGGCCCAGAAGGCGATCAGCACACCCATGATCCCATCGCCACCGATCAGCCCCGATGCGAACAGTACACCCTGCTCCCGCACCTCCTCCTTCGCCTGCTGCGTAGGTTGCCGACCCTCCAGAAGCTTCCGGATCAGGCCGCCGATGAAGATCGGCATCATCGTGGTGATCGGCAGGTAGATCCCCACAGCGAAGGCCAGCGACGGGAGGCGAAACGCCTCAGCGACCAACGCGAGCCCCACACCGATGAGCACGAAGCGCCAGGGGATCTCGGCCTGCAGTACGCCGTCGATGACCAACATCATCATGTTAGCCTGTGGAGCCGGCAGCTCGGCGGAGCCGAACGCGTAGGCTTCGTGGAGCTTGAGAATGCTGTAGCAGACGAAGAATCCCGCGGTGAGCACGCCGATCAGCTCACCGGTCTGCTGCCTTCGCGGCGTCGCGCCCAGCAAGAATCCGGTCTTTAGATCCTGAGACGTGTCACCGGCGATCGAGGCGGCGATGGCGACGACCGCGCCTATTGAGAGCGCAGCCACGCGACCCATGTCGTCGGTCCAGCCCAACCCCGCGAATATCAGGCTAGTGCCGAGCAGCGTGGCGATCGTCATGCCTGACGTCGGGTTCGAGGTCACCCCGACGAGCCCGACGATACGGCTCGACACGGTGACGAAGAAGAACGCGAAGATGGCAACGAGAATCGCCGCCAGCACTCGCACCGTGAAGGACTCGATGAACCCGAACACGTGGGGCATTACCGCCAGAAACAGCACAATGAGGCCTACCCCGATGAGCACCACGTTGAAGGGTAGGTCATCGTCGGTCCGCTTGATCGCCTGGGCCACCGCCGTCTTGTCGAAGCGTCTGCGCAGCCCCCGCATCCCCTCCTTGAACGAAGCTATGATCATGGGAGTCGAGCGGATCAGGGTGGCGATCCCGGCCGTCGCCACGGCCCCTGCGCCGACGTAGCGGATGTAGCGGGTCCAGATCGTCTCCGGATCCATGTCGGCGATTAACCGGACGGTCTCCGGGAAAAGCGGCTCCGTCATGCTGCGGCCGATGATCTCGATGGCCGGGATGAGGACGAGCCAGGAGATGGCGGCACCGCCCACCATCACCAGGCCGATCTTGGCACCGAGTATGTAGCCCACACCGATGAGAGCCGGTGCAACGTCCACACCGACCTGCCCCTTGGGGAGGAACGGCACCTTCGCCCAGGCATCGCGTGGCCAGAGAGTGAGCCCCCGCATGAGCCACGTGTAGACCGCACCTACTCCCAGGCCCATGAACACGTTGTGCGCCTGGCTCCCCCCGGCGTCCGCCGCCACTAACACCTCGGCGCAGGCCGTCCCCTCGGGATAGGGCAGCTTGCCGTGCTCGTTGCGGATAAGGAAGCGCCTCAGCGGGATCATGAAGAGGACGCCCAGCAGGCCGCCGGCCAGCGCGATGACCAGCAGCTTCAGCACCCCTGGGCTGAACCCCCACAGGAACAGCGCCGGGATCGTGAAGATCAGCCCCGAGGCCTGACTGGACGACGCGGACCCTACCGTCTGTGAGATGTTGTGCTCGAGGATCGTTCCCCCGCGCACAAACGCTCGATAGACCGCCACCGTCATGACGGCGATCGGTATCGAAGTCGAGACGGTCAGGCCGACGCGCAGGCCGAGGTAGGCGTTGGCCGCCCCGAACATGATCCCGAACAGCGCACCCAGTAGCACCGCACGCCAGCTGAACTCGAGAATGCGCTTCTCCGCCGGCACATACGGCTCGTACTGATCGCCCGGGATCTCTTCGTACGCCTTCGGTGAGAGCCCGCGTCGTCCGGTCGTCTCAGCCATGTCTCGTCCCCAAGAGTTCAGTTCACACCCTGAATCTCGTCGGCCACCGCGCCCGCGTCGTAGAACGGGTAGCCTGCGACCACGCCGTCCTGCAGCCGGAGCGTGAAGCTCCCGTCCGGCGGTAACATCGTGCCATGGTCATTCGGCGCTGGCTCGGGTGTGGGCAAACTCGGGTATGTCGTCGCCTCCGGCAAGAGACCTCCAGGAATGCCGGTGGAGCGTCGGATTTGCGGCGTGGGCCGTGTAGCCGAGCGCCTGTGGCCGCCTTATCTTAGGCTCCCCTGACAGGCCGGCGACAGCTAAGGAAAGAGGGCACGACCATGTCTATCGAGAAACTGCTCGAGGAGAACAAGCAGAAATACGAGGACGAGCTCAAGGAGTTCCTGAGTATCCCCAGCGTCAGCGCGCGCTCGGAGCACAAAGAGGACATGGCCCGCTGCGCCGACTGGCTGAAGGGGAAGCTGGGCGACCTCGGCATGAAGGCGGAGGTGATCTCCACCAAGGGGCATCCCGTCGTCTACGCCGAGCTAATCGACGCGGGTAAGAGCGCGCCCACCGTGCTGGTCTACGGCCACTACGACGTGCAGCCTGTGGAGCCGCTGGACGAGTGGGAGTCGCCGCCCTTCGAGGCCTCTGTGCGGGGCGGTCGCATGTACGCGCGTGGGACGGCGGACGACAAGGGTCAGGTTCATATCCACATGAAGGCGCTGGAGGCGTACCGCGAAGCGAAGGGCACGCCGCCGGTGAACCTGAAGTTCCTGTTCGAGGGCGAGGAGGAGGTGGGCAGCGTCAATCTCGAGCCTTTCATCAGAGACAACGCCGACCGCCTGGCCTGCGACGTGACCGTCGTCTCGGACACGCCGATGCTGGCAGAAGACCTTCCCAGCATCTGCGTCGGACTCCGCGGCATGATCTACACGGAGGTCCGCCTCGCGGGGCCGCGCCAGGATTTGCATTCAGGGCAGTACGGCGGCGGCGTGGTGAACCCGGCGAACGCGTTGGCCGAGATCCTTGCGCAGCTCAAGGACGAGAACGGCCGCGTCACCGTCCCGGGCTTCTACGACGCGGTGAAGGACCCGAGCCCGGCGGAGAAGAAGGCGTACGCCGAGATCCCGATGACCGAGGAACACTTCCGCGAGGAGGCCGGAGTGCCGGCGATCGGTGACGGCGAGGTCGGTGTGCATTTCATCGAGCGGATCTGGGCGCGCCCCACACTGGACGTGAACGGCCTGCTCTCCGGCTACACAGGCGAAGGCGCCAAGACGATCATTCCCGCGAAGTCGATGGCGAAGATCTCGATGCGGCTCGTGCCGGAGCAGGACCCCAATGCGATCCGCGAGGCGTTCGAGGGCTACGTCCGCTCGCTCAAACCGGAGGGCGTCGAGATGGAGATCGACTTCTACGCCAGCGGCTTGCCCTGGGCGGTCGATCCCGCCGGCCCGGTCTTCAAAGCAGCAGCCAGCGCCGTAGAGGGTGTATTCAAGCGCGAGCCGCTGTTCATCCGCGAAGGTGGCTCCATCCCGATCGTGCCGATGATCGAGCAGATCCTAGAGACGCCGCTGCTACTGCTCGGCTTCGCGCTGCCCGGCTGCAACCTGCACTCGCCGAACGAATGGATGTCGCTCGATCTCTATCACAAGGGGATCGATATCATAACCCGCCTCTATGACGAGCTGGCGAACGAGCTCGGGGAGTAGAGAACGGATACGTCCGCAGCGATGGCTGAGGAGAGGTCGCGGAAGTTCCTCGCCGAGGTGGAGAGCGAACTCAAGCCGCTCGAGATCGCGGTGAACCTGGCGCACTGGGAGGCGAGCACCGCGGGAACCCTGGAGGCACAGGAGAAGGCGAGCGACGCCGAAACACGCCTCCGCCTCTTTCTCGCCTCCAAGTCTCGTTACCAGAAGATCGAGGAGTTTCTGGGGTCGCGGGAGCTCCGCGATCCGTTACTTCGCCGCCAGCTCGAATTGCTGGCGCTAGAGCATCGACCCAACCAGCTGCCCGCAGAGGTCATCGACGACCTGGTGCGGCGCGGCAACGAGATCCAAGCCGAGTTCTACACCTTCCGCGCGCAGCTCGAAGGACTTCCGGTAACGAACAACGAGATCCTCGACGTACTGCGCAGCGAGCGGGATGAGGCGCGCCGCAAGGCGGCATGGGAGGCGTCGAAACAGATCGCGCCCCGGGTGGCCGCGCGACTGCTCGAGCTGGTTCGCCGGCGCAACGAGGCGGCACGGTCCCTGGGCTATCGCGATTACTACGCCATGCGTCTTAAGCTGGCGGAGATCGATGAGGACGATCTCATGAAGGTCTTCGCCGAGATCAGGCGGCGCACTGACGAACCGTTCCAGGTAGCGAAGTCGGAAGTCGACGCGCGACTCGCCGCACGCTATGGGACGCAGGCCAGATCGCTGCGGCCCTGGCACTACGAGGACCCGTTCTTCCAGGAGCCGCCCCTGGTTGAGGAGCTGAGACTCGACGTCCACTTCAAAGGGCGCGACTTGCTCGCCGTCGCCGACGAGTTCTACAACGGGATCGGGCTGCCGATCCGCGATGTGTTGGACCGCAGCGACCTGTACGAGCGTCCGGGCAAGGACCAGCACGCTTACTGCACCAACATCGATCGCGCCGGCGATGTCCGGATACTGTGCAACCTGAAGGACGACGACCGCTGGATGGGCATCCTGCTCCACGAGCTGGGGCACGCAACGTACGAGAAGTTCATCCCGGACGCGCTGCCCTGGGTGCTGCGGCAGCCGGCACACATAGCTATGACCGAGGCGATCGCCATGTTCATGGACCGCCTCGTCTACGACGTCGACTGGCTCGAAGGCGCCGCGGGAATCAACCTTGACGACAGGGCGGCGCTGGGGGAGCGAGCCTGGCGTTCGTTACGCTTCGAGATGCTGCTCACCGCCCGCTGGGTCCTGGTCATGACCCACTTCGAGCGCACGCTCTACGCCGACCCGGAGCGCGGCGATCTGGATTCTCTCTGGTGGGACCTGGTCGAAGATCTTCAGCTAGTACCGAGACCCGAGAACCGCGACTCACCCGACTGGGCCGCGAAGATCCACCTCAGCGTCACACCCGTCTACTACCACAACTACCTGCTCGGCGAGCTTATCGCCTCGCAACTCGGCGCGGCCATCCGCCGCGAGGCGCTGGCCGGCGCCGCAGCGCGGGGCTTCGCCGGATGCGATGCCCTCGGGGCCTTCCTGCGCGACCGAGTCTTCAGACCCGGCGCCAGCCGCCACTGGCAGACGGTTCTGGAGAGCGCGACGGGCTCGAAGCTCACTCCGGAGGTCTTTCTGGACGAATTCGTCAACCGTTCGTCCCCAATCTGACCGCGCGGAGGCCTAGGCACGCAAACCCTTTTTGTACATACTCATGCGCCTTGCGGCCTCCGGAGGCGCCTAGGGGCGATCGCTGGCGGCGGAGCGGGGCCTGGAGGCGGCGGCTCGACCGCGATCAGCCCCCACTCCGGAGAGACTCAACTGCAGTTTTCTGAATGGCTGAGACGACCTCACAGATGCCGGCCAAGGCCGGCGCTCTCTTATCTCGCGTCCCTGCTGCGATCGGTGGCAGCATCATCACCATCCTCCACCACTCGGCGGGTCTCACCCTAGTGACGTTCCACACCGTGGTGGCGATGGCACGGCCACGCCGCTACTACCGGGCGCTGCTGACTCAGATGTACGACATGGGGATCGGCAGCATTCCAGTGGTCGTTCTGGTAGCGGCACTTGCCGGAGCCGTGACCTCGCAGCAGAGCGGATACCAGTTCACCGGCACTGTCCCGATCTGGGTCATCGGCAGCGTGGTCGCGGCCAGCGTGCTGACCGAGCTCGGCCCGCTCGTGACGGCGCTCGTGCTGGTGGGCCGGATCGGCGCACGGATCGGAGCCGAATTAGGCACGATGGTCGTGACGGAGCAGGTCGATGCGCTGCGCGCCGTCGGCCGGGATCCTGTGGAGCAGCTTGTCGTGCCTCGTGTGCTCGCCGGGACGCTGATGCTTCCGCCGCTGGTCGTGCTGGCCGATTTCGTCGGGATCGCTTCGGGCTGGTTCGGCGCCCTGTTGACGCTGCCGATCACGAGCGCCGAGTTCATCTACGGCGTGCGCACCTACTTCCACGACTTCGCGCTGTGGTTCGGGCTGATCAAGGCAGCCGTCTTCGGCGCCACAATCACCTTCATCGGCTGCTACGTCGGGCTGCGGGCGACCGGCGGTGCAGAGGGCGTCGGCAGAACGACGACTTCCGTGGTTGTCTCCGGGACTGTGGCCATCATGTTCTGGGACGCCGTTCTGGCCAGGTTGTTGAAAGCCTTCGGGTGACCGAGGATTGCGCAGATGATTGATATCATTGGGCTGAGCAAGAGCTTCGGAGACAACGTCGTCCTGGATGATGTCTCATTCAGCGTGCGCGAGGGCGGAACGCTTGCCCTCTTCGGGCCGTCCGGCACGGGCAAGAGCGTCCTGCTCAAGCACATCATCGGACTCATCGAGCCGGATGAGGGCGATGTGGTCGTCGATGGCGTGTCCATCACAAACGCCAATCGGCGCGAGTTGAATCAAGTGCGGCAGCGCGTCGGGTACGTGTTCCAGGGTGCGGCACTCTTCGACTCGCTATCGGTCGGAGAGAACATTCAGTTGGGAATGGATGTCGACGGGTGCCGGCTCAAGAAGAAGGAGTGCGAAGAGCGCGTGGCCGAGTGCCTGCACCTGGTCAATCTGCACCCATCCGTCGCGGACCTGTATCCGATCGAGCTGTCCGGCGGTATGCAGAAGCGGGTGGCCATCGCCCGCGCCTTCGCCGGCCACCAGCGCTACCTGCTGTATGACGAGCCGACCACCGGACTCGATCCCGAGAATGCATTCATCATCACCAACCTGATCGATCACCTGCGTGAAGAGATCGGCGTCACCAGCATCATGGTCACCCACGATCTCGACAACGCTTTCCTAGTGGCCGACCGCATCGCACTGCTGTACGAGGGGAAGATCCGTTTCAAGGGGCCCGTCGATGAGTTCCGCGAGAGCGTGGACCCCATCGTGCGGCGCTTCGTAAACCCTTCAGTAGAGACCATTCACGCGGCCTAGGGGGAGACGACCGTGGCTCGGCGAGGCAAGAGACAGAGAGCGGAGATCTGGATCGGGCTGCTGGCGATCGTCTGCGCGATCATCCTCGGCTGGGGCTACTTCTGGCTCACCGGGCAGCCGCTGGGCGAGCGCGGCTATACGGTCACCGCGATCCTCGAGGATGCCGGCGGCCTGGAGAGGGGCGACCGCGTGCACATGTCGGGCGTCGAGGTGGGTGTGGTTCGCTCGGTTCGACTGGAGGTCGCCGACCGGATCGTCGTGCAGCTCTGGCTGCGTCGCGATCTGCGGATCCCGCGCGACTCCCGAGCCCTCCTCCAAGCGGTCGGCGTCTTCGGCGAAGTCATCGTGACCCTGGAACCGGGCACTTTGGACATCATGGCGAGCAGTGGTGACACGCTCGCTTTTGGTAGAGCACCCTCGCTGATGGACCTGGCGGGAAACCTCGGCGAGCAGGCCGAGGCCCTGCTGATCAAGGTCGACCGCCTGCTTGCCGACTCGACGATCGACCAGGTCCACGGGGGTGTGGCCGCATTGCCGGGCACGGTCCGCGGTCTCGAGCAGCTGGTCAGCGAGAGCAGCGACGAGTTCGCCGCCCTTAGCCAAAGCCTGCGCGCGACAGCGGAGTCGCTGGAGGGGACACTGGAGGGCGCCGAGATCGAAGGGCTGGTCGCCGACATGCGCGAGCTGGCGACGACCGCCTCCGAGACGGCCGTCTCGCTGCGCGCGTCGGCCGAGTCGCTGCGATCGATCGCCGACAAGATCGACCGCGGCGAAGGCACGCTGGGGCTGCTGGTGAACGATCCGGGCCTCTACGAGGACCTCCGTGCCGCGGCCCAGAACGCGGCGCTGCTGACCCGGGACATCCGGGAGAACCCGGCGCGCTATCTCAAGGTGTCGGTGTTCTGACGGGATCCGCTGATGGGAATTCGGCAATCGACGACTAATTTACTACTTGAACAATAGACTACTCGAATTGAGAATGGCCGCTTGGCATGCCAGGCGGCCGTTCGTCATTCAGATGCTCAAGTACTCAAGTATTCAAGTAGTCATGGATTGCCGAATTCCCAACACCCCGCCCTCCCTTTCCAATTCGCGCCGCACCTCTATCTTGATCTGTTCCCGCTAGAGACACCTGCTATGAGTAGCATGGAGCAGCGAAAGCCGCCAAACCCGCCTACCGGTAAGAGCTCCGCGCCGCTGACCCGCGACCTGCGGGCGGCGGTTGGCGGCCCGCTGGCGCGGCGTCTTTCGCCCAAGTACATGGCGGAGCACTGCCTGCTGCCGCTGGAAGAGGCTGACGGTGCCGTGGTTATCGCGGCCGGCACGCCGCTCGACCCCAGCACCTTGGACGAGCTGGCCTGGGCGTACGAGCGGCCAGTGAAGCTCGTGGAGGCGCCGGCGGCGGAGATCCACGCGGCGATCATGTCGGCCGCAGCATCGGGCTCCGGGCTGGAGGTGGCGGCGTTCCGGGACTCGGAGGTCGAGGTCGTAGCGGAGGAAGAGGACGCCTTCGACGACGTCCGCGCACTGGCCGCGCAGGCGCCGGTGATCAAGCTGGTCAATGTGATGATCCTCGAGGCACTGAAGGCGCGGGCCAGCGACCTGCACCTCGAGTCTACGCCGGAGGGGCTGCGGGTCCGCCATCGCATCGACGGCGTTCTGCACGACGTCTCGCGTCCCCCCAAAGCTTACCAGGCTGCCGCGATCAGCCGGCTGAAGATCATGGCGAACCTGAACATAGCCGAGCGGCGGCTGCCGCAGGACGGTCGTATCCGCCTGCGTCTTTCCGAGCGCGAGGTCGACCTGCGCGTATCTACGGTCCCGTCGATCCACGGGGAGAGCGTGGTGCTGCGCATCCTCGATCGCGGCACGCGGGCGCTCGACCTGAGCGAGTTGGGTATGCCGGAGTCCGTGCTCGAGACCTGGCGCAGCATCATCGGTCGACCGCACGGGATCATCCTGGTCACGGGCCCCACGGGCTCGGGCAAGACGACCACGCTCTACGCGGCGCTCAATTCGATCAACCAGCCGGGCGTCAAGATCATCACGGTCGAGGATCCGGTGGAGTATCAGCTGGAGGGGGTCACTCAGATCCCGATCAACCGCAAGGCCGGGCTCAGCTTCGCCAACGCGCTGCGCTCGATCTTGCGACACGACCCCGACGTCTTGATGGTGGGCGAGATGCGCGACCCCGAGACGGCGGAGATCGCCATCCAGTCGGCGCTCACCGGGCACATGGTCTTCTCGACGCTGCACACCAACGACGC
>CP070815.1:743971-790833 GCA_020344215.1 Gemmatimonadota bacterium
TTCCTCGGCCTCTGTCCGTTCATGGGCGTGTCGGGCAAGATATATACGGCGCTACGCATGGGGGCGGCGAACATCTTCGTCCTCACCGTCGCTTCGGTCTGTGCCTGGTTCCTGGACACTTTTGTGTTGCCGTACGCGCCGTACCTGAAGCTGATCTCTTTTATCCTCGTCATCGCGTCGGCGGTCCAGATCACTGAGATGGCGATCAAGAAGCTGAGCCCGGTACTGTTCCGGGCGCTGGGGATCTACCTGCCGCTGATCACGACGAACTGCGCGATCCTCTTCATGGCGTGGGTCCAGGCCAACCGTGGCTACAGCTTCTTCGAGGGACTGGCCTTCGCCTGGGGCGCCGGAGCAGGCCTGACGCTGGCGCTCGTGCTCATGGCGTCGATTCGCCAAAACCTCGAGCTCGTGGATATTCCGGCGATCGCCAAAGGTAACGCGATCGTCTTCATTATCGCCGGGATCCTTTCACTGGCATTCATGGGGTTCGCTGGACTGTTGACCACATAGACTTCGAGTGGATAGATGACTGACCTCTTGGCTGTTCTCGCTTTCGCCTTGGCTTTTGTCGGTTTCGGCCTCCTCGCCCGGGGCACGGAGAGCCGTGGCTGCGGATGTTGCGGCGGCGAGCAGTGCAGCACCGACAGCGTCGGACGAACCGCAATAAGGGAGCGGAAGACACATGATCGACCCTGAACGCTCGGGGCGCGCTTTCCCGAATCGGCGCGAGTTCATGGCGCTTGGGATCGGCGCTCTGGTGGTCGCCACTACGCCAGCCGCGTTCCGGCGGCGGCGCGACCTCGTGCGTCGCAGCGTGCCCGTCATGGGCACGATCGCCGACATAGCGGTCGCGCACAGAAACGAGCGTTATGCGCAGGCCGCTATAGACGCTGCGATCGCCGAGCTCCGGCATGTCGACCGCACGATGACCCGCTTCGACGCCGGCTCCGAGGTCGGCCTGGCCAACCTGAAGGCCGCCACGCAGCCGGTGCAGGTCTCGGGCGAGACCGCGCGGGTCATCGCGGAGGCGCTGCGCTGGGCCGTGGCGAGCGACGGTGCCTTCGATCCGTGCTTGGGTCGGGCCGTGGCGCTCTGGGATGTGGGCAACCGGAACGCGCCGCCACCGGCCGACCAGGTCCGCGGGCTGGCCGGTCGCCGCCTCCATCGGTTCCTGGAGCTGGGCGATGTGGCCGGGCGGCCGGCCATCCTCTACCGCGATTCGGATGTGGCCATCGACCTGGGCGGTATCGCCAAGGGCTACGCCGTAGATCGCGCTGCCGAGGCGCTCCGCTCCTACGGCATCTTCAACGGGTTGGTGAACGTCGGCGGTGACCTGTATGCACTCGGCGTATCCGAGGACGGCGATCCATGGAAGATCGGGATACGCGATCCGGATGATCCCGACGCCCTGATTGGAACGATCGAGGCGAGCGACCGCGCCGTGGCGACCTCCGGCGACTACATCCAGTTCTTCCGGCACGGCGGCCGCCGCTACCACCATATGCTCGATCCGACGACCGGTGAACCGCGCCGCGTCGGAATGCGCAGTTTAACAGTCATGGCCGACGACTGCATGTCGGCGGACGCTGCGGGGACCGCCGTCTTCGGGATGCCGGCCGTCGAGGCGGCTCGTATCCTCCAGGCAGCCGCACCCGGCGCAGAGGTCGTGCACTCGGTGTGAGCTGTGCGGACCGGCAGCGGTGGACCGATAGCGAGACTAGCTATCGATTCGCTCGAACCTTAGATTGAAGCAGGAACTGGGAGTCCCTCGACGGGAGGATCGCACGGTGGCCGGACTTGGTATCCTCGATCTGATCGGTGGCGCCTTCGCCATCCTTGGGATCTTCGTCGCCTTCATGGTCTGGGCGATCTTCCCGCTGATGCCGTTCATCTTGATGGGCCTGGTCTATGCCCTGGTACGCTACGGCGTGCCGGCGCTGGGCCGCGCGGCGGTGGCGGCCGAGCAGCGGACCGTAGCTGCGGTCCGTTGGCTGCTGCACCCGGTGGCGGTCTGGGCCTTACGCGGGCCGGAGCCGGCCGTCGCGAGGTCGGGGGACGGCAAGGGGCGCCGCTGAGGCGAGCGGCTGCTCGAGAACACCAGCTACGGCGCATGCTGCGGCGCGCAAAGGCCGCGTCGGCATGCGCTTCTTCTTTGCCCCGTTACATCCGCCGAACTTCGCGAGCTCGACCTTCTTCTTCCCCTCTTTCTGTTCTTTTGTGGCATTCACCGCGATATTACAATGAGCCGAGGGTAGATTATGCGGATGCCGGGTCTCATTCACGTCCTGACCGTTCTCTGTTTCTTCTTATCGACATCGTCTTCCTGCGGTAGCGCAACCCTCTCTCCGGGGGAAGACGGCGGCGTCGACGGCCCTCCCGTGACCAGGAGCCAGGCGGTTCTCACCGCCGACAGATACGCCAGGGTCCACTGGACGATGACCGAGCAGAACCGCACTGGTGTCACCTGTGGAGGAACCTTTCTCAGTAACTACCCGGTGGGCGACCGGATAGGTGTCGGGTACAAGTGGGGAGGGTGGACAGACGTCGAGGATTTCCTCGCGAAGATCGCCCTGGGATACGCAACTGGCACGGGAGGGGGCCTGTCTTACGAGACTATCCCGTTCGATTGCGTCGTCGGCGTCTCGTGCACCGGACTGGTCTCCCGGGCCTGGCACCTCGACCACAAGTACACGCTGAACTACCCCGATCCCGACATCCCCAGGAAATTCCAGGAGATCACCCATGTGATCGAGGGAGTCGACATCGCCGCCGGCAAGGTCAGTGGGATCAACAAGGGCGACGTCCTGATCAACGAGTACCACGTGATGCTCTTCGTCTACGAGACGACAGACGGCATCCCGCTGATAATAGACTCATCTACCGAGGGAGTAAGGTTCCGTCCGGTCCCGTGGAGTGTTCTGGCCGCTGACGGTTACGCGGCGATCAGGTACAACAACATCGTGGAGGACAACGATCCGCCTGGCACCGCGTCGAACCCGATCGTGCTCGAGCCCGGCCAGCTCGAGATGTCGGTCGAGGGGAACACGAGGGACGTGGTCAGCCTCGAGTTCCACCGGTATTCGGTCGAGCCGGCGATCGGGCAGCCCGGTCCCGAAGTCATCTACCAGATCACAGTGAACAGTCGGGGGACGTTGACGGCATCGATCACCGAGTTCAAGACGGAAGGGATAGACAACGACGTGCATCTGCTCTCCTCGCTCGAGAGAGATTCCCAGGGAATGGCGCTAGGCGGTGTTGCGCGGGGCGACAACTCCATCGAAACCTTCCTGGAGAGCGGAACATGGTACCTCGTCGTCGACAGCTCTGACAACTCTCCCGGCGGGTATACGCTCACCCTCGCGTTCGAACCTGAAGCAGCGACTTCTTGATCTCGCATTGTTCGTCAAGGATTGGGGGCCTCGGGCAGCGTCAAGGACGTCGCACGATTCGAGGAACCTGAGGCACGAATGATGTCGGGCAGGAACCGGGCTCACCCCCATGTCGCTCGCCACTTCGACGTGGGGCCGGGCCGTTCAGCTTACGGCTGGCTCGCGGAGCTTGCAGGCCCGGTGAAAGGTGAGTAGCTATAAAGTGAGTGAGCAGCGCGCAGCGTGGTTGCCAAAGGAGGTGTTCATGCATATCCCGCCCCAACGCTTCGCCCTCACGCTCCTCGCCCTACTGTTGGCGGCGTGCGCGAAGCATCAGCCCGAGGATCTGACCGCCGACCTCGAGGGAGGCGTCGAGGTCCGACAGGGGGCCATCGTCATCTCAGGCGTGACTCTCGAACAGGAGACGGGCTCCGTGATCGATGCCTTGGTGGGAAGGGTGCCCAACTTCCGAGTCCAACGGCTCTCGGACGGGTGTCCGCAGATCAGGCTCCGGAGCCACGTATCGTTCGAGTCGGTCACGAACCCCCACGTCTACGTGGACGGGACGCGGATCGCGGACACGTGCATCCTCGATTCGCTCCGGGCTCAGAACGTGGAGTTGGTGGAGATCTACCCCATGGGAGTCACCACTCGTCCCGGCTACGGGACCCACGCCCACGGGCTCATCCTGGTGTTTCTGCGCTCCGGCTAGGCCGGAGGGCGACCCTCACGGCCGGCTGGACCTAACGAAGAAGACGCCCCCCGTAAGGGATTACGGGGGGCGCTCCGTTTGCAGGGGCCCTGCAGGGCCCTTAGTTACGGGCTCTAGTTAATATCCCACCATACAGGTGTGACCAGGTCGACACCGGTCAGCATTCCCTGGTTCTCGAGCGCTTGGTTCAAGTTGCCCAAGTTATACGACTGCTCATCAGCCGGGTACTCCATGCGGACCGGGATGCGGCTGAGTAACAGATCTGGCCCCATCTCCAGGGCGGGGACGTCCGTCCGGCGGTTATCGAACCACGCCTCCGGGCCGGCCATGTATAGAGAGATCCACTTCTGCAGATAGATCTGATTCAGTCCGTTGCCGGGGTCGTACACCACCGCGGGTTCCAGCAGATAGGCGTCAATCTCCGCGTCCGTGGGACCGACGCCCTCCGCGCGGTACTGAATCATGTTTTCCCGGATCGCCTCGGCGTACAGCGCGGCCGGATCTCCGGGTATCCATGTCTGCCAAGCGGCCTCGGCCTGCAGGAAGAGGACCTCGGAATAGGACATGATCATGGTCGGTGTGGCGGCCCCGTCGAACCGCCAGAAGTCGCCGATCCTGGAGAAATCGCCGATGTTCATATCCGGCGGCAGCGAGCGCCACCCGTTCTGGTGCCCGCGGTACACGATGTCGGGCAGGTCGTTTAGGGCGGGCTCGGCGTAATAGAAGAGACGCGGGTCGTTCAGGCTTATCAGCGTGTCCACCAGGGTCTGGCTGATGCCGTGGTCGTCTCTGGCTTCATTGACCCTGTTCTCGTACAAGGGGTTCTCGTACGGAGCACCCGGCCACGCCAGCGTCGCGTTGTCGGCGTTGCTCTCGAAGCCCCCGGCTTCGTACGCGGCAAAGAACTCATCCTCTGCCGTGGTGGGATCCACCTCAGAGAGTCGCATCGCCAGGCGCATGCGCAGCGAGTTGGCGAACCGTCGCCACGCCTCGAAGTCGTTGCCGTAAAGCAGGTCGCCGCCGCCGAAGTCGGTCGGGCCGGGATCGAGGAGCATATCGGCGGCGGTGGTCAGATCAGCGAGCATCGCTTCGTAGATAACTTGCTGTCTATCGTACGCCGGGCTCACATTCAAGCCGCCGGTCTCTGGATCGATCTGGCCGAGGGCCTCGGAGTACGGCACGTCGCCCCAGTAGTCGGTGAGGATGTGGAAGAGCCAGGCCTTCCAGATCATCCCCACCGCCTCAGCGTTCTCATCCTCGACCTCTACTCCTTTCTCGATGACCCGCTGGATGTCCATCAACGCGCCCGTGTAGTAGTCTTCCCAGTAAATATCCATGCGGTCCGATCGCACATTGCCGATCTCCTCATCCGGGTACTGGAGCTCGACGCCGTGCTGCGGCCAGATCGCGGTGTGCGATAGGTACTGCCCGGCCCCGTAGGCGTCCTCCACGCCGTTTCGGATCGCGTTCGGAAGCAGCAACGAGAGGTCTGCGTCCGTCGGCACGTTGGGGTTCTGGTTCACGTCGGTCAGCGATTCGCAGGCGCTCACGGCCCAGACGAGGCCGACGACGAGCGCCGCGCGGGCAAGCTCTATTCTATTCATTTTTGTCGCCTTTCTCATGCTAAGCCGTTACCACAACGAGAGCGAGAATCCGTAGCTCCTGACACTCGGGTGCTGGCCGAACTCAAGGCCCTGCCGGTTGCTGGCGTCAAAGGCCGTCTCTGGATCGATGTTGTCGCACTTCGTCCAGAGGAGGAGGTTCCGGCCGATCAAGGAGACGTTGCCTCCATTGAACCCCATCCAGCTCACGAACCTGCTGGGGAGCTCGTAACCGATGCGGAGCTCGCGGAGCTTGACGTAGGTGGCGTCGAGGATCGACTCGGAGTGTTTCGACCAGATCCCTTCGTAGTAGTCCTGCGCAAGGACCCGAACCTCGACGTCTTCTCCGTTGATCGAGCCGTCGGGAAGGACGCCCCTTACCAAGACCCCCGGGTCATCCCAGTCGTTCTCACGGCCTGGTATCGAGCTCTGCAGCACGCCCGCGTACTTGCCGAAATAGTCCGTGACGGAGAAGATCTCGCCGCCAAACTGGCCCTGGAAGAGGAAGCTCAGATCCCACGCACCCCAGCTGAATCGGTTCTGAATGCCGCCGACCCAGTCGGGGTTGTAGTTCCCCAGGATCCGCCGTACCGGGTCCGTCTGCGTTTCGCCACTGGCGGTCAGGATCGGGAGCCCCTCATTGCCGGCGCAGATATCGTCATATATCGGATTCTCGGTGACCCCGCAGCGCAGGACTGGGTTGCCGAACAAGACCCCGTAGGGCTCACCCACTCGCGCCTCGGTGTTCACGCTCCAGTAGTCTTTTCGAGTTGCGCCGCCCAATACCAGCGTCTCGATTCCCGGGTATAGGTAGGCGACTTCGGAGGAGTTCTTGCTCCAGTTGACCGTCAGGTCCCAGTTCAATCCCGTGGTGCTGCGGAGCGGCCTCGCCCTCAGCAGAAGCTCCCAGCCCCAGTTCTCGACCTTACCGGCGTTGAGCACCTGTTCCGTGAACCCGCTCCCCCGCGAGATCTGGACGCCCATGATCTGGTTCTTCGTGGCGGAGCTGTAGTAGGTGACCACGAAACCCAGGCGCTCATCGAAGAAGCCCAGGTCGGTCCCGACTTCCCAAGCCTTGGTTTCCTCGGGCTTGAGGTCCGCGTTCTCGAGCCGGTTCGGCACGCTGAACATCGCCTGGCCGGCCCACGGCGTCGAGGCTTCTATAGTCGATTGGAGCTGGTAGGGTTCCGCATCGTTCCCCACCTTCGTCCAGCTCGCCCGCAGCTTCCCGGAACTAAACCAATTGCTCCGGAGGTTGAGAGCTTCGCCGAACAGGAAGGAGGTGGAGACCGAGGGGTAGAAGTACGAGTTGTTATCCTCGGGGAGTGTGGACGACCAGTCGTTGCGGCCGGTCAGGTCCAGGGTCAACCAGCCCCGGTAGCCCAGGGTCACCGCCCCGTACAGGCTCCGAACCTCCCGTTCCGATACCAAGTCCCACGGTATGGGGGTCACGGCGGCGTTGTCGATCGAGTAGATAGGAGTAGTGCCCGGGGACAACCTGGTGAGCCGGGAGACCACTACCCCGCTCCCCTCGTATTTGTTCTTCCGGACGTTCCCGCCGAGCGTCACATCCAGGTTGAGGTCGGACGTGAGTTGCCGGGTGCCGGTGAGGATGAGATCCCAGTTCGTCTCGGCGCGGTAGTCCGTACTCTCTCTGAACGAGCCGTCTCCGGCGTCGTCCAGGCTGTAGGGAGCGGTCACGTTCTTCGCGTGGAACCGGTAGTAATCCCGGCCGACCTTACCGGTGGCGGTGATCCAGTCGCTGAGCTGGTAGCTCACGCTGGCGTTGAAGAAGAGCCGGTCCCGTTCGTCGTTGTTGCTGTTGACTACCATCTCCCAGAAGGGGTTGTTGTGGTAGTTGTAGTTCCAGTTGTACTGCCCGTCGGGGGCGATGCAGAGGGTCGGTTCATCGCCGTCGCATCGGTAGTCGCGCAGCGCATTCATATCCACCTGGCGCCCGAACCAGATGAACCCCTGCATCGGATTGTCCTCATCGTACCCGGTGCCCATCCGATTCTCGCCTTTTGTATCGATGTAGTTCAGCGAGGCATCGGCGGACAGGCGGTCGGTGATGCCGATTCCACCCTTGAGCGCCAGTCCCACCCGATGGATGCTCGACCCCGGGGCGATCGAGTTCACCCTCGTGTCGTTGAGGGACATGCGGACGTGGTGGCGCTCGCCGGCATGGGAGACGGCCACATTCGTGTTCAACGAGCCGCCGGTTCGGAAAAAGTCCGAGACGTTGTCGGGATGGGCCACCCACGGCTGCCCGAGACCCGTGAACTGGTCGATCGGTCGCCCGTCGAGGCGCGGACCCCAGCTCTCATCGAAATAGTCGTACGTGCCGGCGCCGGCGCCGTCGACCCACTGAAATAGCCCGTCGTACCCCTGGCCGTACAGGTCCTGGTAGTCCGGCAGCCGTAGCGGCGTCTCGGCGGTGCCGCTGATCGTCACCGTTACCCCCAGCTGGCCGGCGGGTGCGCCCCGACCGGACTTGGTGGTGATCACGACGGCGCCGTTGGCGGCTCGCGAGCCGTAGAGGGCCGCAGCGTTCGGGCCCTTCAGCACGCTGACGTTCTCGATGTTAGCCGGATCGAGATCCTGGATCGCGTTCCCGTAGTCGATGCCGCCGTATCCGGTGTTGTCTTGGCCATGGGTGCCGTCATACCAGTCGACGTATGTCGCGGTGTTGTCCAGCGGCACCCCGTCCACGATGAAGAGGGGCTGGTTCTGCCCCGTAATCGAGTTCGCGCCGCGGATCGTGATTCGCGAGCTACCCCCAGTGGGGCCGGCGTTCCTGACTTGGACGCCCGCCACGTTGCCCTGGAGGGAGTTGACGATGTTCAATTCCGGCACCTCGGCCAGCTCATCGCCCACGAGGTCCTGCACCGAGTAGCCGAGGGTCCGTTTCTCACGCTGGATGCCCATAGCGGTGACTACGATGCCTTCGAGGCCGACCGGCGCTATTGTCATCGTGACACTCACCACGTCGCGTACGGGCGCTTCTTCGGTCCTGTAACCGAGATAGGTGAAGACCAGAGTCTCCGCATCCGCGGGCACGCGTAGGGAGAAAAACCCCGTGCCGTCAGTCACCGTGGCAATCACGGTCCCTTTCACCGCGACCCGGGTGCCCGGAAGCGGATCCTGCGTCTCCTCTACCGTCACGGTCCCGGTCACCGTGCGCATCTCCTGGGCGCTCAGTGTCCGGGGCATCCCCCAAACCACGGCGAGAAGAAGCAGCGTTGTTATACCAAGCCGTTGCATGAGTCGCCTCCTGATTGAACGAAGGAGAAAGGCTGGCGGTGTGCCGCGATCGGGCCAAGCCTGGCCGCGCGATGCGCTTAAGCATCGTTCCACCGCCGAGTCGGGAAGATGTATATAGAAGCCGCGCCGACGAAGCTGGTCCGCTGCCGGCGGATGATGTTGCGGTGACCAATGCCTAACGCCGGGCTCTCCACGGCAATCAAGATCACCGCCAGCACCCTGCTGCGCGACTGGCCTAAGCTCGCCAGGAATGGTGGATTTCGGGCAAAGTGCATACTAGCCGGCCCAACGCAGGACCGCAAGTACTTCTTGTAACGGGCAGTGATGGGTAGTAATGGGCCTACTTGACCCATTGCCCTTCCTGTCACGCCTTTGGCTGGACCATTTGCGGCGCGGCTCCGACTACAGAGGTCTCTGAGAGGAAAAGCTCGTACAGTGGACTCTGGCCGATCTGGCAGGCCAGCAGCTCAAGCCTGCCGGGCGATATGTCCGGATCTGCCGTGACTAATCGACAGCGCAATCGACACCAACGCCGACCTTCGCTAGCTTCTAGCACGAAGCATGACAGATAGCCGGGTCCCGCCTCGACGGCTGTGCGGCAGGTGACCCGGTGCTAGCCTAGCGAACCGGTGGCCAGCGTTCGGTCGCCTTGTGTGCACGCCCTATGACTGAGCCCGAGTCCACGCTCCTTTCGACTGTGTCCGGGGTGGCTTCCTCTCGCGAGCTGCCCGCGGCCGATACTTTCCCACCGCTCCTACTCCAGCAATCGGTGCGTCGTGTGCGGGCGGCGGCGATGTTGACCCTCGGTGTGATGGCGGTCGCCTGGTTGCTACACGGGGCGATCGAAGGATTCCTCTGGGAAGAGTTTCAGCAGCTGGGGGAGTGGGCACCGCCCACGTTTACGATACTGGTCTCGGCGCTCATGTACGTCGTGGCGCGGAGTCGACGCATTCCGGCGCGGACGATCTTGCACCTCGCCCTCGCGTACCAAGTAGCCGTGAGCTTCGGCGTCGTCTTCACCCAATACTGGGGGGCGTTCGCGGGCTTCTCGGCGGACCAGATTCGCGGCGACACGGTGGGATTAAGCGCCGTCGCAGTCTGGATGCTCGTCTTCACCGTGCTAGTGCCCGTTCGGCCGCGCCACGCGGTGATCGCGCTTCTGGTCTCGGCTGCGGCGACGCCGATTACCTACGCGATCGCCGCCCGCGCGGGCGATGCGCCCGTCCTCCCGCCCAGCCACTTCTTCTGGTCACTCGTCTTCCCCTACCTCGTCGTCGCCGGTGTCGCCTACATCATGGCGCGCATCATCTACCGCTTGGGGCAGGACGTATGGCGCGCCCGGGAGCTGGGTAGCTATCGCCTGGAGCGACGCCTCGGCCAGGGCGGCATGGGCGAGGTCTGGCGTGCCAACCACCGCATGCTCGCGCGGCCAGCCGCTGTGAAGCTGGTCAGTCCCGCGGCGGTCGGCGACACTCCCGAGGCGCTCGCTGAGATGCTGGCGCGCTTCGAGCGTGAGGCGCAGGTCACCGCCGAGCTGCAGTCCGGCCATACCGTGGACGTGTACGACTACGGGGTCACCGAGGACGGCCGGCTTTACTACGTGATGGAGTTGCTCGATGGTATCGATCTCGAGCATCTCGTACGGCGGTTCGGCCCGCTACCATCGGAACGCGTCATACACACGCTCCTGCAAGCGTGTGATTCCCTCGCCGAGGCCCACCGACGCGGCCTGGTTCATCGCGACATCAAGCCTGGCAACATCTTCCTTTGTAAGTACGCGTTCAAGGTCGATGTGGTGAAAGTGCTCGATTTCGGGCTCGCCAAGCACACGCGGCTGCGTGCAGCGGATGATGTCAGGCTGTCGCAAGCGGAGGTGATCCGTGGCACGCCCGCCTACATGGCGCCCGAGCTCGCCATGGGCGAGGAAGCGGTGGACGGACGGGTGGACCTCTACGCGCTCGGTTGCGTCGCCTATTGGCTGCTAACCGGTAGCCTGGTCTTCGATGCGTCGTCACCCGCGGCGATGATCGTGGCCCACGTTCGAGATGAGCCTGTGCCTCCGAGTCGCAGGTCGGAGCTACCGATCCCCGCAGAACTCGACGAGCTGGTGCTCGCCTGCCTGGCGAAAGACCGCGCAGCTCGCCTGCAGTCGGCCGAGCACTTGGCCTCGGCGCTCGCCGCGGTCCCGCTCGAGAGCCCTTGGACACCCGCACGGGCGGCTGAGTGGTGGAGAACCCACGGCCTGGAGAGTTCGGGTCCTCCGTAGCGTGAGCCGAGACGGAGCGTCGGCAGGGTGCGCTGCGCGGGCTTCTTGACAGGAGCTGACCCCGCGTTCAATTTTTTAACGGCCGTTCAAATCAGCCCCGAGAGGAGTCTGCCCGATGGCCCACGGCCGTGCGCCGAACGCTCCCTCACCTCGCGTCCGCGAGAAGCGGCGCCGGCGTCGGGCAGAGATCCTCCACGCGGCGCTGCGGGCCTTCCGCGAGACCGGCTACCATACCACGACCTTGGATGACATCGCCGAGCGCCTCGGTGTACGGAAGACGGCGCTCTATCACTACTTTCCCGACAAGGAATCGATACTCTACGAGTGTCACCGCGAGTCACTCGGCGAGATCGCCCGAATGATCGAGGAGGCGGAAGCGTGCTATGAGTGTGCCAGCGACAAGCTCGCCTACTTGATACGGGAGCACGTGCGGGTTATGACGGAGACGCTCGAGGGCTCGCCGCTCGCCTTTGAGGTGCCGGCCCTCTCTCCTGAGCGTCGCGCCGAGATCGTCGCCGCGCGCGACGGCTACGAGAGAGTGCTCCGCGACCTGGTCCTCCAGGGCACCCGGGACGGAGAGTTCCGGCCGGTCGATCCCAAGGTCGCGGTGTTTGCCATCTTGGGCGCGATCAACTGGATTGCCCGCTGGTATCAGCCGGAAGGGGCCATCGACGCACTCGAGCTCGGATCCAAGTTCGCCGACTACCTGGTCGGTGGGTTGAAGTGTGAGCAGCCGAGTTGATGATGGAGCCTGATGCCTAGGCTGCGAACACGTTCGCGTTTCGAGAATCGCCGTTAGGCCAGTGGGGGTGAATCATGAAGGCAGTCCAACTTACTGAAGCAGGGGCACCCCTGATCATTCAGGACGTTGCCAAGCCGGAGCCGAGCGAGGACCAGGTCCTCGTTCAGGTCGCCGGGTGCGGCGTGTGCCACACGGACATCGGCTTTTGGAAGGAGGGCGTTCCCACCAAGAAGCAGCCGCCGTTGACGCTGGGACACGAGATCAGCGGTACGGTGGTAGAGGCCGGGTCGCGATACAAGGCTCTGGAAGACCGGGAGGTGATCGTACCTGCCGTGATCCCCTGCGGTGAATGCGAGTTGTGTAAGGAGGGTCGCGGCAATATCTGCCGGGGCCAAATGATGCCGGGGAACGATATCGACGGCGGCTTCGCCGAGTACGTCGTGACACCAGGCTTCGGGCTCTGTGTGGTGGAGGATAGGGGAGGCTACGAGCTACCCGAGCTGTCGGTCATCGCCGATGCGGTGACGACGCCCTACCAGGCCATCGTGCGCAGCGGGTTGCGCGAAGGCGATCTCGCTATCGTGGTCGGCGTGGGAGGCGTGGGCACCCACTGCGTGCAGATCGCCTCGGCGTTCGGCGCGCAAGTGGTCGCTATCGACGTTGACGACAAGAAGCTGAAGGCGGTTGCCGATCACGGTGCCGGGCTCACGATCAATTCGGCCGAATCCGATTTCAAGGCGGTCAAGAAGCAGATCGGCGGACAGGCCAAGGAGTGGGGCTGTGCCGGCCATAGCTGGAAGATATTCGAGTGCTCCGGTCAGCCGGGCGGACAGGATACGGCTTTCGGCTTACTGACCTACGCATCGACGCTGCTGGTTGTCGGTTTCACGCTGGCCAAGCGGGAGGTTCGCCTGAGCAATCTCATGGCCTTTGACGCCACGGTCCAGGGCACGTGGGGCTGCAAGACGGAGCTTTATCCAGAGGCGCTGAAGCTGGTGACCGAGGACAAGGTCACCTTGAAGCCTTTCATTCAAACCTATCCGATGAGTGAGGCGCCGGATGTGGTTCAGCAGGTCGCCGATCACAAGATAGACAAACGTGCCATTCTGATTCCGGACTGGGCGTCGTAAGGAGGGCCGCGCAATGTTGAAGAGCCATACACTCGTTGACGGATTGGAATTCAAGGAGATCCAGTACGAGCTGCGCCCGGCGCGCGATCTTGCCGGAAGGCCGGTCGATGGACTGTTCAACGCCTGGATCATCCTCGACAACCCGGAGCAGCTCAACAGCTACACGACCGACGCGATCAAGGAGGTCATCCTCGCCTTCCGCCAGGCGAGCATGGACCGGAGCGTTAACTGCTGTGTGTTCACGGCGGTCGGCGACAGGGCGTTCTGTACCGGTGGGAATACCAAGGAGTACGCCGAGTACTACGCCGGCAATCCGCAGGAGTACAAGCAGTACATGCGTCTGTTCAATGACATGATCGACGCGATACTGCGCTGTGACAAACCGGTCATCAACCGTGTCAACGGGATGCGGCTCGCCGGCGGCCAGGAGATCGGCATGGCCTGCGATTTCACCGTTGCCGCCGATACGGCTCGCTTTGGCCAGGCCGGTCCCAAGCACGGGTCGGCGCCCGACGGCGGCTCCACGGACTTCCTGCCGCTGTACGTCGGTTTCTCGCGAGCCATGGAGAGCGGCATTCTGTGCGAGATGTGGAGCGCTCACAAGGCTCTATTCATCGGTCTGCTGAATGAGGTTGTGCCGGTACTGAAGGTCGACGGCAAGTGGATCCCAAACCCGATGGTGGTCACCGACCGCTTCGTCGATGAGTTCGGCAAGATCGTGTACGGCAACTTCAAGGCGGGCGCCGATCGGGAAGCGGCCAAAGAGATCCTCGGGAAAGCGGAGACTGATCTCAGCAAGCTGGACGAGGCGGTGGAAACGCTGTGCACCAAGATTCTCTTGCTGATGCCGGACTGCGTGTCAAAGACCGTCAATGGTCTGCGGAAACACAAGCAGTGGCACTGGGACAACACGAATGTGACGAATCGCGAATGGCTGGCCCTCAACATGATGACGGAGGCGAAGGCCGGCTTCCGGGCGTTCAACGAGGGGCCGAAAGACAGGCGCGAGGTCGATTTCATCAAGCTACGGCAGCTGTTGGCGGAGGGTCATCCCTGGGATGACGAGCTGATAAGGGCGATTTCACCGCAGTATCAGCAGGAAGGCTGACGTCTAGGAAGCTAAGGCGGCGCGAGCGGCCTCGCAGCCGGTACGGCGCGAGGCGGTGCAAGGAAGGAAGAAGTCATGGATCTAGGCTTGGAAGGCAAGAACGCCATCGTTACCGGGGGCAGCATCGGCATAGGCTCGGCCATCGCCCTGGGGCTGGCGCGTGAAGGCTGCAACGTGGCGATCAACTACCGCCGTCACGACGCCGAGGCCAGAGGAGTGGTAGCTGAGATCGAGGCGATGGGCCGACGGGGGCTCGCGATCAAGGCGGATGTATCGAGCTACGCCGACGCGCAGAACATGGTGGGTACGGTCGTCAAGGAGTTCGGCCGGCTGGATATCATGGTCTGCAATGCGGGGATCAACTGGGACGGTGTGATCTGGAAGATGACGGAGGAGCAGTGGGACACGGTAATCAACGTGAACCTCAAAGGCTACTTCAACTACAACAAGGCCGCCGCCATTGTCTTCAAGGACCAGAAGGGCGGCAAGATCGTGAACATCTCCTCGATCAACGGCCTCAGGGGCAAGTTCGCGCAGGTCAATTACTCCGCGTCGAAGGGCGGAGAGATCGCTATGACCAAGTCGCTGGCCCGCGAGCTGGGTAAGTTCAACGTGAACTGCAACGTGGTGGCGCCGGGCATGGTCATGACCGAGATGGCCGAGGGCATTCCCCCGGAATTCCTGACCAAAGCCATGGACGAGACGGTGCTCGGCCGGTTCGCTACACCGGAAGAGTGCGCCGACCTGGTGGCATTCCTCTGCTCCGACAGGGCGCGTCATATCACGGGTGAGGTGATCAAGATCGACGGCGGCCAGTACATGTAGGCGGTGCTATGACTAGAGTCGGAATCATTGGCGTCGGGCACGGTGTCTTCGGGCGGCGCAGCGACGCCACCGTGCAGGAGCTGGCTTTCGAGGCCTTTAGAGACGCCTTGCAAGATGCGGGGATCGATCGGGACGCCGTCGACGCATCGGTGGTCGGCTCCGTCCCCGAATACCACAAGCAGCGTTCGCTGGCCGGCGTCATACAGGAGTATCTCGGGCTCGTACCGAAGCCCACCTGGCTCACGGAAGTGGCCTGTGCGTCGGGTAGCGCGGCGATGCGAACGGCGTGGATGGCCATCAAGTCGGGCACGCACGATATCGTCGCCGTGATCGGCTGCCAGAAGATGACCGAGCTGTCGACGCCGGAGATCCTGGCGCTGATGGGCAGGGTCGGTGAGGTGCAGTGGGAGTCCGGGTTCGGAACCACGTTCCCCGGCTACTACGCGATGTTCGCCAAACGGCACATGCACGAGTTCGGCACGACCCGCGAGCAGCTGCTCGACGTGGCGGTCAAGAACCACCACTACGGCGCCCTGAACCCGTACGCCCTGTTCAGAAAGGAGATCACCAAAGAAAAGGCGAGCGCCTCGGAAGACGTGGCGACTCCGTTCCAGGTCTACGACTGTTGCGCGAACGCGGACGGCGCCGCCTGCGTGATCCTGGCCAGCGAGGGTCGGGCCAGGGAGATCTCGAAGATACCGATCTGGCTGGACGGTATGGCGTGCGCCACCGCCAGCATGTCGGTCCTCAGACGGCCGAGCCTGGTAGGTCTGCCGAGCGCCGAGCGGGCCGCCGGCGAGGCCTACGCCATGGCCGGCATCGGACCGGGCGATGTCAAGGTGGCGGACGTGCACGACTGCTTCACGATCGCCGAGATCATGGCCTACGAGGACCTCGGCTTCTGCAAGAAGGGCGAAGGTGGTCCGTTTGTCGCCGACCGCCAGACGTACATCGGTGGTAAGGTGGCGGTGAACGTGGACGGCGGTCTGAAGGCGAAGGGCCATCCCATCGGCGCCACCGGCACCTCCATGACTTTCGAGATCGTCAAACAGCTACGCGGCGAAGCGGGGGAACGGCAGGTTCCGGACGCCGACGTCGGCCTCACGCACAACGTCGGTGGGATCGGACAGTACTGTTTTGTACAAGTCCTGAAAAGGGATTGAGCACATGTTCAAGTGGTTCGGCAAGGTCAACTACACGCCGTACACCAAGGTCGACGACTTCGCCCGGTATCTAAGAGACGGCCGCCTGATGGGCTCTCGCTGCAAGAGCTGCGGGGCGACGTCTTTTCCGCCGCGGGCCGACTGCGATTCGTGTATGAGCGGTGACTTCGAGTTCCTCGAGCTGAGCGGGGAAGGGAAGCTGCACACCTTCACCAAGATCGTGGCCGCTCCCACCGGGTTCGAGGATGTGGCGCCCTACATTGTGGGCGTTGTCGATCTGAAGGAAGGTGGCAAGGCGCTCGCCTGGTTCGGCGACAGCATAGCGGAAGAAGAGATCGAGATCGGCATGGACGTCCAGATCGTCCCGCGGATCTTCGAGGAGTTGGAGGAGATCAAGGTCTACTACAGCTTGGAGCAGCCCGGTACGACGTGGTCGAAGGTGAATTAGCCTGGCTGTCGAAAGTGGAGCACAGGCAAAGAGAGGCAGTGTAGTCCCATGGCGATTCAGACGTCGGTCGAGAACGGCCTCGCGCGGTTCGTCTTGAGCCAACCACCGCTCAACATTCTCACCCGAGACATCCTGGCGGCCATGCGGAAGGAATTGGAGCGTCTGGCGGCCGAGCCGTCACTTCGCGTATTACTCATCTCGGCCGAGGGGAAGCACTTCTCGGCGGGGGCCGATGTCGGCGAGCATCTTCCGCCAACGTATGAGGAGCTGATTCCCGAGTTCCTCGACACGGTCGCCGCCATCGACACGTTCCCGCTGCCCGTCGTCGCGGCCGTCCAGGGACGCTGTCTCGGCGGCGGGTACGAGCTGGCGATGGCGGCAGACATCATCGTCGCCGGCGCGGGTGCCAGTTTCGGCCAACCCGAGATCCTGCTCGGCGTTCTGCCCCCGGCAGCGTGCGCGATGCTCCCCGACGTCTGTCCGCCCGGCGTGGCCGCCGAGCTGGTGTTCACCGGGGATCCGCTGAGCGCAGAGGATGCGTTGCGCGCCGGTCTCGTAACGCGCGTGGTTCCCGACGCCGAGCTGGAACAGGCATCGCTCGAGCTGGCGGGGCGCATGGCGCGCCACAGTGCCGCGGCGCTGCGGCTCGCCAAGCGGATGCTGCGGGGAGGTCGGCAGGATGCGCGCGCCGCCGCCCTCTCGCGGGCCGGCGCGATATACTGCGACGAGCTGATGAAGACGAAGGACGCGCTGGAAGGGCTGAATGCCTTCCTGGAGAAGCGGCAGCCCACGTGGAGCCACGAATGACTTGAGGTAGCTGGCCTCGCAAGGAGGAAGCGGATGTTCGAACAGCTCCGGGATTGGGAGAGGAACCGCCACGAGTACGCGAAGGCCTGGAAGGAACGCACCGGCGGAAAGGTGCTGGGCTACTTCTGCACCTATGTCCCCGAGGAAATACTCCACGCGGCGGGGGTGCTCCCGGTGCGGATCCTCGGGAGCCACGAGCCCCAGGATGTCACCGAGCCCCATATCTTCGGCATGTTCTGTCCCTTCTGCCGGGACTGCCTCGCCCAGGGGCTCAAAGGGCGGTACGACTATCTCGATGGGATAATGATCGCCCAGTCGTGCCTGCACATCCGCCAGGCGTATACCTCGTGGGAGAAGCACCGGCCGCGGGAGTTCAGCTACTACCTCTGTATGCCCCACCATGTCCAGAGCCGGCGGGCGTTGCCCTTCTTGACAGGGGAGCTGGTCCAATTCAAGGCAGCCGTCGAGCAGTGGACGGGGGTGACCATCACCGACGACGACCTCGACGGCGCCATCGACGTGTACAACGAGAACCGCCGCCTGATGCACGCCGTCTACGAGCTCCGCAAGACCGAGAACCCGCCACTCACCGGTGAGGAGGCGATGGAAATGGTGATCGCCTCCCAGATGACCGATAAGGCGGAGCACAACGAGGAGCTCAAGAGGGTCCTGAGCGAATTGCCCAAGCGGCAAGACGGTCGGCAGACCGGTGTCCGTCTGATGATCATCGGCAGTGAGGACGACGACACCGAGTTCATCAACATGGTCGAGTCGTGCGGGGCGACGTTCGTTGTCGACGAACACTGCACGGGCACACGCTACTTCTGGAACGAGGTGGAGCCACGGCAGAATCGGCTGGAGGCCATCGCCGCGCGCTACATCGAGCGCGTCCCGTGCCCTTCGAAAGACTGGGTGGAGCGAACGAGAATCCGCCATATCCTCGAGCTGGCCAGGGAGTGGAAGGTCGACGGTGCGGTCGTCATGCAGCAGAAGTTCTGCGACCCGCACGAGATCGACACTCCCGCCGTACGCAAGGCTCTCGAGAACGAAGGTATCAAGACGCTGTTCCTCGAGTTCGATGTCACCGTGCCCGTCGGGCAGTTCAAGGTGAGGGTGGAGGCGTTCCTCGAGATGTTCGCCGAGGAAGACCTCTTCGACTAGCGAGAGACCGAGAATGGCCAGCAAACAAATCTACGAGACTAAGCCCTTGCAGTGCTGGGGCAAGGCGAAGGAGATCCGCAAGGACTACTACCTGAACTACGCGCAGGCCCGTGAGAAAGGTGGGATCAGGTGGGCCGGCGGCGCTTGGACCTTCGGCGCCGTTCCCTGCGGGCTCGGCGACGATGTCTATAGCCTGACCAGCGAGCCGTATGCCGCGTCGATCGCCGCCGATAAGGATTTCTCGATGAAGTGCCTGGAGGCGACCGAGCGGGCGGGCTACGCGCGCGATCTCTGCTCTTACATGCGCAACTACTGGGGCTCGGTCATCCTGGACGAGTACCTCTGGGGCGGTCCGTTCCCGAAGCCCGACTTCATCTGGCAGGACCACATCTGTTGCAGTCACGCCAAGTGGTATCAGGTGGTGTGCGATCTGGAACCGGGTATCCCCCACTTCTGTATCGATGTGGCGGTCGGGCCGTCGGGCGAGCTCAACGACAACAAGCTGGACTACGTCGTCGGCCAGCTGCACGATGGCATCGAGTGGCTGGAGAAAGTGACCGGGCGGAAGTACGAGGATGGGAGGCTGATAGAAGCGGTCTACAACGAGTGCCGGGCGACTTCGCTCTGGGCTGATATCTGCTGCCTGAACAAGGCGGTTCCCGCGCCGCTCGACGAGAAGACGATGTTCTCGCTCTACGTCCACGGAACTCTGATGAAGCACAGCAAGGTCGTGGCCGACTTCTATCAAGAGCTTCGTGACGAGGTAGCAGAGCGGGTGCAGAACCAGATCGCCGCAATCCCCAACGAGCGCTGCCGGCTGATGTCGGACACACAGCCGCCCTGGGGCTTTCTGGGCCTGTTTCGCTACCTTGAGGACTACGGCGCCGTTTCGGTGGGCTCGCTCTACACGTTCGGCCTGATCGGCATGTGGGAGGAGATGTCGGATGGTAGCTGGGGTCCGCGTACCACCCCGCAGGAGCAGGGGATCGAGATCAAGGACCGCGATCAGGCACTGCGTATCCTAGCCGAGTGGAACCTCAACAAGCCCGAGTGGCAGCACTTCTACTCACCGCATCTCAAGACCGAGATGATGGTCCGGATTGCCAAGGAGTGGTCGCTGAACGGTGTACTGCTCCACTACAACCGCGGCTGCGAGGGTCTGAGCTTGGGTATCGCCGAGAACCGGCTGGGGCTGATCGAGGCCGGTTTCCCGGTGATGACTTTCGAGGGGAACATGGGTGACGAGCGCGAGTTCGACCTGGCGCGTACCAAGGCGCGCATCGACACCTTCATGGAAACTCTGGGCTACGAGAGAAACTGACGAGCCGGGAATCGCCCATGACAACTGCAGGAATCGACATGGGGTCCAAGACCATCAAGGTCGTGATCCTCCGAGACACTGAGATAGTCGGCAAGAGCATGACTCTCGCCGGGTTCGAGAACCGGGAGGCCGCCGAGCAGGCGTTCGCCGCGGCACTCGATGATGCCGGGCTCAGAGCCGACGATGTGGAACGCGTCGTGGCCACCGGGGCCGGACGCGGCAACGCCCCCTACACAGAGCGGGACATCTCCGAGGTGGCCAGCGACGCCAGGGGGGTTATCAAGCTGTACCCTGCGGCACGCACCGTGATCGACGTGGGCGCGGAGGAGGGGCGGGCGATCCGCTGCAACGAGCAGGGCAAGGTGCTGGACTTCGCGCTCAACGAGAAATGCGCCGCCGGAGCAGGTGCGTTCACCGAGTCGATGAGCCGCGCCCTGGAAGTGGCGATCGAGGATCTGGGTCAGATGTCTCTCAACTCGACGACCGCGATCCCGATGAACGCGCAGTGCGCCGTCTTCGCCGAATCGGAGGTCGTGTCGCTGCTGCACAACAAGGTCGCCAAGCAGGACATCGCCAGGGCGGTGCACGACGCGATAGCGAGCCGCATCGTCTCGCTGGCGCGGAAGATCGGCTTCGAGCCCGACGTGGTTCTCATTGGCGGAGTGGCGCACAACGTCGGCTTCGTCGATTCGCTGCAAAGGGCTCTGGAATGCGAGGTGGTCATACCTGATCACCCCGATTACATCGGGGCCTACGGCGCCGCGTTGGCTGCGGCGGAAGGCTGAGTGCGCCCGCGGAAGAGGAAATGATCGATGACTGAGTACTGGCGTTGGAAGGAAACCCGCTGGCACGACGAGGACAGGGACTGGCGCGACGGCGAGCTCATCACCGCGGGCGTGGACGTGGGTTCCGTCTCTTCCCAGGCGGTCGTAATGGTGGACGGCGAGCTCTACGCCTTCTCCAATATGCGCACCGGCTCCGACAGTCCCGAGAGCGCTCGCAAGGCGATGGATTGGGCTATCGAGGGAACGGGGCTGACGCTGGACGACGTCGGCTTCGTGGTGGGAACCGGCTACGGCCGAGTCAACGTGCCGTTCTCGGACAAGGCCATCACCGAGATCGCCTGCCACGCCCGCGGTGCGAACTACATGTACGGCCCCAGCGTACGGACCGTCCTCGACATGGGCGGCCAGGACTGTAAGGTGATACGCTGCGATGAACGAGGTAAGGTCGGCGCCTTCGTCATGAACGACAAATGCGCGGCCGGGACGGGACGCGGCATGGAAGTGTTCGCCGACCTGCTGGCGATCCCGATCGAGGAGGTGGGTGAGCTCTCGCTGCAGGTAGAGGAAGAGCCGCCACCGGTATCGTGTACATGCGTGGTTTTCGCCAAGTCCGAGGCAACCGCCCTGCTGCGCGAGGGTTGGCCTAAGAGCAAGGTCCTGGCTGCCTACTGTTCCGCCATGGCGCACAGGGTGGTCACGCTGCTCGAGCAGGTCGGCATCGAGGAAGACTTCGCCATCACGGGCGGGATCGCCAAGAACATCGGTATCGTAAGTAGGCTCGAGGGCGAGATAGGGATCAAGGCGCTGCCTGCCAAGTTCGACACCCAGATCGCGGGCGGCGTCGGCGGCGCGCTCTTCGCCCAGAGCTTGCTGAAGAAGAAGCTCGGCGCGAACTGAGCGGGCAGCTGCCGTGCCGGGGAAGGAGGTCGAGACTTGAAGGCGCACTACGGATACAAGGACGGCGCCGGCGACTTCTTCATCATCATCGATACCGACAAGTGTGCCGAGTGCGAGGACCGAGGCTGCGCTTCCGCCTGCCCGGAGGGGGTCCTGGAGATCATCACCGACGATTACGACGATGAGGTCGCGGCGGTCGTCGAGGATCACCGCAAGAAGATCAAGTACTCGTGCGCGCCCTGTAAGCCCGACCGGGACCGAGCACCTCTCCCCTGCGTCACGGCCTGTGCACCCGGCGCGCTCACCCATTCGTGGTGAGGCCCCTGCCAACGGCGTCGGGATGACCGCCCCCGCCCCCGCCCCCTGCCCCCCGCGCCCGCGAGGACCGGCTCGATGATCACACTGACCATTGACGGTGCAGAGATCCAGGCTCGGGACGGAGCGACGATCCTGGACGCGGCCGATGCCGCCGGGATCTACATCCCGCGTCTTTGCCACCATCCCGCCCTGCCGGCGGTCGACCCGGAGGAACTCGAGCCGTGGGAGGAGGTCTTCCAGGGACGCGACTCGAGGCGTCATTTGACCGCGACGAGTCCCACCGAGAGACCTCGCGGCAACGGCGGCTACGAGGGCTGCCTTCTGTGCCTCGTAATGGTCGATGGGCAGGTCGAGCCCGCCAGGGCCTGTGCCACGCGCGTCGCAGAAGGCATGCGCGTGACGACCTCGGATGGTGAGATCGAGTCGCGGCGCCGGGCGAAGCTCAGGGCACTCTTCAGCTCCCACCCCCACGCCTGTGTGCAGTGCGCGCAGCGGGCCGGCTGCGCCCTCGAGCCCTGCTCGACGAACGTGGCCCCAGAAGAGCGCTGTTGCCCCATCTTCCACAATTGTGAGCTGCGCAAGGTCGCGGAACACGTCGGCATTCCCGACGACACGCCGCGCTATCAGCCTGCACGACTGGCCTGCGTGGCGGACGAGCCGCTCTACCTCAGAGACCACAATCTTTGCATCGGCTGCCTGCGCTGTGTTCGCATGTGCCGCGATGTAAGGAAGGTCGATGCGCTCGGCTTCGTGCTGGGCGAGGACGGAGCGCCCGTGGTAGGCACGAAGGCGCCTACCTTGATGGAGTCGGGTTGCCGCTTCTGCTCGAGCTGTGTGGAGGTCTGCCCCACGGGGGCACTGCGCCTCACGTTCGAGGATCCGAGGCTGGATGGCGACCGGGCCACCCGCTGCGTCGCCGATTGTCCCGCCGGAATGGATGTACCTCGCTACCTGCGCGAGATCAGGCGCGGCGCGTTCGCCCGTGCCGAGGCCGTTATCCGCGAGGCGGCCCCGTTGCCCCAGGTCCTGGGCCAGGTCTGTTTCCATCCATGCGAGGACTACTGTCTGCGCGGGGAACTGTCCGAGCCGGTCGCGATCTGCGCGCTCAAGCGGGCCGCGCTCGATCATGCGGGCGCGGCAATCTGGAAATCGCGCCTCCAGCAGGGTCCCGCGACCGGCAAGCGCGTCGCCGTCATCGGTGCTGGGCCCGCCGGTCTCACCGCCGCCTGGTTCCTCAGGCTCAAGGGGCACGAGGTTGTGCTGATCGACTCCCAGCACCTGCCCGGCGGATGGCTTCGTGACGGCATTCCTCGCTATCGCCTCTCGCGCGATGCGCTCGACGCCGACGTAAGGGAGATCGTCGAGCTCGGTGTCGAGCTCAAGATGGGGGTCGAGGTAGGGAAGGACCTCGGCTTCGAGAGCGTTCGTGAGGCGCATGACGCCGTCTTCGTTGCTGCGGGCGCACGAAGAGCCAGGCAGCTTTCTTGCGACGGCGCCGAGCGCCCCGAGGTCGAGAGCGGTCTTGAGCTCCTGAAGCGTCTCGCCGTCGAGGGTGACGCCGACCACCCGCGGTTCAGCGGCGGAAAGGTCGTCGTCATCGGTGGCGGCGATGTGGCGATCGACGTAGCTCGGACGGCTCTGCGCTTGGGACCGGACGAGGTCCACCTCTACTGCCTCGAGGGACGCGGGGAGATGCCGGCGCACGGTCGGGAGGTTGCGGAGGCCGAGCGTGAAGGGGTCGTGGTTCATAACGGTTGGGGGCCGGCGCTGATCGCGGGCGCGGTCGAGCTAGAGCGTGTCGATTTCCACAAATGTGTCTCGCTGTTTGATGACCAGGGAAACTTCGCACCCGAGCTCGACGCGACGGTCCAGATCTCGCAGGCGGCCGACCGCGTTCTCGTCGCTATAGGGCAGGAGCCGGCCCTCGGTTTCCTCGCGAGTGTGGAGCGCATCGAGTTGACGGGGGCCGGTAACATCGAGGTGAACGCGGGCTCGATGGCGACCTCGATCGAGGGCGTTTTCGCCGGCGGGGACGTCGTGTCGGGCCCGGCATCGGTTGTGGAAGCGATCGCGCACGGCCGCCGGGCCGCGTCGGGCATCGACCGCTACCTCGGTGGCGATGGCGACATCTACTTGCCCTTGCTTGACGAGACCGAGCCCGATACGGAGTTGGGCCTAGTCGACGGCTTCTCCGATCTCGAGCGAGCCCCGATATCGCGCCTATCTGCCGCCGAAGCGATCCGCTCCTTCACCATCCTGGAGATGGGCTACGCTCCCGGCGACGCCGAGCGCGAGGCCGACCGCTGTCTGCGTTGCGACCTCAGGTTGCTCATCCCACCGGCGCTCGCGCCGCCCGAGCCCTGGCTGGAGCTCACGAGCGAGAACGTCGCCGGGGTGCCGGCATCGGAAGGGGTGTATCAGCTGCTCGACGAGGACAAGATCGTCTACGCGATCAAGGGCGTGGACGACCTGAGGAGCGCGTTGTCACAAATAGTGGCGACTTCCACGAAGGCCAAGTTCTTCCTCTTCGATCAGGATCCCATGTACTCGAAGCGGGAGAGCGAGCTGATCCAAGAGTACCTGCGTGCCCACGGCTGCATGCCGCCCGGCGAAGGCGAGGACGACCTCGATGACCTGTTCTAGCTCCGGCCTTCCCGGCATCCCCACCAGGGCGGGCCCGGTCCCCCCGAGCCCACACCCACGCCGTCGCTGACTAGCAAGGCCCCGTTTGGGGCTGAGGCGGGATCGAGTGGCAGCGGGCTCGCCTTGCGACCGTTTAGTAATTATTGTTATCCGTTGACCCCGCTCAAACAGGAGTCTCAGCTTGACCGTACAGACCTTCCCCGAGTGGCAGGGCCAGCCGCTGGACGAGGTGCTCTATCAGTGCCGCGAGCTGCTGGAGGACGCCGATTTCCCCACGGCTCGCCGCTGGCGCGACGCCGGTGGACAGGTGGTTGGCCACTTCCAGGTCTATTTCCCCGAAGAGATCGTCCACGCGGCCGGCGTGCTTCCTTTCAAGGTTCGGGGCGCGGCCGTGGAGCCGGTCCAGGCCGATTCGCGGTTCGGTTCGTACCTCTGCTCTATCCTGAAGACGTCACTGGAGCTCGTGCTGAGCGGACGGATCGAGCTCGATATGTTCGTGACGCACCCTATCTGCGATGCGGCGCGCAACCTGGCGGGCGTCTGGGGGCGCAACTACTCGTATCCCTGTCAGATCCTCTACCTGCCTCAGAACGCCAACTCGGGTCACGCGGCGGAGTACCTGCGCGGGGAGTATGCGCGGCTCAAGCGCGGTGTGGAAGAGGTGGCCGGTCGTGAGGTGAGCGATGACGATCTACGCGCCTCCCTGGCTGTGTTCAACGAGAACCGCGCGCTGCTCAGGGACCTGTATGCGATCAAGCGCGATACGCCGTGGCTGTTGTCGGTCGATGAGGCCTACGTCCTGTTGGCGGTCGGCGGACTGATCCCGCGGGAAGAGCACAACGCGCTCCTGAGCTCCGTCCTGCCGCTCATCCGAGACCGGGGAACGAAGCGACAGGACAAGATTCGCGTGGTGTTCGAGGGTGGCTTCTGCGAGCAGCCGCCGCTCGACCTCATCCGTGCCATCGGTCGCTCGTGCTACGTCGTGGACGACGACCTCCTCATCGGGCTCCGTTGGGTTCTCGATGACGTGCCGCTGAATGGCGACCCGCTGCTCAACCTGGCGCAGGCCTATCTGGAGAACTCGTCGTACAGTCCCGTGCAGCATGACTTGCGAAAGCCGAAGGAGCGGATGCTGCTGAAGCGGATCGGGGACTCGGCTGCGGAGGCCGCCATAGTCACGGCGGCCAAGATGTGCGAGCCCGGTCTGGAGGAGCAGGTGGCGTATACGCGGGCGCTCGATGAAGCGAACGTGCCCTACTTCGTGAGCGAATTCGAGGAGAACATGACGAGCTTTGACCACCTGGAGATCCAGCTCGAGACGTTCGTAGAGAACCTTCTGTTTGACTAGGAGAGTGCGTCTATGGCCAGGCAGGCGATCGACGACGGGATCGTAGGGCGAGGCAACCAGGACGGCGCGGATCTGTTCCGTGTCTGGTTCGATGGACTGACGCAGGCGGCCGAGTCCGGTCGCGGCGCGGCCTACGTATTCGTCATGGGCAGCATGGCCGAGCTGCTGAGGACGTTCGACCTCCCGATAGTCTTCCCCGAGATCAACTCGCTGCAGACCGCCGTGCGGCGCGTGGCGCACGAATATCTGGATGAGGCCGAAGATTACGGATATTCGCCGGACATCTGCGGGTACGTCAAGGCGGACGTCGCCACGCAGCTGCGCGGTGGGGAGCTGCCGATGGGACGTATACCCAAGCCCGTCATCGCCGTCTACACGAACGCCTGTAACACCTACATAAAGTGGGCGGAGATCTGGGAGCGCATGTACGGTGTGCCCACGTTCACGCTCGACGTGCCGGGCACGCGGGCGGCGGGGGCGCAGACCTGGCCGGGCGATCCGGACTTCGAGAACGACCGCCGCTACGTCGCTGCTCAGATCAAGGAGCTGATTGCCTTATGCGAGCAGGTCAGCGGTGTGAAGTTCGACATCGATCGGTTGCGGGAGAACATGGGGCATGCCAACACCATGAGCCGCGGCTGGCAGCGAGTCCTGGAGCTCAACCAGACGCGCCCATCCCTCTTCAACGCCCTGACCGACGGCACGATATACCTGGGCGTCTCCAATGGCCTGAGAGGCTCGGGTGCGGGCGCGCAGTATTTCGTCGAGCTCGTGGAGGAGATGGAGTACAAGGCCGAGCGCGGTATCGGCACGCTGACCGATGAACGGTACCGCCTGCTGTTCGTCGGAGTACCGTGCTATCCTATCTTCCGCCGGTTTTCCGAGCTGTTCACCGAGTGGGGCGGCACCTTCGTCAACTCCACCTACCTGTGGTTCGCCTCGGGCGGCTCGAACGCCGGGTTCCAGTACGACCTTGAGCGCCCGCTGGACAGCCTCGCCGAAGGCGTCTTGATCAGCGTCCGTGATGCGATGGACGCGATGTTCTTCCAGACCGAGATCCTGGTCGAGATGATCGACGCCTATCAGGCCGACGGGGTGGTGTACCATCCGATCAAGAGCTGCCGCACCGTTTCCACCGGCTTGGCGGACAACCGGCGCGCCCTGATGGAGAGCCGCGACGTACCGAGCTTGTTCATCGAGTCGGACATGATGGACCGGCGCGTGGTCTCGGAAGCGCAGCTCAAGAACCGGGTCGACGCGTTCTTCGAGGGGCTGGCGGCGCGCAGAGGGCAGGCGGCGGCGCCTACAACGTAACTCGTTCGGGGAAGGGCACTTATGGCCTATGCAGCCGGCGTGGACGTCGGTTCCACCCAGACCAAAGCGGTGATCATCGGTGAATCGCGCGAGATCGTCAGCCGGTCGCTGGTCGAGACCGGTGCGAACGTCATCCGCGCGGCCGAGAAGGCGTTCGAGGAGGCGCTGCGCGGCGGTGACCTGCGTGAAGAGGAGGTCGAGTACGTGGTGGGGACCGGCTACGGTCGCTACAAGGTGACGTTCGGCAATACGCAGATAACGGAGATCAGCTGCCACGGGCGCGGCGCGGTCCACATGTTCCCGGACACCCGTACGGTCGTCGACATGGGAGGGCAGGACACCAAGGCCATACGCGTCTCTCCTACCGGCGAGATCATCGACTTCTGCATGAACGACAAGTGTGCGGCCGGTACGGGCCGCTTCCTGGGTGCCGCATCGAGCGCGCTGGACATTCCGATTGGCGACCTCGGCCCCACAGCGCTGCGTGGCGAACGGCCGGTGAAGATCAGCACGACCTGCACGGTCTTCGCCGAATCGGAGGTGCTGTCCTGGCTAGGTAAGGGCAAGAAGATCGAAGACATCCTGCTCGGGGTTCACCAATCGATCGCCGCCCGCTCAACCGGGCTGCTGCGGCGCGTCGGCGTCGAGGAAGAGGTGACGTTCACCGGCGGCGTGGCGCGCAACGTGGCGATGGTGGATACGCTCAACGATCGGCTGGCGCTCACGGTCAACGTGAGCGAGGACTCGCACTTCATGGGCGCGCTGGGCGCTGCGCTGTTCGCGTTGGATCATATCCGGGCCAGCCGGGCTCCGGCGAAGTCCGGGGAGGCCGCATCGTGACCTACACAGCCGGGATCGATATCGGGTCGACCTACAGCAAGGCCGTCATACTGAGCGCGGAGAACGAGATCGTCGGCCGGGCCATGCAGCCGACAGGGTTCAAGTTGGCGGAGGTGGCGGAGCGCGCCTTCGAGAAGGCGGTGGCGGAGTCAGGCGTCTCAAAGGACGACGTACGCTATGTCGTCGCCACTGGGTTCGGCCGCCACCAGGCGGGTATCAGTGACGTACAGGTCACCGACCTGACGGCCGCCGCCCGGGGCGCTGCTCATCTATTCCCGCAAACGCGCACGATCCTCGATGTCGGTGGGCAGACGATGAAGGCGAGCCGCCTGGGCGACGGCGCGAAGGTCAAGTCGTTTCGGCTCAACGACAAGTGCGCTGCCGGGACGGGTGCTTTCCTCGAGAAGACCGCCCGCTATATGGGGTACACGACCGAGGAGATCGGGCCTCTGGTGGCGATATCGAAGGAAGCGATCCCGATCTCCGGTGTCTGCGCGGTGTTCGCCGAGTCCGAGGTGATCAACCACCTCTCCCAAGGTGCGGCGCCCGCCGACATCATGCACGGTGCGATCGTGAGCTTGGTGGGTCGCTCGGTGCAGCTCATGAAACGTGTCCGCATGGAACCCGAATTTACCCTGATCGGCGGCATCCTGCGTTTCAGAAGGATGGTGGACGTCGTCCGGGAAGAGTTGGGGGCCGAGGTCAACGTTCCGGAAGGCGACCTCGTCCAGTTCATCTCGGCGCTGGGTGCCGCGATACTCGGCCAGCGCCGGCTGCGCAAGCTCGCAGACGAGCGTGCCGGGGCGTCGGTCTAAGGAATTCGAATTCCAGTATGTCGGGCAGCGATCGCGAAGGGCTCGATGAGAAAGGCCGCCGGAAGTTCGCGGCGTCGCTCGGCCCCATCGTCGAGCGGGAAGCCAGACGGGTTCTCTCTGAAGGGCAGCTCGAGGGTGACCCGGCACGGCTAGCCGATGGTTGGGAGCGCCGCTTCATCGCCGACGCGCGGCGGGCGGAGGAGGCGATCGAGCTATACTCTCGGCTCGGCTACGAGGTCTGCGCTGATCCCGTGCGGCCGGATGAGCTCGGCGAGGAGTGCGACGACTGTCAGCTACTGGCAGCCTTGCAGTTCAAGATGATCTACACACGAAAGCGCCCGCCCACGTCAGGGTAGTCGGGGGACCCATGCGCCGCCTGTCTTGCCGCGCGTCGCGTCGAACCGTAGTCTCCTTTTCGAGTTAAAACGCTGAGACGGGAGAGTGACGGTGAGCGATCTGTCCGAAGACCGCCTGGTTTACGATTGGGCCGAGCTTGGCGGCGAGCAGCCCGAGCCGCCGAGAACGGCGATGCTCGACGATGAGACACTGCGCGACGGTCTGCAGAGCCCCTCTGTGATCGACCCACCCACAGACGTCAAGGTCAAGATTCTCCACTTGATGGACAGCTTCGGAATCGAGACGGCCGACGTCGGACTCCCCGGAGCCGGCCCGCGCCAACGGGATGCCGTCGAGACGCTGTGCCGCGAGATCGCCGACAGCAAGCTCAGCATCCAGGCGAACTGCGCCGCCCGCACGATGAAAGTGGATATCCAACCGATCGCCGACGTGGTGCAGAAGACGGGTGTGCCGATCGAGGCGTGCGTGTTCATCGGTTCGAGCCCGATCCGCCAGTACGCCGAGGAATGGGACCTGGAGCACATCCTGCGGCTCTCGCGCGAGGCGGTCGAGTTCGCCGTCGGAGAAGACCTGGAAGTCATGTACGTGACCGAGGACACGATCCGGGCCAAACCGGGTGATCTGCGACTGCTGCTGAGCGCCGGCGTCGAGGCGGGGGCCAAACGCTTGTGCTTGTGCGACACGGTGGGTGCCGCCGTGCCCAGAGGCGTGATCAACCTGGTCACGTGGGTGAAGAATCTGCTCGAGGAATTGGGCGTCTCAGACTCGGTCGGGATCGACTGGCATGGCCATCGCGATCGTGCGCTCGACGTGGCGAACACGCTGGCGGCGATCGAGGCCGGGGCCACCCGTGTGCACGGCACGGCTCTGGGCATTGGGGAACGGATCGGCAATACCCCGATGGAACAGCTGCTGGTGAACCTCAAGCTGCTCGGCTGGCGCGACGACGATCTCACCGCACTGCCGGAGTACGTCGAGACCGTCTCGCAGGCGGTAGGAGTTCCTATCCCGGTCAACACGCCCATCGTGGGCCGTGATGCCTTCCGTACGGCAACCGGCGTCCACGCGGCGGCCGTGATCAAGGCCCAGCGCAAAGGGCAGGCCTGGCTGGCCGACCGCGTCTATTCCGGCGTGCCGGCGAGCTGGGTCGGCCGTGAGCAGGAGATCGAGGTCGGGCACATGTCGGGCGCGTCCAACGTCCAGTACTTCCTGAGCGCTCGCGACCTGCCCACGACGCCGGAGGTGGTCGAGGCGGTGCTCGCCTTGGCGAAGAAGTCCGAGCGGCTGCTCACCGAGGAAGAGATCATCGAAGTCGTCGAGTCGGTGGCCGACCTCGGCTGATTGCCGTGAACATCGCGCCGCTGTTGGGGGAGAACGCATGGCGAAACGCTTGATGTCAGGCAACGAAGCCGTGGCCCGGGGAGCGTGGGAAGCGGGGGTGGCCTTTGCCGCCGGCTACCCCGGCACGCCCAGCACCGAGGTGCTGGAAAGGCTGGCCACCTACGAGGAGATCGACGCTCACTGGTCCTCCAACGAGAAGGTGGCCTTCGACGAAGGTATGGGCGCGGCTCTGGGCGGCGTGCGCACCATGGTGACCATGAAGCACGTCGGGCTCAATGTGGCCGCCGACCCTTTCATGGTCTTCCCCTACGCCGGAACGAACGCAGGCTTCGTCGTGCTGGTGGCCGACGACCCCGGCATGTACTCGTCACAGAACGAGCAGGACAGCCGCTACCTGGCCAAGGTGGCCAAGGTGCCGGTGCTCGAGCCGGCCGACGCGGCGGAGGCTCGAGCGATGGCGATAGCGGCCTTCGAGTTGAGCGAGCGCTTCCAGACGCCCGTCATGTATCGCACCACGACACGCCTCGCTCATACCAGAGGCGTCGTCGAGGTCGGCGAGCGCTCAGAAGCTCCGCGCAAGGAGTTCTCGCGCCAGGCCAGCCAATACGCGATCCCGGTCTACGCTCGCTTCCGCCGGCCGGAGCTGGAGGAGAAGCTCGATCGGCTGCGCGAGTTCGCCGAGGAATTCGAGGGCAACGTCATCGAAGAGGGCGATCCGAAAGTCGGCGTGGTCAGCCACGGCATCCCGTATCAGTACGTGAAGGAAGTCGCCCCCGAAGCCACCGTCTTCAAGCTAGGCATGGTCTACCCGCTGCCGAAGAAAAAGCTGAAGGAGTTCTGCGCCCGCTTCGACACGGTTTACGTGGTCGAGGAGAGCGAGGGCTTCATTCAACAGGAGATGGCGAGCTTCGGGATCACCAAACTGATCGGCAAGGAGCGGTTCACCAACATAGGTGAGCTGAGCGCCGACCTGGTGGCCGCCGGATTGAACGGCACGCCGGTGGCGGACGATTTCGCAGGGGAGGTGGCCGTCCTGCCGCGGCCGCCGGTCATGTGCGCCGGTTGCCCGCACCGCGGCGTGTTCGGCACGTTGAAGAAACTGGGTCTGCTCGTGACCGGCGACATCGGCTGCTATACGCTCGGCTGCCTGCCGCCCTTTAATGCCATGCACACCACCTTCTGCATGGGCGCGAGCATCGGCAACGCGACCGGGTTCAACAAGGCCGGTGAGGAGCGCGTGGTCGCCGTCATCGGCGATTCCACCTTCCTGCACGCCGGTCTCCCCAGTGTGCTGAGCGCCGCGTACAACCGAGTGCCGACGACGACGATCCTGTTGGACAACGGTACTACGGGCATGACCGGCCACCAGGAACACCCGGGCACGGGCCATAGTCTGAAAGGCGGTCCCGCACCGGCTGTGGATTATGAGGCGCTGATCAGGTCGCTCGGTGTCGAGCACGTCGAGGTGGTCGACCCGTGGGATCTCGAGGCCACGGAGAGGGCCATCCAGGCGGGCTTGGCGCACCCCGGACCCGCAGTGGTCATCGCGCGCCGACACTGCAACCTGTTGCCCGAGGAGAAGGCGAAGGAACGCACCGCGTACAGGGTCGACCCCGACGAATGCATCCTGTGCGAGGACTGCTTCGAGACTGGCTGCCCGGCCTTGGTGTGGCAGGACGATCTCCCGTACATCCGTGACTGGGAATGTGTAGGCTGCTCGATGTGCTCCCAACTCTGCCCGGCGGACGCGATCGGTCCCGTCGAGGAGGTCTGAGCGATGGCGGTGACCAATGTCTTGATCGCGGGCGTCGGCGGCCAAGGGGCCGTCCTCGCCAGCGAGCTGCTGGCGCTCGCCGCCGTCGCCGCCGGCCACGACGTGAAGCAGGGCGAGTTCCACGGCGTGGCTCAGCGGGGCGGTGCGGTGTTCAGCCACGTGCGCTTCGGCGACCGCGTCTATTCGCCCATGGCGCGCTGTGGCGACGTTGACTTCCTGCTGGCTCTCGAGCGGCTGGAGGCGCTACGCTACGCGCACTTCGTGAAGCCGGGCGGCACGATCATCGTCAACGACCACAAGGTCGAGCCGATCCGCGTCGCCGACCAGCGACCCTACCCCGACGAGGCGATCGACTTCCTCGAGGCCAAAGGCTTCAACGTGGTCGTCGTCGAGGCCACCGGGAAGGCGATCGAGCTCGGCAATCACCGGGCGGCGAACGTGGTGCTGCTCGGCGCCCTGGCCGAATCCCTCGACATCCCCCAGGAGGTCTGGGATAAGACGCTGCAGGATCGCATCCCCGAGAGGCTCCTGAGCCTCAACCAGCAGGCTTTCGCCGCAGGTCGCCAGCTTACCATCTCCTGAACCGCCCAATCGGACGCGTATTGTGGAGAGCGGACTCACCGCGTCCGCACTTAGATTTCGGCGAGTGAACAGGCAACGGACTGACTGTCCGTGTCACCGCCTCTGCCACGAGGGGCGAAAGCTCCGTGTCTCGCCTAAATAGAACCGCGGCGCGGGCCGCCGGAGGGTCGGCGAGCGGGAGGGTTGCGGCCAGCGACGTCGGTCGTTGATATGCGCCTGCCGAGACCGCATCTTTGAGCACAACGGGTCTCCCGAATTCCGAATAGTGGCAGTGGGATCGCTGCGGTGGACGACCTATGTGCCCGTACAGGGTCAAGCTTGGCGCGTTGGCACGTGCGCGGTAGTGGGAACACTAGGGGTGTTTCACAAGACCGAGGCCCCGTTGCTGTCAAGCATTTTTCACGGGCGGGATTCGATGCTAATAGACTAACCGTGATGACCAAGGCGGCTCGGCACTGCAGGGTCCTGTTAATTGAACTACGGGATACGTGGCCTTGACAATGTGCTCGCGCGGGAGGTGAGTGTCATGACAGGCCGAATAATCTGGTTTTGGGTAGCTTTGTTGCTGTTACCGCTCGTCCCGGTCACTCTGCTATACTACTTCTTTAGCGGTCAGAACTACTTTGAGTTGAAGGACGTGGCGAAAGGCATAGTCGCAACGGGACCGATTGCCGCCTACGTAGCAATAGTATTCATCGGTTGGAAGATCTTTAGAGAGCTTCCGGGAACAGTGTTCTCCTTGAGTCCGGCAATCAGAGATCTGCCTGGCCAGTGGACTTTCAGATCAGAGTCAAGCCATGGGACCGTCCGAGAAGGCAGTTGCCAAATAGTGAGGAAAGGATTCGGGCTTGTTTTTGACGGCAACTTCAGGGAAGCAGGTAAGCATGTTGGTGACTGGAAGTCCGAGATCGTTCACGCCTGGCACAATCGTCTCTTTATGTTCTATGAGCTCAGTGAACTCAAGGCGGATGAGGTGGAAAGGTTCGAGGGTGTCAGCACGCTGACGTTTGGCACGCCGCCTATCTCGCAGATGTCAGGCACTTGGAACGTGGTTGGGAAGGACAAGTGTGGCACGATCGTGTATTCCCGTGCCTAAGAATGCATAACCGGACTCCTGGGGACTACCTACCGCAGTCATGGATATTGAGTTGGTGATCTTCGACATGGACGGAGTGCTGTTCCAAGGGGACAACTTTTGGCTAGATCTTCACAGGGAGTATGGTACTGATGAGGAGGGCGTCAAACTGGCAAATAGCTACCTGAATTCCGACTACGTCATGCTGGCGGAATTGGTCATAGAAAGGCTATGGAAGGGCAGACCGGCTTCCGTCTTTGAACGACTAGTGGAGAGCCGTAGGTATAACCCTGGTGTTCAGGAGGTTTTCGAGTTCTTGCATCGTCGAGGCCTGCGCTCGGCAATCGTGAGTACCGGTCCTTACCAGCTTGCTGAGCGTGCACAAAGCGAGTTGGGGATAGACGAGATACGTGGCAATCGGTTGATAATTGAAAGCGGTATGATTAGTCAAGTCGAGATAATGGTTAGAGAGACGCACAAGGCCGAGGTCGGTCGTCGCATCATGTCGAGTCAAGCCGTGGATCCGGCTAGAACGGCCTTTGTGGGTGATTCATACGGTGATGTAGCTCTGGCGGAGCTCGTTGGACTACCAGTCGCGTATAATTCAAAGTCAGCTGAGTTGAACGATGTGTGCAAGTATACGCTCAGGAATGGTGAATTCGCCATGCTGATCGGAATCCTCGAGAACGAGATGCGCTCTGGGCCGGGAAACAGCAGGGTACGCAGCCGCACCACGGACTGACCGTTTGTGGGTTGCGGACTCCGAGTCCGTGTGCTTCCACCGCTATTCAACGGATGACTGTCTGTGGGTCGGGTAGGATACGGACCGCAGCCTCTCCACGGTCGCCTGGCTGCAGCAGTGGTTTGGCCGGACCGATGACTGGCCAGTCCCCCCCTGAACCTACCTCAGGCGGTTCGTTCTGTTGTGGATTCACGTGGCCGAAACCTCATCTGCGACCGAGCGCAGACAACTAAGAGAACGCTGTGGGGCGTCCACTGGCTTCCCAACGGGTGCGGAAAGAGGAGGGCGGCTTGCCGCTGCCCCCCTCTCTCCTGCCGACACTGGCTAGGTCCACGCTCGTCCTGTGACTATCGGCCAATTATCGTTCCGGTATTGATGGTTCTCTGGGACGCCGGGGGATCCTGATAGAACGTGCTGTGCATGACGAGGCCTTGGAAATCCCCGGTACCATACCGGATCGACTTGCTTTCGCCAAACAGGAGGTTCTGAAGCGTCGAGCTGAACGGGCCCTCAAAGGTGCCGTTCAGATCCGTCTGACCGTAGAAGACATCCACAAGCAGAATTGTGGTGCCGGTGACGTGTCCGTGAGCGTTCGGCGTACCGAATTCGTGAAACACAGCGTTATGCCACATAACACGAGTTGTTCCTTCGAGGTCGCCGCTGAGCGGGCAATCGAATACGCGTCCCTGAATGATCACCAGGCCGTCGACGCGCTTTAGCTCGCCAGGGTCGATGATCGTGGCGGCGCTACAGTCTCCGAGGGTGTTGACGGGCATCGCCTTGGGGTTGTTGGTGTAGTCGAAGGTTGCTTCCGCCGGCGTTGTCAACGCCTCTGTGGGTACGTCCTGCTCATTGCAGCCGACGACTAGGGCGGAGAAGCTGAGCGCGACGAAGAGCTTGTGGAATTTCATTATGTCCTCCTGGTGCAGACTCTTGGTCCTAACGTGAACAACTGGGAGCGGCAGTGCGGGGAGGTGCGCGTTCCCGCGCCGGAGGGAACCACCTCGATTTCATGATGACCTCCTGGTCGGCCGTAGATGGTGGGACCAGAGGTTCGCCCGGATGCTGAGCCCTCTCCCAACCGTATGATGGGCTGAGGAGGGCCTGAATCGACCCTGTTGGGGGAGGCTCTTCGCTCTGGAACGCCGCAGGATGGCGCCGCGAAACGAACCTCTGGCCCGACTTATCGACGTGGGCCTATCTTAGCGTTTTAGGGTCTGACGACTATCTGACAAGTATCGATTCACCCACTCGTGCGTCTCCAGAGGCGGATCGATGTATCGTTTGCGCCTCCTTGGCGGTATTTCTCTCGAAGATTCCTCCGGAGCCGCCCCGGATCGTGTGGTGCAGCAGCGCCCAGTGGCCGTGCTGGCGCTGCTCGCCGCTGCCGGCGACAGGGGATGTAGCCGCGACAAGCTCATAGGGTATCTCTGGCCGGATAGTGACGAAGAACGGGCCCGGCATCGTCTGGCCGACATAGTATATCTGCTCCGCAGGTCACTCGGCGAAGATGTAGTACTTGGCGCTGGCGATGTCTTACGCCTGAACCCTGATGTGGTTGAGAGCGATGTCGCTGCTTTGCTGAACGCCGTCGACTCGAACGAGCTGGAAACCGCCGCAGCGCTGTACGAGGGTCCGTTCCTAGATGGATTCTATACGAGCGGTGCACCGGAGTTCGAGCGCTGGGTGGAGTCGGAGCGGCAACGGCTTGCCGACGTGTACGCGGACGCGCTCGAAAGGCTGGCTGAGGAAGCTGAGGCGGCCGAGGACTACCGACATGCCGTAGACTTATGGAAGCGGCTGGCTGCTCACGACGCCTTCAATTCCCGCTACGTGGTGCGCCTGATGGAAGCACTTATGGCTGCGGGAGATCCCGGCAACGCGCTCCAACGTGCTCAGGAGCACGAGCACCTTCTGAGGGAAGAGCTGGGTGCAGAGCCCGCCCCCGAGGTGCTCGAGTTGGCGGAGCGTCTGAGGCGCGAGGCGGTGCGTGAGGGCAAGTCGGTCTTGGAGGCGGTCCCGAAGTCCAGCGGCGTCGAGATCGCAGGATTGCCGGCGGCTCGGGGTGGCTGGCTGACTAGGCGCAGAGGGTTGGCGGCCGTTGCCATCGGCGTTGCGGCCGTGGCCGCGGCGGTGGCGATACATAGAGGGATGAGGACGTCTGGTTCGGCAGAAGCAACGAGTCCGAACCGGGTAGCGGTGCTACCGTTCACAGTTCGGGGCAGCGAGGAGCTGGCCTATCTGGAAGAGGGGATGGTCGACCTCCTCGCGACGGCGCTCGACGGAGCCGGCGAGCTTACGACCGTGGACCCGCACGCGCTCCTCGGTTTCGTGCGGCGCGAGACGAGTGGGCCGCTCGACCACGAGAGCGGCCGCAACGTCGCCGACCGTTTCGGCGCCGGCCTTTACATCCTCGGAGATGTCCTGGAAGCGGGAGGGCGGATAAGGGCCAGTGCGTCTCTTTACGACGGCACGGGCCAACCGCAAACGAGCGCAGAGAGTGTGGTGTGTGGCGAAGCGCAAATCCTCGAGCTCGCCGACGAGCTCGCCCGGCAACTGGTTGCAGGCCGCCCCGATTCCGCCGGCGATCGGATCACGCGATTGGCTGCGGTCACGACCGAGTCGCTCCCAGCTCTTAAAGCTTATCTCCGGGCCGAGCCCCTGTTCCGAGCCATGAAGCTCGATTCCGCCGTGGCAGAATACAAACGAGCGGTAGCTGCCGACACCGCCTTCGCGCTCGCCTATTTTCGGATGGCTAACGCGGAACTTCGGTCTTATGTGTCACTGGACGTCGGTGATGCCGCGGAGCGGGCGCGGCGGTTCAGCGATCGGCTCGCCCCACGGGACCGTCAACTCTTGGAATGTTTCGCTGCGTTCCGTCGTGGAGCTGCAAACGAGGCGGAACGCTGGTGTCATGCGGTTCTGAGAAACCACCCCAACGATGGGGATGCCTGGTGGTGGCTGACAATGACGCAGTTCCACTACGGGCTGCGACGAGGACGCCCGCTAGCGGAGGTCCGCGAGGCGTTGGAGCGGACTTTGTCCCTGGATCCCACGCACTGGATGGCGCTCAATCACCTCGGCTGGTTGATGAGGATCGAGGAAAACCGCGCCTCAAAGCTCGCATTCGTAGAGCGAGCGTTGGCAGTGCTGGATCCTGAGGACCCCAGCGCACTGGCGTGGCGCATGAACCGGGCGCTGTGGCGTGGTGACAGCGACGAGCAGGACGAGATCATCGAAGAGCTACGGAAGAGAGAGTCTTGGTTTCTGTATATCGCCTCTACGGCGACGATGGATTTCGACGACGGTGAAGCGACGGTGCGCGTCCTGCGTTTGCTTACGGAACCCTCACGGTCACCTGGGTACAGGGCGCTGGGCCACGTTCTGATCGCACATGAGAAGTTGGCCAGGGGCCAGCTCTCGGCGGCCCGCGTTGAACTGGCACAGGCCGAGTCCCTCAACTTCGGCCCGTCGCTGAAGTCCAAGGCTTATCTGTGGCTGGGTCCTCTGCTGCCGTTGTCGAGGGAGGAGCTGGAGGGTCTTGGAGAGCAGGTCGCCACCTGGATTCCAGAGAGTACTTGGGACAGCCTGTGGCGGCTCTATCTCCTCGGCGCTCTCCACGAGCGCCTCGACGATCCAGGCGCGGCTGAGGGGTTCGCGGCGGAACTGGAGACAAGCGCAGCCGCACTGGCGCCGCAGGGTGACACACTGCGCGAGCGCGCGCTGGCACGGGATCTGGCCCTTAGCCTGCGCGCGCGGCTGGCCGCCAGGGCCGAGCGGTTCAGCGAGGCCCTCGGATTCCTGGAGGCGACGAACCCGGAGGGGTGGTGGCCGACGGGGTCCGCGCGAGCCTACATGAAGCAGCTCCACGAGCGGTGGCTGACCGCGGAGGTTCTGGTCTCTCTCGGCCGGCTGGAGGAAGCGCTGAACTGGCTTGCTCCCATCGGAGGTCTTGATGGAGAGCGCAGCTACATCGGCGTCAAGCATCTGCGCATGGCCGAGATCTATGAGCAGCTAGGTGACCGCGAGAAGGCGGTCCACCACTACGGTCGGTTCATCACGTTCTGGAGGGACGCCGACCCCGAGCTACGGCCGCGGGTGGATGCAGCGCGCCGGGCGATCGAGGCACTGTCACCTGATACCTGATCACTGGCGGTCACGCGACCACCCGCGCTTCCAGTCGCTGGTGGACAGGTAAGAGTAGCTGTCGGCTGCAACTCGCGGTGACAATCGTGGTGGTGAATAGCTCGATACCATTCGGCCGTGTTGTGAGTGTTGTTGTGAGTTTCATGCTACCTTGTGGTCAAATTAAGCCCCTGAGATACGACACCGATGCCCAGAACACCGCGTGAATGCTACCTTCTGTCGTTTCTGATCCGCTTCCCGTTCTGAATGGGGTTCAGGAGGTCGCGGGTTCGATTCTCGCCGTCTCGGTGCTTGATCGTCTCCAACGTAATGCACGGCGGACAGGCGGAAGACCGTCTCGCCGGGGCAGCGGACTGACTGTCCGCTGCTGATCCCGAGGACTGAGTATCCACCTCTTTGCCAAGCGTTTCCCGACCTCCCATCGGAAGTCCAAGCAAGTCTCCGAAGCATGAACGGCTGGGCTCAGCGCCCACTCTCCCCAAATTACTGACCCGCTTCGGGCCCTAAGAGCCGCTCTGGCCGACCGCTACGTTGTCGAGCGTGAGCTCGGCGCCGGCGGCATGGCCACCGTGTACCTCGCCCACGACTCCAAGCACGATCGCAAGGTCGCCGTCAAGGTTCGGGCGCGGAGCGGTTCCTGAACGAGATCAGAGTCACCGCCAATTACCAGCACCCGCACATCCTACCGCTCCAGGACTCAGGCGATGCCGTTGTCACCGCTGCATGATCTTCAGGTCGCCACGTGTGAAGGTCGTAAACGGAAAATCTGGTTCTGGTCGAGTCACGCAGTCAGCCGCGGCGATACGGGCGTTAGAAATGTCGATGCCTTCGTCACCATTGTCGACGATGATGAAAACCACCTCTCCGCTCGGGCTGAACGGCCTCACACCATCGTCAATTATCCCGATCCAAACTTGGTTGCCGTCAACCACCATGCAGTGGGCATTGTTTGGCTCGGTAATGTTAAAGAACATGAGCACGGGGATATCGGCGAAGATAGGATCGACGAACACTCGATTGCCCTTGAAGGAGCCACGCACCGATCCATCCGAGAAAAGCTGCACGTTGACGTGTGGGGGCGAGATATCGACATGCGCGAGTAGGTCGTCTATCAAGATCAACCCGCCAACGACGTGCGCCACCCAAGGCTCGTTGGGTGTACCGGACGCTGCGAACGATGGAGCCTGGGCCTCTTGGATGGGTCCGGAGGGATCTGCGCAGCTCCAGACGACCAATGACAGCACGCTCACAGCGCCTAAGTGCTTGAACCGCTGCAATGCGAGCTTCCTGACCGCAAGAGCCACGATCCGTGTGATGGGTCGCATGACAAACCTCCTTTACAGAGAGATTGAACTCTGAGGATCGCGGCCCTATAGTAGGAAGGGCAGGTCGTCCAGTTGTCTTCTGTATATCGTCTGACCGGACGAGCCACTTTGTATTCGCTTCGCCTGCTAGGAGTCATCTCGCTGGAAGATGAGTCCGGACCATTGTCCGGGCGCGTGACGCAGGCACGCCGCCTGGCGCTCCTGGCCCTGCTGGGTGCGGCCGGTCACCGGGGCTGGACAAGGGACAAGCTGCTCGGCTTTCTCTGGCCTGACGCGAGCGACGACCGGGCTCGCCACCTGCTCTCCGATTCCCTCTATGTTATCCGTCAGGCGCTCGGCGAAGAGGGCGTGATCGCCGCCAGTGGGGTAGTGCGACTCAACTCCGAGGCCGTGTGGACGGATGTGGTCGCTTTCGAGGAACGGCTCACAAAGGGTGAACTGAGCGAGGCGGTCGAGTTATACGCGGGTCCCTTCCTGGACGGTTTTTACGTAAACGACGCGGTCGAGTTCGAGCACTGGTTGGATGGCGAGCGCGACCGTCTGGCCAGGCTGTACGCGAAGGCGCTTGAGACGCTGGCGCAGCAGGCGGAGGAGGCGGGGGACTCAGTACAGGCGTTGGAGTGGTGGCGGAAGCTGGCCGGGCACGCTCCATACGACTCGCGGATCGCCTTGCGGTTGATGGAGGCGTTCGTGGCGGTGGGTAACCCGGGCGGAGCGCTGGAACATGCACGGCTTCACGAGACGCTGGTGAGAGAGAACCTCGGGAGGGCGCCCTCGTCCGAACTGCGCTCCTGTGCCGAGATGCTGATCGAAGTGCCGATGCCTGTGCGCAAAGCAGGTACTGCTTCGGCGACGACCGCAGCAACAGGAGAGGAAGCGCATGCGAGCCTCAGGCAGCCCGTGGTCGAGACGGCGAGACCGGCGCAGTGGTGGGACAATAGGAAGACCCGCGCCACGGTCGTTCTTGCAGGGGTGATGCTGGCACTTGTAATGGCCGCCGCCGTCGTTCCCCGCGTGTTGGTCCCCGATGCTGAGTCGCCGCCAGCAGCCCCAGACGCTATCTCCCGCACGAGCGTTGCCGTCTTCCCCTTCACCGTTCACGCTTCCGATTCGTTATTTCTCCGAGAAGCCCTCGGCGTTCTGCTCTACCAAGCACTGGACGGTGCCGGCGAGCTGCGCGGGGTGGACCCCAACGCGCTGTTTCCCTTCCATCGGCGGGAAGGGGCTGAGCTGTCTGTAGCGCGGGCAGCTGCGGTGTCGCAACGCTTCGGCGCGGGGTCGTACATCCTCGGGCGGGCCATCGATGTCGCGGGGGAACTCCGGGTGACGATCACATTATATGACGTAAACAGAGGCGGGATTGCCACCGCCGGCGCCGCGGCGGAGGGTCCACGGGAGACCATTTCAGCCCTTGTTGATACTCTGGCGGTACGGTTGCTCTCAGACTATCCGCCTGCGTCGGGGGTTCGTCTCTCGGACATCCGGTCCTTGCACGCCAAGAGCTACGCCGCCCTAAAGGCCTACCTGGAAGGCGAGAGTGCGATTCGCGCACGCGATTACGCCGGCGCCGTAGCGGCCTTCGACCGGGCCATCGCCGCAGATTCCGGCTTCGTGCTCGCGTGGTACCGGCGCATTTGGCCGGCCCTTTGGGCAGGTAGGGGGGCTGAGGAGTCGCTACGCCGAGCTTGGCTCGGCCGGGAACTCTTGTCGAAAAGAGACCAACGGGGGCTTGAAGCGTTTAGGGCGGTGTGGCTCGGCGGCGATGGGTCAGAGGCGCGGCGGCTCACGGCTGAGTTCGTAGGTCTCTATTCCGGCTCTGTGGAGGCTTGGTGGCTCAGAGCCCTGGCCCTTCTTTGGTACAACTGGCAGCGGGGCCGGAGCATGAGCGAAGCGCGTGACCCCTTGGAGCGCGCCCTCCAGCTCGACCCGGGGTTCCGGCCTGCCTTCTGGGACCTCAGTGCGGTCGCGGCGTTTGAGGGCCGACACGCAGAGGCGGACTCCTCGTGGCGGCGCTGGGTAACGCCGGACATGAGCTCGTTCTGGTTTCGTCTGGGCGAGGCACACAGTGCTTTCTCCGTCGGCGACGCCGAGGCTCAGGACTCGGTCGTCGCCGCGCTCACCTATGCGAGCGACGGACTGGTGAACGCCGCTGCTTTGAACGTGGCCACTATCTTACCGGGTGACTTGCGAGGTGCTATCCGCCTCGCAGAGTTGCTGACCGACCCGGAGCGGCGAAGCCGAGTCACCCGTGCTGCGGGCTACTTGCATCTGGCGCACATGGAGGCCGGGCTTGGCCACTGGAAGACAGCCACGGCGCATTTTGGGCAGGCGGAGCGGCTGGCACCGGCGACGGCGCTGGCGTTTCATGCTCTGATCGCCGCGCTCTCGTTTCTCGACGTTCCCGGAAGTGAGCTGGCGGCGCTGCGCCAGGCAGTGACGCGCTGGGATGGAACCTTCGAGGCCGAGCGTGCCAGACTGGGTGGGGACGTGCTCAGACCCTTTGCGATACCGGACGACCTCCGCCCGCACATGCGCACCTACCTCTTGGCGATCCTAGCCGCGCGCCTCGGCGACCGAGCGGCCGCCCTTGCGCATGCCCGGACACTCGAGCGCCATGCGCGTCAAGTGGGCGATTCGCTGTTCCTGATCCAAGATCTGACGCTCGAAGTCGAGGCAGCGGCAGCGCTGGCAGCCGGGGACTCGGTCGGTGCGCTGAGGACGTTGGAGCGTGCCCAATATCGTGCGCTTCCAGGACGTGGGGGAGTCTTCGGCTCATCGTTCTGGACGCGTTTCTACGGGCGCTACCTCCGAGCTGAGTTGTTGTATTCCGTCGGACGTGACCAGGAGGCGCTCGGCTGGTTCCGCTCGTTTGGCTGGTTTTGGGGCACAGAGTACATCTATCACGCTCCGGCCCACCTTCGCCGAGCGCAGCTGCACGAGCGGCTCGGGAACCGCGACCAGGCGATGGAACACTACCGGCGCTTCGCGGAGTTGTGGAACGATTGTGATCCGCGCCTTAGACCGACCGTGGAACGGGTGCGGGTTCGGCTGGCTCAGCGCTGAGAGGGAACCCTGCCTCGCTGAGCCGCCGCTTCGAGAAATTTCAGGCAACGGACTGAGTGTCCGCTGGCCGCAGGCCCCTCGCTCTATCCACAGTCGGCGTTTCGCGAACGATTCCCCTGAGGTCTGATCGTGGTGGAAACGAGTTTCTTACTCGAGGCAGTCCCCGTTCGTCCGGTTCAGTTTACAGGGTCCTTTGAGCAGCTCGGTCTGGCGCTCGTGCCGGGCGGATCTTGCGACGCGCGCGCTAGGCTGCGGAGCGGTTTAGGCTGCAAGTGTCGCAGCAGCGTTCCCCCAATTGAGTGAAGCTGGCCCGAGCGCGATTCTGGGCACTATCTTGGTGGCAGTCAAATCAAGACACAAAGCGATAATTGCTATTAGGTCTTCTTGGGCGCATACGTAGAGGGGGCTGCGAGCGCAAACATGCTCGCTTTCCCATGCCGAATATGAGGAGTTCATCATGTCACACACTAGCTCTTCTGATACATGGCCAGTTACGTTGATGCGTTGGGCTGCCCGATTCCTGTCAGTACCTTGGGCGTTGTGGACGCTTTTTTTTACACTGTGGGTTGTAGTTGAATTCGAAGGGGATGAGATCGGGTTGGCGGTTGCCATCATCATCATGGTCATAGCAACTGTGCTGTTTCTGGGCGCTGCCCTCATCGCGAGCGTGTGGGGAAAGGAAGCATTGGGAGGAGGTGTGCTGCTAGTAGACGGCGCGCTGATTGTACTCTGCTTTCTAACAGTGCCCCATGTCGATCCAAGTCTCGTGCAATTTTTCACACCTTCCGAATTGCCATTCAATTTCACCATGGTTCTGCCGCCACTGGTAGCAGGCTCTCTGTTTCTTGCATGCCATCGGATAACAAAGCCAATCAGGACAACTGTGTGAGGGCTGAATGCCCGGCTGGCGAAGGTTACCTCACGCTGCAGATGGTAGTTATGTCGCGTCTCAAGCGGCTGATCCTTGAGGTCCACCGCCGATCCCTCTGGCAGTATTGCCGCACGGTTCCCAAAGGCCACGCTGAGATGCTTATCGGCCAGGCGCATGTTCTGTTTGGAGGCGTGTTATGAACGTCAAACGAAGTCAAGTTGGGTGGGGCTTTGGGATCCTGTGGGTGCTTCTTAACACCGTGGGTTGGCCCATAGGTGTCATAACGGGCTGGGTCTTGGCTGAAATATCCCAGGACGGTCCCTGGGGCGGCGTACATGAAGAGATGCTCACTTCTATCGTGTTTGCAGCGGCGCTTGGGTCTGTGGTTGGCTTAATGCAATGGCTTGTCTTGCGGCGGCAAATCTATGAAGCCGGTTGGTGGGTATTGGCGAGTGCTGCCGGTTTAGCTGTTGCTGTGGGTGCAGGGACAGCTGTGGCTGTGTTGGTAGATGGCTCGGGAGGATTGAATCCAGGGCTCGAAGGTCGGAGGGTCTCGTCGCCGGGGCGAAGGTGGAGTATGAAATCGCTGGTAAGCAATCGCCAGTCCGAATCCCGGCGGATACGCCTCCGGTCTTCGTCGTTCGGGTGCCCGACCGCACTGGTGATCCCTACGCGCTGCTCCAGTTCTTTCGCATGAAAGTGAGCGGGGACAAGCGCGTAATGAGGGTTGGCACCGTCAGTGCCTGGGACGGCTCCGTAACGATGGGGTACGATGAGGAGTCGCTTGTATCTTTCGAGGTTGGCCTCTTCGGCTCGACATCCCTCAGCCTCTCTCCGTCCAACCCACTGGAACCAGGCGAGTATTGCGTAGGGTTGGCGACCGCAGAGCACGGGTTCTGTTTCGGGATCGACGCACCGGACCGAGGTTAGTGTGGACAGGATGTCGATCCGCGATTCGAGCAGTCCCGCCCGAATCGCGGGTCCCAACCCTTAACGGTCCAGAGTCAGCGCACTCTACCCGGTATGTCTGGGTAGGTCGCTCCTTGGGCGGACGATAGAGATATGTTCAGCATTTAGGGCACAGAGCTTAGGCCCGTAGGTGTCTCAAGAATCGGGGACGGTGCAACCCGCACTACACCCTCCGCAATCTTCGGGTACTTCGTGAGCACTGCTCCATCATGCCCTGGAATGATCAGGTCCGGACTCGACGCTATCTGCTTCATGCGGTCGTAGGCTCGCAGGTCCGCGTTGGGGTCAAAGGTAGTGGTTGGAGGTGACCCCGTCTCGAGGTTGGCATATGTAGGGACGTTATCGGAGGCGATCACTACGGTTCCCTCTGCGGAGCTCACACCGACGTATTGGGACGCGTACGTATGACGAGGGCCGGTGTAGACCGTGATGCCATCCATGATTGGCTGATCGTCTCCGTCCACAAGGGTAAGACGGCCCTCTGTGTTGAGTCTTACTAATTTAAGGACGTCACGAGATTCAATCCCGCGATGGGTTCCGCCGGTCTGCCAGGCATCCCCCACGTAATACTCGAATTCGGCCTTCTGGACCCAGACCTCTGCGTTAGGAAACAGATCAACACCATCTACATGGTCCCAATGCATATGCGTGATGATGATATCGTCAATCTCTTCCGGTCTTATCCCGAAGCTGAGCATGGCTTGATCGGGGCGTATGTACTCCTTCGTGGCAGAGCCCGTCGCAGAGGGCACATCAGGCTGAAAGCCCGCGTCCACAAGAACGCTCCGACCATTAGACCCCTTCAACAGCCACATCATGCAGTGTACTTGAGTGGTCTCAGTTGAATCGCCTTCCGAGACGAACGCCGACAAGGGGCGGTCACCCATATTGGCGAAGCTGATAGCGTACACTTCGAAAGTTGTTGCTGCATGATCCGGCACAGGCGAACAGTTGAGCACGCTCAAGACGAGTACTGTCGAACAATGTCGAGACCGTAAACGGCCAAAAATGTCCACCAGCACTCGAGGAAGCGCCTGGGCAGGCACGACTGTCAAGTGATTACGGAACTTGTACATCTCAATCTTCCCCAGATCAGTGGGAACAACGCAAGCGTGTCCTTTGGCGGGTCGCCGGTCGCAAACCACAGTCCGTGGTGGTTCGGGTGTTCCAATGCGAAATCCACCTATCCGCTGGTTGGTGGGGCTGCCATCGAGCACGGCGATGTCCAGCACCGGCTCATCACTCCTGTGCCGAGCCCCAGTCAGGCACGATGACGAGAGCGACCAGAATGCTGATCGCCCACTGCATTGCTAAGAACGTTCCTACCGAGTTTCGGGTGTTCCATCACAGCCTCCCGCCAGCGATCGCCATGCCTCCGCGTCCCAGTTCACGCTCGACGGCGTAGCGACTGACTAAGGCAGACTTCAGACCTTGGATAAGGTCGTACATGGCTCTTCCTGCTGGCGAGGAGCGAGAGGTTGATGGTGGGGCCCCTACAAGATGCTACCCTGAGCGTACGTAAAGCAACGAACGGCGCCCCAGGGCCACCGCTGGACGCGCGTGTAGAGCCGACCGTTGCCTGGATCACTCGCAGTGCGTAACCCCGACTGGTATGCTCTACGTCACTCCGCCCGCAGCGCGACGATCGGCTCTACTTTCGTCCGAGTCCGCGTGGTTCGGGCCTATCTGGAAGATGAAAACCGCAGAAGACGCAGACCGCTGCGAAGATCGAACAGCA
>CP070815.1:790933-837737 GCA_020344215.1 Gemmatimonadota bacterium
GGCTCCTCGAGCTCGATCTCCTTGGCGACGGTGACGCCGTCCTTGGTGATCGTCGGGCTGCCGAATTTCTTCTCGAGCACTACGTTGCGCCCCTTGGGGCCGAGTGTGACCTTGACCGCTTTGGCCAGCAGGTCGACTCCGACCTTGAGCTTGTTCCTAGCCTGGGCCTCAAATTCTAGCACCTTCGCCATCTTGCTGAACCTCCTGCTTATCCCGTTGCCACTCTAGTAGCGCCCGCACATCAGCTCCCAGGGCGCTCCTGCTCTCGAATTCGTACCGTGCGTCAATCCAGCACCTGCAACGTGGAGGTCGCCACCCGCACCAGCCGCGGCGGGGACGCGAGTCTCCAAGCGTGAATCATTTCTTGCCGTTCGAGACGATCGCCAGGACGTCCGACTCGCGCAGGATCAGATACTCCTCGTTGTCAACGGTGACCTCCGTACCGCTGTACTTCCCGTAGATCACACGGTCGCCGGCCTTAAGCTCGACCTCGATCCGCGTGCCCTCGTCGCTCACACGGCCGGGCCCAACCGCCACCACTTCGCCCTGCTGGGGCTTCTCCTTGGCGGTGTCCGGGATGTACAGGCCGCCCTTCATCTGCTCGGTCTCTTCGAGCGGCTTGACGACGACTCGATCGGCGAGCGGTTTGATCTGCATGAGTGCTTTCCTCCTCTCTCAAATGTTTGTATCCTTATGGGTCGGGCAGAGCGGAGACACCCGGCCCACCCTGCACGGGCCGAAGGGCTGTTGGGTTTGTACCGGGTTAGCTCCGTTAGCTAGCGGCGGAAAATGGCACGAAACGTGCCATTAGTAAAGAGGGGCGCCGCTGTCAAGCTGGCAGGATATCGGCCGGTCGGCCTGCACTTCTGGCCGAACCCGGCGCTGCCCCCAGGGGGCTCGACCCGTCAGTTCCTGAAACCTTTTGGGCCGCCGCCGCGTACAGAAGATTGGAGAGATCGGGGTGACCTCCCTGCAGCCCGGGGGAGTGCTCGGGCCTGCCAATTCGCTTGGAGGAGGAGAGAGAAGAATGCTGAGAGGGATGTTTACGCTGGGAGCTCTGTTGGTTGGGGGTCTGGTGGCGCTGGCGGTCGCCTCGCTACTGCTGGTGCCGGTCCTGACCCTGCTCACGACGCTCCTGGTGGCCTTCATCAAGCTGGCGTTCTTCCTGGCCGTGATCTACTTCATCGTGAAGCTGATCAGCCCGGATACAGCGGACCGGGCGCTGGAGAAGATTCGATCGAAGGTCCGGCGGGTCGCCTGACCTGGAGGGCGCCGGCCTAGTCGTTGTTATCCGCCGCGCCGAGGATGCGCTCGGCGATGGCGAGGCCGTAGAGAGTCAGATAGGGCTCGACGGCATCCACCATCTCGCAGTGGGGAGCGATCAAGGCAGCCAGGCCGCCGGTGGCGACCACGAGGGCCTTGGGACGCTCCCATTCTCTCTTGATCCTCCTGACCATCCCGTCGATCGCGTCCACGATAGAGTAGAAGCATCCGGACCGTAGGCAGTCGTCGGTGCGGCGCCCGATGAGGATCTCGGGTGGCACGAGGTCGATGAAGGGCAGCTTGCTGGCGTGATGGGCCAGTCCTTCGATGCCCGCCCGCGGTCCCGGGGCGATGACACCGCCAGTGAACACGCCGTCACCGGTGATGCAATCGAAGGTGGTCGCGGTACCGAGGTCGACGGCGATGGTGTCGACTGCGTAGAGCTCCTTGGCCGCCAAGGTGTTGAGCATACGGTCGGCCCCGACGGTGTGCGGCTCCTCCACGTCGAGGCGGATCGGAAGCGGACCGCCATCCATCGCGAGCCTGGCGGGGTCTGTGATGAGGCGCGGCTCGCGTCCGAACGCCCGGCGGAAGGCCCTGGTGATTACCGGATCCACCGCCGGCACGACCGACCCGATGACGCCGCTAATGGCGCCTCGCACGCCCTGCTCCGCCAGCAGGTGTCCGAGGAGATGGGCCATCTCGTCGGGCGTTTTGCGAACGTCGGTCGAGACGCGCCAGTGACGGACCAACTCGCGTCCCCGGAAGAGCCCCAGCACGGTCTCGGTGTTGCCGACATCGACGGTCAGTAGTAGCTGGCTCATTTCAGAAGTCCGGCGTGGGAAGCTCGTCGGCGACCACGTGCCCGGAAGTCACCCGCTCCAGAGCGCCCCGGTCGGGACGGAAGAGTAGAGCGCCGTCGGGCGCGATCCCCGCCGCCGTACCGAGTACGGGGGACGCCCCGCCCAGATCGACAGAGCAGCGGCGGTCGCGCAGCCAATCGTACTCATCGAATATCCGAAGGAACTCACGATCGAGCATCTCGGGCGGGGCTAGGCAACGGGTCTCGACCTCGGCGATTATCCGATCGGCCAGCTCGAGGCGCGACACGGTTCGCCCGGCCGCGATATCGAGCGATATCGCAGAATCACGAAGGGCGGGCGGGAAGTCGGTCGCCTTCTGGTGCACGTTCACACCGATGCCGAGCACGATGTATTTGGGCCGTGTGCCGGCCCACGAGCCCTCGCTGAGGACACCGCCGACCTTCCGGTTCGCGACGACCAGGTCGTTGGGCCACTTGACCCCCACCGCAGCGCCGCGCACCAAGCCGTCTATTGCGCGCGCCGCCGCAAGACCGGCGAGCAGCGGGACGAGGAGTGGGTTCGGCACTTCCTTAGGCCGCATGATCAGGGATAGGTAGAGCCCGGCGCCCTTCGGGGAGTGCCAGCGCCGCGTCGATGCCCCGCGGCCGGCTGTCTGCTCATCCGCCAGGATGATCGTTCCAGCGGGCGCGTTCTCTTCCGCCAGTTCGACGCCCAGTGTGTTGGTGCTGTCGATCCGAGAATAGACATGTACGTGGGGCCGGTCCCAGCGCTCCCTCAGGGCGGCAAGCTTCTGCCCCTCCCAGCTCGGTGCCTTGCGCGTCATGACTCTAGCTTGAGAAGGCGGAGCGAGAGATCGAGGGCGGGCGCCGAGTGGGTCAGGGCGCCCACCGAGATGTAGTCCACCCCCGTTTCCGCCACCTCGCGTACGTTGGCCAGCGTCACGCCGCCCGACGCCTCGACCTGGGGCCGGGGATCGTGGCCGGCGATGAGCCGCACCGCTGCCCTCACCTGCTCCACCGGCATGTTGTCGAGCATGATGCGGTCGACCCCGGCCGCCAGCGCCGCCCGCACCTCGTCGAGGTTCGTCGTCTCGACCTCGACTTTCAGACCGTGCCGGTTCGCCCGCTGAACCCGCTGGGTAGCTCTCTCGATGCCGCCCGCGCAAGCCAGGTGATTCTCTTTGATGAGCACCATGGCGTCGAGGCCACGGCGGTGGTTCACCGCACCGCCCGCCCGCGTCGCCGCCCGCTCCAACTCGCGCCAGAGCGGGGTCGTCTTGCGGGTATCGGTGATCCGTGCGTCCGTACCCTGCACAGCCGAAACGAAGTGCCTTGTTAGCGTCGCCACGCCCGACAGGCGGCCGAGCAGGTTCAAGGCCGTCCGCTCGCCCGTTAGGATGGCTCGCGCCGCGCCCGTCACCCGGGCCACCGTCGTGCCTGCCGCGACTTCGTCACAGTCATCCACGACGGCGTGTAGTTCGGCGCCGCCCAACTGTCGGTAGACCTCGGCGGCAGCGGCAAGCCCGGCGATCACACCGTCCGCCTTGGCGAAGATCTCCGCCTCCGCCTTGGCCTCCGCCTCGACACACCACTCGGTGGTCCGGTCACCGGCACCGATGTCCTCGGCCAGTGCCTCGCCGATTCGCCGCTTAACCTCCGCCGACAACTCCTGCATGGCATCGCTCAACTCACGCCCTAACCAGTGCGTAGAGGATATAACCTCCGCCCACCAGCCAACAATAGTAGGCGAAGCGGTGGAAGCTTCCGCTGAGCAACCAGCGGACGAAGAGTACGATAGCGAGCACGCCGGCGACGAAGGCGCTGAGCGATGCCGCCAGGAGGGCGCCGGCGCCGATCCCCGATCCGGTCCTCAGCAACTGCGGCACCTCCAGCGCGGCGGCGCCGAGGATCGCGGGGACGGAGAGCAGGAAGCTGAACTCCGCCGCGATCGCGCGCCTCGTGCGGGCGTGCAGCGCCGCCACGACGGTAAACCCGGAGCGCGATATCCCCGGCAGCAGCGCCACGGCCTGAGCGACTCCCACCCAAAGCGACCCTGCCCAGCCAGGGTCCGAGCCCTCGCCGCGCCGCACGAGCCAGCGGGTCGCATAGACAAGGGCTCCGGTCACCAGCAGGAGGATGGCCACCACGGGGGGCAGGTCGAACACCACCGAGATCGTGCCCGAGAGCGCGGTTCCCAGAACGGCCGCCGGGACCGAGGCCAGCGCCAACATACCGAGGTAGCGCAGCTCGGAGCGCTGGCGGCGGAACGCGCCGCTGACAAGCTCCGCGATCCGGCGCCCGTAGAGCGCGAGAACCGAGAGTACGGTGGCGAAATGCACGAGCACCTCGAAGGCGAGGCCCGGCGGATCGACGCCTAGCAGCGCTTCCGCCAGCACGAGGTGACCGGAGCTCGAGACCGGAAAGAACTCCGTGAGCCCTTGCACGATACCGAGAGCGATTGCCTCGAGGAGCGTCATCGGCTTAGCGCCAGGACCTTACCCACCAACCACCTCTTCGTAGAACGCCTCGTACATCGGGATGATGCGCTCCACCGAGTACGCCTCCTCCGCCTCCGCACGCCCCGCGCGCCCCATCGCCTGCTGACGCCCCGGCTCGGAAAGGATCTCGATCGCTGCATCTGCCATGGCATCTACCGCGCCTACCGGAAGGAGCCGGCCGGTCGACCCGTCCTCGACCAGCTCCTCGAGGCCGCCGCAGCGGGTGCCGACGACAGGGACCTCGCTCGCCATGGCCTCCAGTGCCGACAGCCCGAACGATTCCGACTCGCTGGGCAGCAGGAAGAGGTCGGCACAGGCAAGCAGCTCGGCCACCGACTCCTGCTTGCCGAGGAATACCACGCGGTCCCCGATCCCCAGGCTGCGGGCCTTATCCTCGGCCATGTGACGGTCCGGCCCGTCGCCGACGAAGATGAGCCGCGCCGGCACTCTCTCCATCACCCGGGCCGAGACGCGGACGACGTCGCCCACGCGCTTCACCGGCCGGAAGTTGGAGATGTGCATTATGATCTTCTCGTCCGAGTTGGCCAGGGCGTTGCGATGGCCGCGGCGCTGCCGCTCCGCCGTGCGTCCGAAGACCTCGGTGTCGACGAAGTTCGGGATCACCCGCACATCACAGCCGAAGCACCCGAAAGCTGCGATCGTCTCACGCTTCAGGAACTCGGAGACCGCGGTCAGGCTATCGGAGCGTTCGATGGAGAACTTCACGATAGAGCGGTACGACGGGTCCTGCCCGACGAGTGTGATGTCGGTGCCATGCAACGTCGTGACGATCTTCAACTCGCCTGGTTCGTCGAGCATCTGCTTCGCCAGCCAGGCGGACGTCGCGTGAGGCACTGCATAGTGGACGTGGAAGAGATCGAGGTGCCGCTGTGTGGCCACCTCGTGCATTGCCACGGTCGCGGCCAGCGAGTACGGCGGGTACTCGAACAGCGGATATCGCGAGACTTCGACCTCGTGGAAGTAGGTGTTGCGAAGGAAGCGGGGCAGGCGAAACGGGTGCGCGTAAGACACGAAATGCACCTCATGGCCACGCTGGGCAAGCCGCATGCCCAGTTCAGTGGCGACAGCGCCGCTGCCTCCATAGGTCGGATAGCAGGATATGCCAATTCTCATTTGTCGTGACGGCCTTTGTTGCGCCGGCCCCGAATATCGAATGTCGAATATCCAATGCCGAACATCCAACGTGGCCGGTGCCGGACCACTTGGACATTCGACATTGAGCATTCAAAATTCGGGATCAGCATCAAGAATCGAAACTGCCCTATCAAGCCAAGCTAGGCCCCGGCTCAGCCCCGGGCCAGATCAGCGTCCGAGTGCATCCAGCTCTGCACGACCGCGGCCGTCAACTCGGCGACGGGCCGCTCGGCGTCGAGCCAGATCGTATCATCCGGCAGTTGGTGCCGAAACCAGGTCAATTGACGACGGGCGAAGCGATGCGTGCTGCGCTTCGCCTCTTCGACTGCCTGCTCCAGCGTGCAGGCGCCGCGCAGGTGAACGCTGAGTTCCGCGTAGCCCAGCGATTTGAGGCCAGGCGACCTCTCCGGGTATCGCGCCGACAGCGCCCGCACCTCATCGAGCAGACCGGCGGCCAACATCCGCTCGAACCGTTCGTCGATCCGACGGTAGAGCTCGTCGCGGGGTAGGGTCAGGCAGAAGACACGAGCTGGCAAAGTAGGCGTCTCGGGCGGCCGGGCGAACCACCAGGAGTGACGGCGTCCCGACAACAGCACCACCTCCAGCGAGCGAGCGATGCGCTGTCCCCCACCCTCGCCCTGCAACTGCTCGGCCCGCTTTCGATCGAGGCGCTCGAGCCAGCGATGCAACTCGTCGACCCTCAGGTCCGATAGATAACGGCGCAGCCGCGCCCGGCGGTCCGGCTCCACCTCCGGCTCGGGCCCCAGCGGCGCGAGCAAGGCACGGATGAAGAACCCGGTCCCACCGACCACGAGAGGCACGCGTCCGCGACCGCGAACCTCCTCGATCCGACCCGAGGCGTCCCTGGCGAAGCGGCCGGCGCTGTAAGTCTCGTCAGGATCCAAGACGTCGAGCCCGTGGTGCGGCACGCGCTGGCGCAGCGCCGCCGACGGCTTGGCGGTCCCGATGTCCATGTGGCGATAGATCTGGCGCGAGTCGGCCGAGATAATCTCGCCGTCAACGCGCTCTGCGACCTCCACCGCGAGGGTTGTTTTGCCCGTACCCGTCGGGCCCGTGATAACGATCGCTCGGGGCTTGGCGGCGAGACTCACGACGTCTTCCGGATCCGTCTACGTGCGGCCGAAGCGCCGCTCGAGCTCGTCGAGAGAGAGGCGCAGGATGGTGGGTCGACCATGAACGTCGTGGCCCGGCAGCTCGGCCGCGAACAGCTGGTCGAACAGTTCGGCCATCTCGAGCTCGGACAGCGGTTGGCCCGCCTTGACGGCCGCCTTGCAGGCGAACGACTTCGCCACCCGCTCATGCCGATTCCGTGCAGAGTCGACAAGCGGCGAGCCGTGGGCGAGCTCGGTGATCATCTCGCGGAAACAGCGCTCGGCATCGAAATGAGGATGCGGATTGGGGACGGCATGTATGATTACCGCGTTATTGCCGAACGCCTCCAGCTCGAACCCGACTTGCTTCAGAATCCCGTGAAGCTCCTCTACGGCCTGCGCCTCGGTCGGCGACAGACGAATCGTCATCGAGAACAGCAAGCGCTGCGACGCCGCGCTACCCTCGTCGTAGTCGCGCATGATCTGCTCGAAGAGTACGCGCTCGTGTGCCGAGTGCTGGTCCACGATGATCAGCCCGCTGCGCGTCTCGGCCAGGATGTACGAGTTGTGCAGCTGCCACATCGCACCGGGCCGTGTGATCGGCGTGGCGGTCAGAGGCTCCGCTTCGCCGGCAGGGGCCTCAGGCCCTGCATCGCCGGGCACGAACAGCGCCATTTGGCCGGCCGCTGGCGAGCGGGCCGGCTGCGGCCGAGGCCCTCCAGGCGATGGCCCGCGCGGCACCAGCTGGGAGGTAGCGTCGAACCGGCCGAGGCTGGGCGCGCTCGCCAGCCCCTCGAGGCCCGAGCGGATCGCCTCCGTCACGGTCGCCTCCGCCTTGATCTTGTCGCGGAAGCGGACCTCGGCCTTGGTGGGGTGGACGTTGACGTCCACTTCCTCCACCGGGACCTCGATGTAGAGGAAGAGCGCCGGCCTGTACCCGTAGGGCACGGTGGTCCGGTACCCTTCCTCGGCGGCCCGAACGATGAAGCGATCGACGATGGGGCGGCCGTTCACGAACAGGTAGACCCTGCGCGTCCCGGGCCGCGTGTCTGCGGGTCGCTGGATGAGGCCGGCCACGCGCAGCCCATCGGAGCCGTAGTCGATCGGGATCAGCGTCGAGGCGAACGCTTCGTCCCAGATCCCGCTCACCCGCGCCGCGAGGTCGCCCGTGCGCGGGAGGTCGAAGAGCTCGCGATCGCCCGAACGGAGTCGGAACGCGGTGCTCAAGTTGGCCAGCGCGAGCCGGATAATCGCCTCGGATACGGCCCGGGCCTCGGCCGCGGCGGAGCGCAGGAACTTGGCCCTGGCCGGCACATTGAAGAAGAGCGAACGCACGGTGACCGTAGTGCCCGGTCGCCTGGCGATTTCGTCCACCGCCACCACGCGGCCGGCTTCGATCTTGATGCGCGTACCCTCGTCTCCCCCGGCCGGAGCTGTCTCAAGCTCGAAGCGTGAGACCGCTGAGATCGAGGGGAGCGCCTCACCCCGGAACCCGAGGGTCTTGATCCTCCAGAGGTCCTTATCGTCCTTGATCTTCGAGGTGGCGTGCCGATCGATGGCGAGCAAGGCATCGTCGCGCACCATACCATGACCGTCGTCGGCCACTCGCACGAGCGCTTTGCCGCCACTCTGAATGTCGATCACGATTCTATCGGCCAGCGCATCGAGCGAATTCTCGACCAGTTCCTTTACCGCCGAGGCCGGCCGCTCCACGACCTCGCCGGCCGCTATCTGGTTGGCGACGTGATCAGGAAGGATGCGAATACGGCGTGTCATGAAGCGAAGCTATGCGGGGAATCGGCCACCATCAAGCGGTGTCTTGGTGAGCAACGAACGTCGGACGGCCGACCTAGGGCGGCGAGTTCGACGGCTCCGGCACGCCCCTCAAAGGCCATAGAACCGCCGGGCGTTCTCGAACGTCGCCTCGGCTATCCCTCCCGGGTCCTCCCCCCGAATCTCCGCCAGACGGCGAAGCGTGTGCTCGACGAAGGCGGGCTCGTTCCGGCGGCCCCGCAGCGGCACCGGCGCCAGGTAGGGGCTGTCCGTCTCGACCAGGAGGCGGTCGCCCGGCACCTGCTGCACGCTCTCGAGGTCACGGAAGTTCTTGAAGGTGACCAGACCTGAGAAGGAGACGTACCAGCCCCCCTCCAGGCCGGCCTTCAGCAGCTCCGCACCGCCCGAGAAACAGTGCAGCACCCCCACCACGCGGTCGGCGTACTCGCGGATGAGGGCGGCGGTCTCGTCATCCGCTGCCCGCGAGTGGACGACGACCGGGAGATCGAGCCGCTCGGCTACTCCGAGCTGGGCGCGGAAAGCCTCGATCTGCCGCCGGCGCGGAGCGTTCTCGTAGTGGAAGTCGAGTCCCGTCTCTCCGACGGCGACCACAAGGTCGGAGCGGGCCAGCTGCTCCAGTTCGGCGAGCGTTTCAGGCGTGCAGCGCTCCGCATGGTGCGGGTGGATCCCGGCCGTCGCCCAAACGCGCGGCCGGGAAGTCGTCCGGGCCAACTCGATAGCGGCCCGTGCGTCGTCCAGCTCACTGGCGATGGAGACCACCGCATCGACGCCTCGCTCCGCAGCCCGGGCGAGCACATCGCCAAGCTCCGGAGCGAAGCTTTCGTCGGTTAGATGGGCGTGCGAGTCGAACAACCTCACCCGTCGGCGCGGGCTGCCGCTATCTTCCTGCGGTCGGTCTTGCTCCGCACGCCGCCGGAGCGGCGCTCGACCTCGAGGAGGGCCGGCGAAGCCACGAAGATCGAGGAGTACGTCCCGATGATCACACCCGCCATCAACACAATCGTGAACTCGCGGATCACCGCGCCGCCGAATACGGCGAGCGCCAGCAGAACGGCGAGCGTCGTTCCGCTGGTCATCACGGTACGCGGCAGCGTCTCGTTGATGGAGAGATTGAGAATCTCCATGTACGGGAGTCGCCGGTGCTTCTTCAAGTTCTCGCGGATCCGATCGAAGATGACGATCGTGTCGTTGAGCGAGTACCCAATGATCGTCAGAATCGCCGCTACCGTCGGCAACGAGATCTCGATATTGAAGATCGAGATCACACCGAAGGCTATTATGATGTCGTGGAACGTGGCGATGATAGCGGCCAGACCGAATCGCCACTCGAAGCGGAAACCGAGGTAGATCAGGGTCAGCATGAAGGCGATCAGCACCGCGCCTATCGCACGCTGCCTCAGCTCGCCGCCGACCTTCGGCCCAACCGCTTCGGTCCGCACCACCGTATAGGAGTCGGCGCCAAACCGATCATTGAGGATCTGGTCGACTCGCTCTGCCAACTGTCGGTCGCCGCCCTCGATGAACTCCGCCATCCGGATGAGGAACTCGCTCGCGCCGCCGAAGTTCTGGACCTGAAGGTTCGTCAGGCCTGCCGCGCCGAGCGCACTACGGATGTCCGACGCCTCCACGTCGCCGTCGAAGCGGACCTGGAACAGCGTGCCTCCGGTGAAATCGACGCCGTAGTTCAGGCCGCCATGAACGGCGATGGAGAGGATACCGAGCGTGACGAGAACGCCCGAGACGACGTAGGCGGTCCGCCGCTTCTGGAGGAACCTGTAATCCGCCTTCGAGAACAGCCGCATCGATCAGCTCCCCTACTTCCTATATGCTCAGCTCGGAGCTCGGCGCACGCCACTCCAGCCACATCAGCATGAAGGTCCGCACAACGAACACCGCGCTGAAGAATGAAGCGACAATACCGATAGAAAGTGTTACGGCGAAACCCTTTACCGGCCCGGTACCGAACTGGTAGAGGATGATCGCGGTGATCAACGTCGTCAGGTTCGAGTCTATGATGGCGGAGAGCGCCGCCTGGAACCCGGTGTCCACCGCTGTGCGCGGCGTCTTGCCGCCCTCCATCTCCTCTCTAATCCGTTCGAAGATCAGAACGTTGGCATCCACCGCCATGCCGATCGACAGGATGAGCCCCGCGATGCCGGGCAGGGTGAGCGTCGCCTGCAGGCCGGCGAGCCCGCCGAGCACGATAAGAACGTAGACCAGCAGGCCTATCACTGCCAGGACACCGGCGAGCCTGTAGTAGGCGATCATGACCACCACGACGAGCGCTATCCCAATGACGCCGGCGACCCTACCCTGGTCGATGGAGTCCTGGCCCAGCGAGGGGCCGACGGTACGCTCCTCGATGATCTCCATAGGCGCCGGCAAGGCGCCGGCCCGCAGCACCAGTGCGATGTCCTGCGCCTCCGTCAGCGTGGATCCGGCACCCAGCTCGATCTGAGCCCGGTCGCCCAGGACATCGCGTATTACCGGCGGATCGCCTTGGACCTTGCCGTCCAGGATGATCGCCATGTAGTCGCCCACGTGCCTGGAGGTGCCTCGCTCGAAGATCCGCCCGCCCTGCCGGGTGAGGCGGAACGGAACGATCGGCGTACCGTACTGGGGGTCGCGGATGGCCTGCGCGTCGACCAGGTACTCGCCGGTGACGAGCGGCTCGGCCTCGGTCGCATAGAACGGTGTGTAAGTCTTACCAGCGATGGCCTTCACCTCGGTGCCCCAGTGTAGGGCGATGTCGTTGGGGATCCGCGAGCGGACGGCCGGGAGTTCCAGGTAGCGCTCCACCGTCTCCACCTGCGGTTCCTCGACCAGGAACACACCGGGTTGGCCCGACTCGAGGAGCAGACTGGTCAGTGGCCGCGGCTGCGTTTCCTGTGCCGACGGCGCGCTCTCGGCGGTGTCGCGCTGTTGGAAGAGGTCCTCGAGGCCGGGCGCTGCCTCGACGCGTGCTTCGTCGGGGATTGCCTCCTCCCCGAGAGCGGCGACGATGACGCTGTCGATCGCCGGGAGGCGTTCCAGGAGGTCGCGACCGTCGCTGACGATCTTGAACTCGAGGAACGCCGTCTGCTCGATGATCGCCTTGGCCCGATCGACGTCCTGGATGCCCGCCAACTCGACGATGATGCGGTCGATACCGACACGCTGGACGGTCGGCTCACGCACACCGAACTGGTCGATCCGGTTACCGATGATCTCGCGGGCGCGGTTCGCGGCGTCGGTGCGCGCCTCCATCGTCATGGCGCCCTCAGGATCGCTTACCTGGAGGACGAGGTGAGTGCCACCCCTCAGGTCGAGCCCCAGCTTGATGGGACGCCTATCTTCAGGGTTATCGGCCGTGAGCAGGGGCCCCAGCAATGCCCAGAGGCACATGAGGCACAGGCCCGCGATGACCAACAGGCGCCCACGTATTCCCGAAAACATCCTCTCTACAATCCTTCCTGTTAGTGCGCACCCGGCGGACGGTTCTCCGGCGCGTCGCGCCGGGCTCTACTCACCAGGTCGCTCGGCTCTAGAACCCAGGTCTGAACTCGACTCGATCAGATGCCTCGAGGCGGTGGAACTTGCAGAATCCAAGGCGAGAAACGTGGTCGCGGCGGCGATGGTTGTCAATCCTGCTCGGGGGGCGCTGGCAGGGCTCAGGCGCTACCAGGAGAGGCGCTGATCGCAGGCCGGGCAGTGGGTGACCGCGAACGGAATCTCCGCCCCGCATCGACTGCAACGCGGAGCCCCATCCTCCTGGGGACGCCAGCCCTTGCGGGTGCCTGTCGTCAGGGCCGCGTAGAGGAAGCCGGCAGCGAGTGCCAGACCGGCGAAGAAGAGCAGCGTCTGCTGCTCGAGACCCGGTGCGGAGCTCAGATCGAAGCCCGTCTCCAGGTCGAACCGGCTCCCCATGATCTCGGCCTCCAGACGGCGCGAGGCGAGCATGAGGGGGACCATCATCACGAAGCCGAGCGCGGTCAGCAGGCCGTAGATGAAGCGTCGAACGGATACCGGCATGATTCACTCTCGCGTGGGTTCGAGTGGGCCCGGCAGGACTCGAACCTGCGACCTACCGATTATGAGTCGGCTGCTCTAACCAACTGAGCTACGGGCCCGTTCTGTCCTCGACTATACCCGAGGAGCCGAGCCAACGTCAAGCCTGTTCGCCTTGACACCCGGTTCCCCGCCACGAACTTACCGTGGTCTGCGCTGGTACAGCCACCAGCCAACGGTAGAGGAAGCTCAATGAGAATACTGATCGTCGGCGCCGGCGCCGTCGGTTTCCACCTCGCGCACCATCTCTCGGAAGAGGGGCACGACATCGTGCTCGTCGACCAGGACAAGGACCGCGCCGCCAACGCCCAGGAGCAGCTGGACATCATGACGCTGATCGGCAACGGCGCCAGCCTGGCCGTGCTGGAGCGGGCCGGCCTGGCCGAGACCGATCTCTTGGCGGCGGTGACCAACGTGGACGAAGTCAACCTCGTCGCCTGCATGGCGGCAGGGCACTACAACATCGAGACGAAGGTCGCCCGGGTCTCGAACCCCGACTACTACGACGAGTCTTACCGGGACCGGAACACGCAGCGGGGCGTCGACAAGATGATCAACCCGGAACTCGAGTGCGCCTGGGAGACCTTCCAGCTTCTGCAGTCGGAGGCGGCCAGCGAGCTCGCCTTTTTCGCCGGCGGTCGCGTGCAGCTGCTCGGCCTCACCGTGCACGAGGGCGCGCCGGTGGTCGGTCGCACCCTGGCGGAGGTCGCGGCAGCGGAGAAGGACCGGCGCTACCTGACGGTGGCGATCAAACGTGGCGATGAGACGATCGTGCCGCGGGGCGACAACCGCTTCCAGGCCGAGGACCAGGTCTACATCATCGGCGAGTCGACGCAGATGCCGCGGGTGCTGGAGCTGGCCGGCTATCGCGACTTCAAGCTGCGGCGCGTGATGATCGCCGGTGGCGGTCGCACATCGGTGTACCTGGCGAGGATCCTCGAAGACCACGACATCGAGTGCACCATCATCGAGGCGGATCGAGCACGCTGCGTGCAGCTGGCGGAGGAGTTGAAGAAGACCCTCGTCCTGCACGGTGATGCGACGGACATGGAGCTGCTGGAGATGGAGGGTGTCGAGGGGCTGGACGGGTTCGTCGTCTTCACCGGGAGCGACGACACCAACATGCTGAGCAGCCTGCTGGCGAAGGAACAAGGGGTACGCAAGGTTGTCGCGCTGATCAACAAGATCGACTACATCCCGCTGGTCAGGAAGGTGGGCATCGACGCCGCGGTCTCGCCGCGTCTCTCTGCGGTAAATACGATCCTGAAATACGTGCGTCGCGGAATAGTGGTCTCGGTGGCGGCGCTGCGTGGTATCGAGGCGGAGGTCATCGAGTTCAGCATCGAGCCGGGCAGCCGGGTGGCCGGGCGGACGCTGGCCGAGATCAGCTTCCCGAAGCAGAGTCTCGTGGGCGCGGTGATCCGAGGCGACGAGGTGATCGTGCCGACCGGGCAGTTCACCCTGGCGCATGGGGACAGGGTCGCCGTGCTGGCGTTACCGGACGCGGTAACCGACGTCGAGAAGCTCTTCTAGTGACGCGACAGCGAACCAGCTCGACGAACGACGTCGTGCACGTCACCGGTCCCATCGTGGCCGCCGTTGGGGCGGCGATGGGCGTCGCGGGCATGGTCGCGCTGCTGTACCGTGGTTCGGACGCGGTTCCGCTGATCGCCTCGGCCGCCATTGCGATCGTGGTCGGCGTCGCGATGAACCGCCTCACGTCGCGGCCCGACGACATCTCGATCCGCGAGAGCTACATAACCGTTACCCTGGCGTGGCTGGGCGCCGCCCTCTTCGGGGCGCTACCCTACTGGTTTGCAGGCGTCGCGTCGCCGCTCGATGCCTTCTTCGAATCGATCTCCGGCTTCACTACGACCGGCGCATCGATCTTCCCCGACCCGCAATCGCTACCGCGCGGCATCCTGTTCTGGCGCGATCTCAGTCAGTGGCTGGGCGGTATGGGGATCATCGTGCTGGTCGTCGCCGTGCTCCCGTTTCTGGGCGTGGGCGGCATGCAGCTCTTCCGCGCCGAGGTGCCCGGGCCGACGCCGGAGCGGCTGCGCCCCCGGATCCGCCAGACGGCCAGCATACTCTGGCGCGTCTACGTCGGGCTGACCGCCGCGCAGGTCGCCCTCTATCTGCTGGGCGGGCTGAGCCTGTTCGACGCGGTGACCCACGCGTTCGGCACGATGCCGACGGGCGGCTTTTCGCCGCACACGGCATCGATCGGGCACTTCACTTCGCCGTACATCCAGTACGTGACGATCATCTTCATGTACATGGCGGGGGTCAACTTCGCGCTACACTACCGTGCTCTGCACGGCAAGCCGCGATCGCTGCTGGCCGACGAGGAGTGGCGCTTCTACACCGTGCTGCTGGCCAGCGCGCTCGCCGTCGTGGTCACAGCTCACCTGGTAGCGGGCACCTACGACTCCCTGGAGGCGACCTTCAGGGCGTCCGCCTTCCAGGTGGTCTCGATCGGCACGACGACGGGCTTCGCCACGGCGGACTATGTGACCTGGCCGGCCGTCACGCAGGTCGTGCTCCTCTTCCTAATGTTCGTAGGCGGCATGGCGGGCTCGACGGGCGGCGGGATGAAGACGATGCGCATCTGGGCGGCCCTTAAGCAGGGGGTCGTGGAATTGCGCAAGCACCTCCACCCGCGCGCGGTCATGGTGACCCGGGTTGGCGGCAGGGTCGTGCCGGAGGGCGTGATGCTGAACATCCTGGCCTTCATGCTCCTCTTCGTGGCCTCGTTCATCATCGGCTCGTTCTTGCTCGCCGCGCTGGGAGTGGACCTGGTCACGGCGGCGGGCGCATCGGCGGCGGCGATCGGGAACATCGGGCCGGGGCTCGCCAACGTCGGTCCGGTGGAGAACTACGCCTGGATGCCGGGACTCGGTAAGCTGATCCTCGGCCTGCTTATGCTGCTCGGCCGGCTCGAGATCTACACCGTGCTGGTGCTGTTTCACCCGGAGTTCTGGCGCAGATAGAGACTGGAAGTTGGATTGGACAAGCGGGAAGACATTCGGGAATTCCCGAGGTCCGTTTAAGGATTCGAGAATTCCCAACTACCTCTTCCTTCGCCTTCCGCCTCCCTCCCGCTCGAGCCGAGCGAGCCGCTGTTCTAATTCCAGGCGCGCGTGACGGAGTCGCTCCACCGTCTCCCGTTCGCGCTGTAGGCTCTCGCGCAGCCGCTCAAGCTCGAGCGCCTCGGACGGCGACTGCCGCCCTGCGGCCGGTTCGCTGCGAGGCGGCGGTATCGCCGGCTCGGTGCGCTGGGCGCGCCAACCGGTCGCCTGAGCGCTGGCGAGCGAGCCGAGGGCATGGAGCAGTTTCTCCAGCAGCTCCAGCAGCTCACGGTGCATAGAGGCGAGCTCGCGGTCGCGCACCATCATGGCGGTGAGCAGGTGCTCGATGTCCAGACGGTCGAGGTCGCCTGCGGGTTTGGCGAGCTCGACCTCGTAACCGCGGGTCACCGTGGCTTGCGGCTCACCGTTCCAGAATGGGCCGTCGGGCGCCCTTGCTGGCGACGCGCCTCCCAGCTCGCGGCGGACGGTGCTGCGGGACTCGCCGGCGGTGAAGAGGCGTGATATGCGCCGGAACACGGCCATTGCCTGTTCCGGATGGCGGCGGTTGCGGCCGCTACCCACGGTGGGGATGTACTCGGGAAAGAGGTAGCGATAGTAGCGGAGCGTGGATTCGGGGATGCCCGTGCGCCTCGAGATCTCGCGGATGCTGAGCGTCGTCGACTGGTTCATCGCACCTCGATCTCACCGCCCGTGCCCGACCGAAGCTCGCCGACCACAGCCGCCGTATGCCCCTCAGCCCGCAACGCGTCTGCCAGCGCGTCGCTTTCGCCGGCAGCCACCGAAATCAGCAGGCCGCCCGACGTCTGCGCATCGGAGAGGAGCAGCCGATCTGGTTCATCGAGCGAGCGGCTCCAGCGTGTGCTGGGCGCGACGAACTCTAGGTTACGCCGCGTGCCGCCGGGAATGTGCCCCGCTTCGGCGAGTTGCCGCGCCTGGGGCAATATCGGGACCTGCGCCGCATCGAGCGCAGCGCTGAGTCCGCTAGCATCGGCGAGGTCCGAGAGGTGCCCCAGCAGCCCGAACCCGGTAACGTCGGTGACCGCACCGATGTCGAGCTGCCCGGCCAGTTCCACGGCTCGCGCGTTTAGTCGGAGCATCGAGTCCACCGCGGCGTCGACGGCCTGTTGTGGCGCTGTGCCCCGCTTTATCGCCGTGGCGATGATGCCGGTCCCGATCGCCTTGCTGAGAACGAGCCTATCGCCGGGCCTGCCGTTGCTCTTCCGCAAGATACGCTCGGGGTGTACAGCGCCGATCACGGCCATACCGTACTTGGGTTCATTGTCGTCTATGGAATGGCCGCCGACGATGGTCACACCTGCCTCAGCCGCCTTGTCGCGGCCACCGCGCAGGATATCGACGAGGATCGACTTATCCAGATCGGCCGGGAAGGCGACGATGTTGAGGGCGAAGAGCGGCCGACCGCCCATCGCGTAGATGTCGCTGAGCGCGTTTGCTGCCGTAATCGCCCCGAACGTGTAGGCATCGTCGACTATGGGCGTGAAGAAGTCGACGGTCGACACGAGGGCTCGCTCAACATCCCAGGCGTAGACCGCGGCATCGTCGGGGGCGTCGAGGCCGACGAGTACGTCCTCGGCCACCTCGCCACCGAGAGCTGCGAGCGCGCTGGCCAGGTCCGCCGGACCCAGCTTACAGGCTCAACCCGCGCCGTGACTGTATTGCGTCAGACGCACACGTTCCGAGGTCGGGGTATTCATCGTCGGACGAACGTACCGACCACGTCGAGCCCAGGTCAAGCACGCTTGCCAAACGGGGCACCGCCGGGCAGTATGATCAGACCGTCCTGACCGGGAGCGGAGGCCCGTTGAACAGCGACCCGTTCGCCGTAGCGCGGCTAGACATGGTGGACCGACAGATCCGGCGCCGAGGGATCTCGGAGCCCAAGGTGCTGGAGGCCATGGAGCGCGTCGAGCGGCATCGCTTCGTTCCCGAGGATCACCGCCAGCTCGCCTACGAAGACTCCGCCCTGCCTATCGGCTCCGGCCAGTCGATCTCCCAGCCCTATATTGTCGCCGCCATGACCGAGGCTCTCGAGCTGGCCAGCGGCTGCCGGGTGCTCGAAGTGGGTACCGGCAGCGGATACCAGACGGCGGTGCTTGCCGAGTTCGCCGCCGAAGTATTCACGATCGAGCGGCTGCCGGAACTGTCAGCCGCAGCTCAGACCGTCCTCGAAGCGCTGGACTACGACAACATCGAGTTCAGGGTGGGAGACGGCTCGAGAGGCTGGCCGGAGGAGGCACCCTTCGACGGGATCATGGTGACCGCCGCCGCCGCGAGGGTGCCCGAGCAGCTGCTCGAGCAGTTGGCCGAGGGCTCGTGCTTGGTGATTCCCGTCGGTGGACCACCTGATCAGGACCTCTTACAGATTCGACGCAGCGGGAACGACTTCGAGAGGAAGTTCATCACCAGGTGCAGGTTTGTGCCGCTGATAGAGGACGAAGCATCCTAGGGGGACAACCAGGGTGAGCAGGGCGGGCTCCGAATTCTGACTGTAGGTTACCGAACACCCAAATGGTCAGCGATTTGGGAATCCGCTATTCAGCGTTGAACATTCGGCACTCGTAGCTCGCCTAGCGAATCAGTTCGACCTGCGCCTTCTCGACCCAGCCTTCGCTCTCACCCCCGCGGGAGACCCTGAGCCAGTCGCCACGTGCTTCCTGGACACGGTAGCCGATCCCCGGCGCAGGAGTGGCCAAGGTCTCGCTCTGACGCACCGGGCCCGCTCGCAGCGCGGCGTCGGGTGCGGCGATGATGGCGTACTCGGAACGCGGATAGAGCATGAGTGCCGCGCAGAGGACCGCGAGGGTGAGGGCCGCGCCTCCGGCGAAGGCCAGTGACGCCTTCCGCCAGCGCTGTCGGGCGATGAGCGCACCACAGCCGCCGAGCCAGAAGAGCATGACGAGCAACGCCAGCTCATCGCGGGAGAGCGGGACGGGGGGGAGCGCACTTCCGATTACCGGGTCATCTTCGACGACGAGGCGTAGATTGAACCGCGCGTCGCCGTCGCGCGGTCGGATACGCAGCGTCCGCACCCAATAGGCCACAGCCCTCCCCCCGTCATCGAGCTCGTAGTAGACATTCCCCAGGTTGTAGAGAAGACTCGGGTCATTGGGTCGGACTTCAAGCACCCGCTCGAACAATACGGCCGCCGCAGCGTACTCACCGCGCCCGTACGCGCTGACACCCTCCTGGAACCAGCGTGCCACCGCCCCGTCCAGCGCACCGCGCTGTGCCGCCGCCCCCGCGGGCGAGAGAGCTACGAGGCCGATCGCCAGCAGTGTCAGCGCCCCGCTCCCCGGCGACCTTCGCAACCGCTTCTCGGAGACAGCCTCCTTGTCCACGAGAGCGAGAAGTCCCTCGGCCTGCGACAGCATCTCGCGAGCCGTCTCCGCGCCGGGTGGATCCGGCGCGTAACGGAGGCGCCCACACTCCTCGAGCATCGCTATGACTTCAAGGGCTACCGGCGGAGGCACACCCGCGTCTTCAAGGGTGTGCTGGACCTGGACGACGCCCCGGGTCGGCAGATCGGGTAGATGGAGCCGCCAACCGAGCCAAGCGAGGACCGCAGCTCGTAGCCCGCCGAAAAAGGCAGTGTCACCCGATTCGGCCAGCGGCTTCAACTCGCGCAGCGCCCGGCTACGACGCTGCGGACGGCTACGCGTCAGCGACGGCACACGACTTTGGTAACGGCCGAAAGCCAAGAAGCCCACCAGGATGATGACCGGGACGGTCTGAACGAGCCAGAAGAGCGGTGCTCGGTACAGGTCGAGCGGCTGCCGGCCGGGTCGTGCTTTCACGAAGCGAACGGCCGTTCCTCCGGGCGCACCCGCGCTCAGCGCAGCGGCGGGGGCAGGCTCGACGAGCAGAGTCACCGGGTCGGTTCGCGCGGTGCGGTAGGTTGCCTCCAGCGGGTCGAAATACGGCAGCCGCAGCACCGGGAGCACGTGCTGGCCCGCCTGCTCCGGAACGAGCACCCAGGAGAAGCGCTTATGCCCGGCAAACTCGGTCCCACGCAACTGCACCTCGGCATCCTCGCCACCTTCATAGACACGGATGCCCGGGATCTCGGGCAGCTCGGGTCGGGCGAGCGAACTCAGGTTGCCCGTGCCCCGCACTTCCAGAATCAGGTTGACGGCTTCCCCGGCTCGCAGGTCGGATCGATCGAACCAGACCTCGGTCTCGTAGCGGCCGACGGCGCCAGCAAAGTCCGGCGGCACGCCTTCGGAAGGTAGCGGTCGAACCACGACGGTTGCCGGCGCGCTCTCGACCTGGAAGGTCTCGGGCGCGTAGATAAGCCCGCGCCGCACCTCGTAGATGACGGCGGCGGGAGGTATGCGAATCGTCCCGGGGCTCAAGGGGAACAGGGCGCGCCGGTAAACCTGCACGAAGTACTCACGCCTACCCACCACGCGTCGCTCCGGCCGGTCCGAGCCCGGCAGGTCCGCCGTCCAGAACCCTTGGAGCTCCGGCGGCCTATACTCCGGCTGCCGCTGCAAGCGATTGCGGACCAGCGGATCGAAGAAGGCGCCGACGGTGAGCGTGACCTGCTGACCCACGTAGGCGGTCTCAGGCTCCAACCACAGCCGAACGGCGACTTCCTCCTCCGGTCTCGGGCCCAGCCGGCCCGGAAGACTCAGGGTCGTCCCCTCACTCTCAACAACGAGGCCGAGTGCCTCGGTCTCATATAGAGCACCGTCAACGGAGATGCGGACCGGCGGGATCGTGAACTCACCGGCCTGTAGTGCCCTGAGCGTGTACTCGCGCGAGAACTCGCGCACCGCACCCAGCGAAGGGGAATAGCGGAAAGAGGAGCGGTCCGTGCTCGACAGGAGCTCGAGTCCGGTCAGCCTCGGGTCCTCGATCTCGGGGCTGCGCAAGCTGGGCGCACGCAGCGTGACGGTAAGCAGCAGCGTCTCCCCCACCACGGCCGTCGACCGGTTGAGGGAGGCGTTCACCCGGACTTCCTGGTCCTGTCCCGTTAACAGCGTCAGCAGCAGAAGCGACAGCACCCGTCTCATCACCAATCCGGACCCGCAGCCCGCCGCCGCTGGCGTTTCAGTTTCTCGCGCTGCAAGCTTCGCTCTCGTTCCTCGACAGCCCGGAGTATCTGCTCTGCAAGCTCCAACGGGAACGGGGGCTCGGCCAGTTCGGCGGCGGCGCTGCTCGGACGTTCGGAGCCACCGGGCTGCGGGAACGGCGCGGCACCTTCACCCTCGCTCGGCCGCTGCCGCTCGCCGGTGCGCGCCTGCTGCGGCGAATCCTGCGGCTGCTCCCCGGAGCCGGCGAGCGGCCGGTGGTTCCGCTCCATCTCCTGTAGTCGGCGCATGGCGAGCTCGAGGTTCCACCTGGCGTCCTCGTTGCCCGGGTCGAGCAGCAACGATCTGCGGTACGCCTCGATGGCAGCACGTACGTTCTCAGCGGTCAGCGAGCCGCCTTGCGCCAACGTGTTCCCCAGGTTGTAGAAGGCGCGGGCGCGGAGTTCTGGAGACTGGGCCCGCAGAGCGCTCTCCAGAAAGTTCTGCGCTTCCTGGCTCTCGCCGACCCGGAACAGCGCTGTCCCCAGGTTGTATTCCAGCTGCGGAGTGGCCCCGCCGCGGAGCAGCGCGGCGCGGTACCGTTGAACGGCCTTCGGGTAGTCGCCATCACGATAGGCCCGGTTCCCGCGCGGCTCCTGGCCCCAGAACCGGAACCCCAGGAGAACGGCGGTCAGCACGATCGGCAGCGCCAGCCTTCTGGGAGCCGCACTCTTCATCGCTGTCGCCTCCACGCCCACGCCCAGTCCATCATCAGAAGCAGCAGCGCCCCGGCCGCGAACCACTGGAATCTCGGCGACCAGCGCACCCCCCGCGTCACCGTGCCTCGACCCTCACGCAACTCGGCCAGCTCGGCGAGGACGCGGCTGACACCGCCCTCATCAACTCGTGCCCAGAACCCGCCGGTCGCTCGCGCGGCGCTGGCCAGCGGTTCGGAGCGCAGCCGGCTCAACACCACCTCGTCATTCGAGTCGAGCTTGTACCCGGAGAGCCGCTCTCCCGTACCGTCGTATCGTGGGATCGGCTCACCCTGCTCGCCACCGACGCCGAGAGCGTAGATGTGGATCCGCTGCGACGCCGCCGAACGTGCCGCCTCCAGCACGTCTCTCTCTCGGTCGTGTGACTCGCCGTCGCTCAGGATCACGACCGCACGGTCGCCACCTTCGGAGCCGGCCGCCTGTAGCAACGACACCGCCAGACGTATCGCTTCCGCCGGCGACGAGCCCGGCGTGCCGGCCATGGTCGGATCGAGGGCGTCCAGATAGAGATGAATCGCGCCATGATCGATGGTGAGCGGCGACATGAGGTAGCTGGCGCCAGCGAAGGCGATGACACCGATGCGGTGCCCCGCCAGTTCGGTCACCAGTCGGCGCGCCTCCAAGCGCTCCCGCTCCAGCCGGTTCGGACGCACGTCCTCCGCCCACATCGACTCCGAGATATCGAGCGCCAAGATGATGCTCAGGGCACGCGTCTGTTCCTCGACCTCCTGCGCGCCCCACTGCGGCCCGGCCAGCGCCAGCCCCATGAGTGCCAGCGACGTGCCAATCAAGGCGGCGCGCCGGTAAGGCGACCCGGTGAGATCGACGCGCGTCAGACGTTCCAGCATGCCCGAACTGCCCAGTGAGTCGAGCGCGGCTCGGCGCCGCCTGTTCCAGAGGTAGACGAGGCCCACGCCGGCTGCGGCGGCCAGCAGGCCAATCCATACCCAGGCAGCGTACTCAAGCCTCACCGGCTATTCCCTCGAAATCGTGCCCAGCACTTCATACGTACAGCGGGTGCCGTCTCACTCGAAAAGCCCACTCCCCGACCACGAAGGCCAGCGCCAGCAGGATGAACGGTCGGAACTGCTCGCTGAACTCCATGTAACGTCGAACGTAGACCGGCGTCTTCTCGAGCTCGTCGATCTGCCGGTAGATCTCTTCCAGCGCCCTGGCGTTCGTGGCCCGAAAGTACTGTCCGCCGGTGATCGCCGCGATCTGGCGGAGGAGGTCCTCGTCCAGATGCACACGCATGTTCGCGTACTCCGTGCCCAGCGGCCCTGGGCCGATCGGTACCGGTGCCACCCCCTCGGAGCCAACGCCGACCGTGTACGTGCGGATACCGTACGCCGCTGCGGCGCGTGCGGCGGTAATCGGATCGACTTCACCGCGGTTGTTCTCACCGTCGGTCAACAGAATCACGACCCGCGAGCTACCGGGGGTGCGACGCAATCGGTTGGCCGCAGTGGCCAGCGCCGTGCCGATTGCCGTGCCGTCCTCCAACAGATCCACCTGCAGGTTCTCGATCGCACGCTCGAGGATCCGATAGTCGACGGTCACGGGCACTTGCGTCAGCGCTTCGCCGGCGAAGACCAGCAGGGCGATACGGTCGTACTTGCGGTTCCTGACGAACTCGAGCACGGTGCGCTTGGCTACCTCCAAGCGATCCAGCGGCTGCATATCGAGGGCGAGCATCGAGCTGGATATGTCCATCACCAGGGCGATGGCGATCCCCTCGGCCTCAACCTCTTCGGTCGTTACCCCGGTCTGAGGCCGGGCCAGCGCGAAGATCAGCGACAGCACGGCCAGGCCTCGCAACAGCGGCGGCACCTGCGAAGCCCAGCGGCTGATCCCCCTCCCGGCACGCGCGGCGACCTCGCCCCTCGAGTAGCGGAAACCGCCCCGCTCTCTGCGCCAGAGCCACCAGAGGGGGAAGACGATCAGCAGGAGGAACGCCCAGGGGTTCTCGAACGTCATGGCGCTTTCGCCTCCGGTTCACCGGGTGGATCACCGGCGGCCCGCTCCGAGAACATGTCATCCAGATCGGCCAGCGTCCCGGCTTCCAGCTCCGCCAGAGCCTCGAACCCGAGGTCGCCGACTGCTTCCTCCGCAGGCTCAGGCTCCGGTACCAGGCGCTCGAATTCGACGAGCCAGATCCGGGCCGCATCGAGGGCTCGTGCCGCCTGCGCGCGTGACGGTCTCCGGCGCGCGAACTTCACCAGGTCCGCGCCGGCGAGCAGCCCGCCCAGACTGCGGATTTGGGCGTCGCGCACGCCATCACGCCCGACCAGCTCCATGAGCTCGGTCGTGGTCAGGTCAAGACTCCAGGCTGCGTCGCTGCCGGCAAGGAAGTCGCGGAGTACTTGCGAGAGGCCGGCATAGAAGCCCTTTAGCTCTCCAGCCTCCACCAGTCCGCTCGCTTCCAGTCGCGCGAGCGCTTCCAGGGCACGCTGGCGGGGTGACTTGGCCGGCGGTAGCGGCACGGCCGGTACCGCCGCACGTCGCCTCACGTGGAAGAACGTCACCATCACCAGAGCCAGCAGCGCTCCCAGCGCCGCCAGCTTCTCGCCCAGGCTCCAGTTCGGACCCAGCACATCGGACGGCTGCTTCCAGCCGAGGCTATCCACCGCGGCCTCGGTAGGCAGAATCGAGACCACGTGCAGACTGACATCGGGCAGCGGGATGCGCAGCTCGGCCGCTTCGGTCACCACCCTGATCTGGGCGGGCGGCAGGATCTGATCGCCGAACTCCCACGCCGCCAGCTCGTAGCGGGCCGAGCGGACTCCGCGATCGGCGTCACGTGCTGGGGGACCGAGCGCGGTGATCGCCCCGGTATCCGGGAGCAGAGGAAATACGACTTCGGCGTCGCCGCTCACTCCGGCGACGCTGACGGTGAGTGTCAGCCGCTCGCCGATACGGACCGAGTCGGGTGCGAGGGCCACACGCACCTGCACCCCGGCGGGATCTCCGGCCACAGCTTGTACGATCAGCCCGATGGCAGCGACGACGGCGAAGCTCATCGTGCGAGTTTGCGCTCCCGTGCCCGAAAGAAGCTGATGAGCGGCGGCACGTACGAACGGTCCGTCTCGATCTCGATCTGATCGATCGACAGACGTCTCAGTAACCGGCTCAGGCGCGCCCCTTCCTCGGTAACCAGGTACTCGAACTGCTCCCTCACAAAACGATCCCCGGAGTCGAGGACGATGCGTCGATCGGATTCCGCGTCGAACAGCTCCAAGAACCCTACGTCGGGTAGCTCGCGCTCCCGCGGATCCGAGACGGTGATGGCGACCACGTCGTGCCTGCGACTAATGACCTTGAGTGGCTTCTCGAAGCCGGTGTCGAGGAAGTCGGAGATCAAGAAGATGATGGCCCGGTGGCGTAATATCCGGCCGGCGTAGTCGAGGGCTTCCGATAGATCGGTTCCGCGACCCGACGGCTCGAAGGCCAGCAGGTCCCTTATGAGTCGCAGCGCGTGCCGTCGGCCTTTCTTCGGCGGCACGAACTGCTCGATCCTGTCAGTGAACAGCAGCAGGCCGACCCGGTCGTTGTTCTTGATTGCAGCCATGGCGATCACCGCCGCGATCTCCGCAGCGACCTCGGCTTTGAACCGCCCCCGCGTACCGAACTGAGCCGAGCCCGAGAGGTCGACCGCGAAGAGGACTGTGAGCTCTCGTTCTTCGGTATACTCCTTGACGTACGGGTGCCCCATGCGGGCCGAGACGTTCCAATCGATCGTGCGGAAGTCGTCGCCCGGGGCATACTCGCGCACCTCGGCGAACTCCATCCCCTTACCCTTGAAGACCGACTGATACTCGCCGCTGAACAGCGTGTTGACCAAGCCACGTGTCCGTAGCTCGATGAGTTTTACCTGGCGGAGAACCTCTCTCGGTACAGTCTTCGCTCCGGGCGACCGATCCATCTCAGTTAGCAGCAGGCATCCGGGATAGTCGGGTTCCGAATGCTTGTTGTAGAACAGCGAATGCCGAATCCCGAGGAATGACAGTACACTCTTGTCGATGGCTGCCGCCTACGGTACTTCGACGGCTTCGAGTACCCTGCGCACGATCTCGTCCGAGGTGACCTCTTCAGCTTCAGCCTCGTAGGTGGTAATGATGCGATGCCGGAACACGTCGGGCGCCACTGCCTTTATGTCATCGGGTATAACGTAGCTGCGGCCGCGCAGGTAGGCATGTGCGCGACCGGTCTGGGCAAGGTAGATCGAGGCGCGCGGTGAGGCACCGTACTCGATGAGCGGGACGAGCTCGGGTACCGCGTAGTCCGCCGGCTGCCGTGTCGCGTGGACGAGATCTATGATGTAGTCGCCAATCTTCTCGTCCATATACAACGCGGCGATATCGCTCCGCGCCTGAAGTATCGCGCCCGGCTCCGTCACCGGCTCGATCGAGATCTCTTCGCCGCCGGCGAAGCGACGCATGATCTCCTTCTCTTCCTCGCGCCCCGGATAGCTGATCTTCACCTTGAGCATGAAGCGGTCGACCTGCGCTTCGGGTAATGGGTAGGTGCCCTCCTGCTCGATCGGGTTCTGGGTCGCCAGGACGAGGAAGGGTTCGTCGAGCGCGAACGTCTGGCCGCCGAACGTGACCTGCTTTTCCTGCATGGCCTCGAGGAGCGCCGACTGCACCTTGGCGGGTGCGCGGTTGACCTCGTCGGCCAGGATGATGTTGGCGAAGATCGGGCCGTGTCGCGGCTCGAACTCCCCCGTCTTCTGGTTGTAGATCATCGTGCCGATCAGGTCGGCGGGCAGCAGATCGGGCGTGAACTGGATCCGCTGGAAGCTGGTACTGATCGTCTCGGCGACGGTGCGGACGGTCATCGTCTTGGCGAGCCCCGGCACGCCTTCCAGCAACACGTGGCCACCGGTGAGTAGGCCGATCAACACGCGCTCGACCATGTACTCCTGCCCGACGATCCGTTTGGAGACCTGGTCCAGTATCGCGTCCGCCAGCTCTCGGCCGCCGGTGCTCACGACGGGGTCCGCGGCCTTCTTCTTCGCGCCGCTCTTCTTCCGCTTCTTCTCTTCCAGCTTGACTTCGTCAGCCATTCCACACTCGTGCTAGTTGGCGTCCACCTGCAGACAGAACGGCTCAGCGCTTGGCGCGCTCGCCGCCGTCCTCACGCTTGAAGATCCAGGCTACGGCCGCGCCGGGGCGGATCTTGTCGCTGCGGCTGGCCTGGTCGACGTCGGCGATCGACCCCTCGTCGGGACCCGGCGCGTCTGCCACTTCCTTGATGAAGCTGTGAACCCTATCGCGCCAAAGCTTCCAATTCGACGGTCTGAGGTCAACCCAGCCGCGGGCGATCAATCTCTCGTCGACCGTTCCACCTTTCTCCGGCTTCACCTTCAGCGCTGGCCCACGGAAGACCCTGGTGCCGTCAGCGCTGATGATCGGGAGGCCGATCGACAGAATACTCACGCGGAGTCCTTCGTTCTCGGCCAGCAGCGTCTCCGCGTCTTTTGCCGTCCGCTCAGGGTCGAGCTTCGCCGCCGCCTCCAGAGTCTTGTACAGCGTCTCCAGAATGTGGGCCTCGAAGAGGAGTTTGCTGAGGCGCGGCGGTCCCAACATCTCGAAGGCGACGCTGCGCGTTCCAGTCTCCTGCTCGAGCTCCTCGATGCGCCGCAGGGCCAGCTCACGCAGCACGCCGCCACGGTAGGTCGGGCCCATCGACGCACTGTCGAGGGCTGCGACGATGTCGAGCCCCGTGGGCTTGCCGCGGATCTCGCGAATCACGGCCTGGGCGATCTCTTCGGTCGTCACGAGCTCCATGAGCCCGATAGCGGAGATCGTCTCGAATTCGTCGCGACTGAACAGCCCGTTCTCGCCCATGTCGATGTACACGGCCTCGAGCTGCCCGTCGAGCTTCTTCCAGGCGCCCTTCCCGTCGTCCAGCGCCTCGTCGAAGGGGACCGGATCGGTCGCGTCGTATCGCTCGATCGGCTTGCCGCGCCAACTGAGCGGGCCGCTACCGATTCTCTTCCAGGCGATGGCCGCGGTCGGCTTGATCTCCTTCACCGCCGGGGCGCCGGGGGTGCGGGCGGTCAGGAAGAGGAGGAGCGAGTGCGCACCGGCCACGCTCGACTTGGCCAGCAGCATGCTCGAAGGCCGCTGCTCGGAGTGTGTGAACGGGATGTTGAAGCCCATGCCGCCCGTCCCCGAGGTGCCGACCTTCAAGTAGAACTGGGTGCCCGCATCGCGTAGCGCCTCCAGGAGGACCTGCACATGCCTGATGAGCTGCGGCATATAGATGATCGCCAGATGCCGCTCGACCACATCAACTATGTCCTCGCACTTCTCGGCGAGGGCCGCCCGCACCTGCGCGACGCTGGTGAATACGTCCTGGTAAGCGATCGCCGTCGCCGTGTTAACGCAATCGACGACGATGTCCGGCTTCTCCTCGGCGAGGAGCTGATAGAGGAAGGAGCGCTGGAGCCGCTCACGAGACGACATGCCGTAAATGTCGTCCAGTAGCTGGCGCCGCTTCTCCGCTGACTCGATCAGCAAGCGGCGCGGTTCGTCCTTGAACTCGGTGGCGACCATCAGGTCGCCCCAGTTGCGAACGATCTCGGTCTTCCCGCTCGCCAGTTTCTTCAGTTCGGCGAAGCCTTCCTCCGTCTCGTCCTTCGTGAGGGCGGTAATAGCGAGCCGTGCAGGCTGGTGTCGGAGCATTCGGCGGGCAATCGCCATGCCGACGAGCCCGGAGCCGCCCAGTATCAAGACTCGTGTGTCACGTATCTCCATCCGATCCCCTTAAGCCAACGATCGCTCGGAGGGCCTGCACTTCCTCGGCGGCCAACTCTCTCCATTTCCCCGGCTTCAGGCTCCCCAGTCCGACGGGTCCGAACGACAGGCGAACGAGCCGTTTCACCGGCAGGTCAAGAACCTCCATCATCCGACGGACCTCGCGCTTGCGCCCTTCGCGCAACGTGAGTTGGATCACCGAGGTCGCCGCTCGGCCTCGGCCCTGCGTAGGGCCGATTCGAACATTCTCGGCGCGTGCCACGCCATCCTCAAGGGTCACGCCGTTCTCCAGTCGCCGCGCTTCGGCCGGCCCCACTTGCCCTTCGACCTCCGCACGATAGCGCCGGGCGATTCTGTAGCTCGGATGCATGAGCCGGTGTGCGGTCTCCCCGTCGTTCGTGAAGAGGAGCAGACCCTCGCTCAGACGATCGAGCCGACCCACGTGGAACAGTTCCTCATCGCTGGCCGGCAGCAGCGAGTACACCGTGGGTCGCCCGCGCTCATCTTTTCGCGTCGTTAGATAGCCGGCCGGCTTGAAGATCGCCAGCCAGCGGAGCGAGCGCAGATCGACAGGCTCGCCGTCAACGCACACGACCTGCCGGCCAGCGAGGACCTGGGTACCGAGCTCGGTCACCACCTTACCGTCGACGCTCACCCGGCCCTCGACGATGAGCCGCTCTCCCTCGCGCCGCGAAGCGACCCCCGCACGCGACAGGTACTTCTGGAGGCGAACCGGCTGCCCGCGCTGTACCGCGTCCGCGGTCATTCTCCCGATCGAAGAGCTATCTCGAGGTTCTCGGGGCCCGGAAGATCATCGATCGTCCGCAGCCCGAAATGATCGAGGAACTTCGTCGTCGTGCCGTAGAGCATCGGCCGACCCAGTCCCTCGGCGCGATCTACGACCTCGATAAGCCCTCGCTCCTGCAGGTTCCTCAGCACACCGGCCGCGCTGACGCCGCGCACCTCCTCGACCTCCAGACGGCTGACCGGCTGACGGTAGGCAATGATCGCCAGCGTTTCCAGCGCCGCACGAGACAGCTTGTTCGTCCGTGTGATGGAATCGAACCGCTCGAGGTAGGGAGCGAACTCTGGCCGGCTGAGGATCTGGTATCCGTCACCCAGCGGGTAGACCTGGAACGCCCTCTCCTCCACCTCGTATTCACGGCAGAGCTGGCCGATCGCCTCTTCCACCTCTTTGGCGCTGAGATCGCCGCTGGCGCGCGCGATCTCCGCCGGCGTCAGTGGCGTCTCGCTGGCGAACAGCACTGCCTCAACTATTCTCGTCGTCTTCACTCGGGTAGATCCAGAGCGTTCCAAAGTGGCGATCCTGACGCAGCACAACGCGCCCGCGCTTGGCGAGCTCCAGGCAGGCCAGGAACGACATCACCGCGTGTATGCGGGTTTTCCAGCGTCCGATGAACTTCCCGAACTGGACTCGTGTCTTCCGCTTCAGCGCCTTGAACCAGAGCTCGATCTTCTCATCCACGGTCACCGGCCGGACCGGGGCGCGGTGCGGGCGTTTCTCCGGCGGCGCCGGCAGCGACATGGCGACCTCGAGCAACTCGTTAATCGTGAGCTCGAGCGGGAGCTCCGGCATCCTACGCGGCGGTCGCGGCTCGATGTAGCCCTTCCCCCGGTGGAGTGCTCGCTCCGCCTCCGCGTCGGCCAGCGAGTAGGCGACCTCGCGGAAGACCTCGTACTCGAGCAACCGGCGAACCAGCTCGGAGCGCGGGTCCTCGTCATCGAGCAGGTCGCCGCGCCGCGGCAGCAGCATCTGGGCTTTGATGCGGACCAGCGTGGCCGCCATCTCCAGGAAGCTGCCGGCGCGCTCCAGCGTCAGGTGCTGCTCGACATGCTCGATCGCCGCCACGAACTGGGCCGTGATCTCGGCGATCGGGATGTCGAAGATGTCTATGTCTTGGCAGCGGATGAGGTGGAGCAGAAGGTCGAGCGGCCCCTGGAACCGCTCGAGCTCGATCAGGAAGCGGTCGCCGTCCTCGAGGACTTGGGAACTCACCGGTGTCGGAAGCCTCATCCCCACCCTCTCCGATTCAGGCTCGGGACCCGGCGCTCTGGCAACCCGCAGGTGCCAGGCCCGTCAGCCGCACCGGCGAATGGCTGTCAGACCGGAGAACCCAGTACTGCCAGACTCTGCAACTTCACCGTGGCTTGAAGTTAAAGGGGCCCAAAAGGCCTGTCAAAGCTAGGCTTCCCAGGTTGACACCCGAGGGGAGCCCGACTATCATCTTGCGCCTTACGTTTCGAGCACCGCAGACCGCGAGACCTGGAGAGCACGTGCCTAACACGAAGTCAGCAATCAAGCGCCTCCGTCAGAGCGAGCGCAGGCGTGACCGCAACAAGGCAGCCCGCAGCCGGCTGCGGACCGCGCTGAAGAAGGTGCGTGCCGCCTCGGAGCCCGAGCAGGCAGCCAGCCTTTACCGCGAGGCGGCCAGGCTACTTGATCAAGCGGCCGGCCGGAAGCTGGTCCACAAGAACCGGGCGGACCGCTCGAAGGCGCGACTCGCCGCGCACGTTCGCAAGGTCGGCGGGACACCGTAACGAGGCGCTGAATAGAATAGAGAAGGCGGAAGTGGCCACTTCGGTGGTCGCTTCCGCTTTTTTGTTCATTGTGGAATGTCCTTGGGAATTCAAGAATCCGGGATTCAGGGATTCCCGGATTCCCGGAATCCTAACCGCCAACTCCCACTACAACATCTACTCGGCGGGCAGCTCTTCTCCGCACTCGGTGCAGTACCACTCCGCTGGATCGTTGGCCGCCGAGCAATGCGGGCAGATGATCGTCTGAGGTGTTCCGCTACCGTGCTGCTCCAGGAACGAGAAGGAGTCGACGCCCGACTCGCCGCCCCCGCCGCCGCCCAAGGACAGCGACTCGAGGAAGGCCAGCTCGTCCCCGACGCCCGGCTCGGCGGGCATCGGCTCCGCGGGCGACGCCGGCTCTACCTCCGGCGGAATCCCGAACTCCTCCGGTGCCCGGTCCTCCAGCACCAGCTCCTCGAGGGAGAGGAAGCCTTCGTCGTCTGCCGGTTCCGCAGGCGCCGCCATCGCCGGCTCGGGCGCCGGCGGTGGTCGTGGAACCGGCTCGACCGGCGGTGGCGGCGGTGGCCGAGCCGGCTGGACCGGCGGCGGTGGCGCGGCGGCCGGCTGCTCCGCCCTCTGGACCAGCGCCATGATCTCGCTCAGACGGCCGATCTCCGCCCGGGTGCTCTCAAGCTGCTGGTCCGTCCGCTGCAGCGTTGCCACCAGGCGCTTCTCCAGCTCGGACCACTGGTTGTCGTCCCGGTACTCGCCGACGCTGCGGCGCAAGCATGCTTCCTCGAGCTCGTCCGCACGCGCCACCCGCTCGGCCTCGAGCCGGGTCACCGCCTGCTCCACCTCGCGGAGCTTGCTCTGCACCGCGTCACTGTGAGCTCGCAGCTTGCCGGTAACCTCGTCAAGACGCCGCTCGTAGTCGGCCTGGACACGGACGTAGGCCCCCTCAGGCGCCTTGCCCCTCTCGGTCTCCAGGCGGTTCAGCCAGTGCTGATACTTCTCTCGGTCTTTGAGAAGCTGATCTACCTCTCGAGATACGTCATCAGGCATCTTGCTCACCTCGGCCCGCCTGCGAGGCCTAGCGGTCCTCCCTTCGATTGTGGACCGTTCGACCGCTCACAAGCGTCATCACCACCCTACCCACGAGCTCCTGCCCGGCGAACGGGGTGTTGCGGCTCAGGCTGTAGAACTCCTCTGGTTGGCAGGTCCAGCGGCCTTCGGCGTCGAACACGACCACGTCGGCCGGCGACCCCTCCGCCAGGGTTCCGGCGGGCAACCCGGCGATCTTCGCGGGCCGGCAAGAGAGCCGGTCGATCAGCTCCGGCAGGTCGAGGCGCCCGGCGACCACGAGATCCCGGACGCATACACCGAGAGCCGTTTCGAGCCCGACGACCCCGAACGGTGCGTCGTCGAACTCCCGTTCCTTGTCTTCATAGTGGTGAGGTGCGTGATCGGTGGCAATGCAATCGATCACGCCCTCGACCAGGGCATCGCGAACGGCCGAGACGTCGGCAGCCGCCCTGAGCGGCGGGTTCATCTTCGCCTCGGTGCGATAGCCCCGAACCGCCTCGTCCGTCAGCGACAAGTGGTGCGGGGTCACCTCGGCGGTGACCCGTACACCCCTAGCCTTGGCGGCCCGGACGATCTCCACCGCGCCACGCGTGGAGACATGTAGGATATGCAATTGCCCACCCGTAAGTTCCGCGATGATGCAGTCGCGGGCCACGGCAGCATCCTCGGCGGCGTTGGGGATCCCGCGCAACCCCAGCGAGGTCGAAATTGTCCCCTCGTTCATCACGCCCTTCGCGCTGAGTCCCAGTTCCTCGCTGTGTGAGAAGTACGGGATATCGAAGGCGCTGGCATATTCCAGCGCGCGGCTCAGGAGACCCGAGTCCCAAACCGGTCGGCCGTCGTCGCTGATCGCGACGGCTCCGGCGGCCCCCAGTTCACCGATCTCGGTCATCTCCTCGCCTTTTAGCCCTACCGAGACGGCCCCAACCGGGTAGACGTGAGCGAAGCCCGCGTGCTCACCCTGGGCACGCACGAACCCGACCGCCGCCGGATCGTCGATCGGCGGCCGCGTGTTCGGCATGGCGCAAACCGACGTGAAGCCTCCGGCCACCGCTGCCCGGGCACCCGAGGCGATCGTCTCCTTGTGCTCGTCGCCGGGCTCTCGGAGGTGGACGTGAAGGTCGACGAGCCCGGGGGCGACGATGAGCCCCGCCACATCGAGGACTTCACATCCCGCGGGCGCCTCCAGAGCCTGCCCGATCCCAGCGACGCGCCCGTCGACCAGCAACAGGTCGAGCCGCTCGTCAAGCTTCTGGGATGGGTCGATGATGCGACCTCCCTGTAGCAGGATCGGCCGGCTCATGCTCGGTTCTCCATCTTTGCTGCCTCCGCCCGCTCCGGCGACCCGCCGGCGAGCAGGTAGAGTACCGCCATTCGGATGGCCACGCCGTTGGTCACCTGTCTCAGGATCACCGAATGCGGCCCGTCGGCAACGTGTGAATCGATCTCGACGCCCCGGTTCATCGGGCCCGGATGCAGGATGAGTACGTCGCGTGGCGCCCGCTCGAGGCGAGCGACCGAGATGCCGAAGAAGCGATTGTACTCGCGCAGCGACGGTATGTAGCCCGCCTCCATCCGCTCGAGCTGCAGGCGTAGAACGTTGAGCACCTCCGCCCACTCGATCGCTTCCTCGACTCGCTTGAACACCGTCACGCCGATATCCTCGATCCCGTGCGGGATCAGCGTCGGCGGTCCGCAGACTGCAACCTCGGCGCCCAGCTTCGCCAGCCCATAGATGTTGGAGCGTGCGACCCGCGAGTGCAGAATGTCGCCGACGATGCAGACCCGGCGGCCCTCGATCCCACCCATGTGATCGCGGATGGTCAGCATATCGAGCAGCCCCTGCGTCGGGTGCTCATGCTGCCCGTCGCCGGCGTTGATCACGTTCGACGGGATCCGATCGGCGAGGAACTGGGCGGCGCCCGACGACCCGTGGCGCATGACGACCATGTCGATCCGCATCGCCTCGAGGTTCCGCGCGGTGTCAACCAGGCTCTCACCTTTCACTATCGACGAGCCGCTGCCGGAGATGTTGACCGTGTCAGCAGAAAGCCGCTTCTCGGCGAACTCGAAGGAGACGCGGGTGCGTGTGGAGGGCTCGTAGAAGAGGTTGACGATCGTCTTGCCGCGCAGTACCGGAACCTTCTTGATGGGCCGCTCGCTGATCTCTTTGAAGGGCTCGGCCACGTCGAGGATGGTCGTGATCTGAGCGAGGCTCAACCCTTCGAGGCCAGTGAGGTCTTTTCCGAACTCTACCGTTTTAGTCACCCCTATTCCGTCTTACGCAGTTCCACCGCGAGCCGGCCGTCCTCCTTCGGTACGAGAACCGCAACGTCTTCGGCCGGCGTGACGTCGAAATGGCGACCGACAAAGTCGGGCTGGATCGGCAGCTCGCGGCCGCCACGATCGACCAGCACGCACAGATAGATACGCTCCGGTCGGCCGAAGTCGGCCAAGTGATCCATCGCCGCCCGCGCCGTACGGCCGGTGTAGCACACGTCGTCTACAATGACGACGGCGCGTCCTTCGATGTCCGTTGGAATATCGCTCGAACCGATTACGGGACGGGGCCCGATCACACTCAGGTCGTCCCTGTAGAGCGTTATGTCGAGGGTACCGTTGGGGATCTTCTGTCCCTCGCTCTTCTCGATCTCCTCGGCGACCAGGTCGGCGAGCTCGACGCCGCGACGGTGAATGCCGACGAGGATCAGCCCCTTGACCCCGGCGTTCCGCTCGACGATCTCGCGGGCCATGCGGGCGACGGCGCGCCGCACGGCCTCCTCATCCATGACCACCGAATCCGGTTCCTTTGGCAAATCTCCCCCTGCCGCCCCAATTCCCTGGCGGGCCGCCGGGAGTATAGCAGCCAAACAGCCGTAGTGTCAACGTGTTAGGGCGTCCGGCGCCGCCGCTTCCCTTTACAGGATACCGCGTGCCTCCTATGATCCCACGACCTCTGACCCGACCCGGACCACACTTATGCGCAAACTCGCTCCGATCCCGCTGCTTTGCCTGTTCTCGCTAGCGACACCCGCCCAGGCGGCTCAGGAACCCGGACGCATCGAAGTCGCCGGTCCGAAGGCGGTGCTCACTAACGTGGCGTTCGACATCCGCTTCACGGTGCCGGAACTGCCCGGACCCGGCGCGTGGTCCGTTGCACTGGCGGACGGCCGGGTGCTGGCCACCGGCGACGCCGCCCCGGGCGATGAAGTCGAGGTGTCCGGGATCAGGCTCGAGCGCCGCTCGGACCTGCCGCTGCGGGTGTCGGCTGCGAGCCAGACGGTTGAGTTCGACCCGCTGATGTTCCCGGGTTGGTTCAGCATCCTGCCTCCGCTGCTCGCGATCGCCCTGGCGCTCATCTTCCGTGAGGTCGTCATCGCGTTGTTCGCCGGGATCTGGCTCGGCGCCCTCTTCGTCGTAGGCCTCAACCCGATAGCCGCGACGCTTCGCACGGTCGACACCTTCGTGGCGCCGGCGCTCGCCCACCCGGATCACGCGGCCATCATCATCTTCAGCCTGATGCTGGGTGGAATGGTCGGGCTGATGGGCCGCAGCGGGGGCACACGCGGGATCGTGGAAGCGCTGGCACCGCTGGCGACGACGCGGCGGCGCGGCCAGCTGGCGACCTATCTGGCCGGCCTGGCGATCTTCTTCGACGACTACGCCAACACGCTGATCGTCGGGAACACGCTACGGCCTATCACCGACCGGCTGCGCATCTCGCGCGAGAAGCTGTCCTACCTCGTCGACTCAACCGCCGCGCCGGTGGCGGCGATCATCTTCGTGTCGACCTGGGCGGGCTACGAGATCGGGCTGATCGGCGACGGCTTGCAGGCGGCGGCCAACCAGGTGGCAAGCGCCGATCCAGCCCTCGCCGCGCGGCTCGAGGCGGCGAGCCCGTTCGCCGTCTTCCTCAGCAGCATACCCTACCTGTTCTACCCGATCCTGGCGCTCTGCATGGTCTTCCTGGTCGCCTGGACGCAGCGCGACATCGGTCCGATGCTGGCGGCGGAGCGGCGGGCAGCGCAGGGCGACGGCGTTTATCGGGCTGGTGCGATGTTGATGGTCGACACGAGCGCCGAGCTGCTGGACGCGAAGCAGGAGTCACCACGCCGCTGGTACAACGCGGCGATCCCGGTGGTCACGGTTGTCCTGGTCGTACTGCTCGGGCTCTACTTCGACGGGCGCGCGAGCCTCGGCGAGCCTGGATCGCTGACCGACATTCTGGGAGCGGCCAACGCCTTCCATGCGCTGCTCTGGGGCTCGCTGGCGGGCGTGCTGGTCGCGTTCCTGCTGGCCACGGTACAGCGCATCCTGCAGATAAAGGAAGCGATCGAGGCATGGGCGGCTGGTATGCGCTCGATGCTTCTCGCCATCGTCATCTTGGTCCTGGCCTGGTCGCTGGGCGCCGCCACGGTAGCGGTCGGCACGGCCGAGTACGTGACACACATCCTCGAGTCGGCCGGCTTCCCGCTTCGCCTGCTGCCGGTTTCGGTCTTCGCGGCCGCGGCGTGCATCGCCTTCGCCACCGGGACCTCGTGGGCGACGATGGCGATCCTAATCCCGCTGGTGATTCCGCTGGCGGTGGCGCTGGGCGGCGGCATCGGCGGCGACGCGGACTACACGCTGCTGCTCGGCACGATCAGCTCGGTGCTGGCCGGCGCAATCTTCGGTGACCACTGCTCGCCGATCTCGGACACGACGGTGCTGAGCTCGATGGCCTCGGCCGCCGACCACGTGGACCACGTGCGTACGCAGCTGCCCTACGCGCTGGTCGTGGCGGTGGTGGGCATGATCGTGGGTGACATCCCCACGGCTTACGGAGTTCCCTGGTTCGTATCCTACGCCGTCGGCATAGCCGTACTATTCCTGGTGCTCCGTTTCTTCGGCGGCGTTGTGGATCAGGGCGCGCTGAGGATAGACCAAACCTGAGCTTCTTGGGAGGGCGCGATATGAGCCTGTACGACCTTCCGGCCGGCCCGTCGGCTCCCGAGATCGTCAGCGTGGTCGTCGAGATACCCAAGGGTTCGCGGAACAAGGTCGAGTATGACAGCGAGGCCGGCGTCTTCCGGCTGGACCGCGTGCTCCACTCGCCGGTGCACTACCCCGGCGACTACGGGTTCATCCCGGGAACCCTCTCGGCGGACGGCGATCCGCTCGACGCGCTGGTCCTGGTAACCGACCCGACATTCACCGGTTGCGTCCTCTCGGCACGCCCGATCGCCATCCTGTTGATGACCGACGAGAAAGGCCAGGACGAGAAGGTGCTGGCCGTGCCTGACAAGGACCCGCGATTCGAAGAGGTGGTGGACATCGACGACCTGCCGGGCCACCTGCTGAAGGAAGTGGAGTACTTCTTCCAGGTTTACAAAGATCTCGAGGGCAAAGAGACAGCCGTCATGGGCTGGGAGCACGTCGGGACAGCCAAACAGGCGATTAGAGAGGCGATGGACGCGTTCCGGGGCGATTATTGACAGCTGAGAAGAACTTGGGACTCGGTAACTGGATGTCGGATATTGGATGTTGAATCCTACACGGGTGTCAGCAGTGGCTCCCGCCTCACCCCGAGCATGAGGTTTTCCCAGGCCAGCTCGAACATCTTTCTCCGCGTGTCCTCCGTGGCGCTGCCGACATGAGGGAGTAGGACCACATTGGACAGACGCTTGAGGCATTCCCTGATCTGCGGTTCGCCCTCGTAGACGTCCAGCCCCGCGCCGCGCAGCTTACCTGATTCCAGAGCCTCGCAGAGTGCGTCCTCATCGACAATGCCGCCACGCGCCGTGTTGATCAGTATCGCGCCATCCTTCATGCGTGCGATCTGGTCTCGGCCGATGAGTCCCGCCGTCTCCTCGCTCAATTGGACGTGGATCGAGACCAGGTCGGCGCTGGCGAGGACCTCGTCCAACGATTCGATGCGACGCGCCCCGATCTCCGCCTCGAACTCGGGCTGCTCGATTCGATCCCAGTATACGACTTCCATCCCGAAGGGGATCGCGCGCCGGCCCACTGCTTGCCCGATCCGCCCGGCCCCGAGTAGCCCCAGCCTGCGGCCGCTCAGCTGCATGCCGAGGAGCAGTGTTGGGTGCCAGGTCCACTTCCCCTCCCTGGCGAGCCGCTCGGCTTCGACGATGCGCCGGCTAACCGCCAGGATCAGCGACCAAGTGAGGTCAGCGGTAGCCCCGGTCAGAACGTCAGGTGTGTTGGAGACCGGCACGCCACGTGCGCGCGTCGCGTCGAGGTCGATGTTGTCGAAGCCGACGGCGAAGTTGGCGACGACCATGAGCTGCGGCAGGCGCTCCAGCACAGATTCGTCAACGCGCCGCGAGAGTAGCGGCAGCAGTCCTTTGTAGTCCCCTTCCGGTACGGCCGCCGATGTAGGCAGCCACTCGATCTGCACATCGGCCGGGACCTCCACGAACTGGAGGAAGTACCGGACCTCCTCGGCGACCAGAACGCGAATCTTGGATCCCGACATGAGCTAGCGCTTCGCCTGGAAGAACTCGCGGAGCAGCGCGCTCGCCTCTTCGGCCAGCACCCCGCTCTCGATGTCCACACGGTGATTGAGCCGCTCGTCCTGCACCAGGTTGCCCAGGCTGACGCACATGCCTGCCTTGGGATCGTGCGCGGCGAAGACCAGCCGCTCGACGCGCGCCAGCACGATGGCGCCCGCGCACATGGCGCACGGCTCCAGCGTGACGTAGAGGGTGCAGTCGCCGAGCCGCCAATCGCCCTGCTTCGCCGCCGCCTCACGCAGGGCGAGGATCTCGGCGTGGGCGGTCGGATCGGCGAGCTCGCGGCTACGGTTGTGGTCCCGGGCGGCGAGCTGGCCGCCGCAGACGACAACCGCGCCCACGGGGACCTCGCCGCGGGAGGCGCCCGCGCGCGCTTCCTCCAGCGCGATGCTCATCCAATGTTCATTATCGGTGTTCATCGAGCTCCAAGCCCTCCCCGCCCGGCCGCCCCCCCGCCTCAGTGTCCCGATGAACGTCTTGGCTAGTCTCTCGGCAGGGTACGCAGCAGCGCCCGGGCCACGCCCAAGAAGCGCGGCGCCGCTCCGCCATTCTCCGACCCGTGCGCAGCGGATCGCGATGCCTCCGCTGAATCGCGAAGCTGGATCGCTCCGTCACACTCGTAGACCGCCAGGTCGGAGTCGCCGGCATCCTCACACGGCTCGACGAGCACCAAGTCGCCGCCGAGCACGCCCAACCCGGCGGCGTCGCTGCTGGCGCGGACCATGAAGCAGTCGGCGGAACAGGCGAAGGAACGATCGAGGTCGTAGCGGGCTTCTACCTCTTCGTCGGCAGCCTCGTAGACCCCGTTGCGGTACACGGGGATGGTGTAGGTCTCAGGGCTGAGATTGAGCCCCAGGATCCGCAGGGCCCGGGACCGCGAGGGTGTGCGGTCGAGATAGCCTTTCCGTTGCAGGGACTGGAGGTGTTCCGTGACGGTCTTGGTCGAGCGGATTCCGAAGCGCGTACCGATCTCCCGGATACTCGGCTGGAAAGTCTCGCGTTTCAGGTACTCGACGAGGTAGTTGTAAATCCGTCGCTCGATGACCGTGAGCGTCTCAGACATGGGAGCCTCCAGAGCCCGGCGGAAGGGAAACGACGCCAGCGCCGCCGCACTCTGGTCCGATTAGGACACCGACACGGCTACGGGGCGACCGTCCGCCTTCAACAGGTCGCTCTCAGGGGGAGAGGTTCTTTTTATAGGTTGCTGGCGAGCTTGCCCGCCGTTTCTCCCGAAGTTGTTGAGAGAAGAATCCGCTGCAAAACCAGTTTAGGTAACTCGCGCGCACTCGTCAACCATCTCGCAAACGTGCAAGAGCATCGTCGATGCGACTCATTACGAGCTCGCGACCCATGAGATCCATCACCTCGAAGATGCCCGGACTCACCGCCAGGCCGGTGAGCGCGACGCGCAGCGGGTGGATGAGCTTGCCCGCGCCCATGCCCATAAGTTCAGCAATAGCACGGAGTTGCAGCTCTAGCTCCCCCTCCTCCCAACCCTCTAACTCGGCTAGCTCGCTCCGCAGACGCTCGAGCTGTTCCACGGTCGCGGCCCGGTCCTTCCAGTGCTTCGCCGCCGCCCGCTCGTCGGGTTGTATTTCGCCCGCGAAGAACGGACGCGTTTGTTGCAGCGCGTGATGGATTGTCCGCGCCCTTGGTTTGACGAGATCGAGCACCTGCTCGAACCAGGCACGGCGGTTCTCAATCTGCTCATGAGACGCGATGCCCCGCTCGATGAGCAGCGGGCCGATCAACTCAGCCAACTCCGAGCCCGAAGTGTTGGACATGTGCTGCAGGTTCAGCGACTCGAGCTTGCCGTGATCGAAGATCGCCGGCTTCCGATTGATGCGCTCGAGGCTGAAGCGGTCGATCAGCTCGTCCAGCGACATGAACTCCTGGTCGTCGCCGGGCGACCAGCCGAGCAGGGCGAGGAAGTTGTCCATCGCCTGCGGCAGCAATCCGCTCTTCCGGTACTCGGCGAGGGCCGTCGCACCATGCCGCTTTGACAGTCGCTTACCGTCGGGCCCCAGGATGAGGGGCACGTGGCAGAATACGGGCATCTCCGCCCCGAGCGCCCGATAGATCTGGATCTGCTTGGGCGTGTTCGAGATGTGATCTGCCCCACGTATCACATGAGTGATCCCCATGCCGATATCGTCGGAGACGACCGCCAGGTTGTAGGTGGGCGTCGAGTCGGATCGCAGGATGACGAAATCATCGATGTCGCGGTTCCTGAACCGGGTGGTGCCGCTCACCACGTCGTCCCAGGCGGTCTCACCGTCCGGCATGCGGAAGCGGATCGCGTGGGGCTCGCCGCCGGCGGCACGGCGTCCGGCGTCATCCGGGTTAAGGTCGCGGCAGCGGCCGTCGTAAGCGGCGGCGCGCCCGAGCTCTTTCGCGGCTGCGCGCATAGCCTCCAGCTGTTCGGGCTTGCAGAAGCAGCGGTAGGCGGCGCCAGAGTCGACGAGTCGCCGCACGTCGGCACGGTGGCGCTTGAGGCCGTCGGCCTGGTGGTAGGGGCCTTCGTCCCAGGCGATGCCCAGCCAGGCCAGGCCGTCAAGGATGGCCTGGGTGAGCTGTTCTTGGGTGCGCTCGCGGTCGGTATCCTCGATGCGGAGCACGAAGACGCCGTCCTCGTGGCGGGCGAAGAGCCAATTGAAGAGCGCGGTGCGGGCACCGCCGACGTGGAGGAAGCCGGTGGGGCTGGGCGCGAAGCGGACGCGTGGTCTATCCATCATGCCTGTCGTTTCCCGTCAAAAAGGTGGGGCTGTGTCTCACACGAGACGCAGCCCCTCGGATCTGAGGCGATGGCGGAGAGGGTGGGATTCGAACCCACGAGGGGCTTACGCCCCCAACACCTTAGCAGGGTGCCGCCTTAAGCCGCTCGGCCACCTCTCCCCTGGGTGCCGGCCCTTTTGGGTCGGCCGGTCCGCTACAACCTACGCGGCGGCGGTACGAGGCTCAAGGTCGGAACCAGGAACCACCGCAGGCGCTCGCGGGTCGGTCGGAGGTGGGAGAACCACTCGCTCCGGGCTCGCGCCACCTCCAGAAAGCAGCCTCACCCTCAGTGGTGAGCTCGCGACCTCCGCGAGGTGGTTCTCCCACCTCCTCCCCTTCGACCAGACCGAGTGCGCGTGGTGGTCCTCACCTCCTCGGGCGTGTGCCGCCTCAGCCGCCCGGCATCAGCGGGGCCGCCTCCTGAAGGGCCGTCTCCCAGGCTCGTCGGGAGGCTTCGTCGAAATCCTCTGCGTACGGCGCCATCGCTTCGACGCCGCAACGGTAGGCATCGATGCGGTCGCAGTCGATCCTTGGCAGCGCCGTGGCATCCGCGGAGACATATAAGGTCACGGTGTCGATGTGCACGTCGGCGGTGAAGGAGCCGCGGTGACAGGCGCCGACCCGTGCGCTCTACTTCGGGTGCCTTTCTGACCGAGAGCCCGTGAACTCGTCCATGCTGCGGCTCACACCGAGAAAACCGATCAACGCGTCGAACCAGCTTACCGGCAATATGCGCAGCGGCAGGGCCGCGTAGACGAAGCGTGGCATGAGCAGGCGGCGGCGGTTCTTACGGATCGCCTTGACGATCCTGCTCGCCACGTACTCGGGGTCGAGGATGGGCAGTATCCAGGGGAAGCGTGTCTTCACCCCTTCGAACATCCCGGTGTTCACGTAGAAGGGGCAGACGACGGTTGTTCTGATGTCGTGCCCCCCGCGTGCGAGCTCCAGGCGCAGGGCCTCATCGAAGCCCACGGCGGCGAACTTGCTGGCGCTGTAGTCGGTGAGCCTCGGCGCCGCCGCCAAGCCGGCAGCCGAGGCGACCGTCACTATGTGGCCAGCTCCGCGCTCCAGCATGGCCGGCAGGAAGGCGCGCACCGTCCAGAAGTGGGCCAAGGTGTTGATGTCGAAGGTGCGGCGGATCTCAGCGTCCTCGGCCTCGAGGATCGGCTTACCGGTGACGATACCGGCGTTGTTGATCACGATGTCCACCGGGCCGTGCTCTTTAAGCACGCGATTCGCCGTGGCCTCGATCGCGCCTTTGTTGGAGACGTCGCAGCGGTAGGGAGAGGCCTTGTGGCCACGACCCTCGATCTCCCGGGTGACCTCGGCCAGCGCCTCCTCGTCGATATCCCAGAGGATGACGCGGGCGCCCTCGGCGGCGATCTTCTCGGCAAGTAGCCGTCCGATGCCGCTGGCAGCGCCGCTGATGAGGACGTTCTTCTCCCGGAACTCGGTCATCGCCGGCTATCAATAACCCGGCGGCAACGTCTAGTTCAAGAGGACCGGACCCGCGCTCACAGCCACCCGGAACAAACCGTACGGTCTCTCTCGCCCATCCACGCCACGGTTGAACGCGGCACCCCTGTGCAGCTGGTTGGCGATGATGTACAGGTAGCCGTCGACGGCGAGTGCCATCGTATCCGGCCAGAGCAGCCGCGGGTCATGGACCACGGTGGCCATGGTCCCGTCCGCGGTCCAGACGAGGACCGCGTTGTCCTCGTAGTCCGTGAGGTAAATGCGCCCCTCCGCGTCCGCCTCGAGCCCATCCGATGCGAAGCCGATGTTGCCGTGGTCCTCGACGGTCGCGGCGCAGTCCTCCTCGGATACCGACCGATCGGCCAGCGCGTCGAGGCTCGCGCTGTAGAGCCGCCGGCTGGACAGCGGTCGATAGAAGAGCCGCTCACCGTCGGCGTGGATGGCTATCCCGTCCGAGCCCACAGGAACGTGGATCGTCCGTCCGTCGGGGAGCCGGTACATGAGGGGCCGTCCCTCGACGATCGGGACGAAGTTCTCTTGCGCTGTAACGGACGTATGACCGTGGAGGCGACGCCAGCTACGCCCGCTGGCCAGGTCGACCACGATGATGCCGCCGACCGGCGACGAGTCGGTGATGAAGCCCGTGCCGCCCGTGCCGCGGCGGAGGTCGAAGCGGATGTCGTTCAAGTACGTGTTCGGCAGCACCACCGAGTCCGGGAAGGTGATCGTCTTGAATACGCGGTTCGTCGCAAGGTCGACGCCCACCAGCTTCGCCGCGCCCGGAGTGCCGGGTCGCAGACCCAGGCCGGTATCGAGTATCCAGAGCCGGTCAGCGGGATCGACCACGACGCTTTGTACCGAGATGAAGTGCTCGACCGGACTCACGCTGTCGGGCCGGTTGATCTCGGTCCCGGGGTAGGCTACCGCTTCGCCGCCTACGATCTCGGCCACCGTGAAGGGCACCGTGTCGCCCCAGCGCGGGAAGTTCACGAAGATGCGGCCGCTCTGAGAGACCGTGACACCGGTCGGCATCGGGCCGTGAAACTCGGCCACCAGCTCGAGCTCACCGATCGACTTCTCTCGGGGCTGTGCCTCGCCGACCGCCGGTAGGCAGGCGAGCCAGAATCCGAGCAGTGACAGTTGCCAACGCATCTGAGCCTCCTTAATCGCGGGCTGACTGTTGAGCCTCGAGAAACTCCAGAACGAGATCGTTGAACTCGTCGGGTCTCTCCATGTTCACCATGTGGGCGACGTCGGATACAACGGCCTTCTGCGCGCCAGGTACACGCTCCGCGATCAGATCGACGATGCGGTGGATGTCCGGCATGTCGATGCTCCCAACTATGACTAGTGTTGGAGCGTCGATCGCGCCCAACCGCTCGATGGCCGCCGGTTCCATTTGCTGGCTCAGCCCCCAGTACCGCCAACGCTCGCGGCTACCCTCAAGCATCGTCAGGACCTTAGCCCGGACGGCGGCGTCCACCTGCGACGGCTCACGCTGTGGGCCATCGCACCAGTACCGGGCGAACACCTCGATGGCCGCCGAGAAACCGCCGGCCTCGAAGGCCGCCATGAGCTCATCGTTGTAGGCCTGGAGCTGCTCACTATCGAACGGGTAGCCCGACACCCCGGGCCCGACGAGGACCAGAGCCGAGGTCATGTCGGGGTAGGTCAGCGCGAAATCGGTCGCGATCTGGCCGCCCATCGAGAGCCCGACGATCGTCGCTCTGGGAACTTCCAGCGCCACCATGAGGTCGTGCAGATCCTCGTGATCGGCGAAGCTGACCGAGTCGGCCCGCGAGAGACCGTGCGCCCGCACGTCGTAGCGGATCACCCGGAATTGCCGGGCGAAGGTCTCGAACTGGCCGTCCCACATCCGCCGGTCCAGGGCCCCGCCGTGGATCAATATCACCGGGGCTCCCTCACCGGCCTCCTCGTAGTAGAGCCGAGCGCCCTCGACGTCGACGTAACCGGTGCTCACCTCGACCGGCTCGGCGGCGCAGCCTAGCGCCAGCAGAAACACGACCGGACCAATGCGCTTCATGGGTCTCCTCCCGGGTCCTATGCGCTCCATGCCGGAGCGCGCTTGGCGAACAGCATGTAACTAGCGGTCACTAACCCACTACGGATCTGCAGGCCAGATGTCGTCAGCGCTTCGCCGCCCCCGGCACGAGCGCGCCCAGACGGGCCACAATAATGAAGCCTCCGGCCCTGCGGGACGGAGGCTGAGCGCAAGCGCTGTGATCAGGCCCCAGCTACATCAGTCGTCGTCAGAGAAGTCTATTTCGATCTCGACCGTTCTGTCGATTTCCACCTCTTCGCTGCACGCATCGCAGACCAGGGCGTCCGGGTTCTCCTTGGGCTTCTCGCACACCACGCAGAACTCGCTCTCCTGCGCGGTGAGGCGCTCGACCAGGTCGAACAGCATCTCCCCCGCCTCTTCCTTCGATATCTTGCCGCGCCTCAGATCTTCGCTCAGGCGCTCGATCGGCTTGTGGATCCCGGCCAATTCGGATCCGCCCTCGATCCTCTGCTCGATCCGAATATGCCGGCTCGCATGTCGCGCCGCCCTCTTCTTACGGAACTTGAATTGCCTCACCACCTTGATTCTCCTGCTGGAGTCGTGTCGGCGACTGCGGGATGCGGCTGGGAGGGACTCTGTATACACTCCGGTCAGCGGGCCCGTTCCTCGCGCCCGGCACGCCCGGCCACCTTGCCTCTGCCGCCTTCCGACCAGACCTTGCCATCATGCCCCAACCCTCGCGGCACGGCCCTGACTGACGGAGGGAACGATGCGTCTATTACGCGTATTCACGGCCCTGGCTGTCTTTGGCACGCTTCTGCCCGCTACCTGGGCGCGGGCCCAGACGCCGGCCGAGCAGGCCGTGGAAATGGCCGAGCAGCTGGTCCGGGCCCACGACAACCTGGATCACCGCCTCGACGTCTTGGAGAAACTGATCGACGATGTGCTCTGGCTCGAGCGGGTCGGCGACGTGGCGGTCGTCGAGAAGGTCCGGATCTACGGGCCGCCGCTGGCCAACGAGCCGGACCCGCCGCCGAGCGGTCCCGGCAACCCGTTCAAGTTCTACACGTACGTCTTCACACCGCGCGAGGACTTCGGCGGTCGCAAGCTGCCGCTCCTGGTGCTGCCGCACGGCGGCGTGCACAGCGACTTCACCACCTACTACAGCCGCATCGTCCGGGAGCTCGTCGCCCAGGGCTACATCGTCGTGGCGCCGGAGTACCGCGGCTCGACCGGCTACGGGCGGGGTATCTATCGGGCGATCGACTACGGCGGACGGGAGGTCGGCGACTGTCTGGCGGCCCGCGACTGGGTCGTGGAGAACCACCCGCGTGTCGACGAGGACCGCATCGGGCTCATCGGCTGGAGCCACGGCGGTCTCATCGCCTTGCACAGCCTGTTCGATCACCCGGACAAGTACGTCGTCGGGTTCGCCGGCGTGCCCGTCTCAGACCTGGTGCAGCGCATGGGCTACCTCGGCCCGAGCTACCAGGCCTACTACGAGGCGGAGTATCACATCGACGCGACGCCGGGCGAGAATCTCGAGGAGTACAAGCGCCGCTCGCCGGTCTGGAACGTCGAGAAGCTCACGCGCCCGGTGCGGATCCACGGGAACGTGCACGACGAGGACGTCAACGTGATCGAGGTCGAGCACCTGATCCAGGCGCTCACGGCGGCCGGCAAGGACTTCGAGTACGAGATCTACGATCTCCCGGGCGGCCACAGCTTCGATCGGCTCGACGTGCCCGAGGCCTGGGAGGTCCGCCGGGTGATTTACGACTTCCTGGCGCGGTACCTGAACCCACCGCGGCCGAACATCGAGCTGGGCGTGCAGGCGACCGGCCGGGCGTCGCCCTGAGCTAGGCGCGCTGGCGCGCGGCGAACTCGAACCCTACTCCTCCGTGAGGACTCGGACGGGGTCGACCTTCGTCGCGCGCCGTGCCGGTAGGTAGCAGGCCGCCAACGCTACGCCGAGTAGCAGAAGGGACACGGAACCGAACGTCGCCGGATCCGTGGGCGAGACCTCGAACAGCAAACCCTCCA
>CP070815.1:837837-873229 GCA_020344215.1 Gemmatimonadota bacterium
ATGCGATACCGCGGCTCGAGCAGCAGATGGAGGATGCTGAAGCGTCCGCCGGAGCCCTCGATCGCCTCGTCGATATCCTGCGCCTGGTCATCCGGATCGAGGCATCGGAGATCAATCAGGTCTTCAAGAGCGTGGTGGCGGCCACCGATTCCGACTTCGTCAGGTGTCTGCGGGCATTCCAGATGGCGGGGGAGGACCACATCGCCGGCATCGCGGCTCAGATCCCGAAGTTCGAGCCGGAACTGGCGGACGAATGCCGGGCTTTGCGCGCCGAGATTTGCGGCGAGGGCGCCGGGTAGGGGCACTCGCTGTTGTCTTCGGGCTAGAATGCTTCGCCCAGAGTGATGTAGAAGCCGGAGGTACCTTCGCCGAACCCGAAATCGAACCGCAGCGCGATACGCTCGGCACGGTTCAGCAGGAAGCGGATTCCCCCGCCGACGGAGTACTTGAAGTCGCCGAGGTTGAAACTGCTGGGCTCATCCGCCACGTCGCCGAACCCGGCGAATGCGACAGCGCCGAACCGCCACCAGATCGGGACGATCCGGTATTCCGCCTGCACGACGAACATGTTCTCGTCGCGGAAGCGGCCTTGGTAGTGGCCGCGCATCAGGTCCTGGCCGCCGAACAGCAAGAGATGTTGGAAGGGGGGGTCGCCGGTCTCGAGCCCCAGGTAGCCCTGCAGCGCCAGCACGTGATCGGGTAAGGTGTTGATGTAGCCGCGCAGGTCGAGCACGTACCTGCCGAACTCGTAGTCACTGCCGATCGCATCTCCGTACAGACCCACGCTGAGCTGGTGGTAGTGGCCGCTGGATGGGGAGAAGATGTTGTCGCGGGTGTCCCAGCTGGCCAAAATGGTCGCCCCGGAGACCACTCCGCCCTCGCTACCGAGGATGTCGCCCGAGTCCAGCACGCCGCCTTCCTCGACCTCTTCCAGTTCGCTGTACTCGAACTCGTAGCCGAGTCCGAGCCGGAACTCCGAGACGATCCGCCTTTGGATGTCGGCCCGCAGCCGCGTGTAACGCGGCGTGTAATCCTCTTCGTCGTCCTCCGAGGTGTCGTTGCCGATGCCGTAGAATTTGTCGGGGAACTTTGTGTAGCCGGCGTTGCCGGTGAGGTGATACTCCTCCTGCGCCCACCATAGACTGGAGTAGAACTCGGCGATGATCTGCTTCTTCGTTGTGTAGATGAAGAGGGGTGTAATAGTCGAGGGCCGCGCGCCGGCGTCGGCCCCTTCCGGACGGTAGTAGTACTGGGCGGCAACGCCGAAGGCGAACTTGGTCTCCGGCGTGTAGGAGAGCACGGGTATCGGGATCAGCCCGCTCCGCTTCGGCTCGACCTCCTCCTCCCCTTCGGCTTCCTGCGCGAGCAGGCGGCCCGGCGGCAGAGAGGACAGCAGCACGATCGAGAGGGCGAGCGGTAACGCACGGGCGACGCACAGCACGGGGACCTGCGGCACGCGCCGCCGGAGCAGGTCTTGAGCGAGACTCTGAGCCATCATCACCTCGTAGAGTATCTGTCGGACGACTGCCCCGCGCAGGAGGCGGGGCTCGGTTCCTGTTGCTGTGCAAGGGTGGGTGCCCGTAGGATCGTTGTGGGAAGATGCCACCCGACTCGGCAACGATCAACTGGCGGCCTGCGGGGCGCCTGGTGCAGTAAAGGGGGTCGACATGCCGTACATAACGCAGGAGAGCAGGGCGCTCTACGACAATGCCCTGACCCGATTGGCGGAGACGGTAAGCGACGCGACGCCCGACGGCGACCTCAACTACGTCGTCACGCGTATTCTGAGCGATTGGCTGCAGAAGCGCGGGCTCAGTTACACTGCGATCGCCGACGTAGTCAAGGTGCTGGAGACGGCGAAGCTCGAGTTCTATCGCCGCATCGCGGCGCCCTATGAGGACGGCAAGGCGGCGCTCAACGGGGACGTCTACGGCGAGCTGGGCGAGGGCTGAGCCGACGCGGCGAGCGGCTGGCGCTCGCCGCTGCCGGTGACGCGATAGTAAACACCGTGCTCCCAGAGCAGCCCCTGAAAGGAGCCGAGCTCGTGGAGCGGGACATCGACTCCGAAGACATATCCGTCCTGCAGTCTGTCCACCTGGTCGATCTCGGTGTGCCCCACGACTACCGCGTGCGCCCCGTAGTAAGCTAGGATCGCTTGCACATCGTCCGGGGTGGCCAGCGAATACCACCCTTCCTTCGGCTCGTGATAACCGCGATACCAGAACGGGCCGCCGCTGCCGTACCAGAAGATCGGCGTGTCATCGAATACGATCTGGTACGATCGCAGGTCGATATGCTCGCGGGCCTCGGCGTTGATCTCTTCGAGGGACAGTCCACGCTCAACTATGTGGGGTCCGATACCACCGTGGACGAAAATTATCCCGTTCAGTCTGATCGCTGAGTTTTTGCTGCGCAGCCATCGGCCCAGCTCCATATGCGGGCCATACAGGTCCTGATACATGATCTTCGTTCGGCGCGCGATGCCGTCGAAATACTTCTGGTTCACGTAACGGAGGTCCCCCTGCATCGCCATCACCTCGTGATTGCCGAGCACGAAGTGAATGCGACCATCGGCTCGAATTGCCTCCTGCTCCAGGCGATAGATGAGCCACAGGCACTCGGAGACCTTGTCGCCGCGGTCGAGGACGTCACCGACAACTACCAGATGCCCGGATCCCCAGCGCCAGTGCAGATCGTCGTCGACGATTCCGGCGTTCACCAGCAGATCGACCATCGCCTCGTACTCGCCGTGGATGTCGCTCACGGCGAAGATCTTGGGCACATCGTCGAAGACGTGTGGCTGGTGGTCCGGCGCTCGGGCCGCTACGACGTACCGAGTGAGCGAGTCTGCACAAAACCCGTAGAAACTGAGCGTGTCCCTGACCGGAAAGCGCCGCGTCTGCACCGCGCCATCGCACAGATAGAAGACGATGGCACTCGAGTCACTCTGCCAGTAGATGTGGGGGCCGTCGTCCAAGGAGTCGGCCGCCGCGCCGAGTACCGGCGAGTTGATTCTGAGGTCGGCTGCCGCCGGGTGGGGAAGGCAGACTAGTCCGAGCGCGTATACTGCGAGAGTGACTGAGGCTGCTCTCCGCTCTAGCATTGGCAGATCCTTTCCGTCCGGAGTTGGAATCCCGTCGTATTGGAGCCTCTACCCTAAGGGACGGCCTGAACCTAACCTGTGGGGCGTGTGCACGCCAAAGTCACTTGCCCGGCGTGCTGGTTCGACGTTGATTGCGTCCACATGAACAAGCTGAGGAAAGATGAGTGATTTCAAACCTGCTCCGGTCAAGCCGCCGATATCGTTGGATGTGCTTCAGCAGGTCGACGTGCGGGTGGGCGCGATCGAGGCGGTCGCTGACATCCCCAGCTCGAGCAAGCTGCTGAAGCTGACCGTGGACTTCGGTGACCACCGGCGGACGATTCTCGCAGGACTGAAGAAGGAGCGACCGGACCCACAGGCGCTTGTCGGTCTGCAGGCGCTCTTCGTGGTCAACCTTGAGCCGAAGGAGATGGTCGGGGAGATGTCCGAGGGGATGCTCTTCGACGTCGGGTATCCGGATGGGATCCGGCCGGTCTTCGCGGTGCCCGAGGCGGCCGTCCCGAACGGAGCGCGGGCGGGGTAGTGGGACGGGGGTAACGGCGGCCTAGCGGCGCCGCTCAACATCTCGGAGTCGCAGCCAGAAGAGGGCGATGATCGTTTTCGCGTCCTGTTGGTCGCCGGAAAGGAACGCGTCCCACAGTTCGGCGGGGCTCATCTCGATCACCTTGATGTCCTCGTCGCCGACCCCGAGTCCCTCCGCAATCTCCGGTTCGCCGGAAACCTCTCCGTAATAGAGTAGGACCCGTTCCGAGGTGCCGCCCGGTGAGACGTAGAAGGTGGTGATGTGTTCCAGGCTCTCGACCCCGTAGCCGGTCTCTTCGCGGACCTCGCGTACTATCGCCGCTTCGGGCGTTTCACCCTCGGGCACGCCGCCGGCCACGATCTCGGTGATCCAACCGGGGCCCTTCTCGAGCGTCGGGTAACGGAACTGGTTCACGAGCACGAGCCGGCCGCTACCGCGATTCATCAGTAACGCAGCCACCGAGTCGCCGCGCTCGAAGCATAGCTGCCGGACGGGCGGGCTCCAGCTCCCGTCGTGCTTGCGGTGTTCGATGATCGCTTCTTCGATCTTGAAGACGTCTTCGAAGGCCCACCGCCTCTCGAGCACCTTGACTCTGTCCATTCCGCCCGACCTCGAGGTCCCGGGTGATTGGTTGCCGGCTAGCCGCCGCGCTATGAGTCGCAAGAGAAGAGCGGAGCCGCGTCCCCGCAACCGGCGGCCGGCGCTCGTTCGGGAAGCCGGCCGGTGGCAGGCTGCCCCAATACGACGCGCATGTGCCTCCGCGGGGCCAGCGCCGAAGCCGCGCGGCACGCAGCCGCTCGGGTCCTGGCCGTACGACGCCTCACGGAACGCCCTTTGCGTAACGACTGGCCCTAGTGTACACTGAGAGGCCAGCACAGCGGGCGGGACGCCCCGGCGGTGCCGCCCGGACTTCAACCTGGGAAGCAAGTGGAGCGCAGGAGATGACGAACGACAAGAAAGCAGACCTGGCGGGCCCCGGAATCGGCAGTTACGAGGAGCTAGAGAAGGTCCTGCCCAAGGACTACGAGCCGCTGCTCGATCGCAAGGATACGATGCGGGCGCTGTTCGCCGTGAAGGACTACATCGAGGAGAACCTCTGTAAGGAGCTCAACCTGATGATGGTTCAGGTCCCGCTGATCGTCGACGTCGAGAGCGGCGTCAACGACATGCTGGACCGCGACGGTTCGCGCACGCCAATCGAGTTCTACATCTCGAACGATCACGGCAAGAACCCCATCACCGCGCAGGTCGTACAGGCGGCGACCAAGTGGAAGCGGGTCGCGCTGGCCCAGTTCGGCATGCAACCGGGCGAAGGCCTGTGCACCGACATGAAGGCGGTCCGCAAGGACTACTTCCTCGACCACGACCACAGCGCCTACGTGGATCAGTGGGACTGGGAGCGCGCGATCACCGACAAGGAGCGTAACCTCGACTTTCTCACCGACGTGGTGAAGAAGATCTGGAAGGTTCTCTACGGAGCCTGGAGATTCGCCGAGCAAGAGTTCCCGGCGCTCAAGGGCAAGTACCCCGAAATCCCCGAGGAACTGACTTTCCTGCACGCTGAGGAGATTCTCGAGATGTATCCCGACCTGCCGCGCAAGCAGCGCGAGACGCGGGTCGTGCAGGAGTACCCGGCCATCTTCATCTACGGGATCGGCTGGCCGCTGGAGGACGGTTACCCGCACGAGATGCGCGCGGCGGACTACGATGATTGGGTCACCGAGACCACGTCGAAGGATGGGCGGCCAATGCACGGGCTGAACGGCGACATCCTCGTCTGGAACCCGGTGACGAGGCGGCGCCACGAGCTGACTTCGATGGGGATCCGTGTGAACGCCGAGACCCTGAAGAAGCAGCTGGAGATGTCCGGCCAGCTCGACAACCTGAAGCTGCCGTATCACCAGGCGATCGCTAACGGCGACGTGCCGCTCTCAATCGGTGGCGGCATCGGTCAGTCGCGCACGTATATGTACCTGCTGCGCAAGGCGCACCTGGGTGAGGTGAGCGTCACCGTGTGGCCGCAGGTCTTGAAGGACATGTGCGCGACGCGGAAGATCCACGTGCTGGAGTAGGAGGCACGCCTGGCACGGCGGACCAAGGAGTCCAATATTTCAGGCGGGTTGTCGCGGGAAGCCGGTTTCCGTGACAACCCGTCTTCGCCGGTGGCCGCGCCGGTCAGATAAGCGGCGCGAGGCCGCCGGATGCGAAGGGTCTCCTGGAGAGGGTGTGGAGATGAGCGACCCGCAGCGCGAGCGCCCGCCGGTTCTGGGCGGTGACGGCTTGGAGAGCGAGCTGGGCAAACCCCGCTCCGAGTGGACCGTCGACGATATGCTGGACCTGGTCAGCAGACGGGACATCCGCATCGTCAGCCTAATGCACGTCGGTGGCGACGGTTGCCTCAAGACGCTCGACTTCGTGCCACAGAGCGTGACTCATCTCAGAGACATCATCGAGGCCGGCGAGCGGGCCGACGGCTCCAACCTGTTCGCGGGCATGGGGATCCCGACCGGCGCCTCCGATATCGTTCTGCGGCCGCGGGTTGAGCGAGCGTTCCTCGACCCGTTCGCTCCCATCCCGACGCTCGTTCTCATGTGCGGTCACGACAGTCGTGACGGCACGCCTCTGCCCCAATCGCCCGACACCATCCTGCGCCGCGCCTGCGACCATCTGCTCGCCGAGACGGGGGTCGAGCTGTGGGCGCTCGGCGAAGTGGAGTACTTCCTCGGCAAGCGTTGGGATGAGACCGACATTTACGGCGCGGACGACCGCGGCTACCACGCCGCGTCGCCTTTCGTGTTCGGCGAGGGCTTGCGTCGCGGGGCGCTGGCGACGCTCGCCGAGATCGGCGTCCCGGTCAAGTACGGTCACAGCGAGGTCGGTTACATCGAGGCGAAGGAGACCGAGGGCGTGATCTGGGAGCAGCACGAGATCGAGCTGTCGTTGAGCCCGCTCCCCGATGCCGCCGACGGGATCCTCCTCACCCAGTGGGTGCTGCGCAATCTTGCCTACCAGAGGGGAATGCGCTGCAGCACCGATCCGATCATGCTGGAGGGGCACGCCGGGAACGGCCTCCATTTCCACTTCGCGCCGATGAAGAACGGGCTACCGGTGGCCATCCAGGATGGCGATGGGAATCTGAGCGAGTCGTCGGCCTGGCTGATCGGCGGACTCGTTCAGCTGAGCGAAGCGCTGATGGCGTTCGGCAATCGCTCAGAGGGTTCGTTCGCCCGGCTCGTTCAGGGTAAGGAGGCACCCAACACCATCGTCTGGGGTGAGTTCGACCGCAACGCGCTGGTTCGCCTGCCCGTCGTCGCCACCGATGCCGAAGGGCGCGTCGTCACACCGCCGACCATCGAGTTCCGGCTCGCCGACGGATCGGCGCTGCCCCATCTGCTGCTGGCCGGCGCCGCTCTGGCTATGATCAGCGGACGCAAGACGAAGGATCTCGAGGCGGTGCTGCAGCGAACGGCCGCCGGTCAGGCGGCGGGTCAGCCTGAAGCCGTGGCGCGGGTGCCGCGCAACTTCGCCGAGGTGGCTGAAGCGCTGGCGCGGCACCGGGCCGAACTCGAAACGGGCGGTGCCTTCCCACCGGGCATGCTCGATCGAGTGATCGCGCGCCTCAAGGCGCGGTGACGCCGGGGCCCGGCAGGAACCGAGGCGGCGCGATCCGCATCTACCGCATCAACAAGTAGCGCTGGGGAACGTCGTCGCGCTCCCCAGCGCCGTCTCGCCCGCGTTTACGGTTCCTAGTTCGTCGAGAGTACGTAACCGTTCCAGACCGACCCGAGGTTCTGGATTTGGAGCTCGAACGACCCGGTCCAGGCGGGCGTCCAGATCAGGACGCAGTGGTCCGTGTAGTCGGCATCCGAGACGATGAGGTTGCCGTTCGCGTCGTAGACGTAGCAGTCGAGATCGGTGTCGCCGTCGCCGACGACCTCGATGATCGCCGTCTCACCACCGCGGAAGGAGATCCTGTAGATGTCCGTCGAGTAAGCCTCGACGCGGTCGTAGTGGATCGCCGCCCCGCCGACACGACCCTTCGTCATCGAGCCCTCCAGCTCGTCGATCACGGCGAGCATGTTCTCGTCGTCGCCGGCCAGCTCGCGGGCGGTGGCCAGCAGGTCCGTCACCCGCAGCCTGGGCACCGGCGATTTCTCGGCGGCCTCCGCAGGCCCGGCGCCTTCCTGGATCACGGAGCTCGTGCTCTCGAACGTCGGATCGCTGATCGGCGTCTCGATCATGATCCGCGCTGCTGCGACGTAGGGCTCAGGTGTTCCGGTGCGCTGCCCGAATAGCACGAGCTGCCGGGCGAGTGCTATGTCCTGGGCCGCCGCCATCTCGGCGGTGGTCTCTACCGGCTCTTTCTCGCCTGTCTCCTGCGCGGCGACCACGCTTGGGAAAACGGCCAGCGACAGCGCGAGGGCCAGGGGGGCCCGCGAGAGCAGGCGGAGGCGTGGGTCGAGCGTGAGCATCGCTACCCTCCTGTGGTTCGGTTGGGAACTGTCCGTCCGACTCGGTGATTGAAGTGACCTGGCTGCGGCGGGAGAGTTGTACAAGGGTCCTTCCCACAGACGGAGACGCCTAGTCCGGGGGCGTGCATTGCCGGCAGGATCCTTCAGGGTAGCGCGAACGCGGTCCGCTGTGCTGGCTGAAGGGTACGACGGGGGGCGAATGCGTGGCTAAGATGCCAAACTCGCGTACTGCGGTCAATGTCTAATGGGATAGCGGGGTCGGGCGGCGCTACGAGCTCGCCACCTGCCGAACCCGCAGATGCCGGTCTTTGGCGTAGCGGGACAGGACTTTGGCTGCCCGCCGGTCCTCGATCTGCTTGAGGGCCAGGGCGGCCGTGGCGCGCGTCTGCTCGTCCCAGCGTCGGCGGCGGAAGAGCCCCTTCCTCCGGCTGAGGACCCGGGCGAGGTGATCGATGCACGCGGACTGGCCCAGCTCGCCGAGCGCCTGGCAGCAGGCGACCGCTATCTTCGGGTCGTCCGTTTCCTCGAGGATGCCGGCAAGCGCATCCACTGCGGCGGCAGACCGGAGGTGTGCGAGGCTGCGAATCGCACCCTTCGCCACCGACGACTCCTCGGCACTGGCCAACGGCAGGATGACATCGATTAGAGAGTCGTTGTGCAGGCGCTCGAAGAGCCGGAACGCGGCACGCCTGATCTTCGGACTCGCGTCCCCAAAGCTGAAGGCGAGCTCGCCACGCAGGTCGCGGGTCACCGTGTCGATGACTTCGAGGATCCTGAAGCGCTGCTCCACCGTCACCTCTGTAACCATCGCGCGCTTGAGTTGATCGCCGGCCTCGGGGCCCAGCTCGGCCAGCAGGCGGGCAGCCATCTGCCTGACCCGGTAGTCCTTCTCGTCTTTTATCGCCTCCACGAGCAGCGGGATGCTCGGGCGTCCCAGGCTCCCGATGACCTGCGCCGCCCGCTCCTGCCGCTCGGGCTGGCCCGATGTCAAGTCCTCCTTCAGAAGCTGCTGGGCCGTTGAGTCCAGGCGGCGGTCCAGGATCCTGGCCAGACCCTCGTGGCCACCGTGCGTGCGCTCGAGCGCCTCCTGCCTGCTCTTCACCTCCATGAGGATCCGGCTGGCCGCCTGGTAGTCGGCGAAGTAGAGGGCACAATTCGCCATGCCGTAGAGTGCGGTGGCCAGCTCCTGCAGGACGCGCGGTTCCGTCTCGTTCTCGAGGGCGCCCAGCAGGTGGTCGACAGACAGCTCCGTGAGCTTGTGCTGTAGCCCGAGAATCAGGCCGTCGAGTAGCGCCCGACAGCCGAGCACGGTGATCTCGCGGTCACGCGGGTCTTGTTCCGGGAAGCCTTCGAACAAGCGTTTCAGAAGCCGCTGCATCAGCCTCTGCTCGCCTCTGACGAGCAGCTCCTTGCCGAACCTCGGCAGCGCGTCGCGCAGCGCCTCGGCCGGTTTCTCCAGCATCTGCTGTGCCAGCTCGGCCGTTTCCGATTCGTCCAGCTCCTCCTCTTCGACTTCGAATTCCACGGAGCCGAGCAGACTCTCGACCACACCCGCGGCGTAGTGCCGCTGGTTGAACGCGAGATGGGCGAGTCGCTTCTCTTTGGCGAAGTCCTCCCAGAAATAGGCGTCTGCGCCGGAGGCGGGAGGCTCCCGCAAGGCGTCGATGAAGGTGTGGAGCTCGGTCTGCGGAATGTTGGCGGAGAACGTGATGCTGGTGATTCCTGCCGAGTCTAACAGCTCGATAAGATTGCTCGCCAGCGGAGCGTACCCGGCCGTATCGACCTTCGCGCCGTTGACCAGCAGCGACCGATCGGCGCGTGCCAGAGTCAGCACCTGGCGGCGGCTCAAGACGCCCTGCAATGCCTCGTGCAGCTGTTCGAGCGAGCGGGCCACCGGCCTGCTCTCCATCGGGTACAGCCTGGCGTTCTGGGCTGCGCCTTGCAGGAGCCGGATGATCTTCGGGACGTGGGCCAGCTCCTGCGGTCCCAGCTCCTCTTCCTGGGCGACGGGTTGCCGTAACGCGACGCGGCCTTTCTTGCGGCGCAGCCGCGAGTAGCGCACCTGGCGCAACTCGATCGTCTCCAGCCTGTGCTCCAAGGAGAAGCTTCGCCAGAAGCCTTGGTGGATCGCCTCGGGCTTCAACGTCCCCAGCGCCATCAACAGCGCGCGAATCTCGTCCCGGGTCACTCCCCGCCGGAAGATGATGCCCTGCAGCTCGAAGCGGGTGAGTAGCTTGAGGAACGAGTTGGCCAACATGTGGAAGCGTGAGACCTCCAGCCGCTGCCCGTTGGCCAGCAGGACGCGCTGGGCCTGCGAGAGGTGTAGGCGCTCGTTCATGTCGAGGATCACCTCGAGCGCCTCGTGCACGTCGCGCAGCGCATCCGAGATCGTCTTGCTCTCCGGCGGATAGAGTTGGATGTTCCGCACTGCGGACATGAAGGTGCGCAGGACATAGGGGACGCGCGGTACGCTCTTCGGGTCGAGCCGCCGTTCCTCCTCCTCCTCGGTTTCCAGGGCCTCCGTCGTGTACTGCGCCGCCTCGTCGGCATCGAAGACGGACTTGCTGAAGTCGAGCTGGGCCTGCTCCCAGCGCCTGGCTTTCTCCTGATTGGCCGAGCGCTTGAAGTGGTAGGCGAGCAAGGATGCCGAGGGGAGCAGGCGCTTCTGATATAGGCCCTCCTGGTACGCGCCCACCTTTTCGTGTAACTCCTCGCGGCGCTTCCCCTCGATCGCACCGTAACTGATCTCCAACACCCGCTTCCCGAGGAAGCGCATGATCTCGTCGTTGACCTGGAAGTCGAGACTGACGAGCCCGAGCGCTTCGGCGCGGTCGAGGAACTCCAGAACTTTGCTCTCGTCCATCTCCGCGCTGCCGGTCAGTGTACTGAGCGACACGTCCTCGCCCATAGTCGAGGCGCGCTCGAGGAGCTCGCGCCCCTCCTCGTCGAGATCGGCGATCTTCTGCATGACGATCTCTTCTAGCGAGCGCGGCAAGTAGCCCTCTTCGATTTCCTCGACCACCCAGTCCTGGCCGATGAGACTGACCCTCCCGTCGTGCACCAGCTTGCGGATGATCTCGCCGAGGAACAGCGGGTTGCCCCCGGTGATGCGGGCCAGCTCCGACATGAAGCATTCGGGTGTTCTGAGGCGCGGGAATACCGTCTTCAGGTATTCCGAGATGGCCTCTTCGTTCAGCGGCTGCAGCGTCACCCTGCGGACCTCGAGCCCCGCTTGCTGCGCTGTGCAGAAGCGCTCGAGCGGAGAAGCGTCCTCTTCACCGCTGAGCTTCAGCAGTTCGGTCGACGAGCCGCAGACCAGCAGCGGGGCCTTCTTCCGCTGGGCGAGCACCCGGAGCAGGAGAAGTGTGGCCTCATCGGCTAAGTGGAGATCGTCGATGAGGACAACCTGGGGACGGAAATCGGCGGCGCGCGGTAGGCATCCGGCCAGTGTAGCGAAGAGGCCCTGTCGTGCAGCGCCATCCCCCTCGCCGAGGCTGCCTATCTCGTCTCCGAATTGCGGGAGGACGCGCGCCAGGAAGCCGACCTCCTCTTTGGACAGCTCTTTGATCAGCTCGAGCCCCTTGTCGTCCCGTTGGTTGAGCATCGCCACGAGGATGCGGCTCGCCAGGTAGTAGGGGCGGTAGGCCTCCTTCTGGTCACCGCTCACTTTGACGGTGCAGAAGGTGTCGTCGCCTGCCAGATTGCGGCGCACGGCTTCGACGAAGGTCGTCTTCCCCATGCCGGGTGCCGCCTCGACGACCAGGACGTGGTTCTCACCACGCGTGACATCCTGCAGCGCCTCGGACACGACGCTCATCTCCTCGTCGCGCCCGGCGATTCCCGTCGCCTTCAGACGATAGAGCGCCGTCTTCTGGAAGACCTTCTCGGGATCGACCTCGGATGCGCTCGCCGATTGATTGCGCCCCGACTGCTTGGCATGGAACAGTGCCGTGTCGGCGGCCTGGAAAAGGCCCTTGGCGGTCGTGGCGTCTTCCGGCGCCGTGGCGAATCCGATGCTCAGGCTGATCGGCACGCTCAGGTCGGCGTCACGCAGCCGGAAGGGACGGTCGCGGCACCTCTGGAGGAGGCGGTCCCCCATCTCCCTGGCCTCCCTGCGGCTGGACTTGGGAAGCAGGAGCATGAACTCGTCGCCGCCGTAGCGGATCGGCAGGGCCTGCTCGCCGCCGACCTCTCTGAGCAGGGTGGCCATCCAGGTGAGCGCCTGGTCGCCGGTGTCGTGCCCGTGCTGATCGTTGATCTGCTTGAACTGGTCGAGGTCGATCATCAGCAGGGAGAGCGGATAATCGTCGTCCCGCTCCCAGCGGACCTTGTGCTCCAGGTAGCTGAGCAGGAAGCGCCGGTTGTGGATACCGGTGAGCTCGTCCTCGAAGATCAGGCGCGAGGGGTCTTTGCCTATGTGCTCGAGGAGGTCGACGAGGTCCGTGTACTGCATCTAGGCTAGGCTCTCCGCTGGCTGAGCGCTCTCTATCATTTCGCTTTCCCCACTTTGGCCGATACGTCGGCGGGGCTGTCCTTGGACAGGTCTGCGAGCAGGCTCTTGTCGTCCGTGCCGAAGTGGGGGAGGGACAGGGTGTCCGGGAGGCTGGGTCCCGGCCGCCTGACCGGTCTAACAAATTAGAAAACACCGACTTGCAGCGCAATCGTCGCCGTTTGAGCACCTTGACACTTCCCCGGCCGTACGTTCCCTTGCGCGGGTGATGACCCAACACGGCAGGTAGCGTGAAAGACACGACCGTCGGCGGGCTATTCTCGAGGACCTGGCGCGATTTCCGGCTGGGTTTCGTGCATTTCCTGGCTTACGACCTCGCCGTCAAGGTGGTCGGTGCGGCCATCGTGGTGCCGGTCTCGAGTTGGGCGGTGACCCTGGCACTCGGCTTCGCCGGCCAGATCGGTCTCATCGCTATGGCCTCCCGAGCGCTCACCGGGGGGCGCGTCTCGGCGCTCGAGGCGCTTCGGATCACGGCCAGGAAACTCCCGACGCTCTTGGGGCTCGGAGCGCTGCAGGCCGCGCTTTACTGCATGGCACTGGCGCCGTTTGCCGCGCTCGCCGGCATCGCCTACCTGCTGATCCCGCTGCGCCACGACATCAACTACATCATCACCGCCCGGCCTCCGGTCTTCTGGGCGATGGCTGCGATCGCTGCGGTTCTGCTCGCCGGCGCTGCGGTCGCTTATCTGACGCTCTACCTCCGCTGGGTCTTCTCCGTGCCGGCGCTCTTGTTCGATGGCGCCGGCCCATTCGGCGCGTTGCGGCGCAGCGCTCGGCTGATACGCGGCTCGTGGCGGCGCGTCGGAATCGTACTCTTGGCGTGGGGGCTGGTCCTGGTAGTCGGGCCGCTCATCTTGACTCGGCTGCTCGATCTAAGCGCGGAGTCGGTTCTGACGAGGCTCGGGACGGACCTCGGGCCGGTGATCGGCGCGGTCGTCCTTCTCGTGGTCGTATATGCGTTGGCGATGGAGACCGTGACGCTGGTCGGGCTGTCGGTCAACGGCCTGCTGATAACTCATCTGTACTATCGCTTGCGAGCCGAGCGCGGTACGACACTGCCTGAGCTCCCGACCGCCCGGGCCGGACCTCGGGTCGTGCGCTTGGGGAGGTGGCCAAAGGGCCGGCTGGTGGCCGCTGCCGCCGCGGTCGGTCTGGCGATCGCGGCTGTGTCGACGTATGCGGCGCTCGGGCGACTCGAGTTGGACCGGCAGGTGGCTGTGACAGCCCACCGCGGTAGCTCGAAGCGTGCGCCGGAGAATACACTGAGCGGTATCGAGGCGGCCATCGAGGACGGTGCGGAGTACGCCGAGATCGATGTGCAGGAGACGGCCGACGGTGTCATCGTCCTGCTGCACGACGAGGACCTCATGCGTGTCGCCGGCGTCGACCGGAAAATCTGGCACATCACCCATGCGGAGCTGGCCGACGTGGACGTGGGAGGTTTGTTCGCGCCGCACTTCGCAGGGGAGCGGCTACCGACTTTGCGCGAGGCCATCGCTGTGGCCCGGGGCCGCATCAAGCTGAACATCGAGCTCAAGTTCAACGGGCACAACGTGGCGCTCGCCGAGCGCGTGGTCGAGATCCTCGAAGATGAAGGTTTCACAACCGCGGCGCTGGTCAGCTCGCTGAGGCGGGATGGTCTGCTGAAGGTTAGAGCGTTGAACCCGTCTCTGCAGACGGGCTACATGATCTACCAGGCCCGCGGCGACGTAGCGCGGCTCGACGTGGACTTCCTGAGCCTGAGCAAGCGGCTCGTCACCCGGGATCTCGTGAGATCGGTTCAGGGGGCCGGGAAAGAGGTCCATGTCTGGACGGTCGACGACCCGCGGCGGATGTCCGCCCTGATCGACCTCGGGGTCGACAACATCACCACCAACGAGCCGGCAGCGCTGCGCGCTGTAATCGAGGCGCGCATGGCCCTAAGCGACGCGGAGAAACTGGTTCTGGCCTTCGGGAACTGGTTGCGCGAATGAGGCGGGGCCGGCGGGCCGGGGAGCGGCACATCCGCTGAAGCGCTCCGTCTTCCGGCCGGCGGTGCGCTGCCTTAATTTGCCGCGAATCGGGACGAGATCGTAGACCTCGGAAGAAGAGCCATGGCCATCGATCTGCGGAATCGGAGCTTCCTCACCCTCGAGGACTATACCCGCGAGGAGATCGTCTATCTTCTCGACCTCGCGAAGGAGCTGAAGGCGGCGAAGCAGAAGGGCAAGGAAGAGCAACGTCTGAAGGGCAAGAACCTAGCCCTGATCTTCGAGAAGACATCGACGCGGACGCGTTGCGCCTTCGAGGTGGCGGCGTACGACCAGGGTGCGCACGTAACCTATCTCGGACCCACCGGGACCCAGATCGGCCACAAAGAGTCGATGAAAGACACGGCCCGCGTCCTCGGCCGCATGTACGACGGCGTCGAGTACCGCGGCTTCGGCCAGCGCATAGTCCAGGAGCTGGCCGCGTACGCCGGGGTCCCCGTCTGGAACGGGCTCACCGACGAGTATCACCCGACCCAGGCCGTCGCCGACGTCATGACGATGCTCGAGCACACCGACAAGCCGCTCGAGGACATCGCGTTCTGCTACCTCGGCGATACCCGCAACAACGTGGCGAACTCGCTCCTCGTTTGCGGCTCGAAGCTTGGCATGGACGTCAGACTGGCGGGCCCCAAGGAGCTCTGGCCCGCCGAGCAGTTGCTCGAACGCTGCCGGGCCAACGCCGAGGCGAGCGGCGCGAAGATCCTGGTGACAGAGAGTGTCAAAGACGGCGTCAAGGACGCTGACTTTCTCTATACCGACGTCTGGCTCTCTATGGGCGAGCCGGAGGAAAAGTGGGCGGAGCGGATCAAGCTGCTCAAGCCCTACCGGATCGACACGGATGTGCTGGAGCTCACCCGCGTCCCCTCGGTGAAGTGCCTACACTGCCTTCCCGCATTCCACAATCGCCAGACCGCGGTGGGCGAGCAGATCTACCAGAAGTTCGGCCTGGACGGGATGGAGATGAGCGAGGACGTCTTCGAGTCGGAGCACTCCATCGTCTTCGACCAGGCCGAGAACCGCATGCACACGGCCAAGGCCATATTGGTCGCCACCCTCGGCGCCTGAGCCGCGTCGTTGACAGATCGATGATAGCTCGCCCCCACCATCCTCCTCGCACTCCTGCTCGTAATCGTAATCGTACTCGGACTCGGACTCGGACTCAAACCTCGGCGGCTGCCGCGGCGACCTCGCCCTTCGCCTTCCGCCTGAACAGCTTCGCCCAACCCTGCTCGACCGCCGCGTAGAGCACCGGGATGAAGAACACGCCGAGGATCGTGTAGATCAGCATCCCACCGAACACCGCCGTGCCCTACCTCGGGCTCGACATAGTCCGGGCCGACCTTGCAGGCGGTCAGGAGCAGGCCAAGGCAGAGCAGTGTGAGCCTGCGCATTGTACACCCTTCCTCTCGGGATCGGAGCGTAATAACCCCGTCGCGCCAGCGGTCTCGGCTGAGTTCGCCACGCCTGCGGCGCGTCGACAGGTAGTCCGTGTAGAATGAGGCCTAGAAATGACAACCTCGACATATAAGGCAAGTCAGCCCGCCGCGGTTCCCGACGTTGACACGGCCCTTCATCTGTTGTTTTCTAGGCGTTCGTGAGGATCCTGACGACCTAGCGTCTCACTTGACGATTGGGGGTAGCAGCTATGGAGGAGCAGGGCCGCATCCACGGACAGCACGGGCTGGAAGAGATTGGCATCCGCAACGTGAACACGGTGTGGTGGAACCTGAACACGCCGGCGCTCTACGAGCACGCCCTCCAGCGACACGAGGCGCTGCTCGCCCATCTCGGGCCGCTGGTCGTGCGGACCGGGCAGTTCACTGGTCGTTCGCCCAACGACAAGTACGTGGTGAAGGAGCCGTCGAGCGAGGGGGTGGTCTGGTGGGGTCCGGTGAACCAGCCGATCGATGAGGAGCGCTACCGGGCGCTGCGCGCCCGGCTCACCGCCTATTTCCAGGGCAAGGACCTCTACGTCGAGGACTGTTACATCGGAGCCGATCCCGCCACGCAGATGCCGATCCGCGTGATCACGGAGACCGCGTGGCACAAGCTTTTCGCCCGGAACATGTTTCTCCGCGAGCGCGATCCGGAAAAGCTCGCCGGGCACAAGCCCGAGTTCAACATCATCCACGCGCCGGGGTTCAATGCCGATCCGCAGCTCGACGGGACGCACTCCGAGGTCTTCGTTCTCGTCCACTTCGGCCGCAAGGAGACGATCATCGGTGGGACATCGTACGCCGGTGAGATCAAGAAGGCCATGTTCACGGTGATGAACTACTACCTCCCGCGACGCGGCGTGCTGTCGATGCACTGCTCGGCGAACTACGGTAAGGACGAGAACGACGTGGCGATCTTCTTCGGACTGTCGGGCACGGGGAAGACGACGCTGTCGGCGGACCCGGAGCGCACGTTGATCGGGGATGACGAGCACGGCTGGAGCGATGAGGGCGTCTTCAACTTCGAGGGTGGCTGCTACGCCAAAGTGATCGGCCTCGACCCGAAGACGGAGCCGGAGATCTACGAGACGACCCGCAGGTTCGGAACGATCCTAGAGAACGTGGCGATCGACACACGCTCGCGGCGCGTCGATCTCGGCAGCGACGCGTTCACCGAGAACACGCGGGCTTCCTATCCGATCAGTCACATCCCGAACGCGACGCGGGCCGGCAGGGCGGGGCACCCGAAGACGATCATCATGCTGACCTGCGATGCCTTCGGTGTGTTGCCACCGGTCGCCCGGCTCAGCAACGCCCAGGCGATGTATCACTTCCTCTCCGGGTACACCGCCAAGGTGGCGGGCACCGAGCGCGGCGTTACGGAGCCGCAGGCCACCTTCAGCGCCTGCTTCGGCGCGCCGTTCATGGCTCTGAAGCCGAGTGTCTACGCCGATCTCCTGGGCCAGAAGATCGTCGGACACGATGTGCAGACTTGGCTGATCAACACCGGGTGGAGCGGTGGCCCCTACGGCATCGGTGAGCGGATGAGTCTGCCCTACACGCGGGCCATGGTCCGTGCGGTGTTGAACGGCGGGCTCGATGGCGTGCCGCTGAAGGAGGACCCGGTGTTCGGCGTCCAGGTCCCGGAAGCCTGTCCCGACGTGCCGTCCGAGGTCCTGCAGCCGCGTTCGACCTGGCAGGCCCCGGCGGCCTACGATCAGCAGGCCCGTGAGTTGGCCGGCATGTTCGTGGAGAACTTCAAGCAGTTCGAGGCCGATGTGTCAAAGGAGGTAAGGGCCGCCGGTCCACAGATGTGAGCGGCGAGAGGACAGTCGGCGGTAAACGGCGGACGGTGATCGAGGATTCGCGGAACGGCGATTCCAAGCTACCGGTCACTGACTTCTGATCACCGATCACTGGACCACGGAGCTTAGGAATGCGCGAACAGCCCGAAGGACGAGTGCGGCTGCCTGACGAGCCGATCCACCGAATAACCGCTCCGCTCGAGCGTTTCATGCACGTCGAGGCGGCCAGCGGGATAGTATTGCTGGCGGCCACGGTCGCGGCGCTCGTCCTCGCCAACTCGCCGCTTTCCGAGCGGTTCCTCGACATCTGGAAGACCGAGGTCGGCTTGCGGATCGGCTCGTTCGAGATGGTCCACTCGCTGAAGCACTGGATCAACGACGGGCTGATGGCGGTCTTCTTCTTCGTCATCGGGCTCGAGGTGAAGCGCGAGCTGCTGATCGGTGAGCTGCGCGACCCGCGGCGCGCGGCGTTACCGGTCTTCGCGGCTATCGGCGGGATGGTCGTGCCGGCCGGCGTCTATCTGGCGCTCCAGGCGGGAGAGCCCGGTGCCCGCGGCTGGGGCATCCCGATGGCGACGGACATCGCGTTCGTCGTCGGCTGTATGGCGGTCCTCGGGCGCCGCGTGCCGCATGGCCTGCGGGTGATGCTGTTGTCGCTCGCGATCGCCGACGACATCGGCGCCATCCTGGTGATCGCCATCGGTTATACCGAGTCACTCAATCTGACAGCCCTATTCCTCGGCCTCGTCGGCCTCGTCTTCGTGCTGGCTCTCTCGCGGCTCGGCGTGCGCAATCTGCTCGCCTACACGGTCGTCGGCGCGCTGGTCTGGCTGGCGTTCCACGAGTCGGGGGTGCACGCGACGATCGCCGGTGTGCTTCTCGGCCTGCTGACGCCCACCAAAGCGTACATTAGCGAGGGTCTGTTCGGCGAGGCGCTGACCCGGGCCAGTGAGATCTTTCACGGCGGGCACTGGGGGTCGGAAGAGGATCGGGGCGCGAAGGTGCTGCGGTTCCGGCAGGTGGCGCGTGAAACGATCCCGCCGGTGGAGTTCCTCGAGACGCTGCTCCACCCATGGGTCGGGTTCTTCGTCATGCCGCTGTTCGCGCTCGCCAACGCCGGCGTGCCTTTCCAGCTGTCGGACCTCGCCGATCCAGTGGCGCAGGCGGTGGCGGCGGGCCTGGTGATCGGGAAGCCGGTGGGGATCGTCGGCCTGAGCTTCATCGCGATCCGAACAGGACTGGCGAGGCTGCCGGAAGGTGTCAGCTGGGGTGTGCTGACCGGCGGTGGCTTCCTGGCGGCGATCGGGTTCACTATGGCACTGTTCATCGCAGGGCTTGCTTTGCAAGGCGAGATGCTCGATGCTGCCAAGGTCGGTGTGCTCGGTGCCTCGCTGGTCGCCGCGGTCATCGGCATGTCGGTGCTCAGCATACTGCTTCCGAAACGCCGCGCTGCTGAGGAAGGTTGATGAGAAAGAGGCGAGAGGGTAAGGCGCTCAATTTGCACACGGAGACTACGATGAGAGCGATACTGGCAGGGCTCACAGTTCTGCTCGTCGTTGGCTGTGCCGGTCCCGAGACCGCAACCGAGACGAGGGAGCAAGCCCAGGCGCTGGTCGATGGGACCTGGCTGAGAGACAACCTGGATGCTGTGGTCGTGCTCGATATCCGCGCCGACCGCGCAGACCAGAGACCCTATGAAGCGGGTCATGTCCCGGGCGCCGTGCATTCACCGTACGGGCAGGACCCCTGGCGTGTGACTCGGGATGGCCTTCCGGGTATGCTGCCACCGGTGGAGGATCTGGAGCGTCTTATCGGTGGGCTCGGCATCTCGAACGACGATCACGTGGTGATCGTGTCGGCGGGCCGGTCGGCGGGGGACCTGGGCTCGTCGACGCGCGTCTACTGGGAGTTCAAGGTGCTGGGGCACGACCGGGTCTCGATCCTGAACGGCGGTTTCACGGCATGGGCGAATGCCGGGTACCCGACCGAGATCGGTCGCAGCCAACCGACGGCTACGATCTACACAGCGGATTATCAACCGCAGCTTGTAGCCAGTGCGGAAGACGTCGTAGCTGCGCTCGAGAGCGGCGTGCCGCTTATCGACGCTCGTTCGGAGAGTCAGTACCGGGGCGAGGTGAAGAGTCGTGTGGCGGCCCGCTACGGCACGATAAGCGGCGCGAAGAACCTTCCGGGTGCGGCGCTGACGGTCGGTGACGTGGGGACGTTTGCCAGTGCAGAGGTGGTGGCATCTCTCTGGGCCGCGGCCGGGTTGCCTGCCCAGGGGGAGCAGGTCGCCTTCTGCAGCACCGGTCATGCGGCTTCGCTCGCCTGGTTCGCCGCCTACGAGCTAATCGGCAACAAAGAGGCGAAGCTGTATGACGCCTCTCTCGCGGAGTGGTCGGCCTTTCCCGACCTCCCGATGGACAACACGGACAACCCGAACCGGCAGTAGTAGAGCTCGAATCAGGAGGTGGTGACCGGCGGCTCACCGCCGGCCGCCGCCTCCTCTCTTCCTCCCCACCACGTCCCCATCACGACGCTGGCGCCAGGGTCGCCAGCCGGTTCACGGAAGGCGGCCGACGGCTCCGCTTGATTCTCGCTTGATCGCCACCTCCGAGAGTGGCTCTGTCCCCAACGCGCCCCGGCCCGGGGGCGCCGGCCTAACCGAAGGAGGTGCAGCATGCGAGTACCCAACCCCTATGTCCGGAGGCACACGGCGGCGGGCGTCGTCTGTGCAGTCCTGCTCGTGCTTCTGGCATCAGGCTGCGACGACGATCGGGTCACCGGCGTCCAGCGGCCCGATGATATCCAGTTGAGCAGGGGACGGGCGACCGAGACGGTCACCGTGATGACCTTCAACGTCTACGTGGGCGCCGATGTGGACGCGATCATCGACCCCACCAACCCTTACCCGATCCCTGTGCGTGTGGCCCAAGCATTTCAGCAATTGCACGACACGTACTTCGCGGACCGGGCTGAGGTGATCGCCGACGAGATCGAGCGCCAGCAGCCTCACCTCATTGGGCTGCAGGAGATCTCGCTGATTCGACGTCAGACACCGAGCGATTTCGTGTGGCCCAATGCCGAGGACGTGGTGTTTGACTACCTTGACATCCTCATGTCGGAGCTCGGGAGTCGTGGATTGGACTACCAGGTGGCGGGTGTAGTGGAGAACTTCGACATCGAGATGCCGATGTACGTGCCGGAGGCTCCGTTGGACGACGTTCGCCTCACCGATTACGACGTCGTCCTGGCGCGCGGTGACGTCGATGTCTCCAACAAGTTGGAGTCGAACTACGGGGCGTTCCTCGGCCCGCCGTACGTGCCGGTCGCCCTTTTTCGCGGCTACGTCGCCGTCGACGCTACCGTCAACGGCCGCACCTATCGTTTCGTCAACACGCATCTCGAGCCGGCCAGCGAGTACATACAGGGACTCCAGGCGGAAGAGCTGATGGCTGTCTTGGCGAGCGCGGGCAAGCCGGTGATCTTGGTCGGGGACCTGAACACGGAGGCCCCCACCGGTGCCACATATCAGTACATCGAGTCTCAGGGTTACCTGGACGTGTGGACCCGGAATCTCCAGAAGGGTGAGGGAGAGGGGCTGACCAATCCACACGACCTCGATCTGCTGAACCCGACGGTGGACTTCACCAAGCGCATCGATCTCATCTTCGTGCGCAACAACGGCGGTGCTTCGAAGCGTCCGGCCCTTGGCCCGGTTTACGCGACGGTGTGGGGAGACGAGTTGCACGAACGCTTACCGTCTGGCATGTGGGCGTCTGACCACGCCGCCGTCATCGCCGAGCTGTGGATCCCGATCCTCGGGGCACCCGCGTACAAGTGATCGCCGGTCGGCGGGCCGGGCTGGGGCGCTGGGGACACATGCGCTAGATTGACCGCATCGACTGGCGCGCGCACCGGAGGGACAGCTGATCCTTTATGGAGAAAGGCGAACGCTCCCCGCGAATCACACGCGTCTCCTGGGGTTGCATCGAGCTGGAGGGCCGGGAGGCCGCCTACAAGGATGCAAAGCTCTTCCCCGGCGGCTCGCGGGAGTGGGACTGGCGCGAGACGGGGACCGAGCACGCGCCGGGAATCCAGCCCGCCGATGTGGAGGAGCTGCTTGAGCACCGCGCCACGGTGGTCGTGCTATCGAAGGGGATGTACGAGCGGCTGGGGGTCATGCGTGAGACTCTCGATTTGCTCACTGCCAGAGGAGTCACGGCCCACGTGCTGCAGACTGAGGAAGCGGTCGGGCTGTACAACGAGTTGAGAGAGACGGAGCGCGTAGGCGGACTCTTTCACACGACGTGCTGAGAGGCCGACCGGCGCATATCTTATAGGCGCCGCGCAGCCGCCGTCGCCCCGGACGTATCGAACGGAGTGCCTGCCGCATGACACAGTCGACGAAAGTGGAGACCGGAATGTCCATTCGCTCTGCCCTCGATCAGGCTCTGACGCTCATCGGTGTCATCATCATCGTCGTGCCGGTGACGCTGCTGACCGAGTCGTGGATTCCCCTCATCATCGTCATGCTGGGCGCCTTGATGATCGGTGCGGGGGCCTGGCGACTGGGCACGCGGCTGCTCCCCAATCGGCGCGTGTACCTCGGCCTTCGCTCCGAGGTCGAGTTCTTCATCCGACTCGTGCGGCGGCTCAACTCGCACGCGCTCGACGGCGACGACAAGGCGGTCGAGGACCTGACGGTCGAGATGAAGGAGTCGGTTGACCGGATGGTTTCGCTCGCCGGGCAAGTGAGCGGGCAGGTTAGCACGACCTAGAGGCCCGACTCGGCAGCCGCTTGCCTGAGGGCCTCGTAGATCGCTCCCGCCGACTCAAGGTTCGGCCAGGCCAGTACGCCCAGCGAATCCTCCACGTAAGCCACGCTGCGCATGCCGTTGAGCACCGCGGTTACCCCCGGTGTGCTCGCCACCGTCCACAGCGCCTTTCGTGACAGGCTCTCCCTCCGTCGCTCCTCCGGGAGCAGCGGGTCGATGACACCGCTCAGGGCCGCGTTGCGCGACTGCGAGCGCTCGGCCGCCTGGCGGCGCAGCTCGCGTAGCAGCTCGTCGAGCTCCGCCAAGTAACTGTCGCGCCAATCGACCCAGCATACCGCCAGCTCACCGTTGAGCTGGCGGTCGAGCGCCGCGGCGACGGTCTGAACCGTGTACTTGATCTGGCTCTCGAGCTGCGACCAGTGGGCCAACCCGACGAGCGCGCGCTGCACCTGCTGCAGCCGGTCGGCCATTCTGAAGTACTCGCCTGGATCGAGGGAGTCAGGTGCCGCTCCGAGCGAAGGTGCGATTTCGGCGCCGAACGTCAACTCGAGGTCGGCGACTCGACCCAACTGCTCATCGAAGTCGATCTCGGGCTCCCCGACCTCGACGTCGGCCAGGCGGATGAGCGCACCGACGAAGGCGTTCAGCGGTCGGTTGGCGAGCACGGCGATGCCCTCTGCCCGTGCCGTCTCGAGCACGGCCCGGCCGCCGTCGTCGTTGTTCCGCTCAAAGAGCGCGCCCGCTTCCAGGAGGTTGAGCGGAAGCTGCAGCACGCTGAAGTGGTGCCCGTCGCCAGCGGCCTCGCGCGCCGCGGCCAGCATGCGGGTGAGCGAGGTGGCGTCTCTATCCGCGAGCGGCGACACTGCCGTGTTCGAGGAGACGCCGTATCCCGTCAGCCGTCCGGCGGCGACCTGACTCTCCAGATACGCGAACGCACCCGTTAGGCGTCGGTAGAACTCATCGCGCGCTTGCTCCAACGGCTCACCCCGCCGCGCGGCTTCCGAGAGGAAGTACTCGGGGTTGTGCAGCAGGCAGAAATCGAGGGTCTCGAGCTCCAGCCGGTCGAGCGAGCGCTGCAGCTGATCCTCGAGGAAGTCTGGGTGGATGCAGTGCCAGAGCTTGTCCTCGTACTTCACCAGCTCGGGATACGCTGAGCCGCGCGCCTCGCGCTCACGTGCCTCGTCGTAGCTCGCGCCCTGCACGTAGCCAATCTTGGAGGCGACGATGATCTCGTCGCGGGCGAGCTCGCCGCCGTCGATGAGCTCGCGCAGCACGCTCCCCACCAGCCGCTCGCTGGCCCCGTCCATGTAGTTCGTCGACGTATCGATCAGGTTGACACCGGAGCGCAGCGCCTTCCTCAGAGCCTCGCGATGCTCGAGCGAGTGATCGTGCGCGCGGTAACCGCCGAATCCGAGACGGCTCGCCTTCAGGCCGGTCCTCCCGAGCTCTGCGAATCCCGTCGCCACAAAACGGGCGGCATAGCGGGCGGTCCCCTCAGCGGTGGCGCGTCCTGGGAGATGAATCGCGATCGTGGTTTGCTTCATTTCCTCGATCCGAGGCGCCTCCAGTTGACTCGCGACGTCTTGCGGGTCGGTAATCGGAGTCTGACAGGTGAAGTCGCGGCAGATGTAGAGCGCCGCCTTACCGTCGACCAGGTCCTTACCGCGAAGGAGTGGTAGCTGGGCCGTGGCTCGATCGGCGCCCGGATCGAGGACCGCTTGGATGCGGTTGGGTAAGTAGCGCTGCGCGACTTCGCGCCGCAGTGCCTCGAGGCCCGCCGATCCCTTCTTCCCCACGAACGCGAGCTCCAACGGCCCCTCGAGCAGTAGGTCGACAGTGCAAAGGCTCTTCGCGAACGCGCGCGGGAAGCGAGCGATCAGCGGACCGAATGCCTTGATCGCGCCCGCCGCCGCATGCCTCAGCTCGGGCCGGTCGAGGTGGTGCGACAGGCGGGCCAGCGCCTGGGCGGCGACGGCGTTGCCCGATGGTGTCGCTCCGTCGGTGCCCTCCCGGTAACGCATGATGAGCTGCTCGTGATCGCGTGCGGTATTGAAGAAGGCGCCCGTGTCCTCATCAGTGAAATCGAGAAGCGTTCGGTCGAGGAGTCGCTCCGCCTCGCGCAGCCAGCCGACCGAGCCGCCCGCCTCGTACAGGTCGATGAGCCCCTCGCTCAAGTAGGCGTAGTCTTCCAGTACGGCGTTCAGGTGAGCCCTGCCTTCACGGTAGGTGCGGTAGAGCCCGCCGTCCTCGCGTGACAGCTTGTCGAGGATGAAGCCGGCGGCGCGCTCCGCCGTCTCCAGGTAGCGAGGCTCACCCAGTACCCGGTATCCCTCGGCCAGCGCTCCGATCATCAGGCCGTTCCAGGCGGCGATGATCTTGTCGTCGAGCCCCGGCCCCACCCGTTTCTGCCGCGCCGCGTAGACCTTCGAGCGCGCCGACTCGAGAGAGGCTTCGAGCTCTTCAGGCGCGATCTCGAGCTGCTCCGCCACCGCCTCGAGCGGGCGCGGCGTGTTCGGGATGCTCACGCCCTCCCAGTTGCCGGACAGCGTGATATCGTAGTAGGCGTTGAAGCGGCGCGCCTCCTCTTCGTCGAGCACGTCGGCGATCTGTTCCGGCGTCCAGACAAAGAACTTCCCCTCTTCTCCTTCGGAATCGGCGTCGCTCGATGAGTAGATGCCGCCCTCCGGCGACACCATCTCGCGCACGATATGGTCGAGCGTCTCCGTGGCGACGCGGCGGAAGAGCTCGTCGCCGGTAACCTGGTATGCCTCGAGGTATGCCTTCACGAGCAGCGCGTTGTCGTAAAGCATCTTCTCGAAGTGCGGCACCAGCCAGCGGCGGTCGGTGGAGTAACGTGCGAACCCACCGCCCACGTGGTCGTACATGCCGCCGCGCGCCATCGCCTCGAGCGTCTTCCGCGCCATCGTCAGGGCGTGCGGCTCACCGAGCCGGCGATGCAGTCGCAGGAGCAGCGAGATCCCCACGGCGGCCGGGAACTTCGGCGCGCCGCCGAAGCCGCCGTACTCGGCGTCGAACTCGTGGCTGTACTCGTTAAGCGCCTTCTTCAGTTCCGCTTCGCCGACGGCGAGCGGCGGTCCGAGGCTCTGGCGCTGGCGTAGCGTCTCGGCGAACTCGCCGGCGCGCCGGCGCAGGCTCTCGCGGTCTTCGCGCCAGGCGCGTGCGATCTCGGTGAGCAGGGTGGGGAAGCCGGGCCGCCCGTGCACGTCTTGCGGGGGGAAATAGGTCCCGGCGAACACCGGCTCCAGCTCCGGCGTCAGGAAGACCGTCATCGGCCAGCCGCCCTGGCCACGGTTCATCGTGACGGTGGCGGCCATGTAGATCTCGTCGAGATCGGGCCGCTCCTCTCGGTCGACTTTGACGTTCACGAAGTTGTCGTTCATCAGGGCGGCGATCGTTCCGTCCTCGAACGACTCACGCTCCATGACGTGACACCAGTGGCAGGCCGAATAGCCGATGCTGAGCAGGATGAGCTTATCCTCTTTGCGCGCTCGCTCCAGCGCCTCCTCACCCCACGCGTACCAGTCCACCGGATTGTGCGCGTGCTGCAACAAGTAGGGACTGGTCTCGTGGATCAGCCGGTTCGCCCGCCTGTCCGATTCTCTCCCCTCAACCATTCCATCCCCTCTCAACTATGCTCATGCTCGTGCTGACGCTCATGCTCGTACTCGTAATCGTACTCGTAATCGCGAGGCCGCTCTTTCCTGGTTCCATCATGTCAGGGGAAAATACACCGGGGCGCGCCTCCCGCGAAGCGCGCCCCGGCGGTGGGTTAGAGGCGGTGCACTAGCGCTGGTTGGCAGTCCGGTCCTCGTACCGCGGCCGCTGCGCTCGAACCGGCGGGCTCTCCTCCAGTAGGCGCAGCGTTTCCTGGATCGCCCGCTCGAGCTGCGGGTCGACTCCGCGCGCCAGCTGCGTCGGATCCTCCGGGACCTCGATGTCGGGATCGACGCCGTGACCCTCCGCGAACCAGACACTGTCGGTACTGTACATCCGGAAGGTGGGCACCGTTACGTTGCCGCCGTCGATCAGTCGCGGGGCGCCGCTGACTCCGATGAGGCCACCCCAGGTGCGCATCCCGATTAGCGGGCCCACCCCGTACTCCCGGAAGTAGTACGGGAACGCGTCACCGCCCGAGCCGCTCCAGCCGTTGATCAGCATCACCTTGGGCCCGAAGTGCGACACCGGCGGCCACTGCCAGTCCTTCCCGGTGCGCACGGCCCAGAAGACGAGCGGTGGCCGATGCAGCAGCTCGACGAAGCGGTCGGGTATCTGGCCGCCGCTGTTGAAGCGCTCGTCGATGATCAGTCCGTCCTTGTGGAACTGGGCAGCGAACTGGCGGACCAGCTCGGTCTGCCCATCGAAGGCGGTGCTGCGCACGTAGACGTAGCCGACCCGCCCGTTCGTCGCTTCCTCCACGCGGCTCCGGTTTGCCTCGATCCAGGCGAGGTGGCGGAGCCGCGTCTCGCTGCTCAGCGTCTCCACCAACACGGTCCGCGCGCCGTCGATCGTCGGTCGACTGTTGACCGTGAGCTCGACCGTTTCGTCGGCGAGTCCCTGGAACGCAGCCCAGGGGTCTTTGGCGGCGTCCAGCGGCACGCCATTCACCGCCAAGATGTAGTCGCCCTCGCTGACATCGACACCCGGCTGCGCTAGCGGCGAGCGAACGTCGGCGTCCCAAGGAGCGCCGCCGATGATCTCCGCTATCCGGTACGCCCCGTTCTCCAGCGACCAGTCCACACCCAGCAGTCCGACGCCGCGCTGCCCGGCCGACTCGGTGTCACCGCCGCCGCGGTAGGTGTGCGAGGCGCTGAGCTCGGCGATCAGCTCACCGAGCACGAAGTTCACGTCCCAGCGGGTCACCGCGTCCTCGATCAGGCGCCCGTACTGCTCCCGCATCGCGTTCCAATCGACGCCGTGCATGTTGGGGTCGTAGAAGTAGTCGCGCTCGAACCGCCAGGCGTCGGTGAAGAGCTGCCGCCACTCGGCGCGCGGGTCGATCGTCGCCTCCAGCTCATTGGTGCGCAGCCGCTTGTCCAGCTTCTGGTCCGGCTTCACCTCAACGATGAACGTCCCCTGCTGCGTCACGAGCATCTTCTTGCCGTCCGCGGTCACCAGGAAGCCCTCCGCATCCTCGACCACCGTCTTCTCTTCACGCTCCTCCAGATCCCAGTAGACGACCGGGCTACTCCTGCCGCCCGAACCGGTCCTGGGCAGCCGCCGGTAGAGGATTTTGCCGGAGACGGCCTGCAGCCCGGTGTAGTTGCCCGCCTCCGGCGGTAGGATCACCACCCGATGCTCGAAGTCGGTCAGGTCGATCTCGACCGGCCCGTCTTCGCCGCCTTCCTCTTCCGCTTCCTCCTCCTCTTCGTCCTCGTCTTCGACGCCCTCCTCGTCGCTACGCGGTGCCAGCGGCGATGGCACGTCCGGGCGCAGCGGGACCGCGACGATGTTGGTCGTGTTCGGGTAGATCCACGTGTTGTCGACGTCGCTGTAGGCCGGCCGGAAGGTCCGGTTCGATAGGTAGTAGAGGTACTTGCCGTCGGGGTCGAACGTCGGCTGGGCGTCTGAGTAGTAACCGGACGTCACTTGGTGAAGCCGGCCCGCTTCCGCGTCGTACATAAAGATGGCGCCGCTGCCGTTCTCCAACCCGCGCGAGTAGGTCATCCAGCGGCTGTCCGACGACCAGCTCACCCTGAAACGGTTCAGAGCACCGTGGGTCATCCACATATCGTGATCGACCTCGACGCTGCGGCGCCGCTCCAGGTCGTAGATGAAGATGGTCTTCGCCTGGTCGGCGAACGCCAGCTTCTTGCTGTCCGGCGACCAGTACGGCCGGTAGCGGTAACCGGCGCCCATCGAGGTCAGGCGCTCCTCGGGACCCGAGCCGTCCGCCGGCCGGATCATGAGCTCGTACTCGCCCGGACGATCACTCCAGTAGGCGATGTACTTACCGTCGGGCGACCAGGTCGGATAACGCTCCGCGATCCCACTACTCGCCGTCAGGTTGCGGATCGGGCCGTGCTCCGCCGGCACCGTGAACAGATCGCCGCGGGCCTCGAAGACCGCCCGCTTCCCCGTAGGCGAGACCCAGGCGTTGGCGATGAGCTCGGAGACGTTCTCGATTCGCGGCTTCAGCGTCGCGAGGTCGGTCACCACGTCGATCTCCACTCCCCGGTACTCTTCGCTGGCGAGGTCCAGCAGGTAGAGCCGGCCACCCGCCTCGAAGACGATGTCTGAAGGCCCGATGGCCGGGAAGTGGATGTCGAAATCGCTGAAATCGGTGACCTGTCGGAAGGCCTCGGAATCCAGATCGTAGGCCCAGATGTTGTGCCGCTGATTCGCGCCGCGGTCGGAGAGGAAGTAGAGCGTGCGACCGTGCCACATGGGGTGAGCGTCGTTCGCGTCGCTGACCGTGATGTTGCGTGACGAGTAATCCCGGAGGTTGAACAGCCAGATCTCCGGTGCCCAGCCGCCGCGGTATCGCTTCCAGGTACGGAAATCCCGGCTCCTCGGCATGTAGGCCAGCCAGGCACCGTCGGGGGAGACGGCCCCGAACTCACCGTAGGGGACCGGCAGCTTCTCGGGCAGGCCGCCCTGACTGGACACGCGGAAGAACTGGCTGAAGCGCTGGCGGCCGCTCTCCCTGGACGAGGCGAAAAGGATCTCCTCGCCGTCCGGGTGCCAGTCGACCACGCGGTCGCCCATCGGGTGGTGGGTGATGCGTACCGGCTCGCCGCCGATCACCGGGATGGTGTAGATGTCCGCGTTACCGTCGTAGTTACCGGTAAACGCGATGGTCGACCCGTCCGGCGCGAAGCGGGGAAACGACTCCTCGCCGGGTGGCGAGCTGAGACGCTCTGCTGTACCGCCGCCCTTCGGGACTACCCAGATGTCGCCGGCGTAGACGAAGGCGATGTGCGTGCCTGAGACATCCGGCTGCCGGAGCATTCGGGCGTTGATCTGCGCGTGGAGCGCCGCCGGCGCGAGCGCGACCAGCGCGATGGCGGAAAGTGACCGAAGAGTCCGCATCGCTGACCTCATATGTAAGTGGTTAGTGTGGAGCTATGGATCACGTGAGCTACTCATTAGACAAACGGGCAACCCCAAAGGCTGCCTGCGGCCGAGGCGAACCGTGTGAAGGGTCAAGACGCCGGATCGCTGAGGCGCTCGAGGTCGGCCTCGGCGGCGATGTATCCGAAGGCGGCCCATTGGGGTCCTCGGAGCACACTACGGAAGACACGCTCCGCCTGTTCCAGGCGGCCGTTGTAGTAGTGCCAGTTGCCGATCCCGTAGCCCAGCGTGGCGTTCTCGATCCCAGCGGCCGCTTGCGCCTCTGCCAGCAGAGCTTCGGAATCGAGCTCCCCCTTGTACATGAGTAGCAGCCGGTGGTAGGTGTCGTTCTCGATGATGTCCATGCCGGCATCGATCGGGTCGAGCAGCGCCGCCGCCGCCGCCCCGCGGTCCAGGCGTCTCAGCGTCATGTACAGCCAGTGTGACGTGGCGACGAGCATGTCCGGGTTGCCCGAGACCTTCATGCATTCGCGGTAGGCGCGCAGCGCGTTCTCAAAGTCGCCCTCGAGATAGTAGGCGAGTCCCAGGTGGTACCAGATGTTGGAGTGTAGGGTGCTGGTCGGGATATTGCGGGCGTTCGGCATGCCGTCGGGCTCGACCTCGTCCTCCGTGCCCGCGATGAGCTGCGCTGCGTGCTCGAGGTCGGCTATCGCGTCGTCGAACTCGCGCACCGAGATGTAGCGATGGCCGCGGTGACGGTACATGCGCGGGTCGTCGGGGTGTTTCGCTATCCCATCGCTGTAGATCGCTATGGCTTCCCGGTACTCGCCTAGGTATGCCGTCCGGCGGCCGAGCCAGATGATGGCATCGGCGTCGTTTGGGTCGGCCTCGTAGTCGGCCCGCGCCTCGGCCAGCCTAGCCTCCCGGTCACCGCGCACCTCCTCCGACAGCTCCGGCGGATAGAGCGCTTCGCCGGAGAGGGACATCGCCTGGGCGCCCGGCGGAAGCTCCGGCGTTCCGGTCTGGTCCTGACCGCCCCGCTCGCCGCAGCCGGCGAAGAGAAGCATCAACAACGTCAGCGCTGCGAACCGCATGGCCACCTACCTCTTACGTTTTGCGCCGCTTCTCGGTGCGCAGGCGGCGGATCCGCTCGTGCTGAGCCAGAATCGCCTCCATCACCTTGTCGACTAGGTCCTGCGCGGTTTCTCGGGTACGCGGCTGGCCAACGAGCTCGGAGTAGTCGATCGGCTCACCGTACTCGATGTAGACGCGCTGTCCGATCCGGGGGATTGTCCGGCCGATCGGCAAGACGTCTTGCATGCCGTCGATCGCCACCGGTATTAGCCGCGGTTTGGTCGCCAAGGCAAGCAAGCCGGCCCCCGGCCTTCCTCTTCCCACGTCGCCGCTGCGACTGCGCGTTCCCTCGGGGAAGAGGATGATCGTCCCCTTGGGGAGCACCTCCATCATCTTATGGAGCGCGTGCAGGTCGCGCCGTCCCGGCTTCACCGGGATGCAACGCGTGTGTGTGGACCACCAGGCGATGAGCCGGTTCTTGAAGAAGTTCTCCCGCGCCGCCGGATGCCAGGGCACGAGATAGGGCCTGATCCACGATTTCGGGTAGAGGGCGCCGATCCCTATCGGCATGCTGTCGATCATCGACTGGTGGTTGGAGAGCAGCAGCGTGTTCGGCTCCTCGCCCACGTTCTTTCGGCCGATCACGGTTGTCCGGTTCAGGAGGTTGAAGAAGATCCAGGCGACCGTGACGGTGATGTTGGTGACGAGGTAGCTCGTGATGTGCCAGATGATGTTGGAGAGCCAGCCGGGGCGCCCCCTGGCCTGGGCCGCCACGCGGCGGCTGAACTTCTTCACACCTAAGAAGTCTCCCATGCGCAACTCCGCGGCTGGTTTGGGCATGAAGCTAAGGCGCGGCATAGACGCCCGACAAGGGAGGCGCACCGGCGTTGCGACGTCGAGCAGGCGGCGGGACCGTACCCAAAGCCCTCAACGCGGCTAGATTGAGCGGATGACCGGCCCGAGTGCTCGCGGCTTCCTGCCGCTCGGCGTGCGCTTCATACTCGCCAGCACCCTGTTCTTCAGCCTGATGAGCGTGCTGGTGAAATTGGCGGGGCAGGGGCTGCCGGTTCAGGAGATCGTCTTCGCCCGCGCCGTGGTCAGCCTCGTCCTCGGCTACTGGCTGGTGCGGCGGGCCGGGATCCCCATGTGGGGAAGCCGCCGCTGGATCCTGGTGCTGCGCGGGCTGCTGGGGTTCGCGGCGATGAGTTGCTTTTACTTCGCTCTCACCCGGCTCCCCATCGCCGAGGCCACGGTCTTGCACTTCACCAGCCCGTTGTGGACGGCGCTGCTCGCCGCGCTGCTCCTTAGTGAACCGGTAACGCGCCGGATCCTCGCCTCGATCGCTGTGAGCTTCGCCGGCGTGCTGCTCATCACCCGTCCCGGCTTTCTTTTCGGAAGCGCCGCCGCGCGGATCGACCTCATGGGTGTCGGCGCCGCTCTGCTGGGCGCGATGCTCGCAGCCGGCGCCTACGTGACGGTGCGCGAGGCGAGCAAGACGGAGCACCCGCTCGTCATCGTCTTCTACTTCCCACTCGTGATGATCCCGGCGACGGTTCCTTTCTGGTCAAGCTTCCAGTTGCCCCAGGGCTGGGAGTGGCTCGTCCTGTTCGGCGTGGGCGTCAGCACCCAGATCGGCCAAGTATTCCTCACCAGGGGTCTGGGCCTCGAGCCCGCCGCCCGGGCGATGACCGTCGGCTATTCGCAGATCGTGCTCGTCGCGATCTGGGGGATAATCTTCTTCGAAGAGTACCTCGATTTCTGGGGCGCCGTGGGATCGCTGCTGGTGATCGCCGGCACGCTCGCGGTGGCGCTCAGCCGCCGTACCCCGGTGCCCGGCGCCGCGCACACCGAGCGTGCCGCACGTATCCAACCGACAGGTGAGCCGGCCTGAAGTGCCGCGACTCACCGTGCCGCGCAACGGGCCGCACGGCCTGGCTCTTCTATAGCGGGCTGTTTGCCCCCACGTCCCAACCTGTCCGCGTCTCGCCTGTGCGCCCTCGCTCGCCGTACTCGTAGACGATCCACTCCACCCGGCCGAAGGTCAGGCCTATCGTTTCTGTGAGGCCGGAACCGGACGAGCCGCTCTCGCTGGTTACTGAGCTGACCCGGACGTTCGCCAGCCGCACAATGCCGGTCGGCTCCTCGGCGGAGCCGCTCGCGTAGAAGGCCAGCTCGCCGTCCCGGATGGCGCTGCCGTCGGCACATGCCAGAGCGAGCAGCGGACTCGACTTGTCGATCGGCTTGGTGATGACGAGGTCCTGGAAGTTGGCGCGACTGCCAGCCACCATGGGAGTGCCCGGAGGCGGGCCGGGGTTGGAGAAGCCCCAGCTGAAGCTGAGGACCTCGATCCAGTTCTCGTGGCCGCTGGTTGTCGCCTCGCCTGCGATGCCTTCGAGTATCAGGTAGGCCCTGACTGTCGGGCCTGTGCTGAGGACGAGCTGGCGGTCCGCGACCTGAGTGGATATCGCTGCAGTCACGGCGAGCACGCCGATCAAGGTGGTGGTGAGAAAGGCTACCGATCGTCTGCGTGACATGGCTACCTCCTCCAATCGCTGCGACTGGCGCTGTTAGATGCGGTCCAAGTCGGCTACGGTCCGCTCGCTCTGCACGTTTCCGGTGTTGAGCGTCGACTTCGGCTCGAACAGGACGGCGTGAACTTCCTCGGGAGCGACAGGCAGGTGCTCGACGCCCCGCGGGACGATCACGAACTCGCCTTCGTTCAGCCACAAGTCCTTGTCGCGAAGTCTCATCTGGAGTCTCCCCTTCACCACGAGGAACATCTCGTCCTCCGCGTCGTGGTGATGCCAGACGAACTCGCCCTGAAACTTGACCAACTTCACGTAAGAGTCGTTGAGCTCGCCGACGATCTTCGGACTCCAGTGCTCCGTGAACAGGGAGAACTTCTGGTTTAGATTGACGACCTCAGGCATGCGGCTTCCTCCTTGCTCGGTGCCGTCTTGACCAGGGGGTACACATGTCCACTTTGGGGTAGCACGGCAGGTTGCGCAACGCGTTCTGCAGTAGAAAGCATCGCGGCAGTCAGAGTGGGCTATTACTCGGAGAAGCTCTCGGGGCAACGACTCAGGCTGTGCTACGAGCTGGCACCGCCCAGGGTACGGCGCTACCTGGAGGCCGAGATCGCTTTCGTTCTGCGATTCGTCCGGCCCTCGTGTCGCGTGCTGGAGCTGGGCTGCGGGTACGGAAGGGTGCTCGGGCGGCTGCTCGACCGAGCCGCCGCAGTGCTCGGCATCGACACCTCGCTGGACAGCCTGCAGCTGGCGCGAGCGGAGCTTGGTGGAAGGTGCCGGCTGGCTGCGATGGACGCCGTCGCTCTGGCGCTTGCCGACGGCACCTTCGATCTCGTGATCTGCGTGCAAAACGGCATCGCCGCCTTCGGCGTTGATAAACGAAGACTCATCGAGGAGGCGATCCGCGTTACCCGGCCGGGCGGCACCGTCCTCTTTTCGAGCTACTCGGAGAAATTCTGGGACGAGCGCCTCGAGTGGTTCGGGATCCAGGCGGCGCACGGGCTCGTCGGCGAGCTCGACCTGGAGGCGACGGGCGACGGTGTGATCGTCTGCAAAGACGGGTTCCGGGCGGAGACCGTGAGCCCCGACGGTTTCCGGTCCTTGCTCACTGGCTACACTGCGCCGCGCATCATAGAAGTCGACGGCTCCAGCCTGTTCTGCGAGGTCACCGTCTCGTGATACCAGGGTGCGAGGCCCGGCTGGGCAGTTTGCTCCCCGCTGCGGCAGCCGCCATCTTGTAGCCGAAACCACTTCCTCGGCCCACGGCCCTGACATTGCGTGGCCGCCGGAGCTGATATGAGTCGTCTGCAGCGGCTGCTGGAGGAACTGAAGCGGCGGCGCGTCTTCCGCGTGGCTGTCGTGTACGCTGCCGTCGCCTTCGTCATCTGGCAGGCGGCTGAGATCGCTGTTCCCGGCCTCAACCTCCCTGACATCGTCCTCACGACCGTCATCCTGCTGACGGTACTCGGGTTTCCCGTGGCTCTAGCCCTCGCCTGGGCGTTCGACGTCACGCCTGAAGGTGTGAAGCGCACCGAACCGGAGGGCGTCGCCGTCGAGCGGCCCGAGGCATCGCCGCCGTTGGAAGGCGAGCCGGTGCGCAAGTCGATCGTCGTGCTGCCGTTCGACAACATGAGCCCCGATCCGCAGGACGCCTACCTGAGCGACGGGCTCACCGAGGAGATCATCACCGGCCTATCCTGCTGCGGTCCGCTGCGCGTGATCTCGAGAAACTCCGCCCGGGCCCTCAAGGGCACGCAGAAGGACACGCGTACCATCGCGAGCGAGCTCGACGTCCAGTACGTGCTCGAAGGCAGCGTGCGGAAAGCGGGCAACGACCTCCGCATCACCGCCCAGTTGATCGACGGTAGAACGGACGAGCACCTCTGGTCGGAGCGCTACAGCGGCACGCTCGATGATGTGTTCGACATGCAGGAGCGAATCTCCTGCTCGATCGTCGATGCGCTGATGCTCGAGCTCAGCCCGGAGGAAGAGCGTCGGCTGACGGAGCGGCCGATCGACAACGTACAGGCGTACGAGTGCTATTTGCGGGCGCGGCAGGAGATCTGGCTGTTCACGAAAGACGCGACAGACCGTGCCCGGC
>CP070815.1:873329-906735 GCA_020344215.1 Gemmatimonadota bacterium
GCGCCATCGACAGTCAGCCGCGAGATCAGGCGCAACGGTGGTCAAGCGGACTATCGAGCCGGCGACGCAGACCACGCCGCCTGCCGGCAGCTGATCGAGGAAGCCGAGGAGCCGGTCGTGATCCCGGCACCGGTGCTGGTGGAGGCGGACTACTGGATCCACGTTCGGCTGCACCCGGGCGTGCTCGTGGCTTTGCTGGACGACGTTGTGGCCGGCGCTTACCGCGTGGAGGAGCTGCTGCCCCAGGACTACCGGCGCATCCGTGAGCTTTGCGACCGTTATGCCGACTCGGACATCGGGTTCGTGGACGCGGCTGTCCTCGCGGTCGTGGAGCGGCTCGGCGAGCCGAAGCTGGCCACGCTCGATCATCGCCACTTCCGCGTCCTGCGTCCTCGACACCTCGATACGCTGAGGCTGCTTCCCGAAGCGCAGAGCTAATCCCCCTGCTGAGTCAACTCCCCCCAGGCGGACCGGCGCCAGGCAAAGCTCGCCCCTCATTTATGGAGCCGCTACGTTGAAGGACATGACCGCCGCTCAGAAGCTGATGACCGCCGAGGAGCTGGCTCGGACCTCTGTCCCGGGCAAGGTGCTCGAGCTCGTCCGGGGCCACCTGGTAGTGCGCGAGCCCCCGAGCACGCGCCACGGGGCGGTCGCGGCGCGTCTGACCATCAGGCTCGGCGCTTTCGTCGAAGAGGAGAGACTGGGCCTGGTCTTCGCGCAGGACACAGGCTTCAAGATCGAGCGCGATCCGGACACGGTGCGGGGTCCCGACCTGGCCTTCGTGTCGCGGGGACGGCCGGAGCGGATACCGGAGGTCGGTTATGCCGAGCTGGCACCGGATCTGGTGGTCGAGGTACTCTCCCCGAGCGACCGCCCGGGCGAGGTGCTGGCGAAGATCGGCGACTTCCTGGCGGCCGGCACGCAGCTCGCCTGGCTGGTGGATCTGCGGCGACGCGAGGCGCGTATCTTCCGCTCTGATGGCAGCGTGGCCGTGGTTGGCGAGGACGGCCCACTCGACGGGGAGGACGTCGTGCCCGGTTTCTCCTGTCCGCTGGCAGCTGTTCTCGCCGCAGAGTCTTGAATGAACAAGCGGTCGGTGACCGAAAGGTCGTGTGGGTGGAGATTCCGCGCCGCACAGCGGCCACCCACCCGGCTGTCAGAGGCCCCCCTTAGGATTAGGAGGCGAGCGAGGAGGCGCGGCCGTCGAAGGACGGCGCCCAGGCCCGGCTCGCGGGTTACGGCTGGATCGTGCAGCCGCCGGAGAGCTTGTAAAGGACGGGACGAGTGGACCGCGAATCGGTATTGGACTACGTTACTCTGGCCCACCGCCGACCGCTCCGGCGCCTTGCCGACCAGGTGCGACGTGTCAGCTCGCCTTCTGATAAGGTCGGCTCGGAACGCGTACCGGCGAGATAGCGATGTCCGAAACGCACTACTCCCAGCGACTCTCCAAGTCCCGTTTCGTCGCGGGCTGCCAGTGTCACGGACTGCTCTGGTCGAAGGTGCACGAGCCCGATGCGCCGGAGCTGCAATTCGACCGGGCGACCCAGGACCGTCTCGACCAGGGGACGCAGGTGGGCCAGCTCGCGCGCACCCGGTTCCCCGGCGGCGTGCTTATCGACCTGCCGTACTACGAGCTCGAGGCTCGCGTCGCGGCGACCGCTTCCGCACTCGCTAGCGGTGCGCCGGCCATCTTCGAGGCCGGCTTCATGGCCGACGGCGTATTCGTAGCGGTCGATGTGCTGGAGCGCGCGGACGGCGGGTTCAACCTGATCGAGGTCAAGGCCTCGAACTCGCAAAAAGACGAGCACCTGCCCGACGCGGCCATCCAGACGTACGTGCTGCGACGCAGCGGCATCGACGTGGCGCGCGCCGAGATCATGCACCTGAACGGCGAGTACCGTCATCCGGTGGGCGAGCTTTTCCAGCGCACCGATGTCACGCCGCAGGTGGAGGGGCTGCTGCCCGGTGTGCCGGACGAGATCGCGCGACAGCTCGAAGTCATCAACGGGCCGCGGCCCGACACGCCCATCGGGCCGTGCTGCTTCGAGCCGGACAAATGCCCATTTGTCGATCGCTGCTGGCCGAGCGTGCCGGACCACATCAGGACGCTGTACAGCGTGGGGCTCAAGACGGCGTGGAAGTACATGCAGGAGGGAATCGACACGATCTGGGATATCCCGCCCGACCGGAGGCTCTCCGCGGCGGCGCGGCGGCAGCTGCGCGCCCTCGAGGGTGGCGCCATGATCGTGGAGCCGGGGCTGGCCGAGGCGCTGGCGCCCTTCTCCGGGCGGCTGGGCTTCCTCGACTTCGAGACCGTGGGCCGCGCGATTCCCGTCTGGCTCGGGATGGCGCCGTGGGGTGCCGCGCCGGCACAGTTCAGCTACCACGAGGAGTCGCCCGACGGCTCGATCTCGCACGTCGGCTGGCTCGCCGAGGGCCCCGTTGACCCGCGGCCCGCCCTCGCACAGGCGTTGGTGGAGGCCTGCGCCGCGGCCGACCGGATCGTCACCTATACATCCTTCGAGCGCCGCTGCATCGAGAACCTCCAGCAGAGCGTTCCCAACCTCGCCGACCCGCTCGACGCGATGAAGGAGAAGCTGATCGATCTCCCCACCGTCATCAGAGACTACGTGTACCACCCCGACTTCGGGGGGAGCTTCAGCATCAAGAACGTCTTGACCCCGCTGGTACCGGAGCTCAGCTACGACGAGCTCGCCATCGCCGACGGCAAGGTCGCGAGCGTCGAGATCGCCCGCCTGCTGTTAGCCGAGGACACGATCCCGGCCGACGAGCGGCACCAGCTGCGCCGGGATCTCCTGGAGTACTGCGAGCAGGACACCCGGGCGATGGTGATGCTGGTGAGACGGCTGCGGGAGTTGGCGGCGTGACCCGACGCCGTGCGCGGTGCACGGAACCTCTTTCTAAAACAGCCTTCTAGCTAGTATTTTATAGGGCCGACAGGTACCCGAAAGACGTTAGACTATCGCTTCGAGGCGCGACGGCCGGCTGGTTCCGTCGCGGTGGCGGTGGTGGGTCCGCTTCAATGGGAAAGGGGGTCGGGAAGGGCATTGCGAATCGGGACATGACGCCGTCCCGGTCTTGGTGACCGCGTTTCTCGCGGAATAGATTCTTCCTCGTCATAAGGCGACCGGCCCATGGCGGCCACACCGGAATCGGCGGGCGCAGCGCTCGGCACTGCGACGATCGAGGCTGTACGAGTCGGCGATCGAGACGCCTTCGAGACGTTCTTCCACGCCACCTACGACCTCGTATGCGCGGTCATCGCATCGCGCGTCCCCGACTCGTCCGTCGTCGAAGAGCTGGCCCAGGATGTCTATCTGCGGATCTGGCGGCGGCACGACCGGTTGCGCGCCGACGGCTCGCTCGAGGGATACGCCGTCCGAGCGGCGCGCAACACGGCGCTCAACTACCTCAAGCGGGCGGGCAGGGAGCGGCAGTGGTTACGACGGCAGGCCCGCCGACCTGCTCCCAGCCTACCTGCGGCTGATGAGCCGCTCATCCTGCGCGAGCTTTCCTGTGCCGTGCGCGACGCGATGGCGGAGCTTCCCACCGGCTGTCGCACCGTCTTTCAGCTGAGTCGCGACGGCGGGCTGACGTACCGCGAGATCGCCCGGACGCTCGGCATCTCGGTAAAGACCGTGGAGCACCAGATGGGCCGGGCCCTGCGCCTTTTGCGGGAGCGGCTCGAACCCTACCTCGGCTGATTCCCTCCGCCCTCCAGTAGGGGGATCGCGCGGCGCAGTTGTAATTAGAGCAGACATCCTGCAGCAGCGCCTTCATGAAAGACACCGAGATCTGGTCGAGGATCGGCCGCCACTTGGCGGGCGAGAGTAGTCCGGCTGAGGACGCGGAGCTCGAGCGGTGGGCCGCGGAGGACCCGTCGCACGCGGCGCTCCTCGCGGCGGCGCGCCGCGTGTGGGCGGCGGCGGGAGGCCACCTCCCCGGACGCGACAGCGGCGCGGCCTGGAAACGGCTCGCGCCGTTCTTATCAGGCGAGTCTGGCGCGAGCCGCGGGGGCGCTCCCCCCGTGGCCAAAGGCGAAGCGATCGAACCCACCGACTGCGCGATCCGGACGCCCCGCCGCCCTCGGCAGGCGGGGCGCGTGGCACGACGGATCGCCGGTTTCGGGATCACCGCCGCCGCGGCGCTACTAGCAGGCTTGTTGCTCGGACGGGGTAGCAGGCCGCCCGTCCCCCCACCGGAGCCCCGCGCGTGGCATACCGGCCCTGCCGAGGCCGCCACCATACCGCTGCCCGACGGCAGCGTCGTGCGGATCGGCCCGGAGAGCTGGCTCGAGGCGGTCGGGACGCGTGCCGTCGCGCTCGAGGGCGTGGCGTACTTCGCGGTGACGTCGGACTCCACGGCGCCGTTCGAGGTACGCACGCGGGCGGGGCGCATCCGGGTGGTCGGGACCCGCTTCGAAGCCCGCGCCGAGGGAGACAGCGCGCTCGTCGCGGTGGTGGAGGGGCGCGTCGCGCTCGCCGGGCTGGCAGGACGCACGGTGGAGATCGGCCCCGGCCAGGCGGGACTATTGGTGGCGGGAGTAGCGCCGGAAACGGCGCACCTGCCCCCGAGCCGCCGCCTCGCTGCCTGGATGGGTCGGGTGCTGATCTTCCGCGACACCCCGCTCTCCGACGTCGCCGCCGAGATCGAGGCGGTGTACGGCATCCCCCTACAACTGGTGTCCGATGCGGCGGACGAGCCTCGCGTGAGTGCGGTTTTCGAGGAGCGTCCGTTCGATGAGGTCGTGGCGACGGTGTGCCGCGTCCTCGGTTCACCTTGTGAAGTGACGCCTGACCAGGCGACGATCTACTGGACCACAGGCGGGAGGTGAAGTGATGCGAATACCCAGCTTTGTCACAGCCGCCCTGCTCCTGGCGACGGCGATTCCGGGCGCGGCCCGGGCTCAGATGTCGCTCGCGCAGCTGGGCGACCACATCTCTCCGCTCGACCGACCGGCGAGGCTCGAGGTGGCCGACGTATCCTTGCCCCAGGGCCTGGCCGAGCTGCAGGAGCAGTCGGGCGTTCCCCTCGCCTACAGCACAACGCTGATGGCCGGCACCGGCCGGGTCTCGTGTCGCTGTGCTTCGGCGACGGTGCGCGAAGCGCTGGACCACCTGCTCACCGGCACCGGGTTCGGCTATGAGACGTTCGGGCGCCAAGTCGTCGTTCGGCGCACGGACGAGACGCTGCCGACCCTCACGCCGACCGGCGAAGCTCCGGGCGTGGGCTCGCCCGAGCTGGGCGCGCCCGAGATCGAAGTCGAGGCAGCCCCGGAACCTGCCAGTCCGCCCGGATTCTGGGCGCGGGTACGCGCGCTGTTCTCCGCCGCGCCCGGCACGGTGCGCGGGCGCGTGACGGACCAACAAACCGGGCAGCCGGTCGCGCAGGCACAGGTGATCGTCCTCGGGACGAGCTTCGCCGCGCTGACTGACGAGTACGGCGACTACGAGATCACCGGCGTCCCCCCCGGTCTCTACACGCTGGAGGTCCGGCGCATCGGTTACGCCGACGCCTTCCGGGAAAACGTGTCCGTGCCGGACGGGGGCACCGTGACGGTGAACTTCACGCTAGGCATCGTGCCGTTCACGCTCGACGAGCTGGTGGCGACCGGCTTGGCGGACCCGACCTCCGCCCGTCGCGTGCCGTTCACCGTGGCGCGGCTGGACGAAGAGATGCTCGAGGTGCCGTCGGAGAATGCGGTGAGCGCGATCCAGGGCAAGGTGGCCGGGGTGAGCATCGTCAGCCCACCGCAGCCCGGTGCGGGCATTAATATTGTGCTGCGCACGCCCACGAGCATCTCCAAAACGAACGCACCGCTGATCGTGGTGGACGGCGTGATCCTGGCCACCACCTTCGAGCGCAGCACGGCGGACCTCGACGGGCTCGACATCGAGAGCGTCGAGGTCGTAAAGGGCGCGGCGGCGGCGTCGCTCTACGGATCGCGCGCTGCGAGCGGCGTGATCCAGATCAACACGCGCCGCGGCACCGGGATCCCCGACGGCCAGACGCACGTCAGGGTGCGCTCCGAGTTCGGCGTGAACCAGCTGGCGAGCGAGATCCCGCGCTCCAACCACCATCACTATCTCGTCAACGAGGACGGCGAGTACGTTGACACCGACGGCAACGTCGTGTCGCGCGAGGACCGGGTCGAGCGCCCGGCCTCCGAGCGCTACCTCGACGTGCCCTACCTCGATCCGACCTACGACCACATCGACCAGTTCTTCGACCCGGGGAACTTCTCGATCAACTCGATCTCGATGGGGCGCAACACGGCCAACACGAACTTCTACACATCGTACGCCTACCGTCGTGCGAGCGGCGTGGTGCTGGAGCACGGTGGCTACAAACAGCACGACCTGCGCGTCAACCTGGATCACCGGCTCGGCGCCAACCTGCTGTTGGGCGTGAGCGGGTACCATATGCGCTCAACGCGCGACGAGCTGCCCGAGGATATGTTCCTCAACCTGGTGCAGCAAGCGCCGGATGCGAACCTGTTAGACCCGGATCCGGACGGCACGCCCTACATCTGGCAGCCGGACCCGCTCGGCGTGACGCCGAACCCACTCTACGCGCTGTCGGTGCTGGAGGATGAGGGCAAGCGCGCACGCACGCTCTTAAGCGCGGATCTGCGCTGGGCTCCGATCGGGTGGTTCAGCCTGGACGGCAATCTGAGCTACGACCGCTCGGATCGCCTCCTCACCTTCTACTTCCCACGCGGCAAGAAGACCGAGCAACCGGCGCTGCAGGACGGCATGGTCGAGCGCGGCGACGGTGTCACGACGGCGCTCAACGGCTCCGTAAGCGCCAACCTGCACAGACAGTTCGATGAGCTTGCTGTTCGCACCACCTTCCGCGCGCTGTTCGAGCGGGAAGACTACAGGTTCGTCACCGCGCAGGCAGCCGGCCTCACGGTGGGAGAGGTACCGAACCTCGACGCCGGGGCCGTCCCGCAGGTATCCGAGACCACCCGAGACATCCGCTCGGAAGGGTATTTCCTGATCGCCGGGCTCGACTACAAGGACCGCTACATACTGGACGGCCTCTTGCGGTGGGACGGTAGCTCGCTGTTCGGGCCCGAGGAGCGCTGGCACACCTATTACCGGCTCAGCGGCGCCTGGCGCATGGCCTTGGAGTCGTGGTGGCCGTTCTCCGATATCGACGAGTTCAAGGTGCGCTACTCCGTCGGCACTGCCGGCGGCCGTCCGTCGTTCGACGACCGGTTCGAGACATACTCGTTCACCACGGGCGGCGGCATCCGGAAGGCCACGCTCGGCAACCGGGCCCTCAAGCCGGAACGCGCCACCGAGCAGGAGTTCGGCATCGACGCGATCATCGCCGATCGTGTCTCGGTCCAGTTGACGCACGCGCGGGTCAAGACCGAGGACCAGCTCGTCCTGGTCCCGCTCTCGGCGGGGTTCGGGTTCACCGACCGGTGGGAGAACGCCGGCACCGTCGAAGGGACAACCTGGGAGGCCACGATCGAGGCGGTGCTGCTTCGGCGGCCAGGCCTGCAATGGTCGATCGGTTTCATTGTGGACCGCTCGCGTCACGAGATCACCGAGTTCGATCGGACGTGTTATCGCGAGGATCCCGAGAACGCGTTCTACCGCTGTGCAGGCGAGCGACTCGGCACCATGTACGGGAACAAGTTCCTGACGTCGCTCAACGAACTCCCCGAGGGGGTACCGGCGGACGAGTTCCAAATGAACGACGACGGGCTCGTCGTCTGGGTCGGCCCGGGCGGCGACTGGCGGTCGCACCAGTGGGGCACGTCGGTAGACGACCTCGGGGATGACCTGCGCACGTACTACTGGGGACTGCCGATCCTGCAGTACGACTCGGTCGGCAACCCCGCCGTCGTGCGCATCGGCGACGGCAATCCCGATTACCACTGGGGTCTCTCCTCGACGTTACGCTGGAAGGGACTGAGCGTGTTCGGCCTGCTGGACGTGAAGGTGGGCGGCGACGTCTACAACCGCACCAAGCAGCGCATGTATCAGTACTTCCGGAGCGGCGACACCGACCAGGCCGGCAGCCCCGACGAGCTCAAGAAGACGACCGACTACTACACGGCGCTGTACGCGGCCAACCTCATCAACAGCTGGTTCGTTGAACCGGGCGGCTACGTCAAGCTGCGGGAGCTGTCTGTGCGCTGGAGCCTACCGCAGTCGGCGCTCGCGCCGCTCGCCGTCACCGGTCTCGACGACCTGACGCTGTTCTTCATCGGCCGCAATCTGTTTACGAGCACCGACTATAGCGGTTACGACCCCGAGGTGGGCTCGGTGCTCGCGCCGATAGACAACTTCTCGTACCCGCAATATCGCACGCTGACGGCGGGTGTCGAGATCCGCTTCTGAGGAGGGATACGATGATGCGGATAGCTCGCTTGCTCGCGCTCGCGGCCATGCTCGTCGCCGGCGGGTGTATGGACCTGGACGTGACGAACCCGAATGAACCCGACCGGGAGCGCGCGCTGTCGGATCCGGCCGACGTGGAAGCGATCATCTCCACGTCGTTCCGTGAGGTGTTCCTCAACTCGCAGGACAACTACCCGAACCTCTCCCTGGCCGCCATGGCCGACAACGTCACGGGCGGATTCTACGACTACTCCGTGCACGACCTGAGCACGGAGCCGCGTTCGGCGTGGAACAACAGCTCGCTCAACACGCGGAGCGGTGTGAACTCAGATCCGTGGCTGCAGCTTTACCGCGCCATCTCGAGCGTCAACGACGGCCTCGGCGCGATCAACCGCGGCCTGCGGATTCTGGAGATCGCGCCGCCCGACACCATCGACCATACGCCGCGGGCGCGCGCCTTCGCCAAGCTGGTACAGGGGATCGCCTTCGGTTATCTGGCGACGCATTTCGACCAGGCGATCATCGTCACCGAGTACACGGACCTCGAGGAGCTCGATCCGACGGAGTACGCGCCGTATCAGGCGGTGCTCGATACCGCGATCTGGGCGCTCGACGAGGCGATAGAGATCGCCGCGGTGAACGACTTCGAGACCCCGGCGGCGACCGATTGGGTCAACGGGATGGCGCTGACCAACGAAGAGGTCGTCCAGATCGCCAACACGTTCGTGGCGCGGTTTCTGGCGTACACGCCGCGCTCGTGGGAGGATCGCGCGGCGGTGGATTGGGACGAGGTCCTGACGCGCATCAACGCCGGGATCACGCGCGACCTCGCGCCGCAGGGCGAGCTCGATGTCTGGGAGTCCAACATGAGGCGGCTGCTCGCCCGCGTGCGCGCCCGTCCGGGCGATCACGCGCGCATGGACTACATGGCACTCGGCCCGGGTGACGTGTCGGGAGGGTTCCAGACGTGGTTCGCCACACCCTCGGCCGATCGGATGCCGTTCCAGATGGACTCGCCCGACCGGCGCATTCAGGGTCCCACCGGCCCGGACGAGGCCGGGACGTACTTCGCCTACAACCTCAACTCGATCTGGCCGTCAAGCCGCGGGACCTACCGCTGGTCGTGGTACTACTACCTGCGCCTCGGCGCGGGCGACACGTGGTACGTCGGACCGCAACCCTGGGTCACGACGGCGGAGATGGACCTGCTCAAGGCGGAGGCCCTGATCCGGCTCGGCCGCGAGGACGAGGCGGTGCCGCTCATCAACCTGACCCGCGAGGCAAGCGGCGAGTTGCCTCCGGTCACGGTCGACGGGCCGCCTGACGATCCGAACTGCGTGCCGAAGCAGATGGCCGGCGGATGCGGCAGCCTCTGGGACGCGCTGGTGTACGAGAAGAACCTCGAGGTCGCCGCCAGGGAAGGTGCCGTATCGTGGTGGGACGGGCGCGGCTGGGGCACGCTCCAGCAGGGGTCGCTGATCCACTTCCCGGTGCGTGGGGCCGAGCTCGAGAACATGGGGGTCCCGCAGTACACGTTCGGCGGCACCGGCGAGGGCGCGGCACCAGCACCGCAGTACAACCGTTGCCCGGTAGCGCTGCCGCGCTGTCCGTGATGGTTTCACGCTGTGGCCGCCACGCCTGGTTCGGCGTGGCGGCCACAGCCGGCCTCGCCTGTGGGGCCGAGGCGGTCCAACCCGGGACCGACCCCACCGCTCCTCCCCCGCCTACCCGGGGAGCGGACTGGGTCGCTGAGCAGCGTTGAGCCCTAATACGTTGTAATGAAAGGCGTTACGCTAGGTGGCGAGGATGTTGACCGCGGAGGATAACGGCGTTATCATAGAAGACGGCGTTATTGCTTACCGAGCGGAGTCGAGCCCGTGGGGATACCCGAACGCAAGAGGCGGCAGAGGCGTGACCTGAAGCGGCGTATTCTCGACGCGGCCGAGCGGCTGTTCGCCAAGGACGGCTACCAGAATGTGTCGATGAGAAAGATCGCCGAGGAGATCGAGTACTCTACCACGGTCATCTACAGCCTCTTCCGCGACAAGTCCGAGATCATCGATGACTTGATTGCCGAGGGATACCGCGGGGTCTACCGGCGCTACGAGGAGATCCTCGCCCGTCGTCCGGATTCCCCCCTGGAGACCTTGAACTCGATCATCACCGAGTACGTCGCTTTCGCCTTGGAGAACCCGAACCACTACAAGCTGTGGTTCGCGACCAGTGAGATAAGGGTGATCGATGGCCAGCTGCGCATGCGACACGGCGGTCGGTCGTACCACGTCTACCACACGTGGCTGGAACAGATCGACCAGTGCAAGGCGGAAGGCCTGTTACCCGACCGGGACACGCTGACCCTCTTCCAATTGATCTGGGGATCCGTGCACGGGATGATCTCGCTTCGAATCCACCACCCCCAGTTTCCCTGGCTCCCGCTGAAGCAGCACGTGAAGGAGCTCTTGTCCGTCCTCAATCGGGGATTGGCCTAGCGGACAAAGGGAGGTCCGTAAAGATGAAGAAGACAGCCGGCATCGTTATCGCCCTGGCGCTCGACCTGGGGTGCGGGGTCGCTCTGGCACAGGACAGTCACATCGAAGTCTCTCAACTGGCCGATCGGCTCTACCTGCTCAGCACCGACCAGGGCAGTTATACGACCAATACCATCGCCTTCGTCGGGGAAGACGGAATCCTGCTTGTTGACACGCAGTCGGAAGACGACGCCGAAGAGCTGAAGAGGGCGGTCGACGCCTTCGGCCGTGGGACCCCCAAGTACATAGTCAACACCCATCGCCATGTCGAACATGTGGGCGGAAACGCGGCTTTTGGCGACGCCCCGATCGTCATCGCGCACGCGCTCGTTCCAGCGAAGTTGCGAAGTGGCAGCTACCTATTTGATGAGTTCCCCGACGAGACCTTTCCGGACATAACCCTCGCCGACTCGCTTACCCTCTACTTCAACGGCGAGCGTATCAGAATCTTGGCGCTTCCGGGCAGCCACGACGACAACGAGATCATCGTTCACTTCACCGAATCGAAGGTCGTACACCTCAGCTCACTCGTGAACGGGTTCAACTTCCCGTCGGTCGATGCCGATGGCGATGTCCTGAGGTTCGCGGAGCTCGTGGCGAAGGCCATTGAACTGTTGCCCGAAGATGTTGTCATCGTCTCCGGACACAATGATACCGGCACCTGGCACGACCTCCAGTCCTATCACGACATGCTGGTTCAGACGACCGAAATAGTCGCCAGCGGTCTGGCCGAAGGAAAGGAGCTCGCCGCGCTCCAGGCAGAGAACGTGCTCGGGGAGTGGGAGTCTTACGCTGGGAGCTACGTAAGCGTCGACGAGTGGATCGAGTACTTGGTCGATGCCCTTCAAGCGGCTGAGGAGCCCAAGCGGACCGTATACGAGCCGCTCTACTACGTCTGGAATGACAGAGGTGCCGATGCTGCGCTCGCACACTACTTCGAGTTGCAGCGTGAGCACCCTGAAGAATACCAGTGGGACGACTTCACGCTGCTGGTGATCGGGAACAAGTTGCTCGCCAATGATCATATCCAGGATGCCGTCAAGTTCCTGGACGCCAGTCTTGAGGAGTATCCGGAATCCCCGTACAACTACTACGCCAACTACAAGCTTGCCGAGGCCTACTACAGGCTGAATGACAGAGAGCGTGCGGCACGCTACTGCGAGAAGTCTCTGGAGCTCAATCCGGAGTTCGCAGCCGCCATCGCACTGCTCGAAGAACTCGGGAAGATGTAGGGTCCCGTGTCGGGTCAGAGCCGGCGAGCTCGCAGCCGGCGCGTCTCTGGCCGGGCTTGGCGCCCGAGTCCGTTCCGCTGGGCGTCTACGACGGCCGCACCGGCCGGCTCGTGTCGGGATCGGCGGCGCCTGTCGGAAGCCGAAAACGAGGGCGCTGTTCAGGGGAGCTACTGGCCCGGCGTCGCCGGCTCGAGGCGCAGGAGCGGACGCCGCTGCCCAGCTTCGGCGGTCAGGGTCTGCAGGCGGGTGTGGACCTCGATGACGGCGCGGCACTGCTGGAGCTGATGGAGCGGGGCGATGGTCCTGCTTGACGTCAACGTCCTGGTGCATGCCTATCGCGAGGACGCGCCGCGGCACGTGCCGGTCCGCGCCTGGCTGGAGGGGCTCGTCTACTCGGACAGCGCGTTCGCCGTATCGGACCTGGTGCTGAGCGGGTTCCTGCGCGTCGTGACGCACCCGCGCATCTTCGCGCCGCCGACGCCGCTGGAGCGGGCGCTCGAGTTCGCCGACGCACTGCGCTCGCAGCCGAACTGCATCGTGCTGGCGCCGGGTGACCGTCACTGGTCGATCTTCACGCGGCTCTGCCGGGAGGGGGACGCGCGTGGCAACCTGGTGGCGGACGCCTACCTGGCGGCGCTCGCCGTCGAGTCGGGGAGCGAGCTGGTGTCGACCGATCGCGACTTCGCCCGCTTCGCGGAACTGGACTGGCTCGCTCCGCCGGTGTAGAAGGCGGCTACGATACCAGGTGGGCGGCGAGCCGTCGGGACTCGCCGTGAGCCATTAGCCAGAGCCTGTCGGGCGTGAGTCCGGACTCGGCCCAGGCGGCGACGGTTCGCCGCGGCGGTTCGTGCATGGGTTCATCGGTGAGCTTGAACGTTCCCCAGTGGATCGGCACCATGACACAGCCGTCGGAGCCGGCGGTCGACTCTCGGAAGGCGCAAACCGCCTCCTCGGGATTCAAGTGGACCGGCCGCATGAACCAGCGCGGCTCGTAGGCGCCCACCGGGAAGAGCGCCAGGTCGAACGGTCCGAGGCGTTCGCCGATCTCGCGGAACTTCGGGTGGTAGCCCGTGTCTCCGGCGAAGAAGACGCGACGCTCGTCGCGCGCCAGCGCCCAGCCGCACCACAGCGTCCTGTTGCGGTCGAACGGCGTGCGGGCGCTGAAGTGCTGCGCCGGCGTACAGGTCACGCGAGCGCCGCCGACCCGCGTCTCGTCCCACCAGTCGAGCTCCTCGACGTCCCGGGCGCCGCGCCTGCGGACGAACGACGCGAGACCGAGCGGCACGCGCCAGGCCGCGTCGGGAAAGATCGCCGCCAGCCTGCGCACCGTGCCGCTGTCGAGATGGTCGAAGTGGTTGTGCGAGATCAGCACCAGGTCGATGGGCGGCAGGTCGCCGAACTCGATGCCCGGCTTCACCCAGCGCGCCGGCCCCGCGAACTGCACCGGTGAGGCGCGCTTCGACCAGTGGGGATCGGTGAGCACGTTCAGCGCGCCGAGTTGCAGCAGGACCGTCGCGTGACCCGACCAGGTCACCGTCAGCTCGCCGGCCGCCGCCCGCGGTGACCGGAACGCGGGCTCCGCCAACTTGAAGACCGAGGGATCCGGGTCCTCCGGCAGCTTCCTGGTCAGCCGCTCGAACAGCATCCAGCGCAGGAAGCCGCCGAAACGGTGCGACGACGCGATCGGCCAGGGATTTCGGAATCGCCCGCCGCGCCGGTTTACCACGCGCCCACTTTGACCCGACCGAATGTCCGCACCTCCTGGTCGATGAATGTTAGGGGAATCGCGAGCCCGACACCGTGACCAAGCCTCCTACTTCACCGCCACTGCCAACACGATGTGAGATAGGGCGTTGCCAGCGACGCAGGGATTCTAGGGTTTCAGCGCCCGGCGTACCATGTGCCGAGCCCGGGCAGCGTCCCCTGCACGAGGGCTGCGCCATCTGAATCTTTGACAATTTGTTGAGCGGCGCGGCGCATGCTGGGAACCGTCGATGGATGCCAAAGCCGGGTTGCCGAACGCCCACGCGGCGCACGTGCCTCCAGGGAAGGTCAGCGAGTATCTGCTCTCCCTCGCTCACTCGTATGGTGCATCGAAGGCCCGGTTCTTTCGCAGGCTTGGGTACGGTGATGAGACGGCGAAGCTGTTGGAGTCGGAACTCCTGCAGCTGGCACGCGATGGCGAGCTCGCCGGCACGATACCGGGAACTTATGGTACGAAGTACATTGTAGAAGGTAAGATCCGTCGGCCGGGTGGTGGGCAAGCCTCGTTGACCAGTGTCTGGTTGATCGAACAAGGAAAGACGCGACCGCGATTGGTGACGGCGTACCAGCGACGGCAACGGCAGGGATCCGATGATACGTGAGCACGATACGGTCGTCCTCACCCGCGATGTTCCGGAGCACTCCTTACGCGCCGGCGATGTCGGCGCGGTGGTCAGTGTCTATGAGGCGGGCCGTGCCTTCGACGTGGAGTTCGTGGCAGGTGACGGACGGACGGTAGCGGTTCTCACTCTCGAGCCTGGAGACGTTCGGGCCGTCACCGAGGCGGAGATCCTTCACGTCCGCGCCATCTCCTAGCGGCCAGCCCGAGAGTCCACCCCCGGCAGCCTTACAGGTCCCGCGCCTCGTACAGCCGCCGCGAGATGAGCAGCGAGACGCCCATCGCAATAACCGCCGCACCGACGAACAGGGTCAGCAGCCGCCAGAAGCGCGGCGTCAACCACTCCGCCAGCTGCGTCATCAGCGCCGGCGCCGCGGTGCGCCACGCCTCGGGGTCGGAGATGGGGCTGGGGTAACCCTCGGCCGACAGGATGAGCTGCGCCAGCAGCGAGACGACGAGCAACGCGGCCACCGCGATCGCCGAGAAGAACAACAGGCTCCGGCCGGCGCCGAAACGGAAGTAGAGCGGAAGGAAGGCCGCGACGCTGAAGGCGAGCACTCCGAACATGACCGCGTGGGCGTCGAGGCCGAGCAGCGCGGCCGGGCCGTCGGCGGCGCTCGAGGCCAGCCGCGTCACCGCCTGGGCCAGCGCCCAGCCCAGGGCCAGCCCCGCCACCATCCCGACCAGCGCCGTCAGGTAGCGCGCCGTCACGAACGCGCCGCGCGACACGGGCAGGCTGTTCCACAAGAGCTCCGTCCGCTGGTATTCCTCAACCGGGATGGAGCCGAGCGCCAGCAGGGCCGAGAAGGTGAGGACCGCTATCACGTAGAAGGCGGGCGTGAACGACATGACGGCGAGCTCGACAGCGCCCAGCGGGATGACCAGGAGCAGCAGCCAGCGCGCCGCCACGACGTCCTTCCAGACCAGGCTAAGCATCGGGCTCGCTCTCCGTGGTATACAGGACGAGGTCGTCCAGCGTGGCCGCCTCGATCACGGCAGAACCGCCCAGCTCCCGGCGCGCCGCGGCGACGTCGTCGGTCAGCGCCTCGAACCCGTGGGCGCCGCGATGGATACCGCGGAAGTAGCCCCGCGGCAGTCGCTCCAAGAGCTCCAGCCCGCCTTTGACCAGCGCCCAGCGCTCGAGGATCTCGTCCTTCGCCGCCGAGAAGACGATCCGCCCGTTCTGGATCAGCGTGATGAAGTCGGCGATCCGTTCCAGGTCCGACGTGATGTGCGTCGAGAACAGGATCGATGTCCGCTCGTCCTGGAGCAGCTCGGTCAGCGTGTCGAGCAGGTCGCGTCGGAAGACGGGGTCGAGCCCCGAGGTCGGCTCGTCCAGCACCACCAGCTCGGCCCGGTGCGACAGGGCGAGCGCCAGCGCGAACTTGGTCTTGTTGCCGTGGGACAGCGCGCCGAACCGCTTGCGTAGCGGCAGCTCGAAGGCGTCGGCGAGCCGGCGGAACGTCTCCCACTCCCAGCTGCGGTAGAAGCGGGCCACCAGCGCCGCATTGCCCGTCAGCGTCAGGTGTCGGTAGAAGTGCGGCTCGTCGTGGACGAAGCCGATCCGCGAACGGAGCGCGGCGCCCTGCCGGGCGGGGTCGAGGCCGAAGGCGCGGATCGCACCGTCGTCGCGGCGTAGGAGCCCCAGGATGAGCTTCAGCGTGGTCGTCTTGCCGGCGCCGTTCGGTCCGATGAGCCCCATGATGTAGCCGCGGGGCAGCGTGAACGACACGTCGGCCAACGCGAACCCGGGGTATCGCTTGCAGAGGCCGTCCACCTTGAGTACGCCGGTCGTCTCGGCGTTCATAGATCGCGCCGCCGGAAGATCGCCAGGGCGATCCGGTAGCTGACCCAGTTCACCAGGACCAGCGTCAGCAACAGCGCCAGCTGGAAGACGGGGACGGATAGCGTCTCACGCAGCGCCGCGATGCCGGCGGTCAGCGCCCGGAACACGGAGGCTACGCCGCCTTCCACGCCATCCTGGCTGCCCGTGGTCTTCGCCACCACGAACGTGCCCGCACCGATGATCTGCAGGACGACCAACATCAGCATCACGCCCATCAGGCCGAACTTGGTGGTGAAGGGGAGGAGCAGGGCGATGATGAACGTGGTGACGCCGGCGGCCAGCAGCAGGCGGTCCGGGTCGAGGAACATCGCGGGCGCGAGCCTGCTGCCGGGCACGAAGGCCGCCAGGCCGAGGACCATGACGAATATCCCCACGGCCAGCGCCCAGACCGTCAGGTAGCGGCCCCGCACCAGGTCGGCGCGCGTGACGGGCAGCGTGCACGACCACGCCGCGGCGGCGAACCTGTCGTCGCGACTCAGCGGAATCACGGTGAGAAACGACAGGTAGACGCAGGTGAAGACCAGCCAGAACAGCGGCTGGTTGATGACGATGACCATGTAGACCTGGAAGGCGGCGAAGATCAGCACGGCCGGCAGCAGGGCGCGCCGGTGCAGGATGAAGTCGCGCCGCAGTTGGATCCAGTCCTGGCGCAGCATATCAGTCGTCATTCGCGCCCTCCTTTCCGTACAGCACCATGATGTCGTCCAGCGAGGCGCGCTCGATGACGAACCCGTTGCCGAAGCGGCGGCGCGCTTCGTCGACCCGCGAGGTGAGCCCTTCGAACCCGTGCCGCCGGACGCGGACGCCCTGCAGGAAGGCGCGGGCCTCGGCATCCAGCGCCTCGCGGCCGCCCTTCACTACGGCCCAGTTCTCGGCCAGCTGGTGCATCGGGTTCGAGAAGACCGCCCGTCCGTCCTTCAGAAAAGTGACGAAGTCGGCCGTCCGCTCGAGATCCGCCGTGATGTGCGAGGAGAAGAGCACCGAGGTGTGCTCGTCCTGCAAGAGCCCCGCCAGCATATCGAGCAGCCGGCGCCGGAAGACGGGGTCGAGCCCGGTAGTCGGCTCGTCCAGCAGCACCAGCTCGGCACCGTGCGACAGTGCCAGGGCCAGCGCGAACTTCGTCTTCATCCCGTGGGACAGCTTCTTGAACTTCTTGTCCAGCGGCAGCTCGAACTCACCGGCCAGCGCACGAAAGCGTCCCTCGTCCCACTTCGCGTAGAACGGGGCGACGGCCGAAGCCAGGTGCTTCAGTTTGACGTCGTCGTGGTAGCGCGGCTCGTCCGGGACGAAACCGATCCGCGATTTGATCGCCGCCTCGTCCGCCAGGTTGTCCAGGCCGAAGACCCGGATGGCGCCACCGTCGCGGCGTACCAGGTTCATGATCAGCTTGATCAGCGTCGTCTTGCCCGCGCCGTTGGGGCCGATGAGCCCCATGATGTAGCCCCGCGGTAGCTGCAACGACACCTCGCTCAGCGTGAAGCCCTTGTACCGTTTACCAACTCCGTCGATCTCCAGTGCGTAGTCCATCTCATTCGTCCTCGGCGTAGAGCAGGCGGAGCATCTCCGCCAGTTGGTCCGAACCCACGTTCAGCAGCCGCGCCTGGTCCACCGCCTCGGCCAGCTTCTCCTCCACCGCCTTCATCCGCTTCTCCCGCAGAAACTCCGGGTTCTGCGCCGCTACGAACGTACCCTTGCCGCCCACCGTGTTGATGAAGCCCTCGCGCTCCAGCTCCTCGTAGGAACGCTTCGTCGTGATCACGCTGATCTGGAGGTCGCGCGCCAGCTTGCGGATCGATGGGAGCAGGTCGCCCTCCGACAACTCGCCGCTCAGGATCTGCGCCCGGATCTGCCGCACGATCTGCTCGTAGATCGGGTCGGGCGACGCGTTCGAGATGACGATCCTCATCGGCGGACTCCCCCTCGGGTCCCTGCACGGGCGGCCTGAGCCGGGCCCCGGCGGCCAGACGGCGTTGTGTATCTACTGTATATGCCGTCTATATACAGCATAGCATGTGAGGCTGCGAAGTCAAGGGCCGGCCGGGCAGGGTTGACGGGGTAGAGCGGTGGGGTAGATTCGGGAGAGAATATGACTAGGATAATATGACCACGATCATACTCACATGACTCGAACCGTATCTAAGTCCCAGCTCAAGGCCCGGGCCCTCCAGTACTTCCGGGAGGTCGAGCGCACCGGCGAGGAGCTCATCATCACCCACCACGGACGGCCGGTCCTGAAGCTTGTCCCGTACCGCGACGACCCCGGCGAGGCACTGCGGGCGCTCCGCGACACGGTCGTCGAGTACCGGGCCCCCACGGAGCCCGTGGGCGCGGAGGACTGGGAGGCCTTGGAATGATCGTCCTCGACACCCATGTCTGGGTCTGGTGGGTGTCAGGGGTGGGAGAGCTTTCGCCGCGCGCCGGGGAGCTAATCGCCGAGGCCGTGATAGATCGCGCGCTGCACGTCTCCTGCATCAGCGCTTGGGAGGTCGCGATGCTGGTCCGGCGCGGGCGGCTGGTGCTAACGATGGGTGTCGAGGATTGGGTTGCCAGATCCGAGGCGCTCCCGTTCCTACGCTTCGTGCCGGTGGACAACCGGATCGCGCTGGGGGCCGTACGCCTCCCGGAGCCGCTGCACCGCGATCCCGCAGATCGCATCATCCTCTCCACCGCCCAAACGCTCGGCGCCACTCTGGTCACCCGGGACGAGAGGCTCTGGGACTATCCCCACGTCGAGACAGCCTGGTGACGGCCGCGGCGGCCACGTTCCAGCCTCGCCATCGAAGAAGGGGGCGGGCGAGGGCATCGGCCAGGAGGTCTGAGCGGGATTTGGCAGTGCATGACCGCCTGTGGGATTGCGATCCCATATGCGGTCGTCCGAGCCGAGCGTGAGCGAACTGAAAAGGCGGCGTAGTCCCTTGCCAGGCTATGAGCTTGGGAACCCGGGCTCACGGGCACGTTGTATGCATGGCAAAATGAAGCTGCAGGGCATCACCAGTCGACGGAGATCGTGGCCATGATGACCCTCACACCGGCGGACAGAGAGTAGCCGCTATGAACCGATGGATCGACAAGCTGCCCCCAGCGGCGCGGGTCGGCGTCTCCCTACTCGGACTGCCGGTCGGGCCGGGTGAGCGGATCGTCGCAGCGCTTCGCACCCTCCACCATGCGGTCCGGAGCCTCACCCGCAGTCCCGGGTTCGCCCTGACCTCGGTTCTCACGCTTGGGATCGGGATCGGCGCGTGCACCATGATCTTCAGCGTCGTGTACCCGGTGCTCGTCTCCCCATTGCCTTATCCCGAGTCCGAGGGGATTGCGGTTCTGTTCGAGCTGAGTCCGCCTCCCGATGCGCAACGGGGCTGGGTCTCGCCACTGACCTTCAGAGACTGGCGGGAGCGGAGCGAGCGCTTCGAACAACTCGTGGCCTACAACTTGAGGTTCTTCAGCTGGACGGGCGGTGAGGAACCCGAGTTGCTGAGCGGTTGGGCCGTATCGGCGGGCTACTTCCGTCTGTTCGGCGCTGGAATGACGCTGGGGCGGGGATTCACCGAAGAGGAGGACCGCCCCGGCGGCGCGCGCGTCGTCGTCATCTCTCACGCGTTCTGGAGACAGCGTTTCGGTTCCGATCCCGAGGTTCTGGGTCGGACCATGACGCTGGACGGCGCTCCGTTCACCATCGTCGGCGTGGCAAGTCCACTGATCGGGTTTCCGTCCCGTGGGGACTACTGGCTCCCTGCCGCGATCGACTACAGCCGGGAGGTGCGCGACTTCCGATACTTGGGAGTGATTGGGCGTCTCAGGCCCGGCTCCAGTATCGAAGACGCGCGAGCCGAGTTGGCGCATATCTCTCGCGCCGTGGCGGTGGCGAACCCTGACACCAACACGGGTTGGGGCGCCCAGGTGCAGGGGCTGAAGGAGTTTCGGGTCGGGTACGTTCGTCCGATTCTGGTGGGGATGTCGGTGGCGGTGGGCCTCCTCTTACTGATCGCCATCGGGAACGTCACGAACCTGTCGATCGCCCGGAGCACTGGCAGACAGACGGATGCAGCCATCCGCCGGGCACTCGGCGCCAGTCGCGCTGCCATCGCCCGAGTGTTCGTCGCCGAAGCGATGGTCCTCTCCGTCGCCGGGAGCGCACTCGGTGTGATGCTGGCTACCTGGGGTACCGAGGCCCTCGCCGGGATGGCACTCCGGTCACTGCCGAGAGTGGAGCAACTCACCGTCGACGTCCGATGCATCCTCTTCGCGCTGGTCGCGGCCGCCGCGGCCGGAATTGTGCTCGGTCTCCTGTCCGTGATGATCGCGGGAGGACAGGACCTGAGCGAGATTCTTCGAGCCGGCGGCCGCGGGGGAACGGCGCCGGCCCGCGCGCACCGCATCAGGGAGGCGGTGCTGACTACGCAGGTAGGGCTGGCCCTCGCGCTTCTCATCGGGGCCACGTTGCTGACCCAGAGTCTGTGGCGTCTGGGCCGGGTCGATGCCGGTTTCTCGCCTGAAGACGTTCTCACTTTCAGCTTCGATCTCCCCGCTGCTTCGTATCCGGAGCCCGAGGTGGAATGGGCCTTCTACCGAGATGTGCTGACGCGAATCCGTGGCCTTCCCGGCGTAGAGGCGGCGGGCGTCGTCACGCCTATCCCCCTGGAGATGGGAAGCGTCCCCACGTCCTGGTCCCTCTCGGCCGAGGTGAGCGATCCCTCCGAGCCGACCGCTATGGCCCACATGCGGACGGTCACCTCGGGCTATTTCGAGGCCATGCGCATCCGTCTTCTGAGCGGGCGCTTCATCGACGACGCGGACCGGGATGGCTCCATGCAAGTGGCTCTGGTCAACCAGGCCTTCGTCGACCGCTACCTCAGGGGACACGATCCGTTGGGAGTGCGGATCTCTCCAGGCGAGCCGGACGCCGACGAATCGGAGTGGATCACGATCGTGGGAGTGGTGGGGGACATTCGCTTCCGGTCTCTCAGGCACGAGGCGGAGCCGGAGATCTATCTCCCCACCCTCCAGCTGCCCGTCGGCTGGGGCCACCTGGTGGTCCGGGCCAGTGGCCCGCGAGACCCTATCGCCCGGTCGGTGACCGAGTCCGTGCTACGCGTCGATTCCAATCTGCCCCTGGCCGACGTTAGGACTGGGAAAGATATCATCGAGAAGCAGCTTCGGGTCCCGAAGCTGAGCACTGCGCTCACTGCGCTCTTCGCGGTCATGGCGACGGCGCTGGCGGTGGTGGGGATCTTGGGCGTGCTCTCAACCGTGGTGGCTCAGCGGATGCGGGAGATCGGACTCAGGATCGCTTTGGGTGCCCGGCCGAGTGGCATCTGGAGGTTCGTGCTGCTGCGCGGGATGCGGCCCGTGGTTATCGGCCTCGCTTTTGGCCTCGCCGTCTCGCTCGCTGCTTCCCGCCTCCTGGAGAGCCAGGTCTACGGTGTCAGCACGCTGAATCCGCTCGCCTTCCTCCTTCCCACCCTGGTTCTTGCGGCCGCGGGCCTTCTGGCATGTCTCGTCCCAAGTGCGCGGGCGTCCGCCGCGGATCCAGCGAGTCTGTTGCGGTCAGAGTGACGGAAGAAGCCCGGAGGATCTCCTCCGGGCTTAACGTTTTTCTACTCGTCAACCACGGCTACAAGGGCGGTGTAGGCGATCCCTGTGTCGGGCCCCGCTTCGAACGGCCGCCAAACCACCGGCGCCAACCCGTCACCTCATCCGAGCCCTTGAGCTTCATCTTCTTCAGCTTGTCGACGCCCTTGGGACGATCACGTCCGGAGGCGGTGGCGAACAGGCGGCGATAGGTCTCGTCCTGGTAGATCGGAGCAACGCGCTTCTTGTACTCGAACCACATGGGCGGGACCTCCTGGGTCTCGATGTAGCGCTTCCGGCCGAACTGTCGGCCCTCTTTGGATTGGGCTTGGCGAACAGGCTTCTCGAACCTACTGCACAACGGTGGGTGAAGACAACCTCTGTCAGCCCAACCGCTCCCGCTTCTCCGCCGCGGCCCTTCCGTCCTGCACGGCACCCCACAAGAGCAGGCCGGCGGCCCGCGACCCCGAATAGCGCTTTCGCCTTGGCTTCTCTAGACATGCGGTTCAACCTCTCCTGTCAGACGTCACCGCGCTCACCCCCGCCGGTCTCGGCGATCCGCCAGCATGATCGCTCCCAAGCTGAGCCGCGCCGGGACTAGCAGCCCGAGAACGCTGCGGGTGGACGTGACGCCTCACTCCTCCCGCAGTATTCGAGCGGGCTGAAGCCGGGCGATCCGGGTGGCGGGGAGGAAGCTCGCCGCCGCGGCCAGGACCGTCAGGCAGACGGCCGCGAAAGCCACGGTGACCGGATCGTAAGGGACGACCCCGAATATCACGCTGACGAGCCACGGGGTGGTGATCGCAGTGAGGCTGCCGCCGGCGACGAGTCCGATAAGCGTCAGCCGCAGGCCGGGCAGGCCGACGGTCCAAACGGCTCTCCCGGGCGAGGCACCCAGCGCCATCCGCAAGCCCATCTCCGAGGTGCGCTCCACCACCTCGTTCGCCACGATCCCATAGAGCCCGACCAGCGCAAGCAACAGGGCGAAGGCGGCGACGACGACCAGGAAGACCGCCTGGAACCGCGGGCGGGCGAGAGCACCGGCCATGACGTCAGAGAGGAGGGTGATCCGGGCCACCGGCATGTCGGGGTTCACCCCGTGGATGACACCGGTCACGGCGGCGGTCAGGCCCGCCGGGCTGCCGGAAGTCTTCACCAACCAGCTAGGCGCGAACCAGATATGGATGCCGCGGAAGAACCCGTCGCCGGCTTGGGCGGCGGGTATGTAGAGGGTGGGTGACTTCCAGATCGGCTCCGAGTCCCCCCAGCCGGCGTTCGACTGCTGCACGTCCCCGGCAACTCCCACGACCTCCCACTCCCGACCGCCGAAGGTCAGCCGCGCGCCGATCGCCGGGCCGTCCGCCAGGTTCGCCTCGACGAAGGCCTGGTTCGGCACGACGACGGGCGGCGTGTCTCCGCGGTCCGCCGCCTCCAGGTTGCGGCCGCGGAGCAGAGGTATCCCCAACGTTTGGAGGAAGTCAGGGGTGACGTAGACGACGTTGGTGATTCGGTACGTCCCCGGCGCATCCTCGACCCCGACGATCTTGAACGGCATGTTGAGCGGCCGCTCGTAGGGGAGGGTGAGCGCCACGGCGGCGGAGCTCACTGCCGGCAGCCGCCAGAGTCCGTCCAGCGTCTCGTTGAACAGCCGATTGACCTCGGCCCCACTGGCGTAGCGCGCGTCGTCCAGCGAGAGCTGCACCGTCAGCACGCCGTCGGAGTCGAAGCCCGGGTCGAGACGATCCAGATATCCGTAGCTACGCACCAGCAGCCCCGCCGCGAACAGCAGGGCGGTCACCAGCGCCACCTCGCCGACGAGCAGAGCCTTGCGCAGGTGATGGCCGCCGCTTCCCACCACGCTGCGCGACCCGCTGACCAGGACCCCGCGCACGTCGACTTTGCGGACCTGCAGCATCGGGGCGAGGCCGAAGAGCAGCGTCGCCAGCATGGTCAGGCCGAAGGCCACCGCCAGCGCGCGCCCGTCCAGCTGGACCGTCTGCCAGGTGTCGAAGTGGGTGCGCACCAGCGCCTCCAGGCCGCCCACGCCCAGGTAGGCGACGGCGAGACCTGCCAGGCCGCCCAGCAGACCCAGGGTCAGGTTCTCCGCCAATATCTGCCGCAGGATGGCACCGGTACCGCCGCCTAGTGCCTGTCGGGTGGCGATCTCGGTGCGGCGCGCCAGGGCCCGAGCGATCTGCAGGCCGGCCAGGTTGGCGCACCCCACCAGCAGCATGACCAGGATCGCGCCCAGCAACAGCAGCAGCGGCTGCCGCATCTCCCAGGTCAGCGCGCGGTTCAGTGGCACGAGCCCGAAGCGGCGCTCCGGCGCGTCGGCCCGCGACGGCTGGACCGGCTCGATCCCGCCGATCCGCGCGTCGGCCTCAGCCCAGCTCATCCCCGGCGGGATGCGGACCAGAACCTTGTAGTTGGTGCCGCTCCCCTCACCACTGCGCGAAGGTCTGAGCGGCGTCCACACGTCGACGGGGAAGCTCGAGCGGAAGTCCGCCGGCATCACCGCGACGACGGTGTGCGCCTCACCCTTCAAACGGATCGTGCGCCCCACGACCTCGGGGTCGCTATTAAAGGTCCGTTCCCAGAGTCCATGACTCAGCACCATCACCGAGGGGCCGCCGGGAACGTCCTCGCTCGCCTCGAACTCGCGGCCGATGAGCGGCGCGACGCCGAGCGTGCGGAAGAAGCCGGCCGAGACCCGCTGCTGCTGGACGTAGGCGGCTGCGTCTTCCGCCAGCAAGTTGACGCCCGCCGGCCAGTTGGAGAACACCGCCCGCTCGAACAGCTCGGCGCCGTCGCGGATGCGCTCCCACGAGGCTCCATCCACGGCGTTGTACCCGGGTTGCACCCCGGTCGCCGGGTTGTAGGTGACGACCAGCGCCAGCCGGTCGGGGTTCGGGTAGGGAAGCGGCCGCCAGAGAACGGCGTCCACCACGCTGTAGACCGCCGTGCCCGCGCCGACGCAGAGACCCAGCGTCAGCACGAAGGTCACCGTGAAAAGCGGGTTGCGCGCCATGACACGCAGGGCGAAGCGCAGGTTGCGCAGCGCCTCGTCGATCAGCGCCAGGCCGCGCGCCTCACGGCTGCGGCTCTTGACCTCCTCGACGCTGCCGAAGCGCAGCCGCGCCTGACGACGCGCCTCCTGCGGATCGACGCCCGACCGGATCAAGTCCTCCGTATGGCGCTCAATGTGGAAGGCGATCTCCTCGTCCAGCTCCCGACGGAAACGGGCGCCGTGGAACAGCGTGCTCAGTGCGGAACGCAGATGGTTCAGCATGGCTCAGCCCTCGCTCGGCAAGGCGGTCAGGACGTTGGTCACCGCTTCAACGAGGTGCGTCCAGCGGGAGGTCTCGTGTTCCAGGCGCCGCGCTCCCGCCCTCGTCAGTCGGTAGAACTTCGCCCGCCGGTTGTTCTCCGAGGTCCCCCACTCCGACGTGATTAGCCCCCGGTGCTCCAGCCGGTTGAGCGCCGGGTAGAGCGAACCCTGTTCCAGGCTCACCAGCCCCTTCGAGGTGCCCTCGATCCTCAGCAGTACACCGTAGCCATGGTTGGGGCCGAGGGAGAGGGCCTTGAGGATCAGCATGTCCAGCGTCCCCGGCAGCAGTTCTTTCGTGATCAGCATCGCCGTCCCCCGAGAGGTGGCTCCTTTCACCTAGACTAGCTAGGAGAGCGCCTTTTCCTTACTTACGCCGATGAAGCGCTGCGAGTTTCACCGAGATCGGCCGGCCGGGAAGGCGGAACGCCGTCGACGGCGGGTTGCCGGCCGAAATTATCGATAAGCTAACGGGCCGAGAAAGCTCCCGGCCCGGTTTTCCTGTAACAGGTTCCCGCCGAGCTCATTCCGGCCGCATCGCCTGCATCGGGTCGACGCGCGTCGCTCGCACGGCGGGCATCCAGCTGGCCGCCAGCGCCGTCGCGGCGAGCACGGCGATCGTGCTCCCGAAGGTCAGTGGGTCCGTTGCGGTCACGTCGAACAGCATGCCGGACATCACGCGGGTGATCGCCAGGCCGCCGGCCAGCCCGAGTCCGGTGCCGATTAGCACGGTGATACCCGCCTCGCGCAGTACCATGCGGCGCACGTCGGCCGCGCGCGCGCCAAGCGCCATCCGCACACCGAACTCGCGGGTACGTTGTGCGACCGCGTAAGAGAGCACGCCGTAGATGCCCATGGCGGCGAGCAGCAGGGCAAGTCCCGCGAAGGTGGTGAGCAGGGTCGCGGCGAATCGCCGCTCGGCGACCGAGTCCTCGAAGATCTGCTCCATCGTCGTGAACGAGGCGAGCGCGACGTTCGGGTCGAAGTCGCGGACGGCGGCCCGAACCGCGCCGGCCACGTTCTCGAGGTCGGTGGCGGTGCGCACGGCGATGGCCATGCTGCGCCATGTGACCTGCCGGTGCGGTACGTAGACGACGCCGCGAATCTCGTCGCCGGCGCCGAAGTAGCGCACGTTCTCCACGATGCCCACGATCTCGCGGTAGATGTTCTCATCGCGCCACGACCGGACGCGCGCCCCCAGCGCATCATCTACCGAGCCGAACATCATGCGTGCGAACTCGCGGTTCACGATCATGACGGGGACCGAGCCCTCGTCGTCGGCCTCGGTGAAGGCGCGACCCGCGACCAGCGGCAGGCCCATCGTGGCGAAGTAGCCGGGCTGCACCACGTCCCAGTTCCCCCGCACCTCCTCGCCCGCCGGCGGCTCGGGCCGCCCTTCCGGCAGGTGCGCCCGGAACAGGATGAACCCGCCGCCGCCCAGCGGCAGCGCAGATGTCACCGTCGCCGACTCGACGCCGGGCACCGCCTCCAGCCGCTCGCGCAGCCGCGCGTACGCGTCGGCCAGCGGCCGGCCGCGTTCGTAACGTGCCGGCGGCAGCGTCAGCTTGAAGGTGAGCATGTTCTCGACGTCGAAGCCGGGGTCGACGTCACGCAGGCTGGCGACGCTGCGCAGCATGAGCCCGGCGCCGGCCAGCAGCACCACCGCCAGCGCCAGCTCGGCGGCGACCAGGGCGCCCAGCGTGCGGCGGCCCTGCGGGCCGGACGTACTGCCGAACGCCGCGTCGGCCAGCGCCCGGGCGGGACCGAGCCTCGTCGCGCGCAGCGCCGGCAAGAGGCCGAAGACGATAGCCGAGACGATCGAGACCAGAAGCGCGAAGCCGAGCACCGTCGCGTTGAGCCCGACCTGGTCGATGCGCGGCACCTCGGCCGGCGCGACGGATACGACGAGCCGGATCGCGCCCAGGCAGAGCAGCACGCCCAGCGCGCCGCCGGCCAGCGCCAGCACCAGGCTCTCGACCAGGAGCTGCCGGACCAGCCGGCCGCGCCCGGCACCGATCGCCGAGCGGATGGCCAGCTCGCGGCCGCGCCCCGTCGCCCGGGCCAGCAGCAGGTTCGCCAGGTTCACGCAGCCGATGAGCAGCACGAGCGCTACGGCGCCCAGCATGACCCAGAGGATCGTGCGTGTCTCGTCGCCGATCACCTGCTCGCTCAGCGGGACGAGGTCGGCGGAGATGCCGTCCCGCAGCTGGGGCCACTCGCTCTCGATGCGGGCCGCGATGGTCTGAAGTTGGGCACGCGCCTCGTCGACCGTCTGGCCCGGCCGCAGCCGTGCCAGCGAGGCGAACATGAAGTTGTCCCGGTCGCGCCAATTCTCGAGCGACCGCTGCGAGGGTCGGATCGGGACGTAGAGCTGCGCAGGCAGGACGTCTAGCTCGGGGGGCATGACGCCGATCACCGCCACCGGATGGCCGTTCAGGCGCAGCGTGTGACCGACCACCTCACGGTCGCCACCGAACCGGCTCTGCCACAGCCCGTACGAGAGGAGCGCCACCGGCGGTGCGCCGGGCCCATGCTCCTCCGCCGCCGGCAGTCGGCCCAGCGTGGGTGCGACGCCCAGGGTGGCGAAGTAGTCTTCGCTGAACTGCGTCGCGCGGATGCGTTCAGGCTCACCCGACCCGTCCGCCAGGTCTACTGAGCTGGAGAAATACGCCGCGACGTGCTCGAAGACGGCCGCTTCGCGCCAGTCCTCGTAGTCGCCGTAGTTGATCGAACTCCAGACTCGGCCCTGCGCCGGCCGCGTCGCCAGCGGCACTACGAGCCGCTCCGAGCCGGGGAACGGCCAGGGCCGAAGCAGCGTCGCCTCGACGACGCTGAAGATCGTCGTGGTCGCGGCGACGCCGACCCCGATGGTCAGCAGCGCGACCGTCGTGAACCCGAAACTCTTACTTAAGAGCCGCAGGCCGTGTCGCAAATCCAGGAGCAGACCGGTCATCGATGGTTCTCCGTCGTCGGGGCGGGGCCTGGCCTCGCCGCGCGCCGACGAGACCTCGCTTGCCAGTTACCCATTGGATAGTCGGGAGTCAGTGAGGGTTGGCTCCGGGCAAGTCCGCGCACCTGCCGCTCTCCTGTTGTGCCAACCCCAGTCCCGCCGGGGTTGTCCTATCAGGGTTGAAAGGGCAGGCGACTCTAAGAGGAGCGAGGGGAATGGGCTCACTGCTGCAGGACCTACGGTTCGCGCTACGCACGTATCTCAGGCGTCCGCTCTTCACGGTCATCGCACTGCTCACCCTGGGGCTGGGGATCGGCACGACCTCGGCGCTCTTCAGCGTCGTGGACGGCGTTCTGCTACGCGAGCTTCCCTACGAGGAGCCCGGGGAGCTGGTGAGCGTCTGGGAGGCCTTTCCGAGCTGGCGCGATGATCCGGCGCTGGGCAGCAAGTGGGACCGCGTCCAGTTCACGCATCGCGACTACCGCGAGGTGCGGGAGGCGACGCGCACGCTGAACGATGTGGCTCTGTTTGTGGGCTGGGGCGAGATGGCGCTCACCGGTCTGGGGGCGCCCGAACAGCTCTCGGTGGGTCACGCCAGCGCCAACCTGTTCCAGACCCTCGGAGTCAGCCCGCTCTTGGGGCGCACCTTCCTGCCGGGCGAGGAGTCGCTGGCGCCCGGTGGGGCAGCACGCGTCGCCGTGCTGAGCTACGAGCTGTGGCAGCGACGGTTCGGAGGTGGCGCCGAGATACTGGGCGCGTCGATCGTCCTGGCCGACAACCCCTACACGGTGGTGGGCGTGTTGCCGCCGGGGTTCCGGCTGGAGAGCGTCATCGTGACGGATGTAATGACGGGATCGAGCGACTCGGGGCTGCGCGACCTGTGGGTACCACTGGGGCAGCCGGGGATGAGTTTCGACAACGAGGGCAACGCCTTCGAGGCGCTGGCGCGGCTGGCGCCGGGCGTCACGCTCGAGCAGGCCCGGGCCGAGATCGAGGCGATCCTGGCGTTCGACACCAACATGCCTCGCCAGGCGCGGATCGCTCCACGCAAAGAGGCCGTCACCCGCGGATTCGCCGCACCGCTCATCCTCAACCTCGCGGCGGCGGCGCTCCTCCTGCTCATCGCCTGTGCCAACGTCGCCACCCTGCTGATCGGCGAAGCCACCGGGCGCCGGCACGAGATCGCTACGCGCTCCGCCCTCGGCGCGGGGCGTCTGCGGGTCGCGCGCCAGCTGCTGACGGAGAGCGTCGTGTTGGGACTGCTGGGGAGCGTCGTCGGTATCCTGGTCGCCATGGCGGCTACGCGTATCCTCGTCCACCTCGCCCCGCCTATCCCGCGGCTCGAAGAGGTGGAGGTGAGCGTGCGGGTGATGGCGTTCGCCGCCGCGGCCGGCCTGGGCACCGCGCTGCTCTTCGGCCTGGCGCCGCTGGCGGTGCTGACCCGTGGCTCGGTCGGGACCGCGCTGGCGGCGCGGGGCCGGGGCACGACGGGGCGCGACCGCTCGTTCCAGGGCGCCGTGGTCTCGCTGCAGGTCGCCCTGACGGTCATGCTGCTGGTGGCCGGCGGCCTGCTCGCTCGGAGCCTGGTTCGTCTACTCGCCGTCGACCCAGGATTCCATACCGAGAACCTGGCGACGTTCGAGCTGGTGGCGGACGGCGGCCGCTATCCTGCGCGGGCCGATGTGTCCCGCTTCTTCGCCGACGTCGTCCGCAACTTGGAGTCGGTCCCCGGCGTCGTGTCGGTGGCGGGCTCCTACGGCCTTCCGTTCCCCGGCGGAGCTCCGCTGAACGGGTTCCGCATCGAGGCGCGCGGTGAGGACGGCGACGTCGTCGGTCGGCGGCGCACTGTTTTACCCGGCTACCACGAGACGCTGGGGATCCCGCTGCTCGCCGGACGCTTCCTGTCCGAGAGGGACGACGCCGACGCGCCGGGCGCGATCGTCATCAGCGAGTCGCTGGCCCGCCGCTTCTGGCCCGACGAATCGCCGCTCGGCGCGACTGTACTCTTATGGGGCAGCCGCCGCACCATCGTCGGGATCGTGGGTGACGTCAGACACACGACGCTGAGCACCGAGGGCGAGCCGACTTTTTACGTCCCCTTCAAGCAGGCGCCGAGACGGAATCTGAACCTCGTGATCCGGACGGCGGCCGACCCGGCCGGGCTGATGACGCAGCTGCGCCAGGCGGTCTGGGCTGTCGATCCCGACATGCCGATCGGCGACGAGGGCACGGTCTCGGCGTCCGTCACCCGCTCGGCAGCCGACAATCGCTACCGAACGCTCTTGCTCCTCGCCTTCGGCTGCCTGGCGGCGCTGCTCGCCGCCGTCGGGATCTTCGGCGTGACGGCCCGCGGTGTGGCCCAGCGCACCCGCGAACTCGGCATCCGCATGGCGCTGGGCGCTCGCCAGGACGAGCTGATCGGATTGATCCTCCGGCACAGTCTTATCATAGGGTTGGCCGGCACCGGTCTGGGACTCCTGGGTGCGGCCTGGACCAGCAGGCTGCTCTCCTACTACCTGTTCAGGATCGAGCCGTGGGACCCGCTCACCTACGGTGCGGTAGGCGCCTTCGTCTTGCTCGTTTGCCTGGCGGCCTGCTACATCCCGGCACGCCGGGTCGCGAGCTTGGCGCCCGTCGACGTGCTCAGAGAGGAATAGGTCTGGCGCCGTTGAACAAGAGCGAGTTCGAGCGAGTGCCGGGTCTCTCTCTCGTCGAGCGCGATTCCATCCTCGTGGATGATCGGAACGTATGAGGATGCCGCGTAGCATATTCGCCCTGACCCTGATGCTTCTTACGTGTTGTGTGTCGCGGCTTGCCGCGCAGGATCGGCTGAGCCGTGCGGAAGCGCTGGAGGACTTGCGCTACCTCATCACGGCGCTGGAAGAGACGCACCCCGATCCCTATTCCGCGTTCGGCGGGAGGGTGAGCTTCAAGCTGAGGGCGCAAGCGCTCCTCGAAGCGGTGCCCGAGGGCGGGCTGACGCCGGCCGAGCTTTACAGCCTGCTGCGCCCGCTGTTCGGCGATCTGAGGGATGGCCACACCTACATCTCGTCGCCGCCGGGAAGACCGTCCGCCGAGCCGCGCTACCTGCCTGCCCGCTTCGCGATCGCAACGGACGCTGTCTATATAGAGAGGGCGCTTCCGCCGTACGAGGGCCTGATCGGCTACCGGCTGCTCGGCCTCCAGGGCGAAACGTTGGAGCGCGCGGCGGCGCTGGCGGCGACGGTCTTCCCGGCGGAGAACGACTTCGGTGCCAAACGCTGGCTGCTGAGCTTCCTGGTCTCCGACCGGAGGGCCCGGCGCGTGTTCCCGGATGTCGGGGACGGCCTGGCGGTCGAGCTCGAGGGCCCGAGCGGCGCGCGGGTCGAGCGGCGCCTGCCGTTCTCGCTCGACCGCGCCGCGTACCTCGGCGCGCCCTGGGTGGTCAGGCGCTGGGAAGCGATCGAGGAGAACTCAGGCCCGTTCTTCTGGCAGTTCATTGGCGACTCGAACATCGCCTACCTGCGGGTCAGCAGCATAGTGGGGCGCGAGGCCTTCGAGGAGCTCAGGGCCGTAGGCCGGCAGGATCTACGCGAGCAGGTCGAGCGCTACTACGAGCGCTACGTCCACGCCTCGATGCCGGAAGCGATGGATGAGGCGCTGAGTGGCGTGCCTTGCTTGTCGCGAACCGTAGGCGAGATGCTGACGTCGATGCGGGAGCGGGGAAGCGAGCATCTCATCCTCGACCTGCGTGGCAACGGCGGCGGCTGGTCCTCGCTACTGACACCGTTCCTGCTCCTGGCGTACGGCGACCGCTACTTCGGCTACGACTTCCCGGTCACCTTCGCCACCCGCATCTCGCCTGCGTACCTGGCGCTGGGCGGCCAGACTCTGGCGGAGTTCAACGCCCAGCTCGGGTCGGACTACGAGATCGGCGACTACCACGTCACCGAAGAGACGAGCCTCGACGCTACGTCGAGCCGAGATGAGTACGCGAACGAGTTGGAGGTCTTAGGCTGTGGTTTGGCCGAGACCTTCCGCGAGCTGAACGGCCGCGCGCTCTACACTCCCACCGTGCTCGTTCTATTGGACCCCGCCACCTTCAGCGCGGCGTACCACTTCGTGTATCGCCTCTGGCACCTGGGCGCGAAGATCGTCGGCGTGCCTTCATCGCAGGCCGGCAACGCTTTCGTTGACGTCACGCCGTTCCGGCTCCCGAACTCGGGTCTGTCCGGATCGATCGCCCGCACCGCGCAGATCTTCTTCCCGGATGATGAGGAAAGAGGTCGTGTGCTAATGCCGGACTTCCCGATGATGTGGAGCGACTTCCAGGCGTACGAGTTCGACGAGCACGCCGAGGTGCGCTACGCGATCGACCTGATCGGCGCCGGGGTCCGGTAGCGTTCTATGCTTTACCTCAAGCAACGGGCGAGCTCAGGTTACAGTACCTGCTTCGCAAGCGTGTAATTCCGTCACGGAAAAGCCCGGAGTATTTGCCCCGGGCTTGGCACCTCTTACGGTGGGCCTCCCGGCGGCCCCAGCGGGCTTTCGGGGCAGCGCGCCTGCGGCCGCAACACTGTGTACATGATCGCCGCGATCCGCCAGCCTTCCGGCGTCCTCGCCAGATGAAACGCGTCGATCCCGCAGTGGCTGAACTCGCCGTCGCGATAGAAGTCGTAAGGGGTCCAGACCGCGGCGGTGGTCATCGCCCCCGCTCCTCCGCCGCGCTTGCCGGTCTACTGTTTCACCCAGCTCGCCTTGAAGTCCGCCGTCACCAGTTCGACCAGAGCGTAGACCAGCTCGCCGTAGGCATGCTCCGGGTCGTCCGCATCGAACACGGGCTTGCCCTCCAGAATGCTCAACTGACCGACGCGCTGGGTCACGCTGGCCGAGCGGTTCCAGAGCGACGCGCCGCTCGCCGTCTCGATCATCTGCACGGTGAGTGTCGCGTCGACATCGGCGGCGGCGCCAAAGTTCCTCAGGTCGCCGCTGATCGAGACCGCCGGCCGGATGTCGGAGATCTCCAACTCACCGGTGAAGATCGTGGCGACGTTGTGCTCCTGGCCCAGTGCCAGGTAGGCGGCGCGATCCAGCCGCTCGCTGCCCACCTGCCGCAGCGCCTCCTCCTCGGATCCCAGCTCGACGATCCGCACCAGGCCCTGGTCGAGCCGCACTTCCTCCATGAACCGCGTCGTCGCCAGCTCTCCCAAC
>CP070815.1:906835-937212 GCA_020344215.1 Gemmatimonadota bacterium
ATGGTGGGGGAAGGATTCGAACCTTCGTAGGCATCAGCCGGCAGATTTACAGTCTGCTCCCTTTGGCCGCTCGGGCACCCCACCACTGGAACACAATGGACGGAAAGAGCGGGCCTCGTGAGCCGGTGGTCCGGCCGGCCTCCGAGCCTCCCACCTTGCGGCCAGGCTGGCAGACACAAGAAGACGGCGAACCCGGAGGCCCTCGCGGTCCTCGCGGCGCCGCCGGATCGCCTGCATCCAGTCTCCAACTTGCCCAGCCGGTACCGTCTGGAGCTGACGGCGGGACTCGAACCCGCAACCTGCTGATTACAAATCAGCTGCTCTACCAATTGAGCTACGTCAGCGATTAAGTAAGCCGAGAATTGTACTTCAGTTATCTGAGGGTGTCAAGCTCAGCGGGCCAGCCGCCAGCGGCTTCCGGACGGGGTGTCCTCCACCTCGATCCCCCTCTCGGCCAGCTCGCCGCGGATCGCGTCGGCGCGGGCGTAATCCCTTTCAGTCCGGGCCATTGCGCGCTCCGCCAGCCGGTCCTCGATCCAGGCGCGCAGCGCCTCCGGAACCGCCACCTCCTCTCGCTCGGCCAGGGCGAGCACGCCGAACACGCTGTCGATGGAAGCGAGGGCGTCGAGCGCGGTGTCGGCGTCGGCGGCCGGCACCCTCTCACCGGCCCCGTCAAGCTCGCCGTTCGCCTCCCGCACGAGGACGAACAGAGCGCCCCAGCCCTCGGCTATGTTGAGGTCGTCGTCGAGGGCCGCCTCGAAGGCCTCAAGCGCCCGGGCGGCGAGTTCGGGCAGACGGGTGGGCGGCAGGCCGGGTTGGTCCGAGCGGCTGGCCGTGAGGCGGCGGCGCAACTCCACGAGCCGCTCCACGGAGCGCGCGGCATCATCAAGACCGGCCAGCGTGAAATTGAGCTCGGCTCGGTAGTGGCCAGAGATGAGCAGTCGGCGTATCGCGGACGCCCGGTACCCTTTGCCGACGAGGTCATCCACCGTGTAGTAGTGGTTCTCCGACTTCGACATCTTGCGGCCATCCAGCAGGGCATGCTTGGCATGAAGCCAGAAGCGCGCGAAAGGTTCCCCCGTCGCCCCCTCCGCCTGCGCGATCTCGTTTGTGTGGTGCGGGAAGATGAGGTCGACCCCACCGGAGTGGATGTCGAAGGGCTGTCCCAGGTGCTCAGTAGCCATCACCGAGCACTCGAGGTGCCAGCCGGGTCGTCCCGACCCCCAGGGCGAGTCCCAGGTTGCAACGTCGCCTTCCTCGGGCCGCTCGCCGCCCTTCCAGAGCACGAAGTCGCGGGCGTCTTCCCTGTCGTAGGCGGCATCGCCGGTCTCGCGTCCCTCGCGAAGCGACGCTCGATCGAGCTGGGCCAGCTCACCGTAGCTCGGAAACTCGGAGATGTCGAAGTACACCGAGCCGTCCGCCTCGTAGGCGAGCCCCCGCTCGACCAGTTGCTCAACCAGCTTCACCATCTGAGGCACGTAGTCTGTCGCGCGCGGGTAGTGTTCGGCGCGCTCCAGCCCCAGGCGATCGTGGTCGCTGAAGAACGCGTCGATGAAGGGGTCGGTCAGCTCCCTCAGGCTGACGCCCTTGGCGACGGCGGCATGGATCGTCCGATCATCCACGTCGGTGAGGTTGCGGACCTGTACGACCTCGTACCCTTTCCATCTCAGGAAGCGGCGCAGGATGTCCTCGAAGAGGAAGGTGCGGAAGTTCCCGACGTGGGCGGTGTCATAGACCGTGGGGCCGCACGTGTACATCGTGACCCGCCCCTGTTTGAGGGGCTGGAAGTCCTCGACGCGACGGGAAAGCGTGTTGTACAGTCTCACAGCCATCCGGATTCGCCGCCCACCGGCGGTCAGCCCGGTTTGAACATCGAGGCCAGCGGCGCCGCGCCACTTGAACGCCGGACCCCAACACCGACCCTCGACGTTAGAAAAGTCCCGCGGTCGACGTCAAGCTCCTTCGCCCGCAGAGAACGACCGCGCCACAGCTTCGAAGGCCTTCGCCGGATCTTTGGCCTTGGTGATGGAGCGGCCGACCACGATGAAGTCGGCGCCCGCCCGTGACGCGTCCTCGGGAGTGGCGTACCGGCTCTGGTCCGCCGGGTCGTCGCCCAGCAAGCGGATCCCCGGGGTGACCACCTTAAGGGCATCCCCGTAGCTCCGCTTGATGGGCTTGACCTCGGTCGGCGAAGCTACCACGCCAGGCAGCTCGGCGCTCAAGGCGAGCCCGGCAAGCCGGACCACCTCGTCCACCAGCGAGACTGGTGAGCGGCCGAAGACCTGCTCCACATCCTCGCTGACCAGCGAGGTCAGCAGGGTCACGGCCATGACGTCAGGGCCGTCGGGGCCTGCGGCCTCGCGGGCAGCCTCGAGCATCGCCTGGCCGCCCGACGCGTGGACAGTCAGCATGTGAGCGCCGCGCCGCGTGGCCGCCCGGACGGCTCCCGCCACGGTGTTGGGGATGTCGTGGAACTTCAGGTCGAGGAAGACGCGCTTGCCCCGCTTCTTCAGCTCATCGAGCAGGGTTGGGCCTGCTTCGGCGAAGAGGATGGCACCCACCTTGAAAAAGGTGGCTTCATCCCCCAGCGCGTCGACGAGTTGGAAGGCTTCCTTACGCGTTGGCAGATCCAGGGCGACGATGATTCGGTCCTTCACAGAGTCAGTCATCAGGCCTCCAAGGCACCGACCAGTTCAGATAGCTGGGCTACCCCTTGCCGCTCGCAAATATCGTGCAGCCCCTTGATCGTCTCGGGCGCCGTATAGGGGTCGACGAACATGGCGGTCCCGATCTGGACGAGCGATGCGCCGGCGAGCATGTACTCCATCGCGTCACGCGCGTTGCAGATTCCGCCGATCCCGATCACCGGCAGCTTCACCCGGGACGCGACCTTCCAGGTGGCAAACACGCCCATCGGTCGAATGGCCGGCCCGCTGATGCCGCCGGTGACGTTGCCGATCACCGGCCTACGCGCCTCGATATCGATCACCATTCCCGGGAAGGTGTTGATGGTGCTCAACCCATCGGCCCCATTCTCTTCGCAGATATCGGCGAACACGCCGATGTCGGCGACGTTCGGTGTGAGCTTGACGACGAGGGGACGCTCGGTAATGGCGCGGAGGGCGCGAACAAGCTGCGCCAACGATAGCTCGTCAGTACCGAACATGGTGCCGCCCTCGACGTTCGGGCACGATACGTTGACCTCATAACCGAGAAAACCGTCCGCGTCGTCGAGTCCGGCGACAACTTTGACGAAGTCGTTCACACTCCATCCTGCCACGTTCACCAAGACGCGCGCCTTGGACAGGTTGTCGCGCAGCCACGGCAGCTTCTCACGCCGGAAGCGCGCGAGGCCGACGTTCGCCAGTCCGATGGCGTTGATCATCCCGCCCGGCGTCTCGGACACACGAGTCGGCGGGTTACCGGCGCGCGGCTCGGGTGTGACGGCCTTCGTGACAATTCCCCCCAGCTCGTCAACCGGGATGATGTCGGCGTATTCCTCGCCGTACCCGCACGTGCCGGACGCGAGCAGAACGGGGTTCTGGAAGTCGACACCGAAGACCTGGATCGATAGGTCTACCATCTCAACCGCTCCGCCGGGAAGACGGGACCGTCGGAACACACCAGGCTGTACCCAGCCTCGCCTGTTTCCGGGTCAACCGTCTCGATGGCGCACCCGATGCATGTCCCCACGCCGCAGGCCATGTGCTCTTCCACGGCTAGCTGGCAGGCTACGCCAGCCTCGACTGCAAGAGCGCGGACAGCCTTCAGCATCGGCGTCGGCCCGCAGGTCAGAACGAGATCGACCCCGTTCAGATCGACGCCATCGGTCACGCGCCCGTGGCTGCCCAGGCTGCCGTCCTCAGTCCAGATCTCGGCCTCCAGCCCCGAGATCTCGCGAAGCTTGCCGGGATCGAATACAGCCGCAGCCTGGCGCTCGCCGTACAGCAGGCGAACCTCGGCCCCGCAGCTCACCAAGGGGGGCCAAGCCGGGAGCAGCAGGAAGGGTGCCAGCCCCACTCCGCCGGCCACACAGAGGATCCTCCGCGCTCCGTTCAGCTCGAAATGAGTGCCCAACGGGCCAAGCACCAGAGCCTCTTCACCGGGCTTGAGCGCCGTCAGCCGTCGCGACCCAGCTCCATAGACGCGTATGAGCAAACCTATGTGCTCGCCGCGTACAGCTGCCACACTATTGGGACGCGGCAGGAACGGTATGCCCCACGCACTCGCCCCGAAACCGACCATCACGAACTGCCCCGGTGCCGCCTGCGCGGCGATCTCCGGGGCGGTCAGCTCTAGCCAGTACGTCTCCTCGGCAACCCGCTCGCGCACGCGCACCCGGCTCCACGCCCGGACAATCCGATGGGCTCTCTTGACCACCTGTTCTCTTTCCGTGTCAGTTCCGCCGGTCTACCGGTCGAGCTGCGCGCGCAGCGCAGCACCCTGGCGACGGTCGAGCGAGCGCCAGCTATCGCGATATCGCCGTACGCCGCGCCATCACCTCTTCATCGGCGAGCGTCTCCAGGCGGGCCAACTGGCGTCGCAGCCCCAGCTCGAGTTCTTCGTACGTCAGGCCATCGCTCGGTCGCTCGTTGAGAATCGCCAGGACGTAAGGCGAATCCGGGTAGTCGATCCAGAGGCGCAGTCGCAAATCCTCCCAGTCTGGCTCGCTCTCTTCTGCCCGCGTTGCCGAATCTAGAGCAGTAAGCTCCAGGACCGCCAGAAGCGCCTTGGGCGCCCACACCGACTCGGGTTCCTCGTCGGCGTACCGTAGGAACAGGGTGCGCGCGAGTCCAGGCGCACCCAGCGCGTCACGGGCCGCCTCGCCCGCCAGCAGATAAGCGAGGCCGCCCAGGTCGACCCAGTACTCCACGCGCACCAATGTGTCCCAAAGGCGCATGATGTCGGTAATGCGACCAACCCGCCGCTGCATGAGCTGTTCCAGATCCTTACGGGTTGCCGCCAGTTCACCCACTGTCGTTGCGCTCGCCAGCGTGAGCTGGGCAGCCATCAACCGGGCATCCGCACCGGGTCGCGACTCGGGAGCGACCCGCGCGGCCAGCTCGTAGTCTGCTCGCGCCTCCTCAATCTCACCGCGGGCGCGGTGCAGGTCGCCACGCGAGGCTACGAGCCGCGCTCGATTCTCGCGGCTCAACGAGGAGGTCTCCACGCCGTCCAAGGCTTGGAACGCCACCTCCGGGCTAGTCTGGGCGATGTGCTGGACGGCCTCGACGACCGCCTGCTCTTCAGCGTCGGTCAAGCGTAGCGGCCAGATCGCCCCGAGCTCGAGCGCTGCATCGGCGCCGCGCCCGTAGTTCACGAGCAGGCCGACCCGGTCGATGCGAGGCTGCACCCAAGCGGGCCGCAGACGCGAGACGTACAGCAGGTCCGTGTAGGCCCCGTCGAAGCGGCCGAGACGCGCCTGGGCGAGAGCGCGGTTGTGAAGAAGGATAGCGCGTCGCTCATCATCCTCCTCTTCGGAGAGCGCGAACAGGAGGAGCGAGTCGGCCGCCGCCGGGTCACTCAGGTGGCGTTGTGCGATCCCCAGGTAGCCCGCCACCTCGGCGGTGTCGCGGCGGGTCTCCGCGTAGCGCAAGAGCTCGTGACTCATCGACACCACCTCCTCCCATTCCTCGCGCAGCAATCGCGCCCGCACGATGATGCGGACGGCATCATCGGCCCAGCGACTGTCGGGGTTGGCGGCGACGATCCCTTCCGCCTTCTCGATGCTGGCGGCGAGCGTTGAGCGGCCGGTGGACTCGCGGCCCTCCTCGATGTCCCTGAGCCCCTGCTCGAACAGCTGGTTGGCGTTGTAATAGGAGTTGAAGTAGATGCAGCCCGACGCTGAGGTCAGTGTTGCGAAGAATAGCAGAATCTGTGGAAGGACTTGGGCGGGGCTCTTGATTCTACCCGCCTGAGCTGTAGGAAGACCAGACCCGCCGACCATAATCCGCCAAGTAGTCCACGACCGCGTCGGCCAACGCATCCGCAATCTTCGCCTGGTAGGACGAGGACCGCAACTGTCTTTCCTCGGACCGGTTGGAGAGATAGCCCACCTCGACCAGCACCGCCGGCATCGTAGCGCCCACCAACACCTGGAACGGGCCCTGTTTGACCCCGAGATCGGGCACGCTCAGGTTCGTCGCCATGCTGCGGTTGACGGCCGTCGCCAGGAGCCTCGACTCCCGGAGGTTGGCGGTCGACTGTAGGTCGGAGAGCATGAACAGCAGCGGATCGCGGTCCGCATTTACGTTGCTGTCCTCGTACTCGAGAGAAGCGTTTTCACGCAGCGCCACCTGCAGCGCCTCATCGGTTCGGGCTATCGCGAGGAAATAGCTCTCGAAACCACGGGCCGAGTGCGGCTTCCTGGGCATCGCGTTCGCGTGAATCGACAGGAAGAGATCCGGCGCCGCATCACGGCCACGCAGCTGTGGGATTCGCGGCCGGTCGCCGAGCGCGATGAGTGTGTCGCGGTCGCGTGTGAGCATCACTTCGACACCGCGTTCCCGACGGAGCCGGTTCGCGAGCTGCTTGGCGATCGCCAGCGTTACGTCCTTCTCCCGGGCCCCGCCCACGCCGATCGTACCAGGATCTCTGCCTCCGTGGCCGGGATCAATCACCACCAGCCACGACTCGCGCTCCGGCGGCTGCACGGTGACCGGCGGCCGCTGGACCAAGCGACCATCCATGTAGCTCCAGCGCCGCGGTCGTGCCTCGGCCAACCACTCGAGCGCCCAGCTCAGCGGGATCATCAGGCGAGGCCCGCTGACATAGACGGGGTTGGGAAGCTGGTAGATGTTGTCGCCGTCGGTGAAGAAGGGCGATCCGGGTGTGAAGCGGACCGACTCGCCATCCATCAGGATGGAGTGCCCCACGCAAGTGTAGCCTAGCGCCCCCGCCAGCGAGTCGGCCCTGGCGGCGGGGAAGCCACGCACCTGCTCGACGGGGACCGAGAAAGATGAACCATCCCTGACGACGATGATGTGCTCGGCGGCAGGCACGGCCCAACCGAGCAGGCCCACGGCGAGCGCCACCAGAGGTGTGCTAGCGCTGCTTCCGCGCACGTCCGATCTCCCGATCCGCCTCACGCCGCTTGATATCCTCACGTCGGTCCTTGAATCTCTTCCCTCTCGCGAGTGCCAGCTTGAGCTTGGCCACTCCGCTGCGGAAGTAAACTTCCAGAGGTATTAGGGTCAGCCCCGCCTGTTCGACCTTACCGATCAGCCGGCCGATCTCCTGCTTGTGCAGCAGCAGCTTGCGGCGCCGCTTGTACTCGTGGGCGTCGGGGCCTGCCGGCCCGTACGGCCCGATGTGCATGTTGTACAGCCACGCCTCGCCGTTCTCCACCCGAGCATAAGCGTCCGAGAGGCTGGCGTTCCCCTCGCGCAACGCCTTGACCTCGCTTCCCGCCAGCACCAATCCCACTTCCCACGTCTCGAGGATGTGATACTGGTGGCGCGCCTTCCGGTTCCGGGCAACTAGCTTGATGCTCTCCTTGGACATAGGGAGTTACGGCTGGAGGCCGTGGGGGGTGCCCTTATTATCACACTAGAGGCCTAGCAGCGCAAGTGAAGCTATTCAAGGACTTCGATCTGCCGGCGTCGCACCCTTCGCAACTCGTAGACCTGAGCGACCTCCGCACCCAGGACGAAGACGATCGACAGGTAGTAGAACCAGATGACGACCACGACCAGCGTGGCAATCCCGCCGTAGATCGAGGTGTAATTCGCGACCCGTGTCAGGTAGAAGGTAAACCCCAGCTTGAGAAGTTCCCAGCAGATCGCGGTAAAAGCGGCTGCGGTGAGCGCCATGCGCCACGGCACGCGCCGGGCGGGGACATACTTGTAGAGCAAGAGGAAGAGGAGGAAGATGAACAACAGCGCGGTGGACTGGGCGGAGATACTCTCGACCACCCCGACATGCTCGGCGGACAGTCCCAGGAACTCGAAGCCTCGGGATTTGACCACGTTGAAGACGATGGTGATGCCGATGTTGAGTATGACCAGCACGCTGGAGACCAGCACCATCTGGGCGTCGAAGATCTTGCCCTGGATCACGCCGCGGCTCTGCCGCAGGTCGAAAATCTCCCTCAGAATGGCGCGCACCGAGCCGAAGAGGCGGGTCGAGAGCCAGACGAAGGCTACGAATGAGATGACCCCGATCGGCTCGCCACGCCGCACAACACCTTCGATGACCTCTTCGGGAAGATTGCGTTCCGCACCGACCGCACCACCTTCAGCAAGGACCGGAACGATGGTATCGAGGTAGCGCCGCAGCTGTTCGATGGGCTCGACGCCTGCCGCCGCGGCGGCCGCTTCCAGTGTCAGGCTGACAAGAGCGACGACGATCAGGAGGAAAGGGACAGCGGCGGCAACGACGCTGAAAGTCAGGCCGCTGGCGAGCACGAAGACGTTATCGTCGTCGGCCTTCTCGCCGACGCGAACGACGTAGTCTTTCAGCGCGGCCCAGAACCCAGCCGCAGCGCGCTGCGCCCTCCCCAACCACTCGCGTGTTCGGGAGGGCGCTTGCGCAGAATCTTGAGCAGCCAATGGCGGTAGCGCCGCGAGCGCTTAGCCGTGTTGCAGGATCAGTCGGCTGGAGACTCGCCGCCGCCGCCGCGCGATTCGGTCAGCCGGTCCTCCAACTCGCCGCGGGCCGCCCTGGCGGCCTTCTTGCCAGCGTCGAGGGCCTGCTGGGCTCGCTCACGACCCTCCGCGACCTTGCCCTTCGCCGCGTCGTACTTCTCCTCGACCTGGCGGCGCCCCTGGCTGAAGGCGTCCTGCAACGTATCCTGGAGCTCGCCCGCCTTCTCCTCTGCGCGGTCGCGCAGGCGACGCGCTCGCTCCTTCAGCTCCTGCTGGGTCTCGGCACCGGACTTCGGCGCGAGCAGCAGGGCGGCGGCGGCACCGACCAGGGCACCCCAAACGAAGGGAATGAGCCCGGACCCCGTACGCTCGATCACCACGTAGGGGACGCCGTCCTCGTCGTAGTCACGCATAAGTCTATCCTTTCACAGATCCGGCGTATCAAGCCCGCGTCCCGGCTATTCCTGGCGCAGGGCGCGGCGCAACTCTTCAATGTTGACCGGCTTGGTCAGCGCGATCCAGCGGGCAACGCTGCTCCCGCCGGAGCCTCGCGATAGCCCCTCTGTATATAATACCGTATCAGGGGCGAAATCGTTCAGCCGGTCCCGCTGGTCCGCGGAATCAGCCACCCGAACCTCATGACCTTCGCAGGTGAGCGCCCGGGCCAGCGCATCTCGGCAGGGACCTTCGACATCTAAGAGGAGGATGCGCCGGGGGGCCATGACCGACCTCGCGAAGCCAAGGCAGGGGATCGAAAAGCGCGTTCTTCTTGAACTTAAGATAGGGAGGGTGCAGTACGAATTCAACAGCGGGCGCTGGCGTTGTGCAGCTCGGGAGTCGAGAAGCATGTGACCATCGGGGCCCGGCGTGCTCCGAATGCCGAATGCCGAATGCCGAACCCCGAAGTGGTCGGTTGGATTCGTATTCAGTATTCGCAGCCGGCACAGTCGATCGATGGCTTGCACACAGTCAGTCGATTTCTATCACCAACCCGTCATACGCCGGCTCCATTCCGTCGGGCAATCTCGCCTTCAGTCTCTGGTAGTCGAGCCGGTGGGTGAGATGGGTCAGTATGGTCCGCCTGGCGCCGATCCTTTTCGCGGCGGCCACTGCCTCCTCCACGTTGAAGTGCGTCGGATGCGGCTCGCCCCACCACAGCGCGTTGATCACCAGCGTGTCGATCCCCGCGAGAACGGCGCCCGCCTCATCCGGGACCTCCTTGCCATCGACGACCACGCCCAGCCCATCGCAACGGAAGCCGTAGGAGTTCATTCGGCCGTGGGGGAACAGCAAAGGTGTCAGCCCGAAGCCGGCCACGTCGAGCTCGCGGCCGGCAGCGAAAGTCCTCAGATCAATCTCGGGCGCGCTCGTGCCGGGTTCCGGCCTGATCGAGTCATCGAATATGTAATCGAAGCGGGTCCGTAGCGCCTCGGCGTACTCCTCCGCGACGTACACAGGCAGCGGGGCTTTCCTCCGCAGGCTGAAGATTCGCAAGTCGTCGATGCCATGGAGGTGGTCAGCGTGCATGTGCGTGAGCAAGACCGCATCGACCTCGCTAATGCCCGCCGCCAGCAGCTGCAGTCTCAGCTCGGGCGGCGTGTCCACCAGCAATACGCGCTCCTCGCTCTGCAAGGCGATGCCGTGGCGCGAGCGTCGATTGCGGGGGTCAGGCGAGCTGCAGACTGCGCAGTCGCAGCCAACCACCGGAACGCCAAAGCTGGTGCCGGTTCCGAGGAAGCGTAGCCGCACGGGTCAAAGCCTCAGGATGCGGACCATGTTCGTCGTCCCGCGCACGTGGAAGGGAACGCCTGCCGTGACCGCTACCCGGTCGCCGGGCCCGGCGAGTCCGCGCTGCAGCAACTCGGCGCGCGCGACCTCCCACATCTCCTCGTCCGTGGGCGCGCTCGGACAGAGCACCGGTAGCACGCCCCAGACCAGGGCGAGCTGGCGCAGAACCACCTCGGTATCGGTGACGGCCAGGATCGGCACCGGCGGCCGACGCGAGGAGATCACGCGGGCTGTGAACCCGCTCCGCGTGTACGTGACGATGGCCGGGGCCTGTATCGCCCGCACCGCCTCGAGAGTGGCACAGGCTACAGCCAACTCGGTGGCAGCTGGCCCCCCGTCTTCCGGCACCGCCGGCACGTCGTACGGAGGCCCGCTCACCAGTAGCCCGCTCTTCGACTCGACCTCGGCGATCACGCGGGTCAGAGCCCGGACCGCCTCGACGGGGTAGCGCCCCACCGCGGTCTCGGCGGAGAGCATCACGGCGTCGGTACCGTCGAGAATCGCGTTCGCCACGTCGGAGACCTCGGCGCGGGTCGGGCGCGCTCGCTCGATCATCGACTCGAGCATCTCCGTGGCGATGATGACCGGACGGTAGCGGACGTTAGCCCGGCGCACGACGCGCTTCTGAACGAGCGGTACCTGCTCGAAGGGCAGCTCGGTCCCCAGGTCGCCACGGGCCACCATCACCGCGTCGCTGGCCTCCAGTATCGACTCCAGCTCCCCGAGCGCCACGTCTTTCTCGATCTTCGCCAAGACCAATACGCCGTCCGGCGTCCGGTCGCGCATCGCGCGCACGTTTTCCGCCGAGCGCACGAACGAGAGTGCCACGTACTCCGCACCCAACTCCCGGGCGAGCTCTAGATCCGCCAGATCCTTCTCGGTCAGGGCCGGGGCACTCACATTCACTCCGGGGAGGTTGATCCCCTTGCCACCAGCGACATCGCCGCCGATGACGACCTCGGCCTCGACGCGTGGCGGCGCTACGCGCGTGACCCCGAGCTCTATTCTGCCGTCGTGGATCAGTACTCGATCACCAGCCGAGAGATCGTCAGCGAGCTCCGCGTACGTGACCGGAAGTTCGCCCGGCTCGGCCGACTCGAGCGGCGCCAGCACGACCCGATCGCCTGCGCGCAGGGCGACGGGCTCGGCCATTCGGCCGACCCGGATCTTCGGGCCCTGCAGGTCGACGAGCAGTGCCACGGGCTTGCCGAGCTTTGCCGAGCAGTCGCGTATATGCCGCGCCGCTTCACGGGCCTGCGCCGGCGTGCTGTGCGACATGTTGAGGCGTGCGACATCCATCCCGGCACGGCAAAGTGCTTCCAGCGTCGCCGGGTCCGACGTGGCCGGGCCGATCGTGCAGACGGTCTTCGTCTTGAGGAACGACCTTGCACTCCTGTCCATCGCCCACAAACTCAGTCGACGGAACGTCCGCGTCAAATAGACCGGAGTAATAGCTCAGGCGCGCAGCGCTTCGAGACGGGCGACTATCTGAGGGAGGATCTCGCCTGCGGGCCCTTGGAGGAAGATGCTGGCGTAGTGGGAGACTTGGGACGGCTCGGTGTTCACCTCGACCACGGTGGCGCCCCCCGCCTCCGCGACAAACGGCAGGCCGGCCGCCGGCTGAACCATCCCGGATGTGCCGATCACGAGCATGACGTCGCAGGCGCGGCTGAGGGTCTCGGCTTGCTGGAAGAGGCCGGAGGGCAACATTTCTCCGAACCAGACAACGTCAGGTCGGATGGGCGATCCGCAGCGTGGACAGATCGGGGGCTCGAGCTCGGCGTCGGTGTCGGCCACCGGCACATCGATACCCACAGGGTGGTCCTGGTCGAAGCACTTGAAGCGATTGATGTTGCCGTGCAGCTCCAGGATCGTGCTGGATCCAGCCTCACGGTGGAACCCATCGATGTTCTGGGTGACTACAACGACCTGAGGGACCAGCTCCTCGAGCGCGGCCAGCGCCAGATGCCCCGCGTGCGGAGCCCTCCGCGCGATCAGCCCGCGCCGGTAATTATACCAGCCCCAGACTCGCGCTGGGTTCTGCGCGAACCCCTGCCGGGTGGCGAGCTCCTCAGGGTTGTACCGAGCCCACAGACCCGACTGGGCGTCTCGGAAGGTAGGGATGCCGCTCTCCTTGGACATACCGGCGCCAGAGGCGGCGACGACAAGCTGCGCTTTGGCGAGGGCGTCAACGGCGGTCTCGATATCTTCCACGTCAGTCAGCTTTCCGGTGCCCCCAGCTCGATATCCAACATCGAACACTCAACACCCTGTGTCCAAGTGGTTCTCGACACCCCAGCTCCAACCGAGCATGGGCAATGCCCGGGTCGACAATGAGATCACGACTCACCGAACACGATCTCACCGCCAACCACCGTGGCAACGACCTTCGCGGTCAGTATCTGCTCCGGCTCCGCCGTGACGGGATCGACCTCCCAGGCGGCGAAGTCGGCGTGGTACCCGGGAGACAACCGGCCACGTCGGCCGGCGTCACCGGCCGCGTGCGCCGGGCCCTCGGTGTAGGCTCTGAGCACCTCTAGGCCGGTCAGTCGCTCTTCCGGGTTCCAGCCGCCCTCGGGGTAGCCGCTCCGATCACGTCGCTCCAGCGCTGCGTAGAACCCTTCTCGTGGATCAGCCGCCTCCACCGGCGCATCGGAGCCGAAGGCCAGGACCGTACCGGCATCGAGCAAGCTGCGCAGTGCCATCGTCCCGCGGCAGCGCTCGGGCCCCCAGCGTTCTTCCGCCAACCGGATATCGGTCAGCAGGTGTGAGGGCTGCATCGACGCGACGATGCCCAAGCGACCGGCACGAGCGAGGTCATCGCGATGCACACATTGCAGGTGCTCGATCCGGTGGGGTATCGCGAGGCCAGCGGAGCCCGCCTGCTCCAAGACGTCGAGAGCCATGCGCACGGCGGCGTCACCGATGGCATGAACGGTGGCGGCCAGGCCGGCACGACGAGCGCGCTCGACGTCTGCCGCCAACTCCTCCGGCTGGAGCCGCAGGATACCGCGTCCGCGCTCGCCCTCGTACGGCACCAGCATCCAGGCCGTGCGCGACCCGAGCGCCCCGTCGCTGAAGTACTTGATCCCGCCCACCCTGAGCCACTCACCACCGAACCCGCTGGCGATACCGCACTCGACCAGCGAATCGATGAAGCGCTGGGGAAAGTGGTGAAGTACACGAAGGCGGAGCTGGCCGGAGCGCTCGAGTTCCTCCACGCTCCGGAACGACTCCGGTGCCTCGACCGACTGCACGGCGGTCACCCCCAGGCTGTGAAGCGCCGCCTGGCCTTCCAGCAGAGCCGCCTTGCGCTCCGCATCGCCCGGCCGCGGCCTACCCTCGTACCACCAGTCGAGAGCCCCCTCCTGCAACACGCCCGTCGGCTGACCATTGGAGTCCCGCTCCAACCATCCACCCGGCGGACCGTCGCGTTCCCTATCGATCCCCAGGCGACGCATCGCCTCCGTGTTCAGCCAGCCGGAGTGCAGATCGTGGGCGACGAGAGCCAAGGCACGGCCCTGCGATGCCTCGTCCAGGTCCGCCAGCCCGGCCTGCGACCGCCAGACAGGATCCCAGCCCTTGAACTCGAGCCACGCACCTTGGGGCGCAGAGGCCGCCTCGCGCCGGACGACCGTCAACGCTTCCTTCATCGAGCCGAGGCCTGACAAGTCAGGCGTCTCCCTGGCCAGTGCCCACTCGATCAGGTGGATGTGCGAGTCGGTCAACCCAGGCACGATCGTCGTCGGCCGCAGATCGAGCCACTCCGCCCCGCCCCCAACTCGCGAGCCGATTTCGCCTTCGGAGCCGATCGCCTCGATGCGGCCAGCCCGGACAGCCAGACACTCCACCTCCCGGCGCTCCGGATCCAGCGTGCGGATGAGACCGGCACGCACCGCCAGTATGCGCTCGTCAGTCATGTGTTGTCTTAGGATAGACGTACAACCTGGGTCGGGACAACCGAAGAGAGCTTCCTCCCAAGCCCCGGCCTACTCCGGCTTGCTGGGCAGGTTCGCTATCTCGCGTATCGGCGTAGCGCCCGGCTAGTCCAGCTGGACCTCGAGGTCGGCCACCAGCTCCGGGCGGTGACGCGCGATCCACTCGTGGAGTACCCTCACCTGCCTCATCGAGAGCCTCTGTAGCACGTGGAGTGGCAGCCCTGGAATCACCGCCGCCAGCGAGCGCCGCAACAGGTAGTCCCGCTGCTTCCTGCGCAGCTGCGCCGACATGGCCGGGCCGCTCGGGGTATCCGGGATCGGCTCAAGCAGCGTCCGAAAGCTGTGGATCTGTCGATCTGAGAACCTTTCAGGGATCCGGTGGCGACGGTTGCCGACGAGGAAGGAACCGTCATGGTCGACCAGGATCGATCTAGCCATCAGCCTTCCTTGTAGCAGGATGTGTCAAGGAGACTCGCACCCGGCCCTGTCAAAGGGCAGGCTGCGTTACAGTTTTTAGTGGATCCAGCGTTACGAATCTACGACACGGACCGCTCCGCCGCAACAAACGAGAGGAGCCCGCGACTACGCCATCTCTTCACGGGGACGACCGGCAGCGGCCCCCATTACGTAGAGGGGCACGCTCCTCATATGCCGGTCGTCGACCAGGACTTCGAATGAGTAATCGCCGGGCTTCGGGAAGGTGATACCGCTGAGGCCCATGATCACGTGGGGCTTGCTGGGCCGTCCGGGCGCGCCACCCGGGACCTTGAGGGGTCCCTCGGCCTTGAAGAGTTGGGCACCGTCGGCATCCATGAGGCGGACCTGCATCTGGTGAACGCCGCGATCGGTGAAGTCCGCCCGAACACGCAGGACGAAGACCATGGCAGCGTGCCGAAAGGGGAATTCCCGGGCCCAGATGGTGTCGAACACCCCGAGAATGTTGAGCTTCCCTTCCTGGCTGACGTTGGCCCCGTCAGCGACGACGGCGAGATCTACCTCCATCGGGTCAGCCGCTACGGGCGCGAGTTGCCAGTCCGCGACCGAGAGGAGGACCCGAAGTTGCGCTGCAGCGGGCCGAAATGACGCTGCAGCGGGCCGAAGTGGCGCTGGGTCGGCCCGAAGTGCCTCTGCAGCGGGCCGAAGTGGCGCTGGCTCGGCCCGAAGTGCCGCTCTAGCGGACCGAAGTGGCCCTGGCTCGGGCCGAAATGGCGCCCGCCCACGGTTTGGCCTACGGTCGGCGCGGGTCGTCGCTCTTGCCGCGGCAGATCCTCCTCCTGAATCAGGACACAACCCTTCGGGATGCGGTCGCCGCGGATGAGGCCGTTGGGCTCCTTCCGGACGACGCAGTCCCGCTGCCCCCGCCGTTTCGGCGAGTTCTGCTGCGCGTGGGCGATGTGGGCGGTCCCGGCAAGCAGGCCAGCCGCCAATGCGTACGTCAAGATGGCTCTAGTCATCATAGCTTAAAGCTAGGACAGGCCCGGGAAGCTTACAAGCGAGCCGGCGCTATTAGTCTGCGAGCGCTTACTGGGCCTCTTGGACGGCAGCGACCAACGAATCGACGTTTGGGAGTGCGCCGCGGTAGCCCAGGTAGCGGGCAACACGGGAGAGCGGCGGCCAGTCGAAGGGATCTATCGAGTAGGCGACACGCAGGTTCCCTTCCCCTCCGCCGCGGACACCGATCATGCGTTGCAGCAAAGCCTGGCTCTTGAGGGCGCCCACGTCATCACGGTGGGCACTGAAGAGATCATCGTAGGTGAGCACCGCGTCGCCGAGGCGACCGTCCCACGCGTGTCGGTCGGCGAGAACGCGGAGGCGTTCCCGCTCGCTGAGCCTCTCGCCAAACCGCCAGGCGGACTCCAAGGCGTTGCGCGCTTGGTTCCGCTGGCCGTTCAGCGCGTATGCCTCGGAGAGGAGGTGATAAGCGAGGGCAAAAGTCGAGTCGCGGCGCGTGGCCAGCCCCGCCGCAGCGATTGCTTGAGAGTAGCGCCCGCTGTAAAGCTGCCAGCGCGCATCGACGTACGCCTCCAGTGCGCTCGGCGAAGTTGTGAGCACGTGGCTGGGAGGCAGACTCGCCTCCACACCGTCACCCGGCTCGCCCAAGCGACGACGTACAGCACGACCGAGCCCAACGAGCGTCTCGAACGTGCTCGACTCCTCCGACACCTCCGCCGCCACGCCGTACAACGTGTCGCCCGCGGCGTTGAACACCTGGACCCTCACGCTGTCGACGGCTTCGTGGCGGGTGACCCGGCTGCTGAGCACCGCTGCGTAGCCGACGGCCTCCGCCAGCGTCAAGGCGTCAGCGACGGGCAGGGTCTCCGACGCCCGCCCCACCGTTCTACGTAGCGCCACCAGCGCACGCTCGCGGGGGACGACGTAGAAGAAGCCGGCCTGCACCAGGTCGGCCTCGAGCATCTGGCCGAGCGTGACCGCGGTGGCGCCGTCGGCGGCCGCCGTGGCCGCGCCACCGTCGGGACCCTCGATCTCGACGTCGGCCAACAGCAGCCACTCCCCCGACCGCTCCAGCAGGGGCCCCGAGAACATCTCGGCGATCCTGGAGACGCCGGTCTCCACGAACGAGGGCGTTCGGATCGTTACCCTCGGTAGCGAGACGCTCGGCAGCGACGGCGCCTGCACTTCGGGCAGCCGGGAGGGAAGATCCTCGGTCAGCCCGCTGATCGTCCTAATGAGACGCGGACCGAGAACGACCGCCAGGGCGGCGAGGCCCGCAGCGACCGGCGCGTACCAGAAGTAACGGAGCAGCGGTCCGACCGGCTTGCGCTTCCGTTTCGCCCTGGGGGGCGCCACCTCCACAAGCGGCATCTCCGCCGCCGGCGCCGCGAAGCCCACCGGCGGCGCTCCGGCGGGCTGCACCACCACCGGTGGCGGAGCGTCGACGGGCTTCTCGTCCCACGGTGCGACCTCCGGCTGCGGGGGCGCGGTGTCCAGCACCGCCCTCACCGCTTCCTTCTCCGCCCTCCTAGCCTCTCTTTCAGCCGCCTTCGCTTTCCTCCTCGCTTCCTGCTTCGATTCCTTCTCCGCTTTCCTGGCATCGCCTCTGGCCGCTTTCTCGGCCCGCCGTTGCTCCTTTCGCTCGACTCTGACGTGCGCCCGCTGGACCCGGGTCTCCGCCGCCCTGTGGCGCGCCGTCTTCAGCTTGCCGCTCGCCAAGGACACAAGGGCACTAGTCCCCCGGCCGGCCATCTGGAGCGCCAGCACGAGAGCGGCGGCCAGGCCGCGAAGCGCCGCAACCGCCAGTTCGGCGGCTTTGGCGCGCACGGGCCCGAGATCCTCCCACCACTTATTGAGAGTGGGCCCCCAGGCCTTGCGGACCGAGGTGATCTCGTGGCGAACGTGTCCGTACTCGGTGTCCACAAAGGCCCGCGCTGCATCCCTCGCTTGCTTGAGGTGTTCGTCGATCTCCCCGCGGCGGGGCCCGGGAGCTGTGGCCGGCTCCGGCGCCGCCGCTTCGTCCACCGGCGGCTTGAGCCCGGCGCCGGCGCCGCCCGGCCTCCGGGCCGCCGCCGGGGCGCCGGACGGCTTCTGCTCGACGGGGAGAACGAAATCGTCGCTCGATGCGATATCGACGATCTCCTCCCAAGCGTCCTCCCGGGCCACCGGCTCGACCGCAGCCTCTGCAGCCGCTTCCCCGGGCGTAGGCGGCGGAGCGCCGGCCTCGAAACCGGCTACGGTGTCGACCTTCGGCCTCGGCGCCGGTGGTTCGGTTTTCTTCGGCGCGGGCGGAGGCGCGGGCGGAGGGGTCGCTTGGGGTGGAGCGGTCGGCTCGATGTCGAGTGATGGCACCGCCGGTTCCGGCTTAGCGGGCATCGGCGCGGCGGCTGCTGGCGGCTCGGGCGGTGGCTTGACGCGACCCTCGGCGATGTCGCGCAGCACTTTATGCTCAGAGATCACCTGCTTCACCGGATCTGCGGGCTGCGTGACCCCGGAGTCTTTGAGTCGATCCCTGTAGTCCGCGTAGGCGCGGGCCGCATCTTCCGTCTGGCCGGAATTGGCCAAGGCGCCGAGTAGGCCGGCTACCGCCTCGGGACGCATCGGCGCCCGGGCCACGAGCACGCGCCACCAGTCGGCCGCGGTCTCCCACTTACGCCGCCGCTCCGACTCACGCGCCGCGGAGAGAATGGCGTGGCTCCAAGCCCGCTTGAGACGCCCGCGCTCCTTCTGGGCCCACTCGTCGAAGGCGGGCGACCCGGACTCGAACCCCTCCAGGAACTCCCCGACGTAGAGCTCGGCAACGTGCTGCGGATCTCCGCCGTCGATGGCGGTGTCAACTTCCCGCGTATCGAGGGTCACACCGGCGAACACCTCGATGGTCTCGGCGGTCAGGCGGACGTTGACCCCCGGGAGGTTCTCGCGCAGCCAAACGACAGCCCGGGTGAGCCCCTCCGTCTCCTTCTCCGGAGCCTGGCCGCGCCCCAGGAGATCAGTGACCTCGGAGGGGTGCATGGGACGCTGCTCGTGGAAAAGGTAGACAAGCAGGGCGAGGTGCTTCGGTCCCAGCTTCGACGTCTCATCGACGCCCTGACGCACGAGCCGGACGCCGCCGAGCGTGAAGAGCTCGGGGGCCTTACCGCTGCCGCGTGCAGCGCGGCCGCGGCGGCTTTCAGCCGATCCGCGCCTGGGCCTGTTCATGACCGTCGTCGCACACCTATGCTATTTGCGGGGGAAGTCACGAACCCCGGGAATGAAACCCGGAGGGGGCTCGGAAGTCGCCTAAGTATAAGCAATTCAGTCCTTTCGCGCTATCACGACCCCCGGTTGGACCCGCGCCAGGCAGCACGCTGCGCCCATCGCACGCCCCGGCACCAGCTGGCACTGCGGGCGACTGTGCGGCCCCCTTGGAGGAGCGCCATAGGTTTCTTACCATAAGTGGCGACGCCGGTTCCGCTTAGAGCCCTTGCCGAGTGGTCGGGAACCCCGGCTCTCACGCGGTGTTTCGACGCACGGCGGGCTGGTCTGCTCACGAGCCGCCGACTACATACAGATAACCGCCGGTTGAGGGATCATGCAAACAATGACCCGCGAACGCTTCGAGAGCGGCTACACGTACGACGAGTTCCGGAAGCGAGCCGAAAAGCATCTGGGCCTGTGGGACGGGGTCTACGAGCATCTCAAGGTGCCGGAAGGCGCCGTGCTGCGCTTGAAGGGATTACCGGGCAAACGTCTCATCGCCGCGCTGGCAGAAGACTGGTGCGGCGATGCCGCCTCACTTGTACCGATAATCGCCAAGCTGGCCGACGCAGCGCCGGACAAAGTCGAGCTGCGCGTATTCAAGCGCGATGAGAACCTAGATATCATGGACCGCTACCTGAGCCACGGAGGACGATCGATACCTGTGGCGATCGTCTTCGACGAAGACATGTCTCAGCTCGGCTGGTGGGGGCCGCGGCCCGCGCCTGCCCAAGCGGTGTTCCGCGAGAAGATCCGGGAGTTCAGGGCCGGACGGCTCACCGACAAGAAGGAGGAAGTGAACAAGCCCGTTCTGAGGTGGTACCGCAAAGACCGCGGCCGTCATACGATAGACGAGCTGCTGATTCTCCTCGAGCGCGGCGGCGCGTTGCGCGTTTGAGGGCGGCACCTTTCGGGGCGGAGAATCAGGGCGCCGCGGCGGCCAGTCGCAGGGCAGTCTCCTCCGCGCCCTCCATCGCCCGAAGGATATTCCCACCCAGTATCTTCTCGATGTCCCGGTCGCTGTAGCCACGCCCCACCAACTCGGCGGTGACCGCAGGGAACTTCGACACATCCTCCAACCCCTCGGGCGCGACCTCGATGCCGTCGAAATCGGAGCCCAAACCGACGTGGTCGATCCCGGCGACCTGGACGATGTGGTCGATGTGGTCGACCAGGTCCGCCACCGTGCCTCGGGGGATCGGGTGCTCCTCCGACAGCCGGCGCCAAGCGCCCTCCAGGGCGGCCTCGTCGCCACCGTGTTGCGCCCGCAGTTCACGGTACGCACCGAACAGGTGGCTCACTACTTCCGCAGCTTCCGGGACAACAAAGCCGGAAAAGAAATTAACCATTACGACGCCACCACTCTCCTGCACCTGACGAAGGACCTCATCCGGGACATTACGCGAGTGACCGTTGACCGCGCGGGCGCCGCTGTGCGTGGCAACCACCGGCGCCTCGCTGACCCTCAGTGTGTCGGCCATCGCTTCCGCCGACACGTGGGAGATGTCGGCCAGCATGCCGAGCCGATTCATCTCGCGAACCACCTCTTCTCCGAACTCGCTCAAGCCACCGTGGCGGGGCTCATCGGTGGCTGCATCGGCCCAGTCAGTGGAATCGATGTGGGTGAACGTCATGTAGCGCGCACCCAGCTCGTAGAACATCCTCAGGACCGCGAGGGAGTTCTCGATCGTCTGGCCGCCCTCGATCCCGATCAGCGCGGCGATCTTCCCGGACCGGGCGATTCGCCGCACATCCTCTGCGCCGAGGGCCAGCTCGAAGTCCGAATAGCGGGCGACCATCCGCCGGATCAGATCGATCTGCTCCAAGGCGACGCGTGCCGCACAGCGCCCCTCGTAGTCGGATGGAACGTAGGCGGCGAAGAACTGGGCGTTCACGCCGCCTTCACGCAGCCGCGGGATATCGGTGTGGCCTTCCTCGTGGCGAACGGCGAGGTCGAAGACCTCGAAGCTCGAACCAGCCTTGGTCCGCAGTCGCCACGCGAGGTCGTTGTGGCCATCCACGACCATTGCGCGTTCGTGCAGCTTGGCGGCTCTCCGCACGGTTTCCACCTCTCCTCCAGCCTGGCTACTTTTCCAGAGCCTGTCGTAACAGCTCGTCCAGCTTCCCAGGCTCATCCAAGGCGAGATCGTAGGTCACCCTGACAGTCGGCCGGTCGATCTCGATCAGCCGCGCGAGATCGATCGGTGTGCCTATGGCAACGACGTCCGCATCCGAATTGCCGATCGTCTCGGCCAGCTCACGGATCTGCTCGTCACCGTAGCCCATCGCCGGCAGGACCGGCCCGGTGCCAGGGTACTTCCGGAAGGTCTCGACGATCGAGCCGACGGCGAACGGGCGGGGGTCCACAAGCTCCTTCGCGCCGCACTCCTGCGCGGCCAGGCTCGCCGCACCGAGCCGCAGCTCGCCGTGCGTCAGGCTGGGACCGTCCTCCACCGCCAAGACCCGCTTCCCCTTCAGCGCGCCCGGGTCGTCGACGGTCAGCGGACTACGACCTGCAAGGACGAGGGCCTTCGGGTTCACTTCCTCTATGTTGCGCCGCACGGTCTCTACATCCTCCGCCCGGGCAGACCCGACTTTGTTGATGATCACCACATCGGCCATGCGCAGGTTGGCCTCACCGGGGTGGTAGCTCAGCTCGTGGCCAGCCCTGTGGGGGTCGGTGACGACGATGTGCAGGTTCGGCCGGAAGAAAGGCAGGTCATTGTTCCCTCCATCCCACAGCACCACATCACCGTCGTTCTCGGCCTGACGGAGGACGGCCTCATAATCGACGCCCGCGTAGACGATCGTTCCCTTATTCAGGTGTGGCTCGTACTCTTCGCGCTCCTCGATCGTCACCTCGTGACGTTCGAGATCCTCGTAGGTCTCGTAGCGCTGCACGCGTTGCTTGACCAGGTCGCCGTACGGCATCGGATGGCGAACGACCACAGGTTTGCGGCCGAACTGGCGCAGCCGCTCGACTACATAGCGGGTTGTCTGGCTCTTCCCGGCACCGGTACGCACGGCACACGCGCTGATCACCGGCCGCTTGGAATCCAGCAGGGTCTGCCGCGGCCCGAGTAGCATGAACCCTGCCCCGGCGGCGAGGCAGCGGCTAGCCAGGTGCATCACGTACTCGTGAGATACGTCGGAATATGAGAAGGAACAGAACTCGATCCGCTCTCGCTCGATCACTGATTCAAGCTCTTCCTCCGGAAGGATCGGTACGCCGCTCGGATAATCAGCGCCTGCGATCTCCGCCGGGTAGAGCCGGCCCTCGATATTCGGAATCTGGGTAGCGGTGAACGCGACAACCTCGTAGTCGGGGTTGCCACGGAAGTAGGTGTTGAAGTCGTGGAAATCGCGCCCTGCGGCACCGAGTATAATCACGCGTCGCCGGCCGTTGTCGGTCATGACTCCTCTTTCGCTGCCGGGTTCTTTGAGTTGATCACAGACGAACGGTTGACAATGAGCAGTGGTCAGTGACTCGCAACTCGAGGTTACCGATCACCGATCACCGACCATCACACTCCCAACCACTCCGCCAATTCTGCCACATCGCCCACCACGCGCAACGGCTCCAACCCGTCGTCCAGTTCCTCGCCCTTCCTGTTCACCCACACGCAGTCGATACCCAGCTCGCCCGCCGGGCGAATGTCGTGGAACTTGCTCTGAGCGGCGTGCAACAGGCGCCCGCGGTCTCCGTCCAGGTTGCTCAACGCCGCGAGAAAGTGCGCGTGACCGGGTTTATAGCTGCGAACCTGCTGGGCGGTGACGGTCCAATCGAATTCGACACCGATCCCCGCGATCGTCGCCTCGAGCAGAGCGTCGTCGATGTTCGAGAGGATTGCCAGCCTGAACCGCGCTTTCAAGCGTTCGAGTGCCTGCCGCGTGTCCGAAAAAGCCGGCCAATCGGGCAGCGATTCCGCGAGGAAGCCTGCCTGCTCCGGCGCCAGCGACCAGCCCAAGCGCTGCGCCACCCGCAACGCCGTTTCGCCCAGCACGTCGCTGTAAGGCCGATAATGGTCCGCTTGCACCTGCGGCTCCGCCGCGTGGTAGGCAGCGATCACCGCGGCGGGTTCCAGCTCGATGCCGTCGGCTGCCGCCGCACGCCTGAACGCCGAGGTGATTCCCGTCTCCCAATCGACGAGAGTGCCATAGCAGTCGAAGCTGACAGTGTCCCAGGCCATCAGATCTCCGAACTAGGCGCCGAATTTGGCCAATCGCCCGGCGTGGGCGAGGGCCAAGGGCAGCAGGTCCTCGGAGCTGCAGAGTCCGCCCTCTCCTCCCCGGCACCATCTCTCGCCGAACCGTTGGGCGTCGTCGCGCCGGCAGGTTGGTGACCGAAGTAGGAAGGGCACGGGGTGCCAGCTGTGGCTGCGCAGCGCGGCAGGGGTGGAGTGATCGCCCGTGACGAGGATCACATCGGGCTCGAGCGCGACTATCCGGGGGACACAGCGATCGATCTCCTCGATGACTTCGACCTTGCGCTCGAAATCCCCATCTTCGCCCGCCTTGTCCGGGTCCTTCACGTGAACGAAGGCGAAATCGTAGGTCGGCCAGACCCGCTCGAGGGTCGCGAACAGATCTTCACGCGACGGGCCGACCTCCACCGGATCCATGCCCAGAAGCCTTCCCACGCCGCGGTACATCGGATATTGCGCCACCGCAACCGAGCGCAGTCCGAACGTCTCCGGAAAGAGCGGCCAGTCGGGCTTCTTCGCGAATCCACGCAGCGTGACCATGTTGGCCGGCTCCTGTCCAACAAGCCGCCGGCGCGCTTGCTCGACGAAACGTCGCGCGTGTGCGGCCGCCATCTCCGCCTCCGGTACGGTGGCCGCCGCGTCGAGGGGTGGGACGCCGACGTGGCCGGGATCGGTATCGGCAACGCCTTCGGCCAGCCCCTGACCCCGCAACACGAACAGGAAGCGGTGCTCGCGAACGGGCTCTACAAACAACTGCACCCCGGGGAGCTCTATCTTCTGCAGCTCGGCGCAAAGCTCCGCGCAGCGCTCGCTGGGGATACGGCCGGCACGGCGGTCGGTGATGTTACCGTCGCCGTCTACCGTGCAGAAGTTGCCCCGGGCGGCCAGGTCGTTCGCCTGCAGGTCGAAATCAACCCCCAGCGCCTCGAGCACACCGCGCCCGATCTGGTAGCGGAGCGCGTCGTAGCCGAAGAGCCCAATGTGGCCCGGCCCGCTGCCCGGGGTGATCCCCGGCCCCACCGGCTGATGAAGTCCGACCATCCCCTCGGCCGCTAGGCGATCGAGGTTTGGTGTCTCGGCCGCCTCGAGCTCGGTGGGCCCGCCCGGCTCCACTGCCAGGCCGCCCAGACCATCGAGCACAAGCAGCAAGATCTTCGTTTGCGCCGGCGTCAGCAGCTCATGGATGAGTTTCAGGTCCGCCATCTCTCTCGGGCCTCTGTCGTTCAGCGCAGCATCATCACCGAAGCCAAGAGCTCGATCCCCGACCAGAGATTGCCCAGCCGGAGGTTCTCGTTCGGGCCATGCTGGTTGTTGTCGTGGTTGACGATCGGGACACCCACCGTGGGCACGCCGAGGACGTCGGTGAACCAGAAAAGCGGAACGCTGCCGCCCGATGTGGGGATCTTCACTATGCTCTGCCCCATGTGCTCCTCCACCGAGCTGACCAGCGCCCGTGCGATCGGCAGGTCCATCGGAGTCCGATACGCCGGGTAGCCGTCAGAGGTCACGACCCTGGCGAGCTTCGGGTGCCGACGCCGCGTCTCGGGGTCAGGTTCCTCACTGACTATCTCATAGCCTTGCCTCTCGATGTGCGCGATCAGGCGCTCCAACTGATCACCAGGATCGATGTTCTTCACCAGGCGCAGGTCGATGCTGGCAATCGCCCGGTCGGGAACGACCGTGCGCGCTTCCCCACCCACCCAGGCACTGCGCAGCCCCCGCACGTTCAACGACGGCAGGTTGACCAGCGCGAGACGCCGACCCTGCGCCTCGGGCTCGGCGATAGCGAAGGCGTGCATCCGATCCGCATCGTCGTTCGGCGCCGCCGCGATCGCCGCGCGCTCGAGCTCGGTCAACTCCACGACGTCGTCATAGAAGCCGTCGACGAGCACACGACCGCTCTGCGGGTCCTTCATCGACGCCAGCAGCTGGGCGAGGCGCATCGCCGGGTTTGGAGCCCAGTTGCCGTAGTGGCCGCTGTGCAGCGGCCGCAACGGTCCGTAGACGGTGATCTCGGCGCTGACGATCCCGCGGGCGCCGAACTTCATCGTCGGTAGGCCCGAGGGATCGGTCGGCCCGTCCGCCACGATCGCCAGGTCCGCGGCCAGTAGGTCGCGGTATTCACGGACGACGTTTCCGAGATTGGGTGAGCCCGCCTCCTCGTCGCCCTCGAAGATGAACTTGAGGTTCGCCGCGGGCCGCAGCAGTCCGGCGGCCAACCCGTCCAGGGCCACCAGCATCGCCACAATGGGGGACTTGTCGTCGGCCGCCGAGCGCGCGTAGATCCGCCAGTCCCGCTGGTAAGGGTAGCCACGGGGCGGGAACTCGATCACCTGACCGGCGCCTTCCAGCGCCCCATCGCGCAGCACCGGCTCGTAGGGATCGTGGCCTATCCAGCGGCTGGGGTCCACCGGCTGGCCATCATAGTGGGCATAGAACAAGATGGTGCGCGTCGCCCCAGGCACGTTCAGCTCGCCGTAGACGTACGGCGGTCCGTCCGTCTCCAGGAGCCGGCCCTCGATCCCGCGCCGCGCCATCATCGCGAGGAGCGTCTCCGCGTTCCGCCGGATCGCCGGGATGTCGGAGGCGACGTTGGGAAGGCTAAGGAACCCGACCAGCTCCTCGACGATCTCCGCCGCGTGGGACGCGCGGTAGCTGCGTACCGCATGGACCTCTAAGGACTGGGCGAACGCTTCGCCACGAACCGCCAGCGCCAGGGCTACCAGGCACAGGCTCGATCTGGAGAATCTCACTGTGCGAACTCCCATTCTCCGTACCTCGTCCACCCGAAGTCTCGAGTGCCGACTATCCGGCGCTCAGAGTGTCCCCACACACCGTCCCCGCTGTCGGAAAGGCCGCAATCCGGTCTCCCACTGTAACGCGCCCTCCCGTCTTCACCCAGGCGAACACGCCGCGCCGACCCTCCAGCTCCCCCTCCAGGCCAGGACGTATCTCATTCATCAGCCCGCAGGGCTGGCCCGGCCCGCTGACCCACAGCTCCACCTCCTCACCCAGATGGAGGCGCGTGTCGGCAGGAAGAGATGTGAGATCGATGCCGCGGGTGGTAACGTTCTCCTTGATCAAGGCCGGCTCAAGTCCGAGAACGGCGAGCGTCTCCTCCTCGATGAGGAGCACCTGCCGCCGGCTCTTGGACTTGGCATGTCGGCAACCCACCAGCCCCAGGTCGGCCGTGAAGACCGCCGGATCGACGGGCCGCATCGGGAGCCCACGGCCCGGGCCAATCTGCAGCGACGTGATGACTCCTGAGCTACCGCTCACATCCGCCTCCCATCAATCCGACGCCAGCGTCTGTGATGGCGCGGCGGTAAACTAGTGATCCGGCAGGCGATAAGGCTAGAGACGCGACCTAGGACAGCCGAAGAGCGGCGCCAACCGCTCCAGCTCGCTGGTCGGCATGTTACCGACGAGCGCATGCTGGTGCTCGTCGTCCCACCAGGTCGCGACCCCGAGACCGCGTGCGCGCCACAACCCAGCCCCGTCCACCTCTGCTTCGATCGCGCGGGCGTCGACGCCCGAGGGTCTGACGACCGCTCCCGCCTCAAGCGGAATGAGGTAGTACGACACCTGTCTCCCCTCGCTCTGGTATTCGACCACCCCGCCGCGGCGGCCGTTGATCAAGCAGATTGTCGCGCGCTGCACCTGGAACTCCGGGACGATGGGCGGTGGCGTTGACATACCGAGCTCGCGAGCGAAGAAGGAAGCGATCTCCTGCCGATCCGACGTCCGCAGTTCCTCTTGCTCGACCACGCGGCGCAGGTAGTCCTCGGCGAAGGCGGTCGCCGCCGGCGTGTTCCCGCCCTCCTCGGCCAGCCAGTGACCCGTCACGCCAACGGCGAGGCCGGCCACCATGAGGCCGAGGACGGCCGGCGGCCAAAGCCGGCGGCGCGTGGCATCGTCGGGCCGGGCCCACCGCGCACGCTCGCGCGCCAACGCGGTGTGGAGCCGCTCCCTCAACTCGCGGGGCGCACGCGCCCGCGGCACGCTGTCGCGGATGAGCTGTGCCACGCGTCGGTCCTCCTCGAGGAACTCGGAGCATCCCGAACACTCCTCGGCGTGCGCGAGCGCCTCCTCGACCTGCGAATCGCCAACACGCAGTCCATCGGCGGGCCACAAGACCATGCGCGCTCTGCGGCAGTCCATTATCAAGCTTCCACACCTCCATATGCCCGGCGGCCCAGCTCACGAGCCGCGCCCTGACCCAGGGCGCGCCGCGCGCGGTAGTGTCGCGCCCGCACCTCTTCCACACCGAGACCCGTCATCTCGGCCACTCGCCGGTGTCTGAGTCGTTCCACATCAGCGAGCCAGAGGACCAGCCGGTCACCGTCATCGAGCTGGGACCAGAAGTGACCGGCCCAGTTGAGCAACAGCCGGTACCTGGGAGTGCCGTGCTCTGGGAACTGCCCGACCTGCTGCTGCGGCACGGTCCCCTCAACCTCTCCGTACAGCCCCGAGTCCGGTGCCAATGGATCGTGTCCCTGACGCCGCCGTCGCTGCAGATAGGTCGACACCAAGAGTGCCAACATCAGGTGCCGGAGATCGGCGCGGCGCTGCACGCGCGGGAACTCGTGGAAGGCCCGGATCGACGCCTCCTGCAGCAACTCCTCGGCCAAGTGCTCGTCCAGTGTAAAGCAGATAGCTGCCGAGTACAGATCATCCATGAAAGACCCGATAAGCTCTTCGAACGCCTGTGCCATCTGGCCAAACCCTCACTTGCCAGCGTCGTCCGGCCCGCGGCCCGCAATGGAGCCGCGATTACCCTCCACCAAGAGAACAACGGGGGAACGCGAGAAGTTTCAGCTGAGAGGTTCCTTGGGGATTCGGGAATCTGAGAATCCGGGTATTCGGGAGTCCGGGAATCGGGGAGGTTGGGAAGTTCAGCGGCGGCGGACGGGAGCTTTCTGCAGCTCCCACCCCCTCATTCCCCGATTCACCTACTCCCCGATCGCCGGATTCCCGGATTCCCACACCAACAGAAAAGGGGAAGGGCGCCCAACTTGGGCGCCCTTATTGGCCGGACAACGGTGGGGGACTGCTATCCGGTTAACCGCACTCCGAGTAGCCACAGGCGGTGCATTTCATGCACCCCTCGGCAAACTGGAGTGAGAAACCGCAGTCGGGACACGTTTCGATAAACGCCTTGATGTCGCGGCCGAAGTGCTTGGTCGGGTCGTCGAACAGCGCCCTGGCGATGCTGGGCGGCTCGGCGCTCTGAGTACCGCCGTTCCCCTTCGAGCCGCTCTGCGGGTCTTTGAGCGGGAGTACCTGCTGCTCGCCTTCCTTCTCCGCCAGATACTCCTCGATGGCGAGCGCTACCGCGTCAGGCATCGAGAGGATCTTCTTGGCGCCGAAACCCACAGCCCGGTCGCACGATATACCTCGCAGCTGCTTGCAGATGGTGCTCAGCGGGATGCCGCTACGCAGAGCCAGCGAGATCAGCCGGCTGATCGCCTCGGCATCGGCCATCGCCGCGCCGCCGGCCTTGCCCAGCGTGGTGAAGACCTCAAAGGGTCGGCCCTTCTCGTCCTCGTTGATGGTGACGTAGAGCGTGCCGAGCGGCGATAGCATCTTCCGGGTGACGCCGCGCAGCTTGTCCGGCCGCTCGCGCACGAACGGCTTGCCCATCAGCTCACCCTGCTTGGCGGAGAGCTCCCGCCTCAGCCGCTCGGTCTCCCGAGTCAGCACCTCCAGCTCGTCCCTGAGCTCCCTGTTCTCGGCAGCGAGCTCCGTACTGGCGAGCTCGGCCCCGAAGGCGACTCCAGCATCCCCTGCCACGTCTTCGCCCTTCCGCCCAACCTCCGAGACCGAGCTCATATCCTTATCACCCTCAAAAGACCTCACGACTGCCTCTGCTGTCTTGCCCGTGGACAGCACCTGGCCCTCCCGCGAGCCGTCGCGATACACCGTTACGCCCTTGCAGCCGAGCTCGAAGGCGAGCTCGTATATAGCGCGGACGTAGCCTGGGCTCGCCTCGTGCGGGAAGTTGCAGGTCTTCGATATGGCGCTGTCCACGAATCTCTGGAACGCCGCCTGCATCCGAACGTGTTGTTCCGGAGTCACATCGTGAGCGGTCACGAATCCCCGCCTCACCTCTTCCGGAACCTCATCGAAACTGATGTGGCCCTCACACGCGATCCGCTCCATTAATTGATCCGAGTACCACCCCTGCCGACGTGCGAGGGCCACAAAGTCTGCATTAACGTCGGGCATCAGCGTGCCCGCCTGATTGCGCATGAACGCCACCGCGAAGAGCGGCTCGATACCGCCCGAGCAGCTCGCGATGATCGAGATCGTTCCCGTCGGGGCGACGGTCGTCAGATTGCAGTTGCGCAGGCGGCGCTCCGGACGCACGCGGTTGCCGCTCGCGTCGCGCGCGCAAGCCGAGTCCGGGCCCCAGATCGAGCGCTCCCACTCGGGGAACACGTCACGCACCGCCGCTATCTGCTCCGACTTGACCTTCGCCTCCTCGTCCACGAACTGCATCACCCGCCCGGCCAGCTCCAGCGACTCTTCCGACCCATAGGGGATCCCCAGCCGCACCAGCATGTCGGCCCAACCCATCACGCCGAGCCCGATCCGCCGGATCCGCTGTGCCAGGTCGGTGATCTCCGGCAGCGGGTAACGGTTAGCGTCGATCACGTTGTCGAGGAAGTGCGTCGCCGCATGTACACCCTGGCGCAGCCCGTCCCAATCGATGATCCCTTCCTTGACGAAGGTGCCCAGGTTGATCGAACCCAGGTTGCAGACGTCGAAGGGGAGGAGGGGCTGCTCACCGCACGGATTCGTCGCCTCGTAAGAGCCCAGGTGCGGTACCGGGTTGTAGTAGTCCGCCCGATCGACGAAGAAGACGCCGGGCTCGCCATTTGCCCAAGCGCCCTCGACGATCTTGTCGAACACATCGCGCGCCCGCAGACGGTCGACCACCTCCCTGTTGCGGGGACTGATCAAGTCATAGTCCCCATCGGCCTGCACGGCGCGCATGAACTCGTCGGTCACGGCCACTGAGATGTTGAAGTTCGTGACCCGGTTGTTGTCACTCTTGCAGGTGATGAACTTCAGGATGTCCGGGTGGTCCACCCGCAGTATCCCCATGTTGGCCCCGCGCCGCGTGCCGCCCTGCTTCACCGCCTCCGTCGACGCGTCGTAGACCTCCA
>CP070815.1:937312-965592 GCA_020344215.1 Gemmatimonadota bacterium
CTAACGCGCTCGCCGGGTGCGCATGAGCGGCTGGCGCGCTGGTCGCCGGACGGGTCGAAGATCGCGTTCGTGAGCGACATGGGCGGCGAGGAGGAGCTGTACCTGATCGACCAGGACGGGTCGGGCGAGCCCGAGCAGCTGACTAGTGGTAGCGAAGGGAGGCTCTTCGTTCCGGTCTGGTCGCCGGACGGGTCGCATATCGCGTACAGCGACAAAGAGGGGAACGTCTACGCTGTCAACGTCGATACGAAGCAGAGGAGAGAGATCGCCGACGAGCGGCAGGGCCAGGTCACCGACTACACCTGGTCGCCCAACGGCGGCTACATCGCATTCACACTGAGCGACCCGAACGGCTTCAACTCGATCCACATCTACAGCATGGAGGACGATCAGCTGCACCGGGTTACCGATGAGATGTTCAACGAGTTCTCGCCGGAGTGGGATCCGGAGGGGAACTACCTCTTCTACATCGCCGATCGCAGCTACGTGCCGCAGTTCGGCTCGTTCGAGTTCAACTACGTCGTTGATCGTGAGAGCTTCATCTACGCTCTGGCGCTGCGTGCCGACGTCGAACATCCGTTCCCGCCGAAAAGTGACGAAGTGACTGTCGATGGTGAGGGTGAGGCTGAGGAGGAGGACGAGAATGGCGACGGGCCGATCCGGATCGATTTCCAAGGGTTGGCCGATCGGGTCGCTCGTGTGCCGGTGGGTCAGGGTAACTACGGCGGCCTCTCGGCTGTCGAAGGTAACCTGATCTACGTTGCAGGGCCGGCGCCCGTCTTCGGGCCAGCCGGTCAGACCCCGTCGATCAAGATCTTCTCGATGGAGGATCGGGAGGAAGAGACGCTGCTGGACGGCGTCGGGAACTACGCCCTCTCCTTCGACGGGAAGAAGATCCTGATCGCGCAGGGCGGCAGCTTCAGACTCTACGACGTAAAGCCCAACGCCTCGGACCCGAAGACGGTGTCGACTGCGGGGCTCAGTGTGGATCGGGTGCCGGCGGAGGAATGGGAGGAGATCTTCGAGGAGGTGTGGCGCCGGTTCCGTGACTTCTTCTACGTCGAGAATATGCACGGCTACGACTGGGAGGCGCTGCGCGAGCAGTACCGACCGTGGCTGCAGCACGTGGCGCACCGCTCCGACCTGAACTACGTGCTCACCGAGATGGTGGCGGAGCTGAACGTATCGCATGCGTATATCATGGGCGGCGACTTCGAGATCCCGGACCGGCCGCAGGTGGCGCTGTTGGGCGCGCGCCTCGAGCTGGACGAGGGCTCGGGCCGCTACTGGATTGCCGAGATATACGAGGGTGACAATCACGAGGCCAAATATCGCTCGCCGCTCGCCGAGATCGGCGTCGATATGTCGGTAGGTGACTACATCCTGGCTATCAATGGGGAAGAGCTGCGAGCGCCGGAGAACCCGTACCGGATGCTGCGTGGCAAGGCCGACCACCCGCTGACGCTGACGGTGAACAGCCGATCGAGTATGAGGGGCGCGCGGGAGGTCACGATCAACCCGCTGACGTCCGAGCAAGACCTCAAGTACTACACCTGGGTAGCAAAGAACCACAGGTACGTAGAGGAGGCGACGGGCGGTCGCGTCGGCTACATGCATCTCCCGGACATGAGCGCCGACGGGATTCAAGAGTTCATCAAGTGGTTCTACGGCCAGGTCCGGAAGGAAGGCCTGATCATCGACGTGCGTGGGAACGGCGGTGGGTTCGTTTCACAGCTGATCATCGATCGTCTGCGCCGTGAGCTTCTGATGACGGGCTTCGGCCGGACCCTGGAGTGGCCGGGAACCTACCCGGCGACGGTCTTTCACGGGCACATGGTCTGCCTGATCAACGAAACGTCGGCGTCGGACGGCGATATCTTCCCAGCGGCCTTCAGGCGGGCCGGTCTCGGCCCGCTGATCGGGGTGCGGACCTGGGGTGGCGTGGTCGGCATCACCGACTGGGGCCCGCTGATCGACGGGGGCGCCGTGGCTGTGCCACAGTTCGGTACCAGCGACGTCGACGGCAGCTGGATCATCGAGAACTATGGTGTGGAGCCGGACATCGAGGTGGAGAACACGCCGAGGTCGGTGATCGAAGGTAGCGATCTGCAGCTGGAGCGTGGGATAGCCGAGGTCATGGCGGCGATCGAGGCGGACCCGAAGCGATTGCCGGATCAGCCCGCCGACCCGGTAAAGACGAAGTAGGTCGACCGGCAGCGTTCGGTCGAAGGGCGAGGACCGCGCAGAGCCGCCAGGAAACGCCCCCAGGAGGGGGCAGGCGGCCTGTGCGGTCCTCTCACGTTTTCGGGAGGCTGCGATTTACCGTTCCCTGCGCCTACCCTATCTTCATACTGCATCCTGGTCAGCCAACAGCCCTAACCCTTTGAGCTAGCGCGCCCGGTCGCGGCGGGTGGTGCCGAGCGGTTGGCCCTATGCCTGACCGGCGACCTCGATGGCACAGAAGGAGGGAGAGACAGATGCAGCGCAGCGTGGCTCTTCTGAGCGTTCTGATTCTTGGCCTGGCCGCGGCCGAGTCGGCCCGGGCCCAGCAGGCTCGCCCGTTTACGGTGGAGGACCTGATCGCCATGGACCGGATCGGGGAGCAGCAGCTCTCTCCGGACGGGGATTGGGTGGCGTTCACCGTTAGTGAGCTCGACCGCGAGGCGAACCGCCGGCGTACCGATATATGGCTAGTGCGCACAGATGGTAGCGGGCTCCGTCGCCTGACTACGGATCCGGCAAGCGATTTCAATCCCCTCTGGTCCCCGGACGGGAGGTCGATCTGGTTCCTTTCGACCCGCTCAAGTAGCTCGCAGGTCTGGCGCAAGCCGATGGCGGGCGGCACGGCGGAGCAGATGACCGATCTGCCGTTGAGCGTTGGGAACCTGGTGTTGGCGCCTGACGGCAGGCATTTGGCCTTTACGATGGAGGTCTACCCGGATTGCCAGACGATCGCCTGCACCGAATCGCGCCTGGACGCCGAGGAGACACGGCAGACGAGCGGCGTGCTCTACGACGGCCTGTTCGTCCGCCACTGGGACACATGGAAGGACGGACGGCGCTCGCACATCTTCGTCATGCCCGCGTTCGGTGGCGAGCCGCTCGACGTTATGAAGGGTATGAACGCCGACTCGCCCTCGAAGCCGTTCGGCAGTTCCGAGGAATTCACCTTTACGCCCGACAGCAGGTCGATCGTCTTTACGGCGCGGCTGGCCGGTGGGCAGGAGCCCTGGTCGACCGATTTCGACCTGTACGTTGTGCCGATCCACGGATCCGGCGCACCTTCGCTGATCACGATCGACAACCGTGCCTGGGACACCGGCCCGGTCTTTTCGCCGGACGGCAAGACGCTGGCCTACCTGGCGATGGCGCGGCCGGGCTACGAGGCTGACCGTTTCCGGATCGTGCTGATGTCGTGGCCGGGCGGCGAGCCGCGCGTGCTCACCGAGGATTGGGACCGCTCGCCGGGCTCGATTGCCTGGTCGCGGGACGGCGCGAGGATCCTGGCCACGGCCGGTAACGTCGGGAACGTATCGCTCTTCGCCATCGATGCGGAGAGCGGTGAGGTCGGCACCCTGATCCGTGAAGGGCACGTTCGCTCTCCCGCCTGTGCCGGCGATCTCATCGTCTTCGGGATGGATCACCTGCGTTCGCCGGTCGAGCTGTACACGTTCGACGGCACCAGCACGCGGGCGATCACCCGGATGAACTACGAGAGACTCGCCCGCATCGGGTTCGGGGAACCGGAACATTTCAGCTTCCCAGGCTGGAACGGCGAAGCGGTATACGCCTGGATGGTGATGCCGGCGGACTTCGATCCCGGCGAGAAGTACCCTGTCGCCTTCATGATCCACGGCGGACCGCAGGGGTCGTTCGACAACGACTTCCACTACCGCTGGAACCCGCAGATCTACGCCGGCGCCGGCTATGCGGCGATAATGGTGGACTTCCACGGTTCCACCGGATACGGCCAAGCCTTTACCGACGCGATCGGGGGCGACTGGGGTGGCAAGCCGCTGGAGGATCTGCAGAAGGGGCTCGCCGCGGCGCTCGAGCGATACGAGTGGCTGGACGGCGACCGCGTCTGCGCGCTGGGCGCCTCGTACGGCGGCTACATGATCAACTGGATCGCCGGGAACTGGCCGGACAGATTCCGCTGTCTGGTGAACCACGACGGCGTCTTCGACCAGCGGATGATGTACTACGCGACCGAAGAGCTCTGGTTCCCCGAGTGGGAGCACGGCGGCACCTATTGGGCGAATCCCGAGGGCTACGAGAAGCACAATCCGGCGAGCTATGTCGAGAACTGGCGGACGCCGATGCTGGTCATCCACGGCAATCTCGACTTCCGTGTGCCGCTGGAGCAGGGGATCGCCGCCTTCACAGCGCTACAGCGAAAGGGGATTCCCAGCCGGTTCCTCTACTACCCGGACGAAAACCATTGGGTGCTCAGCCCGGCGAACAGCGTCCAGTGGCACGAAACGGTGTTGAGCTGGCTCGCTCGCTGGACGGAGGAGCCCCGCTATTAGCCGGCGGAAGTGTTGAAGGGGTTCTAGTAGAGCAGGTAGCGGGCGCGTAGCTGCAGGAAGGCCTCCAGTAGATCGGCCCACTGGCTCGTCACGTCGTCTAGCTGCGCGCCTGCTTCGATTCTCTCTCGCAGATGCGTGGTTCCGGCCAGCCGGTCGAAGTGCCCGGGTATCCACTCCCAACGCTTGCCCGCCAAGCGTCTAGCTTCGATGAGCGCTGCCACAGCCGCCAGCGTTGGATCGTAAACGTCCCGGTCGGTCGCGACGAAGCGGACACCGTTTACGAGCTCGCTGTTGTACTTGCGATCGTGCGGCCCCTCGGGGGTGAAGCTGACGGCCTCGAACCGCACACCCGGCAGCTCGTAGCCGTTCAGGCGCTCGGCAAGCGCGACGCCATCGAGCCAGGGTGCACCGATCTGTTGAAAGGCCTGCTCGGTGCCGCGGCCCACCGAAAGATTCGTCCCCTCGAAGAGACACGTTCCGGGATAATGCGTGGCGCTCTCGAGCGATGGCATGTTAGGTGAAGGGTCCACCCAGGGAAGGCCGCTCTGGTCGAACCACATGCCACGCCGCCATCCGGCGGCCCGAATGACGTGCAGATCGGCTCCGATCTCGAATCGATCGTTGAACAGGAGCGCCAGCTCGCCGACCGTCATCCCGTGGCGCATGGGGACAGGGTAGAGGCCGACGAAGGAAGCATGCTCAACCTCGAGCACGTTCCCCTGGACGAGGTCGCCGCCTATTGGGTTGGGGCGATCGAGCACCACGAATGTGATGCCGTGTTCGGCAGCCGCCTGCATCGCCAGCGCCATCGTCGAAACGTAGGTGTAGTAGCGAGCGCCGATGTCCTGAATGTCGAAGAGAAGTAGCTCGATTCCCGAGAGCATCTCGAGCGTCGGCTTTAGCGTTTCTCCGTACAGCGAATAGACGGGCAGGCCGCTGACCTCTTCCACGTCGCGTACGGGCTCGACACCTTCGTCGGCCGTACCGCTGGGTTCGGGCTCCGGGACGTTGCCGCGGATTCCGTGCTCGGGCCCGAAGAGCGCGCTGATCTCCACACCGTGGCTGAGCAACAGGTCAATCGAATGTGTTTGATCGCGCGTGCGGCCGGTATGGTTCGTTATCAGTCCGACGCGCCGACCGCTGACGAGATGGCTCGAATCGGCGAGCAGGATCTCGATTCCCGGGCGCACGCCATCTTCCTCGCCCTTGGACGGCATACATTCCACCATGCCCAGCAGAAGGATCGAGGCCAGGCATACTCGCCCCGCCGCCAGGTGTTGTTTAGCTTGCACCGTCTATCGTCCAGTGGTCTATTCTGCCCTGAGCTTCAATACGGTAAACGTTCCTCGTCGGAGGGTTTCCGTCAACGCCCGGCTGCCGACCTCGCTGCCACCGTTTCACCACGTTGATGAAGAACCGGTGCGTCAGGCGACGGCGGTGCCGGAGCCAGTGGGGAGGTGATGGTTGAGCGGGGGAGCTCCGAGTGTGCTTGATTTTGCCGTCATTGTCATCTACCTGGCGGGGGTCACCCTGTGGGGGGCGTGGCTCGGTCGAGGCCAGACCGGCGGGCGTGACTACTTCTTGGGACGCCGGTCTCTGCCGTGGGGAGCGGTCATGCTCTCGGTGGTTGCCACCGAGACGAGCACGCTGACCTTCCTGAGCATACCTGGCGTCGCCTACCTGGGCGCGCTCGGGTTCCTCCAGCTCACGTTCGGGTACCTCATCGGTCGGATCGCGGTCGCGGCTGCGCTGCTGCCTGCTTACTACCGTGGCGAGCTGGCGACAGCATATCAAATGCTCGAGTCGCGGTTCGGTCTAGGTACGCGACGCTTCACATCGGCGATCTTCATGGTGACGCGCCTGCTGGCCGATTCGGTGCGGCTGTTCGCTACAGCGATCCCGCTGGCGCTGGTGACGGGGTGGCCCTATCCGGTCTCGATCGTCGTGATCGGTGTCTTGACGGTGATCTACACCTACGTCGGCGGCATCAAAGCGGTGATCTGGGTGGACGCCGTTCAGATGGGCCTCTACCTGATCGGCGCTATCGCCGCTGTCGTGGCTCTCCAGCTGCTCGTGCCCGGAGGCTGGCCGGCAATACTCGCCAGCGCAGGCGGTGCAGGGAAGCTCGCGCTGCTCGACTTCTCATTCGATACCGGCATCGCGTACACGTTCTGGGCTGGGCTGTTGGGAGGAGCGTTCCTTTCGATGGCGTCGCACGGGACCGACCAGTTGATCGTGCAGCGGCTGCTGACCTGCAGGGACCTGCGTGCCAGCCAGCGGGCGCTGGTGGCAAGCGGTGTCGCCGTCATCTTTCAGTTCGCGCTGTTCCTGGCCATCGGTCTCGGGCTGTGGGCGTTCTTCGCTGGTCGCTCCTTCGAACGAGCGGACGAGATCTTCGCTCGCTTCATCGTCGAGGAACTGCCGCGCGGGCTCACCGGGCTCCTGGTAGCGGGCATATTCGCCGCGGCCATGTCGAGTCTCTCGTCCTCGATCAACTCGCTGGCCTCGGCGAGCGCGTACGACTTCTGGGCGCCGGCACGACGGATCGTGGGCGACGACTCCCGCACGCTACGGGTCGGGAGATCGTTTACGCTCTTGTGGGCAGCTTTGCTCGTCGGCGGCGCGCTGCTGTTCATCCCGCTGAGCCGCGGCACGACGGCGGTGGAAGTGGCGCTGGGGATCGCCTCTCTCGTCTACGGTGGGCTGCTGGGCGTGTTCGCCCTTGCCCTCTTCGTGCCTGCCGCGCGGGCTCGTGACGCGGTGATCGCGATCAGCGTCGGGATACTGGCGGTCGTCGGCGTCTGGATTTTTGCCCGTGCGGAAGTCGCCTGGCCGTGGTACGTATTTGTCGGCACGCTCCTGACATTCGGCGTTGGTGCCGGCTTGTCGGCTTTCCGCTCGCCGCAGCCATCCGGCGCGTGATGAGGTAGGCGGACATGGGAGACGTTGCTGTACTAGGAATCGACGGCGGTGGCACGGCCACCCGGGCACTCGTCCTCGACGATCAGGGGCGGGAGCTGGGGCGCGGCACGGCCGCAGCGGCCCTGGCGGATTGGCTGGGAGCCCCAGTCGAGATCGAGGCGCTGCTGGCGGCGGCCCAGAGCGCCGCGAAGGATGCGAAGGTCAGCCTCCCGGTCGCCGGGTTGTGCGCAGGGCTGGCCGGCGTAGGGCGCGAGCGGGAACGCGCTCTGGTCGAGTCGGCGCTGGCGGCGCGCGGCCTGGCAGCGAATACGCGGGTCGTGACCGATGCGGAAGCCGCGTTCTTCAGCGCGTTTGGTGAAGGGCCGGGCATCCTGGTGATGGCAGGCACGGGATCGATCGCTTGGGGGCGAGGCGAGGACGGCCGCGAGGCGCGCGTCGGCGGCTGGGGCTCGCTCATCGGCGACGAGGGCAGCGGCTACGACATTGGTCTGGGCGCGCTGCGAGCTGCAGCGCGGGCCGCCAACGGCAGAGGCGAGGAGACAGAACTCCTGACGCGCGTCGGTGCGGCGCTCGGGATCAGCGAGCCGGAGGAGCTGATCTCGTGGGCGGCGGACGCGGCCAAAGCCGACGTCGCCGCGCTGGCCCCCACCGTTTGCGAGCTCGCCGAGACCGGCGACCGGGTCGCGGCGGCTATCGTCCGTGCCGCCGTAGCGTCGCTCAGAGGGCACGTGGCGGCGCTGCTCACGCGCCTCGGCCCTTGGGGCGCGCTGCCCGGTCTCGCTGTCGGGGGAGGGCTTCTGGCTCCTGGTGGACCGCTGCGCGACCAGCTAATCGCCGAGCTGGCTCACTACCCGTGCGTTCCTCTGCCGGCAATGGTCGTCGAGCCGGCGCTCGGTGCTGCACAGCTGGCGCTGCGCGAGCTGCGCGCCCGGGGCTGATCGTAGGCAACCAGTGGTCTGAGGAACGCCGACGCCCGCAATCGGCTAGACGTCGGACGTCATGATGAAGAGCGGCTGGCGCAGCAGCGTCTTGTACCTGGGTCGCAGGCGGTCCGCGTCGTAGTACTTGTGTACGTCGATAAGCTTCTTGCGCCCAGTCACCACATCGATGGGCACACTGTCGTAGACGCCGTTGCGCAGGCTGACCAGGCGGCCGGAGCTCCCGGAGAGTATCAGGTCGAGCGCTAGGTTTCCGAACGCCATGGGCACGATGGAGTCCAGCGCGTCCGGGTTACCGCAGCGAACCAGATATCCGAGCCGCTGGTTCACCACGTTGATGTGGCGGCCGTTGTTGCGTCTTGGTGAGAGATCTCTGAGGAGCGCCGACACTGTGTCGCCGATCCCACCGAGCTTGCGGTGCCCGTACTGGTCCGTTTCTTCCGTCTCGTAAGACAAGTCCTCCTGGTGCTTCATCCTCGCGCCTTCGGAGACGAGGGCGATGGCATATCTGCTCGGGTTGAGACTGCGGTCCTCGACGAGCAATTCGAGCAGGCGCTCGATGTCGAAGCGGTGCTCCGGAATACAGCAGCGGTCGGCGGCGCCCGCCATCGTTGGCAGAAGCGCGGTGTAGCCGGCGTAACGACCGAAGACCTCGATGACCAGGAAGCGCTCGTGGGACCCTGCGGTCGTCCGGAGGCTGTGCGTCAGCTCGATCGTGCGGGTAACGCAAGTGCTGAAGCCGATGCAGTAATCGGTGCCTGGCACGTCGTTATCCATCGTCTTGGGTATCCCCACCACGTTCACGCCTTCCTCGTGCAGGCGTAGCGCGTAGCTGAGCGTGTCGTCGCCCCCGATGGGGATCAGCGTGTCGATGCCCAGGAACTCCAGGTTCTTGAGCACGTCCGGCGTCACGTCGTTGAGGTCATCCGAGTAGCGGTCGGCGAGTTGCTCCGGTACCGCCGCCTTGGGAAGATGGCTGGGTCGCGTGCGCGACGTGTGCAGGAACGTCCCACCGGTTCGCCCGGCGCGGTTCACGACCTCCTGCGTGAGCGTCACGACAGAGCCGGAGTTGTCGGCGTCCTTCTCCGGGATTATGTCCGCCAAGCCTGCCCAGCCGCGCCTGATTCCCAGGACCCGATAACCTTCGCGCAGGGCTCGAATCGTAACCGCGCGAATCGCCGGGTTGAGCCCCGGTACGTCGCCTCCGCCTGTGAGGATGCCGATGGTCGCTTTGTTACCCGTCATTCCCGGAAGCCTCCCTGACCGTTCTCGTCTCAACGCCGCCTGAGTATAGCAGGAACGGTCGGCGCTTCGCTACTTTCATCAAGCGGCTGCCAGCGGTACGTTGGACGCCGCAGCCTCGGACAAGGACAACGGGCGGTGAGCCCCTCACACCCCTGCGCCAAGCCGGAGGTGGCATCATGCCAGAGGAACACGTCGGTACGATCACGCACTACTTCGCGAAGCCCGAGGTCGGAGTCGTCAAGCTGACCGCCGATATCAAGGTCGGCGATGTCCTCCACATTCGCGGCCACACGACGGACGTCGAGCAGGAGATCGCCTCCATGGAGGTCGACCATGCCGCGGTCGAGACGGCGGCCGCCGGCACCGAGGTCGCCTTCAAGGTGAAAGAGCGCGTCAGGAAAGGTGACGACGTCTACAAGGTGACACCCGACTAGCGTGCCGCAAGTCGGAGCGAGCGGGCCTGGCGGAACGATCCCGACACCCATTGAAGGCATGGCAGCGTGAACGACCCCGGAGGCGTCATGCATAGCATCGTCGCGTTTGTACTTCTACCGCTTGCAGTGCTCTCCCACCAGACGACGGCGCTGGCGCAGCCGCGCTTGGCCGAAGCCCGGCCTGCCAGCGATCAAACCGCCGCACTCGACAGCCTCGACGCATTCATCGGCGAGGTGATGGAGGAGTGGCAGGTCCCAGGCTTGGCCACAGCGGTCGTCAAGGACGGCGAGCTCGTCCTCTTGCGGGGCTACGGCCACCGCGATGTGGACGAGCAGCTGCCGGTGACTCCGCGCACGCTGTTCGCCATCGGCTCGATCACCAAGTCGTTTACGGTCACAGTGCTCGGGATGCTGGCGGACGAGGGGCGGCTCGACTGGGACTTGCCAGTGCGCACCTACTTGCCCGACTTCCAGTTGTACGACGATATGGCCACCCTGCGAATGACACCGCGCGACTTGGTTACTCACCGCTCGGGACTCCCGCGCCACGACGGCTTGTGGTACGGCTCCGCTCTCACCCGCAGAGAACTGTACGAGCGGCTCCGCTACCTGGAGCCGAGCGAGGATTTCCGCGGGGCGTATCAGTACCAGAACCTGATGTTCATGACCGCAGGCTTTCTGGCCGGGCAGCTGTCCGGCACGCGCTGGGAGGACGTCGTCAGGGAGAGGATCTTCGGGCCTCTCGGGATGAGCCGTTCCAACTTCTCGGTGACCGAATCTCAAAGGTCGGACGACTTCGCCTATCCCTACACCAAGGTCGGGGACGACGTCCGGCAGGTCGATTTCCGCAACATCGACGAGGTCGGGCCTGCCGGCTCGATCAACTCGAGCGTCGAGGAGATGATCCGCTACGTCCAATTCCACATCGAAAAGGGGGAGTACGGGGAGGAACAGCTCTTGTCCGAGGCCAACGCGGAGCAGATGCAGACTCCGCAGACGGCGATACAGAGCAGGATCGTGTACGATGAGCTGGGTCACGGCGCCTACGGCATGGGCTTTCGCGTCACCAGCTATCGCGGCCACAAGGTCGTGCAGCACGGCGGCGGTATCGATGGATTCATCGCGCTGCTCTCCTTCATGCCGCGTGATCGGATCGGCATGATCATCCTCACCAACCAGGGCGCCGATAACCCGGTACCGACAATAGTGGCGCGCCGCGTCTACGATCAGCTATTAGGCCTCGAACCCGTCGACTGGGCGGGCCGTGTGAAAGAGGAGCAGGCGCGAGCGCGTGAGGTCGAGGAGGGGTCTGGGGGCAGCGAGGCGGACCAACGAGTAGAAGGCACCTCGACGTCGCACGATCTCTCGGAGTATGTCGGCACCTTCGAGCACCCGGGCTACGGCACGGTCGGTGTGAGTCTCGACGCTGACGGCCTCGTGGTGACGTTCAACGACGTGACGTCACCGCTGGTACACTTCCACTACGACGTCTTCGAGGTGCCCGAGAACCCGCTCGTTCCCTTCGAGGGGCTGAAGGTGATGTTTCTGTACAACAAGCAGGGTGAGATCGACCGGCTGCTGGTTCCACTCGAGCCGCGCGTGGACGACATTGTCTTCGTCCGCCTCCCCGACGATGCGGCGACGGGCGGCTCGTAGTTCGGCCTGTCGAGGAGAGGAAGACCTCTGAAGCGGCGTCGATGGCGTCAGGTCATTCTGTGGGGCGGTGGCGCTCTCCTCACGCTCTTCGTCCTCATGGCTCTGTGGCTGAGCCGCGCGCTGGCGTTCGACGCGCCGGACGACTTCCTGCGGCAGAAGGGCGAATTGGCGGCTGTAGAGGTCGAGGCTGCGGGTGGCGACTCGCTTTACGAAGCGTATCGTGTCACGTTGGCCAGCACCGCCGGGTATCGTGTACGCGGTCACCTGCGTGTGCCACAGACGGTTGGCCGCTGGCCAGCACTGATCATCATCGGCGGTGTCAACACCGGCCGCATGGCGGCGGAACTCGTCACGCCGGACTCGCCTTACGTCATCCTGGGCCTCGATTATCCCTGGGACGGGCCCACCAAGCTCACCTGGCTGCAATTCCTGATGCGCGTGCTGGCCGTTCGCCGCGCGATGCTGCTCACGCCTTCGGCGGTCATGCTGGCGGTCGACTACTTGGAGACGCGATCGGATGTGGACTCGACGGGCGTCGTGCTGGCCGGCGCGAGCTTCGGGGCCCAGCTGATCACCGTGGTAGGGGCGCTGGACGAGCGACCGGGCCCGGTCTTGGTCATCTACGGCGGCGGAGACTACCAGGTGCTACTCGAGGCGAACTTGAAGGTGCGCCCCCGGTGGCTGCGCTCGGCGCTGGCCCGGGCGGGCGCTTGGCTCCTTGACCCCGTTGAACCGCTCCGCTACGCCGCCCATGTGTCGCCGCGTCCCATGATCCTCATCAACGGGTCTCTGGACAGTCGCATCCCCCGTCACTCCGTGGACACGCTGTACGCAGCGGCGCGCCAGCCGAAACGGCTCATCTGGCTCGAGGAGGGTCATATCAGCTCGCGGAACGAGGCGCTGCTGGAGCGGGTGCTGCAGGCGGCGGTACAGGCCCTAAAGGAGCAGGGTATGTGGGAACGGCCTTCCTAACCCATTAGAAATTACGCATATTACGGTTCCTGGCAGTATCGATAGTCCGTCCTCCCCCTGCCCGTGAGGGCTTTCGCGAGCCTGCCCTGATCTGGCGCCGGCCCGCGGGCGCTCTCCCATTCCCAATTGAAAGCTTAAACGCCGATCCTGGTACGCCTGCAACGCCATTACGCGCGATGACGGAGCCAGCGACGCGAGTCCTGCTGATCGAGGACGATCCGGGCGACAGCCGCCTGGTCGCAGGGATGCTTGCCTCGGCAGGAGGTAGCAATTTTGCCGTCGAGCACGCCGACTGCCTGTCGGTTGGGCTGGCCCATCTGGCGGCGGGCGCGATCGACGTCGTGCTGCTTGATCTGGGGCTGCCGGACAGTGACGGGCTCGAGACTTTCGATCGCGTGCATCGCGGGGCGCCGGAAGTGCCTATTGTCGTGCTCGGCCGCGTGGACGACGAGGCACCGGCGATGGAGGCGGCTCGGCGGGGCGCCCACGATTACCTGGTCAAGGGCCGCATGGACGCCCACGCCCTGGGGCGGGCCGTCCGATATGCCGTCACGCGGGCTCGGGCCGAGGCAGCGCTGAGCGAGAGCCGGCGGGCGCTGTCGACGCTGATGGACAACCTCCCGGGAATGGCCTACCGCTGCAAGAACAACCAGAACTGGACCATGGAGTTCGTCAGTAGCGGGTGCTATGAGCTTACCGGCTACGAGCCCGAGGATCTGATCAACGACAGCGTTGTCTCGTACGCACAGCTGGTCCATCCGGACGACTGGAGGGACAGCTGGGAGGATGTGCAGGCGGCGTTGAAGGAGAAGAGGCCATACCAGCTCACTTATCGCATCCGCACGGCCGGCGGCGAGGAGAAGTGGGTTTGGGAGCAGGGCGTGGGGATCCGCGCGCCGGACGGCGAGGTCGTGGCCCTGGAGGGGCTGATCATCGACATGAGCGAGCGCCGGCGGGCGGAGCAAGCCAGTAAGCTACTGGCGACCGCGGTGGAGCAGGGTGCCGAGGCGATCCTGATCACCGATCTCGACGGTACGATTCAATATGTGAACCCGTCATTCGAGCGGATCACCGGGTACTCCCGTGAAGATGCCGTCGGCAAGACGCCGGCGATCCTGAAGAGCGGGAAGCACGACAACGCGTTCTACCGGGAGATGTGGAAGACGTTGGCGCGCGGTGACGTGTGGACGGGCCACTTCATCAACCGGAGGAAGGATGGGACGCTCTACCGCCAGGAGGCGACCATCTCGCCGGTCAGGGACGCCTCGGGCACGATCGTCAGCTACGTCTCCGCCGCCCGCGACGCTACGCGCGAGGTCGAGCTGGAGGAGCAGTTGCGGCAGTCGCAGAAGATGGAAGCGATCGGCCAGCTGGCCGGCGGCATCGCCCACGACTTCAACAACCTGCTCACGGCCATCATGGGTAACAGCGAGTTGCTGTTGAGCAGGCTGGCGCCCGACGACCCGAGGCGAGCCGACCTGGAAGAGATCCGTGAGGCGGGGGTGCGCGCGGCTGGTCTGACGCGGCAGCTCCTTGCATTCAGCCGTCGCCAGGTGCTCGAGCCCGTGGTTCTCAACCTGAACGAGGTTGTCGCCAACGTCAGCAAGATGATACAGCGAGTGATCGGCGAGCAGGTCGAGCTGGTGACGGTACTTGACGCGGATCTTGGCCTCGTGAACGCCGACCCCGGTCAGGTCGAGCAGGTCGTGCTCAACCTCGCGGTGAACGCGCGGGATGCCATGCCCGAGGGTGGACGGCTGGTTATCGAGACGGCCAACGCCGATCTCGACGAGGAGTACGTCGGCTCACATGCACCGGTCGAGTCCGGCTCGTATGTGATGCTGGCGGTCAGCGACAGCGGCGCCGGGATGAACGAGGAGACGAGGACGCGGATCTTCGAGCCGTTCTTCACGACGAAGGAGTCGGGCAAGGGAACCGGACTCGGCCTGTCCACGGTTTACGGCATAGTGAAACAGAGCAACGGGTACATCTGGGTCTACAGCGAGATGGGGCAGGGCACGACCTTTAAGGTCTACCTCCCGCGTGTCGATTCGCCTGTGGAGCGCGTCGGCGACGCAGGCCTGGCCGCGTCAGGGAGCGCGCAATTGAGCTTCGTTGGGGACGAGACGGCCCTGCTCGTTGAGGACGACGACGCAGTCAGGACCGTGGTGCGCAGGACGCTCGAGGGGAACGGCTACAACGTTATCGAGACACGTAGCGCCGGCGAAGCGGTCCTACTGGCCGAGGAATACGCCAGCACCATCGACTTCTTGATCACCGATCTCATCATGCCGGAGACGAGCGGCCGCGATCTGGCTCAGACCATCTCGGCTTTGCGTCCCGGCATCAAAGTCCTCTACATGTCCGGCTACAGCGATAATGCAGTGCAGCGGCATGGGATGGTGAGCTCGGACATGGAGTTCATCGCGAAGCCCTTCACTCAGGACAAGCTGTTGGAGAAGATCCGCCAAGTGCTCGCAACCCGCAGCACGGACTCGAAACATTGAGAACTCGCCCCCTCTGCGCCGGAGCACCGGACGTCACGGTCGTTGGATTCGGCGCCATGCCGCTCTCCATCTCGGGTCGCCCCGACGAAGCGCAGGGCGTCAAGGTCATCCACGCGGCGCTAGACTCTGGCATGACCCTGATCGACACCGCCGACGTTTACTGCCTCGACGATGACGATATCGGGCACAATGAACGCCTGGTTGCCAAGGCGCTGGCCACCTGGTCCGGCGACCGCGACTCGATTCTCGTCGCCACCAAGGCCGGGCTCAGGCGCCCCGGCGGTCGCTGGGAAACCGACGGCCGCCCTGCCCACTTGAAAGCGGCATGCGAGCGCTCGCTCAACGCCCTCGCCGTCGATCGGATCGATCTCTACCAGTTCCACGCGCCGGACCCGGGAGTCCCGTTCACCGATGGCGTTGGCGCCTTCGCTGAGCTACAGCAGGAAGGGAAGGTGCGTTGGCTGGGACTCTCCAACGTCTCCGTCGATGAGATCGGGGCGGCGCGGGGAATCGTCGGGGTGGCCACGGTCCAAAATCGGTTCAACCCGTTCTTTCATGAATCGCCTCACGACGGAGCGATTAAGTACTGTAACGAAAACGGGATAGGCTATTTGGCCTACAGTCCGGTGGGAGGTGGCCGACTCAACAAAAAGCTGCCCGGCCACCCCGTGCTCGATCCGATCGCCACTGCCCGCCGCGCTTCGCCGCACGCGGTGGTGCTCGCCTGGGTGCTGGCGCGCTCACCCAATGTGATCGTTATCCCCGGTGCCCGGACGGTAGAGCACGTCGTCGATTCTGCTTCTAGCGCGGAGCTGGAGCTCAGCGCTGAGGAATTGAAGGCGATCGACGACGGCGAGTTCTCCACAGCCTGAGGGCGGTGGCCGATTTACTTGTCGTGAAACAGCCAATCCGTCAGGTTCTGTCGTTCCTCCTCATCCCCAACGCTTGCCGTTAGGCTGAGCGCCTTACCACCGCCCGCCTGGAAGAAGTGCACCTCGATCGAGTGATGTCCGGCCTCGAGGGCGATCATGCCGGAGCGTTCACTGGTGGTGTGCGGGCCGTCGTGATCGATGACCAATGCGTCGCCGATGATGAGTCTGCTCCCATCATCCGAGGTGAGGTAGAAGGTGTAGATCGCGTCGGCCGGCACACGGAGGTAACCGGTAAAGACCAGCCCGAAGTGCTCATCGCGTTCGGCGGCCTCGAGACCGATCGTTCGTGCGATGCCCTGACGCGCGGGCGACTGAGCCTCGAGTGCCTCAACCGATCGGATACGGGTCTCGAAGTAGGCATAACGTAGGCCGTCGGCGAGAGCCCCGGCGTCGAGACGCGTTGACGCCTTGAGCGAGGTCCGTAAGAACCGGGCGGCACGAGGACCGCTCGCCCTACCGTTGGGCAGGAACGCCCGAGCGGTAACAACCATACCGGACTCGTCGACGGGGAGCTCGAACGGGCCACTATACAGCGTCGACTCTTCTGTAGGATCGCTGCCGTCGGTGGTATAGCGGATCTGGGCGTCCGAGATCAGCGCCCTCAAGTATATCGTGATCTGGTCGTCCAGCGTTATCCGGTCCTGCTCCAAGCCGTCAACGTGCGGGATCCGATAGTTGACGCCGATGGCGTCGAGCCTTCGAAGCTCGGCGGGCAGCGCCGCTGCAAAGCGGTCCCAGTCCCGTACCTCTTTGGGCGACCAGACGACTTCCGCCAGGGCGAGCACGCGGGGCACGACCATGTATTCCACGTTCTCGGTGGTCTTCATGTACTCGGTCCAGACGTTCCCCTGGGCGCCCAGGACGTGCTTGGCTTCCTGGGGCGTCAACTCGTGTGGCAGCGGCTCGAAGGCGTAGACTTTCTCGAGCGGTGTGAACCCGCCGATCGCCAGCGGCTCGTACGTCGAGTCGCCCTGGTAGTAGTCGAAGTAGACGTGGCTCGTAGGGGTCATGATGACATCGTGGCCCTGCTTCGCCGCTTCGATTCCGCCTGCCATGCCGCGCCACGACATCACGGTCGCCTCCGGGGCCAGGCCGCCCTCCAGGATCTCGTCCCAGCCGATGAGCCGCCGCCCGTGCGCGAGCAGAAAGGTTTCGATCCGCTTGATGAAGTAGCTCTGGAGCTCGTGCTCGACAGCCAGCCCCTCGCGGCGCATGACTTCCTGGGAGACATCGCTCTCCTCCCAGCGCCGCTTGGGCGCTTCGTCGCCGCCGATGTGGATATAGCGGCTGGGAAAGAGATCCATGACCTCGGTTAGCACGTCTTCGAGAAACGCGAAGGTCTCCTCTTTGGGGCAGTAAATGTCCTCGTGGACACCCCAGCGCGTCGAGACTTCGAACGGGCCATCGGTACAGGCCAACTGGGGATAGGCGGCCAGGGCGGCTGTCGAGTGACCAGGCATCTCGATCTCAGGGATGACAGTCACGTAGCGACTCCGCGCGTACTCGACCACCTCGCGGATCTCCTCCTGCGTGTAGTAACCGCCGTAGGGAATCCCGTCTCCGATGTACGGGTCGAAGTTCTTCTCGACGATAGTCTCCCTCCTAAAGGCCCCGACTTCAGTAAGCCGCGGGTACGTCTTGACTTCGACCCGCCAGCCTTGATCCTCGGTCAGGTGCCAGTGGAACGTGTTCATCTTGTACATGGCCAGCAGATCGATGTACCGCTTGATGAAGGAAACGGGGAAGAAGTGCCTGCCCACATCGAGATGCATGCCGCGGTAGCTGAAGCGGGGTCGGTCGTCGATGGTGGCCGCGGGCACCTGCAACGTTCCAGCCGCGTGCCCGGAAGCGCCAGCCTCGGACGGCAGCAGCTGGCGAAGCGTCTGTAGGCCGTAGAAGAGTCCGGCATGCGTCGCAGCGGAGATCGCGATGGAAGCCGTCGTGACTCGCAGCTCATAGCTCTCGCCGCCCTCGACTCCGGGGGCGAGTAGCAGGGCGATCGTGCCTTCGCTCACCGGCGGCGCCGGCTCGGCCGAGACCTCTAGTTCCGCCCCGAGCTTTGGCTCCAGCATCTCGACGGCGAGACCCGCGATTGAACGCAGTTCGCCGTCATCGGGATCGGACAGCGCAATCGTAGTGGAGGTGGTGATCGTGAACGTGCCGCCCCCGGATTTCACGTGTGCAGGGGCGGGGATGATAAGAAAGGCCATACGATCCTCGGCAGACTCCGAAACCGTGCAGGCGAAGTAGACAGAAATCAGAATAGGCCAGAAGAACCCTCGCTGTGGTGTCCTCACGGCGGGCTCCCGTTCCAAGTGGTGTGCGAATCTTCGGCGGACGCGGTACTATAGTGCCCCGGTGAGAGAGCGGCCATGCCCCTTGCGCCGCCCTGCGATGTCCCACCAATCGGAGGGAACTACGGTGAATAGCCACAGGTGTGCCTTAGTCGTAGCCGGCCTGACGTGTCTCTTCGCAGCACCTCTGCCGGCCCAGGAGCCAGAATCGGAGCGGGAGACGAGCTGGTACACGGTGAAGGGGGAGCGGCATGGCGTGAGCTTCTTTGCGCGCCATCAGCACCCCGAGGTCGAGTACGAGGCGGCCGAAAATCTCACGTTCGATCGCTACCACACCGTGGATGTCATGTACAGCTGGCTCGAGCGCTGGGCAGCGGATTACCCGAACCTTGTGGAGCTGTACGAGGTCGGCCGCAGCTTCGAGGGGCGACCCATCCTCCAGGTCACGCTCACCAACAAGGAGACCGGCGCGGCGACCGACAAGCCGGCGGCGTTCTTCGAGGGTGGCCGTCACAGCGGCGAGGTGACGAGCTCCGAGTCGATCCTCTGGCTGATGCAGCACTTGCTGGAGGGATACGGTCACGACGATGAGATCACGGCGCTGCTCGACACCAAGACGATCTACCTGAAGCCGCAGAACAACCCCGATGGGTCGAACCTGTACCTGCACACGGCCCAGCGGAATCGCAGCTCTGTACGCCCGCATGACTCCGATCGCGACGGCTTGCTCGATGAGGACCCCAACGAGGACCTGGACGGCGACGGCGTGATCTATTCGGCGCGCTGGCGGGCCCGGCCCGGCGAGCAGGACAAGGCGCGGTTCGTGCTGGACGAGCGTGATCCGAGCGGTCGGTTGATGAAGCGCGTTCCCGAAGGCGAGGGCGAGTGGGTCGTCGTGAGCGAGGGGGTCGACAACGACGGCGATGGCGACTTCAACGAAGATGGTGTCGGCGGTCTCGACCTGCACCGTAACTATTTGGAGAACTGGCGGCCCGACACCGGCGGAGACGCGACCAGGCGCGGCTACACCCAGACCGGGGCGGGTGCCTTCCCGCTCAGCGAGCCGGAGACACGGGCGACGGTGTTGTGGCTGCTCACGCACCCGCATGTGTCGGTAGCCAATTCGATGGACACACGGGTGCCGATGCACTTGCGACCGCCGTCAACTTCGAAGAGTGCCGAGCGCATGTTCCCCGAGGACCTCGCCTACTACGAGTACTTCGATAGCGTCGGGGTGAGCATTACCGGGTACAGGTGGGCGGGCGATGTGTACGAGGACTTCATGACTCGGGTGCCTGTGAGTCCGTGGACCGGCGAACCCACCCGGCCGAGTCCGCTCTTCGGCCACGGTCCCGACTTCGGCTACTTCTATTATGGCGCCATCTGGTACGGCGACGAATTGTGGAACGGCGGCGCCATGCACGACTACAACGAAGACGGCCTGTACGATGACGTCGACGCGCTAATCTGGGACGATGAGGAGAACGGCGGCCGCGGCTTCCGCGAATGGGAGCCCTTCGAGCACCCCGAGCTCGGGTCGGTGGAGATCGGCGGCTTCCATCCCAAGTTCTTCTCGCAGAACGGGCCGCCGGAAGTGCTCGAGCACTGGATCAGCGTGCAGGCGCTGTTCAATCTCGAGATGGCGAAGCACCTGCCCCAGATCGCTGACGTGGAGGCGGCTGTGCGCCGCCTCGAGCGGTGGGACGACAGCACGGCTTATCGAGTCACGGTGAGCTGGGCCAACAGCGGGAAGCTGCCCACGGCCCTGCGGCAGGCGCAGCTGGTAAAGATCGTTCAGGAGGACAGGGTCCGCCTCGATTTCGACTCGACGCTTGTGCGTCGCGACGCGCCCGTCGTGCGGATCGTGGAGCCCGCGGCCCGCGACGACGTGATCCGCGCTGGCTGGACGCTGCCCGGCGAACGGAAATCTGTGAGCTTCGAGCTACACACTTACGGCGTGCCTGGTGTGGAAGGCGAGGTGCACATCTTGTCGACCCGAGGCGGCCTGGTGAAGATCCCTCTGGTGCTGGGTCGGCCGCGGGAGGAATAGGCCCGGGGGACCGAAAGACGAATCGACGCTGGAAAGCGAGGCGGGCGACATGACAGGGTTCAGACACGCGGCGCTCGCGCCGCTCATGGCTGCCGTTGCTACGGCGACTGCATGCACTTCACCCCACCCGCCGCCACCCGAAACACGGCGCGAGGCGGTGGTGGACACCATGCACGGCGTCGAGCTCGTTGACCCGTATCGCTGGCTCGAAGACCAGGAGAGCCCGGAGACCCGGGCCTGGATCGAGCGGCAGAATGCCTACGCGGAGGCGGTGGTCGCCGACACGCTGCTTCGTGCCGAGCTCGCTGACCGGCTCCGGGCGCTGATGGACGTGGACGACGTCGGTTCGCCGCGGCGCGGCGCCGATTACGAGTACTTCTCCATGCGTCGGGCCGGCGATGACCAGTGGGTGATCTACCGGAGGCTGGCCCCCGACGAAGCGTCGCCCGTCGACCCGCAGGGCGACTACGAGGTCGTGATCGATCCGCACGAGATGAGCCCCGGTCACACGACGAGCGTTTCTGTCCAGTCGATCTCGCGGGACGGGCGGCTCATGATCTACAGCGTCCGGGACGGGGGCCAAGATGAGGTCGAGATCCGCGTGCGGAATCTCGAGCAGGGCACAGACCTGCCGGACGGGCTACCCAACGCGCTCTACAGCAGTATCTCGTTCAAGGGCGACGACAGCGGGTTCTACTACAGCCGGAGATCACGGGAAACGGGAGCGCGGGTCTACTTCCACCGCCTCGGAACCGATATCGGGGAAGATGAGGAGCTGTTCGGGGCCGGCTACGGCCCGGACAAGTTCGTCGGCATGAGCCGCATCGACAACGGGCGCTTCAGGCTCTACGACGTCTGGCACGGCTGGTCACGTATGGAGCTTCACTTCCAGGACGTCGAGGACGGCGGGCCGGTCGTCACGCTGGCCGACTCGACAATGAATGCCCGGTTCTATGCGCAGTTCCTGGAAGGCGAGCTATACATGCGCACCAACCTCGACGCGCCGAAGAACCGGATCGTCGCCGTCGATCTGGAGAATCCCGGGCTTGCGAACTGGCGCGAGGTCATTCCGGAGGGCGAGGACGTGCTGCAGGGGTTCACGCTCATCGATGGCAAGCTCTATGTCACGTACCTCCAGAACGTGCAGACCAAAATCAGGATCTTCGAGTTGGACGGCACGGCTGCCGGAGAGTTTCCGGTGCCCGAGTTTCACTCGGCCGACGTCTGGGGCGGTGACGGTAAGCTGTTCCTCTCGCTCTCGTCGTTTACGACACCGCCGGTGACCTACCGGATCGACCTCGAGACCGGAGAGCGGGAGGTCTGGCAGAAGAGTGATATCCCGTTCGATCCCCAGGGCATTGTCGTACGGCAGGTATGGGCCACGTCGAAGGACGGCACGCGCGTGCCCATGTTCGTCATGCATAAGGACGGGATAGAGCTGGACGGTGATCACCCGACCTGGCTTGCCGGGTACGGCGGGTTCCTGGCGGCCATCACCCCGCGCTTCGACGTCATGGCCGCCCTCTGGGTGGAGCGAGGCGGTGTGTACGCCGTGGCCAACCTGCGGGGCGGCAGCGAGTTCGGCGAGGAGTGGCACCGGGCCGGCATGCTCGAGAACAAGCAGAACGTGTTCGACGATTTCATCGCCGCGGCCGAGTGGCTCGTCAACAACGGCTACACGAATCCTGATCGGCTGGCGATTCGCGGCTACAGCAACGGCGGGCTGCTCGTGGCGAGCGCGCTGACGCAGCGACCCGACCTGTTTCGGGCGGCGCTCTGCGGTTTCCCGGATCTCGACATGGTACGCTTCTACACCTTCACGCAGACCAACAACCTTCCGGCGCTCCACGAGTACGGTGACGCCTCAATCCCCGAACACTTCGAGTTCCTCCGCGCCTACTCGCCGTACCAGGCTGTGAAGGACGGCACCGAGTATCCCGCGGTCATGCTGACCTCCGGTGATCTGGACACGCGCGTTCCGCCGCGCCAGGCTCGAAAGATGACAGCGCGCCTGCAGGCGGCGACGAGTTCCGGATTGCCCGTCATCCTTCGCTACGACCCGAAGGGCGGTCACACCGCCAACCGCGGGCGGGCGTTCAGCCGCGTGATCGAGGACCGGGCGATGGAGCTGGCATTCTTGCTGACGATGGTCGGCGCTGCGGACGATCGGCAGTAGCGCGTCGGCGCGCTTTGGCGGTTACAGGGGGCGCCATCGAGGCTGAGAGCCGACATCTCGCGGTTGCGGTCTATGTACGCATCCTCTTATATTACAACAGGTTAGATATCTGCATTTCATGCCGGACATAGGGGGTGGCCGCTTTGTGGCGCCGGGAATACGGTCTTGGAAACCGGCGGGTCCAATCGGCTCGTAGGGTGTGACAGGGAGATGAGCGATCCATTCGCCGAATTCGACGCGCTCGTCAAAGAGCTGGAAGAGGGTCTCGAGCGGAGGAAAGCACCCGAGCGTGCCGAGGAAGCACCGCGGCGGCGGCGCGGCCTTAAGGCGACAGTTGCAAAGTGGGGCTTTCGGGCGCTCCTGTTCGCCGCAGCGCTCCTCCTGCCTTTCTACCTGCTGGTGGGCTCCTCGGTCTTCTTTTATCGAACCTACGGTGTGCCCACCTGGCCGGCGCTGCTCGCCGGATTGCTGCTCACGGTTCTTCTGTTGCTGCTTTATTCGGCCTGGATCACGAAGCGTGTCTCCGGCAAGATCAGAATGCCGAGCTTGTTGCCCAAGACTCTTCTTGCCGTGGTTGGCGCGTATTGTCTCTACACGCTGATTTACATCTCGAGCATGAACGTGAAGGGCGGGGTCGAGGACACGTACCACTCGTTACACCCGCTGCTGCGGCTTGCGGCGAGCACGTTCATCCTGGTGGATAGCGATCTTGTAGTAACTGGTATGGAGAGGCAGCCTGAAGACTACGCGCGGATGGGCTTGCCCCTCTACGAGCACTCGCTGCATTTCGAGCAGGCAGACGGCTACGCCCACGCTGTGGATCTGCGGACCATCGGGCGCAGCGAGTGGCGAAGCTTCCTGATGCGCACGTATTTCAGAGCGATGGGCTTCAGAACGGTGAGGCACGTAGGGACGGCGGACCACCTGCACGTATCGTTGCCGATGCCCTGAGATCTGAGGCCAGCGCGGGGCGGATCTCCGCTGGGAAGGGCTGTCTGTACGGTCTGGGCCGCTTCCTATGGCGTTGGCTCCGGAGAGACGAGTTGTCCGACGGGCTGCCTCCCCAGCACTGGGGAGCCCGCCCCTACCAATCCCGAAACCGCGGCCGCCCCGTAGCAGACGACGCTCAGTCCGAAGCCGTAGTGCGATCCGAGGAAGACCATCAGGATCATGACCATGCACGAGCCGACGACTGAAGCGGATGCGTTCACCGCCCAAGCCCACGCCACGCTCTCCGAGCTGAAGCGCCCCAGTTCCCGGATTGCGAGGGCGAGTGGGAAACCCATCGGCAGGCCGCAGAGCAGCACCAGGATCAGTGATAGCGAGAGGCGCGATGGAAACGCGAGTTGGATCGTGTTGTGGACGATAGGGAAAACAACAATGGACAAGATGAGCGTCAGCGTGGCAACCGCTGCACAGGCGGTCGATCGATGGATGTTGATACGGTCGGCCAGCAAACTGCCGATCCCCGTCGAGAGCAGTAGGGCTACGAGCACGACTGAGAAGCCATACGTAGGATGGCCCAGGTACAGCGATAGTACCTGGACCAGGGGGACCTCGAGCGCCATGAACCCGACACCGAGGCAGGTGAAGTAGAGTATTTCTCGGAAAGGAAGCGTGAGCCAGCTGCGGGCTGCCGCGCGCCTTGCGCGGCGTTCCGTCCATAGCAGGGGAGCAATGATCAGCAGCAGGGTGAGCGCGACAGACGTGACAAGCGAGACGGGCAGCAGGATCGCGGAGGACTGGTAGATACCCGAAGTAGCCCAGTCACCTTCGTGTGTGTAGGCGCTCTGACGGAGCGGATCGTAGAACTGGAACAGGTAGGGGCGAGCGTCCGTAACCGTCGAGATTATGTAGGGGTAGGAAGCCTGAAAGAGTTCCTTGTCGGCGGCGCGAACGTACTGGGCAAACGGAGTGTCGCCGGGCAAGCCGGGTGCATAAAGGATCGTCCACCGCATGGAGTCGACGTGTGTCACGAGCGCGTCGAGCTTCTCGGTCGACAGCGGGCGCTTCGAGAGCAGCAGATAACCCCAGACGCGCCGACTACCGATTAACTCGTAGTCGTCGACCGGCGCGATCATCACCACATGACTCTCGGGGCGCGACACGCCGAGTTCCCTCAAGGCGTCGAGGGCGGTGACGAACAGCCGCATGTTCTCGCGCGGCGGGTTGAATAGCCAGCGCTGGATCGTCATGACACCCTCGTCGGACAGCGCCCGCAGGTAATCGATGATCGCCTCTTTCGTGTAAAGAAAGTTCTCCGTCAGCGCGTAGGCCCCCGCCGCTGTCGCCGCGTAGGTATCGATCGCGTGCATGACGATAACGTCGAAGTCGCGGTCGAGGGAACGGATCGCGTTTCGGCCCTCGTCTACCACGATCTCAATGGCTGGATCGAGGAAGAGCTCATTGTTGAGTTCCCGGTCCTCGTTCACGACCCATCGCGCTATCGTAGGGTTGATATCGATCGCCGTGATACTGCGAGCCCCCGCCCGCCGGGCCTCCGCTACCTGAGGGCCTCCACCGAAACCGATGACAGCGACCGCCGGCTGCGGCTGCACCAGTGTGTAGGCCGGATCTGTGACAGGTTCGCTACGCTCGAGATGCGTCCACGCCACCACCTGGGTCGACGCCTCGCCATCGAGCACGTAAACGCCTTCGAAGTGGTCGGTTCGAATAATGTGGTTCCATTCGTGCTTGATCACGTCGGGAGCACCGACGCGGGTGCGGAAGTTCTCAAAGTTCCGCAGGGGCGGACGGAGGAGGATAAGAGCCGCCAGCGCCACCGAGCCTACGTAACTGAGCAGGGAGACTGCGCGCCTTCTGTTTGCGCCGGGAATGGCGAGATGGAATGGAAGTAGCGCTGCGAAGACCAGCACCATTGAGAAGAGGAAGGCAACAGGAGGCGAGCCGTACTTCATCAGCCCCACACACAGTAAGCACCCGATACCCGCGCCAATGAGATCGCGCCCGTACAGGGCACCCATCCGCGCACTATGGTGGGAGAAAATAAGGGTGATGACGACGCCGCCCGTGAAGTTCAGGGCGATCATAAGAAGCGAGCACCAGAGGAGGTAGATGATGGCGGCCACGCCGACGAGCTTGACCTCCAGCGTCGGGCTATCGGACGGGAGTATCGGATTGGCCATGAGCATTAGGCTCACCGGGATCAGGGCGAACAGCGCCGTGAGCCACTCATGGATCCGGCGATCCAGCTCACGCTCGTCTGCCGAGCGGGTCGCCACATATGTGCCCGCCGCTCCCAGGCCAAGCAGTGAGAGCGCTATCGCTAGGAAAACGAAGTGGTAGAAGAGCCTGTAGCTTATGAGCCTGGTGAACGAGATCTGAAAGAGAATGAGCGCGCAGGGAACGAGTCCGGCAGCGGCGAAGATCCGTGGCTTGGGCCGGTGAGCGGCAGGCCGTGCTGCTTCCACGCGTGCAGCCATGCCGGTCTTATCCCCCTTTGGCGGCGAAGGCGCAAGGGCAGGTGCACTTGTCGGCGCGCCGCGAGTTCACCCCGGCGATAGGAGTCCCATGGCACAGAAGGGAAAAGCGGTTGGGGGATAGCGGTCCTACCCGGTGGCAAATCTCTTGTTCCGGCAAGAGCCGTCAAGGGAAAAGTTGTACGCGGCCACCTGCGCGGGCGGATGCCTACGTCCAGGCGTACGAGCCGCGGACCCTCGTCGGAGCGTGTGGCGGAGTTGCGCGTTGGAGGCATATTTAGGGACCACGGGGTTCCGCACGCTTTGGCGTGTAAGCACATAGGACTACCTCCTCGTTTCTATGCCGTGTTCTGAGGAGATTGAGCGGCGGCTTTCGGGGATGGGAGCCCGTCAGAAAGCGGGAAGATCATGGAGAATCTACTGCGCGGTTGGGATGGTGAGCACGTCGTGATGCGCTACGACCGCGAGGCGGAGGCGTGGATCTTCGTCGCCGTCCACTCGACGCGATTGGGTAACGCGACGGGCGGTACGCGGATGAAGGTCTACGACACGCCGGCCGACGGTCTGCGTGACGCCCTCAGGCTCGCCGAAGGGATGACGTACAAGTGGGCGGGCATCGACTTCCCGATGGGCGGTGGCAAGGGTGTGCTCGCGCTTACCCGGCCTCTGGAGCCGGACGAGCGGGATCGGCTGCTCGAGCGCTACGGCGAGCTGGTCGAGACGCTGGCCGGCGGTTTCGGGACCGGCGCCGACCTTGGGGTCGGGCCCGACTTGGTGAAGGTGATCGCCCGGGAGACGACGCACGTGTACGGGACCCGGGGGGCGGGTGATCCGGGCCCGTGGACGGCGCTGGGCGTCTTCAAGGCGATCGAGGCGGCTGTCGAGGAGGTGTTCGAGGGTCCGGGCCTCGAAGGTCGCACGGTCCTGGTGCAGGGGCTGGGCGACGTGGGCGTCCCGCTCTGCAAGCGACTCTGGGACGTTGGGGCGAGGCTGAAGGTCACCGATGCGGATCGGGGGCGGGCGGAGGGGATCGCTTCCGAACTGGATGCGGAGCCGGTCGACGCCGACGCCGCTTACGACGAGCCGTGCGACGTCTTCTCCCCCTGTGCCGTGGGCGGCGTTCTCAATCAGTTCACAATACCGAGGCTGGCCTGCAAAGCGGTTGCCGGGGCGGCGAACAATCAGCTGGATACGGCGGAGGACGCGGAGCGGCTGCACGCGCGGGGCATCCTTTACGCCCCGGATTTCATCAGCAACGCCGGCGGTGCCATCGCTCTCTGCGGTATGGAGGGGCTGAGCATGACCGACGATTACGTGACGGCCAAGACTCTGTCGATCAGGGACACGCTGAAGGCGATCTTCAAGGAGGCACGGGAGCGGAGCGAGTCGCCGGTGCACGCGGCCGACCGCCTGGCCAGGCAGGTGCTCGAGCGGGGCCCGGCGTAGGGTCGGACGTGAGGTAGCAGCGTGGAGGAGATCGACGAGGATCGGGCGGCACACCTACAGATAGCCCTGGCAAGGTACTTGCCTACAGGGGCCGGGCGAGCCAAGCTACCTCCGACTCCACAACCTTAAGAACTCGAGCCGAGATAGAGGGACTATCATGGCAAGCGCTCTCTACACGACACCGATACCTGAGAACGAGCCGGTTCGCTCCTATGCTCCGGGCACCGCGGAGCGGGAGAGCTTAAAGAAGAAACTGGACGAGCTGGCGAGTCAGCAGGTCGAGATTCCGCTGATAATCGATGGGAAAGAGGTCCGGACCGGCGACGTGGCGAACTACGTCATGCCTCACGACCACGGGCACGTGCTGGCCACCTGGCACAGGGGTGGCGCTAAGGAGATCGAGGCGGCGATCGAGTCTTCACAGCGTGCCTGGAAGGAATGGTCGCGTTGGCCCTGGGAGGAGCGGGCCGCGGTCCTGCTCAAGGCGGCGGACCTGCTGGCGGGCCCGTGGCGCGACACGGTGAACGCGGCGACGATGCTGGGTCAGAGCAAGACGGCGCACCAGGCGGAGATCGATGCGGCGTGCGAGCTGATCGACTTCTGGCGCTTCAACTGCCAGTTCGCCGAGGAGATCTACTCGGAGCAACCGATGTCGGGGCCCGGCATGTGGAACCGCATCGAGCAGCGGCCGCTGGAAGGCTTCGTCTACGCTATAACGCCGTTCAACTTCACCTCGATC
>CP070815.1:965692-993471 GCA_020344215.1 Gemmatimonadota bacterium
GTGCCGCGCGTCCATCTGGCCGATGCCGCCGGTGAACATGATCGGCTTGAGCCACTCGCGGCGCTCGCCGTTCGGTAGCCGCATGCCGAACGAGCGTGTATACCCTTGGATGACCGGCTCGCCGAACTTGTTGCCGTAGTCGGAGGCACCGTTCGACGCCTCGATCTCGATCTCGAGCGGCGACGCCAGATTCCCGGGATAGGCGAAGTCCGGGCTCTCCCAGGGCAGCTCGTAGTCGGGGACACGAAGGTTGCCGACGCAGTAGGCGGCGGTGCCGGCGACGTAGAGCGAGCCCTGGCCGGTGGCGTGCACGTCTCTAATACGTCCGCCGGTCCCCGTCTCCGCCCCCGGGAACGGCGCCACACCGGACGGGAAGTTGTGGGTCTCGGCGGTGAAGATGATGTGATAGTCGAGATCGCTGGCGACGAACGGTGACGGCTCGCCGGGCCGTGACGGGATGATCGTGCGGATCGGGTAACCGCGGATCCCGCTAGAGTTGTCCTTGAAGGCGATGACGCTGTTGTTCGGGTTGGCCTCCAGCGGCTGCTTGATCAGCGCGATCAGATGCTTCGCCGACATCTCCTCTCCATCGATCACCAGCCGCCCCTTGAAGAACCAGTGCCGCGAGTGCTCGCTGTTCGACTGGGCGATATCGAAACACTCGACGTTGGTCGGGTTGCGGCCGACCCTGTTGACGAACAGGTCGGTGTAGTACTCCAGGTCCCAATCGTCGAAGGCGAGCCCCATCTCTCGGTTAACCCGCTCGAGGGCCGCCCGCCCCTCTTCCAGCACCGGGATCTCCTCCACCGGCTCCGGCTCCACCCCCGTCTCGAAGCTCCGCAGGGGCTCGGGGTATGGCGTCTCCGTCATCCGGTCGTGGACCCCCGACAGGAAGGCCCAGGCCCCCTCATCGCTGAGCTTCGAGACGCCCTTCAGCAGGTAGCGGCGCGACCGCTCGATCCGCCGGATCTTCTTGAGTCCGCAGGCGTGGCAGATGGAGACGGCATTGGTGGACCAGGCGGTGCTGAAGTTCATCCGCGGGCCGACCTCCAGCAGAACCCCGTCCCCCGGGTCCAGGAAGCTCAGCCCGCCGAACCGCTGCGGCTCGAATGTCTCGCCGAGCAGCCAGCTGAGGATCCGGAACTCGCCCGCCGTCAGCTCATCCGCCGCTGCGATGTTGAAGCAGTACTCGGTGTCGACCGCCTGGATGTCAGGTGAGACGCGCTGCCGGGCCATCTGGAGGAGCGCACCCCGCGCCGCTCCCGACAGCCCGGGCGCCCGGTAGAGATGGAGGAGGCTCATACTTCCCAATTAACAAGGTCAGGCGGCCTGCGCCAGAGGCCCGGCCGGCCAAGAACTGCTCATTTCCAGTCGACTACCCCGACTCTGACCAGATCATCAAGGTAGCGGGCCACCACCGCGGTCGAGACCGGCCGAAACTCGGCGCTGATGGCGTCGCGGATCGCCGTCACCGACCGAGTGCCGTCGATGAAGTTCACCAGCTCGAAGCGGGCGTCGCCCGAGAGCGTGAACTCGGGCGACGAGTACCAGGCCGCATCGTCCTCAGACAGCTTGTTCGCCGGAAGCGCGAAGTTGAGCGGCCCCCGGGTAAGGCGCACCGGGATGCGCTCGTCGACCGCGTCGCCGCGATCCGGACTCGTGCCGCCCAGCGATATCGCTTCCCGGTCCAGCGCCGCGATCAGCGCACCCTCCCGCACGCCGATCTGCTCCTGGATCGTTCGCACCGCCGCCCGCACCGACTCAGAGCCATTGAAGTGGAGTATCGAGCTTACGGCCTCACGCTCGGTGGACGCGGCGAGCGCGATCGTGTTGCGCGCCTCGAACCAGGCGACATCAGGCCCCGCATCGAAGGCGGCGACCATCTGCAGCCGCGCTCGCCGCGCTGCCGCGCCCAGCCGACCCGCTGAATTGGCCCCCACTAGGTACGCCAGATCCAGTGCCTCGGCCTCCGTCAGGTCCGACAGGTAGAGCAGCGCCGCCGTCGCGATGATCTCGCTGCGCTCCAGTTCCACCGGGTCGACTTTATCCGGCGTGTCCTCCGAGGTGTGATGCGTGTAGTCGGAATGACCGATCATCATCCCCGGGATGTCGCGGTCGATGAACATCATGTGATCGCTGCCGCCACCGTACGGTGTCAGCTGGAAGTTCATCATCGAGAGGCTGCCGCGCGGCGACCGGATGTCCAGCCGCGCCGTCATCTCCGCCATGTTCTCCACCACATCGTTCAAGGCCGACGGGGCAGACCACGGCGTGCTCGCGATGTTCATGCGCGAGTGGAGCAGCTCCAGGTGCTCGCCGACCATGTCGAGGTTGATGTGGGCCAGGTAGGTGCCGCCCAGCGGTGGCCCGACCATCTCCGGGTGCTCGTCGATATACGCCATCGTACCGTACCACTCCGGTACCCAGAGGAAGCGCAGCGACCGCTTCGGCCTCGGCAGCCGGCCGTCGTCGATCAAACCCTTCAGCGCCCGGGCCATGTCCAGCTGGGCGGCGCAGCCGCTCGCGTTGTCGTTCGCCGACTCCTTCGGGTGATCGAGGTGCGCCGCCACGACCAGCTCTACGTCCGGCAACTCCGATCCCGCCACACGAGCGACCACGACGTCCATATAGTACGGTTCGAGCCCGATGCCTGAAGCGCGGCCGTGCAGCACGACGCGCTGCCCCGACTCCAGCAGCTCCCGCAACCGCTCGCCCTGGCGGTTCGTGATGTTGAACCCGAAGGTGACGTGCTCCAACTCTTCCGGCCGCGGCCACATCCCGGTGTACTGCAGCATATCTGGGTATTCCCTGGCCCGGTCGTCGTCGAGGTAGCAGACGACGGCGGCTGCGCCGTACTTGACCACGGCCAGCCGATGAACGTCCCCGCCATACCCGGTCGCCAGCACGAACTTGCCGCGCACGTCCTTACCTTCGTAGTCCGAGTCACCGGTGCCCGAACCCACCCAAACCAGCTCGGCGGTCTCATCCCCGGGATTCGAGTACGTGATGAGGCTCATCGCCACCTCGGGATATCCGACGATACGCCAGTCGTACGGCTCCACCAACCGCAACTCGGCGAAGTCGATGTCCCAACCGGATGGCGCCTGCCAGGTCCCGTAGTGGATCTTCCCGTCCGACGGGTACGACTCGATCCAGGCCTCGTCCTCGCCGAACCCGTACGCACGCAACTGCTCCAACACGTACTGGGCTGCATCGCGGTAGCCGCGGGAGCCCTGGATGCGGTGGTGCCGCGTGATCTGGATGACGTGATCCTTGGCGATCTCGCCGCTCAACGCCTCGTGTAGCAGGTCGCGCCGCCCGGCGTCCAGCAACGGCGCGTAATCCTGGGCTACGGCCGTCGATGCCGCGATCACTGCGAGAAGCAGCAGCAACGTCACCTTCCGAATCATCTTTCGCGCTCCCTTTCTATCGGGGCTCGCCTCACACTTCTCCGGAATCTCGGAATAAGAAACGGCGTCCGCTCACGATACTCACGGTACTCGTCACCGAACCGCAGCACCAGCTCCTTCTCTTCGATGAACTTGAAGTAGCTGCCGCCAACGACGGCAATCACGACGAATCCGAGCAGGCCGACGGTGAGCGACTCGAACAGCGCGCCGACACCAAGGTAGTAGAAGACGCCGCCCAGTAGGATCGGATTCCGACACAGTCGATACGGCCCCCGGACGACCAGGTGTTGTGCCGCAGCCATCGGCGCCGGCGTTCCCTCCCCTATTCTCCATTGCGCGACCGTGGCCCAGCCCGCCACCAGAACACCGGCGACCAATGCCAGCACCGCAACCACCAGCTCCAAAGCCCGCGGCCAGTCGAACGCGATCCAACCGCTCAACCAGGCTCCAAACAGGACGAGCAGCCCGGGAAACACCACGAGGAACACTGCCCCGCCAGCAACGAGAGCGCCTACACGCTGCCAGGTGGAACGTCTTTGCCGCCCCAGCCGGGCCAGAGCGTCAGCGATACGCTGAATCATGTGACTCATCTCCGGCGGCCGGCCTGCCGGACGAGACCCGCAGGCCGCCGCTCGCTGCTGCTACGCCAGCACCTCCCGCAGAGTCGCCAGCGACTGCTCGGCGTCCGCCTCGCTGAAGACGAGCGGCGGCCGGAAGCGCAGCGAGCGCGGCCCACACGGCAATGTGGCGAAACCCCGGTCCCAGCAACCCTGGCGCAGCTTGTCACGCGTCGCGCCGTCGGGCAAATCGAAGGCGAGCATCAGGCCCAAGCCGCGCACGTTGGTGACGGCCGGGAAGTCGGCCTGCAGTCTCTCCAAGCCTTGCTTGAACGTGGCGCCGACGCGTGCGGCGTTCTCTACCAGGCCGTCCTCCTGTATGATCTGCAGGTATCGGGCACAGCGTACCATGTCGACCAGGTTGCCGCCCCAGGTCGAGTTGATCCGCGACGATACGTGGAAGACGTTGTCCTTTACCTCGTCGATCCGCCGCGTGCTCATGATCCCGCAGATCTGGGTCTTCTTCCCGAACGCCACGATGTCGGGCGTCACACCGAGATGCTCGTACGCCCACATCTTGCCCGTCACACCCATCCCGGTCTGTATTTCGTCGAAGATCAGCAACGCCTCGCAATCGTCGGCGTACTTCCTCAGACGTCGGAAGAACTCCGGCCGGAAGTGGTTGTCACCGCCCTCACCCTGGAGCGGCTCGATCAGTATCGCCGCGATCCCGTGAGGGTCTCTCGCGAAAGCGGTCTCGATCTCCGCGCATGTCTTCTGCTCGACGGCGGTGGCTTCCGCCTCGTTTACCGGGAAACGGATCGTCGGATTCGTGACCCGCGGCCAATCGAACTTGGGGAAGTCTCTGATCTTGACTGGGTCGGTGTTGGTCACGGACAGCGTGTAACCGCTTCGTCCGTGAAAGGCGTCGACGAAGTGCATGATCTTGTCGCCGCCACCCTCGATCCCCTGAGCACGATTCTTCTGCCTCTTCCAATCGAACGCCGCCTTCATCGCGTTCTCCACCGCCAGCGCTCCGCCCGCAATGAAGAACATATAACGGAACTCGTCAGGCGCGGCGATCTCACGGAACGTCTTCACGAACCCCGCGAACTCTCGTGAGTAGATGTCGCTGTTCGCCGGATTGGCGAGCGCTGCGGTCATCAGCGACCGCAAGAACCCCTCATCCTCCATCTTCGGATGGTTATGGCCGATGGGCAGCGTGGCGAAGTAGCCGTAGCAGTCCAGGTACTCCTTCCCTTCCAATGCATCGACGATGACCGAGCCGTGCGACTTCTGCAGGTCGATCACTATGTGGAAGCCGTCCACCAATATATTCTCAGTCAGTATTGGAAAGACGGCGTCGGACGGTACGGTGATCTCAGACATCTCATTCTCCGTTCGTATGCGCTATCAATCTCATCTTGTCCACACACTCTGGATGCGGCGGGAGCGCGGGCGGTGTCGAGAGAAGGTACCTCGCTGTGTCGGCGGCGCCGGAACGTCGAGCGACCCGATAGCGGATCGCTCGGGAGTCCGGGCCGGCTACACCGCTGCGCTAGAGGAGCACTATGTTGGGTGGTGCGAAGATGCCGGGTCGCGCCTCTCGGGGCAGAGGCTTCATGGGAGGCAACGTCCGCGAGGGCAGGCCACAGCCCCTGGAGACGCTTCCTGCGCCGGCTGCGGTTCGCTTCAGCATTGGCCTCGCTTCCTTTGACCTTTAATCTACAGCGCCGCGGCGCCCGCGTCTAACGCGCCGCCCCGGCGTCGCCCGGTCCTTTTCTCAGGGGCTCCGAGGCCTTAGGATATGTAAGCGGGCAAACCCTACATCAGAGGTGCACTTTGCCAAGAGGGTGGGACTATGAGTACGAAGGTCTTTCCCCGGAACGAGCACGTCATCGACCGGCTCCTCCGGGTGGTCGTGGGCGCCGGCCTCCTGGTCGTCGCCATTACTGGCCCGAAGATCGCCTGGGGCTATCTGGGGATCCTGCCGTTGCTGACCGGGCTGGCAGGATTCTGCCCGGGCTATAAGATTTTCGGGATCACTACCTGCCACGATGACACTTGATGATCGAGGCCGGCGGTGACCCGCTCCGCCGGAGGCTCAAGTCTCCCTCGGCAGGCCACCCGTCAGGTTCAGGATCCAGCGCATGCACTTGTGGGGGAAGTCGACAGGCTGACAGAACATCATCGGGCACCCGCCGGGTATCACCTCGATGCCGCTCTCGCGGCAATAGCTCACGGCGTCTTCTGATACGCTCCCCGTGCCAAACGAGCGGTGCATCCACACTCGAGTGATGCCGAGCTCTGCACACTCACGCACCACCTGCCCCGTCACTCTCGGGTGCGTGGCGATCACCACGCAGTCGACACCGCCCGGTATCGATTTCAGGTCAGGGTAACACGCATCCCCCTCCACCATCGCCGCGTTCGGGTTGACGGCGAAGACCTCGTATCCGGAACTCCGGAGCTTTCGGTAAATCAGGTTCGCCGCACTGTTCCCATCCCGTGACACGCCGGCCACGGCGACACGCTTCTGTGCCAGGAAATCCTCCACCGCTTCTCTCATTCTGGGCATCTCTTCGATACTCCTACGCCCGACCTTCCTCCTGCACTTCGATGCCGTGCTCGCGGAGCGCAGCCGCGATCTCCCCCACCGTCTCCGGTGGCAGCGCCAGCCATATTTCGGACAGATGCTCGGGACTCGCCTCAGCCAACGCGCTCTCGAACAGTTCCGCGAATCGGGCGGGCGCCAGCGATCCGTGAACGCTACCGAGAAGCGGGAGGGCAATCTTGCGCAGCTCACGCGCCTCCGCCTCTCGGAACACCTCGCGTATCGCGCCCACGACCCACTCCTCTCTCCAGGAAGGCTCCTCATTCAGGTCGTGGACGATCGCGTGCAACCTCTGGGGCCGGCCGCCTCCGACCACCAACGTGCCCGGCGCCGGCTGGATGCTCGAGCGTGCCCGCTTGAGAAGCTCCTCAGCGGCGCCGCGAGTCTCCCTCGGCACCGGGTCGGCGCCTAGCACCATGTAGGTGTCGTCCTCGACGACGACGGCGTCGACCAGAAAGACGATGGTCGCGGCCTCCGGGGCGCCGACGATCCGCACAACGGGTCGTGAGGCCATCTCCCGGCATAAGCTAGGCCCGCCGCCTTCGCCGTCAAAGCCCCTGCCGCCGCTGCCCGGCTGCCCTAGACTCCCAACCCGGACGCGGCCATATTGAGCTTTCCTCGTCGATAACTTCAGTCGTGCTCGCAAGGCGCCAGCGAGTAAGGAGGCCCCCATGTCTCAGGTAAACCGCGGAAGATTCGTATGGTACGACCTAATGACCTCGGACCCCGAGGCCGCCACCAGCTTCTACACGAAGTTGATCGGCTGGGGCACATCCGAGTGGGAAGGCGGCCCCGAGCCGTACACCATGTGGACGAACCGAGAGACGCCGATCGGCGGCGTCATGCACCTGCCCGAGGACGCCAAGGCGGCCGGCGCGCCACCTCACTGGCTCGCCTACGTCGCGGTCGCCGACACCGAGTCTACCGCCGCGCAGGCGAAGGAGCTGGGCGGCAGCGTGCTACACGGACCCCAGACCATCCCTACGGTCGGCAGCTTCGCCATACTGGCCGACCCGCAGGGCGCGGTGTTCGCTGTCTTCACGCCCGAGGAGGTGCCGCCGGGTCACGAAGGACCGCCGCAGGTGGGCGAGTTCTCCTGGCATGAGCTGGCGACGACCGACCACAAGGCGGCGCTCGACTTCTACAGCGCGCTCTTCGGCTGGGAGGAGACCGAGGCCACCGACATGGGCGAGATGGGCATCTACCAGATGTACGGCAGGGGCGGTTCCCCACTGGGCGGCATGTTCAACAAGCCGGCCGAGATGCCCGGCCCGCCTTGCTGGCTGTTCTACACGATGGTCGATGACGTCCACACCGCCGTCGAGCAGGTCAAGGAGCTCGGCGGCCAGGTCCTGAACGGACCCATGGGGGTGCCGGGCGGCGACTGGATCGCACAGTGCATGGATCCCCAGGGAGCGGCCTTCGCGATCCACTCGGCCAAGAAGGGATAGGCAGGCTCGATCAAGCCCTTGGCAGCGGGGCGTCGGAGCACCCGATGCCCCCAACCTCAACAGAACCTCTGCAGCAGGACGCTCGCCGGGGTCTCCGGGACCAGCTACGACACCCGGCGGCGTGAGCCCCTGCGCAGCGATCAGAGCAGACCATGACCGTAGCCCGCGCAGCCCACCGAACAGCGCTCGTCCTGGTCCTCGCCTCCGCCACCTCGGCGTCCGATGTGCTGCGGGCCCAGACCGATCCCAAGCAGACGGTCGAATACGCGAGGGGCCTAATCGCCGCCGCTGACCACGAGGGCGCGGTGGCGATCCTCGAGACGATCACCGAGAACGAGCCTAACAACGGGAGCGCTTGGGCGTTCCTCGGCTACGCACGGCATTTGCTCGGCGATCTCGACGGCGCGCTGACTGCACACAGCAAGGCAATGGAGTTCGAGCAGAGCGCCCCGGTCGCCATGTTCAATATGGGCCTCACCTACGCGAAGCGAGGCGATGTAGAGCAAGCTTACGAGTGGCTGCTTCGCGCTCGAGCCGCCGGTACCATCGACGTGACACGCGTCGTTGTGTACGCGGAAAGCGAGATTCTGCGCGGCGACGCCCGCTGGGACCTGCTGTTTCCGGCGGCCGACGAGCTCGCCGACCCATTCGTCGAAGACGTGACCATCCTGCACGAGTGGATGGGTGAAGAGGAGGGTGACGAGTTCGGCTGGATTGCAAGAAAGATCGGTGACGTCGACGGCGACGGCGTCTTCGACTTCGCGACCTCGGCGCCCTCGCATGCCCTCGCGCATGCAGGCAAGATCTACGTGTACTCCGGGGGAACCGGCGAGCTCATCTGGGACCGGACAGGCCGGACCAGCGAACGGCTCGGCCTGGGGATCGAGTCCGCCGGCGACGTCAACGCCGACGGCGTGAACGACGTCATCGCCGGCGCGCCGGGCGCTGGCAAGATCTACGTCTACTCGGGTGCGGACGGCTCGCTCCTCATGACCCAGTATGGTTGGGCAGAGAACGAGCTGTTCGGCCGGAGGGTGGCGGGGGTCGGCGACGTCAACGGCGACGGCCATGACGACGTGCTCACCGGAGCGCCATTGAACGACGACAACGGCGAAGACGCCGGGAGAATCTACCTCTTCTCCGGCCGTGACGCTTCGCTCTTACTGACCGTGACGGGAGAAGACGCTGGAGACCGCTTCGGTGAGGCTGTCGGTGGCTGTCGCGATGGCCGGCATATACTCCTGATCGTTGGCGCGCCGGACGCCGGGCCACAGAACGGCGGGCGCACGTACGTCTACACGGACCTCTCCGGAGTTCCGGCCTTCACCATCGAGTCGGACGAGACCGGCGTCGAGCTGGGTGGCATGTTCGTCTCAGCCGTCGGAGACGTCGATGGCGACGCCGTGCCGGACGTCTACGCCTCCGACTGGCCCAACCGAGCCCGAGGCACCAGGACCGGTCGGATCTACGTCCACTCCGGCGCCGACGGCCGTCGGCTGCTCACCTTGACCGGAGCGCGAGCCGGCGACGGTTTCGGCATCGGGACCGCCCATGCCGGCGACGTCGACGGCGACGGATACGCCGACCTCATCATCGGGGCCTGGCTGCACTCGGGCGCCGCCCCGTCCGGAGGCAAAGTCTACGTCTTCTCGGGTGCCGACGGGTCCTTGATACAGGCCTATACCGGTAGGGTGATGGGTGAGACACTCGGTTTCGACGCAACGGGAATCGGCGACGTCGACGGCGACGGTATGATAGATTTCCTGGTCTCGTCCGCCTGGAGTGCCATCAACGGCGTTAGGTCGGGCCGCGTCTACATCGTCTCAGGACGACTCGACGCGTCGCTCGAATGACCGCTCGACCGCCGCCGCTCGATATCCTCCAGCAGCTCCTCCACCCTCGACTTCAAGTTTGAGTCGGCAACCTCACCAATCAGCGCACGCACCTGGTTACCCAGAAGCGACGCCTTCGCAAAGCTCTGAGCGCTACGGCCCGTCTGACCCAGATACTCTTCCAACTCGCCCTTCAGGAACAGCACTTCCGCCGCCGGGATCAACTTCTCGAGGTTGCCCTCACCGGCGCCCATCAGCAGCTGCAACAGGCTCTCCGGCGCCAGCACCTGCAGTACCTCCAGGTCCACGCCGGACTGGGCGGCCACCTGCTGGAGCCCCGCCTTTGCGAGGACCGGTTCACCACCGAGTATCAGCTCCCGGATCCGCGCCAGTGCGACACCCAGCTGCTCGATCTGCCGGAGCAGGTAGTCTCTCTGGGCCAAGATGCACGCTCCTGCGGGGGCTCCCGTCGTCCCCGCCTCCGCTGCCGGCTGGGCTGTGAGCTGATCACTGACAGTATCCGCCAGAGGGGCGCAGCAGCGCAAGTGAGGATGGACGCATTGAGCTGTCGGAGGGAGTCAGCTGCAACAACGACAGGTGGGCTGAACGGCCCCGGTCGCGCGTTGACCTCAACCCGTCACGTCACCTTCCGCGACCGGCTCCCAGCGCATCCACTCCGGCAATTCGGCTGAAGGCGGTCGCCTCCCGTAGAAGAAATCATCCAGCCAGATCGCCAGCCGGCGGAACAGTGACGAGTTGCGAACGCCAACCCTCACGAAGTTGTGCAGCAGGTTGTCGGGGTGCGAGTACGGGCACACGGAGACGCAACGCCCGCAATCCGTCCCCAACCTGCACCAGAGCGTGAAGCAGGCTTCCTGGTCGATCCGCCATCGCCTCACGCCGCCGATTTCCTCTCGATCACCGAACCGGATCGCCTTGCTCGGACATATCTCCGCGCACTTCTTGCAGCGCGCACAGAAGTCGATGACCGTGCAGTCGAAGCGTCGCGCGTCGGTAACCAGCGGCAGCTCGGTGGTCACCACGCCGAGCCGCACCCGCGGCCCCAGCTCCCTCGTCAGCAAGAGACCCATCCGGCCGATCTCGCCCAACCCGGCGTCGCGGGCGACCAGCGGACACACCACACGATAATTGCCGTCCATGTGCGCCCTGGCCGAGTAGCCGAGCTTGCGGATGAGCTGCGCGACCTGGATAGCGATGGCGCCGGCGGCCAGGTACTGCTGGTACGACTCCATCGCGATCGAGCCCTTCGGCGCGCTGGCCACCATCTCCCGTGACATCTCCACGGTAAAGGCGATGGCATAGCCGTGATTCAGCTCCACAGGTTGGCCGTACTGCTCCCCGCGCCCCACAGTGCTGTACATATGGTAGTCGCGAAGCTCCGTCACCCCGACAGACACCGCACCCAGCTTCAGCGCCCAGCTCTTGATGAACTCCGTCACCGCCTGCGCGTCGCCGACGACCCGCTCCGCCGCGACTTCACCGTCGACCAGTGGCCTTAAGTACTCGACCGTCTCCTCCGTAGCACCGGCAGCCGCGTATGCGTACAGGTCGTACATCGTCGTTCCCGGCGCGAGCAGACCCGGTAACGCCCGGAACGCATCGTCCGCCGTACGCTTCTCAGGATGCGCCGCGTAGTACTCATCGAACCGCGCCGAACCCACCTCCAGCAGGTTCCGCGCGAACATGATGTCCCGCTCGTCTATCCTGCCCCTCGGAGTATCGTCTTCGCTGATCCGTTTCTTGCCCAGCGGGATGACCAGCGCGATGGCGGCGCCGCCGGTGAGCAGGAGCAGCGTCGCGGTGACGGGCGCCACCCCCTTGAATTCGTTGAGCCCGAGCAGCAGGTAGGGAGCCGAGAGCGCGACGGCCAGGACAGACGAGACGACGGCGGCCCGCGGTTCCTGCTCACGCGCCGAGACGACCGCCGCGAAGGCGAGCATGAGGAATATCACAACGCCGACGGCGACGGCCAGCCAATCGAGGGGGGTGAGGGTCGAGCCTGGCATCGCGCGGGCTCGGCGGCTTGAGCTCAACCGCCCTGCAGCGGCTGGTAGAGCTCTATGCGGTTGCCGTCCACGTCGCGGACCCAGGCGAAGCGGCCATAATCGTAGTCCTCACGCTTGATCGGCTCGACCCCCTTGCCCGCCAGCTGCCCCAGCACCGAATCGATATCGCGCACCCGCAGGTTCACCATGAACGGCTGATCGCCGTACATATCGTCCGGCTCGGGGCCAGCGCCGTGCTCCGCCAGCGGCACCTTCGCTTGCATGATCGCAAACGTCGTGTCGAGCTTCCTGGAGTGGTCCTCCGGGTCGAGCGCCCAGAACATCATGTAGAAGGTCCCTTCGGCACCCTCGAACTCCATACCCAGGTACTCGCGGTACCAACCGGCCAATCGCTCCGGGTCGCTCGAAAAGACAAACACTCCCCCGACTCCCTCGATCACACTCCCCTCCTCGCGACTGTGCAAACCGCTATTCCAGCCAGTTCTCCATGAAGCGTCGCCCGCCGGACTCGTGCTCATCCACCAGAGCCTGGAAGATCGCACGCAGCTGCTCGACCGGTAGTGTCCCGATAATCATCCGGTTGTTAACGATCATCGTCGGTGTCGACCTGATGCCGTGCGAGTATCGCTCGTGCGTCTTCTCGTACTCGCGCCCGGTCTGGATCATGCGATCGACCAGCGCGATCGTCGCCGAGTCGCCGAGCGCCGCCTCGACCTCATAGCGCCTGGCGAGCTCCGCGCGCCACTCTTCGTTCCTCCGCGCCAGCCGGAAGTTCTCGAAGATCTCGTCGTGTATGGCCAGAAACTTATCCGGATCGTACGCCGCCATGTACGACACATCGCAAGCCCCGGGATGGAGGTCCTTCTCCACGACATCGTTGCAGCTCGCCTCGAGCGGGAAAAACTGAAACGCTATGTTCATCTTCCCCTCGAAGTCGGCTTTCAGCTCCTTCAGTTGCCGATACAGCACTAGGCAGTCGGAGCACAGCAGGTCTCCGTACTCGACGATCCGGATCGGCGCGTCCTCGAAGCTCTCGGTCGACTTCACCGCCCAGAACGGCGATATGAAGCTGGGCCATTCGACCGCGGAAAGGTTGTAGTACTCCTTCACGGCTCGTGCCGCCACGCCGCCCGATTGCGCAAGTCGCCGCGCATCGGTGTAGAACGTGAAGCCGTAAGCTCCGAACAGCACCAGCACCGCAAACGTCGCCAGTAGCTTGACCGACGGCCGGAACCAGCTCGCTGTGTATCCCTTCTCCCCGTCGATACCGAACTTCCAGAACAGGAAGAAACTGATGAGGGAGAAGACGTAGAAGCCGGTGCACAACAGGCAGAGGCTGCCGAGGAAGAATACCGCGTACAAGAATAGAGCGACCACGCCCACCGCGTTCAGCAGCGAGATCGTCTTGTTCGTCCTCTCGAAGCTCGCCGAGGGTAGCACAGTGCCCAGTGCCACGAGCGTGCCGACGAACAGGCCAAAGTAGCCGATCGGTACTCCGGCGATCGCAGCTATCGAGGCGTACGCCGAGGCGTCACAGTTGAAGAACGCGCTGATGTCACAGAAGGAGCCCTCGAAGATCGACTCCGGGAAATTGGCGGCGTAGAAGTGGTCGATCGTCATGATAGAGAACACGGCCATACCTATGCCCGACAAAAAGCTCACGACGCGTGGCCAGCCGGAACCTTCAAGTGTAAGTGATCGCTCCACTTAGTCCCCCCGATCAGACGCTGCCCGGGTCGCCCAAGGCTCCCGAACCCCGGCTGTACCTTCGATATCCGACAAGCGATCCCCGAAGATAGGCCCACCTTCCGAGTTGGGCCAGGAACTCTCTGTCGCGGAGCGGAGCACGCCTGTAGCTTGGAGTACCTCACAACCCGAAGGACGCGCCGCGTTCCGCGCGGCACCTGGCGCACGACCTAAAGCTGACCCCGGGGGGAATCGATGGTGAGTCACGAACCGCATAAGATAAAGACCGTCAGGCTGTTGTTCTGCCCCAGAATAGACGAGCGCAAGAAGTTCCTCGCTGAAGCTCACTTCAATGTTTGGAACCTGACACCCAGACAGGTCACCTTCGACATGTGCTCGCTGGGGACGAACGCCCTCACCCAGGAACAGCTCGCCGGCCAGTTCATCGGCGACGAGGCCTACGCCGGCTCCCGTAACTTCGAGGCGCTGGAGACGGCCGTGCGCGATGTCCTCGGTCACACCTACGTCTGTCCCACGCACAACAACCTCGGCTCGGTGAAGCTGGTCGTCACGACGATGGTGCCGCCGGGGTCCGTCGTGCCGAGCAACGCGCGCACCAAGCTCGATGTGCTGGATCCCCTGGGGATCGATTACCCCGACACGCGCGATCACGCGCAGCCGGTCTTCACCGGGGACATGGACCTCGAGAAGCTGGAGGCGACGCTCAAGGCAGGAAATGTCGCGATCGTCGGCCTCCAGGCCTTCGCCGATGGGCAACATCCCTTTAGCCTGGAGAACCTGCGCGGCGTCCGTGCCCTCGCCGATAGGCATGGCAAGCGGCTGGTCTGCGACGGCTCGCGCGTCATCGAGAACGCCTGGTACATCCAGCGGCACGAGTCGGGGCAGGTCGACCGCTCAATAGCCGACATCGTGAAGCAGATCGCCAAGACCTGTCACATCTTCCTGATGGACGGCGCTCAGGACCCCAAATGCAACACCGGCGGTATCCTCACCACCGACAACCCGGACGACCATGAGAAGTTCATGAACGAGGTCGTCGTCTTCGAGGGCTTGCACACCTACGGCGGGATGGCCGGTCGCACCATGGAGGTCCTCGGCCGCGGCATAATAGGGATGTGCGACGAGGCCGAGGTGCACTGGGTCATGCACCAAACCGAACGCTTCACCCAGCGGCTGCGTGACGGCGGTGTGCCCCTCGAGCGCGGTTGCGACGGCGCCTACATCATGGCCGACGAGTTCCTGTCGCACATTGAGAAGCACCAGCAGGACACGCTTTCCGCCGCCCTCTATCTGATGTCCGGCGTGCGCGCCACCGCCCCGGGCCTGGTGGGGCGCGACAACCTGGTCCCCGTGCAGATCCCGCGGCTCGCCATGACCAACGATCAGCTCGACCAGGTGGCCGACACCATCATCAGCCTGCTCCTGCAGCGCGATAGAGTGACCGGGCTACAGGCGACCGTCACCGGTACGTGGCGTGACCAGATGGAGTACCATTGGGTCTATCCGACGCTCGAGAACTATACGTTCGACACCTTCCCCTACACGATCCACACAATCGAGAAGGTGGGTGCGCTTACGCGCGGCCAGCGCGAGAAGGCGATCCGCGCGGCGGGCTACAACACTTTCCTCCTGCGATCCGCCGACGTGACGATCGACTTGCTGACCGACTCCGGCACCTCGGCGATGAGCACCGACCAGTGGGCCGCCTACGAGGGCGTGCGCGCCAGCACGACCATGAGCAGCGAGTACCGCCGCTTGGTCGAGGTCCTTCAGGATCTCACCGGCTACGAGCACGTTCTCCCCACGCACCAGGGACGCGCCGCCGAGCACATCCTCAGCCAGATCATGATAAAGGATGGCCAGCTCGTGCCCGGCAACATGTACTTCACCACCACGAAGCTGCACCAGGAGCTGGCCGGCGGCGTCTTCGTCGACGTCATCGTCGACGAGGCCCACAACCCCGAGAGCGATTTCCTCTGGAAAGGCAACATCGACCTCGAGAAGCTCGTGGCCCTGGTCGACGAGCACGGCGCCGAGAAGATCGCCTACATCTCCTTCGAGCATTCCGTGAACATGGCCGGCGGCCAGCCGATCAGCATGGACAACATGAAGCAGGTGTACGAGTACTGCAGCTCGGTGGGCATTCCGGTTTTCTTCGACGCCACCCGGTTCGCCGAGAACGCCTATATGATCCAGAGCCGCGACTCCCGATACCAGAACACCAGGATAAAGGACATCATCCGCGAGATGATGCTCTACGGCGACGGCTGCACGGTGAGCGGTAAGAAGGACTTCCTGATCAACATCGGAGGCGTGCTCTGCTTCCGCGAGAACGCCGACTGGGCTCACAAGGCGCAGGAGATGCTGCGCATCTACGAGGGCAATATCTCCGACGGCGGCCTATCCACGGCCGACCTGGCGGCCATCGCCCGCGGGATCAAGGAGATGGTCGACGACCGCTACATCCGCTCACGCGTCGAGCAGACGCAGTATCTCGGGAAGCTGCTGCTCGAGATGGCCGTCCCCATCGTCACGCCGCCGGGCAGTCATGCCATCTTCCTCGACGCCAAGCGCTTCCTGCCCCAGATCGACCAGGACGAGTTCCCGGCCCAGCGGCTGGCGGCGGAGATCTTCGTCGAGACCGGCGTGCGCGCCATGGAGCGCGGCAACGTCTCGAAGGGGCGCGACCCGGAGACCGGCCAGAACTACCGGCCGGCGCTGGAGCTGGTGCGGCTCACCATCCCGCGCCGCGTCTACACCAACGATCACATGAGGGCGGTGGCGGAAGGGATCAAGCGGGTTTACGACCGGCGCGACGAGATCAAAGGGCTCAAGTTCGTCTACGAGCCGGCGAAGCTCCGCTTCTTCCAGGGACGCTTCGAGTCGCTGTAACGACAGAACCCGGGCAGCCGGCGCCACGCCTGCTGACCCGGGCTCTCTTTGCATGCAGCGCGAAGCTAACCCTACACCTCGAGCTCCTCCCATTCGCGCTTCACGCGGACCATGAGTTCCTGAAACCGCGGCTCGCCGCGGAGCTTCGCCAGGAACGGGTCGTGCTCGGCGAGATAGGGATACATAGGCGGCCAGGCGATTAGGGAACGAGCGACCGGGCTCAGCGGCGCTTCACCCCTTCCAGCGCCCCCTCGATCAGCCGGTACGCCGCCTCCCGCGAGAGGCCTTCGGGGTCCCGTTCCCACGAGGGCGTCGAGGCGACCCCCAGTGCGGCCACCTTCTCGTAGCTGAACATCTCGGCGAGCGCCGCCGCCAATTCCAGGCTCGTCGGACCGTCGGGCACGTTCAGCGAGTGACCGGCGACTTCTGCCGGATCCAGCACATCCATATCGACGTGCACATAGATCACGTCGGTCAGCCGCGACAAACGCTCCATCTGATGATCGATGTTCTCCGACCGCGTCCGGATATCCTCGACGCTCAAGATTTCGATGTCGGAGCGATCGATCAGCTCCTGCTCCAGCGGGTCGGTGTCCCGCACCGCGGCCATGACGATGTAGCGGGTCGGCAACGCGGGATCGAGGCCCGACTCGTGCCGCAGCCGGGTCAACGCCAGTCCGGCGGATACCGCCACCGGCATACCGCCCAGCATCCCACTTAGCGTTGTCTCCGGCGTGTTGAAGTCACCGTGCGCGTCGATCCAAACCAGCCCGACCTTGAGCGGACGGCTCGACGGGCCGGAATGCTGCAGACCGCCCAGCATCCCCATCAGCGAGCTACAGTTCGCCAAGAGGCCCACCGACAGGTAACCGTCGCGCCGGTTCGCCGCCACGATATCGGCGAGCTGGCCATTAGCCAGCCCGAGCCGGTGCCATTCGCCGTACTCGCGCTGCTCCTCGGGCGTCAAGGCGACCGAGCTCATCGGCGCCGGCTCCACACCCATTCCCGCCAGCCGTGCCTCGAGACCCCCCTCTGCCAGGTAGTCGGGCACGTCCGACAGCTCGGCGACGTTGAGCGCCCCGGAGTACGGCATCTTCACCAGAGCGACTTTCAACTTGCCCTCCGTCGATACGTAGCTCTGCGCCGTCGCGACCGCCGGTGCCAGAATGCACACGACCGCCAGGCCTGCCAATCCTCTCATCGGCTCACTCCGCTAGGGGTTGGCCTCTTCCTCACCGACCTCTTCCGCTTCCGTGACGAAGTACTTGCCGTCGGTGTTGAACTGGATCGGCCCTTCGTTCCTGAACATGTCCGCCAGCGCCATGAACTCCATCGCCGACGGATAGATCTGGTAGACGATGCTCTCGCCTTCCAGCCTGTAGTAGAAGTAGAAGGCCCGCTTCTCCACGCTGTAACCGAGCCGGTACTTGTCGACCACCTTCCAGCCCATCGCTCTCCCTCCTATCGAAACGTGCACCACGTCCCTGACGCCACACGTATATTCACTCGCTCGAACCGAACTTACGGCTCAACAGCGCGTCGAGGCTGTACTTACCCGGGTCGACGAGCGTGAGCCCCACGAACAACCAGAAATTCTTGAAGGCGTGGCCCGGGCTGCCTCTGCCGCTGACTATGTGATTCACGGTGGCAACGAACATCGTGAAGGCGAGCGCCGCACAGGCCGGGCGGAAGAAGAGGCCCGCCGCTATACACAGAGCCCCGAGCGTCTCGGCGAGTGCGGCCAGGAACCCGAAGAACGTGTGGCCGAAACCGATGCCGAAGTTGCTCATCGCTCCACCGACCGCTTCCCAGCGCTCCGGTCCGCCCACCAGCTTCCCCCAGCCGTGGAAGTAGATGAAGCCCAGGCCGAAGCCGAGTCGCACGACCAACAACCCAACGTCGCGATACTTTGCCAATGCATTCCACATCATAGGCCTCTCCCAACAGCAAGGGCCCAGCGGAGGCGCTCCCCGCCGGGCCATCTCTCGAGCCGAACTCCGCCGCCTAGCTCCGGCCTTCCAAGAAACCGCGCAGTGTGTCCGGTCAACCGTCCGGCCACGCCCGCCTCAGTCGTGATGGTCTGCCGGACTGAGGTTCTCCGCGCCGGGCAAGACCCCGACTAGCCGCGCCGGATCGTGGATCAGGACCGGCAGGTGCTGCGGACAGATCCAGACCGTAGAGTCGCGGTACTCCAGAGGTATCAACGGCGTCACAGCGGTATCCCGCTGACAGGCGAGGCACGCTTTCGGGTTGGGGCTATCGCTCATTTGGTCGCTCCGTAGCTCTGATGTTCTTCAGCACGGTCAAAATATTTCGGCTAGTATCTCGATCTCCGGGCTCGCCGGGATGCAATCCTGTGCGGGGTTGCAGACCTCGACGTTTCCGATCGGCACGCCCCCCCGCACGGGGTTCAGCGTGAACACGATCTCGAGGCTGGCGCCTGGCGGCACGTCACGCTCGAAGAACCAGCTCTGCTGGTTCAGGAACGGAATCCGCATCGAGTCGGTCGGCTGCGGATTGATCGACAGTACCTCGAACGCCTCGATGAACGATTCGTCGATGTCGACGCTGTGCAATTGGACCTCGACATCGTGGGGGTTGCGCGACACGATTCGCATCGCGAACGGTTCACCGATTCGAGCCTGCGCCGGCACGTCAACCGAAGTCACCAGTGTAGGCTCGGTCCGCGTCGCCATGGCAAACACGAACACCAGTGTCAGCAGCACACCGGCGATCGCACCCACCACGAACCCCGCCAGGAATCTCCCCATGGTACCACCCCGGTTCACTCTCTACGAGAAAAACGCCTGCCCCGGATTACCCCCAGATTGGAGCGCGATCCGGGCGCAGGCTGGGAAAGTCAGACTCACCCCCACCCTTACCCGTCACATGCAAGCACCAAACCGCAGCTACCTCACACCTCCAGCGCGGCCGCAGCCCTATCGATATCCTCCGCCCTGAAGTAGAGGACATAGCCGTAGTTACCTCTCCCGTCCGTCACCCCGGACGCGGCAACCACGTTCACTCTTGCCTCGTACAGCCTCTCGTGGATACCGACCAGGGCCCCCAGCTCATCGTCGCCCTGGACCAGCAGGGCCGGGTGCGGGCCATCGAGGCTCAGCCCCGCCTTCTGCGCCTCGCTCGCCATCCGGAGCGCGTCCTCCGGAAACAGTGTCAACTGCGTGCGCTCCGGACCGACGGGGACCGCCGTGATCGCGAGCAGGTTGATCCCGAACTCGGCGAGCTGGGATAGGAGCTTGTACGCCTCACCGGGCCGGTCCTCAACTGCAGCGTAGAAATAGTCGACCCTACGGATGGTGAAGGCCATCGACCTTCCTCCGGCAGCGCTGGTAGGTGACGGGCCCGATCTCTTGTGCCTCGACGGCGCCCTGCGACGCGCACGCAGATGCGATGGGGCCCTCTCGCATTAGTGCCCCACCAGAAGCCCGAACTCGGCGGGGCGCCCTACCTCTATAGATGACTCTTACGCTTCCCGCCAGCAAGCCTGCGAACAAGAGCGCTCAGGGCGTCCTGCGTTTGCTGCCTTTCCGTGCAGCCATCTCCAGCAGCAGCGGGATACCCTGCTCGACGCGCCGCGCGCGCGTCTCCGGCTTCTTCGCCTTCAATACGTAGCGCAGGAATTCCCTCCGCTGGTTCAGCGTCAACTCATCGAACGCGGCCCGCGCTCCTTTCGCGCGTCTCAGCGCCTTCGCAACATCCTCGGGAACCGAGACTTCCCGTGGACCCCGGTCGAACTTCAACGTAACGCTCACCCTATCGCCCGTATCAGCTCTAGCCGCTCTGCGGATTTCACCGTCGAGGAACAGCCGGTACCGGCCACCACCGCCTGGCACCAGGTTAGTGCGCACGCTGTGGCCTCTGACGGTCGCCAGCACCGGGACATAACGTCGCGACCCGAATGCCTTAGCCACGCGCTCCGGCACATCGACGCAGCGGTTAACGCCGACCTTATAGATCTCCGCCGAGAACCGGTGCTCTTCACCCGAGCTCGCCATCCCCCTCACCCGCCCACTTCCTCGACGAACAACACGCGCACCGGACCCGACAGCACGCGTCCCATGTGCCTGTGCTCGCGGCCCGAGGGGATGAAGACCCCATCGCCGGGGCTGAAGGCCAGCGTCTCAGCCGCGAACTCAATCTCGAGACACCCTGCCAAGACGCACCCGACGTGCCCGTTCTCGCACCAGTGCGGCTCCATCTCCTCCGTGTACTCGACCAGGCGCAAGCGGGTTTCTCCGTGCTGAGCAACCTTGTGACGCAGGCCACGGATGGGACTATCCCACGCCAGCGACTCGAAATCGATCCTGTATTGCATGAGGAATCTCCCCAGGCAGCCCGCCGTCCCTACTCCTCGCCCCAGGCTTCACTCTCGAAGCCGTACAGCTCAGTATCCTCGGCCCGCCACGCATCTTCCGGCAGCCCCGCCTTCTTACACACCCAGCGCAAGTACTCCTGGCGATCCCAGCCGTATCGTACCGGTACCTCCGGCAGCAGCAGCCCCGTCTCGGCGCCCTGAACGATCCTCAGCCCATGGCGCCCGACCACGACCTCCTCCGGACGGATCGATCGCATCGGCGTGAGCGCATTGATGTCGATTCGCAGGTCCGGAACTTCGTCCGCCGTCACCGGTGGAAAGCGCGGGTCGTCGGTTGCCGCGGCTATCGCCATCTGCATGACGGAGTCGACGAGCGGGCGGCACGGGTACGCTTCACCGCGGCAACCACGCAGCTCACCCGAGTCGCGATTCCACAACGTGACGAACGCGGCGCGCTTCTGGAGCAAAGCAGAAGAGCGAGTCTCGTACCGGGGTAGCCTCCCCCGGCCGAGGTAGTCGTCGAGGGTCTGGCGCGCCAGGTTGAGCAGCGTCCGCTTCTCCTCGGCGCTGAGCTCCGGTAAGGGGCCCGACTGGCTCCGGCTGGCGTTGACTTGTTCGTCCAACGGTCTCTTCCGCGCTACAGGGTCCAAGCTTCACGCGCCCGCTACATCAAAGTTAGCCGCGGGAGTGACAACAGGGCCAGTCTACCGATCATGCGACCCCCGACACCGACGGCTACTCACCGATGAACCGCCAGACTGCGGTCTGGCGTGCACCGTCGATCGTCAGTTCCCACGTCGGCCCGACCGAGACTGTAGTCGGTACACCGCCTTGCACGTTCAACCTCAAGACCAGCGCCCGCAGACTCGACAGCCCGCTCGATGCGCGACGTATCCGGAAGAACACGTCGTCCGATCTCAGCAGCCGTGTCTCACCTTCTTCCGTCACCTCGAAGCCCAGCGCGCCAAGCTCCTTCACCAGCTTCCGCTCGTCCGCCTCCGTCAGCGAGAACTCCGCACCGATGACGTCGCGCAGTAGGAGATCCGGCCTGAAGTACTTCGACAGATACTCCCGCCTTCCTAGAGCGGCCGGCGCGGGGTCGGGGTCACCCCACCAGGTCTGCAGGTAGTCCGGCGCCCAGACCATCGCCCACGTCCAGAGCCCACCCGGCGTTTCGACGCGTGGCGCCAGCAGCATCCTGTACCAGGCCACCCACTCGCCATCATCCTTGGCCCGCACCTGGAGTGCTGTGTCCGGCGGCGAGCCGAAGGTCCGAGTCCAGGCCTCCTGGACCTCGCCCAGAGCGTCGAGCCCGTCCACACCGTAGGCGATCCCGGTGGTCCCCACCGCGAAGCCCAGATCGGCCGGCAACAGCTCGAAGTACGTCCGCTCTCCGTAGAAGTAGAGCCCTGTGTACGTGAGCCCCGAAGCCAGAAGCGTCGTGCGCCGCTCGAAGGCTGCAAATCGTTCCCGCAGGAACTCCGACTCGCGGACGCTCTCAAATGTCGCGCTGTCGACGACCACGAAAATGTGGTTCACGCCGACGCGCGCCTCCTGCGTAAGGCCACACGGAGCACCACACATCAGAAAGCCAAGAACGAGAACCTGTATGCGAGTTCTTTGCGACATGGTTAATGACCCCTACCCCATCCAGAAGCCCTTGCGATGCGAGATACCCAATACCTTGTGACAATCGGGGCAGAAGTAGACATAGCGCTTGCCCGCGAGCCCCCGAAGCCTACGGTACCAGAGCGCCCTCAGGGCATGCTGGCAGTGCGGGCACATAGGCTGCACTTCGTTACGTTCCTCGAGTTCCAGCATAATGTTCCTCCTGTCAAAGGACCTGAGTCGCAGTCACCGGTCCAACGCACCGACGCCGAGTCGACGCTCGTATTCGATCATGGCGTAATCCTCGAGTAGCACGCCAGGATGGCGGGTCACCTCCTCGAATCCGCACTTCAGGTACATGCGTCGAGCCGGCTCAAAGAACGGGTGCTCATCCGTTTGCACTACCGCTCTCTTGAAGCCCGCATCGCTGAAGCGCCGCAGGATCTCCCTTATCTGCTGCCGGCCGTATCCTCTGCACCTGTACTTTGGCAGTATACAGTTGTGGCCGATGATGCCGACCGCCGGCCACTTCGTCGGGTTCCAGGAGGCGAAGCCGATAACCTCACCGCTCAGACTCGTGACAAAACCACAGGTGCCCACCGTGCCCGGCTCACCGAACACGGCCTCGTCGTACTCTCGCCAGTCGCCGAGCAGCTCAGCCACCTTGCCGGCCGGAAGCTCCTGCAACAACTGAGAGTAGCTCTCGGACAGTAGCTCCAGAATCACGCCTCGCTCGTACGCGGCGAACGGCTCGTACGCGATCACACCTACTTCACCTCGAATGTGAGCGTTGCCCAGTTCGATTCGTAGTCGACCCCGTCCTCGTCGGTCTCCACCATGTGGATAAACCTCACATACCACTTGCCGGCCCGATCGAAGACGAGCCGCACTACTCCGTTATCGTCGGTCCGGCCCCCGCGTTCGACGATCGCACTCCCACCGTACTCGCCGCCTGCAAAGACCAACTGATTCGTCACGGGCGACCCGTGCACCAGGCAACGCACAGCCAGCTCGTCACCAACCGCTAGCTCGTAAGGGTTCGTCAATGGTAGGATCTCCGCAGGGAAGCCCAGAGAACGATCCCAGCCTCCGCTCCTACTCTCACCGACCTGATAGACCGCCTTCACGTGCTTCGAGTACCGCTCGACCGCATCCTCGTCCAGCGCTCCCGTCGCCCGGCGTCTCTCCAGAACATCGCCGATACCGTCGTGCTCCAGGTACTCATTGAACGACGCAGCGTCGAGCTCGATCAGACGCGACCGCGTGGACACCCCCAGCACGTACGTGCCCGGGTCTCCGGTCTCCAGGATCAGAAACGTCGTGTCGCCCGAAGCATCCCACTCCTCCGGCCGCAGGTGAGAAACGTCACCAGAGCCCGCTACCGCGATGTCCAAGACCCGGTCGGCCGTGATCGAGTTCTCGCTGAGCGCGAAGGTCCCGTTGAGTAATGCGACGCGCACCTTCGAGTGCGGCTCGAGGAAGAAGGTGTCGAGCTTGATAAATAGCTGGTGCGCGAAGAGCGCCGAACCTGCAAGGATAAGCAGCAACACCAGGAACGTCACCCGGAACCTCATTGCCATCCTCCTCCTTATTAGCGTGCCGGACATCTAGCTGCGACGAAAGCGGGTGAACAAGTACTGCTGAACGACACCGCCCGGTGTCGTGTGGTCGACCAGCTCGTCCTGAACAAGCTGGAACTCATCCCCCAGCCAACCTTGAAGCGAGGCCGAATCGTAACGGCGTACATCGAGGCCGCTACACCGGGTAGGCCCCTCCGGTCCATAGGTGGCGATAACGACCTGGCCGCCCGGCGCCAGAGCGTGCCCAAGCGTCTCCCTGTACGCCTGTCGATCACTCATCTCGGTGAGGAAGTGAAACATCGCACGATCGTGCCACAGATCCCAGGTGTGGGGAGACCGGAACTCCGTCACGTCGCCGACGAACCACTCCACCTCTGGTGCTCGATCGCCGAGACGGATTCGGCTCAACTCGAGCGCGGCCGGCGACACGTCGAGCACGCCAACGTTCCTGCAGCCACGTTCTAGCAACGAGTCGACCAGCATTGACGTGCCCGCACCTACATCGAGGATCCGTGCAGCGGGCCCCAGCGCGGCTGCTTCGATAAAGCGAAGTGAGGTCGCCGGCTCCGACTCGAACCAGCCGATCTCCGCGCCATTCTGCGTCCGATAGACGGCGTCCCAGTGCTCCTTCCTTTTCACCGGCCCACTACCGATACTCGGCAAAGTGCATATGAGCGATGCGGTATCCGCCGTCCGCCTGCACGTATACAGCGGTCATCGGACCACGCTGCACACTGTCGCGCGGCGCGGCGCGGTCGCCGTAGTACCAGATCCCGGTCAGGACCGCGGCTGATCCGTAGCTCTGCGCGCGCAACTCCTCGACCCACAACTCCTGTTGCGGAATCAGACCACCCTCGACGAATCCCATGCTGACGTGATGTTCACGGACCGCGGCTGGTCCTTGGATCAGCCCTCCCCGCTCCGACGACAGGTAGCTAACGCTCGAATCGGCCAGAAAGAGCCCCTCGATGCGCCCGAGATCACGGGTGTTCCAAGCCGCCAGCCACTCCTCCACCGCCGCCTGCGCGTCGAACGGGATGGTCGACTGTTCGATCTCCCCCCGCGCATTACAGGCGATCGCGAACGCGGCAAGCAGAGCGGCAATCCGACCGTAGTACATCGCCGACCTCCGCTACAGCTCGAGTTCCGACCGGAATACGATCACCGCCCGCCCTGCCACACTCACCACCTTTGGCGTCGAGCCTTCCGTCTCCACACTGACCTCCACAGTCCCCGGTCGGCCGATCGCCTCACCCTGCCGCGCACGAAAGGAGAGCCTTCCGTCCACCGGAGCCGCCAGGCCGTGCTTCACTAGGTACGCACCGAGCGGCCCGTTGGCGTTCCCGGTGACCGGATCTTCCGGGATGCCGATGGCGGGCGCGAACATCCGCCCATGAGCTAGGATATCGGCCGTGTCCGAGTCCAATGTGAAGACATAGTACCCGTTACAGCCGATCCGGCCGCTGATCTCCGCAAGCCCCGCCAGGTTCGGCCTCAACGAGTCGAGCGTCTCCTTCGAGCGAATCCCGACCAGGACCTTCGAGTGGCCCGTCGATACGATCTGGACCGGACACCGTTCGTCCAGCGAGCTCGCGGCCAGGCCGAGCGCCCCCGTGATCTCTTCGACCTGGACGCCGGAGAACGGTTCGCTGAATTCTATCGTCCCCTGCGTCATCACGATGCGGTAACCCGAATCGTCCCGAATCACCTCTACCGGCAGGATCCCCGCTCCGATCTTCTGGACGACAGTACACGACGCCAATCCGTTCTCGACCGCCCGAACGTAGTGCGCCGCGATCGTCGCATGGCCACAAGAGGGGACCTCGACGGTCGGCGTGAAGAACCGCACTCTTACTTCGTGGTCGGGCGCCTCCGGAGACAGAATAAACGCCGTCTCAGAGTTGTTGAGCTCCCGGGCTATAGCCTGCATCTCCGCTCGGCTAAGCCCATCGGCGGCCGGCACGACTCCGGCAGGGTTACCCTGGAACTTCTCTGTCGTGAACGCGTCGACCTGATAGATCCGGTATCGCCTCATCGCTCTTCCCGGTTGCTGGACCTAGTCACCAAGAGACCACTTGAGCTGGAATTCGATCTCCTCTTCGGAGGACCCGCGCTCGTGCTCGATATTGATAATCGCTGTGTGAGGAATCGAGATCCGCTCGCCCGCTACCTGAATGCGAAACCGCTCCTCCTGCTCGAGGCAGTCGGCCAGTCGCCGCAGCTTCGCGATGAATTGCCGTCGAGGGTAGTCCTTCTCGATGTCGCGCTTGCGCCGTCTCTTTCGTGCTGCCATCAGCGTCACCTCCTGTTGCCACTAGGTCTCTGCCTCTTGCAGATCACGGCCCCTGTCTTACAGTCCGCTCCTCCCCCGTCCCAACCTCAACGAGTACGTAGCTCTCGGGCTCGCCTCGGTCGGTGTATCGAATCGCCGACGCCACGCCCCGTCCATCGACGTACATGGTGTCGTGCAGCCCTGGAAGAACGGCCAACCAGTGCACCACCTCGCCCGACTCGTTTGTGAGCCGAGTCTCGGTCAAGCCTTCATGATGAACGGTTATCCGGTTCCGAAGAACGGGAACGTGCTCTATCCGAGCCCACGATACTCCTAGCGGAAGCCGGGGCCTCGTCTCTATCACGGACCGCGAGGCCATTGGATTGACCCCGATCAAGTGGCGGACGATAGTGCCGATTGCAGTGAAGGGGTTCTCCGGGTATTCGCGCCGCTGAAGCCCTGGGTCTAACTGGCGCATCAGATAGCGAAACGCCTCCGCGTCGCGACCGTTATTGTAGTAGACCTCTGGCAGGTAGGCGTTGACCTCGATTATAGCCCCCTCTTTCAGGTTCTCGATCAGCTGTTCGCGCCGTTCGCCCGGCTCGACAATCTCGAAATACAGGGGAAGGATCTGCAGAAGCGGGATATGAGTGGTATCGAAGGTGCCGTCCTCGATGAGCGACGTGTGGAACCGCGTGAGCTCGGGATTCCACCAGTCCTCGTTATAGATCCGTCTCAGCCGGTCGGCCTCGTCGCGGAATGCCCGCGCCTCATCGACATCGCCCCGCGCAAGAAGCATCTGGGCATACGCCAGATTGGCGGCGTACTGGGCGGCGACCAGATCACCGCCGGTCAAGGCTCGCGGGCCCTCTCCCTCCCAGTATGTCGGGATACCCCGGTACCCGTTGGCCGCGGGGCTCTCCATAAAGCCGTCACCGTCCGGGTCCCAGGCGCTCACGTAGTCGCTGAGGCTGCGCCGGTAGAACTCCAAGAAGACCGGGTCGTTCAGGTAGTGTTCATCCCCGGTCCACTCGTATATCCGCTGACAGCTACGAATGACGTCAAAGTTCGCAGGAAGGTTGTACCAGAAATCCTCGTCGCTTCGGTAGTCGACAGGGGCAGGCCTGTCATAACGGTCGATCTCCCAGTAGCTGCACCAGTCCCTCGATTCGGCGATGTTCTCGGCGAACTTGCGCATCATGTTCTTCGTATGCTCCGCCAGACCCAGCGCCAGTGCGCCCAGCGCCTGGTGAGAGACATCGCGCATGCAGAATGCCTCGCGACCCGGAAGCGCGGCCTCGTACCACTTGCCTACCGGGTCACCCTCGAAGACGTACGCCAGGGCCTGATCCCTCGCCCAGTTGAACCCCGCAACCAGCGGCTCGTAGCTGGACGACAGCTCGACTTCACCGAGCGGCTGTACTTGCCTCGGTATCTCCTCGGAGTCTTCGCCCGGCTGCTTATTATGATGAGCCTGCTCCCTGCAGCCGCAC
>CP070815.1:993571-1019926 GCA_020344215.1 Gemmatimonadota bacterium
CCGCCGATCCTGCAGGAGCAGGGCAAGGCGAAGAACCCGTGGCCGAACGTCGACGCGCAGTCCGGCGTCATCCAGTGGTACTACGGCCTGCGCGAGTACGACTTCTACACGGTGCTGTTCTCGATCGGCCGCGCGCTGGGCGTGCTGTCGAACGTCGTCTGGGACCGCGCGCTCGGTTACCCGATCGAGCGGCCGAAGTCGCTGACCACGACGATGCTGGAGGATATTGCCACCGGCAAGTAGCCTGCTGCCGGATGGAGGGACGTGCAAAGGGATGCCTTCAGGCATCCCTTTGCGTTCTGTGGAGCGCCAGCGAGCCCGGCAGAGCGAGCCGCGGTGGCAGCCTCTTAGTCAGTCACTTCGAACCACTCAGACTCGCCCAGCCCCGGCTCGTTCTTGATCACCTGCTGCAGCGCGTCGATCGCCCGGACCTCGAACCAGGTGTCCTGCTGCTCGGTGAGCTGCTCGAGCGCCTCCGCCGCCGCGTAGGCCTGGCGGTGAGGTCGCACCTCGGTCAGCGAGGCGAAGTGCTCGGCGAGCCCGAGGATCTGCGAGGCGAGCGGGATCTCCCTGAGGCCTTCGGGATAGCCGGAGCCGTCGAGCCGCTCGTGATGCTGCGCTATGTAGCTCACCGAGCGGGCGAGGTGGGGTAAGGGCTTCAAGATATCGACGCCGATCTGCACGTGCTCCTGCACGCGCCGGTACTCGTCCTCGGTCAGCGCGCTCTGCTTGTGGGTGATCGAGTCGGGGATGGCGATCATGCCGAGGTCGTGCAGCAAGCCGGCGGTGCGCAGGTCGTCGACATCCCGCTCCTCGAACCCCATGTGCAGGGCCATCTTCGCGCAGAGCCGCGCGACCCGTTCGCTGTGGCCCTTGAGGTACGGGTCTTTCGCCTCCATGGCGCGCACCAAGGTCGAGAGCGTGGCGACCGTGACCAGCTCGAGCTGCTGCGACTGGCGCTGCACTTCCTCGGTGCGCCGCGTCACCTCGTCGCGTAGCCACAGCTCCAGCTTGTGCCGGTAGTCGGCCTGGGCCCGGCGCCGCAGCGCCCGGGTCACCGACTCGATCAGCCCCTCGACGGTGATCGGCTTCTCGAGATAATCGTCCACCCCCAGGCGCAGTGACTCTATGGCGCTCTCGGCGTCGGCCGCGCCGGTCAGCACGATGATCGCCAGGTTGGGATCCTCTTCCAGCGCCCGCCGGATCAGCTCCATCGCGCCCATGTCGGGCATCTGGATGTCGGAGATCATCAGCGCCGCACTGGCCGAGGCGATCCGCTCCAACGCAGCCTGCGCCGAATCGAACGCCTCGACGGGGTAGCCCTCGTCCTCGAGCGCTTTCTCCAGAAAGCTCAGGACCGACGGCTCGCTATCGACGATGATGATGGGCGTCTCGTCGGGCGCCGGCAGGTCGCCTCCCACGGGTGGTTGATGTTCCAAGTCTAGCGGACTCCGGTCTACACTGGTGCAGGTTCTTCGTTGCCGTCAGGGAACACCCGGCCGCCGTGGCACCCCGCAACGTCCCAAACTCGCACCGGCCGAGTCGCTGGGATTACCCCGTTTCCAGCCGAAAGTTCGTGCGATCAGTCCTTCGGACCGACCTACTGACCTACTAAATCACCGACCCACCGCCTCGGCGATCCTCCGCCTCTGCCCTTCGGTCAGCATATCGCGGGCGACGACCTCGCGGACGATGCGCGCCACGAACGAGTAGCCCCGGGCCTCGGCGGAGATCCAGCGCTGCCACTCGAGCTCGTCGAGCGCCGCGGCGAGTGGCTCGCTATCGAGGCGGGTGGCGCGTTCCAGGGTCGCGGCGTCGACGCGGTCGCCGAGTACGGAAGCGGCGGCCAGGGTCGTCTGGGCGTTGTGGGAGAGGCGGCGGAAGCCGACGCGTACCGCCGCCGCGACGGCGTCGGGCAGCTCGCCGGGCAGCGTCTGGTCGAGTGTGCGGAGCGGCTCGGGCCAAGCGCCGGTGGCGAGGCCGAGATCGAGGCCGAGTGCCACGGCGTGGAGTAGCTCGACGGCGAGGAGCGGGAGACCGGCGGAGTCGGTGGCCACACGGCGGGCGACGCGATCGAGCTGCACCTCGTCGTAGGAAGGGAGCGCCCAGCGGGCGAGCGCGTGGAGCGCCTCCACCGACAGCGGTCCCAAGCGCAGGGCGACGCCTTCCAGCTCGCGGCCGATATGCGTGCGCAGCTCCTCAAGCTCGGCCCGCTCCGGGAAGGGCGCGGCGGCGACCAGAACGAAGACGGGGGTGCGCTCCAGGTCGCGGAGCAGCGCAGCGAGGGCGAGTAGCGAATCGCGGTCCAGCCACTGCGCGTCGTCGACGAAGAGGAAGACCGGCGCCTCCGCCGCGGCGGCCCGCAGCACGTCGGCCAGGGCCCGGCCCGGCGTCAGGTCGGTCCCGCCATCCGACGGCCCGAACCGCTCGGCCCACGCCGGTAGCCGGGCCGCCAGCGCGGCGACCGCTGCACGAGGCGCCGCATCGAGACCCGGGGCATCCAGCGGCACGCCGCGGGCCAGCGCCAGCACTCCGCTCCACGCCTCGCTCGCGTCCGCCTCGACGGCCCGCGCCGTGGCCACCGCGGCGCCGCCCAGCCGGGCGCGTGCCAGCAGCTCCTCCGCCAGACGCGTCCGACCGGTTCCCGGGTCGCCCTCGATCACGCCGAGCGCGGCCCGTCCCCGGTCCCGGCAGCCGCTCCAGGCGCCCAGCAGCCGGGCCAGCTCCGACTCGCGACCGACAAGCGGCGCCCGCCGCGATTCGCCACCGGCCTGCACTCCCACGGCCACCGCTTCGGGCAACTTCCAGGTCCGCTCGCGCCGCACCCGCTCCGCCAGCCCCTGGATCTCCTCCTCCGGCTCGATCCCGATCTCCTCGGCCAGCCGCCGGACGAACGCGTCGTAGAGCGCCAGCGCCCCAGCCCGATCCCCGGCGATCGCCATCGCCCGCATCGCCGCACCGACGGCCGCCTCGGAGGTCGGCCCCAGAGCCAGGGCCCGCTGCGCCGTACCAGTCGCCTCACGCAGCTCGCCACGGTCGGTCAGTTGCTCCGCCAGGTTCACCAGCGCCTCGAGCGAGCGCTGCCGCAGCGCCGTCCGCTCGCCATACAGCCAATCCTCGAACTCCGAGCAGCCCGGCACGCTGAACCCCTCCATGAAGTCGCCGGCGATTAGGCGCGCTGCGCCCCTCCAGTCGTCGTCCTCGAGCAGTCCCTCCAGACGGTCCGCGTCCAGCTCCACCGCAGCGAGCGCCAGCCTGACCTGCCCACCTTCGCTCTCCAGACTCTCGGGGCCTGCATGCTTGCGCAGCACGTGAATCGCCTCATTGAGCGAGTGGCGCGCCGCCGACTCCGGCTTCTCGCCCCAGAGCAGGCCGACGAGGTGATCGCGCGAGCGCGTTCGCTTGGGCGAGCGCGCCAGGTAGACGAGCAGCGCGAGGTTCTTGCGCCAGAGAAGCTCTCCCGGCGCGGGGTTGCCATCGACGATGACTTCTACGGGACCCAGCACGCGGAGCGAGATCATCAGTCAACCGGCAGCGGCAAGCGTCGAGAACTGGGGAAAGCCATCCATGATCAGCCAGTAGATCAGCAGCGCGAGGGCGGTGACGCCGAAGCTCGTGGCGAAGAAGCGGCGGTAGAGGGACATCCTCGCCCGGCCGTCTCCTCCTCGCGGCCGCTCGAGGTACGGGAACCATCCCCAGACGAACAGCGCGATGGCGCACGGCAGCATGAGCGGCGCCGTCTGACCTTCCACCGCATCGGCACCCAGCAGGACCCCGTAGATGACAGCCGCGATCCACAGCCCGGTCTTCTCGGTCGCCGACAGGACCGGCTCGCTTCCATCGCCGCCGTCGGATCGTCCGCAGCCGATGAACAGCGCGCCCAGCAAGAGGAAGGCGAAGTGCAGCTCGACGTGTCCCCAGGTCTCGTCGAGGAAGTCGGCGAGGCCCCAACCTTGAGCCCCGGGCTGGCTGGCGTTGGCGATGGCGTTCGCCGCGAGGTGGATGGCGTGTCCCTGAACCATGAGCAGGAGCGCACCGGTATACGCCACCCGCAGTTTCAGCGATCTGTACAGGTTCGCCTGCGACCCCAGCTCCACGTAGAGGACCACCAGCACGAAGATGAGGACGACGTCGGCCAGGTCGCCGAGCCCGAGACCGCGGAACACCGGTGTCGAGGGGAGGATGACGGGCAGCAGATCGACCAGTGCGTAACCGAAGACGAAGACGAGGACCCAACCCGCCCGGGTGCTCCGTGACCACGATATGATCCCGATCCTGTCTCGCGCGCCGTTAGCCACCACACTCCCGCTCCTTTAGCTCGCGCGCTTCGCCGGCCAGCTCGGCGAACCCGGCGCTGGCGCCATCCCACAACTGGGCGACGCGCTCCAGATGACGGCAAGCCGCCTCTCGTTCGCCCAACTCGAGCTCGACGCGCCCGCGCAGGTAGCGCCCGTAGTTGCCGAACGCCCAGTCGATCTCGCCCGCCTGTGGCAGCTCGAGGCTGGGGAGACCCAAGACATCCACGGCCTCGTACCACAGGTACGCCCGCGCCGCCGCCCCCAGACTGTCGGCCGCTTCGTACCAGGCGCCGCGCTTCAGATGCAGGAAAGCACGCGCGAAGGGATCGCTCAGCGTCTCTCCTGGCGATCGCGAACCGCTGAGCAAGACGGTGGGCGTCTGGACATCGAGCAGGCGCCCGGATCGCTCGAGCGCAGCCGCGTACCGCCCCGCATCCGCCTCCAGTGCAGCGCGCAGGAACTCGCCGAGCGGCGCCGCCCCGGACCCGGGAGGCGCGAACCAGACCCGGGTGCTCAGGCGGCGCGCCGCGACCTCATCGTCACGGGCCAGCGCATCCAGCGCCAGCGCCCAGAGCGCTCGCACGCCGATCGAGTCCTCGCCCGCTAGCGCTCCCAGGGCCCGGCGGCCCCGCTCCAGCTCAGCCGGCTCGACGACATCGAGCCCGACGGCTTTCGGCAGAACCCTCCACTCTGCGGCGTGTAGCTGCGCCTCGGCGCTGCCGAGTAGAGCAGCCGCGGAATCGAAATGGGAGAGGGCCTCGCCCTGGCGCCCGACAGCAACAAGCCCCAGGCCGCGCACGAGATGCGCTGCGGCCTGCACCGGGCGCGGCAACACCTCGGCCCGCGCGAGGAGCACGCCGCCGAGCTCGAGTTGGGTCTGCGGCACATCGAAGGCGCCCGCCAGCCGGGCCAGCAGCACCAGCCAGCCGGGCGAGCCGAACGTGGGGTCGGCCAACATGGCCCGGCGCCCTTCAGCGACCACATCGGGCGGCGCGAAGCGTTCGTCGATCGCCTGGGCGAGCAGCTCGGGCGAATAGATCCAACCTTCGTCCGGGTCGGGCGCGATCCGGGCCAGGCGCCCGAGGTGTGCTCGCGCATCTTCCTGGCGGCCCAGCCGGATGTACGCCCAGATCAGGTGAACGTAGGTCGAGGCCCAGCGCGGGTTCAGTCGCACCGCCTCTTCCAGGTTTACGATCGCGCTATCGAGCGATTCGCCCCAGAGCGGGCCGCGGTTGAAAAGCTCCTCGCCGTGCAAGTAGGCGGCGAAGTAGTGTAATGGGAAGCTCTCGTGGGCCTCTCGGTATCTCCGCAGGCGGTCGCGCCCGGGCGGTGTAAGCTGCGCGACCATCAGCATGCTGTCGAGTGGGCCGAGATCGGTGCTGTAGAGCTCGAACAGCTCCTGGAAGTTCTTCTCGTACGGCCCGCGCTCGCCCAACCAGCGCCAGGCGTTGGCCAGGCGCCACCAAGCCAGCACGAAGGTGGAGTCGTAGCCGACCGACGCCTCGTAGTATGCGACCGCCGGTCGCATGTGGCCGAGCCTGAACTCCCGCTCGCCCAGCAGGTACTGTTGAAGCGCGTCGAGGTCGTCGGTGATACGTGGGCCGCGCGGCAGGATAGTGTCGAGCTCGATCTTCACCAACTCGAGTGCGATCGCCTTGCTCACAGCCTGCGGTTGCGCCTGGGCTATGCCGACCCGCACGCGCCCCCCGGGAAGCAGGTCTCCCGCAGCGTCGTAGACGCTGAGCTCGACTTCGACCGAGTCGCCGTATCCCCAGAGCGTGGCGAACGCGGCGCGGCGCGCGCCGAGCGCATCGGCGACCCGCGCGTCGGGCAACGAGACGCCGGCGGCGGAGACCGAGTCCCACCACTCGGCTGACAGCAGCCAGGGAACGGCGCTCACGCCCGGTGTGCTCTCGATCTCGCCAGTCACCAGCATCGCCAGGTCGGCCCCGTCGATCGCCGCCCAATCGAAGACCTGGACCGGCAGGACCGACAGGTCCCTGATCGGTCGCGGCGACACCCCCGTCGGCCGGAGCAGCAGGTAGCCGGCGATAGCCGCGATGATGACCAGCGGCGCCGCGATGCGGGCGAAGCGCCCGAGCGCGCCGACACGAGGGGCCTGCGTGGCCAGGAGCGCCTGCCGGAACGCGGCGGCGTCATCCCAGCGGTCGCCCAGCGAGAAGGCGAGCGCGCGCCGCAGGACCGGTACAAGTCGGGTCGGCACGCCCGTCCAGTCGGCCTGGTCGACCCGGGTCGTGATCGACCAGTGCCGCCCGCTGAGCGCCTCGTAGAGGATCATCCCGGCGGCGTAAAGGTCGCTCTGCGTCGTGGCCTGGCCCTCCACCTGCTCGGGCGCCATGTAGCCGGGCGTGCCGACCCGGTGGCCCACCGCGGTGAGCTCGGGCGACTCCTCACTGGTCGGTTTAGCGACGCCGAAATCGCTGAGCAGGGCGCGATCACCTACGAGAAAGACGTTCGCCGGCTTCACGTCACGGTGGACGACGTGCTGCGCGTGCGCTGCGATCAGCGCGCTGAGGATGTCGGCGGCCATCCTGACCGCTTCCGCATCCGTCAGCTTCCCGCGCTCCAGGCGCTGGGCGGCCGTCTCGCCCTCGACGTAATCCATCACGAAGTAGAAGAGGCCGTCGGCCTCGCCGGCGCTGTGGATCGGTACGACGTTCGGATGGCTGAGCTTGGCGAGGATGCGGGCTTCGCGGAGGAAGCGTTCCGCGGCGGCAGCGGTGGCGAGCTCCGGCCGCAAGATCTTGATGGCGACGGCCCGATCAAGCGTCAGGTCGCGGGCGAGGAAGACGGTGCCCATACCGCCGGCACCGAGCTCGCGCTCTACCTCGTACTGCTGGGCCAACGCGGCCCGCAGACGCTCTAGCAGGGAGTTCGCCATCTAACTGCTGCCGGTCGGGACGTGACGAGCGACCGAAAGGTAGCCTACCCTGCGAGTCGCTCCCCGTCAACGTGGCGCGTGCTTCGCTTGACTCCCACTTGACTTCGCCTCCGCAAGATAGCGTCGACGAGCCCGCTAGACGTCCTTGGAGCAACCAGGAGGTGGATCATGAGAAGGCTCTTAGCGGTATTGCTGGTCTTCGGCTTCGTCGTCGCCTGCGACGACGATGCGCCCACCGGCACGGACGGCGAGGTCGAGTTCACGGTCATGACGCGGAACATCTACGTGGGCAGCGATATCGACCTGCTGATGCTGGCGCCGTCGCTGGAGGAGATCCCGCTACTCGCCGCCGAGGCGTGGCTGGCGATCCAGGGCACCGACTTCGCCGACCGCGTCGAGGCGCTGGCCGACGAGATCGAGGCGGCCGGCCCACACCTCGTCGGCCTGCAGGAGGTCTCGCTCTTCCGCGCCCAGTCGCCCGGCGATTTCCTGGTCGGCAATCCGCAGCCGGCCACGACCGTGGTCCTCGACCACCTCGACCTGCTGCTCGACGCGTTGGAGGCGCGGGGCCTGTCCTACAGAGAGGTGGCGGTCTCGCAGGGCATGGATGTCGAGGTGCCGATGGCCGTCAGCCCCACCGAGTTCGACGACATGCGCCTCACCGACCACGAGGTGATCCTGGCGCGCAACGACGTGTACGTTTCCAACGTCGACGAGCGCAACTTCACCACGAACCTCGAGATCGAGCTGGGCGGCCCCGGCGGTCCGGCGCTGACAGTTCTGCGCGGCTGGGTGGCGGTGGACGCGACGACCGGCGGCAAGACGGTGCGCTTCGTGAGCACGCATCTCGAGCCGCCCGAGTACGCGCCCGCGGTCCAGCTCGCTCAGGCGGCGGAGCTGATGAGCGAGCTGGCCGGTGAGACGCTGCCGGTGATCGTGCTCGGCGACCTGAACTCCAACGCCGACGGCACGTCGACGACGACCTACGCCGACTTCCTCGCGGCGGGCTACAGCGATGCCTGGGCCGAGGCCGGCGCGGGGGCGGGGCTCACCTGCTGCCACCAGGACGATCTGCAGAACGCGACGACGGAGTTGGTGAAGCGGATCGACTACATCCTGTTCCGGGGTGCGCTCGAGGCGCTGAGCGCCGATGTGGTGGGAGACGATCCCGCCGAGCGCACGGCCGGCGGCCTCTGGGCCTCGGACCATGCCGGGGTCGTGGCGACGCTGCGTGCCCCTTGAGCCGCTCGCTCCCCCTAGCGCCCGTGGCCCGCGCGCTCGCCCTCCCGCCAGCGGGCCGCGGGCGCGCCCGCTCTACTGCCGTTTACGCAGCCGGCGCGGCTCGTCGCCGCCCCGGACCAGCTCCTCGATTTCGCCGAGCAGCGTGTCGCTACCCGCCTTGCTGCCGCCGAACAGGCCGTCGGTGTCGGCGCCCCGCGAGGCGCCGTACAGGTTGAGCCAGAGGTCGGCCCGCTCACCGAAGCGCAGTATCGCATAGAAGAGGCGGCCGCGCCGCTCGCCGCCGAAGAAGATCTCGACGATTGCCGCACCGATGGAAAGCGGTGCCAGCGTCACGTCGATCAGTCCGTCAAGGAATAGCTTCAACTGGAAGAGGAACAGGTCGCGGAGGATGACCCAGCGCGATACCCTACCCTGAGACATTCGCTCGATCCTATCTCGCGTCGAAGCCGCGACGTTCGCTCGTTTCATCCTCATCATAGTTCATCCGACGTGACGTTAAGATCTTCCACCTAGCGAGGCCGCACCGAGCGACCTGCGCCGCACTCGCCTTCCCGTTCTGTACCCGAGGAGCCTGCACCACCAATACAGGGCGGTGGCGAAGCTGTGTCAAGCGCTCCCGTCCGCCTGCTGGCGGAACCGGGTCGCGCCCCTATGTTACAGTCAATCGTTCCTATCTGCGGCCAGCTTGACTGTTCCTCGGTGCGCTCGCCGGGAGGCTTCGAATGGCCCGCCCCGACCACCGCTTGTCCGTCCGAGCCGCCCGCGGCCTCAGCCAATTGCGCCATCGCCGCGACGTGGAGTGGCTCGTCCTCTACCTCGGCGGCGCCTGGATTCTCTACGAGTCAGTAGCGCTCACCGTCGATACGTTCGACCTCTCGGTCCTCGTCGCGCGCGTCACGGCTCTTGTGCTCGCCCTCGGAGCGATCCTCTCGATCCCCCTGGCCCGCTGGTACGAGCTTACCGCCCGGGCTCTGGAGTCGGCCGGGGACGAGGCGCTCAGCGATGTGCCCGGCGTACCCGACATGCTCGAACCGGCGCTCGCCGGCGGCTACCGCAGGGTGAGACGCCGCACCTTACTCGTTGCCGGGGTCAGCTCCGCGCTCCTCTTCTCCGTTTTCTTCCTCGCACTATGGAACGCTTGGGCTGCCGGGCACGACAGGCCCGCCACCGACCGGCGCGTCTCCCTGGTCGTCTTTCCGTTCCGCGCCGGCGGCATGGACGCCTCCGGCTACGGCGAGGGGATCGCCGCAGCCCTCTACCGCTCACTCGCCCCGCCCCACTCGTGGTACGCCTACTACACGGCAAGAGCGGGGCTCGAGCTCGGCCGGATAGAGGAATTGCGAGGCAACAGCGAGGAGGCGCTGCGGTTCTATCTCATGGCGACCCGCCTGTGGGAACACGGAGAGCCCGATGTCGTCGGCCGATTTCTCGACCGCGCGCGGGAGGGGCTGGACCGCTTGCGCGGCGAGCTGGCCGAAGGCTGACGGGGGCACAGCGTGACACCTGAGACTCAGCCGAGCCCGTTCCAACCCAACCTGCTCGCCGGCCAGATCGCCCTCGTGACCGGCGGCGGCACCGGGATCGGCGCGGGAATCAGCCAGGCCCTGGCCCGACACGGCGCCGACATCGTCCTGGCCAGCCGTCGCCGCGCGCATCTGGAACCGGTGGCGGCGCAGGTACAGCAGCTGGGTCGCGAGGCCCTCGTACGCGAGCTGGACGTGCGCGACAGTGAAGCGTGCGAGCGCGTCGTGGAGCAGACGCTCGACCGCTTCGGCCGCATCGATCTGCTGGTCAACAGTGCCGCCGGCAACTTCCTGGCGCGCGCCGCCGAGCTCTCGGAGAAAGGCTGGCGTGCCGTGGTGGAGATCGTGTTGAACGGCACGTTCAACATGAGCCAGGCCGTCTACCCGGCGCTGCGGGACTCCGGCGGCGGCTCGATCGTCAACATCACCACCACCTACGTCGGTAGCGGCGCGCCCTTCATGGCCCACTCGGGCGCGGCGAAGGCCGGCGTGCTCAACCTGACGCGCACGCTGGCGGTGGAGTGGGGCGGCGACGGCATAAGGGTGAACGCGGTGGCACCGGGACTGGTGGAGGGAACGGAGGGAGCGCGCCGGCTGGCCGAGTCGATCGGGGTGGTCGACGACTACCGCGAGCGGGTGCCGCTCGGCCGGCTCGTCTCCATCGATGACGTGGCGGCAACAGTTCTTTTCCTCACGTCGGACGCCGCCTCGCAGATCACTGGGGTCGAGATCACGGTGGACGGTGGCGAGAGCCTCGGCGGCGCCTTCAAGCAGCTCGGTAGCCGGCTCCCAAGCACGGAAGCGTAGGCCGGCGCCGAAGAGGCGTCGTCAGACCGCGTCAGGCGAGTCGGAGGGTTCCGCCACCCAAGCGTAGAGGTAAGGGCCGCGCACCAACCAGTCGCCGACGAACACGCGCATTGGGCCGCTCACGGTTCTGACCTCCAGCCCCGCTCCATCCCCGCAGACAAGCTGCAGCCCCGCCGGGAAGCGGCCTCGGGTTCCCGCGTGGCCTTCGCCGCCGCTTCCTTTAGAGCCCAGCCCAGCGCCGGCCGGATCCGTAACCATGTGCTCAGCGCCCGCCACTCGCTCGACTCAAGAATGGCCTCCGCGTGACGACGCGACACCCGCCCAATCCTCACGACGTCCACACCCAACCCACGACCCCGAGGCCCGACGAGCGCTGCCCCCGCACTCTTCCTCCTGGTTGGGGCTCGAGCGCGGGGGGCGCTCGGTCTGACGATACCGATTCTCGCTTTCAATTAAACACGGCCACAGCTTTCAGCCAGCCCCCCTGCCCCCTCTCCACCCAGGGAACGACACGGCAGGGCCCCGGGATCCCGATATCGCTAGCCCTCCCGCTCCGCCTCGTCGGCCTCGGCCTGGCGGGCCTTGAGGGCGGTGAGCCGAGAGCGGGCGCCCGGCGCGTACTGGGAGTCGGGGTGGCGCTCGAGGAGCCGGCGCAGCTCCACCATGGCGCGGCCATCCTCGCCGATCGATTCGCAGATATCGGCCAGGCGCACGGAGATGTATTGGTCGGTCTCTGGGGCGAGGCCGCCGGCCTTGCGCGCCCGCAGGTACCAAGAGATGGCGGCTTCCGGATCGCCCATCTCCTCGAGGCAGAGCGCCGCCGCACGCAGGCAGGGGCCGGGCTCGTCCGGATAGCGCGCCGCGTCCTCCTCGAAGGCCTCAAGCGCCTCGCTGTGCGAACCGCGCGAGAAGAGCGCCTGGCCGCGCCACGAGGTCGGCGGCTGCGGGGCGGAGCTGGAGGGGAAGTAGATCCTGCCGAGCAAGTTCGCCGTTCCGCCGATGACGAGGAAGTAGACCAGGCCGTAGAAGAGAAGCATCGCGCCCAGACCGATCCCGAAGCCGCGCGCCGCCGCTGTGAGGGGATCATCGCCTCGGTGCAGGAAGAAGAAGCTGAGAGCGAGGCCGAGGGCGGTGCCGGCCGGTACCAGCCAGACAAGCGCCTTCAGCGCCCGCGCCCGGGCGAACGAGTCGACGTCCTTGAGCGGCTTGCGGCGCCGCTCGATCTCGCTGGCGTACTTCTTCGGCTGCGGCTCGGTCATGCGGCTATCAGGTGGCTATCACGTGACGGTGCGACCGGCCCACAACGCGTTTACGTTGCGGAGCCCGCCGCCCTCTGTCCAGACCGCAGCGGCCCTGCCGACCGTGCAGACAATAGGTATCCGGAGGAATTCCGGGGACTGTCTCTAAACTTCCACCTCTTTTAGCACTATCCCGCTGGGATCAGCCACGCCTATTCCCAGTCTGGCAGCGTACTCGAAAGTATCCTTCGTAAATCCCAACTGATATGGCTGATGCACTTCCTTCAGAAGCGCGGCCGCCCAGATATCTGCGGCAAGCGGATCCCCGCTCACGATCAAGCGGTTCGCCTCCCGTGGCTCACCGGTTGTAACACTGAGGTGATTTTCACAGAGAACGGTTCGCGCATCGACAACCGTCAATTCAGGATTGACAGCCATCGCGGCTTCCGCGATGGTCAAAGAAAGCCTGCGCAAGATCTCTTCCTCCGGCATGGATTCACGAGTCGCGCTGTTTGCATCTCCCCAAAGATGCATATTCATCGTTGTGGGCACATCGAGAAGACCCATCATGTTCTTTAGAGCGCAGGTCAGACCAGTCTGGGTATGCCGCTTGACGGTTGGCATATTGATTATCAGATCCGCCTCGTAGATCTTCTTGATAACGCCGACGGAAGACATATGCGTCCAGCGTTCATTCTTCACCTCGACGGCCTCAGCGACCCCATCATCCAAGAGCGAATCGGTCTTGAACCCGCCAGCCTGGGCCTTTTCGTTCAAGCCGCTCCATTCGAATTTCCCGCCAGCCCTCCCGTCCACCTTCCTTGCCCTGCGGTCGGCCACGGTAATATCACTGAAACCCTCTGCCTGCAAATATTGAACGGTCGTTAGCACCGACTCTTCATCGGTTGTCGTCGGATATCGCGTTCTCTTGTCGAACACGAAATTGGGCTTGACGATGACCGACTTGCCGCTGCCGAATCTCGAAAACCCGCCGAGTAACTCCATCGCCTTTGCCAACATAGCTGGGAACTCGGTACCCCTTACAACAACTACAATCGGTTTACCGTTCTCCAGATACGGATTCGCTAGCCGCCTGCGGATCGGGGAAGAGGCTTCCTGGAGCGCCTCTTCCTTGGCAAGACCTTTCAAGATTGCAGGTGCCGCAACGCAGAGACCGAACGTCTCCCCGATGAACGCTCTTCGACTCATCTCGTTCTCAGGCATCGGCTTTTCTCCGGGTTGATCACGGACGCGAAACGTACGACAAATACCTTGCAGGCCGGTTCTGGTCAAGCAGGTGGCCAAGGGTCGAGGAGCGTTCAGGCAGCGCGAACGATACGGAACCGTCGCGACCAATCGAGTGTCTCGCCCCGCTTCCAGAGTCGAGGTGAACTTATCGGGTTGCGATCACGCAGGTCGGTGGCGGCGGCTCGTTGCTCCGCGCCTGCAGGCGCCGCATCTTGTGAGCGGTCCCACGATCAGCACTCAGACGCCGGGAGCGATATGTCCCGTCTCAAGTGGCTCGTATTGGAGGTCCACCGCCGGTCGCTTTGGCAGGTTCTGCTGATCTACGTCGGCGGTGCGTGGGCCTGTTACGAGCTGATCGACACCATCTCGAACCGTTTCGCGCTTCCTGACTGGCTGCCGGCGCTGGTTGTTGTCCTGTTCCTGTTGGGGCTGCCGTTCGTCGCGGCGACGGCGTTTGTGCGTGAGGAAGTCGCTCCGAGAGTAGCGCGGACTGATGTGACACCGGCGACAGAGGCCGAGGCGGCCGTTGCTCGCCAGGCAGCCCGGCGACGTCGCCGGTCTCTCACCGCACGCAACGCGGGGCTGAGCTTCATGTCTGCTTTGGCGGTCTGGGGAGTCGTCGTTACGGGCTGGCTCGTCCTCGGTGGGGGTGCTGGCGCCTCGGCGACCGAAAGTAAGTCCGTCGCGGTATTACCGTTTGCCAACATGAGCGGCGACCCTGCCAACGAGTACTTCGCTGACGGCATCACTGACGACGTCATCACGCATCTCTCGAAGGTTGCCGACCTCAAGGTCACGTCGCGGACGTCGTCTATGCGGTACAAGGGTACACAGGAGAGCGTACGTGAGATCGCGAGTGAGCTGGGTGTCGCTTCGATTCTCGAGGGCGGTGTCCAGCGCGTCGCTGACCGTATTCGCATCAATGCTCAGCTCATCGATGCGCAGACCGACGAGCACCTGTGGGCGGAACAGTACGACCGCGCGCTGATCGACATCTTCGCGATCCAGAGTGACATCGCGCAGCAGATTGTCACGGCCCTCGAGGCCACACTTACGGGTAGCGAAGAAGAGCAGATCGCGCGCTGGCCGACTGACAACCTCGAGGCGTACGACTTGTACGTCCAGGCACGCTTCCTGTGGAATCGGCGCACCGCACAAGACCTGCAGCGGGCGATCGGCCTCTTCGAGGAAGTGATCGCGCTCGACTCGCTCTACGCGGCCGCATACGCCGGCTTGGCCGACACGTACGCCACGCTCTACTCGTGGGACTTGATGCCCTGGGAAGAAGCGATTCCGGCTGCCGAGCGAGCGCTGCAGCGCGCCCTCGAGCTCGATCCGCTGCTCGGCCCGGCACGCGCGACCCTCGCCAACGTTTTGGAAACGCAGCGCGACTGGGTTGCTGCGGACAGTGAGTTCGTACGCGCGCTCGATCTGGCGCCGGGCTACGCCACTGCGCACCACTGGTACGCGCTGATGCTGGCGAAGCTCGGCCGCTTTGAGGAGGCGCTGGCCGAGGTCCGGCGCGCCGCCGAGCTCGATCCGCTCTCGCGGATCATCAGCACCAACATCGGTTGGCTGCACTACCTGGCGCGCGATTACGACGCGGCGATCGAGCAGCTCGAGACGGTAGTCGCAGGTGAGCCGACCTTCGCCTACCCGTGGGCTCTCCTGGGCGAGGCCTATGCGGCGGCGGGAAGGTATCCGGAGGCGATTGCGGCGATGCGTCGCTCCGTCGAGTTGGAGGGGTGGCCCAACACTCAGTTACGGCTGGCGTATATCTACGAGAGAGCAGGGCAGAGCGCCGAGGCGGCTCGGCTTCTCGATGAGCACCGGGCTAACGGGGATCCGATCTTCGTCGCGCTCGTCTTTGTGGCGGCGGGCGACAGCGAGCGAGCCGTCGAGTCGCTCGACCAGGCGCTCGACCAACAGTCACCCTTCCTGAACGAGCTCAAGGTGGAGCCGCGCTACGATCCCATCCGCTCCGACCCACGGTTCGAAGAGCTGCTGCGGAGACTGAGGCTGGAGTAGGGAGCGGGCGAATCACGGCAGGGTGTCGGGGTTTGCCTGATGTGCGCGGCGCCTGTCACGGCCGGGCCACCACCCCCATCTTTCAGCGCGGGAGAAGCCAGTCCCTCCAGTGTTGAAGCTCCCGCGGCATCGAGGACCCCGATCATGATCAGGAAGCATCCGATCATCACCGCCGGCTGGACACTGCCGTCGCTAGCGGCGTTGGTCCTGTGCACCGGCTGCGCGCGCCGCGATTCGGTGGAGGTCTACGAAGAGATTTTGGTGATCCCGACCTACGAGGCGGGCGCCCCTGATCGCAACCCTCGCTTCTACGCCGGCAGGGCCTACCAGGGCGCCGAGGGGCGAGTGTATCCCTACCCGATGCTCGACCAGCTGACCGACGTTCGTGTGGACAAACCGTACACGGCGCTGTGTCTCGAGAACGAGTACGTGCGGGTCTGCGCGTTGCCGGAGATCGGCGGCCGGGTGTTCGAGGCGGTCGACAAGACGAACGACTACGATTTCCTCTACCGGCAGCACGTGATCAAGCCGGCGCTGATCGGGATGCTCGGTGCCTGGATCTCCGGCGGCATCGAGTGGAACTTCCCACACCATCACAGGTCGCGTGCGTTCATGCCGATGGACTACGAGCTGACCGAGAACGCGGACGGCAGCAAGACGATCTGGCTGAGCGAGCTCGACCTGCGCCACAGGATGAGGTTTACCGTCGGCCTTACGCTCTATCCGGGCAAGTCGTACCTCGAGGCCACAATCAAGCCGTATAATAGGACGCCCTTCGCCCACTCGTTCCTCTACTGGGCCAACCCGGCGGTGCACGTCGGCGAGGACTACCAGGTGATCTTCCCACCGGGCACCCAGTACGCGGCGTACCACGGCAAGAGCGAGTTCGCCCGCTGGCCCGTCGCAGAGGAGAGCTACCGGAGCATCGACTACGGCGGTGTGGACATCAGCTGGTGGAAGAACCACCCGTCGCCGATTTCGTTCTTCGCCTGGAACTACGAGGACGACTTCCTCGCAGGTTACGACCACGCTAAGGACGCAGGGGTCGTGTACGTTGCCGACCATCACATCGCGGCCGGTAAGAAGTTCTGGGAGTGGGGGCCCGGGCCCGTGGGGCGGTTGTGGGACAAGATCCTCAGCGACGAGGACGGGCCGTACATCGAGCTGATGGCCGGCGCCTACTCCGACAACCAACCGGATTACAGCTGGCTCCAGCCCTACGAAGCGAAGCTCGTGGAGCAGTACTGGTATCCGATCCGCGGGATCGGCGGCGTTGTGAACGCGACGCTGGAAGCCGCGGTCAACCTGGAGATCTCGGACGACACCATCGCGACGTTGGGATTCCAAACTTCATCGCGCTACCGGGGCGCGCGGGCGCTGCTCGAGGCCGGCGACGATGTCATCCTCGAGCAGGCCATCGATATAGACCCCGCTACTCCTTTTGTGGCGGAGATCGCGCTCCCGGCCGGCGTCGAGGCGTCCGGTCTGGCCGCCTCGCTCATCTCGTCCGACGGGGTGGCGCTGGTGGCGTACCGGGCGGCCGAGCGGCCGGAGGCGCCGATGCCGGAACCGGTGATGCCGCCGCCGGCGCCGGAAGATGTGGAGACCGTCGAGCAGCTCTACCTCACCGGCCTTCGCCTGGAGCAGTTCTACAACCCGGCGCTCAGCCCGACTCCGTACTACGAGGAGGCGCTGCGGCGCGATCCGGGCAACGCGCGGGCCAATCTCGCCCTTGGCATCCAGAGCCTCAGCCGCGGACTGTTCGCCGAGGCCGCCGGGCGGTTCCGCGCCGCGCTCGAGCGGACGACGGCGGGCCATACCGGCCCGCGAGATCGCGAGGCGTATTATTACCTCGGCCTCGCGCTCGAGTATCAGGGCGAGTACGAAGCCGCCTACGCCGCGTTCTACAAGGCGAGCTGGAGCCAAGCGCTCCACGCCGCCGCCTACTACCGACTCGCCCAGATCGACGCGCTGCGCGGCGAGCCGGACGACGCGCTCGAGCACCTGAGCCGCTCCATCGCGACAAACGCAGCCAACACGAGCGCGCTCGACCTGAAGGCGGCGCTGCTGCGGCGGCTGGGTCGTCTGCAGGAGGCGAAGGAGCTTCTCCAGGAAATCCTCGCGGCCGAACCGTTGGACCTCTGGGCCCAGCACGAGCTTTACCTGACGCTCGCGGCGAGTGAGGAGGGGAGAGCGGTCTCGGACGCCCGGGCGATGCTGCGGGCGCGAACGCTGGAGCGATTTCGGCTGGATGAGGACGCGAAGCCCTGGCACGAAGCTCGAGACTGGCTCGAAGCCCAGCCCTTCCTCGAGGTCGCCGTCGACTACGGGAACGCCGGGCTGTGGGATGAGGCGATAAGCGTGCTGTCTCTGCTCACCGACCCGGGCGCCGAGCGGGAGGCGAACACCTACCCGATGCTCTACTACTACCTCGGCTACTATTTCGAGCGGATGGGGAACGTAGAGCGAGCGCGCTCGATCTACGAGCTCGCCGCGGCCATGCCACCCGAGTACTGCTTCCCGTTCCGGCTCGAATCGATCGACGTCTTACGGGCCGCCTACACGAGTAACACGGACGATGCGCTGGCGCATTACTACCTGGGCAATCTGCTCTACGACCACCAGCCGCGGCGCGCGATGGCCGAGTGGGAGCGCGCCCGCGAGCTCGACGACAGTCATCCCACCCTGCACAGGAACCTCGCCCGGGCGTACGTGCAGGTGGAGAGCGACGTGGCGAAGGCCGTCGCCAGCATGGAGCGGGCGCTAGCCCGCGACCCGAGCGACCCGAGGCTCTACTACGAGCTCGACGTCCTGTACGAGGTGAGCGGTGCCGCGGCGGAGGAGCGGTTGGCTTTGCTGGAGGCCAGGCACGAGACGATCGTCGCTCACAACGACGCCTTCTCGAGAGAGGTCGTACTCCTCACCCAGCTGGGTCGCTACGACGAGGCCATCGCGTTCATGGAGACCCACCATTTCCGCCGCTGGGAAGGCCTAGGCAACATCCACACCACCTACGTGGACGCGCATTTGCTGCGGGGCATGCAGCAGCTGCGGGCCGGACGTCATGCGGAAGCGATCGGCGACTTCGAGGCGGCGCTCGCGTACCCGGAGAACCTGGAGGTAGCCGAACCGTATCACGGCGGCCGCGCCTGCCAAGTCAATTACCTGCTGGGCTCAGCCTACGACGGCGCCGGCGACATCGAGCGGGCGCGTGAGTACTATGAAAGAGCCGCCACGGGGACGCGGCCGGCGGGCCGCTCGGCGCTCGACTACTACCAGGGGATGGCGTACCGGAAGCTCGGCCGCGAAGAGTCGGCCGGCGCGATGTTCGATGGTCTCGTGGAGTCAGCCCGGCGACGAATCGAATCACTCGAAAGTGGCGCGAGCCTCGAGTTCTTCGCCAAGTTCGGTACCCGGCGCTCGCCGCGCGAACAGATGGCCGACGCGCTTTACCTCTTGGGCCTCGGATACCTGGGAAGGGGCAACAGCCCGCGGGCTACCTACACGTTCAGCCGCGCGCTTTCATTCAATCCGAACCATCTGTGGGCGCGTGCGCAGCTGGCCGAGCTGCGGTGAACCGCGGCCGCAGCGCTCGATAAGGAACTGGCAATTGTCTAATTCATTGGGAATTCTCGAATGACGATTCGGGGATTCGGGGAGTCAGGGAAGGGGGAAGTATCGGTCCTAGCGCGCGCGCCGGGAGGTGGCCGGTGCCAACACCTCTGTACTTCCCTACCCGGTTCCTTCAGCGTTCCAGGCGTCAACGACAGCGCGGAAGTGCCGGATGTGCTCGGGCGTGGTGCCGCAGCAACCGCCGACGGCCCGGGCCCCGGCGGCCAGCACTCCACGGAGCTCCTCCGCCATCACTTGCGGGGCCTGCTTGTAGACGACCCGCGTACCTTCGAGGGTGGGTTGCCCGGCGTTCGGCTGCGCCATGGTGGGTAGATCGCTCACGCTCCGGTAGCGTTGCAGCGCCACGGCGGACCAGGCGGCATTCACCTCCGTACCGCAGTTCACACCCAACACGTCGACGCCGGCCTCGGTCATGTAGCGGGCGGCCGCTTCCGGATCGACTCCCATGATCGTGTGCAGGTCCGTTCCCTCGCGGGTCACATCGAACGCCACCGACCCGATGATACAGGGCGCGCCGACGTCACGCGCGGCGGCGACGGCGATGCCGAGCTCCTCGAGACTCGTCTGCGTCTCGATGATGATCCCGTCGACGTTCGCGTCGACGAGGGCGGCCGCCTGCTCGGTATACGCTTCCCGCGCCCGCGTCTCCGACAGGTCGCCGTAGGGCTCGAGCAGCGCGCCCAATGGACCGAGGTCACCGAGCACGTAGCCGGGCCGGCCAGCGAAGGCGTCGCGGGCGATGCGGACGCCCGCCCGGCTAATCGCCTCCACCTCGTCGCCGCGGCCGTACTCCGCCAGCCTGGCGCGGCTGGCGCCGAACGTGAAGGCGATGAGACATTCGGAGCCGGCTTCTACGTAAGCGCGCTGCACCGCCAGGATGCGCTCCGGGTGCTCGACGTTCCACCGCTCGCCGCAGCCGCCGGGCTCGAGCCCCATCTTCTGTAGCTCGGTGCCGACCGCACCGTCGAACAGCAGGACGCGTTGCCTCAAAGCCTCGAGTAGCATGTGCGGACCTCAGAGCTCACGACGGGCGTTCGCTCGCCGTTCCGCTCAACGGCTTGAACTGGCAGCCGTCGACGAAAGCCTGGAAGAAGCCCTCATCCTCCTCCAGCTCGACGTGATCGATACCCTTGACGAACGACTCGAGCTCGCCGCGCAACGTTACGGAACGGAGCGCCAATGTGGCGCCTTCGATGGCGGCGTTTCCTATCCGCTGGATCCGCCCCTCCGGTATTTGCGGAATCAGACCGATGCGGGAGGCGGCCCCCAAGTCGAGGCTGTTCGCGAAGCCGCCGGCAAGATAGAGCTGCTCCAACTCGCCGTAATCGGCACCGTAGCGCCGCATGACCAGGGTCCAGCCGGCGGCCAGCGCGCCCTTCGCCTGGGCGAGCCGGCTGATGTCGCGCTCGCTGAGATAGATGTCCGCACCCGCGTCGAGCACGAACCGCCGGGCACCGATCCGGCCCAGCCGGCTCATCCGCTCGGCTTTCAGCATCTCGCCCAGAGCGGATACCAGCCCCGAGCCACAGATACCTCGAGGCGTCCCACCGCCGATGACCCCGCAGAGCGGGGCGCCGTTACCGGCGAGCCGCACGCTCTCGATCGCGCCGGAGAAAGCGGGCATCCCGCAACTTATGGTGCCGCCCTCGAACGCGGGCCCGGCGGGGCACGAGGCAGCCAGCATCCGCTGGCGTGTCCCCACGAGGAGCTCGGTGTTCGTGCCGATGTCGAGCAGCGCGATGAGCCGGTCCTGGTTGAGGGCATCCACCGCCAGGGCGCACGCCGCGGCGTCGGCGCCCACGTGACCGCCGATCAACGGGAGACCGAAGGCGCGCGCCTTGGGATGCACATGCAAGCCGAGGCGGCGGGCGTCGGCCGAGATGCTGGTGGCGCTCCGGCGCCCCGCACCCAACTCGTGCTCGGTCAACGAGCGGTAGGGGCAGACACCGAGCGAGCCGACATCGAGACCGAAGAACAGGTCACGCATCGTGGGATTACCGACGGCCACGACCTCGTAGATCGTGTCGGGATCGCAGGGGAATGCCGCGACCGCCTGATTCACGTAGGCGGTCAGCGCAGAGCGCAGGCGGCCCTCACCGTCCGTCGCAGCATAAGCGATCCGCGCCATCACATCGGAGCCGGCGAAGCGCTGCGGGTTCTCGAACGAGCTCGTCGCCCGGACGTCTCCGGTCCCGAGGTCGACCAGGCGCACAACGACGGTCGTCGTACCGATGTCGAGTGCCAGGCCGTGGAGCGGTCCGGCGCCGTGCGCGACGGGCTCGCCATCCAGGAGAACAACGGCGCCGTCGCGGGTCACCGCCGGGTCGAACGGCGCCTCGCTGCGCGCAGCCGATATCTCACCGGCATCGAAGATCTGCACACCGCTCCACCTCATGCGGTGGAAGCCGATCGCGCCGCCAGCGCCGCCCACCCGGGCACGGCAGGCGAGCCTGAACTTCCCCCTCAGGTGTCGCTCGTCCTCCGCCGGCGGTGTGAGGAGATCGCTTCCTTCGGTGACCTCGACCAGGCACTCGCGGCACTTTCCCTGCTTGCCGCACGAGTTGATGATGGGAAGACCGATTCGCTCTGCGCAGTCGAAGAGCGAGAGGCCAGGTTCGGCCTCGCACTCGTGCCCCTCGATGCGGACATGGATCGCCAATGCCTTACCTTATTCGCGCCGGAATACTATCGCCGATTCTCGAATGCCGATTACCGCAGCACGAGAACGAGGGCGGTAGCACTTCCCCACCTCCCCGAATTCCCAGATTCCCAAATCGGCCCTTCGAGAATTCCCACCCCCCTCACCGGGCGCCGTCCGTACCGAGCCACCCCATCATGATCCCGCCCCCGAACGCGACCGTTCCGTAGTTCAAGAACAGGCGCCAGACGGCGGTGTACGGCAGCACGAGCCCCGGCGTCAGGAAGGGTGACATGAGCGCGGCGGTGAGCAGCTCGCCGATCCCGGCACCGCTCGGTGTCGGCATGAAGAACAGGAGGTACTGGAGCATGATGTGCAACAGCATCACCTCCATGAACGGCGCCTCGGCGACGAAGCCTCTGAGCACTACGTAGCCGAGCACGAAGCGCGACCCGAAGTGGAGCACGCCGCTGAGGGTCCCCGCCAGGAATAGCAGCTTCCCCTCTTCCCAGTAGGCGACGATGCCGACGTGCAGCTCGTCGAAGCCGTTGAGGACCCGCTCGATCCGCGGGTGGCCGGACCCCATGATCCGCCGGATGACCTCGCGCGCCACGTTCGGCAGCAGCGCCAGCACGACGATCACCGTCACCGTCAAGCCGAACGCCCAGGCCGACCACTTGTACAGTGCACCGGCCGACAGCCCGGCGACCGGCACGCGGATGTCGGCCACCTTGCCGCCGGCGCCCAGCGCCCAGGCGAACAGGCCGGCCAACGATAGGAAGACCACGTTCGCCAGGAAGGACATGGCGTTGATGGCCGCCGCCCGGCCGAAGGTCAGCCCCTGCCGCATCAAGCCGTAGACAATAGCTGGGCCGCTGCCGATGGACGACGGCGTGAGGTACGACATCGCCGTACTGGCCATGCTGATCTGAACGCACTTGAAGTAGGAGAGGCGACTGTCGTGTGGCCCGACGAGCGCCTTGATGCGCAGACCGCCGCCCAGCCAGCTAACGACGCTCAGACCTGCCGCCGGTAAGAACCACTCGGGGTTGAAGCGGGAGAGGCTGGCAAAGTCCCGTGCCCAGTCCTCAGAGAAGAGGAAGGCGAGTACGAATCCCGCGACCGAGGCGCCGACGAAGACGATCAGTCCCCATTGGAGAGCCGCGACCGGTATGCCGATTACGGTCGGCCTACGCCTCTCCTCCACCCCGTTGCTCGCGCTCAGCTCAGTCTACCGGCGTGGCCAGACGCGCCGGCCCGTGAGGTGCAGGTAGAAGCGCAGCCAGAAGCCGGGTCGGTCGTAGTAGCGGTAGCGGATCGTGCTGCCGTCCGCGGTCCGCAGGTTCACCGGCCGCCTACCGCGCAACACGATCTTGTCGTCGCGCCGCACATCAAGCTGCATGGGCGACACGCGCCGCGTCCGCGCCCGAACTCGCCGACGCGCCCTGCGCTGGCGACGCTCCTCGCGCCGCTGATGCCGTTCCTCCCTGATCTCTGCCGCGCGGCGCCCGACAGACTCGACGCGTTCGGCCAGCGCATCGCGCCGCGCCTGGGCGCCGGCCCGTGCCCGCTGACCGGCTTCCCTGAGCTGGCGGGCGCCGCTGCGTGCACGCTCACCGGCGTCGCGGAGCTGAGCGCGGGTTCGGCGGCGAGCTTCGCCTGCCGCTTCGGCTGTCCGCTCGACGGAGCCGGCGGCCTCTTCGACGGCCTCGAGGAAGCGGTCCGCCAACCGTCCGATGAACGACTTCCGCCCGTGCCCGAACAGCCTGAGAACTTCGCTTGTCCAAGTCATATTAGAGCAACCTCATCAATTGGCGGGGGTCCAACTGCTCCCAGTCCATCCCCACGACTACGTGTGCCAGGCCGGACGCCGCGATCCGCATCTGCGCAGCGCGGCGCCCCCAGAAGTAGGTGGTGATCTCTCCTACCGTCGCCGGCGTCGGCCGCCGCTTCGACCCGTGGACCGCTAGGTGCCGGACCGGCTTACCCTCGAAGAACCCGGTCTCGGCGTCGTAGTCGACACCGTAGATGACCCGCACACCGAACGACAGATCGCGGATATTGTCGGGCCGATCGCCGGGCCAGCGATTCCAGTCGCTCTCCAGCTCGGCGATATCGATCCAGTTCTGCCGCTGCTCGGCGAAAGACCGGAGCTGCCGGGCTACCTGCCGCAGCTCGATGGCGCCGGGCGACAGGTCGACGATCTCCTGGCCGATATAGCCGGGCGGCCGGGGGTCTATAATGATCCAGTGACTGGGACCGGGCTCTTCCTTATCGAGAGAATACCGCATGGCTCTGTATCAAAGATCAACCTCTGCCCACCGCCCGGCAACCGCCCCGTATGAAACTACGAGGTGCCCGGACGGCCCGTTTCCGCAGCCGCGAGTCTTGACCACACGGTCCGCCCGTCGCCAGACTGCTAAGTCCTCGCGGGAGCTGGAAGGAGCGCTGATGAGCGAAGCCCAGGGAATTGGAGCGCGCTGGCGCGAGCTGCGCCGGCACCCGGCCGTCCAGGCGGCGGCCGTCTACGTAGGCGCCAGCTGGGCGACCATCCAGGTGGCCGACATCTTCGTCTCCGACGAGCGGATCGTCCGCGGGCTCGGGATCGTGCTGGCCGTGGGGTTCGTCGCGGTCGTCGGCGTCGCCTGGTGGATGGCCCGGGCGGAGCGGACGGCGGGCGCGATCGCCACCGACTCCGCTGATTCGACGACGCCGGCGCGACGACGACGCTTCGCCTACGCGGCGGCCGTGCTGCTGCTCGCCGTCGGCGGCCTCTTCTGGTGGATCCGCCCCAACATCCTGGGCGCCGTGGAGCCCGACGCTCAGGTAATCGCCGTGCTACCGTTCAACACCTCCGGCCCCGGGGTCGAGGACCTGGGCGAAGGGATGGTCGACCTACTCTCGACGAACCTGGACGCCGTGGGCGGCATCCGCACCGTAGCTTCCCGCACCGTGTTGCACCGCTGGCGCCAGCGCGCTGTGGATGGCAGCCTCGATCTCGAGGGCGGCCTCGCCGTCGGGCGCGACGCGGACGCCGGCTCGGTGCTGCTGGGCAGCGTAATCTCGGTAGGACCCGAGGTGCGCCTCACCGCCGAGCTCTACTCGGTGCGCGGCGTGGAATTGGCCCAGGCCCAGACGCAGGGCCCGGCCGACAGCGTGCTCGCCCTGGTAGACGACCTGGGCGTCAGCCTGCTGCGCGAGATCTGGCTGGCCCACGAGCCGCTGCCCAACCTGCGGGTGAGCGGCATCACCACCAGTAACGTGGATGCGATACGCGCTTACCTGAAGGGCCAGCATTACTACCGGCGCTCGGAATGGGACTCGGCGTTCGTGGCCTTCCAGGAGGCCGTTGAAGCGGACTCGACCTTCGCACTGGCGCACTACCGGCTCGGACAAACCTATGGCTGGAACGTGAAGCTCGGCGGCTACGGGTCGGAGGGCGCACGACGGCACGGCGAGCTGGCGCTGAGGCACAGCGATCGCCTGCCTACGCGCGAACGGACTCTGGTGGTCGCCAATACGCTGTTCGAGAACGGGCAGGTCGCGGCCCACGACACCATGCAGCGCTACGTGGCCGATTCACCGGACGACCCCGAGGGCTGGTATCTGCTGGGCGAAGTTCGCTATCACGGTCAGCCGATTCTGGCAGTCGATCTCGAAGACCTTCTCGGCCCGTTCGAGCGCGCACTCGAGCTCGACCCGTCGCTCGTTCCGGCTCTGGTGCACCCGCTGGAATTGAGCCTGGCATTCGACGACAGCGCACGCTACGACCGCCACCTCGCCGCGCTGAGGGCCGCCGCACCGGCCGGCTACGTGGATCAATACGAGCGGGCACGCGGGATATGGGAAGAACCGGAGACCGTCGCGCAGCGGCTCGACCAGATCGGGGGCGAAGGCAACCTCAACGAAGAGATCATCGGCAACCTTTACCGCTCGACGATCCTGCATCCGGAGATGGCGTTGCCGGTCCTGGAGCGTATAGAATCTACGCTCGAGGCGGGTTCGGACGGGTGGATGCAGGCCGTCGTCATCGAGGCCTTCATGCTGGCCAGCATGGGGCGGCTCGCCGAAGCGCGACCGCGCTTCGACACCATCTGGGCCATCGCCGGCCCCCGCCACTCCACCGCCTACGCGGGCGTGATCCCGGTACTCGCCGGCCTCGCCGACTCGACCTACGCCGCAGCGGCGTTCGAGTTCGTCTCTACCCTTCCGCCGAACCCGGGCGGGCGGCAGGCCGTGCTGTACGGCCAGATGCTCTACGCCCTGACCCGGGGCCGGGCGTCGCAGGCACGCAGGCTGGCGGGTGACGCGCTCGCCGCCGACACCACGAAAGAGGGCAACGACTTCCCGTTGCTGATCCGCGCCGGCCTCGGCTGGGCCGACATCATCGATGGTGACACGGTGGGCGGCCTCCAGCTACTTCGCTCGAGCCTCGAGGAGGCGGGATATGCGCAGGGGCCGTTGCTCATGGTCAACCAGCCGCTACGCCTGGCGCTCACCGCGACGCTGGCCGCCTATCCGGACACGCGCGAGGAAGGTATCCGCCGGCTGCGTTACGCTCACTCGGACGGCGAACTCGTATTCTGGGCGCTGCACTACCTGGCGCTCGGGCAGGCGCTGGAAGCGGAAGGGGACGGGGCCGGAGCCATCACGGCCTACTCCCAGTTCATCCGCCTGTGGGAGAAGGCCGATCCGGAGCTGCAGCCGCGGGTCGAGACGGCGCGCCGGGCGTTGGAGCGGCTCGCCGCCGAAGCCCGTTGACTTCGACACGGGGGTTTGGGAATCCGGGAATCCGGGA
>CP070815.1:1020026-1043830 GCA_020344215.1 Gemmatimonadota bacterium
CCCGCATCGTGGTGTCCGGATCCTACTATCGGGAAGGCGACGAGCTGAGATTACAGGCGGAGATCTCGGACGCCGAGAAGGGTGAGATCCTCTTCGCCCCCAGCGCCGTTCATGCACCGCTCGATTCCCCGTCGTTGGCGTTTCCACCACTCCGGGACGGCGTGCGCGACTTCCTGTACCCGCATCTGAATCCGGCCGTGGTCCTCGACACGCTCCCGGGTTGGGTCCAGCCTCCCGATTTCGAGGCTTACCGGCGCTTCCTTGTGGGCATGAGGTACTTCGCCGACGGCGATTGGGCAGCTGCCATACCGCACTTCGAGGAGGCCGCTCGGCTCGACCCCACGTATCCGCCCTTCCTCTACATGTCCGCCATCGCGCTTCGAAACCAGGGGAGAGGCCGCGATGCGCAGGCGTACCTGGCGAAGCTCGACGGGCTCGACGAGCGGATGACGCCCTACGATCGTGCCACGGTGGACTGGCTGAAGGCCGAGCGCCCCGTGGACAGACTTCGCGCGGCCCGGCGCATGACCGACGTGGGTCCGTCGTACGTGGGCTTCTACCTCGTTGCATTCCACACGCTCCAGCTCAACCGCCCGGCGGAGGCGCTGGAGATCTTGGGACGGCCCGGCGTGGGGGATAAGCTCGCACCGGTCTGGCTGGGTTACTGGATTCTGAGGGTACGAGCGCTCCACTCGCTCGGGCGGCACGAAGAGGAGCTGGAAGCGGCCCGCCAGGGCCTCGCGCGACTCCCGGACGCTCCGCAACTCTTCGGCCTCGACCTCCCGGCGCTGGCGGCGCTGGGCAGGTCGGGGGAGGCGCTCGAGGGATGTGACCGGCTTCTGCGCATGGGAACGGCCGGCATCCAGCCCCTTATCGCCCTGGGAGATGAGCTGCACGCCCACGGGGAACCGGCGGCAGCGGAGAGCGTGTGGGTCCGCGTCGCCGAGAGGCTGACGGCGCAGGTCGAGGAAGGCGTCGCGGATCCAGCGTCTCCGCCGTATCTCGCTCTCATCCAGGTGCTCGAGCGCCTGGAGCGGAACGCTGAGGCCCGGAGCCTCGTCGGCGCGCTGGCGAGTCGTGATTCCGTCTCCTACATGGAGCACGCTGGCCTGCTCGCCGCCCGGCTCGGAAAGAGGGAGGAAGCCTGGGCGGCGCTGTCATGGCTCGCGGCGCGACAGGAGGGCGCGGCGCGCGGGGATCTCCTTCACGCTCGAGCGCGGATCGCGGCGGAGCTGGGAGATGCCGAGCACGCGCTCGAGCTGTTGCGCCAGGCGGTCGCTGAGAGCAGAGCCTACCGGGCGCTCCACCGCGACTATGGTCTGCGCGTGCTCCGCGGCGACCCGCGCTTCCGCGAGCTGGTCCGGCCCGCCGGCTAGAATCCCGGAGCTCTAACGAGCCATTGCGGTACAGGCGTCGAGCTCTACCGCCCGGGAACACGACCTGTGCCGCGCGGAACGCTGTGGAAGCAAGATGACCGAACTGCCTTCCTTTGGGGTTCTGGGTTCGTCCCCGCTCTCGGCAGCTGTCCGGGGTCAGAAGTGCCCAGGCCGATCAGGCTTGATATCCAGCATGGCGTTGCAGATATCGAGCAAGTCGCTTACGATATCCTCGGCCTCACAAAGCTCAATTACAACGCCTGCCACCTCGGAGACCGTCTACCGGTCACCGTCGGATTCTCCGCTAAGGTAGGGTGAGATCCTCGTGGCCAACCTGCCCATAAGTAAGGCGCATCCTCAGGTGAGATTTTACATTTGAAATGTTCGGCATGTGGACGGGACCAAGCTTTGAAATGTGATTGGCGGCGAACGCGACTGTGTCGTGACTGTGTCGGGACCCATCGGGAATCAGCGGCAAAACGTGAATCCGGCCCCTCAACTTCGGGGGCCGGGTTCGTTGTTGTGGTGCCGATAAGTGCCGCTGTGTGCTTCTGGCGCGGCACGCTAGATGGCAATCATAATCCGTGGGTCGGGAGTTCCAGTCATCACCCCATGTCGCCAGCCTTGGTGCAACAAGGCCGTTCGGGCATGCCACCGCGAGAAGCGAATCCGGCGCGCGGAGAGGCTCATTTGCGGGACTACGGGACTCCGATCGATCCGAGGTAGGCTCACAGAGCCCTAAGACTTTGGACAGCGGGTGATGGTGAGGGGAGGATTCTAGACAAACCCGGCTCACCGAACTCGCATATTCCCGACCGATCTCTTCACGGAGCATGGGGTTCCGGGCCGTGGCCAAAGGCCACCGCAGCCTTGATGCGACCGCTCGCCTAAGACGTGCGGTGCTCAGCTACTTGTACTTCTCCAGCAGCACCTAGAAGCGCGGGTGGTCGCCGACGGGGCGCCGGACCATGCTCTAGTTGAGCCAGATCCTGACGACGACGGCGGCGAACGCCACCGCCAAGGCAAAGTAGCTCGCAATCTCCGTCCGCCACCTGTTGTCCATCTCGCCCCATATCGGCGGCCAGAGGAGCGTAAGACACGCGAGCAGCATTTCCTTCCCGCCCCTGGGCGTGTCAAGCAAGCTGATCTCGTTGGAAACATAGACCGGATAAACTTCGTGGACATCCGACACGCTACTGTCCAGCAGAGCTTCGTCCCACGTCTCCTTCATGCAGACTCTAGTCCGAGCTCGCTTCAGAGCGTCGATCGCATCGGATGCTTCCCAACGCAGCTTGAACTGCAAGCTCACGAAAGCGTAGGCCGATAGGCCAAGGAAGGATACGGCGATCGTTGTCAGAATAGAGTTTTGTCCTATCGCCGGGGGAAGCGTGGAGAAGACCAGCGCTATGGCCGCGCCTAGTGCAAGCACCGTTGCGGTCCAAGCCATCTTCTCCTTGTGGCTATGGTACGCCTCATAGATGGCGATCTCGCTATTCAGCCAGGCGGCCTGGATTTCTAACTTGTCGGCCATACTAGCCCTCCTTATCGCTTCTGATGAGACTGCCCTCACCGCACCATGTGCCGCAACCGCGAGACCAAGATTGCCCTCAACAGATAGCCATCTGCACTCCCAGAGGGCAATCCCGGCCCGTCTTTACTTTACCAAGACTCAGGACCGAAACTCAGGCACCCAGCGCACAACTCCGTGCAGCTGTGCGCTGTCCATGCCTACTCATCAAACAGGACGTAGGGAGGGCGGGCTTCTTCTCAAGCAGGTAGAAGCGGTTCTGCTTTGCGAAGGCGAGGGCGGGAACGTGATTGGCGGCGAGTCCATTCGCCAGACTGCCTGGGTACATCGAGTGGCGGCTGCCAACCGACCCCAACTTAGTTGTGTGCAGATCTCGTCAGTATGCGGTCGGCGAGGACGAGGACGTGAGGAAGGCGCTAGCTACAGTTTTAGCTACAGTGCCGTCCGACGGGGCGTGGCGCGGGTCGTAAGTCCTTGTGCTACTAGTAGGCCGGGAGGGACTCGAACCCTCAACCTACGGATTAAGAGTCCGTTGCTCTGCCAGTTGAGCTACCGGCCTGAACTCGTTTAAGGCAGAGAAAAGCTACCTGCCCGGCCCGCCGCGTCAATCCCTGAACAGCTGCAACACGTGCTGCGCTGGCCTTGGGTAGAGGTTCGGATTGAGGGCCCAGGCGAGCGCCTCGAGGCCGTCCGTCAAGCGGGGCCCCGCCCGGGTGAAGCAGCGTCCGTCGCCCAGGAACACGAGCCCGCGCTTCACCGCCTTGAGCTGTCTCCAGCCGGGGCGGTCGGTGAGCAGGCGGATTTCGTAGCGGACACGCTCGACGCTCATGTCCTCGCAGGCGACGACGATGACGTCCGGGTTCTTCTTCCGCAGGCTCTCCCAGCTGACCGCGACGGGCGCGAGGCCCGCGGTGTTCAAGATGTCGCGGCCGCCGGCGAGCTCGATGAGCTGAGGCACCCAGAAGCCGGCGGAGATCGGGGGATCCATCCACTGGATGAACGCGACGCTCTGCCGCCGGACGCCGCGCAGCGCCTTCTCGACGGCCTCGAGGCGGCGCTCCATCTGGAGGACGATCTCGCGCGCCTCCTCGAGGTGACCCAGAACGAACCCGACGCGCGAGTGATCGTCGAACACGTCGTCCAGGTGCCGGGGGTTGAGGATCAGTAATATCGGCCGCGGGTTGAGGCCTTCGGCGGTCGCCCGAACGCCCTGGAGCGAGACCAACGAGAAATCGGTTGGGCCCTGGGTGAATAGCACCTTCGCCTTCATCCCCCACAACGCCGACTCGTCCAGCTGGTACAGGCTACCGAACTTCTTGATCAGCTCGACCTTATACTCATGGATCTCACAGCTCGACATGTCGCTCGGGTCGAAGCGGGCCTTCGTTACAGCCTGGCGTTGCTTGGCCTCGGGGGGATAGTCGCAGGCGTGGGAGACGCCGACGACCTGCTCGCCCGCACCGATGGCAAAGGCTATCTCTGTGGCCGTAGGGAACAGGCTAACGACTCTTCTCACGCTCGGCTTTCTGGAATCGGTTCAGGCGGGATCGTTATCAGCCAATCGACCGCGGCGTCGCCGGGCTTCCGCCTTACCTAGATATCGGGGAGCGAACGCCGCTCGCTGCGGCCGGACTCCAGCTCGCGGCGGAAGCGCTCGGCCTCGAGCAGCCGGTTTACCTGCCTGTCGAGGTCATGGACCACGTCCTCGAGTTGGGCCATGCGCGCTTCCAGCTCGTCCTTATCCACCTTGAGTCCCTTGAGCCTGGCGTACTCGCGGATCAGCGGCCGCAGCACCACGTGCGTGGCCAACGCCATGCTGGGCACTCCGAGAACGAAGATGATGGCCAAGATGGCCTCGATATCCACTCAGGCTCCTCCGCCGACAGGGCATATCCGGGCCAGAGCAAAACATAGGGCGGTTGCGTGCTACCCGGTAGCCCCGGGCGGCCCGCCAGGGGGATATCGCCTGAAACGCAACCTTTTCGGCGCTCGTACTATCCAACGGGGCGACAGCCGAAACTCCAAACACAGCGCTAACAAGGGGTAGAGCGATGTTTTCGAGGTCTTACCTGCTGCCGCTGGTCCTCGTGGCCCTGGCCTGCGCGTCCACGGGCACCGGCGCACCCGCTCCCCAGGAAGCCCGGGTCGTCCAGGATGACGACTGGTGCCGCGAGAGCGGCTATGACCGGGACCGCGACCACTACTGCGAGGTCCGCGAGTTCACCCTGCGTGCCGACCGCGAGGTGATCGTCGTGGACGCCGCACCGAACGGCGGGATCAAGGTCGAGGGCTGGGACCGGAACGAGATCCTGGTCCGTGCCAAGGTGCAGGCCCAGGCCCGGCACGAGGGTGACGCGCGTGGGATAGTGAGCGAGATCGACGTTCTGACGGGCGGAACGATCAGTGCCGACGGTCCCCGCACCGGGCGTAACGAGGGCTGGTCGGTGAGCTTCCGGGTCTACGTTCCCCACGACTCCAACCTGGAGCTGGAGAGCACCAACGGCGGCATTACGATCACGGACGTATCGGGCGACATGCGCTTCCGCACCACGAACGGCGGGATCCACCTTAGTGGCCTGCAGGGCGACGTGGACGGCCGCACGACGAACGGCGGCCTGCACATCGAGCTCGAGGGGGACGAGTGGGAAGGCGCGGGCCTGGACGTCCAGACCACGAACGGCGGTATCAAGCTCTACGTCCCGGACGACTACCGCTGCCACCTGGAGTCGGGCACGGTCAACGGCTCGTTCCGGATCGATTTCCCCATCACCGTCCAGGGCCGCATCGACCGGCGCATCACGGCGGACATCGGCGGCGGCGGTACGACGATCCGCGTGTTCACGACGAACGGCAGCGTGTCGATCCGCAGGGGATAGTGGTCGGTAGGTCGGTGGATCAGTAAAGTCAGTAAGTCAGTAGGCGGTAGGCGCGCTGGAAGCGCGCCTACCGCCTACCGTCTGCGCAGGACGCTTAACATACCGTCATCGTCCGCCAGCAGCGCCTGCGCGTTACCCGCTACTTCGCTCGACGTGAGCGCCGACTTGTATACCGCGTAATAAAAGACGGTCCCCTGCATCGCCTTCGAACTCTTGAGCCGCCGCCGGTTCATCATCTGGAGCTCCAGCGCCTCTACATCGAAGTCGAGCCGCTCGCCGAGCGCGGGCCACGCGCCGCTGGCGAAGAAGCCCGGCCCCTGATCGACGCCGTCCACGTAGAGCCGGATACGCCGCTCGGGGAGCGGGTCCTCGGAGTCGTAGACGATGTGGATGACCCGGCGCACGCCGTCATCGAGGTCTAGCCGCCAGCGGATGTCGATCCCCTGCGCCCGGGTGCGGAACTGCATCGACGGCCAACCGTTGGAGCCCGTCTGGAACATAGCGATCCGCTTCGCCCTCCTATCGCCCGTCTGGAAACCGGCGAGCCGCTGCACGTAAGGCGGGTCGACCCAGGAGGCGACCACCGCGAACGTCGCCCTGCTGGCTCCATCGAGCGCCGCCTGGTACTTGGAGTTCCGCGCGTCACCGGCCACGACGCCGCGGTGCCTGAAGGCGGTGGACCGGAGCCCGCGATGGCCGTCCTCCACGGTCCACTCCATGGCGGGTGTGTACCTCACGCCCAAGTCGACAGGGTCGGGTCGGTCGTCGAAGACGGTCGTCGGCGCCTGGCCGCTCTCGGCCTCGCGGAACCAGTAACGACCGAGCAGGTGCTGCAGCACGGCCGGCACCGCGGTGAGCCCCGACATCCGTTCAACCGCAGGGCCGAAGGACCCGATACGGGTGACCACACCGGTGGACGGATCGATTGCCGCGAGCATGTTCTCCCAGGGGAGTGACGCGTAGAGGGTGCCGTCCGGAGCGAAGGCCAGGTCGGATACGGTGATTTCCGTCTCCGGCGCGCCCGACGGATCGGTCAAGTACACGGTCGACGTGATCGCGCCCGTCGCCGGATCGATCGTGTTGATCTGGCCGGTCTCGAGGCTGCTACCGCGTGAGATCCACACGGCACCGCTCGCGTCGACGGCCATCCCGGCGATGTGAGCCCGGCGGCCTTTCCAGTCACCAAAGCCGTACGGCGTAGGATGGTAGTCGAGGACCGTGGCGGTCTTTCGGTCAACCGTCAGGATCTTGCCCTGGGGAAACCCGCCGTACCAACCGCCCACGTAGAGCGTCCCGTCGGCGCCGAAGGCGAGGGCGTCGGCACCGCCGGGGCAGCTGGGGCCGGGTGTGAAGTCGAGCCCGGCGCCCTGCAGGGTGCCCACCAAGCTCCCCTGCCCTGTGGCCGGATCGATGGTGATGAGGATCGCGCCGTGGCAGGCGCCGCCTTTGATGGCGTAGAGCCGCCCGCTGAACGGGTCGAAATCGAGGGCGCTGATGCGCTCGCTGCCGACCTCCAGGCCGCTCGCTCCTACAAGGGTCGCCGCGCCGCCGACGTGGTCGATGCTGAACAGGCTGGCAGGGTTGGGCGACCAGAACGCCGAGGACCCGAACAATATCGTACGCGCCTCGCTCGAGTAGCCGGGCGGAGGCTCAACGTCGCCCCCATCGAGAACACCGGACCGGACGAGCACGCGCTCGACCACGCGGCTACTCCAGCGAACCGTGCCGCGGTCCTCGAGGTGCAGCGGATCGTCGGGCGGGCAGCTGGACTGATTGTAGAAGGCGCCGTCCAGAAAGATCGCGCCGTAGAAGTCGCTCTCATCCTGGATCTCCAAGCAGCCGCGGCCGAGGAGGATGCCGGCGAAGACGAGCCCATCGTTCTCCAAATCGAGCTCGCCGCCCACGCCCGCGGCGTCGAAGTCCATGATGAACAGGCCCTGGATGTAGCCGCCGTCACCCTTGATCTCCAACTCACCACGAACCCGTACGATCGGGAAGTGATCGTAGCAGGGATCGTTCGGATCGTTCGACCCGAAGTTGAGCGGGTGACTCGTATCGCAGGTGCCGTCGCGATTCTTGTGCGGCCCGAAGCGGTTCCGCTGGCTCGGCCGGCCCGGCCGCAGCGTCATGTCTTCCCCGAACTCACCGATCGTCTGCGTGGCCAGCGCCTGCACATCGTCCCAGCTGACGGGCCCGAACTGCTGGAAGGTCAGGTCGTTGATCGTCGGATCCGCGACGACCGGCGGCTCACCCAGCACCTGCGCGTCATCCTCGACCTCCAGCTCCGACAGCTTACGGATGACGACTCCGGGCCGGTTCTGTACGATGCAGCCGTCGCACTCCCAGCCCGGCGGAATCGCGTCGTTACCGTCGATCAGAGAACGGTCCTCCAGCGACGCACGCCCGCGCACCGTGACCGCCGCCCGTATCGCCTCCAGAGCCACGCCCACATCGGTTGTGGCAGCGGCGCGTAGAGACAGGTCGGTGGGCGCCGAAGGTGTCGTCGGCTCGTGACACGCGGCGAGCAGGAGTAGCGGGACCAGGGAGAGCTTCTTTGCGCGTGCCATCATGCGTATCCCCTCAGTTGGCTCGGCGCTCGCGCCGCGACCACGGCACTCGCAACTGCCCCTGACGGGACGGGGAAATCAGCCGAGAGGCGTCCCCCGGGGGCGGAAACGAAGGAACGCCGCCTTACCTTTGCCGGCTGGACCGCCGCTACGACGACGGCCGTCACCTTCCGTATGTGTGGCGAGAATGTTATCAAGCTAGGCTGCAGACGCGGCCGGGGCAAGAATCGCACAGCTTGCGAACCACCGCGCGTCTGCCTATCGATAGCGCTGCCAAACAACGAGAACCACTACTCTCGGAGTCCATGGAACTGGACACTACGCTGAACCTGATCACCACGGTCACCGTGATCGCCGGCGTGACCTTCGCGGTCTTCGAGGTGCTCCACATGAGCGCGCGCCGGCGCCAGAACGCGGCGTTAGCCCTCCTGCAGTCCTACGAGACCCCGGAGTTCGCCAAGGCGATCGTGGTGACTTCGAGCATCGAGTGGTTCCAGTGGCTCGCCGAGCGGATCAGTGAGCGCGAGTCCTCACATGCGCCGATACCGGCACACATCGTACACCGTTCGTGGAGACCTTGAGGCGAACCGACATGCGCCGCACTGCGCAGCTCGCAGCGCTCGCGGGGCTGCCGTTGCTGGCGGCCGCCTGTGGACCGCGGGAGTTCCCCGACTGGCCGCCCCCTCCGGCTTCACCAGCGCCCGACGCGGTCGTCTACCTGATCGGTGACGCCGGCTACGCGAATCCGGAGACACCGGTACTGGCCCAGCTGAAGCAGGATATGCTCGAGCACTCCCGGGGGGCCGAGGTCGTCGTCGCCTTCCTGGGCGACAACATCTACGAGCACGGGCTGCATGAACCCTCTCACCCCAGCCACGCTCAGGACGTCGAGTACCTCGAGGCCCAAATCGACGTGCTGCGGGGCGTCGACGCGAAAGGGATCTTCGTACCCGGGAATCACGATTGGGGCTACGGCGACGCCCGCGGGCTGGCACAGATCCGGCGCCAGGCCGAGTACATCGCGCAGGCGGCCCGGCAGCGGACCGACGTGGCGTTCCTGCCGCCCGCCGCTTGTCCGGGCCCGGCGACGCTCCCCGTCGGCGTGTCGGCGTTGCTCGTCTTCATCGAGAGCGACCTCTGGCTACGCGACCACGACTGGGCGGAGAGCGAAGGCTGCGAGAACGCGTCGCTGGACGAGGCGCTGAGCTCGCTGCGCCGGGTCCTGGAGGAGAACGCCGGAGGAGCGGGCCGGCACGTCATCGTGATGGCGCACCACCCGCTGAAGACGTACGGCCCACACGGCGGCTACTTCGGCGTGAAGGATCAGTTCTTCCCACTGACATTCTACTGGGACCCGCTGTACATCCCGATCCCGTTCATCTATCCCATCGCACGGAACTCGGGGATCACGAGCCAGGACATGTCCGGCGGCCGCTACAAGCGGATGGCGGAAGGGTTCGCCGCCGTGTTCTCGGAGTTCCCGGACCAGCCCCTTGTGCAGGCCGGCGGCCACGACCACAATCTCCAGGTCTTCGACGGTAGCGAGTACGGGGCCCGGTACATCCTGGTGAGCGGCGCCGGGAGCAAGCTCTCGAACGTCGGCTGGGACGACGCTTTGTTTGCCGTCGGGGAGCAGAACCGGGAGTACGGCTACATGCGCCTCGAGTTCTTCGGGGACGGACGTGTGCTGTTGAGCGTGATTACAGACGGGACCGCATCGTGCGACGATCGTCGCACCTGCCCGGGCGAGCCGCAGGTCCGCTACTGGCGCTGGCTCGCCGGCTATTGAAGGGAGACGAGAGCGTGACTCGAAAGGGACCACTCGCGCTGGCATTGACGCTGCTAGTCGGCAGCCCGCCGCTCGCCCAGCCCAGGGCGGAGATCACACCGTTCGTGGGCTGGCAGTTCGGCGGCACCGCCTATGTGCGGAGCGGCGACTACCGACCTACATCCAGGCCACGCCGATACCGAAGTTCCAGTACGTGATGTCACCGGACCCACCGGCCGAGGCGGCCCAGTTCCACCTGGCGGTCAGCAGCCCCCGGGCGCGCCAGCCGAGCGGGAAGACGATCCCCGCCTCCGGCGCCAGCCCGAAATGCCAGCTGTCATCGTCGACAACGAGCATCCCGAACTCGACGCGCCGCTCGATGTAGTACGTCCCGACGTTCAGGCCGACGAACGGCCGGATATCGCCGGTCATCCCGGTGTACCAGTGGCCGTTCACCATCAGCGGGAACGAGTTGACGTAGCGGAACTGATAGCCGGTAACGTCGAGGTTGTTGTTCTCGCCTCTGAAGCCGACATACTCGTCGCCCTCGTCGTTCATGACGTGCCAGCCGACCCAGAAGCCGACGGTGGTGTTATCACGCACGACCTTGCGGCCTCCGAAGCTGCCGCCCCGCCAGCTCCAGCCGCCGCCGAAATCGTCAGTCTCACCGCTGGGCAGCACGGTGTTGTACTCGAAGCCGAAGAAATAGTCCTCCTGCGCGTAGGCGTCGACGCCCAGGACGAGCACGAGCACGAGTATCGATGCAAGAGTCTTCATTTTCATATCCCTCAGCTCGCGTGGCTACGGGTTGACCTCGAGGTACGGCGACTGAGCGAAGGCTTGGTTGATGCCAGTGGTGAGCCGGCTCAGCGCGGCTGCTGTCGTAGCGTCGACCACCAAGCCGTTCATCGCCGCCGTCCAAAGGATCGGCACGATCTCTTCCTCTATGTCGGCGTTGTTGGCATCGACCATGTCGACGAACAGCGTGCCGGTCGTGTAGCCCCCCACGACGATGTTGCCACAGCAGGGGTACCCCCAACCCCAGCCGGGCCCCCAGCCGGGCGGGTAGTAGCCCCAGCCGGGCCACCAGCCCCAGTAGTCCCACCAGGGGTAGCCGATCCAGCCGTACCAGTTCTCAGATGCCGTCACCGAGACCAGGAAGACAACGTCCGGCGGATTGGTCTCCGGATCGGGCTCGAGCACGTAGCCATAGTCCTCTATGTTGGCCCGGACCAGGTCCAGGATGTCTTGATCCAAGTCGCGCCTCACCGGCAGCATGTCCTGGTCCTCGCCGACCAGGTGGATCACGGTGTCCGGCATGACGTACGTCTGGAACGTACCCCAGTCCGCGTTGGCGTCCCACAGGGTGCCCACGAGGTCGAGCTGCTGGACATCGGTCACGGTACCGGGGTAGCAGCCGGCGGCGAGTGCCAGCGCCAGGGCGAGCACCAGGACCGAAGGCCTGTAAAGGGCATGCGAAGCCCTGTCGTACTTGGGATTCCGCATCAGACCACTCCTCCTGCAGATTCAAACGAACGCCGAGGTGCCCTCGAGCCCCGCGGCGCGTAGTTGCGGCTCCCTCCTGTCCGGAACCGCCCCGAGCTAGATGATCTGTCAGCGGTTGAGACTAGCCCTGACTGTAACCAGCGGGGGCCGGTCACGCCAGTCCATAGGCATCACCGGGCAGCGGCGCGCGCCAGCTCCTCGTCGATCATCTCTGCGATCACCTCATAAGGCGCCACGCCGCGCGGCACCGGGATCCCGTTCACGTAAATCGCCGGCGTTCCCTCCACGCCCACCCGGTTACCCTCGAGCACGTCGCCCCGTACCCGCTCGGCGTACTGGGCCGAGTCGAGACACGCGTCGAACCGATCACGATCGAGCCCGAGCCGGCCCGCTTTCTCCTTCAGCGACTCGACGTCCAGCCGGTCCTGCTCGGCGAACATCAAGTCGTGCAGCTCCCAGAACCGATCCTGCTCCTGTGCGCAGAGCGAGGCCAGGGCCGCGTTGTAGGCGTTGGGGTGGCTGTTCAGCGGATACTGACGATAGACGACGCGCAGCTGATCGCCGTAGTCCTCCTTCAGCCGCCTGATCGTCGGGGAGAACGCCGCGCAGTATGGACATTCGAAGTCGGAGAACTCAGTCAGCGTGACGGGCGCGCCGGCCGACCCCAACGCCGGCGAGCCTTGGTTGTCGAGCTCGACTCGGAACGGCTCCAGCAGGACCACCACGTCGCTCTGCTCCCGTAGCTGCTCGGCGTAGCGGCTCAGGATCCGCTGGCGCCGCGTGTCTCTGAGGAACTCCTCGATTCGCGGGTACAGCTCCTCCAGACTCCTGCCGCCCAGCGACGCCGCGTTCTGCTCGTACCAGCCGGTGATATCCTCCTCCGATACCTCGACTCGACCTTCGGTCAGCGAGGCGATCAGCTCCGTCTTCGTGATCCCGCGGGTCTCCGCTTCCGCTTCCAGCAGGCGGTCGTCGACGACCTGATCGAGCGTCGCCTCGATCAGCTGATGGCGCTGGAGGCGATACTCGTGGTCCAGCTGGCCCAGCTGGTCGCCGATCAGCTCCTCCAGCTCGGCCATAGTCACGGGATCCCCGTCGATGGTGGCCAGCCGTCGATCTCGATCGGACCCCGCTCCGGAACAGGCGAGCCAGAGGCCCCCCAAAGCGAGGACAAGTCCCCAAGGCGGGTTGAATGCCACTTGACGGAACGGAGAGTCTCTTCTCGACATCGTGCTCCTGCCTTGCTGACGTTCGGCCGCGCCCCGCCGGTCACTCCCGTCTGCGTAACATCGGTTCGGCCGGGGTGGGAAAGGTCCGAAGATGGTCGGAAATACAGGAGAAATCAACTTGGAGGGCCGCGGGGTCCGTCCGGGCAGGGTGCGGGGCGCTCGCTTAGAGTCTTCTTCCGTACTGCATCTCGAACCCGACGCCCAGACCCGGGTTGATCTCCCGGTCCTCATCCAGGAGCTTGCGAGGCCAATTGAGGCCGCCGCTCAGCTCGAGGAACAGCCAGGACCGCAGGAACGGCTGCCGGTAGGTCACCCGCACGTCGTAGTCCTGAACCGGCACCTCCAACCCCGTCTCGCCCAGAACCTCGACCATGTAGGCGAGCGCTCGACCGCCGCCCAGGTAGTGGTAGAGCGTGAGCGCCGTCTGCCAGTCCACACCGCGCTGGGCCTCGCCGACGGTCCCCGCCGCACGCGCGCGGAGGAGGAATCTCTGGCTTAGCGTCCGATCGATGTCGACGCGGCTGGTGAATCCATACCCGTCCTGCTTCCTCCAGAACAGCGTCTCCCGGAAGCGAACCTGGATCTTGTTGGGATCGGTCAAGAGGTTGTGGCGGTAGTGGACCTTCACGTACGGGTCCAGGGGGATCTTCAGCCTCACGCCGGGCTCGATGCTGAGGCGGCTGCGTCTGCCCGTCACCGGCGCGTATCCTATGCCCAGCAGCCACTCTTCTTCTTCGGAGTCCCCGAACGATCCGGGCAGGCCCTCGCTCGTGTCGGTCTGATCGGAGACATAGCTATCGAAGTCGTCACGCCCCAGAACTATGTTTGCGCGGTTCTCAAGCTGCGGCAGGCTGGCCTTAAGCCTGAAGCGGAACTTGAAATCGAGGCCATCTCGCTCGTCCCACAACACGCCCAGGAAGATACGGCCGTGCGTGGCGCTCGTTTCCTCGTAGACATCCGATTCGCCGAACAGGCCGTCGAACCAGAGGGCCGAGCCGCAGACGGTCCTGCTGACCTTGCGCTGTAGCCAGTCGATCCAGCTCGCCTGAAGCTCATCCGGGGTGCACGGGTCGATCAACTCGCGTCCGGGCGGCAACTGGATCGCCAGAATGAATCCCTCGAGCGAATCCGCCCACATCTCGTAAGGCAGCGCCGTAATGTCGCCGGCCGGCGGAAGCTGGGCCGTGGCACGAGCCAGGTTCAGCGCCAGGCCGCCGGCCAAGAACAGGAGCGGCAGTGCAAGAGGGAGGCGAGTCACGGGTGGATTGCAGAATCTGCGGCGACCGTGACCAAGAAAAAGCGGCCGTGCCGCGGGCACCCGTGGGTCCCCGTGGCACGGCCGCACTTCTCAGGCCGGATCGTGCGTCAGGACTGCGGCGGAAACTTCTCGAGTATGTTGGCGACGACCTCGGCGATTCTCTTGTTTCGCTTCTCGGGGCTCATGTCCGGCTCGATCGTGCCCGTAGCCGAGCCGCGCCATACCAGGTTCCTGCTGCCGGCGTCGAAGATATCGACGATCAGCGTTCCGTCCGTATACGTGTATGCCGTCGTCTGGGACGTGCCCATGCCCACACCGCCGCGACCGTACCAACCGCCGGCGTACCCCCAGCCGCTGTAGTAGGTGTGGTAGTCGGTCCTCTCTGCGGTCGTGAGCATGAAGTTCAGCACGAAGTCGGGGCTTCCACTGTCGATCTTTCTGTACCCCTTCACGGCCAACTCTTCGTCGATGTTGCCCATGATCCTCCGCTCGATGAGGTCGCTCACTCCACGGGGGTTCGGCCCAATCTCGGGCGTCGTCTGAGCCCAGCCGTACGTCTCGTAGCCGGCGAAGCCGCCCTGGGGATCGAAGTCGTAGTTGTACTTGATGCTCGAGCAGCCGGCCAGCACGAAGCCGACCAGGACCGGCACCAGGGCGATGCGAAAGCCAACTTTCATTTTTCTCGTTCCTCAAACTCTGACATGGCTACCTGCCTCGGGACGCCCACTGAGCGTTCCTAAGCCATGCGGATATTCCAGTTGTGATAGGCCGAGTAAGCTATCAGGCACCCCGGACACGATCAAGCCCGGCGCCCCGTAGCCCGGGGTCGCCTCCGGCGGGGGCAGGGCGAGGATGTAGCGGCGCGACCGAAATCACACCGAACCCCGCTACTCTTGAATTCTCGACCGATCCGTGTATTTAACCAACCTGGCGTGCTGGCAGGTTCCAGCACGCGCCACACGTACTGGGAGCGGCCCATTCTCAAGAAGATAGGAACGTATGTCTGGCCGGAGGCGCCACTGTTGCTCGTGGCGGTGGCCCTGCTCGCCTGGCCCGGCGCGCGCGTGTGGCTACACGACTTCGCCCCAGCCTACCCGGCGGTCTACGTGGTCGGCGCGCTCCAGTGCTGGCGCTTCCAGCGCACCCGGCTGCTGTTCGCGATGATCGTCCTGGTCATGGCCGACCGCGTGCTCCTGCACTTCGCCCTGGGCATCGACGCGGTCATCCCCCCAGGTAGCGTCGTGCTCAGCGCCGTGGCGCTGCTGCTCCCGTTGAACATGCTCGCGCTCGCCGTCGTGCCGGAGCGCGGCCCGTTCACGCTGACCGGACTGGTCCAGTGGACAGCGATCTTCGTGCAGCCGGCGCTGGTCATCCAGCTGGTCCGTTCCGGCGAGACCCTCCCGCACCTGCTCGACGTAACGCTGGTGGATCCGAGCTACTTCGGCTTCCTGAGGATCCCGCAACTGGCTCTGCTCGCCTTCGTGATCGCCTTCGTCGTTTTGGTCTCGCAGCTCATCTGGGAGCCGAGCGAGGAGAAGCGCGCGATGCCGTGGGCGCTGATCGCGGCCTTCTTCGCGGTCAATGTCGGCGAGGGCGGGCTTGATTCGACGACCTACTGCGCCACCGGCGGCCTCATGCTCGTCCAGGCGGTGATCGACGTCTCCTTCAGGCTCGCCTACCAGGACGCGCTCACGGCGCTGCCCACGCGGCGCGGCTTCAACGAGATGCTCGGCCAGCTCGTCGGGCATTACACGGTAGCGATGGTCGACGTCGACCACTTCAAGCAGTTCAACGACCGGCACGGCCACGAGGTGGGCGACCAGGTGCTCAAGATGGTGGCGGCCGAGCTGATGAAGGTGGGAGGCGGCGGCAAAGCGTTCCGCTACGGCGGCGAGGAGTTCGGCATCATCTTCGACGGCAAGCGGGTCGAGGACTGCCAGCCGCACCTCGAGAAGCTGCGCGCCACTATCGCCGGCAGGGTGTTCACCATCCGCGGCGCCTTCCGGCCGCGCAAGAAGCCCGACGAGCCGAAACAGTCGAAGAAGCCGCGCAAGACTCTCAAGATCACGGTCAGCATCGGCGGCGCCGACAGCACCGACCCGAAGGAGACGGTGGAAGACGTCGTGAAGGCCGCCGACCAGTGCCTCTACCGGGCGAAGGAGACCGGCCGCAACAAGGTGTGGGTGCGGGCGCGGCCGCGGATCTAGCGGCGAGTAAGGGCCCCGCCTGGGTCAATTCAATATCCAAGACCCGAGATCCAGCCTTGGATATTGACTACGATCTGTGAAACGCGAGAAGGTGCTGCGACGCGATATCGTCCTGGACGTCGCAGATCTCGCTGACAGGCCGGACCGTGGGCCTCGAGAACCCGGCGCCCGCGATCATGCGCCTAACCTCGGCAACCGGTCGGTACACCATGCGCAACCTGAACGTGGACTCCAGCCGCCCACGGATCGAGGCATCCGCTTGCTGGCTCTCCGCCTGCCGAGCCGCATCCTCCAACGCGACATGACAGATGACCCCACCGCCGGGCTTCAACACACGCCGGAACTCTCTCAGGAAACCGTCGAATAACTCGTCACTTAGATGTTGGACTACCGCGAACGAGTAGATGAGGTCGATGCTGCTGTCTTCCAGCGCTGACAGCGTCCGGCCATCGTTGACCAGGTAGGCGATGTTCTCAGCGCCGTTCAGCACCTTCGCACAGGCGATCGCACCGCACGAGACGTCGAGGGCGATAACCCGTTCCACGTGACGAGCCACCCGGCGCGCCAGATTGCCGGGCCCGCAGCCGAAATCGAGCACCGTCATATCGGATCGCAGATGCGGCTGGAGGATCTGCTCGCAGATCGCCCTTCGTGAAACTACGTTGCGCCGGTGCTCTTCTTTCAACACCTGCCGACGCGCCATGGAAGCGTAGTGCGGGTAGCGCTTGAAGTAGTGGGGACTGGCGGCCAGCAGGTTCAATGCAAGCCGGCGCCGGTACCTCCCGGGCGTCAGCTTGAATAGGAGCGGAATCCAGGGCGCTCCCAGGAAGTTCTGCTCCGAGAAGCCGAAGGTGGCTAGGCGGGCGAGCTTCTCCGCAAGCGAGGGCGGATCGAGCGTCAGTGTGTCGCGGGCACACCTTCCTTTAAGTACTTGTCGAACCATTCCAGAATGCGCTGGATGTAGTCGAGCTGGTGCGCCCGCTCGAGCAGTCCGTGCGGCTCACGCGGATAGAGGACGAGTCCGCTGGGCACGCCCTTGATGCGAAGCGCCGTGTACAGCTGGATCGACTGCTCCGGGTGCACGCGCGTATCGGCGAGCCCGTGCCCTACGAGTATCGCCGTTCTTGTCTTGTTGATGTGCGCCAAGGGGGAGCGGTCCCAGGCGAGCGCGGGATCATCGAACCACCAGGTGTCCCAGTGCACGATGGTCATCTCGTACGGGATATCGGTGGTGCCGGTGAACGATATCCAGTTGGAGATCCCGGCGTAGGGGATCGCCGCCTTGAAGTGCTCGCTGTAGCGCGTGCCCGCCAGAGCCGAGAAGTAGCCGCCGTACGAGGTGCCGCTGATACCGACACGCTCGGGATCGACGAGACCTTGCTGCGCCAGGTGCTCGATCCCCTTGATCACATCGACGAACTCCTTGCCACCCAGGTCACGCTGGTCGCCCTTGGCGAAGGCGACGCCGCGGCCGCCGCTCCCACGGTAGTTCGGCATGAGAACGAAGTAGCCGTTCGCCGCCAGGATCTGCGCGGGATAGAGGGCGCGAGTGTTCCATCCATCATAGCTGATTCCCTCCGGCCCGCCGTGAGGCAATATCGCCAGCGGATAGCGGACGCCGGATACTTCATCCAGCGGATGGATCAGTACGCCTTCGATGCGCCACCCGTCGGCACCCTTCCACTCGATGATCTCCTGGCTCGCCAGCTCGACGTCGGCCAGCCACGCGTTGTGCGTGGTGACGCGAGTGAACCGGCCGCGTCGGTCGCCCGTGTAGACCTCGCGCGGATGCGCCGCCGTGTGCACCGCCGCCGCGAAGTTGCGGTGGCCTCTGTCGAAGCTCACGCGATTGAAGATCTCGGCACCGCCGCCGGCCATTCGCTCGATCTCGCCGCGATCGGCGCGGATACGGTTGAGCGCTGTCCGGCTTCCCTCGGCCGCCATGAAATAGACCGTGCGGTTGTCGAGCCAGCCTACCTCCTGGGCGCTACCCTGGTAGTCGGGAGTCCGGTTGACCGCCTCACCACCGCCGGCCGGCACGACGAAGACGCTCTGCGCCAGCGGGTCGTTCAATGAGACGGCGCCGAGGAAGGCGAACGTCCTGCCATCCGGCGCGAACGCCATGTCGCCGAGCTTGCCTTGTGTCTCGGCGAGCAGTACGAGGTCGCCACCCTCGACCGCCACCGTGTACATCTTCCGGAACATGTAGCTCGCATCGATGTCGGTCGTCTCGGTGACCTGAACAGCGAAGCCTCTCCCGTCGGGCTTCCAGACGAAGCTTCGCACGGTTAGGCCGGCGGACGTCACGGCGGTCCGCACGCCGGTTTCCAGGTTCTCCACCCACAACCTCACGTGCCCTTCGCCTTCGCCGGCGACCTGGGCGTCATCGCCCCGAACTCGACGCTCCGCGATCTCCGCCGACACAGGCTCACGTGCCGTGTAGGCAATCGCTCTGCCGTCCGGCGACCAGGCATACGAGATCACGCTGAGCGGCGACCGAGTGAGCTGCTGAATCTCGCCACCTGCGGCCGGGACGCCATACACCTGGGTCAGGCTGTCGGGCTCGGTGGAGCGCACGGTAAAGGCGAGTGTCGCGCCGTCCGGCGACCAGAGAGGCGAGGACGCGCTCAGCGGCGACTCGACGATCGGCCGTGGCGCACCGCCGGCGGCGGCCACCACCCAGAGTTCGGTGCGGGGTCTGCCGTACTCCTCTTCCGCGGCACGTGGCACCGACAGGGTGAAGGCGATGAGCTCGCCGTCGGGACTCATAGCAACCGAGCCGACTTGCTCTATGCTGACGACCTGCTCCGCTGTGATCGCCTGCGATAGCAAGCTCGCGGGCGCCGAGACGACCAGCATCGCAAGAGCCAGCAGAGTGCCGACCGGCGCCGGTCGCTTACGAAGATGTGTACGGATCATCCCTACCTCCGGTTATTGCCGGAAACTGCCGGTAATCGACAGGAGGTACAATGCGCCCTGTCCCGGCCGCTGCCCAGTCCGTAGAATCGAGCGACACTCCACAGAGCTTGAACCGGGAGCGGCAGACATGCCCAGAAAGTGCCATCTGACGAGCGCGGCTCTCTCGCTCACCGTCGCCCTCGCCGTCAGCGCCGGCTGTCAGAGCGAGCAGGGTGTGCGGCGACCCGGGCCAGCTTCTCCCCGAGTGAGGGCGGACGATACGTGGTCTGCTCCGACTCGATATCGAGTCCTTCAGGCCGCATGGTCCATCGTCTCACGCCGACGTGAGTGCGTGGGCCCGCAGAGCAATATACGCCCGGAGCGGAGGGTGTGGACTCGACCGCGTCCTAGCCCGCCGACCTGAGCTCCTCAAGCTTGTCTCGCGCCCGCTGAGCCGGCTGGAACGCCGGGTCGGCGTCGCTCCAGACGTCCAAGGCGATGCCCAGGTGTTCCAGAACTCTGTCGGTGTCTCCCATCTCCGAGAACACGAGCGCGATCTCGTAGTGGGCCGTGGCGCTGTACGGCCGGACGGTCAGGGTCTTTAGGAGCTGCTTCTGTGCCTCGTCCAGATCCCCCATTCCCCGGTAACAGCGGCCGATCTCCTCGTAGATCGACTCATCGGAGGGATTTAGCTCGAGGTCCCGCTCGTAGGCCCGGATCGCTTCCTCGTACTCGCCGCGCATCTCGTGGATCCTGCCGCGGGCATGGAAGACGAGCGGCATGAACATGTTGTACGAGAAGGTTTGGATCAGCGACTCCACGCCCTCGAGTGCGCGTTCGACGCTGTCCGGCTCTTCCAGTTCCAGGTAGAGAAAGAGCTCACCCAAGGGAACGAAAGCGTCCCACGGCGGGGCGAGCTCGGCTCTGACTGCCTCGAGTGTCTCGTACGCTCGATCCGCATGTCCCGCAGCGACGTGAATGCCGAGGGATTGAAACTGGGTCATGATCGAGGCAAGAGGCGGCCGATACTGTCGGCGCTGCTCCTGGGCAAGCTGCACATACTCGATCGCCTCTTCCAGCTGACCCCGCGACTCATAGTAGGCGCGCAACCCTTCGTACACGGTCGTGAGGTCCTCTGGAGTCCTTGCAACGGCGAGCGCTTCATCGAGCTGAGCGATGGCTCGCTCGAAGTGACCCAGATCCCACTCTATTCTCGCCAGGCGAGCCATCACGCCGACGTCGTTCGGATCGATGAGCAGTGCCTTCTCCTGGTATTCTCTGGCCTGCTCGTGATTTCCGATGTTCGAGTGGAGGTCACCGATGGCCGTGAACGAAACGCGCTCGTCGGGGAACTGTTCGGCGTAGGCCTCATAGTACTCCAGAGCCTCCTCGAACTTGCCTTGGGACTCGTAGACGCCGCCGATCTGACGCAGGAGGTCGTACTGCTCCGGATCGATCTCCAGAATCTTCACGTACTGTTCAACAGCCTCATCCTTCTTGTCCTGGACAAGGAGGAGCTGCGCCAGCGCCGCATGACCCTCGACGTCGTCCGGGTATAGCTCTACGCGCATCGCGAAGACCGCCATCGCCTTGTCGTAGTCCTGGCGGGTGAAGTAGTAGTCCGATTTGACCTCGAACTGCTCGCGCTCGGGCAGCCTGTAGAGGTGCTGCAAGGCCGCCTGCATCGGCGCGATCCCCTCTTGAACTCGATTAGAATAGGCGTAGACCTGAAACAGCGAGTGTTGGGCGCCAGCGTAGGTCGGATCCTCGGCCACGGCCTGCTCGAACAGCGTCGCGGCGGTCCCCCAATCGCTGTGCAGCACAACTGCGGTGTAGCCGGCGACTGCGGCCTGATAGGCGGCGAGCGAGTTGGTCTGGATCTCCGAGAAGGGGAGATCTTCCACCTCTTCCAGATGGCGATCCGGCACCTCAAGACCGCGCTTTAACTGGACCGAGATCGAGTCGATGAGCTCGAAGATGTCCGTGCCGGAGAAGGTGCGCTCGTCGATCGGCTTGCCGCGCCGTGCGTCGTGGAGGACCATCGTGACGGAGACCTCACCGTAACTGCCGCCGATCGAGCCGGTAGCGAAGCGATCGACGTGTGCGTCCGTCGCGATGCTCCTCATCAAGCTCAGGGGCATGCCGAGCCCGTCGGCGTAACCGGCCTCGGTCATCTGCTCGCGAGATCTCAAACCGTCGGTGGCACTGACGAACATGTCCTGCCGGAGATCGTCCCAGACACCGAGCGGCATTCCGTACTGCAGCCAATCGAGAGCCGAGTCGCCGGAGGTGTTCTCGAAGGGGAACAGCACGACCTTCTTGCGGAACTCGCTCTTCGGGATGACGCGCTCGACGGTCTGACCTTCCTCGTCCTCCACGCTCACCGTCATCGTCGCGGCACCCAGGTCCTTGCCGGAGAACAGGAAGGCGACGAGCGCGGCGCAGACCAGTAGGTTCATCGGTATGCCGACCTTCTCGGGCAGCGTCCACTCATCCCGCCCAGGTGCGCCGTGGAAGTAGGCGAGTATCAGGACCGACGGGATCAGCGAGATGAGGATCACGATGCAGAGATCCACCAGGTAGGTGGAGAGGAGGTAGCGGTCCACCAGGAACCCGACGGCTTCGACGATCGCCCACGAGATTCCCAGGTATATCCCCAGGATCTGCGGCACACGTCGCTTGAGGAGTTCTTTCAGCACAGCGGTGGGCATTGGGACCCTCCCGGTAAGAGCTGGTCGATGTCAAGCCATAAGATGGGGCGCCGGGGCGCGCCGATCAACAATCCGGCGCGCTCTTTCCCGGCCGCGACCCGGTCCGTAGAATCGAGCGTCAACCATACGACCGGGACCGGGGGCGGCGAAGATGCTCAGGAAACGAGATCTCAACAGCGCAGCTCTTATTCTCGCAGTCGGCCTCGCCATCACGGCGGGCTGCAGGGGCGAGCCGGATTTCGCCGTCGTCGAGGCGAGCATTGCTGAGATCCACGAGGCGATGCTCGACGGCAGGCTGACGGCGCGACAGCTGGTCGAGCTCTACCTCGAGCGCATCGAGGCTTACGACAAGCGGGGCCCCGCGATCAACGCCATCGTCACCATCAATCGGAACGCACTGGCCAGGGCCGACGAGCTGGATCGGCGGTTCAGGGAATCGGGGTTCGTGGGGCCACTTCACGGCATCCCGGTAATCGTCAAAGACAACTACGACACGCACGACCTGCCGACCACGGCGGGCTCGCTGTCGCTGGAAGGCTCGCTTCCGCCGGACGATGCCTACCAGGTGCGGGTGATCCGCGAGGCGGGCGCCATCGTACTCGCCAAGTCGAACATGGCCGAGTTCGCCTTCTCGCCGTATCACACGGTAGGCTCGATGCTGCCGGGGCACACGCTGAACCCGTACGCACTGAACCGCGTGCCCGCCGGCTCGAGCGGCGGCACCGCGGCGGCAGTTGCGGCGAGCTTCGGCGCCGTGGGGCTGGGGACCGATACGGGCAACTCGATACGCGGGCCCTCGTCGCATAACAGCCTGGTGGGTATCCGCTCGACGATGGGGCTCACCAGCCGTGACGGCATCGTGCCGCTCTACCTGGATCGAGACATCGGCGGACCGATGGCGCGCAGCGTGGCCGACGCCGTGGCTGTATTAGATGTGATCGCGGGCCCCGACCCGGCGGACCCGGTCACCGAAGCCGCCGCGGAGCAGAAGGCCGAGCGCTACGCCGACTACCTGAACGCTGACGGACTGAACGGTGCGCGCATCGGCGTCGTTCGACAGATCTCCGACACCGACACAGCCGACCCGGAGATACTGGAGAGGTTCGAGGAGGCATTGCAGGTGATGCGACAGAGGGGGGCGGCGATCATCGACCCGGTTCACATAGCGGAACAGGACGAGATCCCCCTAGCGGAACGCTGGTGCCGTCGCTTCAAGCACGACATCGAGGAATACCTGGCGAGCCTGGGATCGGACGCGCCGGTCGAATCCCTACAGGAGATCATCGAGTCGGGCAAGTATCACCCGTCGATCCGCCGCAGTCTCGATTACTTCCAGGGCATCGAAGGCGCGCCCGACGACAACGCCCAGTGCGAGCGGGCACGGGAGAACTCGGAGCGGTTGCGTGCCGGCGTGCGACGCGCCCTCGAGGGCCAGCGGCTCGACGCGCTGGTGCATCCCACGTGGTCGAACCCGCCGCGTCTCATCGGCGACCTCAACACGCCGGCCGGCGACAACAGCCAGTACCTGTCGCCGCACACCGGCTTCCCGGCCATCACCGTGCCGATGGGCTTCCTGCGCGACGGCCTGCCGGTGGGGCTGCAGATCATCGGCGACGCCTGGTCGGAGCCGACCCTCATCGCTATCGCCTACTCGTTCGAGCAGGCGACGAAACACCGGCGGCCGCCGTCCAGTACGCCGGCCCTGACCGACACGAACCGACGCTGACCGATGTGGTGTGGCATGAGTGTCGGCAACTCGGGCTTAGATTCGTTGGGTGCCGAAACCAGCCAGCTTGCATGCGGAGGAGATCCCGATGAAGCAGCTCCGGTATGACCCGCATGTTCTCGCTCTCGGATTGGCGTTGCCTGCACTCGTGTCG
>CP070815.1:1043930-1064612 GCA_020344215.1 Gemmatimonadota bacterium
ACGCTTTACTCTGCGAGTGAGATCGAGGCCACTGTACACACCGGGGGTGGGTTCACCTTTAGCGAACATGGGATTCTGTGAAACGCCAAGAATCCGAGACACCTCTTGGATGCCCCTAAACTCTCGATGCGGAATCGGCACGCCCTCGTCCCGAAGCAGCTGGTCCACCTCTTCCATTAGCTGCTCGAACTCCTGCTGATTCTCTGGTAAGGGTCGCTTTGCCATAATCTGCTCCGAGGTGACCAATGCTCCCACTGCACCCCGAACGTAAACCGAAGGCCCCTCCGTGGGAAGTGCCCCTTGCGGACGGACCTGACCGCCACCCCAAGCCGATCCGGCGCCCAGAACTATCGAGCGACAATCTGCTAGCCAAGCAGGCGCGCGTGGACTCTAACTCGTTGCTAGTTAGAGGGGTTTATCAAGGATATCACCAATTCCTCTGCCTATTTTGCACGCACCGGCACTCCGTGCGTCAAGCCCCCGACGAATCTGGGCAAGCCGGACCTGCGGCTACGCTATCCGCAGTTCTTACGGTCTACTATGGAGCTACGCCGGGCCGGTGACGGCAATGGTGCCGAGCCAGTGGGGCGGATCTTGGGATGATCGAGGCCTCGCTTAGCGCCACCCTATACCGGAGTTCTTACGGCTAAGGCAGGGACTTCGGGAGAGTGGTGACGACGCCGGTCCGATAAGGGAGGATAACTTCCATACACGGTTGTGATCGGGTCCAGCGGCTCTCAAGGGTGCTTTGCTCGACCCCGCCAACCGGTCTCCAGGCCCGTGCTGCCAGAGGCGGTGACCGCGTGCGTCAGCGAGATCGTCTCCACGACATCTGTAGAGGCGGCAAGTAACTTCGGACTTTCTCTGACATTCTTGAGGTTGAAGAATGACCAGGGCGGGGCTCGAAGGCGCGACCTGCCGACGCGAAAGCAGTCCACAGCTGGCACGGTTTACTCGAACATCCAGCACTCAAGCGCCTTTTCGCAAGATTCTCCAACGCGGGTGGTCGGGACAAACCGCACGCTATTCCCCGTTTCCACCGGAGTAGCGGAGGTGTATGGGCGTGCCGTCCGGTTTCCCCGAGTCACGACACTGGCACGGCTCTACATGAGACCGCTCCCTTGCACGTACCTGAACGCGTGGTCCTCGAGTGTGCACGCGGCAGGTGAGTGCACGTCAGTAGGCTACGACTCGCGCACTTTGTCTGGAGCTTGCCAAGGGGAGTGGAGTCCGATCCATCTCCGCGCGCCGGGCAGCACGTTCCAGCATGCCACTCTCCAAGAACTTAGCCACGACGAACGGATCGAACTGCCGACCAGAAAAGCTGCGAAGCTCAGCGGCCACCTCCTCGACGGACAGAGCCGGCCGATAGGGCCGATTAGACAGCATCGCGTCCACAGTGTCCACCACCATAATAACGCGGGCGCCGAAGGGAATATCCTTGCCAGAAAGTCCCGCGGGGTACCCGTTGCCATCATAGTGTTCGTGGTGGTGGCGAACCGCTGCAAGCACGCTGTCACTCATGTTGGATAGCGATTCAAGAAGGTGGGCGCCCCTCTCCGGATGTGAGCGAATGATATCTCGATCGACATCAGTAAGTCCACCAGGACTGCCAATGAGCTCAGAGTACGCAAAGTCTATCTTACCGATGTCATGTAGCAGTCCAGCCGTCTCAATCTCCTCTACCCTGTGGGACGGCAGCCCGAGAATCTCTGCGAGCTCACGACCCAGCGAGGCTACACGCTCCGAGTGGCCCGAGGTATAAGGGTCTTTTGCTTCAATTGTCCTGACCGTGAACTCCAGAATCTCCTTGTTCTGTTTTAGAAGCCTGTTCTGAAGGCTGTAGCTGTGCTGCAGGAAGAATAGCGGCAAAAGGACCACAAAGAGGCCAGCGACACCCAACTGCGTGAATGCGAAGACGACGAATATAGAGAACGAACTGGACGCAAGATCGTTTGCAAACGCAACAGGCGCAAACCTCCTCAAGACATCTATTACCCGTTTTCTCGTATCGAGAGCTATTACACCGCTGACGAGAGTGATATTGGCAACAAAGTACGTGACGACGAGCCCGCCAAATGGCCCAAGTATGCGCCCGAGGTGGAAGGTGTTGTAGTCAGCGCCCCCACCTAGTGCGACGTAGACGAGCGACCCGAGGCCAATCGCGAGGGTGAACTGACAGACGTTAAAGATCCACTTGATTGGCTTAGTCCGGAGTATGAACGCGTGCGCAATCGTTCTCGCCACCAAAGTCGACACAACAGCTACACACGGCCCAAACAGCGGCACGGTGGTGACAGTGGGAATGAGGGATACAGAGAATACGGCCCGGCCCGTACGCACACCCAGTGCCTCGCCAGCGACCGTCAGCAGCAATAATGCGATTACGCCTGCCCACGGGGTGAAACCAGACAATTCCACAGGGAAGAGCAGCACTACCGCACCTGAAAGCACCAGTGCGGCGACGACCACTAGGGCGACGTACGCTGTAACACCTCGAGTCATACGCTAGCTCGCAAACGTGGCCAAAAAAACCCCCAATCGAACTCTAGCCCCAAGCTATGTCGCCCATAAAAAGGGCAGCGATTGCAGCCAGCAGCTGGAGCATCCACGTCATGAAGCTTCACCTCCTTTCGCGGTCAGTGTCACGCCTTCGCTATGGCGTGCAAATCGCTCCGCTCAAAGTCGGCTATCGCTTCGCTTCAGTGACGCGTCAGCCTAGAGAGATCGGGGGTTTTGGATTACTCCATATGTCCCTGTCCCCACGGGGGCAGGCGGGATTCCCGTGCTATCGAACTCCTTTCTCCCGGTCGGGGGATTAGGCCGGATCCCGGTGATCAACGACTCGACAGTATCCAGCGATTGGTGGCTTTGAGGGTCGCCAGAATGGCGGCGTGCTCGGCCGATTCCGTAACTGGCGACGCCCCAGCGAGATACGTCCTTGTACGCCCGCTCAGGCCATATACTGCCGTTACTACTACCGGTACATCAAATACATCTATGAGCTTCACCCCGTCAAGGGCGAATCCTACCTGGTTCTCCTCGGCCTGCTCGAGCGCGTCGAGCGCCGCCTGGGCGGCGGCGTTCAGCCGGCCGCGCTCGATGTCGGTCGCCTCCGCCTCGCCGATCCACTCGTCGTCGTCCAGCTTGAGCCGCACGCGACAGACGATGTGCTGCGGCATCTTGCGCTCGAACTCGTAGCCGTCGAACAGGTACCTGCGCGTCCCGGTCAGCTGGCCGATCCCGATGATCCGGGCGGTCGAGCCTTCGCCGCGCCCCTGGGTCTGGGCGACGCTGACCTTGCGGTGATCCACGGTGATACCCATCTGGGCGAGCAGCGCCGACTCGACGTTCCGCACCGTCTGCTTCGGCGCCACCTTCTTGTCGGTGAGGACGTGGATCTCCTCGATCTTGCCGCCCGAATCGGCGACGATCCGGGCCGAGACCACGCCGGTCAGCCCGTGGAGCAGCTGTTCCGCCTGTTGTAGCTTTGCCTGGTCGAGTGCCGATACAGCGTTCAACCGCCGCGCGTTCGCCATGACGCTACCGTCCTTCTCCATGGTGTACCATACATGGAGGTTGCGCCCGGCGGGGGAGGTGTCCGGGAAGTCTTTACGTGTGGAATCTGATCGCGTCGCCGCCCGACTGCTTCGCCTCGAGCAGCGCCGCGTCCGCCGCGGCGAGCGTCTCGTCGAACCCGGCGGCCAGGGTATCCTCCGGCCCGACTTCCGCGATGCCCACGCTGAGCGATACGGACATCTCGACGCCGTCGCCGCGCGCCCGGATCTCCGAGACCCGGGCCTGAATGTCCTGAGCGACCCGCAGGGCGCCTTGCCCGTCGCCGTCCGGCAGGATGACCACGAACTCGTCGCCGCCGAAGCGGGCCGCGAAGTCGTTGGCGCGTATCGAATCCTTAACGATCTGCGCCACCTCGCGCAATACCCGGTTCCCTACGGCGTGACCCAGCCGGTCGTTCACCGGCTTAAAGCGGTCCAGGTCGAGGAAGATCACCACGAACCTGCCGCCCGTTCGCCGCACCCGGGCGGTCTCCTCTACGATCCTGCTGCGCAGCACCCGGAAGCTGTACAGCCCGGTCAGCGCGTCGTAGGCGGCGTCCTTGACCGCCCGCTCGTAGCGCCGCGCCTGGTAGAACGGGCAAATGTCGAGGCGCGCCCGGCCGCGCAGCACCGCCGCGGCGAACACCCCGCAGCCCCGCTCGAACCCGCAAGCGCCGCAGTCCCAGTTGCTTTCGTCGGCGGCCCGGCCGATCTGCTCGACGATCAGCGCCTCGACCTCCGCCGCCGTCACCGGCCGCCCGTTCCCGGCGGGCTCGAGGGCGGTGGAGAGGTCCACCCCGAGCCCCGGGTCGATCACCGGCTCCGGCGAGCGGGGCGCCTCCGCCCGGGCGGCGATCTCGCGCCGCAGGTAGAGCTGCGCCTTCGGTCCCATGACCGGGTGGTCGAGGTCCCGCTCGTGCGGCAACAGGTCGATGAACCCGAGTATCGCCCTGCCCCGCGAGCGGCCGATCGCCTCGGCGATCGCCGGGACCTCCGACAGGCCCCGGACCTTGCGGAGCCGCCGCGACAGCGCCGGCTCCTCCTCGAGGACCGGCAGCGGCATCCCGCCCGCCGTCGACAGGTGGCGCCGCCGTCCCAGGATCTCCCGCTCCAGCTGCTTCGGCTGGACGGCCGGGCTCGCGCCCTTCTCGGCCAGCAGCTGCTCGAGCTCGGCGAAGGTCACCGACGCGGCGATCGGCCGCTCGTCCTCTTCCGGCGCCCCGAAGTTGCCGATCCCCGAGTAGACGATCTCTACGCCATCGCCGTGGATCCTCTGCAGGTAGCGCGCCTGCGCCACGGCCGGCGTCACCACCGGAGCCAGGTACGGCAAGAGCTCCGGGAACTTCCGCTTCACGTACTCCACCACGATCGGCGAGGTGGAGCGAATCGTCGTCCGGCGCCCGTCCTGCCGCCACAGCCGCAGGTACTCGTGGGCGACCAGCTCGTCGCCCAGCACACCCGGGTAGACGGCCCGGAACCCGGCGGCGTAGCAGGCGTTCAGCACCTGCTCCGGGGTCGCCGGGTGGAAGTGGACGACCGATTCGGTGGCCAGGATAAGCACCGCCGACCGCCCGTCCAGGTACCTGCGCGCCGCCACGAGGTCGCCGGACGCCTCGATGGCGTCGTGCTGGCAGGCCGGAAGGCAGAGGCCGCACTCGATACAGCTGGCCTCCTCGATCTGGACGGTACCTTCCTGGACCCCAACCGCTTCCACCGGACAAACCCTCACGCACGCCATGCATTCGACGCAACGCGACGGCGCTATCCGGAATGTCAAGCTCATTCTTGATTCCTGGGCAGCCAGACAGAATCAAACTTGTGATTTGATCGGCGGGGTCCTTCATACTAGCTTTCGCGCCGCCCCTCTGTCAAGCAGATTGTAAGGCGTGAGAAAGCTCACTTTCCCAGGCTTGCTCGCCCTCGGCGCGGCGGCCCTTTGGGGCTGCGCCGACGGCCTGGAACCGATCCCGTTCCAGGGCGTGAGCGGCACGCTCGCCTACATCAGCGCGCCCGACAGCGCCACCACCGATTGGGTGCGGCTGGCGGTCTACCGCGAGCTGCCGGAGACGGATACGGACCTGCTCGATTTCGAGGCCTTCTCCGACGACCTCCCGATCGGGGACGCGCCAGCCCCCTACTGGGTCCCCCTCGAGGCCGGCGATTACGCCTGGCTGGTGGTGGTCTGGAAGGAGCGGGGTAACGAGAACCCGCTGACGGCGCTGCGGGCGGCCGGCTGGTACACCGCCGGCGCCGGCCCGTTCGAGCTGCCGGTCGGGTTCATGGTGCTTGCCGAGGGTGAGACGGGGGAAACGGATGTTTCAGCCGACTTCGACAACATGCTCACCATCGACGAAGTCCTGGCCTTCCTGAGCCCATGAAGATCCGCCACGCCGCCCCCGCCCCCACCCTCGTGCTCGCGCTCGTACTCGTGCTCGTACTGGTACTCGTACTCGACCCCGCCCCCGCCCCCGCCGCCGCCCAGCAGCCCGGCACCGTATTCGGCCGGGTGGTCGATTCCGCGACCGGCGATCCCGTCCCCGGCGCCGCGGCCCGGGTCCTGGGCACCGTCCTGATCGCCTTCGCCGACGACTCGGGCCGCTTCGAGCTGCGGGGTGTCCCGGCGGGCGCGCGGCGGCTGGCGGTGGAGCGGATGGGCTACGCGCCGCGCCAGCTGGAGGTCGAGGTCCCGGCGGGCGGCCGGGCCGAGCTGGAGATCGCGCTGGAGCCGCGGGCGGTGGCTTTGGGCGGCGTGGTCGCCTCGGTGACGAAGCGGGAGCTGAGCGTGGGCGACGCCCCGGTCTCGGTGTCGGTGATGGAGGAAGCGGAGGTCACGCAGCGGGTCCCGGCCACGGCGGCCGACGCCGTCGCCTACGCGCCCGCCGTCCAGTTCGTCGGCGCGCAGGTGAACATCCGGGGCTCGTCGGGCTACTCGCGTGGCACGGGCAGCCGGGTGCTGTTGCTGATGGACGGGGTCCCCGCCAACGCCGGCGACAGCGGGTCGCTCAACTGGGACGTGATCCCGCTCACCGAGATCGAGCGGGTCGAGGTGGTGAAGAGCGCCGGCTCGGCCCTTTACGGCACCAGCGCGCTGGGCGGTGTGATCAACGTGGTCACGGCGCGGCCGCCCGAGCGGCCGATCAGCCGCATCCGGCTGCGCGGCGGCTTCTACGACGACCCGCCGCACCGCGAGTGGATCTGGTCGAACCAGACGTTGGGCTACTGGTCGGCCGAGCTGAGCCACGGCCGGCGGCTGGGCGCCTTCAACCTCTGGCTGCGCGGCGGCGCCGGAATCGACGACGGTTATCAGGAGAACGGCGACCTGGACCGGGCGAACGTGGCGGCGCGGCTCGGGTGGAGCGACGCGGAGGACGAGCTGGCGCTGTTCGGCTCCTGGGCCCAGGAGAAGCACGGCGAGGCGCTCACCTGGTGCACGCGCGGCCAGTGCGACGACCCGCGGCAGCTGGCCTACCAGCCGCTCAAGGTGGCGATCGACGCGCTCGACGACCGGACCGTCTCCGACAAGGCGCGCAGCCACCTGACCCACCGGCGCCGCTGGAGCGATCGGTTCAGCAGCTTCGAGCGGATCTCGGTCGGCTGGAACGACTGGTCGACCGATTTCGGCGACACGCGGATCGGAGCCGAGACCTACGTGTGGGGCGGCGAGCTGAAGACCGACTGGCAGGCGGCGAGCTGGCTCCTGCTGACGCTGGGCGGCGAGGGCGCCTACACCGACGTCGACGCCGACCTGTTCGGGAAGCACGACCTGACCGACCTGGCCCTCTACGCGCAGGCCGAGCTGCCGCTGACCTCCTGGCTGACGCTGACCGGCGGGTTGCGCCGCGACATCCGGCTGGTGGACGGCGGGTCGCTGGGCGATCCCTGGAGCGAGGAGCTGAGCCCGCGGGCCGGGCTGCTGGTCCTGCCCGACGCGCGGACGCGGCTGCGCGCCTCGATCGGCGAAGGGTTCCGGGCGCCGTCGGTGGCGGAGCTGTTCACCGAGACGGTGGTGAGCGGGTTCCGGGTGGTGCCGAACCCGGAGCTGCGGCCGGAGCACTCGCTGGCCGGCGAGCTGGGCATCCAGCGCTACGTCGCGTCCTGGCTGGCGCTGGACGTGGCCGGCTTCTTCTACGAGTTCGATGACCTGATCGAGGCGGACACGACCCTGGCCGAGACCGGCGCCATCGAGATCCAGTTCGACAACCTGCCGGAGGCGAGCATCCTCGGGGTCGAGGCGATCGCGCGGCTCTCGTTCCTCGACGACCGGCTCCAGGGCCAGGCGTCGTACACCTACCTGCACACCGAGGAGACCGACACGGCGACGCGTGAGACGCAGCCGCTCGCCTACCGGCCCGAGCACCTGCTGACGGCGTCGGCGTCGCTGATCCTGGGCAACCTGGAGATCGGCCTCGATTACCGCTTCGCCTCCGCCTTCGAGCGCGTGCAGGTGTACACCGACGAGCGGATCGACCCGCGGGTCGACATGCGCGTGCTCGACGCCCGGCTGGCCTACCGGATCGGCCGCCAGCTGATCCGCTTCATAGTGGACAACGCAACGAATTACGGTTATTCAACCATAGAGCGGAACATGGAGCCGATCCGCCGCTACACCGTGGCGCTGGAACTCGAGTTCTGAGGGGTGGGGGGATGATGGGTAGCCGACGATTCTGCACGACCCGCCTGGCAGCTCTACTCGCCGCACCGCTTCTCCTGAACGCCTGCTCGGCGGGGCCCGCCGCCGCTCCGCTGTCCGAGCTGCAGCCGGCGCCGATCACCACGGTACGGCCGGGCGACGTGATCGTGATCGAGTTCTGGGGGCAGCCGGAGCTCTCCGGCGAGCGGATCGTCGACGACAACGGCCTGATCCACCTGCCGCTGTTGCGCGAGGTGAGCGTGGCGCAGCTGAGCGCCGAGCAGATCCGCGAGCGGCTGACCTCGCTCTACGGTCAGTATTATACCGACCCGCTGATCGTGGTGAACGTGCGGCTGGGCGTGAGCGTGACCGGCGAGGTGAGGGGCCCGCAGCGCTATACGGTCGATCCCGCATTCAACGTGCTCGACCTGCTCGGCGTGGCGGGCGGCCTGACGTACGAGGCGAAGCGTGACGCGATCGAGCTGAACCGCGGCGGCCAGCGCTACATCGTCGACCTGGACGACGCGCTGCTGGCCGGCGAGCCGGAGCGCCTGCGCCTGCAGTCCGGCGACTGGATCTACGTACCGCGCCGCTTCTGGACGCTGCAGCGGACGATGGCCTACGCGACGATCGCGCTGACGGCGCTGGCGATCGCCTCGTTCTTCTAGCTGCCCCTTTCCGGCCACTGAAAGGAAGGCGGGCGGTCCACGGACCGCCCGCCTCTGCTTCTCGTTAGGTGCGCGTGAGCGTGGTCAGCGCGGCGCGTCCAGGTAAGCGAGTGCGCCTACGAACTCCAGCATGTCGAAGAGGGTGTAGTGCGTCCACCACATCGCCTCGAAGACGAATTCGAGCGCGGCGAGCTCGGCGGTGCCCAGCGGCGGGTCCGCGGCGTTCGTCATCGTGACGTCTGGCGTGTCGTAATCAAAGGTGCCGGAAATCAGCGCGATCGGCACACCGTTGAACGTGACGTTACTGCCCTCGGTGATCACGTAACCCATGTCGTACTCGAGCCCGAAGTTGAAGACGAGGTCGTTCGTTCCGTCGGTGAGCGTCGCCTCGACCGCAGCGCCGAGCTCGGTCCAGGTCATGTCGTAGAAGACCTCGAAGTTGTAGTAGTCCAGACTGAACTCGACGATCTCGCTTTCTGGTGTCCACTCAACGTAGAAGGTGAAGTCGACCGCGTCGCTGCCGTCGGAGAAGTAGCCGTCGAAGTCGAAGTATTCGCTCAGCTCGCCGAAGAAGCCCGTGACCTCCATGTAGATCAGCGTAGCGGTCCCGATCACCGCCCTGAGGGTCAGGTCGACGTCCGGCCACGTCGCCGCGTCGATGATGTCGAGGTAGCCGATCTCGTCCAGCGGCACGTCGGGCAGTTCGGTGATCACGTCGATGGCATACAAGATGAAGCGAACGCCGTTGGTCGGCGCGCCCGTAAGCTCGCTCTCCACGTACTGCTCCAGATCCACATCCCACACGAAGGTTGTACCGTTGAACTCGTCGGGGATACCGGCCGCCGCGGCGGTGTACGTCAGTTGGCCGAGCAGCAGCCTGGGGAACTCGGCCCCCGGCGTGTCGGCCGGCCTGAGATCGAAATCGGCGGTCGCCTCGATGGGGCCGCCGCTCAGCGCCTCGTACATGGAGTAGGCGAGGTAGTCGAGGACGAAGCCGGCTTCGTTCTCATCGACGAACCGCCCCAGGATATTATCGAGCGTCGCCGCTGCGCTCTCCGGGTCGAGTTGGATCAGCGGAGCCGTCGTATCGTCGTCGCACGCCGCGAAAAAGCTGAGTAGCACGGCGACGACGGCGACACGTGTCAACCAGACCGCTTTGCGAATCTTCACGCTGGCCTCCCTTCCTAGGTATTTGGAGATGACTGCGCGGATCTGTTGAGCGGGACCACTAGCCGGGAACGCGCTTGGGAAAGGGAGTCTGGCGGCACCGTAAGGGCGCGCCTGGGAGGGCGCAACACGATCCAAGTTACAAATAACCGGGATTGGCGCAAGCTTTGTCTCGGCCGCCGTCGCGCTAGCGCCGCAGGCGCGCCGGGCGCGGCCAGCCCTGCTTTCGCCGCCCCTCTTGCCTCGGCCGCGGCTTCGCCTTAATGATGCGCCGCCCCGGAACAGATGCGGCCGCCGGCCGCCCAGCAGGAGGTAGAGTTGCCCAGGAAAGTCCCCACGGCGAAGCGCCGGTTCAAGGCAGTAGACGGCCGGGAATGGGAGGCCGAGATCTGCCTGCATTCAGGCGACAATCAGCAGTCGCCCCACCTGGTGGTGATCTTCCGCGATCCGCTGCGGGTCCAGCCGGACCGCTACAACACGCTGGCCGCCGGGTCGCCGAAGGTGCCGAAGCGGGCGGCGAAGGCGACGAGCGACGACGAGCTGCGGGCGCTGCTGCGGCGCTCCGTGCAGATGAACCGGGCTTAGAGAGGAAGAGGGCGCCATGCGGCGGACCTTTATGGACGACCAGTTCGACGAGTGGGAGGCCTACGTCAGCGGCGGCCAGCCGGGCCTGGCGCACGCCGCCCGCATCATGTTCAACTGCATCTCGACGCCGACGCGTAGGCCGCGCTTCGTCGTCCACGCGAGCGGCGACCCGGCGGAGGCGGAGCGCGAGCTCTATCGTACCGACGATGCAGGCGTGATCGAGCTGTTCAAGAGCTCCGACGAGCTGGAGTAGCACCCGGACCCGTCCTGTGAACATCCTGATCATCGGCGGGACCCGCTTCGTCGGCCACTACACGGCACTGGCCCTGCACGAAGCGGGTCACGACGTCGCCGTCTTCACCCGCGGTAAGCAGAAGATCGAGCTGCCCGGCGCGGTCCAGCACATCAAGGGCGACCGGAAGAACGAGGCCGACCTCGAGGCGGCGGCCGCGGCACGCGACTGGGACGTCGTCTGGGACAATATGAGCTACACCGGCGACGACGCCCGCGCCGCCGTCCGCAGCTTCCGCGACCGTACGGGCCTCTTCATCCACACCAGCACGCTCGCCGTCTACAGCGTCTGCGACGGGATCACGAGCCCCTATCGCGAAGAGGACTTCGAGCGCGGTCGGCCGATGACCGAACGGCTGGGGACCTACCCCTACGACTACGGGATCGCGCGCCGCGACGGCGAAGAGGTGCTGCAGGAGGCGCACGCCGAGTTCGGCTTCCCGTTCGTCAGCGTCAGGCTGCCCGCCGTGCTCGGCCCCCGCGACTACAGCCTGCGCGCCTGGGCGTACTGGCGGCGCATACTGGAAGACGGGCGGCTGATCCTGCCCGACGCCGGCGTGGAGATGCACCGCTCGGTCTATTCGGGCGACGTGGTGGCCGCGCTGCTGGCGATCGTGGACAAGGGGGGCGAGATCGCCGGCCGCGCCTACAACCTGGGCGGCGGCGAGATCGTGAGCCTGCGGTACTTCGTGGAGCAATCGGCGAAGATCCTCGAGGCCGAGATCGAGATCCTCGACCTGCCGAGCTCGGCGATCGAGGCGTTCGGCATCGATCCGCACGGCGTGTCGGTCTACAGCCCCTGGGCGAATCATCTCCACTCGATAGCGAAGGCGCAGCACGAGCTCGACTTCCGGCCCACCCCGATGGCCGACTGGCTCGCCACCACCATCGAGTGGCACCTGGCGCAGCGGCGCGACGCCGAGCCGCCCGGCTGGGAGCTGCGAGGACAGGAAGCGAAGCTGGCGGAGCGCTGGAAGGCGTTTCTCCACGATCTCGCGTGAGCCGCAACGGCAGGCAGCGGCCGCGCCCGACCTACTGGAAGAGGATAAACGAGATGATGAACAGCGCCGGGATCGCCAGGATCTTGGCGATGTCCCACTTCTTCCCCTCGCCCACGGCCCTGCGCGTCCAGACGGCGATCACGCCGCAGGTGGCGTCGGCGCCGCCGAACTCGCCGGGGACCGTGGCGGCGCCCTTATAGACCTCGATCCCCTCGACGTCGTTCGGATCGACGAAATCGTCGATGCTCTCATCGCTGATCCCGATCCGCATGCCGTCCACGTATACCACCGGCCAGCAGGGGCCCGGCCGACCGTCGGGCCCGAAGTAGCGGTAGCGGCTCATGACGATCTGGTAGCGCGCGACACCTACCGGGACGATCGCCACGCCCGGAAGCTCGCCGATAATGTGGGCCACCCGGGCCGGCTTCCGCTGCTCGACGTCCTCTCGGGTGACGTAGTTGCCGAACCCGGTATCCACCCGATCGTAGAACCCCCAGAGCAACGGGGAGACGTACCAGCGCCGCACCGTCACGATCAGCGGCTCCAGCTCGATCGGCTGCATCTTCAGCCGTACCTCGAACGCGTGCACCTCGCCGCTGACCACCTCGATCGAGTCGGAGCGGACCTCATAGCCCAGATGCTCGACCAGCAGCTCATAGACGCCCGGCGCCACGCGTGGAAAAGCGAAGACGCCCCTGCCGTCCGTCAGGCCGCCGAGCTGCGTCACCGCCGCGAGCAGGCGGACCGAGACGGCCTCGATCGGCTCGCCACTCTCATCCGCCACTACCGTGCCGACGACGCGCGCCGGCGGCGCCGCCTCATCCTGGGCACGCGCGTACGGCGCGACCGCGGCGCACAGGCAGAGACCCAGCATTAGGCTCGCCGCACGGGCGCGACCCACCGGCCGCGGCCGCCCGGTCGAGATCAAGATACGAGACGACGACCGACAGGGGCTGGACATCTCGAACCGCCTGTTCTTGCAACGTTCCTGCAGCGTTCCCGTGGTTTAGTGTGAATCTAGTGCCGGAACGCTCCGCACGGCAAAACCCGCGGCACCGCCGCCGGCCTTCAGCCGAGCGCACCGCCGTCCCCTTCGAGCCCGAGCTTCCAGACGCGCAGCGTTGTGTCGCCGCCGGGCGCGCCGTGCACGGAGTAGAAGAACGGGCCCTCCACACCGACCACCCGCTCGCCGCTCGGCAGCCCGAGTGCGATGGGCGTGCCGTCCGCCGCGTAGAGATCGTAGAGGTAATCGCCGGCGTCACGCGTGTAGGCGGCGAGCAGCGGGCCGCAGCGCATGGCGAACAGGCCGCGCAGATCCCCGGCGAACCCGGCGTCGCGGCCGGCCCGCGCCGCGATACGGGCGGTAACGCTGGGAAAGGAGAGGACCGCGCCGGCGTCGAGGTCGTAGACCGCGAACGAGTCGGTGCGGCTGTGGGCCAGGTACAACATTTCGCCCATCGTCGCCGCGTAGGCGCGACCGTCGCACTGCGGCTCACGCGGCTCGCCGAAGAACGACTCGATGTACTCGCCGCCCGTCGTATAGAGGTGGACGAGCTTTCCCGACCCGCGACCCCAGCCCGACCCGAGCACGGCGAGCTTGCGATCGTTCAGGCTGCAGACCTGGACCGGCCGGTCGACTTCGTGCAGCCGGAAGCGGCGCAGCGGCCGGCCCGCTTCGTCGAGGACCGCGACCGCCGGCAAGAGACCGTCGAGCGCCGCGATCCAGCGGCCGTGCAGCGGCGCCAGGCTCACCGGCCGCCTGAGGCCGGTGGCCTCCCGATCCAGCGTCCCCAGGCACCAGCCTTGTGGCGAGTAGATCTTGAGCGCCTTCGCGACGGCGTCGGCGATCCACAGCCGGCCCGACGCGGCGGCCAAGACATCGGTGACCGTCAGGCGCTCACTCCGCCCGGCCCGCAGCGGGATCGTGCGGACGGACGTGAAGCCGGCGCCGAACGCGAACTTTACCGTCGGCCCCACCCTGGCCGCCCACCGGGTCCGGCGCGCGCCACTGCCACGCTCGTTAGCTCGATCCGCCAAGCCGCCGACCCCCTCCCCCAACCGCCGGTCACAGCTCCGCCGCACCGGGGGCGTTCCCCGGGGCCGCACGAGCCGCGCTCGAGAACGCTAGGGCGCGGGCGTCAACAGATCGGCAAACGGGTGGGGCGGCCGCGCTACTTACTGACCTCGGTGGCCCTGGCCAGCCTGATCGTCCCCCAGTCGGCCTGCACGTTCGCTGGCTTGGCCGTCGGGTCGTCCTACGATGCTTACCATGAACAGACCTTCGAGCCTCAGGCCCTTCCGAAGGACAGCGCCAGGTCCTATAGCTCCTCGACTTCGAGCGGAAGCGCGTGTGGGTGATGACACTGCTCGAGTCGGTACTCCTGAGTGTGGCGACGGAGGACATCCGCGAGCTGCGGAGCTCCGGGCGGGCTGCGATCGCCGGCGACACGCTCGCCGCACTCACGGCCGAGGAGACGTTTCCCACCCTGCCGGTCCTGACAGTCAAGCGGCCCGTCGGCCTACTCGGTTGGTGGTTTCCGAGGAAGGAGACCGTGCCGCTGAGCCAGATCGAGGCCATCACCGTGTCAACCGACGAGGGCAAGATAAGGGGAAGGCATGCCGGCAGCGCGATCGATCTGCTTCTCTTGAACGCCGCCCTGCCGTAGCTCTGAATCGATGGGAGGAGGTCTACGTGTTGAGCTGCGGCGCCGCGTGTCGTTCCGCCACCTCGCGCGCCCATGCCTGAACGGGTCCCTGCGCCACGGCCTCTTTCACGAGTCCAACGACCCGAGCCTGCGCCCACCCACTCAACGACGTCTACCGACGGTCTCTTCCAGATGGGCCCGGATGAGGGCGTGCGCCTCGGGGTCGGACCAGGCTCGGTCCACCCCTTCCTCCCTCGCCGGATCGCGGCCGGCCAGCTCGAGGACGGGCCGCCGCTGCCGGTCCTTGTTAAGCCTGAAGGTCAGCGGCTGGGCCGAGGCGCGTCGTTCCGCCACCTCGCGGGCCCGCGCCTGCAGGCATTCAGGCGCCACGACCTCGTTCACCAGCCCGTTGGCCCGAGCCTGCGACGGCGAATACAACACGCCGCCGTAGAGCAGGTCCTCCAGCTGCACCAGCGGTGCCGCGAAACCTAGTATCTCCACCGCCAGCGCCGGATAGGGCATGCGGACCCGGAGCCCGGGAAAGCCGATCTTCCCTTTGCCGGCCGCCACGATCCGGTAGTCGCAGCAGCTGGCGAGCACGCAGCCGCCGGCGATCGCGTGCCCGTTGACGGCGGCGACGACGGGCCTCGGGAACGTGAACAGCCGGGCGATGCCGCGCCGAAAAGCGGCGAGCAGCCGGCGCACGTAGGGCTCGCCGCCGTCGAGTATCCGCCAGAGGTCGAGCCCGGCCGAGAAGCTGGAGCCGCTGCCGGTGAGCACAACGGCCCGCGTGGGCGACCCCTCGATCTCATCCAGCCGAGCCTCGAGGATCTCCAGCAGCTCTACGTCGATCGCGCCGACCTTGCCGTGGTCGATGCGCAGCACGGTGACCGATCCGTGTTCTTCGCGAACGATCATGCCTCAGACGGGGAAGACGTGGAGAGCCGTCGCCTTGATCTGGACCACCACCGGTGTCCCGAGCTCGAAGCCCAGGTCCTCCAGTGCGTGACGGGTGATCAAAGCCTCGATGTTCAAGTCATCCGATCCGAGGCGTAGCCGAACGAGGCCGCCCTGCGGATGCAGCCGCGTCAGCTTGGCAGCGAAGCGGTTGCGGGCGCTGGTCGCCGGTGAATCGGGCGGCGCGATCAGCACGTCCTCGGGCCGATAGGCGACGCGCACCGGCGCACCCGCTTCGCCGTGCCCGGCGATCTCCAGCATGTGACCCGAGTCGAGACGCACCATCATCGTGTCCTCCTCCACCGTCTCCACCCGGCCGCTCAGCATGAACTCGGCGCCGGTGAACGAGGCGACGAACTCGGTGGCCGGCGCCTCGAAGATGTCGGCAGGCGTGCCGGCTTGAACGATCCGTCCTCCTTCCATGACCGCGACCCGGTCCGCCAACGCGAACGCTTCGCCGGGGTCGTGGGTGATGAGCACGATGGCAGGCGCCGCGTGACGAACGACCCGCTCGAGGTCGGCGAGCAATCTGCGGCGCACCGTCACGTCGAGGTCGGCGGTCGGCTCGTCGAGGAAGAGGATCTCCGGCTCGAGCGCCAGCGCCCGGGCCAGCGCCACGCGCTGCGCTTCGCCGCCGGAGAGCGTATCGACGGGGACGGCTTCCAGGTGTGCGACCTCCAGGGTCTCGAGCGCCGCCCGGACCCGAGCGCGCCGCTCGGCCGCCGGCAGCCGCCGCGCCTTCAAGCCGAACTCGACGTTCTGGCCCACAGTCCCGCGCCACAGGTACGGCCGCTGCAGCACCGCGGCCGCCGCACGACGCAGTTCCCGGTCGTCGCGCCGCAGCTCGCGTCCTTTATATAGGACGCGACCGCCGTCGGGTGTCTCGAGCGCGGCGAGCAGGCGGACGAGCGTCGACTTGCCGGCGCCGTTGGGGCCGAGCAGCGCCAGCACCTCGCCGGCCCACACCTCGACCGACTCGACGTCGACCACGCGCCGCCCGTCGTACGAGCGGCTCAGCCTTTCACCCTGAAGTAGCGCTTCGCTGCGCGGCGCTTCCATCGCACCCTCAACTCGTGAGCGGGCGGCGCCGGCGCGGCGCCGCCTGCTGCACCCGGGAGATGAACGCGTTGGCGGCGAAGGCGATGGCGAGCAGGATGAGGCCCAGCGCCATGGCGGTGGCGAAGCGGCCGCGCCGCGTCTCCAGCACTATCGCCGTCGTGATGACCCGCGTCTCGCCGTGGACGTTGCCGCCTACCATCATCACCGCGCCGACCTCGGAGATCACGGCGCCGAACCCGGCGGCCACGGCCGCCATCAGCGATAGCCGCGCCTCACGCAGGTGCAACAGCAGCGCCTGCCAGCGGCTGGCCCCCAGCGCGCGGGCCTGCAGCCTGAGCCCCGGGGGCACCGATTGGACGGCGGCGAGCGTTATGGCGGCGACGTAGGGCGCGGCGAGCACGAACTGGGCGGCGACCATGGCGCTGGGCGTGTAGAGCCAGCCGAGCCCGCCCAGCGGACCCTGGCGCGACAGCAGGATGTAGACGAACAGCCCCACGACCACGGGCGGCAAGGCGAGCCCGGTGTTGACCACGGCGACGGCGAGGCCGCGGCCGGGGAAGCTGGCCAGCCCGAGCCAGGTGCCGAGCGGGATGCCGATCAGCAGGCCGAGCAGCACGGCCATGCCGGAGACCTGGAGCGAGCGAAAGATGATGCTCCACAGGTAGGGATCGCCGGTGAGGAGCAGGCCGAAAGCCTGGCGGATCGCGTCGAGGAAGACATCCATCGGTGTGTACTCAGGCTCCGAATCTAGAATGTAGAATGTAGAACACCGAATAATGAAGTCGGGCACCTGGGTATTCGGTATTTGTCATTCTGCATTCGGGATTCGGGGCCCGCTCACTCGTCGATGCCGGCATTCGGCGTGAACAGCGCCTGTCCAAGCCTCTCGACTCCAAACTCGCCGATCAGTCGCTGCGCCCCGACACCGGTCATCCAGTCGGCAAACGCCCGGGCGCCTTCGGCGTTCGAAGCGCCCCGGACCACGATCACCGAGTACTGATTGCGCAGCCGCGGATCGCCTTCCACGACGACGTCGAGGGCCAGCCGATCGCGCAGGCTCAGGTACGTCCCGCGATCGCTCAGAGTGTAGGCCCGCCTCTCGCTCGCCATCATCAATACCGCTCCCATCCCCTGACCCGCCTCCCGGTACCAGTCGCCGGAGGGCGCGACCCGCGCCGCCGACCACAGCTCGCGTTCCCTGGCGTGGGTGCCCGAGTCGTCGCCGCGTGAGATGACGAGCAGGCCGTTCTCGGCTATGCAGGCGAGCGCGGAAGGCGCGTCCAGGAAGCCGCAGACGCGGGCGGGGTCGTCGGCGGGGCCGACGATCACGAAGTCGTTGTACATCACCCGGCGTCGCGACTCGCCGTGGCCGGCCGCCATGAACTCTTGCTCCGCCCGCGGCGAGTGGGCCAGAACGACGTCGGCATCTCCGCGGCCGGCGAGGCGCAGCGCTTCACCCGAGCCGACCGCGATCACCCGGACCCGGTAGTCGGGGTGCGCGCGGCGGAACGCGGGCAGGATCGCCTCGAAGAGGCCGGAGTCCTCGGTGGAGGTGGTGGAGGCGAGTACGATTTCGCTGGGGCGCGAGGTGCAGGTCTCGAGTACGATTACGATTACGAGTACGAGTAGGAGAGCGAGTACGAGTGGGGGGCGGGAGAGGCGGGGCATGGGCGGGGGGAGGGACGTGGTGCTACTCGTCGTCCTCCTCGGCCTGCCCCATCTGCTGGGCGCGGAGCTCGAGGTACGGCTGGCCGTCGCGGAACTTGGCGGCGATCCGCAGGCGCATCTGGCCGCCGTCCTTGGCCGGGAGCGAGATGATACAGCCGTTGTAGCTGGCCGCGAAGATCAGCTGCCAGTCCCCCTCGATGGCGGAGCCCTCGAAGAAATCCCTGAGCTGCGCCGTGTTGTGGGCGCTCATCTTGCTGATCAGCGTCGTCTGCTTGTCGTCAGCCACCTGTCGACCCCTCCACGTCTTGATGACCCGGCCCGGCCGTGGCGGTTCGGCCGTCGAAAAGCTAATCGGCTCTCGGAGTGGTTACAAGGCCCCGGGGGGACTCAGTCCTCGGTCCTGTCCTCGCCTTTGTGCTCTGCGCCGTCGTAGCTGAGGACGATGGGCCGGTCGTCATCGCAGGTCTCGAGGTGGACCGGCCGCTTCCAGAGGAGGAAGAGGTTTTCGAGCACTTCCTGCGCGTAGTCGAGCCGCAGCGGCACACCCTCGTAGCGATGCCACAGCACCAGCTCGCCGCGGTTCAGATGATTGCCGTCCCGCACGTACACCCACGGCTGACCGAAGTTGGTGAGCTGGAAGAGAAGCGCCTGCTTGACCTCGTCGAACGAGCGGCTCGAGATCCGATACTGGTTGGTCGACTCGTTGTAGTCGTAGACGAACAGCTTGTGCTTGTGACAGAACTCCGGGGTCAGGAACTCGTCGATGAAGTTGACGTCGTTGTATATGGCGCGCACCTGGAAGATCGTCTCGCGCCCCGCGCCGGCGCCGGTGTCCCAGTTCTTCCGCACCTGCCAGTCGTCGCACGCCTCCCAATCCGGCCCGTGCCGGCCCTTGTTCCAGCGCTCCTCGATATCGCGGAACAGCTCCAACCCCAGCTTGTACGGGTTGAGCCGGCCCGCGTGCGCCGCCACCGTCCCGCTGTGGTGGTCGGCGTAGTCGACGAGCTCCGAGTCCTTGAGCGCCCGCTGCGTCATGATGGTCGAGTGCCAGTAGCTCGCCCAGCCCTCGTTCATGATCTTCGTCCGACCCTGCGGCGCGAAGTAGTACGCCTCCTCGCGCACGATACCGAGCACAGTGCGCTGCCAGTTGGTCAGCGGCGCGTACTCCTGCAGGAAGAGCAGGATGTCCTTCTCCGGGCTCGCCGGGAAGTGCTCTTCCTTCTTGCGCTCCTCCTGCATTCGCTCGGCCTCCGCCGCCAGCACCTCCTCGGGGTTGATGTACTCCTCCATGTACTCCTTGGCGGCGAGGCGGCGCGGCTGCGGGCGGCGCGTAGGGTGGCTGGGATCGACGTCGGCGGGCTCCTGGCGACGCCTGCGCTTGATGTACGGCGCGTTGTAGTCGATCAGATTGTCGAGCGAGTGGGAGACATCGAGGAACCGCTCGACCTCATCCTCGCCGTAGGCCTCCATGTAGCGGCGGATGCGGGCGGCGTGGTTCGCCATCTCGTCGACCATCCTCCGGTTCGTGTGCGCGAACGAGTAGTTGTTCTTGAAGAAGTCGGCGTGGCCGTAGACGTGTGCCATGACGAGCTTCTGGTCGACCGTGGGATTCGCCGCCAGCAGGTAGGCGTAGCACGGATCGTTGTTGATCACCATCTCGTAGATCTTCTGCAGCCCGTAAGCGTAGCCCCTGGCCAGCGCGTAGTACTCCATCCCGAAGCGCCAGTAGGGGTAGCGCGCCGGATAGCCGCCGTAGGCGGCGACCTCGTTGATCTCGTCCCAGTCGAGGACCTCGAAGATGACATCGAAGGAGTCCAGCCCGTAGCCACGTGCGTACCCTTCGATCTCCCGCTGGAGCTCCCGCAACTCGGGGCTGAGTGTCTGCGGCATCTACTTCCCCTTGCCCAGGAAGTCGCTGATCGAATCGAGGATCGCCTCGCGGTCCGGGATGTGCGACAGCGCCAGTTTCTCGTCCTCGACGGCCTCGCGTAGCGACTCGTGGAACTGGCCGGACCCGTAGCGGCTCTCGACCTGCCCGTAGCCGAACAGGTTGACGACCGGTAGGATACGCTCGTTCAGCAGCTCGAAGCACTTCTCGTCGTCGCCGCCGCCCCAGTTGTCGCCGTCCGAGAAGTGGAAGCAGTAGATGTTCCACTCTTCCGGATCGTACTCGCCGGCGATGATCTTGGCGGCCAGCTCGTAGGCGCTGGATATCCGGGTACCGCCCGACTCGCGCGTCGTGTAGAACGTCTCGCGGTCCACCTCGTGGGCCGCGGCGTCGTGCACGATGTAGCGGTTGGCGATCCCGTGGTAATGGGCGCGGATCCAGGTATCGATCCAGAACGACTCGATCCGTACGATCTCCTTCTGCTCGGCACCCATCGAGCCGGAGACGTCCATCATGTAGATGATCACCGCGTTCGCCACCGGCTCGGGCTCTTCCTTCCAGGAGCG
>CP070815.1:1064712-1084471 GCA_020344215.1 Gemmatimonadota bacterium
TCGCCGCGACCCACGAGCGCATCGCACACCGACTGGCCGAGATCCCGGGTGTGCAGTCGGTCGCGCTCGGCACCGCCATCCCGATGGACGGAAACGGGAACGTCAATCCGCTCTACGTGGCCGGCTTCGACTACACTGGTGACCAGACGCCATCGATACGCCGGCACAAGTGGATCGGCGGCGGCTACCTCGAGACGCTCGAGATCCCGCTGCTCTTGGGCCGCACGCTCACCTGGCAGGACGTTCGCCAGCGGGCCCCTGCCGTGCTGGTCTCCGAGAGCCTGGCCCGCGAATACTGGGGCTCGGCGCAGGCGGCGCTGGGCCAGCGGGTTTCGGTTCGATCGGAGCCGCCTCGCTGGTACGAGGTCGTCGGCGTGGTAGCCGATGTCAGAGAGGATGGCTTGGGCCAAGATCCGCCGCTGATGGTCTACTGGCCTCAGGTCACGCTGGCGTTCTGGGAAGGTGATCCGCCCGACCAGGTTCGGACGTGGCGTGGTATGGGCTACGCGATTCGCAGCGACCGGATCGGCACGGTCGGGTTCTTGGATGAGGTTCGGGCCGCCGTCTGGGAGATCAACCCGAACCTGCCGGTGCGCGGCCTGCAGTCGCTCGAGGACCTCATGGGGCAGTCGATCGCCCGAACGTCGTTCACTCTGGCGCTGCTCGGCGTAGCGGCGGGCGTGGCCTTGCTGCTCGGGGTGATCGGCGTCTACGGCGTGATCTCCTACGCGGTGAGCCAGAGGAGCCGCGAAATGGGACTGCGGATGGCCATGGGCGCGCAGGCCGGGCAGGTGAAGCGCATGGTGGTGCGGCAGGGCCTGATCCTTGCGGCGGTGGGCGTGGCCATCGGTCTGGCCCTTGCGCTCGGTCTCACGCGCCTGATGGTGGGGCTCTTGTTCGGGGTGAGCCCCGTCGATCCGCTGACCTTCCTGGCGGTCGCCGCGGCCCTCATCGGGGTGGCGCTCGTCGCCAGCTACCTGCCGGCCCGCCGCGCCGCCGGGCTCGATCCGATGGACGTGTTGCGGGCGGAGTAGAGCGGCGGGGACGTGCCGGCCCCTTCACTCCGCCCGCATCGCCTCCACCGGATTCGCGCGCGCGGCGCGCCACGCCGGCACGAGCGAGGCCCCCAGTGCCACCGATCCCATCAGCACGGCGACGGCGGTCAACGTCGTGGGGTCGGTTGCGGACACCCCGAACAACATACCCCGTAATGCGCGTGTGGCGGCCAGCGCGCCGCCGCCGCCGATCGCCAACCCAAGGGCGGTCACCCGCGCGCTCTGCCACAGGACCAGCCGCAGGAGCCGCCGCCCATCGGCGCCGAGCGCGGCCCGCACCGCTAATTCGCGGCGGCGCCGTCCCACCGTGTAGAGCATGGCACCGTAGATACCGCCGGCGGCGAGCAGCAGGGCTACTGCCGCAAAGGCGATGAGCAGGGCCGAGTAGAACTTGGGTGTCGCGACCGACTGGGCCATCCGCTGTGAGACCGTGAAGACGTTCGGCAGCGCCATGTCGGGATCCAACTCCCAGATCGCGTCCCGCAGCGCCGGCAGGACCGCCGCCGGGTCGCCGGCGGTGCGCACCACGAGCGCGGTCATGGCCATGTCCGCACCCCAGCGCTCCCAAGAAACGTAGAGCATGGTCCGATCACCCTGGTCGAGGCCCCAGTGGTGAAGCCCGGAGACCACGCCCACTACCCGCAATTGCTTGAGTCCGCCTTGCTGCTGCAGTCCCTGAAACCCCCGGCCGATCGGGTTCCGATCTTCGAACAGCCGGTCGGCAAGCGACTGCGATAGCACGACGGGAATCGGAAACTCGTCCGCCGCGCTCGAGCTGAGGTCGTCGCCGCGCAGCTCCGCACCGATGGTGGCGAAGAAATTGGGCGAGACAGGTTGGATCATCGTGGATTGCTCGATCTCGGCTCCCTCGTCGTTCACGTACCGCTCTTGCCACCAGCCTCGCCGGCGCCCGCCGTAGTATTGGAACGGGACGGTGATAGAAACCGCGGCAGCCCGCACACCGGGGATCCGCTCGATGCGGGGCAGCAGGCGACGCACGAATTGCACCCTGGCCTGCTCATCATACCGGTCGTCTCCCATGCGCAACTCCACGCCCGCCAGGTGTGCCGCATCGAAGCCGGGCCGCACCGACGTGAGGTGCAAGAAGCTGTTGAACAGGAGCCCGGCCCCAGTGAGGAGCACGAGTGCCATCGCGATCTCCACCACGACGAGCGTGCGGCGCAGCCTGCCCCGATCGCGGCCTTCGCCGGCGCGTCCGCCCTCCTTCAACATCGCGCTCACGTTCAGACGGGCACCTTGAAGCGCCGGCGCCGTACCGAACAGGACCCCGGTCAGCAGCGACACGGCGAGCGCGAACGCAAGCACACGTCCATCCACCGCGACACGCTCGATCAACGGGATGCCCCCCGGGTTCCACATCTCGAACGCCCGCACGCCCCCGATCGCCACCACGACCCCAACCAGTCCGCCGGCCAGCGCGAAGATCAGGCTCTCGGTGAGTACCTGCGCCAGGATGCGGATCCGGCCGGCGCCGATCGCGCTCCGCACGGCCAGTTCGTGGTGCCGCTCCGTCCCGCGAGCGAGCAGCAGGTTCGCCACGTTGGCGCAGGCGATGAGCAACAGGAGCCCCACCGCGCCCAGCAGCAGCTGCAACGATCCGCGTACACTACCGGTCAGGGACGTCTGGAGCGGGAGCAGCGTCACGGCCCGCAGGTTGCCGTCTCGGCTGCGATGAAGCTGCGGATGCACATCAGCCAACCTCGCGATCGCCGCGTCCAACTCGTCCTGGGCCACAGCCACCGTCACGCCTTCCCGAAGCCGCCCGTACACCTCGATCACAAACCACCACGAGACCTGCAGCTCCTGCCAGTGGGGATCCAGGGCGACGAACACGTCCCGCTCCCGTCCCGTAAGGCCGGCGGGGGAAGCGAACCCCGCATCGAGCACGCCCACGATCTGCACCGGATTGCCGTCCATTGTGAGCGAGCGCCCTACGGCGCCGGGATCGCCGCCGAACAACCGCTGCCACGCACCCCACGAGAGTACCGCCCGGTGCGGAGCCCCCTGGAAGTCCTCCTCAAGGAGCAGCCGCCCGACCGCCAGCTGCGCGTCGAACAGCTCGAGATAACCCGGTAAGACCAGCGCAGCGTTCAGTTGCAGCGGGCGGTCGCCACCGGTCCAGTCCATTTCTTCATCCCACACCCCGGTGAGCGAGGCGAAGCTGGTCGTGTGCTCGACGAAATCCGCGACCCGCGGCATCGGAAAGGACCCGCCGTCGAAATAGACCAGGCGGTCGGGCTGGTGGTACGGCAGCGACTTGAGCAGCACGCCGTCCACCACGGAGAAGATCGCGGTGGTGGCACCGATCCCGAGACCGAGAATCAGCACGGTCACCGCCCAGAAGCCCGGCTCGCGCCGCGCGCTGCGCAGCGCGTACCGGATGTTGCGGACCAGCTCCGCCGCCACGGCGCCGGTCCGGCCACGCCGCTCGAGGTCGCGCGCGCGGTCCTCTACCCACTCCGCGGCTACGGGCTGTCGGTTCTTCCGCTCCGCGGTCGTGATCCGGCGCGCGAGCTCGTCCCAATCCGTCACATGCGCGGCTGCCAGCTCCTCCGCCTCGGCCTCCGGCACCCCGCGGGCGAGGTGCTCGCGACAGAGGTCCTCGAGCTGACCGGCCAGCTCCTCCACGATCCGCTCGTCGCGCAGGCCGCGCAGCGCCGGGAGCGCCAGTCGCGCGCGCACGTAGGCCTTCCAGTCACGCACGGCTCCCCCCGATCACCAGGTTCACCGCAGCGGTGTACGCCGCCCACTGACGCCGCTGATCGGCCAAGACGTCGCGCCCCTTGCGGGTCAGACGGTAGTGACATCGCCGACGCTCTCCGGGCTTCTCCACCCAGCGTCCGGAGATCCAACCGTCGTTCTCCATCCGGTACAGCACTGGATAGAGCGACGACACGTTGAACTGGATCTCGCCCGCGGAGCGGACCTCGATGAGCTTGCCCAGCTCGTAGCCATGGGTGGGCTGGTCGTCGAGGAGCGAGAGGATCATGAGCTCGACGCTGCCCTTCTTCAGTTCGGGGCTGAACACCGCGGCCTCCTGATAATTGGTGACGCCATATGTTGTGTCGGCAAATATATCGCGGAGGCCGATGCTGGCAAGTGGCAGGGAAGTTCCGGCGGCAGCGGGCGCGAACCAGCGGCTCCTTGTGGAGTGGAGGGTGTTGGCGGGGGTCGTGGCGGTGCCGGTCCGCGCGCGGGGGTCGTCGGGGACGTGATCCAGACCACGCTGGACCGGGCGGGGGAACCGGTGGTCTACGTGCCCGTCCCCCAGGCCCTGAGGTGATTGCAGGGCTCCCCGCGGACGTCTCGCTATTTAGGGACCGCTAATCAGTTCACTTGCCTTTGGGACGCTGTTCCGCGAGCTCCGAGACGTACAGCGTGCCGCGAATGTCTTGCCCGCTCCGATAGCTCGTCACCCACACGTCGTACTGTCCCGACGGCGCGCCGTAGATAGTGACCTCAGGATTGGTGCCGCCATACGAGTCGTCGTCGCAGTGCCAGCTTCCGGTCCCATCGTTGACCACGAGCCCCGTGTCACCGTCGCCGACGACATAGAAACGCAGCATGCTGCTGCGGCCCGTTAGGTGCAGGATGAAGTCCGGCTGCTGTGCGGCGTGCCCGACGCAGCCCGGGCCGAGATTCATAGCGCGCACGTCCAGGCTGCCGCCCGATGTCACCGTGACCTGGTGCGGATCGGGTCTGAAGCCTGGAGCCAAAGTCACGTTCCCGAAGTAGGCGTCGCTCCCGGCGATCGTCAGACTTCTAGTGGACGAACCGCCGCTGTACGAATCACCGTCCGAGCCGGGATGTCGGTCGAGCTCGGTGATGTACAACGTGCTCGGGATGTTCTCCCCGCTCTGATAGCTCGACACCCACACATCGTACTGTCCCGGCGGCGCGTCGCTAATCGTGACCGTGGGATTCGTGCCGCCGTACGAGTCGTCGTTGCAGTGCCAGCGCCCCGACGCGTCGTTGATCAGCAACCCGGTATCTCCCCCGCCCGTGTTGTAGAAACGCAACCGGGTGCTGCTGCTCGACAGGTGTAGGATGAAGTCCGGCTGGCTCGTGGCGTACCCGACGCAGCCCGCGCCGAGATTCATGGCGCGCACGTCCAGGCTGCCGCCCGATGTCACCGTGACCTGGTGCGGATCGGGCGTGAACCCCGCAGCGAGCGTCACACTCCCATAGTTGGAGTTGCTGCCGCCTATCTGCAGGCTCTGCGCGGCAATGGGCTCCGCGCTCCAGAGCTCCAACCCCCCTGCCACGATCAGCGTGAGAATGATGGCTCTCATGGTTCCTCCTGGTTCTGGACTCCCGCGTGTGACCGGAGCGAAGGTCCGCCAGGCGCACATCCGGTTTGCACGAGGATCGGGTGCTCTTGGGGGGAGGGCGCAACGGTGAATCTTCGGGTGGAAACTGAGGGGGGAGTCTGACCCAAGATTACCCGTGGCGACTGGGTGCAAGGCGGCTGACCTTCGGAAGGGGAGGGGGACTTTACTACGGGCGGCCGGACCTCTGGCGGGTCGGACAGCCAAATATGCCGTAAGGGCTGACGATCGTCAACGTCGGGCGGCGCCGCCCACACGCCAACTGACGAACGCGGCCGCGCGCTGGTCTCGCCAGCCGACTAAAGACCAAGGTGGCCATCAGCAGTGGCCCGGGCGCCGTGGGCGCGACAATCGGCGGCTTGACATCCTCGGGTGATTGTACTATAGTACTAGAGCAATAGAGATCTGTAACACCGGTGCAATGGGAAGGGGAGGAGAGGTAGCGGGTGGAGATGCGGATCGACAGCAAGAGCGGGGTGCCGTTCTACCGGCAGATCATTGAGCAGGTGAAGTTCGCGATCGCGCGCGGCGACCTGGGGCCGGGCGATCAACTTCCGACGGTCAGGCAGCTGGCCGTCGAGCTGTCGATAAACCCGAACACGGTGATCCGCGCCTACCGGGAGCTCGAGATCGAGGGGGTGCTCGAGACGCAGCAGGGATCGGGGACCTATGTGGGTCATCGGAAGCCGCAAGTCGACGAGCTCGAGCAGCAGCGGATGCTCGACCAGATCCTAACCGAGTTGCTGGCGCGGGCCGGGGGCTACGGCTTCACCTTGGACGACGTATTCGAGGGGCTGCGCCAGAGAAAGGAGAAATCGTCATGAGATCTGTGACTCGCAGGACAGAATCGTGGGGAGAGCGGCCGGGCCTGTCGCTCGAGAGGTTTGCCACGACGCTCCGCGCCGACTTCCGTTTCGCGCCACTCAACGTGCTGCTGCTGGTCGCGATATACGTGGCCGGGCTCATCGTTCACCTGAGCCTCTACCCGTTCTCGGTCGTCGCGGTCGAGCTCGCCCTGGGTTCGGCGGTCGTGCTGGCGATTCTCTTGAGACTGACGCAGGTCTGGGAGGCGGTCGTCATTCTGGGAACAGCGGACGTGGTGGCGATCTTCCTGCAGTTGCGACCGGAGAGTGAGGTGCTGCTCGGGGCGGCGATCGTCGCGCTCGTCGTCGCACCCTCGATCCAGATCGCCTACCAGTGGGAGCGAGCGGTGCTGCTGCGTTTCGGGCGGTTCCGCGGGCTGCGGAAGTCTGGGGTCTTCGTGATCTTCCCGGTCATCGACAAGGTAGCGCAGTTCGTCGATCAGCGGATCCGGGTAACGGACTTCAGCGCGGAGACGACGCTGACGGCGGACACCGTTCCGGTCAACGTCGACGCGATCGCCTTCTGGATGGTCTGGGATGCGCAGAAGGCCGTCCTGGAGGTCGAGCAATTCAAGGACGCCGTGATCATGTCCGCACAGACGGCGCTACGTAACGCCATCGGTAAGAACGATCTGGCGGTGCTGCTCTCCGAGCGTGACCGTCTCGGCCACGAGATCCAGAAGGATCTCGAGGAGAAGACGAGCGGCTGGGGAATCACGACTCATGCCGTCGAGATTCGCGACATCATCATTCCCAAGGGTCTCGAGGACGCGATGTCACGTCAGGCGCAAGCCGAGCGGGAGCGGCAGAGCCGCATCATCCTGGGGACGGCCGAAACCGAGATCGCCGAGAAGTTCGCTCGTGCGTCGGAGCACTATCGGGACAACCCCGTCGCCCTGCATCTGCGGGCGATGAACATGGTTTTCGAGGGTCTACGGCAGAAGGGCTCGATGATCATCGTGCCGTCGACCGCCGTCGAGACCATGGGGCTCGGCGCGCTCGGCGGGCTGACCGCCTTCGGGGGCGGCATGGGCGGCGTGCCCGCCGCGCGTAGTGCCGCTGAAGGTGGCGAGGAGGATGCAGCGCCAGCGAGCGCGGAAGCCTAGGCGCACCGAGGTCAGGGGAGCAACGCGAGGAGTCCGGCGCAAGCACGAGGAGGTGACCCATGAGAGCGATGTTCACGACACTGATCGTGGCGCTCGGTGTGGTGCTCGCGTGCGACGAAGCGCCGAGTCCCCCGTTAGCGCCGAGGGCCGACTACGTACCGTCCGGTGATCTCATCGCACTGCTGCCACCCTCCACCGTGGTGGCGGTAGAGGTGCGCAACCTCGCCGGCCGCTGGGACGAGCTGCGGGCCATCCCTGGACTCGCCGGTCTCCAGGACCGGCTGCTCGAGAAGCTTGGGCTCGACGCGGACGACGTTCCCGAGCTGGCCGGGGAGCGCGCGGTCATAGCTGTCGTGGCCGACGGAGACGCGCGTTCGCTCGTTCCAGTAGCCGTCTTGGATCCGCCATCGCCAGAGGGCGCGTTGGCCTTCCTCGGCCGGGCCAACGGGTTGGTCGCGCACGAAGGGCGGGGCGCGGTCTGGGTCGGACCTACAGGCCGGGCAGGGTTGGTGGAGCGCATCGCCGCCGGGAACGGGACCTCGCTTCGCCAGGCGGTGGACTTCGCGGCGTTGGCCGAGCGGCTTCCCGAGGGCGGTCTCGCTCGAGCCGTCGTTCATCCCTGCGCGCTGCGCGAGCATCTCGGCATGTGGGCGGAGATGCGTGGATCGGACGCCGCGGGCATGCTGGCGGCGCTCTTTCGCTCCGATCTGGAGGCGGTGAAGGTTGCGGGCTTTCGCCGCGACATAGTAGACGGCGCGATCGTGACCGACGCGTGGGTCGGTTTCGACACCGAAGTCGTTCCCGAGGCCTTCACGCGGGCACTGGCAACGCCCCGCGGACCCGCGGTGCTTCCGGCCGATATCCCGGCGGACGTTCTTCTCGCCAGCTCGTTCCGGACGGAAGCCGAGGCGGGCCTGGCGTGGCTGCGAACCGTCGCCGCCCGCGACCCGCGCGGCCCACTTCGCAACTTCGACTTCTGGGTCGACGAATTCGAGGCGCGAACGGGGCGCGACGTCGAGCGGGATATCGTCGGCGCCTTGGGCGAGCGCGGGCTTGCTTTCCTCTTCGTAGGAGAGGATGAAGGGGCGATCGAATTCATCGCGATCTTTGACGCGGGCGACCCGGCTCGGCTCGAGGCCAGCCTGGTCGACCTGCGGGACTGGATTGCCGAGCAAGTCTGGGGGCGTTCGCTCGGGCTGGCGATGCCGCGATCGTGGAACGCCCATGAAGATAACGGCGCCGTGTACGGGCTAGACTTGCGCAGCCCGTTCGCGACCCTCAGCGGGCCGGTCTTCCAGCTCGCCAATGATCATCTCGTCGTCGCGACGAGCCGGCGCAGCCTTCGTCGGGGTGTTCTGCTCGTAGAAGGGGCGGAGTCTTGGAACACGCCGGCCTGGGCTCTCGGGGAACAGGGTCCACCTGACGAGATCGTCTTGATCCGCACTACGGTTTTGGCCCGCGTGCTCGCCGCGGGCGCGGTCCGCTACGCGGGTGATGATGGGTGGTTCCTCGACGCGGTCGGCGAGTTCCTCGACGGGGCGGGCGACGGTCATCTCCGCGTGCGCTACGAAGAGGGCGGGCTGCGGGTCAGTAGCTCGCTTCGCATCGACGCTCAACGCGCCGGACCGTAGACAGCTCCCCACGGAACGGTGCGCCTCGCACCCCGGGTGGATGGCCCGTGTGGTCGCCCTACCGGGGTGCTTTTTTTCAGCGATGTGGCGGTTCCTTGCCGACTCGGCGGCTTGCTGCAGGTCGAGGCACGTGCTAGAGTGAGGTTGCGTCCCCGCAACTCCTCTGTGGCTGCCGAAAGCTCGATGACTGCATCCGCGCTCCTCATCGCTCTCCTGCTGGGCCAAACCCAGGCTTCCGTATGGGGCACGGTCCGCGACAGCGAGACCGGCACAGCGGTGGTAGGTGCCACAGTCGAGATCGTGGATGCGAGCCGAATCTCCAGAACCGACAGCGCCGGATCGTACGCTCTGAGCGGGGTGCCAGCCGGGGCGCGGCACCTGAGGATTTCCAGCCTCGGGTACAAGTCGCGCACGCTCCATGTATTCGTGCCAGTAGACGGCGATATGCGGCTCGACGTTGCCTTGGAGCCGGAACCGATACGGCTGCAGTCGGTAACGGCCAGATCGGCCGGACGGCCGGTGAGGACCGAGACGGAATTCGGTGTGGATAGAGTTCAGCGGGTCGGATCAAGAACCATCACGCAGTGGGACGTTCGGTCGCATCCCGGACTGGCGGAGCCGGATTTCTTCGAGGCCCTCGGCGGGCAAGGTGTGCTGCTCGATCCGGAGAGCCCGAGCGGGCTGCACGTGCGCGGAGGGTCCAGCGACCAAAACCTCTTTCTCTTGGACGGGGTCCCGATACACAGCCCCTATCACGCCGCCGGCCACTTCAGCGCCCTCAATCCGGACGCGATCTCACGAGTGGATCTCCATTCTGTGGTTGCACCGTCTGCGTGGGACGGAGCGCTCTCCGGTGTGGTCGATGCACGGACCCAGGCTCCTGGCACGGACCGAGTAAGGGTCCGCGGCGCCGTGACTGCTGCTAGCGCCCGGTTGGCGGCCGACGGGCCGCTCCCCTTCGGTGCCGGCGCGTTACTGAGTGCGCGTTGGGGGCATCCCGGGTTCTTCGCGCCGCCGGGCGAGAATTCTTACGTGAGGGGCTCGTTCTCCGACGGCCTTGCGAAGGTCGAGGCGCCGATCGGCGGCGGTCGGGTCGAAGTCCTGGCGTTCACGAGTGACAACAATCTCCGGGTCGCGAGCGTCCCCACCAGGGATGGTGAGAAAACTGACCGGGAGAGCGACCGAGCAGACGTCGGGTTCGATGACGTGCAAGGACAGAATCTGTTTCGGTGGAAGAGCCGTTCCTATGGGCTCGGCTGGGAGAAACCGCTCGGGGAGCGCACAGCTATCCAAGCGCGCCTGTGGCGTGCGGATCTCGATGTGGCCTCGTATTGGCTGGCTGCCGATGGTCCGCTCAGTATGTCCAGCCGGCGACGCACGTACGGCTCCCGTCTGATCTTGCTGGCTGATGGCAGGACGAGCAGTTCCCGTCTCGGGTTTGGCGTGGAGCGAGACCACACATCCTACTTTGTTGTTCCGCGCGGGACGGGTGGTTTGCCGACAGAGTCACTCGTAGAGAGTCGCGGCGAGCCCGAGGTCTTTGCCGCGTTTGCCGAACATCAGAGAAACCTGAGCGACCGTGTCCAGGTGCTGCTAGGATTGCGCGGCAGCTTCATGGCGGGCAAGCATCCGCGACTGGCGCCGCGCCTGTCGCTGCACTGGCCGATTTCGTCTTCCTTTACTGTCTCCGCCGGGTACGCACGCACCCATCAGTGGGTCCAATCGCTCCGCAACCCGGAGTCGCTCATCGATAACCTGTTCAACCCGAGCCTTCCCGTCGCAGCCGAGGGTAATAGCGTTCCGGTCGCACAGTCCGCTCACTTCGGTTTGGCGATCATGGCCCGGCCCGTCGAGGGTGTGAGCGCTGGCTTAGAGGGATATACGCGCGTTCTCAAAGGACTGGTACTTGTCGCTCCTGCGACGGGTCAGCCATTCGCGGTGGACGGATACGCGGTAGGGCGTGCCCGAGCCTGGGGGGGCGGGGTCAACGTGGAGCTGGCCGGTGCCCGCTATCGTGCCCTGGTAGACTACGGGTTTGGCGCAGTCAGCTATGATGTGGGAAGTGGAGCGTACAGGCCTGGGTTTGCGGTCAGTCACTCGCTTGCGGCGTCGGTGGGCTACTATCCTTCGGCCACGCTGGAGGTTCGATCGGCATTGCGAGCGGAGTTCGGCCGGCCGACCACGCTGGTGGAGGGGGCGTTCGAATGGGAGGCTTGCAGTATCATCGACGGCGGATGCGAGGTTGAGGGCAGCCCTCAGGAGGTGGCGGGCCCGCTGGGCGGTAGTCGACTGCCGGCGTACGCCCGTGTCGACATCGGGGTCCGCAAGCACTGGCATTGGCGGCTTCGGGGTCGCGACGGCGTGCTGACCGGTTTCATTACCCTGAGCAACGTTCTCGGTAGGCGGAACCTGCTCGCCTATACGATCGACCCCGCCACCGGCGAGCTTGCCAGGCTCCCGATGCGTCCTTTCTCTCCTCTCACAGTCGGATTGGAGTGGAGCTTCTGACCGGCCTGCCCAGCCAGCGGTGCACATTCAGCTTGATTGTCACAAAAGCCTCGACTCGTCGGCTCAGATTATTGACACCGAGCCGGGTGGCCCGGGACAATAGCGGGTGACAACGCTGGTACCAGCGGCGGGGCAGCGGTCCCTTTGGAAGCTCGACTGGCAGTGGGTTCGACAACGGAAACGAGCGTGACCGGTTCGCAGCCGTTCGACGAGGTGTTCCGCGAGGAATTCGAGCGGCACTTCGCGACCCTGTATCGCTACGTCGACCGCCTTTCGGGCGATCCTGATATGGCCGCCGACATCGCCCAGGAAGCCTTCATTCGCCTCTATCAGCGCCGGGCACTGCCGGTAGACACCGGGTCCTGGCTCGCCGTGGTCGCCAGGAACCTGTTCCATAACGCGCGCTCCAAGTCGAAGCGAAGGAGCCGCTTGCTGGCGCGCGAAGAGCCACGGCAGCTGACTGGCTATGCCAGCATGTCGCCTGAAACCGATTTGGAAGATGCCCGCAGGCGTAAGGCCGTCCGCTTGGCTCTCGATAGTCTGCCCGCACGTGAGCGAGAGATGCTCGTCCTGCGATATGAGGGATACACCTATCGCGAGATCGCGCAGATCGTGGACGTCAACCCGGCCAGTGTAGGAACTTTGCTCGTACGTGCGAAAGAAGCGTTTCGTCGAGCGCTCGAGGATGGTCACGATGCAACACCTCGATGAAGAATCGATTGAGCTCTTCCTGAGTGGCGAGCTCAGCGAGTCAGAGTCGCACCCCATACGCCGTCACCTGGGGGGATGCCAGGCGTGCGTCCGCCGGCTGGAAGCCGCGAGGCAGCAGGATCAAGAGATCGGGGCGCTGTTGGGTCTGTTGGATCATCCCGTTCCCCAGGTCGATGCCGAGCATGTCGTGCGTCGAGCTCGTCGCCGCTGGCGCCGCCCCTACATCGCTGCTGCGGGCATCGGCTTCCTGGTCGTCGCGGGTGCCGCCTCTGCCATGCCCGGATCCCCGCTGCGGACATGGTTGGCCCGGCTTTTCGAAGGTGCGCAGGAGACAGGGCTGCGGCCAGGCGCGCCCGCCGGCGTCTCGGGCGGCATCTCGGTGATCCCGACGGCACAATTCGAGTTGGTGTTCGAGACGGGCCAGGAGTCGGGCGTCATGCGGGTCACCGTCGCCGATGAGGCCGAGTTCGCGGTCCGCGCCATCGGCAGGCCACCGGCCTACTCCGTAGCACCGGAGGGTGTCCTGATCGAGAATGCCGGGTCGACTGCCGACTATGAGATCGTGGTTCCACGCTCCGCCGAGAGCATCTGGATCCGAGTTGGGGATTACGTCGTGTTCACCAAGCAGGGAGCGTCGATCGTTACGGCGGCTACCCCGGACGCGCGAGGTCGATATGTCTTGGAGTTCACTGCGCTTAAGCCCGCCACACCCGCCGAATCCGAGCCTCCCGACGCCGGGCCGCCGCAGTGATTCGACGCTAGCCTAGAAGCCCATCGGCAGTGGCGGCCTTGCGGCTGCGGTGAGAGCCGGGCGCACCGCTCTGTCACATTCTTCCTCCCTCGTGGGCTCTATAACGGATACCTGTCGGATGGTGGAGTATGCGTGTGCTCGCATCCCTGACTACAAGAGGGAGGGGTGACCATGAAGAGAGCGATACTTCTCCTAGCAGCATCGGTCGTAGGCCTCGGTTTGATGTTACCGACGGCAGCCAGCGCGCAGGAAGAGCTACCGGTCTATCTACGAGACCGCGGAACGGGTGTTTCGTCTTCGATGTTCGGAACCTACATACGACGGGGCGAACTGATCGTCTATCCCTTCTACGAGTACTACCGCGACAGCGACATGGAGTACGAGCCGGCGGAATTCGGCTTTGAGCTCGCCCAGGAATTCCGAGGCAAGTATCGGGCACATGAATTCCTGCTGTTCCTCGGCCTCGGAATCACCGACGGGCTCATCCTGGAGCTGGAGGCAGCGGTCATCGATGCCACGCTCACCAAGGCTGAGGACGACCCTTCCGACATGCCGAATGAGCTGAGTGAGTCGGGTCTCGGGGACGTCGAGTCTCAGCTGCGCTGGCGCTGGTTCAGGGAGACCGAGCGGCGGCCCGAGCTCTTCAGCTACTTCGAGACCGTCTTCCCGACGGGGGAATCCCAATCGCTGATCGGCACCTCGGACTGGGAGTTCAAGTTGGGGGTCGGCGCCATCAGAGGCTTCGCCTGGGGAACGCTGACGCTGCGGACTGCCATGGAGTTCGATGCTGAAGAGAACAAGTTGGAGTTCGGGGAGTACGCGCTCGAGTACCTCAAGCGCGTCTCGGATTTCTTGCGTGTGGTCACGCTGGTGGAAGGGGAGCAGGACGAGGTCGAACTGATCCTGGAATCGCAGCTGCACTTCAGTCCGCGTGTCTTCGCGAAGCTGAATGTCGGCATCGGAGTGACGTCTAAAGCCACGGACCTCGCGCCGGAGCTCGGTGTGATGTTCTCGTTTCCCATTTACTAGATCTCGTCCCAACTGTCACAACCAGGCCCCCTCACAGGTTCCTGACTCAGGCAAACCGACAACACGCACGAGGGGGCCTTATGGAGTCAAAGGTGCTGACCGTAGTGATCGCTCTGCAGTTGGTGGCTCTCGGGGCATGCGCAGATCAAAGCCCCACCGAGCCCTGGGATCCGCAAATCGATCCGGCAGACTTCGTGTCCACGATCGATAACCCTTACTTCCCGCTGGAACCGGGTACCACGTACAGCTACTCCGGTGAGACCGAGGACGGCAGGGAGACAGGTGAGGTCCTCGTCACGAGCGAAACGAGAGTGGTCCTCGGAGTCACGACGCTCGTCGTTCGCGATCGCGTGTTCCTCGAAGGCGAGCTCATCGAGGAGACGTTCGACTGGTATGCCCAAGACAGCGAAGGGAACGTCTGGTACTTCGGGGAGGACTCGAAGGAGTTCGAGGGCGGAGAGCTCGTAAGCACGGAGGGCTCTTGGGAGGCGGGTGTAGACGGTGCCAAGCCGGGCATCATCATGCTGGCCGATCCGACTGTCGGCACGGAGTACCGTCAGGAGTACGCTCCCGGCGTGGCTGAAGACATGGGTAGGGTGCTCGGCCTCGACGAGTCTGCGGATGCGCCGTTCGGTAGCTTCACCGGGTGCTTGAAAACCGAGGACTCCACACCGCTCGAGCCGGGTGTCCGCGAGCACAAGTTCTACTGTCCGGATATCGGCCTCGTGCTGGAGATCGATGTGACGGGCGGTGGGGCTCGGAACGAGCTGATCGACGTTCAGGGGCCATGAGAGCTGGGCGGCTTCTAGTCCTGGCCCAGTTCCCCCACGGCCTTCACTCGGATACGCGTCGCGTTGCCCGGGAGGTAGGTGAGCGGCACCTCTTCTACCTCGACAACCTCCACGCGCCCGGGCTGCGCGCCCGCCTCGGTGGCCCGGGCGACCGCCTCCTGCTTGGCCGCGGCCAGCGCCTCCAGACGGCCCACCCGCTCCAGCGAGTAGACCTTCTCGACCTCGCCACCCACCTGGGCGATGGCCGCCCCGATGGCGTTCGCCACCTCGGCGTGCTCCGGCCGCACGACCTCCGAGGCGCCGGCCAGGCGATCACCCAGGAGTAGGCTCCCGCCGCCCACCAGCACCAGCGGCAGCGGCTCGGCGCTGAGCTTGACCCGGTCCACAGCCTCCTCCACGCGCCGCCGCACCTCGGCGAGCCCCCGCTCCACCAGGTCGGGGTCCAGGGCTCGGGCGCGCGCCGGCTCGCCGATCAGCGCCCGGCCGGCGGCGACCGCCAGGTCAGTGGCTGTCAGCGTCGCGCCCCCGAAGACGATCGCCTCGTCGGTGATCCGCGCGCCCACGCTGGACGGACCGATCGCCAGCGGGTCGCGGCGGACGATCGAACCGCCGCCCAGCGCGATCGAGATGAGGTCGGGCATCCGGAAGTTGGTGCGCACTTCGGCGAGCTTGACCGCCGTCGACGCCGCGCGCGGGAAGCCCTGAACCAGGATCCCCACGTCGGTGCTCGTGCCGCCGACGTCGACGACCACGGCGTTCTCGATACCGGCGAGAAAGGCCGCCCCCCGCATCGAGTTCGTCGGCCCGGAGGACATGGCGAGCACCGGGTAACGGGCCGCGTACTCGGCGTCCATCAGCGTCCCGTCGTTCTGGCTGAAGAAGACCGGCACCGCGAGCCCCATGTCCGCCAGCGCGCCGCGGATCGCCTCGACCGTCCGAGCGGCGATCCGGCTGAGCGCGGCGTTCAGCGCCGCCGCGTTCTCCCGCTCCAGCAGGCCGATTCGGCCGATCTCCGACGACAGGGTGACGGGGATGTCCGGCCACTCCTGCCGGATGAGCTCGGCGGCCCGCGACTCGTGGGCCGGGTTAACCGGGGAGAAGACACCGGAAAGGGCGACCGTTTCGACCCCGTTCGCCAGCGCGTCGCGCAGGGCGTCGCGTACGGCGTCGTCATCGAAGCTCGAGATCTCCCGGCCGTCGAACTCGTGGCCGCCGGGGAGCAGGCGGAGATGGCCGCCCAACGCTGCACGCAGCTCGTCGGGCCAGTCGCAGAACGGCGGGAGCAGGCGCGTGGACGGGCCACAGAGTCGAAGGACCGCGGTGCGCGCGAGACCCCGGCCCTCCAGGAGGGCGTTCATGAAGTGGGTCGTCCCCAGCATCACCGCCTGGATGCCCTTCTGCAGAGGCTGCCCCTCACCCCCCGCAAGCACCCCTTCCAGCGCGCGAACGACGCCGGTCGTCACGTCCGGCGTCGTCGCGGTCTTCTCTTTACTCACCACCCGCCGCCCTGCCATGAGCACCGCGTCGGTGTTCGTGCCGCCAACATCGACGCCGACCCGCATGGCGCTCGCGCTCTCCTGAACTTGGGCGTCCTGGGTCACGGCGTCGCTCGCGGCTCGAGCGGCACGTAGGCCGCTTCGTAGCCGAACGCCTCCGGCCCCACCACCGCCAGCGCCTCCGGCGTCTTCAACAGCGGCGGCGCTGGAAAGCCCAGAACGCTCACCCGGAAACCGTAGCGCAGCAGCTCGGTGGTGATCGGCTCGCCGCGTTCCGCATCGACGATGCAGATCAGGTCCGGTACGGTGACGATGAGCGCGCCATCCCTGTGCGCTACCAGGTTCTCGTTCTGGAAATCCACGACCAATTGTGCGCCCGCGTCGTCGCCCATCCCGTCGATCGTCACTCGTCCCCGCGCGAACCCCTCGGTCGTGCGGCGCTCGACATCGACGATCTTCCCCTGAAAGAGTACGCGACCCGGTACCGTCGTCAGGATCGCCTCGACAGGGTCACCCTTCTCGCGCTGGGCCCGGCGGACCGCCTCACCCAGCGACTTCGCCAGCGAGAGCGTGCCGGGGATCGCCGTGCGGCGGACGTCCGCGGCGGACATGGGCGCGAAGGCGAAGACGGGTGCGCAGCCCATCACGATGGTCACGGCCCGGGCCATCCGCTCGACCCAGGTCGGGCTCACGGCGTCCTCGATGATGGCCGTGTTCCCCTTCTCGTCGCAGACCGCGCTCGGTGTGGGCGGGATCCCGTAGATGAAGAAGGTGGTCATCTGGAGCTCCGGGAAGGCGCGGCCCATCCCATCGCCGTCCACCACCGGCAGGCGGGCCAGCGCTGCGGGGATGAGAGGCTCCAGCGAGTTGCTGCCGCCGATCTCACCCGATATGAGCGCGGTCGCCCGTTCGCCCGTGTGCTTCTCGATCGCCCGGACCGCCCGGTAGGACTCGGTGCCACGGACCTTCTCGACGCCGACCGTCGGCGCGCCCATCCCGCCGACGCAGATAACCCGGCTGTCGTCGGGCAGCTCGTCGAGGTCCAGGACGTCGACCGGGCCGTGCTCTCGAACCAGCTCCCGGGCCCGCAGCATCCCGATATACGGGTTGCCGCCGCCGCCGGTCCCCAGGATCCCGGCGCCGATGCTGATCGATACCAGCGCGTCCTCGTCGATCTGCCACATGGTGAGCTCTCAGCCGGTGTTAACCGCTTCGTGATGGTGGCGGTCGTCCGAGCTCGGCCACACACGACGCTGCCATGGCGTCAGGATGCGGAGCCGGGGATGTCCCCGCAACCGACTGCCTGGCGCGCAAAGATGCTTGAGCGGGAGGCGAAGGGCGCGCGCCGCCGGCCAATTGTGCAGACTTCCGAGCCTTTGGCGATGGCAAAGCCCGGCAGCGCGCCTGAATGGGTTCAGTCGGTCACCTCCCTCTCTCGTCTGTTGTGTCAATGCGCGTAGCTATAGCACTGGTTACAATCGAGTGAAGACGCAGCATCCTAGGAATGAGGCTCGAATGGAAGCTTGCGCGGCCGTGCCCGCGTGACATCTTAGCCGGAACTGGATACTCCGTTGGTGGCCTCGCGGCCTCCGCTGCCGCCGCCAGGTTCCCTCGCTTCTTAGCTCCCCGCAGATTGCCGAAGCTCCACTGCGCGCCGCACGGCCTTGAAGATGTGGTCGTAGGTGCCACAGCGGCACAGGTTCCCGCTCATCCCGTCTTGAATCTCCTCGAGGCCGGGATCCGGGCTCCCTCTCAACAGCCCTTCAGCGGCCACCACTTGACCCGGAGTGCAGTAACCACACTGGAAGGCGTCTTCGTCGACGAACGCCTGCTGTACCGGCCCCAGCTCCTCTCCATTCATCAGCCCCTCTACGGTCGTCACTTCAAGCCCTTCGGCTTCCAGGGCCAGCGTCATACAGGAGTACCGCGGGAGCCCATCGATCAACACGGTGCAGGCGCCACATTCGCCGCGCCCGCAACCCAGTTTCGTACCGGTCAAGCCCAACCGGTCGCGCAGCACGTCGAGCAGCGTCCAGCGTGGCTCGACCCGCAGCTGCTGGGGCCGACCGTTGATGAGCAGCGTGACGGGAGCGAGTCCGTCGGCCTGCGGGGCTGCCGCCTCCGATGCCGGCGCAGCCGGGCCAACCAGCGCAGCCCCCAGCGTCCCGGCTCCAACGGTGCCCAGAAACTCGCGGCGGCTCACGCCTGAGCTCGAAGGTTGCCTGTTATCTCTATGTTCAGCCATCGTTCCTCCAGCGTGGCGATGTGTCGTCGCTTTCTATTGAAGCGCCAGCGTCTGCAGCGTCTCTTCCGTCAGCCCACGCACGAGTTCCACCTTGTAGCCGTTACGTGTCATCGGCTGCGCGCCTGTAACGGTGGCAGCAGCTGCGCGAGAAATGGTCTCGGCATCCAGGCGACCTCCGGTGAGCAGTTCCTCGGCATCGACCGCTCGCCACGGAATCGGTGCGACTCCGGAGAGCACCACGCGTGCCCCCTCGACGCGATCGTCGGCTCCGCTCAGCGCCACAGCGACACCCGCCAGCGCGAAAGCCCAAGCTCCCCGAGCGCGCACCTTTCGGTAGGTGCTGCGCTGACCGGCCGCGGGTGGCGGAAGCAGAACCTCGGTGAGCAGCTCACCGGGTTGGAGAACCGTCTCGCTCCGCACGTCCTCGCTGGGCAGAACGAAGAGGGACTCCATTGGCAGAAGCCGTGTTCCACTCGGTGATGCCAGGCGGACGCGGGCGTCCAGCGCGACGAGCGCTGGAGCTGTGTCGGAGGGGTGTACGATATAGCAACGGTCCCCTCCGAAGATGCAGTGATACTGGTTCTCGCCGGCGATGGCGTAGCAGATCGCGCCGCCCTTGCGCAAACAGTGGAAGTCGCTGCGGAAATACCAGCAGCGCGGCCGCTGACACAAGTTGCCGCCCAGTGAGCCCTGGCTGCGCAGCTGGGGACTGGCAGCCGACGCAGCTCCCTGTGCCAGGGCGGCGTAGCGTTCGGTGATGAGCGGGTGGGCGGCGATCTCGGCGAGCGTCGTGAGCGCGCCGATGCGCAGGCCGCCGTCGCGGGTCGGGCTGATCCCGCGTAGCTCCTCCAGTCCACTCATCGCCACGACTCTTTCGGCGGGAAACACCCCATCCCGCAGACAGCCCAGCAAGTCAGTGCCCCCGGCATGCAGAACGGCACCGTCGGAACGGGAGTGCTCCAACGCTTCGCTGAGCGAACTTGGACGAACGTAGGTGAACTTAGGCAGCATGGTTCATTCCCCTCCTCTGCTCTCGGCCAGCAGCTGGAGCATCTGCTCAGGAGTGATGGGGGCATTCGTGACGCGAACACCGGTGGCGTGGTAGACCGCATTGGCGATCGCCGGGGCGGTCGGAATGGTGGCGGGCTCGCCGAGCCCCTTGGCCCCGGTCGTGTTGCACTCGGTGTCGTTGGGATCTATCGGCACACAGGTCTGATCGAGCGG
>CP070815.1:1084571-1103759 GCA_020344215.1 Gemmatimonadota bacterium
TGGAAGCCACGGTTCAGGCGAGCCTGCTCGGCCTGGAACATGCGAGCCAGTTCGTCCTGCTCGCGACCGCTGGCCAGCTGCAGCAGGCCCAGCGCGTTGCCCATGCCAAACTGCTGCGCCTGCTGCGCCAGGCGCTGGCGGGCCAGTTCCTGCTCGGCCTGCGCCTCGGCTTGGCGCGCGCCCAGCTGGGACCGCTGAAGCTGCAGCTGCTGTGCAGCCAGACCCTCTTGGAACGCCGGGTCGGGGATCGCCTCGGCACCACCCTGGAACGCTCGGTAGACGTACTGCGCCATGATCTGCTCCTAGTAGTACCCGTAGGGGTTCGGGGGCGGGGCGTTGTTGTAGTAGGTGCCGCTGTACGGGTTGGGCGCCCCTGGCGTCCCGATCAGCGGCGTGGCCTGCGTCGCCTGCGTGGCCTGCGTCGCCATTCCGCCACCACCCAGGCCCAGGAAGGCCATGGCCTTTTGCAGATAGTCGGACTGTTGCTGCTGCTGGGTGGGCGGCGGCGTGAACCCCTGCACGCCCGTGCGCTGCGCGTTGCCCAGCACGGAGAACGGGCTGCCCATGCTGCTGACGCTGAATCCGCCAGTCATGGGGTTGTAGCCAGGCCCGCTCTGCGGCGGCTGAGGGGTGAACAGACCACGCAGGCCAGCCATGGGGTCGCCGAAGTTCTCGTAGTTGGCCAGGACGTTGGCCTTGCCCAGCGCGGCTGGCTGCAGCGCGGACAGCTGCTCCTGCAGGAAGCCCTGCCCAGCCTGGCGCCCTCGCTCGCGGCTGGCGAAGTTCTCCAGCTGGGACGTAATGTCCAGCTGGTTGCCTTCCATGGCGCGCTGCTTCGCGCCCTGCTCCTGGCTGGCCAGGCGCAGGCCCAGTTCCATGCCGCCACCGCCCAGGCCGCGACCGCCAGCCTGGTCGCTGATCATGCGCTGCCGCGCAGCGTCGGCGGATCCAGCCTGGCTTCCGATCCGCGCCCGCATCTGGTCGATCGTCTCGGGCGTGAACGGTGCGTCTTGCCCGCTCATTTGCCGGTCGATCGCGCCGCCCACGTTCTGAGCCAGCTGGTTCTGGTAGAGGCCAGGCATGCGCTCGAACTCTTGGAAGGCCATCTGGCTCGCCTGAAGCGCGCGCTGCTCGCCCTGGCTCGGGCCGAACAGGCTTGACAGCTGGCCTGGCTGCACCGGGCCGAACGAACCGGCGCCTTGCTGCTGGTTCACCATGGGTCCGGTCATGGCGGTTTGCCCGATACCGCTCGGCCCCTGGTAGATCGACGAGTTGGGGTTGTGGACGGAGAAGTAGCTGGGGTCCATGCCAGCTGGCATGGGCGCACCGCCACCGCCGCCGCCGTAGTAGTTCGGGTCCAGGCTCTGGAGGTACTGGTTGCCGAACTGGTAGTTCGGGGCCTCGCCAGGGAGCCTGCCCAGCATGCGCGTCAGCGGGTCGTTCGGGTCGCTGCCCAGCGTGAACATGCCTACGCCAGCGACGTTCGCCACGCGCGAGTTGCGGGCGATGGCCGTGTCGTAGGCAGAGGGGTCGAGGAACGCGCTGCGCGTGTACTGAGGCGTGTAGCCAGCAGGAGCGTTGCCACTTCCGGGTCCGTAGTAAGCCATGCTGATCTCCTACTCCGCCGCCAGGTCGCGTCGGACCTTGGCCTCTGCCGTATCGAGTCGCTGCTGGAGGGCGTTGACCTCTGCACGCAGACGAGCGACAGCGTCTTGCCTGCCCTGCGTGCTGACTCGCTGGATCTCCAGGTTCACCAGCTGCTGGCGTTCCTGCTTCTTGACTGGAATGCCGTGCTCGTCCATGTAGGCGATCTTCTCGGACAGCACCCTGTGCCGTTCGGCCAGGTGCTCGTCGATCGACTCCGCGCGCTTCAGCCTTGCCTTCGCTATGCCAAGCTCCGAGTAGAAGGCTTCGGGCAGACGCTCTGCAACGCGGGCCTGCAGTTCCTCGTCGGCGCGCTCCTGCTCCAAGATCGCGTCGTACTCGGTGGCCAGCGCCTGCAGGGCTTGCTCGATCTCTTGCTTGCGGCTCATGCCTGCCTCAGTAGTTGATCGCGGTGGTGTTGTGGACGAACAGGGTCACGATGATCTGGCCTCCGGCCCAGTCGCCGCCGACCGGCGTGATCACGATACTGACAGCCCCGGACTCGGTCAGCGTGATGTAGAAACCGTACAGCCTTTCGTTGACGACCGTCCAGTCCTGTCTGTAGACGCGCGTGTTCAGCGTGATCGTGGTCGCGATCCCGAAGCGATCCGGGTCTCCGAGGTTGTCACCGACCTGGAACCCGGTCAGGCCGCCGCCCGCGCCCAGGGCGACGCTGACCTGCACGTTGATGTCGTTGACCTGACCAGGGACGAAAGGCGTGGGGATCGTGATCGGCGTGTTGCCGCTGGCAGGCACGCCCACGACCACCACGTTGTTCTCGACGTCGAGCGTGGCTCCGCTTGCGCCAGTCCCGTCGTCAGCCGTCTGGAGCGTCGTCGTCGTCTCAGGGGCGCCGCCGCACAGCTTGCAGACTACGTTCAGGGCGTCTCGCCAGTAGAGGCTGCCGTCCTTCGTGTACATGCGCGTGATCACGTTGGGGGCTCCAGTGAAGCCGGAGCCAGATCCCACGCCAGCCACAAACCGATCGTTCGTGTTGCCAATGTCGGCGATACCCAAGATCCCGCTGTCGCAGCACGCGAAGGACTGTGTGCTGTAGTTGGTGCGAAGCGAGAAGCAGTAGAAGTTCGCTCCGCCTCCGCGCATGAGAAGGTCGCCGACTGTAGCGCCTGTGCGCCTGCCAACGATTGAGCCGCACATGGTTCCGCCAAAGCTAGTCCAGTTGAGCCTCGGCCCGCCTCCGCCGCTGACAACGAACGACGACAAGTGATTCGGGGTGGTTACCTCGAATGCGTTGATGAACTGGCTGGCGTTGACGTTCGCCTCGTTGCTGACGTAGCCAGCGCCATACTGATCTCCGCTCTGGCGAATCGAGAAGTTACTACCGGCGAGGGCAGCGGTGTGGCGAATCGCCAGCGACTGCTGCGATCCCCAGGCCCCAGACAGATACATGAGGTAGGCGTAGTCGGTCCCGACCGGAAGCCCACCGCCACCAGCCTGCAGCACCCACGACGACGACCCAGTGTCCCAGGCAGCGACGTCGCCGTCGCTGATCCCGGACAGGCTGACGAATGGGACAGCCCACTCAAGGCCACCCGAGGCGTAGGCGAGCAGAGCCGTGCCGAACGAGTTGTTGACCCACAAGCCGCGCTCGCCAGCCGTGAACGGGCTAGTCGTGTTGTTCTGCAACCCGTAGCCGTCAGCGTTCTGCAGCCTGTCGCCCGTGATCGTCACGTTCGTGGTGGCGATCGTGTCGTCCGTCACGAACACCGGGATCCCGCTGCCAGTCGCAGTCCCGCCGTGGGTGACCAGGTCGTCGCATAGCTTGTTGCTGTCCTCCAGCACCAGTCCGGTCGCGTCCCCGTAGCAGACTGCGTTGCCCGGAGTCACCGGCGTTACGGGCGTCGTGGCCCCGCCGCCAGCGTTGCCCAGCCCGACGATCGTCAGCTGGACCAGGGAGTTGAAGTTGTTGACCAGCAGGTCGAGCGTGTCCTGCAGGTCGGACCTGCCCACGTTCACCAGATCGCTGTAGGGGTCCAGCCGGTTGACCGCACCGATCCCGTCCAGGGCCGCGAGAGCCCCGTCCAGGTCAGCCGGGATCGTGGACAGCTGCTCGCTAAGCACGGGTCTCCCTGCCCTCTGCGCTGGTGAACTGGTAGCCGTAGAGGATCAGCGTCGAGCGCGCCTCCACCACTTCGATCTCTGCCTGCACCACGCGCCACGGTTCGCCGCCGACAGGGATCTTGACGACCCCGTCAGCCTTGGCCAGCGACACGGTGAAGTCGCTGCGGTTCCAGTCCGGCACCGCGACGCCCTCTTGCTCCAGCCTGCCCATGGCTGCGTCGAGCGCGCGCCGGTCGTATGCCCGGTACGCCTCGTTGCTCAGGTTCCTGTAGAACCGGACACGGAACTCGCCCTCGGTCTGGGGCTCGAAGTGCAGCCAGAGGTAGACGCCACGCTTGCGGGTTTTCCAGCTGCCGTCCATGTAGTGCGCGCGTGTCCGCAGGCGCGACACCAGGCGTCCGATCTGCAGCCAGCTTCCTGCGTCTGGCGGGGTGGCGAAGCCTGGGGACTGCAGGGTCAGGCTGCTCGCGTCGTTGAAGTCGACCACAGCCGTGAAGTCCTGCTCGTTGCGGACCAAGACACCGTCGAGGTTGTCGAACACGCCCAGCTGGTTGGGCTCCAGCGGGACGAACGTGTTGGTCGGGCTGCTGCCTTCGAGCACCTGGATCCGCGCCGGGGTGGTCGGGCCGCCACCAGCGCTGATCCCGTTGTCGTCGTACCAGGTGTAGCCGTTGTCGTCGCCGACGACGGGGTTGAGCGTTTGCCTGTCCTGGTAGCCCTCGCCGCCCGTGACCGGAACGTCCAGTTCGCCGACGCTCCACGCCTGCCTCGACAGGTCGTACTCGACGTAGGTCTTGGGCTCACCAGTCGGCTCGCCGACGCGGACGTAGAACCACCGGATCACGCGCGGGCTCGGATACCAGACAGCGTGGATCTTGTCGACGTAGTCCTCGTCGACGAACCCGACCAGGAACGTGTCGATCGGCCTGCTGATATGCGTCGGCGTGCCGCCCTGGTAGGCGTAGATCCCGCGCCGATCCATGACGTAGACCGTGCCGTCGACCTGGACGATCGCGTGGTGCGTGTATGCGCCACGGTTGCCAGGGACTTCTCGACGCACACCGTCCTCTGGGGCGTTGCTGTAGGTCAGTCGGTCGAGCGTGCTCTGGCCGAAGATCAGCATGTCGCTGCCGTAGCTGGCCAGCCCGGTCACGCTGTTCCACACGGCGATCGAGTTGTCGCCGAAGAACACTTCGGGGTAGTTGGCCTCGCTCCAGAACAGCAGGTCGTCCTCGGTGTAGATCCGGTAGCTCGCAGCTGCCTGCGTCGTGCCTGGCCAGTTCTCAGCCAGCGTCAGCGACGTGGCGCTGGCCACTGAGGCGATCCTGACCTTGGTCGTTCCGATCTCGAAGTAGCGGCCCTCGATCCCGTCGAGCGTGAAGTTCGTCCCCACGCCGGTCACGGTCGGGCTGCCGTTGGTCACGCTGACGGTGCCGTCCTCATGGACGACCTGGCCTGCTCCCCAGATCCGCGAGCGGAACCTGATCCCGAACCGGAACAGAGGCGGCGGGACGGTGCCGACCTGCTCGGGCCACGGCAGCGTGAACTCGGCTAGGTCGTTGTCGGCCAGGTTGAACACCGGCGTGGTGCCGTCGTTCGGAACGCGCGCGGCCTCGAAGAACTCGACCTGGTCGATCTGGGTCACTTCCAGAATGATGAAGTCGACCCGGCTGTCCGGCGACAGCTGGATCTCGTTCAGGCCGCCGACGTTGAACGTGACCTGCTCGTCGCCGCCGCCCGCGACCACGACGCTGACCGCGTTGCTCGGGGCGGAGAAGTTGTTGCGGTCGACGTCGTAGTAGCGGTAGCGAACGCGGTGGGTGCCCACGGTGCTGACGCCAGCGGCGCGCACGTTCGCGCCGCTCCACGTCTGCGGTGGGCCGTCGATCCCAGCCGCGTGGTCGCTGCCGCTGATCCCGTCGTACACCCTGGCCCGGTCCCACCCGTTGAACAGGTACAGGTGCTTGTCGAACACAGCCGCGCTGGGGCGGTGGCTCGGGCTGGTCCAGGGTGCGATCAGGGTCATGCTCTACCTCAGAGGTTGAGGAAGTCCTTGTCGTCGGACTGGAAGTCCTCCCCGCCGAAGCTGTCTGGCGTGACAGGCTCGGGCTTGGGCTTGGACTTCTTGCGCTTCTTCTTGGGCTTGGACTTGGTCGTCTGCGGTTCGCCGACGATCTCCCCGCTGGCGTCGACGATACGCGCCTCCCAGTCGGAGTCGGGCCTGCGGAACTGCGGGGCGAACTGCTTGAGCCTGGTCAGTTCGCGCTGCGCCGACTCGGCGGTCGGGTGCTTGTCGTTGATCGTGAAACCGGCCTGCTCGAACGCGAACAGCCACACGCCCTGACGGGGGCCAATGCCCGTGTATCGGGTCTGAATCCTGTAGCTCATGCTGCCTCCTGCTTCTCCGGCTCGCTGGCCTCGCTGGCCTTGGGCAGCTGCGACTGGACCTGCTTGCCGATCTCTTGGATCAGTTCAGCGACCTCGACGAACGGTCGGTGGGTCAGGTAGTTGACGACCTTCTGGACCGTCTCCATGTTGAGAGAGACCTTGTTCACGTTCACTCCTAGAGCGGCAGCCGGATCATGAAGTTGATAGCCAGCTTCCTGGTGCCAGCTGCCGCCGTGGTCACCAGGTGCGCGCGCAGGATCACGCCCTGCGGCAGCTGGGCAGTCTTGGAAAACTGGTTCCAGATCGTGACGCTGTTCGTGCCCAGCAGCTGCCAGTATCCGCGACCGGGTCCGGGGTTCCCGGCCTGGAGGTTGTATCCGCCGATCGACACCGTGTCGCTGGGATCCCGAATGTCGACGTAGGCGTAGTCTCCGGCCTCGCAGTTTTGCCAGCAGATATGGGCACCCTGCAGGTGAAGCGCTGTGGGCAGCACGAAGTCCTGGGTCGCGTCCTGGCTCGCGGTGGCCTCGACGCTGACGCCTCCGCTGACCAGAGGCTCCTGCCCCTCGGTCTCGGTGTTCTGCGTGATCAGGTGCGCGCTGGGTGGCATTACGGGGCTCCGCTTTCAAGCACGGCTCGGTAGATCACCGCGCCTTCGGTGGCCACGGTTCCGACGACCGGGCTCGGGAGAGTCGACCCAGTCCCGGCCACGGTCCGTACGGGAAGAAAGCCAGCCGGTGCATCGACGATCGTCGAGGCGAAGCCCGGAGCCTGGCCGGACCACGACAGGATCAGCGCCAGCCAGTAGTACCCGCTCGCCAAGATCGTGAACGGGGTCTCCAGCGCGATCGTGTTCAGGCCAGCGACCAGGTCGGTCGCTGGCGTCTGCTCGACCTGCGTTGTCGGTAGCTGGCTGGAGTCGTTGTAAACACCCAGCCGGATCGTCTTGGTCCCGCCACTCAGGCTCCTAACGAACACGCGCATGCGGTCGTAGGTCGCGGCGGGGAGCAGGGCGCGCACCAGCTGGATCTCGGACTGCTCCGGGTTCCCTTCGCCGATGTACGTGATCCTGCTCCCCAGCCCGACGTATTCGCCAGGAGTCGAGGCGATCAGCGCCTGCACGCTGGGCGGCAGCTGGGGGATCGGGACGTGCGAGTTGGCGTCCAACGTCGCGATCCCGTTGGGTGCCCCCAGGTCCGGCCTATGGTCAGCGTGCGTGCCCATGGACTAGAACTCCAGCGCCACAGCCTGGTAGTCGCTCAGCGCGCCAGCGTTCGCCTTCTTGTAGGCGAGGAACGTGGTCGTGCGACCGCCGCCGCCCGACTCGACCAGGAAGCCCCAGTTGCCGATGTCCGCGCCGGTGGTGCCCAGCAGGGCCTGGTACTCGGCCAGGGTCGGCTCGCGGTCCGCAGCGTTGCTAGACGTCCAGCTTCCGAAGCCCTGGAACTCGGGCAGGCCAGGCTGCACGATCGTCAGCGCGTTCGTGGCCTGGTCGACCGCGATCGTGGAGTTGTCGGTCTTGACCGCGTTGTAGCCCTGGTCGGCAGCCGCCGCGCCCGTGCCGTCGCTGGTGCGGTTGTTGACCAGGCCGCCGAACTGCTGGGTCGCCGCGCCAGCGGTGGTCGCGACCTTGGTCGAGACCTTCTGTCCCGTGATGTCGATACCGTCGCCAGCGGTGATCGCGGTCCCGCCGCTGGTCTGCTGCCAGACCTGGTCGTCCGCGTCCCACGTGTATGCGGTGTTGTCGTCGGCCACGCGGTGCGTGTCGCCCTGCTGCAGCGTGGCGAAGTCGCGACCGAAGCCGAAGCGCTTGGCAGCCGGATCGGAGCCAGGCAGGTCCGACTGGGTGCCGCTCGACTCGCGGTAGTCCTGCACGCCCGTGGCGAACTCGACGATCTGGATCCCGGTGGTCGCGGTCAGCGTGCCGTAGACGCGATCGGCGGCAGCCGAGTACGCGGTGCGGTAGACCACGAACTGAGGATCGTTCGCGCCGGTGAAGTAGGCGTCGAGCCCGGTGGTCTCGACCGCACTCCACAGCGTCGAGTCGTCGTTGATCGCTTGCACCAGGTTCGTCGTGGTCGCGGGCGCGTCGATACCGATCTGGACCTCGAACGGGCTCGTCTCGGTGGTCACGAACGTGAAGGTCTCGGTGGTCGTGCCGTCCGTGATCACGAACGTGTCACCGTTCGACGGGTTGATCGCGATAGCGCCCAGGATCGCCTGGAGGATCGCGCCGGACCCACCGTTCAGGAACTGCTCGGGAGCGAGGACCAGTTCCTTCCAGGTCACGCCCTCGGTGACCTTGGCGTCGACGTAGCCCTTGCTCGCGGCGTCGGTCGCCGCCACCGGATCGGCGGATGGCAGGGTGATCTGGCCCGCCGCTCCGCGCCGGACGAGAGCGCTGGCGGCAGCTGTGACGCTGAACGCGACCTCGCTGATCGCACCAGCCTCGGTGCCCAGCACGGTATCGTTCGTGCCCGGTTCGTGGTTGTCGGTGTCGTTGATCGGGTGTCCCCGAAGGTGAGCGGCCATCTAACTATCTCCCTAGATCGGGGTGAACTCGGTTGCGTAAAGGCTCCCCGCCCGATTCCGGACGAGGAACATTCGAGAGGTTGACGTGTCCCACCACCAGCCCCAGAGCCCATTGGGAATGTCTCCGGTGGTGATCGTTGGGGCCTCGAACTTCCCAGCGTAGTCGGCTGGGTTGCTGACTCCGACGACGTCGGTCCCGCTGCGGGCCAGGTACTGACCGTCGCTGACCGCGCCCATGTTCAGGACAGTCGGCCCGCCTGTCTCGCGGATCCTGTCCGCGATAGCCCTGGCGTTGATGATCTGCCCGGTGAACGGGTTGGAGCCACCGACAGCGTGGCCAGCGACGTGATCGTTGAGGATCGCGTTGTTGCGCTCGTTGAGCGCGCGCCAGCCCCTGCTGCTCTCGGGCAGGAAGCTGAGTTTGAACGTGCCAGCCCCGCCAGGTGTGCCGAACGCTCCGGGGCCAGCTGCTGGCAGGCCGAACGGAGTCACGTGGGCTTCGAGCAGGTCGTCCTCGACGCGGATCGTCGTGGCGTTGACCACCAGCGTGACCCGGTAGATCGCGTCCTCTCCAGCTGGAGCGGCTAGCTCGGCTGCCAGGTGATCCCCAGCCGCCACGCCGCCGCTCGACGCCACGAACACGTCGTAGGTCGTTCCGGCTACGACGGACGCGCCGGTGATCGTAAGCAGTCCCTGGCCCACGTGTCACCCTACAGCGCTGCGTCGATCACAGCCCAGTTGCGTTCGCACACCGCGCGCCAGCCCGGTGCGCCCTCCGGCCCGGTTGTCAGGCTGAAGTTCGGAGTCGGAGTCGAGTAGCCGACAGACCCGGTGTCGGGCTGACCGAACTCGACGCCCCCGTTGCCCTCGGTCAGCGAGTCCTGCACGATCACTTCGGTCCCGCTCGGAACCTGGGTGATCAGCCAGACAGCGTCGTCGCCGCCAGCCAGCTGCCCGATCAGGTGGTCGCCCACCGTCACGCCAGCGCTGTTCGTCACCGTGAGCCGCCATTCGTTCGGCGGACCAGGCGTCTCGTTCACCACGTTGGTGATCGTCAGCAGCCCTTGACCCATGTCAGTCTCCGTATGGCTGGGAGCCGTAGCCCCCGGTGCCGTAGCCGACCTGCAGCACCGGGAACGGATCCGCTGTGTAGTAGCCGTCGCCGCCGCTGATCACGCAGACCGTCTGCTCGTTCTCAGCCTCCCAGCAGACCACCAGGTTGACCCGGCTCGGGATCTGCTCGAACCCGCGCGAGAACCCGCGCCGGGTGCGCCACGCGCCAGCCTTCTGGTGGTTGCCGCCCGTGTCCTCGACAGCCTTCTCGAACACGGGAGCCGTGTCGGCCATGGACACGTCCATGCCGGTGAAGTCGGTGGCGCCTTGCTCGCGAGGCGGCTTCAACCTTCACCCCTCACGGGTCCGCGCAGATTCAGTCCGAACGGGCGCGGGGTGCCGATCGTCCTGTCTGGCGTGTCCATGGACCAGACACGCTTGCCCCTGGACTGGTCGTCGGACTTGTACTCGGCGAGCATGCGCGCGTACTCTTGCGCCACGCCCTGAACGTCGAACTGGACAGCGTCCGCACCTAGCTCGATCGCCAGCTGCAGGCGACCGACAGCCCACAGCAAGTCCTCATGCGAGTCGGGCCAGTCCAGTTCCTCTGCGTCGAGCGCGTCGATCTTCGGGACGCGCAGCTTGACCTGGTAGTCGACCTCAGCCTCGTAGCCACGGTCCTCTGCAGCCGGTGGCCAGATCTCCAGTTCCTCGTCGCCGTAGGTCGTGTAGACCCACGGCTGCGAGGCGCTGGTCAGCAGACCACGCCGGTAGACCTCGAAGTCGCTGCGGCTGAGGTAGCTCAGGGCGCGCACGCCTTCCTGCGGTAGCTCCAGCCCGAACACGTGCTCGAAGCGCTCAGGGAGCGGGTAGCGGGACCGCGTGAGGTTCAGCGTGTCGAACGTGCCTCCGGTGGTGCTCGGTCCGGCATAGACGCTTTCCAGCGTCAGCGAGTATGGCAGCGGCGGCTCGGCGAACTTGTAGATTGTCTCGCGACCGCCCAGCTGAATGTTCCACTTGTCGTCGTAGTAGCGCTGCTCAAGCGGGAAGGCGTCGGGCTCGTTCTGGTCGAGCGTGACGAGGTTGCTGCGCTGGGTGAGTGTCGCGTTGGTCGACTGCTTGCGAGGCTCCAAGAACAGGATCGCCCGCTTGCGCTTCCAGGTCCACTCGGCCTCGCGCGAGAGTCGGCGCATGGCGGCGCCCATGGTGCGGTCGAGGATACGACCGGCCTGCGCGTCAGCCATGGACTGAGCGCTGTCGCTGAGGAACTGCCTGTAGTCGCCGACCGTGATCGCCATGCTGCGCCTCGTAGCAAAGCGTCAGCCTGGGAGGGGCGTCCGCAGACACTCGGATCTCTCCGGGTGTTACGCCCCTCCCAGGCTTCAGCTAGGAGTGAAAGCTAGACGCCAGGGACGTAGAGCTTCGCGTCCAGTTCGATCCGAACAGCGTTCGGGAACCGGACCGTGTCCACGCCGCCCTGGTCCTTGACGACCTGGCCGATCGTGGTGGTCGCAGCAGCGTCCTGGTCACCGTTCGCGTCCGTGCCGACCGCAGCGCCGACGAGGATGTCGCCGGTGCCGAAGGGCGCGTCCGCGTTCGCCTCGACCTGGCCCTCGCAGCCGACGAGGATCACGTCGTTCTGCTCGACGATCCCGACGAGGCTCGGGTGAGCCACGCCCAGGAGCGTGTTCGCAGCCGCGTTGGCACCGGCGACAGCCGTGGCCTCGTACGAGCCCCCGGTGCCGACCAGCGCCTTGCCAGCGAGATCGCCAGCGGCGGTGGTCGCCCCGGTCCACTTGACGAGCCGGTAGATCCCCTGCCCCGACTGGGGGCTGAGGTAGGTCCGACCGACGATCTCGTCGTAGTTCGACTGGGCGGCAGCGGGGCTGTCCTCCAGGTCGAACGGAAGGGTCTGAATCGCGCTCATGTAGCTACCTGTTCCTTTCTTCTCGAACCGCTTACGCGATGTCCGAGATCATGACCTGGTAGCGGGGCTTGAAGATGAGGTTGCCCCACAGCCCCAGCCACCACTTGAAGGTCTTGTCGTCGGGGTCGTAGAACGACCCGCTGTCGTTCCAGAACGAGTCGCCGCCGCCCGACTCGGGGAGCAAGCACATCTTGGTCTTGCTCATGTTCCAGCCCAGCGCGCGGATCGGGCGGCCCTGGTTGTCCGTCAGGGGCACGTCGGTGTCGACGATGCAGTCGACGCCGTCGACCATCATCACACCCTTGAAGCCCAGGCTGACGAGCAGCGAGCGGTCCGGCCCCGGGTCGATCTGGATCCGCTCCTTGGTGCGGACCTGATCCTTCAGGGTCACGTAGTTGCTGCGGCTGAGGCAGAACATGTCGAGGTGGTGCGACTTGTTGTTGCCACGGATCGCGTGCGTGATCGCCGCGCCGACCAGTTCCTCGGCGTGGGTCGCCCAGCTGGCAGGCGAGCCACCACCCGTGGTGGTGTTCAGCGCGTTGACGACGATCGGAGTCCAGAAGTCCCACTCGGGGTCGTTGGACTCGCGCACCGCGCCCGCGTTGGTGCCCGTGCCGCCGTAGTTGCCCAGGGCGGTGGACAACGTCCCGTAGGTGCCGTTCGGCGCGGTCGCGAACACGTCCGCAGCCAGCTGGCCACCCAGGTTGTAGTCCATCATGGTGAGGAAGCCTTCCAGCTTCTTCTCGTTGCCCGCCGCCTGGCCGTTCAGGTACAGGAAAGCGCCCAGATCGTCGTCCGCGTCGGACTTCATCTGGTTCAGCTTGTCCTCGAACAGCTTGACGCGGGCCTCCATGCCCTTGTTCTGGCGCATCTCCTTGGTGCTGATCGCGTCGGTCAGCTGCAGCCCGCGCCACTCATGCTGCTGCGTCTTGTAGAGGTTCTTCCGCGCCCACTCCAGGCGGTCCATGTCGGCGTAGCCTTCGAGGCGCAGCCGCTTGAACTTGATGGACTCCTGGTAGTAGACACCGCTACCGGAGTAGTCGATGTTCCCCTTGGCCTTCAGGCTGGCGAGGATCGGGTGATCTTCCTCGGTCTCGTCCGAGTAGCCTTCGAGCCACTTCTGATACGTGGTCGCCAGTACCCTGGCGGTCGCGTCGAGAGTCGGCATGTCTGCTTCTTTCTGGAGCAGGCGCGGAAGTTAGCTACTCAAGCTCGGAAGCGTCCAGTTCCCCGGCTTCGATCATCTGCTGGATCACCATGTTGCTGACCGCAGCCGGGTTGGTCCGTTGCTTCTTGTCGAGCTTGCGTCGCTGCCGACCTCGCCTGCCCTTCGTGTTGCTCTTGTGGGGCGGCTTGCCCTTCGCGCTCTGCTTCGAGGCTTGCCGGTCCCGGTTCTTCGTAGTGCTCGCCTGCTTCTCGCTCTGCGCTTCCTTGAGCGCTTGTTCGAGTCGCAGGATCTTCAGGGCAGCCTGGTGCTTGTTCTGCTCGATCTCTTGCGCGATCGACACGTACCGCTGGACGTTCTCGGTTGGACCCAGGACGTCCTTGTTCTGGCGACGGAACTCAGCAGCGCGTTGCTCGGCGATGGCGTTCCAGATCTGCTGCAGCTGTGCCCCGAACTTGCGCTCGACGGCAGGCATGAACAGGTCGTCGACCATCTGGGTCGGTTGGTAGGTCCACCGCGACCAGTTCTGGTTGACGTACGCGTCGGCCTGCTCCAGTTGCGCTTGCTGCTGGGGCGTCAGCTGGCCTGCGGCTCGCTGCGCCTTGAGCGTCATGAGGTACTCGGGAGTCAGCCCGTTGGGCAGGCCCCAGTTGAACCCCTGCTGCTCTTGCTGCTGGCTCTGGGCTTGCTGAGCCCGGAGATACTCCTGTTGCCGGTGGTAGTAGTCGAGCGCCTGCTGCTGCTGCCGGAACTGGTTGACCTCGTCCCACGACCGGAATCCGGGTGGTAGGTCGCCGCTCGGGACCGCCCCTCGCGGTTCCGACTCCAGGCTGTCAGCCCCTCCAGGCCCGTCGCGCCCTTCGCCGATCTCGCTGAGGGAGTCGCTGGAATCGTCGTCCCAGTCTGCCTCGTCGTCGGCCAGCGCTCCGTCGTCTCCGACGTCGTCCTGGTAGCTCTGCTCGTCGTTCTCGTCGATCTGCTCGTCCATGTCAAGCGTCTGTTCGTCAGCTGCCATGACCGCGCTCCTTCCTCTTGATCTCTCGGGGACTTAGATCCCCGGTGTCCTCGCTGCTCGAAATGACGCGCGCTCCGTTGCGCTGCGCCTCGTCGATCTTCTTCTGCCAGCTGTGCGGGCCGCTGACGTAGGCTTCCGGGTCGCCGGGGAACCTGGCCAGCTGGCTCATGTACAGCGGGTCAGCGCTGAGCCTCGGGTCCATGGCGCCGATCGTGACCGGCTGGATCACGACGTGGACGGGGTTGCCGCACCCAGGGCACGTGTCGGTCAGCGGATCGGTCAGCCCCTCGACCCGCCCGAACGGCTCGACGCAGTCAGCGCACGACGCGCTCGGGCTGTCAGCCCTGTACAGGCGCACGGTCATGTTCGTCCTCCTTGCTTGGCTTGGTGTCCATGCACGCCTCCATGGCGTCGAACAGGATCTTCAGGCTGGCAGGGTGGATCAGCCGCCCTGCCGTCTGCCTGTCCTGCTTGGTCACGATCGGCCTGCGGTCGACGCGCTCGGCCAGCTTGATCGCTGTGCTGATCCACGCAGCGATCACCTGCGCGTCGTTGCTGACCTCGGCCTTGCTCTCGTCAGCCACGGGCTACCTCCAGCCGCCGCCGCCCGGTGCGTCGATCGCGCGCTCCCAGGCCAGCCGCTCGTTCTGAAGCGCGCTGTCGACCTGCCCCTTGAGCACGATCTGCTGCGCCCTGCCGCGCTCCTTGACGTCCTGCTTCGCGATCTCCAGCTGCGCCTTGCGGGTCGCGTCCTGCTGCATCTGCTCGGACTGCTGCTGGAGCATCTGCTGCTGGCGCTGCTGCAGCTGCTGGGCAGGGAAGTAGATCCGCTCATGGCGCGGCACCTGCATGACCTGCTGGAACCTATCCAGCGCCTGGTTGTAGGTGTCCCACAGACCCAGCGCCGCCGACCGCTGGCCGACCTCGGCGAGCATGAAGTTCGCCTGGTCGCGCTTCAGGCTCTCGTCCTGCCTGCGCGAGCTACCGGACTCGATCACGACCTTGTACTCGCGGACCATGCGATCAGCCGTCAGCCCGGACGTGTCGAACCACAGTTCCTTGAGCGTGACCTGCACCACGCTAGTGGCGAGGAAGAACGTCTCGCCGGGGTTGGCGATCTCCCAGGCCAGTCTGATCTCTGGCTCCTGCTGCCTGATCGCTTGCAGGGCCTGCTGGGCGATCTCCTGGTTCGGGTAGTAGACGCCAGCCAGCGGGATCTGCTTGCGCGCGTCGTACACGGTCATGGGGTCGGTGCCGATCGAGACCTTGACCTTCCACGGAGCCTGCGGCAGCTTGTCGTTGACGACAGCCCCGACCTCGTCCGGCGACATGCTGAGGCGCATGCCCAGGAACTCCCTGCGAGCCGCGTCGGTGTTCACCGTCTCGACCCGCTCGTTCATGTCCTCGATGCGGCTGCGGCTGTTCCGGTCGCGGACGCTGGCCTCCATGGCGCTACGCATCTGCGCGTCACCGTGGCCGATCGTCACGCCCTTCAGCAGCGGGAGCAGCCCGGTGATCTCACCGAACTTGGACTCCTGATACTGGATCTCTTGCAGCAGGATCGGGTTGACCTCGCCCAGCTGCATGATCTGCAGGATCTGGCGGATGTCCGTGACTCCGTCAGCCGGGTCCAGCGAGATCGCGGTGTGCAGGTCTCCAGCCGTCAGGGCTTCCTTGACGTCCTCGGACTTCTCGCCCAGAACGCCAGCGATGATCCGGCTCTTGAACTTCAGGTCGTTGATCAGGATCGTCGACAGCAGGTCGATCGCCTTCTGCTGGGGCAGCCCTAGCTTCATGAGCGAGACGGGCCAGAGCGGGTCCGTCTTGTCGCCCTTCCGCACCGGGGTGAAGTCGAGCAGACCGATCGGCCAGTCGTCGTCCAGGTGCATGGGGATCGGCCACTCGCCCTCCAGCAGCGGACGGTGGTGGTTGGGCACGATCACCATGAACCGGAATCGGTTGCCCTTCTCGCGCGTGAACTCGACGTCCTTCTCGTTGGGTCCGGCCTTGCCGTAGAGCAGCCCGCTGCCCATCTTCGACCAGACCTTGTAGTAGACGACCTGGTCTGTGGTCTGCCCCTTGAACCGGGCGTCGCCCAGGTTCAGCAGCTTGCCAGCGTCCTTGTCGATCCGCGCGAGCGAGTCAGACTGGCTGGTCGCGTTCGCCTTCAGGCCGATCGTCGGGTCGTCCGGGCCTCCGGTCTTGTAGCGCTTCTTGACCAGGTGCAGCGGCTCGCAGTAGCGGATCGCGATCCACTGGGCGTCGCCCAGGCACCGCGCGTCGGGGTCGATCAGCAGGTCGTCGACAGGGACGTGCTTGGTGGTGACGACGTCCTTCTCGCGGTCCTTCTCGACCAGCAGGACTCCGCGCCCAGCCAGCAGGCTGTCGTCGATCGCGTCGCGGATCTCCTCCTTCAGCTTGACCTCGTAGGGCACCGCGTTCAGGTACTCGTCGGCGACCTTGGCGAACCACTGGCTGACCGTGTCCGTGGTGTTGGCGGTCACGGTCCGGGTCGGGTGGCGCGCGTACAGGTGTGGGCCGATGTACCCACGGATCTGCGCCGCGAGGTTGATCGTCATGGTGAACAAGCCGCGCTTGGGCAGCATGCCGTTGATCTCGTCGTAGAAGTGTTCGTGGTCGCTTCGGAAGTACTTGTCGACCTCGTCGGCGTCGGACTGAAACCGCTTCTTGGCCTTGATCGCCGCAGGCAGGTAGCAGTTCACCCACCTGTTGACCAGGAACTCGTCGCGCTCCGCCTTCTTGCTCATACGTGCCTCACATCGTGTAGGTCGACTCGTCCGCCGACGTGTTCAGGTTCTTCGACGCAGCCCACGCCTTGCGCCTGTGCATGGCGACCACGGCTGCACTCTCGCTCTTTTCCTCCGCTGGCCTCTCTCGCTCGCGCCGCCTCCGGCCACGCTTGTCCCTGAAGCCAGCGACAGCCAGCAGGATAGCCAGAGCCATGACACGGTCGTCGTGGTAGCCCTTGCGGGCCTCCCAGCGACCGTTCTTGCCAGGGACCATGGTCTGCATTTCCCCAGGCAGTTCCCCGTCGTAGACCACGACGTCGTTGTCCCTGGCCATGGCCTTGAGGATCGACAGCATGATCGGCCTGGTCTTGGTGTTCGTGTGCCAGCCGGGGTGCTTGACCTTCGACCGGGGGTTGGTCGGATCCATGCGCCAGTAGAGGTTCTTGTAGCCGCGCTTCCGCAGGGTCCGCATGACCTCGAACGTGCGGTTGCACTCGACAGCCAGCAGCGCGTCCCCATACCACTGGCCCAGCAGGTCCAGCTGCTCCGCGTACAGGTCCGGGTCGATCGTCCCGTGGACAGCTGCGACGACCTCGACCTGCCCCAGCGCCCTGTCCAGCTTGCCGACGTAGGCGGCGGAGAAGTCCCCGCCCTCGACGCCCTCCGCCACGTCCGCGCCGATCATGTACTCGAACCCAGCCTGGGGTTCCTCCCAGACCATGACCTGCCACTTCGACCTGTCCTGCTCTGCCTTGTCCCGCGCCCTGAAGCTGGCCTGCCCCTTGACTGCGTGCATGGCGCCCACGCCGGTTGGCGGCTTGGCCTGGGCCTTGATCCGCTCGATCGTGTGCCCGCTGAACAGCTGGACGTCCCGGCTCTGGAACGCCATCTCCCACGTCGAGGGGTAGTAGCGGTTGAACGTGTCGACGTCTCCGTCGCACTTGTTCTCGATCGTGATCCGGCGCCAGAGGATCTGCTCGATCTCCAGCTGGCAGGGCCAGCGGATCCATTCCTCGCCAGCTACCGTGGGCTGCGAGGCTACGAGCTTGACTAGCTCCTGTTCCTCGGCTGTAAGCTCGAAGTGGACTTCTCCCTCGAACCGCGCTCGCGCCACGCGCAGGGCGTATTCCTCGCGCGAGATCCTGTAGGTCGGGTCGAGATACCAGGGCAGGAACACAGCCTGCCAGTCGCCGAACCCAGCGAGCGAGCGCGAGCAGAGATCGTAGAAGAACGGGTCCGGTCCGTCCGGCGTGGACTCGAACGCAATCAGCGTGTCCTCGTTGTCCGCGATAGCCGGTGCAGCCGACGTCCACGCAGCCTTCGCGTCGCCGCGCTTCGCCCAGACAGCGACCTCGCTGCCGTGGAATGCGTTGAGCGTGAAGCCCATTCCTAGACCGTCGCCGGTCCCGATCGTCGCCACCTGCGTGATCGACCCGGTGTCGCGCCACTCCAGGCAGCCCTTGGTCTTGGTCTTTAGCTCGCGGCGGAACTTGCGCGGCAGCCATTCCTCGAACGTCCGCGACATGCGGAAGATCATGCCCGCGCTGTCCTCGCGGTGCGCCACGGTCAGGCAGCGGTAGTTCCTGGTCAGCAGCGCGAGCACGAACAGCAGCGTCTGCAGCAGCGTGCTGATCCCCATCTGCCGAGACTTTGGGATCAGGATCTGCGCGGGTCGCAGCTGCGCCCAGCAGAACGCGATCAGCTGGACGACGATCACCTGGACAGCGTTGAGCCTGAACGGCTCCAGCTTGGCGCGCTTCGTCACGATCTTCAGGTAGCGCTCGGCGAAGTTCACGACCTTGGCCAGCTTCATAGCTTGGCGCACGCCCCGCTCGAACCGCTCGGGGTCGGTGATCGCCTGCAGCGCTACACAGTTCTCGTCGACTTCCCACGTGCCGTCGCTTCCCCTGACCAGCGTCTCTGGGTAGCTATGCGTCGTCGTTGAAGTCGCGGACGATCTGCTCGAACTCGTCATCGCCAGCCTTGGTCTTTGCCACGCGAGCCTGTCGCACGGCTCGGTCGCTCACGATCCCCAGCGACACCTGGCAGCGACGCTCTGCCTTCTCCCATGACTCGCGCAGCTTGACCCCGACATCCACTCGCTTCTTGAACTCGTCCAGCTGATCTGGCGGCGGAGGGTTGCTCGGGCTGCAGAATCGGTTGGACAGCTTGGCCAGGGCGCGGTCGAGCTTCGCCACCTGCTTGCTGCACGTGTCCAGCCGCTTCTCGATCGACTCACGGTTGGCCTCGACCACGGTCCCGCTCGCCTTCGGGACCGCGCGCTTCGCGATCTGCTTGCTGTTGCCCCTGGCCACGCCCTTCATGCGACCGCCACCACCGCTCCGGTGCGGTAGGCGCGGCTGATCGCGTACTGCGCCTGCTTCCAGGCCAGGTTCGCAGCGCGCCTAGCCTTCCGCTGGTCGCCGTCGCGGCTGGCCTGGCGGCTCACCAGTACCAGCTGACGCGCGCGGCGCCACTGGTCGTTCCACGACAGCTGCACGGGGTCACTCCTGGCCCGAAAACTAACCGAACCGGGGGACATTTCGCCACATTTCGGTCAGCCACATACCCGCCACTGTGGCATAAGTGCCTGAAAACTATGGCCTAACTTGGAAAATCTCCGGCTGGGGCC
>CP070815.1:1103859-1122027 GCA_020344215.1 Gemmatimonadota bacterium
TGGCCGTGGTCCGGGCATACATGACCCACCATCAGGGGATGATCCTCGTCTCTCTCGGTAACGTCGTCCACGACGGCCTGACCCGCAGGCGCTTTCACTCCCACCCCATGGTCCAGGCGGCAGAGTTACTGCTTCAGGAACGGACGCCGCGCTCGGTGAGCGTGACCCGGCCCCGGGGGGAGGAGGTCCGGGAGGCCGCGCTGGTCCGCGACCTCGTCCTCCCCACGCTGCGGCGATTCGAGTCGCCGCACGACATCACGCCCCGCACGCATCTCCTCTCGAACGGCCGCTACACGGTCATGGTCACGGCGGCGGGCTCCGGGTTCAGCCGCTGGCGCGAGCTTGCCGTTACCCGCTGGCGCGAGGACACGACGCGTGACTGCTGGGGCACGTTCATCTTCTTGCGGGACGCGGAGACCGAAGACGTCTGGTCCGCCGGCTTCCAGCCGAGCGGTAGCGAAGCGGACCACTACGAGGTCGTCTATTCTGAGGACCGGGCCAAGATCATGCAGCGGTTCCGGTCCCTGACGATCACCCTCGAGATGGTGGTTTCCCCCGAGGACGACGCCGAGCTGCGCCGGCTGACGGTGACCAATCTCGAGAACCGGGACCGCGAGATCGATTTCACATCCTACGCCGAGATCGCGCTGGCCCCGCAGGGCGCGGATGTGGCCCACCCCGCCTTTTCGAACCTCTTCGTCGAGACCGAGTTCGTTCCCGAGCTCGGCACCTTGCTCGCGACTCGGCGCCCGCGCTCGGCGGACGAGCCCCAGGTCTGGCTCGCCCACCTGACCGCGGTGGAGGGTGAGACAGTCGAGGCGTTGCAGTACGAGAGCGACCGCGCACGCTTCCTGGGACGCGGCCGCGGGGTTCGCACACCGCTCTCCGTGATCGACGGAGGGCCCCTTTCCAACACGGCAGGGACGGTTCTGGATCCCATCGTCAGCCTCCGGCAGCGGGTGGCGATACCCCAAGGAGAGACGGTCCATCTCGTGTTCACTACGCTGGTGGCGTCCTCCCGGGAGGAGGCCCTCGAGATAGCGGAAAAGTACCGCGAGCCGGCAACGTTCGAGCGCGAGAGCGCGTTGGCCTGGACACAGGCGCAGGTCCAGCTGCACCACCTGCGGATCTCCCAGGACGAGGCGCACCTCTTCCAGCGTCTGGCCAATCGTCTGCTCTATGTAGATCCCACGTTGCGCGCCGCGCCTCGCGTACTGGCCAGAAACCGCACCGGCCCGTCCGGGCTCTGGGCCTACGGCATCTCCGGCGACCTCCCCATCGCACTCGTGCGCATCGAGAGGGACGAGGAGCGGGACATCGTGAGGCAGCTCCTGCGGGCGCACGAGTATTGGCATATAAAGGGGATCCCCGCCGACCTGGTGATCCTCAATGCGAAAGCCACCTCCTATATACAGGATCTCCAGGAGTCACTCGAGGCCATGGTGCAGGCGATCCAGTCCGCGGTCGGGCACGAGCGGCATGGCGAGCAGGGAGATGTCTTCGTCCTCCGAGCTGACCTCCTGCCCGGTCGCGACCGCCTTCTGCTACACGCGGCGGCGCGAGTGCTGATTCTGGCGCGCCAGGGTACGCTGTCGGAGCAGGTGGTCCGGCTGCAGCGGTTGCGGCCCGGGCCGGTTCCGCTGCTGCTCCGCGCGCCGCGCGAGACGGCCGAGACCGTTGCGCCTCCCGCCCTGGAGTTAGAGTTCTTCAACGGCCTGGGCGGATTCACAGCGGACGGCCGTGAATACGTCACGGTTCTGGGCAAGGGGCAGTGGACCCCGGCTCCCTGGATCAACGTGGTGGCGAACCCGGTATTCGGTTTCCAGGTCTCCGAGTCGGGCTCGGGTTACACCTGGTCCGTGAACAGCCGCGAGAACAAGCTCACGCCCTGGTCGAACGATCCGGTCAGCGACCCCGCGGGCGAAACGTTCTACGTGCGGGATGAGGAGAGCGGCCTGGTCTGGGGACCGACGATTCTTCCCATCCGCGAGGAGAGCTGGCCGTACGTCATCCGGCACGGGCAGGGGTACAGTCGCTTTCAACACACCTCTCACGACGTCGCGCTGGATCTCCTGCAGTTCGTGCCGCTGCGCGACCCGATCAAGATCTCCCGTCTCACCCTGGAGAACCGGTCCCATCGCAAGAGGCGGCTGGCGGTCACGGCCTATGCCGAGTGGGTGCTGGGGGTCGAGCGCAGCAGCTCGGCGGCTTTCGTGGTCACCGACATTGACCGCACGACCCGAGCCATGTTTGCGCGAAACGCGTGGAATGGGGAATTCGCCGATCGCGTTGCCTTCGCCGACCTAGGCGGCCGCCAGACCTCCTGGACCGGCGACCGCCTCGAGTTCCTGGGCCGCAACGCGAGCCTCGACCATCCCGCGTCGCTGGAGCGGGGTGACGAGCTATCGGGAAAGACCGGAGCGGGCCTCGACCCCTGCGCCGCTCTCCAGACCGAAGTCGAGCTCAAGCCGGGGGAACGCGCCGAGGTGCTGTTTCTGCTGGGTCAGGGTGAGGGCCGTGAGGAAGCCCGGTCGCTGGTCGAACGCTACCGCGGAATGGATTGCGACGCGGCTCTCGGCGAGGTCCAGGATCACTGGAACCGGGTGTTGGACGCGGTCCAGGTCAAGACTCCCGATCCCTCGATCGACCTCCTGCTCAACCGCTGGCTCCTCTATCAAACGCTCTCCTGCCGGATCTTGGCCCGCTCGGCGTTCTACCAATCGTCGGGGGCCTTCGGATTCCGCGACCAGCTCCAGGACGTCCTCGCCCTGGCGGTGACGAAGCCCGACATTGTGCGCGCGCATCTCCTCCGGGCCGCGGCCCGGCAGTTCAGAGAAGGGGACGTCCAGCACTGGTGGCATCCGCCGACGGGCCGCGGCGTCCGGACCCGGATCTCCGACGACCTCCTCTGGCTACCCTACGCGGTGGTCCACTATCTGAGCGTGACCGACGATCGGACGCTGCTCGACGAAGAAGTGCCCTGGCTCGAGGGGGCCGCCCTTGAAGAGGACGAGCCAGAGGCCTACTTGCAGCCCAACGTTTCGGACGAGCGGGCGACGGTCTACGAGCATTGCGCGCGGGCCCTGGACCGCAGCCTCGACGTGGGAAGCCACGGGCTCCCGCTGATCGGGGGCGGGGACTGGAACGACGGCATGAACCGTGTCGGCCGCGAGGGCCGCGGCGAAAGTGTCTGGCTGGGCTGGTTCCTCCTCGTGAACCTGACGCAGTTCGCCCCGATCGCCGACGAGCGCGGTGCAGAGGAGCGTGCGGCACGCTGGCGCGAGCGGGCCGCCTCTCTCAAAGCTTCGCTGGAGGCGGAGGCGTGGGACGGAGAATGGTACAAGCGCGCCTTCTTCGACGACGGCACGCCACTCGGATCAGCGGCGAGCGACGAGTGCCAGATCGCCTCCATCCCCCAATCCTGGGCAGTCATCTCGGGTGCCGCCGAGGCCGAGCGGGCACGCCAGGCCATGGAATCCGTCGAGCGACGGCTCGTCCGTTGGGAAGACCGGCTCCTGCTCCTCTTCTCACCGCCTTTCGACCGGACACCTCTGGATCCCGGATACATCAAGGGATACGTCCCCGGCATCCGGGAGAATGGCGGGCAGTACACCCACGCCGCGATCTGGTCGGTCGTCGCATTCGCGATGCTGGGCGAGGGAGAGGTGGCCGCCAAGCTGTTCAACTTGCTGAGCCCCATCCACCACGCGAGCCGTCGTGCGGACGTCCACCGGTACAAGGTCGAGCCCTACGCCGTACCTGCAGATGTCTATTCCCAACCTCCCCACGTTGGGCGCGGTGGATGGACGTGGTACACCGGGGCTGCGGGCTGGCTCTATCGCGCGGGGCTTGAGTGGATTCTCGGATTCCGGAAACGGGGTGACGCCCTCTGCATCGATCCCTGCATTCCCCACGGGTGGAGACGCTTCGAGATCACCTACCGTCATGGCGGCTCCCTCTACCGGATCACCGTCGAGAACCCCAAGGGCGTTTGCCGGGGGGTATCCGAGGTCAGCCTCGACGGAACGCCGCTCCCGGGAGACGCGCTCGTACCCTTGTCCGACGACGGTCGCGACCACCTGGTTCGGGTGGTGCTCGGATAGGCGCAGTCCGCGCCTGCCGTTGTGGCCCCGGCAAAGATCTCGCGCTCTGCCTCCAGGCAGCCTAGCCCACCTGGCCCGGCAGCACAGTCAGTGGATCCGGTGGCGGGACTTCGATCGCCGGGCTCCGGCGCTGCTAGGGCTTGCAGGGACCGGGGTCAAACGGCAGTTTAGTAGGAGTTAGGCAAGATTGCGGACTGGACTATCACGGCAACAAGGGCTCGAGAAATGAACATCTACGTAGGAAACCTGTCTCGCGACGTCACGGAAGAGGAATTGCGAGAAGCTTTTGAAGCGTTCGGCCAGGTCGCATCGGTCAATGTTATAACGGACAAGTTCAGCGGCGAGCCAAGAGGATTCGCGTTTGTCGAGATGCCTGCTAAGGCCGAAGCCCAGTCCGCGATCGACGACCTGAACGGCAAAGAGTTGAAGGGGCGAACGCTTAACGTTAACGAAGCTCGCCCCCGCTCCGAAGGGCGTCGCGGCGGAGGAGGCCGAGGTGGTGGAGGTCGCGGCGGTGGAGGCCGCGGCGGTGGAGGCCGCGGTGGAGGAGGCCGCGGCGGTGGGCGGCGAACCTGGTAAGGCCGCGCTCGGACATCATACACTCATACGACAGCGACGGGCCCTGTCGATGAGTTGCAGGGTAACTCGGACCTGATCTGCAGCGCGACGCACGCTGCCGTCAACCGTAGCTCAATTCGCTGAGCGGGCGAGCTCGCCGCCCTTGATGACAGCCAGCACCCTGTCCATGGCGTCGAGATCGGTCAACGGGTTGCCATCCACGATGATGATATCGGCCAGTTTCCCGGGCTCCAGGGTGCCCAATCTGTCACCTTGTCCGCAGACAAACGCCGCATTTCGAGTGCTCGCCTCGATGACTTGCAGCGGAGTGAGACCGGCTGCCAAGAGCAGTTTCATCTCCGTCAAAGGCATACCTGACTCAACATCGGGGTTGGCGCCGTAGTCATCCCCGAGCGCCAGAGCTCCACCCAAGGCATGAAAGCGGCGCACAGCTTCGACGTGTACATCAACAACAATCTGCTCGACGCGCGACCGATCAGTCTTCTCGTACAGAGTTCCGATATGCGCGTCTAGAGTCGGCACCATCACGATGCCCTGCTCTACCACACGAGCGAGTAGCCTCTCAAACTCTGGCGCAACGATATCGAACAGCTCGGTAGGCGGGTCGTCGCTCTGCAGAACGCTGGTCTCTTCTTCGGCAGACAAGATCGGGAAAGGAGAGTGCTCTATAACATCCACAGCGGCCGGGAGAACGATGTCCTCTACGAGGTATGGCTCGAACACGTGCGCCCGGACGAGCGCACCTCGACTGTGGGCTTCCTCAACGATGGCTTGAACTTGCCTAAGATCGAGGATCGGCCAGGGGTCGCGAGGATCGCCGGGGGCCAAAGCGATCTTGACCATACTGGCTCCGCCATCAAGGAGGCCGGCGACAGCGTCTCGAGCTTCTTCTGGCGTCGCCACCTCATAGCTAAACTGGGATCCGTACACCGGACCCGGGTAACCGCCAGGTGCTGTGATGATAGGCCCGGCCCAAAAGCCTCTCGCAGAGAGACCTTCGGGGACCGAGCCCTCCTCAAACCTCGAAAGCCGATCAATTGAGGTCCCGACGTTGCACACGGTCGTGACCCCGTCGGTCAAGAACGCGCGACGCACTGCAGGTTCAGCCGTGCTGTGGGTGTGCGCATTGATGACGCCGGGCATGATGGCGCCACCACCGGCATCGAAAACCCCAGCGCTGGGTGGGATCTCGATGCCTACCGCTTCGCCCACAGCTACGATGCGATCACCTTGGACAACGACAATGCCGTCGGCGATTGGCTCGTTCCCGGTGCCGTCAATCACCGTTCCGTTTCTTATCACCAGAGCATCAGCCGGCACCCGCGTACTATCAACGGCACACCCGGCGAGCGCGATCAACAGCAGAGTTACGCAGAGCTTGTACCTCATGCGAGCTACTCCGTGATGGGAAAAGGACGGCCAGGTTAGGACAGCGCCGCTGAAGATGGCACGAGTGCCCAAGCCGATCAAGCGACGGGAAAGCGCCGATTTTCCTCGATCGCTTGACCCATACTATTTTGCTGAAGCTGATCATGGACGACCTGACAACCCCGAGCACCAAAGGATAGACCCAAGCGAGGGATCGTCCAGCGGCTGTGAGTTGTTGACGTGGACCGACGTGAGTTTCTGATTCGAGCGGCCGGATTCTCACTCGCGCTCAGCCCGCCGGGGTTGGCAGTCGGACGAGCCCTTACCCGGCACGCCCACCCTGAGTGCGCGGTGGGGTCCGAGCACGGTTCGGCGGACTGCGAGCACAGAGCAGAGGGTGCGGCCGGGGCCCGGTCGGCTTCCGACCTCGTCACCCTCCTCCTCGCCGGCGACGTGATGACCGGCAGGGGGATCGACCAAGTGCTCCCCCACCCCGGCGACCCGCGTCTCTTCGAGCCGTATGTGCGGACGGCCACCACCTACGTCGAGCTTGCTGAAAAGGCGAACGGGCCGATCCCGAAACCCGTCGACTACTCCTACATCTGGGGAGACGCCCTCGCTGAGCTCGACCGGGTGGCGCCCGCGGTGCGGATCATCAACCTCGAGACGAGCGTGACCACGAGCGACGGCCGCTGGAGGCGGAAGCAGATCCACTACCGCATGCACCCGGCGAACCTCGCCTGCCTCACGGCAGCCGCGATCGACTGTTGCGTCCTCGCGAACAACCACGTGCTCGACTGGGGAACCGCCGGGCTGGCGGAGACGCTGGACACGCTTCAGCGTGCGGGGATCGCGACCGCCGGGGCCGGACGCGACCTCAGGGCGGCAACGACGCCCGCTGTACTCGAGGCCGGGGCAGATACACGGGTGCTCGTGTTCGGGTTCGGCACGGCGAGCAGCGGGATCCCGGAGGAATGGGCCGCCAGGGAGAGCCGGCCCGGGCTGAACTTCCTGCCCGACCTCTCGCGGAGGAGCGTCGAGCGTGTTGCCGAGAGCGTGCAGCGGGTGAAGCGGGAAGGCGACCTGGTCGTGGCCTCGATCCACTGGGGCGGCAACTGGGGCTATGAGGTGGTCCGCGCGGTGCGGGAGTTCGCCCACGCGCTCATCGACGAGGCCGGCGCCGATCTGATCCACGGGCACTCATCCCATCACCCCAAGGGGGTCGAAGTCTATCGCGACCGGCCGATCATCTATGGCTGCGGCGACCTGCTCAACGACTACGAGGGGATTGCCGGGTATGAAAGGTTCCGGAGCGACCTGGTGCTGCTGTACTTTCCGAGCCTGGACCCGACCGACGGCAGGCTCGTGCGCTTCCAGATGTCGCCGCTCCGGATCCGGCGCTTCCGGCTGAACCGGGCGTCGAAGGATGACGCCGAGTGGCTGCGGGCGATGCTGACCCGCGAAGGCGAAGCGCTCGGGACGCGGCTCGAGGCGGGCCCCGACAGTACCCTCACCCTGCGGTGGGAGTAGCTTCCCTTCAGGCGCGGCCGACGGCGGCAGAGGCGGTGACAGCCCGACACGCAACGAGAGGGGCCGGCCGCTTCTTCGCCTGCCACCGAGACGTTCAAGCGTCTCGCCACGTTCAAGCGCGTACCCGGGCTGGCGGACACTTCCTGGCAGTCGTTCGAGTCGTACGTCTACCCGGGCCGCTACATCCGGCACCGCAACCTCCAGCTGTTCGTGGAACCGGGGCAGGGCGATCTGTTCCAGCGCGACGCGACGTTCCTGCTGACAGGACCGTGGTGGAGGCAGTAGTAGGTGGAGGGTAGACGGTCGTTATTCGGGGCCGGAGCCAGCGACACTAGGTCGCCAGGCTGAACCAATCCAAGCTGACGCCCACGACCCAGTGAATGAGCGCGACGTACCACAGCGATCGTACGCGGAGGCTCACAAAGCCGAAGACGAGTCCAGCGGGCGCCGCCCCTAGCGTTTCCATGAACGGCCGACCGAAGTGGGCGACGACCGAAAGGGCCGTCTGCAGCACGTTCGCCGTGCCGGCTCCGAAACGTTCCTTGAGCCCGAAGAGGAGCACGCCACGGAAAAGTACTTCCCAGGCGCCGTAGTAGAGGAACTGTAGCAGCGCGTAGGGTGCAAACCTGGATAACGCACCGCTCATCGTAGGGTCGAGCGGGTAGACCGACTGCATCGCCGGGGAGAGCGAGCTGATCTTGCCGGCCACGACCGCCAGCGGGATGCCGACGGCCATCCACGCCAGCCCTGCACGCCAGCGACCGAAACCCATTCCCAACTGAGCGAGGCCGAGACCGGTGAGACGCCGAGCGGCCAACACGGGTAACGCGCCAAGCAGGAGCGCCGCTGCCACGAAGTGGAGTGTGGGGGGCAGCGGTCGCGCCGTCGTCACGTACCAGCCCCGCGCCGGCGTATAGGAGCCAATCGCGTCGGCCCGGGTCAGGTAGTAGAAGGCGACGAGCACCAACAGGGCGACTAAGACGAGCAGCTCGGGCATACACCCCGTTGCTCGGTCGCGCACCTTGGTCATAGATGCGATTCCTCTCTCTGAGCTGACAGCCAAGCGATCGTCTCCTTCAGACCCTCACGCAAGGGACGTGGCCTGTAACCCAGCTCCCGGCGTGCTGGGGAGATGTCAGCGCGACGGTCCTCCAGAAGCACGCGCACCCATCCAGACGTGAGCGGTGGGGTGCCGCCCAAGCGCCCGCAGAGATCCGCGGCGCGTCCGCCCGCCCGCGCGACGGCTGGCGGTAGCGCGAGCACGCGGCGGCGCCGCCCGGACAGCTCGTCCACCAACGCGAGCAGAGCACGAAACGACAGGTTCTCGTCGCCACCGATGACGTATCGGCTACCGCGGCGACCAGAGCGCGCGGCCAGCCGGATGCCCATCGCCACGTCGTCGGCGTGAACGTAGTTGTTGAGAACCTCGCCGTCACGCAGGCGCACGCGGAAACGACCGGCGAGGTACAGCGCGACGACCCTCGTCGTCGCGTTGGCGTCGCCGAGCGGCCCTGGACCATATACCCGGGTGGGCTGCACGATCACCGCATCGTGCCCCGCCGCGGCGTACGACTCCACCAGACGCTCCCCCGCCCTCTTCGTCTCCTCGTACGGCGTCAGCCGCCGCGAGTTCGCCTTGAGCGGCGCGGGACGGTAGGGTGGCAGCGTCAGCACCGTCGAGACGTGAACGAGCCGTATCACACCGGCACGCTGGGCCGCCTCCAGCAACATCTCCACGGCACCGACGTTTACCTCACGGAACTCCGCAGGGTCCCTGGACCAACCCCGCACGCACGCCGCCAGGTGCAGCACGGTATGGGCCCCCTCGACCACCGCTCCAAGCCCTCGGCGGTCTCGCACGTCACCCTCCACGACCTCGGCCCGCTCGTGCACCTGCCGGGCCAACCGCTCAGGTCGCCGCGCCAGCACCCGAAGCCGCGCACCCTCATCCAGAAGCTGCCGGACGAGATGACTCCCGATGAAACCCGTGGCCCCGGTAACCGCCGTCAGCTCGCTCATACGTCCCCCGGTTGTCCGTCGCGCCGCGCCAGAGGAGCCGGCCGGTCCCTCTCGGCACCGCCCGATGCCTCCCGAGCAGTCCGATACCCCGTTCGCCAAGGTTTGTACGCGCGTCTAATGTAGTAGTAGTTCCGGAGCGCCGTCACGAGGGTCTGAGTAAGGCGCCCCGGCGTGAGGGGAGGCTTGGTGGCGGGCCTTAGCCTCAGAGCTCGGACCGGGGAGTAAGATCGCAGCCACAGGCGCGCCAAGTTGCTGTAGAACTCCCGGGGAGCCAACCCGGTCGGCAGCAGAGAATGCATGTAATCGAACAACTCGTAGTTCCTACTAGTCAGCTCTAGCCGCTTCTCCCAATATAGATCGCTTCCCGGCGCCGGCGTCAGCACGGAGACCTCGTTGTAATAGACGCCCAGCTTCTCCATGTACTCGTACACGCGGCCGAAATCTCGTTCCGAGAATTCCGGGAACACCATGAAGGCGACGAACGGGTCAACACCGTTTCTCTTCAGTACGGCTACCGCTTCCTTATTCGTCCGGTCATCCAACCGTTTGTTCAGCCGCCACAGCGTAGCCGCGTCCACCGCTTCGAGCCCGAGAAAGACCTGTCGAAGACCTATCTCGGCCCATCGCTCAACGAGGTCCGGATGCTCGACCACGGTATCGGGCCGGGCGAAGAAGAAGTAATCCTTCTTGACGTTCCTCGCCTTGAGAAGCTCGCAGAGCGTCGCCATTCGCGCCGAGTCATAAAGAGCGTTGTCGTCACAGAAGTAAAGGAAGTTCTCGTCGATCCCGACGATCTCGTCGGCCACTGACTCGGGCGAGCGGTACCTCCACCTCCCGCCCGCCGCCTTCCAGATGGGACAGAAAGCGCAACGGTAGGCGCACCCCACGGAAGCCCTTATGAGAGCTGCCGGTCGCCACCACAGATAGAAATACCGTTTCCTGTACCTGGCGGAGATGCTCCGATCCGGTAGGGGCAACTCATCGATCCTCTCAACATCGTTGCGCGGACAGGTGAACGCGAACGTATCACTCGCACCATACCACAACCCGGGGACACCAGCGAGCGGTCGACCTCTCTCGAGGCACTCGACCAGCTCCTTGAAAGCGAAGACCCCTTCCCCAACGACGATCGCGTCGACGTCCTCGCTTCGGAAGTCCTGCGGCATCAGCGTCGCGTGGTGGCCACCGACGACCGTGAAGATGTCCTGGCTGATGCGCTTGGCCGTTCGCATGATGTCCAGCGCGATATAGACATGCACCGTGTAGGCGGTGGTCGCGACGACGTGAGGTTGGAACGCACGGATCTTACCCGCGAGATCCTTGTCGTACCTCATGTCGATGAGCTCCACGTCATGATACGGGAGCCCCGCAGCTAGGTACTCCAGTTCCAACGGCTCCAGCTCCACGTAGTCCGCCCCAGAAATGGTGGCGCGGCTGAGGTGAGGCTTAGCGAGAAGAATCCTCATGGCCCGGGTACTTCAGCGCGCTGGGCCGCGCCCCTGGCAGACTTGCACCCAGGCGGTGAAGCCTCGGAACAGCGCTCACCAGAAACACGGCCAAGAGAATGCCGGCTATCGTATCAGAGATGTAGTGATACCGCCCGTAGACGGTGGACAGATAGAACGTGACGACCAGCGGCAGAACGATGAAGAAAGCCGTCTTTTGATGCTTGCCCAGAAACAGCAGCATCACGGTACCGGCGGCGGCGTGCGGGCTTGGAAAAGCTCCCGTCGGGTTCTGAGCGTATTCCGCCAGCAGTCGCGCCAAGAAGCGAAAGACCCATCCATCCAGATCCCGCGTGTACATTTCAGCGAACGTATACTGCGGCCCTTCCACAGGGATCAGCATGGTTATGACAAACGAGATGCTGTAGGCGAGCGCCAGGCCCAGCAGGTATCGGTCCAGGACCGCCGAGCCGACCTTGAAGAATAGGATCGCAGCGACGATCGCAACAAGTGGGATGTACACTAAGTAGCCAAACAGCATCCATTCCGTGACGAAAGGCGATATGAGGCGCTCGCTCCACAGAGACAAGTGGACACCGAACAGCTGATACTCGAACTCTATTAGAGGCGCATCAAACCATCCCTCATGGAAGATGCGGATGAGGCTCGCCAGCTCTTTGTACATCCAGATGAAGACGAGTAAGGGGAAAGCGGCGAGGACAAACTGCCAGGCCCTGCCGACTCGCTGCTCGACAAGCCAGCGAGCCGCGCCCAGCGAACCGATACCCAGCAAGTTGCCGAGATGCAGCCAGCCCCGTCCCGGAACCCGCGCAGGGAAGAGCAGGATGAGGATGCTCGAGCCAAGCAGATAAGCCGCGCAATAAAGGTCGACCGGCCGCCAGGTCCCGGTGAGCTTCAGTAACCGCAATGCACCTGCACGCACGTCTGCTGCCCGAATTCTTGCCACGGTCCAGCTCCAGGCTGAGTGACCCACCCGGCGAGCGACATCGGCCGCGCCGGCGCTCTGGAAGGGCGAAGCACTGACCATCGGGGCTGAAGATTGATTGCAGTCTAGTACTTGACGAGCCGAGCTTCAAGAATCGCCGCCGACGGCGAGCGGAGGACCCTGGCGGAGCGAACAGCCCACGCGTATTGGCGCGAGCCACTTGCCCGCCATCACGCCGCACTGGGACGCCTGGGCATAGTGCTGCCCCCTAAGCCGCAACGTCGCTAGGCCCGGTGGCGATGGTCCACGTGCCATCATCATTCTTCGTTACGTTGACCCAGTTACTGTTTGCATCCCTGTCGGGATTGAAGTTCAGCCCCTGGGCACAACCCGGCATGTGGAAGATCGCGAACCGCGGCACCGTGCCGCTCTCTACGGTCTCCACGCCGTCGACGTTCATGAAGCGCCCCTCCACGACATTACCGTCCTGGCCGCCCGGCGGGCTGCCGTCCACACGGTCGGTGCAGGCGATCTCGATGAACCTCGCGTCGCCACAAGCTGCTTCGTCCTTATTCTTGATCCGGCCCTTCAGGTACAATCTGGAGTCGTTCAGATTGAATGTCGCGTCAACATTGCACACGCCGTCCTCGTAGAACGAGCCGAATATTAGGTGGCCGTCGCTGCGAATGTTGTCCCCATCGCGGTCGTGGAACGTGACGTTGATCGGTGGGTCAGGCTGGGGCTTGCCCTTGAACTGCGGTGTCAGGTCTTCGGGCGTTCCCCCCGTCGGAGCTTCGGCACAGGCGATGCCCAGAAAGCAGATCGTCGTGACGAGTGCCATAGAGGAGTGAGAATGGTGCTTCATCGTTCCCTCCCGTGGCTCTGGTTGCCTGCGTGGGCAACCCGCGTCGGTTGCACAGGACACTCTTTGAGGAGCTTGAGATGCTCTTGGCATCGAATGGCCCCCGAAGCTCAGCGTTTCCCCGTTGGGGCACCATCTCCTTGCCTTTTTGTGCCGCTCTACGGTAGCCTGGCCGACCTGGCGAAAGGTTCCGTTACCTCCCTGGCGCGTGCCCTCCTTGAGTTGTAGTGGCTTTGCCTCATGAGGTACTACCACGGCCTAAGCCCCTTATACCTCGGCCTCGTGCTGCTCCGGGCTAAGGCTGCTCCTCATACTAGTAAAACGGACGGCGGAGCCGGTCTTGTTTGATGAGCGAGACTTGGGTGTACTCCGGGCGGGAGTTTCGGGATAATAGGACATCGGCAGTCGCAGTCTGACCCCTGAGGAAATCTCAGCTCGTCGATAACTCTGGTGCTGGTCCGCTCGCTTGTGGCAATTCAGAACGCCTCCTCCACAGGAGAAGCGCCGCGACCGAGTAGGCGATCGCCAAACCGACTCCGAACTCCGAAACGATGTAAGGGGTCGGACCTCGATCTACGGTGATCGGACCAAAGACGTCTTGGATGAACAGATTGTGACTGAAGTGCAAGAAGACACCAACCCAGAGGCTAGCGGACTTGAGACGCAGCCAAGCCCGGATGAACGAACACCCCACCAGTATTACCGTGAAGCAGGGCATCGTGAACCACAGGCTCCTGTCCGCAGGCCCATAGAACCCGCCGATCATCGCGGGATAGTGCCAAGCAGCCCAGACGAAGCCGACGATGAGCGAGGTTTTGAAGAACGATGTTAGCCTAGCGAGCTGAGGCGTGAGCAGGCCGCTCCAACCGATCTCCTCCCCCAGGATGAATGCGCTGTATACCGGAAGACTGTAAAGCACCTGCACCACGAGAGCTACGGCGAATCCCAGCGCACCCGCCAGGCCGAGCCCATAGACGATCTCTGTCGCATAAGTCGAGTAGTCCGCTATGGAGGCACCGCCGAGTCCCGTTAGCCAGCTGAGACCATACACGACCAGGCAAAGCACCAAGGGCATTGCGCACGCCGCAACCTGATAGCGCGTAGCGCCCCAGCCCCATCCGAAATCGCGCACGCCTGAACGGTGGACTATTCGCGTCAGGATGGCGGCGATACCGGGCGACCACATCATCGCGAGGACTAGGGGGATCGATCTGCCGTAGGCGAAGAACAGAACGAAGAGGCCGGTGCTGAGCACGACGAGGACGAGCAGAAACGTCAGCACATCGCGTCGGATCTCGTCGCTCGCCTTCATGTCTAGAGCTCCAGTGCTCGACGTTGCCTAGCGTGGGGCATCGTCTGCAATAGACCTCGAACACGGAGTCTACACGACCACTACGTAAAGTGGCGCCAGGCGGTTTTCCTGCCTGGCGGCCTCCCCGAGGTTAACAGGTCTTACCCGTACTTGCGACTTGGCTCCCGGGCCGGCCGCTATTCACGGACCCGGGAGCCAGCAGGTGTCGGGCCGACTGTCAGCACCGCGAGAAGTATAGTGCGCGCACTCACAGTGACCTCCCGGTCTTGCCTCGTGTCCGTTGTGAGCCGATAGAGCGTGCCCGTCTATGTCTCAGTCTCCGAGCCCTCCTCGGCAAGCGGTAGGTAGCATTGCGTCAGAGCTATGGTTTACACTAGTGCTTCTCAAGTTCTTCAGCCGGATGATGTTCTCGGGGGCGAGCGTGTCATGTAGGTCTCCATCGCAGTCCGATAGCCGGCTGACAGACTGTCGGCTCGCCGTCGCCGACGCAAGTACTGAGGAGTCGCACGGCCCTCTCCAGCACGGCGTCCCGCCCGACGCGAATGTCCTCCAGTGTTACGTCCACCGGCACATCCGGCTGGATGCCGACACCCACATAATCCCGCCCATCGGGGTACGTGTTCCGCTTGACCACGACGCGGGCGCTCCCGCCGCCAGGCAGGTCGAAGTGGAGCGGCTGTCCGGTGCTACCCTCGGTAGGCTCTCCGACGAACGTCACGTTCGGCAGGGGATCGAGAACGACAAGGAAGTTTTCCGCCGCCGACGCGGTGTTGCGGCCGATCAGAACCATGATCGGCGCGCTGACCTTGTCGCCTGGCGGCGGAACCATCCTCCCGGGAGCCGATTCCTCCCAGACGTCCCCCATGTAGTAGTCCCAGTACCGAGCGGCCCAGGGCTGCTCCCCGGCGTTCCGTCCCCACGCCTTGAAGGCCGCATTGTGCACGCGCGTCCGCCACGCCGGCCCTACGAGCGTGTCGCGGGCAAGGTGGTTGAGGATGCCCAGCGCATTGGAGTCGCTGCCACCGCCGTTCCTCCGCAGATCGAGGACGACTCCGGTCGCCTGCCGTAGCTCCGGCAGGATCGCCTCGAACTCGCCGACGATCTCCCGGTCACCGAAGCTGTTGAGAGCGACGTAGGCGATTCCGGCCTCGAGCTGCCGAAACTCCAGGTCCGGGCGATCCGGGAGCGGCGGAACGTATTCGCTCTCCCGCGACAACCGGTCTCGAGTTGCAATCACCTCCCGGACCTCACCGTCCGGTGTACGAGCCGCGATCCGCACCTCCGAGCCCGGCGGTCCCACGAGGAGCCCGTAGCGCCTGGAGAGGTTGCCCCGGATCGCGCGGTCCCAAAGGACACGCTCGGAGCAGGCCGCGACGTAGGGAAACACGTTCCGCTCCAGATACTCCTTCACCGGGATACCGTCGACCGCCAAGATCTCCGAGCCGATGGGGAGATCGTCGGCGAGCGCCGCCTCGACGTTGGAGACGACGGCCCGGTGCTCGACCTCCCGGAGGACGATCCAGGGCTTGTCCACCCACGCGCCGAGCTCCACGTCCCGGGGAAAATAGACGTTGGTGTGACCATCCTTGAGTAGAGCAAGGAAACGCTGCAGCGTCCGGTAATACTCGAAGACGTGCTCGGCGGCGAGAATCTGGGGGATGAAGGCACGGTAGGCGCTATCCCAATCGAGGTCCGGCACCTGATCGAAGAAGGCGAAATTGTAATCGACCTCCTTCCAGATGAGCGACAGCCCGTAGAGCTTCTCTTCATCAGTGAGCTGGGGTTCCGCCGCGGGTTGGGCGGGTGCGGTTCGCGCTGCAGAGAACGCGACACACGCGAGAACTCCGAGCGTTCGGATTGACTTGCCGATGCCGCTCATCCTGCACCTCCGGATATGCAGAGTCGCCGCTCGATAAGCGATACCTACCCCTCGACGGGATTGGAAAAGTGCATCTGGACCATGACCCACCTCCCATCCCGCTTCTCCAACACGCCCGTCCACCGGGTGTTGATCCAAGAAGCGGGCTGTCCCCGCCACTCATTGATATCGTCGAGCATACAGAAGAACCACGCCACGTCCCCTGATCGGGACAAGGTGATCTGGAGATCGCGGATCTCGTGCCGGATGGCGCGGAAATCCGGGCTCGCCCAGAACTCCTCCATCCCCTTGAACTCCGTGAATCCCTTGACGACGACATCCTCCGGGTGGACTTCGAGATAGGCGGAGTCGTTGGCGATGATGCTGTAGAGCAGGTCGAAGTCCTTCGTCTTGGCCCACGCGATGGTCCCATCGATGGCCCTCTCCACCGCCGCGATCTCAGCTTCCCTGTCGATCGTTGTCCCAGGGGCACAGCCCGTGACCGTGCCGATCATCGCAGCCGAGAATAGGAGAAAGGTTCTTCTCAAGGCCGACAGAGCGTTCATCGTTCTCCTCTCACTTTCGTCTCCGAGGGGGTAGGGGAATCGGGATTGCCGTGCTAGCCGCGTCGCACTCCATTCGATCCCCGGGAAGCTCTTCGGGTTCGACAAGCGTCACTACGCGGCGCTTCCCGCAGGCGTTTCGAGCGGCGAAGGCGCCTGCCACTCGACAACCGCCACCGAGCCGTCGTCGTGCGTACCCAGGAGTGTCCTACGACCGAATAACCGCCCCTGCGCCTGCAGACCGGGCGTCCGCCGGAAACCCGCCAAGTCCTCTGCCCGTAGTGGAGTCCAGGACCGGCGAGCTCCACCCTCACCTCAAGCACCGGCACGGCGATGGACCAGCTGCGCAGGGATATCGGCTTCGCCATACGGGTGCTACTCAAGCGCCCAGGACTTTCCTTCATCATCATCCTCACCTTGAGCCTGGGGATCGGGGTCACGACCACCGTCTTCAGCTGGGTGAACGGCGCGCTCTACAAGGGGCTTCCCGTCCCGGCCGGCGAGCGGGTGGTGGCGGTCGGAACGAACGAGCCGGTCCGCAACATCCGGTTCAACCCTGTCAGCGTGCACGACTTCGTCGAGTGGCGCGAGCAGCAGACGACGCTAGCCGACCTGGCGGCATTCAACATGCGCACGGTCAACCTGTCGGGCAGCGAGGGTCGCCCCGAGCGCTACAGCGGAGCGTTCGCCACCGCCGACTTGTTCGACGTGCTGCGAGTCCAACCGGTGCTGGGAGGTTTCTTCCGGGAGGGAGACGACCGGCCGGGTGCCGACCCGGTCATCGTGATCGGTTACAGCGTCTGGCAGGACCGCTACGGCGGGTCGCCTGATGTTCTCGGGCGAACCGTCCGCGCCAACGGCACGATGCGTACGATCATCGGAGTGGCGCCGGAGGGTTTCCTCTTCCCCGACCGCGAGCAGCTCTGGATCCCGCAGACCCTCGATCCGAACGCGAGCGCGCGAGGGGAAGGCCCCACGTTCTTCGGCGTCGGGCGGCTCAGAGACGGCGTCTCGCTGGATGACGCGCGTGCCGAGTTCGCGACCATCGCGCGGCGGCTCGAGCAGGAGTATCCGGAGACCAACGAAGGTATCGGCGCGGCCGTGATGGCATTCACCGAGCTCGGTGTGGGACCCGAGATGTACGGGTTGATGCTCACGATGGTCGGCGCCGTCATCGGTGTGCTGCTGATCGCCTGCGCGAACGTGGCCAACCTGTTGCTCGCCCGGGCTTCGGTGCGCACCCGCGAGGTCGCGGTGCGGACCGCGCTCGGCGCCCGCCGCGCCCGAATCATCATCCAGTTCATGACCGAGCTCCTGATCCTCTCGATCATCGGCGGAACGCTCGGGTACGTCCTCGGCCGGGCTGGAGTAGAGTGGGGCGACAGGATATCCGTCATCGACCCACCGCCGTTCTGGATCAGGTTCGATTCAGATCACCGGGTGGTGCTCTTCGTGATCTCGATGGTCGTGCTATCGTGCATCGTGTCGGGGCTCGTGCCGGCGTTCCGCGCCACCGGCGTGAACGTGAACCAAGCCCTGAAAGACGAAGGCCGGGGGTCGTCGAGCTTCCGCATGGGCAAGTT
>CP070815.1:1122127-1138502 GCA_020344215.1 Gemmatimonadota bacterium
CGCGCTCGACCGCGCCGGGGTCGTACGAGCGAGCTTCGAGCGGCCCGAGCTCGAGCAGCCGTACCTGACGGAAGAGGAGAAGGCGGTGGAGCGTAGGCGGCTGGGCGAAGCGGCGGCGCGCGGCGAGCCGCCAGCGCCGGGGATGCGGCGGATGATGGACGAGGCGCTCGAGGCTCCTCGCCGCTATTTCGGGCCGGGCGCCTTCGGACTCGACGCAGCCGGTCGTCTCTGGGTGATCAGCGAGCGCTCAGGCGCCGACTCCACCGAGGTGGACGTGTTCGACGCCGGTAGTGCCTTCTTGAAGACGGTGGTCCTTCGGGATCGGGTGCAGGTGCTGGCCTTCCGTGGATCACAGGTGGCGGCCCTGGTTATGCGAACGGCCCCCGAGTTCGAGGGGATACTGGGCATCGACCTGTACCTGCTCGAGGAGTAGGGCGTTTCAGCCGACCTCGTTGTAGCGGAAGCAGTCGACGATGTGATCGTTGACCATCCCCACGGCCTGCATGAAGGCGTAGCAGATGGTCGGGCCGACGAACTTGAAGCCGCGCTTCAGCAGGTCCTTACTCATGGCTTTGGACTCGGGCGTCTGCGCCGGCAGCTCCATCAAGCTTCGCCAGGCGTTCTGCTTCGGGCGGCCGTCCACGAACCGCCAAATGTAGGCGTCGAAGCTGCCGAACTCCTCCCGTACTGCGAGGAAGGCCTGCGCATTCTGAATCGCCGTAGCCACCTTGAGGCGGTTGCGCACGATGCCTGGGTCGGCGAGCAGCTGCTTCACCTGGCGTTTCCCGTAGCGCGCCATCGTACCGGCGTCGAAGTTGTCGAAGGCGGCCCGGTAGCTCTCTCGCTTCTTGAGGATCGTCTCCCAGCTCAGGCCTGCTTGGGCGCCCTCCAGGATGAGCATCTCGAGCAGCGTCCTGTCGTCGTGCTGGGGCACACCCCACTCGAGGTCGTGGTAGGCGATCGATAGCTCGGTCGTGGCCCACTCACAGCGCTTCATGCCCGGTCGCTCCCTTCTGATCCTTTGAGTATCCCCCGGGCTCGCTTTCTTAGACCGCCCGCTGGCAGCGCGTCAAGTCTCCCGGGGCTGGGGCATAGCCAGACCGGAGGCGCTTGTTACATTTCGTAGCTTCATATCATATAGGACTAGACCGGGCCCGGGTGAGGAGGGACCCGCATGGGGCTGTTTGAGGGCAAGACAGCGCTGATCTTCGGCGTGGCCAACGACCGGTCGATCGCCTGGGGTATCGCCCAGGCGCTGCACCGGGAGGGCTGCGAGCTGGCGTTCAGCTACGGGGCTCCCCCGCTCGAAAAGCGAGTGCGCCCGCTGGCCGAGAGCGTGGGGGCCAAGCTGGTCGAGGAATGCGACGTCGGCGATGACGCGGCCATCGAGCGATTGTTCAAGAAGGTGCAGGAGACCTACGGCACGATCGATGTGCTGGTGCACTCCATAGCCTTCGCCGATCGTCGCGACCTGCAGGGCCGCTTCGTCGACACCAGCCGTGATGGCTTCAAGATGGCGCTCGACATCAGCGCCTTCTCGCTAGTGGCGCTCACCCGCGCGGCCGAGCCGCTGATGACGAACGGCGGTTCCATCCTCACGCTCACCTACTACGGCTCGGTAAAGGTGGCGCCCCAATACAACGTGATGGGCGTGGCGAAAGCCGCCCTCGAGTCCTGCGTGCGCTACCTGGCCTCCGACCTGGGGTCGAAGGGTATCCGCGTAAACGCGATCTCCGCGGGACCGATCAAGACGCTGGCGGCCGCCGGCGTCGCCGGCTTCAAGAAGATCCTCACCTACTCGGAGCAGGCTTCGCCGCTGCGTACCCTCGTCACCATTGAAGACGTCGGCAACACGGCTCTCTGGCTGCTCAGCGATTGGAGCCGTGGCGTGACGGGCGAGATAGTCTACGTCGATGCCGGCTGGAACATCATGGGGCTCACCGTGCCCCTCGAGCATCTGGACGAGATGAAATAGCCATGGTCGTAACAGAGAGCATCCAGCTCCAGACGCGCGGCCACGCCGATATGCTCGATATCACCGGCGAGCTGGCTGCCAAGGTCAGGGAGAGCGGCATCAGGTCGGGCATCGTCACCGTTTTCTGTCCCGGCTCCACCAGCGCGATTACCACGATCGAGTACGAGTCCGGCGCGCTATCGGATCTCAAGCGCGCCTTCGACGAGATCGTGCCGCCCGATCGCGAGTACGCGCACAACCTGCGCTGGGGCGACGGCAACGGGCACTCGCACGTGCGGGCGGCGCTGCTCGGTCCCTCGCTCACCGTGCCGATCGTCGACGGCGAACTCCAGTTGGGGACCTGGCAGCAGATCACCTACTGCGACTTCGACAACCGTAGCCGCTCGCGTCGTCTCATCGTACAGATCGTCGGCGAGTAGAGACCTGGAAGTCGACAGAGTCTTGACGGGGTGGTACTACTCGTTTATAGTGTCGATACTACATTGTAGCATGTACGTTACTGGGGCCAGGGGCGGAACGGCATAGCGTGGTAAAACGAAAGGTGTTACCGGAGCTGACCCGATCCGAGGTCGCCGTCCTCAAGGTGCTGTGGCGTGAGGGTGAGTTGAGCGCCCGGGAGCTGCATGAGCGGCTGCCGGAGGCGGTCGACTGGGCCTACTCTACGACGCGGACGACGATGGACCGGATGGCGAGCAAGGGGCTGGTGTCGAAGCGGAGCTTTCACGGGATCAACGTGTACGCGCCGCGGATATCGAGGGCGGTGGGGTTGGCGAGCGTGGTGCGCGAGCTGGCGGATCGGGTTCTGGAGACGGACTACGCGCCGGTTGTGTCGCTCTTTGCGGAGGCGAACGCGCTGACGCCGGAGGAGATCGAGGAGCTGGAGCGTCTTCTGGGGGAGGAGAGCTAGCCGATGAGCGGACTGGCGGAGGAGCTCGTGCGGCTGGCCGGCTGGGAAGTCCTCTTCTCGGTCGTGCTGTTCGTCATCGTTCTCGGTCTGACGCGCGTCTTGCGAAACGCATCGCCGGTGTTGCGGCACGGTCTCTGGGGGCTTGTGCTTCTGCGGCTCCTGCTCCCGGTCGATCTATCGCTACCCTTCAGCCTGGGAGACCTCGCTGCGCGGGCGCAACTTTCCCCGAGCGTCGAAGGCTCTTGGGTTGAGGAATGGGCGCTATCGGATGGCGCGCAGCCTGAGGCGGTGACGCTCGGTGACGCTGCGCTGGTCGACTCGGGGACCTGGGCCGAATCGGGCGCTTGGACTCTGCTGTTGGGGGCACTGTGGCTCGGCGGCGTGGTAGTCGTCGGGGGTGTGATCGCCGAGAGGCGCCGGCGCTATCGGCGCGTGATCGGCGGTGCGGCCCCGGTTCGGGAGGCGCGTGTCGATGCGATCGTGCGTCGCTGGAAGCGTAGGCTTGGAGTTCGGCGGCGCGTGCGAATGGTGACGTCGGGTGATCTCCAGACTCCGTTTACGTCCGGTAGCCTGCGGCCGGTGGTGTACCTCCCGCGGGCCGTGCTGCGCTGCGAAGACCGGGGCGTTCTGGAGGCGGTAGTCGCCCACGAGTTGGCTCACGTGAAGCGCTGGGATGATCTGCAGCTCAAGTTCCAGCTTGCCGTCTCGGTACTCTACTTCTTCAACCCGGTGGCGTGGCTGGCCGCGAGCAAGATGCGCGAGGAGAGCGAGCGGATCTGCGATGCGCTGGTCCTGTCGCGCGGCGACCTGTCGCCGCTGACCTATGGCCGGAGCGTTGTCGCGGTGCTGCGGCTCGGGCTCCCCGACGGGCCCGGCGTGATGCCGGCGCTCGGCTACAATAAGAAGAGCCTTCACATGAGGATAAAGTCGATCATGAAGATGAACGGTCCGGCGGGTCGGCACCGGCGTGTGGTGTACTCGCTGCCGGCCGCTCTTGCCTTCGGGCTCTTTCTGCTTCCTATGGCCGGCGCCAGTTCCGAGCGATCGGTGCGGTCGGTGGAGGATGATGCCGCGACGACGGTCGAGCAGGCTCGGACCCTCGCGCAGGAGCCGGGCGTCCGGCTTGCCAACCCGATGCCGGGCTCGCGGGTCAGCGCGGCGTGGGGCCCGATGATCAATCCCTTCACGGGGAAGGAACAACATCATCGTGGTGTCGACTTGGCCGGCCAGCCGAGCGCGCAGGTACAGGCGGCCGGTGCTGGCGTGGTCGAGGAGGCGACGACCGATTATTCAGGGGGCGCAGATCACGGTACCGTCGTGATCCTCGACCACGGCGGTGGGGTCAAGACGTTCTACTCTCACCTGGACAGCCTGGCCGTTCAGAAGGGCCAACGTGTATCGAGCGGGGATGTGCTCGGCACCCAGGGCTCGACAGGCAAGACCACGGGCCCGCACCTACACTTCGAGGTCTGGGTGAACGGGGAGTTTGTGGATCCGGCGTTGTACGTCACGGACTGGCGGGGGAGAGGACACCGGCTCGAGGTGCCCGACCTGAAATCTAGAACTCGTCCTCCTCATCGGCATCGATGATGCCGAGGACTTCCCGGGCTCGATCCGCCGCTTCGGGCGCGACGTAGATCGTCGCGCCCGGATTCAACGGTCCGTGGAGCATTCCTTCAGCGGACTGGATCAGGTAGGGAATCCCCGCATTCTTCAGCAGGCCAGCGGCGGCTTCCGCCTCCGTCTTGGTCCTGAAGTTGGCCACCTTCACGGCATCTTTCATGTCGCGACCGCCTCGAGTTCGGTTCGGCCGGGCCGCCGCCGGCTCGGTTTCCGGGGACTGACATCCCGATCATAGCCTGGGCGGCCGCGCTGTCAAACCGCGCCCCCTCTCGTGACCCGAGCGAATATCAGCGTCGGTCGCGTGTATCTAGGTGTAGTTGCAGGTATGCCTTGACACTCGGTTGACGGCTGTTTCGTACGGGCCCTGGTGAGACGATCCGGCCGTCTAGCGCATCTTACGTCTGGGGTCCCATGTTAGCTGCAGCCCCGATCCAGCCTGATTACACCAACTCTGGACGATCATGGTATTCAGTCGCCGTACGCTTGCCATCGCCTCCGTCGTGATCGTCCTGCTGGGCGCCCTCGGCGGCATCTACATGCGGCTCCGGGCCCTGCAGGCCGAGGAAGAGAACGGGACCATCGCCACCGAGGAAGGTGATCAGCCGGAGGTAGAATCGGCGCAAGCCTTCCGATCAGACTTGGCCATACCCGTCGGCGCCGCGCCCGTGCTTCGCGACACGCTGGTGATGAGCGTCTTCGCCGCCGGCCAGGCCGAGGCCTTCGCCCGCACGTTGCTCACGGCCGAGGTCGAGGGGCCGGTGACCGAGGTCCTGGTCCGTGAGGGCGACCAGGTGCGGCGCGGCCAGGTCCTCGCGCGCATCGATCCGGAGCGCTACGCCTTCGAGTTGGAACGGGCGCAGGCGCAGCTCGAGCAGGCGGAGGCCACGTTCGCCGAGCTCACGCTGTTCGACGAGGAGATAGCGGACGAGGAGTTACGTGCCGAGCGTCGCCGCCTGGCCCGGGCGAAGAGCGGTCTGAGCGGCGCAGAGGTGGGAGTACGCGAGGCGGAGCTCAACGTCGAGCGGGCGACGGTGCGGGCGCCGTTCGCGGGTGCCGTGGCAAACATGGCCATCGTGCCGGGCAATCGCCTGTCGCAGCGCGACTCGATCGCCGAGATCGTCGATCTCAACCGGATCAGGATCGAGGTGCAGGTGCTGGAGACGGAGGTGCCCTACCTGGAGGAGGGGCGCGATGCGCGGGTGACGCTCTCCGCCTTCCCCGAAACCGTGCTCACCGGGCGCGTCGTCTCCATCAATCCGGTGGTCGACCCGCGTACGCGCACGGCGCGGGTGACGGTGATGCTGCCGAACCCGGACGGCGCGGTGAAGCCGGGTATGTACGCGCGGGTGAGGATCGCCGCGCGGCTGTTCGCGAACCGGACCATGGTGCCACGGGAGGCGATCCTCGAGCGTGACAATCGCACGCTGGTCTTCCTGTTCGAGCCGGACGGTGCCTCGTCGCAGGGGCTGGCAAAGTGGACTTACGTGACCACGGGGCTCGAGAATGAAGAGTTCGTCGAGATCATTCCAGGCGAAGGTACGACCATGCTCGAGCCTGGTCAGCTGGTGCTCACCGATGGGCACTATACGCTCATCCACGACGCGCGCGTCCGCCTCGTCGAAGATGTGGCCGAGGCGCGTGGCTGAACGGGCGCTCGCCTTAGTCGCCGCTGCGCTGCTGCTGGCCCGGCCGCTCGTCGCTCAGGCGCCCGACACGGTTCTTACGCTGGTCGACGCGCGCGCTCTGCTCCAGCAGCGCAGTCCCGAGTACCGCGCGGCGCTGGCCTCGGCCGACGCCGCCGGCGAGAACGTGTGGAGCGCCTGGGGCAGCATTATCCCGTCGGTGACGCTACAGGCCAACTTCTCGCGCAACGAGTTCACCACGCGGACGTACGTCGACCCGGCCGGCCCGTCGATCGAGCTGGAGGAACCGATCACCGACGTCTCGAAGTCGGCGTATCAGGCTCTGGTGTTCAACTGGCAGGTCTTCCAGGGTGGCAGCCAGATCTTCGACATCAGTGCCGCGAAGTCCCAGGCACGGGCGGCGGATCTGGGGGCGGTCGCCAGGCTCGTCCAACTGCAGTCGCAGCTCGAGACCCAATACTTCGAGGCATTGAAGCAGCAGCAGTTGGCACGGCTGTCACGTGAGCTCCTCGACGCCCGGCGCCGCGACCTCGAGCTCACGCAGGCGCGCTTTCGGATAGCCGCGGTCGATCAGACTGCCGTGCTGCAGGCCGAGATCGAAGTGGGGCGCCAGGAGCTTGAGGTTCTGCGAGCCGATCAGGCCTTGGACGCAGCGCGCCGCGAGCTCTCAGTGATGATCGGCCTGGAGGAAGACGTCGCGTATGAGCTGCGTGACACGGCGGCGATCTTCGATCCGACGACCCTCGACCCGCTACGCTTGGGCCGGATGGCCCGGGAGTCGAACCCGGAGCTGGCGCGCCTGGACGCCGAGGTCGATGCCCAGAATCGCAGCCTCTGGTCGGCGCGTGGCAGCTGGTTGCCGCGGATCTCGCTAGCGCTGTCGCTGAGCCGCTCGGAGAACATCGGTGAGGAGGGGAGCCTGTTCGAGCTCACGCCGCGGAACACGGGGAACAACCTCAGCCTGAGCTTCAGCTGGCCGCTGCTGTCGGGCTTCGAGAAGAAGTGGCGGACGGGCCAGGCGTCGGCGCGATTGCAGGAGGCGCGTCACAACCAGGTAGCCGGCCTGCTCGAGGTCGACAAGGAGGTGCGCAGCGCTTTCGAGGCGCTGGTCGCCGGCTATCAGGCGGTGCAGCTCCAGGAGCGCAACGTCGCGCTGGCGCGGGAGTCGGTGCGCCTCACTACCGAGCGGTATCGCATCGGCGCCGCCTCGTACATCGAGCTGCAGCAGGCGACCTCGCAGGCGACGCAGTCGGAGCGTGGCCTGATCGACGCGCGTTACGAGTTCATGAAGACGGTGGCGCGCCTGCAGGGCGCAGTGGGCCGTCCCATCGTGGTCCGGCGATAGCGCGCGGTCACCGCAATGGCGATCCCCGATCTCTCGATCCGCCGACCCGTTGCCACAGCGATGGCATTCCTGGCCATCGTGCTCCTGGGGATCATCGCCTTCGTGCGGCTGCCGGTCGATCTCTTGCCCGACGTCGCGTTCCCCACTCTGACCGTCTGGACCCAGTACCCCGAGGCCGGGCCGGCCGAGGTCGAGCGCTTCATCACCGAGCCGATCGAGAGCGCCGTCTCGCGCGTGCCGGGCGTGAAATCGGTCAGTTCGGTGAGTCGGGAAGGCGCGTCGCAAGTCCAGCTCCAGTTCCTCTGGGGCACCGACATGGAGTTCGCGACGCTCAACGTGCGGGAGCGGCTCGATAACGTCCGCTACAACCTGCCGGAGCGGGCCGAGCGGCCGACCATCCTGCGCTCCGATCCTACGAGCGAGCCGGTGATGACGCTCGCCTCGATCTCCCAGACTACCGACCTCTGGGAGCTGAAGGAGCTGTCGGAGAACGTGTTCAAGCGGCGGCTCGAGCAGGTGGACGGTGTGGCGCAGGCGGCGGTGGCGGGGGGGCTGGAGCGTGAGATCCATGTACAGGTGGATCCCCACCGATTGGAAGCCCTGGGCGTGACGATCGATCAGGTCTCGCAGGCGCTCGACGCGGCGAACTACAGCGCGCCGGGCGGCAACATCCGGCGCGGCCGTTACCGCTACTCGCTGCGGGCGCTGGGCGAGTTCCAGACGGTGGCCGAGATCGGCGAGACGGTGGTCGGACGCGGGGACGCCGGGTCTGTCGTGCTGCTGCGGGACGTCGCCGATGTGGAGGACGGGTTCGCGGACCGCGAGACGATCGCCCGCTACAACGGCCGCGAGTCGGTTGGGCTCCTCTTATATAAGGAAGCGGGCGCCAACACGGTGCAGGTGGCGGAGCGCGTGGACGAGGTGCTGGGGCAGCTGGCCGAGGAGTATCCTGACGTCGAGCTGGCGATCGCGTCTTCGCAGGCCGGGTTCATCCGCGACGCGATCTCCAACGTCGTGCAGGCGCTGGCGCTGGGAGCCGTGCTCGCCTTCTTGGTGCTCTTCCTGTTCCTGCACGACGCGCGTTACCCGGTGGCCATCTCGCTGTCGATCCCGATCAGCGTGATCCTCACCTTCGGGCTGCTCTACCTGACGGGCGTCAGCCTGAACATCATGAGCTTGGGTGGGCTGGCGCTCGGCGTCGGCATGCTGGTCGACAACTCGATCGTCGTACTCGAGAACATCTTCCGGCATCGCGAGCGCGGGCTGGCGGCCGCGGCAGCGGCGGGGCTGGGCGCCCGCGAAGTACAGGCGGCGATCACCGCGTCGACGTTCACCACGATCGCCGTGTTCGGCCCGATCATCTACGTGAAGGGTGTGGCCGGCGAGCTGTTCAAGGACCTGTCGATCGCGGTGGCGGTCTCGCTACTCGCTTCGCTGCTCGTGGCGCTGACGCTCTTGCCGATGATCGCCGCGCGCATTCGCGCGTCGGGGCCGGGCCCGGATGCGGGCGGCGGGGAGGACGAGGCCACGGAGGAGCGCGAGGTCGTCTATCCGTCGGTGACCGGCTCGGTCGGTCGCTACGAGGCAGGGCGAGTCTTCCCTCCCATAGGCCGTTACCTGGAGGAAGCGCGGGCGCGTTACGGTGACCGGACGCGCTGGTGGCGCTGGCCTGCGATCCTTACGCGCTGGGTCGGTGCGCTGGTCGGATCGCTGCTCAGGGTGACGGTCGAGCTGCTGATCGCACTGCTGAAGTTCTGGGGGAGCCTCGTCGCCAGGCCGCTCGCCGCCGTGAGCCGGCCCATCTTCCGGGCCTTCGATCGCGGGTTCGATCGGTTCGCGGTCCGCTATCACGAACTCCTCGAGTGGGCCATCGATCATCGCGGCGCGACACTCGCCGTGGCGGCCGCCGTCTTCGCCCTCGCCGTGCTCCTCGGCTACGGGTTGCCGCGTGACCTGCTGCCGCAGGTGGACGAGGGCGCGTATCGGGCCCGCATCCAGCTGCCGCTGGGCACGCCGCTCGAGACGACCGATGGCGTGACCGGGCAGATCGAGGCCGTGGCGCTGGAGGATGCCGCCACCGATGCCGCTTTCGCACGCGTGGGGCGCGCCGAGGCGGCCGAGGTGAGCGAGCGCGAGGCGACCGGGATGAACACGGCGGCGCTCGATGTTCGCCTCCTGCAGGGCGCTAGGACCGCGGAGGCGGTGGAGCGGCTGCGCGCCGGCCTGGGTGATCTGCTGAGCGGTGAAGCGCTGAGCATCGAGACAGGCCGTGCCACCGAACTGGGGCGCGTGCTGGGCGCCGGAGAGGCGGACATCGCGGTTCGGGTTCGTGGTGAGGATCTGGATGCGGCGCTGGGCGTGGCGCGTGAGATCGAGGGGCGGCTGAACAGGTTGCCGATGCTCAGCGGTGTGCGTACCGGGCTGTTGCGTGGCCAGCCGGAGATCGAGATCGAGATCGAGCGCGAGCGTGTCGCCCGTCACGGGCTCACGGTGCGCGAAGTGGCGGACGCTATCGAGGCGTACATGCGCGGTCTGGTGGCGACCCGCTTCGTCGACTTCGACCGGCGAATCGACGTGCTGGTACGGCCACCCGAGCAGATCCGCCGCGAGTTCAACAACCTATTGGAGTTCCAGATAAGCGGCGTTCCGGTACGCGAGCTTATCGTCTGGCGCGAGACGTTGGCGCCGGTAGAAGTGCTGCGCGACGGCCAGGGCCGTGTCGTCCCGGTCTATGCCGATGTCACGGGCGGCGGTCTTGACGCGGCCGTCACTGCGATCGGTTCGACGCTCGCGGATCTCGAGCTGCCGCAGCGCATGCGCTACGAGGTGGGCGGCGTGAACGAAGAGATGCGCGAATCCTTCCGCTCTCTGGCGCTGGCCTTCGCACTCGCACTCGCACTCGTCTTCATGATCCTCGCCGCTCAGTTCGAGTCGATGATCCACCCGTTCACCATCATGCTCGCCGTGCCGCTGGCGGCGATCGGCGCCGTGGCGGCGCTGATGATCGCCGGTGACGGGGTCAACGTGATGAGCCTGATCGGCTTCGTGATCCTGGTGGGGATCGTGGTGAACGACGCGATCATCAAGGTCGACTTCATCAACCAGTACCGACGTGAGGGCGCCTCGCTGCGTGAGGCGATCCTGGAGGCGGGTCGGGTACGGCTGCGTCCGATCATCATGACCACGGCTACGACGGTGCTGGGGCTGACGCCGCTCGCCTTGGGGATAGGTGCCGGTGCCGACCTGCGCGCGCCGCTGGCCGTGGCGGTGATCGGCGGGCTCATCTCGGCGACGCTGCTCACGCTCATCGTCGTGCCGGTCATCTACGCCAGCCTTGAAAGTCTGCGCGGGCTGGCGCGTGCCGAGGCGGTAACCCAGCCGGAGATCGCGTCGTGATTCGCATGTCGATCAACCGGCCGACCACCGTGGCGATGATCTACGTCGCGATCGCCGCCGTAGGCGTGGCGTCGTTCCTTGACATCCCCGTCGAGCTTCTCCCCGACGTCGAGTATCCAGAGCTCAGCATCAACACGGACTGGCCCGGCGCCTCGCCGGAGGTGGTCGAGGCCTTCCTCACCGCGCCTCTAGAGTCGGCGACTCAGCAGGTCCGCGGCGTTCACAAGATCGAGTCGGAGTCGAGCGAGGGGCGATCCGAGATCACTGTGGAGTTCGCGCGCGGCACCGACATGGACTTCGCGCGCCTCGAGCTGGGCGAGCGCATCCAGTCGATCCGCGACGACCTGCCGCCCGACGTCCGGCCGCAGATCACGCTCTACATCCCGCGCGAGTTCCAGACCGGCGAGCGTGTCGACATGCGCTACACGTTATCCGGTAGCTACACGTTCGAGCGGCTGCGCCGATACGCCGAGGACGAACTGCGACCGCAGCTCATCGCCGTCGATGGGATCGAGGAGGTGGCCGTCTGGGGGGGCGAGGACCGGGAGATCCGGATCGAGCTGGACCGCGGGCGCATGGAGGCGTTCGGCGTGCGGCCCTACGAGGTCGCCCAGGCATTGGGCGCGGCGGAGCTCATCCGTACCGCCGGGAAGCTACGGCGCGAAAACACCGAATGGGTGGTGACGATCCGCAACGATGTCGGGGCGGCCGCGGAGCTCGGATCGCTGATCGTCGTGCCCGACACCCTCGGCACCGGCGATGTGGTTCGTGTCTCTGACATCGCCAGCATCCACGACACGACCGCCGACCCGGCGCAGTACTTCCGGATCGATGGCCGGCCGGCGATCATGATCGCGCTGGTCCGCGGCGTCGGCACCAACGCCTTGCGTGTGGCCGACGCGGTGAAGGCGAAGATCGATCAGATGCGCGAGGAACTGTTGCCCGGCACCTGGCTGACCCTCGAGTACGATGGCAGCCGGGAGATCGAGCGACAGCTCACCGATCTGCGGCTGAGAGCGCTGGCCGCGGCGATAGTCATCTTCCTGGTGCTGCTCCTCTTCCTCGGCTCGTTCCGAACCGCCGGGATCGTTTTCGCCACCGTCGTCTTCTCGGTGCTCATCGCCGTGAACCTGCTCTACTTCGGGAAGTTCAGCCTCAACGTGCTGACGATGGCCGGACTGGCGATGGGCTTCGGGCTGATGGTGGACAATTCCATCGTCGTGCTGGAGAACATCTACCGTCGCCGGCGCGCCGGCGGCGAGCAGTCGCGCGAGGCGGCGGAGAAGGGGACCCGGCAGGTAGCGCTGCCCATCGTGGCCGGCACACTAACCACGGTGATCGTCTTCCTGCCGTTCCTCTACCTCCAAGGCGAGCTCAGACTCTACTACCTGCCGTTCGCCTACGCCGTCGGCTTCAGCCTACTCGCCTCGCTGTTCGTCGCGTTCACCTTCGTGCCTGGGCTGGCGGCACGTGCCCTGGCGGGTCAAGGCCCGGGCGTCCGGGCGTCCGAGAAGCCACCGTTCTACGTCCGCATCTACCGTGGCGTGCTGTCGTTCGCCCTCGACCACCCCGTCATCGTCATCCTGGTCACGGCAGCGGCGTTCGCCGGCAGCTACCGGCTGTTCGACGAGCACGTTGTGAAGGGCGCGATCTGGGGCCGCGGCTGGGGGCAGCAGACGTACATCCAGATCATCTTTAACATGCCGCGCGGGGCGGAGCTCTCACGCACCGATCAGCTGGTACGTGAGTTCGAGGCCAAGCTCGCTACCGTGCCGGAGATCGAGCGCTTCACCGCCAACGTGATGCCGGAGCGCGCCTACATGCGCGTCACTTTCCCCGATTCGCTCGAGAACACCTACGTCCCGGTGGGCATCAAAGAGCAGATGGTGGCGTATTCATACCTGTTCGCCGGCGCCGAGGTGCGGGTGTACGGGTTCGGACCTTCGTTCTACGGCGGAGGCAGCTCGCCGCCCACCTACACGATCAAGCTGCTCGGCTACAACTACGAGATCGTGCGCGACATCGCGGAAGACCTGGCGCGCCGGCTGCGCCGCTTCAACCGGGTGCGCGAGGTCGATACGAACGTCAGTAGCTGGTGGTGGACCGACAAGGCGTTCGAGTTCTTCCTCAGCGTGGACCGGCTCAGGCTCGCCGGCTACGGGCTGTCGGTTGAGGAGCTGCTCCGCTTCGTGGCGAGCAACGTGCAGGGTCAGGTGAGTCTCAATCGCATCAAGGTGGGTGGCGAAGAAGTGGTATATTCCGTGAAGCTGGAGGGCTATCGCGAGTTCGATTTCGCCGACCTGCGAGATCTGTTGGTGCCTACGACGACCGGCGAAAGCGTGCGACTCTCGGATGTCGCACAGGTCGGCCGCCGCGAGGTGCTGAACCGCATCGTCCGCGAGAACCAGCAGTACCAGCGGCTGGTAGGTTGGGAGTTCCGCGGCCCGCGCAGGCTGGGCGATCGCGTCCGCGACGTCGCCGTTGATGTGACGGAGCTGCCCGCCGGCTACTCGATCGAGAAGGAGCGCGACATCTTCTGGACGGATGAGGAACAGCGTCAGATCTATACGGTCCTCGTCTTCGCCGTGATCCTCATCTACATAGTGACGGCGGCGCTGTTCGAGTCGCTGCGAGCGCCCTTCGTCGTGCTGCTCACCGTGCCGCTGGCGCTCATCGGCGTCTTCCTCATCTTCTTTTACACGAACGCCTCGTTCACGCGCTCGGCCTACATAGGTGTGATCATGATGGCGGGGATCGTGGTGAACAACGCGATACTGGTCGTCTATCACATCAATGAGATCCGGCGGGCCGGAGTGGGGCTGAAGGAAGCGATAATCCAGGGCACGCTCGAGCGCGTGCGGCCCATCCTGATGACCACCCTCACCACGGTCGTAGGTCTGTTGCCGTTGATCCTGTTCAGCGAGACGATCGACGCGACGATCTGGAACGCGCTGGCCCTGGCGACGATCGGCGGCCTGATCGCCAGCACGATCTTCGTGCTCACCAGTATCCCCGTCCTGTACTACCTGTTCGAGCGGCCGGCAGTACGCGCCGCGGTCGTCCACGCGCCCGCCGCGGCGGCGGGCGACTGAGCTTCGGTCGCCTTTCCTGCGGACGGCGCGGCCGGTTTCCCACCAATTAGCTATCATGTGGCTATCAGATGAATCAGCCGGCGATCAGGTGCCTATCATGTCTCCGGCGGAGCGCGCCAGTTCGCATCGCGCGGTTGACGGATGAGGGCACCCGGGTTCTTCTTGGAAGTATCTTTCAGCCGTTCGCAAAGCTCGATCACAGGTATTTTTGAAACTGTCGAAGGAGGGTTTGATGCGCTGGAGCACGCCGAGTACGTCATCGTTGATAAGTCTGTCCGCGGCGCTGCTCGCCGCCTGGTCCGCGGGCTGCCAGCAGGCCGAGCCGCAGAGGGAGGCCGTCGAGGCGCGGGACAGGCCGGCGGCGACGATCGTCGCGCCGGCCGACGGTGACACGCTCAGCCGGCCCGAGGTGCGGATCGAGTTCGCGGTCGAGCACATCGCGCTCCGCCCGGCAGGCACGGACGAGCCCGACAGTGGGCATCTTCATCTCTTCGTCAACCGCGAGCTGACGCCGGCAGGCGAGGTGATCCCTGCCGAGCAAGGGATCGTTCACCTGGGTCAGGCGCAGACCGAGCACCTGCTGGAAGATCTGGAGCCTGGCGACTACACCGTGATCGCGGTGCTCGGCGATTACCTGCACGTCCGGATCCCGGGCGCCAAGACCGATACCGTCCGCTTCACCGTTCGGGGATGACGGCCCCGCATTCGGGCGTCGATGCCATCGTCGGCCGACCGCCCCCCGCCTTCCGGCGGTCGCAAGCCCGGGCGTCGGCGAGCATCCCGTTGACGATCCGTTGATCCGACTCGAGTAGATCCATCACGGGGGAGCGCGCGGTCAGGCCTATCCCACGCGGGTCCGCTGCCGCTTCAAGCGAAAAAGGGGGTCGCGCTCGATCGGATACGCGCGGTCGATTCGCTACGGCGCGTGCGCGGGCCCGGGAATCTGCCGAAGGACACCCCGGTTAGAGAGCTGGCCGTACTCGCCGAGATGTTCGCGCCGTGAGTGTCCAATCGCCGAGGTCTGGAGCAGTCGGCACGCCGAAAGTGAAGCTGCTCGCGCAGGTGCGGCAGGCCCTGCGGGTGCGGCACTTGAGTCGACGCACCGAGGAGGCGTACGTGGCATGGATCCGTCGCTTCGTGCTCTTTCACGGCAGGCGCCACCCCGGTGACATGGGGGAAGCCGAGATCGCACAGTATCTCACCAGCCTGGCGAAAGAGCGTGGTGTGAGCTCGTCCACGCAGAGCCAGGCGGCGAGCGCGTTGATGTTCCTATACAAGAACGTGCTGCGTCGTGACGTCGGATGGGTGGAGAACGTGGCACGGGCCAAGGCGCCGCGCCGCCTTCCGGTCGTTCTCACGCGGGATGAAGTGAAGGCGATACTCGGGCAGCTACGCGGAACGAAGCGGCTCGTAGTCATGCTGCTCTACGGCTCCGGGCTGCGGCTGTTGGAGTGCTTGAACCTGCGGGTGAAGGATCTCGACTTCGGGTGCGGCGCGATCCGTGTGCAGCGCGGGAAGGGGGCGAAAGATCGAGTCACGATGCTGCCTGCATCGATCAAGGATCGGCTGTCGGCGCATTTGGCTGAAGTGCGACAACGGCACGAACGAGACCGCGCCAGCGGAGCGGGTTATGTGGAGCTGCCCCACGCCCTAGCGCGCAAGTATCCGGCTGCCAACCGGGAGTGGTGTTGGCAGTACATCTTCCCCGCGGCCCGCAGCTCGAAGGACCCGAGGACCGGTCTGCGTTACCGCCGCCACCTGCACGAGACGGCCGTTCAGCGCGCGGTACGAGACGCGGTGCGCCGCTCCGGCGTTCCGAAGCACGCCACCTGTCACACCTTCCGCCACTCCTTCGCTACGCACCTGCTCGAGGACGGCTACGACATCCGCACCGTCCAGGAACTCTTGGGCCACAGGAACGTCGGGACGACGATGATCTACACCCACGTGCTCAACCGCGGGGGTACGGCGTTCGCAGTCCTGCGGATTCTCTTTAGGTCGTCCACGGCGTGGCGGCACCGAACCCTGCGGCGCGCTTAGCCTGCGAAGCGGCTTAGGCTGCATCCCTCGCAGTGTTTCCGCACCGACGCGTCGCTGGCCCTGCAGTGTCCTTGGCTGGTATCTTTGAGTGCGGACTCCAACCCAGAAGAACGAACCACTATCGTTATTAGGCTGCGGCGCCCACAGGTCTCTGATTAGGCCTCGCAGCTGAAGACCTGTTAGGCCGCAACGCGGACCCTCTGAGCAGAGAGGTATTCAGATGAGACCACTGCGACGCGCCGTGCAGCTTTGCTTGGTGCTCGGCGGCATCTCCATACTTGCGGTGGTAGTGAGCTTTCTAGCCCTAACGGACATCGGGCATGGGGAGAGTGATCTTTCGCTGGAGTGGGGTGT
>CP070815.1:1138602-1154220 GCA_020344215.1 Gemmatimonadota bacterium
CGGGGCACGTATCGCGTTCTAGTCCCGCGCCAGGAGGTTGCGTTCTACCCACGCTCGACCTTCCCGAGGTTGGGCAGCTTATTCCGTTCCCGCTCGGGGAGCCGTAGCCTCCCACTCTGTTAGTCGTTGCTGCGTCCGTCCTGCCGCCTCGACACGCTCGCGCTCCGTCAACGTGGGCCGACCGATCCGGTCCATGGCGGGATCTCGGGCGGTGAGTCTCAACAGATTATCAATTTCTGTTGCGGGCCCCCCGATACTCCCGTAGTGTGCAGATACCGGGAAAGGGCTGAGGGAGTCGTGAAGTAGTCCCGCTGCTACAGGCCTCAGCTGTGCCATTATTCTCACATACAGACAGACGACCTGAATCCGGTACTATCCACACCCACGTCGTGTGGCCCTCCGGAGACATCTTCAGACAGAGCCTGTCGCCCATGAAAGGGGGAACGTCATGAGGCAATCACATCTGCATCGGGCGGCCTTGCTCGGGCTTGGCGCCTGCCTATTGGCGTGCGGCGGACAGGAGGAACTTGACACCGACAGTGCCAGAGAACTGGTCCAATCTTATCTCTGTCAGGAGGACTCACTCAAACAGAATCTGTGCGATCCAGAGCATGAAGCCTGGTCTAACTTCGCGCTGATCATTGAGAGTGACTACGTGCGTCGAGCCATAGTTCGGGAGCCAGAAAGCGGCACGGATGTAGCTCGGCCTCCGACATCAACGACCGCGGGCAGGTGGCCGGGCAGAGCCAGACCGCTGCGGGCGACTGGCACGCCACTCTCTGGACGCCGGACGGAGAAGGCTAAGCCGGCGAAAGGATGCCCAGGTAGACGCCGGGGCGGTTCCTTTGGGGCCGCCCCTTTCTCCGCAATAGTGAGTGTGTGAGTTTCTGTGTGAGTTTCCCCTCCACAGGATGTGAGAATGGCAAGGGGCCCCCACCGCGAGATGCGGTGAAGGCCCCTATACTGACTACGTTGTGTCGAAGATCGGGCCAGTGCGCTGCGGGTTATGAGTCGGCTGCTCTGTTGTGTCTCATCGCTCCTCCCCACATCCGCCCCTTAAAGTCCGTTATCTGCCACCAAGTGGCACCTTAACCGCCCGATTCCGTCCGTTAGGCGCTCGGCCGACTTTGCTGTGTCTTTGCCGTAACGGGTGCCGACTCGTGCCCACTTATGCCTTTTGCGGGGGTGCTAGAAGGTGCATGTTTCGGCGCAGGTGAACAAAAAGGGCTATAACTTACCGGGCTTCAAAACCAGCTAGGCCGGGTGATCCCTGGTCTGGTGGGTTCGATTCCCACACGTCCCCGCCATTACCCCCTGTTTTGCCGACTGTCAGCTGCTCCGGCCCTGTTCCAGGAGCTCTTCGGCCTGAAGGTTGCACGTGCTGAATTGGTCGGCTTCGGCCTCTGCGTACTCGGCGCTGAACCTGGCCTCGAGCCCGCGGTGTGTGCGACCGACTTGTCGCGCCTCTTCCTGCTTGGCCGCCGCGAGCCCGGCGTACCTCAGCGAGTCTTCGGCGCTGCCCGCGAAGTTGGCGGCGGAGTCGGCGTATGCCAGGGCGGCGGCGTGCAGGGCGACGAGCTCGAGATAGGCGCCCGATTCACGGGCCTCGGCGTCGGCCTGCTGCCACTGCCGCCTCGCGTATTCGGCATCACTCCGGGCGTCGCGTAGCCGGTTCTGCGACCGATCGAACCGCGCCTGCAACTCCAGGGCCTCACTCGTCGAGGCCGGCTCGCCGATTTGCGCTCGTATCGCTCTGTGCGCGGCGTCCGCTTCGGATAGGCGGGCTTCCGCCTCCTCCAGCAGCGACCTTCGAGAAGCCTCGAGCTGGTCTGCGAAACGGGTCGTCTCCTCCGCCAGACGGAGGAGGTTGCCGCCGATGCACGCGCCTCGCACCGCCTCCACCTGCGCGGGGGTGAGTGGCGGACCTCCGCGCCCGCAGCCGACGAGCAGCATCAAGGCAAGCAGCAGGCTGTATCCCGGTAGGGTTATCCGGGAGTGACTGTTCTGATGTGGCATGGCTCGCTCGGCGTTGATATCCGCTGGTGGCTGGGGTACGGCCGGGGCTCTGCATACCCCTCCATCGAGGATGCGTCGATGCGGAGGATTCCGCCAGAGCCTGGTGTGCACGCGTGCGTGCCGCTCACGCACGCCGGGTGTCTCCCAGTGACACGTTCGGCCACCCCGTCTTGATGGGTGATGCGCATGAACCGTGGCCACCCGGGCGCCTCCAAACCGGCATCGAGTTTGCATTTCCATGTAGTCGCAACCGCCCAGGTTGAGCTGAGGTAGCATCCGTCTGGACGGGTTTTTACACCCAGCCTCAACCGGAGGAAGAGTCATGACGAGGAAGATGCTGGTTGGCGCCGGGCTCGCCTTGGCTGCTGTCGTCTTGATGGGGTGCGCCACCATATTCGGCCCCGGCCCGGACGACGTCGGCTTCGGTTCCGAGCCCGAGGGGGCGGAGGTCATCGTTAACGGTGAGCTCATGGGCCACACCCCCGTGACACTGAAGTTGCGGCCAGAGAAGACGTACGTAGTGACGTTCCGAAGAGATGGATACGAGCCTGCTACCGTCATGCTGACTACCCACGTGCAACCCGGTTGGGTTGTTCTCGATATCTTCGCCGGTGTGGTCGGCGTTGCGATCGACTCCGCAACTGGGAAATGGAAGACGTTTGATGATAGGCAGCAATTCGTGGTGTTACAGGAGGCTGATGGCTAGCTGGCTCGAGAGACCTTCGGGTCTCGATCAGGGGGTGGCCCACCAGCTGCCCCCTTTTTCTTAGGCCCAAACAGCCCGACCGCCCGTTCACCCGATCCCTGGGGTTTCCGGCATCGGCGCCCCCTGCCAGATTGGGCGCATGGCGAACGAGCGGCATCTCGCGGTGATTGCGCAGGGGGCGGCGGCCTGGAACGAGTGGCGGCAGCGGAGCCCCGGGGTGGTCCCCGACCTCATGGGCGCCAGCCTTCAGGGTGCGGACCTGGCCGGGGCCGACCTCCGCGTCGCGCTGCTTCTCAGGGCGGATCTCGCGGGGGCGAACATGCGGGGCGCGCAGCTGCACAAGGCCATCCTCGGCTCGGCCGATCTCAGCGGCGCGAACCTGGCAGGGGCGGACCTGGAACGCGCCGAGTGCCACGACGCTATCCTCGAGGGCGCCGATCTCAGCGGCGCAGCTCTCGACCACGGGATCTTCCTGGGCGCGAACCTGCAGAAGGCGGTGTTCAACGGTGCGAGCATGGGGCACGCCCTGTTTCGCGCTGCCGACCTCCGCGAGGCGGATCTCAGAGGCTCGTCCCACGCCGAGACCGACTTCAGCGAGGCCGACCTCCGCGGCGCCGACATGAGCGATACGTTCGCCGGTCCCGTGCTGTTCACAGGCGCCAACCTCGGCGGTGCGGACTTGAGGAGCGCGGTGCTCAACGGGGCGAGTTTCCGACAGGCGCTGCTACAAGAGGCCAACCTGGCGGGCTCGGATTTGACGGGCGCCGATCTGGAGAGCGCGGACCTCAGCGGCGCGAACCTGCGCAAGGCAGATCTGAGCAAGGCCCGTCTCGTACACACCAATCTGTGCAGGGCGAATCTTACTGGCTGCGCGGTGTTCGCCGTCTCGACGTGGGGAGTGAAGCTACAGGATGCCAAGCAGGCGGACCTCAGGATCACCGATATGGGCGAGCCGCTGATAGCCGTCGATGATCTGGCGATCGCTCAGTTCGTTTACCATCTGTTGCACAACCGGAAGCTGCACGACGTCATCCAGCGGGTGCGCTCGAGCATCGTTCTCATCCTCGGCCGGTTCACCTCGGATAGGAAGCCGGCGCTCGATGCGATCCGCAAGGCGCTGCGCCAGTACGATTACACGCCCGTGCTCTTCGATTGTGAGCCGCTCTCGGCGCGTGATATCGCCGAGACGTTGGGCGCGCTGGCGCGGATGGCGCGATTCATAATCGCCGACCTGACCGATGCGGGCGCTGTGCTCAACGAGTTGCGGGTGGTCGTCCCCGAGCTGCCAACGGTCCCGGTACAGCCCCTGCTGCTGGCCGGTGCCAAAGAGGACAGGGCTCTCCAGCGATTGAAGCGATACTCATCGGTGCTGGCGCTTCATCGGTACAAGGACATCGATTCGCTACCTAAGCTGGTCACCGACTCGGTGGTAGGTCAGGTGGAGGCGGCGGCCAGGGAGCTGCAAGGGCAATAGTCGGCCCCGTGAATCCCGATCATCACATGTCCGGTGAGCTGCGTCCGCTCGTCGTGATCTTCAACCGGCGGGCGCTGGCGGCGCGCGCCCTCGGCCGCTCCGGTCTGGCTGAAGGGCTGCGCGAGCGCCGGATCGCTCATCAGATCGTCGAGACGGGCGGGCCCGATGAAGCACGCGCCATGGCGGAGGAGGCGGCGGCTGGGGGGTACGCCGTGGTCGCCGCCGGCGGTGACGGCACCGCGATGGATGTGGTGAACGGAATACTCGCTGCGGGCGTGCCGAACCCTGTCATGGGTTTCCTGCCTCTGGGGACGGGAAACGATCTGGGCCGGGCTCTGGGCCGGGTGGGTAGCGGGCTCGAGCGAGCGCTCGACGCGCTGGCCGAGCTTCAAGTCCGCGATATCGACGTGGCACGGGTCAACGATCGCGAGTACTTCCTGAACGTGCTGGGGATCGGTTTCGACGCTGAAGTGGCCCGGCGCCGCTCCACCCGGCGCGTTCATTGGCCCGGCTACTTCCCGGGCATAGTCGCCACGATGCTGAGTTACCGGCCCCGGACCTACCGGGTGACGTGGCCGGAGGGCGAGCGGGAGGGCGCCGCTCTGATGGCGGCGGCGATGAACGGCACCTGTGAGGGCGGCGGGTTCCAGCTCGCCCCTCGGGCGCGACTCGAGGACGGCCTGCTCGACATCTACTGGATCGATCCGATCAGCCTCTGGCAATTCTCTCGCTACGTCTGGGCCGTGCGCTGGGGAACACACGAGCGCCTGCCGGTGGTACACAAGTGGCAGACGGGTCGGCTGAAGGTGGAGTCGGAGCTGCCGTTGCAGTACCATGTGGACGGCGAGTACCGGGAGCTTGCGGCTGGTGAGCCGCTCGAGATGGTGGTTTGTCCTAAACGGGTGCGGATGATCGTATGAGGCGCTGTGTCGCCCTGCTCGCGCTGATCCTTGTCACCGCTACGCCGGGTGCCCTGCTGGCACAGGAAGAGGAAGCGGCACCGGCACTCCCCGATTCCGCTTTTCCCCAGTCGCCGCTCTCGCCGGGCGGTGCGTTCATACGGTCCCTCGTCATCCCGGGTTGGGCGCAGGCGGAGCTGGGTGCCGAGGCGCGCGGCGCCTTCTACTTCTTCGCCGAGGCGTTCAGCATCTTCATGGTAGCCCGTTCGCAGATCCGGCTGTCCCACGCTGAGCGCACGCTGCCCGAAGGCCACGAGGTCATCTCATCGCGTCGCCAGCAGAAGGAAGATTGGATAGCGCTCGCCGTCTTCTGGGCCTTCTTCGCCGGTGCGGATGGCTGGGTGTCGGTTCAGCTCTACGGTTTTGACGAACGAACGGGACTCCAGCCCGACGAGGTGGCACTCCTGGTGGGTTGGAAGATACCGTTTGGACCATAGTCGCCGACCGAATCCCGAGTGTGGACTACTGAATACTGAACGACCGAGTGCATCACCCTTGAGCACAGCACTTGGCTATTCTGCATTCAGCATTCAGAGTTCAAGATTCGGAACCGGCCCACTCTCTCTGCTCTATACTATCCTCAGTCACAACGGTATACGTCCGGTGCGTCACCCAGTCACCCGAGTTGATATAGAAGCCGTGCGAGCCGACCGTCTTGACCTGCGGGACATGGCAGTGACCGAAGACGACCAGGTCGAGGTCCTCGCGCTCCTTCAGCAACCGCACCGCGTAATCCTCGAGAATCTGCGCACGCTCCTCGGCCTTGGCGAAGCTCCGCTGGGTGCGCTTCTCCGTTTGTGATACCCCGCGCGCTATCCGGCAGGCGATGTCGGGATGCACCCAGCGCATGGCTGCGCACACCGGGCGGCTGCGGAGCACGAACTTGAGCATCTTGTAGCCCCAGTCCCCCGGCCCGACCCCGTCGCCATGGGCGACGAGGCCACGGCGACCGGCGAGCTCGAGCTCGATGGGACCGTCAGCGAGCTCGATCCCGATCACGTTCGCCAAGAAGGCCCCGCCCCAGGCATCGTGGTTGCCGCCGACTAGGATGATCCTGACGCCCGACTCCCGCAGGTCCGCCAGTAAGCGGAGCGTATGGAAGTGGACGGTGGGGAAGACCGTGCGATACTCGCACCAGAAATCGAACAGGTCGCCGTTGATCAGCAGGATGTCGGCGCGTCCCTGCCAACTTCGTGCGAAGCGCCGGAACTCCTCGTGTACCACGCCGGGCAAGGCGCCCAGGTGGAGGTCCGAGATAATCACCACGGGTCTCGACATAGGCAGGCGCAAATAATAGGCGCCGGGCCGGCCGGCACAAGCCGTCGCTGGTTTTGACCACGGGGGCTGGAATCCCTATCCTAGGCGGGTTTCGGGACAGATGCCCGTGGTAAGGCCAAAGAGAAGGGAGGGCGTGTGCCGGAGAACACGATAGAGTTCCGGGCTCGCTATGCCGAGACCGACCAGATGGGCGTGGTCTACCACACCAACTATCTCGTCTGGTGCGAGATGGGCCGCACGGAGCTGATGAGGCAGCTGGGCGCGACCTACGCGGAGATGGAACGGCAGGGTGTCTTTCTCGCCGTCTCCCGCGCCCAGATACGATTCCGGAATGCGGCCCGCTATGACGATCCCATAAGGGTACGCACCCGGCTGACGCGGGTGCGAAGCCGTGGCGTGACCTTTCACTACGTGGTCGAGCGGGCAGAAGGTCGAGCGGTGTTGGCGGAAGCGGAGACCGATTTGGTGTGTGTGGGGCCCGGCGGGTCGCCCCGCAAGCTGCCCGCACTTCTAGAGGCGCTGCTGGGCAGGGCGCTGGGGCAGCAGATTGCTTGACGCTTCTACCGGTGCCCGGTATCTTCGCACCCCATTGAGAGCAAGACGTATTCTCGTGATTCTGGCCGCGACTGCGGCCGCCTGCCGGCCCCAGCTACCCGATCCGGTGCCGATCAGCGACGCCGGCGCGTTGGCGAGCCGGCTGCGTGAGCTCGGCACACCGGACCAGCCGAAGCTTATCGAGTTCCAGTGGCGCTATCGCGGCCGCGAAGGACGCTTCTCCGGCGACGGGGCCGTGAGGGTCAACCCGCCGGACAGTGTGCGCCTTGACCTGCTGGGTCCCGGTTGGTCGGGTGTGCAGAGCGCCGTCATGCTCGGTGCGGACGTCTATTATATCGGGGAACAGCGGATCCAGTTGCCGCCGCCGACGTTTATCTGGACTATGATCGGCGCGTTCCGGCCGCCGGTCGGTGTGCAGGCGGAGGGTTCGCAGCGTGGCGAGCGAACCGAGTTGGCCTACCGGTTGTCCGAGCGTGGGACGATAGCCTTTCACTTCGACAGAGAGGGGCGGCTGATTGAGGCCCAGCTCAAGATCGACGGCGATGTCGTTCAGGAGATTCGGCTCGAGCCGGGCGACGCGGGCGATGGTCCTGGCAAGTATCGCTGGCCGAACGAGGCCAGGTTCCGCGATTTGGGGGAGTTCCATGAAGTGCGCATCAAGGTTTTGCAGATACGCGAGCATGAGCCGTTCGAGAAGCGCATCTTCGACGTCGCGGCTCGCTAGTCTCGCGCTGCTCGCGCTAGTGGGTTGCGGGGTCTACAGCTTGACCGGTGGCGGCGGCTTTCCCGGTCACATCGACTCGATCGCCATCCTCCCGCTCGATAACCGGACGACCCAGTTCACACTCACCCAGGAGCTCACCCAGGCGATAGCCGACGAAGTCCCCGGCAGGCTGGGCCTGAGGCCGGCCGACGAAGGATCGGCGGACGCGATCCTCAGGGGCACGATAACGCGCTACAACGATCGAGCGATCAACTATCAGCCAGACCCCGAAGGACCGGTCATATTCCAGAGGCGCGTCGAGATCACGATCTCGATCGAGGTCTACGACGTGAGGGAAGAGCAGGTCCTCTGGTCCAGTCGGGCACTGTCCGCCGTCGGGGAATACGAGCCCGACGCGGGCGGCACGGAAGAGGAAGGCCGGTTGCTCGCCATCGACAACCTGATCCAGGCGGTCATCGATGGGGCACAGTCTCAGTGGTAGGACGCTGAGAGGCCGGCGACCCGGCGCACGTCGCGCGCGCCGCCGCCGGCTCCTGCTCTGGGCCGTCGCCGGCCTCTTCCTCGTCGGCATCTCGGGCTATCGCGCGCCCGATCCGGACGACCCCAGCCCCGCGTCGGTGGCGACCGCACAGGCTGAGCGCGGCGCCACGTCCCAGCACGAGGAAGGTGCGGCGGAGCCCGAGGACGACGGTTCGGGCGCCCACACGACCGCTCGCTTCCTGCTCATCCTCGTCGCGATCCTGATGGTCGGGAAATTCAGCGGCGAGCTCGCCGAGCGGATCGGGCAACCGGCGGTGCTCGGTGAGCTGGTTGGCGGCGTGATCCTCGGCGGCAGCGTGCTCGGCATCGTGCCCACCGCGGCGGGCGACCAGATGGCCGAGATGGTCCACCTGATGGCGGAGATCGGCGTGGTGATCCTGCTGTTCGAGGTGGGGCTGGAGACCGATCTGAAGGAGATGTTCCGGGTGGGACCGGCGGCGGCGGTGGTGGCGTTCGTCGGGGTGGCCGCGCCGTTCCTGTTGGGCGCCGGCTACTGGTACTTCAGCAATCCGCCGCTCGGCGCGCAGCCGGAGGGTGTAAGCCTCGCCAAGGTAGCGATCTTCGTCGGCGCGACGCTCACGGCGACGTCGGTAGGGATCACGGCGCGTGTGCTCTCGGATCTGGATCAGATGCGGACGCGCGAGGCCCGCACGATCATCGGCGCCGCCGTGATCGACGACGTGCTCGGCCTCGTGATGCTGGCGCTGGTCGTCGGCCTGGCTGCGGGCTCGTCCGTGACGCTGGGCGCTGTCACCTGGACGCTGGTCAAAGCCGTCGGCTTCCTGGTCATCGCCGTCATCATCGGGAACTACGTCGGTCCACACCTCTTCGACTTCGTCGATCGCCTGCGCGTCCGCGGCGTGCTGCTCGTATCCGCCTTCTGCTTCGCGTTGCTGCTGGCCGCGCTCGCCGACCTGTCCGATTCGGCGATGATCATCGGTAGCTTCGCCGCCGGAATCATCCTGTCATCGACCAACCAGTTCGACCTGGTCGTCGAGCGAATAGAGCCGGTCGCCGACGTGTTCACGCCGATCTTTTTCGTTTCGGTCGGCGCGGCCGTCAACGTGCGCCTCGTCCTCCCGTGGGCCGAGGATTTCAATACCGGCATCTTGGCTATCGGCGGGATCCTGACCGCCATCGCTATCGTCGGGAAGATAGTGTCCGGCTTCTCCGTGCCGTGGGAGAAGATGAATAGTCTGGCCGTGGGCGTCGGCATGATTCCTCGCGGCGAAGTCGGCCTCATCTTCGCCGACATCGGGCGACGCGGCGGCCTGCTGTCCGATGCGGTCTTCAGCGCCATCCTCATCATGGTCATGGTCTCGACCTTCATTACACCGCCGCTCCTCAAGTGGATCTTCCAGCGCGACGGCCGGAGCGACGCGCTGGCGGGACCGGTCAGCGCCGGGCCCTCCGGGATTTTAGGAGGAGGTTCTCCCTGACGGGCTCGCGGATCGTACGCGTCGCATCACGCGGTAGCCGGTTGGCCCTCTGGCAGTCGGAGTGGGTCTGCGACCGCCTCGCCGCTGCCTGGCCCGACGGCCGCTTCGAGATCGTCCAGATCGATACGAAGGGCGACGAGGTTATCGACCGGCCGCTGCCGGAGATCGGTGGCAAGGGACTCTTCACCGAAGAGCTGGAGGCGGCGCTCCGCTCTGGAGCGGTAGACCTTGCCGTCCATTCGCTCAAGGACCTGCCCACCGACCCAGCCGAGGGGCTCAAGCTGGGCGCCGTCTGTGAGCGGGAAGACCCCCGCGACGCTTGGGTGAGTGCCGCGGGCGGGCCGCGCGATCTCTCGGCCGCGCGCGCCGCTGCCCGGGTCGGGACCGGCTCGGAACGGCGGCGCGCGCAGGTCCTCGCGAGCCGGCCGGATCTCCAGGTCGCATCGATCCGCGGCAACGTCGAGACGCGGCTGCGCAAGCTGGACGCGGGGCAGTATGATGCCGTGATCGTGGCGGCCGCGGGACTCCTACGCCTCGGGCTAGCCGAGCGGATCACCTCTTACCTCGATCCCCCGGATTGGCTCTCGGCGCCAGGGCAAGGTGCCGTCGCGGTGGAGAGCCGGAAGGACGATCCGGGGATCGACGAGCTCTTGCGGCCGATCGATGACCCGGTGGCCCGGGCGGAGACTTCGGCGGAGCGCACGCTGCTGGCCACCTTGCAGGGCGGCTGCCAGGTCCCGGTCGGCGCTCGGGCAAGAGTGCAGGGTGAGGCGCTGGTGCTGCACGCACTCATCGCGACGGGCGACGGTTCACAACTGATCCGGGCCCAGGGCCGTGGCGAGCGGGGCAAACCGGAGGAGCTGGGCGTCCGGGTAGCGCAAGACTTGCTCGGCCGGGGTGGGGAGGCGATCGTCGCGACCTTCAGGGAGGCCGGCAGCGGAGGGTAATCGTGAGCAGCAGACGCGAGCTACCGGAAGTGCTGCAGAGAAAGATCCTGACTCGAGAGGCGGCGCGGAGCGAGTTCGGGCCCGGCCGCGACTTCCGGCTCATCTTCACGAACGGGTGCTTCGACATCTTGCACCGCGGGCACGTGCAGGTGCTGGTCGAAGCGCGCGAGCTGGGTGACCGGTTGCTGGTCGGCCTCAACAGCGATGACTCGGTTCGGCGCCTTAAAGGACCGGGTCGGCCGCTGCAGCCCGAGCTGGACCGCGCCGCGTGTCTGGCGGCGCTAGAGTGCGTCGATGCGGTCGTGGTGTTCGACGAGGACACCCCCGCCGAGCTGATCGCTGCCCTGCAGCCCGACATCATGGCCAAGGGCGGCGATTACGCCCCCGGGCAGCTATCCGAGCGCGAGGTGGTCGAAGCGGGCGGCGGTAAGGTCATCATCCTGCCGTACATAGAGGGCCATTCGACGACCGAGCTGCTCGAAAGGGCTGCGCGGATGAGGGAAGGATGAGCGGCGTTCAGCGATCTGCCGGCCGCGCGACCGACGAGCTGCGGCCCGTGACGATCGAGCTCGGCGCAGCGCCTCGCGCCGAGGGCTCGTGCCTCATCTCGATGGGGGATACACGGGTCCTGTGCGCCGCTACGGTCCAGGACGGCGTGCCGCCCTGGCGCGAGCGGGTGGGCGGCTGGGTCACCGCCGAGTACGCCATGCTCCCGCGGGCCACAGACCAGCGAACGCCACGCGAGCGGAACGGCCCGCGCGCCCGCACTCAGGAGATCCAGCGGCTCATCGGGCGGGCGCTACGGGCCGCTACCGACCTCGAGGCTTTGGGCGAGCGAACGGTCATCGTCGACTGCGACGTACTTCAGGCAGACGGCGGTACCCGAACCGCGGCCATCACCGGCGGCTGTATCGCCCTGCATCGGGCGGCATCGCGGCTCGTCTTCGAAGGAGAGCTGCCCGCCAATCCGGTACGGCACCTCGTCGCCGCCGTGAGCGTAGGTATCGTGAACGGCGAGCCATGCCTCGATCTCGACTACCGCGAGGACGTCAGCGCCGACGTCGACATGAACTACGCGGCCCTCGACGACGGCCGCATCGTCGAGGTCCAGGGCACTGCCGAGGGCGCGCCGTTCGGGGATGAGCAATTCGAGACGCTGCTCGACCTGGCCCGCAAAGGGGTCTCCCAGCTGATCAGACTGCAGCGGGGCGCGATAGAGGCGGGCTCGTGAAGCTGGCGGTCGCCACACGCAATCAAGACAAGCTCCGCGAGATCGCGCCCATCTTCCGCGACACCCCCGTCCGGCTCGTCAGTCTCGCCGAGCTCGGCGTCGAGAGGCGGCGCGAAGAGGAGCGGCTGGAGGGCTTCAGCTCATTCGCCCACAACGCACTTGCCAAGGCCCAGTACTTCCACGATCGGACGGGGCTGCCGATGATGGCCGAGGACTCGGGGATCCGCGTCGACGCGCTGGACGGCGAGCCGGGCCCGCGCAGCAAGCGCTACGCGCCACCCGAGATGCAGACGGAGTACGGCGTCGATCGTGCCAACAACCTCTATCTGCTTCGCCGGCTCCGTGATGTGCCCGATGAGCGGCGGACCGCCCATTTCCACTGCGCCGTCGCGCTCGTGCTCGAGGATGAGTCGCGCGTGTTCGGCGGCCGAGTCGATGGGGTTATCTTGAGGGAACCGCGCGGCGAGGGAGGGTTCGGCTATGACCCGCTCTTCTGCCTGCCGGACCGCGGCGTGACTACGGCGGAGCTGACCGTGGATCAAAAGAACGAGATCAGCCACAGAGGCCAGGCGATGCGCGCCGCGCGGGATTGGCTGTCGGAGGTGTTGGGTCGCTGAAACAGGAGCGGCTCGATAGTAGTAGTGATCAGTGAGCGGTGATCAGTAATCAGTGATCAGTGATCAAGTGTCAGATACTGAAGGCTGAATTCTCAGTGGTGAACGGTGGATAACGACCACGTTTGTCTGGAGTGAAGAGATGGACGAGAAACTGCCAATGAAGTCCGAAGAGCCGACGGAAGAGGAACGCACTTGGCGCGCCGTGGCGCAGCGCTGGAAGGAAGTCGGCAAGCAGGTCAAGGATCTGGGCGAGCGCCTCGGCGTCGCGTTCAAGGAAGGTTGGGCGACGGACGAGGTGAGCGAGGAGGAGACCCGCAAGCTGGCCGACCGGCTGCGCGAGCTGGGTGAGAAGATGGACCGGGCTGTCGATTCGGTGCGCGAGGAGGCGAAGCATCCTGAGACGAAGGCCGCTGCCAAGGAGACCTGGAGCGCCACTCGCGGAGCGTCCACCGACCTGCTCGACGAGCTGCGTGAGACGCTCTCCGAGGGGCTGGAAGAGGTCAACAAGCGGGTCGACGACCTGATGCGGAAGCGGAAGGAGAAGACGGAATCCGAGTAGCGCCTCCCCGGCGCTACTCGGGCAGCATCAGCCAGTTCCCCTCGAGCAGGGTCTCGATCTCCTCCGCGAGCGTCGTTGCCTCGTCTAGACCCGGCTACGGATAGATGCTGCGCGGCCGTGTTCGGGCTCTTCGTCTCGTTCCGTCTGCCGCGCACCGGGTGGCTAGCGCTCGAAACCCGGCGGCCGCAGCTCGTCTATGAACGAGGCGTCTACCCAGTAGATGTCTGCGTTGCCGTTCTGGGAACTCTTGAAAGCATCCCAGAGATAGTCGGCGGTGAGTCTCTCCGGGCGATCCTCCACCGGGCGCGGCCGTGACGACATGAAGAAGAAGTACCTGCCGTCCGGCGTGACGTACGGTGACCACTCGCCGCCGCGCGGTGTGTTGACCGCATCTCCCGCGTTGACCGGCTCGCTCCACGCGTCGTCTTCGTTGCGGAACACGACATAGTAGTCGGCGCTCCCTTTGCTGTCCGGCCGGCCAAACACGCTGAGGATCAAATAGCTCTCGTCTGGAGCGATGAAGGCGTTGAACTGCGTCGTCGTCGAGTTGATCTGCGGTGGGAGTCGCTCGGGCTCTTGATAAGCACCGTCCACCAGGCGCGATCGATAAATGTAGCCCTCCTGGGTCCCGCTCGTCTGTCGCGTGAAGTATATGGTCCCGTCACTGGTGACCGAGGGGAAGTACTCCTCGGCATCCGAGTTGACCGGCGGGCCAAGGTTGTACGGCTCACCCCAGCCGTCTTCGGTCCGGTCCATCGCCCAGATGTCCTGGTTTGTCCAGGTGCCCACCTGCTCCGGTGCGAGCTCGCCCCCGTCCGCAGGGCGATTGGAGAGGAACAAGAACCTCTGGCCGTCCGGGGTGATGTGCGGCTCGAGGTTCATGTAGTTCGGGTTCGCCGAGAACGGCGCCACCTCGGGCTCGGTCCAGCGGCCATTCTCCAGCTTCGTCTGCATGATCACGGTGAACGGTCCCAGCGCAACGCCGTAGTAGAACTCGTTTCCGTCCGGGGTCATGGCCACGTCCCGAGTGTACATGCCTGTGGACACGATGCCCGGTGCGAAGAGCTCGGGAGCTTCACCCGGCGGTGGCTGGCCCAGGTACTCGCCGGTCAGCGTCGGGAAGCCTGCCTGGTCCTCCCGCGAGGAGCAGGCTCCGCCGATGACGATGGCGACGGGGATGACGATGGCGATGGGTAGGGGAAGGTTCCGGGTCTTCATGGTTACCGTCTCCGTCGATGTCGATTGCGCGCCCCTTAGGAGAGTACCGATCGTGAGCGGAAATCTCAACGGCCAGTCTCCCGAAGAGCCATCGATCGTTCCTTTGTGCTCGTTGGCGGGGGGGTGCCCTGCAGCTGGTCGCGTGCCGTGGTGCGAGGTTCGAGCCACAACGGCATCAAGTGTTTCCTACGCTCCGAAAGCGTAAATGTCTGTGGTGTATGCATTTAGGGACCGGCGTCCAAGAGGGAATTGAGGCGCCGGGGCGTTGTGCCCGGGACTCGGCCTGCTGGGGCTCAGCTGCTGAGGCAGGGTGGCGCGCTTGAGCAGATGGGCGGTGTCGTCATCGCGATCTGGACGAGACTCGCCATCTAATGCGGCGCGAGAAGCCCCCAAGGCCTACCAGCAGACTGATCAAGAGACTATGTTCTTAGCGTCCTCGAGCCTGTCAGCGGGCGCGAGGATCCTCACGGGGCGTGGCGCAGTCCGGTAGCGCGCCTGCTTTGGGAGCAGGAGGTCCCCGGTTCGAATCCGGGCGCCCCGATTGGCTTTTCGAGGTCGTGTGTAATTTCAGTGTGTAATTTCGCGGCCATAGCTACTTCGCCTCCCTCAGTTCCTTCCCACCCATGACCACGTTGATCAGGGTCGCCTCGTCGGTGTGCTGATAGGCGAGCTTCAACGTCTCGACTGTCTTCCACCCCCCAGCCTGAGCCACGTCCACGTCGGGGAGATGCTTCCGCATGGTCGCCCAGGCGCGGCGGTAGGAGTGCCAACCGCCCTGGGGGAGGTGGTCGAGGCTTGCCAGATCTTCGGCCCTTAGCAGCCAGTCCTTCGCCAGGTGGCGCGAGACCGGCTTCGTGGGCTTCATCGGGGAGGGGAACAGGCAGCCCTGACCGACCCCTGGCCTGTCGGCCATGATCGCGTCGATCGCCTTCCGCGCCTCCGCGTTGAGGGGCGCGTTCCACTCCTTCCCCTCTTTGTCCGTGTCTCCAGGCCAGCGGATCGATCCGAAGGGTCCCTCCTTCAGGCGGAGGTCCTCGTAGCGTAGCTGGCAGATGGCAGAGATCCGCTTGCCTGTGTGATAGGCCAAGGTGAGGAGTTCACCGAAGTAGGAAAGACGCTTCTCCCGCTTGCCATGCCACCGAATCTCCATGAATACGCGATCGGCCACTTTCATCAGGGCCTCGTAGCGGTCCGTCGTCGCCACCGGCCTCTTGACGTTCTCCTCCTTTTTTGGGGTGTAGTGACGGATCGGGTTCTCGCGGAGGACGAGTTCGCTATCGAGTCTGGTCCGCGTAGCCCAGGTGAGGACCGACTTCAGCCACCTCACGTCCCGCTCTACCGGCACTGGCGCACAG
>CP070815.1:1154320-1168407 GCA_020344215.1 Gemmatimonadota bacterium
GGCGGCACCCTCGGCGCCCATCGCCACGGCGACGCCCGCCGGTGTACTGGCCCGCTCGAGCGTCTCCCGCTTGCGCCTGGTGCGCGCCCGCTCCTTGGTCCACGCCGGATCTCCGATGTTGCCGATGGTGCTGCTGGGGTCCGTGATGGCGTCGATGTCCGCCCGCGTGACGCCCAGCGGCGTGGCGGCGGGAAATGCCTGCTGCAGGTCGTTCAGCAGCCCGACCATGTACCCGCCTGCAGGCGTCGATGGCGCTCCGGTGTACCGGACACGCGCGGGGGCGGCAGCTGGCTCGGCGGCAGTCGTCGTCGTCGTGGCACCGACACCAGGCCCGCGCACACGCACCGACTCGTCCCGGCCGAGCGGCACCCCGTAGTCCATGGCCGTGTCCAAGGCCTTGCGAACAGCGCCTCGGTCGACGCCCACCTGTGGCAGCGGCGTGTCCTCTGGCACGTCCATCGTCATGCCGAGCGTGCCCTTCAGCTCGCGCAGGTTGGGGTTGTCGTACCCGAATTTGCGGTTGAGCTCGCGCGACACCATGTTGCGAAACGCCTGCTTCTCCATCAGCGTGTTGCCGCGCGCCTCGCCCTGCGCCATGAGCTCCGTCAACTGCTCGACGGCCGTGTCGTACTGCTCGTTGCTGAACCCCTCTTCGGTCGTGCTCGTGTACAGGGTTTCCACCAGCGGGCGCATCTTCCGGGCAATCTCTTCCTGCGACGTGCTGAGCTTGTTGGCGGCGATGTTGGCGGCGTTGATGGCCTCCATGCGCGCGATGGCTGCCCGGCTCGCCTGATTGGCCAGGCTGCCCTCGGTCTGCACGATGATGCCCGCGAGGTTCCCGCCCTGGCGCATGGCCGCTTCAATCATGTCGTTGCGGTCCTGCTGCCGCTTGGTCATTTCCTTTTCGAGGTCGACCAAGGCCTGCAGCTTGGCGGTTGGGTCCATCGCCTTGAGCCTGGCCGTGAACAACTGCCGGGCCCACGGGGTGCGCTCCTTCAGGAAGTTGCTCCAGAAGGCCGCGAACACATTCATGGGCTGCTGCGGCGGCGGCGCGTAGTACAGCGCGCTGGTGAACTCGTTGCTCGCCGCCGTGCCAATCTGCTGAAGTGCCATCAGGGTCTCCTAGAATCGCTCGACGGGGTTGCGCTCACGTTGCAGTTGCAGCAGCAGGTCGATGTCGTCGATGGCCGCGTCAATCATGGCGTTGCTCGGCGTGAACCTGTCGTCGTCCGCAATCATCTGGCGCTCGCGCAGCTCGAGCAGCATGCGCGCGTCGTCGGTGAGGAACGCGTCGTCACCCGTCTGCAGGAACAGCTCGGCGTCGCTCACCGCGCTGGTCAGCTTCTTGGGGTCCATGCGCCTGACCATCTGCTTGCCCTGCTCCCCGACCCCGAACTCGTCGAGGCGGGCGTCCAGCCCGCTGGTGTCGTTGATGGCAGCACCAAACAATCCGGCGGCACGCATGACCTCGGGAACCCCGCCAGCCATCGCGCCGACGGCACCGGCACCCTGGGCCAATCCGCCGAACAGCGAGGCCATGCGCTCCTGCCGCCGCTGCTCCTGAATCGCCTGCCGCTGCGCCATTTCCTGCCGCTGCGCCGCCTCCTTGCGGGCGTCCGCACGGGCGAGCTCCAGGGCGGCACGCTCACCACCGGCGGCGATAGCGCGGGTTTCCTCCTCGCGCAGGCGGGCCAGGTCGGCGCCGCTGCCGCCGGTCACGCTGCGCGCAGTTTCGGTTCGCCGACGCGTCTCGGCCGCCGCCTGACGAACCGGCGACAGCAGGCTGCGCTCCTGTAGCGAACGCTCCCGACCGGTCAAACCGAGGCGGTCCGACTCCTCGAGGCCGAGCAGCTCGTTGAGTCGCCTCTCGTTGTCCTTGTCGAACTGGGATTTGCGCGCACCGGCGAGCGCCTGCCCCGCTCCGATTGCAGCGGTGACGCCTTGGGCGGCGAGTAGTCCTGCGGGGATGACAGCCATGGGTCGCTCCTACTGTTCGAAGATGTCGATGACCAGCGTCGGCACGGCAATACTAACCTGACCGAGGTCGGTGCTGGCACTGTTGCGCACATACTCGAGGAACACGTCGTACGCTCCCGCCACCACGTCGAGCTCCGCGAGCAGGTCGTAGCTGGTGTGTCGCAACGTGTTGAACCCTCGCGACAGCGCCTGCACCGGCGTCGGATTCAGCTTGCGCTGGGATGCCGTCATGCTCGTCACCGTGCCGTCCGGGGCACGAACACGCAATCGCAGAAGGCCGGCATTCGTCGTGTCTGCCTGGGCGTTGTCGTTGGTCGTGGCGGCGAACAACGTGCACACGACCTCCATCTGTCCGGCCTGCCGCACATACACGCGTTTTCCGAAAAACCTCCACCGGTCCTCGTCCAGCACCTGCAGGAATGCCGTGTCGGACGTGATGCCGTCGATGGCGATGCCCTCCGGCTCGATCGTCCATCCCGGCTTGAGCGACGGCACGGGGCAGGGCTCGTTTAGTCGTTCATTCCACTGCATCGATTGCTGCAGTTGGCCCTCGATGGCGTCCTTCGGGAAACCGAAACTCACCGGTCTGGCGATGTGCAGTTTGCTCAGGCTGGCGCTGTCGATGTCTGCCGTGATGTTTCCGCGATTGATCCAGGTGCGCACACGGTCGAGCTCGGTGCGCACCGCGTTCTCGGTGATGGCGTTGCCGTCGCTGAATGTTCCCGGTGTGATGCCCATCAGACGACTCTCTTGAAAATGCGACCCATCATCTGAACGCGTCCATACTGCACGGTCACGCCCGTGCCGCTTTGGTCGCTCACCTGCAGCTCGACGTAGTTGAACACCCCGGCCTGCGTTGCGCCGCTGACCACGGTCAGAATCGGCACGATGGTGCCGAGCGGGGCGTCGGTCGCCGCCGTGGCTCCCACCTCCGGTGTCACGCTGGCCACGGGATTGGCGTCGCGTTGGAATGCGAACCGCACGTCGATCTGCCCGCCGGCCGGCAGACCGTAGTTGGTGGCATCGGTGAACAGCTCGACGCTGCCACGCAACACGAGCAGCTCGTCGCTGTTGAGGCTGAACGCCGTGCTGCGAATCGGGTTCGCTCCTCCTGGGTCACACGTCACCCACGAACCGGTCAGGGCCTGCGTGGCCGTGTTGCTGTTGGTCTTGATGGAGAAAGCGCGCACGCTGTCGGACGTGCCGGCCAGGGCCACGTGGTCGAGCCCGCCCTCCTGCACGTTTTCGCCGTCAACCGCCGACGTTTGTGTCGCGATGGCGCTGAAGATGCTGTTGAGCTGGGCAGCCGTTGCTACCTCGCCAATGGGCAACTGCGTGTATTCGACCCTGGCCATCAGCGCACCACCGAACGGGCAAAAATGAAATGGGGCCCGACAAGCAGCGCACTGCTTGGGTAGGGGTCGCCCGGATTGTACAGCACGCCAAGCCGTACCGTATGCGTCCCGGCCGACACCGGCGCGGAGCACACGACCCGCAACGTGCTGCGGTGAATGTCGTCGGACGGCGGACTGCGCCCCACGAGCCGACCGTCTACCGTCACGGCCAGCGCCCAGAAGGCCGAGGCCGCTGCCGAGCCATTGCTCCCGGCAACACAGACGGCCTCGATGCGCAATCGTCCATCCTCGCAATCGACGGACGCGCTGGCGATATTGACCGGGGCTTGGGACACCGTCGTCGTGACAACCGTGCCGCCTGCACCGTAGACCGACGCGATGGTGTTGAAGGTGTCGAGCACGAACTTGTCCTCGGACAGCGAGTCCGGCAGGTTGTCACGGTCCAGGTGCCCGTTCATCTCGCCCACCAGGTTGGCGAGCTCGATGTTGACCTGGTCGACGTTCAGCACCTCGCCGTCACTCCACCGCTCGCGGTCCTCCACACGTGCCATCAGCTGTTGCGCTCCTTGAAGTGAGTCGCGGAGGGCACGAACAGCACGTCGGCGCCGGACAGGGCCAACCGATTGCCGCGCACGCGCCACTGCATCGTGAACCCGTTGCACTGGTAGAGGTCGAACCGCACCCCGCTCGGGTATTCCCGATACCACGTGTCCGTGCCCAACCGCGCAGTCCCCCACTTGGGCAGGACCCGCTCGTAGTCGTCCAAGTCCCTGCGGTCCTCCGGGCCTGCTTGGTACCCAACGGGGTGCCGGTCGACTCTCCATTCGAAGTCGAGCTCGGCACCGACGGTCAGGCCCTCGAGCGTGACGTGCCGCACCTGTGTCCGCTCGCCGCCGAGGTCTAGCCATGCGCTGCGGTACTCAGGCAGGCTGGGCGGGTCCTCCGCGTGCGTGTACGTCTTGACGTACCCGTCGGTCGTGCCCAACAGCATCACCCCCGCGTGGTCGCGCGTCGATGTCAGGCATTGCGCATTGAACCCTTCGCGCACGCTCCACCCGCTGCTCTCGTAGTGAAACACAAGGCCGAGCGTCGCCCGGTCGTCGCCGCCCTCAGGCACTAGCACCCACAGCTCTCGGTCGTTGAGGTTCACCTCGGCGCGAACGCTGCGCAGCGCCTTGGTGTTGACGCGTGTGTGCCAGGTGCGCGCCAAACCCTGGCCGATGAAGCGCCACGTCGTTGGCGTGCCGGTGTTTTCCAAAGCGCCGATCAGCACGTAGGGACCCGCCTCGGTCCAAAACACCAGGCCCAAACCGGGCACCTCCTTCAGGGCATTCTGCCCAGCCACGTGGCCGATGTCCTCGGTCAGCGCGTCCACGCTGAACGATCCGCCAGCGCCACGCACCAGGTAAATGCCGCGCTCCTTGAACACGACGAGTGCATTCTTGGTGGCGTACAACCCTGTGATGCGTCCAGTCGTTTGGTCGCCGACCTCCAGATAGTTGATGTCGGGGAACTGCTCGATGTGCTGGGCGCTGCTGAAACGCAGCCGTGTAGGATTGGCCGGACCGCCGTCGGCGAACGCGTACCCCTTGAACATGCGCATGGTGGTCGCGCCCGTCGGAAACAGGCCGACGGTGTCGCGGTCCAGTTCCTCGAGCAACCGCTCGTCGCGCGTTCCGTCGATGAACGTCATGCGCCCGCCCGTCGGAAACGCTCGAAGCAGATACAGCGCAGCGCCCTGTTGGCCCACGGTGCTGACGTCCTGCACGTTCGCCGTTCGCCACAGAAGCACGCCCCGAATGTGCGACGCTTGCCGCGCAATATGCACGAGCGCGGACAGCTTGCGCAGCGTGCCGCCTGCCGACACCGTGTCGTCGTTCTTGCCCGCTACATAGGCAATCTCCGACGGCGGGCTCATCGCACCGGTGTCGCTGATCAAGGTCACGGCGTACCCGTAGGCGAACCGCTCGCCGAACTCGCCGAGGCCTGGCGAGGTGTTGCCGGTATCGCCGATTTGGTTTTCGGGGGCGATGCTGATCAAGGGCGGCGCGGGCCGCTCCAGGAATCCGACGGGATTCTTCTCGCGCCCGTTCCATCGAATCGGCGCGTCGTGCCCATTGAGGAAGAAACACCAACGACCGAACTCCATCGTCGTCGTGCCCTCCCATGGACCCTCCGGACGCACCCGTCCGGTTTCGATGTCCACGACGGTGTCGTTGATGAGGTCGACGTACGACAGGTCGAGGTACTTGTACGGCTTGGCGGTTTGGCTGGTGTTTTCACGCTCGACCAGCGTCCACTGCAGCGCACCCTGTCGAAAATGATGCAGGCCGTACACGGGGTTGGAGTTCGGACGTGTGAACCGATCGACGACGCCGCCGCAGCTGCGCCACGCGCCATCGGACCCGATGTACATGTTGCTGATGTACTCGGCCGTGTTGGGGTCGCTGACCCACCGTTCATCCATCGGACCCAGCGGGCGGATGCGTCGCAGTACTTCAGCCAAGGAGCACCGGGGGCTGGACCAGCGGAATGGGGCGCTGCCCTGGTCGGTTGAACATGCTGCGCCGGATGTGGCGCTGGGCGTCGCTGACGAGGCCTCGGCGCCGCATCATGCCGAGGTACTCCTTCAGCCGCTTCTCGTGGTACGTGGCCATGCGCTCGTTGTCCGCAAGGATGCTCAGGTCTCTGCACACGTAGTGCACCAGGACGTTGCGGAACTCGGGCGGCATGAACGGCGTGTCGCTCTTGGCCTCCATCTTGGGGATGCGCGCCAGGTACCGCACCTCGAGGTCCTTGCGGGTCACCGGCGGCGGCCACACCCGATAGTGCCGATACTGACCGTCCGCCAGCAGCCAGCGGTTGGCGCGCGGGTACAGGTCGACCTGTTGGATTTGCTGCAGCCCGGTGTCCGAGTAGGTGGTCACGGTGCTGTCCGTCAGCAGCGTGTGGATGCGCCTCCACTCGCCCTCGAGCGTGCGCCTGTAGATCCACCGCTCGCGCCCGCACGCCGCTGCCGTGTACGCGCTCTCGGCGGTTTCCAGGTCGCTGATGTCGACCGTGCCCTCACCCGCGCCGATGGTCACCTTGGCGATGGGGCTTGGCGGCGAGATCATCCCAGCGACGACCCACACGTAGAAGTACTCATACTCTTGGCCGCCGTTCAGGCTGCCGCCTGCGGCCGACGTCAGCGTCGGCGCCGTGCGCGGGGCATCGACCCGGTCATTCAGCGGCACGCCGATGAGGTCGTCCCGGTAGGGCTGCGGCAGGTTATGGCTGGCGAGGAACGCCACAGGCTCACCAGGTGGCTCGTCGCGGTTGAGGTAGAGCCACTCCTCGGTTTTGGCGGCGAGCTCCTGGATGGGCCCCTTGTCGTCGCTGCGGGACATGACCGTGTACATTTCCGCCATGTCCGGGGGCATCAGGTACCGGTCGAAGTTGAACACGATGTCGCCGCTCGGCGGGTTGGTCCCATCGAACCGACTGTCGAGCACGATGTAGAACAGCGTCAGCGGTCCGGAGCTCACGCCCCAACTGCGTTCGATGACGTAGTCGTTGCCGCCCCACGTGATGGTGTGCCCCGCCAACAGGGTGACGTCCTGGAACTCCCAGCCGTCGGTGCTGGGCATGTCGAACTGCACGGTGCTGGCCTTGGCTGGGCCGCCCCCGGCCGGGTCCGCCGTGTAGTCGGCGCTGGTCAGCGTGAGCGGCGGCAGCAGTCGCCAGCTCCACAAACGGTCGAGCCAGACCCATCGCTCGAGTCCGCCGATGTACGCCTGCGCGTCGTTCAGCCGCTCGTTGATGTCGTCGCGATGCGCCCGCACATTGGGAGCGTGCACCATCTCGCGCTCGACCCGTTCACGCAGTTGTTGCAGGTCCACGCTGCCCTCCTACAGGAGCGCCCAGAAGGGACTGGGAGCCCCCCCTGGGCGCATGAGGGGGAGGGCTCCCTCTCAGTCTAGCAGCGAACGTCGACGACGAGCGGAGAGGCAGCGTCCAGCACCACACCGACGATGTTGATGTCGGTGTTGGCGGCGACGGTGCCCTGTCCGAGCGTGGTGTTGGTGGCGATGGCGTTGCCATCGGCCACACCCGTCAGCTTGACGGTCACGCCCTCGCGGTCGGCCTCGTCGCTGATGAGGCCACGGCGGCGGATGGTGCCCCACGTGCCGGCAGCGATGGCCTCGAGGGCCACGCCGACGGCGGGCTCGTCTGCCGTGGTCGTGCTCTGCTTGATGGCGCGGCCGACGTCCACCTCGGAGGAGGTGATGTCGACGACGACCCAGTCGCCGGCAGCGATGGCCGTGCCGCCGCTGTCCAGGTAGAACAGCTCGTCCCAGTAGGAGCTCGTGCCGACGTCGGAGCCGGTCGGAGCCGGCAGCACCTTCTGCTCGGCGGCGTCGGTGTCGGTGTACTTCAGTTTGACGGACATGGGGAACTCCTACGCGTCGGCGTCGACGATGAGACTGGAAGAGGCGAAGTAGTCGATGGTGAGCTGCCCAAAGAACTCCATCATGGCAGCCTTCACGCGGTACCCGTCGATCTCCCGGAACTCCGTCATGCTCATGCACATGCCGGGCATGGTGTGCAGCTTGATGGCGTTGCAGTCGAGCGTCAGGAACGACCAGGGCTTGCCGGTCGTGTCCGACCCGGCATTCGGCAGCGCGCTGGTGGGCTGGTACAGCAGACCGCCCGCGAGCACCTGCAACCGGGCGGCGTCGCGCGCCTCGCCGGTGTACCGCTCGTTGGTCTGCACGATGCCGTTGTACTCGTTCGCGCCAGCGATGGAACAGAAGGACTTGAGCTTGGTCGGGTCCTTGGTGGCGTCCATGACGCGCAGGTTGGTCAGCCGCAGCTGGTCCAGCAGGTTGGTGCTGGCGGCGCCGCCGGCGTCACCGGTCTGGTTCTGGAAACCGACGAGCGCGGAATACGTGCCCTTGCTCACGTCGTGCACGACGTTGGTCTGACTGCCGACGACGTCCCGCTCGAGGAACCCGACGGTCGTGTCGCACCCGTTCAGCGTGTTGAGGTCGGCCCACGCGTCGCCAGTGGCGGCCAGCAGACGGGTCTCGAACTCCTGCAGCATGCGCAGGTCGGTGTCCTTGGTGCGCCGCTCGATGATGCTGATCTTCTTCGCCTGGCCGCTGTTCTGCTTCTCGTCGCGGATGGACCACACGACCGGCGAAACGACATACGCCCATTCCTCGCGCCCGGCCTTCATCACCGTCTGCACGTCGAGGTTGACCTCCTCGTACCCGGTGATCATCCGCGTGCTCGAGCTGTGGCGCTGCACGTCCCAAGGAACCACGAGAGTGTGACCCTCGCCGTCCTCCATCTTCTCGGAAATGAGTGCGTCCGCAACCCAACGGGGGCGGTCCTGCATCTGTCGCTGATTGGCGAGGTACTTCAGCGCGGTGGTGCTGATGAACTCGTCGGAAAAGGACCAGGTCGTGGCCATGAGAGTCTCCAGTGAGGTAGGGGCTGGTTGTGCCGCTTCCGCCTGGGCCTCTTCCGCTGGTTGTCCCTAGGGGGCCAGCTCCGGGAGGTTGTCCCGCTCCGCGTTTTCCCAAGGCTATCGCGGGCTGCGGACAACTGTCAATACCCGGAGTTGCGCACCAGTTGGTCCAGCGTGGCCCCTGCGGCGGAGCTGCGCGTGCCCGTCTTGCTGGCCCGCCTGGCCTCGCGGCGGCTCTCCTCGATGGGGTCGACGTTCGCCTTGGGCGGATTCTTCGCCCTTGCCAGCGTGTACGCGTCCCGCCAGTGGAGCCCCTGCTTGACGTATTGCTTGGTGGCCTCCGCGTAGTCGCCCCAATCCGGCGTCTCCTTGATGAACGCCGTCAGCTTGGCCCGCTCATCATTCAGCCGAATCTGCTGGGCGTGCTCGTCCGCCGCCGCCTTGTACTCGTCGCTCACGCTGCCGATGGCGTTGAAGAACTCGCCGAACAGCTCCCGCGCCTCCTTGGCCACGAGGTTGCGCCGGCCGTCCTCGGTGAACGCGTCGTAGCTGACCTGTCCCTCGGGCTCCTGCAGCAGCGCCTTCAGCTTCTCGTTGCCCTTGAACATGCCCAGCAGGCTGGCCTTCTCGTGCTCGAACTTCACGCGGTCCTGCTCGAGCTGCTTCATCCGGCTTTCGAACTCCTTGCGCAGCTCGGACGTCTCCTGTGCCTTGCGCGTCGCCATGCGCCGCAGGTTGGTGACGAGCTCTTTGGCCTCAAGAGGCATCTGCTCGAAGGCCTCCGCGCTGACCTTGTAGTCTGTGCCGTTGCGCTCGGCGGCCTGCTCGAGCGCCTGCACGCTGTCGGGCGGCTCGTCGGACATGAGCGTGTCCAAGAAGTTGGTCTCTGGCGCGGCCTCGGCGGCAGCCTCTGGCGCGGCCTCGGTCTCGGGGGCAGCCTCGGGGGCTGCTGCTGTCTCTTCGGTCTCCACTGGTTTGCCCTCCTGTGGTGGTTCTACATGTACTCGTCGAGGTCGTCGTCGTCGTCCGGCGTCTCCTCGGTTTCCTCGGGCGCGGCGTCCGGCTCCATGCCGTTGGCCAGGGCCCGCTTCAGCGCCTTGTCGCTGCCCATCTTTCCGATGATGCTGCCGAGCTCGGCGAGCCCGGCATTGTCGACCAGCAGCTCGGCCGGGTCGAACGCGTATGCCTCGCCCTCAGGAATCTGCGACGCCAGCGCGGCCAACGCCGCCACCTGCGCGAACAGGTCAGCCGGCACCTGGTCCTGGTCCTCGGCGTAGTCCATCGGCGCGGCCTGAATCTGCCCGCCGCTCAGGAACTCGGCGGCAGCCGTGACCGCCTCCGACAGCGCGGTCAGCCGGTTGCCCTGCAGCGTCTCGACGGCCTGCGGCGCTGCCTGGCCCATCGTGTCCTGCATGGCGGCTTTCTCGCCGGCAGCAGCGGCGTCGACCTGCGCCTCGATTTCCTTGTCGTCCATGGGAGTCCTCACTTGCAGTATTTCGCGAGCAGCTGCTTCCGTGCGGCGGCGCGCTTTTCGGGGGGGAGATGCTTCACGGCGGCACCGGTCTCGATGCTGCGCCGAAAGTCAGCGTAGTGCCACGCGTTGCGGTACCGGTCGTCACCTTCAGCGAGACGCTGCTCGACCTCCTGCTGCTCGCGCTCCACGGCGGCGATGCCGCGCTCGACGTCGGCCTTGGTGCTGTGGTGCACACCGTACCGCTTTTCGAGCGCCTTGAGGTGGGCACGGTCGCGCACCTCGCAGTTGAACGCGTGGCTGAAGTAGGGGAACCGGTTGTCGGTCAGCAGGTTGGCCATCAGAGCATCCCCTGCTGCTCGAGCTCGGCCTGCGCCATGATGGCTTGACCCTCCGGGCTGTTGGCGATGTCACCGGGCTGCAACCCAGCACCGGGCGGGAGGGCCTCCGGAGGCGGCGCCTCGATGACAGGAGAGAGAGGTTGGACCTCCGCCTCCGGAGGCGGTTCGACGGCAGCCTTCAGCGATGCCGGCAGCATGCTGGGCGGCAGGTCCATCAGACCCACCAGCAGCGTGAGGATTTCCTCGGCCATCTTGCCAGGCACGCCTCCCTGCTCGATCAGCGTGGCCAGGTCAATCAGGTTTCCCTGGGCGGCGGCGAGGTCGGCCATCTTCTGCGCGGCGGCGGCGGGTGTGCTCGCCGTGTCCACGACCTGCACCCTCCACCGCAGCTCCAGGTCCTTCTTGTTCAGCGTGACCGTTTCGCCGTCGACGTCGATGTCGATGCCGCCCTTCAGCTCGGAGCGCAGCGCGTGCAGGTAGAGCTGGGCAACGCGGCCGAGCGTGGCGTCCATGCGCTTGCGGATCCGCCCGATGGTGGTCTCGCTGTAGTTGACCAGGTTGGCCACCTCTGTGGCTGACAGGTAGTCCCCGGCCTTGCCTCGCGCGAAGTCGGCGATGAGCTGCACCCGGTCCACGCTGTCCTGCAGGTGACGCAGGTACTCGAGCAGCGTGTTGCTCACCGGCGGGAGCTCCAGATGCCGGAACAGGCCCTCGAGCGTCGAGGCGCCGATGCCGACCATCTCCAGGTCCTCACCCCGCACAATCTGCGCGATGGCCTCCTCGTCGAGCCCCTTGTCCTTCAGGTACAGGATGATGCGGTTCGCATCCCGACGGAACGCCTCGGCCAGCATGCTGCTCGCGACGTTGTACTCCATGTTGAGCTCGACGATGCTCTTGACCGGCGCGTAGCTGTCCAGGGGGTGGTCCGGCACCGGCTCGCTGATGAAGGGCACCAGGTTCGACAGCGGGGTGCCATCCGGCAAGCTGTACGGGGTGGCCGTCCGCTTGAGCTCGGTCACGCGCTCCTGCCGGTCTCCGTCCTCCACCAGCCAGACGGTGAACTCGCCTTGGGCCTTGGCGCCCCCTGCGGTGTGCACGTCCTCGAACGCGGTCAGCTCGAGGATGCGCACATAGGTGTCGTCCTGCTCGGCGTCGGGCACGTTGGTCTCGAACCCGTGCTCGACCACGTCCGTCAGCGCGATGGTCGCCGCATCTTCGGACACACCGAACTCCTGCATCGCCGCCGCGTGGGACATGACGTACAGGTGGCCCATGTACTTGGGCTTGCGCTTGTTGCGCGTCTTGCGGTCCCACACGCACTCGTACGGGGGCAGGACCTCAATCCACAGGCGATCCTCCGGTGCGCGCTTCACGAGGTCGTTCTCTTGGTCGACGCCCACCTTGAACGCGCAGCCGCCACGGTACAGCAGCCCCATGGTGAACCCGCGCTCTGCAGAGTCCTCGGTGTCCTCCTGCGCGAACTTCCGATTGAGCTCGCCGCTGATGGCTCCCACCTTCTTGTTGAGCGTCTCCTTGTCCAGGGAGCCGACGCGCTCGTCCGCCGCCGTCTGCCACCTGACGCCCCGGTAGTACAGCGAAGCGATGAAGCTCGTGATGTACGGCCGCACCAGGTTGACCTGCGTCTTCGTGATGCGCGCCTCGGGTCTCGACTGGGTCACGCCCTCGCCGGTCACCATCAGCGCCGACTTGTTGCTTCGGCTGTTCCACGCGTCGTCGCTGTAGAACTTCCGATGCTGCTCGTGCTCCTCGCGAACCTGCGCGTACCAGCGTTTGTGCTGGCGGTAGATTCGCAGAATCTCCTTCTCGTCCGTCATATCCGCATGCTCCGAGCTCGCAGCAGCTTACCACGGCCATGCCCCTGCGGCTTGCGCTGACGTTGAATCCAATGCTCGCGCCCGCACCACAAGGCGAGCGTGTAGGCATCGGCGTGGTCGTCGTGCTTTCCGTTGGGCGCCTGGATGTTTCCGCGTGCGTCCTCCTTGACCACGATGAGCTCCCGGATGATTTCCGCGTCGTTAATGAGCGGCCGGCGGTGCTGACCTGCCGAGCACGCGATGCCGTCGTTCACCATGTGCCGCGCATAGCCGTACAGCATTTTCTTGGTCTGCCCAGCTCGGCCGCCCTGCGTCCACCAGTCCTTTCCGCGCTCGTCCTTCCACGTCCTGGTGCCCATCTGCTCCATGCGCTGGATGACCTCCTTGCCGTAGTTGTTCTGTTCGCACAGCACGACGGCGCCGTTGTACTCCGCGCTCATCTTCGCAGCCACGTGCGCCTGCTCGTGCGGCGGCGTCGTGTTGCTCCGCCACACGGCACACACCTCGAGGTCGTCCCGGATGACCACGATGACGGCGTAGTCGCGACCGGTGCCGCCCGATGTGTCCACCCCGATGAAGTAGCGATGCCCTGGCTCGGCAGGCAGGTAGGTGCTGCGCGCCCCGGCCGACGCTTCCGGCGGCAGCTTGGCCAGCACCTTGTTCAGCAGCTCGGCGTCGAACCACGTGCTTTCGGCCAGCAGGAACGGCTCCTCCCACGTGCTCGGGTACTCCCTGCGGAACCGCATGGGCGTGATGCCCTCGTCGACCATCTTCATGCGGCGCCAGCACAGCTGTGCGTCGCTCACCCCGTACAGGTGTTTGAGCTCGAGCTCCTCCTCCGTGCACTTCCAATCCGCCGGCGGCGTGCGCTGGTACTCGTGGAAGTCGAACCACCTGTAGAACAGGAATCCCCAGTCCTCGCTGCGCTGCGCCACGCCGACCAGGTCGTAGAACTGGCCGACGGGCCCGTCGCCCGTGCTCTCGACCACCACGCGCCGGTACGGTCCCTCATGGATGGTGGCCATTACCGAGGCCCACACGTCTCGGTCCACGTCGGTGCCGCCATTCACCGATGCCGACCCACGCGGGTACAGTCCCATCTCCGTGAAAATGGCCATGTGGTACGTGTCGGACCGACCCTGTCCACGGCCGCCCGCCATGTACTGCGACATGGTCGCGCCGTTGCGCGCCAACTGCAGCCGGTTGGCGTTGTCGATGCTGAGCTCGCCACGCAGCCGGCGCGGCAGTCCACGCCAGTACTGGCGCAGCATGCGGTTGACGCGCCCGCACGCCCCGCTCTCGTGCGCGAGCGTCAGGATATTGATGGGGTCCCTGGCCGTGTACGCGGCATGAAACGCGCACGCCTGGCTGATGGTGGTCATGCCCACCTGCCGAGGCTTCAGCACCAGGATGTTCCGGTGCTGTTGCCAGTACTGCAGGAACTTCAGTTGTTCCGGCGACTGCCGGTTGAACTGGACGATGCGCCCCTGCCGGTCCTGAATCGTCAGCTTGCGCGTAAAACGCCCGACGTCCTTCAGGAGGGGATGCACCTGCCACTCTCCTCGTACGCCTGGCGGATGAGCACGTCGCGCGCACGCATCTCGTCAATCACGAGGTCGACGTCGTTGTCGCTGTACGCACGCACCAGCCAGT
>CP070815.1:1168507-1181504 GCA_020344215.1 Gemmatimonadota bacterium
TCAGCTGCGCCGCTCGTTCCTCACGGCGCAGCGGAGACGTTGATCCGTTAGGCAGCTGACTCCCAGGGGGGGCCTGGCACTCCGCTGGCACTCTGTCTGCTTGCCGCACCTCGTCCTCCCAGACATCTTGCATCTGGCGCCTATCGCGACCACACCAGAGTGGCGAGACGATGAACTCCGGCCTGCGGCAGCTGCGAGAACGTAAGCTCTGTCAATGGGCTGCGGCCTATCTTGCGGGTGCGTGGGCGCTCCTTGAGGCGGCCGATTACGTGGCCGGGCAATTCGCTTGGCCAGCGCTGGTCGGGCAGATCACTACCCTCATCGCGGTCTTCGGCTTGTTCGTCACGCTGATCCTCGCATGGTACCATGGGGAGAAGGGGCGTCAGCGAGTCAGCGGTCCCGAACTGCTAATGATCGCCCTTCTCCTTGTTGTAACGGGCGCGGCGCTCTCGACGTTGAGCCCCGACGCGGAGCGACCCACCGGCGAGGCGCATTCAGCCGATGACGACTTGCTTCCTCTTGTCATCATAATGGACTCGCCCCACCCAAGCCGGGTGTATGACGAGGAGATTCTTGCTGCAAACGGGACTAACGCAGACGTCATCAGCGACATTCTGCTCGATCTCCCAATCCGTCGTCAGAAGGAGGCAATAGGCGCCAACTGGCATCGTGACGAGGAGATCTCGAGCTTCGAACCAGATCTTGTCATCATTCACTACTCCGGATTCAGGCAGGATTTCGAGGACGTGCCGCGGCGGAGGCTCAGGCTCTTCATGAGCTATCTGGCCGACAGCGACACGAAGTTCCTGATATACAGCAGGAGATCAGAAGCAAGGCTGAGGCAGAGCATCCAGGTCTCATGAGCCGCGTGCGGGTCTTCGGAGTCGACGACTACGGCCCGCCCAAGTGGCTCCATCCGTCGACTTCCACAAACCTGAAGCTGGCGGTGAAAGAGATGCTCGGCCTTAGATGACCTCGGGCGCGCCGCAACACTAGAGGCACGAGGTTCAACGCGGATCCAGATTCGGTAGGCGCCGGCCAGGCAGGGGCCAGAGCAGAAAGCATAGCAGTACTCGATCAGCAGGTCTGTAGAGGGTGAGGCGAGTCGAGCAATGTTATCGATGCGAACAACTGTGTGTTGGAAGCGAGCCTTGCCGATCTTTGTTGCGCTGCTGGTCGGCCCATCGCTCCAGTCGAGTGCTCAGGAAAGCGCGTCGGTAGTCGGCCCTGTCGAGCACGTGTACGCTACGCCTGGCGTGCAGGACCTGAAAGCGTATGTGTTCGCGCCAAAGCGCGAGAGGACGAGCACGCCGAGGTCTGCCATCGTGATCTTCCACGGCGGTGGTTGGCACGTCGGATCGCCGGAGTGGGCGTTCTCGAGGGCCGCGCACTTCGCCGAGCTGGGAATGGTAGCGATCGCGGCGGAGTACCGTCTGTCGGACCAGAAGTCGATTACGCCGCTGGAGGCCATGGCCGATGCGCGAGCGGTGATTCGGTGGGCGCGCTCGAATGCCGCCGTCCTGGGAATTGACACCGATCGGATCGCCGCGTACGGCTGGTCAGCGGGCGCACACTTGGCGACGTGTGCCGCGATCTTCGATGACTCTCTCCCAAACGTGACCGTTAGTGCCGCGCCCAATGCGCTGATCCTCGTCTCGCCAGCTGTGTCGCTCGAGGGTGACAGATGGGCCCAGAGACTATTGGGGGAGACGGCGAGTGTCGACGAGATTTCACCGGACACGCATGTTCGCGAGGGGCTGCCCCCCACGATCATTGTTCAGGGGCGTACAGATACGGTGACACCGCTAAATGGCGTGCAGCGCTTCTGCGACCGGATGCGTGAATCTGCCAACCGGTGTGATCTTCACATTTATGACGGGGTCGGCCATCTGTTCACCCCGTCAAGTGAGCCGGATGACGGATTGCCGAATCCTGATCGGGAAGTGCAGGCAGCTGCCTATCGCGAGGTCGATAATTTCTTGGCGTCGCTTGGATTCATAAGGTGAACAGTTGAGGGCCAGGGGCGCCCGACAAGCGTTTGCAGCTGGCGCCGCACGCATCACGCAGGCTGCCTTTGTCGCGCGCTGACTGCGTGGCCCGCGCGGATGACTAGCGCAGCGGAGCTGAGACGCTGGTCCGTCGGGCTGCGCGAAAGGGGCATGTGGGCATGATCGATCCCGGACTGACAGGCAGAGTCGCCTTGGTTACCGGCGGTAACAACCCCCACGGGATAGGAGCAGCCACTGCGGAGGCATTGGCCGCGCAAGGTGTGGCAGTTCTTATCCATTTCTTTCGTCTGTCGGCAAACGTACCCGAGCGGTCGACGCACAAGACCGGTGACCCAGGCAGTCCCGGCCTAGAGTTCTATCTGGCCATGCAGGCCAAGTCTGCAGATGAGGTCGTCGGAAGGATTCGAGACCAGGGAGGTCGGGCTGAGTCGTGGGAGGCGAACCTCGGGGATCCGGCCGTGATCCCCGAGCTCTTTGATCGGGCGGAGCAGGCGTTCGGGCCCGTGGATATTCTCGTTAACAACGCTGCAGACTACGAGGCAGATACGTTTCTGCCTGAAAGCAGCCTTGAGCGAGGTGACCCAGCCTTGTGGGCAGGAGGGCCCATCAAGTCGACAGTCACGGCAGGAAGCCATGACCGACATTTCGCGGTGAACACCCGAGCCGTGGCTTTGATGACGGCGGAGTTTGCCGGCAGACACCTCGAAAGCGAGCGCAGCTGGGGCCGCATCATCAACGTGAGCGCAGACTGTTCTCGGGGGTGTCCCGGCGAGGTCTCGTACAGGGCGAGCAAGTATGCGCTGGAGTCCTACAGTCGCAGCGCCGCCGCGGAATTGGGCCCCCTGGGCATCACTGTGAATGTCGTCTCCCCGGGACCGGTTCAGACGGGCTACATAGCGCCAGAGTTAGAGCGGGAACTGGTCGCCGATATCGCTTTGCGTCGGGTCGGCCGACCGCAGGACATAGCCGATGCAATCGTCTTCCTTGCTTCTGAGCAAGCTGGCTGGGTTACCGGGCAACTGCTGGTCGTTCACGGTGGACACCGTATGTCACTAGGTCTTTAGGGGATGACGTGGGCCTGTCCCGCTTGAGCCGCGGGCTCCTGCGGGGCGCAGCTGAGCCAGCGGGCTGACTGGCGCATGTAGCAGACGGCACAGCGCCGTCACGGCTGGTGCCGTTGCCGACCGAGGCTGATGCGCGATTCGTCAGGCGGCGCTTGAGGTTCTAAGATGATTGCTGAATTGCTCAACACGTTCGAGAGTACGCTCACGTTCCTGGAGCGGTCGGTCGCTGACCTATCCGAAGAGGAGATGGTTCGGCAACCGCCTGGCGTGCCGAACCATGCGACATGGACGCTCGGCCACGTAATCTGGAGTTGCCAGGGAATGGCAGGTGAGCTGGGTGTCGATGAGTGGCTGCCGGATGACTGGACATCGCTCTTCGGGACGGGCAGCACGCCAACTTCGGTAGCTTCCCGTTATCCAAAGAAGACAGAGCTACTCACGATGTTGACCGCTGCCGCCGATCGTCTTCGTGATGTTCTCCTGGCCGCGGATGAGTCTGCCTTGGGGCAGCCGCTTCCGGACGTGCAGGTTCGTGAAATACTCCCGACGTTGGGTCATGCCTTTCTGCAAGTACTCGCGGCGCACACCGCCTTCCACGCGGGCCAACTGGCTGTTTGGCGCGCCGCGATTGGAGCGAACCCGGTCGCGGTTTTCGTCTAGCTGAGGCGCTGATCGGTCAGGCGGAGCCGGCGCGCCTCCGAGATCGGCGTGCCCAAGGTGAGGTAGCACTATGGGAGAGAACCATCTAGTTGCGCCGTGCGGCGACTACTGCGGCGGTTGCGCGCAGTACAACGGATTGGCGGTCGCGCTAGCCGAGCACCTGAGAGAGCTGGCGGACCTGTACGGATTCGAGTTCCGATCTCAAGGAGCGTTCGATTTTGGGGAGTTCCTGAAGGGGTTAGAGTGGTTCGCTGCCAACGCGACGTGCCCCGGGTGTCGGGAAGGCGGTGGGCCCTCGTGGTGTCGAGTGAAGGAGTGCTGTCTGGAGAAGGGATTAGAGGTATGCTTTCATTGCGATGACTTCCCATGCTCCAAGATAGACGAGGTTGCGGACCCGGACACGATGGACCGGTACCGCAGGTTCCAGGAGCTGGGTTCCGAGGCCTGGACTGACGAACAGAGATCGAGGGCAGAACAGGGCTACGAGATACACCTCCGGAAGATTGTCTCTTTGGGGCGGAAGCAGTGAGACAGCGGTCCTGGACCTTTGTGGCGGGTGATCTTAAGACCGGGCCCCTAGACGCTCGATTGGCCCGTTGGAAGTGTGTCAGCTGGCTGCCCTTATTCTCTTGACGCGCGCTAGCAGGGCGGGTGGTGGTCGCGGGCGATGTGACGGCGTGTACCGCCCAGCTGTATGGTGATGAGCGTACCCTGGTGGGCATGAATCATCCGGCAGGCGGCCAGAACGTTCAGTTCTGCCTCAATCTCGTCCGTTGGCTATCGCGAGTCGTTAGCTGACGTGGGGCGTGTACGAATGCCCTGACAGGCAAGCTAGCAAGAGTCGAGACAATGAGATATGCAATCGACGGTAAGACACCCGATATCGACCCAACGGCGGTAATCGCGCCGACTGCGGTGATCAGTGGTGCCGTGACCATCGGACCGCGGGCACACGTCTCCTTTGGCGCCGTAATCCTTGGGGACGAGAGTCCAGTGGCTGTCGGAGAGCAGACTGTCATACGCGAGAACGTCGTTATTCGTGCTTCGACGAGACACCCGGTCCGAATCGGGAGCTACGTCCTCATCGGGGCGCGGTCGGCGCTGTACGGCTGCACCATCGATGATGAGGTATTCCTCGCAACGGGCGTCACGATCTTCCACGGCGCTCACGTTGGTCGAGGCGCTGAGGTTCGCGTCAATGGGGTTGTTCATGTCAATACGGTTATCCCCGCAGGGATCACCGTTCCAATTGGCTGGGTTGCCGTCGGTGATCCGGCCGAAGTCCTGCCCCCGGGCGAACACGAGCGGATTTGGGCGGTCCAAGAAGCGATGGATTTCCCGGCTACGGCGTATGGAGTCGAGCGAGATTTCGAGGGCGGCGTTGATATGAGAGAGGTCACGGGTAAAGCAGTTGTGTCGAGACGTCCGCATGGCTGGCAGAAACTCGAGGACTGATGTTCCGTGGCCTCCCGCGTTCCCGCGCGACGCAGCTGAGACGTTGATCCGTTAGGCAGCGAGGAGGACCCATGCTCGATACGCTTGCCAGTCTTGGAGAGTTCTTGGGTGGGGTGGCGGTGATCGGAGGTGTGATCTTCGCCGTGATCCAGGTTCGGCATTACCGGCAGCGGCGGCGCGACGCCGCTGCTATCGAGCTAATGCACGTGGTCTTGAGCAGCCATTTTGTCGAAGCCTTTCGTCTCATGGGTTTAGTCTCAGACGGGATCTCGGCGAGGGAGCTTCGTGCCAAGGGCGCTGAGTATGAAGGGGCTGCGCTGTCGATCTTCCTGATGTACGAAACGATCGGCCTCTTGGTATTTCAGAGTGTCGCGCCGTTTCATCTGGTTCGGGAGTTGACCGGCGGTGCGGTAGTCGCCATGTGGCGCAAGCTTCGCACGTACTTCGAGGAGACCAGGGTGGAAAGGTGCCACGAGCGAATCGCGGAGTGGTTTCAGTGGCTTGCGGAACGACTAGAAGAGCAGGAGGCGATAGCTGCTAGCCAACCCGCTCACGTGCGATTTGCGGATTGGCAACCGCGGACGTGAGATCACCGATGCGGGCAGGAGACAAGCGAAGGAGCGGCTTGCGGAGCGACCGTGGCATGAAGATCGTCCCTGCGTTGTTAGTCGGCTCGGCACTCGTATTCGGCCCGATTCCGGAGATCGAGGGTGAGAGTCAAGAGGTGCGGCGGGTCACGACTCACGAGGCAATGGACTATCACCCCCAGTGGACTCCCGACGGCACGAGACTGTTCTTCACTTCGCAACGTGGGGGCCGACCTGGGATCTGGCAGGTCCCGTCGAGTGGTGGAACACCGATGCCTTTTGAAACGAACCTGAGCGGTGACTTCCATTTCTCCTTCTCACCGGACGGGTCGTTGATTGCCTTTGACGCACGCGCAGGTTTTCGCCGGGCGGCGAGCGGATCGCCTTCACCTCGTTCGTGTCGGGCAATCTGGAGATCTGGGTCCTCTCGCTCGAGGATGGTGAGTTGCGTCAGCTCACACATCACGATGCAGATGATCATCATCCGGCGTGGTCGCCGGACGGTGGTTCCATCGCGTTTGCATCGGACAGGGACGGCGACTTCGACATCTGGATCGTTGGGATCGACGCCGGCGAAGTCAGTCAGCTATGCGACCGCCCAGGTCGTGACGATTTCCCTGCTTTCTCACCGGACGGAAGCATGATCGCATTCAGTTCGGGAGTCTTTGGCCCCGCAGAGCTCCGGGCTCTATCGCTGGAAACGTCACAGTCGTTGACGCTCGTTTCGGGGCGAGATGTCCTGTCGCCTTCGTGGTCGCCAGTTGGACGTAGGATCGCCTATGCCGCCCGCACGGGAGCGAACCTGGACGTCTGGGTAGTTGACGCGGAAGCGGTGATGGGGAGGCTCGCCCGACGCAGAGATCCGTAAGTAGCTGGCGCCGAACAGGCGTTAGCAGCACAGCTGCGCTTGCGTCGATTAATGAGTAGCCGCCAGTCGGCGGCGGCACACAGCAGAGCAGGAGCTTCGCGGTGCCGCCGGGACCTAGCGTACGCAAGCGAAGCGCTGATCCGTTGGACAGCGTTAGGGGGAGAGGTAGCCGATGAGAATGAAAGCCCTTCGCTGGCTGGGTCTAGTGGTGATCATCGTGACTGTCATTCTAACCACATATAGTCTCAGTGCGGACGAGCAGTTGAACGATGATGTGGAGCAGATCTTAAAGCTCCACAGAGAGCTAATCGAATCACACATTAGTCGTGATGTCGATGGCGTGCTTGCGGCGGAATCGGAAGAGCTCCTGGTGGTGAGCGGAGGCGAAGTTCACTTCAGGACAAAGGCAGAACGCTTTGCCCAGTTCGAACGATACTTCAGGAGCGTTGAGTTTGCCGAGTATCGAGACTTGATTGATCCGATCGTGAGGGTGTCAGACGACCGTACGTTGGGGTGGTTGACTGCCCAGGTCAGGATTGCGGGAACGCAGACCGATAGCGCTGGTGAACAGAACCCATTTGATATGATCTGGGCGTGGATCGAACTGTATGAGAAGCATGACGGTCGCTGGGTTCGGATCGGCGAGGTCTCAAATGTCAAGTCTTCGAATCCTTGAAGGTGAAAGCTACTGTGCGACAGCGCAGCGCGGCGATCGCGGTGACGACTATGGCGCGTCAGCCGCCCGCTGCGGGACCAGGTCCCCTGTACGAGGAGCAGGTGGTCAGAGCATGACGAAGAAGCCGCATCGAGTGTCAGCTCCCGCGACGCGGGGCGTTCGGATCCGGTGGCCGCGTTTGTATGACGCTATGAGCCGACTGCACTTCCTGGGTCGGGAGGATCAGTTCAGGGGGCGGACCGTTGATCTGGCGGCGATCAGGCGCGGTCATACCGTGCTTGATGTTGGCTGCGGGACGGGCAATCTGACAATGGCAGTCAAGGTACGTGCCGGGACAGACAGCGAGGTCTACGGCATAGACGCCGCCCCCGAAATGATAGACGAAGCAGAACGGAAGGCGGCCCAGAAGCAGTTGGATATTCGTTATCGGGTCGGCCTGATTGAGGATATTCCGTTTCCGGATGGCGGATTCGACGTTGTGCTAAGCAGCCTGATGCTGCATCACCTGCCAAGCGACCTCAAGCGGCAGGGGATCGCCGAGATCTCACGTGTATTGAAGCCTGGTGGGCGATTCGTGGCAGTGGATGTAGATCCTCCGTTACTGCGTAACCTGCGGACTGTCGCAGAGGCAATGGAGGCAAATGGCTTCAGCGAGATCCGACGAGGCAGGACGGCGTTTAGGACGATGTTCATACCAATCCACTATCTGAGTGGAACGGCTGGGGAAGGGTGACGAGGGGAGTGGGAATTACGTATTCGAAGGAGTGCTGAAGATGATGAGCCGACTCATATGCAGAGCGTTGCCAACGGTCGTTCTGGTCGGTGCACTCTTTAGCTGCACGGCCTCGTCGAGTGTCCAGGAGGAGGAGAACAAAGCTATTGTGCGGCGATTCGGGGAGGCACAGAACGCAAGGGATTATGACGCATTGGACGACTTGATAGCAGTTGATTTCGTGCGTCATAGCCAGGCTACGCCGGATGTCGAGGTTCGCAGCCTGGAGGACTTCAAAGAGTTCCTGAGGCAGTATGCAGCCGTCTTTCCGGACTCTCGAGTAGCCGAGAGAATGGTGGTAGCCGACGGCGACCTGGTCGCGTTCTGGGCCACGTTCACCGGGACGCAGTAGGGTCAGATGGGCCCGTTTCCCCCCTCTGGAAGGCCGATGGAGCTGGACATCAGTGGCATTTTCCGGCTCGAGGAAGGCAAGATAGCCGAACTCTGGGTGACGTGGGACAACGTAACAGGGCTCACGCAGGTGGGACATTTTCCGCCGCCAGCCGGTAGCGGCGAATGATGCAGGCTCATCGTGGTGGGGAATCGCGATGGATCCGCACGCTATGATCCCACACGGTCTCGCCCTGCTCGCCTACTTCGATGGCGAGGCCTCTGCTCAGTTGGTCATTCGGCGTGATGACGGGTTTGAAGCCTCCTTGCCGGCGAGCCATTTTTTCCGCCAGCCTGCCCAATTCTCCCCGATTGAGGTCGCAGCCCTTGAGCGCTGCCGGGGCGCTGTGCTCGACATCGGGGCGGGAACCGGACTTCACAGCCTCGACCTGCTATCCCAAGGACGGGCCGTTACCGCGATCGACATCAGCCCGCAAGCCGTGGAAGTTATGGCCCGGCGTGGCGTGCCGGACGTGCATTGTGCCGACATCTTCCATTTCCAGGGTGGCCCCTTCGACACCCTCTTGATGCTCGGTCATGGAATCGGAATTGTCGAAGACCTGCAGGGCCTGAGCCGCTTTCTCGCGCACGCCTGCAAACTCACCCGCAGCGGCGGACGCCTGTTGCTCGATTCGCAGGATGTGCGTAAGACTGACGATCCCCACCACCTGGCCTATCACGAAGCCAATCGGCGAGCGGGGGAGTATATTGGGGCGACCCGCCTGCAGTTCGAGTACGCAGGACAGGCCGGGCCGTATTGTGGCTGGCTGCATGTAGACCCGCAGACGCTGCGGGAGCAGGCGGAGCCGGCGGGCTGGGAATGTGAGATAGTCCTCGAGCAGGAGAGTGGCGACTACCTGGCCTGCCTTACCTGCCTGCAGGCTGACTAAGAAGCGTGTGCAGATGTCGCTGCAGCCTCGTACGAGGCAGCTGAAAGGCTGACCTGATAACGGCATGTCGCTATGGATTCGCTCGTTGGCGTTGCGGGTTTGACATTCCTGACCGTCGGTGTGGCCCTGGCGGTGGTTTCCTACTTCAAGAAGCGAGCGGTCGCTGGCATACTCCGGCGCCGGTTCCCGGACCGCTGGAACGAGCTCGGGCAGCCGCGTCCCAGCTTGCTGACCACATCCGATGTCGTACTCAACCGATTCATATTCCGGCGCGAGTATCTACAGCTCGGCGATCCGCACTTTGCCGACGCGTGTGATCGCGTTCGACGGTTCTACATCGCCTTCATGGTCTATTTGCTCGGAGGGTTCGTGGCACTCGGGGCCGCTATTCTGGTCCTGCGGCTGGGCGCCTAGCGAGCGTCTGCAGCCGGCGCGCAATCCGTTACGCAACATGGAGGGTTACGTAGATGGAACCGCGAATCAGCATCGTTACTCTGGGTGTCACCGATCTCAAGCGGTCCATTGTGTTCTATCGTGACGGCCTTGGCCTCCCGATGCACGGCTGGCCGAGCGAGCAGATTGCCTTCTTCAAGACTTCGGCTACCTGGCTGGCCCTCTTCCCATGCGACGCGCTCGCGGCGGACGCAACGGTGCCGGCTACAGGATCAGGCTTCCAGCGCTTCACCCTTGCTCACAATTTGCGGAGTCGCGAGGAAGTTAATCGCACACTCGAGGAGGCTCAGGCGGCCGGAGCGTCGATAGTCAGGCCTGCCGGGGGCACTGATTGGGGTGGGTATTCAGGCTACTTCGCCGATCCAGACGGATTCCTATGGGAAATAGCCTGGAACGGACACTTTTCGATCGAGTAGGCCAAAGGCGCGTCCGGCCTGGCAAGCTTAGCAGCTGCGAGGGAGGAGTCATATGGGTGCCGGAATCCTGGAAGCCTTCGAGCGTGTGAAGGACCAGATCGGCTTCTGCGGCATCTGGTGCGGGAGCTGCGTGGTCGGCAATGGGACCCTCAGGGAGCTGACAAGGAGGTATGAGGAGACGACTAAGGCCTACGGGCTACAGGAGTGGGCGCCCAAGGACTTCGACTACGCGGAGTTCTCGAAGGGTCTGAGCGCGATCAGTGACATACCGCTGTGTCCGGGTTGCCTGAGCGGCGGGGGCAGAGATGACTGCGAGATCAGGGCGTGTGCTCTGAGCAAGAACCTAGACGACTGCAGCCAGTGTCCCGAGCCAGAGAAGTGCGAGCATGCTGAGATTCTGGCGAAGATGCGCTCTGGCGCTCGCGCCGCAGGGCTCTTTGTGAAGGCCGGCGACGAGGATAGGGAAGAGCTCCTCGACCGGTGGTCAGCCGCGCTGAAGCGCGGATGGCCGTGCTGCGTCCTGTTCATGAATGGCGGGTAGGACTAAGGCGGCCCCGACGTGTCCGCGCGTCGTTTGGCTGAGCCTCGGTCTGCCGCGCGGCGTCTCGAGGAAGGAGGCGACTCTTGCACGAGTTTTCGTACGGAGTCCTCGGTGCTTTGACTCTTCTGGCGCTTGACACAGCCTGCACCGACTCGGGCCAACGAGGTGACGCGGAGCTCACTCATCTAAACTCACCCGAGATGGAGGCGCTCGGTCTGCCGTTCTCGGAGGCGGTTCGCGTCGACAACGTGCTCTACCTGTCAGGCCAGATCGGCAACCTGCCGGGCACGACCGAGCTGGTGCCCGGTGGCATCAGGGAGGAAACGAGTCAGACGCTGGAGAACATTCGGGTGGTCCTCGAGCGGCACGGCTCGAGCCTGGATCGGGTCGCCAAGTGCACGATCTTCCTGGCCGATATCGCTGAGTGGCCGCTGATGAACGAGGTGTACGCGGACTACTTCGGGGACCACAAGCCGGCTCGTAGTGCGGTCGCCGGCAGCGGCCTCGCCCTCGGTGCGCGAGTCGAGATCGATTGCATCGCAGTCGTAGATGACGGTGAGTAGTAGCGGTCCGATGAGCGCGAAGAACTTCAGACCGTAACCCGAAAAATGCCACCCAAGCGGTACGTACGAGTTCTCTTCTGGCGCACGCTGCTCCTTTGGTCGGTGCTGCACATCCTGACATTCCAGCTCAGCACTTTCCCATTCGGCGGATTTGTGTTGGCGTTCGTGTCCACGGCAGTCGTACTTGTGGCGGATGCCGAGCGACGAAGGGAGCGTCGGTTCATGGCCAACCTTGGCGTCTCACGTGTGGCTGTCATCGGCGTCATCGCCGTTTGGTTTCTAGGCTTCGAGGCGGCGCTCAAGCTGATCGCCGGTGGGCTGCTCCAATGAGCGTCGAGGTCTTTCGTGTAGACTCCGTGAGCAAGGCGTTCGGCGGACGCTCCGTGTTGAAGGCCGCATCGTTTTGGGCCTGGGAAGGGCGGATCACGGCACTCCTGGGCCGCAACGGATCTGGCAAGAGCACGTTGCTGAGAGTTGCCGTCGGCGAGGTCGGGGCGCGTGGCGGAGTCGTGCGCTATCTCTCGGAAGCCTACGAGCGTCCGCGTCTGGCGCTATTAGCCCGCAGGGGTCTGTACTACTTGGAGGAGCGGGCTCGCCTTCCGAACACCTTCTCGATACGCGTGCATCTCGAGTTGATCTGCAAGAAGTTCGGGGGGCAACCGTTGGACGAGGTTGTCGCCGGCCTGGAGCTCGAGGACCTGCTGGAGAAGAAGGTGCACGAGTGTTCCGAGGGCGAGGCTCGCCGCGCAGCTCTAGCCGCGGCAGTGGTTCGTGCCCCCAGGTGTCTCCTGGCGGATGAGCCGTTTATGGGAATCGCACCCAAGGACGAGGCGATGGTGGCAGCCGCATTGCGTGATCTCGCGGCCCGAGGGACGGCAATTGTGACGACGGGCCACGAAGTCCCGGCTCTTCTGAGAACAGCGGATGAGGTGATCTGGTGTGTGGCGGGCACGACGCACGGTCTCGGGCCGCCGCAAGAGGCTCAGTCACACCCTGAGTTTGTGAGGGATTATCTGGGCTGGCAGTCGCAGGGCTGAGCGAGGTTCGGGTACCGGGCGGCGCTGGTCAGGTAGGTGTTCTTGGACGGGGTACGAAAAGGGCAGAGATACCGGACATCGGTTGATGTGCGGGTGATTGCGCTGAGCGTCTGGAAGACCCCCTATACGGGAGGATACGAGGCCGTTCTTCCGGCGGGCGAAGTCTTCGTCATCGCGAATGACCCGCCGGAAGGGGCGACGGCAGTGGGCTGCGTACCGGAGCGGCACGAGGAACTGCATGCGCACTTCGTCCCCGATGACGTCCGATCTAACCCGAAGTACGCCAGCTACTATCTCTGCATCGACCTGGATGTGATTGAGTCGGCGTGCCGAATCGTGTCTGACGTGAGATGAGAATTCGCGTGTCGGCGTGCGCCTAAGGGTGTGGCGGAGGGGCTGATCTCTTACACGGACGTTGCTAGGGCCATGGTAAGCAAGAGACAAGTCGATGCTGTTCGAGAACCGCGAGCACTTTGACGTGTACGTTTGTCCGCGGTGTGGACGGGTGGAGTTCTTCCTTGATGGGGTGGGCGAGGAATTCAGACCTCACTGAGATGGCGATGGAAGCGCGTCGCGCATCGCGCTCTGGCAAGCTATCCAACGCGGCGTTGCCCCT
>CP070815.1:1181604-1194277 GCA_020344215.1 Gemmatimonadota bacterium
CTCGTGGATGCTGTCGGTCATGTCATCGACTGCGACGGCTGCGGGGACCTCGTCGCGCGCACGACCGCCACCTCGCAACGGGTGGCCCGCCGCGGCAGCGTCGTAGGCAGCCTGGCCGCCGACGGTCACGCCGAAAGCCGTATCGAGCGGCACGTCGCCCGGGTTGAGAGCCGCGTCGAAACCGGACAGGCGGGCGCGAAGGCGGCCCTCGAGGTCGGTCGAGACATCGGTGCGGTCGCCGCCGGCACTGACCGGAGCCTGCGGACCTGTGGTGCCCACACCACCGACCTTGATCGGCCAGCCTGCGTCAACCACATCGTGATCGACGGCACCGCCCACGACCAGGCCGAGCGCCGCGTCGAGCGGTACGTCCGCGCTGACGTTGGCGGCTGTGGTCCCGCTCACCCGGACGCGTTGCCGGCCCTCCAGGTCCACTGAGTGATCGGCGATGTCATCGTCGGCCGAGACGGCAGCACGGATCCCTGCGGTTGCGTGACCGCCGGTCTTGATAGGGAAGTTGGTTGCCTCGTCGTCCGGGCTGTCGTGTGCGATGACACCCTGCACATTGATGGCGCCGTTCCAGCCGCCGATCACCTTGACGTACGGCGCCTCTTCGTCACCGGCCCAGGCGAACTCGACGCCGCCTTCGACGGCCTCGTAGCCGACGATCGTCATCTGCTCGCGCTGACGCGAGTCGCGACGCAGACGTTGGAGCTTGAGCTGGAGATTCGTCAGCGGCATGAGCTAGTCCTTCTTCGGTGTCAGCATCGCCATCGCTGTGCGCGCGAACGGAGCGAACGCTTGGAGCTGGGGCCAACGCTTGGCGGCAGCTTGGCCGAGTGAGGCGACGGCGAACCCGGCTGCGGTTGCCGTGCGCTGGCGGACCTCCGCAAGGCACTTGTCCTTGTGTGCGAAGAGCGGCAGCGGCTTACCGAGCGCGGAGAGTCGGACCGCGTTTGCCGTATCCACTGGCTCACCGCAGATCACGCACGGGATGTGGATCGGAGCACCCGCCATCAGAAGAGCTTGCTCCTCTCGACGAGGTCCCGCGCAGCGACGGCACGAGCTGCCGCGGCGCACGGGGTGCAGCCGGGCTCCTTGCTCTTGCCCTTGCGCTTGCCGCCGCCCTGGGCTGCGACCTTGCGCTGACGATCGGCGAACCCATCGGCGGCAGCGTCTACGACGTGCGTGAGTCGCTGGAGGATCTCGGCGAGGGGGTTGAAGGTGGTCGGTCGTGACATCGAATACCTCGTGTGTGCGTAGCCTTCTTACCTTACCACGAGGTAGCCCGCCCCTCCGGCGGCCAGCACAGCCGCCGCACCGTAGATCCACCGCTCGACCGGTGAGAACACACCCGCGCCCCAGATAGCCGCCGCAGCCCCGCCCAGGGCGAGGTGGGCGAGACTACCGATGGCCGCCCCCCGGTAGCTCTGAGCGGCGAGGCCGCCTGTGAGCGCGCCTCCGGCGGCCAGGAGCGTGAAGCCGAGCAGCCGAGGACCGAGGGGAGACGCGGCGACGGCGCCGAGCGCTGCTTGCCCGCCGGAGGCCTCACCGAGGGCGCGCTGTTGCTGGCACGGTAGACAGTCCTCGACGAGCCCGAGACTGCCGCTCGGGGGCTGTCCGCGGCCCGTTGCCGCAGGACGCATCGCCGTGGTAGTCAGCGACGACACTTCGCTCTACCTCCGGGTGAACGCGAGCCAGAGGCTGCTCCCGAGCCCGGCGACGCCGAGCAGGGCCGATACCGTGGCCACACCACCGCGCCCAGCGGCGGCGAACAGGATCGACTGGCCGATACCGGCCATGCCACCCGTGAATAGAGCACCCGTCCCAGCACCGCGCCCATCGGAGCTGGCGACCCAACCGACCAGGGCGCCACCGATGGCACTGCTCGCCATGTTCATGGCCAAGAACGCGGCAAGCTGACTGCCCCGCACGGCACCGAGCTGCGCGAGGGGATCGCCCGGATCCGCACCCTCATCGCCGAGCACGGCCATGGGCGGCAGCTCCATCGCCTGCCCGAGACCGACCACGCGACCGAGTCCCTTGCCGGCAGCGCTGAGTGAACCGAGACCGCCCATCACAGCGACAGGACCCTGTACAGGCTGATAGCTCTTCACGACGACAACCTCCTCCGCGTCAGCGGTAGATACCGCCAGGCCAGATACCCCCCACCGCCAACGAGCACGACAAGGCCGCCCCAGAACAGGAGCTGCTCCCACCACGTCTTGCGGTTGGGATCGAAGGGCTTACGCGCCCAGTTCGGCTCAGGCGCCAGAAGCTCGGCTGCGCGGGCACACGTATCAGCGTCTGTCCCCGTAGCCATGCACGACTCGAACGCAGCCAGCCGGTGCGTGTACCACATATGCAAGCGCTCGGTATCGGCCTTGATCGACGCGAGCGCGATAACCAGATCTGTGGCGAGGTAGAGCCCGCCGAGCACGAGCCCGACGGCGCCCGCAATAGCGAGCGCAGCGAGGACGAGGAGCGCCCAAGCCGGTAGCGCAGCCAGGATATTACTGCGGAGCGCAGTAAGCCGCTGCGGGCCCGGAGCAGCGGCGACGCGTCGACCACCGACGATCTGCGCTGGCGGTAGATCAGGCGGCGGTGACGGCTCAGGGATCGCACGCGAAGCGATCTGTCCGGTGAGGCCTTGCGCCGCGATCAAGGCGCGAATGCCGCGGTAGGTATCGAGCTTCGTTTCGTAGGTACGACGCGCGATCCCCTCGGCGGCTGTACGCATGGTATCGGTGAGGACCCCGTACCCGTAGAAGCGCAGCGCCAGCTCGTAGATCTGCGCCACCTCGCGCTCAGCGGACGCGAGCATCTGGAGCCCTTGGCGGACCGTGAGTTGCTGGGTCACAGGTACTCCACGATCACAGAGACCTCGGCGATGGTCTCGGCCGCCGCCGCGGTGATGAACTGATGTGGGAGCAGGTGGAAGTCCGTCTTCTGTCCCGGCGCCATGCGCGGCAGCTTGTAGTGCCGGTTCGGACCGAGATCCTCGGGTAACACGTCGTTCTGAGCGAAGACGGCCGGCGAGGGAGGGATCAGGAGCTGCACGCGCCGATAGCTCCCCGGACCCGCATCGTGCTCCGGCTCCACGATGATGCGCGCCTCCTGTACGACGGTCGCCCGGTAGATCTGTGTCGGCTTGCGGATGAGCACGGGGCTATCTCCTGCGCTTGCCTCGAACGAAGCTCCGCTCGACCTTGGACGCGGCGTCCTCGAGGATCTTGGCGATGCGACCCCACTCGGCACCGGCACTTCCGTCCTGCCAGGCTGATTGAAGCTCCATGTGGGCGTCGTAGTACGCGTCAGCCGCGTCGTAGAGCACCTGCGCTACCTTGTCCGGGCTGTCTACGTCGAGGTCCAGGGATCGTATGTACATGAGCACACCTCCTTTACGTCACCGAGAGGTAGCCGGCGAGGCCGATGCAGACGTCGATGTTGCCCGACGTGATCGCCGGATCGAGCTGCTGCATCGCCATGGTGATGCCTTCGCCGGGCTCCCAGATGAGCCCGTCACCAGGGAACTTGTGTACGATGGAGCGCCCCGAACGGAGCCCGACGAGCTGCGCAGGCGCCTGGGGCAGCGGGTTGATTGTGATCGGACCCTGGAACCACGTAGCGTTGGTCCCGTTGCCGACCTGGCGGACCTGCACGCGGACCTCGCGCACGTCACCGTTCGGATCGTTGGCGGTACTGAGCGCGGAGCAATGCACGGTCATATCCGTAAGCGCGACCGGCTCGGTCCCGTCCGGTCGGAACCGCGCCGTGTCGAGCACCGTCGCGACGGCGTTCGCAAGCGTGACCGTCGCACTGAAGAAGTAGGGGCGCTTTGAGAGGAGCCCGATCCCCGTGAACGATACAGTCACATCACGGGTCGCGTTGCCCGCGGGTACCCGCTCCAGCGCGACCGTGACCTGGAGCGTGTCACGCGCTGAGAGGATCGGTGGTCGACCGAACCGCCAGGCCGCCACAGATCGACCGACCAGATCACCGGCGGCGATTGGCACGTCTGCCCACAACGGCAGTGGCGTGAAGAGCCGATTCATGTAGTTCTGGTCGTGGAAGGTGAGCCGCAAGCCCACACGCTGCACGAAGCGCTCGTCAATCACGGCGCCGTTCTGGTCGAGCACACGCGCAGCCATGACGAGGTGGGTGAGGCGGACCGGGAAGGCCTCGCCGTTGATGAACACGTCGGGATCACCGCGGGTCTCAAGCCCAGCCTGGTTGATCGGCAGCGAGTCGTAATAGAGCCGAGGCTCTTCGATGATCCCGTCACAGTAGTTCTTCTGTGCGAGGCGCACGAGGTAGTCGACCTCGTGCTGCGCCTCCGGGTTCTGCTCCAGGAGCTGGCGTACGATGGTGTCGTGCAAAGAGTCCATCAGGTCATCCCTCGATAGCAGCAAACCCGTTGAAGCTGACGCCAATATTGGTGACGGGGCGAACGAACGCAGGCGGCGAGCCTACGAGCGCGCCGTCGGGGATCTGTAGCTCCAGCTCGATGGTGTCCCCAGGACCGAGCGTGATCGGTAGTGGCAGCTCGTAGACCTGGGCCGGCGTCATCTTGTCGAAGACGAGACACATGGGCGCCCCAGGCCGCCACCACCACATCTTGGTTCCGCTGTCCACAGTACGGATGCGCGTACCCATCTTCATAGAGAGCGGTGCGAGCAGATTGGCGCCGCCGAGGTTCGCGACGAATGTCGTGTCCCAGTCAATCTGGTCGATGTGAGCGCGCACCCCGAGCAGGCTCGCCGCCCCACCGCGGTTCGGGTTCTGCTGATTGAAAGCGCGCGCGCTGAAGCGTGTCTGCGGTGCCCAGATCCCTTGAATGCCATTCGCGAAGCTCGGCGGGTTCGGATCAACACCAAACGCGTCGAAGGGCGGTACCGCACCCTCGGGATCAAAGGGCGTCTGGCCGCGCGTGGCCTGGATCAGTTGGCGTACAACGATCCGGCTGTCCCCGGCGAAGAGACCACCCTGCTCCTTGACCGCGATAGATAGCGCGGGCTGGATCTGGTCACCGGGATTGAACACGGCACCCGGAACGATCACCCCGGTGAAGTCCAGCTCGAGGTTACCGTTCTGCGGCAACACGAGCGGGTGATCGAAGTCCATGACGCACACACCCCACGGCCCTGAGAACGCGGTGCCGGGCGGCCCCGGAGGCTCCCCTGTCGGCAGCGGCGTCCACGTCGACAGACGCAGGCGCTCCCGGCTGTACTCCTGGCGCCCGGGAACGGATATGTGCAGGAAGCACTCGTTGATAATCGCGGCGGAGTTACGGTAGTTCAGCGCGTTCGGCGCGGCGGCATTGTCGTTTCCACGTAGCGCGTAACCGATCGCCGCAAGCGCAAACCGCTTGAGCACGATCGGATGACGCGTCCCGTTACGGAAATGCTCGCGATCGAACGTCGCAACGAGCCCCGCCGGATCGCCGCCTTGCGCTGGCGGCGTCACCGAGAGGATCGACCAGAAGCTCCGCGGCTCGTAGATCAGGCCCATGGTCTGCTCCTCATGCTACACCGCCCACGGCAGGCGAACCAACCGTGGGCGGTGCGGCGCTCGGGCACTTCCGCCCTCGGTCAGGCTACCGGCCTGCGCTTGATTCCGTCGAGGTAGAAGCGGAGCCGGATGTCCTGGCTCAGGTTGGCCATCACGCCGTTGGGCGAGCGGGCGTGGAAGTACATGGTGCGGTCGCTCTCGATGAAGATCGGGAGGTTGAACCGCCGCTGGTTGTTGGGCGTCGGTCGCCCGCCCGTGCCGTAGCTCGGGCGCACGATCGCCGCCGCGTCGACCGCATCCCCGGTCCCCCACGCGGGAGCGCCAGGCCCCTGCCCCACGTAGGAGAAGGGCGCGCGGAACTGCGGCTTGCGGATGCCGGCACCCACGTAGAGTCCGACGACGACCTCGCGCTGGAGGATCCGCAGGTTGCGGCTGTGGATCATCGGCGCCACCGCGAAGTTCTGCGCAGGCGAACCCGTGGTGAAGGAGTCGAGCGCGAACGGCTCGTAGGTGATGCTGAAGCAGACGAAGGCCTCATCGTGATTGATGCGCCCGCGCACGCTCATGTTGGTGTCAGCGTCGGTCGCGTTCCGGGCCGCGATGGTCCCGTTGCGCGGCACGCGCTGGCCGACGACGTAGGTGAAGCACCGGAGATCCAGGCCCACCGCGTTGTCCAGCTCAAGCGTGCTGAAGAGCGGCCAGTGCAGCCACTCGTCGATGACGATGTCGGTGCCGTCGGGGAGGTGTACCGTCCTGATTGCCATGGTCTCTTCTCCTGCTCAGGCCACCGGCCGCCGAATGTAGCCGTCGAGGTAGGTGCGCAGGACCATCGTCTCGTTGGCTGCCAGATCGAGTCCGTTGACCTGCCCCGGACCCGCCTCGAAGTCGAGGCGGAAGGCCTCGCCACCGGCGACGTAGTGCGGAGCCGACAACACGCGCTGGTCGCCGACAGAGGTCCCGCCGTTGTTGGCTGCCATGAAGCCGCGGGCGGCGTTCGCGACGGACCGCGCACCCGAGTTGTACTGCTCGACGCCCGTGGACGCCGGGAAGTAGCTGATCGGGAACTGCGTGTAGTCCTTCACGTCCGCGATGCGCAGCCGCATGATCATGTCGCGCTGCAAACGCAGCATGTCGAGGATCGACACGTCGGGCTGATCGGTCTGCGGGATAGCGTCGCCACCCGCACCCGCGCCGTTCTTGAAGACCTCGACGCAGATGTTGAAGATGACCAGCTCCTGGTTCTCCGGGAGCTTGCCACCCTCACCTTCGAGGTTGGTGTCGCGCAGATCGGCCTCGCGCGGACCCACCGAGCCGGGAACGTCGCCCCCGACCCCGTAGGAGAACGCGGCGAGGATCGGTACGGCGGCTGCCGCGACCTCGACCGTCGACCAGAGAGGCTCCGCTGTGGTCCAGTCCCCAGGCGTGTAGGTGCGCCCGTCGGGGAGTCGGATCTTCCAGACTTGTGCCATCGGGTGCCTCCTTAGCTCACCGGCCGCTTGTACAGGCCGTCGAGGTAGATGCGGATCCGCATCAGCCGCTGCGCGTTGGCGACGTCGATCGGCGCCTCTTCGCGGTCGCCGAAGTTGATCGCCGTGCCCAGCGTGTTGACCAGGATGATCCGGTACTTCTCCTGGCCGCCGATGTGGTGCGGGATCACGAAGGAGCGCACGGCGCCCTGCTCCGGGGAGCCGGGGTTACCGTACGTGCGCGCGCCAGCCGTAGCCGCCGCGGGAGCGGTGACCACACCCGCGCCGGCCCACGGGCCAAAGCCCGTGTTGAAGTAGCCGAAGCCCGCTTGCGCGTAGAGCTTCTGGCTGATCTCCAACTGGAGCAGCAGGCGCAGGTTAAGCATCGCGATGTTCACGACCGAGGGGATCGGCATGCCGATCAGCGCCGGAGCCGCCGTGCCCAGATCCGGCGGCGCCCCCTGGTCGACTTGCAGCTCGAAGACCTCGGGCTTGATCGCGTAGATCAGCATCTCTTCGGTGCTGGCCATAGCGCCCGGCGTCGCGAGGTTGGTGTCGGACTCGTCGGCGACGCGGCGCGTGACCGCAGCCGGGCCGACACCCGGGACCTGATCGCCTGCCACGTAGGTGAACAGGTAGTTGTCCTCCCGGGTGAACCCCGTCAGGAAATCGATCGTCGAGTAGAGCGGCTTGTCCGTCCAGTCGACGAGCGCGATCTCCATCCCGTTCGGGAGGCGCATCTTGGTGATGGTGTTCAGCGCCACGGTATCCTCCTCAGATGTTGAACCCGGGGGTTCCGAAGGCCGCGGGCGTCACGTTGCCGAGGTTGACCACCTCGCCGTAGGAGCCCACACCCTGCATGCCGTAGCCGCGCGACGTGCTCGGCTCGAGTACGAGCGCACCCATGCCGCCGCGCTCGACGACGATGGCGCCGGTGCCCCCATTGCCGCCGTTGCTGGCGCCGCCACTGTCGGTCGCCAACGCCATGGCGTGCTCGCCCAGCTTGGACGCACCCACCACGTCGTTGAGGACCATCGCGCCGCCCGCCAGGCCCGCCGAGAGCGCGCCCGTGAGCGCCGCCGGCCCGCCGGCTGCGACGTAGAGACCGCCGCTCGCGAGCAGACCGGCGCCCACGCCGATCCAGGGCGCGTACTTGTAGAGCGCGAGCTGACCCTGGGACTGCGCCGGCTTGGCGAAGTGCCGAATGCCGATCGTGGTGAGCGCGGCGACGCCGCCGCCCACACCGACCGGGATCAGCGCTCCGAGGAATGACCCCGGGCTACCGACCCGCCCCAGCCGCACGCCGCCGAGACCACGCAGTCGCCGCGCCGTGATGATGGACCCAAGCCCACGCATGCGCCGACGATAACGACGCGGTCGACGGGTCCGACGCCTTCTGTAACTGGCCATCTGTCTTCTCCTTACCTTCCGTTGATGCCCATCTTTCCAAACGGCGGACCGTCGCCGTGGAAGGTTCTAGCGCCTCTTCCGCTTGAAGAAGCGCCACGTCACGTAGAGCGAGTACCCAAGCAGGGTCACCGCAGTCAGCCCGACCGTGGTCCACACCACGATCGAAGCCGTCGTCCCTGCGATACCCCCCTTGAGCGCACGCGTGAGCTGTGCTGTATGCGTGCTCACGTCTGTCTCGAGCCGGGTTGCTGTGACGTACCAGGGGCGGAGATCCTCCGCGGTCACGTCCGGTGCGTAAAGCAACGCGCTCAGCTCGCCTTCGAGCTGCACAAGCCGGCTGGAGAGCGCGGTGTACTCCGCATCGAAGCGCGCGATCTCCGCAGGAGGGGCGCCCCGCTGGCGCATCCGCCGGTTGAGGTCACCGGCCTGGCGCAGAGCCGCGTCAATCCGGTTGAGCTGGAGGCTCGCGTCCGTAGACGCGCCCACAGCCATCATGCCCACACCGACGCGCCCGTGGAGCTGTAGCGCTGTCGCCTTCACTTGCCCGCCCACTTTCGGATCGCCAGGTAGCTCACAGCTCCCACCGCACCGGCACCGACGACGGCAATGACGACCCACCCCCAGGTCGGCAGCGTGCGTAGTGGTGGCGCCGAGCCCCGAATAACGTCAGTCGTCTCGATCAGCTCAGCGGCAGCGGAGCCCGGATTGGCAACCACCTTCTGGATCGGCGACGGAAGCGCTACGAGGTCACCGCGCCGTAGCGGGGGCTGCGCACCCGGGATACCCGTAGCCGGCGCCCCGCCCTCGACATCCTCGAAGACCGCATTGCTTACGGCTTCGACGAGCCCAGAAGGTGACGTCGACCGGAAGAGGTCGTCGTAGTCACGGATCGGCGACGACGACGCCACAGCGCGATCGAGCGCCGGGAACCATCCGGCGATGCCACCGGCTGTATCCGGGAAGCGGTCCAGCACAGCCGTGTGCGGTGCGTCGCGCCGCGTCCCGAGCAGGGTTGCCAGGACGTAAATCAGCGCACGACGGGTCTGCGTATCGTATGCACCACTGACGGCGAGACGCCCTGGCGGCGCCGCGGGCCATCCCGCAGCCGAGCCCGCTTCTGCGATCTGGTTGACGTACGTGTTGTAGAGCTGCTGGAACAGGCCCAGGTAGATGGATCCCCGCGCCCAGTCGCTACGCGACTGCGCCGCGAGGTAGGCCCATCCCACCTTGCCGACAGCCGAGGCCGCCGTCCTGCCGTTCGCCGCAGCCACGCAGGCTAGGCCTTACGGTTGGACCGGATGCGCCCCTTGCTGTCGCGACAGATCCGCCGACGGCCGGAACCGCGGACGTTGACGATCTGACACATGCTGCCGCGCTTCTTGCGGCGCTTTCGGCTCTTCGCCATGTTCCCGTGCTGCCTTTCTTGCTCCCAGCGAGCAGTTGCGTGTGGTCGCTGGCGTGTGTGGCGAGCGCGGTGTGTGACGTGTGGTCGGTCAGGGGATCAGAAAACCCACCTCCCAAGAGCGTAGGCTGCGACGCCGAGAACTACGACGCCGCCGAGAACGGCTACGGCTACCCGGACACGGTTGTCGCGTGCACCCGGGATCTGCACATCCGGGATCGACACCGCTTGCCCCGAATCGCCTCGTGGCGTGGGCCGCGGCGTGATCGTCGCCTGAGCGACATCGCGCTCGATGCGCTGCCGGATGGTATCGACGTTCTTCTGGACGTCGAGCTGCATCATCTGCATCTGCTGGACGTACGCCTCGTCACCACGCTGTGCCGAGGTCGCGGCCTGCGCCTTCCTGATCTCCAGAGCGCTGACCAGCTTGAACATGCGCTCGTTGACCTCGGCAACTGTACCGGGGCGGAGCTGCGCCTGGCTCGCCTTGAACAAGGCTTGGACCGCGTGGATCTGCGCGAGCAGGCTCTGGTAGAGCGCCTCGACCTCCTGCGCCGGTGTCGGTGCAGTAGCCCCGAGCCCCATCACACGGCTGTGCCCCCGTCCGCACGCGGCGAGCGCTGCACCGAGCTTCTGTTGCGCGCCGGGCAGGCGCATCGTCGGAGAATCGTGGTAGGGCAGGTAGGAAAACACAGGAACCTTCCTGTTCGGTGTAAGGCTAGCGCCGCAGGAGCTTCACGGTCAAGCCCAGTCCACCTCGTTCCAGGTACACCATTCGATCGCGGCATCACGCCCAGCCCGATCAGCCTCCGCCGCCGACGGGTGCGGACCGTCGTCCTCGTAGAGCGTATCCACGAAGCCGCCCGTCTCACTGTCCACGACCACAGTCACGTACCACCCATCAGGACCCTCGTCGACAAGGTAGTAGACGCCATCGGCGCCGTCGCCGACGTATGTCGCCTCATCAATGTCCCATTCGACGATTGCCGCCACGCGTCACCTCCGCAGGAGCTTCACGGTCAAGCCCAGAGCAGCCAGGATCCCCGCGCCGATGGCGACCTTCTTCCAGTTGGCCGACCACCACACCTTGGCCTGTGACAGCGGTGCGAGCTGCCCGTCAGGCTCACCGACCGGTACCCCGGTCCAGACCTCGGCACCTTGCTGCGCGGCCTCGTCGATGATCCGGTCCGCGTCGATGACCATGTCCGCGTCCGGGCGGTCCCGCTGCGTACCTCGCTTACCGCCCGCCGGAGTGAGCGCCGTCGAACCCTCGACGAACCGGTCGACGACCGCCGAGCCGGATCCCCCGGGGGCTTGTGCACCCGCACCCTTGTCGAAGACCACGTTGACCGTCGGCTGCGGCGCGAGCGTCTGATTGAACGTCGTCACCGGCGCGAGCTGCGCCGGTTGCGCCACGGCAGCAGCCTGCGTGAAGTAGGTCGACGCAGCGAAGCTGGAGGCCTTCGTCGGCGCCGTCGAGACGGAACCACCCGGAAGACCGATGTCGAACGAACCCATTACGCTCCTCCTCGATGCTGCGCCACGATGCGGCGCGCGACGCGACGCTCAGCCACACCCCATACATGATCCGCAATACGGCTGACGAGCCAACCGCTGATCACGAGAAGTCCCGTAACCGAAACGAACCCGATCCAGCCGACGGGACGTGCCGTCACTCTACTTCACCTTCCTGATCGTTCCAGACCCAGAGCACCCGGGACGGGAAGAAGCCGCGGCGTCCGCGGGCATCGCGGCGAGCCGAATATATCGCGGCCTCCTCGATGAGGTCGTCGTCGATCAGCTCGTATGCGCGCTCCAGCGCCGCGTGCAGGCTCGGATGGAACTCAACACGCCGATCTCCCCAGTAGAGCAGGGCCAGCCGCATCGCCTGCACCCCACCGGCGCCGCGCGGGAACTCGTCGGTTAGGTAGGGTAGGAACTCAAGCACGACCTCGTGCGGGATCGCGTTCCGGCGCTCCACGAGACGCTGACGCTTCTTGCGGATTGCGGCTTTCACTTCAGTACCCACGCACCGTCGCAAGATCCTCGATCGTGATCCGAAGCTGCATCACCGGATAGCGCCCGCACCCGTCCTCTTCATCGTACGTCTTGATGTGCACCTCGAGAACGCCCGGCAGCCGCCCCGACGCAGGCGCAACCTGAAATCCGCCCTCGTCCACCGTGTAGACCTCGACGCAAAGACTGGAGTAACTGTCGGGATCACCGACAGCGTCTGCGACCAGCTCAGTGATCTCGTCGATGACCCCCGCACGCCAACGCGGATCAGCGTACGACGGCCCACCACGAGCCCAAAAACGATCAGGCATACTGGCGCTCCTCCTTGGCTGTGAAGTAGCTCGGCATCAGCGGATCCGCCGGAACGTCACGGCGTACTCGTCCTCGAATCCCGGGGCGTCATCGAGATCGTGGATCAGCACCATGAGCTGTGGGTAACCCGATCCGTGCGGTCGCGGGGCGCGCACAACCCGGACCGTGATCTCGATATCGTCAGGATCGAGCGTCTCGAGCGCATCGGCCAGCAGGTACGCGAATTCCTCGCTGGTATCTATGCGGCTCATCGGGTCCTCACTTCACGAAGGCGGCGACCGCACCGGCGGCGGCCCCGACCACGACCACACCCGCGGCGACCTTGAACCACGTCTTCTTGTAGAAGGGCTCCGCGCCCGGCAAGGCGAGCCCGTTACCCGTATCGCTCATCTGCGACAGGAGCGCCTCGAAGCCGGCCGGGTCGGCGACGCAGGTGTTGTACGCCGAGGCCGTGTCCGCGCCCGCCGGAAGCAGGCTCATCAGCTCAGTGCACCGCGCGCGGTTGGCCTGCATGGCGTCAGTCATCGTGCCCTTGCGCACGAGGGCCCCGGCGTCC
>CP070815.1:1194377-1206594 GCA_020344215.1 Gemmatimonadota bacterium
GTAGCCGTGGCGGGCTCGCTCCCGCAACACTGAGAGGATCAACAGCTCGATGCTCCCGCGCTTCAGGTCGGCGCTGAACATGTGGGGCCTCCGGGTCCGGGACAGTTCGAGGGGCTAGTTTCGCGACGCGATACTTCGTGTGACGAAGTATAATATACTAGACGGCGCGCAGGCCACAATGGTTTCAAGCGGCGTGGCGAACCCGGGGAGGCACGTCTCATCATCTTGCAGCCCTAGGGTTGCAGGGTTGCTGGTGCTGGCGCCAGACTGTCACGGCATTTGTGCTCAAACCTGCCGTGCTTCGTGTGCCGTGCGACCGTCCGCCCCAATAACCGAGCGGAGGGACCAGCATGATCCGCAGAATACTCGCGCTCGCCGGGCTGCTGGCGAGTAGCGGGATCGCCGGATGTTCGGAGGGAGATGGGACATCGGAACTCATCCAACCCTCGGAGTGGTGGCGCGTACACCCGCGCGCTGTCTACGCCACGCTGGAGAAGATCGGGACCTATCAGGAGTGGTTCGACATCTACCGCCTGGCCGAGGGTACCTACGCAATCTACGAGCCGAACCAGTTCGAGGAGGCGATCAGCTACCTGGTGTTGGGGTCGGAGCGCGGCGTCCTCATCGATGCCGGCACCGGGATCGGTGACATCCGCCAAGTGGTGGAGGAGTTGACCGATCTTCCAGTCTCAGTGGTGCTGACCCACGAGCATTACGACCACATAGGCGGCGCCCACCGATTCGACGAGGTCGCCGCGCCGAGCGATCCCGCCGGTACGGAAGTCCTGGCCGCGGGGCGCGACAACGCCTCGTTGCAGGGGTACATCACCGACGACTACCTCTGGAAGCCGCTGCCCCCGGGCTTCGACGGCGCGACCTGGACGATCCCACCAATCGAGCCGACCCAGGTCCTGGAGGAGGGTGACATCATCGAGCTGGGCGGTCGGACGCTTGAGGTCATCGAGACCCCCGGGCACTCGCCGGCCCACATCTGTCTGCTGGACCGCGAGAACAGACTGCTCTGGACGGGCGACCACTTCTTCCCCGGACCTCTCTACGCGTTTGGTGTGGACGTGAACATCGACGACTACGTAGCGTCGAACGAGAGGATCGAGGGCATGCTCGACCAGTACGACTACGTGCTCTCGGGACACAACGACCCCTGGATCGAGAGCGACGTGATACGCCGCGTGGGAGAGGCGTTCGAAGCGATCGCCAACGGCACCGCCGACTACTCGGAAGATGACGGCCTGCGCAGGTACTTCTTTCAGGGGTTCGACGTGCTAATCCGCGCGGAGACGGTCGAGGGAATGAGCGGCGTGCTCGGGACCCTCTGATGAAACGTCGGGCGAGCCTGATGCGTCATGAAATATGACGACCGCCCGCTGCGGCGGTCACCGTCGACCCAAAGGAACAAAAGGCACGCGATACTCATACATGGTGGCGTGAAGAGCTACCTAGTGGGCCCCCGGGCCTGGCTGTGCGGCTTGGTTCTGCTGCTCGGAGTCGCGGCGTGTAGCAGAGAATCGCTGCGCGAGTTCTTTGCCGGCTACACCCCGCACGAGCGTTACGAGCGGGCGCTGCTCGCGGCGGGGCTCGATCAGACCGCGCTGGGGAGCGACTGGCTCGCGGCGGCGAGTACGGCGCTGGAGAGTGCCGTAGAGATCTCGAGCCCGTACCGCGAGGAGAGTTACCTCGACCCGCGCAAGGCGATGGCGACGGCGTATCGAGTATCGGCGCGGCGCGGCCAGCGGATCGAGGCGACCTTCGAGAGTGAGCCCGACACCAGCTACCAGGTGTTCATCGATCTTTTCTTCCTATCCGAGAGGCCCGGCGCCACTCCGAGGCGCATCGCGAGCGCCGACAGCCTGGAGCGCAAGCTAGATTATCTGGCGCGGCGCGACGGCGACTATCTGATCCGCATCCAGCCTGAGCTTCTGCGTGGCGGGAGGTACTCGATCACCGTCGTGGTTGGGCCATCGCTCCAGTTTCCGGTCTCCGGGCGCGATGCGACGGCGATCGGCAGCTGGTACGGCGACAGGCGCGACGCGGGGCGTCGAAGGCATGAGGGGCTCGATATCTTCGCTCGCCGAGGGACCCCGGTGCTCGCCGCCGCGGATGGGGTCGTGCGCAGCACCCGGAATAACAGGCTCGGGGGTAACGTAATCTGGCTGCGCGACCGGTTCGGGCAGACCCACTACTACGCCCATCTCGACTCACAAGTGGTCCGCGGCGGCCAGCAGGTGACCGCCGGCGACACGATCGGGTTCGTCGGAAACACGGGCAACGCACGCACCACCCCGCCCCACCTGCACTTCGGCCTCTACTCGAGTGGCTCGTTCGATCCGTACCCGGCTCTGCAGCAGCTACCCACGACGCCGGCGAGCTTCAGCGGAGTTTCGAGTCTGATCGGCGGACTCGCCCGCGTGACACGTGACGGCGCCCGCATCCGGGCTCTCCCCACCACAAGGTCGACCACCCTCGCCGAATTGCCGCGCCATGCGCCCCTGCGGGTCGAAGCGGGAACCGGGGCGTGGTACCGGGTGCTCACTCCGGATGGTACCGTCGGGTACGTGGCGGCGAGCCTCACCGAACCTGCCGACAGCCCGATCCGCAGTACGCTCGTCGCCGAGGGAGCACTGCTGTTGACCGAGCCCGCCGCAACGGCGGTTGCGGTGGGGGTCGTCGCCGCAGGGTCGGAGGTCCCAGTACTCGGTGCGTATGAGGAGTTCCTTTTCGTGCAGGTGCCCGGCGGCAAAGTGGGCTGGCTGGCGTCGTATTAGTGTTCGGATCCGGCGGCTCGCGTCCCACAGGCGCACGCCGGCGCGTTGGCGGCGGCCGGCGACCCGCGCACCTAACCCTATACACTACAGAGAGTTAACCTCGACGGACCCTCTGGCACGGCCCGTGCCCTCCCCGGACTGCGGAAGCGATCATCTGTAGGAGGACTCACCATGGCCCGTTGGCTGAGGATACTCTCGACTACACTGGACAATCTGAGCTTCGCGGCTCGCGGGCTGCTCAGGTCACCCGGGTTCACGGCTACGGTGGTGGTGACGCTGGCCCTGGGGATCGGCGTCAACGCCACCATGTTCGGCATCGTCGACCGGCTACTGCTGAGCACGCCGCCACAGGTGAGGGAGGCGGACCAGGTGCGGCGGCTCTACACGCACCTGCGCGACCGCGCCAGCGGCCCCATGATCCATGAGCGGGCCCATGCCTACCTCGACTTCACGGACTGGCAGGAGGCTCGCAGCTTCGCATCGGTGAGCGCCTACTGGGACAATGAGATGACCCTGGGCCGCGGCGTCGACGCAGTCCGCCTGAACGTGGGCCTGGCCTCGGCGTCGTTCTTCGGGCTGCTCGGGGTCGAGCCAGCGCTCGGTCGGTTCTTCGACGAGTCCGAAGACCGGACGGGGGCGGCCGGCGTGGCCGTCCTGAGCTATGGCCTGTGGCAGGCGCAGTTCGGCGGCGACCCGTCGGTGCTGGGCCGCATGCTCGATATCGGCAGAGGGTCCTACACGGTCATCGGTGTGGCGCCGCGCGGGTTTTCCGGCCTGGACCTGAAGCAGATCGATCTCTGGGCGCCGCTGCACGCCTTCTCGGTCCAGAGCAATACCGATCGCTGGAAGCGCACCCGCAACTTTTACTGGATCAAGGTGATCGCGCGGCTGGCTCCCGGAGTGAGCGTCGAGGCCGCCGAGAACGAGGCCACGCGTCTCCATCGGAACGGTCGCCGCGACGAGATCGATCAGGGCAGGTACGACGAGAATGTACGCGTGGTCGTTGCCCCCCTGGTGGAGTCCCGAGGGCCAGTGGCGTCCAGGGAGTCGAAGGTCTCGGTTCTGCTGGCCGGCGTTTCGCTGGTCGTTCTGCTCATCGCCTGCGCGAACGTGGCGAACCTGCTACTGGCCCGGAGCCTGCGGCGCAGGAAGGAGATCGCCGTCCGCCTTGCCCTGGGGATCTCGCACAGCCGGCTCACCGGCATGCTGCTCACCGAGAGCATAGTGTTGGCGGTCGTCGGCGCCGTTGCAGCGCTGCACGTAGCGTCCTGGGGAGCCGGCTTCATCCGCCACACGCTGCTGCCGGATTTGGCGTGGACCGATTCGCCGGTGGGCTCCAGAGTCCTCGCTTTCACCGCGGTTCTGGCGCTGGTCACCGGTATCGTCTCGGGCATCGTGCCCGCTTTGCAGGCCAGGTGTCCCGACCTGGTCAGCGATCTCAAGACAACCGCCCGGGCGGGCACGGTCCGGCGGTCCCGGACCCGGGTCGCCCTACTCGTCACTCAGGGGACCTTGTCGGCCGTGCTCCTGGTTGGAGCGGGCCTCTTCGTACGTAGCCTTCAACGCCTCGAGGGTCTCGATCTCGGTCTCGATCCTCAGGCTGTCGTCTATGCGCAGCTGGAATTGCAGCCGCGGGACAGGACGACCGAGGAGGTGGACGGTATCTACCAGCGGTCGCTGGGGCGGCTCCGGGCGCTGCCGGCGGTGGAGTACGCCAGCACCAGTGGCGGCCTTCCCTTCTGGGGTGCCTCGCTCGGCGACGTGTATGTGCCCGGGCTCGATTCGGTCGCGGCGCCGCCACCGGGACCGCACATGGATCGCGTGACGCCCGACTACTTCGCGACGCTGGGCATCGCGATCCGCCGTGGCCGCGACTTCGACGAGAGGGATGCGGTCGGAGCTGAGCCGGTCGCCATCGTGAACGAATCGATGGCCCGGGGACTCTGGGGTGACGAGCCGCTGGACAGATGCCTGCTCATCGAATCGCCCGACGCACCGTGCACTCGCGTCGTCGGGGTCGTAGAGGATTCGCATCGAATGTACTTGACGGAGACACGCAAGTGGGTCTTCTACCTGCCCGCCGCCCAGTCTCCCGCCGGGAGCCCGTCCGCGATCCTCCTCCGGGTACGGGGCGACGCGGAGAGGCTGGCACCCGTCGTCCAGCGTGAGCTGCTGGCCGGCGACCCGGACATCCGCTACGCCGTGGTGCGGCCCTTACAGGAGAGGATCGACCCGCAGCTCCGCTCCTACCGGCTGGGCGCGACTATGTTTGGCCTCTTCGGACTTCTGGCCCTGATCGTCGCCGCCTTCGGTCTGTACAGCGTGCTCGCCTTCAACGTCGCCCAGCGGACCCACGAGATCGGCGTGCGCAACGCGCTGGGTGCGACGCGCGGCAGGATTGTCACGCTAGTTCTGAAGGAATCGGTCGGGCTCGCCGCAATCGGAATCGCACTCGGACTCGTCATCGCCGTCGCCGCCGCCGGGACGCTGGCGCCGCTGCTCTACGAGATATCGCCCCGCGACCCGCTCGTGCTGATCGTCGTGACGGTGACGCTGCTGCTGGCGGCGACCGCCGCCGGCCTCCTGCCCGCCTCGCGCGCGGCGCGGATCGATCCCAACGCGGCCTTACGGGTGGAGTAGGCCGGGCGCGAGGCACCCCCATGCACACTTGGCTCTGGCCCTGGGGCCGCGACTCACGGACCCAGGAGCCTGCAGTTGTCGGGCCGACCTCGGCTAGGTCTCCTAACCCGCCTCCGGGGGCGGCAGGTCCGAGTTCCAACAGTCGATCGCTACTAGCCACGTACCGTCGGGACTCTTCCTCAAGACGGTCAGGTACTTGCCGTCCTCCACCATCGGCTCCGGCATGCCCTCTACCGTCGCCGTAGCCGTAAACGTGCCTCTGACGTACGCAAGATCACCGCGCCCGTCGATCTCCTCGACTGCAATGGTGAACTCCGTGAAGTTCAGCCCCGAGAAGCCGGCCCGGATGGCCTCGATACCTTCGATAGCCGGCGCGTTCGGATTCATCTTCACCCCATCCTCGACCCACAGACCCGCCCACGCCTCCACGTCGCCCGCCAAAGCCGATCGGGCCCATTCCTGCATGATTCCCTCGAGCGCTGACCTGTCCTCCTCGGACAGCGCAGCGACTTCCCGGGCGGGCGACTGGCAGGCCGTGCTCGCCGCGACAAGCGCGAGTACCGCGACCAGATTCGTGCGTGCACCCATAGTGACCTCCCGCTGTCTTGCCTGTTGAGCAGAACAAGAATAACGGCCCCCGAGAGTTCGGGATAGGAGGGTCGGGTGTCTCTTCTCCCACTCGGCCGGCTACTCCGGCGCGGGCGTTCCTCTTCACCAGTGGCAAGTCGGGAGAGCGTGATATCTACTGGATGGACGCGAAGATAATTGGTATGCCGAAACCCGACGGGTATTGACCGTTGACCGTGTTGCGCCTCAGAGAGGAGTATTCGGACTACGGCTGATCATCGAGCAGGAATCGCCTCATCTCACGCAGGACCTCGTCTCGCTTGTGGAGGAAGCACCAGTGGTGTGTGGCCGGCATCTCGATCACGCGGGCATCCGCTACTTCTCTGGCGAAACGCTCCATGCTCTGCCGGTGCCAAGGATAAACCTGACGTTCGAGCCAATCGTGGACTTTCGCCCGCACGTCGTCCGGCGCCTCCTCATCGACGTACGCCTCAGGCGGCCAGGACGCGTAGAATGCAAGAGCCGGTGACCTGATCTCGCTAAAGTCGGGTTTGTAACTCAGCAGGCTCTCGAGCAGTGCACGCCGTACGGTCTCGGTCGTCAAGAACTCCACATTCCCATCCGGACTTACCCTGATGATGTCGCGCAGCCAAGCCTCCGTCGCATCGGACCAAGCGAAGCCCTTGGCCCAGCCGTCCATCATCCAGTCACGGATGGCATCCAGGGAGCGTAGATCCTCGGCCGTGAGCGGAGTCTCAACGGGATACGTGGTGAGGAGCGAGGTGAAACCGGGGTCCGAGTGGTCATAGGCGGCGTCGAGATACACGAGCTTGCCAACACGCTCAGGATAGCGTGTCGCGAAGCCCGTAAGTTGATTCCCGCCCATCGACCAGCCCACGAGGCTGGCACGATCGATACCCAGCCTGTCCAAGAACTGCCGAATGTCCTCCACGAGCACTTCGGTCTCATAGCCGCTCGCAGGCTTGTCCGATTGGCCCACGCCACGCCGCGCGAGAGCCAGCACCCGATACCGCCCAACGAACTCCGGTGCGATATCGTCAAAGATGTGCGGTGAATCGGCGAGTCCGGGAAGAAACAGCAAGGCGTCGCCCGTGCCACCCCAGTCGAGATAGTTGAGGCTCACGCCATTCACTGTCACGAAGGCACTTGCGTGTGGCGAGTCATCCACCCACGTCTCTTCAGACCTCTGACCATCCGTGGCGCAGGCGGCAAGCGCAAGCGACAGCACCAACGTCCAGCCGCGAACCACGCGAGCCCTCGTGCCAGCTTCTCTAATCGCAAACGGCAGCGGGCGGAACGGTAATCGACTAAGCGTTTGCATCAGTACGGTCTCCCAATAGCGTACACCCCAAAGGTCGACACTGCTCAATCCATAGCAGGCTAGCCGTTGAGAACGCTCACGACAAGTAGCGTGGAGCAACGTCGAGGTGGCAGACGGCCGAAGATCATGAAACGGCGACTCGTCAAGGAGGCAGCAGGGTAGTCTCTCCGGCCAATCCCGACGCGACGAAGCGCATTCACCCACAGACTGGCGAAGATTGCTCGCCGATAATGGCGGTAAGCAGCGCCAGCCTCGTCTACTTGACCCCGCTTCTTCAAAGCGCCGATCATATGAGAAGACATGAAGGGCGACCCGACGTAGGCTTTACCGGGCAAGCCATAACGGACTGCTCACGGCGCACCCAATACGCTGATCCGCTAGACTGCGGGCCAACCACATTGTACTCATTCTTCTATGAACGATTCGCGAGATACCCTGACCAGAGAGGGATTCGCCCAGGGCTACCTCCAGTACCGACCCCTCCGGGACGCTGGAGGTGACTCGAAGTGAACGCCGCCGCCGCCGTCATCGCTCCTCCTCAGGTAGATGAACCGATCCGCGCCGAGCTCTTCGGCATCGAGCGCCTGGAGGAGCACGCCGAGAGCCTGGCCGCGGCGCAGCGCAGCGCCGAGAAGCCCGCCCGAGGGAAGAACCTGCTCCCCAGGGTCCGCGAGAACGGCCGCGCGCTTGTGGCCGCCTACCGGAACATCGTCGAGGCGGTGCGGGAGAAGAGCGAGATCACGCCCGCCGAGGAGTGGCTGCTCGACAACTTCTTCGTCGTGGACGAGCAGCTACGTGAGATCCGCGACCACCTGCCGGGCGGCTACTACCGCCTGCTGCCGAAGATCGCCGAGGGCCACCTGGCGGGATACCCGCGCGTCTACGGGCTGGCCTGGGCCTACGTGGCCCACACCGACAGCCGCTTCGACCTGAAGACGCTTCAGCCATTCGTCCGCGCCTACCAGCGCATCCAGCCGCTCACCATCGGCGAGGTCTGGGCTGTAGCCATCCACCTCCGCGTGGCCCTGGTGGAGAACATGCGACGGCTTGCGGATCAGATCATCCGCGCCCGCCAGGCGCGGGCGGCGGCCGACCAGCTGGCGGACCGCCTGCTGGGCCTCAGCAGTCGGGCGGAGGAGGACGTCGATGACGTCTTGGGCCGTCTGGACGACGAGCCGCTGACCAGCGCTTTCGCGGTGCAGCTCATCCAGCGGCTGCGCGACCAGGACACCTCGGTCATGCCGGCCCTGGCCTGGCTCAACGAGAAGCTGAGCGCCCAGGGCACGTCGGCCAACGAGGTGGTCGCTCAGGAGCATCATGCCCAGGGCGCGGCGAACGTCACCGTCCGGAACATCATCACGAGCATGCGGTGGATGTCGTCGATTGACTGGCTCGATTTCTTCGAGAGCGTCAGTCTGGTGGACGAAGTGCTGCGCACCGCTCCCGGGTTCGCGGCGATGGATTTCGCGACGCGGAACGAGTACCGGACCCAGATCGAGCTGCTCGCGCGCCGTTCGAGGCGCTCGGAGATCGAGGTGGCGCGCGAAGCCATGGCCCTCGCCTGGATGGCGGCTCGGGAAGATGGAGGACCGAAGGGTGATGCGACCGAGGTTCTGGAGGGCGAGCCGGGTCTACCCGGTCTGTCCGAGCGTGCTGAGGAAGACGTGGGGTACTACCTCCTGTCCTCGGGTAGGAGGGCTTTCGAGCGGTTACTCGGCTTTCGCGTTCCTTTGCGAACCCGGCTTCGCCGAGCGATCCGCGCCCTGGCGACCGCCGTTTACCTGGGAGGTGTCGCCCTCCTCACCGCGCTCCTGCTCTCCGTCCCCCTGTTCCTGACCTGGAGCGCCGGGGCCGGTCTTGGGAGCCTCGCGCTCCTGGGAATCCTCGGGCTCGTGCCCGCCTCGGATGTTGCCGTGTCCCTCGTCAATCGCCTGGTTCCGATCCTCGTTCCACCCAGGTTACTCCCCAAGCTCGAGCTCGCCCAGGGCGTGCCCCCCGAGCTGCGTACGATGGTCGTCGTCCCCACGCTGATTACGAGCCGGGCCGATATCGAAGAGCAACTCGAGCGGCTCGAGGTGCACTTCCTGGCGAATCCTGAAGGCCACCTCCACTTCGCACTGATCACCGACTGGTCGGACGCGCGCAGCGAGCAGATGCCCATCGACAAGGCTCTCGTCGCCGCACTGGCCCACGGCATCGCGCGGTTGAACGACCACTACGGGAGCTTGCCCGGCGGCGGGGAGCGGTTCCTGCTGCTGCATCGTCGGCGACTCTGGAACGAGAAGGAAGGCAAGTGGATCGGCTGGGAAAGGAAGCGAGGAAAGCTCCACGAGCTGAACCGACTGCTTCGCGGCGCCGGGGACACTTCGTTCATACCAGTAGATGGGCGGCCGCCCACGGTGCCCCGGGGCGTCCGCTATGTCATCACGCTGGACGCCGACACCCGGCTTCCCAAAGGGACGGCCTACCGCCTGGTCGGTGCGATGGCGCATCCGTTGAACCGGCCGCGCTTCGACCCCCGGCAGGGACGCGTCGTCCGGGGCTACGCGATCCTGCAGCCACGCGTCACACCGTCGCTGCCGACGGGCCCGGGCAGCACGACCTACCAGCGAATCGTCTCCGGTCCCGGAGGTGTGGACCCCTACGCCGCCGCGGTCTCGGACGTGTATCAGGACCTCTTCGAGGAGGGCTCGTTCACCGGCAAGGGTATCTACGACGTCGATGCGTTCGAGGCGGCGCTGGAGGGGAAGGTCCCGGAGAACGCTCTGCTCAGCCACGACCTCTTCGAGGGCACCTTCGCACGCGCCGGGCTCGTGACCGACGTCGATCTGTTCGAGGAGTTCCCCACGAACTACGAGGTGGCCGCCCGTCGTAACCATCGCTGGGTGCGTGGCGACTGGCAGCTCTTACCCTGGATCCTAGGCCACGCACGCGACGCCGCAGGGCGGCGCCAGAGGGCTCGCATCCCCGCCCACGGCCGCTGGAAGATGGTGGACAATCTGCGTCGCAGCCTGGCGGCGCCCGCGTCGTTCATGATGGCGGTGGCCGCCTGGGTCCTGCCCGCCGTTCCTCCTCTGCTCTGGACCGGGCTGTTCCTTGGATCGGTGGCGGTGCCGGCCTTCATCCCGGTCCTCGACGGCCTCATCCCCAGGCGCTGGGGGATCTCGAAGCGCAACCACTTCCGCGCCGTTTCTCATGACATCTACGTGGCGCTGACGCAGACGCTGCTGGCGATCACCGTGCTGGCACACCAGGCCTGGCTGATGGTGGACGCGGTGGTGCGCACGCTGTGGCGGCTCTACGTGACGAAGCGGAACCTCCTCGAGTGGGTCGCGGCCGCGCATGCGGGGTACGGCGTCGACCTGAGGCTGCGGAGCTTCTACCGGCACCTTCGCCGGGGGGTGGTTCTCGCCGTCACGGCCGGCGCCCTCTTCGTCCTGCTCAAGCCCGGGGCCTGGCCCGTGGCCACGCCGCTGGTCCTCCTCTGGGCCCTGTCCCCCGTCTTCGCCTGGTGGATGAGCCTCCCGTTGAAGGACCCTCAGGAACAGATCCTTTCACCTGATGAGACTCGCGCCCTGCGGCTCGTCGCGCGCCGGACCTGGCGCTTCTTCGAGGTCTTTGTGGACGACGAGGGTAACGCCCTGCCGCCGGACAACTTCCAGGAAGACCCCGAGCCCGTCGAAGCCCACCGCACGTCGCCGACGAATCTGGGTCTCTACCTGCTGAGCACCACGGTCGCCCACGACTTCGGCTGGATCGGGATTCTCGACACGGCGGACCGGCTCGAGGCCACCCTGGAGACGATGACGAACCTGCGTCGGGTCCGCGGCCACTTCTTCAACTGGTACAACACCCGAGATCTCCGGCCGTTGGATCCGATGTACGTGTCCACCGTGGACAGTGGCAATCTGGCGGGCCACCTGATCGCACTGGCTCAGGCGTGCCGCGGCCTCTTGCATCGCCCACTCTTGCGCCCGGAGATCCTCGAGGGGATCGGTGACGCGCTGGCGCTGTTGCTCGAGTCGTTGGAGAAGGCCGAACATCCTCAACGTACGCAGACGGTCACGGCGGAGCAGTTGAGCGAGGCGGCCGAGTCGCTATCGGAGCTGCTAGAGGATCTACCGACGTCGCTTCCCGAATGGGTCCGCCGCATCGAGGAGCTGGAGGTCCAGACGGAGAACCTGCTGGACATTGCCCGCACGCTTGCGAGCGACGTCAAGGAGGGCTGGCAATCCGAGGTTCTCATCTGGGCGGAGGCCGTTTGGAACGCGGTGCGAAGCCACGCCCGCGACCTCGCTACGACCATGCCCTGGTGCGTGCGGCTCTACTCCGAGGATCCGGAAAAAGCGCGGCAAGACGAGGACCGCCGGACGAGCCTCGCCGGGTCGGCGTCTTTTCTGGAGCCGCTGGTCGCCACGAGCCCCACAACGGCGGGGCAGACGGACCTGCTGCGCGCGGTCCACGAGGTGATCGAGAAGCGCTCCGACGTTCTTCAGAGCGAGGAAGAGGACCCGATACTCGACGACCTGGAAGCGTCGTGGACGGCCGCCGCCGTTCTCAAGCACCGCTTTTCCGCCCTGGCGCTGCTCGCCGAGCAGATGGTCGAGAGCATGGACTTTTCTTTCCTGTTCGACTCGTCACGCAAGCTGTTCTCCATCGGCTACCGCGTGGCGGATGGCGTACCCGATCCCAGCTGCTACGATCTGCTGGCCTCCGAGGCTAGGCTGGCAAGCTTCGTCGCCGTCGCCAAGGGCGACGTCACGCCGCGCCACTGGTTCCTGCTCGGTCGCTCCCTAACACCTGTGGGGCGCGGTGCGGCCCTCGTCTCCTGGTCGGGTTCGATGTTCGAGTACCTGATGCCGCTCCTCGTGATGGAGCAGCCGGC
>CP070815.1:1206694-1218819 GCA_020344215.1 Gemmatimonadota bacterium
GCTGAGCCGGTGGCTGAGCCGGTGGCTGAGCCGGTGGCTGAGCCGGTGGCTGAGCCGGTGAAGATCAAGCCCGCCAAGAAGCTGCGGCTGCTGCCCAAGAAGCAGCAGAGCCCCGCCCTGGGCGTGGTCGCCGACCAGGTCGACAAGGTGCTGGCCGAACTGCTGCTGGTAAAGGCAGCGGTGCAGGCCAACCGCTGCATGCTGGACCGACTGATCGTCGGCCTGGCTGGCTACCTCGACGACGACGCCGAGTCGGCGTCGGCGTAGCCTGGCGCACGGTGGCTCGCTGCCACCGTGCGTCATTCCCTGCTCATGTCGAGCAGGGGAAACCCGAACCGCCCCAAGAGGGGCAAGAGGAACTGACATGACTAGCTTCAACAACGAAGATCTCCGCCAGACCATGGCTGACCTGTTCGACGAGCCCGCCGAGGTCGAGGTGATCGACCAGGCCGACGAGTCGGACGAGCAGCACGACGAGATCCCGGAGCACGTGGCTCAGCGATTCGCTCACTTCGACGTCGAGGACGACGAGTCCGACGAGGTCGAGGTCGAGCAGCCGCAGCAGCTGTTCCGGGTGGTCGAGGTCGACGAGGACGAGTCGGACGAGATCGAGGTCGAAGCCGACGAGCCGGAGGTCAAGGTCGAGCAGGTCGGGATCGCCGTCGAGCGCTACGGGCACTCGATCAGGCGGGTCAAGTCCGGCGTGATCAACACGCTGGCTGCCTGCGTTGCTGCCTTCCCCGAAGTGTTCGCTCGGATCCACGCTGAGCCGTGCATGCGCGGCTCGGTGGTCCCGGTCGACCCGAAGCACAAGCTGCCGCTTCAGCGGTGGATCGTGCGGGAGGACACCGACCAGGTCTACGGTCCGGTCGGGCAGAAGTTCGGCGGGACCAAGCCGACCAAGAAGAAGCAGGGCGACTACGACCTGGACGAGTACAAGCTGCCCGTCCCGATCCAGACGCTCGACTTCTTCACCTACTTGGAGCCGTTGATCGAGCACTTCGGTGTCCGCAACGGGCTGAACCTGCACAACGGTGCGACGGTCGGCCTGCAGTTCAACGGTGGCACGATCAACTCGCCCAGCGACGAGGTCCACTTCAACCCGCTGGCGCTGCGCTCGATCGACGGGCGGCTGTCGCCCGTGATCAGCATGGACGGTGGCGTGGTGGACGTCTGCGAGAACCAGCTGGTCGCTGCCTTGGGCAAGGCCAAGCTGCGGATCAAGATCCGGCAGACGAGGCAGTTCTTCCAGCGCGCTGCCGCTGTGCGGGAACTGCTGAAGTCGATCACCGACGCCAAGCACGGGCTGCAGGAGACCTTCTTGAACATGGGCAGGGTGTCGATCACGACCGACCAAGCCCGTGAGATCTTGGTCAAGGCCAACTACCTCGAACTCGACAAGGAGACGGGGAAGCTGGACGCCTCCAGCGAGAAGCGCTGGGACGACGTCGTGGCCCTGGCCAACGGTCGTCCGGCTCCCAGCAACGGGCTGGAGGTCGAGGGCTCGCACCTGTTGCGCGGCAAGCCCAGCGCCTGGGGCTGGAATCAAGGAGTCACAGCCTACGAGACGCACATGCGTCGCATTCGTGGGCTCGACAGCTACCTGGTTGGTGCTTCGCACAACCGACTGGGGAGCGTGTTCGCCGGACTGGCGAACACCGTCAACTAGCTAGTTGACTGTGCCCAGCCAGGCTCACCGCCTGGCTGGGTGCTTTACCTGAACACCCGGCACAGCCGGGAAGGAGACTGACTGTGACTGAACTGTATCGGGCCATGGCTCTGTGCCTCACGGCATACGAGAACTGCTTGAAGCAGAACAACAACACGTGGGCCGACGAGCACCTGAGCCGACTCGACCACCTGCTGACGAACTTCATGCCGAGTGGCAGCGGGTTCGACAGCGGGACGGGTATCGACATGGACGAGTCGAGCGGCGAGAAGCTGGTGTTCACGACCAGCTACCACCACATGGACGACGTGGGCTACTACGTCGGCTGGTCGGATCACAAGGTGATCGTCACTCCCTCGCTGACCTACGGGATCAACGTCCGGGTGACCGGGAAGGGGAGGAACCAGATCGAGGACTACGTCGGAGACGTGTTCCGCGAGTGCCTGACCCAGCAGCTGGATCCGGCACAGCTGGCCTGACTGGGCGCACGGTGGCTCACCACCACCGTGCGTCATGCCCTGCTCACTTCGAGCAGGGAGAACTGAACCGCCCCGCAGGGGCAAGGAACTGACATGACCAAGATCGAGATCAACACCGACGACCTGTGCTTCAGCGCCTGGGCTGAAGTCAACCTCACCCAGATGCAGAACGTGCTCGGCTTCCTGCTGCGAGTCCTGATCGACAAGCAGTCGAAGCTCAGCATGGAGTCGGACCCCAAGCTGGCCTCCGCTATCGAGGGACTGACCCGTGAGTTTCTGGAGGACGTGGACTTCTCGGAGTACATGGACCACGACAAGATCAGCGAGACCGTGGTCGAGGGCATGGACGTCGACGACGTCGCTCGCCTGATCTGGCGGGACCGTGACGACGAGATCAAGGAGTCGGTCTGGGAGCAGATCGACAACAGCGAGATCGCCGAACACGTCGACGTCGACTACGGCGAACTGGCCGAGTCGATCGAGGTCGACCAGCTGGCCAAGTCCCTGATCGACACCGTGCGGTCGTGCCCCACCGCCAAGCAGGTGGTGCGTGACGTCATGGGCTCGACCGACGTCACGCTCGGGGACGACGAGGTCAAGCGCCTCGCCTCCCGGATCTGGGAGGACCGGGAGGGGTCGATCGTGTCGGCCCTGCGCGACCTGGCCTCGCTCGACTGGGGTGCGCTCCGCACCCGGATCGAGCGGGTCGAGACCCAGCTGTCCGTCCTGAAGTCGCACATGCGCGAGGGGCTGCGGCACATGGTGTCGAAGCTGATCGACTAGATCGCAGGCTGGCTGGGCTCGCCGCCCAGTCAGCCCTTCACCCTGAACACCCGGCACAGCCGGGAAGGAGACTGACTATGACTGGCTTTGGAGACATGGACCTGGGCGACAAGCTGCCCAACGGGTCGACGCTGATCCGCTGGGGGACGGTGGCCCAGGACACCGGGCAGGTGATCGTGCTCGCAACGTGGCGGCATGAGTTTGTCACGTGGCAGGCGAACATGAACGACACCAGGACCACGGGCTGGGGCCACTACTTCCCGTTCGGGAAGTACAGCGGCACGACCGTGGTCGACGCTCTGCTCGAAGCCTGGCGCGACTACCACGCCAGGCTCGTCGGCATGTCGGGCGGCCAGCTGCGGTGCCCGCCGACCGAACTGGTCGGCAAGGACAACCCGGTCGAGAACTCGATCCGCCACGGCGTCGCCGCTCTCGCCACGGAACTGCAGCTGCTCGGGCTGATCGACGAGGCTGCGTAGCGGGCTGGCCACTCGTGTCCGGTCGTGGTAGAACACGACCGGGCCTTCCACCTGAACACCGGGCGTGTCCCGGAATGGAGACTGACTATGACTAGACTGATTGACACCGCTGCTCAGATCGAGCGCGGTATCGCACGGCTCGACGAGCCGCAGCGCATGCACCTGCTGGCCAAGCTGGGCCGCATGGTCCCGACCGTCCACGTGACGTTCCCGACCAGCAGCCAGAACTGCTGCCACATTCACATGCGCTGGGGCAGGCGCAACGACGCCAGGGTGGTGTCGTTGTGCCAGAGCTACGACACGATCGTGGCTGCCAACGTGCAGGAACTGCGGCAGGGCAAGCAGACGTCGGCGTGGTCGCCGGACCTGGCGTTCAGCACCACGTCGAGGCGGCACGCCTACCGCTTCCTCGACACCGTGGGCCTCGGCAGGAACGACGCCTTGCAGCTGAAGCCCAGCGACTTCGACGCCTGGTGCGACAGCATGGGCCTGGTCCTGCCGACCGGCATGATCGGCGGTGAGGCGTGAGCGACTGCGCCCGCTGCGGTGAGCCTGTCGGCTACATGAGCCGGGTCGTGCTGGGGCAGGTCGTGTGCCTGCCCTGCGCTCGCCGGATCGACGGCGACGGCACGTGCCAGGAGGACTGGCATGACGACGAGGACGACGACGACGACGGGTCGCTCGACTGCGGGCTCTGCATGGGCACGGGGATCGGGCAGCACGGTGACCCCGACACCAGCCGCTGCGTCAGCTGCGGAGGGAGCGGGGTGAGGCGTGGCTAGGCGCAGCGTGAGGCGCAGCGGAGGCTACGCGAAGCGGTCGTCCCTGCGGGGCAAGACCATGAGCCCAGCCAGCTGCGACCGGCTTGAGCGCGCGATCGAGAAGCGCGTCCGCCAAGCCGGGAAGCTGGAGTGCGAGTGCCCGCAGGGCTACGGCTGCGACCACGCCCGTGGGCCTGACGGAGTGTGCCTCAACTGCGGAGACACCGCATGATCGACGAGACCATGCGGCGCAAGCGCAGGCGTGGTGCCCTGACCGAGACCGACATGGCTCGGTCAGGGCTGCTCGGCATGTGCGAGTGCCTGAACGTCGACTGCGGACCGTGCTACGAGCGCTGGATCACTGGCGTCCGGGGACGGAACGGAGTCGACCCGCACGACAGGCATGCGTGCGACCAAGTGGCCAGCGCTGTGTTGGCGCTGACCTACATACCCCTGCACAGCAGGGTCAAGCGAACCCTGTCGGTGTGCTCAGCGTGCGCCGACTGCTACACGTCCGTGTCCACGTGTTGGGAACGGACCAAAGGAGACTGACTATGACCAAGACCAAGACCAAGACGACCTGGGCCAGAGCAGAGGAAGTCGCCGAGATCCTGGGCGTCACGTCCCGCAGCGTGCGGCGCTGGCGCAAGAACTGGGGTGCGGCTGCCGAAGCCTACTCGGGCCGAGTCAAGCTGCTCTCGCCACGCACGGGCGAGAACCCCAGCGGCGGACCGTTGCCGCTGCTCGTCCACCTGCCCAGCCTGCTGGCGATCCAGAACGACAACGCTGCGTGGTCGGCGCTGCGCTCGACGTCGGGCGTGCGCTGCCCTGCGTGCGGCAGAGGCGGTGGTGACGAGTGAAGTACTGTGCGGGGTGCGGCGACCTGTTCGACGAGTATCCGGGCGGCGGCGTTGACCACTGTGACAGCTGCGAGCTTCGATACTGGAACGAGCAGGCGGAGGCTACCAAGGCTGGCGAGCCCTACGCTGTGCAGGTCGGGTCCGCCTTCGGCGGACCTGTCTGCATCATGGTGAGCAGCGACAAGGATCGCTGCAGCTGCCGTGGCAGCGGCTGGTGCAACACCGACATGGACTCGTGGCACCAATGCCCCAACCACTACGAGGGGCAGCAGCACCCGGAGTACGCCTAGACCGACAGGCGGGGGCTGGCTAGCCTTGAGTGTCACCGCACAGCCCCCCCCGACTTTTCCCCACGGCTTGGTGACACAGCCCCCGGTGGCGCGTGGCCACCGGGGGCTTTTCGACTCCGGCTAAGGTCCACCCTGCTGGCCAGAGACCCAGCCCGCTCCGTGTCCCAAGCCAGCGCCTGCCTGAGCCAGAGCGCTGCAGCCGCCTCGGGGTGGGCCTTGCCCCAGTTGAGCAGGCCCACCCCAGGCGGCGGAACCGGAGGTGCCTCGTCCAGCAGGCGCTCGACGAACGTCCGCAGGGCCTGCCGTTCGAGCCCCGTCATGGGCGGAGGCAGCTTAGCTCCAGGCACCGGGTAACCGTGGCGCTGAAGCGTGCGCCACGCCTGCTGCAGTTCTGCGTCGCTCATGCTGGCAGCCCCATGCGCCGACGCGCCTCAGCGACAGCCTCGCACCAGGCCCGGTGCTCGTCGGGTCCGTCGACCAAGTGGAACGACAGCCCTGCGTCCTCTGGCCTCCGGATCAGGTCGGGGTCCGCGCCGTAGCGCGGGCGGTCGAGCGGCTGCCTGCAGCTGGGGTAGTAGTCAAGCGACAGCAGTTCGTCCTCGACCCCCTCCCGCCTGGTGACCACGGGCGGCGGTGGGGTCTTGGCTGTCGTGGGCGGGGCCTCGGCCCCAGCCAGCGCCTTGCGGCACGCATGGAGCGGGACCACTTCGAGCGCCGGTGTCACGCACGGCATGCCACGTGGCGCACGGCAGTAGTCGCAGCGGTAGGTGTCCACGATCTCGTCGTCAGTCACGACCACCCTCCCGCCTGCGCTGCCGCTCCAGCTTGGCCAGTTCCCTCGCCCTCCGCTGCGCGTCGATCAGGCGCAGCGTGTCCTGAACAGCCTTGTCCGAGATCGACGTGCGCGACCCACCGTCGCTGACCGCAGGCCAGGTCTCTCCCTTCGGCTTGGATGGTTTGGCTGGGGATGGTTTAGACCACAGCCTCTCGTTGCTGTCGTGTTCCCATGGATCCATAAGTCAGTCCTCCGTGCTCAGGCTTTCAGAGAGAGCCTGTGCTGCGTCCAAAGCAGGTGATTCGATACCAGGGTCATGTTCCGTATCCGGGGCACCCTGGCCAGCCCCGTTGGCCTCTTGCTGGCGAAGCCTGTCTGCTTCCTCTGCCAGCTGCTCGACGCTCGTCAGGCCGAACAGGTCTCGGACCGTCTCGCGTTGCTTGCCCTTGGCTGAGCCGTGGCGCACGACCGTGGCCACGACGCGCCGGGTTCCGTCCCCAAGGGGCGGCCCGTTCGGGCCTCGCGTCCCGTGGCTCAGGCACTTCGAGAGCCAGTCCAGCTGGCGCTGCGCCAGCTGGATCCCGCCACGGGACTCTGAGTCACCCCCCGAAGGAGTCACGTCATGAGTCACGTAGCTATGACTTACTCTTGTACCTTCCGGATTACTAGTCACGTCACGTGACGGGGCCGCTGGTGGCACTACCTGTGGGTCACTGGTGGCACCGTGGTGACCCACCCCGTTCCCACCCTGGGGGGCCACCACGGTGTCACGTGTGGCACCGTGGTGACCTGGGCCATGGGTGGCACTCAGGTGGCCCCCCTCGAACAGACCCTTGATCACGTAGAACCGGACCATCTCCGACCGGCTGATCCCAAGCATGTCGGCCTGGTCTTGGATCGCTCGATCCAGCTGCGGCGTGAGCCTGTAGCGATGGTTGAAGCTAGTCAATCGGCCCCCTGTGACGCTGGTCGTCGGGCGAAGGTAGCTCGGCCACCCGCACGTGGACACCCGGCTTGTCGCCATGGACCGCGCACGCCTGCAGCCAGCTGATCTGCTTGTCGTCGTCCCACCAGCCAGCGTGGTTCAGCGCGTCGAGCACCAGCTTGACCTGGTTGTCCAGGTCGGGCGTGCTGGTCTGGTAGACCATGCCCTGCTCGCACAGTTCGCGCTTCCACTTCGGCCACGACTTGGGCACCGGGTGCCTGAACACGATCCCGACGAACAGCGGCTTGTCGGTCGGCTTGTCCGGCCTGGCCTGCAGCGCTGAGTAGCCCAGGCTGTCCTCTGCCAGTCGAGTCTGCGCTGGCGTGAAGGCGTGGCCGCCCGCACCGAAGCGCGGGCGGCCCTTTCCCTTGGGCCTGCCGGGGTGAAAGAACTCCCCGATCAGCTTCACTCGAACAGCCCCAGCTGCCCGTCAGGCTCGGGCAGCCTGACCACGACGCGGTAGCGCCACAGCCCGACCTCGCCCTTCACGGGCTCGCTCTCGACCACGACACCGTCGAGCGCGCGCAGTTCGCGCAGGCGACGCAGCGCCTCGCTCCCGCCCACGCCACGGATCTCGTCGGCAAGGTGCCACGCACCGTCAGCCATGAGATCGGCGACCTTCCGCTTGTTGCCCTGCAGCTTGGCGTAGTCCTCGGGGGACAGGCAGCGGAACCCCAGCTTCGCGCCCTCCCATTCCAGGTTGACCTCGGCCATGGCTACCAGTCCAGCCCGTTGGTGGGCCAGTCGTCGGGGTTCTGCTGCAGGATCTTGGCTGCGCTGTCGACCAGCTGCTCGGGCTCCCGCTTCGGCTGAGGCGGGCGTGCCGCCTCCCTTCGCTCCCGGTTGATCTGGTCCAGCTTGGCCTTGGTCTCGATCTCCAGCTTGTCTCGATTCCAGCCACGGCAGGGCCACTTGAGCGGGGTGCCCTTGGTCGTGACCAGGCCCACCGTGATCGCGCAGACCTTGGCCACCAGCTTGCGCCAGTCTCCGTTGTCGGCTGTCCCGTTGACCAGCTTGTCGAGCATCTTCCGCAGCCGGACCACAAGGTCAGCGTCGACCTCGTAGTCGTCGGGCATGCCGAAGTACTTGGCCCACTGTCGTCCGTCCCAGGACATGCGCGCGTCGTCGCGCGGGTCGTTGTCCAGGCGCTCGGCCAGATCGGCCAGTTCCTGGGCCTCGACTGGCCTGGGGTAGCTCGGCTCCGGATCCTGCTGGATCGTGGGCGGGCGGTCGTCGACAGGCTCGACCTCGGCTTCGCTCCTGAGCGGGGGCCAGGTGTCTCGCTCCGGCTCAAGGTGGCGAAGGCTGAGGCAGATCATGCCGCCGTAGGTCGTGCCCGTCTGCTTGCCGTCGATCGCGCACGGGCGCGAGAGCACGCTGGCACCATGCGCTTCGAGCGCAGTAGCGACAGCCCTGAGGATCGTCACCAAGCTACGGTCGCCGGTAACTGGGATCGAGCGAGCGATCTCTGCGGGGTTCGTCATGCGGGGTCGCCTCCGAACAGGTCAGCGACCTCTTGCTCGGTCACGTTCCCGCCGAACAGTTCGGCGGTGGCGCTGACCAGGGGGTGACCAGGCTCGGTCGGGGCAGGGCGCGGGCCGCTGCGCTGGCCAGCCTGATGCGGAGCGCGCTGCTGCGCACGGCTGACCTGCTGCTTGCGGTGTTCCTCGATCCGGCGCAGCTGGTCCTTGCCCCAGTCGGTGAAGCCACGCAGTTCGTCGTTGCGCTTGGCGTCCTCCAGCCGATCGACTCCGTTCTTGAACCGCTGCAGCTGCGGCGGGAGCCTGCGGTAGACAGCCTCGGCCTCGGCCAGCAGCTTGGCCTGCTCCTGCTGGTCCATTTGCTGGCTGTCCTGTTCGTGGTCTCGGTCGTCCTTGACACCGCACCGCAGGTGGAACAGGTCGCAGTAGACCTCGCGCCACGCCGTGGTCACCATGCCAGCCTCCTGCTTGTCGCGCGGGGCCTTGCTCTTGCCGTCGAACGGCTTGGTCCTCATGACCAGCATCGACTCCCCGCTCTGGGCGTCGGCGACCTGGAACGTGAACGCCAGGCGGGGCTGGTCGTCGTCCAGCTTGACGTCGACCAGCTGCACCGATACCCCGTGCTTGACCATGACGGGAACCAGGTGCGTGCGGATCTGCTCCAAGCTCGCGTAGCTGTAGTTGCTGTAGGTGTTCGCCTTGTCGTCCTCGATAGCTGGCACGTCGTTGGCGACTGCCAGCAGCTTTCCGTGTAGCGCTTTCACGTTCACTCCATGGACACGCAACAGCGGCACGCCTGGGACGTGCTGTGCGGATCCGGGTTGTCGGTTGGGTGTCAGTCCCAGGTGAACGGAGAGAGTAGCAACATGCTCCGACCAAAAAAAGGCGACCCCGACTTTCGCCGGGGTCGCCCTTCACCTGAACTGACTGGACCGAAACGGAACTGACTAACGCTTCGGGGTCAGACCTGAAGCTACCCGCGCCGGTAGCTCGGATCAAGCCCTAGTAGCTGGTGCCGTGCTGGCACCCGTTCTTCCGAACCGTCCTGCCCATGCGGGCGCCGGTGACGCGCTCCTGTCCCTTCAGCTGCTTGGTCTTGCCCGTCGACTCGCTGCGACTCGGGGCCTTCTTGGTGTAGCCGGACTTCTTCTTAGCCACGCTTGCCTCGCTTCTTCTTGGTGACCTTGACCTTGCCGGAGTGTAGCTCCGACTTCAGCTTCGACTTCTGCTTGGACGACAGCGGGCTGACCTTCGACATGAGGTATCGCACCTGCTTCGCCGACTTCTTCTTAGCCACGCAGTTCCTCCAGCCCAGCGTCGACCAGCGCGCGCAGCCCTAGCTCGAACACAGCCATGGCTATGTCGGCAAGTTCCTTGGTCGCCTCGTAGAGCCACTGTTTGAGCAGCGTCACGAACTCCTGGCGCGCGCGCTCAGCACCAGCCCACGACCACAGCATGACCCTGGCCCGGATCACAGCCAGTTCGTCGACGGCTTCCTTGTCGCCAGCGGCAGCCTTGGCCAGCTGCTCCGCCCCGTCCTCCAAGGCCATCTCCAGCAGGCCACGGTATTCCTCGCTGACCTCGGTCAGCCTGTCCTCGGCTGCGTAGAGGAACCGCGCTGCGGTCCCGACCTGGGCGCCCAGCACGCCCAGCACCAGCTGGTCGACGTCGCTCACTCGGCGGCCTCTGCCTGCTGCAGCGCAGCTTCCTCCGCCGCCAGCAGGTCGTAGCGGTTCCGCTTCTGTTCGTCGGTCAGCGTCACGTCCGCCTCGACGTAAGCTCGATACTCGGGCTCGACCACCGAGAAGAACGCACGCTGGGTATCGACGAACCCAGGTGTCATGCAGCAGCCGCTGCAGAGCAGCAGCACGGATACGGTCCATTTCACAGCGGTCTCCTATTGGACCCGTAGCCTGGCGGAGCAAGGCCAGGGAACTCGGCGTAGTTGTCGTAGATCGACGTGGCTCTCCGTCCACGTAGGTTCTTCGCCTCTCGCTCGCGCAGGCCGCGCTCCCATGCTGCGCTGTCGGCCAGCATGTTCATCAGGTTGGCCATGGCCACAGCGTCACGGTTCGGAGCGGGGTAGTTGGCTGGGTGCTGCGGAACCGGGTCGGGCGGCAAGTAGGTGAACGGCTGCCCGCCTGGCAGGTGGCGCTGGAAGGCGTCAGTCAGGGCCAGCCACTCGTCGCTCGGCAGCTGGTCGACGCCTCGCTTCAGCCGGTTGTCCAGTTCGTTGCGCCTGTTCTCGCGCAGCTGCCTGCCGAACGATTGGACCCGTCGACCCATGACCTCGCGGCGAGCGTCCGGCATGCTTGCCCACTCGTCGCGCATTTGGCTTAGAACCTGGGACAGCTGTGTCAGCGCTGCGGCGTCGTCGAGCGAGCGCAGGTGCTGGATCCACGCCAGTTCCTGCGGACTAGGCACGCGGCTTTTCCTTGGTGATCTTCTCGACGATCGCGTGCAGCCGGTCCTGCACGCCACCGTCCTCAGCGGCCCGCTTGATCGCCGACTTGACCTTCTTGCTCTGATCGTCTGGCAGATCGGACGTGCCGTCCTCGACCCCTTCGACGATCCAGCCGATCGTGCGCTTCCACTTGCCTAGCTCGAAGTGCCGCACGATCGCAGCGACCACGATCACGATCACTGGGCCAACCACGTTCTCCATAAGGAAGTCACTCATGCGACGCTCCGTTGCTCGGGTGGTGCCCGTTGACCTTCTCGGGAACCGGCTCGACCTCGACCTCGACCTCGTCCTCGTCCTCGTCCTCGTCCATCAGTTCGGCCTCGCTCGGCGTCAGCCTCTGCCCGGTCAACTTCTTGACCCGCGTCTTGAAGCGTCGCGACTTCGCCAGCCTGATCTGCGCCTTGCGCTGTAGCTCGTCCAGCTGAGCCTCTTGCTGCTGCCGGAACAGGTCGTCCGTCGTCAGCTTGCGCTTAGGCACCATGGTTCGTTTCCTCTAGGCCAGCGGCGCTCACGAACAGGTTGAACACGCGGGCGTGCAGCTTGTCCTTCTCGTCCTGAAGGCGTCTGTTCTCTCGCCACAGGTGAACGATCGCGTAGCCCATGAACAGGACCATCGGTCCGCTCTTGGCCAGTTCAGCTTCCCAGGACACTGGGCTACCTCACGATCGTGTAAGCCACCTTAGCGGTCGAGAGGGACAGTTCCTCGACCACGGCGACTTGCTGCACGTATCGGTCGGTGCCAGCGATGTCCATGAACTTGCTGCCCAGCATGAAGGGCAGGCCGGGACGCAGCACGAAGTCGATCGCTTGCGGGTTGGCGTCGAACAGGTCGAGCGTGGTCAGCCGCAGAGTCAGCTGCGACCCGCGCGCCTCGACGTAGAGCAGCTTCCAGTTCGCGCTGCCGGTCTCGTTGAACAGCGTTCGCGTCTCGCTGGCAGCCAGGCTGATCTGGTCCTGCAGCTGCAGTTCGGTAGTCGGGACCGTGACGTATCCCTCCGACCCGTAGTCCTGCCTGTCGCGCGCGTCCTGGTCCAGCTGGCGCTGCACCGCGATCGTCAAAGTTTCAGCCATGTCACTTGCCCTTCTTGGTGCGCGCCGC
>CP070815.1:1218919-1229465 GCA_020344215.1 Gemmatimonadota bacterium
ACCGCAGCATCGCCATGGACCTGGACATGCGGATCGACGAACTCCATGACGTCGTACCGCACTCTCCCCTCGCTTCTCCGATACTCGGCCCTCAGAGCTTCGAGCCCGTCGATGCGCCGGCGTGTACCCGTGTCGAAATACGTCACCTCGTCCGCGCTGTGCTCGGTGAATCCCCAGGGATCGCCCCTGCGCCAGCGTTCCATCGCCGCCCGTTCCAGCGACAGCAAGTCAGCTAGGATGCCCTCGTACTCGGTCTTTCCCAGGTCCACCGACAGTCGCATCTCGAGCTTATCGGGCGGCTTCTGTTCGATGAACGACCAGTGCGTGTGGATGATCCTCCACTCACCGGCCAGCAACGCGTACACTTCCGTGCTGTTCCACGGCGTCTGGCTGACGACCTCGCCTTCCTCTCCCAGGACAGTCGAGATGTAGTTGTAGGTCAGAACGGCCAGCTCTCCGTACACGGCGACGCGGGGGGCAATGAACTCGGACCGGTCATAACTGATCTTGCCCGCGAACTGCTCCAGGTAATCCCGATAAGCCCCCAACCCTCGAACCGGCTCGGTCAGTCCCGGGTCGATGTACGTCACTTCGTCGGCGCTGATCTCAGCCCAGCCCAGCGGATCGCCGTGCCTCCACCGCTCCATGGCGGCCTTCTCTTTGGAGAGGATGGTCTCCTCGATCGACTGCGTTCCTCCTGGGTTCATCGGGGCCTCCAAGCTAGCGGCCAAAGCCACGATAAGTGCCGCCAGTGACCCGACCATGTCATGCCTCCAGTCGCATCGGGAACCGATCCCTAGTCACCCACGCATGCGGCTTCAGGACGACCGCCGCCGATCCGCATGTCCCTCCCCATACAAGAGAGCGAGGGGCAACTCGCATGCCAATGAGGGCCCCACGAGTTCTCCGTGCTTAGATGACGACCAACGGCGGAAGAGAGCCTCGATCGTCCGTTTTCGGGATCGACTTGTCCCGCAACCGAACGGATGCGCCGACCAGCCCCGCCGCGGCTGCCTAGCGCCCCCGGATGGCCGCGACACCACAGGCGTTTCGCGGAAGGGGATCCAGCACGCAATCACGGCCGTCGCCAGCGAACCTGGTTCTCATCCTATTTCCTCCACCTGAGGTTGAGGGCGGCTCGGGCACGGACGATCCAATAGGCCGCGACCGGATTGGTATGGATCCCACGCCACGTTCGTGTCCGAAACGAGACGGATGAGAAACGATTGCATGGATCACCTCATTGGCCGCGTGTGAGCGGCCGCTGGGAACGGACGGTTACTGAACGATGGCTACTATTCACCGCTCCAACAGGAACTGCAACAAGCGCTGGACAGCAGCTTAACGTCCTGTGACGGGTATGGGGCGACTGCGGCCGTGCTGCCATCCCGTAGGTAACTACGGGCTAGGGCTCCACCGCTGGGAACTCCCGGTCGCCATCACGCTCGTGGGGCATCAGGGCGTAACCCCACTGTCAGACGCGACGATGGCATATGCGCCGGATCAAGGGGTGCACTTTGCGGTGATTCTCAACTGGCGGGACTACGAGTGCAACGCCGCGATCTCTGCGGCCTTGATTCGAGCCGCCATCGACTGAACTCGAGGCCTCGGTCGGCCTACCGGCAAGCGGCGTCAGAACTGCCACCGTACTCCGAAGGTCGGAAAGACTCTCAGCAACGGATTGACACCCCGTTCAACCAGCACATGCCCTTCTGGCGTAACCTGGACCATGTAGTCGAATGCCTCGGCGTTCTTCCGGTTATACGCGTTGAACACGTCGAGGTACGCCTCGAGTTGGCCGTTGCCGACGCGGAACAGCTTGGAGATCCTGACGTCGAGCCGGTGGTATGGCGGAAGGCGTTCGCCGTTCATCGGTCCGAACGTCCGACCAACGAAGCGAGAGCCATCGACGGTCGTCATCACTTCGTAGACTTCACGGGTGGCGGGCCACCCGGAATGGTACTGCCATGCAGAGCTCAACGACCAAGAGGGCGTCGGCCGATACGCCAGCTCGAGACGTACGGTGTGTCTCTGATCGCGGGGACGCGGCACCCACGCGCCGTCGATCTCGTCATCGACTCGTGCAAGCGCGTAGCTGGCGGACCAGGCGAGCCGCCGGCCGACATCCCGTCGCGCCAGTAGCTCGATCCCACGCGCGAGGCCGCGGGTCGGCTCGAGGCGAACGCGATCCTCGTAACCTTCCTCCCAGAGTGCTTCGACGGTCGGCACCAGGCTCCGGTACTCCGGTCGGGGATCGGACACCCTCCGTTCATAGGCTTCGACGCGGAACGCCGTGCCGTCGTTCAGTCTGTGTTCCAGCCCGAGAATACGATGTTCGGCCCGCTGCGATGGATAGAACCGGTCGTCGCCGTCGGCCACGTACAGCTCGTCGAGCCTGTGTGACTGATAGTAATACCCCCAGGCCGCACGCAGCGTCGTGCGCGGCGCCACATCGATCGCAGCGTTCACTCGAGGACTCAGCGTGTTGTCCCCGGTGTGCGATTGGTGATCGTACCGGAGACCGACCTCGACCGTGAATCGGTCCGTGAGTCTCAACCGGTTCGATTGGTAGAAACCAATCTGCTGCCCGGACGGGCTCGTCCTCATAGATGCACTGCCGGACAGTTTCGACCACGCCGGCGCGGTCGGATCAGTGGTGTTGGGTACCCACTCATCGAACCATCGATAGTAGTCGTAGTCTGCCAGTCCGTGCCTGAGATCGAACCCCCACCTCACCAGCACCCGGTCCGATACCATGAGGCCCCAGTTCTGCTTCAGCTCGTAGAAGCTGAACCTTCCGCGGTCGTCCACGCGCGTGCTGGGCGCCGAGGGACCGTAATCGTAGTCGACGCCACTTCGATCGCGCGTCCGGCGGCCGGCCAAGATGGCTGTCTCTGCCGACAGTCTGTCCGTGAGGTCGGCAGTCCAGTTCATCCAGAGGTAGTTTGAGCCCCACTTACTGTGGACGTCGGTCCCGTCCTCCTCGATCACAGCGAAATCATCAACTGCATGGAGCAGGTGCGCCGAGATCAGGTGCCGCGGGCTCAGCTGGTACTGCAGCTTGCCAAACACGTCGTAGTATGTCGGCTCCGCCCCGTTAGCCTCGTCGAGTATCTTCAAGGTCGGCCCCAGGAAGCCGTACCGCGCCGACGCCAGCCACGTCCCCCGACCCCCGGCGAAGCCACCTTCACTCGTCCCCGTCAGATTCATGACGCTGAAGCCGACCGTGGTCCTCGTGCGGTTCGGCGGTGGCGTCGTGGTGTGCATGGCGAGCACGCCCGCCATCTTGTCGCCGTACTCGGCTGTAAACCCGCCAGTCATGAGCTGGATGTCGTTCACAGACCCCAGGTCGATGATGCTGAGAGACCCGTCCCAGTCCTTGAGATGGAACGGTTCAGACAGTTCGAGACCGTCCAGCTGTACCAGCATCTGATCGTTCGGCGCTCCGCGGACGTCGATCTTCGCAGTGATGTCGTAGGTGGTCACCCCCGGAAGGCGGTCGACGGCGCGATAGATGTCGTCGGCGAATCGCGGCAGAGCGTCTACATAGTCCCGGGTCAGCGCGTGCTCGGCGACCACGCTCGCATGCTTCAAGATCCCGTAGGTACCCGGTGTCACGACGAGCTCGTCGAGCCTGATGGGGGCCGGATCGAGCCTCACGGTCACCGAGGTCGTGTCGCCGTGGCCAATGCGAATGCCGCGCACTCGTTGCGGTGCATAGGCAAGCGCCTCGACGAGCAAGTCGTACTGGCCGGGCGCGAGCGTGAGACGGAACAGCCCCGAGGCATCGGTGCGCACCTCTCCCAGGCGGCCGGAGACCTGCACCCGTGCTCCGTTGATGGGTTGGCCATCGGGAGCGGCGCGCACGTGGCCGACGAGCGTTCCCGGCTGCAGCACACCCTCACGGGCGGGCGTCGCGCGCGCAGTCACCGGCGGCCTCAACACCACACGGTTCGCCGTCTCGCTATAGACGAGTCCAGTGCCTGTCAGGAGGGAGTCGAGTGCGACACCAACGGACACATCGCGACAGTAGCAGTTCACCGTGCCTTGACCGTGCAGCAAGTCGGGACTGAAGGCGAACGGAACGCCGGATCGTCGAGACAGCTGGCGAATGGCTGTCTCCAGCGAAACTTCGTGTACCTCGAGGCGGGCCGGGCGACTCAGGAGTCCGGCGCTGGTCTGCTGACCAGTGTCCTGTGCCTGGGCGACCGGCGAGTTCGCCGCTAGGAGGCAGACGAGGATGATCCGATATCTGGAAGTCATCGCGCCACCTCGATCGTGCTGCCCACGGTGCATCGTGCGCCAACGACCTGACAGATCGTCGTGACGACTTCTTCCACGGGCTCGTCCTCGAACCAGGCCGTCACCGAGCGGCGCGCAAGAGCGCTGTCTGCGATGACGAGCGGCATGTCGAACGCGGCCGCGACTTCTTCGAGGGCCTGTTGAAGCGGCGTAGCCTGAAAGATCAGGAGTCCCTCGGGCCAGTCGAGCAGTTTCCAGACATCGACGGACTCGGGTTCTGATGGGCCGCCCCCGGCGATTCGGCTCACCTCGCCGGCTCGGGCTTCCACGTTACGCCCAGCCCCGGAGAGACCGACGCGACCTTCGACCACCACCAATCGCAGCGAGTCTGCGCTGGAGCGGATCTCGAACCGCGTGCCGAGTACCTCGGCCCGACCTGCGGGTGTCTCGACTACGAAGGGCCGCCCCGAGTCGCTGACGACGCCGAAGAAGGCCACGCCGTTCAGCCGGACGGTCCGCGTGTCGTCCCCACGCACGCGGAGCTCACTGTCCGGACCGAGTCGGACGATGCTGCCGTCCGCTAGCGCCATCGTCCGGATGTCCTCAGGCCCCGTCGTCGTGATCGACTCCGGGGTCTGGAAGATCCTCAGCGAGCCGAGTCCGGCGGCTAGGAGTACCGCTGCTGCGGCCGCTGCCCACCGCCAGGCGCGTCGGCGGGGTGACGGCGCGGGCTTGAGGGGAGTCGCGTGCCTGCGCCGCTGCTCCGCCAGCTCGATGATCCGCTCGACGGGCGGGGGAGCGGGAATCCGTTCCTGCGGGTCGTGAAGCGCGCCGAGCCGCCACGTATGGAGGAACTCCTGAAACAGGCCCTCGTTCTCGGCGGATTCGTCCCGCCAGCGCTCAACGGTTCGCCGCTCGGCCTCGCTCGCCTCGCCGCTCAGCACGCGGATAATGAGATCTTCCATGGAATCGTTCCTCATTCGTCTCATCTTGGACACGAATGAGGTGTGGTATTCATACCAATCGGGTCGGGCTTCATCGCCGGCGCGAACTCAGGCGGAGCGATGCCCCGTGACATCCCCCTCTGTGCTTCTGGTGAGATTCGACCGTTCGTGGAAATGCGGAGCTAGCGACTCTCTCAGATCGGCGAGCGCCAGCGAGAGGTGGTTCGCGACGGTCTGGGGCGACAGATCCAGCACATCGGCGGCCTCTCGGTACGAGAGGCCATAGTGGCGGACGAGTATGAACACCTGGCGTCGGCGTGGCGGAAGGGAATCCACGGCCTTCACGATCAAGGCGCGGAACTCGTAGCTCTCCAGATCTCGATCGGGTGAACGGAGCGACGGCGCGTCAAGTGCCACTCTCAGCGTCCCTTCCCGCGCCGATCGGCGCCGCAACTCGTCGAGACTCAAGTTGCGCGCCATGCGAAACAGCAGAGCGCGAACCGATCCTTCCAGCTTCCACGCCTCGCGGCGCTCCCACAGTCGGACGAAGGTGTCTTGGGCGACATCCTCAGCCGCGTCACGACTCCCGAGGATGGTCGCTACGTACCTGACGACCGGCGCCCAATACCGCTCGAGGAGGATCTCGAGAGCGCGGGTATCGCCTTCTTGGATACGGGACAGCAGTGCAACGTCCGACTCACCCATGTAACAGCTCTGGTGGTCAATTGTCCGCGTGCCCAATTCGCAACGCTACAGACACATACATGTCACACGGCGCCGTGCGCAAGCTTGGGTGGTAGGTGCACATGGCCCCGTACGTGTATTGGACGATCGACTGAGCTCACACCGTTGCCAAACCGGGTAGGGGCCCACGCCCATGCGGGCCGCTGCCCGGCCTAAGTGCCCCCTAGTGCTTCCAATCGCTCTTTCGCGTTCTCGTGCCCCGGATCGATCTCCAAGGCCTTCAGGTAGTGCTTCTCAGCCTAGTCCCGATCCACCTTCCGGGCAGGTGTGGGAACCCGGGCCTCAGCCCGATGTGGCCCACGGCTGGCACCATTTGCTGGAGAGGTGGTAGTCAGGCCTTTGACCGCTTCGACTCGGGGCGCACTGTGGTGGACGACCGAGACTTACATCGAGCTCAGATAGCGGTGCACGTACATGACCGCCATCGAGCCCTCGCCGACGGCTGACGCAACCCGTTTTACCGAACCGTGACGCGCATCGCCGGCTACGAAGACGCCCGGGAGGCTGGTCTCGAGCAGGAAGGGGTTGCGGGCGAGGTGGGCGAACGGTCCCGCGGCGCCGTTCGTCAGCGCCTCCGGTCCCGAGAGTATGAAGCCGTGCGGGTCGCGGGCGACGGTGTCGCCGAGCCAGTCGGTGTGCGGGATGGCACCTATGAAGATGAAGAGCGCGCTCGCCTCGACGATCTCGATGGTTTGACCGTCGTCGCGCGCGATCCGGAGTTTTTCCAGACGCTCCGACCCCACGGCCTCATGCACGTTGGCCTTCGTCCACACCCGGATGTTCTCCATGCCAGCGATCTGGTCGATCAGGTATTGCGACATGGTGGTTGAGAGCGACTCTCTGCGAACGAGCATGGTGACGGTCTCTGCGAACTGGGAGAAGTACATCGCCGCCTGCCCCGCCGAATTGGCACCGCCGACCACGTAGACGTCCCTGCCCCGCACCGATTCACCCTCACTCATGGCGGCGCCGTAGTAGACGCCGGCTCCCGTGAGTCGCTCTATCCCCTCGGCCTGAAGCTGACGATAGGAGACGCCGGTCGCGATGAGCAGCGCCCGGCAACGAAGCTCGGCGCCGTCGTCGAGCGTCAGCGTTCGCGACGGACCATCGGCCTTGAGGCCGACGACCTCCTGTGCTGTGAGGATCTCGACCCCGAACCGCCGCGCCTGGCTCACCGCTCGGCGCGCCAGTTCACCGCCCGAGAGACCCTTGGGAAAGCCGAGGTAATTCTCGATTCGTGAGCTCATCCCCGCCTGGCCTCCCGGGGCCTGCTTCTCGACCACGATCGTTCGCAGCCCCTCCGAGGCGCCGTACACGGCCGCAGCCAGGCCAGCCGGGCCGGCTCCCACCACGACGAGATCGTAAAACGGCCTGTCGGCCGTGGTTTGAAGGCCGACCCGCTGAGCGATTTCGCGGTTGTCGGGCTTCTCGAGCGTCGACCCGTCGGGAAGGAACAGGCAGGGGAGTTCCATCTTCTTTCCCGCGGCTTCGATGAGCCTTCTGCCTTCTTCGCTCAGTTCGGGATCGAGCCACAGGTAGGGGATATTGTTTCGTGCCAGGAAGTCCTTAATCCGGTGGCAGGCCGGGGCCCACTGGTTGCCGACCAGGCGGATCCCCTCGAACGGTGGCCGGTAGGCCGACCGCCAATCGTCGAGCAGGTCGGTGAGCACCGGGTAGAGCTTCTCTTCCGGCGGATCCCACGGCTTCAGGAGATAGTAATCGATCTGGACGTCGTTGATCGCCTTGATCGCCGCGTCGGTGTCCGCGTAGGCGGTGAGCAGCACCCGCTTGGCGTCGGGGTAGAGATCGACCGCTTTTTCGAGGAACTCTACGCCCGTCATTCCGGGCATGCGCTGATCGACCAGGAAGAGCGCCGACGGATCGCCACGCTTCTTGAACTCCCGCAGCAGCTGCAACGCCGCGTCGCCCGAGTCGGCACGTGCGATCCGAAACTCCGACCCGTATTCGTTCCTGACATCGCGTTCCACCGCGCGCAGCACGTTGACGTCGTCATCGAGCGTCAGGATCAATGGTCTGGCCATCGCTTTACTCCTCACCGATCATCGAGACTACCGCCTGCAGGAATACCATCTTACTAAGTACGGATCTCTAAGCGTTCTTCAGCTTTCCGGAGTGCCAGCACTCTGCACCGGCAGGCGAACCCGAAATACAGTCGCGCCCGGCCGGGAGCTGAAATCGATCTGACCGCCGCAACGCGCCGTTACGATGCGACGCGCTACGTCCAGCCCCAGTCCCGTCCCCTCACCCACACCTTTGGTGGTGAAGAAGGGATCGAAGATGCGAGGTTGTATCTTCTCCGGAATGCCCGGACCGTCGTCGGCGATCTCGACCATCAGGTGCTGATCGTCTCGATACGTCTTGATCGTGATCGTGCCCCGCTCGCCCATGGCGCCGATGGCGTTGTCGATCAGGTTCGTCCACACCTGATTCAGCTCGCTTCCTTGAACCTGCACCCGCGGAAGACTTCGGTCGTATTGCTTCACAACTTCGATACCCCGCCTCAACTTGTGCCCCAGGATCGTGAGTGTGTCCTCGAGCCCGGCGTGGATATCGACGTATTGCAGCGGCGCCTGGTCCATGTAGGAGTAGGACTTCACGACGTTGACCAGGTCGGAGATGCTCTTCGTGCTGCGGGCGACGACCCCGGTGAGCTCCTGCACCGTGACGGCACGGCAGAGCCATAGGACCACGGCTCCGAGAGGTGCGGTCGGTAGCCCGGCGGCGATGGCGTCGAGGTCATCCTTCCGGACCCCGGCGTTGACGAGCGTCGATGCCATCGTCCAGGCCTCTTCAACGCCATGCGCCTCCAACCAGTCAATCAGCTCTTCCTCGCGGTCACTCGCTTCGAGCGCTGAGAGGTCAAACGATCCGTCGGCGCGATCCCGGAACTCGCGGGCCCACTCGATGACGGCGTCCCAGGCGCCGGGCGCGATGCCGGCCCGCGTCAACTCCACCGTCGCGGCCTGCAGCTCGTCGAGTCCATTGGCCAGCTGGCCGGACGCCCGCTGAGCCGCGGCCGCCGGATTGTTGAGCTCGTGCGCCAGCCCCGCCGAGAGCTTGCCCAGCGCCGCCATCTTCTCGGTCTGTCGCATCTCCTCCTCGACGCGGCGCCGTTCGGTGATGTCGACGAAGGTGACCACGCATCCCACCAGCGCGCCGTCGCGCTCCACCGGGTAGGACCAGTACTCTGCCGGGAACGGCTTTCCGTCCGAGCAGAACATCACCTCGTCGTCGACGTGCGTCCCACGGTGCTCGCGGAACGCCTTGTATATTTGGCACTCTTCGACCGGATAGGGTTCGCCGTTCGGTCGGGTGTGGTGAACCAGCTCGTGCATCTGCTTGCCGAGCAGCTCATCGACTGTTTCGAAGCCGAGGAGCTTCGCGCAGGCCGGGTTCGCGAACGTGCAGTTACCCTGGAGATCGACCCCGTAGATCCCTTCGCCGGTGGAGTCCAGCAGCAGCCGAACCAGCTCGTCCGCCTGGCGCAGCGCTCGTTCCGCTTGTTTCTGTTCAGTGACGTCGGCGCCGAACACGAACACGAGGTTAGCCTCGAAATCGCGGCGGTGGGTAAACAGGAAATCCCTGCCAGTAATGCACCGCTCGAGAACGACGGCTCCCCTTACCTCGAGAATATCGTGCCAGACCGTCTCATCGATGCCGGGGCACACCGCGCGCCAGGATTGGCCTAGAAGCTCTTGGCCGAACAAGTCGCGGGCTGCCGGGTTGTCCATAAGAACGGTACCGTCCAGGTCGACGCGGAGGACCGGCCCGGGGTTCATCTCTGGGAAGCGCGCCACCTCGGCGAGATTAGCGGCCTGCTCGGCGAGCAGCTGCTCCTGGCGGCGCCGTTCGCTAATGTCCACGAACGTCAACACGCACCCCATCAGCTCACCGTCGCGCTCCATCGGGTACGACCAGTACTCGGTCGGGAAACTGGAACCGTCCGCGCGCCACATCACCTCATCGTCTACGTGCGTACCCTTACCTTCCCGGAATGCCCGGTAGATGTGGCACTCTTTCTCGGGGTACGGCTCCCCATCCGGGCGCGTGTGGTGCACCAGCTGGTGCATGTTCCGGCCTAGTAGCTCGGTATCGCTCTCGAAACCGAGCAACCTCAGGCACGCCGGGTTCGCGAACGTACACTTACCCTCGAGGTCGATTCCGTAGATCCCTTCGCCGGTCGAGCTCAGCAGCAGCCGAACCAGGCCATCGTTACCGGCAAGCTTCGCCGACCCTGGCGGCTGGCGACTCGCTGTATCAATCTTACCGATCAACGGAGTGACTCCTTCCGCGCCTGAGGCTGTATCGGTTCAGATCTTCACGCCCGCCTACACGTGTTCGATCGCGCCGATGGCTTCATCGGTCGTCAGCACGGCGCTCGCGATCATTCGGAAATTGAGGAGAGCCGCCTGATAGAAGTCGCCGCCCGGAAGCTGGGCACCCGCCGTGGCGTCCTTGACAACGGAGACCTCGAATCCCTGCTCAGTCAGCTCGCGCAGATGTGCTTCCACGCAAAGATTCGCCGACATGCCGGCCAGAATCACCTTGTCGATCCCACGCTTGCGAAGCTGGAGCACGAGATCGTTCGATTCGGG
>CP070815.1:1229565-1239629 GCA_020344215.1 Gemmatimonadota bacterium
TGGCAAGTGCCGAGTTCGCTCAAGGGCACTACTTCGCGGCCGAGTCATCCCTGCTGGAGGCGCGGGCCCTGCGTCCCGATGATCCCACTGTGCTCTCCGCCCTGGGATCGGTGACTTTCGGGCTGGGAAGGTACCCCGATGCTGAGCGGCTGATGCGACGCGCGCTGACGACCTGGGAGGATGCCCTCGGCCCGGAGCACCCGCAGGTCGCGGCTGCGCTCATCTCTCTGAGCATTCTGCTTCAGGTGCGATCGGAGCTCGGCGAGGCGGATTCGCTCGCCCAACGGGCGCTGACGATCTATCAGAATTCGCTCGGGCCCGCACACCCGCAGGTCGCCATCGCCCTCGACAACCTGGCGGCGGTGGTTCACATGCAGGGTAGGCACGCGGGAGCGGAGGTGCTCTACCGTCGTGCACTGGCGATCCTCCAGAGCTCACTGGGCTCCGAGCACCCACAGGCGGCACTCACGCTGAGCAGGCGGGCCGACCTCTACCGGCGCCAGGGCAGACCTGGGGATGCGGAGGAGCATTACCGGCGCGCGCTTGCCGTCTCCGCGGCCGCCCTGGGCCAGGACCATCCGCAGTTCGCTATGGCCCTGAACAACCTGGCGTCGATGCTGTGTGCGCGGGGTAGGTATGCGGGAGCGGAACCGCTCTACCGGCGTGCCCGCGAGATCCTCGTGACTGCCTTGGGCCCCGAGCACCCTCAGGTGGCGCTCACGCTCATCAACCAGGCAGAGCTGGCCCGGCGGCAGGGCAGGTACGGTGAGGCGGAGGATCTATACGAGCGTGCGATGACCATCTCGGTGGCCGCCCTCGGGCCGGAGCACGCCCAGGTCGCTATCGGCTTCAACAACCTGGCGACGGCGCTGCGCGAGCAGGGCAGGCTTGCCGAGGCGGAGCGCCATTACCGGCGCGCGCTGGCCATCTTCACGGCCGCTCTGGGGCCGGGGCATCCTCACGTGATCACCGTCGCCAATAGCCTGGCTTCTGTATACCACATGCGGGGCAGGTACGCGGCGGCGGAGCCGCTCTACCGGCACGTGCTGGCGGTCCGCGAGCACACCCTTGGCCCGCACCCCAATGTGGTCGTGTGGCTGAACAATCTGGCCGCCGTGCTTCAAGGGCAGGGCAAGTATGCGGAGGCGGAGCAGACCTTCCGGCGCGCGCTCACAGCTTGTGAGACCGCCTACGGCGCCGGGCACCCGGAGGCGGCTCTCGTGCTGAACAACCTGGCCGAGCTCCAGCGGGAGAAGGGTCAATACGCCGAGGCCGAGCAGCTTCAGGCTCGCGCCCTTCAAGTCCTGGAGGCCGGACTTGGGCCGGAGCACCCGACCGTTGCGCTCGTTGCCGAGAACCTGGCGGAGACCTTGCGGCAGCTCGGCCGGGCCGCTGAAGCCCAGGTACTTGAAGAGCGGGCTGCCAGAATCAGGGGTCAGAGGCGCTAGGCGACGAGGAGGCCGGCCCGCCGGGACGAGAGGCTCGGTGGCGGGGAACGTTCTTCAGGGCCGCGTGTACCGAGCGAGTGTGGGGTGTATCCCGTCGCGCGACGGCACCCTAGAAGCTGACTGAAGCCGTTGCACCCCACGGTGCAGCAGCTACTCGCCTGGAGTCTCATCCCCCGCCGAATCACTCCATGATTGCAGCAGTCCGTAAGCCCAGCACGCTCCTCATGGGATTGGACATCGGGTCCAGCTGGAAGACGTTCCGAGTCAAGGGTCGCGAGGCACGGATCGGTCGCGCCCTCTCCAACGATTTCAGGCTCAAGGACCCGTCGGTGTCACGCCACCACTGCCGCATCGAGCGACGCGCCGCCGACTGGTGGATCGAGGACCTGGAAAGCACCAACGGCACGTTCCTGAACGGCGAACTCCTCGAAGGAGCCTCCGTCCTGCATCACGGGGACACGCTGTCGTTAGGCTTCTCGTCCTTCTTGTTCGTGGCCGAGAGCGCCAACTGACGTCCGACTCGGTCTGTAGGAGAACTCACCTCGCCGGGGAAACCCGCACCCCTAGGCCGGTTGTTATTAGGCCGGGTCGCTGGGCGTGGAACTCTTCCCGGAACGGTGATGCTAGCGCGTATCCAGCGTAATATCCTGTCGGCCTTCGGGATCCGGCCCGGCGAGCGACTGCGCGTCGGGCTGATGTCCCTGTACTTCTTCTCGGTCATCACCTCCTACTACGTCATCAAGCCGGTCCGGAACTCGCTCTCCATCGAGCGGCTGGGCGCCACCGGGGGGTTGACGCATTGGGGTTGATGCTGCATTTTTAGCATACTGCTGCTTTCTTAGCAGATACAACCCGCGGGCGCCGCCAGGCGTCCGAGAACTCGGGGACGGGAGCCACCGATGTCGAAGCGAGTCCAGCTCGATCTCAGCCGCCGCGAGCGTCAGATCATGGACATCCTCTATCGCCGCGGTCGGGCCACGGTCGCGGAAGTCCTGGAGGAGCTGCTGGATCCGCCGAGCTATTCGGCGGTGAGGGCGCTGTTGCGCGTACTGGAGGCAAAGGGGCACGCGGAGCACGAGGAGGAAGGGCCGCGCTACGTGTACAAGCCGACGGTGCCTCGAGCCGAGGCGCGGGAGTCGGCGATGCGGCGGCTGGTGCGCACGTTCTTCGATGGCTCGACCGAGGAGGCCGTTGCGGCGTTCCTCGACATGTCTGCGGCCGATCTCTCCGATGAGGAGCTGGAGCGACTTGCCGAGCTGATCGAGGCTGCCAGGAGAGAAGGACGGTAGTGATGATTGGCGGAGATCTGTTCAACGCAATCGTGCTGGACGCTGCCGTGAAGGGGACGGTAGTGCTGATCCTGGCCGGTGCGGTGAGCCTGGCTTTTCGGTGGGCGCCGGCTTCGTTCCGGCATTTGGTGTGGAGCCTGGCGCTGGGGGCGGTGCTGTTATTGCCGGCGCTCACACCGCTCCTGCCTCGCTGGAGCGTCCGGGGACTTCCGAGCTTTTCGGCGGAGCGGCCCGAAGTGGTCGAGAGCGGGCCGGTATCGGTCGCGAGGGAATCCCGGAGCGTTGCGGCGACTGTTGCGCCGTTGCCGAGAGAGCGAGGCGCGGAGCGTGCCGCCCCGATTGCGCGCGCCGACCGACGGCTTGCCGGGACTGCCGGCCCCGTTGCGGGCGAGCGTCTATCGGTGAGTGAGTTGGCGGAGGGGCGCACTCGCGCGGGTCTACCGTGGGGCACGGTGCTGCCCCTGGTCTGGCTGACCGGCGCGCTAGTCGTCCTCGCCGGGATCGCGCTAGGCGTCGCGCGCACACGGCAGCTCGCCGGCCGGGCGCGTCCGCTGACGAGCAGCAGGCTCAAGAACGTTGCCGCGCAGCTGGCGGCCGAGCTGGGCCTCAGCCGGCGCGTCGTCGTGCTTCAATGCCGGGGAAGCTGCATGCCGATGACCTGGGGGCTGGTATGGCCGCGCCTGCTCGTTCCGGCGGAGGCGGAGGACTGGTCCGACGACCTGCTGCGCGCGGTGATCCTGCACGAGCTGGCCCACGTGAGGCGCTTTGACTACGTGACTCAGCAGCTGGCGCGGCTCGCCTGCGCGATCCACTGGTTCAACCCGCTGGTGTGGATGGCGGCGCGGCGCCTGCGGATCGAGCGGGAGATGGCGTGCGACGACGAAGTGCTGCAGGCCGGGTCTCGCGCCTCCGACTACGCCGGGCATCTCCTAGACGTGGCTCTATCGCTGAGGAGGCGGCCGTTGCTGGCGGCCGTGGCGATGGCGCGGGCGTCACATCTCAGCGACAGGGTGCGTGCCGTGCTGGACGCCAGACGGGCGCGCGGCTCGTTGACGCCGGGGGTCGCGACCTCCACGACGCTCGCCGCCGCGCTCGTGGTGCTCACCGTCGCCGCGGCTTCACCGGCGCAGAGTGCCACCGTGCCTCGCGAAGGTAATGCGAGACCGGCACCCCGCCTTGCAGGGTCGCTTGACCGGGAACGCGTTCCTCCTGTTCGCGAGCGCGCGGCGCGTGATCGGCCCACGGCAGCCCGTCCGGTCGGCGCGGCAGACGCCCGCCTTGTGGCGGTGCCTGCCGTGAGCAGGTCGGCCGGTGCGGTGACTGCCGCCCGCGCGGCGCTCTGTGATTGGATGGCGCGAGATGACTGGTCGCGCCTGTCGATGGAGGCGGACGACGACGATCTGCGGCTGGAGATGCGGCGCGGCGACTGCGAGCTGAACGTCGACGTGTCGGGCGAAGTCACCTTCAACGCCGAGGAGACGGAGGTCGTCGCGCTCTCACCGGGCGGCGAGCTGAAGATCGAGGAGAAGCGGGGTCGCGCGTCGCGACGTCTGAAGATGGAGGCGGACCGGAGCGGCAACCTAGAGCGCCGCTGGTGGGTGGACCGCGATGAGCAGCCGTACGACGCGGAGGCGCGCGCCTGGCTGGGCGACATGATTCTCGTCCTCTTCCGCCGCGCCGGCATTCAGGCGCAGGCGCGGGCGGAGCGCATCCTGGCCCGTGACGGTGTCGATGGTTTGTTGCAGGAGATCTCGTACATCCCCGGTGACTACGTCGCCGGGCGGTACTACGGCGTGCTGCTGAGCCAGGCGGATCTGGATCAGGAGACGGTTCGACGGGTCGTGCGCCGGGCTGCCGCGGATATCAACTCCGACTACGAGCTGGCGCGCATCTTGATCGCTGTGGCGGAGAACCACCCGCTCGACGAGACGGTGCAGATCGCCTACGTGGAAGCCGCCGGCTCGATCGATTCCGACTTCGAGCAGCGGCGCGTGCTCTCGGCGATCATGCGGCGCGAGGGGCTGAGCCCTGAGGTGGCCCGCGTGATGCTGCAGGCGGCGGTCGAGATCGACTCCGACTTCGAGCTGGCCAGCCTGCTCACTGATCTGGCCGAGCGTTATCCGCTGGACCGGGAGATCCCGGCCTCCTATGTGGCGGCGGCGAAGTCGATAGAGTCGGATTACGAGCTGGCCCGCGTGCTCGACAAGCTGGTGGAGCGTGGCGATCTGAGCTCTGCGTCTCTGTCGACGGTTCTGGAGGCCGCCGAAGAGATCGACTCGGACTACGAGCTATCGAGGCTTCTTCAACGGGTCGCCCGCGATTACGCGTTCGACGACCTGACGCGCCCGGCCTTCTTCCGTGCGGCGGACAGCGTCGAGGCCGACTTCGAGCGTGCGCGCGTCCTCTCGGCGGTGCTGAAGTCGGAGCCGCTGGCCGAGGCGGATGTGGAGGCCGTGCTCGAGTCGGCCCTCGAGATCGATTCGGATCACGAGTTGGCGGTGCTGCTGGTCGAGCTCGTCCGCAGCTATCCGCTGAACGATCGGTTGCGGCCGGCGTTCATGCGGGCCGTAGACACCATCGAATCGCGCTTCGAGCGCGAGCGGGTGCTCAGCGCGGCGTTCGGACAACCAGCCTGAACTCGCCGAGGGCGGGACTAGTGCTCGGCCACAGTAGTCATGGGGCGTGCACGGGGACGACGGGGGGATCCTCAGAGCGGACATTTGGAGCGCCCCGGCCTGTCCTCAGTCGCGGCCCGACACAGCGCGACATGAAGCGCGAGGGTTCCCCGTCGTCCCCGACGCCCCCCCGCTACTTCCGCCGCCAGCTGTTGTTGTCGCGGTCGATGTCGGGGAAGCCCATCTGCGGATCGATCTCCACCTTCACCACCGGTGAGCCGCCGGCGACGATCAGCTCGGCGCGCCTCTTCCCGCTCAGCCAGTGCTCGACGGGCACCTCCCGCTCGAGCACTTGGCCGTTGGCCAGCGTGATGGTGACGCGGGCCGGCATCGGGACCCAGCCGCGGTCCTCGATCACGATCCTCGTCGTGTAGCCGTCGCTCGCCACGCCGCCCACCGCCTGATCCAGCGTCCACGTCTCGTAATACCAAGCGCGCCAGAACCAGTCGAGGTCCATACCCGCCGCGTCGGCGAAGAAGTTGAAGAAGTCCCAAGGCGTCGGATGCTTGTAGGCCCACGCGTTGATGTAGCGCCGGTAAGCCGGGTCGAAGACTTCTTTGCCGAGCAGCGCGCGGAGTGTGCTCAGCGTCGCCCCCGGCTTCGAGTAGGATGCCGTGCGGTAGGCGGACTCGTAATAGTGGTAGTCGCTGCGCCGCATGATCTCGCCTTCAAGCCCCGTGCGCGCGGTGCTGAGATAATCCTCGTTGGCACCCGCGACGGGCTCCGGTCGCGACCAGAAGGCGGCGCTGGCGTACTCATCGTTGAACGATGTCGTGCCCTCGTCCATCCACGAGTAGCGCCGCTCGTCGGTGCCGACGATCATCGGGACCCACATGTGCGCCAGCTCGTGCGCCGTTACGCCGTAGAGGTCGGCCTCGGTCGCGTCCGGGCGGTTGTAGTCTCCCATGAGCGTCATCATCGGGTACTCCATCCCACCGCGCGTGATGCCCCCACCTTCGACCGCCGTCATGTGCGGCCACGGATATGGTAACCCCAGCCACTCGGAGAGGAAGCTGATGCTGTGCGCGGCATACTTCCATTCCATGGCCCACAGCGGAGCGGAGGAGCGCCAGAACGAGTTGATCAGCGTGTAATCGGTGGCCCCGTCGCCGTCACGGTCGCCGACGGGTGTGCGCAGCGCATCCCACTGCGACTCGCGCATCGCGCTCCAGGCCACGTCGCGCGCCGTATCGGCGTGGAAGCGCCAGCTCAGGCGTCCGGCCTCGGAGCTCGCGGTGACCGCACCCGCCTCGATGTCCGACTCGCTGACGACGTGGACGACCTCGTCACTCGCGTGGGCCGCGCGGTAGCGCTCCAGCACCGCCGGCCGCAGCACCTCCTCCGGGTTCAAGAGCTCACCCGTAGCGGCGATGACCCAGCCCTCCGGCGCCTCCACCGTCAGGTCGTAGCTGCCGTAACCGAGGTAGAACTCGGCGTTCCCGAGGAACTGGTCCACCTGCCAGCCGACCACGTCGTCGCAGACGGCCATCACGGGATACCAGTAGGCGAGGTGGAACAGGTTGTCTGCGTTCCAGCCCATCCGCCCGCTGGGCGCGCCGCGCTGCGGTACCGTGAAGGCCCAGTCAATCTCGATCTCCAGCGATCCGCCCGAGGGAAGGGCTTTCGGCAGCGCGATTGGAAGTGTCGTCCCTTCGAAGCCGTATCCGGCCCCCTGGTCGCGCTCCGTTATCTCCGGCAGCTCCACGCCGTCGACCGCGACCCGCGCGATCGCCATGCCGCCGGTCACCTCGACCTGATCGTTACGCCTCGCGCCTTCCTTGTGCAGGTTCAGCGGCAGGTGCAGCGCCACGGCCGCCATTGGGCCGGGCGCGTTGTTGTGGTAGACGATCCGGGCGCTCCCTTCGACCCGCTTCTCGTCCGGCAGCAGGCGGGCGTGCAGCGTGTAGTCGGTCCACTGCTGCCAGTAGTTGGGCCCCGGCTCGCCGGTTGTCGTCCGCGTTCCGTTCTGGATGGCTCGCTGGAAGCCCGGCGGTGGAACTACGGGGTAGGGTATCGGCCGAGCCGGCGCCTGTGCCGGGAGCCACTGGGCGCCGCCCAGGTTTAGCAGCGTGATCGTAATTATGAAGCGAATAACCTGCCGCATGGTCCGTCGTCCTCCGTCGCTGAGTGAGTTGGCGGAGGACAATCTTCGGCGGCGGCGGCGCGCTCGCCAGGGGGGACCGGGTCAGGCTTGGCGGCGTGGGGCGGCGCTGCGGATCTCGGAGAGGTCGTCGAGCACGGTGGCAGCCAGCTCGGCCCGGGTCCAGGGGCAGCGGATCTTGTCGCCCAGGTCGTAGCAGGGGATCGCCCAGAGCTCCGGGTCGCCCACCTCGAGGTCGAGGTCGAGGCTGCCGATGTCGGCCTTACGATCGATCTCGCCCAATATGTAGTGGCCGGCGATGTTCTGGGCGTCGACGCCGGAGATCGTCGCCCCCGGCGCCTGCGGTCCGTGGCCGCTGCGCACCTCCCACTTCGGATTGATCCGCGTGTAGGCCAGGCCCCACTCGCCCACGTAGGTGGGTCGGTAGATCGAATAGGCCGCGATCCAGGCGCGCTCGAAGCGTGCCGCCTTGTCTCGCGCGCCCAGCTCGTCGGCCTCCGCCATGCGCCCCGGGTTCACCGCGGCGGACACGCTGAAGCTCCAGTACGGCAGGTAAAGAAAAGGCTGGGACCCGCCGGCCGGCGAAGCCACCCAATGGGACGGCCGCTCGATGAAGCCGCCCGCCTCGATCTCCCAGCCGCGCCCGCATTGTGGGCAGCGGAAGGCCACGTCGTTGGGTGCCGCCGGCAGTTCCGCCCGGCAGGCCCGGCAGCGGAGCACGATTACCCGGGGGTTACTCGTCTCACGAGCCACTGCGCTCGAGCCTCGGTATGGTCCCCGGCTCGGGCCAGCGACGGAGCCGCCAGTCGGGCCGGTTGGCGCGGAAGAGCGCGGTGACTGTGGCGATGGTACCGATCACGAACATGATGACGGGGTCGACGAAGGCGTCACCGAGGAACGTGGCGTGGAGCGCCTGGCCGAGGGCGACGGCGCCCGGCACGGCCAACGCCGCCCAGGCGAGGGTCGGAATCTCGAAGGCCTCGGGCAGCCGCCAGGCCACGACGTTGCCGCAGACACCGTCGACGACCATCTCGTAACTCCCACCCTCCGCCTGTACTGGGATCGAGAAGAAGGGGAAGAAGAGCGTGCGCCGCGAGGACGCGATCATCTCGGTGTCACGCTTGGCGAAGCGCTCTGCGCCGGTGACGTCCGGCGACTGCTCTTCGGCGTAGACGGTGGCGCGCCGTTGCGCCTCCACCAGATCAAAGCTGCTCAGTGGCGCCAGTCGGCGCGCCGCCCGCGCGTCGAACATCGCCAGGTTCCAGGGCGACCGGGCAGCCGGTGTGATGTGCTCGACGTCGGCTACCATCACCTTCGTGTCCTCTTTGTACGTGTACTCGTACTCGGGCTCCACGACCGTCTCACCGGTGCCCGGCTTGTAGCGCTCGCGATAGACGCGATGCCGTTCCGGCACCTTGCGCTCGAAGACGCCGACCCGACGGCCGCAGATCTCGTGGAAAGGCAGGAATACGAGCTCGGGCCGGCCGAACAGGCCCACCTTGCCCTGCTTGTCGAGCCAGTTGCGAGCCGTGCCGACGGCCTGCGCCGCGCTCAGGTTCGCGAGCACCTCGTAGCGCGGCGAGCGGAGTTCACTCAAACACAGTTTCGCTCCACACCGTTCACACGGCGTGATGCGGGTGCCCTCGCGGACGACTTCCGGCGCGCCGCACTGCGGACACTTGATCGGGTAGAGCTTGAGCTCGTTCACGGCGTCGCCCCGCTGGCGGCGGCCGGTCGTGACAGCGCCCACATGAAGTAGAAGCCGATGACGACCACCGCCGGCGCCGCGAATTGTATTGGGAGTGCCGCGGCGATCAGGACCATGATCGCACTACCCCACCATGCCTTGTTGCGGCGCGTGTAGCTGGGCTGAACCGGCCAGTCGACGTCGATCAGCTCGCCGCTCACGCCATCGAGCTGGAACTCGCTCGGCTTTCCGCTGACGCGAATCGTTCCTTTATATATAGGACGATGGATGAGCCGGATCGTCTTCACCCCTACCGGCCTACCCGTGGCGCGAGCGGCGACTTCGGGCAGAGATTCGGGCGCCAGCTCCGGCTCCTCCCACTCGGCGGCGCCGTCGCGCTGCTCCGGCTCCACGAACGCACGCTCGCCGCCCGGCAGCCGCACCGAAGCGAAGCGGCCCTCGGGTCCCGGTCGGGCGCTGATGCACATTCGTCGGCCGTCCGGGCTCTCGATCTCCCAGATTGGCTCGTTGAAGAGCTTGAGGCCGGTGACGACCGCGTCGGAATGGCCGGCCTCACAAGCGCGTGCCTTGAGCAGGCCGGGCACCCGTGAGGCGCGGACCGTCTTGCGGATCACTTGGTGGAGAAGCGCGCCGCTGAGATCGACGAACGATTCCGAGCCGCAGTACCTGCAGCGCGCGTAGGCGACCCCCTCCGGTACATCGACCGGGCCGCCGCACTGCGGGCAACTGGGGTTGAGCGCCTGGCGGGCCGTCATTCTATCTGAGGCGTGCTGCTGTTACTCTTGCTCGTGGTCCACCTGAGCAACGCCTGGTCATCGCCTCCCTTGGTTACGAGCACGAGCA
>CP070815.1:1239729-1248878 GCA_020344215.1 Gemmatimonadota bacterium
GATCCTCTCCATCGATATCGCCGACGTGGACGTGGGCAAGAACATCGGCGCCGAGCTGCAAACCGATCAGGCGGAGGCCGACAAGCGGGTCTTCCAGGCCAAGGCGGAGCAGCGGCGCGCCATGGCGGTGGCCGCGGAACAGGAGAAGCGGGCGCTGGTGGAGGAGATGCGGGCCCGTGTGGTGGAGGCTGAGGCGCACGTGCCGCTGGCAATGGCCGAGGCGTTCCGGTCGGGGAACCTGAGTATCGTGAACGACGTGCGCCGGCGGATGATCCGAGCAGGCAATCAGCAGCGGGGACCGGAGACCCAAGGGTCATCGGACTGACGCCGGCGCTAGAACAGCGAGATGGATTGGAGGTTCAAACTCATCACGTCTAATGCCGCCCGGTGCCGCGAGCGGCACGGTGATCACTTTTCTTGAATGAGTTGTCGGCCGCAATCCACACAATACTTGTGTCGGTCACGTCGGCGTTTCCCGTGTATTTCCTCGCTGCACGTCTTCGCGGCGATAAGCCTATTCACCACATCGCCACACACCGGACAAAAGCGCACCGGTGCATTCTTACGCCGGTGATTAAAGTTGGGGCAACGACTTCCTCGCGTTACGATCCCTACCGTCCTTCCATTCTAAGTGAGGAGCTTTGAGAAGCTCGGTCCATCCGTGGACGCGCTTGGCTTTCTTCGTAGCCGGCCGCCAGTGCCTGGCCGCGGCCTTCGACCATTACGCGCTTGCCGGCGCCCTCCTTGTCTGTCCCCTCTAAATCCGCTGGACCTTGGCTGGTCCGCCGGTGCGTCTTGCGGAGATACGCATTCGGGTCGTGGCGCAGGGCCCCGGCAGGGAGGAACTCCCAAAGCGGCCCGAGATCCCGCTTCACGCGCTCTACATAGAAAGAGGGCACCTCGCTCGTCTCCCCATCAAAAAACCGGCGCATAGAGCGGTCGGTGTCGAGCAGACGACGCACGGTCGTGTAGTACTTGATCCGCCCGAAGCCCTCCGACGAGATAGCGCGTACGACGTTTATCCAGCTGGCAAATCCGAATCTGGTGGCACGAACGCGGCGGGCGATTGCGTTCCAGGTGAACGAGTACTTCGTCAGGTCGATGACGCGATCATAGAACTCCGCCCAATCGTAATTCTTCGGGCGCACATTCATCGCGTGGTGGTTGTTGAGGAAGTGGAAGGGAAAGGGAACCACGCGATTCGCCCGCTGCAGCTCGAGGTTAAGCGGTGCGGCATCGCCGAACGCCGTGAGAAGGGAGTAGCCAGGGAAGACACCGGGGGTCTTGTCCAGAAATCGCTTCGTCAGTTCGAACGGTTCTTCCCCTTCGTCCTCATCCAGACCAAGCACGAAGTTGGCTTGCACGTATGGAATGTGCTCGAGCATCAAGTTCACATGCTCGGATACCTTGTTGACCTTTTCCATCCCCTGTTTACGGCCCGCTTTCGACTTGTTGCCCAGCGTGTACCAGGACTCGATACCTGGGAGGAGCACTTTGAACCCTGCATCGCGCAGCCGCTTGAGGTTGGGCTCAGATAGAAGTGAAAGGCTGCTTTCGGCGACAAAGCTGAGGCTGCCCTGCCCGGTCCCGCCCTCGATTGCTTCCATGCAATCGTTGAAGCGCACGCCGAAGTTGGGGTCGTGCCATCCCACCCACGCCATGGGCATTCTCTTGACCAGGAACCGCAAGTCCTCGCGTATCTCGTCACAGTCGAACGGCTGGTAGTCGACTACCGAGTCGATGCAGAAGTTGCACGTGTAGGGGCAACCCAGGCTGGCTATCATCGGCACCGCCTTGAGCTTGGTCGGTGCCTTGGCAAGGGTGGGCTCGATGAACTTCCAGCGCTCCCTGACGCCCGGGAGATGCGCGGGCTGCCCCTGGGCGCTTAGCTGAGCGCCGAACGGCCGGTGAGGCCTGCAGTCGCCTAGCACCTCGTCGATGACGTCCTTGTCGGTGAAACCGAGAACGTAGTCGAAGTACTTGCGGGCATCATCGGGGTAACAGCGCGCGTGCGGGCCGCCGAGTACGGTGATCACGCCGCGCTGGCGGAAGAGGTTGCTCAGCGCATAGGCGAGCTGTGCCGCCTGCGTGAACGAGCCGATGAAGAGCAGGTCGATGTCAAAACGCAGTTCATCTAATAGGTCCTCGAACCCGGTGAAGCACACGAAGCTCACGTCGTGGCCGGCTTCCGCGCACCAGACCGCCACCGCCTGGGGCATGATGCTCGCAAGGTTGGCGTGCATCACCCGCGCCCACAGAGCGCGTGTTCGAGCTTTGCTTACGAGGTCGAGTATACCGATGCGGAGGCGTCGCACGGGATTCGCCTAGCTGAAGGCGAGGGTGAACTTGGGGCCCGATTGGAGCATCTGTGCGCCTTGCGTGAGGGTGGCGGATCGCTAATAACAGCAATCAGCAGCGAATGCCGCGTGGCAACTGCAATCCCCGGACACGATCAGGTCACGTGCGCTCAAGGGTTGTATGATTCACGTGTATGACTTGGCGGGGCGCTTGCGCGCACCTAGAACCACGACACGGCGGAAAGCTGGCCAATTAGTCGCTTGCCAGCCGGAACTTGCCGCCGGCTTGCCGTGGCTTCCAGCGGTACTCCCAGTCTACGTAAGCGAATCCGCCCGCCTCCAACGCTTCACGCGCCCTCGCGAAGGCGTGCCACAGTGCGTCCTCGCCCAACGCCTCGCTGCCCTCAAGCCAGACGACTATTTCGTCGCGGTAACTTCTAGAGTACACGTGGGCGGTTAGATCGCCTGGGCGGTCTGCGGCTCCCCCAGGGAATAGCTTGTTGAGGATCTCCTCGGCGCGTTCCTTCATCGGGTACTAGCGTCTCCGCCTCGTCACAGGCACGCCGAGGCCGAAACCGACCGCGGCGGTGTCTTCGTCCCGCCTCTCAAGAAAGTCGTACTCTCCGCTCTGCCGTGTCAGCGGCCTCTTCTACGTCCGGCATCCGTCGCTCAAGTCACGGCTTCCCTCAGGCGAGCGTCGCTTGCCAACAGGTCGCAGCCACGCGCGATCCAGCGGTCCAAGGGAAGACGCTCGACTAGGGCCTTATACTCGAAGCCCGCCATGTCAAACCACAGGTCTGCCGCCTCGGGTCGTGCGAGCCACGCGATGGCCCTTAACGCGCTTACGCGTCCCTCTTGGTTGTTCGGGCATTCGATCCTTCGCGCGGTCTTGATCGCATGGGCAATCAGCGCCGCCGCAAGACGGCCATCGGGATCGTAGCCGGTCGGCTTCATCAGTGTGACCCCCTAACGCCGACGAACAGCAACCGGATTGACGCTGTAGCCCAAGAACGCCAGCCGTACCGAGTACAGGGTCTTTCCACGGTGTCGTCGGCTGGAAGACGGTGAACTCCTCATCTCAAATCTGCTCGGTAAAGATACGTTGGCTAAGGGCGCGGCGCGAACCGGGAACCTCGACGGAGTGCGCCCGGCGCGCCGCTGTTGCGACGAGTGTTCGAAAACGATAACAGCTAGCGCCTGCCTGGCGGCCGTGTTGCTCGTTGATACGGGCCCCCTTGCAACCCATCTTGTGAGCAGAACCGGGAGCCCGCAATCCCACATACCTCGGGCCGCAGGTGCCAGCCATGTCCCGTCTCAAGCGGATGATCTCCTGAATCCATCGCCGGTCCCTCTGGCCGGTGCTCGGCATCTACCTGGTCGGTGGGTGGATCGCCTTCCAGGTGGTCCAGACGTTCACGGAGGGCCTCGGTCTGCCGGACTGGTTCCCGGCGCTCGCACTCGGCCTGCTCATCGTCCTGCTACCGGTGGTATTGGCAACGGCGTTCGTACAGGAGGGCGTGGACGGCGGCGCGGGCCAGCCCGAGGCGGCGGCCACATCCGAGACCGAGTCTGCTGAGCCCGAGCCGACAGGCGAGGCTACCGAAGCCGAGGTGCGCCGTGGCGCGGACCGCGTGTTCACCTGGCGGAACGCGATCCTTGCAGGTCTTGCAATGCTCGCGCTGCTCGCCGTCTCGGGCACCGGCTACATGGGGCTGCGGGCCGCGGGCATCGGCCCGTTCGGGACGCTGCTGACGAAGGGCGTCCTGGAGGAGCGGGATCGCATCGTGCTCGTCGACTTCGAGAACCGGACGAGCGATTCGCTGCTCGCCGTTGTGGCGATACAGCTGTTCCGTACCGCTCTGTCTCAGTCGACCGCGGTCAACGTTGCCGGTCAGGAGTACGTGGCCGGCGTGCTCCGCCGGATGGGTAGGGAAGCGGACGCACCGCTCGATTACCACCTGGCGCGTGAGGTCGCGGTCCGCCAGGGGCTCAAGGCGATCACCGCCGGCGAGGTAATAGAGGTCGGTGGAGGCTATGTGGTGTCGGCCCGGTTGGTGGTGGCAGAGACGGGCGAGGAGTTGTGGACGGATAGCGAGACCGCTCGTGACTCCACGGCGATCATCGACTCGATCGACCGGCTATCGAGCAGGCTGCGCGAGCGGATCGGCGAGTCGCTGAGGACGATCCGCGGCAATAAGCCGCTCGCTCGGGTGACCACAAGCTCACTGGAGGCGCTGCAGAAGTACACTCAGGGTTCTCGCGCCATCAGAGTCGAGGGGGATTTCGATAAGGGTGTCGGGCTGCTCCTTGAGGCGGTCGCCCTCGACACCGCGTTCGCTGCGGCGTACCTGACTCTCGGGTGGGCTGCTGCCCTTGGGGAGGAGTGGACCTACGCGGTCGAGGCAATCACAAATGCCTACAGGCACCGCGATCGGCTCACCGACCGGGAGCGCTATGTCACGATCGGCAGCTACTACAACTCTGTTACAGGGAAGCACGAGAAGGCGATCACCGCCTTCCGCACGCTACTCGATAGTTACCCAGGTGAATCGTATGGGTTGTTTCTGCTCGGGGTCTCCTACACAACGACCCGGCAACACGCTCGGGCGGTAGAGGTCTATCACCGGGCGATCGAGCTGGACTCGGCCAACGCCCTCGCCTACAGGATTCTATTCGGCAACCAGATGTCACTCGGTGATCTGCAGGGAGCCCAGGCCACCCTGGATCTGATGACCGAGAACGACAATCCCTACAGCTTCAACGCGGCCGCTTGGCACGCGTTCGCACGCGAAGACTACGAAGGTGCTGAGGCATCCCTACGAGCTGAAATGGGATGGCGTCGGTGGGCGGTCTCCGATCTGGCCGGCGTCGCCCGACTCCGCGGTAAGCTCGCCGAGGCCGAGCGAGGGTTCGGCGAAGCGATGGCCGGTTGCGAAGCAGACGGCTGGGGGCGGCACTACCTCAGTGAAGCGGTCAGGCTGGCTCTGCTGCGCCTACAGCTCGGCGACGGTGTGGAACGCGCGATACAGACCGTGGAGAACGCGCTGGAGCGACACCCGCTGGCGACGATCCCGGTTCTCGACCGACCGCACGCGGAACTGGCGGAGTTCTATGCGATCGCCGGGAGACTCGACCGGGCCAGGGCAACCCTCGCCGAGCGCGATTCGGCGATCGACCCGCCGCTCGGCTGGCGCACCGAATGGCGACGTCATCTCGCAGAGGGATACATCGCTCTGGCCGAGGGCCGCCACCTGGAGGCGATCGCTGAGTTCCGTTCCTCCGACGATCGATCGATGAACCTCTGTCGATGGTGCGCCCTTCCGCCGTTGGCCGATGCCTACGATCTGGCGGGCGAGGCGGACTCCGCCGTTGCCGTCCACGAACGGTACCTTGGAGGGGTGTTATTTGGGGGTGATGAGGTCCATGCCGCCTCGCGTTACCTGCCCTCGATCTACGAGCGCCTGGGTGCTTTGTACGAGGCGCGTGGCGAGCTGGCTAGGGCGATTCACTACTACGGGAAGCTGGTGGAGCTCTGGCAGGACGCCGATCCCGAGCTTCAACCTCGCGTCGAGGCGGCGCGCCGGGCGATCGAGGTGCTCTCACCTGACACTTAGCCCATGAACCGTATAGAGCGGCTTATCGCGGAGATCCACCGCCGGTCGCTCTGGCAGGTGCTCGGCATCTACCTGGTGGGTGCCTGGATCGCGTTCCAGATCGTCCAGACCCTGACCGAAGGGCTCGGCCTACCCGACTGGTTCCCCGGCTTCGCCCTCGGGCTGCTCATCCTACTCCTCCCCGTCGTACTGGCGACGGCCTTCGTGCAGGAAGGCGTGCGTGGCCCGCGGCGTCGTGAGACGCTGCCGCCGTTCCTTGCGGGACCGGATGCAGGCGCGGCGCCGACGGGAGCGGCCGAGTCCGAGGCGCCCGAACCAGAAGTCAGGGAAGCTCGCGGCGCACGCCACCGCTCGCTGCTCCTGTTCACGATCCGGTGACGAGTCGGTCGTAGACTTGCCTCCGTGCGGCGAACCCACGGGCTGGCCTTGTCTGGTATGCACAATGCGTGCAGATTAGTGTGCATGAGGACGACTTTGAACCTCGACGACGAACTCCTCGAGGAGGCCCAGCGGCTCAGTGGCCTGGCTGGGAAGACGGCGGTGATTCATGCGGGGCTCCGCGCTCTGATCGCCCGGGAGAGTGCCAGGCGGCTGGCGGCGCTGGGTGGTAGCGAGAAAACCCTAAAGCCGATCCGGCGGCGGCGCCCGGAGAGGGGCGCCTAGTTGCTGGTCGACACCTCGGTGTGGATCGACCACTTGCGCCGGGGCAACGCGGCCCTCGCCAGGTGGCTGAAGGAGTCGGAAGTCTGGTGCCATCCGTTCGTGGTCGGTGAGCTCGCCTGCGGCCAACTCGAGGCGCGGTCCGAGGTCCTGTCTCTACTGTCGGCATTACCGCAGGCCCCGCTGGCCGGGCATGAGGAGGTGCTTGCCTTTGTGGAGTCGAACCGATTGGCGGGGGCGGGGATCGGCTGGATAGACGCCCACCTGCTGGCCGCGGCTCGCCTTGCCGGCGTCGGCCTGTGGACGCTGGACAGACCGCTCGTTGCTGTGGCCCTCGAGCTGGGGCTGTTCGTGGAGCCTGACTAGATAGGACTGAGGCTTACTCGGCCGAGGGCCACGTCTTCTTGGTGCCAGCTCGTTGCTCCTCACCGCGCCGCCCCGCATCTTTGAGCAGTCCCAACCGTCTAGGCTCTTGCCGCTGGCACGAGAATGGCCCGTCTCAAGCGGCTGATCGTCGAGATCCACCGCCGGTCCCTCTGGCAGGTGCTGCTGATCTACGTCGGCGGGGCCTGGGTCTGCTACGAGATCATCGACACGATCACCGACCGGCTGGCCCTCCCCGAGTGGCTCCCCGTACTAGCGATTATCCTCTTTCTGATCGGCCTGCCGATCGTCGTGGCGACGGCGCTCGTCCGCGAGGACGCTGCAGATGTGACGTCAGCCGGACCGGCGGCGCCGTCCGGCAGCGAAGCCGAGAGGGTCGAGGCGTCTGCAGCCGCTCGGCACGAAGCCGGGCGGCGGACTCGCTTTCTGACGTGGCGGAACGCAGGGCTGATCTTCGTCTTCGCGCTGGCGCTCTGGGGCCTCGTGGCAGCGGGCTGGCTCGTCTTCGCCGGCGGCGCGGACGAGACACGAGCCGTTGCCGAGGAGCGGCCATCCGTGGCTGTGCTCCCGCTGGCAAATAGGAGCGGGCTTCGGGAGGACGAGTACTTCACCGACGGCATACACGACGAGATCCTCACTCAGCTGTCGAAGATCAGCGGCTTGAGCGTCAGGGGGCGCACTTCGGCGATGCGGTATCGTGAGAGTCCCAAGAACCTGCGAGAGATCGGTGAGGAGCTGAACGCCCGCTACCTTTTGGAAGGAGGCGTGCTGCGCGCCGGCGAAACGGTGCGTGTCAACGTGCAGCTGATCGACGCCCAGCGGGACGAGCACCTCTGGGCCGAGACGTACGACCGGCAGCTCTCTATCGAGAACCTGCTGGCGATTCAGACGGAGGTGGCGCGGCGAATCGCCGAGGCGCTGGAAGCGACGCTGACGCCCGACGAAGAGGACAGGCTCGCCGCGATGCCGACCGCGAGTCTGGAGGCGTACGACTATTACCTGCGCGGGCGGCATTTCTGGAACCAGCGCTCGCTGGCGGCGTTCGATTCGGCGGTCCAGTACTACAGCCGGGCGGTCCTCCTCGACCCGGACTACGCCCGCGCTTACGCGGGACTCGCCGAGACCTACGTGCTACTCCCCGAGTACGGCGGTCCGTCCATCCCCGAGATCCTGCCCGTCGCGAGGGCGGCGACCGAGCGGGCGCTCTTACTCGATCCCGATCTTGCCGAAGCATACACGGCTTCGGCCTACATAGAGGATTATTTCGAGTGGGACCGCGAGGGCGCCGAGCGAGACTACTTAAGCGCTATCGAGCTGAACCCGGACTATGCGACCGCGCATCAGTGGTACGCCGAGCTTCTTACACTCACCCGTCGCTGGGATGAAGCGCTGACGGAAGCGCGGAGAGCCGTTGAGCTAGACCCGCTCTCCTTTGCGCCTAACCTTATCCTGGGGATCGCATTCACGTGCGCTGGTCGGCCCGCTGACGCGATCCCAGCGGTCGAGCGCGCCTTGGAGATCGTCCCGGACCAGGAGCTAGCCATCAAGTGGCTCGCCTTCGCCTATGTTCTCAAAGACGACCACGCCGGTGCTGCTCCCCTTTTCGAGCGTTTCGCCGAGGTAACGGGCAGCGACCCTGAGGCTTATCGCACCTACCTTGCTGCGTTATCTGACCCAGCGGAGATATCGGCGGCGGTCAGGGCGCTCCAAGCGCCGGACCTTTTCTTCCCGGGCTTGACCGCCGGTGGCAGCGCCTTCCTCGCCCACCTGGGCCGGTTCGATGAGGCGCTGGCGGCGCTCGAGCACGCCTACGAGATGCGCGACCCGCGACTCCCTTGGGTCAGCGCGCATCCCTTTTTTGAGGGACTGAGGTCGGACCCGCGCTTCCAGGACCTGCTGCGCCGCATGAACTTCCCCAACTGACAACGCTCGAGGAACTGCTCATCACTACCGCGCCCGTGTCCTTGGACTCGGTTAGACACCGCCGTCTGCCGTGTAGATGACGGAATGCCCGATCCGTTACTCCCCATCCTGCAAGTTGTACAGCTGGTTCACCAGCGTGAACTCGTCGGTGAAGCGGAACGTCACACGAATGGAATGCGTGGACGAGTCGGGTCTGGTCTGCTCTCCTGATTGCGTGAACACCTCTCCGTCGAGCACGATCTGCCCTCGACTCACGTAGCCGTTGTTCGTG
>CP070815.1:1248978-1257913 GCA_020344215.1 Gemmatimonadota bacterium
CGGTGAAGGCGATCCACTGCCCGTCCGGCGAAAACTTGGGGAAGAGCTCCAGCCCGGGGTGGGCGGTCAGCCTGGTGGCCGTGCCACCGCCCGCCGGGGCGACCCATATGTCGCCCGCGTACATAAACGCCACCCGATCACCGTGAATGTCCGGGAAACGCAACAGCTTCGTCTGGGCGCTGGCGGTGCCGGGCGCCAGCGTCGCCGCCAGCACGAGGGCGCAAATACCCCACTGCGTAGCACGTCTCAGATTCGTCATAGCGTTCCTTCCTGACTTCAGGTTGAAAGAGGCTTCAGTATGGCCGGGGCACTTTACACCGCGGGTAGGGGCGTCACAACGGCCCAGCCCTGTGCCACCGCGGTGTTCGGTGTTGGTGCTTATCTGCATCTATGGATGGCCGAAGCGGTCCAGAAGGTTGCCTGCAAGGTTCTCCAGGTCTTCCTTGGCCCGGCCCTCGAAACGCCGGGCGCAGACGACGTCGTATTGGGCGCAGAGCCGGTCACAGCCGGCCTTGTCGACCATGAAGTCCGCCATGTTGAACAGGTGGTTGTCTTCCTTATAGATGTGGGCGCGAAGTAGCTCCAGGTAGGCGCGCGCGGCGTGCTCCAGCCTGTTGAGAGGCTCAATTTCCCCGCTCTCGGCGCCCCCCAGCGCGCCAGCCATCTGTGCTACCAGAGCCCTGCCCTGCTTGTGCTCGTACAGCATGACCGCGATCGGGCCACTATCCCTGGGCATGCCCCGGGCTTCCAGCTCGGGGAACAGTAGGTCTTCTTCCTTTCCGTGATGGCAGGCGTCGGCGAACAGCCGGAAGAAGGCCACGCAATCACCCCAAGCTTCGAGGTCCCATTCGCCGACGTCGCCCTTCTCCACCAGCGACTGCAGCACGTCCAGGACTCTCAGGATCAGCTGATGCTCCTCGCGGAGCATTCCCGTCGCTGAACGCGACTCCCCCACGGGCTCCTCCCTCTGGCTGTTTGAGGCTCCCTACGAGAAGAGGGGGCTAAAGGTTTTACTCAAGTGGGGGCCGCGGCGCGGCCCCGCACGTGAACCAGAAGGGCGAGATCCGGGTTCTACCGCCGCTCGCCGATCGGGCTGCCCGGTGGCAGCGCCGCAGGCTCGGTTGGCCCAGTAGCCCCTTCGTCGCGCTGCCACCAACGATTGATGTCCTCCAGCGCCAGCCGCTGGTGGTGCGTCGGGCTCTCCAGTTCAGCAAGCCAGGCCGCGAGATTCCCCACCTGAGCCGTGAGGACCGCCCGCACCTGCGGTGTGTTTCGAGCGCTGCCCGCCTCAGCCAGCAACCTGTCGAGGAGTACGCGCTCAACCGCGTGCCGGATCTCCTGTATGTACGGCGTCTCCTCCGGCGGCGCGTACCAGGTCACCTCAAAAGTGCGGTCGACGACCTCGGCGAGGCCGGGATACGATTCGTCGCGGACGTGGAACTCGACCAGTCGAGCCATGCGCTCGGTCTGTAGGATAAGCTCGAACGTCAGATCCGCCGCGCTAGCCGCGACACCCAGCGGATCGAAGGTCGGGGCAGTATGCTTCTCGAATATCTCGCCGCCGCTCATGCCGAACGCGCGCGGCGGGATGAGCTGAAGGATTCGCTCGGGGATCGCTAGGAATTCCGGCTCGATTGTCAACAGCATCGCATCGAGGGCCCTGCGCTGCTTGACGCCCGGCACGATCTCGATCGGCGTCTGCCCGTCGCCCCGCAGCGCGAAGCTGTAGTCGGCACCGCCGAGGGAGTGTGCCGTCGCTTCGACCTGATAGCGGTGGTGCAAGTAAAGCGGGACGAGAACCTCCTCCAGCGCGGCCATGGGTTCACCAAGACGAATCGCTGTGGCCCCGAAGTTCTCGAGCCCGATTCGCCTCACGGCGATCTCGTGCTCCAACGCCGCGACCGGATCCGAGCCGTTGTCCCACAGCGCAGCGAGCGGGTGCGCCGCGCCCGCCGGCCGCGCGTCCCGGTCCGTGATGAAGCGGACTCCTCGCTGCAGTCCGTCCTGCACGATCGCATCCAGTGCGGCTTCCTCATCAACCCCCGGAGCGAACTCACTGTACAACCACTTGATGACGAACTTGTCGTACTCGCCCATGCCGACGCTGTAGGCATCCGACAGATCGAGGCTGCCGTTCGCCGCGATTGTGACCAAGGGTGCCGGATAATCCATCACGCTGGCCCGACCTTGGGTGCTGGCGATGTAGTTGTGCGACAACCCAAGTGTGTGCCCGACCTCGTGGGCAGAGAGTTGACGGATGCGAGCCAACGCCATCTCCGCGGGATCGGAGCCCTCAGCCACCGTCGCCAGGTAATCGAAGGTGGGACCGCCGGCCAGGTCGCACTCGGCGATCGAGGCGTCGAACGGAGACACCAGGCCTCTGCCCAGCAGGTGGTCCTGCCGTACCCGCAGGCTCCCCAGGTTCACGTTCCCCTTCACAATCTCGCCGGTGCGCGGGTCGACCACCGAGCCGCCGTACGACCAGCCGCGCGTCGAGCGGTGTGTCCAGTGTATCATATTGTAGCGCAAGTCCATAGGGTCCGCGCCTTCAGGTAACATCTCGACACGGAAACCGTCGACGAACCCGGCTTCCTCGAACGCCGCGTTCCACCAGGCGGCCCCTTCCAGCAGCGCGCTGCGGATCGGCTCCGGCACGCCGCGATCCAGGTAGTAGACGATGGGCGCGAGCGGCTCGGAGCGTGCGCTCTGAGGATTCTTCTTCTGAAGGCGGTGACGCGCGACCCAGCGGACCTCGAGCGGCATATCGATCGCCGCTGCGTAGTCGTGGAAGCTGACGCCGAAGGCTCCGACCCTCGAGTCGACGGCTCGGGGCTCGTAGCCGTCGCCGGGAAGCTGCACGAGCGAATGATGCTGCCGGAGCGTGACCGCGCTGCCGGACGCCGCCGTGCTCCGCACAAGCGGTCCCGGTAGATCACTGGCAAAGGTGAGCGATGTCTCGACCTCGGTGTTGAGCGGGAAGGCGCGGGTTCGAGGCAGATAGAAGACGCTGCGGCTGCGATCGAGCCGGTAGTTCCCCTGTCCCGTCCTCTCGAGTCGTTGGGCCACGCCATGGGCGTCGCGCAGGAAGAAGTCGCTGGCATCGACCAGCACCCGGTCGCCGGTCTCCGCTAAAACCTCGAAGCCCCAATGCGTCGACGGGGCGAAAGCTTCCTCGACCGCCCGGACCTCATCGGGATTATCTGAACGAGCGCGGTAGCCGTAGTTGGGCTCGACGAGCAGGACGGTGGGGCCAACACGCTGAGCCTTGAGTATGTAAGTGCCGCCGAGCTGCCCGCGATCGAGCCCTACCGGATTGCTGCCTAGCCCCGTCGAGAGAGAGACCTGATAGAGGAACTCGGTGTTCCAGCGGTCGATCTCCCAGTAGAGCCTGCCCTCAGATTCGTCCCAATAGAGATCGAAGAATCCCACGAACTGTGCCATCCCCCTGGTCTTGCTCTCGATCGTGGGGACCTCGTCTCTCTGGGGGAGCGCCGCCGAGCCGGCCGGCACGGCGGCCAACAGAGTAACCACTCCTAGCACACAGGCCGACGCCCTCGTCGAGAGCAGCCGGGCTTCAAGAGCGCCATGAACCGACATCACACCCTCCGGGTCTCGTTGTGCACAGGCACCGGGCGCCGTCTTCCTGGACGGCGTGACCGGCAGCCGGTAGTATTTGCGGACAAAACGACCCCGATTCATAACGCCAGGGAGGCCGTGATGACCAGCCCCAACCACGATCGCTTCCTCGTCGCGGCCGTCCAGGCGGCCCCGGTCTTCCTCGACCGCGAGGCCACGATCGACAAGGCCTGCGAGCTGTACACGGAGCTGCTGGATAACGCCGTCACCATCCCCAGCGACGCGACCGACCGGCTCGCTGCCGCCGCGCGCGAGGCGGGCATAGCCGTGACCATCGGGATGAACGAGCGGAACTCGGAGGCGAGCGGATCGACCCTGTTCAACACCACGCTCTGCATCGGCCCGGACGGACATTATGGAAGGCCGGACATCTTCGAGCTGACGGTCAACCGCAAGCAGCGGCCGATGATCGAGAGTCGACAACCTGTGCGCGATCGAGGAGGATCTCGAAGAGAGCTGAGGACTGCGCCTTCCTAGAGCGGCAGCTCCGTGCCGATGCCGCCTTCCTTCGCCTTTCGGTACAGGAGGATCGCCGTCGCCATGTCGTCGAGCGCCAGGCCCAGGTTTATCGAGATCGCGCGCTCCTCCGCAGACATGCGCCCCGGCTTGGCGCCCGAGACGATCTCACCGAGGTCGGCGTACGGCTCCGGCGTGTCGCGAAAGAAGCCGACCGTTCGGTAGTACTGGAGCTGGGCCGCGTCGTCCGTCGCCAGGCGGTCTGCCTCCCGCAGCGCCTCTCCCTTCCAGTACGAATCGAAGTCGAGTGGACAGGCGAACGCACCGGGCGATAGCCAGCCCGCCTCGATGGTCGGACTCGGGTTCCTTAGTATCGGCCCGCTCGTGACCACGAGGTCGAGACCGGCGACCGCGTCTCTGGGGTGCTCGACGACCTCGACCTCCACGCCGAACTTCTCTCCCATCTCGACCGCATAGCGTTCAGCAACCTCAGGTGCGACGTCGAATGCCTTCACCTGTTTCAGATCGAAGACGCGCGACAGTGCCTCCAGGTTGCTCCGCCCCTGCACGCCACAGGCGATGATCCCTAGCGTGGAACTGTCGCGTCGCGCCAGATACTTCGCCGCCACCGCCGTCGCCGCCCCGGTCCGCATCGCGGTGATCCACGTCGCGTCCATCACAGCGATCGGGATGCCCGTGTCCGGATCGTTGAGCATCAGCAGGCCCGAGATGTACGGGAGGTCGCGCTCGACGTTCGACGGGTAGCCCGAGACCCACTTGATGCCGGCCGCACCCATGCTCGAGATGTAGGCGGGCATGGCATGAATGAACGCATCCTTTCGCGGATGGATGCCCGGCTTGGGCGGCATCTCCACCTCGCCTCTCCCCTTCACTAGGAACATCGCCTCCAGCGCCTCGATGATCTCAGCCATAGACAGCCCGACCGCCTCGACGTCACCGCGAGACAAGTACAATACAGTCTGTTCGCTCATGTTGACCCCGTCTCGTTCAGCCTCCAGAGGTCCACCCACGAATCTGCTGGCCCGTCGTTCGAAGCGTCCTGAGGATAGGCCACCCAACGTCATGCCAGACAATGAGTTGGTCGCAGGCAGCCAAGTTCGTTTGTAGGGCCTACTTAATATACTAGGAGCGTCGTTCCAGGCGAGCGGTCCCGCTTGGGGTCCTCGCGCTGGCGACGCGAGGGCCTCACCGACCTAGACCCATTGCTCACGCCTACGCCGAGCAGATCCGACCCGGGCCAGCCGCTTCGGGCTGGCGCGGACCGAGTCTCCGTGTTCTATTCGTCGCGGGTCAGCAGAGCGACAGGCAGGCGCCGGAAGAGCTGCGCCAGCAGGAGACGGGCAGACCGAGCAAAGAGGAGTGCACCGTGCAGCAGAACCGCGGCTCGAGCCCAATCGATCGCGTCCTGCGCCTGTTCGCCGATGTGCGGACCGGGGAGAGTGGGACCGTCCTGCTTCTGGCGTTGAACCTCTTCCTGATCCTCACGGCATACTACTGCATCAAGCCGGTCCGCGAGGCGCTCATCGGCCAGTGGCCGGAGATCAAGAGCTACATGTCGGCCGGCATCGCGCTCATGCTGCTCGGCGCCGTCCCGCTTTACGGCGCCCTGGCCAACCGGATGCCGAGGCGACGGCTGATAAACGTCGTGACGATCTTCTTCGCCGCCTGTCTAGGGTTCTTCTTCATTGCGTTTCAGGCCGGTCTGCCGCTGCTGGTTCAGGGGATCGTGTTCTTCCTCTGGATCGGGGTATTCAACATGATGGTCGTCGCGCAGCTCTGGTCGTTCGCGAACGACATCTACACACGAGAAGAGGGTGAGCGGTTATTCCCGATCGTGATGTTCGGCGCCTCCTTCGGTGCAATCGCCGGTAGCTTCATCTCCGGCGGCATCATCGGCTGGGCCGGCGTGTACCCGCCCATGCTTCTCGCGGCGGCTCTTCTAATGATCAGCCTGATCGCCACGAACTACGTTGACGCGCGCGAGCGCCGGCGTAGCGAGGCGGACTTGCCGAACAGCCTCACGACCGGCGCAATGCCGGCCGCATCTCAGGAGATCCCGCTCGACGAGGTCCGCAAAGCGCTCACCGGTGAGCTCCCGGTTGAGGACGTTAGGAAGACACTGACCGGCGAGATCTCGGTCGCCGAGGTCCGCAGGGCACTGGAGGAGGGTGTAGAACCGGCAGAGCCACCAGAGGACGCCCGCGCGAAGCTGGAGGAAACCGCACAGGAACTCGACCTGGCCGGTGTCGAAAACCCGTTCAGGATGGTGCTCAGATGCCGCTACCTGCTCATGGTTGCCCTCCTTATGCTCTTCCTCAACTGGGTGAACACGACCGGCGAGTACATCCTCACCAGTGTCGTGAACATATCCGCCGGGGAGGCCGTCGCCTCCGGCCAAGCCGGCGGCTTGTCGGAGAGCGAATACATCGGATCTTTCTGGGCTAGCTTCTTTGGCGTCGTGAACACACTGGCGCTGCTGCTCCAGCTCTTCTTCGTGTCGCGGGTGATCAAGTATGTGGGAGTCCAGATCGCCCTGCTGATCGTGCCGCTCATCTCACTCGGGGCCTACGCCGCGATTGCCCTCGTCCCGGTGCTGGCCGTCGTGAGGTGGGGCAAGACCGCCGAGAACGCCACGGACTACTCGCTGCAGAACACCGTACGCAACATCCTCTTCCTACCGTGCACTCGCGAACAGAAGTACAAGGCCAAACAAGCCATCGATACGTTCTTCGTGCGAGCCGGCGACGTGTTGCAGGGCGTGCTGGTCTTTGTGGGGATAAACTTCCTGGCCATGCAGGCCCGGCACTTCGCGGCGTTCAACGTCGTGCTCGTGCTCATCTGGCTGGCGCTCGCAGTGGCGATCGGCCGCGAGTACAAGCGACTGGTGGCATCGGGCCGCCCACCCTGCGTGCAACCGTAGGCCGTACGGGCCCGGCAAGATAGTACCAGCAGGTTGGGCGGAGGGGATACAAACCTTCAACCGTCACTCAGTTAGATCGTGAAAGTCGAAAAGGCTCATACGTCTCTGTTCGCCAGGCTTCGCTCTCTCTTCATCATGGGGCGCGGCGTGCTCAAGGGGCTCTCTGAGGAGTCGGCAGGTTCTGATCCCCTCGCCCTATTCAGCGAGTGGTTCGAGGACGCCAGGCGCTCCAGCATATACATCCCGGAAGCGATGACGTTGGCAACCGCCTCGAAGGACGGGAGACCCAACGCCCGCATGATGCTGGTCAAGGGATTCGACGAGCGGGGCTTCCGGTTCTTCACCAACTACGAGAGCCGCAAGGGCGACGAACTTGCGGACAACCCGCGAGCCGCTCTGGTGTTTCACTGGTCCGCATTACAGCGGCAGGTGCGGGTGGAGGGGGTGGTGGAGAAGCTCAGCGAGGAGGAGTCAAGCGAGTACTTCGCCACCCGGGCCCGCGGCAGCCAGCTGGGCGCCTGGGCCTCCAACCAGAGCTCGCCCATCGAAGACCGCCGGCTCCTGGAACAGGCCTTCCGCGAACGCGAAACACGCTTCAAGGGCTCGGACGTACCGCTGCCGCCGTTCTGGGGCGGCTATAGAGTGATCCCGCAGGCCATCGAGTTTTGGCAGGGGCGTGCCAACCGGCTGCACGACCGGCTGCGCTATACCCGGGAGGATGACGGCTGGACGGTAGCGCGGCTTTCGCCGTAGGGTTATTCGGCCTCGGCAGCCCGCGCCGCTTCGTGATGCGGCCGGTGCATGCGGACCTTGAAGTATCTCCAGACGCCGGCACCGGCGATGAGCCCGGCCGCCGCCAAGAGGATGAGCAGGCCGAAGCCGCTCGCCCACTCGATTACCCGTTCCACCTGAGAAGATCCAACCGGCGCTACTGTACACCGATGCCCAGAGGAGCAGCGCCAGTCCATCGAGGACGACGAATTTGCCCAGGCCGATCCCGGTGAAGCCCGCGGCGGCCGCAGCGAGATTCCCAACGCCCGGCAGGAACTTGGACGGCAGCAGGTAGATCGGACCCCCGGAGCGGAGACGACGCTCAACCCCCATCACGCAGGCCATCGGGTTCGTCGCCAGCCCGCACACGGCGTCCACCAACCGCTGGCCGCGCACACGGGCCGCCGTATACCAGATGAGATCGCTGGCCAGCCCGCCGAGAGCGGCGGCGACGATGATGCCCGGCAGCGGAGAGTCCCCCGTCGACGCGAGCGCGCCGGCGAGCACGAGGATCGGCACGCTGGCGATCGGCGCCCCGGCGTACTCGAGAAAGCCGACGGCGAACAGCAGCGCGTACCCGTGGTGCTCGAGCAGTACCGCGAGTTGCTCCATCAGGTCAGCCCTGACGGTGGTTCCAAGATCGAAGTCTGACCGAGAGAACGCTCCCGACGCAGCCGGTGTTCCTGCCCTTGAGAGCTGGTCTGTGGCCAGCGACACGACCACAGCCGACGCACGAAGCCGGACCGGTCTTCTTAGACCGGCCCGGCCGCGCTGAGGAGAGCTCACCTCTGAAGGTTGCTACATCCGCGCGATGATCGCCTCACCGAAACCGGAGCAGGAGACCTCGACCACATCTTCGCGACCCTCACGCTTCATCAGGCGAGCGAGATCGTAGGTGACCTGGCCGTCCTTGATGGCCTGCTCCATCCCGCGGATGATCTTGTCTGCCGCCTCGGTCCAGCCCATGTGGTTGAGCATCATCACCGCCGACAGGATGAGCGACCCCGGATTGACCTTGTCCTGGCCGGTGTACTTGGGCGCGGTCCCGTGGGTCGCCTCGAACAGCGCCACCTCGTCCGACATGTTGGCGCCCGGCCCGAGCCCCAGGCCACCCACGAGCGCGATGGCCGC
>CP070815.1:1258013-1266060 GCA_020344215.1 Gemmatimonadota bacterium
CGGTCGAACCCCGACTGGGCCTGGTACAAAGCCGACGCCCCGATCACCTTCTTCCAGGACGACGCCCGGGACGCCTTCAAGGGCAGCCCCTTCGATGTGAACGACCGCGGCTGGGCCGGCGGGGACGGCTCCGCCCGGGAGGCGGCCATGCGCGCGCTCGCTAACGACTATGACGAGGAGCCGCGCACCACGAACGGGATCTCCTACCTGGACATCCACGACAACTGGGCCTTGGCCGATCGATATGCGCTGAGCGACGATCACAACGGGCTCGAGGGTGTCGATCTCGCCGCCGTGCGCATCGCCGCCGGGCTGCTGTTCACCTCGGCGGGGCCCGTGGTGATCCACGGGGGTACCGAGATGCTCCGCTCCAAGGGGCTGGCGCCCCATGAGGAATTCGAGGTGGAGGCGGCCGGCGGACCCATCCGGTTCAAGGGCCGCGATGACACCTACAACGTACGGACCCCGAACCGCTTCCTCTGGGACAGCCTCGCCCCGGGCTCCGATCACGCGGCGATGCGGGACTACTGGCGGGGGCTTCTGGCGCTGCGCATGTCCGAGTACGGCCGGGTCTTCCGCGTCGCCGAGGTGCCGGACGGGCACTACCGCTGGATCACTCCGGGCGAAGGTACTCTCCTGGGGTACGTGGTCGGTGAGCGGGTCCTGGCCCTGGCCAATAGCGGCACGAACGAGGGTGTGTTCCGGTTCGATCTTCCCGATGGCCCCTGGCGACAAGTGGGCGACCGGGAGCGGGTGGACCTGGACGGTGTCGAGGGCGAGTTCGCGCAGTTAGGCGGAGGGACGCAGGAGGTGCGTGTGCCGGGTGGGGCGTTCTTTGTGTGGGTGTCGGCACGATGAACTGGGAAACCTGGCCGGTTTCCTCTCAAGAGCCACGAGCCGACGTTGGACTATCGACTTTTCAGGTGTTTTCAACTATCAACTGACTACACCCGACGTTTGACTTTCGACGTAGGGCATCGTGCGTCGAGCGTCGGGGAAAACCTGAGACTCGGCTGTCGAATGTCGACTGTTGTTTATTACGAGTGGAAGGGCGTCGCGAATTGCGTTGGCCTGGACCCGCAGGAGCGCGTCGGGCATATCCTGCGTGTGCGCCGGCCGAAACAGCAATCGGAGGTCGGATGAAGGGCGACTCGCTCTGGTACAAGGACGCGATCATCTATCAGGTCCACGTCCGAGCCTTCCACGACAGCAACGGCGATGGTATCGGCGACTTCCAGGGGCTTACCGACAGGCTGGATTACATTCAGGACCTCGGGGTCACGGCCATCTGGTTACTTCCGTTCTATCCCTCGCCGCTCCGGGATGACGGCTATGACATCGCGGACTACACCAGCGTGCACCCGTCCTACGGCATGCTGCGCGACTTCAGGAACTTCCTGCGGGCGGCGCACAGTCGCGACCTGCGGGTCATCACCGAGTTGGTGATCAACCACACCTCCGACCAGCATCCTTGGTTCCAGAAGGCTCGCCGTGCTCAACCGGGCAGTCGTGCGCGGGAGTTCTACGTCTGGAGCGACACGCCCGAGAAGTACTCCGAGACACGGATCATCTTCAAGGACTTCGAGCAATCGAACTGGACTTGGGACCCCGTGGCCGGCGCCTATTACTGGCACCGCTTCTACTCGCACCAGCCGGACCTCAACTTCGACCACCCGGCGGTTCGCAAGGCGCTGCTCCAGGTTCTCGACTTCTGGTTGGAGTTGGGGGTCGACGGGCTGCGGCTCGACGCGGTCCCCTACCTGTTCGAGCGCGAGGGGACGAGCTGCGAGAACTTGCCAGAGACTCACGCCCTATTGAAGGATCTGCGCCGCTACGTCGACTCGAGGTACGAGAACCGCGTGCTGCTGGCGGAGGCGAACCAGTGGCCCGAGGATGCCGTCGCCTATTTCGGCGATGGCGATGAGTGCCACATGGCGTTCCACTTCCCCGTCATGCCGCGACTGTTCATGGCCGTGCACATGGAAGATCGCTTCCCGGTCGTGGACATCCTCGAGCAGACGCCGGCAATACCCGAGAACGCTCAGTGGGCCATCTTCCTGCGCAATCACGACGAGCTGACACTCGAGATGGTCACCGACGAGGACCGCGACTACATGTACCGGGTGTACGCCTACGACCCGCAGGCGCGCATCAATTTGGGCATCCGCCGGCGCCTGGCGCCGCTTCTGGGGAACAACCGCCGCAGGATCGAGTTGCTGAACAGCCTGCTGTTATCGCTGCCAGGGACGCCGGTCATCTACTACGGTGACGAGATCGGCATGGGCGACAACATCTACGTGGGCGACCGGAATGGGGTGCGTACACCCATGCAGTGGAGCGGCGACCGGAACGCTGGTTTCTCGCGAGCCAATCCGCAACAGCTGTTCCTGCCGGTCATCGTCGACCCCGAGTACCACTACGAGGCGATTAACGTCGAGACGCAGAATCATAACCCGCACTCGCTGCTCTGGTGGATGAAGCGGATCCTCGCCGTGCGAAAGCGGTTTCGCGCCTTCAGCCGCGGGTCGCTGGAATTCCTGCAGCCGGAAAACCGAAAGGTGGCCGCCTTTCTGCGCCGCTGGGGGGACGAGGCGATCCTCGTGGTGGTCAACCTCTCCCGCTTCGCTCAGGCGGTCGAGCTCGACCTCTCTGCCTTCAAGGAGATGGTGCCAGTCGAAGTCTTCGGGCGAACCGAGTTTCCGCCCATCGGCGAGCTACCCTATTTCCTGACACTCGGCCCTCACACCTTCTATTGGTTCAGTCTGGAGCCTGCCAAGGCAGTGCTGCAGCCGTTCGCGTCAGCGGGCCGTGAGCTGCCGGAGCTGACCGTAAGGGGAAGCTGGCATGCCGTGTTCCAGAACAAGTCGGCGGCCCAGCTCGAACGCATCCTTCCGGACTTCTTACGGCTACTTCACTGGTTCGCCGGCAAAGCTAGTCCGATCCTGTCCGCCTCGGTCATCGAGACGGTGCCGATCGCTGCCGACGGCGTCATCGTCCAGCTCGCTCTCGTCCGTATCGTTTACCGAGAGGGCGACCCGGACGTCTACCAGCTACCGATAGCGTTCGCGACAAGCGCGCGCGCAGCCCAGCTGCTCACGCACCAGCCTGGAGCGGTCATCGCGAAGCTACGGGTTGAGGACGGTGGAGACTCGGTGGAAGGCGTACTCTACGACGCGGTGGTGGATGAGGGCTTCTGCGTCGCTTTGCTGGACATCATCACCCGGCGGCGGCGCCGCGTCGGCCGGGGCGGCGCGATCCGAGCGAGCCGGACGCGGAAATTCCGCTCTTTACGCGGTCCGCTCGAGAACGGACTCACGCCAGCGCTCGTGGCCGCCGAACAGAGGAACACATCGGTCATCTATGGGGACCGACTGATTTTGAAGCTGTTCCGGCGACTCGAGCCGGGCGTGAACCCTGATTTGGAGATCGGCAGATTCCTCACGGAGCACACCTCGTTCCAGCACCTGCCGCGTCTGGCCGGTGCCATCGAGTACATGCGTGAGAGAGGGGAACCGGTAACGCTCGCTGTTCTGCAGGAGTTCGTGCCTAACGAAGGCGATGCCTGGGAGTATACGCTCGACGCACTCGACGGATACTTCGAGCGGGTACTCGCCCGGCCGCCGCAGGAGCGGGAGCCGCCGCCGCGGCGTCACTCGCCATTGGAGGATCGCCACGCGGCAATGCCCGTCCTGGCCGAAGAGATGATCGGGGCCTACCTCGAATTCGCGCGATTGTTGGGCGACCGCACGGCCAAGCTTCACCTGGCCCTCGCCTCGCGGGTAGACGCCCCCGGCTTCGCTCCCGAGCCCATAAACGCGATGTATCGGCGCTCGCTGTATCAATCGTCACGCACCCGGCTCGATCAGGTGTTTGAATTGCTGAGCAAACGCGTCGGGCGCCTGCCTCTCGATTTGCGGCAGGAGGCAAAAACCGTCCTGGGAATGAAGAAGGATATCGACCACCGCCTCCGCCTGGTTGTGGACAAGAAGGTCGACGGCCTGCGCATCCGCTGCCACGGCGAGTATCGCCTCGGCCAGGTCCTCTACACGGGAAAGGACTTCGTGATAATGGACTTCGAGGGCGAGCCGGCGCGCCCGATCAGCGAGCGGCGACTCAAGCGTTCGCCACTGAGGGATGTTGCCGGCATGCTGCGCTCGTTCGATTACGCCAGTGTCTCAGCCCTGATTGCGGGGCGCGTCCGCCCCGAGGACATCCCCGCGCTGGAACCGTGGGCTCGGCTGTGGTACCACTGGGTCGCTGTGGGTTTCCTGGGCGCCTATGTCGATGCGGCGGAGGACTCCGACCTGCTCCCCGAAGGCGCAGTCGAGCTCAGCACCTTGCTCGACCTTTGTATTCTAGACAAGGCGCTCTACGAGCTCGGCTACGAGCTGAACAACCGACCAGACAGGGTACGGATTCCTTTGTGCTTTATCGCCGGCCTCATGCTGGGCGCGGGTACCGGAACGTGATGGTAGGTCCCTCGTCTCAAGCGCGGGGAAGAGAGGTGAAGGGCGCCCGTGTCCACCCGGTCGCCCAGTTGCTCTTCCTGCTGCGCTACGAGCCGCGTCGGAGGTGAACCGAGTGCCGGCGAAGAAATCCCGCCGCAGCCGCAAGGAAGCGGGCCCACCACTCGCCATCGACCCGGTCGAGCATGGTCGGCTGATTCGCGGCGAGCACCATGACCCGCACAGCATCTTGGGCGCGCACCCTGCAACTCACGGTCGGCGTACCGGGTCAGTCGTCCGGGCCTTCCGCCCGGACGGCCAACGCGTCGAGTGTATGCTGGCCGACGGCACCGCGCTCGAGCTGCGGCCGCTCGGGCGTGGTTTGTTCGGAGGCTTCATCCGCGACGTCTCACCGCCACTACGCTACCGCTTGCGTTTCCACTTAGAGAGCGGCGATGTGTACGAGCGCGACGATCCGTATCGCTTTCTTCCCACGTTGGGCGACGTCGACCTGCACCTCTTCAACGAGGGTACCCACCGCCAGCTTTGGCGCTTTCTGGGCGCGCACCCGCGGCGAGTCGACGAGGTTGACGGCGTCGCCTTCGCCGTCTGGGCTCCGAGCGCCCGGCGCGTGAGCGTGGTCGGCGATTTCTGCAACTGGGATGGACGGCTCTTCCCGATGCGCGCCATGGGCAGCTCGGGCATCTACGAGCTCTTCGTGCCTGATCTGGAACCCGGCACGCTTTACAAGTACGAAATCAAGACCGGGGACGGCGCGATCCGGCTAAAAACCGACCCCGTCGCCTTCGCGGTGGAGGCACCGCCGGGCACCGCGGCTCGGGTAGCCGAGTCAGCTTACGCCTGGGGCGACGCGACGTGGGTCAGCCAGCGGCGCAACCGGGACGTGACCCGGGAGCCGCTGGCGGTCTACGAGGTGCACCTCGGCTCCTGGGCTCGGGTGCCGGAGGAGGGGGGCCGGCCGCTCGGCTACCGCGAAATCGCGCCCAGACTCGTGGAACACATGAGGCGGTTCGGTTTCACGCATCTCGAGCTACTCCCTATCAGCGAGCACCCGTTCACCGGCTCGTGGGGCTACCAGGTCAGCAGCTACTTCGCGCCGACCGCGCGTTACGGCTCGCCGGATGACTTCCGTCATCTGGTCGATCTCTGCCACCAGAACGGGTTCGGCGTGATCCTCGATTGGGTGCCGGCGCATTTTCCGAGGGACGACTTCGCCCTGCGCCGCTTCGACGGCACGGCACTTTACGAACACGAGGATCCCCGTCGCGGCGAGCATCCTGACTGGGGCACCCTGGTCTTCAACTACGGGCGCAAGGAGGTGACGAACTTCCTCATCGCCAACGCCCTCTACTGGCTAGAGGAGTTCCACATCGACGGGCTGCGCGTTGATGCCGTCGCTTCCATGCTCTACCTCGACTACAGCCGGGAGGAGGGCGAGTGGGAACCGAACATCTACGGCGGGCGTGAGAACCTGGAAGCCATCGAGTTCCTCAAGACGTTAAACGGGACCATCGCTGCCGAGTGCCCGGGTTGCTTCACGATCGCTGAGGAATCCACGGCCTGGCCGGGCGTGACGCATCCAACCTCGGAGGGTGGTCTCGGGTTTACCTTCAAGTGGAACATGGGGTGGATGCACGACACTGTCGAGTTCTTCAAGAAGGATCCGGTGTACCGGCGCTGGCACCTCGATCAGCTGACATTCGCGATGATCTACGAGCACAGCGAGCGATTTCTAATGCCGCTCTCGCATGACGAGGTCGTTCACGGGAAAGGCTCGCTCTTGAACAAGATGCCCGGCGATGAATGGCAGAAGTTCGCCAACCTGCGACTGCTGCTGACCTACCAGTACACGCGCCCCGGCAAGCAGCTGGTCTTCATGGGCACGGAGCTCGCACCAGACAACGAGTGGAACCACGACGCGAGCCTCGACTGGCATCTCGCCGACGACCATTTCCGGGCGGGCTTCGCGCGCTTCCTCGCCGATCTCGGAGCGCTCTACCGCCGTTCGCCGGCACTATGGCGCGGCGACCCGGACCCTGCAGGCTTCGCCTGGATCGACTGCACCGACACCGAGAACTGCGTGGTCTCCTACGCACGATGCGCCGGCGACGAGCATCTGGTGGTCATCCTCAACTTCACGCCCGTGCCGCGGGAAGACCACCGGATCGGCATCCCGAGCGAGGGTCGTTACTCGTTGCTCCTGGTCAGCGACGAACTCGACTATGGTGGCAGCGGCTTCGCGGTTCACCGAGAGGTCACGACGGAGGCTGCGCCCTTCCACGGCTACCCGCAGTCGCTGCGCCTGCGGCTGCCGCCACTCGGCGCTCTGATCCTGGCACCGCGTCGAAAGAGTGCCTGAGAACACTTCTTATGGAGGGCAGCTTGGCAAGAAGCGCCCGCCCACCCATCTTCCCACAGCCTATGAACACTAGCCGACGGCAGCAGGAGCCGGCGGTCGCCTACTTCTCGATGGAGATCGCTCTCGACCCGAGGATGCCCACGTACTCCGGCGGACTCGGCGTACTCGCCGGCGACATCCTCCGTTCCGCCGCCGACCTGGGCGTGCCGATGATCGGCGTGACTCTCATACATCGCAAAGGCTATTACCAGCAGGAGCTGGACGAGGAAGGCAACCAGATCGAAAGCTCGCACGACTGGCGGCCGGAAGATCTGCTCGAGCCGCTGGAGCCGGTCGTGAGTGTGGAGATCGAGGAGCGTGAGGTCCACCTTCGCGTCTGGCAGTTCCTGATTCAGGGCGTTGACACGCACTCGGTCCCGGTGCTCTTGCTCGACGCGGCACTGCCTGAGAACACACCTTGGGACCGTAGCCTGACCGACCAGCTTTACGGAGGTGACGAGCATTATCGGCTTTGCCAGGAGGCGCTGCTCGGTCTCGGTGGTGTCGCCGCCCTCACCGCACTTGGCTACGACTCTCGCATCCTCTACCACATGAACGAGGGTCACTCGGCCCTACTGACGATCCCGCTGTTGGAGACGGCAGGCGCGGGTCGAGGTGGTGAGGGAGTCAGCGAGGGGCAGATCGAGGCGGTGCGCAAGAACTGCGTCTTCACGACCCACACACCGGTGCCGGCGGGTCATGACCAGTTCCCAATTGCACTGGTCAGGCAGGTACTAGGCCCAGCGCGGACGGCGCTCCTGCACAAGAGTGAGTGCCTGCTCGACGACACGCTCAACATGACGTACCTGGCGTTGCGCTTCTCCGGTTACATCAACGGCGTGTCGATGCGGCATGGCGAGGTCTCTTTCGACATGTTCCCGGGTTACCCGATCCACGCTATCACGAACGGCGTGCACGTCGTGACCTGGACGTGCGAAGCTTTCCAGAAGCTTTATGACGAGCACATCCCTGGGTGGCGATTCGACACGCGATACCTCCGCTACGCGATTCAGATCCCGCACGAGAAGATCCAGGAGAGCCACCGGCATGCCAAGCACAAGCTGTTGGCTGCTGTGGAGAGCCGCAGCGGGATAAAGCTGGGCGAAGACGTGTTCACCATCGCGTTCGCCCGGCGCGCGACCCCCTACAAGCGAGCCGACCTGCTGTTGCGGGATCCCGGGCG
>CP070815.1:1266160-1273921 GCA_020344215.1 Gemmatimonadota bacterium
CGTGCTCCACACGAACTCCTTCATCTCCTCCTCGCTGGGTATCTTGCCGCCCATCTGCTCCATCACGCCCTGGATCCAGCGCAGCACCTCCTGGTTGGCCAGGCCGTGCAGCGGGCCGGCCAGCCCGTTGACCATGGCGGAGGCCGCGTAGTACGGGTCGGATAGCGCGCTGGCGATCAGATGCCCGGCGTGGGCGCTGACGTTGCCGCTCTCGTGGTCGGAGTGGAGGATGAAGTACAGCCGCGCTACATCGTCGTAAGGCGGCTCGATCCCCATCATGTGGGCGAAGTTGCCGCCCAGGTCGAGCTTGGGATCCGGATCGATCTGCTTGTCTTTCTTGTACTTCAACCTGTAGATGAACGCACCGACCTGCGGCAGCCGCGCCCACAGGTTCAGCGCGTCTTCCAGCGTGGGCTGCCAGTGGTCCATCTTGCCGAGCCCCTCCTCGTACGCCTTCCGGTAGACCGATTCCCGCTCCATCGCCACGATCGCCGCCGAGAACATCGCCATCGGGTGCGAGTCCTTCGGCATGGCGCGCAGCACGTCCCAGACGTACTTGGGAACCTTGCTCCGCTTCTGAAGCTCTTTCGCCAGCTCCTTCACGTCCCCCTCGGTCGGGATGTCGCCGGTCAGCAGCAGCCAGATGTGCCCCTCGACGTAAGGCATCTCCGCGCCGGGGACCTTGGGCAGCGCCTCCAACGTCTCGGGGATCGTGTAGCCGCGGAAGCGGATGCCCTCGTTCGGGTCGAGATACGAGATGTCGGTGACCAGGCAGCGCACGCCGCGGGCGCCACCGATCGCCTGGGCGATCGTCACGTCGCTGACCTTTACGTCACCGTGCTCCTTGAGCAGCTTCGTGGTTCGCGGGCGCCAAGCATCGATCTTCTCTCCGAGCTTCTCCTTCAGTGACATCTTTGCCTCCTTTAGCGGCCGCCCTATACGAGCCGCTCGCCTCCGGCCCCGGCGAGCGGATCGGCCTTGTGAAAGGCCGCCTGTTGCACAATCGGCATACGAGGACCTAAGTGAAGAAGGCATAACTCGTGCCCGGAGAGCGGAATGCGGGCCAGGGCTCGCTAACAGGTCTAATGCCAGTAGGTTAACGAGGTTGACCTTCACGGGTCTTGACGGCCCGACTCGCGTGGCAGGGACGATCTGCCACGGCGTGGGGCAAGCCCGGCGATGCCCGGTCCCGCTAACGATAAACGCTATTGCTGAGGAGCGACTCCTAATCCCCGGTCACTCACCAATGGGCGTCATCGGTCGGTCGGTCGTCCGGACAGCGGCGTGGGCCGCGGGGGTGTACTACCGCCTCGAGCGTGCTGGCCCCGGCCTGCCGGACGGGCCGGTCCTCATCGTCACGAACCATCCCAACATGTTGATGGACCCGCTGCTCGCCTTGCGGGTGGCGGGCCGCCGGGTGCGCGTTCTGGCCAAGGCGCCGCTCTTCGAGATCCCGCTCTTCGGCCAGGTGCTGAGGTCGGTCGGGACTCTGCCGCTTTACCGTGTGCAGGACGATCCCGAGCAGCTCTACCGGAACCGGCTGGCGTTCGAGGAGGCGGTGGACGTGCTACGCGGTGGCGGCGCTCTGCTGACGTTCCCCGAGGGTGGGAGCCGCACATCGCCGGCGCTGGGGCCGCTGAAGACGGGTGCGGCGCGCGTGGCGCTAGCGGCTGAGGAGGAGTCGGACTGGCGGCTGGGCGTGAAGATCGTGCCCCTCGGTCTCACCTACCATCGCAAGCACCGGTTCCGCAGCCGTGTGGTGGCCGGCACCGGCGCGCCGATCGTCGTCGCCGAGTGGCGGTGCGACTACGAGTCCGACCGGCTCCGCGCCGTCCGCTCGCTCACCGAGGCCGTCGCCCAGGGCCTGGAACGGCAGACGCTCAACCTGGCAGACGAGTCGGATCGCCAGCTGGTCGAGACCGCCGAGCTGCTCTACGCCCGGTCCAAGGGGAGCGCCCGCCCGCGTCAGCGCCTGGCGCTCGGTGAGCGGTTGCCGCAGATGCGGCGCTTCGCCGAGCTCTTCGCCTGGCTGCGGGTCAGCGATCCGGAACGCTACGAGCAGCTGGACCGCTCGCTCCGCGACTACGCCCGGTCGCTGGAGCGGCTGGGCAGCGGCGAGGCGGATGTCCCGCCCCGCTACGAGGTCGGCCCGGTCGTACGCTACATCCTGCGCCAGGCGGCGGTCTTGGGGTTGGGTCTGCCGCTCGCGGCGCTGGCGGCGATCGCGTGGTATGTTCCTTACTTCGTGTCCAATCTCGTCTGTCGCTTGATTAAGCCGGAGATCGAGATGGTCGCCACGACGAAGCTGCTGGCCGGGATCATCGCCTATCCCGCGGCCTACCTGGCCTGGATCTTCTTGGCCGGGAAGGTCGCCGGGCCGGCCGCTGCCGCGCTCACGGCGCTGGCGCTGCCGCTGCTCGGGTTCGTCGCGCTCGCCTGGATACATCGCCGGGAGGAGGTGTGGGAGGATGTGAAGCTCTTCTTCCAGGTGGTGCACCGGCCGCGGCTGCGCGAGCGGCTGGCCGAGCAACGCGCCGACTTGGCAACACGGCTGGACGCGTTGAGCGCCGAGTGGTCGGAGGCGCTGGCTGAGCGCCGCTGCCTGGAGGGCTCGCCTGGAGGAGAGAGTTCGAGATGACCGGGCCCGCCGAACCGGGGACCTCGTCACGGGGCTGGCTGAACGTACTCGGCCTTCACCGGCGCGAGCTGCGCAGCTGGGCGCTCTACGACTGGGCCAACTCCGCCTTCGCCACCACGATCATGGGCGCCGTCCTGCCCGTCTATTTCGCCAGTGTAGCCGCCGGCCACATGGCGGAGAACATGCGCACGGCCTACTGGGGCTACACGACGGCCCTCGGCCTGGCGATCATCGCCCTCGCCTCACCGGTGCTGGGCGCGATAGGCGACTACATGGGCGCCAAGAAGCGCTTCCTCGCCGGCTTCATGTTCCTCGGCGTCATCGCCAGCGCCTGCCTCTACTTCGTCACCGAGGGCGAGTGGCTGCTGGCATCGGTCTTGTTCATTCTCGGCAACATCGGGTTCTCCGGCGCCAACGTCTTCTACGACGGGCTCCTACCCCACATCGCCTCCGAGGACGAGGTCGACCGCGTCTCCACCGCGGGTTACGCGCTCGGCTACGTCGGCGGCGGCGTTCTGCTGGCCGTCAACCTGGCGATGATCGTGAAGCCCGACCTCTTCGGGCTCGCCGACTCAGGCCTAGCCACCCGCCTCGTGTTCGTCAGCGTCGCCGTCTGGTGGCTCGGCTTCTCGATACCGCTGTTGCGCGATGTCCGTGAGCCGCCGCGCCGACTAGAGGAGGGTGAGGCGGCGAACATCAACCCCGTGCGCGCCGGCTTCAAGCGCCTGTTCGAGACGCTGCGCGAGGTGCGCGCGCACCGTGAGCTGCTGATCCTCCTGCTCGCCTTCTGGCTCTACAGTGACGGCATCGGGACCATCATCAAGATGGGCGCCGTCTACGCGGCCGAGATTGGCATCGGCGACACGGATATTATCGGGGCTTTCGTGTTGGTCCAGTTTCTCGGTATCCCCTTCACCTTCGCCTTCGGCGCGCTGGCCGGCCGGATCGGCGCGCGCAACGGCATCTACATCGCTCTCTCAGTGTATACGGTGATCTCGGTGTTCGCCTTCTTCATGACGACGGCCTGGCACTTCTGGGCGCTGGCGGTGGCGATATCGATGGTGCAGGGCGGCGCGCAGGGACTCAGCCGCTCGCTCTACTCCACACTTCTCCCGAAGGGCAAGTCGTCCGAGTTCTTCGCCTTCTTCAGCGTGTTCGACAAGTTCGCCGGCATCATGGGGCCGTTTCTGGTCGGCTGGATCGCGGCGCTGACGGGCTCGGGCCGCTACGGCATCGTCTCGCTCGTCGTCTTCTTCATCGGCGGTATGTGGCTGCTGTCGCGCGTCGATCTCGAGGCGGGCCGCCGCGCGGCGCTCGAGGAAGACGCCACCCTGCGGCCGGTTCCGGCGGAGGGGCTAGATCGTTGAGCTGGACTCGATATCCAACATCCGACACCCAGTGATTCTTAGAGCCAACATGCGCACAGCCCAACGCACCCACACGTTTACCGAGTCCGTCATCCGCGAGATGACCCGCGTCGCCAACCGGCACGGCGCCATCAACCTCGCCCAGGGCTTCCCCGACTTCCCGGCGCCCGACCTGCTGAAGGAGGCGGCGGTCGAGGCGATCCGCGCCGATCTCAACCAGTACGCCATCACCTGGGGCGCGCCCCGGCTGCGCCGCGCCCTGGCCGAGAAGTACCGGCGCTTCTACGGGATGGAAGTCGACACGGAGCGCGAGATCGTCGTGACCTGCGGCGCCACCGAGGCGATGGCCTCGGCGATGCTGGCGCTGGTCGATCCCGGCGACGAGATCGTCGTCTACGAGCCGTTCTACGAGAATTACGGGCCCGACTCGATACTCTGCGGCGCGAAGCCGGTGTTCGTGCCGACGCGTGAGGACGGCGGCCCCGACCTCGATGCGACCGCCGCCGCCTTCAGCGATCGCACTCGCGGGATCATCATCAACACGCCCAACAACCCGACCGGTCACGTGTTCGCCGGCGATGAGCTGGAGGTGATCGCCCGGCTCTGCATCGAGCACGACGCCGTCGCCTTCACCGACGAGATCTACGAGCATATCCTGTACGAGGGCGAGCACGTACCGATCGCCACGGTCGAGGGGATGCGCGAGCGGACCGTCACGGTGAGCGGCGCCTCGAAGACCTTCAGCGTCACCGGCTGGCGGATCGGCACGATCGTGGCGCCGCCAGAACTGACCGACGCCATCAAGAAGACCCACGACTTCCTCACCGTCGGCGCGCCCGCGCCACTCCAGGAAGCCTGCGCCGCCGGCATCGAGCAGCTCGACCAGTCCTATTATAAGCAGCTCGCCGACGACTACCGCCGCCGCCGCGACGTGATGTACGACGGGCTCGTCGCCGCCGGCTTCGCCTGCCGGCCACCCGCCGGGTCGTACTACATACTCGCCGACTTCTCGAAGCTCAGCGACCTGCCCGACGATGAGTTCGCCGTCTGGCTGGCCCGCGAGTACGGCGTCGCTTCGGTCCCGGGCTCCAGCTTCTACAGCGACGCGGAAGACGGGCGAACGCAGGTGCGGTTCGCGTTCTGCAAGACGCTCCAGACGCTGGAGCAAGCGGCGGGGCGTCTGCGACACCTCGGATGACACCGACGCACTGGCTCACCGGCCGGCCGGGCAACGCTGACGCGGAAGGGCCCGGACCCACCGGCGTGTTCCAGGGTACGGATCGAAGAGGTGGCCGCGCTGGCAGGCGGTACGCTAGTTAACCCTTTCGGGAGGTAGTCGGTGATCCTGCCCAACCTGCGCGCCTCGTTCGGATCGGACGAGATCGAGATTCTGCTCCATGTCTTGGAGGAGCGCACGCGCCGCAGCCGCAAGCTGTGGGAGGGGCAGCTGGCTGAGGCGGGGCTCGATTCGCTGCTCGACCATCCGGAGACGTTCTCCGCCGTCATGTCGGGCCGGCGCGTGACCACCATCTCGCCGAAGCTCACCTTCTACGTGATGGTCAGGCACACGCTGCGCGAGTCGGGGCTGGACGACCCGGCGATCGCCGACTACGTGGCGGCGCTGCTGATCGAGTTCACCGTCGAGGGGCGTGCGCAGCGGATCGGCCGCTACGACGAGGTGGCGTACCGCTATCTGGCCGATATTGTCGGCGACCTCGAAGGCGAAAGCTCCGAGCGCCGGCAGTTCCTGCTCCACGCGCATCTCGGCAACTACTCCCTCTGGCTGGCCGGGCTCTTCCCCGACTACGTGATCGCTCGCCTGCACCGGAGGGGTGCCCCCGGCATCGACTACTACGAAGACCTCGGCGCCACCGGCTTCCTTCTGGCCAGCGAGTACGACCTGGCCGACCACTACGATCTCGTCGACGTCTACCGCCAGGTGGCCGGCGGCTTCCGCGCGGTCCGCCGCGCTCTCAACAGGGTGTCCGACCGCTACTTCTTCCCGATCTCTCCCCCACCGATCGACCGTCTGCTCCGCCAGGCGGTCGACCTCTCGGACTCCCACCAGAAGGGCCGAAAGCGCGGGAACTAGCTAGAACCCTCTGGGTAGGGGAACGGGGAGTCAGGGTTCCGACGTTACCGGCGAAGGATGGCCCCGGCCCGAGAATAGATGATGACGTCTGTGTGACGAATACGATAGAAGTACTGTAGGAAGAACCACTTAAGGGGGTTGATCGACGATGGCGGCGCAGGGAATCGACATTATCGGCTTGATCCGCGAGAAGCAGGACGCCCGGGCGTATCAGGATCTCCACTGGGAGGGCACGTTCGCCGACTACCTCGGTCTCGTGCGCGAGAACCCGCTGGTGGCGCGTAACTCGTTCCAGCGGCTCTACGACATGATCCTCTCCTATGGTACCGAGGAGTACACCGAGTACAAGAAGAAGATCACGCATTACAAGTTCTTCGAGGACCCGTTCGAGGAGGGGAAGGATGCGGTCTTCGGCCTCGACGTCGCCTTGATGAAGCTGGTGCAGACGGTCAAGGCGGCGGCGATGGGCTACGGGCCGGAGCGGCGGGTGGTCCTGCTGCACGGGCCCGTGGGGAGCGCCAAGTCGACGATCGTCAGGCTGTTGAAGAAGGGGCTCGAGTACTACTCGCGGACGCCGGACGGCGCGCTCTACACCTTCCGCTGGTGCGGCGAAGGGGCGGGCGCCCCGCTGCTGCCGGACGAGCTGGCCGGGTCGCCGGAGGCGGCGGCCCGCCTCCAGGAGGAGGGGATGCCGTGTCCGATGCACGAAGAGCCGCTCCACCTGGTGCCGGCCAACTTCCGGCAGGTCTACCTGGACCACATCAACCAGGGCATCTCCGACGATCGCCGCATCATCGTCGAGGGCGACCTCTGTCCCGCCTGCCGCTTCATGTACAACCAGTACATGAACCGCTACGAGGGCGACTGGACCAAGGTGATCGACCACATCCGGGTGAAGCGCCTGCTGATGTCGGAGCAAGACCGCGTGTGCATCGGCACATTCCAGCCGAAGGACGAGAAGAACCAGGACTCGACCGAGCTTACCGGTGACATCAACTACCGGAAGATCGCGCTCTACGGCTCGGACTCCGACCCGCGCGCCTTCAACTTCGACGGCGAGTTCAACATCGCGAACCGTGGGCTGATCGAGTTCATCGAGGTGCTGAAGTTGGACGTCGCGTTCCTCTACGACCTGCTCGGCGCGTCGCAGGAGCACAAGATCAAGCCGAAGAAGTTCGCGCAGACCGATGTCGACGAGGTGATCATCGCGCACACCAACGAGCCGGAATATCGGCGGCTCCAGAACAACGAGTTCATGGAGGCGCTGCGCGACCGGACGGTGAAGATCGACATCCCGTACGTCACGCAGCTCGACGCCGAGGTCGACGTCTACGCGCGCGACTTCAATCAGTCGCGCGTGCGCGGCAAGCATATCGCGCCGCACACCATCGAGATGGCGTCGATGTGGAGCGTGCTGACGCGGCTCGAGGAGCCGAAGAAGGTGAACCTCACCCGGCTGCAGAAGCTCAAGCTCTACAACGGCAAGACGCTGCCCGGCTTCACCGAGGACAACGTCAAAGAGCTGCGCAAGGAGGCGGACCGCGAGGGGATGGTCGGCATCTCGCCACGCTACATCCAGGACAAGATCTCGAACTGCCTCGTCGCCGACATCGAGGAGGGCTGCGTCAACCCGTTCATGGTGATGAAGGAGCTCGAGTCGGGCC
>CP070815.1:1274021-1281155 GCA_020344215.1 Gemmatimonadota bacterium
ATGAACGGCGACATCGGGACCGTGCTCGAGGTCACGAAGGACTCGGTCGTGGTCGACTTCGAGTGCTACCAGGAGCCTCGGCGCTTCAGCCGCAAGGAGGCCTACGATCTGGAGCTGGCCTGGGCGCTGACGATTCACAAGGCGCAGGGCTCGGAGTGGCCCTGGGTGATGGTCGTCTGCCACAGCTCGCAGCACTACATGCTGAGCCGCCAGCTCATCTACACGGCCATCACGCGCGCCAAGAAGGGCGTGATCCTCGTCGGTGACCGCAAGGGCATCGATCGCGCGCTGAGCAACAACCGTCCCGCGGAGCGCCGCACCCGTCTGCAAGAAGCCCTTCGGGGCGAGGAGGAGGACTGAGATGAGCAGCTACAAGCCCGAGTTCCTGGTCCAGGGGAAGTGGTGCGACAACGCGCAGCGCTTCGCGACGCGCGAGGAGGCCGAGCAGAGCGCGCAGGCGCGCTTCCTGGTCTGGACGCAGCCCGAGGACTGGCGCGTCTCGGCGAGCGACGAGCCGGTCTCCTACGCGCGCGTCGACGGCCGTGACGTGTACCTGGGGGTGGAGAGCCACCACGTCGGCTGCCCCGCCCTGAAGCGCGAGCTGAACGCGGACGGCACGGTGGGCGCCCTCGTACGCACCGAAGCCGTGTGCACCTGCAAGGAGGGCTGACCCATGAAAACGCGCGACATCGTCAAACGAATCAGGCAGCTCGGCGGGCGTCAGCTGCGCCGCGGAAGCAGCGGGCACGGCGTGTTCGTGTGCTCCTGCGGCAAGCACACCACGAGCATCGCGGTGCAGCGCCTGGAGCGCCAGGTCCGCATCGGGACGCTCAAGCACATCGAGGCGGATCTCGCGCCTTGCTGGGGCGCGCGCTGGCTCAGGGGCCCGTCGTGAGCTGGAAGCGCGTCACGTTGCGCACCAACGAGGGCAAGCCGTTGCCAGGGTGGCGCCGGGATGACCTGCTCATCGTCCCGAACGAGGTCATCTACGTACCGGAGCGCCGACTCCGGTACGAGCTGAGCCGGGTGCGGCTTGACGGCACAGAGACCTATCTCGGAACATTCAACAGCCTCAAGGAGGCCAAGCGTGGATCAGCTCCTCAATGACTTCGCGGCGCACCTCACGGTGGAGGGGTACGCGCAGAGCACGGTGCGGACCTTCCTGCGCGAGGTGCGCCTCGCTATCGCGCTCGTGCAGAAAGGCGAGCCGCTCCCCACCCGGATCGCGCTCCGCGCGGCCGTCGGACACCTCGTACGCTTCGCCGAGGCGCAGCCAGCCGCCGTCCCGGGCCCGGTCGTAGCCGCGCTCAACGCGTGGCACGCGGCGAGCAAGCCGCAACGCGGCAAACGCGCCGGCCCGCGCAAGCGGCGAAAGAAGGTCGCAAAGAGCGTCGACGACGCCGCGTGGGCGCGGCTATGCAGCGCGATCGAGGCCGATCCCGCGCCGGAGAGTCGCATCCTCGAAGTGATCTGCGCCACGGGGGCGCGGATCGGCGATGTCCTCGGCGTGAGCCGCGAGCGCATGGCCCTCGCCGCACGTACCGGGGTGATTGACTACGAGGCCAAGGGTGGCGTCGAGCGCCGGCTGCTCTTCAGCGAGCCGTGGCAGCGGCTGTGGTCGATCTGGCCCCGCGACGCGCCCTGCGTGGCGGCGATTCTCTGTCCGGGCAACGTCTCGCCGCTCAGCGGGGACTGCGCGTACCAGCGCGTGCATAGGGCGCTCCGGCGCTTCGCCGCCGAGCTGGGAATCCCGGGGCTCCACCTGCACCGGCTCCGGCGCACGCTGATCGTGCAGGCGCTGCGCGAGACCCGCGACCTGGAAGCGGTACGTCAGCTCGTCGGGCACAAGAATCTCGCGACGACTCAGGGCTACGCTGACGAGGCCCGGCCCGAGGATGTCGCGGTGCTCCAGCAGCAGCTCCGCGAGCGCTTCCGCGAAGCACACACCGATGAGGACTCAGGAGAGGAGCCCTGAGCTTTTCTCTGTCAGGCGCCCCCGGAACCGACGTCTTCCCCGTATACAGTCGGTCCTAGGGAGGCGGAGAGAGCCTGGCGACGTACGGCGCGCGACTTTAGCCAGGTTCGGCAAAGCGGGTGACTCCCGAAAAACTCCCCTCGCTAGGGTCGACTGCTGCTAGAAAGGTCCCGTGTGATGAGCACTACGAGGCATCTGCGTGTACGGCGCTACACCCCGCTCTGGGGGTTCTACGAAGTCGCGGTCTGCGGTCTTCCGGGGGTGCTCACCGCGGTACCCGACGAAGTGACCTGCGCGCGCTGTCGCCGCTCGGGACGCTTCCGCGACTTGGTGGAGTCGGAAGGTCGCGCAGGAGAGGAGGTGAGAGCATGACCGCCATCGGCAAGAAGGCCCCGGTGACCGTCGAGCCCGTCGTGGGCGATCTCTTCGACGACGTGTCGAAGGCGTTCCTGGTCGACTTGTGTGTGGACCTACTCCGCATACAAGAGGGCGAGGAGCTGGACGGGCGTCGGCTCGTCGAGGTGTTCCTCGACGCCGCCCGTCCGATCGCGTACCTGCGCGGGGATGAGCGCGCGCTCGAGCGCCTGCGCCGCCGCGCGCTCAGGAAGCTGGGCTGATCAGCGCTTGCGCTTCTTCGAGCTGCCGCTTCTCCGGAGGCGGCAGCTCTTGATCTGTCCGGTCTTCCGGTCGCGCGTGCACGTCCACTTCTTGGCGAGCGCCTTGCCGCGGCGCTTCTTGGCCGCCTTGTTGCTCTTGTTCGGGTGGAGCTGGAACGTGCGCCCGCCGACCTTGCAGGTCCGCACCCCACCGGACTTCCCTGTGCACTTCATCTTGGCCATGCTGCCAGGGTACTAGGACCGCATCCCGGCCGCCAGACGGATGACCGTGACCACGGCGGCGAGCCCGATCCCGGCCGCGGCCACCCCGCCGGCCACGAGCCAGGGGGAGGGCTCGGCGAGGTACAGGTCGAGGTCCGGGACCGGGGGCTCGTAGTCCCCACCCGGGGCGCCGGGGAGCTGTCCCAGACCGCGGAGGGTGGACGTATTTGCGGGTGGGCCCAGGAGCCCGCCCAGGGCGCCGGTCAGGCGACCCACCCCGGTGGCCGGATTCAGCGTTTCCGCGGCGCAGCTGGCGCCCTGGACGACGAAGTGCCCTCCTGGGCCGAAGGTGATGCCGGCCGCCGCCAGCCAGGGGGCGGGGTCGACGTTGTAGGCCCGGTACGGACCCGGGAAGGGGCTCCGGCCCTCCCGGGTGGCGTGGCGGACCTCGAAGTGGAGGTGAGCCCCCATGCCGCGGAATTTGCCGTTGGTCGTGTTGCCGGCCCCGCCGATCAGCGCGCCCGGCCCGACGGCCTGGCCCACCCGGAGCCCCGGGGCGTGAGCCCGGAGGTGGGCGTAGAAGCTCCACGTACCGTCCGGGTGGCGGAGGACCACCGCGTTGCCGTAGCCGTTGAACGGGCCGCCCCGGACGTCCGTCGGCAGAGCCTCGACGGTGCCGGCCTTGACCGCGAAGACGGGCTGGCCCGGGGAGGCGGCGAAGTCGAGCCCCGCGTGGAAGGTGGGCATGCCCGAGGTGCGCCCCGGGCGCACCCCGTAGCGACTGAGGAGGCGTCCCTGGTCGGTCCGCACCGGTGTCGCAGCCGTGCAGCGTGCAGCAGGCATTCAGTCCTCCTGTCAGTCCTCCGCGCCCAGCGCCAGGAAGTTGTAGGCGTTGAACGCGATCGTCAGCACACCGAGTGTGGCGAGGAGACCGCCCAGGAGCGGGTGCCCGCTACGCCAGGACAGGACGCCGCCACCGATCATCGCTGGGCCGATCAGGACTACGTCGGCGAGCCGGATCCACTGAGCCTTGAGGCGCAGGTCACGATCGTAGTAGAGCATCAGCCCGCGCTCGCGCGTACGGCGGCGATGATTGAGGCCGTGACCGCGCCGGCGATCCCGATCCCGAGCACCCACTTTTCCTGGCGGTACGCGAGCAGTGTCAGCGTCACGATCGAGCCCGCCCCGAAGAGTAGCGTCGAGAAGGCGGCGATACGCCGATCCTCGTGCTGGATTCGGGGCACGCCAGCGGCTGTTGCCTCGACGATCGTAGCTGCCCAGGATGGGGTCTGCGCGGGCGGGATCGCGATGTCGTCGTTGACGATCTGGCCCAGGCCGCGGAAGGGTCGCCGTGCGGTGAGCATGTTGGGCAGATCCTATCAGGGCGACTCCGTAAGGACCACCACACCCCACAAAACGAAAGGCCCACCCGGATCCCGAGGGGCCCTCCGCCCAGCTTCGCTGGTTGGCGCACGCCGCGAGCACGCAGCTCGCGGGTAGCTATTTGTCGCGCACGTCACCCCACGCGTCGATCCACGCGGCGCAGCGCTCGACGAGCTGCTCGACTGGCATCCCGAGCTTGATCGCGGTCTGCGTCAGCTCGCCGAGCACGTAGAGGGTCTCGAGCGCAGTGTCGGTAGCGGCGGTGGAAGTCGCGGGCTTCTTGCGCGTACGGCGTGGCTTGTTGTCGCCGGTTGTCGGGCTTGCCGCTGCCGCTTTCTTCTTGAACGTGAGGCCGAGCCGGCGGGCGTAGCGCTGTACGGTCCCGATCCCGCAGCTCAGCTCGGCGGCGACGGTCTCGGCGGTCTCTCCAGCTTCGATCATGGCGACGAGCGTCGCCTGCGTATTCGCATCGAGGCCTGCGCGTGTTGTCGTAGCGCCGCCGTTGTCCTCGACAGGCTTCCCGCTCAGGGTTGACGTGGTGACTTGTGCCATATATGCCTCCGGGCGTGTACCAACGCGGGAGCCTCCCATGTCTGATGTGACCGGTCAAGCTGCTACGACGAAGACGTGGAAGACGTGGACGAAACGCGATGACGACTACCTGGAGTTCTGGTGGGGCGAGCTGCCGCAACCGCAGCTCGCCGAGCGCATGGGGCGGACGGTGCTCGCACTACAGTGCCGTGCACGGCAGCTCGGGCTGCGCAAGGGGTACTTCACCCTGGCCGAGATGGCGCGCGAGTCGGGGTACTGCCAGAAGCGGATCCAGATCGCCGCGCGACGCGCGTCCGTACCGTTGTCGAAGAACCCACGCGGGCATGGGTTCACGTACGTGATCCCGCGGCGGGCGGTCGAGATGATCTACCGCGAGCTGGCGCGACACGACGACGGCTCTCCGCTGCACCCGCGCAAGAAGGGCGAATGGGGGCGCGGTTTCGGTCGCTGTAGCGACTGCGGTCGGCGCGACCGTCCACGTCACGCCCGACAACGCTGTGCGGCATGCTATGCGCGCTGGCGGTATCGGCAGACCCGAGCGCTCACGTCATCAGGTCCCCGCTGATCTGGATCGGCGCCACCCGGAGGCCGTCGCTGGAGCTGTAGACGTCGCCGTTGTCGGCGTCCACCCAGGTGGGTGCTCCCGTCGTCGCGTCGAACGTCTCGTAGATGTCCGGGCTCTCCCAGGTCCGGTCCTGACCAGGGAGCACACCCTGGAGACTCTGTCCGTTGGCAATCCGGTCACGGATTACGCCGTGAGCCGTGAGCATCTGCACGGCGCTCGCCGCCACCGTGTCGCTGCCAAGTAAGTCGAAGATCCAGCACGGGGAGGCCACGAGCGTGGGCGCAGGGAAAATATCCATCCCGACGAACGCGTTCGCCGCCGCGTTCAAGACGACGGCAGCGGGCGTGCTCGTGTCCGCAGCCCCGTTGACATATGTTTCGATCGTCGCGCCGTCGAACACGAACGCGATCGTCACGAGCCGTCCGAGAGGCAGCACGATCGCGCCCCCGCCCGTCGTGAGCGCGGCGCCGTTGCCGATCTGCGCCTGCACCGTGCCTGCGCTGAGCTGGAGATTCCAGCCCAGGAAACCCGGGACATCGAGCTGGCGCCAGATCGGGTGGACGTTGGCGCCTGTCGGCCGGCGCACCGAGATCACGGCAAGCCGGGTCATCGTCTGCGAGCCGGCGTAGTTGGCAGGGATCGCGCCAAGGCCAGCGGCACGCGCCACGCTGAACTGGCTCAGACCTTTGCGTCCTCGTACACGCATCTTCAGAACCTCACCGAGCGATACACGAGATCGGGTGGCCGCACGCTCGTCGCGGTCAGCGGGTCGGCGGCCTGCTCGTCCACCCAGCGGAGAAGTCCGGTGGGCGAGAGGATCTCGCCGCAGCTCCGGCCGTCCCAGCAACGAATCTGCCCTGCGGTGAGCGCGGTGAGCGCGCGGCCCTGCTCCAGGTTGTCGACCACTTGATTGTGGAGCGTCAACATCTGCGCGTTGCTCAGCCATTCGTTGTCGCCCGCGAGAAGCGCGTAGACCTCAAGCTGATCTGCCGCGAAGGGGTTACCGCTGATCGCACCGACCTCGTGGTTCGGCGCCCCGGCCGAGTACGCCACCACGGCGGCCGACCCGTCCGGCTGTCCGTTGACGAAGCCGCGGATCTGCTGCACGCCGATCGTGTCGACGGTGAAGCCGATCGTGTAGAGCGGCCCGATCTGGATCTCCACGGAGCCCGTGGCCGTCGCGACACCGACGCCCGTGCCCACCTGAGCGCCGATCACCGAGCCCACGCCCAGCCACAGATGCCAACCGTCGAGCCCGCTCTCGCGTGTCCACAGAGGCTGGATCGCCGTGCCGCTGTCGCGGTAGCGCCGGATGACGGCCAGCCTCCACATCGTAGTCGCACCCGGCGGGCCCCCACCGGCCACGTTCTCCCAGTAGCGATCGGGATTGCCGGCACCGTCGGGCCGGAAGGCCGAGCTACCTCGTCTACCACGTACGCGCATTGATCAGCTCCATCGTTACACCACATAGCCCCAGCGGCTGCGTCCTCGCGGGGGCCATTTCGCATGGTTGTCCGCAAGCACTTCGACATCGCGATCCGCGTGGTAGTTGCCCGCGACGAAACCGCGCGAGGTCAGATCCTGACTGTAGCCGTCCGAGTCGTCCGAATGCACCGCCGCGATGACCTCCGTACGGTAGGGATCGACACGCCAGGCGTTGGTGGGATCTTGTCCCCGAATCCAGTTTCCGCGCGCCATCCATCGGTAGCCTAAGTATGCCGGATCCGGCTGATTGCCACCATCGCGCGGGATTGCCTCCCCACCAGCCACCGCACCACGACCGGCCAGGTAATCGAGGAGTAGCGTTCCCGCCGCAGCGTTGGCGGACATGTTGTCGAAGA
>CP070815.1:1281255-1288154 GCA_020344215.1 Gemmatimonadota bacterium
GTGGCCAACCTTCGCAGCGCGCCCGGCACGAAGCATCGCATCGTCGGACGCGCCAAATACGGCGAAGTGCTGCGCACGCTGTCGCATCGCGAGGGCTGGGTTCGCGTGCGTCAACCCGGCGGCCCGACGGGCTGGGTTGCGCGGCGTCTGGTGTGGGGGTGGTGACGGCAAGCGGGCGAAATCTCTGCTTCGCAGCCCTTCGGGGCGGGCTTGCACGGCGCACGGCGCTCTGGAGGTGAACGCGGCTGCGGCTCTCGGCAACGCGCCGCTGGCGCCGGTCGCGTCGGCGGTTCGAGATTGCGGGCCGTTCGCCGCGAAGGGTGCGGTTGGCCTTGACCGCGCGGCGGGGAACACTCGGTCGGTTCGGGCAGTGCCCCCAGCTCGACGTGGACCTCCGTCAAACCGGCGGCGGGCCAATACTAGCGATCTGGTCGGATGGCGGACGATCGATCGGCGCTGCCAACACCAGGGCGGATGCCCGCGTCAGCCATTGACCCGACAATGATTGCAGGCCCTTCCTTGAACGGTTGAGCAGTCGTTGTCCAAGACCACGAGAGCAGAGCGATGCAATTTCATCTGGATGGCTTCAAGCCGGGTGATCCCCATGTCGCCGAGGCGTCCGCTCAGGCCGCCCGACACACGGATGAGGCGCCAGCGCAGGTCGACGTCTTGATCGTGGGCTGCGGACCGGCGGGGCTGACGCTGGCAGCGCAGCTGGCCGCGTTTCCCGACATCCTGACCTGCATCGTGGAGCAGAAGGACGGCCCGTTGCAGCTGGGGCAGGCCGATGGCATCGCCTGCCGCACCATGGAGATGTTCGAGGCCTTCAACTTCAGCGAACGGGTGCTCAAGGAGGCCTGCTGGATCAACGAAGTGACCTTCTGGAAGCCCGACGAGAAGCAACCGGAGAACATCGTGCGCCACGGCCGCGTGCAGGACACGGAAGACGGCCTGTCGGAGTTCCCGCACGTCGTGCTGAACCAGGCGCGCGTGCACGACTTCTATCTGGATGTCATGCGCAATTCGCCGAGCCGGCTGGAGCCGCACTACTCCCGTCGCCTGCTGGATGTCGCCGTGGACCGCGAGGCCACGGATTACCCGGTGACCGTGCGGATCGAGCGAACGGACGCAGCCCACGCGGGTCGGCTGGAGACGGTCAAGGCGCGCTATGTCGTCGGCTGCGACGGTGCGCGCAGCGCGGTGCGCAATGCCATCGGACGGCAGCTGGTGGGCGACTCGGCCAATCAGGCCTGGGGCGTGATGGACGTGCTGGCAGTGACCGACTTTCCGGACATCCGCTACAAGGCGGCCGTGCAGTCCGCCAACGAGGGCAACCTGCTGGTGATTCCGCGCGAGGGTGGTTACCTGGTGCGCCTCTACGTCGAGATGGACAAGCTGGGCGAGAACGAGCGCATCGCCAGCCGCAACATCACGATCGACAAGCTCGTCGCCGCGGCGCGACGGATTCTGCACCCCTACACGCTGGACGTGAAGGAGGTTCCCTGGTGGTCGGTCTACGAGATTGGCCAGCGCATCTGCGACAAGTACGACGACGTGCCTGCCAATCAGGTCGGCTCGCAAGGAAACGCCGGGCCGCCCCGAGTTTCCTTGACCCCCGCGGGGGGCGGGCCGGGCGCAGCCCGGCCCTGGGGGCACCTCCAGTTGCCACGCGTTTTCATCGCCGGCGACGCCTGCCATACCCACAGCCCCAAGGCCGGGCAAGGCATGAACTTCTCGATGCAGGACACCTTCAACCTGGGTTGGAAACTCGCCGCGGTGTTGCGCAAGCAGTGCGCGCCGGAGCTGCTGCACACCTATTCAGCCGAGCGCCAGGTCGTCGCGCAAGAGCTGATCGACTTCGACCGCGAATGGGCCAAGATGTTCAGCGATCGCCCCAAGCAAGGCACCGGCGGGCAATCCGAAGGCATCGACCCGAAGGAGTTCCAGACGTACTTCGAGCGGCACTTGCGCTTCACGGCCGGCATGGGCACGCGCTACCGTCCCTCCGTCATTTGCGGCGAAGCCACGCACCAGCACCTGGCCACTGGCTTCGTCGTCGGCGAGCGCTTTCACTCGGCGCCGGTGGTGCGCATCACCGATGCCCGGCCACTACAGCTTGGACACGCCGGCAAGGCCGACGGCCGCTGGCGCCTCTACGCCTTCGCCGGCGCGAACGATCACGTGAACGACCAGGCGGGTGTCCGCGCGCTGTGCAGGTTCCTGGAGGCATCGCCGGACTCCCCGGTACGCAGGTACACCCGCCCAGGCCAGGACATCGACGCGGTGTTCGACCTGCGGGCCATCTTCCAGCAAGGGCATCGCGAGCTGGCGATCGAATCGATGCCCGCGTTGCTGCTGCCACGCAAGGGGCGCTACGGTTTGCGCGACTACGAGAAGGTGTTCTGTCCCGATCTGAAGGACGGCCCGGACGTCTTTGACCTGCGAGGCATCGACCGCGGGCGGGGCGCGCTCGTGGTGGTACGGCCTGACCAATACACCGCACACGTGCTGCCGCTGGACGCGCACCAGGACTTGGCAGCCTTCTTTGCCCGATTCATGGTGCCGAACTGACGTGGGTTGAAGGTCTTGTTGCGCCAGCCGGCCAGGCTCCAAGGTCGGCGCACCTGTCTTGCCAGTCTTCCGTTCTCGCCTTCTGCGAGTGACCACCGAGATTTGAAAGCGAGACTTGGCGGTGGGTACCGTTTGCTGGCATTGCGGGTCAGCACAAACGTGACCCGGACGCTGAAACGCCATGGCCACGAGCGCCATCAGTAGAGCGGCGCACTCGGTCTGCGATTTTGAGATAGCAAACAAGCTGCCCGTGCCTCCCTTGCGCCACAGCAAGAATTCGCGCCGCACGGATATACGCGCACGTAAAAAAGGAGTAAATGCGCGACCGACTGATCAGCCCGAGTGCTGATCAGTGGGTTCCGTACCAAGCCGACGCGCGACGGTCCCCCAACAGTTCCACCGCGCTGCCGACCTCTAGGACGGCGGTTGACGCAAGGTTGTGAGAGGGGAACCTCATGATCACGATCAGTCCTATCGGGACGGGTGAGCCCTCCGGGCGAATCCCACCCACATCTAGCGAGAACCCGATGAAACGCTTCTTTGTCCCTGCGGCAGTCGTGCTCGCCGGCGCTGCCTTTGCCGGGGCTGGCCACGCGGCCTGTCCGACCGACGAGCAGGTGAAGGCCGTGGCGGACGCCTATATCGCCGGCAAGCAGCTGGCGCCGCCAGAGGGTCTCTCGGCGGAGGACACCTTGTGCGGGCGGGACAAGCTGCTCCGAATGCTCGGGGGCCACTATGGGCGGGTGGTCGGCTACAAGGCGGGCCTCACGAATCCGGCCGCGCAGAAGCTCTTCAACTACCCGCAGCCGGTGAGGGGCGTGCTCTTCGAGCGCATGCTCAAGCACGACGGCGAGGACGTCTCGCTCAGCGCGCCGGGAATCATGTTCGAGGCCGACCTCATCGTCGAGGTGAAGGATGCCGCGATCAACGAGGCGAAGACGCCGCTGGAGGCGTTGCGCTCCATTCGCGCCGTTTATCCCTTCATTGAACTGCCTCGCGGCGTCTTCAACGCACCGCCGGCGAAGCTCGGCGGACTTAATCTTCTCTACCATAACGTCGCGGCGTTCTCCGGCGTCCTCGGCAAGCCCGTGACCGTGGAGGCGACGCAGCAGGGCCTCGACTCGCTCGCGAACATGACCGTCATGCTGATGGACGGCACGGGCGCCACCCTGGACTCCGCCAAAGGGGCGGCTCTCATGGAGAACCCGATCAACGCCGTGCTCTGGCTGGCCGCCGACCTCAAGAAGTCAGGAGGCGCGCTCAAGGCGGGCGATCTGCTGTCGCTCGGAACACTGTCGCGTATCCACCCCGCAAAGCCCGGCGGCTCCGCGCGGGTGCGCTACGAGGGTCTACCGGGCAATCCCGAAGTGTCGGTCAGGTTCGTGGATAACCAGTAGCAATCGGCGCGGGCCGCAGAGCTGCATGCCCCGCGCGATGACCCCGGTAGAAGGAAGCCGGGCTGATAGCGACTAGTTTCTAGAGGGTATTGGAGGCGGGGATCGAAACCGAGGTGGATGCGTTGCGGGACGAGGAAGTACCACGTTGTCCGGTTCGATTACCCGCGATACCCGCAGTGATAACTCTCTGAGTCTCCGGCATAGAGCAGCGGAGACCGCTTCTGGGGTCGAGACCCGACCGCGGGTGAAGGTCCGCTACAGCGTGCGGCGTGGGGGCATGGCACCGACTTGAAGAACGGGAAGCGCCACGCGCTCACGCCCATCACGGCCTGCGCTATCCGACGCTTACGCGACGCCCGGTGCGCGCCGCCTCAAATCGATCGAGCCTGCGGGCAAGCCGACGTTACTAGTGAACTTTCGGCCAATTTCGGACATCACAACGCCATATCCAGCTCATTGGGCCGCAGTGGTATCGTGCCCCTGCCCGGTCTGAGGGAGGGCCGGACCCGTGGCGGAAGCAGACCTCAAACATAGGCTTGCAGCGATCCTCGCTGCGGACGCGGCGGGATACTCGCGCCTCATGGCGGGTGACGAGCGCGGGACAGTAGCCGCCCTGGATTCCGCCCGAGTGGTCTTCCGCAAGCACATCGAGTCCAGCCAAGGCCGTGTAATCGACATGGCCGGGGACTCGGTGCTCGCGGTGTTCGAGTCCGCGGCAGGTGCGGTCAACGCCTCCCTGGCTGTTCAAGCCGAGCTGAAAGCCCTTTCTGCGGCTCAACCCGAAGATCGCAGGATGCGCTTTCGGATCGGGGTGCACTTGGGCGACGTGATCGAGAAGCGGGACGGGACGGTCTACGGCGACGGGGTGAACATCGCGGCGCGGCTTCAGGCGCTGGCGGAGCCCGGAGGGCTGTGGGTGTCGGATGCGGTGCGCGGAGCGATGAAGTCGCGCATAGCCGCTTCGTTCGAGGACTGTGGCGAGCAGCAGATGAAGAACATCGCCGAGCCGGTGCGGGCACACCGGGTGCGGACAGAGACCGCAGCGACCACCCAGGCCACCTTCAAGGCCACCGCATCGGTCACGGAGGTCGACCTCTCGTTACCTGACAAACCCTCCATCGCCGTACTGCCGTTCACGAACATGAGCGGGGACCCCGACCAGGAGTACTTGGCCGATGGCATGGTGGAGGACATCATCACCGAGCTCTCGCGGTTTCAAGGCCTGTTCGTCATCGCACGCAATACGGCCTTCACCTACAAGGGGCGCAGCGTCGATGTGAAAAAGGTTGCCGCGGAGCTGGGCGTGCACTTCGTCCTCGAAGGCAGCGTGCGCAGATCCGGTGATCGAGTTAGGGTCACGGCGCAGCTCATCGACGGTCAGTCCGGGCATCACGTCTGGGCAGAGCGCTACGACGAGGTGCTCAGCGACATCTTCGACTTGCAGGAGCGCGTGACACGGCACGTGGTCAGCTGTCTTGTGCCGCACATCGAAGCTGAAGAGATGCGTCTGCTTGGTAGCGGACAGCGCCGCTTCAGGGAAGCCGACGACATCGCGTGGCGTGCCATGAAATCGGTATTTGATGCGGTATTTTCAGGCGAAGCGGCGCTTACGATGGAAGCCATTCGCCTTGCCGAGCTGGCGATCGCCCGCGACAGGACGTGCCGCATGGCGTGGGCCATGCTCAGTTCGGCGCATGTCTGGCGCGTGTTTTTTGGGTGGACACAGGATCGGAAGGGCGCGCTCGATGCCGCGTTGCTCGCCGCCGACACGTTGATGGCCCTAGCGCCAAACGACAGTCGTTCGTACTACATCCGTGGACGGGCGAAACTGACGGCGGGAGATGTTACGAGCGGCGCCGCGGATATACGAAAAGCCCACGAACTGAACCCTAATGATTCTCAGGTCCTGTTCAGGTTGTGCTGGGCGGAGGCAGGGGCTGGAAATGTCGAGCTGGCAAAGGAGCTCGCGGCGCAGGCGATGCGGCTCAGCCCCAAGGATCGCTTCATCGGCGTCGCCCACCTTGCACTTGGCATGGCCGCCTTCATCGAACGCAATTTCGAGGATCTTCGGAAGTGGGCTGAGCTCGCAATCCAGAGTCATCCCGCGGCCCCAATACGACGCGTCTTGATGATCGCTTATGCGGCGGAAGTGGGTGACCAAGATCTGCTGCATGTCCATCTCGACAAGCTGAGCGCGATCGCGCCGGATTTCATCCCCAGCATCGTGAGGGGCGACTATCGTCCGTTCTTCAAGCCAGAACATGCGCAGATGTTGCTCGACAGTCTGCGCAAGGCCGGGGTTGGTGGTTCAGCAGCATCAGTGCCGGTGCAGTAACTCGGCATTACGGCGTTCTTCGCGCTTAAAGGCAATCCAGTCGCCCTGAGGAGCTCCTGGGTGCCGAGCAATCTGCGCGGGAGCGGCTGCCCCCCAACCACCGCCGTGGCGCGCGACAGCACTCATAAACGTCCGCTATCCGGAACCTCTCGCGTCTGGACAGAGCGTCGCTGACCGGCCAGGAGCAGTCACTCGATCACCCGGTCTGCGCGGAGTAGCAATTCCTTCGGGATCGAGATTCCGATTGCTCTTGCCGTCTTCAGGTTAACGACCAACTCGAGCGTTGTCGCCTGCTCGACGGGCAGATCACCCGGTTTCGCCCCCTTCAGGATCTTGTCCACGACGCCAGCTGCGTTCCGCACTTGATCGGCATAGTCGGGTCCGTAACTTATCAAGCCACCGGCCTCGGCGAACACTCTGGTTGTGAATACCGAGGCTACTCGATGGTTGATCGCGAGTTCTGCGACGTGGCGTCTTTGCATGGTGAAAATCGGCGAGGATAAGATAATGACCGCCGGAACGCGCTCTTGAGCCATGCGCTCGAATGCAGGCTCAGTCTCTGCCGGCGTCTGCACTTGTATCACCAGGACGCTTAC
>CP070815.1:1288254-1294377 GCA_020344215.1 Gemmatimonadota bacterium
AAATCAGCGCAAACAGGGGGGTGGGGGGCCAAAATCCGCGACTTGCGGACATCGTGAACTGCCCCCTCCGCGAAGTTCAGGTTCATTCTCTCTACACAGCGCCGTGTAGTCTAGCTGCCTGCTTTCCCTTCCAGCTGCCGCCAAGGACAGATTCCGCGGGATTCGTCCCCTGGGCCTACCCGCCTTCTGCAAGAAGCAAGCCAAACCTTAGGGTTTAGGCTCCACTAGGCGCATGCACCGATTATTTCCCGCGGGGCTTTCTGGGCTGCCCTCCTGCCCTGGCCCCCATGAATCGCCGCTGCTTGGGGGTGAGTTTCTTCCCGTGGACCTTCCCGTGGCGCAGAATTTCTTGAGCCTTTTGCGGGCTGGGGCCTAATTTTTTTCGGCTCATTGTGGATTTCTCCTAACAGAATTCGGCGATTATCTTGACACACCTAATAAAGTATGCCACTTAAATGGGCAGGTCGGGCTGGCCTGGGGGGCCATGAGGGACGAGATCGTGAGGCTTCCTCCGGTCGAGGAGGGTGAAGAGGAGATCACGCTTCCTCCGGTGGAGCAGCCTCAGAGGCGCAAGGCGGGGCGGCCCAAGGGCAGCAAGGACAAGCAGCCCCGTCGCAGGCCGATCAAGTGGCCGAAGCCGGAGGAGCCGGCAGCGCGCAAGGACACGGACCGGGGCTTCGTCTTGGCGGAGCTGCTGGACAACATCCGTTTGGCGAAGCGGGCCAAGCCGGAGATGGACAGGCAGGGGAGGCCCACGGGCCGCTTCGTGGTGGATCTGACGGCGGCGAATCGGTCCTTGGAGCTGATCGCCAAGATCGAGGGGCTCTTGACGGAGCGGCTGGCGGTGACGGGTCTCGAGGAGCGCATCAAGGGCAAGAGCGTAGACGAGCTCGAGGAGGTGATCCGGCAGGCCATTTTGGCGGTAGGGCCGACCACGATCCGCCGTCTCCTGGGCCAAGTGGAGTCGGCCGAGCAGGCCGAGCCGCCGTCGCCGGAGAAGATGAATTGAGCGATCGGCAGAAGCAGCTTCAGGATCTTGCTCTCACCTTATCGGCCATTCCGTTCAACCGTCTAGCGCTCTACCGGCCTTATCCGAAGCAGGCAGAGTTTCACGCCTTGGGGGCCACGAAGCGGGAGCGGGCGCTTCTGGCTGCCAACCAGAGCGGGAAGACGTTGGCGGCGGCTTGCGAGGTCGCCATGCACCTGACGGGCCGCTACCCCGATTGGTGGAAGGGCCGCCGCTTTGCCGCGCCCACGAAGGGTTGGGCTTCCAACACGAACAACGAGACGACCCGGGACAACCCGCAGCGGTTGCTGTTGGGGCAGAACGAGCAGTGGGGCACGGGGACGATCCCTTCGGAGTGTGTCGAGAAGGTCACGATGAGCCGTGGCATTGCGAATGCCGTGGACACCGTATCGGTGCGCCATGTGTCTGGAGGGTTCTCGAGGCTTCAGTTCAAGGCTTACGAGCAGGAGCGGCAGAAGTGGCAGGGGGAGAGCCTCGATTTCGTTTGGTTCGACGAGGAGCCGCCTTATGACGTTTACACGGAGGGGCTCACGCGGACCAACGCCACGGGCGGGGTCACGCTGCTCACGGCGACGCCGCTTCTCGGCATGACCCAGGTCGTGACGTTCTTCTACCCCCATCCGAGCACGACCGATCGCGCCCTAGTCCAGATGGACATCACGGACGCCGAGCACTACTCCGACGAGGAGATCCGGCGCATCATCGACAGCTATCCCGAGTACGAGCGCGAGGCGCGGGTCAAGGGAAGGCCCATGCTCGGCTCGGGCCGTGTCTTCCCGATTTCCGATTCCCAGATCCAGTGCGAGCCGTTCGAGATTCCCGGCCACTGGCCGCAGCTCGGAGCCATCGACTTCGGGTGGGATCATCCCACCGCGGCGGTGCGGCTGGCTTGGGACCGCGATCGGGACTGCCTCTACGTGGTGCAGACCTACAAGCAGGCCGAGGCGACGCCAGCCCATCATGCCATGACGCTGCGCCGCTGGGGCTTGTGGCTGCCCTGGTCGTGGCCCCACGACGGCTACATCCACGATCGTTCGTCGGGGAAGACCACGGCGGATCTCTACCGCGCCGAGGGGCTCCGCATGCTGAGGGAGCATGCCACGTTTCCCGACGGCGGGATCGGCACCGAGGCGGGTTTGATGGAGATGCTGGACCGGATGAAGACCGGACGGTGGAAGGTGTTTTCCGTCTGCGAGGACTGGTTCGCGGAGTTCCACGTCTACCACCGCAAGGAAGGCAAGGTCGTGAAGGAGAACGACGACTTGATCTCGGCCTCGCGCATCGGGCTCATGGCCCGACGCTTTGCGAGAACCGAGGAGAGCCGCGCAGGGGCTTTCCCCGCGACGGTGGGGCTCGATTACAACCCGTTGGGAGCGACCGCTCCTCGCTAGAAGGACAAGAGCATGTCGAGTCTGTTCAAGTCTCCGAAGCGGCGAAGGATTCCCCGAGCCGAGGATCCCGAGGTCGAGGAAGCACGCCGCCGTGCGATGGAGGCCGAGCGAAACCGCCGAGGTCGTGCCTCGACGATCCTGACTGGACCGCAGCCGCTTCCCCAGGATCTCTCCATCACACGGCCGACGCTGCTGGGATAGGAGTCGCCATGAGCTTCCTGCCTGCCACGCTTCCTTTGTCTGGGGCCGCGCTCCCTGTTTCCGCCACCACGCTCTACGCCGGACAGCGAGCGCTTCGCAAGGAGCGCAAGTCGAAGCGGGGAAGAAAGCAACGGCGTGCCTTGGAGGAAGAACGTCGGCGCGCGCTTCTGGCCGAGAACCCGGAGAGCATCCGAACGCTCCAGACGGGAATCGGAGTTCACCAGGATCCCCTCGTGCGCCGCTCGGTTCTCGGAGCCTAGATGCCCGAAGCCGTCTCGCTCATGGCTGATGTCGTCACCGTGCCCGGAGGACGGGCGCTGGTTCGCCGCGATCTCTCCCGCGCCGAGGCCATCGTCTCCGAGCTGCTCCTGCCGCAGACGCCGGAGCCGCGCCGCCGGATTCTCTTTCTCTCGCTGGCCCGCCTCGAGCGATCCATCCTGAGCCGGTTTGCCAAGAACTCCGACGAGCTTCCGACTCTGCGGATTCCCAAGCGGCTCAAGGCCGGCTTGAACCTGGCGAGGCTCCAGTTCTCGGGCAATGACAAGACGTTGGAGACGGACCGCAAGGTGTTCGTCTTCGAGAGGGCCTAGCGTGCCCATGCCCAACGCCAAAGACCTGACGCGCCGCTACGAGCAGCTCGCCAACGAGCGCAAGACGTTCGAGGCCAACTGGCAGGAGATTGCCGATCACGAACTCGGGCGGCGCGACTTCATCACGATGCGGACGGCCGGTGAGCAGCGGATGCAACGGATCTACGACGATACCGCCAAGGTGTCGGGGGGGCTCTTGGCCGGTGCCATGCATTCGCTGCTCACCAACCCGGCGACCAAGTGGTTCGAGCTGAAGTTCGAGGACAACCGCCTCAACCAGATTCCCACCGCGGCCCTCTGGCTCCACTTCGCTGAGAAGCAGCTCTACAACGCCTTCAACCGGCCCGAAGCGGGCTTCCATGCCCAGCTGGCCGAGAACTACATCGACCTCGTGTACTTCGGGACGAGCTGCCTCTTCGTCGAGGATGTGGCGGGAAGCGGCGTGCGCTTCTCGGCCCGCCCTCTCGCTGAGATGTACCTGGCGGAGAATGCGGCGGGACGGATCGACACGGTGTTCCGGAAGTTCCGCCTCACGGCTCGGCAGGCCGTCGAGCTCTTCGGCGTGCGGGCCAAGCGCGCCCAGAAGGACATGAATAGCAACCGCCCGGATGACCGACGCGACTACCTGCACGTCATCGTGCCTAACGGTGATCGGACCGTGGGCCGCATCGACGTGGCGGGCATGGCCTGGGCGAGCTTCATGGTGGCCTTTGAGGAGAACGAGATTCTCTCGGCAGGAGGCTACCGCGAGTTCCCGTTGGCGATTCCGCGTTGGCAGAAGGATGCCGGCGAGACCTACGGCCGAGGCCCCGGCTGGGATGCGCTCTCCGACCAGAAGATGGTGAACGAGATGAAGCGGGTGAGCCTGAAGGCGGGGCAGAAGGCGGTGGACCCGCCGCTTCTCGTGGACAGCGAAGGCGTGCTGCCGAGCCAGCTGCGCGTTCGGCCCGGTGGGATCATCCCCATCAATGCCGTCATGTCGCAGCTCAACCCGCCCGTGCAGGCACTCGAGTCGAAGACCCGGTTCGACATCAGCGTGACGCTGATCGAAGACACGCGCCAGCAGGTGAAGGAGGCGTTTCATCATCAGCTGATCGAGATGATCCGCGACCCGCGCATGACGGCAACCCAGGTGCTCGAGCTCTCCGCGCAGATGCAACGGCACCTGGCTCCCATCCTGGGCCGCATGCAGACGGAGATGCTCGAGCCCACCATCGAGCGGGTGTTCGCCATCGAGGCTCGCGCGGGCCGCCTCCCGGCCATTCCTCTCGAGCTCCAAGGCCAGCCGCTCAAGATCGAGTACGTCTCGCCCGTGGCTCGCGCGCAGAAGGCATCGGATGCGCGGGCCATCATTGACCTCTTCAACATCGGAAGCGGCCTCGTCCAGATCGAGCCGGGCGTGCTCGATGTCTTGAACATGGATGCCGGCATCCGAGAGCTGGCCGACGCGCTGGGCGTGCCGCCCACCGTGATCCGGAGCGTCGAGCAGGTGGAGGCGCGCCGGCAGGCGATGGCCCAGTTGGCCGAGGAGCGTGATGCCGAGCGGCAGACCCAGATCGCGGCGGATGTGGCTCAGAAGGTCGTGCCGCTGGTTCAGAGCGGCGCGCCGGGGGCGGCGTCATGAGGTTCCTCAAACGCCGCAAGAAGGACTTTGAAATTACCTTCTCGAGCCCGCAAGGCAAGCGCGTGCTCGGTGATCTTCAACGCTTCTGTGCCGCTTCGAGCACCTCGTTTGACGGAAACCCCTTCACGATGGCGCGCAACGAAGGGCGGCGTGAGGTGTGGCTCCACGTCGAGACGGTGCTTCGCATGGAGCCGGCGGAGCTCGAGGCGTTGATGAAGGAGTACCAACGAGTGCGCCAGCAAGAGGAGAGTGAATGAGCGAAGGACAGCCGCAGCTTCCGATTTCCGACTCCCCGCCGACGACCCAGGTGGCCCCGGAGCCGACGACACCTGCACCGGCTCCGCCCACGCCGCCCGTGGCTCCGCGAAGCTGGCGGGAGGATCTCGCCTCGGATCTGAGAGAGAACCCGTCCATTCAGCGGTTCGAGAACCCGGAGTCCCTGGCTCGGGCGTGGCTCAATGCGCAGAAGTTCATCGGCGGCGAGAAGATCGCCTCGCCGCAGCCGACGTGGGAGAGGTCCGACTGGGATCAGTTCTACAACGCCATCGGTCGGCCCGAGACCGCCGAGGGCTACGACTTCGGCGACTTTGCGCCGCCCGAGGATATGCCGTGGGACGAGGAGTTCCAGGGCCGCATGATCCGCAAGATGCACGAGACCGGACTCACCAATCACCAGGCCAACGACCTACTGCGCTCCTACATGGAGGGAACGGCGGAGCAGTTTCGGGAGATGGTGGCTGTCCAGGAGCGGCAGCGCTCGGAGGCCCTGAACCAGCTTCGACACCGCTGGGGCCAGGCGTTCGAGCCCAAGGTGGATCTTGCCAAGCGGGCCTTCCGCGTAGCGGCTGGGGACGACTATCAGCAGATCGCCGCCATGCGGCTCGATACGGGTGGCCAGCTCGGCGACGACCCGCGCATCATCTCCATGTTCGCCAAGCTCGGCGAGAGCCTCGGCGAGCACCAGCTCGTAGGGCCGAAGGAGACCCGATTCACCATGACACCCGAGGAAGCCCGTGCCGAGCAGAAACGCCTTCTGGCCGATGAAGGCTTTGAGAAGGCGTACTTCAACAAGCAGCATCCGGAACATGAAATGGCGGTACAGCGCATGTACGACCTGATCTCGAGTGCAACGCCGCCGCCGCCGGAGACACCGTAATCTGGAGCTTTCGACATTCTGGTTGAGAGATAGGAAAGGGCTACAGCATGGCGACCTATGCCGAGCAGAACACCGAGATGGCGCGGCTTCACAACGAGCGTCACGGGATCGTGACTCGACGTGGGCCTGACACG
>CP070815.1:1294477-1300542 GCA_020344215.1 Gemmatimonadota bacterium
CCGACCTTTCGCCTACAGGGCTCTCACCTCCTACGGCTGAGTTTCCCAACTCGATTCGGCTAGATCAGACACCAGAGCGCCAGGGCCCGGAGACCCCGACGACACCGCCCTACTACCCCGCAAAGGCAACGGCTCCGGCCTTTCACACCCCCACGGTTTGGGCTCCTCCCCTTTCGCTCGCCGCTACTCGGGAAATCGCTCTTGCTTTCTCTTCCTCCGGGTACTGAGATGTTTCAGTTCCCCAGGTTCGCCCCCCGCACTAGCGGGATGACGGGGTTCACCCCCGCCAGGTTCCCCCATTCGGGCACCCCCGGATCAACGCCTGCTTGCAGCTCCCCGAGGCTTTTCGCAGCTGGCCACGCCCTTCCTCGCCCACCTGTGCCAAGGCATCCACTACGCGCCCTTTCCGCTCGAAACCCTCTCGAACGTGAGACCCGTCACCCGGGCCCCCCTTCGCCTCTCCACGCTCAACTACACCCGGCACACTCTCCCAACTCATCTCCCTCTATTGTCAAACAGCAGATGCGGCTCGCGACAAGCCGCATTCCCCCAACTTATTAGGAGCTTTCTAAACTATTATTCACTCTCGGGCCGGTCAAGGTAACCCCGCACGTCTTCCCCGCTGATCGGCCGCCCCGCCGGGCCACCTTCCTTCACCAGCCAGAAGAGCAGCCGGTCCCGCTCATGCCGCGGCAGGCGCCGCAGCCAGTCGTCCTCGGCGGCGGGTGGCCACTGCCGCCACACGGCGAGGACCCAGGCAAGGATCGCCACGAAGGCGAGGGCCTGGGTGACGGGCCGGCTGGGCACGTAAGCCGCCACGAGCCCCTTGAGCCCCTCGCCCAGGGCACGGAGATCCAGGATAGGCGTATGAGGCAGCTCGGTGCGCACCCAGACGAACGGGAGAACGGAGTACTTCAGGGCCGCCAGGGCGAGGGCCACGAGGCCGAGCGTCAACATCACGCGGGTCCGGTGGACCGCATAGCTGGCGTTCCAGGCCGCATAGAGGAGGCCGCCCACCACCACCCACTCGAGCACACCCGGCGGCGGCAGCAGTAGCGAGACGAGCTGCGCCGTGGCCGCAGCGGCGTAGACGACCACCACGGCACCCCACGCGTCACGGGGCCAGGAGAGCGCCCCACTGCCCAGCAGCACATATAAGATGAGCAGCGCCGACAGACCGTCGACGACCCCAAAGAGCTGGTACTCCACCCCGGTCGCGGTGACCCTCAGGCCGGCGAAGAAGAAGGACAGAGCGAACAGAGCGGAGACGGCGAACGCCGCGCCGGGTCTCCAGTCGCGGGAGCTGCGAGCGCTCACTGCGGACACCTCCCGGCGATCGGACGGTCGAGGACGCCCTCCAGTTCCTCGACGAAGGCATCGATCTCGGCCCGGCGGCGGGTCGGTGCAACCCCTACGACGCACAATGCAACCCGTTCGGCGGCCTCCAGCTCCTCCGAGCGTCGGCCCAGCCCGAAGCGACCGCCCCGGCCCCGCGCCAGGTGCTCCCAGCCCAGATCCAGGTAGGCATCCGCGAGGCCGTCGTTGGCCGCCATCGTCTCCCTAGGGCCCGGCGCCCCCGCGCTCGCCCGACCGTAGGCGCCAACGCTCCGCCACTGGTAGTAACCGGCAAGGCTGTCGGCCCCGATCTCCCGCGCCCGGGCCGCCCGCCGATGCAGTCGATCACCGCTCCGAAGGTTCGGCCAGAACGCCTCCCCGTCCACCGCCACCACCAGGCGGTCGGCGAAGTCGCTGGGACTCTGAGGCTCCGTCACATACGCAGCCGCCACGACCAGGCTGAGAATCAGCAGACCCGTGGCGGCGGCAACGTTCCGCCACACGTCGCCCTCACGGAGCCGCGTCAGCGCTCGCCCGGTGCGAGGCTGCTTCTCTTCCTCCGTCATATCAATAGGGTGTTGAGCTGTGATCCAGACACACTGGAAATCTACGCGGGCCGCAAGTCTCAGACCCGATCCTCCGACGCACTATCTTATAGTGCAATCGACGGATCTGTCACCTACCGTCGGCAAAGCAGTCGGGGCAATGTCGATTCGGGGATCCCCAGAACTCGGGATCACTTCTATACCTCCCTAGCTCCCCGAATCCCCTAATCGCCACTCGAGAATTCCCAACAAAAAACCCCGGGAGGCTGTGTGCCAGGCTGGCGCCGACTCCCGCCAAGTCAGACGCTTCAAATAAGCTCAGGCACACAAGCCTTCCCCGGGGCCTCTATTTCGAGCCGGGGTCATTCGATCACAGCGCCCGCTGACCTCCCCCCTATGTCCTTGCCTATTTGTCAGTAAAGCGGACTGACCTGCGATCGAACGACCACCGGCATCTATCTTTCGCACACCAGTTACTGCTCACACACGGCGTCTCGGTTTTCAAAGCCGGGCACCCTTCCCTTCACGACCCTTCCGGCCCGACCGGCACTCCTAGGGGCAAGCTGTGTGCCGAACGCCGGCGATCGATGTAATGCTCTGCCGTATAATTACTTACCGTGCACGAACCACACCCGCCTCGACCGGAACAGACCGACCGATTCGGTCAGCTTGACCTCAAATCGAAGGACATTTTGACCGAAACCCCTTGTCAGGGCTCCTCCGGGACCCTAACTTACAGGCACCCCCCTCGTTCCCTCCCTTCCAACTCTCAGATGGAGCGCCGGTCCGTCATAGGTACAGACTCGAACACCTCAGAGCTGCTGCGCCGCCTGGGCGACCTAGTGATCGGGGCGGTTGACTGTGACTTAGCTGACACTCTGTCCGCCTGTGGCGAAGCTTTGCGCGTTCGCACCGCACTCTGGCTCAAGACGAACGGGGTCACCGAGCTGCGGTACGCCCACCCTGCGGAGGGTTTGGACACCGAGGGGCTGGCGGCGCAGGCAGAGCTGTGGGCCGAGTCTTTGACCGAGCCACAAGTCCGGCGGGGAGCACTGAATCCGGGGGAGGCTCTGTCGCCGAGCAGCCGGTCCCAGCTGGTCTTGCCGCTGGAGCTGGAGGGGGCGGACCGGGCGATCTGGGTGATCGAGTCGGATGCGGAGGCAATGCCCGATGTGGCGGCGCTGTCGCAGCTGCTGCGGTTGGCGCTGACGCTGGTGCGAGCCAGGCAGCGGCACAGCGACCATGAGATCCAGCTTCGCGTTCTGCGGTCGGCCCAGGAGCTTATGGGCCACATCGTCGACGCGCTTCCCGTGGGTCTTTATGTGGTGGACAATGACTACCGGATCGTGGCGTGGAACCGGAAGCGGGAGACGGGCACGCAGGGTGTGGCGCGCGAGGACGCCATCGGCAAGTCGGTGTTCGAGGTGTTGTACCGGCAGCCGAAGGAGCGGCTGAGCGAGGAGTTGCAGGAGGTCTTCGCAACGGACGAGATCCGGCGTTACGAGGTGGAGTCGAGCGCGTCCGGAGAACGTCGCTTCTACCGGCTGACGAAGGTCCCGATGCACGTCTCGGGCACCGATGAGGTGACACACGTGATTACGGTGGGCGAGGACGTGACGGAGCAGAAGCGGATAAGTGAACGGATCTCGCACGCCGAGAAGCTCGCCGCGCTGGGCCAGTTGGCGGCGGGCGTCATGCACGAGATCAACAACCCGCTGGCTACGATCACGGCGTGTGTCGAGGCGGTCCGTGAGTACGCCGAGGAGCACTCGGAGCATGCCGAGTTCCTCTCGATGATCGAGACCGAGGTCGATCGCTGCAAGCGGATCGCCCGCGACTTGCTGGCCTTCAGCCGCCCACCTCCGAGCGAGAAGGGCCCCGTCGACGTGCAGGAGACGGTGGAGGAGACCCTCAAGCTCCTTCAGCACCACGACCGCTTCAAGAAGATCCGGGTACAGCGGGAATACGTCTACGATTTACCGCTGGTTTGGGCGAACTCGGAGCGGCTGGTCCAGGTGTTCGTCGCCTTGGCGCTCAATTCGCTCGATGCGATGGAGGACGACGGCGAGTTGAGGGTGCGGACCGAAGTCCTCGACGAGGTGGGGAGAGAGATCGGGATCTCCTTTATCGATACGGGGTGCGGCATTCCGGAGACCGACCTCCCGAAGATCTTCGAGCCGTTCTACACCTCGAAGATGCCCGGTAAGGGAACGGGGTTGGGGCTCTCGATCTGCTACGGAATCATTCAGGAGCACGGCGGTCGGATCGAAGTCGATTCGACCATCGGTGCTGGCAGCAATTTTCGCGTCGTTTTGCCGGCCTACCGGGGAACGATCGCGGAGGCGGAAGAATCGTAATCGGGGAGATGCGTCGTGACTGAAACAGCGATCAAGATACTCCTGGCGGAGGACGAGCGAAACCTCTCGCGGATACTGGAGACCCAGCTCCGCAAGAAGGGTTTCGAGGTCGAGGTCGCATACGACGGCCGCCAGGCCGTAGAGCTGCTCAGGGACAGTGAGTTCGACGTGGCGCTCGTGGACCTGGTGATGCCTGAGCTGGATGGGATCGGAGTCCTGCGCGAGGCGGTCGATCTCGATGCACCACCCGAAGTGGTGATCGTCACCGGCAACGGTACGGTAGAGACCGCGATCGCGGCGATGAAGTTGGGCGCTTACGACTACGTAACGAAGCCCTGCCGCGTCGCGGAGCTCGAGATGCTGGTCCGTCGGGCACACGAGAAGCGACAGCTCGCCGTCGAGAACGTGCGGCTGCAGACGCGGCTCTCAAGGCACGAGGAGTTCCCGGAAATCGTCACGGCCAGCACCATCATGGAAGACGTCCTCGAACTCGCCCGCAAGATCGCGGGCTCGGACAGCGCGGTGCTGATCTGCGGCGAGAGCGGCACCGGCAAGGAGCTGGTGGCGCGGGCGATACACCGGCTCTCTCCCAGAGCCGACGGGCCGCTCACCGACATCAACTGCGCCGCCATCCAGGAGAACCTGCTCGAGTCGGAGCTGTTCGGGCACGAGCGGGGCGCATTCACCGGCGCCATGACGCGGAAGCTGGGTCTGTTCGAGCTCGCCGACGGCGGGACGCTCTTTATGGACGAGATCGCCGAGCTCGCGCCTCGCCTTCAGTCGAAGCTCTTACGGGCACTCGAGATGGGCGAGTTCTTCCGCGTCGGCGGAACTCAGAAGGTGAGCACCGACATCCGACTCGTAGCGGCGACCAACCGGGACATCGATTCCGAGGTGGCGGACGGGAATTTCCGGGAAGACCTATACTACAGGATCAACACGCTGACCGTGTTTATCCCGCCGCTACGCGACCGGCCGGACGACATACCGGTCCTCGCACGGCACTTCCTGAAGGAGCAGCTCAGCCCCAACCCACCCCACCTCTCCGACGACGCCCTCGACGTGCTCGTGGCCTACCACTGGCCGGGCAACGTGCGCGAGTTGAGGAACATTATGGAGCGCCTGGCGATTCTCTGCGCCGGCCAAGAGATCCGCCCCCAGGACCTCCCCCGCGACCTGGTTCAAGGCCGCCGGACCGACGGTGGCGGCACCTCGACCGTCGGCCAGGACATCTCGCTGGAGGATCTGGAACGAGCGCACATCGAGGCCGTCCTCAAGCGGGAGAACTGGCATCAGGGGCGTACGGCGGACACGCTTGGGATCTCGGCCAAGACGCTTTACCGCAAGATCAGGACGTACGGACTGGAGAGGCCTGATCACGGCCAGTGATCGGTGATCGGTAGCGGTGGCCAGCGGGCTGCTGATCACTGACGGCTACACTTCCGCCGCTTCCTCGCTGAGCACCGACACCTCGTTGTCAACTACCTGGACGAAGCCGCCCGATACGCGAAAGCGCCGTGTCCCCTCCTCGGTCACGATCCGCAGCATGCCCTCGCCGAGTAGGGCCATGAGTGGTGCGTGGTCGTGAAGGATACCGATCTCCCCATCGAAGCCGGGGACCACGAGGAACTTCGCCGGGCCCTCGAAGACCTTCCGCTCCGGTGAGATCACCGAGAGGTTGAACGGCCGGCCGCTCCCGGGAATGGCCATCCTCAGCCCTGCATCTTCTTCGCTTTGTCGACAACCTCGTTGATGTCGCCGACCATGTAGAACGCCTGCTCGGGGAGATCGTCGAACTCACCGTCCACCACCCGCTCGAACGACTCGA
>CP070815.1:1300642-1306388 GCA_020344215.1 Gemmatimonadota bacterium
TACCGGCTAACAATTGGTCCACGCTGCTGGCAAAGGCAACAACGGATTACTGGGCAACGTCCACGCCAAATTCAAACATCGAGTTCACGCAAACGATGTCGTGCGAGATGTGGGTGAAGTTTACGACGCTGACGACAGACCAGGCGCTTGCGTCGCACGCAGCCCTTTACCCGGGACAAATCGCTGACTACAAGTGGTTGTTTCAGTTTTTCCAAAACAAAAAACTGCGCCTGATCTGCTACCACAACGACGCAGCGCCGGCAGTTTCGATCTGGGAGCGATTTACCAACGGCGGATCAAACGAGCCTACGGGGACGTGGGCTCACTACGGGTTTACGCTCGATCTCGGCCAAGCGGCACTGACGGATCGTTGCCGCTTCTACAAGAATGGCTCTTACCTCGGAGCGAATACGGTCACGGCTGGCGGGTCGCAGCTAGATTTGGTGGATGCTTCGTCGATCCCGCTGCGGGTTGGAGGCTCGATTACCTCCGGCAACGAGTTCGACGGCCGCATCGACGAGTTTCGCCTGTGGTCGGACGTGCGCAGCGACGGCGAAATCTCGACCAACTACAACACACACATCGATGCGACCACTGCGGGGCTCGTCGCTTACTACCGATTCGAGGAGGGGAGCGGCACGAGCGTCGCTGACCAGACATCCAGTAACAACGATCTCGGCGTTGGCTCTGGTAGCCCGTCCTTTTCCGGTGACACGCCATTCGCGTAGAGGTTACCTATGCCCCTTCCCCCAGACAATCCACCATGGATGACCCTGCGCAGCGCTGATGAACAAACGACGGTCTACATCAGGCAAACGTCATTCTGGGCGCTGATCGACAAAATGATGGTTACGCCCGCGCCAGTGATCGCCAAAGAGAATGCGATACGCGCCCAGCTCAGGACCGATGAGGGTGACACGCCCGCCGATCTGCCGCGTGAGGTGCTCAGAAACGCGCTATCCGAATATTACGTACTCATGACCGACGAGCAGGTAGCCGTCGCCGAAACGCTGTTTTTGTGACCCGCCCCCACGCATACCGCACCACGGCCCGCGAGCAAGCTACCGCACGAGCAACGGTACGCTGACGACAGCGATCGTCGCAGCACCGAGGAGGACAAGGTTCCGTAGCGCCGACCGGTGCCTGTCTTCTCGATCGGCACGGCGCCGCCATGCGGCGCGTAGCTCGGTGATCTTCTCGGGTGGCGGCTCCTGGCTCGACAGCCCGGCGTCGATGATCATCCACGTGCCCGCCTTGGTCCGTCTACCGGCCGACACGCCGATGTTGCCGTGGTGCATGTCGTAGGCGATGACGCCCTTGCGCGCCATCTTCGTCCACGTGTCGAGGAACTCGCGCGTGAACGTACGGCAGTCGGCCTGATCGGCGCGTCCGCGACACTTCGCGTAGAAGTCGTTGCGCAGGCTGCGCGGAATCGAGAACGACCGAACGACGTTGGCCGGTGCTTGCGGACGCCCTTCGTAGACGCCTAACGCCTCCACCGCGTAGTCGTGGAGTTCCGCCATCGGCCCCGGCGCGAATCCGAATATGTCGCCGCGCCAGTACGAATCGATCCATTGCCCGTAGCGTTCGATCTTCGGATCGCTGTGACCTTCGACCGGATCCACGTCTTCGGACACGATGGCGAACAGCGGCGTGGGCTCGACGTTCCGGTTGCTGCACGCAAAGCTGCGGCCTTCAGGGCAGCACGACTCGCGCGCCGTTTTCTCGCAGTCGTAGCCGGCATCGACCAGCAGATACGCCTTCGAGATCCGGCGCACGTGGCGCAGGTTGCCGGTGCGCAACAGCGCTCCGACGTCCTCGGCGTCCTTGGTGATCTTGAGGATGTCCTTGTCGCCCTTTTTCCACACGCCGGCGTAGGTGCCCGCGTTGTCTTTGTACGCGGGCGGTCCGGCACCTCCGTACTTCTTGGTGACGGGTGCGCCTGTCGAGAACAGTCGCTGAGCCTGGTTGCGCGACAGGCACACTTCGTAGTGGCGCGCCTGGATCAGCTTCGGATCGTCGGACTCCGCGCGGTAGCGGATCGTCTTGAGCCTTGGCTTGTCCAGGCCCAGCCATGTCCGTGCGGCGCAGAACCGATCAGGATTCACCTGACTGGGGACGTTGGCCTGCCAGCCTTCCGGCAGGTGCTTCTCGGCCCACTTGGCCGACACGCCACCTTTCTTCGATGGCAGTCGCTTCACGCTCGCCGGCTTCACGCTCGCTCGCCGGCCGCGCTTACGGATCGCCTTGGCTGCCGCCGCGATGCGTTGCTTGAGCGCGATGTTGCCCGCGTAGTACATGTCGATGACGTCGGGGCTCGCCGAGATCATCGCCCGCGCCTCGCCGTGCGTGAAGCCGTCTTGGTACAGGTGGTCTTTGACTTTGTCCTCGAACGCTTCGCGCCGCTGCCCCATGCGCAAGCCGGTCCCCGTCGGGATGATCCGCCCGCGTTGCCCTGCGACGCGTCTCGCAGCTTCGATCACGCGCTGCTTGCGCGGCATCGACTTCGGCCAGTAGTCGTCCCGCAGCAGTTGCGGATCCATGTCGGCAACCCACCGGCGGGCTTCGTCGGCCGTCACGTCAAGCTGCGCCCACAGGTGCCCGGCGACGTCGTCCATGAACCGCTTGATGCTGCCTGCCTTCTTGATCGCCGCGCGTTGCGACGGCGTCTTGGAGGGGACTTGCGACGGGATCTCGCGCACGAGATTCGCGATGTGCGACGCGGCGGCGCCGGGGTGCATCTTCTCTCGCTTCCCCGACGCGATGGCCGATCGGTAGTCGGCCATGACCTTCGACGCCTTCGCGGGCGTCATGCTGTGGGCGTGGATCAGATACCAGCGGACCTCGCCCCGGTAGTCCGTCGCGTAGCCGAGGGGGCCGCTCAAGGTGAAGATGCTAGGCATCTCCTCGAAACCTACCTACTTGACGAGCAGCCAGAGCAACAGCGCCCCGGCCGCGATCCCGCCGCCGATGTAGACCTTCGACTTGTGCCGCAGCCAGAACGTCTCCGTCTTCGTCGGCGGGTCGGCCGCGATGAACGTGCCTGCGGTCCTGGTCAGGTCGATCGTCTTGAGCTGCTTGGTGAGTTCCGGCGGCAGCATGGTCAGGGGAAGCGGCGGCGGCGCCGAGCCCTGACCGAACCCGGTTACATGGCCGATCAGCATGGCCTCAGTCTAAGCGATTTCGGTCAGATAGGAAAGCGCTACCCCGTCGCGTAAGCGACTGGTTTTATAGTATGCTCTGGAACACGATGGCTGCGCGCGGAAGCGACCGTAGGACGGACTGGTGCAAGCGCACGTGGATCGACAGGTGGAACTCGATGCTACGGGCACACGAGCGCAAGCACGGCAGGCTTAGTAAGGGACTCCGCGACGCCGTTACGCAGGGCTTCAAGGCCGAGGCGGTACGGCGTTGTCGTCGCGAATCGTTCTAACCCACTTCTCGAAGAACGCGGCGTCGTAGACGTCGCACGTCGTAGACGCGAACCCCGCGGCCCGGAGGTGATCGCGTACGCGCTCGTCATCCTCGGCAGTCTTTCCGACCTTGGCTGTGTGGAGCGACAGGTAGATGACGCGAGGAATTCCGAGCGCGCGGCGCGCGGCGAGGTGATCGATCAGTGCGTACTCGGCGCCTTCGACGTTCATCTTGAGCACGACGTCTTGCCTCGCGAAAGGTCGGAGCCACGCCGCAAAATCGACTGTGGGGACCTCGACAGGTGCCGCGCGGTCGATCGCCCCGGTTGTCTTCTCAGCCAGCAGCGTCGAGCCCTCTCCCGCGTACAGGCGGCTCACGTACAGCGGCGCCACGCCGTCACAGGTCCACGCAGCGGCGCGTAGAAGCGTGTGAGGACACGCTGGGGGGGTGAGGGGGACCAGATTCGGCTCGAACAGGTAGGCGTGCTCAACCGCGTACGCGGCCAGATACCGCCGACAACTGTCCCCGGTGTAGGCCCCGAGGTCAACGAACGTCGTCACGACATCAGCAAGGGAGGCAGCGCTTCGGAGATGGCACGGGGCGGCCCCGACGTGTAGCGGTCGATCATCGACGACGACATCTGGCCGGGGAGCTTGTGGCCGGTGATCGAAGCGATCTTCCAGTCAGGTACACCGCGCTCGCGCATCCACGTCACGTAGGTGTGGCGAAAAATGTGCGGGTGGAAGCGGGGAATGTTCGCCGCCTCCGCGCGTCGCTTGAGCGCCTTGTAGAGCCCGTCCGGGCGAAGCTGGCTTCCGATCTGAACCGTGCCGTCCAGTCGCGGACGCGACAGCGACCGGAAGACGTGACCGGAAGCGACGCCTTCGCGCTCCAGCCACGTCAACCAGGGCTCCAGTGCCTCGATCGACTCGGTGTCGAGTTGGATCGTGTGCCGTTTCCCGCCCTTGAGGGTGATCGTGACGTGGTGATCATCGCCCAGGTCGTCGAACCTGATTCCACACATGCCGGCGCGCCGCATTCCCGTCCGCAGCCCGAGCACGACGATCGCCGTGTCGCGCAGGTCGATGGGCCGCAGGCCCCGGCAAGCATCGACCAGGGCGTGTCCCTCCTCGAACGACAGCGCCTTGCGGCTCGCCGGCGGATCGGCTTTCAGTTGCTCGGAGTAGCCAGCGAAGTCGAGCCGGGGATCGTGGTGGCGCGCCGCGATGCGGCGAGACGCGTACTTGAGGCCCGTCAGGTACAGATTGACGGTCTGGGGCTTGAGATCCGCTGCCAGGGCGTCGCGCCAGGACTCAACAGCCACTCCCGTCCACGCCGACGGATGCGTCCCCGCATACGCGAGGAAGGATTGCACCGCGCGGGTGTAGATGGCCTTCGTGCGCGGACGCAGCTTCGGACTGTGGGCGATGACGTATTCCAACTCGGTCATTGGTCTTGACAAGGGAGTGTACCCCATTGCTACGACAGGGGTCTACTCCGGGGTTTCCTCTCTACGGCCGCGCAGCTCGGCCAGGACGGTGAGTGATGACTCGCCGCGCAGGGCGGCCTCGATCGTGAGCAGCGCATCCAGTGCCATCGCGCCACCGAGCGCTATCGCGTCGCGGCTGAAGTCGATCAGCTTGAGCGCAGTGGTTCTATCGCGCTCCAGCTCGGCCACGCGGGCTTCTAGCGCTGCTATGTCAGACTGGCAGCCTGGACAGGCTGAATCACAGAAACCACATTCACTCATCACTCACCGTCCTTGTCGTCACTCGTCTTCTCCGATCACGATGCCGCCGTCGATGAGCGTCTTGCGTTCGATGGCCGTCAGCTCCGGCCTCTCGTGCTGCATGACGACGTCGATCGCCTCTTTCAGTCCCTCGACCCGGCCCCAGTAACGGCCGCGCCGATCGTCGATAGAGCGGTGGTAGGGATTGTCCCCGTAGCGCATATCGGACTCTTTCTGATAGCGCTCCATGGCATTTATCAACCGCCCGGCGAGTTCCTTGAGCAGCTTACTCATCTCCGCGCCTCACATTCCTGTCGGCATCTGTCGTGCCATCGTTCCTACGTCCCAGTCGCGCAACCTCGGCCTCCAGCTCGGCCACGCGGGCGCGGAGGTCACAGGCCACGCACGGCATCATGTCGTCAATGTTTATGTACGGGTCCGATTCGGCATCACACGACACCTGACCCGGGCAGCCGCAAATCAGCGGCTGAGCGTCGGCGAACATGTCTTGATCGTCCGACTCCGCGCCTTCGTCGCCGCAGCAAGGGCAATCCAAATAGACAGGCATGTCACTCACCGTCCTTGCCGCGCAGGGCGGCCTCG
>CP070815.1:1306488-1311856 GCA_020344215.1 Gemmatimonadota bacterium
CGGCAGCCTTGATCAGAGCCTGAAGCTCGGGGTCGACTTGCCCCTGCTGGTAGAAGCGACGGTAGACGTTCAGGTCTCCCTGCCGGACGCGCCGCTGGAAGTAGGTCTCAGCCAGGGCCTCAAGCTCCCGGTCGGAGAGCGTCTGCTTGGACTGCAGCCCGGTCATGAAGTTCAGCATGCCCTTCCCGACCTCTCCCTTGTCGAAGCTACCAGCCAGATCAAGTGCGCTTCGGAACTGCCGACTGAACGGCAGCGACTCAAGCGCAGCTTGCACCTGGGGGTCGACCCTGACGGCACCGTCCTCGCCGCGCCTGCCTGCTCCCAGCCTTTCCAGCGCGTCTCCGACTGGTCCGTCGACGATGCGGGACTTCCAGAACGGACCACCCCAGTAGAGATTGGTGTCGGTCAGCGCGCCGATCGCGGCGCCGACGCCAGGCTGGACCTGGGCGAGCGCGCCACGACGAGCGCCCTCGACTGCGTCACCGACCGGGCCAGGCAGCGCGCGCGTCAGTTCGTCGACAGCCTGCAGCGGAGAGCCGAGGCCAGACAGCCTGGCCCCTCCGCCCAGCGGGACGTCGAACCCGCGCCGGACCTGCTCCGGCTGCGCGACGCCCTCTCGCTCGCCCTCCGCCATGATCGCTCGGGGGATGCCACGGTAGATCGGGCGGTCACGCATCGCGCGCATGGCTGGCCCAAGCGTGGCGATCGGGAACCTGGCGAACGGCACCAGCTGGCGCAGCCAGTAGTCGGCCACGCTCTGAATGTCGTAGTCCACGAACGCACGGTTCGTCTCTTGGATCGCGCGCTCGATCGCGTCGCGACCGTTGACGTTCTTGCCAGCGCCGACGTTCTTCAGGATCTGCATGAACGTCCCCAGGCGCATGCGGTCCTCGACGAAGTTCGCGACCTCTCCGCCAGCCTTGGTCAGCGCGTCGATCGTGCCGACGATCCTTCCACGGTCCTGCTCGGCGACGTCGAGACTTCCCCGCTTGAGCAGCACGGTCATGTGGTCGCCAAGAAGGTCGTCGAGGATCTCGCGCTGGACCTGGTTCTGCTTCAGCAGCCTGCCCGACGCTGCGCGCAGGGCAGCCTGGACTCCGATCTGGGTGCCGGGGATCGTCGCACCAGCCAGCGCGTCCCATGCATTCCGGTCGCCATAGACAGCGTCGATGTACTGCTGCATGCGGTTGCTGGCGATACCGGGCATGCCACCACGCCAGCGAGTGACCCACCTGGCAACAGCGTTCGGGAGCGCAGCGCCGGTGGCCAGCCACAGCCCCAGCCCCTGCGCGGCAGTCACGTTCTCCGTCTGCAGCGTCTGGAACAGGGTGCCCAGCCAGTTCCTGAAGTGGAACGAAGGGTTGACGGACGTGAGCAGTCCCTTCCACCTGCGGTTGACCTGGCTCAGCGCCTTCAACACAGTCGGAACCTTGCCCAGCTTGTTGACGATCTCGCGCCGCACGTCCTTCGACGCTTCCTCGATCACGTCCTTGAACTGAGGCATAGCCTCGGCCAGCATGTTGGCCTTGTGTGCGGCCTTGTCCACGTAGTGCCTGGTGGCGCGGTTGAGTGTGAGCACCGGGAGCGCGCGCACGCTCAGCCCGTGCTCGGCCCCCAGGGTGTCGACCAGATCCTTGACCTGCTGGTGCTCTGGCGTTCCAGCCGGGTACTTGGCCAGCAGCTTGGCCTTGCCGGTGGCCTCGAAGTCCGTGCGCGTCCCCGTCCGCCGCCTGAATCGGAACGGGTTTGACTTGACGTTGGCGTCCTCGCCCAGCAGGCGCTCGACCCACGGCTGGTACTGCCTGGACGTATAGAACAGTTCGTCCACGCGCATGCCAGCCTGCGGGAGCGGCCTCGCCAGAGTGCCCACGATCTGGTAGTCGCCTGGCCTGGTGACGGCGTCGGGCGCCGACTTCTTGACTGGATCCAGCTTGCGCCGGAGGATCTTCCCGCTGCGCGTGTTCCGCAGCAGGAACCCGTTGTCGGTGTAGCGCTCGACGACCTCGTAGAACGGTGCGTTGGACTTGCCGCTCGCCTTGATCTCGTCAGTTAGCTGCACCGTGTCGCCAACAGCCAGCTGCCGAGGCAGTTGGCTGTTCATGCGAAGCCCCACGCGCTCCTTCTGGATCTGCTGCATGGCGTTCAGGTGAAGCTCGATCGCCTCGTCCACACGGTTGCGCCCGCCCTGCACGATTAGGTTGTCGAACACGTCGTCGCCGAACGCATGAGCCTTGAGCAGCGCCCGGTACTCGGACTCAGACGGCATAGCCATGGCGTCGATAGCGCGGAGGATCTTCCTTGCCAGCGGGACGTTGACTTGCGTAGCGCCAGGCATCGAGGCCAGCTGAAGCTGGTTGAGCGCAGCGGACACTTCGGCGTCCAGGTCCAGTGTTCCGCCCGTGGACATAGCAGCCCTTCGGTTCATGAAGTTGCTAGCTGCGGTAGCCCGCGCACGGTCGAACGCGATCCGCTGGTTGATCCACTCGAAGTGCTCGGTCAGCGCCTCCATTTGCTCCGGCGTCCACGGGACGTCGTTGCCAGCCTCCGGCCCCCCGTAGATCGTCTTGACCCGCCGCGCTAACTCAGCGCCCTCGGACTTGGCCCCTCCGAACAGAGCGCGCAGTTCCTGACGCAGCGGAGCAGGTAGTCTGGGGTCGGCGAACCTGTCGACCAGCTTGCGGCTGACGGACGAGACAGCCTTGGTGACCATGTCGTCGACAGGGCTGAACTTCATGGCGGCCCTGCCAATCAGCGCGCCAGCCGGACCAAGCGCAGCGCCGCCAAGCATGCTGGCCAGGAAGTTCCTGTTGAACGGGTTGACCAGGTCGTGAACGAACTCGCCAGCCAGCTTCCCGGTCAGCCCGCCGCTCGCCACGTTCGGAATGCCGAACTCTCGCCCAGCCAGCCGCACCGTGAACGGGGCCATGGCCCCCTCGGACATGAGTTGCCTAGTGGCTGCGGTCAGCCTGTCGACCTGGGCAACCTCTGCCTGGAACATGGCAGGGACAGGACCGGCTGCGCCGGACATAGGCCCGCGACGGAAGGCTTCCTCCATGACGCTCAGGGCGGCGGCCTGCTCGACGGCGTCGTTGGTCGCCCTGGACCCCAGCGCCCTGCGCGCGGCGTCGACAGCCTCGTCGGCCATGGCTCGACCACGGCGCGTGGCGCGGAGTGCGCGCATGACGTTCGGGGCAGACCCGCGCAAAGACCCAGCGACCAGCCCGGTGCCAGCGCGCCCGACCCCGCCAGCCCCGCCCGTGATCAGGGTAAGCGGATCGGTGATCACACCACCCAGGACGTCGATCGCGACGCGCCGCCAGCCGTTCTCTGCGTCGAGGAGGTCTCGCGTCTCAGGCGAAAGCAGGTCCGAGAACTCCAGCTGGCTCTCGAACGGTGCGTAGTCCTCGGCGCTGCCGGTCCCGAACAGGTAGTCGGACAGCCCCAGAGCGCTGACGTCTGGGTAGATCAGCGACACGCCGCCAGTGAACGGTGCCGACAGCAGCTGGCTGCCCAGCACGGCAGCCTGCCCAGCTGCGTCCTCCCACTCGCCAGCCAGAATGTTGCGGAGAATGAACCCTGGCCTGCCCAGGGTGGTCAGCCCGCCCTGGATCAGCCCCGGCGCTTCGCGCGTAGCTTGGCGCAGGGCCTCGCGGCCCGCGCTGCCACCCATGCCGGGAACACCACCCAGAGCGAAGCTAGCCACTAGCGCCTCCGATCAGCCATTCTGCGCTTGGCTCGCTCGTAACGGCCACCGCCGATGTCGTTCAGGGCCTGGATCATGGTGTTCAGGTCCATGCCAAGCTCGGCCTGCGCGTCCTGGTCCATGCTGATCAGCCGCGAGAGGACGCCCGGTTGTGGCAGCTGCATGCCGCCGCCAGACGCGATCACCCGGCCAGTCACGTCGCGCGGGCTGCCCTGGGCCAGCGCGCGACGAGTGACCTCAGGCAGCGTCGCCAGCATGCGCTCGGCAGCAGCGTCCAGCTGGCTGTCGCCCATGCCGGTCTGGCGCGGGGCGGAGTATCCGGGCCTGCCAATCATTTCCCACTGATCGAACGTGGTAGCCCTGGCATCCATGCCGCGCTGCAGCGCGCCGTACTTCCACCGCTGGTAGGCGTCGATGATCTTGACAGCCTCAGGGTCGCGCGGAGCCCTTCGGCGTAGCTCGACCTCCCTCGGGCTCGGGGCGGGCTCGGGCTCGCCGCCAGGCGTGATCGCCGGGAGCGGGCTGACTTGGGGTCCGGTCGGAGCAGGCGCAGGCGCTGGCATGGGCATGGGCTGACCCTGCGGCTGCGGCTGTCCGGGGGTCGGCGCCGGTGCCGGGAGAAGCGACGCTCCGGGTCCAGGCACGGGAACGGGGGCGAGGCCCTGGGGCTGACCAGCTGGCGGCGGCGGGGGCGGGGCGGGCTCAGGGGCTCCGATCCCGAACATGCGAAGGAAAGCCTCCAGGCCGGTCGGGCCGGTCCTGGGAATCAGGGTCTCCAGCTTGTCCGTGTCGGTCTCCCTGGTCCACGCCTCCCAGTCCGGCGCGTTCCGCATCATGCCGCCCTCGGCCCGCGTCGTCGGCGGCACGTTCGGTCGCAGAGCGCGATCTTCTTCTTCGGTCGGCGGTCGGTCGATGTAGGGGCGACCAGCGCGAGGCGACCCCGCGCTGAACGGAGCCCGTTGCCGGGGCTTGGCAGCCTCTCCTGGTGTCAGCGTGCTGGGCACGGGTGGCCTGGTGCTGGCCCCCTCATTGGGAGGCGGGAGCGCTCCGCTGCGGTCCTCCGAGTAGGGATCAGGGACCAGCACGCGAGCAGAGTCCAGGTAGTCGGACGGCTTGCCAGCGTAGCCGTTCTTCTCCCACATGGCGCGCGCCATGGACTCATGCATGGTGTCGACGTAGCGGTAGTACTCCATGAGAGCTTCGCGCCTGACCTTCTGCTTGTCGGCGTCGGGCACCTTGCCCCCGTAGCGGTTCTCCACGATCTGCGCCTCGAACTGCATCGGGCTGCGACCGGCGACGACTGGGCCGAACGCGAAGCGGTACCACTCCGGGTCCAGCTGCGTGGCCATGGAGTAGACGTCGGCCCCCAGCTGCTCAGGCAGCACGCCCTGCTGATCCATGTAGTGCTTGATCATGCCGTAGTCGCGGACGCGCATGGCGAAGTTGCGGTTGTCGACCATGGCACGACGCCGGTCGGCAGCGGTCAGGCCGCCGCCCTCGGCTGAAGCCCTGGCCTGGGCCGACCGCGCCTGCAGAAGCTCGCGCTCGTACGGGTCCAAGCGACCCTGGAAGCCACGGTTCAGGCGAGCCTGCTCGGCCTGGAACATGCGAGCCAGTTCGTCCTGCTCGCGACCGCTGGCCAGCTGCAGCAGGCCCAGCGCGTTG
>CP070815.1:1311956-1317304 GCA_020344215.1 Gemmatimonadota bacterium
GTGTGAGCTCGTGAAAGGGATAGTACATACGACTGGAGATAACGATGTCTGAGATAACCGTACCATCCGACGCCGTCTTTCCGATACTGAAAGAAAACATCCTGGTAGACGGCTTCCATATCGTGATCGATCTGCAGAAGTCGCACGGATCGGTCATTGTAGATGCGCTGAAGGGTAAGGAGTACCTGGATTGCTACGGATACTTCGCAACCCTGCCGATCGGGCACAACCACCCGAAGCTGGAGAACGAAGGTTTCCGTCGCTCCCTGATGACGGCGGCGCTCGCCAACCCGGCGAACAGCGATATCTACTCGCGTGAGTTCGCGGCGTTCGTGAAGACGTTCCGCGAGATCGCCGTGCCTGATGAGTTCCGCTATCTGTTCTTCATCGCCGGAGGCGCGTTGGCCGTCGAGAACGCGATGAAGGTGGCGTTCGATTGGAAGCGTCAGAAGAATCGCGCGCAGGGTGTCGAGGGCGGCGGCGATAAGATCATGCACTTCGTGGACGCGTTCCACGGGCGAAGCGGGTACACGCTTTCCGTGACGAACACCGATCCGACCAAGACGCGTGATTTCCCCAAATTCGATTGGCCACGTATCTCAAATCCGACGATCCGGTTCCCGCTGAACGAGGCGGAGGCCGCGGCGGCAGAGGCGAAGGCGTACGCGGAGATCGAAGCGGCCTTTGCTGAGGATCCGCACGGGATAGCCGCGATCCTGATCGAGCCGATCCAGGGCGAGGGTGGTGACAATCACTTCCGACCGGAGTTCATGCAGCGTCTACGCACGTACGCGGATGAGAACGATGCGCTGTTGATCTTCGACGAGGTGCAGACCGGGATGGGCGTGACCGGGAAGATGTGGGCGTATCAGCATTTCGGTATGACGCCCGATATCATCGCCTTCGGCAAGAAGACGCAGGTTTGCGGCGTCATGAGCACACGGCGCGTCGATGACGTGAAGGACAACGTCTTTCATGTCTCCTCGCGCATCAACTCGACCTGGGGCGGCAACCTGGTGGACATGGTTCGCTGCGCCCGCTACCTGCAGATCATTCAAGAGGATGGCCTGGTGGAGAACGCGGCGCGTGTCGGTGCCATGTTCAAGGAAGGTTTGGAAAAACTGCAGGCCGATTTCTCGGCGGTCACCAACGTACGCGGCCTCGGCCTGATGCTCGCCTTCGATCTGCCCGACGGCGCGACGCGCGACAAGGTGCGCCAAGATTGCTGGGACCGGGGGTTCGCTTCGTTGCCGTGCGGCCCACGCTCGCTGCGCTTCCGACCGCCGCTCGTCTTCAGCGAGGCGGAGACGGAGCGGTCGCTGGCGACGCTGCGGGAGGTGCTCAAGTAGGCTACCGGCAGAGGTATTGATGCGAGCCACGTAACCAGGGAGCGCGAGAGATGATTCGGTACATGACGTTGTCCCTAATCTTCGCGGTGCTTGCGAGTACTGCGGCGCTGGCCCAGGACTACGCGCCGTTACTCGACGCGGGTCGGCGCAGCCTGCTGCACGAGGAGTTGAGCGGCGAGATCGCTAAGGATCACGTCATCCAGATAACCCGCCACCATCGAATCCAGGGCTCCCGCGGCTACCGAGACGCCGCCCAGTACGTGCTGGAGCAGTTACGCGCCTACGGGTTCGATGAGGACGAGGCGTGGATCGAGTCTTACCCGTCGGACGGGAAGATCCACTACGGGACCTGGCAGGCGCCGTCGGGCTGGGACATCGACTTCGCGGAACTTCGGATGGTCGAGCCGTACGACTGGCGCATCGTCGGCTATCCCGAGGTCGCCATGAGCTTGATCACCTACTCAAACCCCGGCGACGTGACGGCGGAGCTGGTATGGGTGGGCTCGGGCACCCGCGACTCGGACTACGAAGGCAAGGACGTGCGTGGGAAGTTTGTTCTGGCGACGGGCTACGGCGGCTCGGTACACCGGCTGGCGGTGATCAAGTACGGCGCGGCTGCCGTGGTATGCTACCTGGACGACAGCCGGGCGATGGAATACCCCGACATGTTGGCGTATACCGGCATGTGGCCGCTGCCGGAAGAACTGGAGCACGTCACCTTCGGGTTCAATCTGACCAACCGCCAGGGCGAACGGCTAAAGGGGATGCTCGAGTCGGGGCAGCGCGTGGTTCTGCACGGCCGCGCGTCCGGGATCGGGCTCGAGCCGTACTACATGGACGTGGTCGTGGCGCGCATCGCGGGCTCGGCGCTGCCGGACGAAGAGCTAGTCTTCGCCGCGCACCTCGATCACCCGAAAGAGTCGGCGAACGACAACGCTAGTGGCTCCGCCGCCCAGCTGGACATGGCCCGGGCGCTAAACGCATTGATCGATGGGGGCCGGCTGCCGCGGCCGAAGCGCTCGCTGCGGTTCCTCTGGGTGCCCGAGTGGCACGGGACGATGGCCTACATCGACGAGCATCCGGAGATGGTCGGGCCGCCGCTGGGCGGGTCCTACCTGGCCCACATCAACCTCGATATGGTCGGCGAGCATCTGGAGCTGCTCCACTCGCGCATGAACATCACGAGCACGCCGTGGTCGGCCCCGTCGGCATTGAACGACGTGGTGGAGAATATGGCGCAGATGACTGCTCGGCTGAACGTGCGGTCGCCGCGCGGCAGCCTCTCGATGATGAACTTCCAGCTGACGCCGTACGGTGGCGGCAGCGATCATATGATGTTCATCGATCGGGACATCCCGGGGATGATGATCGGCCACTCCGACTTCACGCATCACACCTCGGAAGACACGCCTGACAAGGTCGATCCTGTGGAGCTGGAGCGCAGCGAGATCGTGGCGCTGGCGTCGATGGTTTACCTGTCGGATCTAACGGAGGCCGAGGCGATCGATCTGGCTTACTTGGTGGGTGCCAACGCTGCGGGTCGACAGGGTGCGGCGGCGCGGCGGGCCCGGCGCCAGATGCTCGCAGCCTTCGAGGGTGGCCCCGACGTGGCCTGGTTCGAGGCGCGCAACACGGTGGCCCATGCTGCGGCGACGGAGCGTGAGGCCGTCAGCTCGATCCTGCACTTCAATAGCGCGGAGTCAGTGCGTGCCGTAGTGCGAACGATCCAGGAGCAGATCGATGCGCGGGAACTGGCTCTGGTCGCGGCGCTGGATCGGGAGGCGATATCGCTGGGCGGCGCGAGCCCGAGTCGCGGCGAAGAGACCGACGAGCGCATCCCGGTGCGCCTCACCCGAGGGCCGCTCGACTTCGCGCTCCCGGCGAGCGAGCTCTCGGAGGAGGACGCGGCCTGGTATTCCTCGCGCGAATTCAATCTCTCGGGGAGCGCCCGCTTCGAGCTGGTCAACTTCATCGATGGTACGCGCTCGGTGACAGCGATCCGCGATGCTATAAGCGCCGAGTTCCGGCCGGTATCGACCGCGGTAGTTGCGCGATACCTGGATGACCTCGTGAAGATCGGAGTAGTCGACTGGAAGTGACGTGACGAACCAACAGACTGGGTGACTCTAATGTCTCGCATCCTGATCTCCGTCGGATTGTGCCTGGGCGCGTTCACCACAGGCGGCTACGCGCAGCAGCATCTCGCGGCGCTGTACGATTCGGCGTACTACGCCTGGGACGCCGGCGACTACGTCGACGCGCTGGAACGCCTCGAGCGCTTGCTGAGCGACCCGGCCGGAGGCGAGTTCGTTGAACGGGTCGCGCTGCTCACGGGCGAACTGTACCGGGTTGAGGAGCTCGCCGCGGACGGCCGAGCGGTACGCTGGAGTCCCGATGGGCGGTTCGCCGTCTACGAGACGGGGGTAGGAGCGGAGACCGTGACGCACATCCTCGCGGTGGGCGAGGAGGGCGTGCGCCGGCTGGCAGAGGTGAGCGGACGCGGCCTGGCTTTTGCTCCGGGCGGAGATCGTGTGGCCTACCTCGTGGTCGAGGAGTCACCCGAGCTCGAGGCAGCGCGGGCGCAGCTGCGCGGCAGCCTCGAGGTCCGCGAGTACGCGAGCTACCGGCGGCTGCGCAGCGAGCTGGCGCGACTAGATGCGGAGCACTCGCGAGTCGTTCTCAGGGAACTGGGGACGGGCGTAGAACAGGAGGTGGCGGCGCCGGGACTGGGGAAGTCCGAGGTCATTTTCGGCCCCGACGGCGCATCGCTCTACCTGATGGGCAACGAGGTCGGCGAGCGCGAGCGAACCGACATATATGAAGTGCGTCGCGGGTCGGAACCGGTGGCGATCACGACGGGCCCGGGTCTGAAGGAGCGTCCGGTACTCGTACTGGGCGGTGAAGCGCTCGCCTATCAGAGCGGTGGCCACCTGGCGCTCGTCGAGCTTGATGGGCGGTCGACGCGTACGATCGCGGCGCGGGCGCCGGCGATCTCGGCGGATGGCTCGACGATCGCGTATCTCAGCGCGGATGGCGACATGACGGTACTCAACGTGCTGTCGTTGTCGCCCGGCGCTGAGCCGGCTGCAGCTGTGCGGACAGGGTACAGGCTGGCGGCCAGCGTGAGCAGTGCGTGCGCGGTATGTCCAGAGTTACGGAGCTACGCGCTGTCGCCGGACGGGGGTCGTGTAGCCTTCCAGATGATGACGCGCGAGGATTGGGAGCTCTATGCGACGGAGGTCGCCGGGGCTGGTGAAGTGCGTCTCACGCACGGGATCGAGCACGATCTGTTCCCGCAGTTCTTGGATGAGGAAAGGATCCTGGGGCTGGCCGGCGAAGGACGCCATCGGCGGGCTTACCTGTACAACACGAGCACGGGAGAGCGAACGCGCGTCTTCCACAACAACACCGTTCGCACCATCGCTCCGCAATACGAGTGGGCGGTGAGTCCCGATGGCTGCAACATATTGATTGTGGCCGAGCGAGATGGGAACACGGTATCACCGGAGCGGGGCGTCTACCTGGTCGACCTGGAGCGCGAGGTCTCGCTGCAAGATGTGTTGGTGCGGGTCCGCGCCAACCTGGCTGCCGAGCGCGAGCTGCGCCGGCGCGGGCAAGAGATGTTTGCCCCGGTTGCCCACCAAGTGGGGCTTGCCGTGGCGGACGTCAGTACCGCCCGGATCTACGAGTACGAGCGAGAGCTGTTTCGCTTCGGATCCAAGCACATAACGCAGCCGGGTAACGCACAGGCCATCGAGTATCTGACCGCGCAGCTCCGCTCGTTCGGGTACGAGCCGGAGCTTCAGTGGTTCGAGCCGCGTCCCGGCGTGCGGTCGGCGAACGTGGTGGCGGTATTGGCGGGGACGGTGCACCCGGATGTCAGGTACGTCGTCAGCAGCCACTTCGACTCGTCGACCCGGGGGCCCGGCGCCGACGACAACGCGTCGGGTACGGTGGCACTTCTGGAGGCGGCGCGGGTGCTGGCGGCCCGTCCGCAGC
>CP070815.1:1317404-1322497 GCA_020344215.1 Gemmatimonadota bacterium
CGGATCCCGATGCGCGCCTCGATCTCGTTCTTCGAGTTGCGCATGATCTCTTCCAGCTTCGGATTCTCTTTGAGCAGGGTCTTGAGAAGCCGGTGGGACTTGACGGTGATCGCGATGCGATCCAGTTGCTCGATCGGGTTCATGGCCATTCTACTCCTGCCACGGGCCGCCCATGTCAGAACTTAGGACGGTAGGGGCCGGGTGACCAGGCTTCCGGCCCGCGGTACACCCGTCGGGCGCAGGTATAGCCAGCACCTCGCGCCGCGCGACCGTCAACAGTTCTTCGGTCGTCATACCCGCCTGCCGCAGGCGCGCGAGTGTGGCCCGCATCTCCTCGAGTAACTTGGCGCGTGCCGAGCCCTCGATCTCCTCAGCCGGCGCCGCAACCACGACGCCGGCCCGATCGCGGATGACTAGGAAGCCCTCGCTTTCCAGAACCCGGTACGCCCGCGCGATCGTGTTCAGGTTGACCCCAAGGTCCCCGGCAAGCTGACGGACCGACGGGAGGGCCGTCCCCGGACCGAGAGCGCCTGAGGCAATGAGCCGCCGCACCTGGTTTGCGAGCTGTTGGTAAACCGGATCTTCTAGACTACGGTCGATCGCGAGCGTCAGCATGAGCGCGCCATTGTATACAATACTGTATACAGATGTCAAGGCCGACCTTCAGACGTGACGCGATCGCCCAGTGAACCGCTGACTGGACTACGTGGAGCCCACAAACGCACGGAAGGCGAGTTGTCCTTGTTGACAGGAAGCCGAAATGTCGTTAGAGGAATCTGCCTCGTCGGCGGTGCTGGCTGCCCCGCGCGCCCGCGTCGTCGATAGTAGCGCGAACACCTGGACCGGAGGCAAGGAGAGATGTTCCGGCTGGAGGCAGTAACTATCGCCACGATGGCAGCTCTCTCGATCGGGATCGCAACGGCTAACGCTCAGACCGTTGCGAACGGCGAGAGCATTCTTCGCGAGATGCGGATGGCCACCCGCGGGGAGGTGCTGTTCGTCCAGGATACACAAGGCGTCCTCGCCCCCGAGAATGCCAACGAGGCCAGACTCAACCGTCTACAGCCACCCGACCAGGTGATGGATGCCATCGGCATCCGGCCGGGGATGGTCGGTGCGGAGATCGGAGCGGGGCACGGACGTTATGTCGTGCAACTGGCGGTACGAGTCGGGGAGAGCGGGAAGATCTATGCCGAGGACATAGACGCCGACGCCTTGAGATATCTGGAGGGACGCTGTGAGCGCTGGGGACTCACCAACGTCGAGACGATCGTCGGGGAGATAACCGATCCGAGACTACCTGAGGGTGAACTGGACTTCATCTTCGTAATATCGGCTTACCACCATTTCGCCGACCCGACGGCGCTGCTGCGCAATGCCAGAGCGTCGCTCAAGCCCGACGGGATGTTGGCGATCGGGGAGTGGCTGCGCAGCACATCGCCCGAGGAACTGGAGGCTGAAATGAACGCTGCGGGCTACCGGCTCGAACGCACCGAGACTTTTCTAGAGGCGAACGGTCTATACATATACGTCTTCCGGATCGGGTGAAGACTTGGCAGAGACAGGAAACGTATTTCATGCTGGACAAGAACAATCGGTCTCACGGCACGGTTCCCGCGCTTCAGTGGTGCTTGATGGCAGTGTTGTGGCTTGCGTGCGCTTGCCACTCTCCCCTCTGGGCTCAAGAGCAGCCGAACCTGCGTGATCACGCCTACCGACACGAGGTACTGGAGAGAATCGACAGCCTGATCGAGAGCAAGTACGTCTTGCCTGACAGGGCAGGAGAGTACGCCGAAGGGTTCAGGAGCAGGTATGCATCCGGTGCGTACGACTCGTACACGGACCCTGGACGGTTTGCCGAGAAGGTGACGGCCGACCTGATCGAGATTACGGGAGATTCACATTTCTACTTCAGGGTGATAGAGGCGAGCGACCTGGGTGAGAGCACCGAGAGCTCCCTGCATCATCCCGTTCGCCTGTCTCAGCTGGGAAAGCGCGAGAACCTGGGGTTCTTCCGGCTCGAATGGCTCGAGGGGAATGTCGGGTATTTGGATCTGCGGCGGTTCTATCCCATCTCCGAGTCAAAGGAGATGGTCGATGCCGCGATGTCCTTTCTCTCGGGCGCAAACGCGATCATCATCGACGTGCGCGAGAATAGGGGCGGTGCGGGAGAGAGCTTGCCCTACATTTGCAGTCACTTCCTCCCTTACCCGACTCAGTTGACCAGCTGGTATTCGAGAGAGAACGACTTCCTGAAGGAGTACTGGACGAGCGAGGAGATCGCCGGCGATCGGCGCACCGATGTCCCCCTGTTTCTTCTGACCAGCGAAAGAACATTCTCCGCCGCAGAGATGTTCGCCTACGACTTGCAGGTACGGACCCGGGCCACGCTGGTCGGTGAGTCAACGGGAGGTGGAGCGCACTCGGTGGATCTCTATCAGATCGATGACCAGTTCGAGATATACATACCGACCGCACGCGCTATCAATCCCGTCACATCCGGCAATTGGGAAGGGACGGGAATAGTACCCGATCTCGTCGTTCCATCCGAGGCCGCCTTCGATACGGCAGTCCATCTGGCGCGGGCGGCGGCCGAAAGCTATGGCGCTGCGAAGGAATCGCGTCTCAGAGTGGCCGTCGATCGTATGCAGATCCTTTTGGATGACGTGGAGACCCTGTACCGCGCCGGCCTGAAGGGCGAAGCCGCTGCCGCCTTGGATTCCGTGTTTCAGATCGGGGACCAAGCGGGCCTCATCAACGAGTTCTTTGTCGATGTGCTGTCGTACAACTACTTCGGTGAATCGGACGAGCAGATCCTGTACGCGGTTCTCAACAAGAAGGTCGAGTTCTTTCCTGAGTCTCCAACCGCGTGGGAAGCGTTGGCCGACGCGTATGCCGCGAACGGCAGGAATGCACTCGCAGTCGAGTGCTACGAGAAGGTGTTGGAGCTGGATCCGGAGAATCGCAACGCCGCGAAGTGGATCGAGCGGCTAACCAGCGGCGACGGTAGGGGAGCCTCGGGGCCTGAACCGTCCGGGCTATTCTGACTTCAACGCCTCCACTGGGTCCACACTGCTTGCCCGCCTGGCGGGGAGCAGGATCGCGAATACGACTACTCCCAGCAGCACCAGTGTAGCGCCGACAAACGCCAACGGATCACTCGGTTTCACCTCATATAGCAGGGACTGCAACACCCGCGAGCCGAAATACGCACCGATGATCCCCAATGCGACCCCGAGAACAGCTGGGCGGATTCCTTGAGACAGCACCATGCGGGCTATGTCGCCACTCTTGGCGCCGAGAGCCATACGGATTCCTATCTCACGCGTCCGCCGCGAGACGAGATACGCGATGACCCCGTAGAGACCAACGCCGGCGAGCGTCACCGCCATCATCGCAAAGATGGCGAGTAGCAGCAGGTAGAACCGAGCCGGACCCTTATAGCGGTCGACGGTTTCCTCCAGCATTTCGACGCTGCGCAGCGGGACATTGGAGTCGAGAGCCTCGACCTCTCTGCGAATCGCGGGGAGCAAGTTGTGGGCTCCGGGTCTCATGCGCACCATGACACTCATGATGCGGCTGCCCATCTGGGCGTGAGGCACGTAGATCTCGGGCTCGGGTTCTGCCGCAAGGTCCTGTGATCGGATATCGCCGACGACGCCAACGATGGTCCAAGGATCTTCGGATCCATATCCCAAGTTCATGTCGATTCGGATTCTTCTGCCGAGGGGATCCTGATCCGGATAGTAACGGTCACTCAGGCTCTGGCTTATTAGTGCGACCCGCGCCAAGCCGTCTCGATCGCGCGTTTCGAGTCTGCGCCCTTTCACGACCGGGATCCTGAGCGCGTCGTGGTATCCCGGCGAAACGACGCGGACAGCAATGTCGTCTTCCTGGCCTTCGGGTGGCGGCGGCCGATCCAGGAAGTGGATCGACGTGAATACGCCGTATCCGCCCAGGGGGCTCCCATAGACTGAAGCAACAGCGTCAACGCCAGTCAGACTACCGATTCGATCCTCCAGGGACCCAAAGAAGCGAATGGTACGCTCCACGTCGTAGTCGTAGGGGTCGCTCGGCAGTGCCAGCCGGAAGGTCAACACGTCGTCTTTCTCGAAGCCGAGCTGCACGGCGCTGAGCCTGGAGAAACTGTGGAGCAGCAACCCCGCGCTGAGCAAGAGCATCAAGGAGAGTGCAACCTCCGCGACCAGCAGCGCAGAGCGCAACCGGCGTCGCGTCGGCCCCCCACTGCCGGTGCGGCCACCTTGGCTCAACACCTCGGAAACCGGAACTCGCGCAAGCCACAGTGACGGTATGAGCCCAAACAGAATCGTGACGAGAACCACCGCCGCCAGAGTGTAGAGCAACACCGCGCCGTCGAGCGTGACCTGGTCCAGCCGAGGGAGAGTTGCCGGAGCCATGCTCAGCAGCAGGCTCACCGTCCATGATGCCAGGAGGAGGCCGACAAAGCCGGCGAGCGAAGCCAGCAGCAGCGCTTCCAACAGTAGCTGGAGCGCGATGTGACCCCGAGTGGCACCCAGCGCCGACCTCATCGCAACCTCATGACTGCGCGACGAGGCCCTGGCGAGCAACAGGTTGGCAACGTTGGCGCAAGCGATCAACAACACGATGCCCACCGCACCGAAAAGCACCAATAGGGCGGTGCTGACGTCACCAACGACGTCCTGCTCGAGAGTGATCAAGTTGAAGCGCTTGCCGTAGTTCAGAACCGGATACTGCTGTTCGAGGCGGCCCGACAGTTCCATGACTTCGTAACTGGCCGCACCAGCGCTCGTACCATCGGCCAGGCGTCCGATGACCTGCAGAAAATGGCAGTCGCGCCCGCACCCCTCGACGTTGAGATACCGCGGCACCCATAGCTGCGCGCCCTGCGGATAGTCGAATCCAGGAGGTGCCACTCCCACGATCTCGTACGGCTCACCGGCGATCTGGAGTGTTCTCCCCAGTACGTGCTGATCTCCACCGAGACGCTCTTGCCAGAACGCGTGTCCGATGACCACGACGCGAGGCCCACCTGGCACGTTTTCCTCGCTGAGAACGTCCCTACCCAGGAACGCAGGTTCCTGAAACACCGC
>CP070815.1:1322597-1327601 GCA_020344215.1 Gemmatimonadota bacterium
TTCGATTTGAGGCTCCACATAGATCCGGACCTCGAGCCGCTGCACGACTCCGCACCGTTCCAGGAATTTCTCGCCCCGAAGGGCTAAGGCGGCCGGCGCCCGATCGTACCTGAAACCGTCCGCCGCGGCGACATCGCGGCGCAAAACGACGCCCGCAGATCTTGGCGACTGTAGCATGCTGCGATCTGGACCGACTGGGAAATAAAAAAAATCACCTTATCACCGATTAAAGGCCGTCGAAGCACAGGTTGCAGCGCCAGCTGCAAACGCTTGTTAGGCCGCCTGCGACGACCGCGAGGTCAGTGACTACGTGGCAAGTCAAATACCGAAACCCCAGAGAGAACGATTCCTGAAAGCCTGACACACGATACCGGCAATCTGCCTGATGTAAGTTTGGAGTCAGAAGTCCTCACGGTAGAAGATCTTGCTCACAATCCTCCACTCCCCGTCTACCTTCAGCAAGGAAAGGTAGTCCACGAACCGATGGGTCTCGTACACCGCCTCCACCTTGGCCGAGGCCGCGTTTCCCGTGACGTCGAGATCGAGGATGCGCGTCTCGCGGTCCAACCGCTGACCCGGCGTCCACAGGTCCAGATACTCGATGAGCGTCCACGACCGGTATTCACCATCTTCCACGTACATCACATTGGCCTTAGAGTGGAAAGCCCGGCGGAAACTGGCAATGTCGCCGTAGGTGCCCCCGCGAAAATAGGCCTCGATTGCCTCTGTGACCGCAGGTGTTTCGTCCGGCCGGTCCGTTACCTGGGCGGATGCGTGAGTAACGGCGAGTCCAGTGGCCTGGACCAGCAGGATCATACAAACGTTGTTCACGTTCAGCATGACTATCCTCTGTCTGGGGTTCGCAGGCGGCCTAACTAGTAGCGTTTCACCTGCGCGGCTACGACCACGCACTATCACGGGCGCGGCCGGGCCCCTGAACACGACTTCAAGTAATCTAAGGCAAACACCACGAACGGTGCCCGCGTCAGGTGCAAACGCTGCTTAGGCGGCAGCCTGCTTGTTGCACGCGAGTCACTGAGACGCCGCGAGCGGCGCGTTGTCGTTGAAGATCGCCCGCCAGAGCTTGAAGGATTTGTCCCCTTGTCGGCGGAAGACGAACAGGTACTTCTGATCTAAGATGAGTGGGTCCCCTCCCGCCTTGGGAGCGAGCTCAGCGACAGCGGGGATTTCTTGCAGCTCGCGATACTTCGATTCAGATGTCATACTCTCACCCTCGCGCTGGACGAGCCACGATCCCGCAGCCACCCGCGCGTATCCGTTCCCACGCCGGGTCGGGAATCGGCGTGTAGCTGGCCCTCATCCAATCCGACCATCCGCCCTCGAACTCACTCCACGAGACCCCCAGCAACTCCGGCGCCGCTCCCAAACCACCACTCCAGAGCCTCGGCAAAACGCCTTCGATCCCTTGACCGTCTACATACTCGACAAGGCTGGCCACCTGTAGATAGGCGATCAGATCATCCTGCGCCCGGAATGCTCCCAACAACGATTCCCGATCGAGCATCAAGTCCATCTCGAGCAACGTGCGGGCAACCCGGCCGACCTCATACCCGCCGCAGTCTCCGTCCATGTAAACCGCGAAGCCCTCCAGCGTCGCCGCACTCGGCTCGCCGGGTTCACCCCAAGCATTCCGAGAAATCACGTGCGTCAGTTCATGACGCTCGAAAGCTCGCCAGTCCTCGTTGAACACCAGGACGACCGCTTGGCCTTCGATAAACGCGAATCCCGTCACCGGACTGCCTGTGAGCTGCCGCATATCCTCTCGAGCGTCCACGTAGAACACGTCGATCGTTTCCGGATAATCGCAAAGGCCAAGACCCTCGAGAATCGCTCGCCTAGCGCTCTCCACACGATCGGCCAAGACCTCCCGCTCACCGTCGGCATAGCTGCCTTCCGCGTAGTGGATCCGCGCACCCGCTGCCTCGAGACTCACCCAGTTGTACCGAGAATCCTCGAGTATCTGCCGTGCTCGATTCGACGGGCCACTCTCCTCGGAAGCACACGCTGCGATGAGCGCCAGAGCCACCACCACAGGATTCCTGGCCATGCCTACCCAATCGTCCCAATCAGATAGTGCTTGGGGATGAACAGCGTTCTGAATCCTGTCCGCCCGCGTGTCATCCCCTTGAAGCCATTGGTCTCCATGGCCTCCGTTACGGTTCGCAGGTTACCGACTAGCGGCGGGTCGATGTCCACCGCCACGAACCGCCCTCCCAGTTTCAGGACCCGCGCGTTGGCGACGGTGGCGAGCCACTGCTGGGCGCGGGCGTTGAGGTCGTCGTCGCTGACGAACTCGCGGCCGTAGAAGAAGCTCTGGCGCACGTAGCGGATGGGACGCTCGACCTTCCCCTTGGTCTTCGCCCGGTAGGGCCGGCAAGCTCGCGGTCGAAAGCCCCAGTGATGGGCGAAGCGGAGAAACTCCATATTCTCGACCAGGCCACCGCCGTCGGTGCGTCGATCTTCGACCACGACCGAACGCATCTGATCGAAGAGAAGCTCGTGCGGCACACCGCCGAAGAAACGAAACGCGTCTTCGAGTCCGGCGAACAGAGTGCCCATGTCCTGGCGCCGGTAGAAGCGCACCCACAGGTACCGGGAATAGGAAAGGACGACGAGCAGGGCGCAACGACGCCCCCAGGGGAGCCGGAAGTGGGCAAAATCGACCTGGGCCTGTCGGCCCGCAGGTGTCTCGAAGCGGATCACAGGCTCCTGCGGCGGTCGCGGCCGCACCTCGCGGACATATTCTTTGACCTGCGTGTAGCTGCCGGAGTACCCCGCCGCCCGGATCTCCTCGAAGAGTCGGGTGGCGAGAGCGGCGCCGGCCACCAGACCCAAACGGAACGCCCGCGTACCGAGCAGGCTCGCCCTGCCGAGCACGGCGACATCAGCGCCGGCTTCGGAGGGCGTCACCGAATCTGACGAAGCCGTCGCCGCGGCAGTCCGCTCTGCCGGTTCGCCGGCGGTCTGACCCGCCCCCGCCCCCGCCCCCTCAGCTGCCTCGATCTCGATACGAGACCGCACAGCTTCGATCAACCTCCGCGTCTCCGCAGCCGGCTCCAACTCCAGCTCTTCAGCCAGACGCGTCGCAAACCCCTCGTACTCCCGCACCGCGCCCGACCGGTCTCCCAACCTACCCAGCAGCTCGATGACCTGTCTCAGCAGCTCCTCGTCGAGGGGCGCCAGCCTGCGTGCCTGCCGGGCCCAGCGAGCCGCCTCCGTCGGGTTCTCCTCTATCTCGGCAACCTGTGCCAACTCCCACGCCGCCACCTGCGCCCGCTCCCGCAGTTCTAAGCGTCGCCCGTCCAGCCAGCGCTCGAACTCCGGGGCACCCGCCACGAAGAAGCCCTGCAACAGATCTCCCCGATATAGCTCCAACGCTTCTTCTCGGTCCCCCCGCTCCAGCGCTTCCTCGAAGGCCGCGACGTCACTCCAGAAGCGCTCGCGGTCCAGACCAACCTCCTCGTCCCCCCGGGTCACCACCGCACCTTCAGCGAGGGACTGGCGCAGGTGGTACAAAGCCTGTCGAAGGGCGCCCCGGGCCCGCTCCTGGCTCAGTTCGCCCCAGAGAAGTCCCGTGATGGTATCGCGGCGCTGAAGCCCCTGAGGACTCGCCGCCGCCAAGTACGACAGCACTCCCAACAGCTTGGGCCTGGCGAGCACGGACCGCAGACTGGTGCCCTCCGGCCCCTTGAGGTCGGCCGCGCCGAGCGCATGAAACCTCGTAAACAGCTGGGAAGACTGGTCCATTCTCAACCGTTACGTGAAATGTGACGCCGACGAGTCGGTCAGGAGACGCGCCCCGTCCTAGAGTCCCCACTGAAGCTACGCAGACCCCAAACGACCGGCAATTCGGAGGTCCCCATGATGAATCGATACCGAACGATGCGTGCCCGGGTGGCGGCCGCGGCTCTCATCCTGAGCCCCGTCGGCCTGGCCTGCGGCGACACCACGGGGGTCGGCGACCACGTGCCGGGCGCCGCCGACTTCCGCTCACACCCAGCTCAGCGCCCACGGCCGCCCACGACATCCCCTTCATGCGAAGGGCAGCGCGGCCTCGCCGCGCTCTCGCCAGCGCGGTGCAATGCCAGGTCGCCGCTTCGCGCCCGTGGCCTTCTTCGAGCGCGTCGTGGAACCGGCCGGCCCCCCGGTGCGCTCAGGGGTCCGTGCCGAGGCAACCCTCGCCGTGCCTCGCACGTCAGACTGTTTGGCCCCAGCCTGATGCGACAGGTTCCATCGGTGATTAGACTAAGCTGGAAGCAGCTATCTCTACCAGGTGCTTTCCCCGTCCTGGCAGCACTCTCACTCCTGATCTCACCCTGCGCTTCGGAAAACCCGACCGCCCCAGAGCGCCCCGGCCGGGTGACTGCCCACCAAGCCAATGGGAAGTCGATTCGTACGGCTACCGCCCCTGGCGTCACGACCGCGAACCGTACGCCGGCGACCATTTCACGGTGTACAGCGACGGGAGCAGCACGGAGGCGAAGGACAGCAATTACGTGCGGAAGGTGGACCAGTGAGTCAGCCACGACCGGTGGCGGCGGCGCGGAAGCGAGTAGCTCACCCTTCAGTTGGGTTCCACCGGTACGACGGCGAAGTCACTTTGGTGCTGGAAGATCGAACCCTCTTGTTCACATCCTTGTGACTGTCCAACGCGGAGCGCGAATGGGAAGACGCCGGTGACATCGCGAAGCGGTTTGCCAGGCGCCACCCAGATTTGGCGATAACCTGATCTGGTGAGGAGGCAACCTCGATGAGAATTCCAAACAAGAGAATCGCCGTGCATTGTGCCGTCGTCACCATCCTAAGCACGCTGATGGTGAGCTGTAACGATGACGACATCACCGGCAACGACGGTCTTTTTCCCGGCAGTAGTACCGAGTCCTTCTACCTTGCCATGCCTGACGGCGTTCGGCTCGCGTTAGACGTCACAATTCCCCAGCCGCTCGGCGCCGGGGTCCAGGTGCCAACTATCGTAACGATGAC
>CP070815.1:1327701-1332608 GCA_020344215.1 Gemmatimonadota bacterium
GTGGCTGTGTTCGAGAACCAGACGGGAGATCCTTCGCTGGACCCCGTGGGGCGGATGGCGCAGGACTGGATCACGCAGGGGCTCGCTCAAACCGGCCTGGTGGACGTCGTTCCGACAACGGCGGCGCTGCAGTCTTACCGCTATGTGGAAGCGGAATCCGGTGCGCCCCAGGGACTGGACCGAGTCCGTGCCCTGGCCGAGGAGACAGGGGCGGGGACGGTAGTCTGGGGGGCCTATTACAGGCAGGGCGAGAGCATCCAGTTCCAGGCCCAGATCACCGACGCGGCGCAGCGGAAGCTCCTGAGCGCGCTCGACGCCGTTAGCGGCCCACTGGAGAGCCCCCTGGAGGGCATCGAGCTGCTGCGCCAGCGGGTGATGGGCGTCCTGGGGGAGCTCCTGAACCCGCGACTCGGGCCCTGGGCGACTGAAGCGAGACAACCGCCCACCTTCGAAGCCTACAACGAGTACGCGGAGGGGGCGGAGCACTTCTTTCGCCGGGACTATAGAGAAGCGCTCCAGCACTTCTACCAGGCGGCCGCCCTCGACTCGACCTACGTGGTGCCACTGAGCCACGCAGTCGTAGCGCACATGAACCTCGGCGAGTACGCTCAAGCCGAGTCCCTCGCAAACGTCGTGAACCGGTCCCGTGAGCAACTATCCCCTGCCATGCGCTCCTTGCAGGATTGGCACGATGCCATGCTTCGAGGTGATTGGGCCGGGACGCTTCGCGCCGCGCGTCAGGCGGCGGAACTCGCACCGGCATGGGCAGTCGCGCATTACGCTGTCGCACTGTCGGCCCTGCGGGTCAATCGTCCTCGGGAAGCGGTCGAGGTCCTCGAGCGGATCGACCCCGAGCGGGGCGCCATGAGAGGGTGGGTCCCCTACTGGTCGGTGCTGACCGCTGCCCACCATGTGCTGGGGGACCATCGCCGGGAGTTGGAGATGGCGCGCCGAGGGCGGCGTCAGTACCCGGATCTCCTTAGCACACTGTCCTACGAAGTGGAAGCCCTCGCCGCGCTGGGGCGCGTGGCCGAGCTGAGCGAGCGTCTGGACGAGAGCTTCACTCTGCCACCCCAGTCGGGATGGACGCCGGCCGGTGTGATGCGGCGCGCGGCGATCGAACTGCGCGCGCACGGCCACCCGGAGGCGGCTCGCGAAGTGCTCGAGCGTGCCATCGCCTGGTACCGGGCTCGCCCGTCCGACGAGGCGGCGACACGGGGGCGTCGCTACGGCCTTGCAAGGGCGCTGTACCTGGCGGAGCAATGGGGCGAGGCTCAGTCCCTGTTCGAGGGCCTGGCCGCGGAGCGACCCGAGAGCCTGAACTACAAGGGCTATCTCGGCGTCCTGGCAGCCCGACGCGGGGAGCGTGAGGGCGCACTCAGGATCGAGGCGCAGTTGCGGCGTCTCGACCGACCGTATCTGTTCGGGGATCATACCTACTGGCGAGCCTGCATCGCGGCGCTCCTGGGTGAGCGAGAGCGCGCGCTGAGCCTGCTACGGGACGCGTTCGCCCAGGGGGTTTCCTACGGCGCTTACCTGCACGCGGAATATGACCTGGAGCCCCTGCGTGACCACCAACCATTTCAGGAGCTACTGCGTCCGAAAGGCTAATCCAGGAGTCACCGACCTCCGCGCTCAGGCCGACAGCAGAGAACGATGGCAGTTAGCGCCAGCGTGACTGCGTGCGTAGTGCGCGTTGATACGGACCCACCAGCATTGCATCTTTCCGGCAGAGCAGGGTTGCCTGCGAATCCGAATAAGCCAGGGGGGCGGTGGTAGCTATCGCGCTCCGACGCAACAGCTCAGCAGGAAGCCTTTCATCTGTCCGACTCCTGTCCGTCCGCTGACTGAGCGGCGATCCCGACACTTTCGACCAGCGCGATGAACCGCGGGTCCGAGCGGAGGTCATCCCAGAGGGGGTAGTAGTGGAGGCTCATCAAGTTCGGGTTACGTTCCTCGAACGCTTCTTCGAGGAAGTCGAGGGTCTCGTCTATCTCACCCAAACCCAAGTGGACTGCCGCGAGGCCGAACGGTGATACGTATTCTCGGTTCGATCGCTCCGATAGCTCGGCGAGTATCGCTCTGGCCCGGGTCTCGTCGCCGTGTAGCCCGTGGGCCCAGCCGAGAGACGCGACGAACCACGGGGTTCTACCGGATAACTCGACGGCTCTCTGGAAGTGGCTCACGCTCTCCGCAACCCGGGAATCGTACGCGTTGGCTTCGCCCAACAGCCAATGTGCGATTGCGAAGTCGGGATCCAGTTCGATTGCCTTCGCTAGTCGCTCTCGTGCCTCTACAAGGCGGCGTGCGCCAATCAACTGCCAACCGAGAGCCACGCTCTCGTAGACCGATAGGGGATCGATTTCCACGGCACGTCGGGCGTGGTCGATGGCATCGTCGAACCGACCTAAGGCCTCCAGGGCTGACGAGTACCAGTGGTGTGCCTGAGGCGAGTTGGGGTTGAGCTCTAGGGCGCGCCGGTATTCCGCCGCCGCCCCAAGCGCATCCCAATCGTAGAACAACTTGACGAAACCTAGCGACGTGTGCGCTTCGTCGAGCGCCTCGTCGATCTCCAGCGCCTCGAGCGCAGCCGTTCTGGCTGCGGGGAAGGCCTCGCTCGGCCGGAGGTAGGCGTAGAAGCCGAGCAGACTGTAGCAGTCGGCGACGCCGGCGTAGGCGCGGGCGTAGTTCGGGTCCCGCTCCAGCGCCTGCTGGAAGTACTGTAGCCCTCGCTGGATCCCTTCTCCCCGCTGGCTCCAAAAGTAGCGGCCTCTCAAGTACAGGTCGTAGGCCCCTTGGTCCGCGGTCGGCGCTCTCTCGATTCGGTCAATTTCATCGGCCGTGAGTGTCGCCTCGAGAGCGGCAGCTATTTGCCGTGCCACATCGCTCTGGATGGCGAAGATGTCGGTGAGCTCGCGGTCATACTGCTCCGCCCAGATATGCTCATCGGTCTGCGCGTCGATGAGCTGGGCGTTGATCCGCACGCGCTCGCCGGCACGTTGCACGCCTCCCTCCAGGATGGTAGCGACGCCGAGCTCCTGGCCGATCTGACGCAGGCTCAGCTCGGTGTTCTTGTATCGCATGACGGAGGTGCGCGAGATGACGTCGAGGTCGGCGATCTTCGATAGGTGGAGGATGATGTCGTCGGTTATCCCGTCGCTGAAGTACTCGTTATCGGGATCGGCGCTCATGTTGGTGAAGGGCAGGACCGCTATCGACTTAGCTTCGAGTGAGGGGATCGAGTCTCTATCGCGGAGCGCGAGCCAGGCCGCACCTGCGACCAGGGCCATGACGACGACGGCGGCGATCAGCGCGACGGCGCTGTTGCCGGGCTCCGCTGCCCTCACGCCTTGCGGCGTGATGTCGAACGCCCAGGCGAGGACCAGGGCGATCGGGAAGCCGGCGATCGTCAGCAGGACGACGAGCGTGAGCGCCCATTCCGGCAGCCGCAGGGCGGGGATGGCGATCTCGGCCGCCTGCCAGATGATGAAGGCGACGGCGGCGTAGACGATCGCGACGCGATAGACCTTACGGCGTTTGAGTTCAGTTAGGAGTGCCTTCATGATGCGGATCCGACCTTGTCTATCGTGCGCTCATTCCGCCGATGACCTTCCACGTCGCACCCTCCCTCAGCCAGGTGTGAGTGACTCGGAGCGAGCTCAACGAGACTTCTGTCTCCGAGTCTCGTTGCTGCAGGTCGACGAAGCAGTGCGTGACGGCTACGTCGCCGCGGATAACGACCGCTAGAGGACGCACGTCAATAGAGCGCACCTCGGTGTCGGCCAGCAGTTCCGCCAGAGACTGCCTTGCCGCGCTCCGGCCGACGGGTTCAGGCGAATGGGACGGCCAGCCGACAAAGTCCGCGTGCCAGAAGCTTTCGAGCGTCTCGAGATCTTCTATCGCAAGGTGGGCGAAGTAGGCGTTCTCCAGGCTCCACAGCGTCTGCTCGTCTTCTGACTGCCTCTGAACCGTCGAGACGCGTGCTGATACCGTCGCGCCGACGGCGAAGAGCGCGAGCAGGAAGAAGAAGGTTGCTCGTATCATAGGGGTACCTCCCGCCTAGTCGCTCAGGTTCATTCTCCTGAGCGCCGCCGTGTACCTGGGGTCGGACCGGAGACCGTCCCAGATGGGATGGACACGCAGCGACAGCACTCCGATCCTGCGCTCTTGCAGAGCGATATCGAGCCATTCGAAGGCCTGGTCGGTCCGGCCGAGGATCGCATAGAGACGAGCTATGAGGATGGGCTTTCCCTCATCCGCGCCCAACTCCTCGGTTCCCAGGATCTCCCCCGTTTCGAGCTCGGCTCTGTATTCCTCTGTCAAACGCTCGATCTCTAGCTCGAACACGCCCTCCCAGCCGGAGCGGGCGTAGGTCCGATCGATAGAGTCGAGCTCCGCCGGGCTCGCCCCGGAGAGCCTTCGCGAGAGCTTGAGTGCTTCGACCGCCTCATCGTGCCGTCCCAACAGAGCGTAGATCCGGAAGAGCCAGCCGTGCGGGTTCCCGACATTGGGATCCATCTCGGCCGCCGTTCTCAGCGCCTCGATGGCCTCGGTGTAGCGGCGCTGGATGAACAGGAAGCGAGCCAGGTGATTTCGCAGAAAGACCGAGAGCGGGTCCAGCTCGACGGCCCGGCGCGCTTCAGCCAGTCCCTCGTCCGGTTGACCCTGCGCCATCAGGTACATGCCATACCATTGTCGGGCCGTCGCGTAGGATGGGTCGAGGCTCAGCGCTCGCTCGAACCGGGCCGCGGCTGCAGGCCAGTCCCAATCGTACCACGTGTGGATGTGCGCGAGGCAGGTGTGGGCCTCGGCCACGTCGCCGTCGAGTTCCAACGCCCTCTCCGCCGCGGCCCTCGCCAGTGGCACCGCCTCGTCGGGCGGCAGCATCCAGTAGACGGCGAGCAGAT
>CP070815.1:1332708-1337536 GCA_020344215.1 Gemmatimonadota bacterium
ACGGCCTGCAGGTTCGGGTAGGTCGGCGCGCGCACCCGCCAGCGGTACGGCCGGTTGTCACCGCCGGTGACTACGTAGTGCACGGCTTCGCCGCGCGGCGCCTCCACCACGGACACGCCGGCCCGGCCCGCCGGAATCTCACCTGTCAGCTCCGCAAGGATCGGCCCGGTGGGCATAGCGCGAACGGTCTCGCGGATCAGGCGGATCGACTCGAGCAGCTCCTCCACCCGGACCACGACCCGCGCCCAGGTGTCCCCCTCTTGCTGCACGGCGATACGCACCGGGACCTCGTCGTACGCGGCGTACGGGTGATCGATGCGCGCGTCGATCGACACGCCCGATCCCCGTGCCGTAGGCCCGACCACACACACGCGCCTCGCCCAATCGTTGCTGAGCGGGCCCACGTTCTTGGCACGAGCATGAAGCGTCGTGTCGCCGAGAATCGCATCCCGCACCGCAACGGTCTCCTTCTCGACCTTCGCGATCACTTCCAACAGCTTCGGGACGAGATCGGCCGGAATGTCGCGCCGCACCCCGCCGATCGTGTTCATCCCGTAAGTCTTTCGGTTGCCGCTGATCTCCTCGGCCAGCCACATGACCGGCTCACGGATCCGCCACGTCTGCATAAGAACCGTGTCGAAGCCGAGGATATGCCCAGCGATGCCAAGCCAGAGCAGGTGTGAGTGGACGCGCTCCAGCTCGAGCATCAGCGTACGGATGTAGGCTGCTCGCCGCGGCAGCTCGATCCCAGCAGCTTTTTCCACCGCCTGGCAGTAGCAGGCGGAGTGGATGAAGCCGCAAATGCCGCAGATCCGCTCGGCGAGATACGGGATCTCATTGTAGGTGAGCCTGCTGTCGCCGAGCTTCTCGATACCCCTGTGATTGTAGAAGCCGCGGAAGTCGCAGCCGACGATCGTCTCCCCCTCGACGAACAGCCGAAAATAGGCGGGCTCCTCGAGCACCGGGAAGAACGGGCCTATAGCCAGCACGTTCGTCCCGGAGGGCGCGTCTGCCAGCGCCGGACGAACTCCCGCTGCGGGCGATGGCCGATAGTTGTAGGGCACCTCGCGCCGCAACGGGTGGACGCCTTCTGGCCAGTCGTCCGCGAGAACCAGGCGGCGCGGATCCGGGTGCCCCTCAGGGCTGACCCCGATAACATCGCGGAACTCGCGTTCTGCCCAGCTCGCGCCGGGGATGATCGGCGTGATCGAGTCGATGCGGGCGTCGTCCGAGTCGACAGTGCAGTCGAGCACGACGAAGAGGTGTTCGCGGTCGAGCGAAAAGAGGTGCTCGATGCCGTAGTCGCCGCTGAGCGGACGCCGGTCGGTCCCGGCCGAGATCAGGAAACGCGCCTCCAGCTCGTCGGCGAGCACGGCAACGGCGGTCCGCACCGCTCCACGCTCGAGGACCAGCCGGAGCGTGTCGGCCGCGTCTTGCCTGATATCGCAGACGGCCGGGCCAAGCCGCTCCCGCAGCAGCCCGCTCACCCGTTGCGCCGAAGCGTTCTCAGCCACCTGCGTCCACCTCCTAGCGAACGAGGGTCAGGATGATCCCGACCACCGCTACGGCCCCGACAACGATCCACAGCAGGTACACCTGCGGGATGCCCACGTGTGTCCTACTCACTCCCTTCGCGCCGCGATCGATGAGACGTACAGCAGGGAGATACAGCCAGTTGTCGACCTCGAAGACGCGCCGTAACCATCCCGGAAATGGGGGCGGGACCAGTTTGAGGCGCGGGTAGATGCCCTCGAACGCGCGCTTGAACGGCAGAAACAGAGTGCTGGCAGGCACGCGCACCTCCTCGCTATCGTGCTCCTCACCGCAGTACCAGACCGGCACGCTGCGTACCTCGGCACCCCCCGCACGAGCGAGCAGCCGAGCGAGCACGCCCAGAATGACGATGCCACCGACCAGCGCGAGCGGTGCCCAGAAGGCGACCGGCTCACCGTTGACGCTCACTGCCAGGCCGGCCAGTCCGCTGAACAGCGCCGCCGCGTCAGGTACGGCCACCGGCGTGATCGCTGCCACCGCATCGCGCAGCGGGGCCAGGACAGCGAAAGGAACGACGCCCAGTACGACGCACAGCGCGGCGAGCACGACTTGCGGCGCAGCCATGGTGTTGGGGACCTCGCGCACCTTTGCGCTCGCCCTCGGCGTCCCCAGGAACAAACTCCCCAGTACCTGCAGGTAGATCGCCAGCGTAACCAGCGAGACGAACAGCGCTACCAGGCCGAGCACCAAATAGAGCGGGAAACGCAGCCCCGCGAGGATGCAGGAGCAAACGATCAGCCACTTGCTGGCGAAGCCATTCAGGGGCGGCACACCTGCGATAGCGAGGGCAGCGACGGTGGAGGACCCGGCCGTCACCCGCATGCTCGCACCGATACCACCGAGCCGGTCAAGATCCCGCTCACCCGTGCGGTAGAGCACCGCGCCGGCGCCGAGGAACAGGCACGACTTGAAGCATGCATGATTGGCAACGTGAAACAGCGCGCCCACGAAGGCGAGAGCTGCGAGCGTGGGGTTGGACGGCAGCACGGCGACGCCGACGCCGAGACCCAGCACTACGTAGCCAATCTGCTCGATCGTGGAGAACGCGAGTAGCCGCTTGCTGTCGTGTTGACGCAGGGCTGTTAGCGAACCGACGAAGAGCGAGCCGGTGCCGGCCAGTGCGAGCACAGCGCCCCAAGTCGCGGCCCCCTGCTCGACCGGCAAGAACGAAACGAACACCCGTACCAGACCGTAGATCCCGATCTTCACCAGTGCGCCCGAGAGGGTTGCGCTCATTCCGGATGGCGCCACGGGGTGCGCGTCCGGCAACCAGTCGCCCATCGGCAGCACGCCGGCCTTCGTCGCGAAAGCGAGGAAGAACAGCAGCAGCACCACGTGGCCCAGCAGAGGCTGGCCCGCGAGCAAATCCCCAAGCGCATTGCGCAGGGCAGCGAAGTGGAACGACCCCGATCGGCTCCAGAGGACGAGCACCGCCGCGAGCATACACAGCGTCGCGGCATGGGTGATGATGAAGTACTTCAGCCCGGCTCGCTGACTGATCCGGCTCTCACGCTCGAACACCACCAGGAAGAAGCCGGTCAGGGTCATGAGCTCCCAGGCGACCAGGAAGAAGAAGAAATCCCTCACGACCAGCACCGCGGCGGTGGCGCCGAAGAAGACCAACAAAACCGGGTAGAACTTCGCCACGCCATCCCGCCGGTAGTGGGTCATGTAGTCGATCGAGTAGAGCGTGGCGAGAAATGCGACGGTTGCGACGACTGCGAGGAAGAAGGCGGACAGTCGATCCACGGCCAGCGTGAGCCCCGCGCCCAGCCACGGCAGCGCTGTCAGCGTGACCTCCGGCTCCGGCCCCACGGTGAAGGTGCGCACCACGAGGAGCCATGCCAACGCGCTGAAGCCCGCGACGAAGGCGGTGGCGATCCCGCCTGCGAGTCGGCGGCGGCGTGCGGTCGCAAGCGAGGCGACTGCGCCGATCGCGAGCAACAGGCCGGAGAGCTGGACGATGAACGCGGTAGCCATGGTCTATCTGCCGATCCCGAGCACCAGGGGCATGGCGATCGCCGGCGCGAGCAGACAGAAGATGATCAGCACCACCAGCACGCCGCTCATGGCTGCCGGCGGGTCACTGTGCACGGCCGCCGCCGGCGTCACCGAGCCGAGGAACATCTTCTGGCCGACGTAGAGCATCCATGCGAACGAAATGAGGCTCTCGACCAGTACGAGCACGAGGACTACGGGCCCGATCGCGCCGCCGAGCTGCATCGCACCGGAGAGGATCATGAACTTGCTCCAGAAGCACGCGAATGGCGGTACGCCTGTGACCGCCAGCACGCCCACGAAGTACGCGGTTGCGGTCAGCGGCATGCTGCGCGCCGCGCCGCCCAGGCCGGCGATGCTACGCGTCCCCGTGACGTAGGCGAGGGCACCGGCGCAGAAGAACAACGTCGCCTTGGCGAAGCCGTGGCAGGCGATATGGAGCACACCGCCCCGGAACGCGATGATCGAGCCGAGGCCGCCGACGGCAAGACCCAGGAGAACGTAGCCCAGGTGAGCGATGGTCGAGTAGGCCAGCAGCCGCTTGAGATCGTCCTGCACGAAGTAGTAGGAGAGCGCGATGAACATCGTGAGCAGCGCCATCACACCGAGAGCGATCGCGCCCGTCGGCGGCACAGCCCAGCCGGAACTCACCGACCGCGCCATCAGGTACACGCCAGCCTTCACCATCGCCGCCGCATGCAGGTAAGCACTGATCGGGGTCGGCGCCGCCATAGCATCCGGAAGCCAGGTGTGGAAGGGTACCTGGGCCGCCTTCGCCCAGGCCGCGATCATCAGCATGACGAAGACCACTAGACGGAGCGAGTCCGGTAGGCGCGCCAGGGCCGTGAACTCGAACGAGCCGGCGCTCGCGAAGAGGATCAGCACGGCCACGAGGAAGAACGCCCCGCCGCCCTGGGTCATCAGCAGCGCTTTGAACCCGGCACGCAGGCTTCGCTCGTCCTGGTAGAAGGAGATGAGGGCCCAGGAGCACAGCGTGGTCAACTCCCAGAAGATCAGCAGCTGCAAGAAGTTCGGCGACACGGCCACGCCGACCATGCTGGCCAGGAAGAGGAGCAGCCAGAAGTAGTAACGCGCCTGCCCCGCATGCCCTGTGGCGTGCTCGCGGTTCCTCTCACGCAGGTAGTGGGTCGAGTAGAGCACGGTGAAGAAGCCGATCACCGTGGCCACCAGCAGCATCACCGCTGCCAGCGGGTCCAGCAGGACCCCGAAGACGGGCCCGTCCAGCACGGCGTCGAGCCACGGCAGCGTGCCGACG
>CP070815.1:1337636-1342457 GCA_020344215.1 Gemmatimonadota bacterium
CGATGGTTCGGCGTCGAACGTGTCAAGTGCACCAAAGCCCCAAAAGGAGACAAGCGCGGTAGGCCGAGGTCGGATCCTGAAGCCGCTGGCCATCGTCAGATACCCGCCGGCCGAACTACCGGCTACGACGATCCTGTCTTGATCGGCGTGAAAGAGCGCGGGTCCTTGCTCACGGATCCATGTGAACGCGTCCTGGAGGTCCTCGACAATCGCCGGTAGTTGCACGTCTGGCGCTAGGCGGTAGTCAATCGAGACGAGCACGAATCCCGCTACCTGGCACAGGTTCAGCAGTCGGGGTGGCACGCTGGCACGAGTGCCGAGCATGAGGGCGCCGCCGTGGATCCAGACCAGAACCGGCTGGGCGACCTCGTCATCAGTGCGGTAGACGTCCGCTTCGATCTTGGCCTCGCCGACCACTTTATAGGTGAAGGTCTTCTTGACAAAGGCCGGTGCCTGCGCGACCGCCGCAGATGGTACAGTGACCGTGGCAATGCCTGTGGCAGCCAGTACGATTGGCAATAGTGATATGCGCAATGACGGTTTCATGAGGGAACCTCTTCCGGCTCACGTGGTCCTGCTTCGCATAACGCATGTCCCCTGGCAGGACACGGGGAACGCGTCCTGGCCCACCGGTCTTCGTCGTCGGGCGGGCTTCGTCCTGCGGCGTCTGTCGGGCGGCGGAGTCAGCCAATCGCGTAGTAGTCGAGAGCCAAGGTGACAAAGCCGGAATCCGCCAGAGTCTCGGCAAGGTCGGCATACGCCAGCCGCTAACCCGCAGCGCCGGGAAGGAGGATCACTCCTGCGTGCTGTCCCGGCGTGCGCGGCGTCTCGACAACGCCCCATACGGCTGGGGAGACGCCCGCACCTGAGAGTCGCTCAGGCTCCTGGGACTCTCCGGGTACAGCACGTAGGAGGAGGCATGTCACCAGGCCCAGAGCTGTAAGTCGCATGGCAAACCGTCCAGAAGAGCGACCGCGCAGCCTAACGGATCAGCGTTTCACCTGCGCGCCTGAAAGCGCGCCCGATTGAGGAATCTAAGGCCAAAGCCCCAAGCGGCGCCCGCCGCGGGTACAAGCGCTCGTCAGTTGCTCGCCACGCCGTCAGCAGGGCCGAGCAGCGTGCGGCCACGCTGAAAGAAATCCATCCATATGATAGGATTCCCGTCCGAGCCACTCCGTTTCAATACCCCGAATTGGTAGAGACACGCCCACCGATCCTCTACCAGAACGCCTTGCTTGACCAAGAAAAGCAATTGCAGGCGCGTGAACCAAGGCTCCTCCGTCGCCGCATCCGTCAACCATTCATTGAGCCGGCCGAACGCGGCTTCATCCAGCGCCCGTTGCGTTACGGCAATGCAGTCGACGTCGCTACCGGCCGGATCAAACTCTGAATCCAGTACCGAACCGTAAACGTAGAGGCCGACCAGATTCGTACCCAGCAGGTTCGGCAGCCCGTGCGTGAGCTCGGCAAGCACTGGAGATACTGCGTCGGGGATACGCTGCATCAACCACACTGACTGGTTGGGCAATCTCGAATGTGAGTCCATCTCAATGCAGCCATCATGCACTCAGCCGCTCAGCCAGGCAACAGCAACTGATAACAGTTGGCGACAGGCGCCAATAATACTGGCCGCGCCTATCTTGCGTGCGCGTCGGCATCAACGCTGCCGAGTGCATCTGCCGTAATAGTCCTATGCTGAGAAGCGGTCTGAAAAGTATGCAGTGCGGATGATAACTCATCCGAAGACATTCTGAGACAAATGCTTCAGAATACGATCAGGATAAGATTGAGGCCAAAAGTGGCATTCTTCATCGTGAGCCTCCCTTTCCTATTCACCTGATCTTCGACTGCGAGGCCCCCCGAGCGCGACTGCCGGATTCGCAGAATATCCGTGGGGCCACCGTCGACCGAGAAGTTCACGAAATCCCGCTAGCCATCGGTTCCCCTGTGACCACCCGCGCTTACAGGCGCTGCTGGAGCGCCACCAGTAGGCATCGGGGACAAGAGGCCATGCTTCTTAGGAGACGCACATACGCCCCTGGTTCTGCATCTCAGATACAGACCCCTAGCGCCTACAAGAATTAAGTAAGACGCCGGAGTGTTAGGAGCACGTAGAGGACGGCGCCTGCAACCGCCAATATGATCAGGGTATCAAGCGAATCTTGTTCCTGAGACGTCTCGCCGGCGGCGTCGGCGTCTCCCAGCCCCTGGGACTGACTGGCGTGAGTCGCGCAGAAGCGAGAACCCTTACGGACCGCACGCTTGCAGCGAGTTCCCGACTTCGTCTTGCCATGGCATCTGTCCACGTCTCGCCCTCCTGTTCTCTTTTACCTACGAATCCTGCGCGACCTCAGATTCATCCAGAACAGTAATCTCTGGGCACCGGGCGTTTCGTCCCTGTGTCGGTAGTGCTCGTTTCTTCTGGCGAGCCTACTCCTCCCATTCCTTGAGCGGGACTCCTGCCTAATCAGGGGAGAGCGGCCCATTGCGTGTCAGAGTGGGGGCACGACTTCCGACCTGCCTACCTGGGGCTACGAAGGGTCTGGCCCGAGATTGGCCGACCGCAGCTCCTCGCCCTCACGGCGACCGCCACCCCGGAGGTACGTCGCGACATCCTCGACGCGCTCGATCTCCGGGCGGCCCGCGTCCTGGTGCGCGGATTCGATCGTCCGAACCTGCGGTTGAGCGTCCAACGGGAAGAGAAGCTGACCGAGAAGGGCAGAGTGCTGGTCTCGCTGCTCGATCGGAGCGGCGAGAGCGCCGTGATCTACGCCTCAACGCGCAAGGTGGTGGAGGCGGCGACAGAATTGCTAAGGAGCGCCGGCGTTGATGCTGCGGCCTATCACGCGGGTCTCGCCAAGGAACGCCGCGCCCGGGTCCAGGACGAGTGGACCTCCGGGCGCCTGCCGACCGTCGTGGCAACGAACGCCTTCGGGAAGGCATTAATAAGAGCGCGACAGTCTCCTTTGCCGTTGTAATCCCGTTGCGACACCGCACTCGAGCGGAAATGAACCGGGCTAAGCACATGTTCCGGAAGTCTCCTCTGGTCTAGGCAGCGCTGAGGTCGGCATCGTGAGGTTTCGAGCAGTCCGAGAGGAATCAATAATACTAATCATTCTCAGGAGTGCTCTGCTGCTGTTCCGTCTGATCGGCATGGCTAAGGCCGGCGACTGGGCAGCATCGCTCACCCTGCCAGAGGAGTATCCACTCTGGCCCCGGCCCGAATACCGCAACATCGCAGAGCAAGTAGCTCAGTGCATTGGCACGGACCTTAGGGGCTTCTATTCACTCAGGTGGGTCACCAAAAATTGGCCAGAATCGGGCGGGCCGTACCCTTGGGCTTACGGCTGGTTCAATCCTCCAGATGAGATTGGGCTAGAGGCTACCTACGACTCAATCACAATAGCACACGAACTCGCACACTGGATGATGTTTCGTGACGGTCATGTAGCAATTCAGGACGGGGTAGGACGTAGCTGGGATGATTGGGCGCACAACAATCGGGTGTTTAGAGATTGCGTTTCTAGACACGAAGACCGGGATCCGGTCCTCGATGAGTTTGGCAGACTCGTGGTACGCTAGATCTGGTGATTGTTTGAAGATCCAGCGATGGACTCTACTTCACGCGCATGGCCCCGATCGGGATTCTCGACACGGGCACTCCGACGTGTGCGTCAGCAGGGCCTCGAACGGCCGCTGCTAACAACACCTCTCACACTGCTGTGCCCATAGTGTGCCCGTGTGCAACTGCCAGAAGGGCTTTCTGGGGTGGTTCTTCTATCCCTGGCGGCGTTTCTTCTGCTGGAAGCACTACCGGCTATGCCGCACCATCGTCAGGCTGCCTGAGCATGGTAAACCGACAGAGATCAGCCTCGGCCTAACCGCTCGCCCCCGGGCCGCCCGTCGATATGCGTGATTGGCTCGCGTGAATTACTGGGGGTGTTCTCGACAGCATGGCATCGGGCGTCGTTAGCGCCAGACCAGCTGGCGCTCGGCGGCTTCCCGGACAAGCGAATCGTAGACGGCCTTGAGCGCGGCGATGTCGTCCGTGTAGGCGTGCAGGTTCTCCTCGCCGGCGAACGCCGCCCGCGCGTGAGGCGCCAGCGCCCGCACCGCTGCGACCCACGCTTGCCAGGACGGGAGTGCCAGAATTGCATCTCCGTAGAGGCGATGGAACCCGTCCACCAGGTAAAAAGTCGTACGGTCGTCATCGAGGGGTCCGCCCCGCCGCGCACCGGCCAGGACCACGAACGGCACCAGCATGTCCGCCGCGATCGGTTCGACCGCCTTGACGCGAGGTGTGGGCCGATCCGCCATCGCCAGCCGGGCGGCCGACCATTCCGCGAGCCCGGCGACACCGTACGCGGGATCCGCCGGAAACCAGGCCTCCAGTGAATCGTCCCATACCTCGAGCCAGACGTGGTCGTTATGCTGGAGTCCGAACACGGAGAACGAGTTGCCGCGCTGTGCGACCAAGCTGGCTGCGGTCTGCTGCCGCCGCGGTGTCGGCTCCGGCTGCACGTTGATTTCTCGGACCCAGCGGGTGCGAACGCCGAGGCTGTCGAGGAAGAGATGGAGTACGGATGCCAGCTCGGCGCAGTTCCCTGCGCGTCGCGCGATGACCTCAGCCGGCGTGCGGCGCTGGTAGTCGGTCGCCGACCAGTCGAAATGGTCGTTGATCCAGTACACCAGCCGGCGGGTGCGGGCAAGTGCCGACCCCGAGCCGGCGACCGAGTCGCCCAGGGCTCGGATGTCCAGGACCGTGGTCTGGGCAGTGCTCGACTGTTGTGCCGACGCAAGCGACGGAACGACGGCGAGTGC
>CP070815.1:1342557-1347282 GCA_020344215.1 Gemmatimonadota bacterium
TCGCATACCCAGCGCAAGCTGGCGTTTAGCAGCATCCCGCCGACATATCTTCGCGCACTTTTTTCAAACACAAGCTGGAATTGCTATTCGCAGAGCCGCAGAACGGCGTGACGCGCTCGTACATCGTTCGCGGTGCTGCCTCGCATTCGACACTCGATCGCACACTGGGCTGAAGTGCATGCAACGTACCACCACGCCTTCGCGGCTCGGAGCCTGGAGGATTCTTCGGCGACAGAGGCCGAGTTCGCGTTGGGCACGGGTGGATCTCTTGGTGGGTCCAGCCCCACGACCCTTTTCGCTCTAAAGGTCTTTGGCACCGGGAGGAAATCAGAATGTCAGCATGCAGGATTCCAGGAATCGCGTTGGCGCTGCTCGTGGGCGCGCAGCTCGTCGGGTGCGGCGGGGGCGGGGGACCCACAGAGCCGCCTCCACCCACGGTGGCGTCGGTGGAGGTCACTCCTACGGCGTACACCCTTACGCCGGGCGGCACGCACCAGTTCACTGCCGTGGCGAAGGATGAGGACGGGAACACAATTTCGGGTCGGACGTTCACTTGGTCATCCTCGTCCGAGGATGTGGCGACGGTGGATGCGGCGGGCCTGGCGACCGCCGGTGAGCCGGGAGAAGCGACGATTACAGCGGAGGCCAGCGGAGTCACGGGCGAGGCAGTGCTCACCGTCGAGGCGTTGTTCCCCTCGGTGAGCGCCGGGAGCAGTCATACGTGCGTGGTCACGGCCGACGGGAGCGCCTACTGCTGGGGAGCTAACACTCGCGGCCAACTCGGCGACGGCACGGCGACCAGCCAGCTCACCCCTGTGCTGGTCTCCGGCGGGCTGAGGTTCGCATCGGTGGGAGCCGGGCGCGTGCACACGTGCGGTGTGACGGGCGACGGGAGCACCTACTGCTGGGGGAAGAACGCTAGCGGCGAGCTCGGCGACGGCACTACGACGGACCGAGCTACCCCAGTGCAAGTCGGGTTGAGCTTCGCATCGGTGAGTGCTGGGAGCGAATATACGTGCGGGGTGAGGACCGGCGGGAGCGCCTACTGCTGGGGATTCAACGGTCAGGGCCGCCTGGGCGACGGGACGTATACCGACCGGCATACCCCAGTGCCGGTCTCCGGGGGGCTGAGCTTCGCATCGGTGAGCGCTTACCACCACACGTGCGGGGTCACGACCGGGGGGAGCGCCTACTGCTGGGGATTCAACAATAACGGCCAGGTCGGCGACGGCGCGATCGGCGTCCGGACCAACCCTGTGCCGGTCTCGGGCGGACTGAGCTTCGCCTCGGTCAGCGGTTGGGGCAATCACACGTGTGGTGTCGCGACCGACGGGAGCGCTTACTGCTGGGGAGCTAACGGCTTCGGCGAGCTCGGCGACGGTACGACGACCGAGCGGCATACCCCCGTGCCGGTCTCCGGCGGGCTGAGCTTCGTTTTGGTGAGCGCCGGGGATAACCACACGTGCGGCGTCACAACGGGCGGAAGCGCCTACTGCTGGGGAAGCAACTCGGACGGCCAGCTGGGTGATGGCACGACGATCATGCAGCTTGCCCCCGTGCTGGTCTCCGGCGGGCTGAGCTTCGCGTCGGTGAGCGCCGGCGGTATTCACACGTGCGGCGTGACGACAGGCGAGGTCACCTACTGCTGGGGATACAACGGTGACGGCCAGCTCGGCGACGGCACGACGGACAACCGGCTCAGCCCCGTGCGCGTCGTGTGGTGAGATGGTGGATCGAGGAAACCAGAATCGCCGGAGCTCTAGAATCGACGTGAGACTTCCCTGGGGCCCCATATGCGCGCTGTTGGCCGCAGCACAGGGTGGCCATGCGGAAGTGCCCTTGACCCTGCTGCGGGAGCACGGGGCCGACGTGGAGGCGAATAGCATGCCGGGCGAGACACCGTTGATGTCTGCGGCGGCGGGCGGCCATACCGAGGCGGTGAACCTGCTGTGCGAGCACGGTGCGAGGTGGCCGTGTTGTGAGTTTTGTTGTGAGTTTCATGCTACCTTGTGCTCAGATCAAGCCCCCGAGATACGACACCGATGCGCAGAACACCGCGGGAATGCTACCTTCAGTCGTATCTGATCCGCTTCCCGTTCTGAATGGGGTTCAGGAGGTCGCGGCTTCGAATCTCGCCGTCCCGGTGCTTGATCGTCTCCATTGTAATGCACGGCGGACAGGCGGAAGACCGCCGAGCCGGGGCAGCGGACTGACTGTCCGTGGGTCTGGAGCGCTGCCCCAGATTGGCAACGGTCGGCCCCCTTCTAGCGAGCCTAGCAGTTGGGTCTGTGGCCTCTTGCGGTCTGCGCATTAGGCTGCGAAGCGCATTAGGCTGCAAATGTCGCAGCGTTGTGCAACCCTGATCCTCCGGGGCCGACGGTGTTAGCTGTTCAACGCACCAGCTATTCGCTCCGCAGGGTCTGCGTCGGATCAGTAGAGGCTGTCTTCCGACCGAGAGCGTGGTGCTCGTTATTCTCCCAGCCTCCTGAAGCGCAGCCCTCGATCCGGAAGCAACTCATCATTAAGCGTGAAACCTTGGATGTGCTCCTCATCGTCCCGGAAGAAGCGCAAGATCCCGAGACGTCCGGCAAGCTGATCCGACGCCAGCGGGTGGAGTTGAACGTCTCCTATGCGTCTATGCCGCAGGCTCACTTCCCCGGTGGTCGCCACAAGCTCGTAGACGGTTCCCAGTTCATCGCTGTAGTACAGGCCCGCGTACTCCTTCTCGTCAGCAGCTCCCGCGGTCGTCTCGACCCTAGTGGCCCACAAGTGCTGGTCGCCAACCACTATCTGCGCCCGACGCGCACGGCCTTCTTCGCCCGGAAAGAACGTGATACGGACACTGTCGTCGTCAGACCTGAACTCGGTCTCGGATATCGCATAGAGGCGCCCGACGCCCAGCCCCTCCATCGCACCCATCAGCTGGTCGCCCTCCCGCCACAAAGCGGCCCCGATGCCGGCCCCCTCGATCACGTAGCGACCGGCGTAGACCTCGTACGAGGACGGTTCCAGCTCTATATAAGGCGGTTCATCAGAGGCCGTTGCCTCCGGTATGGGCTCGAGTTGGCTGCCCAAGTAGACGTCGAGGATGCGAAGCGCGAGCCCATTCGGCTCTATCGAGCCGACGTTGGCCAACACGACCACCCCAACATCTGCATCAGGGCTATAGGTGACATTGGTCCTGAAGCCGCCGCCCACACCTGAGTGGCTAAGCGTCGTGATGCCGCGGTACTCCAAAGTGTACAGACCACCCGCGTAGCCGCGCTGCGACCCCGTGCCGCTCTGTACCATTCTCTGCATGACGTCGGCGCCGCCCACGGTCATACTCCGGAAGTTCTCCAGCCACTTGACCATGTCGTCGATCGTCGAGTAGGCGTGCGCCGGCCCGGGGAAATCACCCAACATCTCCCGCCCTATGACAAACTCTCCCTCCTGCTGGCGGTAGCCGTCGGCTCGACCCGGGATCACCTGAAGGGCGCTTGATTGGATGAAGGTGCCGTGCATCTGAAGGGGTCCAAAGACGTTCTCCTCCATCCACTCCGGGAATGTCTCGCCTGTCACCCGCGCGACGATTTCGGCGAGCAACGCGTAATTCGTGTTCGAGTAGCGCCATCGCGATCCGGGGGTGAAGTACAAGCCTTCCCAATGTTGAAGCATGGCTATCAGATCATCGAAGGCAATAACGTCGGATCCCTCGAAACCTGCGAAGCGCGCCATGGTGAGGTACTCTGGCAACCCGCTGGTATGGTAGATGAGGTGGCGGATCTTGATGGCACTCCCATAGTCAGGGACTTCTGGCATTGACTTCTGAAGCGGATCGTCAAGGCTCAGTCTGCCCTCGCTTTCCAGGAGAAACACCGCTAGCGCTGTGAACTGCTTCGATACAGAAGCCAGCTCGAAAGGCGTGTCGAACGCGATAGGGATACCATGCTCGAGGTTGGCTAGGCCGTAGCCTTGTCTGTAAACGACATGTCCGTTGTGCGTTATCGCAACGGCGGCTCCCGGCGAGCCGGGCTGGTTCCAATCGGCGAGGAGTTGATCCACCGCTTGGGCCACCTGCGCTTGCGCAAGACTTCCCCAGCTCGTCAACGGGGACAGTGAGATCCATAGTATCGCCTGTGCCAAGGCAAACTTGTGTCTCAATTGCATCTGCATGTTTCCTCCTTCGCTCGTTTGGCAATGGCCCCTGGACCGTCACAGGATGAGCAGGTTGGTGTGCAGGCGCCCACGAGGCGACGGGCAGTCTGTCAGCCCCTTTGGGAGAGACCTTACTCCCTCAGCTGACGAAGCAGGTGCTCAAGTTGCGCACGGACCTCTTCGATGTTCCTCAGTTCCCGTATCTGTTCGAGGCTGTGAATCAACTCCTCGAGGGAAAGTGCTCCTGCGCCGCTTGCAGGGAGACGCTCGCCGCTTGCAGGGAGACGCTCGACGGCCGCGATCTCTACTGTCAGCGATTCCCCCTCCCGCTGCACCGTCAGACGTACTGTCTCACCCGGCTGCACCGTGGAGAACCGCCGTGCGCCCCGTCCGGCCGTAAGCGGGATGCCATCGATTTCTGTGAGAACGTCACCGGGCTCCAGACCAGCTCGGTCTGCCGGGCTGCCATCGAATACCGCTCGGATCTCGGGGGGAGTCTGGAAACTCCAGAGTGTTTCTTCGCCGCCGCGGCGCTTGCGCACGGTGCATTTCCTGCAGATCACCGTGAAGCCGAACCAAGCCCGCGGT
>CP070815.1:1347382-1352001 GCA_020344215.1 Gemmatimonadota bacterium
CACAGTGAACGCAGTGCCGTCGTCGGTCAATCTCATTGCGAAAGCTCCATGTCAGTGCCACACCCACAAGTGGGGCAGCCAATCTCGTCGATCCACTTCTGCGTCATACGAATGATGCAGCCACAGCCAGGGCACGCGACCTTGAGCAGTCGCGAGCCGACACTACCGCGCTTGGGCACCTTGAGCCCAGCGTGCGGGTAGTCACCCAGCTTGTCCGCCAGCGTCTCAAGTCTGCTGGTCAGGTCAGGCCCGGGAACAGTCGCAGTCATCTTGCCCGTGAGTCCAAGCTCGACGGCGCATGACTTAAACGGACCACGGTGACCGCACTCGTTGCCCACGCTGGCATGCACTAGCTCGTGAAGCAGCACAGCGAGGATGTCTACGGGCTTGGTCATCGTGGGGATGATGAAGATGTGGGCACGCTGCTTGTCATGCGACGAAGACTTGTCCCAGCATTGACCGATAGCGTTGGACACGTTGCGCCCACGGCTACCCTTCGGGAACCCGACACTGATGTACGGGTCCTCGTACTCCTTGCCCGCCTCGGTATCGAGGAGCCAAGGTTTCATGGCGAGAGCAGCAGCGTTGAGCCACTCCTCACGGTTAGTGATCTTCTTCTTGCGAGGCATTACAGGATCTCCAGTTGGTTGCTGTCGCTGATGTACCAGTCGTCGTCCGCAGCAATGGGATACTCCTTGCCCTCATGCCAGACGAACTGCTCGTGCTTGTGCTGGTACACACGAGTCTTGTGACCGAGGTACTGAAGCAGCCCGTTGACACGCTCACGAGTAGTGGGAGTACCCCAACCAGCGAGCGTGAACATGACCTTGCCCGACCCAACGAACCGCGCAGCAATGATGTTGTTATGCAACAGCAGTTGCGTACCACCAGCGGTAGCCCTGACCTCGGTGTTGTCCCGTCTAAACGGACGGTCGTTGGTGAACGCGATGACCGCGTCCTGAGTAATCTGTCGCATAATGTCTCCTGTCGAGGAATGTGATCGGCCCGGCGTCAGCGCCGAGTCGGTGTATCTCCGCGCAAAGTCGAGATGGTCACTCGATTTCGGCGAAAAGTCGCGCCGCCGTCCGCCCCCAGGAATCCAGGCAGCTAACCCGGTGGGGACGGACGACAACACTTCGCTTGCCCTAGCACATGGGGGAGCGGTGGAGGGAGATGATCGCGAGGGAGGGAACGCTGCATCAAAGTCCATGGCCTTCAACCAGCGATGATCGCATCGGAGGGAAATATCACACCGTCCGACAAACGCCCAAGGTATTCCTCCCTTGGACTCTGCCAGAGCTAACGCATCACCCCTGCCCGGTGCTGCTCCACCGGACAGGACGCTTAGGGCCTAAGACCTTTGCCGCACCTGCCCTAACAGGTCGTCACTCGTAAAAGGGACGCTCAGACGGCCAAGCCCTCGCGGGCTCATCTTCAACGGAGACACGATACTCACCCTGACCATGTACTGAGCAGTAGTCGGGACGCGCATCGTTTTCTTTGTCACACCACGCTTGCCAGAGCTTTTGCATGGTGTAGATACCACCGGGACATTCCTCGGGGATGGACACATGGGGCACACCCCAGTCGTACCACCAGCCGCCCTCTTCAGGACCGCCGTAGGCTTGGTCTACAAGGTAGACGTTGACGTACTGCATTGGTCACTCCTGAACTCGTGGTCCCTTGGACCGAACCTGTGAACGTGTCCGTACCACGATGACTCGCGGTTGTGTGTGGTCTCTTCGCCACAGTCAAGACAACGAGGAATGGGCTCCTCGTACTCACTGTGACACTCGCGGCAACAGCCTTGCACTTCATCCCAGATGGGTACGCGGCTGTCGCAATGTTTACACCTGATGCTCATCGCTTGTGTTCCTCCAGTTGGGAGCAAGCTCCATGATCTTGGGCTCGGGACCGTACACGCGCTCGGTAACGGTGACGGTGCCAGTGGGATACAGCCCGGTGTAAATGACTAGCTGCTTCTCACTGTCCTCACCGATGTAAGCATCGGGGAAGATGACCAGTGCGCGCCGTAGCGCCTCGTTTTCAGTGATGGGTTCACTCACTTACGCTTGTCCTCCTTGAGCTTGCGATACAGGCCGGGCTCGTTTACACCGTCGATCGGTTGTTGCGCCCACATGAGCAGCAACCACACAAATATGACGGCGTTGACAGCGCCGATGAGCAACAGAATGTTGACTAGCATGAGTTACCTCGTTGAAGATGGTCGGACAGTGATTCACGGCTTCGCGTGACGACAACCACTGCTATGTATAGCTATAAAAAAACCCCTAACAGCATGTAGCTGCTAGGGGTAGTGGTCACGCGTCGCCGCCGTACTCCGTGTGCATACGGTCTTGCACATCCTCCCAGATCTGCTTGAGCAGAGGGAACCATCGAGGGTCGATCTTGACCCCGTAGTTACCGAACGCATTACCGGTGAGTTTCAGGTAATCGTAATCACGATCCTTGTAAGTGCCGGTGTGGCGCTCCATATGGACACCGGCTAGACGCTTGTCGCGCGCCTCACGCGCTTGCTCGTTAGCGGCGTACGCTTCGAGCGCGGCGCGCATCTGCGCTTGCGTCATCCCGGCCCACGGTGAGGGGGAAGTGTCGGCGGCGGCCGCGCCGCCCGTCTTGGTCTTGGTCATGGTGACCGTTCTCCGTTGTGGGGTGGTCGGCGGTGATGCCGTGTCCGGCCCGGCGGTGGTGCCGGGTGGACGGTGTATCTCCGCGATGTCGGCCGATGGTCACTCGATTCGGCCGGGAACCTTTTGCGGCCGACGTAAACCCTTGCCCCGCAACGAGTTGGGAATCTTCCCGGCCGAAACTTGTGACCATCGGCGATCTTCGCGGAGATAGACCGTTGACCGGCCGGGTCAGCGCCGATAGTCTCCCGGTACGGATCGGGCATCCGGCCTGACCCATGACCACACATCAAGACATGTACGAGACTACTGACGCTTGGAACGACCTGTACGACCTTGCCCTTGGCACCGCCGCCGCGCACCGCGCGACCGGTGGTCGGACCGCCGCCGCGCGCGCCGACCGGAGCGGTGCGATGCGCCTCCCCGCGTGGGTCACGGAAGAGACCGCGCAAGCGGCCATCCACGCGGAGATCGCCACCCTGGACGCCGACACGTTCGCGGCCGCGCCCGACGATGAGACCTGCCGCCGGGTGGTCACCGCCGCGACCACCGGGCAGGCACGCGCGGCCGTGTCGCCCATGCTCGCGACCACTGAGACCCGGTGGGGCGAGCGCGCCCGGCACGAGTCCCTGGACGCCGCCGCCGACATGGGCGAGTGCGACCCGGAGCCGGACCGCGAGCGCGCGTGGGCCGACGCCGTCCAGGCCGTGCTGGACTCGGTCGCAAGCCTCCCGGATCACCACCGGGACACGGTGGAGCGACTCATCGCCGGCAAGGGTGCGCCGTCCGACGTGTCACCGTCCGCGTGGAAGATGCGAGTGCTCCGCGCCCGGCAAGCGTTCGCCGCCGCGCACGCGTCGCGGACCCGCTGACCCGGCGCGCCGCGCGGGCGCTCCCGGCCGCCGCCGTCGCGTGACGGGGGGCCGGGGGCCTTCCCCCGCGCGGCTCTCCCCCCGCCCCCAGGCCACCGTCGCCCGACCGCCCCCACCCCTTGCACTTGCCCGGATAAACGCCGATACTAAACGGCACCTTGGTTTTGACTCAAAACTATACCCCGGAGCAAATACGGGACGCGCTCGTGGAGATCTGGCGCGACCCCTTGGCCTTCGGAAAAGCCGTGGGCTACAAGGGCGAGCCTAAGTCCGGCCGGAAGCAGTTCGGCTCCTTCCATCGCCGGATGCTGGAGCACGTTCACAGCCAGCCCAAGACGAGCACCATCGTCCCCCGTGGCCACGCCAAGTCCACGATGATTACGGTCATCGACACTTGCCACCACCTGCTGCGCCACCCGGAGTCACGCAACCTCATCGCGTGCGCTACCCTAGACCTTGCCCGCAAGCTAGTAGGGGAGATCCGCGACCGCCTGAACGGCGACCTCGAAATCCTTCCCGGCTTGTTCATGCCCGTGCGCGAGGCGTTCCCCTGGCTTGCCCTCCAAGGCGACGTTCGCAAGTCGGGCCCCTGCGATCAGTTCAACATCAACGGTCGCGCCGGTAAGGGCCGTGAGCCTTCCGTATTCGCCGCCTCAGTCGAGTCGAACCTCGCCGGTAACCACCCTACCCGCGCCGTCATCGACGACCCGGCCAACGAGCAGAACTCCCGGACGTTTACACGCCGCCAGAAGGTCATCGACTTCATCGAAGCCCTTGAACCTCTGATGTACTCGCCCGATTCGCCGATCAACCACATCGGCACCCCCTGGGCTTTCCAAGACGTAACCAGCTTCCTGGCTCGCCGCGACGACTGGGCTCAGTTCCGCTTCGGCGTCTGGGACGGAGTCAACCCGGTCAACAGCCGCGCCGACAAGAAGGGCCCTGGCCCCAACGGCGCGTACCCGCTCTGCCCCTCGTTCCTGACCGCCGACGAGATCATCGAGAAGCAGAGCGCCCTGAGCCGCACCTTCTTCTCAGCGCAGTACCTGTGCGAGCCTGTGCCCGCCGAGGAGGCCATCTTCGAGCCCGAACTGGTCGA
>CP070815.1:1352101-1356644 GCA_020344215.1 Gemmatimonadota bacterium
TGCCGGAGCTGCGGCCGGTGCCGGTGCCGGAGCTGCGGCCGGTGCCGGTGCCGGAGCTGGAGCTGGAGCTGGAGCTGGAGCTGCGGCCGGAACGCTATAAGGGTTCTCGCCGCCTGGTGAGCTATTATCCGTCATTTTTCGACCCTTTCTGCGCATTGAGCGCGTTGCGTGTGGTCACATAGTGGTTACTATGCCCTTGTGCGAAATTTTGCAACTATTCGGCTTTCGGACGAGGAAAGAGACACGATAAAGCAGGCCGCCCGCGAATACAATATCGGGTGGACAACTTGGGTCCGGCTCGTTGTTTTACGGGCCGCCCGCTCCGTCCTGCAATCACGAAAGCCGGTCGAGCTACCGCAGCAAGGCGGCAGAAGGTGGGATTTTGAAAGCGACCAGTAAGGCGGCCGCCCGCGTGGCTACGTGGCTAACGCAGGCTCCAGTTGAATCCGAAATGTTGCGACTCACCGCAAAGCGGCCGATGGGGGGCGACCAGGTTTTAGTCGAGCTATCCGTTGCCGACCTGCGCGACCGCACGCCTATGGACTATGCGGAATACCTCACCGGTCAGTGTGAAGAATGGGCCGACACCTTGAACCGGGAATGTACTTTCTTGCTCCAGTGGTTTGCCGCAGGCGAGCGACCGATTGCTACCTTGCAGTTCCGTTGCGGTCCGTTCGATGCGAGCGCGATGCCGGTGGACGGGTCGCCGGAGTCTTTTTTGCTCCAGATGCAAGCGACGATATTGCAGAAAGATAAGTTACTGCTCGACATGGTCCGCACTTCCGGCGAGAGCTACCGCGCCATTATTGAGCTGCTCACCGAGCGTTTGGTCACGCTGGAGCGCGACCGGTCGAACGTCGAGAGTCAGCGTTTCGAGGTCGCCCGCGCGGAGGCCGACCTGTCGGGCGAGGCCGCCGACAATGAAAAGTTTAAGCAGCTAGTCGGCCTGGCGGAGCGCCTTATAACTGCCGGAGCGAAAGCCAGTAAAGGCTCCGGCGAAAACTTCGAGTAGCTACTTGCCCCGGATAAGCGGACCGAGCGCCTCGCCTACTGCCTGGATGATAGGCTCGACCGCCTCGATACGGCCTTCCGCCTCGACACCTTCATAGGCGACGAGAATACGGCCGCAGTCCAGGCAAATAGCGAGCCGGTTGTTATCCTTCCCTTTCAGATTGAACGTTAATTCGTGTCGGCAGTCGGTTTGCTCTGCTCCGCCGTCAGTACCAGTAATGGGTTGTCCGTCCACAGTTTTCCCCTTTGTATGTAACCGTCTAAAACCGCCCGCGAGCGCCAGCGGCCATGTTGCATTATTAGTCTATCCTCGATACCCGCTCCGGCCGCGCTTGTTGCGAAACCGCGCCGGAGGCTATGGGAACTGTACTCGCCCGGTAGTTTAGCAAAGCGCGCGGCCCGTTTCACCGCGCGGCCGACCGCCTCGCGGTGAGCGCGCGTTCCGAGGATAAGGCGACTGCGCGCAGCTCCAAAGCCGGAGCGCGGGAAAATGGCGACCTGGTCGCCGCCGCCGGTCAGTTCGCGCAGCTCGCGCAAGGCCCGCACCGGGCAGGCGGCCGCGAGCTGCTCGCGGTAGAGCGGCAAGGCGACCAGCTCGCCGCGCCCCTCCTGGTCGGTCTTGCTCGACCGTATGTGTAGCTCGATACCCTGCGCGACCTCGCGCGCGTCTCGCCAGTCGAGGGCGACCAGCTCGCTCGACCTGGTCGCCGCCGCCCATCCGACCGCCACTATTGCGCGGTCGCGCGTTGCCAGCTCGCTTGTCCGTTTCGCCAGCGTTTCACACATGGCGACCAGGTCGGCCAGCGAGACGATAGGCGCGCGGCGAGCTGGTCGCCGGTCGCGCCGTTTGATTCCGCGCCACGTTTCCAAAACAAGCGGCGAGGCCGTAGGGTCGGCCTCGCCGCTATGGAGTAGGCGCAATACCGTCAGTACGCGCGCGATTGTTGCTTTCGCTATTCCCTTTGAATGTAGCTCCGCTAAGTATCCTGCGACTGTTTCGGCGCTCGCCGGAAAAGCCTCGCGGCCCATTGCGCGACACCAAACAGCAAAGCCCGTCCACGCGTTAAGATACGCCTCACGAGTAGACGAGGAGCGGCGAGCCGCGAGGATTTCGCGGAGCTGCTCGCGGAGCCGGGTTGGCAGTCCGGCGAGTTTTTCCTGGTCAACGCCGAGCGCGACCAGCGCGCCATTTTTACTAGACTTTCCTTCATTGCGCATTGCAGCTCTGCCTCCGCGTTAGTGGGAACAGAGCGGCCGAGAGCATAGTAATACACGCGACCGAACCAATAGGCCGCCTGTATTTCGTATCCCATGCGGAGCGCGAGCCGCAGCATGGAGCGCGCTATCCTAAGTTGCGCCTCCCTGTGCTGCGCGTAACTGCGCGAGCTTACTGCCCGCGCTTTTTTCTTGCTCTTGGTTTTCTGTCCCATACGTCCCCATCTATAACGCGATAGGCTCCGGCACGAGGGCCGAATATTTCGGAGGCGACGATAGGCCCCTCCTGGCGAGCGCGTTCGAGGTCGGTATAGCAATCGTCAAGCGTGTTGTGCTGTACCATGATAACGTCGCCGTTTCCCTTTCGGATTGCGAGAAACCAGCGGCCGCGCGGTTTTGCTTTACCCGTATCGAATAAAGCCGGTTGCCGTCGCTCAGTGTCCGTTCGCGCCATGCTACCTCCCCACTGACAGGAGGCCGCGAGCCACCTTGCGACGCGGTTTCGGTTTCAGCTCCGCCGTTGCAACGGATAGAGCTATCATGCGGCACACGCGTTCCAGCGGTAGCGTGTAGGTGCTGCGACTGCGATAGGGTCGCACCGTTGCCAGGCCGTTCGCCTCGTCTATCTCCAGGGTCGACGTTTTAGCGGGGCCTATCCGTCCGCGCACGGTGAACCGTGCAACGCGCTTGCGGGTAGCCACGTTACCCGCTCCGGCGCTCGCCGTGACTCTCCGGCGCGTCAGGGTCGAAGCCTTGTGGTTGATTGAAAAGGCAAGTCACGGGGTGGGCGTGCTCGCTCGCCTTGTAGGGATAGCCGGGACAATGCGGCGAGGCGCAATAGTAGAGCGACTTACCGTTACGCTCGACCGGGCGCGGTTTCGACCTCTCGCCTAGCGGCTCGTCGGTGGTGACCAGCGCGCGGAGCTGCTCGCGTGCGCCCTCGTCCAGCTCGCCCGCCAGCTCGCCCTCGTCCTCGCGCTCCGCGCGCATCGCGGCAAAAATGCCGTCAAGATATTGGCGGCCGCTTTCTAACAGCGCCTTTGTCTGACTGTCGGCGGGCGAGCGGGTATCGCGCTCCGCGCGGCCGCGCTCCAGCTCGCGCGCCTCCTCCAGTTCGTCTACGTCCGACCCGTCGCTATCGTGCGCCGCCTCCTCGTCGGTCGGGTAACCAGGCCGCGCTCGCACGGGCCACGGTTCCGGCTCGACCATCGCTCCTGAGAAAAAGCGCCGGAGCGCCTCGACACATTCCGGGCAGAGGTAGGAGATTTCTTCTTCACCATCTCCGGCACCGCAGCCGGTCAAAAGGCCGCATTGCCACCCTTCCGGGTAGTGTCCGTAGTACTCGTCGGTAAACTCGCGCCCTGGCGCGGTAAAGCCGCACCGGTCACACTTACAGGTTCTTAGTATCTCGATTGACATTGTCTATCCCCATCTCCCCACCGTGAAAAAAAGGAGAGCGACGGCGCGGCCGATGGGGGTCACCGCGCCGCCGCCCACGGCGTTAAGGAGCGCCGCACCCCTGGTCGGCGGGCGAGGTTTCATCCTCGCGCGCCGTTTCGCAATCGTCGCAGTCGCATATCAATAAATCCGCGAGCGCCTCGACTAACGCTAATGCCCCCTCGTCCACCAGGTGGAATACCCTACGGTTGCCGTTCAGTTCGACTAGCGTTAACTCGACGTAGCCGTCTGCTCGTTCAACCGTAAAACCGTCTACGTCTATAGCTTGTGCGCTCATTTCTGTTTTTCTCCTTGCCGGAGCGACCGTAACGACTGCGACAACTCACACATTGCGGCTGGTTCCGTATCGTTCCGTCGCCCATGTCACGCAACCCGAAGAACCGACCGGCCCGCCAGCGGTGACAGTGAGTGCAACGGAACTGGCAACGGGTGAGGATGACCAGCTTTCGCTCGCCATCGAGAAAGACCGTTGCCGTCATGCTTGCCAATGCGCCTCCGAGAAAAGCGCGACCGACCAGGGGGCGGCGAGGGAACCGGACGCCTCGCCTTCACCGCTCCGGCGCGGTGTCTCTCCCTGGTCCGGTCGCTTGCGACAGAATAATCCATTCTGCGACAAGTACAACCGGCCCCTTTCCGGCGACCTGGAGGCGGAGCTGCGGGCGGTCGTTTTTCTGCTCACCGGCCGCGCAGGCGGCCCGGTTTCGCGCGCTCGCGGCGAGCGCGGTGGAATGTAGCTCCGCGCGTCCGGTTGCCCTGGAGGCCGCCCTGGTGGCGCGGAGCGACTCGACCAGGGCGAGGGGGCCGGAGCGAGCCGCGCGCCCCCAGGTAGACGGTGGGCGAGCTGGTCGACTGACGCGGC
>CP070815.1:1356744-1361225 GCA_020344215.1 Gemmatimonadota bacterium
GCCGTCGGGATCTTCGGCGTGATCTCGTTCTCGGTCGGGCAGCGGCTGCGCGAGATCGGCATCCGCGTGGCGCTGGGCGCCCACCGGGGCGACGTCCTGCGGATGGTTACGGGACAGAGCCTGCGTGTCAGTCTGGCCGGCGTCGTCCTCGGTCTGGTCGCCGCCTTCGCGCTCACGCGGCTGCTGTCGAGCGTCCTCTACGAGGTCGACCCAGTAGAGCCGATCACCTACGCGGGACTCGCCGCGTTCCTGGTCGCCGTCTCGACGCTCGCGGCGTACCTGCCGGCACGCCGCGCGACCCGGGTGGACCCGGCCATCGTGCTGCGCGAGGAGTGAGGCAGGGGGTCGGAATTCGGGAATCCTGGACTGCTTGACTAACTAACAGGTCGCTGAAAAACGATGGGAACCCTACGCCACGGAGGTGCCGGGGTTCCCCGGAGCGGTGACGTTGTGTTGATAGCAGGCTCGCACCTTGCCACCTTATGACCGCGCCGCACATCCTCGGGCTGGACGATCCCTACTATCCCTCTGCGCTTCGTAACCTCCGACGACGACCACCAATAATGTATCCGCAAGGTCGCCTCGACCTGCTCGAGCGGCCGAGCATCGCCGTGATCGGCACGCGCCGGCAACCTGAGGTTGGAAATCTGGCCATCTCGTTCACCCATCTGCACCCCCTCGCACCGCGCTTCCTGGCGCTGCTGGAGACGTACAAACGGTAGGGAACCTAGCTCAAGAGTGTGCTCGAAAGTGTGCCAACTTTGACCGAGAAATACCCATATCGGGGTCTGTCCAGTGTGGGAAGGTATCGGTGATTGTTGTTGCTAGTACTGGATATTCCAGTAAACGGTGCCAGCCGTGGGCCCCATCATAATCCGTGGGTTGGGAGTTCGAGTCTCGCCCCCTGCCATTCTCGCAGTGCTATGGGGCGCCAGCTTGACCTTCGTCCAGTCCAGAGGCTTCTCACGCGTCGCTGAGGACTGGAGCACACGCTTGGCGACCTCCAAGTGGTGTAATTGCAAGGACTTACACCTTGATAACACCAATCACCAGGCCTTATATTCAAGGTGGAGGAAATGAGATGAGGCCTAGCTTCCCAGACCTGCCCAAGCGATCCCAAATTCTGAGTGAAGATCCCGCCACTGAAGTAGGAAAATTAACTAACGATATATCGTTTGGCTGTCAACACCAAGATTCGCCTTTCGCCAGCCAGCCATGCGAATGACGCAACCAAGAGGAACTGTCGGCCGTCTAAGACACAGGCCACTGCCAAGCTCCGCTACCAGGCACCGCTGCCCAGCGAGCGGCGCGAGCTCGACGCGCCAATCGGCAGCCGAATCGGAGACTCTCAGGAAGGAGCTGAGCATGTACGGATTCGCGGCTTGTCTACTGGCCAGTACCCTTCTGGTCGGCTCGTCGCCCCAGGCAGAAGTCGTCGGCGCGCCAAAGGGCACCCAGTTCATTCCTCTCGCGGTGTCCACCGCACCCGTGCCACCCACCCAAGAGGCCCTTACCAGCGACCCCGTTCCGTTCGGCCACCGGAACGCCTTCCCCTCCCAGTACCTCGGGGAAACTCGGGATGTCTTCATCCGCCTCCTCCGGGGCTACGCGGACGAGGAGGGGCCAGACGCGGCTCGCTATCCCGTGCTCTACGTCCTCGACGGGGGGATTACTCCGAGCCCTTCGCGGGCGTGGTCCAGTACCTGACGATGTACGGATTGGTCCCGGAGCTGATCGTCGTCGCCGTCGCCCACGGCGATCGCATGAAGGAGTTCACCTTCTCCCCGTCGAGCGAAGAGAACGGTGACTGGCCGACCAGCGGGGGCGCTGCAGGATTTCGGGCTGGGTCCTCTCGGTTTGTACGGCGTGCGCACCTCCGATTCGGCTAGTGTGATTGTTTGCGGCTGTGATGCGCGAATCCATTGCGGTGTTGACATTCCACCGGAAGCACGAGGAGGACAGTATGAAGCGCAGGCATTTCTTGACGAGCGTGGCCGTAACGGCCGCTGGAGCCACTGCTGCAGTGGTTGCGCCAGGAAGAGTGAGAGCTGAGCTGCTACAGGAACGTACCAGACTCAGAGTGACCGTGTTGAAGGTCACGCTCGACGAAGCACTGGATGAGGAGTACAGAGATGGGGGAGCCGGCCCCTGTCCGGTCTTCCAAGAGGGCCAGGAGTTCATCATCGAGTCACCATTCCTGTGTCCGGCCGACTTCTGTCACTGGGCGTGGGCTGACATCCGATCTTTCATACAGGAGTCGTACTTCGGAAGAGAAGACCCGATCATTACTTGCTGTACCGACGGCATACGACCGGTTTTCTTCAAGATCGAGCGAACCGAAGCCTGAGTCCTGGACTACGGCCGCACCGTGGGGCGGGTAGGCAGTGGACCCGGTGAGTTCGAGAACTGACAGTGCCCCAGGTGCGCCCGGCCAGCAGGCGACCGTACACCCCGTAGAAGTGCCGGAGCCGGGGCCTGGCGAAGAAAGGCGAGTCGCTGGTGTTCCAGAAGTCCATCTCGAGGAAGATCTGCAGGGGGGTGCCGTCTTCTGTGAACGACCGCACGTCGAAGCTGATCCGGCTCTCCCGGGCGAACATGTTCATGTAACCGCTCTGCGGCGGCCGGCCGTCCCCCGGGACCTGCTGCCGCCGGCTGCCCAGAAGATTCAGCTTGTACTTCCGGACCGTCTCGGGCGTCACCACGTCGCCGCTCGGGCTCTGGAAGTAGAGCGCATCCATCGGGCACTGAACGATGCAGGCTCCGCACTGCACGCAGTCTTCGATCCGGGCCAGGCTGGCTGCGTGCAGCTCTTCATCCACCTCGGTCACGCGCAACTCCGGTTCCAGCTCTACTCCGTGCGAGCTTCGCAGACATAGATGTTCTGCATGGGCAGGAAGTCTCGGAATCGAACGACCTCCAGTCCACCATCGTAGATCGTGCGTAACATGGTGCGCAGCGTATACCTTGCCCGGTCGGTCGCGTCCCAACCGACCGCCTCGGAGTCCAGCTTCTCAGCGGCCCACTGAACGAACACAACCCTGCCTCCCGGTCTGAGGCTGCGTCTCACATTCCCCAAGAATATTGTCGGGTTGTCGACCAGGTGAATCGTGTTGACGATCAATACGAGGTCGATGGTCGAGTCAGGCAGCAGGGGATCATCTTCGGTTCCCTGGATGATCCGGAAGTTCTCTATTCCTGCCGAGTCGCGCCGTTCTTCGAGTACGTGCAAAGCGTCGGCATCGATGTCACTCGCGAAGACCTCTCCGCTGGCTCCCACCGCTTCGGCGAGTCGCAGTGTGAAGTACCCGTCCCCGGCACCGACGTCGGCGACGCGCATTCCCGACTCGACACCGATCTCTCGCAGTACGCGAAGCGGCATCTGCCAGTACCACCGCTCGCGGTGAGGGTCGGAATCGCTCCGGTGTTCCTTGTGTTGGCCGCGACCGGGCGATGCCACGATTGCGATCGCCATCGCAACGCCGAGTGCTTGAAACAAACGATTCACTTGGACCTCGCTTGCGTGAGTGTAACGTCTTCGCTTGCCTGACTGGCGTGGATATTCGCAGGTAAAGTCGGATTGTGGTGAAAATCTCACGCCACCTGTGCGTGGATCAACTGCTTTGCAGCGAGTAGCCGGCCTGGCGCAGCGAACCGCGCGAGGGAGTCGGGAGCGCCAGTCGTTCACACTGCCTGCGCACCGTCGCTCGTCGCTGCACAACGGGCGCCATTCGCTGCAACGGAGTTGGCCCCCTCTCTGCCGCCGTGGTATTGGTCTAGGGTCGGCGCGGGCCGTGGGCAGTGACATCCGCGGCAGTCTGAGCGGAACACGGCTTGGACGCGCCGGACAGCTAAGAGCTGCTCCTCGCTCACCGAAAGCGTTGACGGCAGGCATGGTCAGAAGACTCAAGGTGAGAGTTGTGCTGCTCACCGTGGGAGTTGGGGCGGGACTGCTGCCCTCGGTTTTTCGCTTCCTCGTGACGTCGCACGCGGGCGTGTCGCCCGTGCTGCTGGGCAACATCGCCGCGGTGAGTCTCGTCGCCGCCGGTGCTGTGATCCAAGCCCACCGCTTGCCGCGAAGAGTTGCCACCTCGACGCCGTGGCTCGCTTGCGGAGCGTTGCTGGGCTCCGCTCTAATCGGTCCCTTGCGGATCGGCCCCTATGTCTCGATCGCGGCCGTGTCGTTCGGGCTCGTCGGCGTCACGCGCGGCGTTGGGGGAGCACGGGGCGCGCTCACCCGTACCGGTCGCATCTTGGCCGCAGCAGTCGTGAACTTCGCGTGCCTGTGGCCGTTTACGCTCGGACTGCACCGGCCCAGCGCGCCCGCGGCCTACCTGTCGTTGGATCTGCGTGTACACACGCTGCTGGCCGACATCCCGCTGCACGACGTGTGGGTCGCTGACCTGCCCGGTGGCGGGACCGGTAGGACCCTCGTGGATGTGCACGAGGCGATGGCCGGAGGAGTCACTGGAGACGAGACGGTC
>CP070815.1:1361325-1365790 GCA_020344215.1 Gemmatimonadota bacterium
TTGAAGCCCGAGTCCCGAGAGGTCGGCGCCGGTCAGGTCCTGCCCGGCAAAGCTCTTGCCCTCCCGGTGACCCGCGATAACGGCCTCGCGCATCCGGGCCGCCTGATCGGCAGCGGGCAGCGGCGCCGGCGCGAAATGGTGAGCGAAGCGCCGGTAGGTCTGCTTGAGCGTCTCCTCGGCCTCACGGAGCTTTTGCTCCATCGCCGGATCGTTGATCCCGGCAGCGCGCAGCTGCTGGATGTTCTCCTCGGCCGAGAACTTGGGCGGGCCGCCCGCCTGCTCTTTCGCCTGCTCGACGAGATCATCGTAGTCGATCCCCTGCTCGGCCAGGATCTGGCGCTGCTGCTCCTCGATCTCGGCCTGCTTCGCCAGGGCGTCGGCCTCAGCCTGCTCGGCGAATGCCGCGATCTCTTCCAGGTTCTCGAGGTCCGGCTCGGGTGCTTCTTGCGGTTCGTCGGCGATGAACTGGGCTGGATCGAGCCCCATCTGCCGGATCGACTCCTCAGCTTTCTCCTTCTCCCGCTCTGCCTTCCGGGCCAGGTTCCGTGACAGCGGGCTCTCTTCCCTGTCCTGCGCTTCTTCCATCAGGGCGGCGAGGCCGGACTTGGCGCCGGGGGGGATGAGGTCCCTCTCATCCAGCAGGAAGAGGTGCGCTTTCTTCTCGTCCGTCCGCTTGCTGAACGCCTCGCGATAGTGCTCGAACGTCCGCGGCTCGTCCTCCAGCCGCTCGTAGGCGAGCATTAGGTGGAGGATGTCAGTGGCGTCGTCGGTCCCGATCTCGACGACGGCGCGGTGTATCACGAGACCCTTCTCGGCGTGGGGGAACAGCCAGACCGTGTCCAGCGAGGTCTCCAGCTCCTCAAACCGCTCGCTTTCTTCTATCTGGCGGTTCAGGAAGCAGCGCGGCCGGATCCCCGGCAGCCGCGCGCGGCTGAGCGGCTTATCGGGATGCATCCCCTCGATCTCGAAGGGCTCGTCGCCGCGGAAGTAGCCCTCGATCTGCTGGTCCTCGGGTGCGGCATTGAAGAACGTCCAGTCGATGTCCTCGGCCAATCCCGGGAAGAGTTCCTTCTGCCACTTCTTGTCGTAGGTCCCGGCCTTCGCCATCCGCTGCGGCCACATCAGGTCGATGGGGCCGAAGCCGGCGGGCTCCGGCTCGCTGCGGCGCGAGTCGATGAGCGCGCCGGGCAGCTCGATATTGGGCAGCGGGTGCATCTCTTCTCCCTCGTCGGTCTCGAGGGGCACATGGCCTTTGCCCAGCGGATTCCGCTCGAAATCCGGACCGCCGAAGGCGTTCTCGTAGGTGACGGGCATCTCGGTGAAGGGGACGGGCTCCGTCATCTCTTTGCGCGGGCCCTTCCCAACCCAGAACCGGTCGCCGACCACGTAGAGCGTCTTGTAGATGGGACCGATGCGCAGGGAGACCTGCGCTGCCGTGACCGGCTGGCCTTCCGGGGCGAAGCACCTGCCTACGACCAGGACCTCGCCTTTCGGCTTGGGCATGCACATGTCGAGCACGCCGTCCTTGCCCAGCTCGGCGGCGGCCAGTTTCCAGAGATCGACCTCGGAGAGCAGATGAGAGGAAGACTCAAACGGGAAGAAGCCAAGCATGCACACGGAGAAGTAGCACCGTTGCCCGTCCTCGAAGACCTTATGGAGGAGGCCCTGGCTCAGCGGCTTGATGATCTTCATGGAGGCGCGGTCAGCCGATCAGGAATCATGATATCAGGTACATACCTGGTGTGTCGATCTGAATGCCGGCCCGTGCGATCTTGGCTGCCTGGGTTTGGCTCATCTTTACCGCATCGACTGTCTCTATCCACGTCAAGCCCTTTGCGATTTTGGTGCTCGCAATGTTGAGCGTAACACTCGCCCCTAGATTGAGAACGAACGCCAGAAAGAGATTGGCTGCGGTCGCAAAGGTAATGTCCGTCCGATTGCCGAAAACGGCGTCGGTGTTCGCACCAAATACCATGTCGTTGTTGTTCCCGAAAACAATCGAGGTCTTCGGGCCGCCGTAAACCAATTCCCTGTACTCTTCACCGCCTCCCTCACAGTGCACTTCGTTGTACACGCTTCCATAGTACTTCTCTGTCACATCAACATTCGCTTCGGGTGTTCCGTACTCGTTCACAACCTTGCCGTAGTAGTACTCGTAGCTCTCGCCGTAGTTGTACTCCACGATATTTCCCTTTTGCACCTCCGATTTGGTTGAGTAAAAGACCTCCTCGAAATGCTCATTGAAGTCCTCGTGACAGAATCCATAGAAGGTGTCCCAGATGTTCCCCTTTATCTTGGAGATCCAGGTTCCTTCGATGGTCGTGTACATGTCGCCCTCGATGTGCTCCTCGTAGCTCCCGTGGACCAGCTCGCGGCGCACGACATGTTCTTTGTACTTGCAGCCTGCGTTCTGATATTGCGAAAGGTGTGTCCCCCATGAAGAGCGACCTTCAGCACCCTTCCAATCGCTTACCGTTGCGGCTGACCAGCCCCCTCCTCGGGAGTTGGAGTCCCCTGCGACTTCGGTGACCGTGCCGGGCGGGCTCTGGGGACCGTAACTGCTGCGAATCTTCCTTCGGTTCCCGCTTTCAATGACCAGCACCTCGTCATCAGGGTCTCCAGCCAAGGACATCGCGCCACATTGACTCCAGGCGTAGTCGTCCAATCCGTCATCCTTCTTGCCGCACTCGAAACTTTCGTCTACGAACGCGATCTTGTTGCCGTGCTCTGTCTCGATGACGATATCGATATCTCGAGCATTAGTTCCAATGTCGCTCTTGTCCTTTGGATTCGGCATCACGCTAGCCTCCGTCATGGTTCGTGGCGTGGCCCTGGGAAGAGGCCCCACCATCGAGCGTCTCTTGCGGCACCCTAGCCGATCCTCGCGCTGATCGAGCCAAGTGGCAGGACATTATCCGCGTTGTATACGCATCCTGTTATGACCGGTCGGTCGGGGTCGCCTTCCAGGAACTCGACGATCACCTCGTTACCGATGTGAGGGAGCTGCAGCGCGCCCCAGCCCTTGCCGGCGGAGCGCTGGGAAGTGCGGATCCAACAGGAACTCTTGTCGTCGTTAGCTCCGTAACGATCCCAGTGAAATTGCACCTTGACCCGTCCGTAACCCCCTCGGTCGGTGAAGACGCGTTTTCCTGACGCGGGGCCGACGACCACCGCCGTCTGCGGCCCGTGCACGACCGGCTTCGGCGTCGTGAGCGGCGGCCGGAAGGGCACGCCGGCCGGGATGGCGACGAACTCGTTACGATACTCGAAGCTCGCCTTCTTGCCGGCCTTGAAGCTGCCGGCCTTCGCCGAATGACGCACGTGGAGCAGCTGGTAGGTCTGGTTCACATCGTCGCGGTAGTGCTCGGTCAGGTCGAAGCTGTAGCCGCTCTGGAAGGTGCGGCAGGTGCCGGCGCCGCGCACCACATCGCGCCAGGCTTCCTGCTCTTCGAGCCGCAGGCGGGCCAGCCGCTCGAGTTCGTCACGGCTGAGCTTGGTGTCGCGCTCCGCCCGGTCCCAGTCGCCGGCGTAATCGAAGACCTCCTGCTCGCCGTCACCGGAGTAGGAGCCTTCGAGGACCTGGGCCTGGAGATAGTCGTAGTCGCCGAGCGTGACGGTACCGAGGAAGGCGGCGTGCTCGCGGCGGAGCGCCGTGACGAAGTCCTCCTCCTTCGCCGCCTCGGGCATGGGTGACATGCGGGCGGTGGACTCGGCCGGGCAGGGCTTCACCTCGCCGGGGTCGTCGGCCAGCGTCAGGATGTGCTGGGAATCGGAGTGCTGGAAGAAATAGAAGATGCCTTCTTGCTCGAGCAGGCGCGAGACGAAGTCGAGGTGGGTCTCGCGGTACTGGACGCAGAACTCGCGCTTCGGGTAGTCCTTGACGCACTTGATCTCGAAATCGGAGAACCCCTGCGTCTTGAACACATCTTCGACGATCTCGAGGACATCCATGCCCTGGAAGATCTTGCAGTCGCGGGAGAGCGACAGGAACCAGAGCCACGGGACGACTTCGGCCTGGTAAGAGGTGAGCGCACCGCTCTCCGACTGGCCCAACTGAACGAACCGTCTGACCAGCCCGTGAACGAAGCGCTCGTCGCCGCCGGCCAGCTGGACCGTCAGCGTGACGGGCTTGCGCACCAGGCTCTGGGGATCGATCTCCGGATCCTCGGACAGCATGTCGACGGTGAAGCAGAACGGGCTCGAGATTCCTTCCTCTCCCGAGAAGCCCTCCAGGAGCAGTACGTCCTCGCCCAGTTCGCTGTCGACCCGGAAAGGCCGATCGGCCTGAGTATAGTCCGCCATTCTTGGCCTCCACTTCGCTGACGGCCGCGCTACTCGACGCTGTACTCGAAGCCGCCGTCTTTGCCGACCGCCACGCGCAGCGCTGCGGGCTTGCGGCCCTCGACGATCGACTCGAGCATGCGCTGCGAGATCGCCGGCAGCATCGTGTTGGTCAGGATGTTGT
>CP070815.1:1365890-1370190 GCA_020344215.1 Gemmatimonadota bacterium
ATCGCGGCCCTCGATGCTGGGTTGGTCGACGAGTTCCCGGCCCCCAACGCCAGGCAGCTGCTCGAGGACGCCGGCTATCACGCCCAGGTCCACAACATGAAGGACGACCTGCTCCGCGATGTGAGACCCACCTTCATCATGCTCTGGTTCGGTGTGGCATTCGTACTGCTCATCGGCTGCCTCAACATCGCCAACCTGATGCTGGCGCGGTCCAACGTCCGCATGGGCGAGCTCGCCACCCGCATCGCGCTGGGCGCCGACCGGGCACGGCTGAGCCGGCAGCTACTCACCGAGGCGGTGGTGATCGCGGCGCTCGGCGGCCTGCTCGGATTGGCTGTGGGCGCGGCCGGGCTTCGCTTGATCGAGACCCTGGGCGTCGAGGATCTACCGCGCGGCACCCAGGTCGCCGTCGACGGCACCGTCGTCCTCTTCACGTTCCTGCTGGCCGCCGCCGCGGGCATCTTCTTCGGCGCCATACCGCTGCTACACATATTCCGTACCGATCTGAACGCCGTGTTCCGGGCGGAGAGTCGCACCGGCACGGCCAGCCGGCGCGCCGTGCTGCTGCGCAGCGCCCTGGTCACCGGCCAGGTGGCCATCGCTTTCATTCTTCTCATCGGCGCCGGCCTGATGTTCGCCAGCCTGCGCGCCGCCCTGAGCGTCGATCCCGGATTCGACCCGAGCTCGGTACTCACCGGCTACATGTCGCTGCCGGAGTCCCGCTATCAGGACGACCCTGAGCAGTTGCAGTTCACCGACGAGCTACTGCGCGAGGTCCGGGCGCTGCCGGGTGTCACGGCGGCGTCGGTGACCAGCATGATCCCTTTCGGCGGCGGCGGCAGTTCGAGCGTCATCTTGCCCGAGGGGTACGTTCCGCGGCCCGGCGAGTCGCTGCTTGCACCGTACAGCACGGTCGCGGGACCCGGCTACTTCGAGGCCATGCGCATTCCGCTGCTGGCCGGCCGTTACTTCGATGATACCGACGCCGAAGGCAGCACACAGGTCATCATCATCGACCGCTGGCTCGCCCAACGATACTTCCCGGACGAGAACCCGGTCGGAAGACGGATGCTGTGGGGCACTTTGCCCGGCATGGAGGAGAACGAGGAAGACTTCCTCTACACCATCATCGGAGTGGTCGGCGACATCAGGCAGAACGACCTGACAGAGAGCGAGCACGTCGGGGCGTACTATTTCACCTACAGGCAGAGGCCTTTGGGATTCCTCACCCTGGTGGCTCACACCGAGATGGCGCCAACAAGCCTGACGCCGTCGATCCGCCGGGTCGTGAACCGCATCGATCCCGACCTGCCGTTCTACTACCCCGAGACGATGGAGCAGCGGATCGCCGACTCGTTGGCCAGGCGCCGCACACCCATGCTGCTCCTCTCCGGCTTCGCCGCAGTCGCCCTCTTCCTGGCCGCTGTCGGGATTTACGGTGTGCTGGCCTACTCGGTGACCCAGCGCACGCGCGAGATCAGCATACGGATGGCCATCGGGAGCAGCCCGCAGCGAGTCTTCAGCATGGTCGTCACCCAAGGTCTCCTCGTCGTCGGTCTCGGTCTTGCGATCGGCCTCGCAGGGAGCCTGCTCCTGGTTCGGCTCGTCCGAGCGCTGCTCTACGGCGTCCAGCCAACGGACCCGCTGGTCCTGACCGCGGTCATCGTGACTCTGGCGGCCTGCGGCCTCGTCGCCTGCTGGCTGCCGGCGCGGCGCGCGACTCGCATCGACCCGGTCATCGTCCTGAACGCCGAGTAAGCACCCGATTGACAGGGGGCATTCCGTCACCGATCATGGCGGAAGCCCTCGTGCAGTTCACGCTCCAGCGCGCCCGTAACTTCAGCCGGGCGTCCCCAGCCGCGCAGCCACGCCCAAGCCGAGGAGAGGAAGCGATGGTGAAGGAGATCAAGATCGAGGATCTGAACCCCGAGGAGTTCATCCGTGAGAAGGTCGAGGAGATCTCCGCTGCCGTCGGCGACGGAAAGGCGATCAACGCCCTCTCGGGCGGAGTCGATTCGTCTGCCGTCACTTTGCTCGGACACCGCGCGCTGGGCGATCGGCTGACCACGTACTTCATCGAGAACGGGCTGATGCGCCGCGGCGAGCCGGAGCAGGTGGCGGCGCTGTTCGGTGAGTTCGGCGTGCATGTGGAGGTCCTCGACGCACGCGAGGAATTCTTCGCCGCGCTGAAAGGGATCACCGACCCGGAGGAGAAACGAGAAGCGGTCACCCAGACTTTCTACCGCGACGTGTTCGGGCGCCTGGTGCGCGAGGGCGACGCGCGCTTCCTGCTCCAGGGAACCATCCTCACCGACGTGGACGAGACCGTCGCCGGCATCAAGCGCCAGCACAACGTCTTCGAGCAACTGGGAATCGACCCCGAGCAGGCCTTCGGCTACAAGATCATCGAGCCGCTCGTCCAGATCCGTAAGGACGGCGTGCGCCGCGTCGCCGAGGCGCTGGGGCTGCCCCAGTCGGTCTGGAACCGCATGCCCTTCCCCGGTCCCGCCCTCGCCGCACGGGTGATCGGCGAGGTGACACCGGAGCGGATCGAGACGGTACGGTTCGCCACGGCGATCACCGAGGAGGAGCTTGCCGAGGTGGACGCCTTCCTGAAGCTGGCACTCCTGCACGAGGACCGGGTGACGGGCATGCGCGAGGGGGCGCGCGACTTCGGCCTCCAGCTCGAGCTGCGTTGCTGGAACAGCGTCGACGCGCGTGAAGGGACACCCACCGAAGTGCCGTGGCCGAAGCTGCGTCGGCTGGCCGACCGTTTGGTGGCCGAGGTGCCCGGTGTGGTGAGTGTCACCTACAACCTTGCGACCAAGCCGCCTTCGACCATGGAGGCCGTCTAGGCGCCGTACGGCACCAAGTCGAGCTCCGCCAGCACGCCGACGTGATCGGAGAGATGCCCGCCGGCCCCATCGAGGACCGTGCGGGCGGCCCGCACACTCCAGCCATACGACCCTCCCCCTCTTACCATCACGTAGTCGTAGCGCTCCTCGGTCTTGGTCTCCTGGTAGGGGAGCGCGGCGTAGCGGTTGCGACTGGGCACCCACGTCGCGGTCAGTTCGGCCGGCGTCGGATTCGGTGGCAGCGGATCGACGAACCCCGCCCCGGCGAGCGCCGCGTATTCAGGGGTGTAGGGATTCCCCGGTCCCGGTGGCTCCGGGTAGCCGACCGTCGGCGAGGTGTTAATGTCGCCGGCCAGCAGGACGGGGTTGCCAGCGGCCTCGGCGTCCAGGTGTTCGAGCAGCGGCTCGAGCTGAGCGATGCGTACGCGGGTGTCCTGCGGCTTGGTGCCCGCGTAGAGATGAACGGCGAAGACGGTCAGCTCCCCGACCGGCGTCTCCAGGTGAACGATCAGCGCGCCCTTGCGGCCCAGCCGCTCGTCTACCTTGGTGCCGCCGCCCAACGAGTGGGGCAGGAATCGGCCGCCCGTGATGGGAAAACGGGAGAGAACGAGGGTTCCGCCGGCCGTGTCGGCGGGCACCAGCCCTAGTATGCGACGGGTTTCCAGCGCGTCCGGAGTCGTCAGGTACGGTGGGCAAAGCTGGCGCAGCAGGTGGCGCCGGCCCCGCACGTCGAACAGCTCCTGGAGGACGATGACGTCGGCATCGAGCGCCGCCAGCGCCTCGGGCAGTCGCCTCAGGCGGCGTCGCTTCTCCTGCGACGGTATCGTGACCGGGAGCGCCCACGCGTTGAAGCTGACGACCCGGAGCGAGATGGCCTCGGACATAAGCCCCGAAGAAACCCGGTCCAGTCGCTCCGGTCAAGCGTTCCGGCTAGCCGGCGCCTATCTCCGATACGATGCGGCGGTCGGCGCGTAGCGTCGACTTCAAGTAGTCGCGGTTCAGCTGGGCAATGTGGTCCAGGCTGATGGCCTTGGGGCAAGCCGCGCTACACTCGCCGTGGTTCGTGCAGTTGCCGAAGCCCTCGAAGTCCATCTGGCGCACCATCGCCTTCACACGTCTGTAACGCTCAGGCTGTCCCTGCGGCAGCTTCGCGAACTGCGAGACTTTGGCCGCCGTGAACAGCATGGCCGAAGCGTTGGGACAGGCGGCCACGCAAGCGCCACAGCCGATGCAGGCCGCCGCATCCATCGCCAGGTCGGCATCTTCCTTGGGGATCGGGATCGCGTTGGCGTCGGGCGCCGAACCGGTAGGGGCGCCGATGAAGCCGCCCGCCGCGATGATGCGGTCGAGTGCGCTGCGGTCGACGATCAAGTCCCTGAGTACCGGGAACGCCTTTGCACGCCAGGGCTCGATCCACAGCGTGTCGCCGTCCTTGAACTCGCGCA
>CP070815.1:1370290-1374381 GCA_020344215.1 Gemmatimonadota bacterium
GAGATCGCAACGAAGCTGGTGATGTAGGGGAGGAAGAAGATCGCCCTCAGTAGTGCCACACCTCTGATCTTGCGATTGAGTAGTATGGCCACGCCCAGCGCGCACGCCATCGTAAGCGGCACATAGAGCGCGTAGATCGCGGTGTTCTTTGCCGCGTTCCAGAAGAGCCCATCGCCCGCCAGCTCGATGTAGTGCTGTAGCCCCACGAACGGTTTTGCCGGCTCGAGCAGGTTCCAGCCGTGGAAGCTCAGATAGAAGGCGAAAAGCAGCGGCGCCGCGGAGAATATGAGCAGCAGAACGAGCGACGGGGCGATGAAGCTCCAAGCCGCCTTCGTCTCGCGCAACTCCATCGCGCTACCAGCCGACAGAACGAGGCTGGCGTAGACAAGCGCGCTGACGGCGACCAGGCCGTAAAGCCCTGCCAGCCAAAAGAGGACCGCCTTGCGTGAATCCTCCAGCGGGTCGCTGAGCAGGATTAGTCTGTCACCAGTCTCGGGACCGATGGTTCGATAGGCGAAACGGCGGCCGCCGATCCGAGCCCGCCCGGCATCCGAGTCAAGTGTGGCGAGCGCCTCGATCGGGGCAGCGATGGTCGCCCCCGCGAGCGTGTCGTCGGCTAGCCGGACCACGTCGGCGCCTGCCAGCCTGGTGAGCCGACCGACGGGGATCGCGTCGGCGTCGCCGAGCTGGGCGATCACACTCCCGCTGAGCGCGAGGCGCGCGTCGGTGGCCCGCGCCGACACCCGGGCGTCGCCCGCGGCGAGCACGGCGGCGGCGAGTGCAAGCAGAACGAGTGCGGGGGCAAAGCCGCGACGCAGATGCCGCCGCCCGCTCGGGCCGTCTGGGTCGAGAGTCGCCCGTGCGACCAAGAAGACCGCCAGGCCGGCGGCGAGCGCCAGCGCGAGCATCCCGACCAACGGTGGAGCAGGCAGGAGCGTATCGAGGCCTGTTCGCCGGACGACGACGGCACCGGTGACGTCCCACTCGTCGAAGTCCTTGAACGGTGCCGCCGCGACCGGCTCGCCGTCGAGTACGACGCTCAGGGCCCGGTCGAAGCCCGCCAGCGAGTCGATCAGCGTGCGTGAAAGCTGACCGGGCAAGCCTTCACCGGAAGCCAGGGCAGGGGTCGTACCGAGGTAGAGCGCCATGTCGTAGGCGGTGGCAGCCGCGAAGCCTTCCGCCGCAGCTGTCTCAACCCCAAGCAGAGCGATGGTGAGCGATCCGTCATCCGGCAGGTAAGCGAGCCACGCGGGCCGATCGTCGACGGTTACGAGGTCAACGACGGCGTTCCCGCGGCGAGCAGCGGCCAATAACGCTTCACCCTCTTCGGCCTCGAGAGCGAGGGGAAGCGGAGTGGCGTCCGGGAAGGTCGCCACCACCTGGTCCTGTGCACCGTAGACCGTGAACCTCTCGAGCCCGAGCTCGGCGGCGCTTGCGGCGAGTCGCTCGGGCGACGTGCTAAGCCGGTCGCCCAACGCATCGCGGTAGAGCCGCATAGACTCCACGGCGCGGACCGCCGCGTGCTCGTCGAGTCCCGGTCGCAGCGCTGCCCAGCCTCGATACGCGGTGTAGATACCACCGAAGACGAAGATGGCGGTCGGCGCGACGACCAGCAGAACGAAGGGTAAGCGCAGCCGCTTCATCGATCGGTGCCACCGCGCGACGGGCTTGCCAGGATCGCGTCGATCCGCCGGGCGATGTCTGCGGTGACTTCATCGACGGGCTGGCCGGCAAAGATCACGCGATCGAAGATATCCGGCATCTGCACCTCCACCTGCGCCCACTCCTCGACCGTGGAGCCCCACGACATGCGTCCGTGTCGGGCGGCGAAGAGGAAAGCGTCTTCCAGGCCGTAAGGATCGCTTGCCGCGAGATCCTCGTGGACGGCACGAATCGCCGGAATCGCGAGCCCGTACTCGGCGCGCATCCGCTGCGCCTCGGCCGACGACAGGTGCGCGGCCAGTTCGACGGCGAGCTTTTTGTGTCGCGTGTTGTGGGGCACTGCCCAGCCGGCGGCGTAGAGTACGGTGATCGGCTCGCTGTCTTGGTCGTAGCGCGGTAACGGTAGAACGGCGACACGAACCTTGCCCTCGTCGATGTAGCGTCTGATACTCGGCAGCCACCAGTGACCGCTGGTCACCATCCCGATACGGCCGGTCAAGAAGTAGTTGCGCTCTATCCCGGTCGGCAGGCGTTGCACGTCGACCGACGGAACGACCTCGTGCACGGTGACGAGATCGGTGAGGAAGCGGATCGCACTCCCGGTCTCCGGGCTGTCGAGGTAACCGCTGGCGCGGCGACCGTCGGGGCTCAGCACGTCGCCGCCTGCCGCCCACACCCACGGCTGCCAGAGATAGAAAACGCGCCGCACCAGGGTACCATAGGTGTCGTTACGTCCGTCGCCGTCCACGTCGCGGGTCAGCCGCTCCGCTATGGAAAGGAAGTCCGACCAGGTCCAATCTCGTCCCGGCAGCGGTACACCCACCTCATCAAACAAGTCGAGGTTGCAGTAGACGACGATCGGGTTGAAGTCCTTGGGAAAAGCGTAGAGGCCGCCGGGCCGGCGGAAGATCTGCAAGACCTCTGGATAGTAGGCGCTCGTATCGACGTCGATCCGCTCGAGGTAGGCCGCGACGTTCACCAATAGGTCGCGGGCGATGAAGGGCGCGGCACCGTAGGATCCGTTGTCGAGTAGCGCGACGTCGGGCGGCGAGCCGGCGACGATCGATGTGAGGAGTCGCTCGCGATAGTTCGATATGATCGACTCGTACTCGATGCTGACCTCGGGGTGACGCGCGCGGAACGCGTCCAGGATGCGCTGCTCTATGGCGCGCTCCGCGGGGCCTGCCCAGGCCATCACACGGAGGACTGTGACGTCGGCTGTGTCGCGTGTGCAGGCGGGGACGATGGCGATGACGATGGCGATGGCGAGGGGTGAGCGGTGACGGCGGATTCGGATCATGGGCCGATTCGCTCGCCGGTATCGTCGCGGAACAAGTGAACCTTGTCCGGCGGGATCGCCACGGCGACGCGCTCGTCGACCGCTACACGAGTGTCGGCGGGCGCCCGAACCACGACGCGTGCGCCGTCCTGCGTCAGCAGATGGATGTACATCTCGCTGCCGACGGGCTCGACGACGCGGACGACGGCGCCGAAGGTACCGGAATCGCCGATCCTCAGGTCTTCGGGTCGTGCACCGAGGGTTGCGGGGCCGGCGGGTGGTGCTGCCGAGCACGGTACGTCCAGCTGGAAGTCCTTCCCCTTGAACAGCCAGCCGCTCTCCGAGCTACCCAGCTCGCCGTTGAAGAAGTTGATGGCCGGCGAGCCGATGAAACCGGCGACGAACCGGTTGGCGGGGGCACGGTAGACCGCGAGCGGCTCGGCGCATTGCTGCAGCCGCCCCTCGTTCATGATGGCGATGCGCTGGCCCATGGTCATCGCCTCGACCTGGTCGTGCGTCACGTAGAGGATGGTTGCGTTCAGTCGCCGGTGGAGCTGTGAGAGCTCGGCGCGCATCTCCACCCTGAGGCTGGCGTCCAGGTTCGACAGCGGCTCGTCGAACAGGAAGGCCTGCGGCTGCCGCACGATGGCGCGGCCCACCGCAGTGCGCTGGCGTTGGCCGCCGGAGAGCTGACCGGGACGCCGGTGCAGCAGGCCGCCGATCCCCAGGATTTCCGCTGCATCCTTCACTCTGCCCTCGATCTCTCCCCTGGCGTAGCCGCGTACCTGCAGACCGAACGCCATGTTGTCGTACGCCGTCATGTGGGGATATAGGGCGTAGTTCTGGAAGACCATGGCGATGTCGCGGTCGCGGGGCGGCACGTCGGTCACGTCGCGGTCGCCGATGAAGATCGAGCCGCGGGTCGGGCGCTCGAGGCCGGCGACCAGGCGCAGCGCGGTCGTCTTGCCCGAGCCCGACGGCCCTACCAGCACGACGAACTCGCCGTCGGCCACCTCGAGGTTGAGGTCGGCGACGGCGACGGTATCGTCGAACTCCTTGGTGAGATCACGCAGACTGACCTGGGCCATGGCTGAAGAATAATCGTCAGGGCTCGCGCACGCAGCGGTAGCTGTGCCGCGGGTTGCCCCAC
>CP070815.1:1374481-1378547 GCA_020344215.1 Gemmatimonadota bacterium
TCTCTGAACATGGCGGCAACTTAGTGCCCCGAGGCGCGCGCCGTAACCACCGGCCGCACCCGCGAGCTTCCCATGGAAATCGGCTTCAACATCTGCCCAATGATGAGCGGCATGAGGGACGCGCCGAGCACGACGAGCCAATCCTGCGGGCTCAGCGAATAGGTTCGAAGCACCCGCGACAGCAACGGGTTGTATACGGTGGCAACCTGCAGGCCGATGGTCAGCGCCAGTGCGCCCCACACCCAGCGATTGCGGAACAGCCGACGCCCGAAGACGACCGGTCTCGCGCTTCGCGCATTGAACACATGGAAGAGCTGCGCGAGTGCCAGCGTCATGAACGCGAGAGTGACGGCGTGCGAAAGTTCCGATTCTTCGAACTCCAGCGCCCAGATGAAGACGCCGAGCGTGGCGGCTGTGATGATCAGCGAAAAGGTGACGACGCTCGACAGGAACCATGGCGAGAGGATCGCCGACTTCGGGTCACGGGGCGGCCGCCCCATCACATCGGGCTCGGGCGGCTCCATGGCGAGGGCCAGCGCCGGCAACACATCGGTGACAAGGTTCAGCCAGAGGATTTGCAGTGGCAGGAGCGGGAGCGGCATACCTGCCAAGCCCGTGACTAGGAGCGTGGCGACCTCGGAGAGGTTACACGAGAACAGATAGAAGATGAACTTGCGGATGTTGTCGTAGATAACGCGCCCGTGCTCGACGGCGACGCCGATGGTCTCGAAGCGATCGTCCTGCAGCACTACGTCGGCGGTCTCCTTGGCGACATCGGTGCCGCGCAGGCCCATCGCCACCCCGATGTCGGCCTTCTTGAGCGCCGCGGCGTCGTTGACCCCGTCGCCCAACATCCCGACGATATCGCCCTGGTCCTGAAGCGCCTCGACGATACGGAGCTTGTGCTCGGGGCTCACGCGGCTGAACGCAGCCACCCGGCCGACACGCTCACTGAGCTCGGCTTCCGAGAGGCTCGACATCTCGCGCCCACGGACGGTCTCGTCGCCGTCGCGCAGGAGTCCGAGATCGCGCCCGACAGCTTCGGCGGTGACGGCCTGGTCGCCGGTGATCATCACCGTGCGGACGCCCGCGTTGTGGAAGCGCGCGATGGTTTCTCGCACTCCCTCGGCGGGCGGGTCCTGTATTCCGGCGAAGCCGACGAAGACCAGGTCGTGCACCGCTTCCGGGCCCGGGCTCTCACCTTCACCGAGCTCCCGGTAAGCCAGCGCCAGCACGCGCAGCCCGCGAGCGGCGAGCCCGCGGTTATCGTCGAGGAGCGCGGCGCGCGCGGAGTCATCCAGAGGAACGACGCCAGCGTCGGTTAGCGTGTTGCTCGACTCCTCTACGATTCGGCGCGGCCCACCTTTAATGCAGACGACGTTCCTGCCGTCCGGCGCGCGGTGGAAGGTCGCCATCAGCTGCCGCTCGCTCGAGAACGGGAGCTCGGCTACCTCCGGGTATTCGGCCTTCAGATCTTCGCGCCTCAGGCCCGCTTTCCGGGCTAATACCAGAAGCGCCGCCTCGGTGGGATCGCCCATCACCGCCCAACCCTCATAGGTCTTTCTGACGGACGCCCGGTTCGCCAGCGCTCCGATTCGCAGGGCCAAGTCGGCGCCAACTACTTCGGCGGGGTCGACGACCGCGCCATCGAACCGGAACTCCCCCACGGCCTCGTATCCCGCACCGGTTACCTCGAGCAGCTTCCCACCAACGGCGAGGGCCGTCACGGTCATCTCGCCGGCGGTGAGCGTGCCAGTCTTGTCGGTACAGATCACCGTCGCCGAGCCCAGCGTCTCGACGGCGGTCAGGCGGCGAACCAGAGCCTGGCGCCGGGCCATGCGCCGCACGCCGACGGCCAGAGTGATGGTCGCCACGACGGGAAGCCCTTCGGGGACCGCGGCAATCGCCAGCGCGATGCCCGTCTCGACCATGAGCCACAGTTCTTCGCCGCGGATAAGGCCGAGCCCGGTGACCAGCGCGGCGACGCTCAGGGTCAACCAGACGAGCCGTCGGCCTAGCGAGTCGAGACGGCGCTCGAGCGGCGTCTCTCCCGCCTCGGTCTCTTGAACGAGCTTGCTGAGATGCCCGATCTCGGTGGCCGCCCCTGTAGCGACGACAACAGCCCGTGCCGAGCCGGTGGTGACGAGCGTGCCCTTGTAGACCATCGATGCCCGTTCAGCCAGCGGAACCTCTTCCCCATTCTCCTCGACGACTGCATCCGGGTTCTTGGCTACCGGCAGCGATTCCCCCGTCAGCGGCGCTTCGTTGATGCATAGCTCGGTGGCCGACAGCACCCTCGCGTCTGCTGGAATCGCCGCACCCGACTCCAGAACGATCACGTCGCCTGGAACCAGAGACCGGGCATCCACTCGCTCCTCTTTGCCGTCGCGCAACGCTCCTGCCTCGTGCACCTGCAGGCGACGCAGAGCATCCATCGCCAGCCGCGCCCGCCACTCCATCCAGAAGCCCACCGCGGTATTGACGACCAGCACGACCACGATCGCTGCCGCCTCCAGCAGGTCGCCGATCGCCAGCGCGACGGCGGCCGCCGCAAACAGTAGCAGGACGACCAGGCTCTTGACTTGCTCCAGGAGGATCTTCCAGGGGGAAATCGGGCGTGCGACCTGCAGCGCGTTCGGGCCGTAGCGCTCTAGTCGCCGAGCGGCCTCGGCACCGCTCAAACCCTCGGCACCGGCGCCAAGCCGTCGCAGTACATGGGAGACTGGAAGCGCGTGCCACGCTATCGATTCGCGATCGGCACGCCCCTCGCGAAGGTCTTGCTCAGTGATCGCCACAGCAGGCGCGGCTCGTTTGACTCCGGTTCAGCCGGCTCCGTTCTGCGTAAGAACATGCGGAACTGGACGGCACCGCAAGCGAGTGACTCGGTGGCAGGAACGTCGTCAGCACAGGCGTTTCGCGCAAGCGGGTAGCCGGCGGTTGAGTATCCGACGCTTTCAGACGAACTTATGTAGGAAGGCGCCCTCCGGGTGCCAAAGACAAAGGAAGGATTAGGCATGCCTACTCGTCGTACGCTAACGACTTTCCTGATCGGGCTGGCCCTCGGCATCGTGCTGGCCTTTGTGGGCCGGGCCTTTCTGGGCAGCCGCTTGCCGGATTCTATCGCCGGACAGCGCGAGTCGCTCGACGGCGTCGTCACTGCCAAGCAGCTGGAAGGGGATCGCCTGCTGCTAACCGTCGTGACCCCGGCCGGGGCCACCCTGGTGACGTTCAAGAAGCGGGTCGCGGAGATCGCCTTGCTGGTCGACGAGGGCGACCGTATCACGCTCAGCCTCTCGCGCTACCAGCCGTTCCTCGAGGACCCACAGATAGCACGGGTGATGCCGCCCGACCTCTACGCGGAACCCGCCGAGCAGATGCCACCCGACAGCATGGGCGCCGCTGGGGACACCCTGCCGGGGGCGGACAGCCTGCCAAAAACCGAGGACGCCCCCTGGTACGACTAGCCCCTTCCAAGGCAGCCGCACAACGTGAGCCGCCGGACCCCGACAGGAAGTCCGGCGGCGTTTTGTCGGCGTATGCTATCGGTTTTGAGTCAGTTCTTTGCGACCTGAATCGGAATGCGTCGCGCCGTCGCCGCAGCCGCCTTCTCGATGCGGACAGTCAGCACGCCTTTGTCGTACTCGGCAACTATCTTCTCCTCATCGACCGGCGCCGGCAGCGGCACCGTCCGCCGGAACGATCCAAATCGGCGTTCCACGTGGTAATAGCCTTCTCGACGCTCCTCCGATTCTTCCCTCTTCTCGCCCGACACGGTCAGAGCGTCGCCAGACAACGATACATCGATGTCTTTCGGATCGACTCCGGGGAGCTCAACACACACGGTGATCTCATCCTCACCCTCGCTCACATCGACCGACGGCGACCAAGTGCCGGCCCACGAGCCGAGCTGGGAGGGCAACCGCCCCGCGCCGAAGAACGGCTCGTCGAAGAACCTCTCGAACAGACGGTCAATGTCCGAATGGAAACGGCTCAGCGCGGCCCGGCGGACCGGAAGATCCCCCTCCTGACCACCCGTCTTACCGCGCCAGGGAATCAATCTCGCGAG
>CP070815.1:1378647-1382664 GCA_020344215.1 Gemmatimonadota bacterium
GTGCTGCGACACCGAAATCGAGCTGCCGACCAAACCGACCAAGAGCGACAGCGCGGTGAGCAAGAGGGCGATCTGGCCTAGAAGCAGTGGATTTCTGACGAAGGGGACGAAGGTGAGTTGCCCCGAGAGCCTGAGCACGATGAACTGGTAACTCGGCAAGACAAGTGCCAGGGTGATGAGGGCGCTAAAAAAGCCGAGAAGAAAGCCTTCGATGAGAAAGGGGGCGCGGATGAAGCCGTTGGTTGCGCCGACCAGTCGCATGACCTCGATCTCGTCTTGTCGGGCGGCGATGGCGGCCCGGATCGAGTTGACGATGGCGAAGAGCGCACTCGAGAGCAAGATGACGATCAGAATCGAGCCGCCGACCCGGAGCGAGTCGTTGATGGCGAGAAAGGTCTCGACCGAATCCGAGCCGTCTTCGATGTCGAAGACGCCGGGGAGTTGCAGGAGCCGCTGGGAGACCAGCGGGGTGAGGGCCGGGTCGAGGAGTTTGAGCTCGATGGTGTTTGGCAGCGGGTTCTCGACCAGCCGTGCGGCCTGACCCAGCGAGGGGAGGTCTTCGACCAAGAGCGTGAGCGCTTGGTCTTTGGGGATATAGTTGACCCAGAGAATCTCTTCCCATCCGTCGATGGTTTGCACGAGCAGTTCGTGGTCGGTTCCGTCAGCGAGAAAGGCCGACACTTCGAGCTCGCTCTGCAGCCGGATCAGGATCTCGTTGAGGTTGAGGCTGAGCAGGCTGAAGCCGGCCAGGATGGTGAGCGACAGCGCCATGGTGGTGATGGTGGCAACGCTCGCCACCCAGTTGTTGCGGATGGCGCGGAGCGCCTGTCTCAGCTCGTACACAGAAGCCCTTTCGGAGCCGCAAGGCGTCGTATCGACAGAGATTGAGCTGAATCGCGGGTCTTTGGCATGGACTCGTACCCCGTTCTATCAGGTCGGTGGCTCCCGTAGGTTGGAGGTTGCCCATGATGGGCTATGCCCCATCATACCCTTGGAGCGGGGTGGTGGGTCCGTGGGTCAATCTGCCAGTGCGGCTACTACCGCGTCGGTGAAGGCCTCGGTCGAGGCGTCGCCGCCGAGATCGGCGGTGAGCGGTCCGCTCGCCAGCACCGCGTCGACGGCCCGGTCGATCCTTTCGGCCCAGGCGTGCTCACCTAGGTACTCGAGCAGCATGGCGGCCGTCAGAATGGCGGCGGTGGGGTTGGCTACGCCCCGGCCGGCGATGTCGGGGGCGCTGCCGTGAACGGGTTCGAAGATGGCGTGCTGCGCGCCCAGGTTGGCGCTCGGGGCGAGGCCGAGGCCGCCGACCAGCCCGGCCATCAGGTCGGAGAGGATGTCCCCGAACAGGTTGGTGGTCACCAGCACGTCGAAGCTCTCGGGGTCACGCACCAGTTTGGTGGCGGCTGCGTCGACGATGATGTCGTAGCACTCGACCTCGGGGTAGTCCTGGGCCACCTCCATCACGGTCTCGAGGAAGAGGCCGGTGGTGAGCGGGAGCACGTTGGCCTTGTGGATTACCGCCAGCTTCCGCCGGCGCATTTGCGCCTGCTCGAGCGCCACCTTGGCGATGCGTACGCTGGCTTGGCGGGTGATCACCGCGTCGGCGATGGCCACGTCGTCGTAGCGGCGCTCTTGGGCCACGTAGAGGCCCTGGGTGTTCTCGCGGACCATCAGCATGTCGACGCCTGGGAAGCCCTTGGGGACCGGTCGCGATTTGGCGGGGCGCAAGTTGGCGAACAGGTCGAGCTCGCGGCGCAGGTAGCGGATGGCGCCGAAGTGCCCCGGCACGCTCTTTTTAGGGCTGGTAAAAGCGCCGGCCAGGGTGGCGTGGCTGGCCTTGATACGCTCTAGCGTCCCGGCCGGGACGCTGGTGCCGAGTCGTTCGAAGGTGGCCCAGCCGGCCTCGGCGGTGACGAACTCGAACGGCAGGCCGGTGTCTTCGAGGACGCGCCTGGCGGCCGGGACGACCTCCTGGCCGATACCGTCTCCGGGGATCAGGCAGATCTCATACATCGATACTCCTCGTAGCTTGGGGGGAACCCCCGTCTTTTGGGTTGTGTCGGGGTGCCGGCGGCGTATGCGCGCCGGCGCCGCGGATGATTGTAAGCTACCACGGTCTCCCTCCGCGGCGACCTGCAAAATCAGACAGCGCTGGGAGCCAGCTAATACTACGGTGAACTTGAAGTGGGGGTCGAGTAGACGCGAAAATCTCCACGAGAGGGCTTCGCAGGGTGGGCTATAGTGTTTCCTAGCGCAGTGTAGCGACTCGTTTCGTATGAGGCGGGTGCCATCTTGAGAGATGAGATCGTTGGTGGGCAGATGTGCTAAAGGGGAGTTGCTGTGTTGAGAGCTGACCGGCCTGGGGTGTTGTCAGCGGGTGAGGAGGAGCGATGAAGTACGTCGTCGAGTTGCGGGGTCCCATCCCGGGAGATCGCGAGAGGCTAGCACAGACCGTTGCTGAGGCGTTCAATATACCGTTCAAAAAGGCGTATCTGTTGATGAAGCGGGCGCCAGGGGTGGTGACCAAACCTATCAGCGAGCGGGAGGCGAAGCTGGTGTCGAGCCTCTTTCGCAAGGTGGGGCTCAGCGCCGAGATGCAGGTCTTCGATGCGACGCTTCATGCCGCCGTACCGGTGGCCGCCGCCGGAGCGCAGCCGAGGGCCTCGGCGGCCGCGCCGGCCGCCGGGGGGGGCGTTGAAAGCTATTCACCGCCACCATCCGACGCTTCGACCGGAGCGAGCACGGGCCGGCCCCGTTCCCCCTTGCTGTCGGTCGTCGAGGAGCCGGCGGTGGACTTTAGCAGAGGACAGGTGGCGCCGGTAGGACAGCCTGCTGAACCGGCCGAACAACCACAGGAGCCCGAGGGCGAACCGAAAGCGCCGGTAGAGGCGGCCGCAGCCGAGATCGAAGAGGTTGCGTCAGAGGTGGTGGCTACCGAAGTGGTTTCCGGAGAGGCTGTTTCTGAGGTACCGGTGACCGAAGAGGTCGCTGAGAAGAGCGTAGCCGCCAAGCACGTCGTGCGCCAGGCCACACCCAGCATGCAGATCGGCCTCCTGCCGGCGGCGCTGGCGCTGGCGGTGGTGGTGGCGGTGGCCTGGTTACCGCTCTTGGCTTCGCTGCGCAGCCAGCTCGACGAGTCGGCGCGCAACCTGGCGGTGGCCTTCGCCTACGGCCTACAAGACCGCGTCTCCGCTGACGCGCTGGCGAGCGCCGAAGGGCGCCAAGGCCTCCAGACACTGCTCGAGGCCTCGAAGTTCGAGCTCCGGCCACAGAACACGCGCTTCGTGGTGATCACTGACAGCGCCGGGATTCCGGCGGTGGGATGGTACGACACCAAGCCGACCGTGGCGGATCTCCCCGCCGACGTGTTGCTCGAGGTGCAGGCCCAGGCCCAGACGGCGCTGGCCGGAACCACCTCTGTACGCACCGCCGCCAGCCCCTTGAGTACCTTCTCGGAAGGGCTCTTCGGCGGTAGCGGCGGCATCGCCGCCGAGGTGGTGCCCCGCGCGGGTGCGGCCGAGGCCGCGGTCGTCGTCGGGCTCAGCCGGCAGGGGGTCAACCAGCAGGTTCAGACCGGCATCCTGCTGACCGTGCTGGTGGGGTTGGTCGTCTTTGCGGTGATCGCGCTGACCGCGAGAGGAGTGCGGAGTCGGCAGTAACGGTCTAGGCACACGTCCTATCACTGGCAGATCGTCTCGGGCATTTCGCGTACCATGTAGCTATGGCACAGCTCGAGCAGATCAAAGCCGAAATCGAGGCCTTGTCGGCCGAAGAGTTTGCCCGCCTTCTCGAGTGGATCGCTGAAAAGGACTGGCGACGTTGGGATGAGCAACTAGAGAGAGACGTCGCTGCGGGCAAGCTCGAGCGCTTGCGAGAAGAGGCGATCACTGCCAAGCGCAAAGGTCAGCTGACAGACTTGACTACCGGTGCTGCCGATAGATATACGCCGTAACGCCCTCTCTGAGCCGCTCGAGTTCGGCTTCGCTCAGCGCCGGGGCGTTCGCCGCCGCGGCGTTT
>CP070815.1:1382764-1386712 GCA_020344215.1 Gemmatimonadota bacterium
GAGTTTCTCGAGCTCCTGGACGTCGTCGGCTACAACTACGTGGACCGCTGGCACGAGCGCCGGGAGCTGTACGCGGCCCAGGATCGCCACGCGCACCCCGACTGGAAGCTCATCGGCACGGAGAGCACCCCGGTACGGGGCACGCGTGGGGAGTACCCGCTGGGTGACGACCCGGACCGCGTCCAACCCTGGTACACGGTGGGCATGATCCGCGCCGAACAGCTCTGGCGGTTCGTTGCGCTGAGCGACTACTTCGCCGGGGACTTCATGTGGACCGGCATCGACTACCTGGGCGAGTCCCGCTGGCCACGGAAGAACTCCACCTCCGGCCAGCTCGACCTTGTCGGCTTCCCCGACGACGGCTTCTTCTTTTACCGGAGCCGCTGGACCGAGGAGCCCATGATTCACCTCTTCCCCCACTGGAACTGGCCAGGCCGCGAGGGGCAGTTCATCCCCGTGCTCGCCTACACCAACTGCGACGCCGTCGAGCTCTACCTCAACGGACGCTTCATCGGCGAGAAGCGGCTCGAGTTCCCCCGCCAGGGCACCTCCGGCGGTTGGAACAGCTACGAACGCCCTCAAGTGTTCCCTACCACGGCGGACCTGCACCTGACGTGGGATGTCCCCTACGAGCCCGGCGTGCTGCGCGCGTTAGGTAAGAGAGGCGGGGAGGTCGTCGTCACCCAGGAGGTGCGGACGGCGGGGACGGCTGCAGCGCTGCGCCTCAGCGTCGACCGCGCTGAGATCCATGCCGGGATCCGGGATATCGCGCACGTCGAGGTCGCGGTCGTGGACGCTGACGGCGTAGTCGTTCCCATCGCCAACGACCTGGTGCGGTTCACGGTCGAGGGAGCAGCGCGGCTCCTGGCGGTCGGCAACGGCGACCCCACGGACCACAGCCCCTACCAGGCCCAAGAGCGCCGCGCCTTCCACGGGCTGCTGCTGGCCATGATCCAGAGCACGGACGAGGCCGGTGCGGTCCGTGTGACGGCGCAGGCCGACGGGTTGGAACCTGCGTGGATAGAGATTACGGTGGTGCCCGGTGAAGCACACCCTCGGGTGCACTGATACCTTGGGGCTCGCTACCGGGGGAGCGCCGGCATTAGCCCGGGACTTGCGACCGCCGGGAGTCACCGCCTACCTGCCAGTGCATTCACCCGCCAGACTACCCGCCCCTCTGGGCGACCCACCATCACGAACTCCTGACCGTTGGGATGCACATCGTAATTGCGATTCCAGCCCCACCGGAACGACCCGGCGCGGAAGAGTTCGGTGCGCTCGACGACCGTGAGCCGAGAGCCGTCGTATCGAACTGAGGCTGCCATGATCCGGCCGCGGCCCCAGTAGAAGATCTCTCTGCCGTCGGCCGACCACGCCGGGGCGTTGCCCCCGCCGATCGAGACGACGGTGGGCGGTCCCATATCCGGATACGACCTAACATAAACCTCGTTGATACCGCTCTCGTTGGATTTGTACGCCAGCCAGCGGCCATCGGGCGACAGGGTGGGATGTTCCACGAATGCCTCGGTCTCCATCAGCGCTACGGGGCCAGAGTCGCTGCCGAGCGAGGCACGGAACACGTTAAACATCGAGTACATGACGACCTCGCTGTCACCCGGAGCGAAATCCATCTGCCACAGGTCGCGGTCGCTCGCCAGGATCTGCTCGGCCGAACCCGTTCCATCGGCGGCTCGGAGATAGAGGCTGGCGAACGATCCGTCTCCTTCGCCGCCGACCGAGTATCCGATCGAGCGACCGTCGCTCGTCCAGGCGGGATCGGTGCTCGGCCCCTCGAAGCTCAGGCGCCGGGCCGTACCTTCGGCGAGAGAATACACCCAGACGTCCCGATCCAGCCCAAACGCGATGCGGTCTCCTGTAGGTGAAAAGCGAGGGCTCCCCACACTCGACCCAACACCCGAGGAGAATAGCGGCCGTGTCTCACCCTCCCGACTGACCAGGAGCAACTGGCCGCCCTGGGCAGACTCTGACAGGTATGCGAGTGAACCGTCGGAAGAGACCGTGTACGACGCAATAATTCCACCCGCGATCGCGATTCCTTCGGCGATTGGCCTCGGCGACCCCTCGAGGGCCAGGGTCTGCGGATTGAACGTCTGCGCCACGGCGGTTCCGTCCGAGGTTACGTAGACCACTCGACCGGCGCCATCGCTCTGGGGGGTCATCCCGGGTGTGAGTCGCGACATTGTTCCGGATTCGAGCGAGAGAGCGGCAACGACCGTTTGAAATAGGGGGTTGACGCCCGTAAACAAGACCACCTCGCCACCCGGCAGATAGTGGGGATCCCTGCAACCCATTTCGCCGAGTGCGGTATCCCGAGTCGTCAGCCGTTCAGGCACACCCCCGTCCACCGTCACGCGAAACACCGGCAACCTTTGTTTTCCCGACGCCATTTCTGCAGCGGAAAAGACCACGGTGTTCTTGGGCCCCCAACTCGCGCCCTCAACACCCCCGTCAAACCTGGCGATGGTATGCGCTGAACCGCCCCCCACCGGGACCCTCTTGATGGCCCCCTCCTGACTGGACACGAACCCCAACCACTCGCCGTCCGGCGAGAAGAACGGCCAATAGGCCCCTTCCGTCCCCGGGATGATCCGCCAGTCCCGCTCATCCAGCATCCGCTGATACAGCACCGATCCTTCGTCGGTTTCGACTACGCACACGAGGCGTCGGCCGTCCGGCGACAGAGCAAGAGAGAAACTGAAAGACATCGTCGCATCGGGCGGGTCGAGGTAGAACTCGACGACCGGGCGATCTACATCCCGGGCTACGGGTCTCAACCAAGCCCACACGCTGGTCAGTGTCGCGACCACGGCTACTGCGACGAGTCCCACGGTGAGCCGATTCCAGCGTTCCCGCGTTTCAGCGACTCCCGATACGACCCACGTAGTGGGCGTCGTGAAAGTGGGATCCGCTAGAGCCTCGGCGAACGTCCGGGCGCTCTCGAAGCGATCGGCCGGCAACTTCTCCAGCGACTTCGCCGTGGCCGCCGCGACGTTTGGAGGCACCGACTTCCGCAAGTCGGTTATCGGCGTAGCCTCATCGGTCACGACCTTCCGCATGATCTGCTGTGCCGAAGTGCCCGTGTGCGGCGGATCCCCCGTCAGCATCTCATACAACACACACCCCAGCGAGTAGATGTCCGAGCGATGGGTGAGATCCTTCTCCGCCGTCGCCTGCTCCGGGCTCATGTACTGCGGCGTCCCCAGTGAGAGCCCCGTCTCCGTTATTCGCCCACCCGCCGCCTCGCTTACCGCCAGGGCGATGCCAAAGTCCGCCACCAGCGGCCGGACCTCGTGCAGCAGGATGTTTTCGGGCTTGATGTCTCGGTGAATGACGCTACGCCGGTGCGCGTAGTCCAACGCGTCGGCTACCTCGGTCGTGATGCGAACGGCTTCCTCGATGCTCAGCTGCCTCTCGCGGTTCAGCTTGTCCCGCAGCGTCTCGCCCTCGATGTAGGGCATCACGTAGTAGAGGAGCCCCTCCGCCTGGCCCGAGTCGAGCAGCGGCAGGATGTGAGGGTGCTGGAGCCTGGCCGTCGTCGTGATCTCCTGGAGGAACCGGTCAGCACCGAGGACGGCAGCAAGCTCGGGGCGCAGAACCTTGATGGCGACCTGGCGCTCGTGCTTCAGGTCCTCCGCCCGGTAAACGGTCGCCATGCCGCCAGACCCGAGCTCGCGGACGATCCGGTACGGCCCGATCTGATCGCCGGGCCCGAGTCGCAGCAGCCGCTGGGCCTCCGGCCCGCTCACGTAGTCCGCCAGCTCATCGAACGCGCCCCGTCCTTCGTGGGCCGAGAGCAACGATCGCAGCTCTTGCTCCAGGTCCCCGTCGCCCAGACTCGAGAGGAACTCGTCGCGCTCGGCGCCGCTACGCTTCAACGCCTCGTCGAACAGCGATCCGATCCGGTCCCAATCCTCGCGTTTCATCCGA
>CP070815.1:1386812-1390582 GCA_020344215.1 Gemmatimonadota bacterium
GCCCTCTTCCTGGAGGCGGGACGCAAGGTGGCGGCGGAATACGAGGGCCGCGTCGCATTCGAGGACCGCATCGTCGACAACACGGCGATGCAACTCGTCGTCAACCCTTATCAGTTCGACATCATCGTCACCGAGAACATGTTCGGCGATATCCTGTCCGACGAGGCCTCCGGCCTGATCGGCGGCCTCGGCCTGGCACCGGGCGCCAACATCGGCAAGGACGCTGCGATCTTCGAGGCGGTGCATGGCTCGGCACCGGACATCGCCGGCAAGGGCATAGCGAATCCCTCCGCGCTCATACTGGCTGGTTGCATGCTACTGGAGCACATCGGGCAACAGGAGGTGGGAGGGCGGACGAGGAAGGCGTTGCTGGCCGCTCTGCGGAGCGAGGTGCGCACGCGCGACCTGGGCGGCAGCGCCTCGACCCAGGAGTTCGCCGACAAGGTCATCGCGGAGATCGCCTAATGCGTTTCGGAGCGGACGAGACAGGTTGCCGGAGCTGCCAGCGACTGTATCCGGCGAGCGACCTCGATCGCTACCTGTGGTGCCCCCAATGCCGCAAGGCGGTGCGGAGGCGCGGGACGCTTTGGGGGGTGACGGTCGGGCTGGTCGCCAGCCTCGGTGTAGCCGTCTACCTGTGGCTCAATCTCACCCTGCAGTCGCGCTTCGCGGTCCTCTATCTTATCATGCTGGCGATGACCTATCTCCTGACTAGCCGCATAGCCCATGCTGTCGTGCAGGGCTACTACCGGTCGCGTGGCGGTGTAACCGACGCATCGGCCCCTCGAGATCGCGAGTGAAGGGGCAGCGGCCATCCACACGTACAAGCCATGAGGTGTAAGAGAAGGTGAACTTCGAAGGCGTAGATTTTTACAACATCGATTCCTTACTGACCGAGGAAGAGCGGGCCGTACGCGACACGGTTCGCGAATGGGTTGATGACAGGCTCATGCCGATCATCGGCAGGTGTTATGTCGAGCGGCGCTTCCCCCGAGAACTCGTGCCGGAGATGGCGGAGCTGGGCATGTTCGGCCCCAACATGCCGGAGGAGTACGGCTGCGCAGGGCTGAACAACGTGGCCTACGGCCTCATCATGCAGGAGCTGGAGCGAGGCGATTCGGGCGTCCGCTCCTTCGCCAGCGTGCAAAGCTCGCTGGTCATGTACCCGATCCTCGAGTTCGGTAGCGATGAGCAGCGGAGCTACTGGCTTCCCAGACTGGCCCGGGCCGAGCTCATCGGTTGCTACGGGCTCACCGAGCCGGACTACGGGTCGAACCCCGGCGGCCTGACTACCCGCGCCGTGAAGGACGGCGACGGCTGGGTGATCAGTGGGACCAAGATGTGGATCACCAACGGTTCGATCGCCGATATCGCCATCATCTGGGCGAAGACGGGGGACCTGGACGATCCGGGCTCGATACGCGGGTTCATCGTCGAGAGCGAGCGGGACGGCTACGTGGCGAAGGACCAGGAGGGCAAGCTGTCACTGCTGGCCTCCGATACCAGCGAGATCTCGCTCCAGGAAGTCAGAGTGCCGGACGAGAACCAGCTGCCGGGGTCCGCCGGTCTCCGCAGTCCGCTCATGTGCTTGAACCAGGCCCGCTACGGCATCGCCTGGGGCGCCGTTGGCGCGGCGATGGCCTGCTACGACGAGGCGCTGAGCTACGCGAAGAACCGGGTCCAGTTCGAGCGCGCCATCGCCGGCTATCAGATCCAGCAGGTCCGGCTGGTCGAGATGCTCACCGAAATCACCAAGGGCCAACTGCTGGCGCTGCAGCTGGGTCGCCTCAAGGACGGTGGCGGTCTGCGCCACACCCACGTATCGCTGGCTAAGCGCAACAACGTCAGCATGGCATGCGAGGTGGCCCGCGAGGCGCGTCGGTTGCTGGGCGCCAACGGGATTCTGGTCGAATATCAGTCGATGCGTCATATGGCCAACCTGGAGTCGGTCTATACGTACGAAGGGACTCACGACATCCATGGGCTGATCGTCGGTGAGGAGATCACCGGACTGAGCGCGATAAGCTGAACGCCGGCTCGGCTTGATTCCCGCGCCGCTCGGCGAGAGATTGGTGGCAGGAAGACCCCAAAGCGCGCGCCCGTAGCTCAATTGGACAGAGCACTGGGCTTCGGACCCAGGTGTTGGGGGTTCGAATCCTCCCGGGCGCGCCTTTTTTGGGAGATTCGGAAGTGAGAGCGCTCAGGTTGAACTGGTTCGGGAACTCTCGAATCGAGAATCGGGGATTCGGGGATCTAGGGAGGTCAAGAGATGAGGGCGTTGCCAAAGCGAGGTGGCGCCCCTGGTCCCCCGGGCCCCTCACTCCCCACTAGTCGTCTCGGCCGATCTCGAGCATGCGGGCCAGCGCCAGGTGCGCCCGCTCGCGAACGTCGAGCGGTACCGCCACCTCGTAGCGGCCGCGCCGCAGCGACTCCAGCGTATTCTCCAGGGTGATCCTCTTCATGTGGGGGCACAGCGTACAGGGCCTCACCAACTCCTTGTCGGGGTGGGCCTCTTGCACATTGTCGGACATGGAGCACTCGGTGACCAGCAGGATCCGCTGCGCATCGCTGTTATCGACATACCCGACCATGGCCGTCGTCGAACCGACAAAGTCCGCCTCGTCGCAGACGTCCGGCGAGCACTCGGGGTGCGCCAGGATGACGAGACCGGGGAACTGCTCGCGGTAGGAGCGCAACTCTTCCACCGTGAACTGCTCGTGCACGATGCAGCGGCCCTTCCAGGCGATCACCTCGACGTCGGTTTCCTTCTGAACGTTCCGGGCCAGATACTCGTCGGGCAGGAAGATCACCCGCTCGACGCCCAGCGACTCCACCACCGCGCGGGCGTTGGCTGATGTGCAGCAGATGTCGGATTCGGCTTTGATCGCCGCCGGCGTGTTCACGTATGTTACCACCGGCACTCCGGGGTACCGCTCCTTCATCAGACGGACGTCCTCCACGGTGATGCTCTCGCTCAGCGAGCAGCCGGCCTCGAGATCCGGGATCAGCACTCGCTTCTCCGGGTTGAGGATCTTCGCCGTCTCGGCCATGAAGTGCACCCCGCAGAAGACGATCGTGCCTTCCTCGACCTCCATCGCCGCCTGCGCCAGGCCCAACGAGTCGCCCTGGAAATCGGCGATCCCGTAGAAGATCTGTGGCACCTGGTAGTTGTGTGCCAGGATCACTGCCCCCACCTGCTGCTTCAGGCGCAGTATCTCGTGGATGAACGGCGCCTGCATCCGCCACTCCGCCTCGGGCACCAGATCGCTGATCCTCTCGTAAATGGATGCCGTGGCCCGGGCGACTTCCGGCGTGTAGTCGAGGCTCTGAATCTTGCCGATCGTCATGATCTACCCTACAGAATTTCGCGGCCGCCGCCGCTGCGTGGGACAGTACCGATCCCGCCTCCCCGTCGTGGGGGTGCTCGGAAGTCTTGATAAAGGCTGGGCGAAAATCAAGGCGCGGTGGCCGGCAGCCTTGACCGCGTAACGGCGGCACGGTGATATTGCGGGTGGCCGCGAGGGGGGCGGATGGGCCGCGGGTCGGCGCCTTCGGGTGCGCGGCTCGAGGAAAGTCCGAGCTCCTCAGGGCAGGGTGCCGGGTAACGCCCGGGCGGCGAAAGCCGACGGAAAGTGCCACAGAGAACAGACCGCCGGCGACCGTTCGCGGAAGCCGGTAAGGGTGAAACGGTGGGGTAAGAGCCCACCGCCCGTGCGGGTGACCGCCGGGGCACGGCAAACCCCACCCGGAGCAAGGCCAAGCAGGGGAGA
>CP070815.1:1390682-1394417 GCA_020344215.1 Gemmatimonadota bacterium
CGAGCCGTTTGAGTTCACGGTCCGGGCGGTGGACCTCTGGGGCAACCCCAGCAGGGGCTATGAGGGGGAGCTCGAGCTGAATAGCCCCAACCTTGAAATCCTCTCGACCGAACGCCGGGACTGGGACGGTGAACCCCACGACCTCTGGACCGTGACGGCCCACTTCGAGCAGCCAGATCTTTACCGGATCGAGGCACTGCTACCGGAGGCCGGCCTCGAGGCGCAAAGCAACCCGCTCCGCTGCGTAACCGCAGCGCCGGAGCGATCCCTCTACTGGGGCGACCTGCACGGCGGCCAGGGCGAACTCGGCGTCGGCCAAGGAAGCCTGGACCGCTACTTCTCCTTCGCCCGCGAGGTGGCGGGGCTGCAGTTCACCTCCCACCAGGCCAACGACGTCTACGTGACTCAGGCCGACTGGCACCACACCCGCACAGTCACCGAAAACCACCATGAACCCGGTTCGTTCGTCGCCTTTCTCGGCTGCGAGTGGACCGCGCTCAAGCACAAGGGGGGTGATCACAACGTCTTCTACCTGCGCGATCAACCGACGCTCCACCGGGCCTCGCGCTGGTTCGAAGATCCCGAGGACGATTGGCCCGACGCGCCCACGCCGCCCGATCTCTACCGCCGGCTCGAGGGGGTCGAGGCGCTGATCAACCTCCACGTGGGCGGTTTTACCTCGGATCTCGACTACCACGATCCCCGGCTGGAGAAGCTGATCGAAATCCACTGCACCCACGCCACCTCGCGCTGGTTCGCCATCGACGCGCTGTCACGCGGCTACCAGCCCGGCATCGTCGGCAGCAGCGACGGCGTCAGCGGCCGGGTCGGCGCCTGCCGCCCGGGCCGGCGCCAGAGCCGCAACCTGCGTAACGGCGTCACCGGCGTCTACGCGAGCGGGCTCGACCGCGAGGCCTTGTGGGAGGCCTTCCAGGCGCGGCGCTGCTACGGCACTACCGGCGAGCGCATCCTCCTGTGGGTCGAGGCAGACGGGCACGCCATGGGCGAGGCCTTCGAAGCCGCTTCGCCCCCTGAGATCCGGGTATCGGTGACGGGGACCGCCGCCATCGAGAGCGTGATCCTGCGGCGCGGCGGAGCGGTGATCGTCGAGCGCAAGATCGCCGAGCCGGACCGAGCCCACCCCGAGCGCTACCGGCTGCTCTGGCGCGGGAGCCGCCAACGCGGCACCTCTAGAGATCAACAGCTCAGCTGGGACGGCCGGCTCACGGCCTCCGGGGGGCGCCTCGAGCCCGTTTCGACCGTGGACTTCTACCAGCCGGTCGACCGGCTGGAGCAGCCCAGCGAGGACACCCTTACCTGGTGTTCAGACACCGCCGGCAACGAAGCGGGCGTGGTCTTCGACGCCGAGCTGACGGACGGCGCAACCTTTGAATTCACCTCTCCCCCATGTTCGTTTAACTGTAACCGCGACGAGGTCGAAGCCGGGTTCCGGCTCGAGCTACCAGAAATCCTCGACGGCGGGGTGCGCTTCGAGCGGGCGCTCGACCCCCACGGCCCCCGAGAGGCCGAGGTGCGCTTTCGCGATGTTGACATGCCGCGCGGGGTTCATCCCTACTGGGTCGAGGTGGTGCAGCTCGACGGGGCCCGCGCCTGGAGCAGCCCGCTCTACATCGACCTGCAATCGGCAGACGGCAATCCGCAACAAGGCTGAGGAGGCGACCGTGAGCCCGGAAATGAATATCCCCATCGATGAAATGGCCCTAAGAGAACTGTCAGGCCCCGCTCCAGTGTGTTCAGACGTCGGCTGTTCGCACCACGGCCGGCTCAACATCCCGGGCAGCGACCGGCTTCGTGTGTTCCGGCAAACCTGGAACCCATCATGAAGAGGGGCGATCGGCTGATCGGTTACGTCAGCGACGAATACCACTACGCGTTGGCCGAGGTGCTGTTGGAGTTCGAGCGAGAGGGCGAAAGCCTCGCCGTAGTGCGTTCCACTCCGCGCGGGGCGGTCTACGCCGAGCTCGAGCCCGGCGACTACCGGGTCACACTGAGCCGCGAAGGCTACGGGGCCAAGAAGGTCACCATGCGGGTCGATCCAGACCGGCCCCACCAGTTCCGGCTCCTCTCCGACTGCCTGCTCGGCTACATGTGGCCCAAGTGGGTCAGGTCGGGAGACCACAGCGAATACCGGGTCCACAGCCCCGAAGAGTGCCAGGTCAGCCTCTGGCGCTACGGCCTCGAAAAGGAGTTCGTCCGGCTCGTCAACTGGCACGGCGAACACAGCCCCCGCTCAAGCGTTCAGATCACCCCCGACGGCGACTACACCCAGAGCGGAGCGCAGTGGAACCACCACGGCTACGCCTCGAGAACCCACAGCCAGCGGATCACCGCGCCGGAGCGCTCCGGTCTCTACTACCTCCACCTGAAGACCCCCACCGGGGCGTTCTTCGCCTTCCCCTGGGTGGTGGCGCCCAAGCGACCACAAGCTGGAATCGCGGTGTTGGCCTCGACCAACACCTGGAACGCCTACAACAACTTCGGCGGGCGCAGCAACTACATCAACCCCAAGGATCTGCCCGCGGAACCGGCCAGCAACATCCGCCAGGAGAACGACCGCTACCGCACGGGCGAGATCGAAGATCTCTTCGGCTTCGAGGACCACGAGTACCGCCCGCTCTCGTTCGAGCGCCCGGAGCCTTTTAACCACGTCCCCGAACAGGTGCAGGTGAGCGACCCGATCGCCGGGCGCAACGAAAGCCACCTGGCCCCGGCAGAGTGGCGGCTCCTCGGTTGGCTCGAGCGCGAAGGCTTCGGCTACGACCTCTACAGCGACTACCAGCTCCACAGCGGTGAGCTGGATCTTGATGCGTACAAGGTCCTGATCCTCAACACCCACCCCGAGTACTGGTCGAAGCAGATGTACCTGGCGGTCAAGGCGTGGGTCTTCGAACGCGGCGGACGGCTCATGTACCTGGGCGGCGACGGCATCGACGGCCCCGTCGAGTTCCAGGACGAAACCGCGCTGCGCTGTCTCAACAAGTGGGAGAACATCGACATGAGCGGCGAGAAGCGCCCCGGCACCTTCGAGCTCCGCTTCCACCGCTACCTGGAGTCGCCTGCGCAGCTGCTGGGCATCTGCGCCGTGGCGGGGATCATGAAGTCGGCGCCCTACCGGACGGTGGACGCGTCGCACTGGGTCTTCGAGGACACCGGCCTCAAAGAGGGCGACCTGTTCGGCTTCGAGTCGCTCCAGGAGCGCTGCAGCGGCGGCGCCGCGGGCCACGAGACCGACATGATGAGCCTCAGCTCACCACCCGACACCCGGCTCCTGGCCAAGGGCACCACCGAGGTGAGCGGGGCGGAGATGGTCTACCACGCCACCGGCAGCGGCGGCGAGGTCTTTTCCGCCGGCGCGGTGACCTACCCGGCCGCGCTGCTGGTCGACGAGGCCGTCTCGAAGATCACCCGCAACGTGCTGCGGCGCTTCCTGCGGTGAAACGCACAGGGTGCAACCGACAGGACAACGTGCAAGGCCCTGTTCCCTGGAGTTCGCTTAGCGCATTTCGAACAGAGTTTTTCTACCGTCTGGTGAGAAGTCCGCTCCCAGATCTTCAGCACGCCGATGCCGAGATCCATCATGGTTCCCACAGCTTTTGAAATATGATATATTCCGAAGTGCGTACAACCCACAACATGGTCGTCTCGCCCGGATGCCCCATGGCGATCAGCGGCCAGGAAAGGGAAATTGGATGCGAACACGTGCCTTTACGTTCA
>CP070815.1:1394517-1398188 GCA_020344215.1 Gemmatimonadota bacterium
CCGCGCTCTCGATCGTGCGGCGCAGCTCGGTGACTGGAGCGCCAGTCGATACGCCCTACGCGCAGGCGGCGTGGAACGTCGATCCGATGGACGGCACGGGCCCAAGCGGTGTCACCCTCGACGTGACCCGGGGCAACATCTACGAGATCAGCTTCCAGTGGTTGGGCGTCGGTACGGTGCGCTTGTTCATCAACGGCTGGCTGGTCCACGAGGTCGATCACGCCAACACGCTGACCGTGCCGTACATGCGCACAGGCCAGCTTCCAGTGCGCTGGGAGAACGTCAACACGGCGGGCACGAGTGGCGCGTCTACGCTCACGGCGATCTGCGCGTCGGTGTTCGCGGAGTCGGGGAACGAGCCGCCGCACCTCCAGTACGGCTACGGTACGGGCGTGATCAACCTGACCACGGCACGCGTCGCCTTGCTGTCGATGCGGCCGGCGTCCCTCTATCTGACGATCCCCAACCGCAACCTCGTGCTCCCGGAGGTCGCGCTCGGCTCGATGACCAACAGAACGGGCAACGGCTTTGCGGTCTTTGAGATCGTGCTCAACCCGACATCGATCACGGGTGCGACCTTCGCGGTTGTGCCCGACGCGACCTCGTGCGTGCAGATCGATATCGCCGGCTCGACAGTCACGGGCGGCACCTCCGTTCTGAGCGTCGCGCTCGGCCCGGACAGCGCGTATGACCTCCTCAGTGGCGGTCACGACAGCGGGTTCTTCGGCCGGCTTGGGCGCAAGCTGATGCGCCGCTTCGCCGGCACGCTCGACGTGCTGAGCCTGGTCGCAGCGATGTCCGCAGGTACGGGTGACGTGGTCGGTTCCCTCTCATGGTCGGAGATCAGATAGATGGGTTATCGCGCAGCGCCAGGTGGTGGTGGAGGTAGTGGGACGCCGTTCGACCCGGCCGAATGGGTGCAGCGCAACAGCCTGATCTACCTGCCCGTCGGTGCGAACCAGCTCGGCCTTACGCTGCTCGGCACGTCCATGACTGCCCACGGCAACGGGGCCCTGCGCCCGGTCGTCGGAACGGGCTCGTTCTTGCAGAGCTTGAAGCGCCGCGGTCACCAATCCAATAACGTCCTCAACGGGCAGAGCGGCGTCTACGCGCCCAACGGCCAGATCTACTTCCGGGGCAACGCCGCGGGGCTCGGCGGCTTCCGGTTTGTCGGTCGCTTCGGCGTGAGCCAGCAGAACGCGGGCGACATGCGGTTCATGTGTGGCATGACTCCGGGTGCTGGCCCTCACACCTCGACCAGCGAGCCCAGCACCGAAGTGAACTGCTTCTTCGTCGGTGCAGATTCAAGCGATACCCAGCTTCAGGTCATGCACAATGACGCGGCCGGGAACTGCACCAAGGTGGCCCTCGGCGCGAGCTTCCCGTGGCCGGGCACCGTCAACGTGGACTGCTATCAGGTCGAGCTGGTCTGCGCCGTCGGTGTGGTGACCGAGATGAGCTATGTGGTGACCAGACTCGACACGGGCGTCGTCGCGAGCGGCACCGTGAACAGCAACCTGATGACCGTAAACGTGCTCGTGAAGCCGGAGATGGTGATGAATAACGGGCCGACGAACGCTGTCGCCACGGCGTTCGACACCATGGGAATCTACTGCGACAACCAGAACGGCGTGGTCCCGTGAGCTGGCGTTCGGTTCCAGCGATCGGTGGCGGCGGTGGCGGTGGTGGCGGCTACGATCCCAACGAGTGGGCGCAACGCAACTCGATGCTGTACTTGCCGGTCGGCGCGAACCAGACGGGCCAGACCGTGCTTGCGTGCTCGGTCGACAACTTCGGCAACCTGACTGCCCAGACGGTCAACCCGGCCGCCGGCACGCTTTTCGAGTCGCTGAAGCGGCTCGGCCATCGAACTAACACGGGGGTGAACAATCGCTCGGCCTGCTTCGCAACAGCCGGCCCGCAGTACTTCAGGGGCAACGCTGCGGGCCTCGGTGGCTTCAGGGCCGTGTTGCGCTGGGGTGTCAGCCAGCAAAACGCGGGCGACATGCGGATCATGTGCGGCATGACTTCCGGCACCAGCGTGCCCGCCGGCTCGGTCGAGCCCAGTGCGAACACCAACTGCTTCTTCGTCGGCGCAGACTCGACCGACACGCAACTCCAGCTCATGCACAACGATGCGGCCGGCGCGTGTACGAAGGTCGCGCTCGGCGTTGGGATGCCGTGGCTCGGTGTGGCCAACGTGGACCTCTACCAGGTCGTGCTGACCTGCGCAGTGGGTGTGGTGACGGAGATGAGCTACACCGTCACCCGGCTCGACACGGGTACGGAGGTCAGCGGTACGATCAACAGCAACCTGCCGACGGTGAACGTGCTCCTCAAGCCCACCTACTGGATTTCCAACGGGCCGACGAACGCGGCCCAGACTACGATCGATGAGTTGGGCTGGTACGTCGATGACCAGAACGGAGTAGTGCCGTGATGCTGCGCGTGCGCGAAGCGCTGGGCGTGGGTGGGTTCTTTGAAGGGGCGGGCACGCCGCGGTACGTCGGGGCGACAGCCGATCCTGTTGCGGCGACGACCATGACGCGCATCGTGGTCGTCGCGCCCACGCGTTTCGTCGTACGGCCTTCGGCGACGAACAACCTACAGGTGTGGTGGGAGAACGCGCGCGTGAACACTGCGGGCTGGCGGATGTACTGGCACGACAACCTTTCGCAAGCACGATTCGTCGTAGCGGACGGTGGTGGCGTCGGCCGGACCTGTTCTGTGTCGCTGGAGTTGCCGCCGTACCCGAAGCTGGTGGTGTTCGCTGGCGCGTACGACAACGTGACGATCATCGGCCGCACAAGCGAGAACCAAACGGGGAGCCAGCCCTGTGTGGGCATCACGGCTTCGGTACAAGCGGCAGAGGTCGGCATCCGCGACACCCAGAACAACCAGGCATCGCTGAACTGGGCGGTGCTGGCGTGTCTCGGCACTAATCTGGTAGCGCGTACCGATCCGCAGCTCGCCGCGGACATCGCTACGATCCAGGACAACCTTGAGCAAGGGCGTGATTTGCGGCAGGGCCTGGCGTGGTCGCCACAGGCGTATCTGGACGGACGTGATGTGGCAGACGTACAGCCGCCGCGTGCGACATGGGTAGATCGCGCCAGCGGTCTTGCGCTGACACGAGGTGGTTTGCCCAGTGCGTTTGCCTTCCCCGCACGGTTCTAGCCAGTGCCCGACCGTCGCCCGATACGGATCCTGCGCTTGTTCAACGGGCAGTTCCCCGGGGTGACGAACAACGATCGCGGCCTCCGCAGTGACTGGTGGACCGACGCGGGCGCGTATCTGGAGCCTGCCTTGGACGGGTTCGCCTCGCAGGGTTACCGTCGGATCCTCTTGTACGCGCCCGCGGGACGTCTCTATCGGCCGGGTCCCATGAACTTCGACGTCTACAGCTCGGCGCAGTGGGAGACGCTGCCGCAGCAACATCAGTCCGATCTGGCTGCGCTCATTCGGCCGTGGACGCGTCGCTGGTCGGCAGAGCTGTATGTCTACTTAGGGCACCGGATTGCGGACCCTGCGTCGCTCGCAATGGATGACGCGGTTCCGCCCGCGCACGTACCTGACCCCAGCGACCCGCAGGACCTCGCCGTGCTTCAGCGCAACTTCGACGGGTACCTTGCCGCGGGCCTCCACGGGTTCTTCTTCGACAACATTTCCGC
>CP070815.1:1398288-1401954 GCA_020344215.1 Gemmatimonadota bacterium
GGAGCCGGGCGCACCTTTGTGCTCCGTCAAATCAACATGGAAGTCAGAGAGGGCGATTTCGTCACGATCATGGGCCCTTCCGGCGCCGGCAAGACCACCTTACTGAACATCATCGCCATGTTCGACAGCGACTTCGCCGGCGAGTACTACCTGGGCGGTCACGCGGTGCACGAGCTCAGCCACAAGGAACGCAACAAGCTGAACAAGCGCTACGTCGGCTTCGTCTTCCAGCACTACCACCTGCTGGAGGACCTCACCGTCGCCGAGAACCTGGACATTCCCCTCTCGTACCGCGACGTGAAGCGGTCGGAACGCCAATCGATGGTCGCCGACATCCTCGACCGCTTTCAGATCGTAGCGAAGAAGGACCTGTACCCGAGCCAGCTATCGGGCGGTCAGCAGCAGCTGGTGGCGGTGGCGCGGGCGCTCGTAGCGGAACCGAAGCTGATCCTGGCCGACGAGCCGACGGGGAGCCTGCACTCGTCGCAGGGCCAGATGATCATGGACCTGTTGAAGGAGTTGAACGAGCAGGGTACGACGATCATCCAGGTAACTCACAACGAGGCCTGGGCAGCCTACGGCGGAAAGGTCGTTCAGCTACTCGACGGCTGGATCCAAAAGGACTCCTGAGGACGCGGCGCGGCACGCGGCGACGCCCTATTCGTACCTCAACGCAGTGAGCGGTTCGAGGCGCGAAGCCCGGTACGCCGGAATGTAGGCCGCCAGCGCGGCCGCGGCGGTGAGCACGATCGTGACGCCCAGGTACACGGCCGGATCGGCCGTGCCGGTCCCGTAGAGCAAGCCGGCGATCAAGCGCGTCAGCGCCAGCGAAGCGACCAACCCGATCACCACACCCAGCGCGACGAGCGTCATACCCCACTTTATGCTGAGCCGGAACACATCGACCCGCTGCGCGCCGAGCGCCATGCGGATCCCCATCTCGTGCACGCGCCGGTTCAGCGAGTAGGACATGACCCCGGAGATGCCGACCAGAGCGAGGGTGAGCGCAACGGCCGCGAAGAGTCCGAGCAGTTGCAAGATGAAGCGTCGCTGGTGGATCGAGTCCGAAAGAACTCGCTCCATTGTAGAGACCGCGTAGACCGGTTGGTCGGGATCGACGGCGAGGAGCTCGCGACGCACAGCCTCGCTGAGGCTCATCGCGTCGACCTCGGCACGCACGACGAGAGCCATGAACGGCCACGGGCTCTGGAGGTACGGGACGTAGGCCTCGGGACGCGGCGGCCGCTCGTAAACGAAATGCCGCACGTCACCGACTACGCCGACGATTTCGGCCGAGTAGCCGCCGAAGCTGATTCGCCGGCCGATGGGGCTCGCGCCGGGCCAATGCCGGCGAGCCAGCGTCTCGTTGATGACGACAACGGAGGGCGCCTCGGCGTCGTCACGCCACTCGATAGGCCGGCCGGTTAGCAGGGGGATGCCCATAGTGCGAAAGTAGCCGGGCGTGATCGGCTGGTACTCCGTCGCAAGATCTTCGTCGGCATCGGCGCGCTCGCCTTCAACAGCATACCTGAGGGTCGCCGCCGTCCCGCTGAACGGAAGGGCGAGGACGGACGCGGCGTCGCTCACCCCCGGCAAGCGGCTGAGCCGCTCGGTGACGTCTCGTACGAATACCTCCCGCTGTTCTCGCTGCGAGTATCTGGAGTCGGGCAGATCGAGCCGCATGACCAGAAGGTTCTCCGGCCGGAAGCCGAGATCGACCTGCTGTATGCGAACCAGGCTCTTGAGCAGGAGTCCCGTGCCGCACAGCAGGACCAGTGAGAGGGCGAACTCCGCAACGACGAGCAGCTCGCTCACGCGCCGCCGGTCCCGCCCTTCGGTCCTAGACCTGCCACCTTCCTTCAACGTTTCATGCAAATCGGGCTTCGATGCCTGGAGCGCCGGGAGCAGACCGAAGACCACGCCGGTCATTATAGAGATGGCCAACGCGAAGAAAAGCACCGGCGCATGGACCCCGATCTCCGAGAGCCTGGGGACATCGCTCGGGGCGAGGCGGACGAGCAGCTCCACTCCCCATACGGCGAGCAAGAGCCCCAGGCCACCCCCCAACAGGCTCAGGATCAGGTTCTCGGTGAGAAGTTGGCGAAGCAGCCGGCTCCGCCTGGCCCCCAACGCCGCCCGAACCGCGACCTCGCGCTCCCTGGCAGCCGCGCGCGCCAGCAGCAAGTTGGCAACGTTCGCGCAGGCGATCAGTAGTACGAGCCCCGCTGCGCCGAGTAGGACCGTGAGCGCAGGGCGAACATCACCGACTAACGCCTCGCGCAGAGGCACGACCTCTAGTGATTCGGGATCTTCATCGCTGGCGGCCTCGGCGATCCGCAGAGCCAGCGAGCTCATCTCCGAGCGCGCCTGCCTCAGCGTCACGCCTTCGGAGAGCCGTCCGACGACGCTGAAATACTTGAAGTCGCGCACCGTGCTCAGGTCGTCCGGGAGATCGATCGGCGGCTCGGGCACACCGTGGCGATACGACCGCACCCAGAGCTCTGCGTTCTCCGGATAGTTGAACGATGCCGGAGCGACGCCGACAACGGTGTGCGGCTGGCCGTTTAAGATTAGTACTCGACCGAGGACCGAAAGATCGCCGCCGAATCGGTTCCTCCACGATCCGTGGCTGAGCACGACGTTCCGGGCGCCGGCGGCCTCGGGATGTCCGTCAGGAAAGAAGAAGCGTCCAAGTACCGGGTCGACGCCAAAAACGTTGAAGAAGTTGGGCGACACGCTCTCGCTGCGAACTCGCTCCGGCGTGGCCCTGCCGGTGAGATTCAGGTTGAGCGTCCTGTGGCCCGCCAGGTCCTGCATGGTTCGGCTCGACTCGCGCAGGTCGAGGTAGTCTGCGGGCGAGAAGACATCGGGGTCCTCGCCGGCCCCCTCCAGCGGCTGCAACGCGACCAACCGCCCAGGGTCGGCGTAGGGCAACGAGTGAAGAACGACTCCGTAGAGGACGCTGAAGACGGCGGTGTTGGCTCCGATCCCCAGCGCCAAACAGAACAGCGTCGCAATCGTGAACACGGGACTCTTCGCCAGCATCCGGCCGGCGAAGCGAAGGTCCTGGCCAATCCCACGCATGGTCGTTCCCTACTCTTCCCGAAGTGCGTTTACCGGATCGACGCGCGTGGCGCGCAGCGCCGGCACATAGCAGGCGACGAGCGCTGCGGCGGCCAGCAGGATTGCCACGCCGACGTAGGTGAGCGGATCGCTGGAGGCGACCCCGAACAGCAGACTAGAGAGCAAGCGCGAGATCCCAAACGCCGCGAGCAGCCCGAATACGATTCCGATCGCGGCGGGCTGCATGCCTTGCCTGACAATTTTCCCGATGACCTGCTCGTGCGTCGCGCCCATGGCGACGCGGACGCCGATCTCCGAGGTGCGGCGGCTGACCGAGTAGGACTGGACGCCGTAGATACCGGCGAGCGCGAGGACGATCGCTACCCCAGCGAAGACGGCCAGCATGAGCATGTAGAAGCGACGGCCAGCAAGCGAATCGCCGACTATTTCGTCCAGCGTCTGGATGTTGGAGATCGGCAGCGTCGGATCGATCTCGGCGAGCATGGAGCGCACGGTCCCCACGTTCGCCGTGGGATCGCCCCCCGTGTGGACGACAAACTCCATGGGTGACCAGCCGGCGCCGTAGTAGGGGAGGTAGACGGT
>CP070815.1:1402054-1405674 GCA_020344215.1 Gemmatimonadota bacterium
ACAAGCCCGAGCGGCGACAAGCGACGAGCGGCGAGATCGGGCGCTACAAGAGGCGCGGCAGTTGCTCGCTGAGTTGCGCGGTTGACGTGCGGCGGGGCGGCGTGGTAAGGCGATAGAAACAGCCCGACTCGTTGCCCCTTGGAGCCGATGATCCATCGTATGTGGCTGGGATGACCGTTTCCCCTTGTCACATATGGAGATGCCGCGATGGCTACCCTCAACGCGCCTATTCGTCACGCTGATTCCGAGAGCGTTCTCGGGCAATCCTTCGATTACCTCGGGCTGGCAGTGCTACAGCAGCTAACCGAGCGTTTCGACGTCCTCACCGGGCCGATGGCTACCTTCCTCGGCGATCTCGCTGGGTCGGGCTCCGATACGCTGCGCATCCGTAACGCGACCGGCTACGGCTACGCGGGCGCGTTTACGGCGATGGCTACCGAGACGCAGGCGATTACGGCGAGCTCCATCACCGCCGCTTATGACTCTTTTACCGTGTCGCGTAACGGCATCGCATATGAGAGCACGTTTCAGCGTGACGCGCTGGCATCCGACGGGATTACCATCGACGCCCTGGCGCAAAGCATCCCTGAGGCGTGGGCTTCGCTGCTCCGCTCCAAGGTCTGCACCGTTGGCGCGGCGTTCTCGACCAACAAGGCCGACGCCGCTGCTACCCTCGATGTGGACGATATGGTAGCGTTGAGGGCCGGTTACGAGGAAACCGCTGGTTTTGACCTCGCCGTGCACGGCGCGCCGTTCGTCATGCTGCACCCGACGCAGATTTCTCACCTTCGGTCGTCTATCCGCAGCGAGACGGCGTTGCAGATGCCCGACGCGTTCGACGCATACCAGCGCATCCAGTCGGCGACGGGGCTCCGTTTCCGCTTCCTTGATATGGACGTGTACGGCTCCGCAGACGTCAGCCTGAGCGGCGGCGATTACTACGGGTTCTCTTCCGTGCGCGGCGGTATCGGCTTCGTGGTGGCATCGACCGCCAACATCGCCGTTCCGACTGGCGTCGACGCGGTGCGCGTGCCCGAGTTCGGTCTGCTCATCACGAAGAGTGCGGACGGTTCGCAAGCCTACAACCGGGTCGACGCGAACGCGTGGCTCGGTGTCGCGGCTGCCTCGGCGACCGTTGCGCCGCAGTTCCTGATGCAGTCCAACGCGACTTGATCACCATGCCGGGGCAACCCGGCCGCCTAGCCCGAGCGTATCGGGCTGACCTTTAGAGAGGGGGTTCGTATGCCTTTGCCGAGTTCATCGGGTCTAGGCGGTGTCACCGGGATTGAGCGTTTGCGCGCCAAGCCGAATGCACCGTTTTTTCTGATTCACTATCCGCACGAAGCGGGGGGCTGGTCTGTCGTGTCGCACGGGCTCGACGGCCCAACGTGGGTACCGGACTTGCGGCCTTACCAGCTCGTGCCGGGCTGCGGTGGCGTGCGTACCCTCGAGCGCGGCGAGCATGCGGCGGCGGCATACGAACAAGCGATCCTCAACCTGCAAAGGCGCGGGGCGGTCGTGTACCTGCCTGAAGCGCCAGCGATGCAGGTTACCGACGCGGAGCATTTGCCCGACGGCGTGCCGGCTGGGCCGTATATCCGGCAGGTTGAGACGGACACGATCCCCGATGGGCATGCGCGGGGCGTGCCGTACTACCATCTCGCACAGGAGCAGATGAGCAACGGGCGCACACCGACCGCACCACACAAGCGCGTGCTTGATGATGCCGCGTGGAATCGCTGGCGAGTCGCCCTTGTGGACCTGGGGCACATTGCACCGCCCGACGCTGACGTCATCGCCGAGCGTATCGAGCAGCAACGGCGCAAGGTGGGCAGCGCATCGCGTGACACGCGGGCCAATGCCGAGGTACGGGCGGCGGCGGTCGATACGCAGTCGGCACGGCTGGCGGCGATGGAGTCGGCGCGTATCCCCGGCACGACGCCAGCACCGACGAAGACAACGAAGCGCACGCGGGGTGCGGCATGAAAAAGAGCCCGCAGGAAGTGCGCGCCAACGTGGCCGAAGCGCTGCGGAAAAGCACCGGCATGAGCCGGGAGCAAGCAAACCGAAAAGTTACCGACGTGCTGACACGTCGAGACAACAAGCAAAAGAGGTAAGACAATGGCTGGTAACGTGACCGCTTCTGACGTCTGGAACGCAATCGCCGGTGGTAAGCGGATCTCGCTTGCTGGCCTTGCTGTCAATGAGACACTGTCGGGCAACCTGACCCTCGATGAGAGCTACGGAAACCTGCTTCGCATTGATCCGGGCGGCGCGGCGCGTGACGTCACGTTGCCCGCTGCCTATGAGGGAGCGTGGTACCTGCTTTTTAACGGCGCGGACGCGGCTGAAACCATTACGATCAAGAACGCGGCGGGCGGCACCGTCACGACGTGCACGCAGGATCAAGCGGTCCTGTTGATGAGCAGCGGCGGCGTCTGGTTCTATTTCGGCAAGCTCACGGCTCCGGCCTGATAAATGCCGATACCGTCGCAAATCGGACACACATATCGCGTTCGGGCCGCTGTCGTGCTGGCTCGTGCGCGGGCGTATACGACCAGCATCGAGACACGGCTGGGCGGGGCGCTCGTGCCGCCGAGCTCGGGCACGTATACGCTAGTCGGTCCAGATGGTGCGACGGTATCGACGGGCGCGATCACGGTCGTGTCTGATGTGGCGACGTATGCGATCCCGTCGGGCGATCTGCCGGCAGCGCTGCCCTATGGCGGCGGGTATCGCGAGCGATGGGATCTCACCTTCCCTGATGGGACGGTAACAGTTGGGCAGCGGCCGGTGTATCTGGCACGGGAGCCGATCTATTGCCCGACGACGCAAGCCGACCTTGAGCAGCGTATACCCGGCCTTGCGTCGCTGCTCGGGACATCGACGACGAACCTGCAGGGCTTCATCGATCTGGCATGGGCAGACACCCTCGAGCGACTTGTGATGGGCGGGCAATGGCCCGACGCCATCGTCGACGTGGACAGCCTAGCGCCGGGCGTGCGCGAGCTGGCGTTGGCGTACACCTTCGATGCGTTCGCGACGGCATCGCCTGATTATGCGGACATGGCAGCGCGTCACCGACAAGCGGCCGAAGCGGCGCTCGGGCGCATCCGGTATCGGGTCGACCTTGACCAAGACGGCCTAGCCGACGACGACCGGCGACACGGTACACCGCTTCTTCGGCGGTCATCGCCGCGCACGCCGTGGACATACGGCGGCAAGCATCGGCGGGTGTACTGATGGCAATCAGCACCGCCCGACGGCTGCTCGTGACGCGATGCGAAGCGGCGACGGCGACGCCCTTTCAGCAGGGGCTTGCGGGACTCACCTTCCGAGAGATGCCGCACAGCCTGCCCGAGCTCGGGCCGCAGCATCGGCACCTCATGTTCTCGGTCGAGGTGCGGCGCACGACCTACGAGGAGCGACGCGCCGGGCTGACGCGGGCGACAACGAGCGCTCTCGTGCTGCTCTACTATCGCCAGCGACCAGCGCACGCGGACGAGCCGAGTACCGATTACGACCTTTCGCTCGATGCGGCTGAAACGCTGATGCGGGCGATGTGCGACGGCGTGAGCGATGACATTGACGTGCATCCGGTGAGCATCGACCCGCGTGGC
>CP070815.1:1405774-1409349 GCA_020344215.1 Gemmatimonadota bacterium
CGCTCGTCCCGGCGCTCGCGCCGGCGAGGGACGTCCTTGAGACCAGCCTCAGCAACGCCAACCACGTCGCCCACCCGCCGGCGCTGCTGCTCAACGTCTCGCGCATCGAAGCGACCGGACCGGACTACAGCTTCTTCCACGAGGGGATGACGCCGTCGGTTGCGAAGCTCACCGAGGCGATCGATGCGGAGCGGATGGAGGTGGTCGCTGCGCTCGGCTATGAGCCCGAGAGCACGTTGGCGCAGCTCATCCGCTTCTACGGGGATCAGGGTTTCGGTGGCTCCAGCTACTACCAAGCGGTGCACACCACGCCGGTCCACGGTGCGGCGCGCGCCCCGGCCTCGGTCGATCATCGCTACTTCACCGAGGACGTGCCCTTCGGACTGGTGCCGCTCACTGAGATCGGCGGGGCGCTCGGTGTCGGCATGCCCGTCACCCGTGGGTTGATCGACGTCGTCGGCGCCCTGATGGGCGTCGACCTTCGCGCTGCCGGTCGCAGCCTGGAGCAGCTCGGCCTCGCGGGCATGAGCGCCTCCGAGATGCGAGACTACGTGAGACACGGAGCGTGATGCGAGACGCCTTCGTGATCGTCGTGGCCGATCCCAGCCGGCCGGCCTACGAACGGGCCGCACGCGAGGTTCTGAACGAACCCGGCTGGGAGGTGCGCATGGCCGCGGGCTTCGACGACGATGAGTTGGTGGCGTGGGCCCCCGACGCCGACGTGCTCGTCACGCGCCGCCGACCGATTCCCGAACGCTTCTTGCAGCGGGCGCAGCGGTTGCGTTCGGTCCAGCACATCGGGGGGGTGCCCCGGCCCGAGGTGGCCTCCTGGGCATCCGAGCGAGGGGTTCCGCTCGAGTTGACGCCGAGCCTCGGCAACCTCGCCGTGGCCGAGCAGGCGATGGCGCTCCTCCTCGCCGTCACGCGGCGCCTGGTCGAGGGCGACCGCGTCACCCGCAAGGGCGCCTACCGGGAGCGGGGCCTGACGCCGGCCGCCACCGACGAAGTCCATCACGCCTTCCAGTGGATGGGCTTCGAAGGCGTCCGGGTTCTCTACGGCGCCACCGTCGGCGTCGTGGGCTTCGGTGACATCGGTCGAGCGTTCGCGGCGCGGGTGGCTGCCTTCGGCTGCACAATCCACTACACCAAGAGAGCGCGGCTCGAAGCCTCTGTGGAAGCGGAGCTGGGCGTCTCGTACCGGCGACTCGGGGAGCTATTGGCGACCTCGGATGTCGTGAGCCTCCACCTGCCGCACACGGACGCCACCGACCGGATGCTCGACGCGGGCGCGCTGGCCTCGATGAAGCCCGGGGCGATCCTGATCAACGTCGCGCGGGGCGGGCTGATCGACGAAGCGGCGCTGATCGATGCGCTGCGGAGCGGCCAGCTGGCCGGCGCGGGCCTGGACGTGTTCCGCGAGGAGCCGCTCCCCTATGACCACCCGCTGTGCACGCTGCCGAACGTGTGTCTTTCGCCGCATCTCGGGTCGGCACCGGCGCGCGGTCTCGGGGAGAGCATGCAGATGCTCAAACCGAAGCTCGTCCGCTTGGCGGCTGAAGGGCCAGTGTGACGGTACCGGCCGCGGGAGCGCCGTTCGATCCCTTCGCGTACGCGTAAGGAGTTTTCCGACTGACAGACTGGGTTGAGAACCCAGAGCCTTGTAAGGCCTGCCCTGCGGATAAGACGATTGTTAGTCGGCCGCGACCGGGACGGCGGGGAGCTTCGCCAGCACCTCTTCGACGGTGCGGACCTGCCCGAAGACTTCGTCTACGACCTGTTCCGAGTTCTCCTGCATCGCTGCGGTCCAGGTCCCGGTTGCGTCGGACACCATGATCACGCCGTAACCGAGATCCTTGGCGTCGCGCACCGAAGATTCGACGCAGCCACCGGTCATCATGCCGACGAAGACCAGGTTTTCGATCCCGATGTTGCGCAGCACGTAGTGGATGGTCGTGGAGTTGAAAACGCTCCCGCCGGTCTTGTCGAACACGATCTCGTCGCCGACCGGAGCGAGCTCGTCGAGGATCATCGCTTCACGCGTCCCCTCCGGCGAGTGGTTCTTGAGATCCTTATGCGCCTTGCTGCGGTCGCGTCCGTCCTTGGTCAGGGCGCAGATCCGGGCGAACACGACCTCCATGCCACGCTCCCGGAAGGCCGCCTGGAGCTGCGCGATGTTCGGCACGATCTCAGCGATGCGGGCGGCGATGTAATCGAGCCCCTCCAAAAATCCGTTCGCCCGCCGCTGGGCGTGGATGCCGTGCTCGGCGCTGGCGCAGGAATACTGCATGTCGATCACCACGAGCGCCGTGTTGTCGACCGTGATGTCGAGCTCGGGTAGCCGTGAGCGCCAGCCGATATAGGGATCGTTGGGACGGATCGTCCGTGACATAGGGGTCCTCCGATCGACGGGGAGTGGCGACGGTGACAAGGATAACGTGCGTAGCGTCGCAATTGACGCAAGAACGCTTGCTGGCTATCATAGGCGCTACCTTTGTGCGCGTCAACGGGGTCTTTCAGGCGAAGCCGCCGTTGCAACAGCGCGAGATAGGATGTGCAGCGTGCGAACCGACGTGATCGTCGTAGGTGCCGGCCCGGCCGGACTGGCGGCCGCCGCCTCAGCGCGACAGGAAGGGCTCGAAGTCGTTGTGGTCGACGAACGTAACAAAGCTGGCGGGCGACGTGCGTGCGGGGCTATCGGGCAGCTTCCCGCCGATGCCGCCTGGTGGCTACCACCTCTGGGCGACGATCGCGAGCGCGCTCGCATCGACCGCCTGAGCCGCGAAGCGGCGGAGGCCGAGTTCGTGTTCGGTGCGCTCGCCTGGGGTCTGTTCGCCGGCCCTACGCTGGCGGTGACCCGTTCGGGGCGCACCATGCGCATCGATGCCGACCAGGTGATCCTGGCGACGGGCAGTTACGTGGCCCGCCCTCCCATCGAGGGACACGAGCTCGATTCGGTGCTCACTCCCGCCGGCGTCACCTGTGCGCTCGACGCGCACGAGCTCGGACCGGAGGCGTCGATCGCGGTGCTCGGCGAAGGTGCGCTGGCGGACGGGGTGATCGATGAGCTCCGCCGCCGCAAGGTCCTGTCCATCACCCGTCTGGTCGAACGGCCGACGCCGTCCGAGGTGCCTGTGCGGGTCCTGGCTGCGCCTCCTGAACTTCGCGAAGCCGGTGGACGGGTGAAAGTAGACGTCGTCCTTGCGGGTGGCGAATCGGACAGCTTAAGCGTCGACGCGCTGGTCGTCGCCGACGCCCAAGTGCCCGCTTCCGAGTTGGCTGCGATGATCGGCTGCCGGCATCGCTTTGCCGGTTATCGCCGAGGCTTTGTGCCGATCCACGGAGTCGACGGTTCGACCACCGTCGAAGGGGTGTTCGTCGCCGGAGCGCTCACGGGTACCGTCGAGGCCGAACACGCCGAGCGCTCCGGTCGGATCGCCGGACTGGCGGCCGCCGTGCGAGCTGGACGCGGCGCTGCCGAGGCGCTGCGCGCAGCCATCGCCGACGCCCCTGACGAGAAGCCGATCCCGGAGACGGTCCCGCGTGAGATCGAGGGCATCGACCCGGGTTCTGCAGCC
>CP070815.1:1409449-1412972 GCA_020344215.1 Gemmatimonadota bacterium
TTCGCAGCCCGCACCTCATCCTGCACCGCATACAGGCTGCGGTCGGTCACGTACCTATCGAACACCGATGCCATGCCGGCGCGCACCTGCTCGGCATTGGCATCGACACCGTCACATTCGACCCGCGCCACGGTTCGACCATAGCGATCCGTCGTCTGCGGCGTCACGACAGCCTGCTTCTTGAAGCAAAGCTCGGGCCAAGCGCTGACGGCTGCGGTTGCCGAAGGCCTGACCCTTCTCAGGCGCGTCGATCTCGGCAAGGCGAACTCGTAGGTTCTCCAGGCCGGCGGGTGTTTCACACCGCGCAGTAAGCGTGTCGCCGTCGGCGATGCCGATGACGAGACAGAGAACAACGGCGGCAGGCGATGGCATGGGTCATTCTGATTTGTCGCTTTCATAAGCGCCGCGCCGAGACGTGGCGCACGATCCGCTGCGCCGGAAAGAAAAACCCCGCCACGCGGGCGGGGTCTGTGCGCGAAGGCTTGCGATCAGTTGTACTGGTTACTGCCGATGACGCCGCATCGTATGGATAGCGTGCTCACTTTCAATGCGCGTCGTCATAGTGCTCCTACTGCTGGTACTGTCGCTCGTGGCCTAACTCTGCGGGCGTCACATGTCGTCGGCACTCATGGCGCCCCGATGCGTGTGTCGAAGCTGATCGATTCGGGGAGCTCGGTTATCGGACTTTGACCGGGATCCGGGAAGCCATCGCCGTCCGCGTCCGTACTCGGGTCGTAGAACGCTATGTGGTGCCAGCCTTGCGTCTTCCCGGGACCGATGGATTTCCACTCGCCCTTGTTGACGCCGATCGCGAGGATCTTCGCGGTAAGTCCGTATCCGCTAGTGTCCGCGCCCAAAACGTACCAGACCGAGTTGAACCTGCCCGAATGCGGGCCGGTCATCACCAACTCACCGATGAGCGGGCTTATCCCGATGATTGTTTCGGTGAAAAGGCTCTGGACTCCGAGCCCCACGTCGATCGAGCCATGCAGCGAAGCCCGCCGTCCCGACGAATCGGGGCTCAACACGTAGGACCATTGCAGCTGAGGGGCCGGCGGCTCGCCTAACGGCACCTTAGCGACCCATGCTCCTTCGAGCTTGACTCCTCCGCCGCTATGGCCCCTCCCGTGATCACCGCCTGCTTGCACCATGGGGGACAGTAGGCCCGCGACGCCGATCAGTGCCGCGGCCAGGATTTTGCGTTTGCTGTTCATGTCGACCTGCTCCTTCTTGAACCAGGTCGCACAGTGCTGCGCCCCTCCGTGCGCAGCGTACGCACCGCGGGCCTGTTTCCTAACCTCGCACGTTCACCCTTCGGAGGGCGTGCGACAGCCGTGTATGTATCACCGATCGGTTTCTCACGTATTGCGCGGACTCAACGGGAACAAACATAACTCGGGCCAGCAGCGGCAAGCCGGCGAGACAAGCGCGGGACGGGTCATTCGCGGGAGTCGGTAATCGCCTCGATAGACTCTTGCGATGCTCCGCAATCAGACGAAGCCGGACCCTTGGTACGCCATCATCGCCAGAAAGGGTCCGTGGGGCACTACGTATCGCGTCAGTTTCAAGCGCCACGGCAAGACCGTCGTCAAGCTGTTCCGCGAGGTTGACTATGGCTCGGCACGCGCTGCGTTGAAGGCAGCACGAGCGTGGCGCGACAAGCAGACGCAGCAGGTGTTGCCGCTGACGAAGCAGGAGTTCTCGAAGAAACTGCGACCGGATAACACGACCGGCTGCGCCGGGGTGTACCTGAAGCAGGCGCTCAAGCGAATCGGGGAACGGACCTACGAGTACACCTACTGGCAGGCGCAGACACCGGAGGGACTGAAGCCATTCCGGTCGCGTTCGTTTTCAGTCGCTTAGCACGGTTATGACGGGGCGTACGCACTCGCGGTCAAAGCACGCGACGAGTTCATCGCCGAGGTCGAGGGCTACATCGGGGTCAGTTGTGTTTCGAGGAAGTTTCTGCCGTCGGAGTAGCGAGCTTGCTCGGCGGCTGTGCTCGTCTCATCCACCCAGCCGCGCCAGCCGGCTATCCCACCAAAGGGTGCCCACCTCGGGGTGATTGTCAACGCAGGCCGGCGTTGGCAGTATGCACAGCGCCAACAGGAGGTGCCCCACCATGCTGCTGGACGAAGTCGATGTCGGCGAATTCAGGGTCCACGCCGCCGCCGGCATGTGCAGGCGCACGCGGGCTTCGCAACGCGTCCTCACGCCACCGCGAGATACGCAGGTCGCCGATCCGGAAAATCGCGCCACCATACCTGCTCGTATCCTGATCGCGAGTTCCATCGTAGTGCTCGCGGCTTCCCTCGTGGGGTGCGCGTCCGGCCCTGCGCGCTCGATCGACCAGGTGGTCCGGGTCGAAACCCCCGGCTGCACCGTGGCTGCCTGCACCCTGCGCAGCGACGTGGGCGAGTGGCGGATCGACCCGACGCCAGGCGAGGTGCGCGTGAAGACCTCGTCGCGCCCCCTGGAAGTCAGTTGCGTCGGACCGGGCCAGCAGACCGCCGTGGCGGCGCCGACCCAGCCGTTGCCGGCGACTTCCGAAAAGTCCAAGGCCGTCGGTGCGGGCGTCGGCGGTGGGTTGACCGCCGCCGTAATGGCACCGGCCCTGGTCACGCCGTTCGCGCCGGTCGCGGTCATGGTCATCCTTGCCGGCACCGCCGCCGGGGCGGGCGTGGGAACGGCCGTGGATGTCAATCAGCGCGGCTGGACGTACCCCTCATCGGTGACCGTGCCGATGGACTGTGAGCCGGCCACGCTCGATCGCTCGACCTGGGGCATGGCCGTCGTCGGCCTGCCCGATTCCGACGCCGTGCGCTTGACGGCCGTGGCGCCCGCCGGACGCGCGGCCGCCGCGGGCCTCCAGCTCGGCGACGTGATCGTCGCGGTAGACGACCAGCCCGTGGGTGGAGCACCGGGGCTGGAGGCGCACCTGCGCGCGTCCGACCGGCCCGCTCGGTTACGGGTCTTGAGGGACAGCCATGAGCGGATCGTGGTGCTCGGCGCCGCGACGATTCAATGAGCCCGATGTGCACGACTTGCGGACACAGCAATCACGCGCAACGGGTCGTGGCCCTTCTTGCCACGCTTCTGGCCTCGCTGCTGAGTGGCTGCGGCACCATCAACATCCAGGGCACGGTGGATCCGGGCCGCCTGACCGTCGCCAGTCCTCCACGGGATCGCGCGGCGGCCGGTGTGGCGATCCTGATGTCGCCGCAGGACCGCTCGAGCACCGAGTCGGGACATCCCTTTGGATCGGGCTTGAAAAGGGTGGTCACTATGCCCGTCGGCGCGCTGGTCCAGACCGCGGTCCTGGCGGCGTTCCAAGCCGATTTTGCCGGGCCGGTGGAACCGGCGGACCCCAAGGGACACTTGCCGGTGAGCCCATCTCTGTCCGTGCTGAAGGTGTCTATCGGCCAGCTCACCTACAGCCATGGGGAGGACCTCGTTTACTTCATTCCGCTAGGACCTCTGCCTTTGGAACGCATCGATCGCTGGGTGCGCCTCGGGTTCGAGG
>CP070815.1:1413072-1416589 GCA_020344215.1 Gemmatimonadota bacterium
CAGTCGCGGACATACGCTCCGGACTCGCGCGAGATCCGGCCACCCCGCGCATTGGGGCGACCAACCGGCCAGAGTCCAAGCCTCTGCTACGGCAATCCTGCTACGGCAACCAGGCTACGGCTTGGCGTTCTCTGACAATTCAACCCAGCGGTGTAAGCCGCGCGAAACCCTCCGGCATTGGGGCGACCCATGCTAGCAGCACCCATGGACCACGGTTCATAGGTCGTGTTGCGGAGACTTCCGGAAGATCAACCACGGTTGTGAGATCCGGCCATGGACGGGGGTAGTAAGCGCTGCTGCTGGGGTCTGTCGGCTACTTGTCTGGCCGCGACGACAACGGGAACCCAGGGTAAGTCCTACGGGGTAGGCACGGGCTCTGTCGTTGTGCTGGTCGCAAGTCAGTAAGCCGCGCGTAGCGCGCAGCCTCTGCGATCACAAGCGAGTGCAAGGCAAGTCTAGCGGGACAAGTCAAGTCATTCCTAGTTCGGAACTGAGACTGCCTATGGTCTGCATAGGTGGGTCGGAGCGGAAACCCTAACCGCTGTCCGTGGGCGCAAGGTGCGCGGACTCCATGCGAGTCCGTGTCGAGTGCAAATCTCGACAGCCCAATCACCCGAACCGCCCCGATAGGGGCAAGGACTGACCATGACCAAGTTGATTGACATCCTCGACGGCGACACTACCAGTCTGGCTATGCTCAAGGTGCTGTGCGACAAGCACAAGAACCTGAAGCTGACCATTGCAGCTGGCGTGCTCCACGCCAGCTGCAACGTCCCGGCTCCGGCTCCGACCAAGCCCAAGGCTAAGGCCAAGGCTCCGGCTCCGGCTCCGGCTCCGGCTCCGGCCAAGGAAAAGGCCAAGGCTCCGGCCAAGTCCAAGTCCAAGGCCAAGGCCAAGGCCAAGACCGTGTCCGCCGCTGAGCGCATGGACTACAACAACCAGGATCTGTACCTGACCGACGGGGAAGATCCGGGCTTCGACGTGCCCATGACCGAGTTCTTCCTGAATCCGGACGAGGACACGGGCGAGGTCCGTCTCTCGCCCTCGACGTACTACGCCGACAAGTTCGGCAACGAGTACGAGATCCGCCGGTACACCAGCCAGAAGGGCAACCGCATGGTCTGCCTGGTGCTGGAGTACACGCCCGAGAGCCCCGCGCCAGGGGTGATCTGCGACGGCTTCGTCAAGCTGCTCGCGATCAAGGGCTGCTGGCGCGGAAAGATCGGAGGCAAGTACTTCGCCGGTCTGACCAAGCTCGCGAAGCGTCGCCAGGACAAGCCCGTCCGCAGCGCTGCCTAGCGCAAGTCTCACGGTGGGCTCACCGCCCACCGTGGGGCATTCACCTGAACCAAGGAGACTGACTAATGCACAAGATCAAGTGCCGCTGCACCCAGTGTGTACCTATCGGACCGCTGGACGTATGGGGCGACGTGTACTACACGTCAAAGAGCAGCTGCAGGACCAAGAAGTACACCCTGGTCGGTGTCCGCACGAACAAGGACGGGACCAAGCTGTACACGCTGCAGGGCTATGCCAGGGACCGCCTGTACTACTTCAAGACTCAAGGTCCGCTGGAACGTGCATAACACGACACGGCAGGCTACCCGCCTGCCGTGTCGATCCTCGAACCAAGGAGACTGACTGTATGACTGCACTCGACGGAGGCTACGACGACATGCGTCGAGCCTACGATCTGAGCAGGACCAAGGTGGCAAAGTGCCACGTGATCATGCTGGATAGGCCAGGAATGGAGCACCCGCTGTTCGTCCAAGGACGGGACAGCGAGGGCGACGTTGTCTGGGGTCCAAGCGCTACGGCTGTCCACTTCGACAGCTATGCGTCGGCCATGGCTGCGCTAGTCGTGGTCGACAGGTTGCGGACTGACCTGGACGTCCAGGTCGCAGAGAGCTACATGCTCCCGCACATGAGCCGTGGGCTGGTTTCGACCGAGGTCGGCAAGGAACTGGAGGCTCTGCCGGAGATCGAGATCTTCGGCTGAGCCCTCGGCGGGTCAGGCTAGCGCCTGGCTCGCCGATCACCCGAACGTCCCGACAGGGACAAGGAGAACTGACTATGACAACGGAACTGGCGGACACGCTGGCTTCAGGCGGCTTGCCTGACGGCGACACGCTGTCGAGCAAGAAGCAGCTGCTGTGCGTGATCACTCCGGCGTGGAGGGGCGTGGTGTACACGGGTCACGACGACGACGTGACCTTGCGACTGTTCTACGGGCGAAAGTTCGTGGGCACCAGGTTCTGGCTCGACCAGGGAACGCAGCACGGTGAAGTGTCCGTGCTGTTGCGCGCCCCGGTCGAGTCGACGATAGGCACCAACCCGCCCACGTGGTGGGTCAGGGAGGCGATCGTTCGCTTCTTCGACCCCAACGCAGCGCGCCTGCTCGGCAAGGTGCGGGCCAGCGTCGAGCGCTACGCGCGAGAGGTTGGGCACGACTACGACACTACGCCAGAGCGGCTGGCTCGCGCCATGGGCGCGACGGTGGTCGTCGAGTCTCACCGGGTGGCTGGGCAGGGCAACCTGAACAGCTACTTGCTGGAGGCTGCCGAGTGAGCGACTGCACCTGCGGACACTGGAACTGCTTGGTCTGCGCGACCAAGCAGATCGGGTTCTTCGCGAACAAGCCCAGCATGACCTGGGCTGACCACCAGAAGGCCACAGCGTACGAGGCGACGCCTCTGCGCTGCGACAACCAGCTGGCGCAGCCCAAGCGAAAGCCTAAGCGCAGGCAGCGGCTGATCTACGATCGCTGCAGTCAATGCAGCAGGCTCCGACCGGACTGCTACTGCAACGGGTAGCACGCACCGTGCTGCCCGCCATGCCAGGTTCACCGCCTGGCATGGCACTCCAACCGAACCGCCCCATGGGGGCAAGGAACTGACGAATGGCTAAGAGAAAGCACACCCCGATCTACGTGTCGGAGTCGACGCAGCTGGTGCTGCGCGAACTGCTCGCCGAGGACGACCAGGGTAAGTTGGTCGCGGTGGCGCAGATCGCTGGCATGCGGGCCGACAAGCCCGCCAAGATCAGAGAGCAGCTGCGTCGCTACGCTGGCATGCGTGAGACCCGCACGGGTCGCACGGGCGTGGTCAAGTCCGCCGCCTTGCGCGACGGGCTGGACCGCGCCGTCAAGCAGGTCAGCCAGCGCAGCTATGCCAACGTGATCCCCGGATCGCCGGGTAAGGCTATCCCGCAGAGCACGCGGGAGAAGCTGGTCGTGATCTGCGACAAGGCTGACGCCGGTGACGATCGGCAGGCGTGGGAGGTCAGTCGCCTCATGCGCCTGCCGGGGACTCGGAAGCAGCGCAGCAAGTGGATCGCGCCGCTCAAGCGCTGGGCTGGTCTGAAGGCCAGCACGTCCGGCTGCCGTGGCACCGTCAAGGGTGCCGCCAAGCTGGACAAGCTGATCGCCGTCGTCGACATGGTCTACTCGGTCGGCCCCGCTGAGCCGGTGGCTGAGCCGGTGGCTGAGCCGGTGGCTGAGCCGGTGGCTGAGCCGGTG
>CP070815.1:1416689-1420141 GCA_020344215.1 Gemmatimonadota bacterium
GCGTCGGCGTTCGAGTAGCGGTAGAAGAACCACAGCACCAGCGGGAAGACCAGGAGCCCGAGCAGGCCCTGGATCAACGGGCTACTGACTAATGTCGGGAGCGTGACGTTGGCGACGATCAGGCCGGCGATGACCACTCCCATCAGCGCTTCGCCGGCCACGAAGCCGGAGGCTACCAGGATGCCGGTGTTCGTTGCACGCTCCATCGCGTGGTCCGGGTACTTCTTCGCCATCAGTATCTTGTCGACGATCCACTTGAAGACGCCGCCGACGAAGATCGCGAAGGTACTGTAAATCGGCAGGTACATTCCGACGGCGACGAGCATCGGCGACGGTGCCCTGACCAGGATGAGCATGATACCGAACAGCATGCCCGCCAGGAAGAGCGGCCAGACCATTTCACCGCCGACGATGCCCTGACTGACGAGTGCCATGAGGCCAGCCTGTGGTGCCGGGAGCGCCAAGCTCGGGTCTGCGCCCGGTGCACCGGCGAATCCGTAGGCGCGACCCAGTAGCCAGAGCGCCACCCCGAGGGCCGGCGCGGCAAACACCACGGCGATGAGCTCGCCTTTCTGCATCGAGGACGGCGTTCCGCCGAGGATATGGCCGACCTTCAGGTCCTGCATCATGTCGCCGGCGATCCCCATGGCGCAGCACACGACCGCCGCCACGCCGAGCACCGCCATCACGCCATGATCACCGGTCAGGCCGATGGCCACCATGAGCAGAGCCGCGAGGATCAAGGTGGTCAGGGTCAGGCCGCTGATCGGGTTGTTGCTGCTGCCGATCACGCCCACCAGGTAGCCGGCTACGGCGGCGAACAGGATTCCCGCCACCACCATCACAATGGCGGCGACGAACGAGCCGCCGAAGCTCTCGCTGAAGTAGTAGTAGAGGACCCAGATCGGGACGAGCAGGCCGAGGATGCCGAAGACGACCCAGCGGTACCTGAGGTCCTGCTCCAGGCGACTCTCCACTTGCATTCCCTTCGCCTGTTTGACGTCCGCCAAGACGCGACCCATACCGGTGAGCAGGCTCTTGCGCATGTTCCACAGCGTCCAGAAGGCGCCGACCACCATCGTGCCTACCGCCAGCGGCCGTACCATGGTCTGCCACACCACGTTCTGCGCCACGACAGCCCAGCACGGCGCGACCGCCTGATTCGCCTCGCACCAGGCGGGGTCAGTCGCCAGGGTCACGAGGTCGCGGTTCACGAATCCCATCACCGGCGCCAGACACCACCAACCGAGCACGCCGCCGGCAAAGACCACCGCCGCCAGCCGCGGGCCGATGATGTAGCCGACACCCAGCAGGGCGGGCGATGCGGAAGGTGTCGAGAGATAGATGCCACCGGTGTATGCCTCCGGCAGGTTGCCGCCGGCGACACGGGCCTGACCCCAGGACCAGAAGCCGGTCATGTTCCTGAGCAGGACGCGAACGCCGGAGGCGTTCCTGATCACCTCGAGGAAGGCGGCGGTGAGGCCGGCGATCACCAGGTACTTGCCGCCGGTCGCCCCTTTCTGGCCCGCCTTGTGGATCTCACCGGCGGCCACGGATTCGGGGAACGGCAGCCCCGCGTCTTCGACCAGCGTGCGGCGCAGGATGATGACGAATAACACGCCGAGCATGCCGCCGATCATCATGATCACGATGGAGAGCCCGATGTTCACGCTCTCCCAGACGCCGGCGATAACGAAAGCCGGGATCGTGAAGATCGCGCCCGCCACCAGCGCTTCGCCGACTGAGGCGGTCGTTCGAGCGACGTTCTCTTCGAGGATCGACCCGCCCATCGGTCGCAGCATGGCCATGGCCACGACCGCCGCCGGGAAGGTCGCCGCGATCGTGAGCCCGGCCACCATGCCGATGTAGGCGTTGGCCGCACCCAGGATGACGGCCATCACCACGCCGAGCAGCACCGCGCGGAATGTGAACTCCTTCAAGCGGGTGTCCGCCGGCACGTAGGGCTCGTAGGGTTTCGGATCCATCGAGATCCTCCTCGAGGTGTGAGATTCCGATCGTGTCGGTAGTGCAGGCCTGTTTCCGCAGCCCGGCCACCGAATGCGCGTTCTGTCTGGTGATTATGAAGCCGCGACAGGGTAGGACGCCGTTCGCGGCGTGTCAAGCGTGCCGGCTCCCCGGGGCCGGCGGCGCTGGTTTCGGGGCGGCCGCGCCAGTATTGTTGTCCGAAGGCAGAACTAGATTCGAGACGCGCGCCTCATTCAGAGCTGCCCGCAGGGGATCTGCAGGTTTATGGCCGACAAAGCTCGCGACTTACGTGACATAATCACCCCCGACGCCTTTTCGGTGGCGCCGGACCTGCTGGGCACACCGCTCGCCCGGCCATGGCGGAGAGGCGTGGCGATGGGGATCGATCTGCTGCTGATCGCCATCATCGCCGGACTGCGCATCTCATGGTTCCTGTTCTTCCTCGCCGTCACCGTCCTGTTCTTCCGTGCGGCCGTGCGCCCATCTGAGACCGTGCTTCGCAAGAGGACACGCCGCGCGGCCTTCGGCGCGCTCACGACGCTTGCGCTGATCGGCACGCTGATCGCCGGATACGAAGCCGTCGTCGGCCTCAACCCGTTGGCCTCGATCACCGCCACTGGTGACGTGTCAGCTGGGGGTGAGGCCGCGGAGGAAGCGGGCGTCATGGACGCCTTCGGCGTAGCGCGGGACGTCGTGGCGGTCGAGTCGGCCGCATCGGCGACCGAGATGACGGATGCGGCGACGCGGCTCGGCGAACGGCTACAGAACATTGGGGTCGATCGCGGCGAGATCCGGAACACGCTGGGAGAACTGGTGGCGAACAAGGAGGAGCCCTGGGTGCAGGACGCCATCGCTGCCGCGTTGGCGAACCTGGGGCTCCAGACGGCGGCGGTCAGCAGGTCGGCCGACTCCGATTCGCTCGTCCTCGCCTATGCCGCCGCCCTGCAGGCCGGCGACTCGGTTCTCATGGGCGCGCTCCGCGACCCGCTGGTCGAAGCGGTGGGCGCCGAGCGCTTCGCAGCCCTGGAGGACCGGAATGAGCAATTGGCAGCCGAGAACGAAGAGCTGGAGGGTAGACTCGACGAGGAGAGGAGTCGTGGGCTCATCAGCCTGATCACCAGGGTCTTGGACGAGGTCGGCATCGAGTTCGGCTGGTCGGCTCTATACTTCACATTCTTCCCGGTAGTCTGGCGCGGTCGGACGCCGGGCAAGAGGCTACTGCGGATGCGCATCGTGCGGCTGGACGGCAGGCCACTCGGATGGTGGTCCGCCCTCAACCGCTTCGGCGGCTATGCCGCCTCGATCTTCACCGGCCTGCTCGGCTTCTTCGAGATGTTCTGGGACGACAACCGGCAGGCCTTGCAGGACCGCATCGCCTCGACGGTGGTCGTGCTGGAGACTGCCGGCCGCGCCCGGTCGTCCGGGTGAGACCGCGAAACCGGCGCGGTAGGAAACCTCGTACGTTA
>CP070815.1:1420241-1423671 GCA_020344215.1 Gemmatimonadota bacterium
CGCCATCGCCTTGCGGCGCGCCTCTTGGGGGCTCATCCCGGCCAAGAGGTTCGCCTCGATCTCCCGCTCCAGGTGGTAGCGGATCTCCTCCTCCAGCTCGGCCTCGGCCCGCTCTTTTCGGAACAGGACTTCCAAACGCCAGTACAGTCGCCTCAACCAGTGACCCATCGATTGCCTCTGGAATCCGAACCGCCTCAGGCGGTGCCGAGAACTCGCTCCATTGCCCCGGCGAACACCCGCCACCTATCTCGCTCCACCTCCAAGGCCTCTCTTCCTGCTCGGGTCAACTCATAGACCTTCACCCTCCTGTCCTCCTCGGTTATGTCCCAGCGGGAACGAATCAGCCCCCGGTCCCTGAGGCGGTACAGTGCCGGATAGAGGGAGCCCTGGTTCACCTCCAGGACTTCCCCTGACAGTTGACGGATCCGCTTGGATAGGCCCCACCCGTGGAGCGACTCCAGGGCCAGGGTCTTCAGGATGAGCAGGTCCAGAGTGCCTTGCAGGAGATCGGCCTTTCGATGAGTCACAACGCCTCCCCTCGTAGAGACAACCGGCAAGCTTCCTGCCGTGGATCGGGGAACGGATCGCCGTGCGGCTTGTGGAACGACCCGCAGGAAAAGCGTAGCGGCTGAGTTGTCGAACATCAACATACCTAGGCACCCGACATAAAGCAAGCGATTTCACAACTGCTCCCCAACTCCAGCTGCCGGCCCACACGGGGAAGACTCGTCCTCCCAACCCACCGACTACGATAGCGTTCCAGACGTGGCCAACTGCCGTGGACTGGCAACCCTCTGGGCGCCATACGCGTCCATTAGCTGGCCCGAAGGGTTAGCCTCGACCGTCGGATCCATGCGATGGAAGGGATCGATGAGACACGAAGCCCACGCCATACGTCTCTACGCCGTGCCAATCGCGCTGCTCGTCTTCTCGGCCACCCCACTCTCTCTTGAAGCGCAGTCGGTATTCGATGCCGCGCGAGAAGGAGATGCCAGCGCTGTGCGCGAGCTACTCGCCAGCGAACCCAGCCTCGTGGCCCAGACCGACCAACAAGGGCGCACCTTGCTGCACCTCGCTGCTCGTTTTGGTCACGCCGAAGTCTGCGCGGCGCTCGCCGACGCAGGGGCGGACGTGCATGCCGAGGACGAGGACGGCGAGACGCCGCTTCACTCGGCGACTCGGCGCAACCAGCTGGCCGTCGCCCAGTGCTTGCTCAAGCACGGCGCCGAAACGGAGCGGCGAAACGAGTACGGGCGCACGCCGCTACTGCTGGCAGCCAGGGAGACCGGAAACGTCGAGATGGGGCGGCTGCTCATCGCTGCCGGCGCCGACGTGAACGCAACGGACCGTCAAGGGGCGACTCCGCTCATTCTGGCGGCGTGGATGGGCTATCGCGGCCTGGTGAACCTGTTGGTCGACGAAGGGGTCAGGTTACCTCCCGCAGGAAGCTGGGAAGCGCAGTCTCTGGTCATGCTGAGCGCGGATAAGGGGCACGACCGCCTCTTCGTTCTCCTCGCAGACTCGGGTGCGGACCTCACCATGCGCAACGACAACGGCGGCTCGCTACTGCACTCAGCAAGCCAGGGTGGGTCAGCGCTGATCGGGGCGCGCCTGCTGGAGATGGGCTTCGACGTAAACGAGCGCGACCGCTACGGTCGCGTCCCGCTCCACTACGCGGCGGAGCTCGGGCGCGAGGACGTAGCGCAGACACTTTTGGACCGGGGCGCGAATATCGACGCCCGCAGCCTGTCCGGCGAGTCGGCCTACAACACGGCCGCGGCGGTGGGCCGCGAGGCGATGGCGCGTTTTCTGGCCGCGGCGGGAGCGAGCACCGAGCCACGCAGATTCCCGGTTCTCGAGGGGCCCTACATGGGGCAAACCCCGCCCGCTGCGGGTGCCGACCCGACCTCGTTCGCCCTTGACATCGTATCCACGCATCGCTTCCAGCACGGGACTGTAGCGTTCTCACCGGACGGCACGGAAGCCTACTGGTCGACTGAGTTTGCCCTTGCCGACTCGGGCTACTCCGGTGGGATGATCGTCTTTTCACGTGCCGTGAACAGTCGCTGGTCGGAGCCGGCGCAGGCGCCCTTCTCGCAGCTTGGCTTGGGCGACGACGTGCCGATCTTCGCTCCCGACGGCGAGCGGTTGTACTTCCTGTCAACGCGCCCGACGGCCGAAGAGGATGGCCGACAGGCGGAGCGGATCTGGTACGTCACGCGCGGCCCACACGGCTGGTCCGAGCCGCAGATCATCGAGGGCGGCCCCAACACGCTCGATCTCCACTGGGAGTTCTCGGTGGCGGCCGACGGCAGCATCTACTCGCCCGGCGACGGCGACATCTGGGTGTCCCGGCTGGTGGACGGCGTGCACCAAACGCCGGAAAACCTGGGCGCGCCGGTGAACAGCGATGCAAACGAGGGCGCGCCGTTCATCGCCCCCGATCAGAGCTACCTCATATTCATGCGCGCTCGCCACGGCGAGAACCTGGGCTATGTGGACCTGTGGATAAGCTTCCGGGACGAATCCGGCAGCTGGACCGTTCCGGTGAACCTCGGTCAGCCGGTGACCAGCAGGGGCAATGAGATCTGCCCGATCGTATCGCACGACGGGAAGTACCTGTTCTTCAACAGCAGTCGCCTCGGCAACGATGACAACTACTGGGTGGATGCGAGTTTCATCGAGGACTTGAGGCGCGAGGCCCTTCGCTGATCGGCGGACGGTCCCCCCCGCGGGCGGTCGCGGAGGGAAGTTTCTATTCAGGGAAGTTCATGCGACGCAGCAGGTCCTGGAAGCGTGGGTCCGAGCGAAACCTGTCGAATGTTGGACTCGTCCTGCAAAAGGCCAGACTGCCATCGCGCTCTTCATAGGCTCGCTCTAGCCACTCAAACGCCTCATCCAGCCGTCCCAGCCTGGCATAGTCTCTTGCAAGTGCACTCGGACGCACGTACTCGCCGGCCGCGATGCTGTCGAGTCTTCCTTCCAGGCGCCACCGCCAGATGCCGACGAACCCGGCGTCGGCACAGGCCTGCTCGAGAGCGGCTTGCTGCGCTGGCGCTTCCGGCTCGGCACCCGGGCCCGTCAGCCGTTCTCGGCGGAGCGCGAGATACTCCTCGCACATCCCAAGCTCCTCGTAGGCCGACATCATCACGTCGCGGGCATACTGGTAATCCGGGTCCATGTCGAGCACTTCTTGCGCTTCCTCTAGCGCCCGGTCGTATTGGCGCGCAAAGTAGAAAAACTCCGCCAGGGTCGCCCTATACATAAGTGAGAGCGGATCGAGCTCCAGCGATCGGATCCCCTCCGCGATGCTCTCCTCGTGACGACCCAACTTCTCCAGGTACACTCCGTATGCCATGTGAGCCAAAGGAGAGCTCGGGTCCAGCTCGATAGCCCGTTGGAGCAGGCGCTCGGCCTTCTGCCAGTCCCA
>CP070815.1:1423771-1427135 GCA_020344215.1 Gemmatimonadota bacterium
GGTGCTGCTCGTCGCCTGCGCCAACGTCGCGGCGCTGCTGCTCGCCCGGGCCGCGGGGCGCGAGGGTGAGGTCGCGGTGCGCGTTGCGCTGGGCGCATCGCGCGGGCGGCTCGTCCGGCAGGTGCTGACCGAGAGCGTGGTGCTGGCACTCGTCGGCGGCGTCCTCGGCGTGGCCATCGCCTATGGTGCGCTCGAGGCGCTGTCCGATCTCGGTGCCGGCTCTCTGCCGCGCCTCGCCAGTGTCGGCGTCGACGGCACGGCGCTGCTGTTCACATTCGTTATCTCGGTGGCTACGGGCCTGCTGTTCGGACTCGCCCCGGCGTTTCAGGCACCGCGGCTAGATCTGGTTCAGTCGCTCAAGGAGGGCCACCGGGGCCAGCGGCGCGCCGGCGGCTTGGGCGCGCAGAACATGCTGGTGGTGGGGCAGGTGGCTTTGTCACTCATCCTGCTGGTGACCTCGGGACTGCTGATCCGCAGCTTTCTGAGTCTGAAGGAGGAGGATCTGGGCTTCGAGCCGCAGGGCGTCCTCACCGCGCAGGTCCGTCTGCCGAGAACCTATGGGCGAGAGCGGCCGCCCCAGCAGTTCTATGATGCGGCGCTGGAGCGCATCCGGGCGCTGCCCGGTGTCGAGGCGGCGGGCGCGATCACGAGTCTGCCCGTAGTCGGTGGCTTCGGCCCCTGGAACTACGTGCACGCCGAGGGGAACCCGGCGGCCACCCCGGCCGATCGAAGGGGAGCGACGAGGCGCGTGGTGGATCCCGGTTACTTCGAGGCGATGGGCATCCCGCTACTCAGCGGCCGGACCTTCGCCCAGAGCGACGCCCCCGACGGACCGAACGTCGGGATCATCAGCCGCCGCATGGCGGAGGAGTTCTTCCCAGGCGTCGATCCCGTAGGTCGCCAGTTCGTGTTGCCCTGGAACCCGCCGGCCTATTTCCAGATCGTCGGCGTTGTGGACGACGTCAGGTTGGGCCCGCTGGACAGCGATACCCGGGCCACCATGTACTGGTCGCTGACGCAGCAACCGCGGGGCACGATGAACCTGGTCGTCCGGACCCAGGGCGACCCGACCGCCCAGACCGCTGCGCTACGTGCGGCGATCTGGAGTGTCGACCCGGACGTCCCCATCTCCAACCTCAGGACGATGGCGTCCGTGGTCTCAGCGTCCCTGGCGCAAGACCGCTTTCGGACGCTGCTGCTGGGCGCCTTCGCCGGTGTCGCACTGCTGCTTGCCGCGCTGGGGCTGTATGGTGTACTGTCGCAACTGGTTGGCCGGCGTACCCACGAGTTGGGCGTCCGGATGGCGCTGGGCGCCGACCGGTCGCGACTCATGCGCTGGGTGCTTCGCTACGGCATGGCGCTAGCCGGGGTCGGCCTGCTGTTTGGGCTGGCCGGCGCAGCCGCGGCATCGCAACTGGCTCGCGGCGTGCTGTTCGGCGTCCAGCCGCTGGACCCGTTCACGTATGTCGCCACCAGCTTCTGCCTCGTGCTCGTCGCGCTGGCGGCGGCGGCCGTGCCTGCTTGGCGGGCGACGCGGATCGATCCGGTGGAGAGCCTCAGATCGGAATAGTCGCAAGGGGAAGCGTGTGAGACGCACCGCGCTGCTGTTAGCGATCGTCTTTGTTTTGGTCTTTCTCGGTTGCGGTGACGGCGAGCCGGCCTGCGAGACGAGGGAAGCCGGGTTGGCAGAGCAGCGTTGGGTTCTCGAGTGCGGGACCGGCACGAGCATACCCGAGGCGAACACGGTCGCCAGCTACTTCGACCCGGAGTGGACGGAAGACCTCCCCAGCAGCCTACATTTCTACTGCTCGGATAGAGGGCCCACCGTCGCCTGGACCCCCGGCGTCCGCTCGGCCGACCGCTCAAGCAGGTGGCGCGACAGGGCGGTCTACTACCGCGTCGACGGTGGCCGGCGGATACAGGAGAGGTGGATGGCGAGGGCCGACGCCGGGAGCCGGCCGACTTACTACTTGTACGGTTCCAGGGCGGCGAGCTTCGTCGACGCGCTGCGCGAGGCCAGGGAGCTACTGCTCGAGACGAGGCTCGACCAGGACGAAGACCCCGCCGTCCGGCTCGTTACGCTGGAAGGCCTGCCGGGCGTCCTCGAACGCATGCCCTGCTTGTCAGAGGAATAACCGGCTGGGGCGCGAGTTCGATTTCGGCCTTTACTGCGCAACCGACCTGCGGGAGATGGACTCGCTCTCGCGCTCGACCCTTTCCCAGATGCCTGCGCGCAGTCGTTCGACCTCGCGTCTGAACCTGTCGTTAGTTCGCACGTGGTCGAAGAGCGCCGACTCGAGAACGCGCGGCTCGACGCCGCTGGGTGACATGTTGTAGGCGCGCCTGACCCACTCGAACGACGCCTCCGGATCTCGTACCCAAGCGTAGTACACCGCCAGGTCCTCAGCGCGTAACACCTCGGTGTAGACCGTGTCTCTGAGCGTCCCGGCCCTGACGGCGGCGACAAGCGAGTCGATGATGGCCGTGGCTTCATCCCGCTGCCCTAGTTCGTGCAGGCACGTTGCCCGGAGACCTGCGTGTGGTCCGAGTTCCATCACCACACAGCGCTCGGCTCGACCCAGCAGCAGATGAGCACGCGCCTCGATGGCGCGGGGCAGCATGAGTTCGGGCTCGAGCTCACCGGCCAGGTTCGCTTCGTCAGCCGCTCGATCGTAAAGACCCTGGGCCAACGCAGCATAGGCCAGCGCCAGACGGCGACCGGCGTTCTGCGGGTCGAGCGCGATCGCCTGCTCGGCCGCCTGGAAGGCGGCATCGACATCTCCGCGCTGGTTGAGGACCCGGGCGCACCAGCTGAGGACGTCGGCCTCGCTCGGCTCCAGATCTATGGCGCGGCGGCAGTCCGACGCTACTTGAGCGACCGGAGCGTACGAGCGGCTCGCCAGGTAGCCGCGTGCGCTGTAGCCAGCCGCCAGGTCCGGGTCGAGCTCGATCGCCCGGTTCGCCATGGCGAGGGCCAAGCCGGCCAAGCGATAGCCGTCGCCGTCGACACCGATCTGGTAGCGGTAAGCGAGCGACAGCCCGTAAACGTTCGACAGCCCAGCGTACGCGTCGGCGTAGGCCGAGTCCAAAGCCAGCGCCGCGCGGAAGGCGGTGCGGGCGCGCGCCAGACCCGCCGCTGTCCGCCGCCCCAGCGAGGCTCGACCGATCAGAAAGGCTTCGTGGCCCGGGCTGCGGGTCGCGGCTGGCGCACTCGCCGGCACGGCCACGAGTGGGATCGCGTCAGCGTAGTCGTCCACGAAAGCCTGAGCGAGGTTCAGCGCCGCCCCGAACCGGTAGTCGGCATTCCATTCGTAGCGCCGGGTCCATAGAGTCTCGCCGGACGTGCCGTTCGAGACGCGCACGT
>CP070815.1:1427235-1430591 GCA_020344215.1 Gemmatimonadota bacterium
TTTCTGAACGAGCGTTCTGCTATCGCGTCCTCGATTCAGCCATGCAGCCTTTTCTAGGAGAGACGATATGCCGGAGGTCAAGGAGATTTCCGCCGCCTTTCCATTCGAGTCGCGGTTCGTCGACGTGGGTCTCCCGTAGGTGTTTGAGTCTATAGACCCCGACGCTCCTGTTGTCTGCTCGTTGTCATGATCCGGGGGTTCAAGGGTTTGTGACGCCCCCCTTTCGATGAAGCAGTTCTGAACCGGTTTCCCGGCTGGATGTAGTCGATCTTGATCCCGCGGGCGTAGGCCCAGGAATCGCTTCGTAGACGAGCTGTAGTTAAACTGTAACTAGACTATCGTGCTTAACCGCGACTGAGGGGAACTACCGACAGCTGAAAGGCCGCTTTCTGTCTGAAGGAACGGAAGATCATTCAGTGGGCGGTCGCCATTGGGATCAATGAGCGCGGGCAAGTCGTCGGATACGGCTATCGCGACGGTAGGCCGCGCGCATAGCTTGGCGCTGAGCGTGAGGCCGCGAATGTACGTGGGCGGCGAAGGGGCGCTCTCTGGAGGGGGGCGAGTCGGCCACACGACTGGACGGGCGCAAGACCGACAACGGGATCTGAGCGCATGGGCTCAGCGATTCGCACATTCCTGGCAGAACTCAAGCGGCGGAAGGTCTATCGTGTCGCGGTCGGCTACGTCGTGGTGGCCTTCGCCGTCCTTGAAGGAGCGGACCTGGTCCTGGGACCGCTGGGAGGCCCTGAGTGGGTCCAGACGGTGCTGGCGATCGCAGCGCTCTTCGGGTTCCCCGTGGCGATCATACTCGCCTGGGTCTTAGACATCACGCCTGAAGGGATCCAGGTCACAGAAGGCACGAGCGAGTCGCGCGCCGCTTCTACTATCGCCCGCCGGGGCTTCATAGGATTAGTCGCGCTGTCTCTCCTTGCCGCCGGCGTCATTTGGCTCCTCCCCGCCCTCAAGAGATCCGCTACGTTCGACTTCAACCGGGTGATGGTCTTCCCGCTGGTCGCCTCGGCCAGCCCAAACATCGAGCGCACGGTGGGCGAGGATGTGGCGACGATGATCGGCCACGCCCTGGACGGCACCGGGCCCCTGCGCTTCATCGACGGGTGGTCGCTCTTGAGCCTGGAAGAGCGAAACGACATCCGCGAGCTCACCAACGAGAAGGCACGCCTGCTTGCCGGGTCGAAGAGCTGCGGTTACCTCGTGATCGGCCGGGTCGTGGCCCGAGGGGACTCCGCCGACGTCTATCTCGATCTGCGAGATGTGGCGGGCGACTCCATCGTCGCGCGGGCCGAAGCGGCGGGCGCCGTCACGCAGGCGTGGCAGACGGGGCTCCGGGCGGTGAATGGTCTACTCCCGATTCTCATCCGCACGGAAGTCCCCGACTTCGGGCTTGAGTTCCTGGAGCGGGACCCCGCGGCAGTCGCGAGTTTCCTGCTGGGCGAGTCGAGCTACCGTCGCGCTCGCATGCCAGAGGCTTTGGAGAACTATCGCGCCGCCGTCGCCGCCGATTCGCAGTTCGCCCTCGCCGCCGTGCGGGGATCGCAGGCCGCGAGCTGGTCGCACGAGCCGGAGGAGGCTGCTACGTTGGTCGACCGGGCCTTGCGGCTGGAGCTGTCCCCGAGAGACCGCTATTTCGCACTTGGGATGCAGGCCTATCTCGATAATCGGGCGGACTCGGCCGTCGCGATGCTTCGGGCCACCCTGGACCATGACCCGGAGATGGCCGTAGCCTGGATGCAGTTGGGGGAAGTGTACCACCACCACCTTCCCTCCGATCCATACCCCGACACCCTGGCCGAGCACGCCTTCATGAGAACGAACCAGCTCGATCCGACGGCGACCCCGCCTCTATTCCATCTCCTCGAGATCTTGATTCGAAAGGGCGATGTGGAGAGGACACAGCCTCTCATGGAGCAGTTCTTGGCTGCGGACCCTGACTCCTTCCTCGCCGCTAAGGTTACCTTCATGGACCAGTGCGCACGCAGCGGACCGCGGTCGGTGCACTGGGACGACTGGGCGCTGCAGCGACCGTTCCAGCTCATAGCCGGCGTCGCGAGAATGGCCGTCGGCGCCGACCGGCTCGACTGCGCGGAGTGGGGGTACAGGGCGATCCTGTTAGGCGATACCGCCACGGATGGCTACGGCATCGGCCGCCAGTGGACCGCCCTCCTGGGCCTTCATGACGTGCTCATCGCCCGAGGTCGGGCACCAGACGCGGTCGCACTTTATGAGGCGGCAGCCAGTTCCACAGCCGACGTTCGAGCTGTGGCCCGCAATTGGGCTACCCGGGACGAACAGACTATGCCGGCGGCGGCGAACGCAGCACGGCTAGTCGAGGACGAGGCGTATTTGTGGGGAGCGCGGGTCGCCCCCTTCATTGAGCTGCTCTACCTCCGGGATGCGGCCCTGGGAGTTGACGTGGGAGAGCGGGACCGGTTTGCAGACGAGTATGCGGAGCTCCGTGGCCTGGAGCATCAGGCGCGAGACGATTCGCTCTACATGCTGGGCGTGTGGCACGCATCCCAGGGAAACGGCGACGTCACAACGCGGATCGCCTCGGCAGCGCAAGCGAAGGCTGCGCAGAGCGAGCAACCGGAAACCCGGCTGCTCTCCCAGGCTCTGCTCGCCCACGCCGCGGCGGCGCGAGGGGATACGGCCGAGGCGATCGAACGGTTTCGATCGCTTCGCCCCGAGATAGCGATGTCGCTCCTCGAGTGGCACTGGTGGCTCCCTATGGGGCTCGAGCGGATCAGGTTGGCACAGCTTCACCTGGCCCGCGGGGAGTTCCAGGAATCCATCGACGTGGCAAGCAAGCTCGACGCGCATCCGGCGTCCTATGTTCTCTACGTTCCCGCTAGCCTGGAGGTCAGGATCGCGGCGGCGGACTCCCTCGGCGAATCGAGGCTCGCGGAGCGGCTTCGGGAACGGCTCTCTGAGATTCGCGCGCCAGGCGCGATGGAGTGAAGCTGGGAGGCTGTCAGCTCTAGCTGAAGCAGGCCACGGGCGGGTCGACTACATTCTGGGAGGAGGCCGTGCCCTACGTCCGTGCCTTTGGGTGGTGGATCGCCAACTCCCACATGCGCTACCACCTGGGCCGGGCCTACCAGGGGATGGGCGAGTACGCGAAGGCCGCCAAGGAATACGCGTTCTTCGTCGAGGTCTGGGAGGACGCCGATCCCGAGCTGCAACCGTGGGTCGAGGACGCACGACGAGCACTGCAGCGCCTAGCAGCCGACCGCTGAAGGGCCCCTCCGCAACCACCCGCGCTTCCAGGCGCTGCTGGAGAAGTGATATGAAAGGGCTCACGTCAAGCTGAAGAGGACCCGAGGCAGCTTCGACGATGA
>CP070815.1:1430691-1434038 GCA_020344215.1 Gemmatimonadota bacterium
TGAATCGTTACATCGAGCGCGGTCACAGGCTCATCGGCGATGATCAACGACGGCGACAGGGCGAGCCCCATGGCGATCATCAAGCGCTGCAGCATCCCCCCGCTGAACTGGTGCGGGTACTGGCCGACGCGCCGCTCGGCGTCCGGGATCCCAACCAGCCGCATCAGCTCGAGGACGCGTTCCCGCGCCTCTTCCTTCGAGACCGCCTCGTGGCTGCGGATCGCTTCGGCGATCTGAAAACCGACCGTGAGGACGGGGTTCATCGACGATCCCGGCTCCTGGAACACCATCGACATGCGCCGTCCGCGCAACTCGCGCATCTCCTCGCGGCGCAACGCCAGGAGGTCGCGCCCCTCGAAACGGACAGAGCCCGCCACGATGCGTCCGGGCCGGTCGACGAGGCGCATGATCGACAGCGAGGCGACCGATTTGCCGGACCCACTCTCGCCGACGATGCCGAGGATTTCTCCCTGATCGACCGAGAACGAGATCCCGTCGACAGCCCTGGTGACGCCCCGCTTGCCGAAGAAGTGGGTGGTGAGGTTCTCGACCTCGAGCAGGGCCACCGTCACGACCTCCCCTGCAGGCGCGGATCCATAGCGTCGCGAAGGCCGTCTCCCAGCACGTTGAACCCGAACACGACGAGCATCAAAGCGAGCCCCGGAAAGATGGTGATGTGCGGCGCAAGACGGCCCCACGTGAGGCTCAGCTGCAGCATCGCGCCCCACTCGGCGGTGGGCGGTTGAACCCCCAAGCCGATGAAGCTCAGGCCGGCCGCCGTCATGATCGCGCCCGGAATCAGCAGGCTGATCTGCACGACGATCGGCGCCAGGATGTTCGGCAGCACGTAGCGCGTGAGGATGGCGAGGTCCGACTCACCGCCGGCGACGGCGGCCTCGACGTAGGTCTGCTCTTGGGCTGAAAGCGCCAGACCGTGTGTGAGCCGGGCGAACTGCGGAGTCTGGACGATGGCGATCGCGATGATGACGTTCTCGACGCCACGTCCCAAGATGGCGATGATCGTCAGCGCGATCACGATGCCGGGAAAGGCGAGCAGCACATCCATCAGACGCATGATGATGGCGCGCGACCAGCGGTACCAGGCGGCGAAGATGCCCAGCGACACGCCAACAAGCGCCGCCAGACCGACGCTGGCCGATGAGATGTAGAGCGAAACCCGCGCGCCGTAAATGATCCGGCTGAGGATGTCGCGACCGTTGTTGTCGGCACCGAGAAGGTACTCGGCCCCCGGCGGCCGGAGCGAGGCGCGCACGTTGATCTTGTTCGGGTCCTGCGGTGCGAGCAGCGGCGCGAAGATGCCGGTTACGAGGAAGGCCAGCACCAGCACCGCGCCGAAGGTGGCGAGCCTGTGCTCGCGCATGAACCTTCCGATCGGGACGAGAAACCTGCGGCGCATCAACCTGACCCCCTCATCGGTAGCGGATCCGTGGATCGAGAAAGGCGTAAAAGATATCGACCAAAAGATTGACCAGCACGAACGAGGCGGCAAACACCAGCAACAGACCCTGTACCAGCGGGATGTCACGCTGCGCCACCGCCAGGATCAGCAAGCGGCCGAGACCTGGCCAGGCGAACACCTCCTCGGTGATGACAGCGCCGCCGACCATGTAGCCGAAGCGCAGGCCGACGATGATCGTCACCGGCAACAGCGCATTCCGGAGTGAGTGCAACAGGAGAACGAACCGTTCGCGCACGCCCTTCGCTCGCGCGGTCCGAACGTAGTCCTGCTGAATCGTCTCGAGCAGCGATGAGCGCGTCATGCGGGTGATAAATGCGATCGAAAATACCGACAGCGTGATGGTGGGCATCACGAAGTGCCGCCAGGTACCGTAGCCGGCGGCAGGCAGAAGTCCCAGGTTGACGGAGAAGAGCTGCATCATGAGGAGACCGAGCCAGAACACCGGGATCGAGATGCCGAGCAGCGCCAGGATGGTCACGATGTGATCGGCAGGCTGCCCCCGGAACACCGCAGAGATGACGCCCATGCCGACGCCCAAGATCGTCGCCAAGGTGATGGCTGCGAGGGCGAGGCTGAAAGTGTTCCAGTAGCGCTCGCTGAGTTCCAACGCGACGGGCCGGCGTGAGGAGAACGAGGTGCCGAGGTCGCCGCGGAACAGGTTCGCCAGGTACGAGCCGTACTGTACGATCGCGGGCCGGTCCAAACCGAGATCCCGGCGGATCTGCTCCACCCGCTCCTGGGGGGCTTCGTCGCCGGCGATGATCCGCGCCGCGTCGCCGGGGATCATCCGGAAGGCGAAGAACACGGCAGTGATGACGAGGAATAAGATAGGGATCCCCATAAGGATCCGTCCGAAGATGTAACGGGCCAAGGGAGCCTCCCGGCACCGTGACCGGTGGGTCGCGGGTGTAGAGGTTCGGTTTGAGGGCAGCGAACGGAGCGGAGTGGGAGGTTACCCACTCCGCTCGTCCGTCTTAACTCAGGGGCTCTTCCAGGCGTACTTGCCGGGCCAATTGCTAAAGGCCGGCTCGAAGTAGATGCCGTGGACGTCGGCGCTGATCGGGACGAAGTGCGTCTGGTTAAAAAGCTGGATGACAGGTGCCTCGTCCTGAACGATCTCGAAGATGTCGGCGTAGATCTCGTTGCGCTCTTCAAGCGTGGCGACCTGGCGCGAGGCGTTGCTGAGGGCGTCGACCTCCTCGTTGCAGTAGTAGGCGCGGTTATAAAGGCGCGGTGCAGCCGAGTCGCAGCGGTAGATGGTGGAGACGACATACTCGGCGTCGCCCGTCACGGTGCCCCAGGTGAGGTTGGCCATGTGATACTGCGACTCCTCTTGCGGCACGGTCACCGCAGGCACGAAGGAGGCAGACTCCAAAACGATCAGGTCGACGGCTACACCGACTTCGGCCAGCATGCCCTGGACCAACTCGGCGGTCTCAAAGTCTCCGGTCGTGGCACCACGGCGGGTGTAGAGCGATAGCTCGAGGCGCTCGCCATCCTTGGCGCGCACGCCGTCGTCACCCATGTCCCAGCCGGCCTCGTCGAGCAGCTCGCCGGCACGCTCGGGATCGTATTCATAGAAACCCGCCTCGTGGTAACCGATGACGATCGGCGTCGCGTACACCGCTCTGGCGATCTCGGCACCGACGCCGAGGAAGACGGCGTTGATGATGCCCTGCTTGTCGACGGCGTGGTTGATGGCGCGCCGGACGAGCACGTCGTTTGTGGGTGAGCGACTGTTGTTCAGGGTGATGTAGTACTGGCGTGCGCCGACCTCCTGAAGCACGTTGAAGCGCGAATCCCTGCGCAGCCGTTCGGTTACCGGCACCGGCAGGCCGAGCGCCATGTCGACGTCACCGGCCTCGAA
>CP070815.1:1434138-1437471 GCA_020344215.1 Gemmatimonadota bacterium
GTCCCGCCGCCCCGGGGAGACGGAGCTACCCCGTAAAGGTGAGGAGCCCCCCGCCGTCGCGGGGAGCCCCTCGGTGATGCAGGCGCGGCTAACCCTCCGCCCTGCATCTACTGACCGCGCGCCTTTCCACAACCGCGCGGCCAGCGTTCGCTAGTACAGGTCGAACTCGTCCGGCGTGAGGCTGGTCAGTTCGTCGATGTCCTTGGCCCGCTGCTCCAGTCGGGCAGGAAGGTCCACGGGGAGCGCAAGGATCATGTGTTCCTCGAAGTCGTACATGAACCCCGGGTCGAGCAGGTCCCAGAAGAACTGCATGAGGTCGTTCTCGTCGCAGATCCCGTCGAACGTGATGCTCTCCCACTCGCCCGGGTCATTGTGAAACCTGCCCCGGTCGGGAGGATCGTACCCCTCCAGGCGCCACTCGACGCCGCCGTAGTCGTAGCAGATCATCCCTGGTGGTACATGGAGACGATGGCCTTCCCGATGTTGAACAGCGTCTCGGTGTCCCGCTTCTCGAGCGGAGCCACGTTCGGCTTCTCAGCCATCGACCACTCCGCGATCCGCACGGTCTCGCCGTAGCGGTTCGTGACCTCGACGGTCTTGGTGCGGATGTCGTGGCCTGCTGCCTTCAACTCATGGATGCGAGCCGGGGCTTCGAGGATGCCGAGTTCCTCCCAGGAGTTGATCCGGGTGAGGGTCTTGCCCGACTCCAAGTAGTCGAGGATGCGTTGGCGCTGGTTCATTCGTCGTCCCCCGCCAGGAACTCCTGAAGCCCGGTGATCTCGCCCGAGGCGACAAGCTCGCACACCTTCGGGAAGTCGTGCTCCTGAATGATGGCGACCTGCTCCCACATGTAGCCAGTCTCTTGCTCGCCGTATCGCTTGATATCCAGCATCCCGGCGTTGCTCAGGACCGCAATCTCGTACAGGTGAGGATCGTCGGTCGGGATCCGGCTCAGGGTGAGCCCGTTCGGGTACTGCCGCCGCCAGCGGGCGGGGAAGTGGTCTTCGCGCGACTGCTCGCGCTCGGTGTCGTCGTAGGTAGGCATGGTTAGTTAGGGGTCAGAGGTTAGAGATCGCACGCATCAGGAGTCCCCGGAATGCGTGCGCGGCTTGTTGTGGAACCACCGCGTTTCCAAGGGAGCGGATCCGGTCCACCCGCGAGGGAAGCCCATTAGCCACTCCACGAAAGTCGGACTGAGGACGAGCGGGCCACAGTTCTTCTCGGATATGGCTCCAGTCACCCTCGGGGCCAGGCGGCCTAGCAATCCCTTGACTGGCGTCTCCCATTCCGAGTCGAAGCTCCCATCCTTCCAGTCCCTCGCGGTCGGCGTAGGCCAAGATGAACAGCCTCTCACGGCGGTGCGCGGCTCCAACATCGGACGCCCGTACAAGGCTCCACTCCGCATCGAACCCGAGATCGGCAAGGTCTCCGAGAACTCGGTCGAATCCCAGCCGAAGGTGGCCTGCGACGTTCTCCAAGAAGACGAGGCTCGGTCCCACCTCGCTAATGATTCGCATGACCTCGGGCCAGAGGTGGCGCTCGTCCTCCTCTCCTCGCCGCTTCCCCGCAACCGAGAAAGGCTGGCAAGGGTATCCGGCAGCGACGATATCCACGCGGCCACGCCACTCGCCGCCGTTGAAGGATCGCAGATCCGTGTGAATAGGTGCGTAGTCAAGCGCCCCCTCGTCCATGCGAGCCGCCAAGACTTCGCAGACCGGGTACTCCCTCTCCACGAAACAGACCGTTCGAGCGCCTGGAAGCGCCAGTCCGATTCCGAGATCGAGCCCTCCGATGCCGGAGCAGAGAGAAAGGATGCGGGGATGTAGAGCCACATCGCTCATTGCTCCCTCCCTGCGGCAACGCACAGGGTCCAGACGTACAGAGCGCCGAGGATCAGCAGGATGGAGAGGGTCATGGGTCAGTCAGTACAGAAACAGGAGATCGTGTCTCCAGCGTCTTCGCTGAAAAGCTGACCCTGCTCGCGCACTTGCTTCATTAGGTTGGCATACGACGGACGGTCTTGACGGAACACCGCACCTGCGTCGGCAGTCTCGCTGGCCTTGCGCTCGGCCTGGATCCACCACTCGAAGTACTCCGGCATCTCCTGCGCCAGCACTTCGAGTTTGTACTGCGACTTGAGAAAGCACCCCACGCAATTGCCCGCCATATTGCCAGCAAGTGGCAGATCTAGGTCGAAGTCGCAATCACGCCAGAACGCCAGCACATCCTCCTCCGTATGCTTCGCGTGGTACATCGGGGCGACCGGGTTCTCCAGCGAGGTGTCGCCCGTCAGCCGCAGGGCGCGGCGCGGCTCGTCGTAGCGCAGGCCGACCGCGCTCGTCCACCCGTCTGCGAAGGCCGGAAGCGAGCGAAGGTATCGCTGCTGCGTTCTCATCTTGAGCTGCACCGTGCAGATGCGGGACACGGGGTTGGGCAGATAGCCCTTCTTGCCGATCAGTAGGTCAAACGGCTCACCGTTGCGGCTCGCGCGATCGTGGTCAGTCACCACCACGGTCGGCTCGCGTTCGTCATCGAGCGCATACTCCAGCCACTTGATCGGCACGCCCCAGCGCGTCTCCACTTCATGGATGAAGCGATAGGTCGCGGCGTGTTCGAGCCCCGTGTTTTGGAAGGTGACCAACAGGTCTTCGGGCAGCTCGCCGTCGTAGGCGTCGAGGATCTGCCGCAGCATGAAGCCGCTGGTGCGGCCTCCGCTGAAGCTCACCACGCCGGGCGTCTCGATTCGGTACGGGTTCATGGGTTAGCAGGGGAAAGGTGGAGGACCCGCCGCATGGGAGGGAACCGTGCCGCACGCACGGGGGGCGAGTCCTCCGGGTTCGATTACGGCTGCACCTCCCACGGGACGACCATCATGGCCTGCGTGACACCGCCTTGCTTTGCTTCCCATACCCGACCGCGCAACGGTTGCGGGCTTTCTGCGAGATCACACTCCACATCGCTAATGGTCACGAAGGGCCACTTATCGGTCTCGGCAGCGCCCGCCTCGACCGCCGCTTCCCTACTGGCGAACATCCCCAGGATGCCGCGCGAGGTGCCATCGGATGCTGCATGGGAAACGGTCCACACAATCTGACTGCTCATCACTTCATCTCCTATTTCACGATCCGATCCCGCCAGTGGCGGACATTCTTGAGCCAATGCCGATTGAGCCCCGTGGGATCATTCCCAGCGCCCACCGGGCAGTATCGACGCGCCAGGGATTCTAGGAAGTCACCCCGGCTGCCCGCCTTGGTCCAGCGGTCGTAGTGCTTTTGCACCGTGGCCGCGCACCAGCCCGCTTGCGTCCGGTAAGACTTGCCGAGGGCTTTGGGA
>CP070815.1:1437571-1440819 GCA_020344215.1 Gemmatimonadota bacterium
GCTCCTCTCGGCGCGCTGCGTTCGTCAGGTGAATGGCGACGCCGCTCATGGGATTGGCCCCAACGCGCACGGCATCGGTTGGCGTTACGCCCATCTCGACGGCTACGCTTGCCGAGTATTGAGCCGCGAACGCGCTCACTTCTGCAAGATTCGCGCCGGGCTTGAGCTCCCGATAGCTTGGCTGTGATGCGCCCGTGCTGCGGTAGTGCAAGATGTCGCCGGCCTCAAAGTCGATGCTCACGACGCCCCGGCCGGTGCCGTCGTATCCAACATTGCCCCCCACCGGCTCTGCGTCGAAAACCAAGCCTCCTTGCGACACGGCGTCTCTCGCGCACTTTCCGGCATGCGAGTTGTAAAGCACCGACATAAGCGAGCCCCGGAAAGCCCCTTTGCCACGGTGCCACGACCACATCGAGCTATCGTCATGCGTGCGATACAGCACAATCGGCGCGAACGGCCGCCCGGCCGCGTCTCGGTAGGGGTAGGCATCGCCGACCAGCGGCCCCGCCCCGGTGACCTCCTCGGTAATGTCGTCGCCGTAATCGCCGCGCCGGTCTGCCTTGACGATGCGAAACACGGGCGACGCTGGGTCGGTGACGTCCCACACATCCCACGCGAGCACGTCCTCGCCCATCACGTGCCGCACCTGTAGCCGCCGCTGGACAATCGCCACGGTAGGGTCATCCGGGTGCGCATCGAACCAAAGCAGATGCGACGGACACACCGCCAGCACGAGCCGCCCCAGGTCATCCGACCAGCTCGGAAGCAAGCCGCAGGTGTTCATGCCATACGCGAGATATTCAACCGACTGCATCTTTGACGCCCAGCCGGCCGCCCGCAGCATGCCCGCCAAGTCGCCAGCGTCGCCGACGATGCGCGGTTCGCGTCCGTAGTGCCCCGGCGTGCTCATCGCTCGGGCGACAGTCACGATAGGGACCTTCGATGTATCGGGCGGCCCCCACGTCGATGTCCTGTCGGGCGGCACGTATTGCCCGATCCAATCCTCGACGAGCGAGTCGGCATCCTCTTGCAAGAGCTGGTAACGGCACGCGCCGTCACGCACGCGGGATTGCTCGCTGTCCGGGAACACCTCGTAAAACGGCCCAATCATGCTGCCCTCACTTTGATGCGCCCAACCTGCACGCCATCGACCACGCGTTCTATCGCATATCTGCCCGCGTCAAGTATATCCTTTACCGGGTCATCCTTCGCGCCTCTAAAGACCTCACACGCCTTGATAAACCGCTCGCAACGTGGATGCACAAGCAGATCGCGACGACTGCTTAGCACGTTAATCAACCGAAGCCCCGCCGCCACGCTGCCCGCGTATTTGTGCGGCGTCACGATCCACCGCGTGCGCTCGTAGGGTAGCCCCGCCACCGCAGCCAGATACCGACGCAATGCGCCGTTGGACTTCTGTTTGATGATGCGCCCCTCTTTGGCTGCACGATCCCCGACCCACTCGTCGACGTGCTCATACTTCAGCCCGTGCCGCTCGAGCATGTCGATAATAGACCGCGCATCCTGCTCGGGCGTAGTGTGTCCGTCGCTCGTTGCTTCGTCGATGACCCAGGCCCGGCCGTGCTCGCCCTTGAGGGCCGCCACGAGCACCGCCGCCTGTTTGCCGGCCTTAAGGCCGTGGTCGATGCCCACCGCCAGCAAAGCACCGGGCGGGATGTCGTGAAGGTTGAACGGCTCGACATTCGACGGCCCGAAGCCCGTCAGCCAGCGGTCAGTCACAATCGGATCCCACGACGCCTCGATGCGCATCGCCCGCTCAATCTCCGGCAGGCTTGCCGCGTATTGCTCGATCTCCGACGTCGACAGGAAAGGCCGCAGGTAGCCCGAGGGCCACGCATTACGCTCGGTCATCGTCGCGTGATGCTCGTGAAAGACGCCAGCGGTCACGAGCTCGCGTAGCCACGCCTGATCGGGCATGCTCGGGGTAGGCGTGAAGGTGCACGTCATGTTGCCCGAGTGCGCCACAAGCCGCGCCACAACCTCCGAATAGATGCGCTCCGGCATCGGCTCGTCGCAGTATGCGTAATGCCACGTTGCGCCCGCCTGCGATTGTGGCCGCTGCTGGTACGTGCGGATCTGGATGACCGAGCCCGCAGCCGGGCCATACACGAACGGGATCACCGGGTCTTTCACCCCGCAGATGCCCCGGCCCGCCTCAAAGCGTATGCGAGGGTCAACCTCGCCGGGCGGGATCATGCTCCAAAGCTTCTCAAGCGGCCCGCCCGCCTGCGACATCTGCTGGATGCTCTCGCCGATGAAGCCCGCGTAAACCGGCCCGCGATACCGCCGCGCCCGATACGGGTTGCTGCCACGGAGCTCCATCACGAGATCGGCCGTTGATACCCAGGTCTTGCCGATCTGGTTCGCCGTGCGCGCTACCCGGAACCGAGCCCCGTCGGCTAGAAACGACTTCTGCCAGTCCGACCACGTAAGCGCCGCGCACGGGTCCGACGCATCCAGCGCAAGCGCATCGTGCAGCGCATCGAGGATCACGACCCGGCCCCGAACATCGCGATCTGCTTGTCGCTCACCTCTTCGGCCGCCGCCGCTTGCACGCCGTCAGATGCCGCCACGATGTCACGCCGGGCCGCCCATCGCACGCGAATATCGTCGATGTGCTCGGCTTCGGCACCGTAAAGCGTGACGCCCTCCACATCGGCCGCGATCATTGTCGTGCCCGAGCCCAGGAACGGATCAAGCACAACGCCCCCGGCCGGCGTCACGAGCCGCACGAGATGCCGCATCAAAGACAACGGCTTCACCGTCGGGTGTCTTGTGCCCGCTCGCTCGCGCGGCGATGCTTTGGCCGTGTAGAAGTAGCGGGCGGCGGATCCGGTGTCGCCATAAGTCTCCATGGTGACCCACCCGCCCTCACGATCTGCCCCAAACGTGCCCCGCTTTACCTCCGTTTGCGTCGGGTACATTTTCCCGCTTGCCGTCTCCGGCATACCCGCCACGGCCGCCGCGCTGCCGTCGTGGATGAGGTTTGCGGGCCATCGTCCATCACGGCCCTCAAACACGCCGCGATCACTGCTGCCATAGCACGCGCTGTCACTGAAGCCGCCGAGCCTCGCCGCGATGTGCTCAACGCCCACACGACACGCCCCCACATTAATCCCGCCCGTGCCCCAGCGCAGCACATTTCGCGCGATGCTGCTCTCGCTCAAGGGCTTGCGTGCCATCACGATGGGCTCGCACGCGGGCTTTAGGGCCGTGCCCCAGCCGTC
>CP070815.1:1440919-1444046 GCA_020344215.1 Gemmatimonadota bacterium
CACCGATCAGTCGCTCATCTTCGACGGCTGCATCTTGCGGAACCATACGCTACTCGCGGACGGCGAGCCTTCGACCTACTCCATGACGTTTGAGATCACCGGCTCGACCGGCGCCGGCTCGTCGCTGGCGTACTCCGAGTCTTGATCCGACGCTGACCGACACGAAGAGGTGAGACCATGACCGACACAGCAGCAGAGACCGAGCACCGGCCCGGGGAGATCACGATCCGCGGGACCCGGTACATATGGGAGCGGCACGCATCCGACGCGCACGTCATCGACCTGGTGATGCTCCAGGACGAGTCCCAAGCGCTCGCCGCGTGCGGCGCGTTGGTCTTGGCTTACCCTCGCTTCGCGAAGCGGGCGCGGTTCAAGCGGTCCGTCTCCCGGGCCGCCGCGGTGCTCTACGAGCTCCTAGTGGAAGCCGGGTGGGAGGTCGGCGACATCCTCCGCGCGGGGATGCACGCGTTCGCGTGGCTGTCGGATCGATTGCCCATCAATCCCAAGAGCGAAGAGGTCGAGGAGGCGATGGGTTTTTCCGAACCGCCGCCGGAGATCACGCCCGGTGGGTGATGGAGATCGAGAGGTCGTGGGGCAAGTGGCCCGGGTGGTTTCAGACGCTCGAGCGTGAGCAACAGGCGGACATCATGGCGGACTACATGCTGACGACGGAAGAGAGGAAGAAGGCCGCCCGCAAGCAGGCCGCCGCCGCCCGTCCCGGCGGAAGGGGTCGGCGGTGAGTCGCATTACCTACGGCACCGGGAACGCATACATCGAGGTCGACGACACGACCGCGGCCCTGGTGCGGGCGGTCGCGGACAAGGTCGCGCCGGGCGCGTTTGAGCTCATCGAGGACGAGACCCGGACGATCTACGACGACGCCAAGAGACAATGGCCCGTCGGCCCGGTCAAGCGCTACCGGCCCGGCCATAGCCGGGACTTCCTGTTTCATGAGATGAGCATTCGCGGCGACACCATCCGCGGCCGGGTCTACTGCACCGCGGAATGGAGCCGCTACATCAAGCCGAAAGGCTTACGCGGGAAGACCGCGTATGTGGTCTATCTACAGCGGCCCCTACGAAAGCTGCGCGGCCCGCTGCTAGAGCAGCTCGGCCGCTTCATCGTGACAGAGCTGGAGACCGCCTAAATGCCTACAGAAGTTCTAGACGTCGAGGTGGTCGCCAAGATCAACAAGCTGCGATCGGAGCTGGAGAAGATCCCCGGCATCACCGCGAAAGAGTCCAAGAAAATGGCGGCGGCGTGGTCGAAGGACTTCAAACGCGCCGAGCGGGCCGCCGAGCGGGCACGGCAGCAGATGGCCCGGGAAGCCGAGCAAGTCCGCGACGCTTGGAAGGATTCAAGCGAACGGATGGCGTCACTTCTCGGCGGGACGTTCGGCGACATCAGCGACTCGATCCTCGACCTGGGCTCACGGTTCGGCGAGCTGTCGGAAAGGATCGGCGGCGCCGGCGGCGCGATGGTCCTCGCGGGTGGCGCCTTCACCGCGGGCGCCTTCGCGATCGGCTTTGCCGGCGCGGCGCTGGTCGAGTTCATGTCGGACGCGGAAGAGACGATCGAAGCGCTCGAAGGGTTCGCCGGGCTTGAAGGGCTGACCGCTCAACAGGTCGCCGACGTGCACGCGTATACCGAGGCTATGACCGACCTGGAAGGCGTGACGACGGCCGCTAAGGCACAGATGCAATCGGGACTAGCTCCAGCGCTCACAAGCGCTACGCACGCCGTGATCGGGCTCCAGGTCGCCGTTGACGACGCCGAAAGCAGCACAGGCGTATTCACCCAAGCCTATGACAATTTCATATTCTCCGTGCGAAGCGGAAACCCTCACCTCGCCTATCTATACGACCTGCTCGTAGAGCGAGGGGAGGAAGCCGCCCAAGGCATCGACAAGCTGACCGAGGCACAGATCGAGGCCAATCGCGTGATGGCGGAAGGAAGCGACGAGATCCGGCAGACGACGGAAGACCTCAACGCGATGGCGGAAGCGCTCGGCTATCAGCGCGAGTCTTACGTCGACGTAGACAAGGCCGCGAAGAGGGCGGAAGAGCGGCAAAAGGAAGCGGCGAAAGCGGCACGGGAAGCGGCCCAAGAGCAGGCGCGACAAGCGGCCGAATGGGAGCGCATCTGGGAGAACGCGAAGAAGGAGACCGCCAAGCGCAACGCCGCCGAGAAGGCCGCCACGGAAGAGCGGATCAAACTGATCGCGGAAGAGCAAGAGGCCCAGACGGCCGCACTAGCCGCCGCGTCGGAGTCGTGGCGCCTGGTCAGCGAGGACGCGACCGAGTACGCCCGGCGGCTCGAAGAGGAGGTCGTCCAGGCGCAACAAGAGGCGATGGTCCAGCTCACCGACATGACGCTTGAGCTCGTCGAGGGAGCGATGCAGCAGCGTATGGACGCGCTGGTCCGCGAGGAAAATCAGAGCAAGAGGCTACACCGGCAAGCGCAAGACCAGCTGAAGACCGAGCGCGAGAACATCGAGGCCCAGATCGAAAGCGGGAAGATCAGCGAAGCGGAAGGGAAGGCACAGCTAAAGCGCATCGACGCCGAGATGCGCGCCAACGCGAAAGCCAGACGCCAGGCACGGCGGGACCATCGGGCGGCGCTCCTCGAGGCCCACAAGGCACAGAAGGCCGCCGCCATCGCACGCGCGACCATCGACGCCGCCGCGAACGCGGTAGCGCTTACCGCGGCCTTCGCGTACCTCGGTCCTGGAGCTCCGGCCGCCGCGGTCGCGGTCGCGGCCGGTCAGCTTGCGATCCAGATCAGCGCCATCAAGGCGACGAAGGCTCCCAAGTTCGCGGTCGGCGGCATGGTCCGCGACCGGGTGGAGGGCGACCACGTCCCGATCCTTGCCGAGCCGGACGAGGGCATCCTCACGCGGCGCGGCGTGGAAGCGGCCGGCGGCCCGGCCGGCGTCGCCGCGCTGAACGCCGGCACGATGGGGAGCGGCGGCGGTCACGGCTCGACGCGCGTGTACCTGGATTCACGTATGCTGGGCGAGGTCGTCGCGATGTCGGTCGCGACCGATCAACGCGTGACGTCGGCCCTTGACCGTCAGACGGGCGCGATACCTGGGCAGCGGAGGTAGCACATGGCAAACATCCCCGCG
>CP070815.1:1444146-1447271 GCA_020344215.1 Gemmatimonadota bacterium
CATGCATAAGGTGACAGGCTCCGGCGTCGCTGTGCAATTTCGCGAGGACCGGGCGTCCTCGCAACCGAGTGGGTCTTGAGACAGCAATTGACAGCACCGCGTAGTTGTCCTATGGAATCACACAACTCAGCCACAAAGAGCCTGTCGACACTCTGCGTCGTCGCGCCTTCTTGAATGGAGACGAAGGGCGCGTGCCAAAGGAGGCACAGGAATGAAGCGACTGCTTACGATCGCGATCTTGCTTGCCACGGCCTCGCCGGTTCTGGCGCAGGAGAGGACCCTGATCCGGGGAGGATTTGAATCGGGTGGTTTCGGTGCCCCGGTGGTGAAGTTCAGCCAGATTGATGGTGAGTTCGCCCTGTTCGTCGGCGGGCGTGGCGGCTGGATCATCAATCACACGTTCGTCCTCGGCGGCGGCGGCTACGGGCTTGTTAATGACATCGACACGAACGACGACGGGGTGCAGGATATCGAGTTGGGCTATGGTGGCTTGGAGCTCGAGTACGTCAACAGCTCCGACAAACTCATCCACTTCACGGCCTACCTGCTGATCGGTGGAGGTGGCCTGAGCGGCCCGGCGGTGAACGAGGAGGCGGTCTTCGTGCTCGAGCCAGCCCTAAACGGAGAGCTCAACGTGACGGACTATTTCCGCTTCCAGGCAGGCGCAGGTTTTCGCTGGGTGTCGGGAGTCGATTCACCAGGCGTGGAGGGCTCGGACTTGAGCTCGTTCTACGCGCAGGTCGCCTTGAAGTTCGGCACCTTCTAGCCAAGCCCATATCTGGCTCTGTCAACGAACAGCCTCCCCGGTGTGATGGCGGTTTGCCACTTCGGGGTAGCCGTACGGCGGCGACGTCGCGATGATTGGTGGTCAGAGGGCGAAACTGATGCAGCTGTTGGCCTGGAGGATCCGCGGTGCATCTGGACGACGTCGTTGAGAGCTCACGTCGCGTGGCGGAGACGAGCGCCCGCCTGGAAAAGGTGGCGGCGTTGGCGACCCTGCTGCGCCGGTTGCAGCCGGAAGAAGTACCCATCGCTGTCGCCTTTCTCACGGGAGAGCCGCGTCAGGGGCGCATAGGCATCGGGCCGGCGAAGATACGCGCCGCGTTTCCGGACGCTGCTGCGGACGAGCCCTCCCTTGCCATCCTCGAAGTCGACGCCGCGCTGGAGCGGATCGCCTCGGCTTCCGGATCCGGGTCGGCCGCCGAGCGGGGGCGCCTGCTCCACGAGCTGCTGGCGCGGTGCACCCGGGAGGAGCAGGAGTTCGTCGTTCGCCTGGTCCTGGGGGAGCTGCGTCAGGGCGCGCTCGAGGGCGTGATGGTGGAGGCGATTGCCAGAGCGGGGGACGTGCCCGCATCGGTCGTTCGCCGCGCCCTCATGTTCTCCGGTGCTCTTCCCGAGGTCGCGACCGCCGCGCTGTCCGAGGGGAGGGAAGGGCTGGCCGGGTTCGCGATCCAGCTCTTCCGACCCGTGCAGCCGATGCTCGCCGGTACAGCCGAGGAGGTGGGCGAGGCGCTCGACCGCTTCGAGATCGCCGAGCTGGAGTACAAGCTGGACGGCGCGCGCGTGCAGGTGCACCGCGCCGGCGACGATATTCGCGTCTACACGCGCCGCCTGAACGACGTGACAGCTGCAGTGCCGGAGTTGGTGGAGGGTGTTCGCGCACTGCCCGTGCGCGAGATCATCCTCGACGGCGAGACGCTCGCCTTCGGAGATGACGGGGTGCCGCATCCGTTCCAGCTGACGATGAGCCGCTTCGGCCGCAAGCTCGATGTCGAGCGCCTACGACAGGAGCTGCCGCTCGACGCCTTCTATTTCGACCTTCTCTATCTCGACGGCGCCGGCCTCACCGACCTTCCGGCGCGTGAGCGTGTGGATGCGCTTGCGGAGGTGCTTCCGCCGGGGCTACTGATCCCACGCACGGTCACCGGCGACCCGGAAGAAGCGCGGGTGTTTCTGCAAAGAGCTCTGGCCGCGGGACACGAGGGCATCATAGCGAAGGCCCTCGATGCTCCGTACGAGGCCGGTCGCCGCGGCAAGAGCTGGCTCAAGCTGAAACCCGCCCACACACTCGACCTTGTCGTGCTCGCCGCCGAGTGGGGCTCAGGCCGCCGCCGCGGCTGGCTCAGCAACCTGCACCTGGGTGCCCGCGATCCGGCCGGCGGCGCCTTCGTGATGCTGGGAAAGACCTTCAAGGGGATGACCGACGAGATTCTGGCCTGGCAGACCCGCAGGCTCCAGGAGCTGGCGATCAGTCGGGATTCCTATACCGTCTACGTTCGTCCCGAGCTTGTTGCAGAGATAGCGTTTGACGCTGTACAGATGAGCCCGAAGTACCCCGCTGGTGTCACGCTGCGCTTTGCGAGGCTGAAGCGCTATCGGCCTGACAAGAGTGCAGCAGAAGCGGACACGATCGAAACGGTGCGGGCGATTTATGATCCTCCCGACCTCAGCCCTCCGCGCCGGCGAGCTTGAGGAAGAGTGTTGCATGCTCGAACTCGACCACGGCATTGGCCTCCCCCAGAACGTCGACGCCAACGACTCCGTCTACGGGGGACACGCCGGCGCTCTCAAGCTTCGCGTTGACGCTGCCGAGATCGATGACCGGAACCGTCTTCGGGCCAAGCAGGATCTCGTTCAGCCCGAACTCCTCCAGTGAAGCGGTTAGCGTCTCGGTGGAGCCTGCCGCGCCGGTTGCCTCGCACGACGATGCGCGGCCCTCCACGCCGATTCGCTTCGCCGCCTCCCGGTGGAGTAGCGTGTGTGAGGCACCCGTATCGAGGATCATGGTCATCGGCTGCCCGTTGACTCGTGCTTGAACGAGGAGTTGCCCGATGCCGGTTCGCTCCAGCAACACGCGAACATAGCCGTTCGACTCCAAGTGCTCGGCGAGCGCGCTAGCCCTCTTCATCGTTGGCCTCGCCTTCCGTCCCCAGCACCCTGCGCGCCGCCTCGCGCAGCCTCTGCTTCGCCTGGTCCACATCCCGCAGCACGCCCTCCAAATCGCTCAACTCCGTCGCGCGCAGGCGAAGGCCCTCGCGAATGAACAGCGCAGCCGCCTCCGATCGGCTTTTCACGGCGCCCGTCTGCACCCAGGAATCGAGCGATTTCATCGTCTCCTCGTCCAC
>CP070815.1:1447371-1450462 GCA_020344215.1 Gemmatimonadota bacterium
GAAACCGGCAGCGAACCCGGAACGGCGGATCTGTAACCGCTCGGGCTGTTCGACGGTGCTGCGGTCAACCAACCCAGCCGACACGTGTTCGGTGCACACCGAAGCGAAACGGCCCCGCATACGTGGCAGCCGACCCCGGTGAACCGCAACGAAATCCTGTTTGTTGCTGGTAGTTGGGGCAGCCTGGTCGGGTTCGTGTCGCTGTGGAGCCCGTGGGCCGCAGCCGGGGCGTTGACCGTGTCCGCCACCCTCGCCGCTGTCGGCTGGTGGTTCGACCGTAACACCTAACGCCACCCGTACAATAGGGGACGATGAACGGAACATCTCTCATCGGCCGTGTCGGTTCGGCGTTAGCCGGCCGCCCATCCGAACAGCGGGCCGCTGCTGTCGCCATCGGATCGTCCCAAACTGGGATACCGATCCAGACCATATCCGAAACGTATGACGCTTACGCCCAGTGGGGGTATAAGGCGTCCGGGGTCGTGTTCGCCTGTATCGATGAGCGGCGGCGGGTGTTCGCCGACGTCGAGTTTGTGTGGCAGCGGCTCGGTGACCGGCGCACGTTCGGGTCGGTGTCGCTCAGTCTGCTCGAGCGGCCGTGGCCGGGCGGGTCAACGTCTGACCTGTTGGACCGGGTCATGTTGCACAACGATCTCGCTGGTAACGCTTTCGTGTTGCGGGCCCGGTCACCGAACGGCGCCTACGACATCCTCCAAGTGTTACGCCCCGACTGGGTCGATCTGATGTTGGACCGGGCCGCCGCCGAGGTGGTCGGATTCTTGTATTGGCCGGGTGGGAAATGGTCCGGTAACCCGACCCCGACCGTGTTCACCCGTGACGAGGTCGCCCATTTCTACTCGGCGCCTGACCCCGACCACCCATACCGGGGCATGTCATGGTTGACGCCGGTGCTGCGGGAGATCGAAGCGGACAAACAGACGGTCCGCCATCAGCAAGCGTACTTTTCGAACGCTGCCACCCCGAACCTGCTCGTCACCGTCGAGAAGCGGATCGAGTCACCGGAAGCCCGCCGCCGGTTCCAACAGGAACTCGACCGGAAGTTTTCCGGGGTCCACAACGCCTACCGTACGTTGATCTTGGATGACGGTGCCGACGCCAAACCGATCGGCGCCAACATGGAACAGGCGTCGTTTACTGAGGTTCAGGCGTCGAACGAGAATCGGATCATCACCGCTTCGGGGGTGCCGCCCATCCTGATCGCCGCCAAACTCGGCCTGCAGGCTGCCACCTACTCCAACTATGGGCAGGCGTCCAGGTCGTTTGCGACGAAGATGCGCCCGAAATGGAAACAGTTGTGTGGGGCGTTGCAACATTTGTTGGATGTGCCGGGCGGTCCGAACGGGCAGCCGGTGCGGCTCTGGTTCGACGACCGGGACAATTCTGCGATGCGTGAGGACGCCCGGGATCTGGCCGGGGTGCAACAGGCGCAGGCGTCGGCGGTGCGTACCTTTGTTGATGCCGGGTACACACCCGAGTCGGCGGTGTTGGCGGTTGCCGGTAATGACATGACGCTGCTCGAGCATTCGGGGTTGCCGTCGGTGCAGCTCCAACAGGGCACCATGACCCAGCAACCAGTATCGGATGATGAGGGGAACGACGACGATGCGTGAAACACGTTATTTCCGGCCCGACCTCGGGTTGTGCACCAGGACCGCTACCGGTCTCGAACAGGTCGACGCCAACCCCGACACCGACAACTACCGGTCGGTCACGCATCTGCGGGCGGTGCCGCTCGGTGAGACCGCCGTCACCGGCCGCACCCTCGAAGGGATCTTTTCACCGTTCAACGTGGAAACCACGATCGACTCGTGGCATGAGGGCACGTTCCGGGAAGTGTTCCGCCGTGGGGCGTTCACCCGTACCCTCACCGAGGATCGGCAGATCGTCCAATTCGAACATGGAATGTCGCTCATCACCGACAGCCTTCCGCTCGGCCCGATCGATCAGCTGACCGAAACCGATCAGGGTTTGTACATGCGGGCCACGTTGCGGAACACGCCCCGGGTGGATGAGATCCGGGAAGCGATCGCCGATGGGACCGTGTCCGGCGGGTCGATCCAATTCCGGGTTCGGGAAGAAACGATCACCCGGTCAGACGACGACGACGGTTTGGATCTGCGGGAAGTGACCGACGTCCGGTTGTTCGAGCTGGGCCCGGTCGTGTGGCCGGCCTACCCCACCACCCAGATCCAGGTCGCTAACATGGTCCCGACCGTTGAACCTTTGCCCGACGGTACTGGGATGGGTTCGGACGTTCACCTCACAAATGACGACGTCCGACGGGCAGCGAAGGCCGCACGGCTGCGGCTGCTGCTCACCTAAATCCCAGAGAGGTTCACATCATGAACTCTGTTGAGCTTCGGCTCGCTGCCGTTCAGGCACGTGCCGCTGAACTCGTTCAGGAGTTGGCCGACATCGACGACCAGTCGACCGCCGGCGATCTGGACGACGACACCCGTACCGAACTGTCGGAACGGGTCGCAACCATCGAAGCGGAAGCGGACGAGCTCCGCACCGAACGGGCCGACCTTGAGGCCCGTTTGGCGAAGCGGGCCGCTTTGGCCGCTGCCGCTGCTGACCTGACGATCGTGCCGGTGCAGGACACGCCTGCCCCGACTGACGTTCGGGACGGATCACCTCAGGTGATGCATCGGGTCGATCCCGACATTGATCCGACCCGGGCGGGTCGGGCCGAGATGCGGGACGCCGCTTTGGCGTTGCTGGCCCGGGAGGCCGACCGCACCGACCTTGATGGTCGGGCAGCCGGCAAACTCGAGCGGATGATCCGGTCGAACACCCGTAATACCGACGGCGACGAGATCGCCCGCCGGTTGGCGCTGACGGAACGGCCGGCGTACCGGTCGGCGTGGATGAAGTACCTTGCTTCGCCGACCGCTCCAGCGTGGGACGCCGACGAGACCCGGGCCGTGGCCGAGTTCAGAAACCAGTCACTGACGAACGCCTCTGGTGGGTTCGGTGTGCCGGTTCTGATCGACCCGACCATCATCCTCACGTCCGGTGCTTCGGACACGCCGATCCTCCGGATCGCCCGTGTCGAGACGATCACCAG
>CP070815.1:1450562-1453620 GCA_020344215.1 Gemmatimonadota bacterium
GGGAATCCGGGAATCCGGGAGGTGGGGAATCAAGGAGTTTTCCGCACGAGCCTTAGTCCCCGGTTCCTGGGTTCCCGGATTCATTTTTCGAGTATCCTCAACTCTTGTCCCCTGACACTTCTCGGCTCATAGTCGATCAACTCACACCGACAATCGGAGGTTCGAGATGCGCCCCGGACGCCGCCACACCTCGCTGCCGCCGGTCCTCGCGCTCATAGCCGCCTTGACGAGCCCGTCGCTCATGCTCGCCCAAGGCTCGCCGGGTACTCTGTCTATGGAGCCCTGCAAGATCCCGGGTGGTGAGGAAGAGGTGCGCTGCGGCACCTACACGGTGTACGAGAACCGTGACCTCGGCTCCGGCAGAACAATAGACATCAACATCATGGTGATACCGGCCGCCACCAGATCGCCGCGGCCCGACCCCATCGTTCCGCTGTCCGGTGGACCGGGCGAGGCGGCGACGGTCGGCGCGCGCGGGTGGTTCCGTTCTTCGTTTCGCTGGATGCGTGACATCGTCCTCGTAGACCAGCGGGGCACCGGGAAGTCGAACCCGCTCTACTGCGAGGTCGCCGAGCAGGGCGACCTGCAGAGCTACCTGGACCCCGTGTTCACCGCCGGGAAGTTCGAGCGCTGTCGCGAGCGACTGGAGCCGCTGGCCGACCTGACGCAGTACACGACGCCCATCTTTGCGGACGACCTGCACGAGATCCTGCTCGCCCTCGGCTACGAGCAGGTCAACCTGACGGGTGGTTCGTACGGCACACGGGCGGCCCTGGTCTACATGCGCAGGTACCCCGAGACCGTGCGCACTGCCATACTGGACGGCGTCGCGCCCATCGCGTTCCGCAACCCGCTGTACCACGCCTACGAATCGCAGAAGGCGCTGGAGAAGACGTTCGAGGAGTGCGCCGCGGACCCCGACTGCCACGCCGCCTTCCCCGACCTGGAGCAGGAGTTCGCCGAGATCATCGAGCGCCTCGAGAGAGAGCCGGCGATTGTCACGATCGCGCACCCAGAGACCGGCGAGCAGACCACGCTCAGCATCTCGCGCTACGCCTTCGCCGAGGCGCTGAGGACATCGATGTACTATCTATCATATGCTCGTACAGTCCCGCTGCTCATCCACCGTGCCTACGAGGGTGACTACGGGTTCTTCGTCGACCTCGGCTTGAGAAGCAACATAGCGATCGTCGATGCGCTCGCCTTCGGGATGCTGCTATCCGTCACCTGCCCGGAAGATCTGTCGCGCATCGACGAGAATGAGATCCCCGAGCTCACCGACGGCACCTTCCTGGGCGATGACCGCGTGCGCAACCAGCTGGCCGCCTGCAGCGTGTGGCCGGCCCGCGAGCTACCCGACGGCTACGGCGAGCCGCTGAGCGTCGAGGTGCCGACCCTGCTGCTCTCCGGCACGCTCGATCCGGTGACCCCGCCGCGCTGGGGTGCCGAGGCCGCCAGCCATCTGCCCAATAGCCTGCACCTGGTGGTCCCAGCGGCACACGGCGCCCGCGGAAGCTGTATTAGAGGGATCCGCAGCGAGTTCCTCGAGAAAGGGTCTCTCGAAGGGCTGGACACCTCCTGCGTGTCGGAGATGAGCCTGCCGCCCTTCAACCTGACGGGCCGGGACAGATGACCAGCGGGAATCAGGGGATCCCAACAGGTGAATAAAGGCGGGGTCTGCTGTGTATGATGGAATGAGGGCGGAGGCCGCCCTGCGGCCCTAGGCGCATCGAGTCGAGTTTCTTATATTTGGGCTGCAGGTGCCTCCGGCGGTCGATCCCCGACCGCGCGCCCGCGACAGCCTTCCCCTACCGATTGCTCACCTTCCGGCGTGTCACATCGCCAAGCGAGGGTCCGTCATGACTGAGTTTCTTAGCGTCATCGAGTGGTTCGATGCCACGGGCCAGGAGATCATCCATCGCATCCCGCAGGAGGGGTCGGCGGAGACCAAGTTCGGCTCGCAGGTCATCGTACGGGAGAACCAGGCGGCCATCTTCTTCCGCGACGGCAAGGGCCTCGACGTGCTGGGGCCGGGCCGTCACACGTTGAGCACCGCCAATGTCCCGATCGTGACCAAGGTGCTGTCGCTGCCCTGGAACTTCACCTCGCCGTTCCGGGTGGAGGTGGTCTTCGTCAACATGAAGCTCTTCCCCGACCTGAAGTGGGGGACGGCGCAGCCCGTCGCCTACCGGGATGCGGAGCTCGGGCTGGTGCGTCTGCGCGCCTTCGGCAACTACGCGATCCAGATCCGCGAGCCGCTGGTCTTCGTGAACGCGCTCGCCGGCACGATGGGCTCGTTCCTGACCGCCGACATCAAGGACTACCTGCGCGACATCATCATCAGCCGGCTGAACGACTACCTGGGCGAGAAGCTGCGCACCGTGTTCGACCTGCCGAGCCAGTACGACGAGATGGGGCAGGAGGTCCACGATCGCCTCAGCCACGACTTCCAGCGCTACGGGATCAACCTCGCCGACTTCTTCATCACGTCGATCACACCGCCGGAAGAGGTCGAGAAGGCGATCGACGAGCGGGCCCAGGTGGCGGCGCTGGGTGACCTGGACAAGTTCCTCAAGATGAAGGCGGCCCGTGCCCTGGAAGGCGCCGGCAGCGGCGGTGGTGGCACCGCCGGTGACATGGTCGGGCTCGGCGCCGGCGCCGGGATGGGCGCCGGGATCGGCGCCATGCTGCCCGGGATGATCTTCGAGTCGCTCAAGGGGCAGCAGGGTGCCGCGGCCACGGGAGCCGCGGCCGCTGCGGGAGCCGCGGCGATCGCCTGTCCCGCCTGCCACACGGAAGTTGCACCCGACACTCGGTTCTGCTCGCACTGCGGCGAATCGCTAGTAGCCGGTGACCGCTGCGAGAAGTGCGAGGCGCCGCTGGCGCCCGACGCCAAGTTCTGCGGCCGCTGTGGGGAGCCGGTCGGTGTCACCGAGCGCGCCTGCCCGAACTGCGGGGTCAAGGTTGCAGCCGGCGCACGCTTCTGCATGGAGTGCGGCGAGCAGGTGATCGAGAGCTAACGCACTTGATTTCCGCTCCTGCTCATGCTCGTGCTCGT
>CP070815.1:1453720-1456758 GCA_020344215.1 Gemmatimonadota bacterium
CGGGAATCCGGGAATCCGGGAATCGCGGATTCTGGGTAGGAGGCGCTTACCTATCGCCCCGTTTGCCGTTTCTCATAGCTGCGGCAACGCTGGTGACGAAGATACCTATGAGCTCGTCGGCCTCGGTGATCGCCTCGTCCACCACCGGGCCAGAGCCGATCTCCAGCTTTCTGATGAGCTTGAGCCGGACGAGGGTTTCCCGCAGCTCCTTCAAGCAGACCTTCATCTTGTGAACGAAATCCTTACGAGACTCGCTCCCACGCGCCTCTGCACAGTTCGCCGCCGGAGATGTGCTGCACCGATTGAGTTGTGCCGACACGTGAGCGGTCAGCCGGCTCGACGGCAGATCGTTCACGATGCGGTAGCTCATCGCGGCCAGGGCAATCAACCGATCTTCCAGGTCGTTGATCCAATCCCCGTCCACGCTCCCCATTCCCCAACTCGCTAATTCCCCGATTCCCGTATACCCGTATTCCCGGACTCCTGAATACCCGGATTCCCGGATTCAACGTCCGAGCCCTCCCAAGAACCTCTCACCCTGAAGCTTCGCAGCTGCTGTCAACACGTCGTCAAATCGGACGCAGAAGAACACGGAGCCCCTACTTGGAGCTCCGCCTCTCGATCAATTGGTGTCCCTGGTTCAGCCAGCCTAGCGTACCCTCAGTGGCTGGCGTAGACCGTCGTGTTGCCCTGGCGGTCGAACGCCAGAACGTCGAACCGCTCGGGGTGACGGCCCGGCACCTCCATGCCGGGAGAGCCGATCGGCATGCCCGGCACGGCGAGGCCTACGATCTCCGGCCGCTCGTCGAGCAGCCGCCTGATGTCCGCCGCCGGGACGTGCCCCTCCACGACATAGCCGTCCACAAGGGCCGTATGGCACCCCGAGAGCTCCTGGCTCACACCGTAGCGTGACTTGATCGCCAGCAGCTCGGCGTCGCTCACGTCCACGGCCTCTACCTTGAACCCGTTATCGAGCAGGTGACCCACCCACTCCTCGCAACACCCTCAAGTGGGGGTCTTGTAGACGGTCACCCCGCCCGACTCCAGGGCGACCGGCGCCACCTGAGGTGTCTGACGCGCCTGAAGCGCGTAAAGCCCCGCGACAGCGCCCACCCCCAGCAGGCCGGCGACGGTCAGCGTTCCCTTCCAGCTCGACGTCATATGTTTGCCTCCCCTGGTTTCATGCGATCGCCGAATTTCGCCGGGCGACCCGGGAACCGCAACCCCACCCCGCTATGCGAAACCCTTGCCGAACAAAACCCGAAGATGCATCTTTCAAGCTCGCGCCCCAAACCGACGCGTAGTTATCAGCCACCCCGCGAGGACTATGGAGCTCTTCCCTATCCGCGGCCGCGGCGCCAGCCACAACCCGCCCAACCGCTTCGAGCGGCTGTCAGTCCAGCCGGACCACCCGGGCGATCCCGACAATCCCGGGCCGCGGACCGAATTCTACCGAGACACCTCTCGCTCCATCATCGCCTGCAATGAGAGCCCCGACGTCGGCTTCGACACGACCCTCAACCCGTACCGCGGATGCGAGCACGGATGCTCGTACTGCTACGCCCGTCCCTACCATGAGTACCTGGGCTTCTCCGCCGGTCTCGATTTCGAGACGAAGATCCTGGTGAAGGAAGATGCTCCGGAACTCTTGCGGGCCGAGCTGTCCACGCGCCGTTGGCAGCCGCAGCCGATACTGTTGAGCGGGGTAACCGACCCCTACCAGCCCATCGAGCGACGGTTGCGGCTGACACGCCGCTGCCTGGAGGTGCTGGCCGAGTTCCGGAACCCCGTGGCCATCACGACGAAGAACCACCTGGTGACCCGGGACCTCGACCTGCTGGCCGAGCTGGCGGGCCACGGCGCAGCGGCCGTCGCCCTCTCGATCACCACGCTGGATGAGCGGCTCCACCGCGTCATGGAGCCGCGGACCTCGGCTCCGGCGCGCCGCCTCGACGCGATCGCCAGACTCAGGGAGGGCGGCGTACCGACCGCCGTGACGATAGCGCCGGTGATACCGGGGCTCACCGACCACGAGCTACCGCGCATCGTCGCGGCGGCAGCCGAGGCGGGCGTCACCAGCGCCGGTTACATCATGCTGCGCCTGCCCTACGGCGTCGCGCCGCTGTTCGAGCGCTGGCTCGAGGATCACTTCCCGGACCGGAAAGAGAAGGTGCTCAACCGGATCCGTGAGGTGCGCGGCGGCCGTCTATACGACTCGCGTTTCGAGCTGCGCGGGAGAGGCGCGGGTCCCTACGCCCGGCAGGTCGCGCGGCTCTTCCAGGTGAGCTGGCGCAAGGCCGGCTTGTCGGGCGCGATGCCGCCGCTCTCGGCCGCCGCCTTCCGTCGTCCGGAGCCGGGCGGCCAGCTTCGACTTCCCGTGTAATCTGACGGGGGAACTCGCTCACAGGGGGCGTGTACAGGCTAGCTGGCGGTGCCGCCAGCCGTGGCCCGCCAGTCGACTGCTCCCTCCGCCTCACTCCCGGGAGCGGCACGATGTCCGCCCAGAGCAGTCCCAAGTCCCCTTCACAACTCGTCGCCGAGGTGCTGCTGCGGAACCGCGTGCTGACGCGGGAGCAGCTTCAACGCGCCGTCGTCGAGGCCCGCTCCTCGGGCCACGGATTGACCCACACGCTGGTCTCGCTGGGCCTCGTGCCCGAGGCAGTGCTGCTGCGACTGCTGTCCCAGATCTACCGGGTCAAAGCGATCGACTTGTCGAAGATCCAGCGGATAGACCCGTCCGCGCTGGCTAAGGTGACTGCGGAAGCGGCGACGCGAGCCCTCGTGCTGCCGCTCCATCGGAACGGCGACATGCTCATCGTGGCGATGGTGAACCCCGCGAACCGCACCGCTATAGCGCAGCTGGGACGGGCCACCGGCCTCACGATCCAGCCGGTCATCGCGACCGAGTTCGCCCTACGCAACGCGATCCAGAAGCACTACGGCACCACGCCGCCCTCAGCGGCCGCGGGAGCGGGAGCGGCGGCGGCGTCACCGGCGACCCGGCCGCAGCCACCGCCCACGCCGCAGCCCCAGGCCAG
>CP070815.1:1456858-1459872 GCA_020344215.1 Gemmatimonadota bacterium
CCCGATCGCTGTCGATTGAGGTGGCCGAGCAGAATCTGCCGCTGCAGGTCCCTTCGCCTTGCAATGAGTCTTGATGTGCGTGGCCATTGACATGGCGAAAGGGCGCATCGAATTCACTTGCGTGGGAAGGAGGCCCCTATGTTCAAGAAGACGCAGGTCTGTCGCGCGGCGTTGCTCGCGCTCGCAGGCGTTGGCGCTGTCACGGCGCTGCCGGTTCAGGCGCAACAGGCGCTCGAGAAGGTCGAGATCACCGGTTCGGCGGTGCGGCGGATCGAGGCCGAAACGTCGCTGCCGGTGCAGGTGCTGAAGAGGGAGGACATCGAACGCAGCGGCGCAACGTCGACGGTCGACCTGCTGCAGCGGCTTCCGGTGATGCAGGGGGGGGTTGGCGAGTCCAGCTCGGTCGGCGGCGAGGCGTATGGATTCTCCGCTGTGTCGATTCATGACATCGGCGACAGCCGTACGCTGGTTCTCTTGAACGGCCACCGGCTGGCCCAGTTCGGGGGGCAGACGCTCACCGGGTTCGCTGCCGGTTTCGACCTCAATTCGCTGCCGCTGTCGGCGATTGAACGCGTCGAGATCCTGACCGACGGCGCGTCGGCCTTGTACGGCTCCGACGCGGTGGCCGGCGTGGTGAACTTCATCACCAAGCGCAACACGACCGAAGGCGACGTCACCATCGGCCTTTCTTCTCCGACGCAGGGGGGTGCGCGCGAAACGCGGCTCAGTGCGACCAAGGGCTTCGGCTCGCTGCAGAACGACGGCTACAACGTGATGCTGACTTTCGGCCATGACGAGCGAACCCAGCTGGCCTCGACGCAACGCGACTTTGCCAAGACCGGACAACTGTATTTCTCGGCCAACGGCAAGAACTATCGGCTATTGCAGTTCTCGCCAAGCCCGATCCCGGCCAACGCGTTCGACGACCAGGGTCAGCTGGTGAGCCCGTACCGGTTGGCGAACGGCAGCTGCCCATCGAAGACGTTCGAGGTCATCGAGCCATGGGCCGACGGCTTGGGTGTTGATCACTACTGCGGTTTCAATTACGTCGGCGAGCTCGAGATCTATCCGGAGCGCAAGCGCGACAACCTGTTCGTGACCGCGAGCAAGAAGTTGGGCCAACAGGAGCTGTTCGCCGACGTGCTCGTGTCGCAGACCACGCAGGTCTCGCGCATCGCGCCGGTGCCGGGCTCGATCTTCATCCCGGTGACGTCGCCGCTCTTTGCCCAGTACCTGATCCCGGTTGGGATCAACGGCAACGACTTCTTTGGCGAGCAAGGAACGCTGGCAACGTATCGCCTCTATGACATGGGCAAGCGCACCAGCGACGACAAGGCCGACTTCTTCGACGTGGCGCTCGGTTCACGCGGCTTGTTCGCGGGCTGGGACTACACCGCGACCTACACGCACTCGGAAAGCGACGTCAAGGGCGACATCGCCGGCTACCCCGGTGCGCTGGCCGTGGCAAACCTGAGAGCCAGCGGTCTGCTCGACCCGTTCGTCGGGCCGGGGCAGCAGTCGCCCGAAGCGCAGGCGGCAATCGATGCGGCGAACTACAAGGGCTACTGGAACGGCGGGATCTCGAAGCTCGACACGATCTCGCTGCGCGGCTCGCGTGAGCTGATGCAGATGCCGAACGGGCCGCTGCTGCTCGGTGCCGGCATGGCCTTTACGCGCGAGCAATTCCAGTCGAAGCCGAGCCTTTTCTCGCAGGCCAAGCTGGCCGATCCCGTGACCGGCACGCTGTGCGATCCGAACGACCCGAATTTGCCCTGCGACCAGCGCTTCGGCGACGAGGCGGCGAATATTCCGTACTCGGCGGACCGCAAGGCCTACGGCATCTTCGGCGAGCTGGTGATCCCCGCAACGAAGGCGCTCGAGTTCACGGCCGCGCTGCGCTACGACCACTACTCCGACTTCGGCGACACCACCAATGCCAAGGGCAGCTTCCGCTGGACGCCGCAACGCAACTTGCTGATCCGCGGGTCGGTCGGCACCGGCTTCCACGCCCCATCGGTGCCGCAGGTGAAAGGTGCGGAGCAGCCCTACGGTGTGACCAACGACGACTACACCTGCACGGCGGAACTGCAGCAGGTGGCCACCTCGTTGGGCGCGAATTGCCAACCCGGCAGCAAGCAGTACGACGTGATCGCGGGCGGCAACGCCGACCTCAAGCCCGAGAAGTCACGGCAGGCGTCGCTCGGCATCCGCTTCGAGCCGACAGAAGCCGTTTCGATGGGCGCCGACTTGTGGCACGTCAACATCCGCGACGCGTTCGGGCAGTTGACCGAGCAGGTCGTGTTTGCGGACCCGCTCAACTACACCTCGTCGTGGACCACCAAGCGTGACACCGGCACCGGTATCAACTACCTGGCGTTCCTGTCCAACAACCTGAACCTGGGCAAGGAGTACTACACCGGCCTCGACGTCGACATCATCGGGCGCGGTCGCACGGGTGTGGGGGAGCTGACGTCGCAGCTCGCGTTCACGTACATGATCCGCGATGAGCGGCAGCTGGAAAAGAACGGTCCGTACTACTCTCCGATCGGCAATCACGCCGACCTTGGGCTGGTGGACTTCCGTTGGCAGGGCCGGTGGACCAACACGCTGCGCTACGGCGCGTGGGCACACACGCTGGGGGTGAACTTCAAGTCCGGCTACAAAGACTACTTGACGACCGTCGAAGTGCTCGACGCTGCAGGTAACGTAACCGGTACCGAGGACATCCGGTGGCAGGTCAAGGAGCACTTCACGCTCGACTGGCAGACCCAGTGGACCCCCCGCAAGAACCTGCAGCTCACGGTGGGCATCCTCAATCTGCTGAACGAAGACCCGCCGCTGTCGATCTCTAGCGACGGGATCAATCGGGGCCAGCAGATCGGCTACGACGATCGCTACTACGATCCGCGCGGCCGCACCATTTACGGCAACCTGTCATACAAGTTCTGATTGGCGAAGCGGCACTCAGCGTGCAGTGCCATCAAAGTCCGCCCGCCTCGCGCGGGCGGATTTGT
>CP070815.1:1459972-1462958 GCA_020344215.1 Gemmatimonadota bacterium
GCGCAGCAACTACATCCACCCCCACCAACTGCCCGAGCGCCCCACCATGAACGCGCGCCTCGAGCTCGACCGCTACCGGTCTGATTACGACGGCTACCGGCACCCGAACAGTGCCTACCGGCCGCTGTCGCTGCAGCGCCCGGAGCCCTTCAACCATGTCCCCCGCGAGGCCGAGGTCACCGGCCCGATCCGCGGCCGTCAGGAGTGCCACACCGCACCGGCGGAGTGGCGGCTTCTGGGCTGGCTCGAGCGCGAAGGCTTCGGTTACGACGTCTGGTCGGAGGCCCAACTCCACTTCGGCCAGCTCGAGCTCGATCACTACCGGGTGCTCATCATCAGCGGCCACCCCGAGTACTGGTCGCCGGAGATGTACTGGCGCCTGAAGGCCTGGGTCTTCGAACGCGGCGGCCGGCTCATGTACCTGGGCGGCAACGGCATCTGCGGGGCGGTCGAGTTTCCGGATTCGGACACCATGCGTTTTTTGAACCACGTCGGCGACGAGGACCACCCGGAGCGGGGTGCCTCGCGCTTCGCCCAACACGCCGAGTCCCCGGCGCGCCTCCTCGGGGTCGAGTTCGACGACCGCGGCATCATGACGGCGGCCCCCTATCGGGTACTGGACGCCACCCACTGGGCCTTCGCCGGTACCGGGCTCAAAGAGGGCGACCTGTTCGGACAGGCGTCACAGCACGAACGGATCCACGGGGGTGCCTCGGGCCACGAAACCGACAAGCTCTCCCCCAGCGACTCGCCGGCCGGGACCGAGCTGCTCGCCAAGGGGACGAACCCCGACGAGGGCGGAGCCGACATGGTCTACCACGAGACGGCCTCGGGAGGGCGCGTCTTCTCGACCGGCTCGATCACCTACATAGCGTCGCTGCTCGTCGACGCCCCGCTCTCGCGCCTGACCGCCAACGTCCTCAGCCGCTTCGCTGAGCCCGGCGGAGCATAACCCCCAGGAGGTAACGCCGTGCTCTCGAGCGAACTCAAAGAGAAGCTGATCAACGTCCACACCTACGCCATCACGCCGTTCAAGGCGGACGACCTCTTGCAGCTCGACCTGGACGCCTTCGCCCGCAATCTGACGTTCCTGGTGGAGCGTGGCATCAAGGTGGTGGCCGTCGGAGGCGGCACCGGCGAGTTCGAGGCGCTCACCAACGACGAGCTCGAGGCGCTGGCCCGTACCGCCCTGGAGACCGTCGGTGAGCGGGCGCTCGTCATCGCCACGCTGCCGCCGAACCTGAAGGCGGCAGCCGAACTCGCCCCGCGCTACGCCGAGCTGGGCGTTCCAGTGATGCTGGGGATGCCCCCGCTGATCCGCGGCCGCGTCCCCAGCGACCTGGAGGGCACCTTCGAGTACTTCCGGCTGCTGGCCCGCGTCACCGAGGTGCCGCTCATGCCCTACAACACCCAAGGGTGGCCGGCGGAGTTCTACCAGCGGCTCGCCGACATCGAGCGCATCATCGGCATCAAAGACCCCATGCACCACCCGCACACGCTCTTCCAGGCCATCCAACTCCTCGGCGACCGCTTCGTCTGGATCGGCAACAAACGGCACGACCCCGGCGTGGTCCACCTCCGCTACCAGATGGGCATGGAGGCCTTCACCTCGGGCCAGAGCAACTTCTGGCCCGAGCCGGAGCTGGCCATCCACGCGGCCGCCCAAGCGCGCGATTGGCCTCGAGTGATCGAGCTGCAGCAGCAGTGCGCGCCGCTGGAGCGGCTGCGCATGGAGAGCGACGACGCCGCCATGGTCAAAGGGGCCATGGACCTGCTCGGGCTCAACGGCGGCAGAGTGCGCCCGCCGCGCCGCAACATGAGTGACGAGGCCAGGGCGGCGCTCAGCAGTACCCTCGGCTCTCTGGGGTTGATGTAAACGCCGAGCTAATTGGATCGATCACGACTAGGAAATTCCAAACCGTGTTTGCGGCTGTGATCCGCGGGCGGCCGCGATGCCTGGAGGTTTTTAGGAGGCAAGACCATGCTCATCGTCGACGGCCACCTCGACCTGGCCATGAACGCGCTCGCGGGCAACCGCGACCTATCGGTGTCGGCCTACACCATCCGCACCCATGAATTCGGCAGCGCCGGCAAAGGCAAAGCCCAAGGCACCGTGGCCCTGCCGGAGATGCGCCAGGGGCGGGTGGCGCTATCGTTCGTGACCGTGGTCGCCCGCTCCAGCGGCCAGGTCGTCCCCCACATCGACTTCGCCTCGCCGGTCCAGGCCTATGCGGTGGCGCAGGGTCAGCTCGCCTACTACCGCGCGCTCGAGCGCTGGGGCCACGCCCGCGTGATCACCGGGCGCGCCGGCTTGGAACAGCACCTGGCCGAGTGGGAGGCCTGGGACGCCGCGGCGGCAGACGGAGCGAGCGACACCCCGCCCCTGGGGTTCATCGTGCTGATGGAGTGCGCCGACCCGATTCTCCGGCCCGCACAGCTCGAGGCGTGGTGGAGTAGCGGCCTCCGCATGATCGGCCCGGCCCACTTCGGGCCTGGACGCTACGCCGGCGGGACCGGCAGCGAGCTGGGCTTGAACGAGTTGGGCCGAGAGCTGCTACGAGAGATGGAGCGGCTCGAACTGATGCTCGACCTGACCCATCTCTCCGATGAGGCCTTCTGGGAGGCGCTCGACCACTTCGGCGGACCGGTACTGGCCAGCCACAGCAACAGCCGGGTGCTGGTACCCAACCAGCGCCAGTTCACCGACGAGCAGTTCCTGGCGATCGCGGAGCGAGACGGGGTGGTGGGGCTGTTGATCGGCTGCTCCGACCTGGTGCCCGGTTGGGTGGTCGGGGCCAGACACAACGGTCACGTGACGCTCCACCACCTGGTCGATCACATCGACTACATCTGCCAGCTGACCGGCAGCGCCCGCCACGTCGCCATCGGCAGCGACCTCGACGGCGGCGTGGGTCGAGATGAGTTCCCCCGCGACATCGACACCATCGCCGATCTGCAACGCCTGCCCGCGTTGCTCGAGCAACGC
>CP070815.1:1463058-1466030 GCA_020344215.1 Gemmatimonadota bacterium
CTGGCTGGCTGCGGGCCAGGCATGACCAGCTTCCTTGCCTCCTTGTCGATCCAGCGCTGCGACGACTTGGCGACATTCCTGCGCCTGTAGATCCGGTCGTTCAGCCACTCGAAGTGCTCGGTCAGGGCTTCCATTTGCTCCGGAGTCCAGCCGACGCTGTTGCCCCACTCCGGGCCTCCGAAGATATACCGCGCCTTGCGCTCGATCTCGGCAGTCTCTGCCTTGACGTCGCCGAACATGGCGCGCAGTTCCTGCTGCAGAACCGGGGGCAGCCTGGGGTCTCCGAACTTGTTGACCAGGTTGCGGCTGACTGCGGCTACCGCGTTGGTGACGATGTCGTCCAGTGGCGTGAACTTCATGGCAGCGCGCGCCGCGAGCGTTCCAGCCGGACCGGCGACAGCCCCGCCTAGCATGCTGGCGATGAAGTTCCTGTTGAACGGGTTGACCAGGTCATAGACGAACTCGTTGGCCAGCCCGGACAGCTTGCTGCTGCCGCCGATACTGGGCAATCCGTACGTCTTGCCTGCCGTGAATGGGATCGCCACGCGCACCGTGAACGGTGCCATGACTCCCTCGGACATCAGCTGCTTAGTGGCCTGCTCGACGAACGCCGTGGGCACAGCAGGCTCCAACTCGGACATTCGGAACATGGACGGGACCGGGCCAGTCCCGCCAATGGACCTGCGGTAAGCGTCCTCCATGACGCTACGCGCGGCCACGCGCTCGACCTCGGCTGGCGTCGTGCTTCGAGGCAGAGCACGCTTGGCGATCTCAAGAGCGTCGTCAGCGACAGAGCGTCCCTTGCTGGTGGCCCTCAGCGCGCGCATGATATTCGGCGCAGCACCGCGCAGCGTGCCGCTGATCAGTCCCTTGCCAGCGGACCCGACGCCACCGACTCCACCGGACAGCAGGGACAGCGGGTCCGTGATCACGCCGCCCAGCACGTCGATCGCCACCCTGCGCCAGCCGTCCTCGGCGTCGAGAAGCTCCAGCGTCTCGGGCGCGAGAAGGTCGGAGAACTCGCGCTGCGTCTCGAACGGTGCCAACTCAGCCGCCGACGTCGGTGCGCCCAGGGCGCTGGCAGCGCCGAGAATGCTGACGTCCGGGTATACCAGCGAGACCCCGCCAGTGAACGGTGCGCTGACCAGCTGGCTGCCCAGGACAGCCGCTTGGCCCAGGGCTCCCTCGAAGTCACCGGCGATCACGTTGCGCGTGATATAGCCCAGCCTGCCCAGCGTGGTGAGCGCGCCCTGGATCACGCCAGGTTCTTCGCGGGCGGCCTCGCGCAGCGCGTAGGAGGCAGCGGCTGCCCGCGAGCCGGGGACTGGGTTGAGGGCATAGCTGGCCATGGCTACCGGCGACCCCTGTCCTCAGCGCGCCTGCGCGCTCGGTCGTAGTTGCCCTGATACATGTCGCCCAGGATCTGAATCATGGCGTTCAGGTCCATGCCAGCGCTGCTCAGAAGATCCCGATCGGCTTGGATCGCCCTGGCGAAGATCGATGGCTGGGGCAGCTGCGTATCGACACCGGACGGGATCACCATCCCGGTCACGTCACGAGGGCTGCCCTGCGCCAGAGCGCGCCTGGTGACCTCTGGCAAGGTGGCCAGGTTGCGCTCGATAGCCTGGTCCAGTCTGCTGTCCGAACCGCGCATGTCTCGCTCGGGCGCGTAGCCTGGCATGCCCATTTCCTCCCAGTTGCGGAACGTCCTCAAGCGCTCGGGAAGCTCGGCCCCGCCTGGCTGGCCAATAGCAGGCTTGGTGGTGCGCCACTTCATGTAGGCGTCGCGGACCTCTGGGGCAGCGCTGCCGTACTTCCGTAGCTGAACGGGCAGGTTCTCGCGCTCGCCAGTCTCCACCCCTTCGGGCGCGGTCCCCGTGGCTGGAAGGACGGGCGGTCGCGCGAACGGGATCGGAGTCGGGGCCGGGGCCGGAGGCTGGACAGCACCCGCCTGCCTGCCCTCTGGCATGGGAGGAAGGTCCGTCATGGGCGGCGACAGCGGATCGAACGGCAGCAGACCGCTGCGCTTCAGCGGCTGCTGAGGCGGGCGAGATCCGGCGCCCCACATATCTTCGCGCGGAGGCGGCATGACCTCCGGCCCCCACTGAGGCGCTGGCTCGGGCGGCGGGCTGGTGCCCCACCCCGGCGAAGGGACGTCAGGGGTGCCCTGGCTCCACGGTGTCGGCGGAAGGGCTTGCCCCCACGGCATTCTTTGCCCCGCGCCAGGGCCTCCCCAGTAGCTGCCGGAGCCACCAGGCCCTCGCGGTGGCTTCGGCTGGTCCTCGGGGGCGACGCTGGGGACTGGCGGCCTGGTGCTTTCACCCTCGTTGAACGGTGGGGCTTCGCCACGGCTCGACCTGTAGGGATCAGGCACCAGCATTTCAGCCGACTCCATGTAGTCGGACGGCTTGCCCATGCGCCCGTTCTTCTCCCACATGGCGCGCGCCATGGCTTCGTAGACCGCGTTCGCGTAGCGGGACTGCTCGATCTGCGCGTCACGCAGCAGCGTGCGCTGTTGGTCCTTGGTCAGCTGCTCCAGCTTCTTGCCTGGATACTTACGCTCCAGCAGCTGGTCGCGGAACTGCGTGGGGCTGCGCCCAGCCAGAACCGAACCGAACGCGAACCTGTAGTACTGCTCGCCAAGCTCGGTGGCCATGGCATACACGTCCGCTCCCAGCTGCTCGGGGAGGACTCCTTCTCCTGTAAGGTAGTTCTTGATCATGCCGTAGTCGCGCACGCCCATGGCGAACTTGAGATCGCCCTGCCGCTTGCGGTGCGCCTCAGCCGGACTCATGCCCTCGAACTGCGACGAGGCTCTTGCCTGGGCGGCTCGCGCCTGGAGCAGTTCGCGCTCGAACGGATCCATGCGACCTTGGAAGCCACGGTTCAGGCGAGCCTGCTCGGCCTGGAACATGCGAGCCAGTTCGTCCTGCTCGCGACCGCTGGCCAGCTGCAGCAGGCCCAGCGCGTTG
>CP070815.1:1466130-1469080 GCA_020344215.1 Gemmatimonadota bacterium
TCCTCAGGGCGCAGCTGAAGCGCAGAGTCGTTAGGCAGATGGGTCAACATCCGGCTGGATACACAAACAGGCGCTGCTTACCGGCCGTCTGTCTCGTTGCTACCATACACATGGCGTGTGCTGTCCCCCGGCTGCAGAGCCAACGTCCAGACATCGAGGCTTTGACAGGCTGCTACGACCTTGAACTGGGCGAATGGTCTCCAAGACTTCAATTCGAGGAGGATTCCCTCTTCTACGCGCCACCGACTAGAGTACGACTCGACTCCGCGCGTGTGGAGCAGTCCTGGCTCGGCTCGGGTTGCCGCAAGCTGGAGACGGCCCCGAGGGCCGTGCCCAGTCTGCACAGCTACTCCGGGTGGCGGCTGGTAGGTGACACTCTCCAGCTGGGCTGGTCTACCTTATTCAGCGGAGTGACCATAGACCTCGTTCGATCAAATGGAAAGCTGCGTGGACACGCGAGCACCTTCTCGGATGTCGATGACGACCCTACGTACCTTAGCGAGGTCTTAGCCACGCGGGTAGACTGCTCAAGCCAGCCAGTTCCATCGATCTCAGATCTGCGGCCCCTGCCAAGAGTGGTTCATTTGGAGAGCGGAGATTCGCTAACGCTCGGCATTGAGCTGACCCCGCGCCCAAACTGGCGCGCGTCTGGCCCGATGGAAGGTGGGGGTATGTACGTGGTCGAGGATAAGGCCGTCGGCCTATTCCGACATGCGGCAGACATTCGTGTAGCACTAAACAGCTCCGGCATCCTGAGTTTCATACTGATCTGGTTCCCCGAAGGTGTTGATTACGAGAGTCTCGTGTCAGAGCTAACGGATGCTCTTGGTGCCCCGACCGTGCAGTACAGTGGCACTATCGACGACGTGCAGACCATCGACGTTGCCTGGGATAATCGCATTGCCAGCCTCACCTTAAGCCGGGTAAGGAGACAGACGGCTGAGTGGCGCACGTCCTTGTTGCTGGTTGACCCTAGGATCCCGTCGTTTTGATGGTGTTGCCCATCTGCCTAACAAGCGCTTGCAGCTGGCGGTGCAGCCTTCGGTGCAACGGCCTCTGCTCTGTGGTAAGTTGAGTTCACTGCAGTTGGAAACATCGCGCTTCAGCCTCTGCTCCGAGGACCGCCGTGCTCCTCAGGGCGCAGCTGAAGCGCAAAGTCGTTAGGCGGCTGCTTGTGCGTGGCTACGATGGAGGTTGCCATGATGCGTAAGATGACGCTTGCACTTGGATTGGCGTACGTGGCGTTGCTAGCATGTGACGACTCGACTACACCCGAGGATCTTCCCGAGTGCACCAGCCAAGTCACCGTAAGCGTCAGTAGTGGTACCGCGCCTAGGTTTAGCTGGACACCAGTGTGTCGAGTCGGGTTTGTGATCGTTGAGGAGAATGGCTCGGACGTCTGGTTGGTCATCAGTCCCGAGAGTAATGAGATTGCACCACCCGTGACTTACGGCGTGGTGCCGCCAGGAGCGACGGAGCTTGAGCCTCCGGCTGCACTGGTTGCGGGCACCACATACGACGTGGGCCTGCGGCGTTTTATTGGTGATGACTACGTTGAGCTTGTCGGCTATCAAGAGTTCACTCCATAATTCGAGCGGTCATCTCGACGCAGCCGCCTAAGACGACCATATGAAATAGCGGAGCCTCCCAGGAGGGGCGCCGAAAACTGAGAGATAGAGAGGCGACCGTAAAGGCTGTCGTGTCATCTTAGCTGAAACGCTGATCCGTTGGGCAGCGCTGTACGGAATCCGCAGCATAGGAGTACACATGACGTATTCTGTGGCAGAACTCCCTCCCAAACCCACTGAGACCACACCTCGACCACCCATGGTTTACGTGACGAGGGCAGAGAATTGGGAGTATAAGCACCTCACTCGGCCCTTGATCGACGTACTCAATGAGGGGGAGCTGAATACTCTCGGCGTTGAAGGGTGGGAGCTGACCGGCATAGTCAACGACGGTGCACAGATCCATTATTATCTGAAGCGTCCGGCTGCATGACGTGTTCGGGCTGGCACGCGTCGGTGCGCCGCCTAACAAGAGTCTGCAGCGGGCGCTTCTGGCAACCTAGTGGTTAGGGTAGCAGCAACCTTATAACGCCCATTCCCGAAAACACCAGAGAAATTCACGCGGGCCATAAACGTGGATCGACCCCACCCGATGGGGGGAATGCCAAGTTGGAGCGGCCGCGATTCGTTCCAACTCTATGCTCTTAGCGCGCGTCGACCGCAAGCGAAGGGTCGGGGTCGGCGCGTAAGAGAAAAGCCGTCAGTAGTCGTCCAGTAGTCGAACTCGCTGGCCCCTGTCGGACCAACGACCGCTTAGAGTGCCGTCAGAATCCGGTCTTACTGCGAAGTGCGGAAGTAGAAGACGCTACGTCGGGAGGCCGTCACGAGTTTCAAGTCCCTTGCGTCTGCCATTCCGCCACCCCGGCGGCTAAGCCACAACAACAACTCACAGCTTTCCAGCCGCGTTCAAAGGGTCCGCTGCAGGCGGACGACATCGACTACAACAAATACCTCAAACGCTTACTGATCCGCGAGCTTGGCCACACCAACGCGGCGGTGATAGCGTCGGCGCGCAGCGTGCCGAGCGACCTATCGCAGTATGAAACGCTATGGGAGATGCCTGGGCCGACGATCTAACCGATCTGAAGCCGACGCCCAACTCGTTCGAGCGCCTGGGGCTGTCGCTCTTAAAGCTGCACCGGTTTCGGGCCGCTACTGCTGCGGCGGGACGTGCTTAGTACAAAAATCCTTGAAGTTGGCGATGTTCTCGGGCTTGAAGGCTCGTTCAATATCTCCACCTCGAGAATTAGACAAGATGACAATGACGCTGTCGGCCTCTGCGATCTGCCACAGGCGTTCCGCAGTCGCCTCGTGCCAGTATTTCTCGTGGTGCCGACCGCCCCATTGGCGCACTTGAAGCTGAAGGCCGTAGCCAAAGTCGA
>CP070815.1:1469180-1472091 GCA_020344215.1 Gemmatimonadota bacterium
AGCAGATCCGACAGCATGACGACCGGCGCGGCCTTGGAGCTCCACGCGACCGCCCGTCGTGACGGGTCGTAGAGCGCGGCGCCGCACGTCGCGGGGCCGGGGTCGATGGCGAGGGTCAGCATGGAGTCACCGTAGCAGCGCGGAGCGGGTGGGCCGTATGTGGACCGTATGTGGGCCGCGTCGTTTTGGGTACATACGGCCCACCTGGATCCAGGTTCCCCCTTGCATACGCGGCAGCGTCCCGGGTGGGCCGCATCGATCCCGGGATCCCAAACTTTTCTACACTGCCTACTCTGCTGATCTTTTTCATTGAAAACGGATAAAGATACGGCCCACCCGACGAAAGCAACGGAACAACCTTGCATCTGCTGGGCCGTATCTCGAAACCGAGATACGGGACAGTCCGGGACGCCGCTCGATAGTGAGCGTGCAACCTGGCGTCTGCTGGGCCGCATCTTTCCGAGGACATACGGCCCACCCGGGACGCGGCCCGGGTCACTCCTTCACCCATACGCGGACCCGTCCCGACGTCTCGGCCCCGTTCCCCGTGTCGACGCTGTACGCGTGACCGCGTCGGCGCCGCTCTTCGTACCCAAGCAACCGGAGCACCTTCGCAGCTCGGAGCCGGTCGCCGTGTCGCATGTGAGCCGGCTTGACGTCCAGCGCCGCGACCAGCACCTCCTCGAGCGTGAACCCGGACCGGCCTAGCGCCCAATCACGGATCAAGGCTTCCCAGGGGTCGACCTGGCGAAACCTCGCGTTCGCCGCTGCACGCTCCCCCTCTTGTTCAGCGGTAAGCCACCAGCGCACGCCCGCCCGGTACAGATGGACAGCCTCGGCGAAGAGCTGCCCGCGGTCGCGCTCGATGCCCTCCACGTCGACACTGTCCGACACGACGACGTGGTATCGGCGGTCCCCGGTCGCGTCCGTCAGGAACTCGTCGTCGTTGGTCGTTCCGCTGAACACGTTGGTACGCGGGAACGTCTTCGCGACCTTCCCGTATGGCGGCCGATAGGTGTCGGACCGTTCGGTGATGAACGCCTTGATCGCCGTGTTCTCGGACCGCTTCATGCTGTCCAGCTCGGCCCATTCGATCAGCCACTTGCCTCGAAGGCTGATCGCCGTGTCCTTGCTCTGGACGTTGATGTGAGGACTCGCAAACCATTCCGGCCCGGCCAGCGCTCGAAGGCCGGAGGTCTTGCGGATCCCCTGGTTCCCTTTGAGGATGAGCACCGAGTCCATCTGACAACCGGGGTCGAGCGCCCGCGCCACGAGCCCGACCATGAAGCACCGCGACATCGCGCGCACAAGGTCCGACCCGTCGCATCCGAATCGGTCGGTCAGCATGTAGTCGACCCGCTCGGCCCCGTCCCACTTCAGCCCGTTCAACCACTCTTGAAGCGGGTTCCATGCGTTCCGACGCCCGACGACCTGCACGGCCTCGAAGGCCGACACAGTCGACGGACAGAACCCGTACACGCCCTGCATCCACAAACGGAGCTCATGGACGTCTTCGTCTTCGAGCGCCGCGCCGTCCAGCGTCAGCCGGTCCCGCATCACGTCGCGACGGATGCGCCCGCGCCAACGCGGATCGAAGCACAGGACCGCCACAGCGTTACCGAGCGTGCTTTTCGGGTCGCCCGGCCCTTGCTTCGTCCAGCTCCTCTCCAGGCGCTCTAGGGTCGCCGGGTCGGGCTCTGTAGGGTGAAGATCCGGCGCCGCCGCCACCTCGGCGGGTGCATCTAGCATGACCACCTCCCCGTCCGCGTCCGTCCGCGGCGTGAATCGTCCCACCTTCCCCCACGCCGCCAACGCTTCCGCGACCGTGACCCGCTGTGCCTCCGACGCTTCCCACTCCGGGGAATCGGGCGGCATCGGCACGGGCACCCCCTGACCGTCGCGGATCGCATCGTCGATGCACCGCTCCGTGTCCCGGTCGAGGTGCCCGCACGCTTGCGCCGCGTGCATCATGGCGGCCCGGAGGTCGGACGCCGCGTAGCCGGTCCAGAGTAGACCCGCGAGACGGTAGGCGGTCCGCTGGAGCTCCGTACGTCGAGACATCCCCTCGCCGAGCCCTGACAACTCGTCGACCGCACGCCGCACCATCCCCTCTACCCGTCGCACGTCCCGATCGGTCGACGCGTCCGGCGGCGTCCAGTCCGGCGCCGCCAACGAAGGCGTACGCACCTCGAGCGGGTCGAGGAAGTCCAGCAACCACGTCGGCATGTCCGCCACCTTGTCCCAATCGAACCCGCCGCCGATCCACGCGTACGGCTTCCCCGTCTTGGGATGGATGGACGGCGGCGCCACGACGTAGCCTTTCGACCCGCGCACATCGACGCCCGACTCCGTCCGCCCGGTGTCCGGGTTGCGGATCCCGTTCATCTGACCGAGATCCCGGCCCGGCATCCGAAAGTAAAGGTGACGCCCGCCGCTCCCCGTGCGGACCGTCAACGTCCGCGGAAGCCCGCCGTGCAGTTCGGCGACGGCGTGCAGCCGCGCCAACGCGGGAACGGTCGCAGCTTCCTTCGTCTCGTCGAGGTCGACGACGACCAGCCCGGCCCGGCCGGGTTGGATCCCAATGTTCGTTGCTTCCGGCCGGGCGGCCTGGAGCGCGTCAAAGGCGACGGGGTCCGCCGTCGCATCGAGGTACCCGTGCCCGCCCGGCGGAACCTTCCCGACCAGCGGGAACACGTGGAGCCCGGCGTCGATGAGCTTGTGGGCCGGGCTCATGGTCGCACCTCCAACAACCGCAACACATCCGCCGGCCGCTCAAGCATCGCAGCCCATCGCACGGCCTCGAGGCGTGCCGACTCTTCGTCGCCGACGACCAGCTCACCGATCAGCGCTTCCCGGCAGCCGGGGAGACGGGCGCACGCGACGAGGACAGGGGCGAGCCACGGGGGGATCA
>CP070815.1:1472191-1475067 GCA_020344215.1 Gemmatimonadota bacterium
CGTCCGAATCCTGAACCTGGCGGTAGTACAGGCCGTGGCGTACCGGGCAGTCCCTCCCACCGCAGAGCGGACAGCGGTCCAGGAAGTCGGGGATCAGGGCATAGACCCCCAATCCCAACCCCGCCAGGGTTGACAAGGGGGTGCCGGAGAAGTCATCTTGTACTTGGAGTGTATGCTCCGGCCGGGAGTCCACTCGGTTTCAAGGTAAGCGGGCTCCCGGCCGCTCCTCTTCCCAGGGGGGATGTGCGGGAACGAACGCTGAGCCACCTGGCCGGGGCGGTCCTGGACCCCACCTCCGGCTGGCAACGACGCGGTCGGTGCGGCTGTGAGCTCTTAGGATACCCCGGAGAACCCCCCAAACCGACCTCCCAAGGGGGGGCTGATGCGATCCAGGGCAGGGGCTTGCCTACGAATGCTCTGCCGGCGTCGCCAGGGCGCTCGTGCTGCGAGGCTGCGGACGCTCCCAGCTTCCCCAGCCTGTGCTCGGAGATTCCTGCGGGCCGGTGCGAGAGCCGAGGACGCCGATCCCGATCAGTCTCCTACCCTACCTCCACCTCACCACCCCCAAGCCACCCGCCAGCTCGCCTCTTGGTGGATCACAAGCGTGCTTCGCCCCGGTCACACTCTTCTCACCCAAATCACCCGGTCCAGGGGAAAACAATCTGACCGATTCCTGCCTGTCTGGGTGAATCGAGTGTGAAGGGCTACAAGAGTCCAGTCTCTATCGGATCCTGCGACAGCTCGACGAGGAGATGGCCGCAGAAGCGAAGGAGCGTGGCTGCCCTTGTGGGGGGAAGCTTCACCGAGCGTGCTACCGGCGCAAGCCCCGAGGTGGTCCGCCGGAGGTCGAGGGCGACAGGGCCTACCGGCGGCGGCTGAGCTTCTGCTGCGCAGAGGAGGGGTGCCGACGGCGGACGACACCGCCGTCGGCGCTGTTCTTGGGGCGCAAGGTGTACTTCGGGGCGGTGGTGGTTCTGGTCAGCGTGCTGCACCAGGGGCCGACTCCGACGCGGCTTGCGCGACTGCAGGAGCTGGTGGGAGTCAGCGCCCGGACGGTGCGGCGATGGCGCCAGTGGTGGCTGGAGACCTTCGTCGAGAGTAGGTGGTGGCGGGCCGCGCGGGGTCGTCTGCGGGCGCCTGTGGATGAGGGCCGGCTACCGCTGTCGCTCTTGGAAGCCTTCGCGGCGGCGGAAGCACAGCAGCAGCTGGTGCATCTGCTGCGCTTCGTGAGTCCGCTGACGACGACCTCGGCCCCGGCGAGTCTCGTATTCTGAGAGACGCTTGCGATCCGCAGAAGATGCGTCTGGCTCCTGCAGATCGGCTCCCGTAGCGTTCGCCCGGGCGGGCCAGAGAGGGTTCTGAGCTCGCCAGAAAGGAGCGAACGCGATGCCCAAAGACGAAGAGGAGCGACCCCACGAGCTCTGGGCGCGCCTGCGTTTCTCGATCGTGGGCCCGCTGCTGGCGGCGCCACCGGCCCGTGGCCAGCTACGATCGGCGCTGAGGCGATTGTCCGAGAAGGAGTGGCTTCACCCGATCACCAAGCAATGGACGCGCTTTGGCCTGTCCACCATCGAGCGGTGGTACTACCGGGCGCGAAGGGAGACGGCGGATCCGGTGAGGGCGCTGCGGCGCAAGAGGCGTCGCGACAGCGGCCGTCAACGCGTCGTGAGCGAGGGGCTGCGGCAGGTTGTCGAGGGCCAATACCAGGCGCACCGCAGCTGGAGCTACCAGCTTCACGTCGACAATCTGGCGGCGGTGGTCAAGAAGAGGCCGGAGCTCGGCCCCATGCCTTCGTACTCCACCATGCGTCGGTACATGAAGAGCGCCGGTCTGGTCAAACAGCGGCGGGCGCGGGGTATGCGCTCAGCGCTCGCGTACTCTGGTCTCGAGCCGGCGGGGGAGGGCCTGGAGCCGCGTGAAGTGCGCAGCTTCGAGGCCGAGTACGTCCACGGTCTGTGGCACCTGGACTTCCACCACGGCTCCGTGAAAGTGCTCACCCCGCAGGGGGAGTGGGTCACGCCCCTGCTTCTGGGAGTGCTCGACGACCGTTCGCGCCTCGGCTGCCACGCTCAGTGGTATCTGAGCGAGACCGCGGAGGATCTGATCCACGGCCTGCAACAGGCTTTCCTGAAGCGAGGCTTGCCCCGTGAACTGTTGACCGACGGCGGCCCGGCCATGGTGGCGGCGGAGACCGAGCAGGGCCTGCTGCGCCTGGGGATTCATCACGCCAGGACGCTGCCCTACAGCCCCTATCAGAACGGCAAGCAGGAAGTCTTCTGGAGTCAGGTCGAGGGAAGGCTTGTAGCCATGGTCGAGAACTGCCCGGAGCTGACGCTGGCGCTCTTGAACGAGGCCACCCAGGCGTGGCTGGAGATGGAGTACCACCGCACCATTCACTCCGAGACCGGACAGACCCCCCTCAGCCGCTTCCTGGAAGGCCCGGCCGTGGGACGTCCATGCCCGTCGGTCGACGAGCTGCGCCTTGCCTTTTGTACCCAGACGTCGCGCCGCCAGCGGCGCTCCGACGGGACCCTGACGCTGCACGGGATCCGCTTCGAGATTCCCAACCGCTTCCGGCATCTCGAGCGCGTGTTCGTGCGCTACGCCAGCTGGGATCTGGCGCACGTTTTTCTGGTCGACGAGCGAGAGGACACGGTCCTGGCCCGTCTCTACCCTGTGGACAAGACGAAGAATGCCGACGGCAGGAGGCGCCGCCTCGACGACTCGCCGGCGGTCGCGGATTCCTGTCCCCCAGCCGAGCCCGGTATCGCACCTCTTTTGTGCCAGCTCATGGAGGAGTACCAGGCCACCGGCCTGCCTCCAGCCTACCTGCCCAAAACACTGCGTAACCCTGAGGAGGAAGATCAATGACCGAG
>CP070815.1:1475167-1478015 GCA_020344215.1 Gemmatimonadota bacterium
GTCTTGGAAGATTGCGCGAATCTGCACAGACCGGCTGCGAACGCAGGCCAGCTAGACGATTGGGCGGACACTTGAGGTACTGCCACGGCCGAGGTCTCCCGGACTAGCGAGACTTACTTCGCTACCTCCTCAGCCCTTTCCCAGTGACTGCAGTATGGTGAACACAGCCTGACGCTGCAACAGCTAACGATAGTAGGAAGGATTGGACGGCCTGGCGAGCTGTCGCACTGCTCACTCGTACCTCTCCAGCAGCGCCTGGAAGCGCGGGTGGTCAGTTGAGTTCACCTCGCGCCGTGCTCCCGCAGCAGGTTCGCTACCTCGGTATGGCCAGCCTGCTCTGCGAGGCTCAGGGCTGTCGCACCGTCCACGGCTTTCGCGTTCACATCCGCGCCGTGCTTGAGCAAGAGGCTCCCTACCTCAGTGTGGCCAAACAGTGCCGCGCCCATCAACGGCGTATGGCCCCCATCGTTAGCCGCACTCACATCGGCGCCGTGGCGAGCCGCTACCGAGCCCCGACGATGTACGCAGCGGGAAGTTCACACCGAACACGTCGAGCATGCGGGAGGCGCGTCAGCGGCGGGCCGACCGTATCAGGGAGATTGAGGCCGGTATGTTGCCCGGCGCCGAAGCCCGCCGACTCGGTTGGGACGACCTGGAGCAAGGCATCAAGGACTCGTATCGGGTGAAGGGCCGACGCAGCACGACGACGTTGGAGTATCGACTACAGCATCTCGCTCGCCACCTGGGCAGCCTGCGCGCCACGCAGATAACCACGGCGCGTGCGAAGCGGTACGCGAGCGACCGGAACGATGAGGGGGCCGCGTACGGGACCGTGAACCGCGAGCTTACTAAACTCAAGACCGCGCTCAACATAGCGCACAGGGATGGCAAGTTGAGCCGCGTCCCGTTCATCGAGATGCTAGAGGAGGCGACACCGCGCCAGGGGTTCTGCGAGCCTGCGGAGTTGGCCGCCATCATCGAGAAGCTACCCGAACAACACAAGCGCTGGCCGCAGGTCTGTTTCCTAACCGGCTGGCGCAAGCGGTCGGTGCTCACCCTGCCCCGCTCGGCCAGGCGCAACGGGCTGGTCTACCTGGAGGGCGAGCAGACCAAGAACAAGGAACCGGTCGCCTTTCCCGACGAGGGCGCGCTCAAGAGTGTGCTCGATGAGCAAGAGGCGTATGTACGCCGCGTCGAGCATCGCACGGGTAAGGTCATCCCGTGGATGTTCTGCTACCCGGACGGCAAGCCCATCAAGTTCCCCGACGACTACTGGCGGGCGGCCTGCAAGGCGGCGGGCAAGCCCGGACTCACGGTCCACGACTTGAGGCGTTCGGCGGTACGGCAGGCCGACGCGCTGGGCATCCCACGCGACGTGTACAAGGCGATGGCCGGCATCAAGACCGACTCGGTGTATTCGAGGTACAACATCACGAACGCGAAGCGGAAGCTGGAAGCGGCGCGCAAACTGCCGGGCCTACCGGAGCCGGAGTCGGCGGTTGCAGGTCAAATACGGGTCAAATAGGTGGCGGGGGCGTGTGAGAATCGAACTCACCAAGCGGTTTTTGGGCCGCCTAGCTGGTTTTGAAGACCAGTCGAGCCACCAGGCCCGATCCGCCCCCATGACTGTGCAGCAACAAGTTACGGGAACCCGCCATTCTCTTCCCTGCCCTGCCTTACCGGTGTCTTGCCCGTAACCCGGCAACCTCCCGCCTCTTGGGCTCGGCGTCCAGCGCCCCAGCCAACCGTTCGACGGCCCTGACCTTCCGAGCGCCGTTCGAGATGTCGTATCGGGTGAAGATGCTCCGAGTCTTCATGCCTAGCAACTCCATGGCGTCGGTCTCGGGTACGCCGAGCTCGGCCATGCGGCTCGCAGCAAACCGTCGGAGGTCGTGCACGTGTAGATCGGGCCGGCCTGCGGCCTTCGCACCGTTCCTGAAGGCGTTGTGAGGGAATCCGATGGGCCGCCCGTCGGGGTACGGGAACATCCAGCGGACCACCTGGGCGGTGCGGCGTTCCAGCGATCCACCCTCTACGGCCCCGCCCTTCCCTACTCGTGGTCCGCCATCAGCGCCAGGAAGCGCGGATGGTCGCGGAGGGGGTCGACGCCGGTGCAAGAAAAGAAGCCCCGAACGCCGTCCGGACGCTCGGGGCTCCCTTGAAAACAACCCGCCCGTCAGCGTTGCTGGCTCCCGGGCGACCAGGCGGGCTTCAAATCATGCGCCGGGTTGTTGGTCAGTCTCGCCGGGTTCGAGCCGTCGGCGTCCATCACGTAGATCTCATCGTTGCCGTCGCGGTAGCTCGCGAAGGCGATCCGCGTGCCGTCGGGCGACCAGGCGGGATACGCATCACCCGCCGGGTGGTTGGCCACGTTCACCGGGTTCGAGCCGTCGGCGTCCATCACGTAGATCTCAGCGTTGCCGTCGCGGGTGCTCATGAAGGCGATCCGCGTGCCGTCGGGCGACCAGGCGGGCTGCACATCATGCGCCGGGTTGTCGGTCAGTCTCACCGGGTTCGAGCCGTCGGCGCCCATCACGTAGATCTCATCGTTGCCGTCGCGCTCGCTCGTGAAGGCGATCCGCGTGCCGTCGGGCGACCAGGCGGGCTGCGCATCATGCGCCGGGTGGTCGGTCAGGGTCACCGGGTTCGAGCCGTCGGCGTCCATCACGTAGATCTCATAGTTGCCGTCGCGGTACCTCGCGAAGGCGATCCGCGTGCCGTCGGGCGACCAGGCGGGACCCTGATCAGACGCCGGGTTGTCGGTCAGGTTCACCGGGTTCGAGCCGTCGGCGCCCATCACGTAGATCTCAAAGTTGCCGTCGCGGATGCTCTCGAAGGCGATCCGCGT
>CP070815.1:1478115-1480946 GCA_020344215.1 Gemmatimonadota bacterium
ATGCGGGGGCGCCCGCTGCAAACGCTTGTTAGGTGGCGCCTGCCTCATCAACAGCCCGAGGAACAGCCAGAAGATGCCCGCCGCGCACTGTTGCTCCAATCACGAGAGCAGCGCTCACCAGAACGAGATTCTTTATTATGTATTGTCCCTCAAGCGTCGGCGAATATGGAAAGTGAACAAACGTCTCGCTTGGGAAGAATAGCAACGGAAGCATCGTGCCCGGCATCTGCAAGAAAAGCAGCAGCAGAGTAACGCGCAAGAGCCTTCCCGACAGCAAGCCGATGCCGATTAGCGATTCCCAGGCTGCCAGCACTAAGAGGCTCACACTTGCCGGCACGATACCGAGTGTAAGCTGTTCGATTGTCCGGATCGCGAGATCCGCGGCCGGGCTCCAACCCGGCACAAACTTAATCACACCAAACCAAAGGAACACAATGCCGAGCGCTAGACGCAGAGCCGTCACTCCGTACCGAGCCATCCATCCTGCTATTCCGGCATCTAACTGATCGAACTGTTCACTCCAAATCATAGGCACAGTCACCCCTCGGGTATTCGAATAGCTCGGCGCCACCTAACTACTTCTTCACCTGCGAGCCCCCGCCAACGGGGCCACCATGCTCGCAGTCTATTAACCGGAATTGTTATTGGAGTGAGCAGATCATCACTCAACAAAATACTTCCCCGACGCCGCTTGTTGCCAGCACTTCCGGCCGGCGCAAGACTGCGAAGTACGCAGCCTAAGAAGCGTTACGCTTTATGCAGGGTGCTGCATTGAACGGCGGGCCCGGGTCGGAATCAGAGCGCGTCGGCCGGACTGCGAACGCCCAGGCCGCCACGGTTGAGTACGTGAGTGTAGATCATCGTCACCCGCACATCCCGATGGCCGAGAAGCTCTTGAACTGTCCGTATGTCGTAGCCGTCTTCTAATAGGTGCGTGGGGAAGGAGTGCCGGAAGGTGTGGCAGGTCGCGCGCTTGGTGATGCCCGCACGGCGCACCGCGGCTTTCACCGCCCGCCGCACAGCGGTTTCGTGTAGGTGCCTGCGATAGCGCCGCCCGGTCTCGGGGTCGGTCCACAGTCACGCGGCCGGGAACACGAACTGCCACTCCCACTCGCGGTTCGCCTGCGGGTATTTTCGCTCCAGCGCGTCCGGCAGTTCGACGTAGCCCGCACCGTTGGCCAGATCTCGTTCGTGTCGCTCGCGCACCTCCGCCAAGTGCGCATAGAGCACATCCTTTGCCGCTGCGGGGAGCACCGTGACGCGATCCTTCGCCCCCTTGCCCCTGCGAACGCGGATCTCGCCCCGCTCGAAGTCCAGATCCTCGACTCTCAGGTTCAGGGACTCCAGCAAGCGCAGGCCCGACCCGTAGAGCAGCATGGCCACCAACAACTTCGAATCGTGCAGGTGCTGGACTACCGCCCTCACCTCTGAGCGCGTCAGCACCACCGGAAGCCGCCGCGGCACCCTCGCGCGCACGACACCGTCAACCCATCCCAGCTTCAGGCCAAGCACCACCTTATATAAGAAGATCAGAGCGCTCGCCGCCTGGCTCTGCGTCGAGGCGCTCACCTTCCCCACCTCCGCCAAATGCGTGAGGTATTGCTCGATCTCCGTCTCGCCCATCTCCGCCGGATGCCGCATGGCGTGGAAGCGCACGAAGCGGCGGATCCAGCCCACGTAAGCTTCTTCGGTTCGCCGGCTTCGATGCCGGACGCGAAGCGCCCGACGCACTCGGACAATGAGCTTAGGCGGGCTTTCCCCGTTCGACTGCACGCGAGGTGCGGACGCTGGCATCGTCACGGCGCGAAGAGCTCGGCAAGCACGTCGAGGACCGATTCCCGGGCACGCTTCGGTAGTGTGCCAAGCTTGCGGATCAGGCGCAGCGAGTCGACCGTACGGATCTGGTCCAGCACTACCTGCCGATCCTTACCCTTGAAACGGCACCGCACGCGCGTCGGATAAGATCGCCCACGCGTCGTCAGCGGCGCGACGATCACCGTGCGGATGTGCCTGTTCATCTCGTCCGGCGAAATGACAACGCACGGCCGCGTCTTCTTGATCTCGCGTCCGACCGTAGGATCCAGGTTGACCAGGAAGACGTCAAAGCGACGTGCTACCACTCCCACTCATCCTCGTCCCACCTCGTCGGAGGCACCTCCGCGTCCAGAAGCCGGTCATCTTCCTGCTCCGCCATCGCCGCGAAGCTGGCTTCCCAACCCTCCCGGGGCCGTTCGGCGGAGCTGACTATCAATCTGCCGTCCTCCACCTCCAGCTCGACTTCGCTGCTCAGCCCCGCCGCTTCCAAGATCGGCTTGGGGATGCGGATCCCACGCGAGTTGCCGATACGTACCAGACGGCTCCTCATCGTAATTACAATGAAATTACACCGGGCCGGTCGCCGCAATGGACCGCAGCGGGCTCACTCTGCGCCCGCCGCCACTTCGGCAACCGCCCCCGGGATGGATTTAGGCGGATGGTCTCAACCGATCGTCAACCGCCAGGTGCGAGGCCGGCCCCGCACGACGCGCGCGCGGCGGGGCCGTAGCGGATCGTCAACGGGCCCTTGAGGCCGCGACAGCCCGCTACCAGAACTCCTCGGGGATGAAGGCGGGCCAGCCGTACTCCAGCGCGACGCTGTTGATGATCTCGCTCGCCAGGGCGAGCCCGGCGTCGGCGTTCGTCATCACCACCGCACCCTCGCCGGCCGTCAGGTACGCGTACATGAGGCAGCGGTAGCCCTCGTTGCCGCCGTTGTGCGTGAACCAGGCGTGCCGGCCGTTGCGGCGAACGAGGAGCCCGAGCGAAAAGTTGATGAAGCGTTGTGTCGTCAG
>CP070815.1:1481046-1483874 GCA_020344215.1 Gemmatimonadota bacterium
GCCAGTCGGCAGAGCAGCGAGAGCGGATCGAGGTCGACCGCGACGGTGCCATCGCCGAAAGGGCGGCGCAGCTCGATGCGGACGAGGTCGTCAGCCAACAGCTTTAGCCGCTCCTGAGCGATGGGAGGACGCAGCGCGTAGCGCACCAGCGCCTCGAAGCTCGGGGCGTACTTCGGTAGCGGCGACCGGGGATTGCGAGCAGGTGACGGTGACGCTGCCGATCCATCCGCTGCGAGGTGCGTCGCTGCGGGTTCTGCGCTCGTGGGGGCGGCCAGAGAGGGAGCTGTTCATCGAGGTGGAGCACCCTTCGGGCGGCTCGCTGCGGCTCCCTCTGCGCTGGACGGACCGGGGGCAGCCGGTGCCCGTATCGGAATCGGCTCGATCGACTGCACGCGAGCTGCTGCGCCTCGCGCGCGCGGTTCGCGTGCTCCTCGACAGTGGCGAGTTTCTTGGCCTGGCCGACCGGGGTAAGGGAGATTCGACAACTGAACGGATATTCAGTGTCAGCAACGCCGACCTTCCCGGGCCAGCCAGGGGCCGCGCCGAACTGGACGGCCATCGCGCCGCAGCGACGGACGACGCTAGTCAGTCTGTGGGCGACGCTCGTCCGTCAGGCGATGCGCGCCGCACAAGTCGACGACGACGAGGAAGGAGCTCGTGTCCGTGAGCCACGCCAAGATCCAGCGCACGCATCTCGCCCGCCGAGCCGTGGTGTACCTGAGGCAGTCGACGATGAAGCAGGTTCACGAGCATCGTGAATCGACACAGCGCCAGTACGCGTTGAGCCACCGCGCCGAGCAGCTCGGATGGCCTTCGCATGCCGTCGAAGTGGTGGACGAGGATCTCGGACAGAGCGGTGCCAGCGCACAGTGGCGCGAGGGGTTCCAGCGCCTGGCGCAGCAGGTGTCGCAAGGTCGTGTCGGGGCGATCTTCGCACTTGAAGTATCGAGGCTCGCGCGCTCGTCCGCAGACTGGCATCACCTGCTGGACCTGTGTGGCTGGACGGACGTGGTCATCGCGGACGAGCAGGCCGTGTTCGCACCGAACGACCCGAACGACCGACTGCTGTTGGGGCTGAAGGGCCAGATGTCGGAGGCGGAGAAGTACTGGATGCGTCTTCGCCTCCAGGGCGCGCAACGGAGCAAGGCGCGGCGAGGAGAGCTTCGGCTCAACGCGCCCACGGGCTACGTCTGGGATCGAGCGGCGCAACGGCTGCAGCTGGATCCCGACGAGGAGGTTCGGCGAACCGTGCGGCTGATCTTCGAACGATTTCGAATTGACGGAAGCGCCGGACGGGTTGCGGCGTACTTCGTCGAGCACGGCCTTGTGCTGGCGACGCGCGACTCAAACGGTGACGTCGTTCGCAAGCGACCGCTTCGGAGTACGGTTCTCTGTATCCTGCACAACCCCTTCTACGCTGGGGCGTATGTGTACGGCCGGCGCGAGTACCGCACGGCGCTGGTGGATGGCGAGCTGCGGCGAGGCCAGGTTACCCGCCTTCCCATCGAGGCGTGGAAGGTGCACATTGCGGATCGCCACGCTGCCTACATCAGCTGGGAGGAGTTCGTGGCGAACCAGGACAAGCTCGAGGGCAACTGCAATCGACGACGCGCAGCGGATCGGCACGGTGCGGCGCGAGAGGGTGAAGCGCTGCTGCAAGGCCTCGTGCTGTGCGGTCGGTGTGGTCACCGCATGACGGTGCAGCAGGGAGGAAAGCAGGCGGCCCGCTACGTGTGCAAGGCTCTCGTCGATGGCGGGGTCTCCACCAAGGCGTGCTGGTCGGTCTCCGCCGGAGCGATCGATTCGACGGTCGCTCACTATTTTCTGCAAGCCGCGCAGCCACCCGAGGTGGAGCTGAGCCTTGCGGTCACGCGTGAGGTCGAGCGGCAGGCCGGCGAGCTGGAGCAGCTGTGGAAGTCGCGTCTGGAACGAGCGCGCTACGAAGCACAGCTCGCAGAGCGACGGTACAAGGCCGTCGATCCCGACAACCGCGTGGTCGCTCGAACGCTCGAGGGCGACTGGGAAGCCAAGCTCCGTGAGCTGGAAGAGCTGGAGGAAGCGTACCGCAGCGCGCAGCGGACTCAGCAGGTGGAGCTCTCCGACGCCGACCGGGCCGAGGTCTTGTCGCTGGCCCGCAACCTGCCCCGCGTGTGGAAGGCAGCGACGACGACCAACGTCCAGCGCAAGAACCTCCTGCGCCTGCTGGTGCAGGAGGTGGCATTGGCCCCGGTCGATGTTCCACGCCGCATGACGCGAATTCAGATCCTGTGGCACACAGGCGCGGTGACCGAGGTCGCGGTGGAACGACCACGCCACAGACCTGGTACGCAGGCGTCCGAAGCTGCGGTCGAGCACATCCGCACGCGAGTTGGCGAAGGCTGGCGCGACTGCGACATCGCCGAGGACTTGAACCGTCTGGGGATCGTCTCTGGAAAGGGCCGCGAGTGGACCACGCAGATGGTGACCGGCGTCCGCAAGCGACGCAGGATCCGGTCACAGAACGCGCCTCCGCGGCAAGGGGGTTGGCCCGCGAAGCGGAGCGACGGACTGCTCTCGGTCCGAGGGGTCGCCGAGCACTTCGGCGTCTCTCGGCGCATGGTACGGACCTGGATCGAGTCGGGACGCCTCACGCCGGCCGCAGGCGGTGGTCGCGGGCGTCCGCTGTGGTTCGTGCTTGACGCCGATGCTGAGCGGCGTCTCGCTGGCGCAGTGCAAAAAGGTCGCTCGGCGCGAATGTCAAACTGAGATCGGAGCAGGCGAAGTATGCAAACAGGTGGTCCAGGCTCTCGCGGTTTTGCGAAGCCACCGCGACGTCGGCATGAAGGTCG
>CP070815.1:1483974-1486772 GCA_020344215.1 Gemmatimonadota bacterium
CCCTTCCTGGAGCAGATCCACGGGAGCGTCGACGAGGGGACCGGGAAGACCTACGGATTCCACGGCTACTGGACTCGGGACTGGACCGCCGTTGACCCGGCGCTGGGGACTGAAGAAGATCTGCGTGCGCTGGTCGACGCGGCCCACCGGCGCGGCATCCGCGTCCTGATGGACGCTGTGATCAACCACACCGGGCCGGTAACGCCCCTCGATCCCCAGTGGCCCGACGATTGGGTCCGCACTAGTCCCCGGTGCGCCTACCGGGACTACGCCACCACGGTGAGCTGCACGCTGGTGGACAACCTTCCGGATATCCTCACCGACCGGGACGATCCCGTGGAGCTCCCTCGGCCGCTGATCGAGAAGTGGGAGCAGGAGGGCCGCCTGGACCGGGAGCTGGCCGAGCTCGACGCCTTCTTCCAGCGTACCGGTTACCCACGAGTGCCTCGCTACTACATCATGAAGTGGCTCACCGACTGGGTGCGCGAGCTCGGGTTCGACGGCTACCGGGTGGACACCGCCAAGCACTTCGAGGAGACGATCAGCGCCGAGCTGAAGCAGGAAGCCGAGCAGGCGTTCGCGGACTGGAAGGAGGCCCATCCGGACCAGGTTTTGGACGACCTGCCGTTCTATATGATGGGCGAGGTCTATGGCTACGAGCTGAACCATGGGCGGGACTTCGACTTCGGGGACCGGACCGTTGACTTCTTCGACTACGGCTACGACGGCCTCATCAACTTCGGCTTCAAGCGGGAGGCCGCCGGGTCTCTGGACGATCTGTTCACGCGGTACTCCGCAGCGCTCCGTGCAGGGGAACTCCGAGGGGTCGCGATCCTCAACTACGTCAGCTCCCACGACGACGGGTCGCCTTACGACCCGGACCGAGAGGATCCCTTCGGCGCGGGAACCCGCCTCCTCCTCGCCCCAGGGGGCGCCCAGATCTACTACGGGGACGAGCTGGCCCGGCCCCTCAGTGCCGAGGGCGCCGAGGGCGACGCCAACCTTCGCTCCGTCATGAACTGGGAGGACTTAGAGCGCGGCGGCGCCACGGCCGAGATCCTGGAACACTGGCAGAAGCTGGGCCAATTCCGCCGGGCCCACCCGGCCGTGGGGGCCGGCTTGCATCGCCGGCTCCAGGCGGAGCCGTATATCTTTAGCCGCACTCTCGAGACGGACGGGCTCTTCGATCGCGTGCTCGTCGCGATGGACCAGGGAGAGGGCTCCAAGACCATCCCCGTCTTCGGCGCCTTTCCCAACGGGGCAGAGCTTACGGACGCCTACTCGGGTGAGACGGGCACGGTTGCGAACGGGGAGATCTCGCTGGTGACGGAGTCCGGTCTGGTTCTGCTGAGCGAGCGGCGGTAAGGCGCGGATTATGCGTCGAATGTCCCGTGGCGCGGCCCTGCTCGTCGTCGGCCCTCTGGTGGCCCACGCCGCGAGTGCGCAGGAGGAAGAGTTGGAGATACGTCTGCGGGCCGAGATCCACGGCCCCACCGCAATCCGATTCACGCTCAGCGGCGGCGAGCGGCCCTCAGATCCGTCGGCCTATCGCCTGACCGACGGCCAGGGCCGGGAGATTCCCATCGCGGAGGTGCTGCCCAACACCGCGTCCGAGTCACTCGTGGTCCCGGAAGTCGCGCTGGATCCCATGCGGGTCCATTACTTAGAGATCCCCCGGCTCGGCCTCCGGGCGCTGGTCCGACGCGATCCGCTCTTCCGCAAACTCTACTCGTCCAAGCCGCTGGGCGCCGTGGTCTCTGACGACGGTGGCGAAACGGCAGTCCGCATCTTCTCCCCTCGGGCACACGCTGTGCGGCTCTTTCTGTATAGGGACAAGGACGACGCGCCCGACGAAGCCCTGCGCGTCGTCGAGATGGCGAAGGACGAGGACGGGGTCTGGGAGACCACCGAGGTGGGCGATCTCCACGGCACTTGGTACGACTTCACGGTTCACGGCCCGGCCGATCCCGGGAACTGGTTCTACGAGACTCACCCGGTCCACGTCTCGGATCCCTACGCCCTGGTCAACGACGACGCGCTGGGTAAGTCGCGGGTCTGGCGGGACGGTCCGCCGCCTCCACCGTTGGCGGGCGGTCGGCCGCCCATGGAAGACGTGGTGGCCTACGAGGTGCACGTCCAGGACTTCACCGACCTGCTTCCTGTGGCGGATGCGGAGATCGGCACACTGCCCGCCATGGCCCGGACGGGCTTGGTGAACGCGCACGGCGAGCCCGTCGGCTTCGACTACCTCGTGGACCTCGGTGTCAACGTGGTCCACCTCATGCCGGTGCAGGAGTACCTCCACTACCCGGACGCCGATTGGCAAGCTGCCTTCGCCGACGACCCCTTCGCCCAGGCGATGGGGATCGATCGTGAGAATTACCAGTGGGGCTACCGCACGACCCACGCGTTCGCCGTGGAGAGCCGCTTCCGTTCGCGGGACGCGGAGCCGGGGGCGGGGGCGGAACGGGAGCAGTTCAAGGCGCTCGTCTGTGCCTTCCACGAGCGGGGCATCGCCGTCATCATCGATGTCGTGCCGAACCACACCGGCGAGAACATGGACGGCCGGCACCTGCTCCTGAACTTCAACGTCCTCGATCTGCCCTACTACTACCGGACCGACGAGGACCTCGAGCACATTGGCCCGTTCGGGAACGAGGTGAAGTCGGAGGAGCGGCCCATGGTGCAGCGCTGGATCATCGACCAGCTCAGGCACTGGGTGGAAAAGTTGGGAGTGGACGGCTTCCGCATCGACCTGGCGGGACAGGTGGACAAGCAGACGCTGCTGCGGGTCAAGC
>CP070815.1:1486872-1489629 GCA_020344215.1 Gemmatimonadota bacterium
CCGCGAGCTCCTCATCCAGCTCCCGATCCAGCTCCACCTTACGGAAAAGCGACCGGAAGGTGCTTATGACCCGTCTGTACGTCGGCATCGCTCACCTCTACTCGGTTCTGCCGTTTCACTCACTCCGCAGCACCTCGACCAGATTAACCCGCGTGACCCGCCAGGCCGGAAGTAGGCAGGCCAGCGCCGCCATCAGGCCAAGGAAGCCGATTGCACCCACATAGGTGGCCGGATCGAGCGGCGGCGTCTCGAACAGCATCTGCCGGACCAGTAGCGCGCCCGGGTAGGCGAATGCCAGGCCCACCAGCAGGCCGACCCCGACAAGGACCAAACCCATCTTTAGGACCATGCCCAGCAGGTCGGCATTCGATGCCCCCATGGCCAGTCGGATGCCGAACTCGTTGCCGCGCTGGCTGACGTGATACGCCAGCAAACCGTAGAGCCCAATCGCCGTGAGCAGCAGGGCGACGCCGGCGAAGAGAGTCAGCGAGACGATGACGGTTCTGAAGTCAGCCAGTTGATCGTCGAGTGCCCATTCCATGCTGGCCGGCCTGGCGAAGACGACGTCGGGGTCCTTCTGCCGCAGCAGCGACTCAACCGCTCCCACGAGCAGCGTCGGCTCGCCGGCCGTGCGAACCGCGACCTGCAGGCGCGTAGCGCCGAGTTGGGCAGCCGACATGTACGCCGCCGCGTCGGGCGCGCCGCGCAACGCGTTCAAGCGGGCGTCGGCCACGACGCCGACCACTCGGAACTCGCGCTCCTTCCAGCCGATATGGACCAGCCGGTCGATGGGGTCCGCATCGCCGAACACGGTCCGCGCCGTGCTCTCGCTCAGCACGGCCACGAAGGGGTCGCCGGGGAGGTCGGAGCTCGAGATATCTCGGCCGCGCAGAAGCGGGATGCCGATCGTCCTGAAGTAGCCGGGAGACACCCAGCGCACCAAAGCCGAGAACGAGTCCTGGAGCATCGGATCCGGCTGCTCGGCCGGCCAGACCCCCCAGTCCTGGTAGGGGCTGAGTATCGGCAGCCTGGAGACCAGGGCCGCCGATCCGACACCGGGCAGCGCTTCGATCTCGTCGAGCAGCGATGTGAAGAACTGAGCGCGCTCTTCCAGGGTCGGGTAAGCGGCCGCCGGGATCTTGAGCCGGCCAGTCAGGAGATTGTCGGACTCGAAGCCAAGCTCCACCCTGGCAAGCTGTGCGAAGCTGCGGAGCAGCAGCCCCGAGCCGACCAGCAGAGCGACGGAGAGGGCAACCTGCAAGACGACCAGGCCGCTGCGTAGCCGCGTGCTGCGCAGGCTGGAGGACGCGCGCGTCCCCGACCCCAATTGCTGCGCCGGCTGTGTGGCGGCGCCCCGTAGCGCCGGGATCACACCGACGAGCAGCCCGGTCACGACCGCCAGCACTAGGGCGAAGACCAGGGCCCCGGCGTCGACCATCGGCCGGCCGATCCCCAGCTCCTCGATCGAGAGCAACCGCAACAGCATGTCTTGAAGCAGATACGCGAAGACGATTCCCAAGAGACCTGCCACGACCGTGAGGATCACGCTTTCCGTTAGCAGCTGGCGCACCAGGCGGCGCGTCGAGGCACCCAACGCCGAGCGCATCGCCATCTCCGATTGGCGTCGCTCGCCACGCGCCAGCAGGAGGCCGGCCACGTTGCCGCAGGCGATCAACAGCACGAGTGCGGTCGTCGCCATGAGCAGCAGTAGGCTCAAGCGGACATCGCGCACCATGTGGCTATGCAGCTCTATCAATAGCAGCCCCTTCCCCGCATTGGTGTCGGGATACTGCCGCGCCAGATTGCTGGAGATCGCATCGACCTCGCCCTGCGCCGCTTCTATCGTCACCCCGGGCTTCAGTCGCCCGATGACCAGATGGCTATGATCGTCGCGTTCGCCGTCAAACGGCCCGTAACGGTCGACCAGGAACCAGATGTCGGCATCGAACAGGAAGCGGAACCCCCGCGGCATGACCCCAACAACGGTAAGCGGCACATTCTCTATGATGATGGATTTGCCGATTGCATCCGGGCTTCCGCCGAATCGCCTCTGCCAGAGACCGTAGCTGATCAGCACGATCTGCAGTCCGTCCTGTTCCTCTTCCTCCGGCAGGAACAGCCGTCCGGAGACCGGGTTCACCCCGAGCGTGGGAAACAGGTTCCAGGTGACGTAGGCGGCCTCGACCAACTCGGGCCGGCCGCCACCCGTCACCGTGAACTCCTGCGTGAAATTGGCCAGCGCGGCCAGCTCTTCGAACGACTGGCCGAACTCCCGGTAATCGAAGTAGTCGATGCGAGAGACGGTGCCCTCCAGGCGGCCGTTAATCGTCTTCCGACCCGCCACCAGCCGGTCGGGCTCGGCGAACGGGATCGGGCGCAGCAGGACCGTCTGGATGTTGCTGAAGAGTGCCGTGTTGGCGCCGATGCCGATCGCGAGAATCAGAACGGATACGACGCTGAAGCTCCTGTTCTTCCTCAGGCTGCGGAATGCGTAGCGGACATCCTGGAGCAGCGTGTCGATCGTCGCCCCGAGCCTCTTCTCCCGCACCTTCTCCTTCACCTGCTCGACCCCGCCCAGCTCGAGCCGCGCTGCCCGACGCGCCTGCTCGGGTCCCATTCCTGCCCGGATCTTCTCCTCCGTCAGCAAGTCGAGGTAAGCCGCGAGCTCCTCATCCAGCTCCCGATCCAGCTCCACCTTACGGAAAAGCGACCGGAAGGTGCTTATGACCCGTCTGTACGTCGGCATCGCTCACCTCT
>CP070815.1:1489729-1492485 GCA_020344215.1 Gemmatimonadota bacterium
GGCGTCAAGGATTCGCCCAGCGACGTGCGGTACGTGGACTGGACGACGCCGGACGCCTACTCGTTGGACGCGGCCCTGACAGTGGCATCCACCGGGTCGTTAAGCGTGGGCACCAGCGGGATATACGATGTTAACGACGTGCTCGAACTGGACGACAGCACGAACGACGTCTGGCTGACGGTGACCGCCGACAACGACGACGGGACGTACAGCTACGAGTTGACCGACGGGACGTCGGGCGTGACCTTCGCGTCGGGCACGACGGTCAAGAGCACCGGCGACTGGATCGCCTTCACGGGAGACCCTGAGTCCCCCGACTTCAACAGCTTGCCGTACACCGGGATCATGATAGACCCCGACGGCACCTATTCCTATTTCACGAGCGGCTCCTATACGGGGAGGGGAGGGTTCCGCCCGACGAGCACGGTGACAAGAGGGACGCCGACGGTGCGGGTGAAAGCCAAATGGGGCTACGCTTCCTCGGTGCCCTACGACGTCAAGGAAGCGGCGCTGATGCAAAGCGCGAGGTGGTTCAAGCGACTCCAGAGCAGCATGGCCGACACGCTGGCCAGCGGGGAACTGGGGACGCTGCTTTACCGGCAGGCGCTCGACCCCGACATCCGGCGGCTGCTAATAGATGGAAGATATGTTCGTCCACCGATGGGCAGACGTTAAGTGACCGACGTAAAAGTGGAAGTCCGGGGCCTGGAGGAAGCGCAGGCCAAAGCCGAGCAGGTGGCGGCGGATCTGCGCGGCGGGCCGTTCCTGCGTGGCATGAGGGACGCCACCCTCATCGTGACCCGCGACGCCAAGGTCAACGCCCCAGTGGACACGGGACGGCTGCGGGCCAGCATCACGCCGGAGGTGCGCCCACACGGACCGACGGTGCAGGGTATAGTGGGCTCAAACGTCACCTACGCCCCGTACCAGGAGCTGGGCTGGACGACGCCGAGCGGGGCGAAAGTGCCCGGCAAACGCTACCTGCAACGCGCCCTGGAGGACAACGCGGAGAAGATTTTCAAGCTGCTGGGGCGGGTGGTCAGCAGCATCGTGAGGAAGTGATATGGCAACTTACACCCTGGACGACTTGGTCAACGCCGTCCATGACGACGTGGCAACGGCGGCTTCTCTAGAGCGCGACGAGAGCCAGGCCGAGGACGAGATCACCGAGGGCATCCACGACTGGCCGTTGATCCAGACCTGGATGGCCGGGAACCGAGGCACCAGTTTTGAATCGGATACCGACAGGCTCACGCTTTCCGGCAAGCACAGCGTCAAGGAGTACTTGATCTATTCCGACCTGTACGTCGCCCAGCGTTCCCACGTCGGGGAGGCGATGGGCAAGCTGCTCTCTACCATCAATGAGATCGAAGACATTCTAGATACCCGGACGTATGACCTCTACGGCGCGGATTACATTACGTCGTTTAATTGGAGTTGGGATCAAGTGACCTTCGAGTACGGAGGCGTGAAGTACACCGGGGCCAGGTTCAGCATCATCATCCGGGCAGGAACCACGCGATGAGTCTGTACCGGGTATTAAGGCCGCTTTCCACGGGGCACGAACCGGGCGACATCGTGGACGGGAAGCGGTTCAAGGCGGCGCTGGCCGCGCTGGTCAAGGCCAGGGCCTTGGCGGAGGTGAAGCCCCCGCCGCTCTCGGAGCTGCCCGGCTGGACGACGCGGGCCGAGAAGCTGGCGGACGCGGGCGTCGTCACCGCCGTGGATTTCTTGGAGGCCGATGATGGATTGCTGAAGGAGATACTCAACCACAAGACGACGCGCAGCATCAACAAGATGCGCGACGAGCTGCGGGGCTGGCTCGTGGTGGACGAGCCGAAGAAAAAGAACTGAAAGGACAAGGAATGACAAGCTTCAGTTGGAGGTGAACAAATGGGACAAGCGACGACACAAGTACCGATGGCCTGCGGCAAGCTGGAAATCTCAACCGACAGTTGCTCCACCTGGACCGACATTTCGGGCGAGGCGCAGAGCGTGAGCGGCACCGAGCAGACGCGGATGAGCGGCGAGGCATACACCCTGACGGGCGACACGGCCCTGGTCGCGGGCGGCAAAAAGGAGCCGATGGAGCTGGTGTTCGCCATCGTCTACACCGAGGACGACGACGACGCCTACGAATTGGTGCGGGAGCATTTCGAGACCACCGGCTGCGGCGGGGACTTCTGCGCCCGCTGGTCGCCCAGGGGCGGCGAGGCGGGGCACGAGCGGATTACCACCGGTGAGGGCATCCTGGTGAACTTTACCTACCCGCCGATGGACGCCTCGGCGGGCGGCCCCATCATGGGCGGCTTCACGCTCAAAGTGGGTTCTGTCAGCACGGCCATCATCGCCAGCTAGAAAGGCGCAGGACGTGACCGAAGAACTGAGATTCGAGGTTGATTTAGACCTCCTGGAGTTGGACGACCTGGAAATCCTGGACATGTCGAAGGAAGGCGCGACCATGCGCGAGTACCTGGACGTGCTGGACCGCATCGTCATGGGCGGCGTGCGCGGCAAGGGCTACAAAGTCACCGACATGCGGCAGATGGGCGACGCCATCCTAGAGGCCACCAGGGAGGCGGCCAACCCGGAGGACGCGGCAGGAAAAAACTAGAGACGCGGCTCGCCGTGTACCTGGGCACTCGTACCGGTGAGCCGCCGATGGAGTACCTGCGCTACCAGTTGCGGATGCTGTACCGCTGCACGCCCGCGCAACTGGAGAAGGAGGCCAGGGGCAAGCACCTGTTCGAGATGCT
>CP070815.1:1492585-1495319 GCA_020344215.1 Gemmatimonadota bacterium
CTGGTAGATCCAGACGTCGAACTCGTGGCGGGCCAACTCACCGCGATTGTCGCCCAGCCTTGCGATGCGGGTGGGTCGCGGCGTTGGAGTGGGCAGGGGCGCGACGGTGGGTGATGGCTCGGGTTCGGCAGAAGCTGTGGCTTCAGCCGAAGCAGTGGCCGAAGCAACGGCTTCGGCAGAAGCCGCCGCGGCTGCCAGCAGGTCGGCGGTGGTGGCAGTCGGGTTTCCCTTCTCGTCGCAGAAGGGCGCGATCTGGTAGGTCTCGCGCTCGAGGCAGGTCAGCTCGCGCAGGTAGCGGCTGTCCCCTATCCAGGCGATCAGATCCGCGGGCGAGGATTCGGCCAGTTGCCACTTCAGGAGGGTGCCATCGGGTTCGCCCGAGAGGGCGGTCCGACCGTCGGGGTGGATGGCCACCCGCTTCCCGTACCTGCCGGAAGCGGAACCGGCGAACGAGGCGCTCACCGGAAGGCGACGCAGGGGGGTGCCGGAGGCCATGTCCCACAGGATCAAATAGTCGTCCCAGCCGCCAGAGAGGGCCTTCCGGCCATCGGGGCTGATGGCAACGTCTTCCACGAACCCGGCGTGACCATCGAAGCGCCGGATCGACTCCCCGCTGACCAGATCCCAGAGGTACAGGGTTCGGTCGTCCCCGCCGACCGAGAGCGCGGTCCGGCCGTCCGGGCTCAGGGCCAGGCCGACGATGTCAGTCGACTCCAGATGGCCTCCCACGCGTCCGGTGAGGCCGGTCAGGCGGCGCAGCCGCTGACCGCTGGCCACGTCCCATACGATCAAACTGGCATCCCAGCCGTAGGAGATGGCCTGCTGATCGCCGGCAGCAAAGACGACACCGTCCACGTAGTAGTAGTGATGCCCAATGAATCGTCGCACGGCGTTCCCAGAGAGCAGGTCCCAATAGATGACCGTGTACAGATTGTCGCTGGAGAGCGCATGGCTTCCGTCGGAACTGATGTCCACGCTGGTTACCCGTGCAGTATGCCCCTCCAATTGGCGGATCGGTTCTCCCCTGTCGAGGTCCCAGAAGATGAGCGTGCCGTCGAACGAACCGGAGAGCGCCTGCTGGCCATCGGGGCTGAACACCACGTCGCTGACCGTGGCCTGGTGGCCTTCCAGGCGACGGAGAGGCTCTCCGGTCTGGTAGTCCCACAGGATGAGGGAGTTGTCGGCCGCAACCAAGTCATACCACTCGTCGCTGCCGGCTCCGGACAGGGCAAAGCGCCCGTCGGGGCTGATGGCCAGGGCGGTGACGGCGGCGCCGTGTCGCAATCCGTCCTGCCCCCAACGGTCCAACTGCCAGGCGCTGGTGAGATCCCAGAGCCGTAATGTCCCATCCGCGGAGGACGATATGGCGCTGTTGTTGTCCACAAAGTCGATGTCCCAGGAGGCCTCGGTATGACCCCGCAGCCGGCGCAGTGGTTCGCCGCTGGCCAGATCCCATAGGATCAGCACGCCGTCCCCATCGCTCGAGAGCGCCGTCCGGCCGTCGGGGCTGAAGGCAACGCCCTGTACTAACCCCTCATGCCCTTCCATGCGCTGCAGCTCTTGGCCTGTTTGCAGATCCCAGAGGCTGACCCACCGCTCGCCCTCGGCGCCGCTCAGACCAAGGCGGCCGTCGGGGCTGATAGCCACCTCGTCGACGGCGGTGGTAGGGCCTTCCAAGAAGCGGATCACCTGAAAGGTCTCCAGGTCCCAGAGGACCAGGGGCCGGTCGTGTGCAGGATCTGCACTCAGGCCCACGAGGGCCGTGCGGCCGTCGGGGCTGATGGCCACAGAGCGCACGCCTTGACGGTGCGCCTCTTCATTGGCGCCAAAACGACGGAGGATGCGTTGCTCATCGTCCTCCGTCTCCAGATCCCACAGGATGAGCTCACCAGGAAACTCGATACTGTTTCCGCCGGTCAGCGCGGTGCGGCCATCGGGGCCAAAAGCCACGGCCCGCACCGAGGCGGTGTGGCCCTCGAGGCGGTGGAGGATCTCGCCGCTGGTCAGGTCCCACAGGATGGCCGTTTCATCGCCCGATCCCGATAGCGCCTGCCTGCCATCGGGGCTGAAGGCGACGTCCAAGATATAGCCGGTATGTCCTTCCAGGCGGTTCAGCAACTCGCCAGAGGCTATGTCCCACAGGAACACGTTGCCGTCGCGTGAGCCGGCGAGCACCCTCTGGCCATCGGGGCTCACATCCAGGCCGTACTTTGGATGATCGCTGACGAACTGACGCCGCGTGCCCGGGGCATAGGCGATGTCCACCAAGGCGCGCTGGGCCGCGGCGGGCGGATCCTCGATGCCGTTGGCGGTCAGGGCCAGCAGCAGGGCCAGTTCCATGTCCTCGTCTTCCTCTAGCTGGCGGGCGTTGGCCACCAGGGACAGGCTGTAGGCCTCCAGCGCCTCGCGGGCCTCTTGCTCGGCGACGGCCTGCTGGGTCGCCCGGGCTTGCGCCTCGGTTTCCGCGATCGCCTTCTGGGTCTCCGCGATTACCTGCTGGGTCGCCCGCGCATCGGCCTCGGCCTGGGCGGCATCGCGCTGCTGGTTGGCCTCCAGGGCGGCGGCATCTGCTTCGGCTTGGGCTGTAGCACGACTGAGGGCCTCGGCCTGGGCGGTCCGGGCGTTCTGGTTGGCCTGCCGGAAGGCGAACACGGCAGCGACGGCGAGGAGGATGGCCACGACCATCGCCCCGACCAGGAGCAAGGCCCGGCGTCGCAGTCGCCCCGCTGCGCGG
>CP070815.1:1495419-1498151 GCA_020344215.1 Gemmatimonadota bacterium
TATCTAATGTATCAACAACAGGTGTAGCAGATGGACAAGTATTAGTTTATAACAATGCTGCTAGTGAGTTTCAACCAGGTTCTGTTGGTTCAGCAACTGCACTTATAGATGGCGATAGTGACTTTACTTTATCAGATGGTGTTGCTAATGGAATACACTACGAGTTAGACAATACAGATATGGCTGACTGGAATCAAGGTGGTATTGCCTTAACAACAGCAGGTGGTATATTTAGACATCACCAAACACAAGCTGCAACATATACAGTAGCTGCAAACGAAGGAGCTGTTTTAGCTGGTCCAATAACAATCACAGGAACAGTGACAAACTCTGGTACAATGGTCGTTATCTAATGGCTAATGTAAAAGTAAACACAATATCAAAAGTATCTGGCAACAATGTTGCTATTGACTGTGCTTTGAATTTAAAGTCTTATACAACAACACAGAGAGATGCTTTAACAAGTGCTGCTGGTGACATAATCTACAACACCACAGACAGTAAAGTACAGTTCTACAATGGAAGCAGTTGGAGTGATTTATAATGAGTACATTAGAAACAAACTCTATAGGTAAATACTCTGGTAATAATGTTTCTGTTGATGATAGTTTAAATTTAAAGTCATACACCACAACACAAAGAGATGCTTTAACTTCTTCTGCTGGAGATACTATATACAATACAACTACTACAAAAGTAGAATATTACAATGGTTCTTCTTGGGTAGCAACTGGTGCTTCTTCATTTGCAATAGAATATTTAATTATTGCTGGTGGAGGTAGTGGTGGAGGTACTGCTCAAACTGGCTCTGGAGGTGGAGGTGCTGGTGGATATTTAAACTCATACGCATCAGAAACTTCTGGTGCTAACTCATCAACTGCTTCTACATACACTACTTATAAAGACACTAACTATACAGTAACTGTTGGTGCTGGTGGTGCATCAGTATCTGGTTCTCTTACAGTAGGTAATCAAGGAAATAATAGTTTATTTGATTTTGCAGTTGCAATAGGTGGTGGTGCTGGTGGTCCAAGTTTAAGAGATGGTAAAGGTGGTGGTTCTGGAGGTGGTGCTGGTGCACAAAATTCACAAACTGGTGGAAATGGTTTGTCATTACAAGGTAAAAATGGTGGTGGTATAACAACAACTGGTACACCATACGCAGCTGGTGGAGGTGGTGGTGCTTCTGCTGATGGTGGAGCAGCAACTTCTAGTGCAGGTGCTGGAGGAAATGGTTTAAGTTCATCTATCACAGGTTCAGCAGTAACTAGAGCTGGTGGTGGTGGTGGTGGAAATTATAATGGTGCAGGTGCTTCTGGTGGAACAGGTGGTGGTGGTGCAGGTGGTGGAAATAGTTCTCCCCATACTGGTACAGCAGGTACTGTTAATACAGGTTCTGGTGGTGGAGGTTGTTCAAATACTGCAGCTTCTGGTGCAGGTGGAAGTGGTATAGTAATTTTAAGATACGCTACAGCAGATGCAACTATTTCAGTTGGTGCAGGATTGACTTCATCAAGTGCAACAGATGGTTCTGACACAGTAGTAACATTTACAGCAGGAACAGGAACAGTGAGCTTTAGCTAATGAGTGAATTAAAAACAAATAAGATTTCAACAAATGACCAAAACAATGTAGCTATAGATAATGCACTTGGATTAAAGTCATATACAACTACTCAAAGAGATGCTTTAACTTCTGCTGCTGGGGATTTAATATACAACACTACTGACAGTAAGGTCCAATATTACAATGGTACAGCTTGGACAGATACTGGTTCAGCAGAAATAACAGCAGACTTTTTGGTACTTGCTGGTGGAGGTGCTGGTGGTGCTCATAGTGGTGGTGGAGGTGGTGCTGGAGGTTATCGCAGCTCTTGGAACAATGAAACTTCTGGTGGTGGTGGAAGTTCAGAAGATAGTTTAACACTTAAAGTTGGAACAACATACAATGTATCAGTTGGTGCAGGTGGTGCATTAGCATCAGTTTATGCTTCTTCGTGGGGAAATTCTGGACACTCTGATATGACACCTGGTAGTAATTCAGTATTTGCAAGTATAACTTCTATTGGTGGAGGTGTAGGACACTCCTACCCTACTGCTGCTAATACACAAAATGGAGGTTCTGGTGGTGGAGCTGGCACAGGAACAGCTAATCAAGGTTATGATGGTGGTAGTAATGGTGGTGGAGGTTCATCTGGTACAGGTGGTGGTGGTGGAGGTGGTGCTGGAGAAGCTGGTAATACTGATGGACAAGGTGAAGGTGGTGATGGCGTTGCATCTACTATCACAGGTTCTAGTGTAACTAGAGGTGGTGGAGGTGGTGGTGGTCGTGATGATTATTTTAACTCTGGAACTAGATCTGGTGGTGCTGGTGGTGGAGGTCAAGGTAGAAGTAATATGGGTGGTGGTAATGGCACTGCACAATATGGTGGTGGTGGAGGTGGTGGAGGTACTAACTCTATTAACACATCTTGGCGTGGTGGTGCAGGAGGTAGTGGTATTGTAATTGTAAGATATCCTACTGCTAGTGGAACATTAACATTTAGCCCTGGTATTACATCAACATCTACAACAGTTGGTTCAGATACAGTAGTATCAATAACAGGAGGAACAGGAACTGCTATTTTTGGAGTAGCTGAATAGTAATGAAAGATTTTAAATATAACAAGACCTCAACAGTTGTGTATAATAGGAGATAGATATGGCACATTACGCATTTATAAACGAAAATAA
>CP070815.1:1498251-1500979 GCA_020344215.1 Gemmatimonadota bacterium
AAAAGACAAGAGACCCCGCCTTAACGTACTGCGGAGCCTGTACTTGTCGGGGATGGAGCGGATGGGATTCGAACCCACGACCTCCTGCGTGCAAGGCCAGACCCAGCCACGGCCAGCAACGATACGTTAACAGAATTGCGGGTTCTGGGGGTTGGAGCAACGGTGGGCTACGGTGGGCACCGATGGGTTGAAGCACAGTCTTTGGCACAGTTTCTTCGCGATGTCGGGGCCTGGTGAGACTGAGGCCCCACGTCTCAAAACAAGAGGCACTCAATGGACTGGAGACGGCTGACGACCTGATTCAAGGGGCAGCAGAAGTCTGAGGGGTACGAGACATGACTGGCCGGGGGAACCTGTCGCCGGTGGCCCCAATGTCGCCAAGAAACTGTCAGCGACTCCTATGCCGGAACTCGAGAACGAGACACACGATCTGCTGTACCTCCAGATCGCCCGCGACAACCGTCCACACCGTGTCGCTTCGGGCCACAGTCACGCGCGGCCCGTCGTCCGCACCGCCCCTATTCCTCCCGGAGCACCAGCATCGGATCGAGGCGCGCCGCCCGGAGGGCCGGCGGTAGGCAGCCGAGGAGCGCGGCCGTATCGAAGACGACGGCGACGATCACGTAGGTCGGGACGTCGAACTGGGAGATTCCGAACAGCAGTGCGGCGAGCAGGCGCGAAGCGATTCCCGCCATCGTCAGTCCGACCACGGTGCCGATCCCGATGAGCAGCAGGCTCTGCCGGCTGACGGTCCAGAGCACGTGTCCGGTATCCGCCCCCAGGGCCATCCGGATGCCGATCTCCCGGAACCGTCCGGTGACCAGGTAGAGCATCAGGGCGTAGATCCCGGCCAGGCTCAGGATCAGGGCCGCGAGTGCAAAGATGCCCACCAGCAGCGTGCGGAAGCGCCGAAGCCTGAGCGTATCGCCGATCCGGTCCTGCATCTTCTCGACGACAGGAACGGGGAGGTCCGGATCCAGATCCCACACGGCGGCGCGCAGTTGAGGGGCGACGCGCTCGAGCCGCCGATCGGTGCGCAGGACCACCACACTCCTAAGGTCCGACGCGTTCTGCAGGTACGGGAAGTAGACATGAGGGTAGGATTCCTCCGCTGGCACACCATCCTCGGCCTAGCAGAAGTCCGAGTTGCGTTCCGCTACTAACTCCACCAGTTCCTTGAAGACCTCGTCCATCGAGACTGGGTTCTCTGCATCACCTACCGCATAGGCCTTGAACTCGGGGCCGAGCGGGCTCGGGTTGTGCAGGACGATGTAGAGACGCTCGTACTGCTTCTCCGCTCGCTTCCGCTGGTGCGTGAGGCGCCCTTTCGCGACTTCGCCGGTCGAGGTCGTGCCTCACCCGCGGGGGCGATGCAGCGTGGCGAAATCCGCGCGCGTGCGCAGCGGCCGCAGCATTGGCAGCGCGTGAAGCTCGACGCTGAACGGCAGCCCGGCAGCCAGCGCGCGACGCAGTGTGTCGACGGCGAGCTGCGGCTGGTTGAGCGCGACGCGGACGCCGGCGGCATGCAAAAGGTGCCGGCCGCACGAGTACGGATTGCGCAGATTCTCCAGTTGTGCGAGTGCCTCACAGGCGGCCGTCGTGTCACCGGCTGTCGCCGCCAGCAGTGCGGCGAGGCCGAGGGCCTCGATATCCTCGACGGGACCCAACGCGTCCATGTGCTGACGCGCTGCCTCCATGTCTCCCAGCTCGAGGAGCAGGCGAACCCGAAGCAGGCGGTCGGCGCGAGTGGCGGTATCGCGGCGCGTCAGCCACGCAAGCCCGGCGCGGCGTGCGGCCGCGCCCGCGTCGTCATGGCCGTGAGTCTCCAGCTCCTGTGCCGCAGTCCACGCGACGTCGGCGGGGCTCACCATACCCGTGGTGATCTTCTCCGGTCGCTCGCGGTGGAGAGCGGTGGGGGGCGGAAGCGTGAGGGCTTCCTCGACCAACCCAAGCGCCGCCGTCTCCTCGCCGAGTGCAGCCCGCGCTCGCGCCTCTGCCCGGATCACTTCCAGCGACTCGGGAAAGCGCTGGCGTCCGCGCAGTACCGTGGCGAGCTCCCCACGGTGGTCTTCGAGAGAATGGAGTGCCCAGCCGTACAGTTCATATGCCCACGCCCAGTTTCGCCACCATCCCCAGTCGAAAGGGAGAGGCGGCAGCAGGCGCAGGGCTTCCGCCGGCCTGTTCAAGTACAGTGCCTCGGCACCTGCCAGGACGCGGGGGACCGGGTGCGAAACCAGCCGCACTAACTCAGTAGCGGCCCGATAGGCTTCCGGACGGCGGCCGTGCAGAAAAGCAAGGAACCACTCGCCGAAATGCCGCTCGTACTCGGACGGGGACGCGGCGTCGCTCATGGCGGCAGTGGCGAGCGCATCCGCTCCCGCCGGGTCGCCCGCGAAGGCCATGGCGATACAGGCGAAGATGGCGGCCTTGAGGAAGCTGGGATCGATCTGATACGCCCGCCGCAGCCGATTCGCCGCTTCCTCGAAGCGGAAAGCGCCGAACGCCTCGGAGCCCTGATTGTACTCGAGGAACGCCTGCCATGAGGGCAGAAGGGCAGGGCGGCCACTGGCCACGAGCAAGGGCATGTCGGGGTGGTACTGTGCCGCCAGCGACGCGAGGACCCGCGCCACACTGACATCCAGGCCGTCGTCCTCGGCGTCCGGGTCCAGCAGCACGGGCTCGGGCACGGCCAGGATCCGACCGGCTTCCCCGGGCGCCGACAGCCGCG
>CP070815.1:1501079-1503775 GCA_020344215.1 Gemmatimonadota bacterium
CGTCAAGGCGGACGCCCGGGATCGAGCGGCCAGTGGGCTCAACCTGCTTCTGCTTGGAGCTGTCGTGGGACTGGGGCCGTCGCTGGTGATCTCAATCGTCGGCCTCGTCGCCCCCCAGGTCGTGGTCCCCGGGGCGCAATTCCTCCCCCTCCTCATCGGGGTTCTTCCTGTGACGTTGGCGCTCGCGGCGGTGAGAGGAGAACGCAGGGCCAAGCGGTCTGATGAGGATCTCACCGCGCAGGTGCTGCTGGAAGGTGCGGCGTGACTGGGTTCCGCCACATTCACGGTTTGGCCGAGAGGACATCATGTTAACGAACGACTGTAGTAGTTGCGGCAACACCATCGGTCGCAGAGAACTGCTCACTCGCACTGTCCCGGCCTGTGCGGTCGCCTGCTTGGGCCTCGGCAGGTTTCCAGGGTTGGCTGGCTTGGGTCTGACTACGGCACAGGAGGGCCAGCACAAGTTCGACGTGCCGCAAGAGATTGCCTTGTCGTCACGACAGCGTACCCAGATGTCGTACGGAGGCCTAATTCAGCTCATTCAGGTGCTCAAGGGCGAACTCGACGAGCCGGAACTGGTCCGCCTGCTCAACCTGATGTCGGCGGAAATTGGCAGACAGGTCGGCGCGCGACAGGCGCAGAACTCCCCCGACACGAGCTTCCAGACATTCGTGCAAGTATTCCGGCCGCCGAACTTCGAGAACAGCCTGACGCACGAGGTAGTAGAAGACACCGAGAAGGTGTTCGCGCTGGAGGTCACGGAGTGCGTCTCCGCCGAGGTCATGCGAAGCGCCGGCCTGGACGGTGAGCTCGGCCATGCGGCCGTGTGCAACATGGACTATTTCTGGCCGGCGGCCTTCAATCCCAACTTCAAGTTGGAGCGGACCAAGACGCTGATGCAGGGTCACGATATCTGCAACCACCGCTACATCGACACCACCTAGCGCGTGGGTCGTCGCACGAGACGGGGAGCGGGTGACCTGAAGGAATGCCTGGAGCGAGTCACAGGGATTGGCCCAGCCGCCGCTCCAGCACCTGCCGTCGCGCGCGGGACAATGTCACCCGCGTTCCGTCGTTGAGGATCACGATATGTGAGCCGCGAGCGAACGACTGGATTTCGCGGATACGATCCAGGTTGACGATCGCCGATCGACTGACTGCAAAGAATTGTGCAGGATCCAGTCGTGCCGCCAGCGATTTCATCGATTCGCGGATGACGTACGCTCGCTCACGGACGTGGAGCTTGGCGCAATAGTCCGCAGCCTCAATCCAATCGATGTCGTCCGTTCTGACGAGCACGACGCGCCCCCGCTCTTTCACGGCGATTCGGGATGCGAACGACGGTATCGCCGTGCGAGTATCCGCCCCCGCGCCGGCAGGCTCGCGGACCACTTGTTCTTCGAATCCGACCGCCTCGAGCAAGGCGAGGAGCCGAGCCCGGAGGTCGCTGTCTCCCGCCTGGTAGATCGCCTGCTTCGCTCTGGCTATCGCGTCGAAGAAGCGCCTGTCACTGAACGGTTTGAGTAGATAGTCGAGGGCGTTAACTTCGAAGGCGCGCAGCGCGAAGCGATCGTATGCAGTGACGAAGATGACCTGCGGCATGCGATCCGGCCCGACGGTGCTGAGCACTTCAAAACCATCCATGTTCGGCATCTGAATATCGAGCAGCAGGAGATCGGGCTCGATCTGCTCGATCGCCGCAGCAGCAGCGCGGCCGTCGGCGCACTCCCCGACGACCTCGATCTCTGGATCCCGCTCACAGAGCTTCCTGAGCCCCTCCCGCGCCAACGGCTCGTCGTCCACGATGAGAACGCGGATCGGATCGCTCATTGCTCTTCTCTCTCGGCAAGCGGCGCCGTGTGGAGTGGCAGGCAGATGGTCACGATGGCGCCGCTGGGCGATGCATTCTGGATGTCCAGTGACGCTGTGTCGCCATAGAGTTGGGCCAGCCTCCTTCGTGTGTTGCTGATTCCTACCCCAGGACTACCGCGTGCGCCCGCCGTGCCGCGGAAACCGGGGCCGTCGTCGCGGATCCACAACCGCAATGCCTCTCCGTCTACGCTGGCCCCAAGCGTGACCGTCGTCGGGCTCGCCCGGTTCTCGACGCCGTGTCTGATCGCATTCTCGACGATCGGCTGTAGAATGAGATTGGGAACCAGGGCGTCGAGAGCGTTAGTTTCGACTTCAGTTCGCACCTCGAGTCGGTTCTGAAAGCGGATCTTCTCCATTGCGAGATAGCGCTTGACGAACTCGAGCTCGCGTCTCAGCGACACTTCCTGTTGGCTGGAGTCGTCCAGTACGTACCGCAACAGGTCACTCAGTGCCTCGAGCGTGTCCACAGCCGCTTCTCGCTCGGCCCTCCGGACCAACATTGCGATGCTGTTCAACGCGTTGAACAAGAAATGCGGATTGAGCTGCATCCGCAGCGCCTGCATCTTGGCATCGGCCAACTGCGCGCTGAGTCGCGTCGCGGTGAGCTTCTGTTCCTGCAGGCGTCGATAGTACTGGAGGAGGATCGTTCCCCCAAGGATGGCCCAATAGATGAACAGGTGGACGGGGAGCTCCAGCATTCCCAGCGACAACAGGACATCCCATTGCGAGTGGGGGTCCGAAGCAGGGAGTTGGCGAAGGGCGGGCTGGAGTGCGAAGCGGGTCCCAGTATGGACGAAGGACATCACGACGGCAATCCCGCAATG
>CP070815.1:1503875-1506556 GCA_020344215.1 Gemmatimonadota bacterium
CATGCTCTCCGGTGAACTCTTGGACAAGGTGAACGAGCCCGAGAAACAGGAAGCGGTCCAGGCGGACGGGAACTAGCTTGTGCCGGCCGCGCCATTGCCCCAATTTCCGGGCCACCCCCGCCGCGAATTCTCGATACAGAGGTGACACGAACCGACGATGCTTCTCACCTTTCTCCTGTTTCTGATCTCAACCCAAGCCGCTCAATCGCCTCAAACTCCCGTCACCATCGAGGAGTACCTGGGGCTGAAGGAGCTAAGCGGCGTACAGGTCTCGCCGCACGGCGTGTCGGTCGCCTTCACCGTGGCCGGTGCGGCGCTGGAAGAAAACGAGTACCTGACCGGGCTCTACGTCTGGCGACCCGCGACGGGGGCGCGCCCCGCGGCCCCGAGCTTCACCGACGTCCGGGAGCCGCGCTGGTCGTACGACGGCGATTGGCTCGCTTTCGTCAGCCGCGGCCCCACTGCGCAGGCGGCAACGCAGATCTGGCTGTTACCGTTCTTCACCGGCGAGCCGGCCTTCCAGCTGAGCAATCTGCCGGGCGGCGTGATCGACTACGGGTGGGCACCGGACGGATCGATCTACGCCCTCACCGTCAGCACGGAGACCAGCGCGCGCGAGATCTGGCAGGTCCTGGTGCCCGGCGGCACGGCCGAGCTGATCTGGGGCGGCGACCCCGGCATCCGGGAGCTCGCCGTGAGCCCCGACGGTCAGGCGATCGTCTACAGCACGAACGGCAGCGGCAGCGCCGAGGATTATCTGAACTACGATCTCAGGATTCTCGAGATCGAAGGACGAGACACACGCCGACTCACGAGTCGACCCGGACCTGAGGTGGCGCCGCTCTGGTCGCCCGATGGCCGCACCATCGTGTTCCAGGCGCCGCAAAATGCCAGGTTCATCCACTCGCAGACGGAGCTGCTCAACGTACCGGCAGCCGGTGGGACACCGCAGGTGCTCACCGACTCGTTCGACCGCTCGGTCGTCGAGCACTGCTGGCCTCGTGACGGCGACCTGCTTTTCACAGCGGCGCTGGGAACGAACACCCATCTGTTCGCCGTCCGAGAGGACGGCGCTGTAGAGGCCATTACGCGTGGTGACTTGAGCCTCCACGCCTTGGCCGCCACAAACGCCGGCGATACCATCTACGCCGTGGGCGAGTCGGCGACCGAAGCGGCCGAGCTGTGGCGAATCGTTGAAGGAGGTCTAGAGCGGCTTTCCGACTTGAACGCCGGCACGCGAGGCTGGGCCCTCGGCCGCCAACAGGTCATCCAATGGCGGGCCCCCGATGGTTTGAACATCGAAGGGTTGCTGGTCTATCCCGCCGAGTTCGAGGAGGGTATGCGCTACCCGCTGCTGGTGAACGTGGACGGCGGCCCGGGTAGCAGGGTTCGCAACGTACTCGCCGGCCCCGGCCGGCAGCAGCTCTTCGCCGCCCAGGGCTACGCAGTTCTCCTGCCGAACCCACGAGGCAGCAGCGGCTACGGCGAGGATTTCGCCACCGCCAGGCGGATCGACCTCGCCGGCGGCGATGTCGTCGATCTGCTTGCCGGTATCGACGCCGTCATCGAGATGGGGATCGCCGACGCTCGGCGACTCGCCATCTACGGCAGCGGCTGGGGTGCCGAGATGGCAGCCTGGACGCTCACCCAGACGCCCAGATTCGGCGCCGCCATCGCCATCTTCGATGCCTCCCGGTCGCCGGCTCGGACGACCTCAGGCGCCGTAGCGACGCCCGACCGCTCGGCCACGGCGAACGCCGCTAACATCCAAACGCCGCTGCTCATCATAGACGGGCCCGACGATTTCGAGACGCTCGTCCCACGCACGCAGCCCCGAGAGCTGTATCGAGCGCTGAGTGACATCGAACGGCACGTCGAATATCTCGAGCTGTCGGCCGCCGACGAGATCGCGGGCACACCGCGCCAACAGAGTGATCTCTTCTTCCGCCAGCTCCGCTGGTTCGACAGACACCTGAAGCTCGGCGGTGCCGACCTGTTCGAGTTCTACCTCATCGGCGAGTGGGCGCCCGGCCCCAGCGGCTGGGAGTTGCAAGTCGAGAACGCCGCCCCGCGGCCCGATTACACAGGCATGAGGCCTGAGAGCGGCCGCTACCTCGAAGTGACCCTCACGCTGCGGCCCGCCGACTCCGCCGTGAGGAACCGCACGGCACGTGGCCTTTCCCTGGACCCGGCGACCGGCTTGAGCCTGCTGCTGCCCGACGGTACGTTGCGGCGGCTCACGGGCACCGCTACCCAAGTGCTCGGCAGAGAGACGCTGATCCTGGGAATGCCCGAACCGGTCAGCGTCCCGACCTCGCAGGTAGACGGGGCCACTTCCCTTACTTACAGGCTGGCGTTCGAGATCCCCGACGGCGCCGGCGAGTACCGGCTGCTGGTCGACGGATTCGGGCCCGTCCGCATCTGGGTACCGGCAGCGAACTAGAGACGACTAGAGAGCGACAATGAACCGACGCCGAATCGTGGTGCTGATCATCGGGCTGATAATCATCGGAGCGCTTTCCCTCACCGGGAGCTTCCCCCAGTACGGCGAGCACTTCGGCTTCTGGTCGGTCCTGCCGCCCGCCGTCGCCATCATCCTCGCCTTCGCCACCCGCGAGGTCGTGAGCTCCCTCTTCATCGGCATCGCGCTGGGCGGCGTCATCAGCGGCAAGATCAACATC
>CP070815.1:1506656-1509285 GCA_020344215.1 Gemmatimonadota bacterium
CCTGTCGCTGAGCAGGAGGCGGCTGCCGCTGCCGGATCAGCTGCTGAGGCGGTTCAGGCTGCGGAGGGGTCGATCCAGTCTGGGTCGCCAGATGCGGACCCAAACCTGTCCGGTCCTGACCACCCTGTCGCTGAGCAGGAGGCGGTTGCTGCTGCCGGATCAGCTGCTGAAGCGGTTCAGGCTACGGAGGGGTCGATCCAGCCTGGGTCGCCAGATGCGGACCCAAACCTGTCCGCTTCGGCATCGACCGCCTCCTGGCTGCCCCGGTCACTGGACGCAGATCCGAGCGATCGCCGTGTCGACCGTCTGCTGGCCTGCCTTGGCGCGCTCGACGATGCAGCGCCCCTGTTCGGGCCAAGCTGTGGCGTTGCCGGTCTGGGAGTGCTGCTTGCTCTTCCGGCCATCATCGACAGCGGCGTGATCGAGATCGCACGCGAGGTCTACGGGAGCATCGGGCCGGCGTTCTACGGCCTGCGCACTACCATCGTCACGCTCCTGCTCATGGCCCTACTGCGCATCAAGCGCCCCGAGGGTCTCAAGGGGCGCTCACCGAAGGATCTCGGCCGAATCCTCGGGCTGGACCGGGCGCCAGAGGTCAAGACGCTGCGCCGCAAGCTCGCTCAGCTGGCCTGCTATGGCCGGGCGGGCGAGTTCGGACACGCTCTGGCCGAACGTCGAGTAGCCACCCGGGGACACGCCATGGGCTTTCTCTACGTGGATGGGCACGTGCGCGCCTACCACGGTAAGCGCCGCATCCCGAAGACCCACGTGGCCCGCATGCGCATCTCGATGCCCGCAACCACCGACTACTGGCTCAACGACGCCGAGGGCGAGCCGCTGTTTGTCGTCACCACCGAAGCCAACAAGGGTCTGGTCAAGATGCTGCCGGAGGTGCTCGGCGAGGTGCGCTCCCTGGTCGGAGACCGCCGGGTGACCGTGGTCTTCGATCGTGGGGGTTGGAGCCCGAAGCTGTTCAAGAAGCTCATTGGTGAGGGCTTCGACATCATCACCTATCGCAAGGGGCGCCGTCGCCGGGTGGCCAAGAGCCGCTTCCGTCTACACCAGGCCACCATCGACGGCCGCGAGGTCCGCTACCTTCTCGCAGACCAGAACGTGCGGCTGCTCAAGCGCAAGCTACGGCTGCGACAAATCACAGTCCTCAGTCCCAACGGGCGCCAGACACAAATTCTCACCTCGCGATGGGACCTGTCAGCCATCGAAATTGTCTACCGTATGTTCGAACGATGGCGTCAGGAGAACTTCTTCAAGTACCTACGGGAGGAATACGCCCTTGACGCCTTGGTGGACTACGGTGTTGAGCCTGCCGAGCCCGCGCGCAGCGTCCCCAACCCCAAGCGCAAGCAGCTAGACGCCGAGCTCCACCGAGCGCGTACCCACCTTCAGCAGCTCGAAGCCGAATTCGGGCTCGAAGCGTTGGATAACCCGGAGAGCCGGCGCCGTACCATGCGCGGCTTCAAGATCGCCAATTCCATGCTCGCAAAGCGCATCCGCGGCGCCATGAAGCAGGTGGCGACGCTGGAGAACAGGCGCGCTCGCGTGCCGGCCCGCGTGCCTGTCCAGGAGGTGGTAGAAGGCGACGTGATCAAGCTCGCTGTCGAACGTAAGCACCTGTCCAACCTTCTCAAGATGGTCGCCTACCAGGCCGAGGGTGATCTCCTGCGCATCCTCGCTCCGCACTACCAGCGAAGCGAGCACGAGGGACGTACGCTCATCCAGAACGCCCTGGCTAGCCCAGGCGACATCGCGGTCACCGAGACCGAACTGCGCGTCACCCTCCAGCCGCTCAGCTCTCCGCATCGAACCCACGCCCTTGCCGCGCTTTGTGAGCAGCTCAATGAAACGAAGACCCGTTTCCCAGGTTCCAGGCTCCGCCTGCATTTCGCCGTCCAGAGAGAGCCTTCACCCAGCATGGCCTTTCCGGGACCACGGCCATCGAAAGGAGGCACTTCTGGAACTGGTGTGGAGAGCGTCTAGCTCTAGCGAGGCTGCGCCGCTCATGCCGAGCTCGGCTCGCCCCGGGGCCAGCAGAGAGGCCTGCGCCCCGGCACATAAGCTGTCGCCGGCCGACGCCGGTGGCATCGGGCTGCCCCGGGGCGCGCAGCCTTACCCTGCGACCGGAAGGCCGCAGCTTTCCGCGCCACGCCGGGCGCGGAGCAAGGGCAAGCTTGCCACGCCGCCACTCGCCAGCAAGTCCGCCACCTTATCGGGCGCCCCAACCTCACTCTCTGCTGCCCTTGCCACCCCTCCAAGCCGGGCCAACCGGACATTCAGCACACGGGGTAGGTCAGGAGTTCTGGAGTCGGGGAGGAGGAGCCCGATCTCGTGGCCGCCATGGAGAGCCGTTTGAAGGCGTTGGCCCGGGACCTGGATGAGGAGCGGACGCGAGCGGAACGGGCAGAAGGAGAACTGGCCGATGCTCGGGTGAAGATTCAAGAGCTGGAGCGTAAGGTGGACGATCTGAAGCCGCCAAAGATGGAGAACGACCTCGGGATGCGTTTCCGCAGGATTTGGGCAGGCACGTTTCAGATGGGAAGTCCACCCGAAGAGCTGGATCGGGACGACGACGAGACGCTCCACAAGGTCACGTTGACCCGTGATTTCTGGATGG
>CP070815.1:1509385-1511985 GCA_020344215.1 Gemmatimonadota bacterium
TATCCTCGAGTGCTCGGTCGCGCCCACCGACCCGCGCATCGACTCGATCACTCCGGCCGTCCCTGCCGCAAGTTGGGCCGAGCGCGAGTTTCGCGACGCCATTGGGGTGAGCCCCGAGGGACACCCCGATCCGCGCCGCCTGATGCTCGCCGACGACTGGCCCGAGGACGTGTACCCGCTGCGCCGCGACGTCCCCTTCGACTACCGGCCGCCGCAAGCGGACGCCCCGCCGCCGCGCCTCGACCCGCCCAACGGGTCTAGCGTCTTCGTGATGGGCCCGTTCTTCCCGGTACTCGAGGAGCCGGCGCACTGGCGGCTCTTCGTCGAAGGCGAGACGATCGTCGGCTGCGACTACCGCGGCTTCTACAACCACCGCGGGATCGAGAAGCTCGGCGACAGCAGAATGACCTACAACGAGATCCCGTACCTCGCCGAGCGCATCTGTGGCATCTGCGGGTTCATCCACTCCACCTGCTACTGCCAGGCGGTGGAGAAGGCAGCGGGAATCGAGGTACCGCGCCGGGCGGAGTACATCCGCACGCTGATGCTAGAGCTCGAGCGCATCCACTCGCATCTGCTCTGGCTCGGGATCGCCGGCCACATCATCGGCTTCGATACCGTGCTCATGCAGACCTGGCGCATCCGCGAGCCGGTCATGTGGATTTCCGAGGAGATCAGTGGCAACCGCAAGACTTACGGCATGAACACGATCGGAGGCGTGCGGCGCGACATCCCGGACGCGCTCAAACCGAAGCTGCTCGAGATCCTCGACAAGGTGGAGAGTGAGAGCGTGGCTGTGTGCAAGGCCATTGCGGGTGACAGCACCCTGCACGCCCGCACCCGCAACGTCGGCGTCCTGAGCCATGAGTGCGCGAAGCGGGTCTGCGTGGTCGGGCCGCCGGCGCGGGCCTCGGCGGTGGCGATCGACGCTCGCATCGACCACCCGTACGCCGCCTACGACACGCTGGGCGTGCAGATCGCCCTGCAGCAGGATGGCGATACCTGGGCACGCGTGCTGACGCGGCTCGATGAGCTACTCGAGTCGATCCGGCTGGTCCGCGAGACGTTGCGGGCGATGCCGGCAGGCCCCATCGCTGTCGAGCTGCCGGACGAGATCCCGGCGGGGCGCGCGGGGGTTTCCGTCGTGGAGGCGCCGCGCGGCGAGGCGGTGCACTACGTGGTGACCGGCGGCGACAACCGGCCGTATCGCTGGCGTGTCCGCGCGCCGACCTATCCGAACCTGCAGGCCGTCCCCGAGATGGTGAGGAGCCAGACGATCGCCGACGTGCCGATCACCGTGGGGAGCCTCGATCCCTGCTTCTCGTGCACCGAGCGGGTCGAGGCTCTGGATGTGCGCACCTCGCAGGTTCGCGTCTACAACCACGACGAACTCTTGCGGCTGTCGCGCCGGGAGGTGACGAGATGAGCGGCGACACGCTGGAGACGGTCGGCCTGGTGCTGCTCAACGTGGCGGTGGCGCTGCTGCTTGCGCCGCTTTACGAGGGGATCATGCGCAAGTTGAAGGCGGCGCTGCATTCCCGTATCGGACCGCCGATCACGCAGCCTTTCCTCGACTTGGCGAAGCTGCTCGGCAAGGAAGACCTCCGCGCGGTGCCCGGAACGCTTTACGCCGCGGCGCCCGCTATCACACTGGGGTCGGTGCTCACGCTGGCGCTGCTCGTGCCGATGGGGACGCGGCCGCCGCTGGGCGCGGCCGGCGACATCATAGTCCTGCTCTACGTAGCAGCGATAAGCGCCGTGCTGCTCATGCTAACGGCCTTCGCCGCCTCTGGCCCTTACAGCGCGGTGGGCGGCTCGCGCGAGATGATGATGCTGCTCAGCGTCGAGCCCGTACTGGCGGTGACGCTCGTCGTCGGCGCGCTGAAATCGGGCAGCCTGGCGACGCTGGGGATCCTCGACTGGCAGGTGGAGAACGGGCCGACGGTGAGCATGGCGATCGCTGGCATCGCCTTCTTCCTCGCGCTGCAAGCGCAGGCGGGCAAGCTCCCCTTCGATGTGGCGGAGGCCGACCAGGAGGTGATGGGCGGCCCGCTCGTCGAGCAGAGCGGTCCCCGGCTGGCGCTCTTCCGCTGGGCACTGTGGAGCAAACAGCTGCTATTCGCGATCCTGCTGGTCGAGCTGTTCTTGCCGTGGCCGCGATTCGGCCTGTTTCCGGCGGACCTAGTCCTGACTCTGCTCAAAGCTCTGCTGATTCTGGTACTGGTGGCCGTCGTAGACGTGGTGAACCCGCGGCTGCGCATCGACCAGACGATGGGGTACTTCATGCGTGTGGCCTTTTCATCGCTCGCCGCGCTGGCCTTCGCGGTGATCGGGATGTAGGGGGTTGACGTGCTGCTGAGCAAGCTACGAGAGGCGCTGATCTGCGTGCGGGCCGGCCGCGTCACGCTCCCGTACCCCTTCTCTCCCCACGACCCGGCGCCGGGTTTCCGTGGCAAGATCGTCGTCGACCCCGATGCCTGCTTCGGCTGTGGCGGCTGCGCCAACGTCTGCCCCGCCAGCGTGATCGTGGTGAGCGACACGGAGCAGCTGACCCGCGTGCTCGAGTTCTTCTGGGGGCGCTGCACCTACTGCGGCCGCTG
>CP070815.1:1512085-1514661 GCA_020344215.1 Gemmatimonadota bacterium
CATCTACGCGAGCGACACCGACGACACCGTGGAGATTCTACAGGGCGTCCTCGGCGCACCGGACGGAAGCGAGCAGCTTGAATGAGACCTTACACCGCATGCGGCCGAATGATGGTGCTGTACCTCGGACTTTGGTACCTCGCTGACCATCCCGAGTTGCGAGGGGAGATTCTCTCGTAATGGCCAACCCGCCTCGCGCCGCGCAGATTCGTTACAGCCGTAACGTTATCGAGTCCGCGCTTGGTCCGCGGATCACCCACTATGAGATTCCGCGCGACAAGCCGGCGATTTACCGGTGGGTCGTGGGCGACTCGTCGACTGCCGACGATGTTACGGTACTCAGCCACACGGGAGGCACCGAGGGGCGTTGGATTCGCCTACGGCTGCCTGTCAAGGGTGAGGATCTGGGAGATGGCGCCGCGTCGATTGGTGTCGGCGGTGACTACTTGCGCATCCTGCCTGGTGGCACGCTGACCGGTGACAGTGTGGCGACGCTCAACACGACCAACGCCGCGACCGGTGACATCCTGACGATCGTCAGGCAAGACCTCGGCGCATACACGTATCAGATTGTCAACGGCGGTCCGGGCGGTGCAGCACTCTGTACCTTCCCCGTTTCGCTCGCCTATTGGGCCGACTTTCACTTCGATGGCACCAATTGGGAGCTGATCCGCGGCGGCGCACTGCCGACCTAAACTAGTCCGCGCTCACGGGCGCTCGGCTCGGCGCTGAATCCCCATCGATTCGGCGCCGCTTTCATTCCGCGGCCTCGTGCCGCTCACAGGAGCACCATGAAGAAGTGGTTTCTCGTTGAAGCCGTACCGGGGCCCGAGCCGGGCGTACCTGGCCCACTCGTTTCGAATCCGCACGTACCGCCGCCAATGCAGGGCGGCCGAGCGCGCTATGTCGGCGTTGACCCCCGCGACCGATGCAAGACGCGACCCGAGGTCATTCCGCAGCACCCTGACCTCGTCAATGCAATGGCCAAGGGCTGCCTGGTGAAACTCGCCGGCCCCGTAGTCGCAGCAGACAAGCCGGCGGCTGAGGCGTTGCTCAAGGCGGCGCCCAAGGTCGACCCCCCGAAGACCAAGAAAGAGGGAGGTAAGTAGCAATGGCACTCACAGGAGTCAGCCCCAACAGCCCTCTGCCGGAAGACCTGCGCGAGCTCATTCTCGGCGCCAGCGAAAGCGGCACCGGTGGCACTGACCGTACGGTCCTCATCTTCGGCAATCGCACCGCGACCGGTACCGAAACGCTCGACACGCTCGACGCTACCGATCCAATCGAGGACGACGCCGATGCGCGTGCTCGCTTCGGTGCGCGCTCCGAGTGGTACGCCATGTATCGAAAGTATGTGGCTGTCGATCCCGGCGCGACCATCTATGGCATTGCCGTCACAGAATCGGCCGGCTCGGCCGCGTCGTGCGATCTGGTTGTCGCGACCATTCCGACTGCATCGGCGACGCTCGAAATCACGATTCACGGCGAGGTGTTTTACGTCGCTGTGGCTGCCGGTGACGCAGTCAACGACATCGCCTCCGCAATCGAGACGGCGATTGACGACGCCGACGATGGCCGACTGCAGGTAACGGCGGCAACCGTCGCCGCAACCGTCACCGTGACGGCCGCGCAACTTGGTCCGCGCGGTGACCAAATCATCGGTGCGGATGCCACGCATGGCGTGCGTACACGTTGGCTCACGAGTCCCGGCGCTACGACTGTCACGAAAGGCAACGTCGTGGCCGGCGCAACGGCTGACGACGGGACCGCTGCGTTTCTCTCTGCCGTTAACTTCGAAAACTACTACTGGGTGTTGCCCTGGACTGCCACGGCCGCACTGACCGCCACCGACAACCAAATCGGTGAAGCTGTCACCAACATCGTGACGCAGGCGCTGCCCATCAACGGTAAGGAGCAGATCGCCATTGCCGGTCTGCGTGGCACGCAAGCAGAGGCTACCACGACCGCGACCAGCGCGGGCGGCAACTCGGTGCACCTGCACTTGCCGCACGCTGAGCAGAGCGATTGGACGGCAGCGATGATTGCCGCCCATTACGCGGCGGTCAAGCGAAGCCAGGAGATTGCGCATCCGTGCGCGAACATCGCCGGCTACACGAGCACTGACAACACCATCTGGCAGCTGCCCATGCCTTTCCTGGTCGCCGACCGGGCGAGCAGAACGGAGATGCAGGCGGACCTGAACAATGGTGTCAGCGCCATCGGCACCTCTGCGAATGGTCAGACCTACATCGTCCGTGACGTCACGAGCCGCAGCAGCGCCACGGCGGGTGGCGATAAGGACTATCGCGCTCGCGAGGGGCACATTTACTCGTGCACCGCGTTTGCGTGGCAGCTGTTCAAGTCGCGATACGCGGCGCAGAAGCAGCCATTCGTCGACGACGATCCGGCCGAGGGCGAGATGCCCACAGCGCGGACGACTACACCAAGCTCGGTGCGCGGCATCATGCACGGTGTCATTGACGACCTGACCTCATCCAAGCCGCTCGGCACCTACGACGGTCCGATTCTCGCGCCGAGCAAAAAGCAGACGATGAAGGACTCGGTGGTCGCGACGA
>CP070815.1:1514761-1517289 GCA_020344215.1 Gemmatimonadota bacterium
GCAGCCATGTCCCGTTTCAAGCGACTGGCCGTTGTGATCCACATTGTCAGCAGGCAGGCTCTGCCTAGCTCGCCGTCTCGCTGAGCGTAGTCGTTCCGGGTTTCTCTTGCGATCGTCCGGCTGGACCGGCATACTGTGGGTACCGGGAAAGGGCTGAGGACGTAGCGAAGTGAGTCTCGCCAGTCCGGGAGACCTCGGCCGTGGAAGTACCTCACATATCCGCCTACGTGCCTAGCTGGTCTGCGGTAGCACCCAGAACGCACACTAATACGCTTGGAGAGCCGAATCCGATGGTAATGGCCATCGGGGGAGGTCAGCATCATGAAACGCCTCGTAGCATCCGATCGAATCCAGAAGCCTTGGCCTTCGGCGGCGGTGTTGGCGGCGGTCGGGGCAATCTGCTGCCTGGTCGTTATCGCCTGTCGTGAAGACTCCGACCCGGCGACCGCATGGGATGGGACCGTGCGGGACAGTGCGGGCATCGAGATCGTCGAGAACTTCGGCAGGCCGCTCTGGCCCGAGGGTCCGGGCTGGGAGTTCACACAGGACCTGCGGATCGGCGCCGTTGACGGCCCGCCCGAGTATGAGTTCGGCCACATCACGGGCTTTCAAGTGCTCTCAGATGGTCGCATCGTGATCGTTGACGCGATGGCTTACAAGGTGCGCTTCTTCTCGCCGGAAGGAGTCCATGAACGGTCCGTCGGGAGACAGGGCCAGGGCCCAGGTGAGCTCGGCACTGGGAGCCACTTGCTGCTCCGGGGTCCAGGGGATACCCTGCTCGTGGATGACGGAGGGGCCAGACGGATCCATGTTCTCGCTCCCGATGGGACGTGGCTCGAAACCTTCTCTAGACTGCCGAAGGACGGGTACGAGGGAGGTTACTGGTCGGGCAGCTCGCGCACGGGTCGGCTGACGTCGCTCCACTCACCGCTGCGTCAATCTGATGGGACTCTTACGGACACGCTGGATATCGTGCTGGAGCGCGACGTGCACGGCGGCATCGTCGATACCATCGCTCGGCTTCCCTCACGTTACACTTTCTATAGGGGTGACGCCGGAACCTTCCGCCGCTACTACAACGCTGCTTGGTGGCACATGCCGTGGGGCGAGGGCCACGTGATCGCCCGCAGCGACCGTTATCGCTTCCTTTGGTACGGCCCCGACGGACAGCTCAGGCGGATCATGGGTTTGGCGCGAGAGCCAACGCCGATTACCGAGCAGGATCGCGCAGTGTTCATGGAACGCTGGGAGGAGTATCTACAGGAACGCAGTGTTCCGGTCGATCGGTGGTCTGAGATCAAGTCTGCCATCAGTTTCGCGGATAGCTACCCTCCCTATTGTACATTCAGACCCGGCCCCGCGGGCACCCTACTCGTGGAGCGGGTTCGGCCGGCGCGCGCGCTCGATTCGGAGAAAAGAAGTAGGCTCGACGTTAATCAGCAGTATGTTCCTCCTGGCAGTTCGGAGTGGGACGTTTTCGACAGCGAAGGGCACTACCTAGGTGGCGTCGTGATACCCGAGACAGAGTGGACGCCAGGATCCCCTCGCCCCACGCGCTTCTTCCGCGACCCCGCTGCTGACACATGGTATATGTACTCGATCTGGTCCGATGAGCTGGGCGTCGAGTACATCGTCCGTTGGCGCATAGACGGACGCATGCCGGCTTGAGGAGATCGCGAAGGCGATCCCCTAGTAAGGCAAGCTCCTCGAAATCTGAGAGGACCACCGCTGCGCTGGCGAGCCGGTCACCGCATCTTGTGAGCACAACCGGGTGCCCCTAACCCTACATACCTCAGGCCGCAGTTAGCAGCCATGTCCCGTTTCAAGCGACTGGCCGTTGTGATCCACATTGTCAGCAGGCAGGCCCTGCCTAGCTCGCCGTCTCGCTGAGCGTAGTCGTTCCGGGTTTCTCTTGCGATCATCCGGCTGGACCGGCATACTCTGGGTACCGGGAAAGGGCTGAGGATGTAGCGAAGTGAGTCTCGCCAGAACGGGGGACCTCGGCCGTGGCAGTACCGCACAGAGTCGCCTACCAGCCAAGCTGGTCCGGCACAGCCAGTCATTCTACCCGAATAGACTCTTGTGACACGATGCGGCACGTAGCGAGAGGGCGTCGTCCGCCGTCGTTGTGCCATTCACCTGACCACCACGAGATCGACCTACGCAGCCTAACTCGAAGGCACGATCAGAACTTACCGAATACCGGAAGGGGGACGTACATCGTGAAACGCTTATCGCTCTTACCGCTCGTTGCCTTCGTGTTCGCCGCGTGCGAGCAGGCCACCGAGCCCGACAGGGCCGCAGAACTCAGCAGCAATGCCACGACCAATTCGGCTGCCGCGCAGTGCAACGGCAATATGGGTGTCAGAGCGTATTTCGCTCCTGGCTTGGGACCTCAGGACATCACGGGGCTGCGCTACAGGTTTCACGTCGCTGACAACAACCAAGCAGGCCTGGGCCTCAAGATCCTTTTCGGCTTCATTCCACTTTACACGCCTGGAGCGGAACGCACGTATTCCCTTGAGAGT
>CP070815.1:1517389-1519906 GCA_020344215.1 Gemmatimonadota bacterium
TGGCAGCGGTCTGGTCGCTCGACCATCCCAGGTGCTGCGCGTAGTAGTTGATCGTGTGAACCATGCCCGGGATCGGCCTGTCCTGCCCCGTGAGCGTGGTCAGAGGGGCGTCCACATGGGTCATCACATCCACGACGCTCGAGTCGGGCTGGAAGTCCAGCCGGAACTGCGTCCCCGCCTCTACGACGAGTCGCCCGAAGGCTTCCGCCGAAGCGATGCCCGTCACGACGAGGTCAGCTCCAGCGATCAGCGCCGTGCCGAACGCTTCAGCGGAGACGATGCCCCGGCCAGCGGTGACGGTGATCGTGGCGTCTAGCGTGGGGGAGCCGAACGCTTCCTCGGTCTCGATGCCGAAAGCGCCGATGCCAGCAGGCGACACTTGGAACGCGCCAGGATCGGTTGTCCTGCCGGACCGGGTAGTGCCGACGATGTCGGTTGTCGGAACGTCTGAGTTAGAGGCCGGGCCGATGCCGCCGAGGAGGACATCGTTGTCGGAGTCAAAGACGAGCGTTCCTGTAGCGGTCTCGTAGATCGCCCAATCCCCCGCGCCGGGGTCGGTGTCGGTGGTCGGGGTGACGGGGTACGGCGAACCCTGGATGGCGGCGGGGAAGGGGAACGTGTTGCTCCCGAAGTTGTTCGAGCCCGTCAGGACTAGGGTCGCGCCGCCGAAGTCGTAGAAGACCCGGGTCGAGAGGGCGACGTTGTTGGTGAGTTGGAGGTAGAGCGTGTCCGAACTACTCAACCCAACGGCGAAGGACTGGTTGATGCCCGGCGCGAACGCCGTCGTGTTGACGATCCGCCAGTGTGAGTCCACACCAGAATCCTCTGCTCGGATGTCGAACGTCCGACTCGAGTCCGACTTCCCGACGCAGTTCTCGACGGCACAAGGAGAGGCCGACGTGCCCCCCTTCGACAGCTTGAAGGCGTTGCTTGTTGCCGAGTACGCCATCAGGTTGCGGAAGACTACGCCCTCGGGACCGTTCGCTATCTGCGCGGCCAATCCACTGGAGGGGGACACCGAGAGCCCGTCAACGATCGCGAAGTCCTCCTGCACGAGGCAGTACCCCACGATGTTCGCACCCGACTCGAACTCCCCACCGTGTCCGGCACCGGTCGCGTGGGTCCACGTCACGTTGCGGGTCGCGTCGCACGTCAAGCCGCCGCCCGTGAAGAACTGGAAGTTGCCCGAGTAGTCGGCAGCATCCGCCTCAAACACAATCCGCTCGTTCTCGTTCACCAGATCCGCCGACCCGCCGATGTTGGTCACATCCGCTTCGGCCAGGGTGAAGGTCGTGTAGTCACGCCCGCTGGGACCGATGGTCTTCGTGATCGTCGCCGTGGCCTGCGGCTGCTCGAAGGCTCCGGGGTTGGCCGTAGCTCCAGACCTCGCGTTGCCGAGGATGTCGGTCGTGGGGACATCGCTGTTAGCGGACGGCCCGACCCCCTGGTCAATCACATCGTTGTTGGGCGAGTCGAGTAGAGCGCCGTTCTTGCCGACATAGAGAGCGAAGTCGCCAGCGCCGGGGTCATAGGCGGTGCTGGCGGTGATCGGGTACGGCGAGCCTTGGAGCGCGGCGGGGAAAGGATCGGTGGATCCGCCAAAGTTGTTGGATCCCGTCAGCGTTACAGCGCCACCGCCGCTAGTGAACTGCCTGAATGAGTTGCCCAGGGTCAGGCAGTTGACGACATCAACGACACAGGCAGGGCCACGGCTCTCAAACTCGAACTGTCGGTTCTTGGATGTGCAGTTGTAGACCTCGGCGTAACAGGCCGAAGATCCTGAGGCGACAAAGCGAAATCCATGCGATGTGCCCGATGTGAGCGTGACGCAGTTCTGCCATCGTGAAGGAGCCGCAGGATCGCCCTTGCCGCAGAACATTCCGGTGTATGAGCCATCTGTCTCACCGATGCAGTTGCGAACCGTCGTGCCAATACCATTCGGCTGCCAGATCACCGTGCTGCCGTTGGAGAATGCACTCAGCCCTTCGAGCGTCAGGTAGTCCTGCTGGATTGCCAGCGTGATGGTGTTGGAGGTCAGGTGAACTCCGGCCCCAGGGACACCGCCATGCTCGCTGCCCGCAGCAGGCTTGTAGGTCACATTGCGAGTCGCGTCACAGACCAGTGTGCTGCTGAATCCGACCGACTCGTTGTAGGTCCCCGCGTCCGCCTCAAAGACGATGGCCTCGTTGTAGAAGGTCAGGTCGGTGCCTGAGCCGATGCTGGTGACGGCGGCCTCTGCGAGCGTGAAGGTTGCATAGTCCGCGCCCGAAGCTGCGATGGTCTTCGTGATGACGGTCGGCGCAACGAACCCATCCGCCTCGAACGCGCCAGGGTTGCAGCTCGTACCGCTGCGCGTCACGCCGTTGATGTCCGTGGTCGGGACATCGCTGTTCGATGCAGGGCCGACACCCTGCTGCCAGACATCGTTCCCGGTTACATCGGCCAGGGCTCCGGTCGCGCCCATGTAGACGGCGTAGTCGCCGGAGCCGAGGGGGGTGGAGAAGCTCGTCGTCGCGG
>CP070815.1:1520006-1522483 GCA_020344215.1 Gemmatimonadota bacterium
GCCGCGGAATTCCGCGGCGTCATCCTGGGCAAGGGCTGTGTCGAGGTCCAGTACGGCGCCCAGTTCTACGGCTCGATGTACGTGGACGCTACCTATGACGGCGTCACCTGCGACAAGTCGCACGATTTTTATGAGGACTGTCAAGGCGCCGACGGCTGCGATCAGACCACCAGACTTCAGTGGAGCCAGTGCGCGGTTGACCGCGCCATCTACAACTCCGGGCTCGAGGAATACGCCGAGCCGGAGATACCCGGGTCGGGCAGAGCCCAGTTCCTCGGCAGCCGCTCGTTCTCAGAGGCAATCCGCTAGAAGGCGGTAGCCACGACCCAGATCCGCTTCGCCACCCGGCTGAGCGAGTACCTCGAGACGGAGAGCGAGATACCTACTTGGGCTCGCGGGCCTTCGGGGAGGCAGTTCAGTAGCGCGCCGACGCGGGGCAGAAAGTCCCGGTTCGCCCCGATGATTCCAGTCCCCACCCCGGCCCTCTGCCAGCCAGGATCCAGACAGTCCCCATGCCTGGTGACTTCCGGCCGCCTCGCACGGTCTGGCTAACGGTACCACCTTGACGGGCACGGAACCTGCCCTGACATTTCCGGCCAGTCTACCAGAGCAGCTACGGTCGACGGGGCCTGGGCTCCCTCGACCGCGGGAGTCAGCCTGTATGAGCGATCGATCGCCAGCCGCGGGCACGCCCACTCCTGAGGACAGAGACCGGGTAACGGCTGAGCTGTGCGAGCACTTCGCCGCCGGCCACATCGAGCTCGACGCTCTGGAGGCGCGCCTGGCGGCGGTGGACGAGGCGGAGAGCGAGACCGAGCTCGCTGAGCTGGTGCGCGACCTTCCGGCGCTGCGGTCGGCCGTTCCGGTTGTCGCCGAGCCAGCGGCGGTGGCTGCGGTCGCTGAGCCTGCCAAGCGCGGCTGGGCGCTGGCCCTGATGGGTGGCGCGTCGCGAAGGGGTGAGTGGATACCGCCCCGCCAGCTGAACGCGGTGGCGGTGATGGGCGGGGTCGAGCTGGACTTTCGCGATGCGCTGCTGCCGGCGGGTGAGACGCACGTGACTGCCGTGGCGCTCATGGGAGGAGTGGACATAGTCGTCCCACCCGGGATGCCGGTGACCGTGCGGGGCTTGGGGCTCTTGGGAGCGGTCGAGCAGGTCGAGCAGGCCGCCGGCGCGATTGGCCCGAACACGCCGCGTATCAGAGTGACGGCGCTGGCCTGCATGGGTGGAGTAGATATCAAGACGCGCGCGAGCGAGAAGGCTCGAGAGATCGCATCCACGCGGAGCGAGAAGAGAAGATGAGAATCGGAGTCCCAAAGGAGATCATCGAGGGCGAACGTCGGGTCGCCTTGGTGCCGAAGGAAGTCGCGAAGCTTGTTGAGGCCGGGTTCGAGGTTCAGCTAGAGTCCGGGGCGGGGGAGAGTTCCTTCTTCAGCGACGACGCCTATAAGGAGGCGGGAGCCTCTATCGTCGACGGGGCGAAGGCGGCCTACGACGCCGATGTGGTCTTCAAGGTCAGGAAGCCGGAGCCGTCCGAAGTGGGCCTGTTGAAAGAGGGCACGGTACTGGTCGGGTTTCTCGAGCCGCTCACCAGCCCACAGCTGATGAAGCAGCTGGCCGATCGGAAGGTCACGGCGGTCGCCCTGGAGGCGGTCCCGCGCATAAGCCGCGCCCAGAAGATGGACGCGCTCTCGTCCCAGGCCAACATCGCCGGCTACAAGGCGGCGCTGATCGCCGCCAACTCGCTACCCAAGTTCTTCCCCATGTCGATGACGGCGGCGGGCATGATCCGTCCCGCGAAGGCGCTGATCCTGGGGGTCGGCGTGGCCGGGCTGCAGGCGATCGCCACCTGCCGTCGGCTGGGCGCCTCGGTGGCGGCCTACGACATCAGGCCGGCCACCAAGGAGGAGGTCAAGAGCCTGGGCGCCAAGTTCATCGAGATCACGCTGGAGGAGGAGGAGGAGCTCGAGGACGCGGGCGGCTACGGCAAGGAGGTCTCCGAGGCTTCGGCGGAGAGGCAGAAGGAAGTGCTGGCCGAGCATATCAAGGCCGCCGACATAGTCATCACCACAGCCGCGGTACCCGGCAGGAAGGCACCGGTCCTGGTGGAAGAGGACGCGGTGAAGGGGATGAAGGAGGGCTCGGTGATCGTGGACCTGGCGGCGGAGACGGGCGGCAACTGCAGGCTGACCGAGGCCGGCGCGACGGTCGTGAAGCACGGAGTGATCATCCACGGGCCGGCCAACCTGGTGAGCGAGATGCCGGTGGACGCTAGCAGTCTCTACGCCCGGAACGTCACGGCTCTGTTCGACGAATTCGTGAGGGACGGGCAGCTCAACGTAGACTTCGAGGACGAAGTCATCGCCGGCAGCTGCATCACTCACGACGGTGAAGTCATGAACGAGCGCGTCAAGGCGCTGCTGTGAGGTAAGGACGATGCCTGAAGCACTACTCAACAATCTCTACATCTTCGTGCTCG
>CP070815.1:1522583-1525053 GCA_020344215.1 Gemmatimonadota bacterium
AGGCCCTGGAACCAGATGGCCAGCACGATCCCCACAGCCCCGGCCGCCAGGGCTAGGACCGTGCACTCTACGAGGAGCTGGCGAGTGATTCGGGACCGGGTAGCTCCCAGCGCGGCCCGGACGGCTACTTCTGAGGTGCGAGTGGAGCCTCGAGCCAAGAACAGGTTGGCCACGTTCCCGCACGCTATGAGGAGGACGAGAACGATCGCTCCCGTCAGAACCAAGAGAGATTGCCGGTACCCCTCCACCATCGCCGCGTCCAGAGGGTCGAGCTGCAGCGCCTTTCTACGGTTGGAGTCGGGGTACGCCTCTTCCAATTGAGCCGAGATGACGTCGATCTCCGCCTGAGCTGCCTCCAGCGAGACTGCGGGCGCCAGTCGCCCCACCAACAGCCAGTTGTGGTATCGGCGGGTGATGGGACTGCTGTTCCCCGGCCAGGGCGGTACCCAGAGGTCCGCGTCGTAGAGAAAGCGGAAACCGGCCGGCAAGACTCCCACGACCGTCATCGGATTCCCGTTTACAGATAGACTCTGGCCCAGCGCGTTGGGCGAGCCCCCAAACCAGCGCTGCCAGAAGCCGTAGCTGATGACGACCTCTCCGCCTCCCCCCGCCGGTCGCTCTTCGATTGTGAAGGAGCTGCCCAGGTGAGGGACGACACCCAGGGTACTGAAGAGGTTGTTGGTGACGCTGGTGATGCGAGCTTGCTCCGGCTCACCCGACCCCGTGATGGTCACCAGGAAATTGCCACCTCCTATTGTGGCCAGCGACTCGAGGCTTTCACTCTGATCCCGGTAGTCCATATAGTCGGGAAATGACGCCCACGGGTTCACGTTCCCGCTGAAAGTGGCCCGCCCGAGCACCAAGCGGTCCGCTTCCCGGAAGGGAAGCGATCGTCTCAATGCCGCGTCCAGGACGGAGAACATGGCGGTGGTTGCCCCGATGCCCAGGGCCAGCGTGATCAGGGCTACAAGCGTGAACCCCGGCGTCCGACGAAGTGTGCGGATACCGTAGCGGACGTCCAGCCTCAGGTCGGTCGCTCTGCCAGCCCCGTAGCCCGCGGTCTTTCTCATGGCTCGGTCATCTTTCTTGATGCTTGGGGCCTCCGCGCACGAGCTCATCCATTTGACTCTACGAAGACTCAGAGGGTTGTGATTCGAACGTCAGCTCAAGACGCGGGCGCGGCGTGCCTGACGTACTCGGTCGGGTCGATCACGACATCCAGGACGACAGGGCGCCCTATCCGCAGGCCTTCTTCGACCGCCGCATCGAGATCGGCCATGCTCTCGACACGAGCGCTCCAGGCGCCGAATGCTTCCGCCACGGCCGCGAAATCGACCGCACCGAAATCCACGCCGTAGTTCGGGTGTCCCTTGTGCTCCTGCACGGCCCTGATCAGGCTCAGGCCGCTGTCATTAAATACGACGCTGATGACGTTGATCCCGTATCTCGCGCACGTCTCTAGCTCGGTGAGCGTCATCCCGAACCCGCCGTCACCGGTCGTGCAGAGAACCGTCCTGTCTGGATACAGCAGCTTGGCGGCCATCGCCCCCGGCAGGCCATAGCTCATCGATGACAGCCCGTTGGACGTGAAGAACGTCAACGGGTCGTAGGTCTTCCACACCTGCGACGTCACGAACTTCACCGAGCCCACGTCGGTGACGTGGATGGTGTCGCGCGCCACGAGCTCGCGCAGCCGCAGCGTGACCTCGTAGGGCGACAGTCCCGTATGCATCTGGTGCGCGGGACGCAGCGCCTGGTCGAGCCCTTCGTGATACTCACGCAACTCCTCTTCCGACCACTCGCACGAGCCCAGATCCATTGCACCCAGCGAGCGGAGTAGCTCGCCGAGATCACCGACGACCTCGTCGGCCGGTCTGTAGGCGCCCGCCGATATCGAGATCGGACCGATCGAGATGAGCCTCATCGTCTGGTGCCAGATCTTATCCGACTCGACCGGGTCGAATCCGAGACCGATGAGGAGATCCGCACGGCCGAACAGCTCGACGATGACCTTGTCGGCGGCGACGCCGGCACACACCCCGGCGAACAGCCCGTGATCCTCCGGGAGGATGCCCTTTGCCTTCGGCGTCACGAAGACCGGTGCAGCGAGCTTCTCCACAAATCGTTGGACGTCAGCACAGTCTTCATATGGATCGATGTCGAGCCCCAATAGCACGACGGGACGTCGCGCGTCACGGATCGTCGCGGCGACGCGCTGCAGATCTTCGCTCGATGGAGGCGCGCTGGGTCGCACCTGTGAAGGAGTGCCGGTTTCGTCTTTAGCCGGCCGGTCCGGCGATCGCCCGACATCGCTGGGCAGCGCGATGTGCACCGGCCCCATGCGTGGCTGAACGGCGAGGTCGTAGGCGTGGCGCACTTTCCCTGCCGTGTCCGCCCCATCCAGCGTGACAGACAGCTTGGTGAACGGCCGATAGACAGCGTTGAGATCCAGGTTCTGGTGGGTGGCGTA
>CP070815.1:1525153-1527621 GCA_020344215.1 Gemmatimonadota bacterium
ACGAGATCCAGGTCCTTGAACTCGGGGATTACAGTCTTCTCCCTCATGTGACCGACTTCACCGTCGGTGAGCACGATGACCGGGACCCGGAAGCGCTCCGCCAGGTTGAACGCCTCGATGACGAGGTCCAGGCATTCCTGGACGGAGTTTGGAACGACGGCGATGATCTCGTAGTCGCCATGAGACCCCCAGCGGGCCTGCATCATATCACCCTGGGCAGGCTCCGTCGGCTGCCCGGTGGAAGGCCCCGAGCGCTGCACGTCGACGATCACGCAGGGCGTCTCGGTCATGCAGGCATACCCGATGTTCTCCTGCATCAGGGAAAACCCCGGCCCCGAGGTGGTGGTCATGGCCTTGGCACCGGCCCACGAGGCTCCGATGAGCGCCGCGATCGAGGCGATCTCGTCCTCCATCTGGATGTAGGTGCCCCCGATTCTTGGCATGAGCGAGGCCATCGACTCGGCCGTCTCCGTCGCGGGCGTGATCGGGTAACCGGCAAAGAAACGGCAGCCTGCGAGGACGGCTCCGTAGGCGCAGGCCACGTCCCCCTGTACGAAGGCCGGGCTTGCTCCCAGCAACCTGCGAACGGCGTCGTATTCCTGCTTGTCCATCAAGTGCTCCGGAAACCGGCCTCCAGCGCCTTGAGGTTCAACTCCTCGGTCCCCTTGGGAATGTTCTTCAGCACGGCCCGCTCCAGCGAATCTCGGGTGACACAGCCGCTGACCTTTGCCAGCGTCCCCAGCATGATGACGTTGGCCACGATCCTGCGGCCGAGTTCATCGGCCATCCTGGAAAAGGGAACGCCGAGGGCGGCGTCGTCGCACTGCACCAGGTCGCTGTCGATGATCAGCATTGTCTTCTTCCCGACCCGACCCCGGTACTTGTCATAGGCAGGCTGAGAGAGCACGACCAGGATATCGGGCGAGACAACCTTAGGATAGTCGATGGCCGAGTCAGAGATGATGACGTCCGAGCGGGCGGCCCCGCCTCTCGACTCCGGGCCGTAGGACTGGGTCTGAACCGCGTTCAGGCCGTCCAGTATCGCCGCCTCCCCGAGAATGAGACCGGACAGCACGATCCCCTGCCCCCCGAACCCCGCCAGCTGGATCTCCTTCCTCATGGAGACTCGCCCTTTCCTAGCCGGTATCCTTCCTCGAAGGCCTGCTGGTTCATCGCCTCGGTGCCCTTGGGCACGTTGCCCAGAATCGCACGCTCGAGAGACTCCTTGGAGACCACCTCGAGGATAGCGCAGATGAAGCCCAGCATCACCATGTTGGCCATGATCTTCCGCCCGAACTTCTTGTGCGCGATGTCCGTCGCCTGGATTCTGAAGGTGCGGTGAGCGGAGCCGTCGCCCGTGTCCACGAGGTCGTCTTCCACGATCAGGGTCCCATCCTCCTTCAGCGCAGGTAAGTAGGCCTTGTAGGCCGCCTGCGACATAGCGACCAGCACGTCCAGCCGAGGCGGGGCCAGCTCGAATATCTCCTGCTCGGAGATGATCACGTCGCTCCGGCAGCCCCCGCCTCTCGATTCGCTGCCGTACGACTGGGTCTGGAGCGCCTTCTTGCCGTCGAAAACGGCGGCCACCCCGAAGATGTAGCCGGAGAGGACGATGCCCTGCCCGCCGAAGCCGCTGAATCTGATGTTCATCGCCTCTTCATCGGGTCATCCGTTCCGGAACCTCTCGTTGATCCGTCGTAGGGATGCGGTGAACTCCGTGCGCCTTCTCTCCATTAGCTTGCCCACGACGATCTTTCCCTCGAGCTCCTCGGCGCTCATCTCTCGCGCCTTGTGCACTCGCACCGACTGGTCCCGGTAGAACTTGAGGAAGTCGGAGGCCTTCCGCATATCGACCAACTTGCCGTAGCTGACGGGACATTGCGAAAGGATCTCGATGAACGAGAAGCCTTCGACCTGGAGCGCCTTCTGGATCGACTCCATGAGCGGGAATACATGATACGTGGTCCAGCGGGAGACGTAGTTCGCTCCGGCGGCGGCCACCAGCTCCGCGGCCTCGAGAGGGTGCTCCACGTTCTCGTAGGGAGTGGTCGTCGTCGGCACGCCGTACGGGGTGGTAGGGGAGACCTGCCCGCCGGTCATGCCGTAGTTCCAGTTGTTGACCATGAGAACGGTCATATCGATGTTGCGGCGCGCCGCGTGAATCAGGTGGTTTCCCCCGATGCCCGCGATGTCTCCATCGCCCGCAATGACCACCACCTTGAGGTCGGGACGCATGATCTTGACCCCGGTGGCGAAGGCGATCGGCCTTCCGTGGGTCGTGTGGAGGGTGTCTCCCTTGAAGTAAGGGCTGGGGATCCACGACGAGCAGCCGATCCCGGTCACGAAGACCATGTCCTTGGGATCGATGCCCAGCTCCTCGACCGCCTGCGCGAAGCTGTTGAGCACCGTTCCGCAACCGCATCCCGGACAGAAGGCGGTGGGAAGGATCTCCTGGCGGAGGAACTTCA
>CP070815.1:1527721-1530177 GCA_020344215.1 Gemmatimonadota bacterium
ATCGACGAGTGGGGCCACTGGGTGACCGTGGTCAAGGAGGAGAAGGGACAGTTCATCCTCCTCGATAGCCAGGACCCGGCGGTCTTGGTCATCGCCACCTGGCCGCGGCTCAAGCGCCTGTGGGTCTACAACGAGCCCGATGAGTACGACGATGAGACGGTCCACACCGTGTACGACCTGCATCCGCTGGTGCCGCGGGGGCGGATTCGCACTCGGGCGAAGTTCTCGCTGGAACGGGCGCGCTATCTGCGGCGCAAGGCGAACCGCGAGTTCGCGCAGCTTTGGGATGAGTACGTCGAGGACCTGCTGGCGATCTGCCGGCCGCGCACGGCGCTGAGCAAGGATGTGATCTCGCTGGGCGAGTTTCTGCGTCGCCACGAGTCGATGATCCTCGATCAGTTGGAGTACTGGCACGGCGACATCAAGGTGAGCGCGGCTCGGCGAGTGCTCGAGCGCATGCACATGGTCGCCGATACGTACGGGCTGGTCATCCGCAGGGACGCTGAGAAGCGTACGATCGCCGCCATCTGCATCATCCTTGGACTGTGGTCGGCCGCCGAGCACGGTGTGCGTCCGGTCTACCGGCCGGCGCCCGGAGCGAAGCAGCGCTCCCGCTAGGTCTCTGCGACAATTCCTGCTGGCACCTTCACAGGCTCACGTCGTCTCCGGCTATCGATGCATGCGGTAGCAGGTGTGATGTCAGGTCTGCGGTGAGTCACTGGAGTTCTTGCTCCTCTTTGGGAGCCAGATTGACTTCTTGTATCTTTAGTCGTAGTGATACAGTATCTACGGTGCTGCAGTCGATTGAGATTGTGGCCACAGCCCACGCGGCGACGATCAGCTACGGCAAGGCGGCGGATCTGGTCAGCGAAGCGTTCGCCAGTAGCGATGACCCTGCGTGCAGTCGAGCAGGGTAAGATGACTGCAAGTTGGATGGCGGAGAAGCAGGAAAGGGAGCAGCCCGGTAGGCTATACAGAGTGATAATCCGGGGTCAGGAATACCTCGGTACCGCCGCAGAACACCACGCGAAGGTCGTGGCGCCTGATTCCCTCGCTGCAGTGCACCTGACGATCGAGGCGTTGAAGCTCGACCCCGCCAGACTCGACGGGGTCGCGGTGACGCTCATCCGCGAAGACAGCGAGCTGGCAGAGGGCAAGGTCTTCGATATGAGCCACCGCTGCCGCGGATTCGGCGAGCGGGGCGGCTGGATGCCCGATGCCCCGCCGGCGCGGAAGCCGTAGACACCACTTAGCTGAAGGCGACGATCGTTGACGTGCCGGGTCTGGTCATCTGCTTCACTGTTGCCTGTCCCGCCCTGTACGTTGGCGCGTCCCGGATGGCCAGCAGCTGCGCCTTCACTCCCGCGCGCACAGACTCCGGTACTTGGGCCAGCACGTCGTGCGTCCGGTGGACCCGGCAACGCAGCCTGCTCTCTTCGGCCCGATCCATCACCTGAAGACGATGGACGAGCCAGGAAGGGGCCGAGCCCGCGACCTGCGGACCAAGAGGATTGGGGTCTTGCTCTATCGTCGGCACCCGCTAAGATCCTCTAGGAGGTCGGTTTTCTTAACGCGCTCCTACCCTCATAGGCCATAGATGCTCGACGCCCTCATTCGCCACACCCGCGTTCTGGAGATCGTCGGCGACATGATCCGGGTCCGGGCTACGGACGTGGCCCTGGGAGACCTGGCCGTGGTGGAGAACCCGGACGGAGAGAGCTCCACGGCCAGCGTGGTGGAGCTGGACCGGGACATCGCCAGCCTCCAGGTGTTCGCGGGCGGCAAGGGCATCTCGACGGACGCCCGGGTCCGCTTCCTGGGGCATCCCCAGCAGGTCACCTTCTCCGGCAACATCATGGGCCGGATCTTCCGGGGCTCGGGCGAGCCGGTCGATGGCAAGCCGCCCCTCGACGCCGACCCGACGATCCCGGTGCGGGGACCTACCGTGAACCCGATGATGAGGGTCATGCCGTCCAAGATGATCGAGACCGAAGTCCCGATGATCGATCTCTTCAACAGCCTGGTGGAGAGCCAGAAGATTCCGATCTTCTCGGTGGCGGGTGAGCCCTACAACGCCCTGCTGGCCCGGATCGGCTTTCAGGCGGACGCCGACATCGTGATCTTCGCGGGCCTGGGCCTGATCTTCGATGACTTCCACTTCTTCAAGACCGCCTTCGAGGAGAACGGCGTCTCCCATCGCACCATCATGTACGTGAACCTGGCCTCCGACCCCATCGTCGAGCGACTCCAGGTGGTAGATATGGCCGTGGCCGTGGCGGAGCGTTTCGCCATGGAGCGGTCCAAGCGGGTTCTGGTGCTGATGACGGACATGACGGCGTACGCCGACGCCATGAAGGAGATCGGAGTGGCACAAGCCCGGATCCCGGCGACCCGGGGATACTTGGGGGACCTCTACACGCAGCTCGCCCGCCGGTACGAGAAGGCCTGCGACTTCA
>CP070815.1:1530277-1532730 GCA_020344215.1 Gemmatimonadota bacterium
CGGCCACCCCGGCTCTGCTGAAGATAACAACGGAGCTCCAATGGCAGCACCCCAGGTCGCTAAGATCGAGCAGAGCGCCGGTGGCGTAATCTACAGGTGGCGGGCCGACGAGGCGCTCGAGGTTCTGCTCATCAAGGATGGTTATGGTAACTGGGGTTGGCCCAAGGGACACGTCGAGGCCGGCGAAACTCTCGAGGCGGCGGCGCGGCGTGAATGCAGCGAAGAAACGGGACTCGCCCGGCTACAGGTCGGGGAGTATGTGGGGACGACCGACTGGTACTTCCGGGCTGGCGCCACGCTGATCCACAAGTTCTGTGACTACTTCCTGGTGGAAGCCGATCCGGCGGAATTGGCTTTGCCCCAGCAGGCTGAAGGGATCCAAACCTGCCGCTGGCTGCTGGCGGCGGACGCAGGGGCGCTACTCACCTACACGAACGCGCGCCACGTCCTCGCCAGCGCGCAGCAACGGCTGGCCCACGCCACGACGGCGGGTCGTGAAGCGCCCGCGCAGGGGCGGGCGCACGGTAAGTGAAGAGGAGCCAAGGGGCCGGGGGCGATGAGCGATAAGGTTGGCTCAAGGCTATCGGTGTTTCTCACCGGCGGGACGGGCTTCGTGGGTCGCCACGTCGCCCGGCGTCTGGCGGAGCATGGTCACCAGCTGCGTGCACTGGTTCGCAATCCGACCGCGGCCAGCAGCTTGACCGAGTTAGGTGCGGAGCTGTTCGAGGGCGATGTGACCAGGGACGAGGAGCTCGACGAGGCGCTTGCGGGTTGCGACGTCGTCGTCCACTTGGTCGGCATCATTCGGGAGCGGCCACCGAGGCAGACGTTCGAGAATGTCCACACCCGGGGCACCCAGCGGCTGGTGGAGGCGGCGCGGCGGGCGGACATCGGGAAGTTCATCCTGATGAGCGCCTTGGGTGCCAAGACAGACGGTACAGCATACCAGCGCACCAAATACGAAGCCGAGGAGGTCGTCCGCAGGTCGGGCATCGCCTACGTGATCTTTCGCCCGTCAGTGATCGTGGGTCCCGACGGGGAATTCATGCAGCTGCTCTTGCGAGTGATTCGCGGGCTGCCGCTGATACCCGTTATCGGCGACGGCCGCTACCGGCTCCAACCGGTAGACGTCACCGATCTGGCCGAGGCGTTCGCTCAGGCGGTGGAGCGCTCCAACCTGAAGGACGAGAGCTTCGAGGTCGGTGGTCCTCACAAGCTCACGTACAATCGACTGCTCGAGATCATCTGCGAGGAGCTCGGGCTCAGTCGCCGGCTGATTCATGTGTCGCCGCGTTTGGTGCGGCCGCTGGTCGACTTGGCCTCGAATTGGCGACTGCCCACCCCCATCAGCTCCGACGAGCTGACCATGATGTTCGAGGAGAGCATCATCCCGGGGGAGGGCAACGTGCTGCGCGAGGTCTTCGGGCTCGAGCCGACGCCGTTTCGCTCTGTCCTCCAACGGTTGGCCGGGTGATGTCGCCCGAGGACCTCGCGATCGGCCTAGCGGTCGGGTATAGTACCCAGCGCCCATAGCAGGGAGGTAGGAACCGAAAGATGGGGGGGACTGTCGACAGGCCCACGCTTGCGAGTGTGCCGAACTTGATCTCGGCGCTGCGCCTGCCCATCGCTGCCGCTTTCGTCGTGGTGGATGGGCTGCTGTGGCGCGGCGTCCTGCTGTTCCTCGGCGCCCTCAGCGACGCGCTGGATGGTTGGCTCGCCCGCCGCCTGGGCGTGGAGAGCAAAGCGGGTGCTATCTTGGACCCGGCCTTCGACAAGCTGTTCGTACTCATCACCCTGGCGGCTTTCCTCCCGGGGCCCTATCTAGGGTGGCGGGAATACCTGATTCTCGTTTCACGCGATCTGTTTGTCGGCACGGGGTGGCTGGTGGCAAAGGCTATGGGTATCAACGTTCCCGCCCAGGTCCGGCCCACCGGCAAACTGGTGACCGCGCTGCAGGTGGTGACGCTTTTCGTGCTGCTCCTGGCGCCCGAGCGTAACGCGGTGTTCATCGTAGCGGTCGGCGCGGCGTCAGCTATCGCGATCGTCGACTACACGTTCGCCGGGCTGGCCGCACTACGACGGTCGAGAGCGGCCTGAGATTCAGAGGCCGCCCGTTTCAGCGAAGGGAGAGAAAATGTACAGGAGACCCGCAGCCGGAATCGCCACACTGGTTCTGATCGCCGCGGCGGCGACGGGCTGTCAGCAGGATGCATCCGAGCAGCCGCTGGACCTGGTGGCGGTCGATAGCGTAATCTCCGAGCTCGGCGGTACCCTCACCGCCAACCTCGAGCGGGGACAGCGGTGGCGGATGATTAGCTCCATCGGCGTCGGACTGCCGCCCAACGATTTCCGGCCCGAGGACCTGCCCGAGCCGGGCTCCCGGGGCGCCGGCCTGCTGCAGGTTTTCTGCATCCAGTGCCACTGGCTGCCCACGCCGCAGATGCACAGCGCGG
>CP070815.1:1532830-1535271 GCA_020344215.1 Gemmatimonadota bacterium
GCTGGCGGTGACGGGCCTGTTGCCTGAGAACCTTGAGGCGTTGCAGCGCAAAGTGTTCGAGATTGCCGGGCTGCCGATGCCCGAGAAGGAGGAGGGGAGCGACGAGCCGACGCAGAAGGCGCGCACGTCGAAGGTGATTCCCGGAGGAGTGCCGAGCAAGGGTCCGCCGGTGAAGTACTGTCCGATGTGCGGCGAGGCGTACGTCGGCAACCCGAAGAAGTGTCCGAGCTGCGGGAACGTGCTACCGCGGAGCGCGTAGGAGATGAAACGTTCATACTCACTCAGGGAGCGAGAGGATGCGAGGCGCTTAGGGACTTGCGTTGAGTGCGGCTGTGGCGACTGCTGTACCACTTTAGAGCTGGGGGTCGTTGATCCAGCAGATGTAGATCGAATTGGACGTGAGTGGTTTTATCAAAAAAAGAAGGGCGGTTGGTATATTCGCCGCGTGCAGCGAGAGTTCGCGCCTTCGTGGGCAACGGATGGCGTGTGTATTTTTCTAACTGCTGATCGTCGATGTTCGATTTTTGAAGAGAGACCTTCACTGTGTCGCGATTGGAATTGTTGTCGTCGGGCGTGGCCTGAGAGGATAGAATTTGCGAAAGGACAGCTTGTCGGTCTCAAGGATGGCCAGCGTCGACAGCTGCGAGAGAGGTACAAGTTTGTAGAGTATTGGTATCAAGGAGTCCATCCTCCGCCACCATCCAGCTCAAAGGCAACGGCTTGCAGGGCTGTCTGCTAATGCCTTTCATCGAACAGTACAAGTACGTCCGCATCTTCAAGCGCCGAAGACAGAAGTGGTACAAGCCCGACCCGGGAACGCCCGAGGGCCGGGACGCCTACCAGATAGCGGCGAAGCACGAGGGCGCGTTCGCGCGTGCGTTCTTGGCGGCGCTTCGGGAGATGTTCGACACGGCGAAGGTCGAGCGCGATTTAAAGCGTGCGTTCCGTACGGGGTCGCCGGTGCAGGTGCTCGAGGCGGTGCCCACGGCGCAAGACGAGGAGTCGCCGATCTGGGAGAGCTTCCGCGAGAAGATTCTCAGGGCTTACTCGACGGTGATGACCGAGGCCGGGCGCGACGCGGCCGAGCGCATGAACAAGAAGTTCAAGACGAAGGTCTGGTTTTCCGTCGACCCCGAGCCCGTGCCCGAGAAGACCGAGGTGGTGAAGGCGCGGGAGGACGTCGCCGCGGCCGCGCGGGGAATGATGGTTCCGATCAACCCGTACAGCGTGAAGTGGATGGAGGAGCGTTCGACGCATTTGATCCGCGAGATTTCGAAGTCGCAACGCGAGGTAGTGACGGACATCCTCGCCGATTCGTTCGAGCGCGGCTTGCGCGCCGAAGAGGTGTTCGACGAGATCAAGGCGAACGTCGGGCTGACGAAGCGGTGGAACAAGGCGGTCGTCAATCGCAAAGAGGCGTTGCGGGCGGCGGGGTTCAGTGTGGCCGAGGTACAGGAGAAGGGCGCGAGGTATCGCGACGAGCTACTCGGGAAGCGCGCGCAGATGATCGCGAGGACCGAGACGATAACTGCGCAGGCGCAGGGACGTAACGATGCCTGGCGCGTGGCGCAGGAGTCGGGCGTGCTGCCCGATGTTCAGAGACGGTGGCTGAGCGCTCCGCCGACAGCGAATCCCGATGCGCCTTGCGAGATATGCTGGGGCCTGGATAACGAAACGGCAAAGATAGGTGAGCCGTACATGAGCCCGCATATCGGCGCGGTGGAGATGCCGGGTGAGGAGGCTCACCCCGGGTGACGGTGTACAGAATCCTTGGAGAGGGTTGAGTGATGGCACACACAAGAGAGTATCTCGAAGAGGCGTTGAGGCACGCGAAGCAGCATCTTCCGGGTTGGGCGTTTGCAATGCTCGTGCAGTCCGCGCGGGCGAGCGCGGGCGGGCGCGCGAAGGCGCGAGTTGATGAGCCGGGTATTTTCGAGAAGCTGGCGTTGACCGAGATCAAGCCCGCGAGGTTGCGCGAGGTCGACGACAAGGAGCTCGACGCGATCTGGCTGAGGCTGCATCAATGGTACGCGAACGCGAAGCGACGACGGCAGGCGGTTGAGGATTTTGTGAACGCAGCGTTGTGGGTGAAGACTGAGCGCGAGCGGCGCGGGAAGAAGGTTGAGCGGACGGAACTGGTCCGCGCGGTCGAGGAATTGGAGTCGTTGAAGAAAGCGCGGCGGGATAGCGTGCGCGGGAAGAAGGGCGAGCTGCCGAAGTTCATCGGCGAACGGTTGGAGAAGATACCCGAGGAGATCTTGTTGTGTCGGGACTGGGTGAGCATCGCGGGGAGCGCGGCGGTTGCCGAGAAGCCAGGTGACGTGGACGTAGTGGTCCGGTCGAGCTACGACGCGGAGGCGGGGACGTACGGTGTAGACGGGCGGTCGTTGGGCGTGGCGTTGCGGCGGTTCTTGAGTCCGAACAAGCGCGGGCCACAGGTG
>CP070815.1:1535371-1537748 GCA_020344215.1 Gemmatimonadota bacterium
CACCAGCGCGGCCGGCCGACGTGGATCCACATCTCGCTCGGCGCTCCTTACCGCGAAGCGGTCAAGTCGGGGCATGTCCTGCGTTATGATGCCGGCGCCTGGTCGACGCTCGCGCGGGGCGTCCGGGTCGAAGAGGAGGGATAGCATGGAGCAGCTTTCAACTCTCGCGCCGTATCTCGCCGGTCCGGGGTCCGCGGTCCTCGTCTGCATCCTGATCGGATGGGGGGGCTACAAGCTGATGAGCGACAAGATCCTTCCGCTCCTCGAGACGGCCGTCTCGCGTCACCTCGACCAGATTGATCGGATGATGGAGACGCACTCGGCCGAGCACAGGGCGATCTTGACCGCTTGCGAGACGATCACCGACGAGCTCCGTCGCGACCGCGCGCCGGCGCCGAGGGTCGCCAATGGCTAACGTCCGGCGCATCAAGAAGGGCGAGCCCGGCTTCGGTCGGAAGAAGTTCGTCGCGAAGGGCACGTACAAGGGCAAGCCCTATACGGTCCGGTTCGGCGATCCTGACATGGAGATTCGGCGCGACGACCCGGAGCGCCGGAAGAACTTCCGCTCGCGTCACAACTGCGACGACCCGGGACCGCCGAACAAGGCCCGTTACTGGTCCTGTCGCCTCTGGTCAAAGAAGCCTGTCTCGGAGATCGCGGACTAATGGCCGACGATGCATGCACTCGGAAGGTAAAGCGTCAATACAAGGTCTGGCCGAGCGCGCGGGCCTCTCAGGCCGTCGCGAAGTGTCGCAAGGCGTCGGGGGACGTCCGCAAGGGCGCGAAGGGGCGCTCTCTACGTCGTTGGGCGCGCGAGAAGTGGGTCGACAAGGCCACGGGCAAGCCTTGCGGCCACAGCGGCGACGCGCGCTCTCAGTACTGCCGGCCGAGCCGGGTCGTCTCGAAGAAGAAGACGCCCTCGACCAGGCCGAGCAAGGCTCAAGTTCAAGACGCGCTCTTCGCGAAGCGCGCCGGCCGGCGAGCTCCGTCGCGCCGGACGCCGAGGAGGGATTGAATGCCGCTCAAGAAGGGAACCTCGAAGAAGGTCATCGCCGAGAACATCAAGCGCGAGATCGCCGCGGGCAAGCCTCCACGTCAGGCTGCGGCAATCGCGTACAGCTACGCAGGCAAAAGCAAGAAGACCCGCGGCAAGTAGCCGCGGGCCTGTTATGAATCCGACGTGGGTCCGTAGTGGACCCACCGAAGAGAGTCTAGCGCCGGCGTTCTATGGAGGGGCGCCGGCGCGCTCTTTAGAACGGCTTGCAGGCAGAGCGGGGATCATAGGACGCGCGGCTACCGCGATGGATCAAGCCGGTGTGGGGCTCCGGGTCGAGGATTCGGAGCAAACTGGCGTCATGCGTGACGGCGGTCCAATTGCGGTTGTTCACGGCCGCTTGAAGTGAGAGCCGAACGCTCTCGGTGAAGTCGGTGATCTGATCGCGGAGCTTGGCGATCTCCTCCTGAGCATCAACTAGCTTCTTGCGGTCATCGTCGGCCGCGCAAAGCAGGGCGACCCGCTCCTCAAGCGAGCCGATCTTCGCCTCAGACTCGCGGAGCGCCGAGGACAGATAGAACTTGTCCGACTCGGCAACGAGGAGCGCTTGAGTCTGCTCCTCGACCTCGCCCTCGAGACGCTCGACGAGCGCGTCCCTCTCGGCGACCTCGCGCTCGAGCTCGGCGATGCGGACGCGGAGCCCGTCGATGATCTCCTGATCGTAGTCGGCGACGACGTCGGCGTCGCTCGGCTCGTCGGCGGTCTCCTCGACCAGGTCGCCGGGGTCGCCGGGGTCGACCGGCCGGCGCTTGGCGTAGGGCGCCCACACGCCGAGGAGGGGCGTCTCGATGACGAGCCCCTCGTCGTCGACGTGAACGAGGTCGAGGCCGTCGAAGTCGATCTCATGGCGCCGCATGTACGACGAGCAGCGGAAGCAAGCGCCGGTCTCATGTTTCGTCGAGACGGGCATATCGCAGCGCCGGCGCGTGTACTCGGTCTCATGCAAGGTTCGCTGGTAGCGAACGACGACACAGCGGGTCGAGTTCGGGACTCGGGCGACTCGGGCGGTCTCAGCGGCGCGAGCGGCCGCGGCGATAGTCTGATGGGGGTTTGGCATGTCTTCCTCTTCGGGGGGTCTGACGCTCTCTCGGAGCGTCGGGGGGAGCTCGGCGATACAGGGCTCGCACGTTGACCAGGTCAGGAATTTGTCGGCCGGCGTGCGGCGACCGATGATCGCGCGAGGGATGCAGAGAAGGAGCTGCGTCGTCGCGGGCTCGCCGCAACCTCGGCAGCTCGCCGGATGGGGGAGGGGGAGCTCGGCGTCGAGGGTCGCGCCGGCCGGGGGCGCTACGGAGCGGCGCACAGGAACTCCCAGGCCATCCA
>CP070815.1:1537848-1540159 GCA_020344215.1 Gemmatimonadota bacterium
GCAGCTGCCGCTGGTCGAAGTCGCGCCGTAACTCAGCCTCGCCGCGGGTGGCGGCGCGCTCAAGGGTCTTGATTGCGTCGGCGATCAGGTCGCTGTTGACGCAGTGAAGCGTGTCCCGCAATTCGCCGAGGGGGTCGAAATCATCGCCCGCCGCCGGCAGAGCCACGCAGAGTCCGGCAATTCGACCCTCAATGCGCCGCAGGTCGTTTGCGACCTGCAGGATCGCCTCCTGGGTCTCGGCGGTGCCGGCCGGCGCTTGAGCTCGCTTCGGGGCCTCAGGGCCGCCCGGCATACGCGTGGCATGGTTGGCCTCGTTGTCCATGGATGGCCTCGCCTTGTTCACCGCCAGTCAGGATTTCGGGCCTGGATTCTCAGCTCACCGTAGCTGGCATCGACCCGCACCCGGGAGGACTCTCGGAAGCCAAAGCACCTGAGCCACCGCCCGGTGAGCCTCAGCATGGGCACCCACGAACCGTTGCGCCAGAGCGTGTTGACCGTCATAGCGCGGGCCTGCGGTCGCGGCACCACTCGGGGGGCAGGGCGTCTCAGAATGGCTCTCAGCTCTTGCGGCTCCGGAAAGCGGAACTCGCCGCAATGCCAGATCGTTCGTCTCGGTTTGGCCAGCGGGTCCCGGAACGGCGCCAGCACCTCTTCGGCGAGGGCCAGATCCCGGAAGATCTGCCGCAGTCTCGCCGTGGCCGTGGTCTGCGCCCAACCGTAGCGGGCATTGACCCAGCTGACCTCGAAGCCCAGTTGCTCGGCCAGATCCCGGAACCGGACGTTGTGGCGGCTGAGCCGGTTAGAGTCCCGAGTCCAGTGGAAGGCATTGGCGAGGTGAACCGCCTGGTGGAGAAGAACCGTGAGGATTTCCTCTACCGGCCGCTTGAGATCTGTTCGCGTGTAGAGAGTGACCCGGTCACCCGCCGCACTGAAGGGCTGCTCGGGTAACGGGGCATACTCCTCAAGGCTCACCTCGGGCGAAGACTGTTGGAACTCCGGATCTGGGAACAGGGTCAGGAGAATTCGCAGGCATCTGTTCAATTCGGCCTCGGCCCTGCGGATCGCGCTCGGCTCAGGTCCAGTCTGGGGGTTCAACGCGGTTGTCCTTTCTCAGGCCGTTATCCGGCCAGCCGGTAGAACTTCTCGCCATCGAAGTCGGCGTCGTGCTTCAGCATGCCCCAGATGGCATGGAGCAGCTTGCGCATCACGGCAACGGTGGCCACCATCTTCTCCTTCCCCTTCGCCAGGAGCTTCTGGTAGAAGGCCCGGACGTTGGCCTGATGCTCGGCGGCGGTCACAGCCGGGAAGTAAAGCGCAGCCCGGAGGTACTTGTTGCCGGCCTTCGAGATCCGCGTCTTGCCCATGGTCAGGGTGCCGGACTCGAAGTGACGCGGGTCCAGGCCCGCATGGGCCACCCACTGGGATGCCGTCATGTCCGTGGGCAGCACGCCCAGCTCCCCGTAGATCCGAAACGCACTCAGGAACCCGATGCCCTTGGTCGAGATCAGCCTGGCGATCGGCACTTGAAGCCGCGGATGGCTGTTCACCAGGGCCGCCGCTCGCTTCGTCAGACCCTTGATGCGCTGCTCCAGCTGCTGGATGCTCTCCTCGATGTCCTCCCGGATGCATTCGAGGGTCTCAGTGCTGTTCGCCGCGTGCAGCCGGTTCTTCTCCTCGGTCTTCATCTCGGTCAGCGCACTCGAGCGTCGGGCCAGCGTTCGCAGCTCAAGGTTCTCCTTCGGCGGCGGTTGCCACGGCGTGAACTTCATCCGGCGGGCGAACTCGCGCTGGACCCGGGCATCGATGGGGTCGTCCTTGGACCGCCGCATAATCGCCATCGCGAAGTGCCGAACGGCTCGGGGATTGACCACCATGACCTCCACACGCTTGGCCGCGTGAAGGGCCAGGGCGAGGTCCAGGGTGTACGTCCCCGTGCTCTCCATGACCACCCGAACCGTGCGGCGGTGCCCCTGGGTCAGGCGTTTGATGACCTCCTGGTGGCCTTCCAGGTCGTTCTTGGCGCTAAACTCGGCATGGTCGCTGGACACCGTGACGCGTTTGGCGCCGACATCGATTCCAACAGGCTCGCTCATGTTTCCTCCTTGTGTTAAGTTCGCCTTCCGGCTCCCCACCCCGATGACCTCGTGTTCGGCCGGCCTTGTACACAGGTTCGAGACCTCGGATACTCTCCGACCTTCACGAGACCGGGCGGGGGGCCGTTTTTCGGGACAAGCTCGATGGCTTCAGGCGAAAACGACCTCCCGGAAGGCAGATCGGAGTGTATCCGTCTCCCCGGAGTCGAGTCTCGGGG
>CP070815.1:1540259-1542476 GCA_020344215.1 Gemmatimonadota bacterium
GTCCGAAGACGTGGGTGTACACGGTCCATCTCCTGTGGTGTGGCTTGGTCTCTCGTGTTGCTCGGTGATGAGGTCGAGATAGTTGATGCCGGTCTTGGGTGGGGTCGGGTCTGGCTCCGCTTCGCGCGGGGCGCGGGCCATTCGGGCGTTGGTCTGCGGATCGAGCAGGCGCAGACGGAACTCCTCCTGCTCGCCGGGACGCTTCATGTGGACCGGCCGACTCGGCTCGTAGGGGTCGTAGAGCACCTCGACCTTCTCGCCGGCGAAGCCGTCGGCTGCCTCGTAGATGCGGCCATCGAGGCGAACGGTGCGGTCGGGGGCGACGCGGCGGGTGCGTTTCATGCGCATCAGTCGATCCAGATCCTCCGGCGCCGGCCGGAGTTTGTCGGCGTCCTGAAGGAAGCGGTCCAGTGGGGTTGCATTGATGCCGCGGTGGACGCTCTGGTGGTATTCGGCCTCGAGCCAGGCCCAGAAGACGCGGTTCAGCGCCGCCAGCTCGCCCAGGTGCTTCTCGCTGAGGTGGGGCAGGAATGCGCTACGAACGTGGCGGAAGAAGCGCTCGATCTTGCCGCGACCGCGGGGCTGGTGCGGTCGGGAGTGGATCAGGGTGATGCCGAGGGTGGCGCAGATCAACCTCAGGTGGTGGCTGCGGTACACGCATCCGTTGTCGCAGTACAACCGCCGCGGGATGCCGCGTCGCAGCAGCGCCTGTTTGAGAGCGTCCTGGAAGCAGGCAGAGCTCTCGGTGAGGTAGAAGCCACCGAAGGGCACCAGGCGGGAGGCGTCGTCGATGAAGCCGTGCAGGTAGGTCTTGGTGCCCCGGCACCGCCCGGGAACGAGCAGCCGGGGACCGTGCATCACGTCGGCCATCCACAGATCGCCGGCGTAGGGATGGGTGAAGGCCATGGCATCGGCCTCGACCTTGCCGGGCGGCTGGACGGGCACGCCGTGGGCGGCGAACAGCCGATTCACGGTGGTCGGCGGCAGGCGTACCGAGGCTTCGACCTTGCCCGACAGGCGGACGGCGCGGATGATGCTCTCGGTCGACGCCTTGGGCCTCTCCCCGCGCATGCTCAGAAGAAGGTCGGCCACGGCCTCGGGGATGGCACGGCTCGTGCCCTTGTCAGACCGTGGCCGCGGCTTGAGGCCGGCCAGCCCCATCGCCTCGTACTGTGCCACCCAGTCGTTCGCCGTCGAGCGACCGATGGTGCACCTCGTGGTACCGGGGATCGTCCATACCTTGCTGGCGATCTCCGTCAGCTTCCGCTCCTTCTCCCCAGGGGCCAGCGGACGTGACACCAGCTCACTGATCACGCCATAGCGGAAGAGCGCGATCATCTCGCGAAGGTCATCATTCACGGTGGGAACCTCCTCGTGCGCTGGCGGATTCATCTCCGCCGCAGCGACGAGAGGAGCGTCCCCCACCCTGCGGCTGCTGGGAAGTTACCAGCTTATGTAGAAACGCCCCGGGGATACGCCGGGGGCCGGCCATGACGGAACAATCCGCACGGACCGCCGAACAAGTAGCCCACCCGGGTCCACAGCCAGTGCCGCAGGCGCACCAGCATCCCGAGCTCGGGACCCACGACCGTGCGGATCCGTGCCCACAGGTCGCCCGCCACAGGCAGCAAGCACACCAGCTGCTCCCAGACACCACTGCGGAACCAGCAGCGGACGCGGCGCACCGCACCCTCACAGCCCGCCGCGCGGGCGCCGGCGGTGGGCCCCTCTGTCGCCATCGCCTGCTCCAGGGCATCGAGAGTCAGATCCTGGTAGGCGCAGACGTCTTCGGGCAGCAAGGCGTGGGTCACGGCGCAGTACCGGCAACGCAGGCGCCGGACCTCGAAGCGCTCCCAATCGAGCCAGCGGAAGTACCAGCCGTGGCCGCTCAGCAGCCGCTGGCAGGAGGGACACGGGACCTCGGGAACCAGACCACCCCGCCTCACCCGAGTCCGGTAGCTCTTGCGATTCAGACCAGGTAGGGTTACCATCAAGCCTCCTATGGGGCCCGCCGATGCTTCCCCTGCACTCAAGCGAGAGGGGGCTCGGCGGGCTCTGGTATCCAGGCGCAAACCCACTTTGCGCCGCCGCCGATTCTATCCGGCAACGGAACAATCTGGGCTCAGAAGTGGCGACGGGGACGGAATTCCGTGGTCCTCTACACCTGCCCCGAGCGTACCGCGGCCACCGCCGGGTCGGCGTTACCGCGGAACTGAT
>CP070815.1:1542576-1544700 GCA_020344215.1 Gemmatimonadota bacterium
GATCATGGCCAACATGGTGATGCTGGGCTTCATCTGCGCCATCCTCGAGGTGGTCTCGAAGGAGAATCTGGTGCGGGCGATCCTGGAGAACGTGCCCAAGGGCACGGAGACGCTGAACCAGCAGGCCTTCGAGGAAGGATACCGGATAGGAAAGGGCGAATCTCGGTGAAGAAGGAGATCCAGCTGGCGGGGTTCGGGGGCCAGGGTATCGTGCTCTCCGGTGTCGTGCTCGGGGAAGCGGCGATTCTGGACGGCCTGAACGCGGTTCAGACCCAGTCCTACGGTCCGGAGTCGAGGGGCGGGGCGGCCCGCGCCGACGTCATCATCTCCGACACGCCGATCGACTATCCGAAGGTCGTCTCCCCCGACATCCTGGTCGTGCTCTCCCAACCGGCCTACGACAAGTACGGAGGTCAGGTTGGGAAGCAGGGGCTGCTGATCATCGACAGCGACCTGGTGCAGTGCGACGACGACGCCCTCGGCGTTCCCTTCTCCAAGATGGCGGACGAGCTGGGACGCCGGATCGTGGCCAACGTCATCATGCTGGGGACGCTGGCCAAGGTCAGCGGCTGCGTCACCCGAGACTCGCTGGAGCGGGCGGTGCTGAGGAATGTTCCCAAGGGGACCGAGGAGCTCAATCTCAGTGCGCTGGACGCCGGCTTCCGGAGCGCTTGATGGAGAAGCAGGAATACGACGCCATTCGCAAGTTGCTGGGCGAAAGCCCAGCCTTCATCCAGGGCGACGTCGCCTGCGCCTACGGGGCCGTGCTCGCCGGCTGCCGTTTCTTCGCCGGTTACCCCATCACGCCCGCCACGGAGACGGCCGAGTCGATGGCCGCCCTGATGCCGAGGATCGGGGGCACCTACATCCAGATGGAGGACGAGATCGCTTCGATCGCGGCGCTCATCGGCGCCTCGTGGGCTGGGGAGAAAACCATGACCACCACCTCGGGGCCGGGCTTCTCCCTGATGCAGGAGAACATCGGCTACGCCTGCATGACCGAGACTCCCTGCGTGATCGTGGACGTGCAGCGCTCGGGACCGTCCACCGGCCAGCCTACCGAGCCGGCCCAGGGTGACATGATGCAGGCGCGCTGGGGCTCGCACGGCGACTACGAGATCATCGCCCTCGTGCCCAACTCCGTCCAGGAGTGCCTCGACCTCGTCATCGAGGCGTTCAACCTGGCGGAACGCTTCCGGGTCCCGGTGATCGTGCTCACCGACGGTGAAGTCGGCCACATGAGAGAGAAGACGGTCATCCCCGAGTTCGAGGACGTGGAGCACGTGGAACGAACCAGGCCGACCGGCCCCAAAGAGTCGTACGTGCCGTTCGGCGGCGGCGCAGCTGCGGTGCCCCCGATGGGGTCCTTCGGCCTCGGCTACCGGACCTACGTGACCGGCTTGACCCACACCGAGAAGGGGCTCCCCGCTACAAGCAGCGCCGAGGAGCACACCAAGCTGGTCAGCCGGCTTTGCGAGAAGATCCGCCAGGCGAGCGACTCGTTGGTGCGCCTCGAAGAACGCTACCTGGACGACGCCGAGTTCGCCGTGGTCAGCTACGGCATCACCTCGCGCGTCGCCTTGAGCGCGGTACGCCTGCTCAGGCGACGGAAGAGGAAGGTCGGATACCTCCGCCTCATCGGCCTCTGGCCCTTCCCAGAGGAGCAACTCTTCAGGTTGGGCAAGCAGGTCAAGGGGATTCTGGTGCCGGAGATGAATTTGGGGCAGATGTACCACCCCATCCGGGAGGCGGTGCGCGGCAAGTGCCGGGTGGCGCACCTGCCCAAGATCGGGGGAGAGATCCATACCCCGGCCGAGATCGTCGAGGCCGTCGAGCGCTTGATGGCGGGCGGGAGGAGGTAAGGACCGGACCATGTTCAACAAGGCGGAGCGCATCAGGGAGTACCTTCGTGAGGAGATGCTTCCCTCCATCTTCTGCAGCGGCTGCGGTAACGGAAACGTCCTCAACTACACGCTGCGGGCGATCGACGAGCTCCGCATCGACATCGACAAGGTGGTCTTCATCTCCGGCATCGGCTGTTCCTCCCGGCTACCGGGCTACATCGACGCCGACGGCCTGCACACCACCCACGGACGCGCCATCGCCTTCGCCACCGGGGTCAAG
>CP070815.1:1544800-1546886 GCA_020344215.1 Gemmatimonadota bacterium
CGGGTCTCGGTTGTTGGATGCGGAGAGAGAGCGGGTGGCCAGTCAAGCGCGTGGCTGCCGGCTTCGCGAGATGCGGACCCCCGATCGGCTCCGCCCTGGCGACTCCAGTTTTGGGATCGGCTCACCCGCTCTCCTCCTTACACTTGCGCCAATCTCACCTCCTCAGGGTTCGGTCGTAGTATCTCTCGTGGCCTGACGCGGCGCGCGGCCGCGTGGCCCGTTCGTGCCAGAGCACGCTCCAGGGTTCGCCGGGCATAGCGAGGTGCGTCGCAGCCTCGTCGGGTACGAGCCTTCTCTAGGAGCCGGACGTAGACGAGGTCCGGAGGGGTGCCTGCCTCCAGCAGGCCGCAGACCCAGCCCCATTCCTTGCCGGATGGGCTGGTGTCTGTCGACCGCCGTCGTCGGCGGCTCGGCGCCGGAGGCGCTTTCTCGGTGCTGCACAGCGAGGGCACGACGCTGGGATCCCAGCGCCGGCCGTGAAGCGAAGCGGCGAGGACGTTGACCCACGTGCCGTTGCGCTTCCAGTTCTTGAATCCGGCGAGCCGCCCAAGGTGCTCGCCCGAGATCGAGCCGAGATCGGCCGCGATGCGTTGAGCAAGCCATCGCTGTGCCGTCAACCTCGACGACTCTGCGAGCGGCCGGTCGCAGGCAAGCCAGATGTGACAACCGCCGGCGGGGGACGTCTCGACGACCAGGGCGTCGTACTTGTGGGCCACGGCCCGGGCTCTTGGCGTGGCAACGTCATCCAAGAGGACCAGGGGCCAGGCGTATCCCCTCGCCGGCCGGACGTAGACCTCGGCCCGACGCACGTTCTGTGCTCTTGCCCAAGCCAGCGGCAACGAGGTCGCATCGAGGTCACGGTGCCAGATCATGGCGCCCGAGGGGCGCCGGACGGCCAGATCGGCGCGGTCGATTCCGATCTCGTGCCACCACGCCAACATCGATCGTGTGTGTTCGTGGGCTCTCATGATTTCTTCTCTCTACCCCCTGGCGGGGGCCTGTGGTTCATGGCCCCTCTCAGGACCTGACGAACCGCTCCTGATCGAAGGGCTCGCGGCGACGGAGCATGAAGTAGACGGCTCGGCCGAGCTTGATGGACAGGATGGTCATGGCCTTGCCTTTGCCGTGCTTTTTCTCCAGCCGCTTGAAGTACTTCTGACCCTGAGGGTTGCCGCGCTGGTACAGTGCGGCCGCCTCGGAGAAGGCCCACTTGAGGTAGGCATTGCCCATCTTCCGGCCTCCGGAGCCCTTCTTCTTGCCCGCCGATTCATGGCAGCCCGCCACCAGCCGGCCGTAGGAGAGGAACTCGCCGACGCTGGGGAAGCGGAAGATCTCGTGGATCTCGTAGAGGATCGTCAGCGAGAGGATCTTGCCGATCCCCGGGATCGTCCGCAGCAGGTAGTAGGTCGCTGCGTCGTGGACCTTGACCCGGCTCTCGAGGAAGAGCTCGAGCTCGGCGATGGTCTCGTCGTAGGTGTCGAGCAGCGCCATGTTGGCGGCCACGGACATCTGGACGTCTTCGTCCTCGAAGTGCTCGAGCAGGCCGGCTCGATGCCTCGCCTGGTCGATGCGCTCCTCGTACGGCGGGAGGTTGTACTGGGTGATGGTGTTCTGGATGTGCGAGAACAAGCCTCCGCGCTTGCGCACGAAGCGCATCCTTCGGCGCAGGAGATCGCGAGTCGCCCGCATCTCGCGCGGGTAGACATAGGCGAGCGGCAGGTTGCCGCCGCGCAGCAGGGCGGCGATCTTGTAGGAGTCGATCCGGTCGTTCTTGGACTTGCCGCCGTGGATGGCCTTCATGTAGAAGGCGTGCCCGAGGACGAAGGGGAGCCCCTCCTCGGCGCAGAGGTCGGCGACCCAGTACCAGCAGAACATGCACTCGACGGCGACGGCCACGTCGGGGCGGTAGGGCTTGAGCAGCCGGAGCAGAGCGGCTGGCTCGCTGGGGATCTTCCTGTGGACGACGGTTTGGCCGGCTTGATCGAGGACGCAGACGTACATGCTGCGGCCATGCAGGTCGATCCCGCAGTAGTAGCGGTGCTGCTTGGTGTAAAATCGCACACGAGGCCTCCCCCTGTGTCAGGGT
>CP070815.1:1546986-1549064 GCA_020344215.1 Gemmatimonadota bacterium
GGAGCAAGGCCAAGCAGGGGACAGTGGTGGCCCGCCGCGCGATGATCCCCGGGTAGGCCGCATGAGGTGCCGGGCGACCGGCGCCCCAGATGAATGGCCCACTGAACTGAACTCGGCTTACGGCTCCCCTCCGCGGCCTTTGTCTAGAAAACGAATGCAGAAACGGGGACCGATACTTGCCAGACAACGGCGTCGTCCATTTCGAGCTGCAGGAGCGAAGCCTGGATAACGGGCTGCGGGTGATCGTCCAGGAGGACAACACCGCGCCGGTCGTCTCGGTCCACATCATGTATCACGTCGGGTCGAAACACGAGCGGCGTGGCCGAACCGGCTTCGCGCACCTCTTCGAGCACCTGATGTTCCAGGGCTCCCAGCACGTACCCAACGAAGCACACTTCAGACTCATCCAGGACGCCGGCGGTACGCTGAACGGAAGTACCTGGTTCGATCGGACGAACTACTTCGAGACGTTACCCTCGAACGAGATCGAGCTCGGATTGTGGCTCGAATCGGACAGGCTTGGCTGGTTCGAGTCGGCGATCACGCAAGAGAAATTGGACAACCAACGTGACGTCGTGAAGAACGAGCGTCGCCAGTCGTACGAGAACAGGCCCTACGGCCTGGCGGTCGAGACCATCTTGGGGATGGCCTATCCCGAGGGGCATCCCTACCACCACCCGACGATCGGCTACATGGAGGATCTCGATGCAGCCAGCCTGGAGGATGTGAGGGAGTTCTTCAGAACGTTCTACACGCCGGACAACGCAGTGCTCGTGCTGGCCGGGTCGTTGGAAGCGGAGCGTGGTTACGAGCTGGCCGACAAGTACTTCGGCGAGATTCCCCGCGGCCCGGGCACGTCCCAGGTAACAGCGCCGGCTGTGCCGTCGGGCCCCGAAGTCCGCGACACGATCTACGACAACGTCCAGTTTCCGCGCGTCTACATTTTTCACCACTCACCCGCTTTCGGGCAGCCGGGCTTTGAAGCTGCGGACGTTCTGAGTAGCGTCCTTTCCGACGGCAAGTCCTCACGCCTGTACCGCAAGCTCGTCTATGAGGAGCGGATCGCTCAGGACGTCTCGGCCCAGGTGTGGCCGACCGAGGATTGCGGCCTGTCATTTATTGTGGCTACGGCGCGCCCCGGGGTCGAAGCCGAGACGCTCGAGTCGGCGATCCTCGAAACGCTCGACGACATCAGGGGTGGAACGATCACGCAGCGTGAGGCGGAAGGTGGTGTCAACCGAGCGACGCGCGAGCTGGTGAACGCTTTCGATGGTGTCGGCAGTCGCTCCGACGCCATAGCCACATCGGCGACCTTCTTGGGGCGCCCCGAGTATGTCAACGAACTATTTCCACGCGTGCAGGCCGTGACGAGCGAGGCGATGGTGCAGATAGCCAACCAGTGGCTGGCCCCTGAGCGGCGGGCCACGCTGTACATCTTACCCGAGACCTCTGCGGGGGGAGGCAAGTGATGGCGGCGCGCGCTTCGCTGGATCGCAGCCAGCGTCCGAGGGCGGGACCGCCGCCAAAGATCGTTCTTCCTGCGTTCAAGAGGTTCCGTCTCAGCAATGGCTTGAACGTGCTGACGGTCCGGCACGACGACATGCCAGAGGTCTCGGCGCGCCTCGTCCTGCCGTACGGTGCCTGTGAGGACACGAGGGAGAATGCCGGAACGGGATTGCTCACGGCTCGCGCGCTGACGGAAGGTACCGAGGAGCGCTCGGCTCGCGAGGTCGCCGAGTGGCTGGACTACCTGGGCGCTCGCTTCAGCCTCGACGTCGACCATGACGCTACGGTTGTCAGCCTGCACTTTTTGAGCCAGGTGATGGACGGGGCCTTCGACCTGTTGGCGGAGGTCGTAGCGCGACCTGCCTTCGATGCCGCTGAAGTCGGACGGCTCCGGGACGAACGCTTGGACGAGATCGCCAGCGGGTTGGACGAGCCGCGGATCGTAGCGAGTCTGCGGTTGGGAGAGGCCATCTTCGGCGCACACCCCTACGGGATGAGGGCCGGCGGTGTGGAGGAGACGGTGCGTGAGATCGACGCGGAAGTCCTGAGCGACTACCACTCGCGATTCTACC
>CP070815.1:1549164-1551167 GCA_020344215.1 Gemmatimonadota bacterium
TCCCCTTTACGTAGGTAGCGCTGTGGCAACACTTCTCAAGACGACGGTTCACTTTGTCAACGTACCCGCAGGCGGTACGGTATCTCTCCCGCACGGGATCAACCTGGACGACCGCGCGGTCCGCCCCGATCGGTGTGAATCGGACAACGGCAACGTCGTCGTCCAGGGCGCCGACGACACGAACGTCACCGTGACGAACCTGGCGACCGGTGCGCAAAGCGCCTACGTGCTATGCGAGCGATGGCACACGATCCCGCGGGTCTTCCCGCCCGGTACGACGGACCTGACCCCGCAGCCGTTCATTCCTGCCAGCGGAGGTCCGGCGGCCGTTGCACGCAACACGGTGCGGTACGAGGACGCCGGGACGCCGACCGTCGATGTCTACGTGGACGGCGCCAACGGCGACGACAACAACGACGGACGGACGCCCGCGACGGCACTCGCGACCGTGCAGGAGGTCTACCGCAAGTTCCCGCAGCACATGTGGCAGGCGTCGGCGTTCCGTGTGAACCTTGCCGGCGTCGGCGGTTTCGGCGCAGATGCGACGGATCGTCTCGGCTACGACATCGAAACCGTGCTGGCCTACGGCGGCGGCGGCGCCTGGAAGACGACGTATCAGTATCGCGGCCCGGAGATGGTGCCCTACCCGACCGCTACGGGGCCGGCTACGGCCGTAGCCGACAACCCGCCCGTCGTCGCGATTGCCGGCGGGGCGCCTGCTGCGGGAGGTACGCTCGCGGCGCGGTTCGATTTCACGGGCGCGGCTCCTGGCTGGACGGCGCACGATCTGGAGGGGCAGTTCTTGCGGATCACGCGCGCCGGGGTGAAGGTCTGTTGGGAGCTACCGATCGCCAACAACACGGCGGACACGATCACGGTGCTGATCCCCCGGTTGGCCGCCAGCGGCATCTTGCAGACCGACACGTTCGAGATCGTCTGTCCCGGAGCTTACTTCCACAACAGCGTAGGGACTGACCCCTTCGTCGTGATCAAGGGAGACGGTGGCCTCACCTGGCCGGCGTCGGTGCCCAATGACACGGTGGGCTCGCTGAGCCACTTCATGCGCGTCGGCTTCGGCGCGCAGCCCGATCTCGGGTGGGCAGAGGGCGCGATCCTTCAGCAAGCGTACTGCATCGGATTTGATCGATGCGTCATATCGTACCTCTACACGGAGTCGGCGAGCGCGTTCTTCTTGATGTGTACCGGCTCGTTCTGGGAAGTCAACGCGTTCGTGTCGAACGGCGACTGGGCGCTGGGGAACGGTCCGACCGAGACGGCGGCCAACGATCCGACGCCGGGAAACCGCGATCGGTTGATCGACGTGCAGCTCGTCTATCAGGGAGAGTTGTTTGTCGGGTTCATGGGCTACGCGCCGGCACACTGGACGAACCACAACGGCCTGGGGCTGACGTCATGGGACGGCTGGGCCACCACCGTCTGGGTCATGACGAACAGCGTGTTCGACACGCTGGAGACGGCGTACAGTACGAGCGGTCGGAGGCCGTTCGTACAGGGTACGGGAGACGGCGGTGTCGGGTACGGAGTCCTGATGGCCTACCGGGGTAGTCAGATCCACGTCTACGGCAACACGGACGAAGCCGGCGTGACGAGCGCCTGGAACGGCGCCGCCGGACATCTCGACGTAGACGGCGTCGTGATCGACTACGGGACGGCTGCCGGGGAATGGGAAGAAGTCGCCGGCTACAACGGCTGTTACCATCAACTGCCCGTCGCTGCTGGACAGCGCGGATCTCTCTCCATGATCAGGACGGTAGACTGATGCCACGACCTCAACGACGCGGACCGGGTGGACGGGAACGTCGCCCTCCAAAGGGATCTACGCAGCAGGAGCGTGACGCCGCGAACGCGGCGCGGGAGCAGTCCCGTCAGCAGTGGCGCGAGGACAACCCCGACGCGCACGGTCAGGAGCAACGCGCCCTCGCCCAGAGCCGCCAGCAACGCAAGCACCCGCCCGAGTAGGTCATGAGTCCCCTCGTCAAACC
>CP070815.1:1551267-1553234 GCA_020344215.1 Gemmatimonadota bacterium
TCCCGTAGAGGTGCCATAGCTCGTGGCGAAACACTGCGGCGAAGCGGGCGACATCGAGAACGCCGGTGCGCGGTACGGACAGCCGGGCGAAGCGCCCGTGGTAGTACGCGTACCCGCTGTAGGTGGCGTCGTCCTGGCGTCGCCGGTAGCCCACGCGCACCGTGAGCTGGGGCCACGTCGGGAGCCTGCCCTGGCCCATGCCAACCTCATGGGCATGCACCGCGTGCATGATCGCACGCAGCACGCGACTGTCGTATCGGGTGTCGTTGTCGAGTTTCACTTCATGCCTCCTTCGTCTGCTCAAGCGCTGCGAGCACCAGATGGCGCTGCGCGGTCTCAAGGGCGGCGAGGGCGAGCAGGAAGTGCTGCTCGCCTCGGGGATTCCAGATGCCATCCAGGGGCTCCTCGAAGAGCAGCGCGCGGCGCAGCGCCTCGACGCGGCTCGCGGCGATGCGCACCTCGTGCGGCGGCACCGGACGGGTCGCGAGCGCTGCCGCCTTGCGCTCCTCGTGCGCGCGGTAGCTCTGGCACTCCTCGCAGCTACAGGTCATCGGATCCATCGTGTCGTGCATCACTGCCTCCCTTGCCATTCGTTCCGCCAAAACGCGACGTCCTCGATTGCCATGGACGCTGCCGCGGTGAGATCGATGTGCTTCCCGCTCGCGGTTACGTGCTGCAACTTGCGCGCCTTGCGGGGCCTCACCTGGAGACGCACAGTGACCATCCACTCCCACACACCGTCGAAGCGCGCGAAGCTCACATCGACGGCCTCGACGTCAACGGCAGCGGTCGCAGCGACGTGATGGCACGTTTCCTTGAGTAGTGTACGTAGTGTGTCCATCACTGCCTCCCTGCGCAGATCGGGCCGAGACCGGTGCGGACCGACTCGGGCGTGGTCAACGACCGCCCGCACCGACCGCACCGGCCCATGGGATCGATCTCGATGAACTCGGGCAGCGTGTACCGCCACCGGAAGAGCCACTCGAAGGCCCGTGCGCTCTGCGCGTCAGGGCTGATCGAGCTGCGCTTGCCGTGGTAGTACGCCAGACCGCGCAACGGGTCCGAACCGGCGCTGCGCGGTGGAAAGATGGTCCCGAGGAAGGTGTAGTCGGCGATGTTGTCCGGGCCGGTGAGCACGGCGACGAAGTACAGCGTGTCCTTCTGCCGCACACGGTAGGTGAACCGGTTGCCCGTCTGCGTGTTCGTCGCAGTGAAGGTGGCGTTGCCGGAGACGAGAAAGGCGGCGAAGGCCGCGCGGTCGAAGTCGGTCATCGGGAGGCCTCCTCGGGAGCCGGGCGCGCCTCGAGCGCCTCGACGAGGCGCTGCGCCTCGCGCAGCGCGCGGCTGTATGCGCACCGACCGTGCGGCGCGTTCTGGCCGACGCTGCACCTCTCCCACACGGCGACCACGCGCACGACGCCGCGCGCGCGGGTCGAGATCATGGCCGGTGTGATCGGGCTGCCGGCGCCGTCGTCCTCGACCTCGAGGACTGCGACGCGCCGGTAGGTGCCCCAGCACGAGCTGGGCATCGCCGCGGCTGCGGTCTTGATGATGAAGTGGGTCGTCATCGGTCGTCCTTCCTGGCGCTGTAGTGGGTGGGGCTGCCGCAGTCCTGGTCGATCTGGAAGCCGGCCCGCTGGACCGCACGGTTGAACCGGCGGGCGTCCCAGCTCAGGGCCGCCCTGATAGCCTTCGCGGTCTGCGCGCCGGAGGCCGTCAGGTACGCCACGAGTGTCGCGCCGTCCGCCTTCTCCGCGGCGCGCTGGTCGCGCTCAGTCTGCGCGGCCGTCAGAGCCTTGAGGCAGCGCGAGCAGGTGACCTCGGCGTCCACCTCGGTCGTGGTGTAGCTTCGGCGACCGCAGGCGATGTAGCCGTAGGCGTACCCCTTCCGCTCGGGGTAGCAGCGATGGACGGTCGCCTTCGAGGCGGCGGCCTGTTGCAGTTGCGCCGGCTTCCACGCGGCGATG
>CP070815.1:1553334-1555297 GCA_020344215.1 Gemmatimonadota bacterium
CTTGATCAAGTTCGACCCACCGGGCTACGACGAGCTGATGACCGCGGCCGAGGCGATCAGCTCGCGTCTGTTCTACGCGGCCGGGTACGACGTGCCTGCGGTATACGTCGTGGAACTGGACCCGGCCAATGCACGCGCCGATGAATCACTTGATTTCGAGGACCGACTGGGCCGCGTGCATCCCATCAGCGACGAGGATCTGCACGAGATGTTGGACGGCCTGGCCAAGCGGCCCAGCGGCCGTATCCGGGCGGTAGCCAGTCAGATGCTGCCGGGTGCCATCGGCCCCTTCAGCTACGAGGGAACTCGCAAGGACGATCCGGCAGACACCATCCCGCACGAACACCTGCGCGAGCTGCGCGGCATGTACGTAATGTCCGCGTGGCTCAACCACCTGGACGCCAAGCAGCAGAACTCCCTCGACATCGTTATCGAGGAGGACGGCCAGCTAAGGGTGGTACACTGCCTGATCGACTTCGGCTCGAGCCTGGGGAGCGCCGGTATCGCCCCCAACGCCCCGCGCGACGGCGTGGAATACGACTTCGACCTCGGCGCCATCAGTGCCCGCTTGTTCAGCTTCGGTGTCTATACCAGCAGCTGGGAGCGTTACTCCCATGAACCAGAGCACCCGTCGATCGGCTTCTACTCGACCGACCTGTTCGACCCCGGTAGCTGGAGGAGCAACTACCCGAACCCCGCCTTCCAGCACCGCACGATCCGAGACGGTTACTGGGGGGCCAAACTGGTGGCGAGCTTCGACGAGGAACAGATCCGCGCAGCCGTCTCTGCCGGTCGCCTCAGCGACCCGGTGGCGGAGGAGACCCTGGTTCAGGCGATCATCGGACGCCGCGACCTCACAGTCGAGTATTGGTTCTCCAGGGTGACCCCGCTGGAGGAACCGAGCGTCAGCGGCTCACCCGGCGCGCCGTTCTTCAGTTTCAGTGACCTGGCAGTCGCCGAGGGCGTCGTCCCGGCAAGCGGACGCCGCTACGAGATGCGTTTCGACTTCCCCGCAGCCGGAATCGAGGTCGAGGATGTGCTGGCGCCCCAGATCTCGGACGCCGGAGCTGGCGAGCTGCAGCTCCCGCCGGTCCCCACGACGCCAGATTTCTGGCTGGAGCAGCGTCGCCGGTCGGTGGAGGAGCGGTTGGCCAAGCTTGAGCTCACAGCGATCCCTCAGACCGGCTCACCCAGCCCCCGCTCGGTTCGCTTCTACCTGCTGCCCGTTCAGGACACCGGCTACCGGATAGTCGGTCGCGCCTACTAAGGAACACAGCTATTCGACGGTCGCGGCGGCGAGCCGATCGACCCATCTTTCGACGTTGGTCAGCTCCTCAGCGCCACCTGTGACCAGGGGGACGTTTGAATCAACTCGATCCGCGCGTAACGATCGCCTGGAGGGTCACCGGCTTCATCTTCGCGCTGCCGGCAACCGCGATAGTCGGCCTGATTGAAGGTCTCGTACTCGCCCCCGTGGGCGTCCGACTCTTCGCCCCGGGCGTCATCGCCGGCCTCGTCGCGCTCTTTCTCGTCGGATTCTCGCTACTGTGGCCGGGCCTCAGTTACCGCTTCTGGCGCTGGCAGGTCGAGGCCGATCGTGTCTTGATCCAGAAGGGGGTCGTCTGGCGATCGCGCTCGTTGATACCGCGCGTTCGCATCCAGCACGTGGACACCCGCTCTTCGCCGCTGCAGCGATGGCTCGGCCTCAACTCGCTGGTCATCTACACGGCCGGCACCCGCGGCGCCGACGCCGAGATCCCGGGACTCGCCGCCGATGACGCCGAGCGACTGCGCGAGGAGCTAGCCCGACTCGAGGAGCTCGATGACCGTGCCTGAGAACGGCGACGGCTGGCAGCGGCTTCACCCGCTGACGCCTCTACTCCGCTCCGTCCAACTGCTCTACGCCGTCATAGCAGGCGTGATCGCCTCGCAAACGGGCGTCGGCGCGACGGTCGTCGTGATC
>CP070815.1:1555397-1557312 GCA_020344215.1 Gemmatimonadota bacterium
TCTTCAGCGTGGTGAACGGGATCATCCTCAAGCCTCTGCCTCACAACGATCCCGACCGACTCGTGATGATCTACGTCGCACGTCCGGAACGCGGTTGGACGCGAGGCTCGATGTCTCAGCCGGACCTGCGTAGCGTGCAGGCCGAAGCGCCTTCGATTCACGCTGCAGCCGGATACTATGCCACGGAACTGACTCTCACGGGCCTTGGACCGGCGGAGTCGGTTCCGGGAGCAGAGGTCACCGACGGGTTGCTGGCGGTGTTTCAGGAACCTGCGTTCCTGGGTAGGGACGTTCTCAGCGAGGAAAACGTGCCAGGTGGGCCTCGCGTGGTTGTAATCGGACACGCATTCTGGCAAGAGCGTCTCGGCGGAGATCAGCACGTACTGGGGAGAACAGTCCAGATCTCTGGTGAGCCGTACGAGATTGTGGGAGTGGCACCTCCTGGATTCGACTATCCCCAGGGCGCGCAGCTCTGGGTGCCGCGGTATCTCAACGTCGAGCGGTGCGGACGAGACTGCCACTTTCTGCAGGTCATCGGACGGCTAGCTGACGGTACGAGCGTTAGCTCGGCCAGTAACGAAATCGTGGAACTATCGCGCCGCCTCGAAGAGCGATATCCCGTTCTGAACTACGGCAAGCGCTTCAACTTGATCACCCTCGAGCAGGACGTCGTTGGGGACGTACGTACGGCCCTGTTGGTGCTCTTCGGTGCGGTCGGCATCGTGTTGTTGATTGCCTGCGCCAACGTTGCCAACCTGTTGCTCGCCAGAGCCTCGTCGCGGAGTCATGAGGTTGCGATGCGATCGGCGCTGGGTGCCAGTCGGGGACACATCGTGCTCCAGCTACTGTTGGAAGCGCTTGTGCTGGCGTCGCTCGCTGGCTTTGTCGGCCTCGTCCTAGCATCATGGACGGTGAGCCTGCTGCTGAGCATGGCTCCGGCAACGATCCCCCGGCTGGACCAAGTCGCGCTCGACGGCGTGGTCTTGCTTTACACTCTGGTGGCGGTGGTGGTCATTACGGTTCTGTTTGGGCTCACGCCCTCACTGTGGCTTGCGCGAGTTTCGGTTACTGAGGTGCTGAGCCAGGGTGGCCGCACCGGTAGTGGGGGTCCGACCCAACGCCAGTCGCGCTCTGCGCTGCTGATCGCGCAGGTTGCACTCTCCTTGATGCTCTTGCTCGGCGCGGGGCTGCTGCTCCGCAGTTTCTCCAGGCTCAACGCCGTTCAGCTCGGGTTCGAGAAAGACGACGTGTTGACCTTCCGCCTAGCACTTCGGAGCGATCCCTACGACTACGACGTGGACCGTACCGTTCGCTTCTTTGGGTCTCTGGAGGATCGAATCCGTGGTCTGCCGGGCGTCGACGCTGTTGCGTCAGTGTATGGGAGCCCTCTTGCTGAATACGGCGTAAGCACGTCCATCCACTTCCTGGATCGGGCACCGCCACCCGAAGGTCAGGAAGACGACGTAACGGTCCGGGTCGTCACGCCGGGATACCACGACGCGCTCAGGATTCCGGTCGTGAACGGTCGCAGACTCGAAACGGGCGATCGTGACGGCCTGGCGCGAGTTGCACTCGTAAGCCAGAGCCTAAGTGACCACTACTATCCGAATCAGGATCCCGTCGGCAGAAGAATCCGCATCGACATGAACTTGGGATATGGATCCGAAGACCCTTGGACCATCGTTGGCGTCGTCGGCGATATCCGTTCACAGGCCCTTGCGGCAGAACCTGAGCCCGAGATCTACGTACCTCATGCCCAGATGGGCAGCCGCATCATGAGTGTCCTGGTGCGCGTGAATCCTGGAGCCGACAACTTGCTCCCCGCGATTCGCAGAGAGGTCCAGGCTCTCGACTCCAATGTCCCGCTTCGCAACGTCGAGATGTTGGAGGAAACCGTCGACCGCCATTTGGGTCC
>CP070815.1:1557412-1559282 GCA_020344215.1 Gemmatimonadota bacterium
GCGGATGAGGAAGCCGCCCTGCCCCTGGGCTGGAGCACGTGGATAAGGACCGCGCCGTTCGAGCGCGACGCGGACGAGGCGGTCCTCAGGCTCTGACAGCGAGTGAAAGACGATGAGCATCGACCTCAAGGCCCTGATCGGAAGGCTCAACCACGAGACGCGGGGCGCCGTAGAGGCCGCGGCCGGCCTCTGCCTGTCGCGCACCCACTACGATGTGGAGATCGAGCACTTTCTACTCAAACTGCTCGATGACACCGACAACGATTGCGCCCTCATCCTCAAGCACTACGGCGTCGACCGTTCGCGGCTGAACAAGGAGCTGACCGAGAGCATCGATCGCCTCAAGTCGGGCAACGCCCGCACCCCATCGCTCAGCCCCTCGCTGGTCAAGATGTTGTCGGAGGCATGGCTGATGGGGTCGGTGGACTATGGCGCCACGCAGGTAAGGACCGGCCACACGATCGTCGCCCTGGCGACCAACGACGAGCTTAGCCGCCTGCTCAAGGAGACGAGTCGCGAGTTTGGCAAGATACCCGGTGAGAGCCTGCGTAAGGACTTCGAGGCAATCGCTGCCAGCTCCGCCGAGGAGGCCGGCGCCCCGGCGCCCGGCGCCGAGCCGGAAGCGGCGAAGCGTCCCGACGGCAAGACGCCCAAGCTCGACCAGTTCACGCTGAACCTCACCCAGCGAGCCCGGGACGGGCAGCTCGACCCCGTGCTGGCCCGCGAGTTCGAGGTCCGTCAGGTAGTGGACATCCTGACGCGCCGGCGTCAGAACAATCCGATCCTCGTCGGCGAGGCTGGCGTCGGCAAGACCGCCGTCGTCGAGGGCTTCGCCATGCGGATCGTCGAGGGCGATGTTCCGCCGCCGCTCAAGAACGTCGAAATCCGCGGCCTCGACCTGGCGCTCCTGCAGGCCGGCGCCGGGGTGAAAGGCGAGTTCGAGAGCCGGCTCAAGGGCCTGATAGAAGAGGTCAAGTCGTCGCCCACACCGATCATCCTCTTCATCGATGAGGCGCACACGATGATCGGCGCCGGCGGCTCTGCCGGCCAGGGCGATGCCGCTAACCTGCTGAAACCCGCACTCGCCCGCGGCGAACTGCGCACCATCGCCGCCACGACCTGGTCCGAGTACAAGAAGTACTTCGAGAAAGATCCGGCGCTCACCCGGCGCTTCCAGCTGGTCAAGGTCGAGGAGCCCTCGGAGCAAGCATGTGCACTCATGATGCGCGGCGTGGCACCGGCGCTCGAGATGCATCACAAGGTGCGGATCCTCGACGAGGGCCTCGAGGCGGCCGTCCGCCTCTCCCACCGCTACCTGGCCGACCGGCAGTTACCCGACAAGGCCGTCAGCGTGCTCGACACGGCTTGCGCGCGGCTGGCCCTCGGCCAGAGCGCCACCCCGGCGCCGGTGGAAGACGCGCAGCGGCGGCTCGATGACTTGCTGGTCCAGAAGCGGGTGCTCGAGCGCGAGAGCGCCGTCGGCGCGGATCACTCGGAACGACTGGCCGAGATCGCCCGCGAGCGCGACGAGACGGAGACGCAGCTCGGGTCGCTCAACGAGCGCTGGGAGAAGGAACGCGATCTGGTCGCCAAGGTGCAGGCTATACGGGAGAAGCTCGAGGCGCTGGCCGAAGGCGCCGGTGACGGCAAGGGCAAGAAAGAAGGGGATGCGCTGCGCAAGGAGCTCGACGCGCTCAACGCACAGCTCGACGAGCTGCAAGGCGAAGCGGCCCTGGTGCCCGTCTGCGTCGATGCCGAGCTGGTCGGCCAGGTCGTCTCCGGCTGGACGGGTGTCCCCGTGGGCAAGATGCTGAGGGACGAGGTCAACACGGTCCTCAACCTCGAGAAGCACCTCGGCGAGCGGATCATC
>CP070815.1:1559382-1561247 GCA_020344215.1 Gemmatimonadota bacterium
TGGTCAGGACCGGACAGGTTTGGGTCCGCATCTGCCGGCCCAGGCTGGAGCCCCCCCTCGGCGGCCTCAGCGCCCCCACCGGCCACGGCGACGGCCCGACCAGCGGAGTGATGCTGACCGCCGGGCGGGTCCGGATTCGCGATGTCGTAGCCAAGTGAGAGTTGCTCAGGCTGCTCCTCCTTCCACCCCAGGCGGCGCAGCAGCTTGCGCACGGCCTTCTCGCTTACCCCCAGGCGGCGCCCGATCTGGCGATTGGAGACCCCTTCCGCCTTCCACCGGTTGACAAGCTCAGTGCGCGTCGCCGGCAGCCGGGCTCGGCCCTTGGGGTAGCCGCTCGGACGCCCGAGAGCCGGAAGACCGCCCGAATCAAAGCGCCGCTGGTAGCGGCGCACTGTGCGATCCGTGCAGCCGAATGCAGCGGCGACTTCCTTCTGCTGCGCCCATCCCTGATCGACGAGGTTCACCATCGCCAGCGCCTCGCTCATCCGGTCACCGACGGCGTAGTGCCCCAGCACCATCCCCCAGACGGTCACCACTCGGTAGCCGCCCTGCCTCTGAAGCCGACACCGCTCGCTGACGAAGACGATGCCACTGTCGTCCGCTGTCTCATCCGGGAAAAGCTGACCCTGCTCTGCTGTTGGTGCCATGGCCGAAGCATGCCCTTCGACGCTCGCCAAAATATGACCCTATTTCACTCGACAAAAATGACCCGCCCGGCGCCTTTGCCCAAGCCTTGCCCCAGGGCAAGAACCCCCCTCGGCTGCGGCATTTTGCCGCGGTGCTCGGCGCTGTCAAGGCTTCCCTTCGGCGCTTCGCGGCCTTGACAGCCCCTCCGTTCCGCCTTGTCCGGAAGGCGCCCGAGGGGGCGAAGAATGTGCCTGCTGAGCGGTTCAACGAGCTTTTCGCTTCTTGGAATTGGCGATCCATCGCCGCAATGCCAGCCGGACGCTGCGCAGGTGACTGACTGGCTTGTTGTCGTTGAACCAGCGGAAGCTCTTGATCTCCTCCAGGACGTCGACGCCGGCGAAGTCGACGAGGAGCTCCTCGACGAAGTCTCGGTCCATCTTGGGGTCGAAGGGGTAAGCCGGCAGGCGGTTCTGGAGATAGTCCAGGGCTGCCTCGAGGTGGGAGGAAGACTTGCCGGTGGTGGTCATGGTCTGGTCTCCTCGGTAGCTTGCAGGACGTGTTCCGGCTCGATCTGCGTGGCCCTGTGGGTGGCGGCGGCAGCGAGGGCGTAGTGGGCGAGGGTGTCGATCCGTCGCATGACGCCCTGGGAGGACTGCCACAGGGCTTCGACGGCCGGGGCGGTGAACAGCGGTCGGTCCACTCCGGCGAGGCGGAGGCGGTGGTCGATGTAGAGTGCGGTGGTGTCGCGATCGAATCCGCGCAGGGCGTAGCGGACGGTGATGCGCTGGGCGAGGGCCTCCAGGTGAGCTCGGCGTAGGGTCTGTCGCAGGCCGTTCTGGCCTGCGAGGAGGATGGCGAGGCAGGCCTGGCGATCCCAGTCGAAGTTGTTCAGCATCGGCAAGAGGGCGAGCACGTCGGGGCGCAGAGCTTGTGCCTCGTCGAGCACCAGGAGGACGGTGAGCTTGCGCTCGCTTGCGAGGCGCTCGATCTCCTGGCGGATGTCGCGCATGGTCAGCGCTCGGCTCCAACTGGGCTCGAGCCCCAGTTCAAGGGCGATCTGGCGGCAGAAGTCCCCGGGGTTCACGGCGGTGTCGTGTATGTACAGGCAGCGCACCTGCTCGGGGTGGAGCCCGTCGCGCAGGCGGCGCAGGGCGGTGGACTTACCGCATCCCGGTTCGCCGGTCAGAAGGCCGAGGGCACGGTGGTCGACCAGGTAACACAGGCGCGAGTGAAGCTCG
>CP070815.1:1561347-1563116 GCA_020344215.1 Gemmatimonadota bacterium
AATTCCGACGAGCTGTACTCGGTCTACGAAACCAACCGGGAGCGCGGCTGGACCCGGGCCCCCTTCTCGGTGCCCGACTTCGTCGACCTGCGCGAGCGTAGCCGTACCCTCGACGCGGCGGCGACTCGATACATGAGCTTCAACCTGTCGGAAGGCGATCAGCCCGAGCGGCTGAGCGGCGTCCAGGTAAGCTCCAACTTCTTCCGCATGCTGGGCGTGCAGCCGGCGCGCGGTCGCGCGTTCACGCCGGAGGAGGAGATCGAGGGCCGACACCACGTCGCGATCATCAGCGACGGCCTCTGGCAGCGCCGCTTCGGTGGCGACCCCGACGTGCTGGGCCGCGTCGTGCTATTGGACGGCGAGCCGCACATGATCGTCGGCGTGATGCCGCCCAAGTTCTGGTTCCTCAGGCCAGGCACCGAGATCTGGCTGCCTTTCTACATTACCGGCGAAGAGGCTCGCAACAGCCACTACATCGGTGTCCGCGCGCGCTTGCGACCGGGCGCCACGCCCGAGCAGGCACAGGTCGAGGCGGAGCGCATCGCCGGGCAGCTGGCGGCCGAGTACCCGGATACCAACGCCGGCAAAGGCGCCGTGCTCATCACGCTGCATCGCGACGTGTTCAACGAAGGCTTTCGGACGGGCAGTCTGACCGCCACGGTGGCGGTGCTCTTCCTCTTGCTCATCGCCTGCGCCAACGTCGCCAACCTGTTGCTGACGCACGCGGCGGGACGCGAGCGCGAAGTCGCAGTCCGCACCGCGTTGGGCGCCGGCCGTGCTCGCATCGTTCGCCAGTTCCTGGCGGAAGCGTTGATTCTGTCGCTGGCCGGCGCGATCCTCGGCCTAGGACTCTCGGTCTTCGGGATCCGGGGGCTGCTGTCTGTGATGCCCGGCTGGTTCCCGCGCATCGACGAGATCGGCCTCAACCCCCGGGTCCTCGGCTTCACCGCACTGGTCACGATGCTGAGCGCCGTCCTGGTGGGGCTGGCTCCCGCCATCCAGAGCACGAAAGCGAACATGGTAGAATCGCTCAAGGAAGGTGGCCGCGGCGGCACGGCGGCCAAAGGCGCGCGTCTCAGAAAGGCGCTGGTCGTCGTCGAGGTCTCGCTGGCTCTCGTGCTACTGGTGTCGTCGGCGCTCCTCGTCCGCGGCTTCATCAACATCCGCCTGGCCGAGCGCGGCTTCGACGAGAACGACGTGCTGGCCTTCATGCTAGCCTTGCCCGAGCAAGAGTACCCGGACTCCGCGTCCACCATCGCGTTCCACACCGATCTGCGCGAACGCCTCGCGTCGCTTCCCGGCGTCAGAAGCGTCGGCGCGACTTCGATCCTACCGCTGCACGGGAGCAGCGGGACCTACTACTGGCTTCCCGGCGAGGACATCGAGAGCGACCTGCAGCGAAAGATCACGAACACCATGACCGTATCGCCGGGCTACTTCGAGGCGCTGGACATACCGATCCTGCAGGGACGCGTGATCGAGGATCGCGACCGCCCGGCGGGTAACCGCGTCGTCGTGATCAATGAAGCGATGGTAGAGCGGCACTGGCCCGGCGAGAACCCCATCGGCCGTGAGCTCGTGGTCTACTCTGGGCCCAAGCAGATCGTCGGGGTCGTCCCGGACGTCTACTACAGCAACGACGTGCAGAGCGTCGGGCCTATGGTCTACTTCTCAGCCTATCAGGGCAATAACCGCTACCTGGACTGGGTGATCGAGACCGACGTGCCCCCCGAGCGGCTGGTCGAGACGGTGCGCCAGGAAGTCCTGGC
>CP070815.1:1563216-1564960 GCA_020344215.1 Gemmatimonadota bacterium
GGAAGATACCGCAGTGGATCTTCCTCGAACGTCTGCTCGGGGACGCGATCCTACAGGACCGGATGGCGATGGGTGTCACGCAGAGCAGCGCGCGTCTCAACTTGTGGCGGCGCATGGCGCTCGCCACGGGCATCGCCTTCTGCCTGTTGGCCAGCACGTGTTTCACGGTGTCACTGGTCGGCAATCGGAGGCTGGTGGCGAGTGCGACGACGGCGGCCGCCGAGTTGCTGAGGGAAGAACAGATCGAGCCGGAGCTGCTCGACCCGTTCGCCTTACAACGGCTTGACGACCTGCGCGGCGACGTGGAGCAGATAGTCGAATGGGAGCGTGCCGGGCCGCCGTTGCGGCTGCGCTGGGGGCTCTACAAAGGCTCGGCGCTGTACCCGCTGGTTCGCGATCTCTACTTCGAGCGCTTCGAGAGCCTGATGCTGGCGCCGGCGCGCGGCACACTCCTCGACTCGCTTCGCAACTTGCCGAACGAACCCGGGGCGACCAGCGAGTACCAGCCGAATTACGACCTGCTCAAGGCTTACCTGATGACGACGGGCTCGTGCCCCATCGACTCGGCGTTCCTAGCGCCCGTGCTGTGGGATCGCTGGTTGGACCAGCACGCGCCCGATCCAGAGCGCGACGACATCGCGCGCCGCCAGTTCGATTTCTACACCGGGCGGTTGTGCTTCGACGAGGAGTACCCGTGCGTGGCGGAGTACGACCCACGTGCCGTCAGGCGAGCGCGCGCGTTCCTGAATCAGTTCAGCGGGGCGGACCGCAACTACCAGTTGATGATTTCGAAGGCAAGCCTGGAGGTTGGCGCGGCGCGGTTCGATGATCCCGACGGTGTCGTCGTGAACCGATACGTCGTCCCCGGCGCGTTCACCGTCGACGGCTGGCCGCTCGTGCAACAAGACTTGGAGCACGTGGACGAACTGCTCATGGCGGAAGACTGCGTCATGGGCGAAGCGTTGACCAGCGGCCGGGATCTGCTCGGCCTCGAGGATACTTTGCGCGCCCGCTACCTGGTCGACTACGTCGATCGCTGGCGGGCCTTCATGGACAGCGCCAGGATCTCTTCCTTCCGGAGCACGAGCGACGCTGCTACGAAGCTGGGCGAGCTGAGCGGTCCGCAGTCTCCCCTGCTCAGGATGCTGCACACCGTGGCCGCAAACACAGCGGTCGACTCGGCGGCCATCCGCCCGGCGTTCGAGCCCGTCCACATCTTCACGCCGGCGGATAGTACGGACCGGTACATTGGCGGAGCGAACCAGGGATACATGGAGGCGCTGGTAGCTCTACAGGTCTCCGTCGAGGCGGTGTCGCGTGCGCCGTCGGGTGCGCGGGATCAGCCGATCGGCCAAGCCTACGAGAAGATCAACAGCGCCAAGCTCGCGGCCGGGCAGGCGGCCCAAGCCTTCCCGAGCGAGGGCGCGGCCGGCGAGGTCGGCAGCGCCGTCGAGAGACTCCTGAGACGACCGATCGACAGCGTCGAAAGACTGCTGGGCGGCATCCCGGTGGCCGATCTCAACCGGCAAGGCCAGATATTCTGCGCGGAGCTCCAGCCGCTGATGCGCAAGTTCCCCTTCAACCCGAGCGCGACGACGGAGGCGACGCTGCAAGAGGTCGTCGCGGTCTTCAAGCCCGGGACCGGCAGGTTGTGGACGTTCTACAGCGAGTGGCTGGAGGACCTACTCGTACAACGCGGCCCGCACCAGTTTGAGCGCCGCCCTGGAGCCCGCTTCAGGGTCTC
>CP070815.1:1565060-1566739 GCA_020344215.1 Gemmatimonadota bacterium
GATCCAGCGCGTGGGGAGGATGCCGCGCAGGTCGCGCAGGCGGACGCGGGCGCCGCGCGTATCGGTGGGGCCGTAGAAGCGGGCTTCGATGGCTCGCAGGTTGGGGATGTTTGGTTGCATGGTCGGAAAGGGTCTAGGGTTAGGGTGCGCCCGTCCGTGGGCCGCTGGCGTCCATCGGCAGGACGCTACGCTCCAGAATGGAGTGCCGGGAGAGACGGCTCCCGTTCCGGTCAAGGGCGGGCGATCCTCCGCACGGGGAGCCCGTAGGCGTCATCCACGATGAGGAGAGCGTGCCCGCTCAGGTCTCGGCGGACCGCATCCCACAGGTCACCCGGAGCGCCATAGAACGGGCCCTCAAGGCGCTCGGAGGCGCTCCAGGTCCCGGGCCTGCACAGGAACCAGCCCTCAAGGTCCGCGACGATATCCCCGTCATCAAGGTCCGGGTGCCCGTGGGCGCGGCTCAGCGGCCATCCTGCGGGCAGCTGGAGGCGGTAGCCGTCCCCCTCAAGCTCCACGACGCTCGGAAGGGTGCGACCGTCTCGCTCGGCGTCGTCGGGGAGGGTGAGGCGGAAGATCAGGGTGGATTGAGTTTCCATGGGGCTGGTTGGGTTCGGGGTTAGGGGTCAAGGTCAGCGGGTGAAGCCGCAACCGTGGTCAGCGGTGAAGGTCACAAACGCGGAGCCGCTCCACTCGGAGCCGTCCGGCAGGGTGAAGGCGTCCCCGCGGTGGGGATTGAAGCGGAGCGGCTGTCCCGCGGTGAGATCAGCGGGCAGCGGGGCGATCGTCCCCGTGATCCACGCGCCGACACGGCGACGTCCCGCTTCCCGGATGCGCCGACAGGTAGCGGCGCTGACTTTCGGAGCGGCGTCTGCAACGGCGACGGCGGGGACATGGGCGATTACCCGCCGCGTGCGGGGGTCTGTGACGCTCCACAGCCCATTCTGAAGGTTGCGGTGGATCCACACGGGGGTGCCGACAGGGGGGAGCGTGGAAGGCTTGGAAGTGTGTCCGTTGCTCATGACGGGAAGGGTTAGGGGTGCGGAGGTGGGTTCAGCCGACGATACGGGGGCGGTCCTTGGAGACGGTGCCGAGGACCTGGAAGAGTTCGGGCTGGGCAAGCTGCTGAGGCGTCACAAAGTAGACATGGTGCGCCTCGTGCCCGGTCCCCATGCAAAGAAGAGTGCCGTCGCCTTCGTACTTCTCTGCGACCAGTTCGACCCCGTAGGGGTTGCCGGGGGTGGGGTAGAACACGAAGCGGGTTCCGCGGGCGGGCTGGAAGAGGTCTTGGGCTTTGCTCATGACGGAAAGGACTAGGGGTTAGGGGTGCGGAGCGGACTCGCTCGCGCTGCGAAGGGTGTAGCAGGTCTTTCGGCGGTTGGGAACGATATCCCCCCGATATCTTGAAAGACTAGGCGCGGCGCTCCTTTCCCGGACAGGTTGCCCGCGATTCCAGGCGGATCGGGTTGACAGCCCCCCGGCGCGTATGGTAAGGGTATCAACATCTAGCCGGGGGTTTCGAGCGCGATGATAGCCGGGAGCCTGCGACTCTCGACAAGGCGGACCGCTCCTGCGCTTCCGGCCGACCCGCTCAACGTCTCCAGGGAGGGGAACGATTGACCGGGCCTGCTCCGATCCTCGCTGCTCTCGCTTGCCTCGATTCTGGGGAGGATGGGGCGTGG
>CP070815.1:1566839-1568488 GCA_020344215.1 Gemmatimonadota bacterium
AGCTGCTGCGCCTCTTCGAATAGGTGCTGATGCTGGGCTTCCGGTGTGCGATCAGGGGGCGGATGGGGAGGAAGATCGCGGCCGAGGAGTTCAGCGATTGACCCCAAGCGCGCCTCTATGTCCGCGCGACCACCGGCATTCCTTCTGTCAGCCATGCCCCGTCCCACGTCCTTCGGTTGGACCGTCCGCGGTACGCGATGTCTCGCCCGGCGCCCACGACGCCTCGGCGACCCCCTGGAGGCGAACCTTGAAGTGCCGCCCCCGCTTCAATGTAGGCGGAACCTTCCACAGGGACAGAGCCGCTCGCACTGCCGGTCGGCGGGTGTCCCGCGCCCTCTACATATCGCCCAGTCGCGCTTCAGGCAAGCGGGCCAAGGCGAGCGCTCGCGGACTCAGTGGCGATAGGTCGCCGCTGCGCAACGCCGCAGTCGCCGGAGGTTCTTGCGATCGTTGCGCAGCGGTTCCTCGCCCTTGGGGGTCTCGATGACCTTTGGAACATCTCGAAAGCGCGGGTCGCGCATGAGGCGACGGAAGGGTTCCAGGCCGAGGTAACCCTCTCCGATCTGCTCGTGCCGATCGACGCGGCTACCGAGTGGCGTCTTCGAGTCGTTCAGGTGGAAGAGACGAACTCGATCGAGCCCCACCAGACGGTCAAGCTCACGCATGACGCCGTCATAATCGGCCACCAGGTCGTAGCCGGCGGCAAGCAAGTGAGCGGTGTCGATACAGACGCCCAGCAACTCCTGGAAATCGTGGCCGATCCCGTCGAGTAGCGCGGCCAGCTCCTCGAAGCTCGCGCCCAGTGCTGTCCCTTGACCGGCCGTTGCTTCGATCAGGACCGGCGTATCCCCCCCACCCATCCGCTGGATGGCCTGGCGCAGAGCACTCGCATTACGGCGCAGGCCGGAGGCGCGGTCGCCGTCCGTGGCATTGCCGGGGTGGGTCACAAGAAAATCGAGACCGAGAGCTTGACAGCGCTCGAGCTCTCTGCAGAAGGAGTCGAGAGACCTTTCGTGTAGACTCGGGTCCGGGCTGGCGAGGTTGATCAAGTAAGAGTCGTGCGAACCGGAGACCGCAATGCGGTGTGCTCCCAGCGCGGCACGAAAGGCGTCTACGGTTTCCTCGCTGATCTGGCGCTCCGCCCAGCGGTTCACCTGTTTGGTGAACACCTGAATGACGTTGGCCCCGATCTCGGCTCCGCGAGCCGGCGCGAACTCGAGTCCTCCCGCTGTTGAAACGTGTGCACCGAGCAGCAACCGCGCCCGCCGGGTCGTGTCGTGAGCCACTATCGTAGGTGGTCGGGTCCGGGGCCTCGCCAGACGGATCTAGCGACTGCGTTCCTTGCGCATCTCCTCAACCCGCTGAGCCAGCTGCTGCTGCAATAGCATGAAGCGGAGCGTCTGCCGCGGCGTTAGGACCTCGAACAACCTATCCTCTTGCCAGTCCAGCAGCTCGATCTCCCGGCGCCTGACATCGAGGATCGCGCCAGCGAGGCGCCGGAACTCGTCATCATCCGTGGCCGGGTCGGAAAGGGCCTCGCGTACCTGGCGTCGCACCTGCGCCTGTGATTGCCCCAACTCCGCGCGGCGCCCCATCGTCTCACGCAGGACCCGGTCGAGCCCCGCTCTTTGCTCCACCGTGAGGTTGAG
>CP070815.1:1568588-1570196 GCA_020344215.1 Gemmatimonadota bacterium
AATACACGCAACTTCGTGGAGATAGCCTCATAGGGTGTGGAAAAGAAAGGGGCGGTGAGTAGCCTTCCTGTTGTCAATTCGGGCACCATGCCCAGGAAGGGGATCACCGCCATGAGGAAGACTACGCCGGCCGCTGGGGATCCGTCAACCGTCGTCTGGGAGGAAATCGAGGAGATGGCCCGCGAGCACGTCCGGGGGTACATCCAGGATCTTCTGGAAGAGGAGCTCACCGAGTTCCTCGGGCGAGGGCGGTATGAACGCCGCGGGGGAGGCTCGCGCGGCTACCGGAACGGCCACGGGAAGCCGCGACGGCTCACGATGCAGTGCGGCACGATCACCGTGCGACGTCCAAGGGCTCGCGACCTCGACGAACGCTTCGAGAGCCGCCTGCTCCCGTTCTTCGTGCGGCGGACCAGGGAGGTGGACGGCCTCCTGCCGCAGCTCTACCTCCACGGCCTGGCCGAGGGCGACTTCGACCTGGCGCTCCGAGGCCTGCTGGGTGAGAAGGCTCCCATCTCGGCCTCGACGGTCGCGCGGCTCAAGGAGAAGTGGCACGGCGAGTTCGACAAGTGGTCGCGGCAGGACCTTTCGGGGCTCGAGGTCGTCTACCTCTGGGTCGACGGCATCTACGTGAAAGCCGGCCTCGAGAAGGAGAAGGCGGCCGTGCTCGTCGCGCTCGCGGCGCTCTCAGACGGCACGAAACGGGTCGTTGCGCTCAAGAGCGGCCACCGCGAATCGACCGAGTCCTGGGGAGAGCTCCTTCGCGATCTCAAACGCCGCGGGATGAACTCGCCCCGCCTGGTCGTCGGCGACGGGAACCTCGGCATCTGGAAGGCGCTGCGCGACGTGTTCCCAGAGTCCGACGAGCAGCGCTGCTGGAACCACAAGAAGACGAACGTCCTCGACAAGCTTCCGAAGAAGGCGCAGGCCGAAGCGAAACCGCTCCTCAACGATATCCGCGACGCCGAGACCGCCGAGGACGCCCTCGCGCGCCGGGGTGAGTTCCAGGACTGGTGCAGGTCGCGCGGCTACGACTCGGCTGCGCGTTGCATCGCCGACGACTGGGAGCGCATGGTCGCCTTCTACAGGTATCCGAAGGAGCACTGGAAGCACCTGCGGACGACGAACCCGGTCGAGTCGCCGTTCTCATCGGTGCGGCTTCGCACCGACGCCGCGAGGAGATACAAGAAGGTCGAGAACGCGACCGCGCTCATCTGGAAAGTGCTATGCGTCGCGGAGAAGAGATTCCGCCGGCTGGATGCGCCTCACCTTCTGGGGGTCGTGTTCGTCGGTGCGAAGTTCAAGAACGGGGAACTCGCAAAAGACGCCAGGGAGGAAGAAGCTGCCTGAGCTTTTTCCACACCTGTTGACGGAGGCTCGTTCGTCATGCCGCTGCCCCCAAGTGGATTGTCCCCGTCTGGTCCACCACTACCCCCCAGCATAACGACTACGATATCTGACGGTGTCGCATTGATTTCAATTTCAGAAGCTCGCTTGATGTAGCCTACCTTGGTTTCCCTAATAATGTCTTCAATGGGTTTCGGCTCCGGTTTAGGCTCCGGCTCCGGCTTCGGCGCCTCGGTCGTGAGGGTCGTGACGGTGGGCATC
>CP070815.1:1570296-1571888 GCA_020344215.1 Gemmatimonadota bacterium
CGGGTGCTGAGCACACCGTGGATGGCTGCGTTGACGGCCGTGGTCCCGAGCGCGTGCTTCCGCATGGGGATGAGCACCTGAAGCTCGCCGTGCTCGTCCGCGTGCTCCGCATCCCACTGCGCGAGGCCGTCGACGACCGCTTCGGCGGCGCTGGCCGCGGTCTCGACCTCGACGAACTGGAAGTCGTCGCGCTCCTTGGCGAGATCGATGCTGTCGCCCGCGATGAAGCGCGGGCCGTTCTGGCAGATCCAGCTCTCCTGCGCCGCGCGATGCAGCGTGGTGAGCCGGCGTGACGGCACGGCACCGGAGTCGAGCAGGTCGCTGAAGATGGCGCCGGGACCGACCGAGGGGAGCTGATCGGCGTCGCCCACCATGATGAGCCGGGTCTCGGGGCGCAGCGCCCGGAGCAACGCCTGCATGAGCATGGTGTCAATCATGCTCGCCTCGTCGACGACGACGAGCCGACTGTCGAGCGGGTCGTCCTGGTCGCGGCGGAAGCTGTGCCCGTTGTAGCCGAGCAGCCGGTGGATCGTCGACGCGCTCCGGCCGGTGGCCTCGGACATGCGCCGCGCAGCCTTGCCCGTGGGGGCGCACAGCGCGATCTGCGGGTCTGGCAGTCGGTTGGCCCTGTAGGCGCTCAGGTCGCCCTCCTGGGCCGCCGCGTCGAAGGGGTCATCGGCGCTCAGGTCGACCGGGACCGGGGCTCCCAGACGGTCCAGGGCCGTCCTGAGCGACGTGGTCTTGCCGGTGCCCGGGCCGCCGGTCACACACCCGACGGGGGCGGTGGCGATCAGCTCGGCAGCGGCTTCCTGCGAGGGGTCCAGGGTGAACGGTGCGTCGGACATCAGATCCTCCTCTTGAGGGTCAAAGCGATCTCGCGCTCGGCTGCCGCCAGCGCTGCGGTGGAGATGAGCCCGGCGTGGCGGGCGAAGCGCTCGGCATCGTCAAGCACGGGCCGGAAGGTCGACTGGCGCGTGCGGGTGAGCTTGTGCGCCGCCTCGACGGCCTTGGCCTCGGTGATCCAGGTGTGCCCCTCGGAGAAGCACAGCTGTTGCAGCGCCTCGTGGAGCGCGGCGCGCAGCCGGCGCTCGTCGGTGTCCGCGATGTCGAGCTTGGTGCGGAGCTGGCGCACGTCAGCGGTGGCGAAGCCGACGCCCTCCAGCTCGCATAGGATGTACGGGTCCTCGGTGATGCGGGCTCGCGCGTTGGCACCCCAGCGAGCCATCGCCTTGCGCACGACTGCGTCCGTAAGGCCCAGGTCGAGCAGCCAGGTGATCAGCTCACGACTGCTCTGCACGAGCGTGAAGGTGTCCACGATCTCAGTGGCCCGCGCGGGCGTGATGCCCGGGACCTGCGTCAGCGTGTCGACGTCGCCGGCCGCGAGCGTATCCCAGAGCCGCTGGCCCGGCAGCGCATTCGCGAGTGCCGCAGCCCGGACCTCGCCGAGGTGCGGCAAAAACATCGCGAGCCAGCGGAGCGCGCCGTCGACCGTTGACGGCGGCTTGACGGTGACAGCGATGATCTGGAGCTGCACCCCGTACTTCTGGTGCTCCACCCACGAGCCGGTGGCGATGACCTTGTCGCCCACCCGC
>CP070815.1:1571988-1573563 GCA_020344215.1 Gemmatimonadota bacterium
CGACCAGGTCGAGCAGCTCCGCCCCCAGTCGGCACAAGTCTTGCGCGGCTCACTCCGAGCCGCTCTAATAGAAACCGTGGGCGGAGCGAGCGAGATGGCGGTTTCCGGTGCCTTCGAGGTGGGCCAGGTTTCCCCTTGTCGAGAGTACACCAGACCGCTAGAGCGCCTCCTGGTGGCGCGTGGCCCCGCTCCGCCCACCTCCTCACGACCTGGAGGGCGGGCCGGTCGTGTCGTTTCGGTGTGGTATTCCCCGTACAGGACTTAATTACCCGTTAGACACCTAACGGTGTCTATACCGCTGCTGTACTCATAGTGCCCCCCTCTTAAGGCCGCCAGGCCGGTCGGCGGCCGCCTGGAGGGCCTCGACCGCGAGCTGGAGGGCCTCGACCGGCACCTGGAGGCGGGCGACCTGGTCGAAATCGGCCGTTTCGGCGCTCCAGGGTATGCCCTAGCTTTCAATTTTCGAGCCGCGCGCGTACCTATGCCCTCACTTTTTCAAGCTAGGCGACGGGTCCGGGGCTGTTTGATTAGTTTAAGCCGGAGCCGGTGGGCCGGTCGCCACCTCCGAGGGCGAGGGCGAGGCCGGTTCAGAAAAAGGGCTCACGTATAGCTCCGGGTTATACGGCTCGATACCGTCGAGAAAAGCCGCATATAGCCGCGCTTTTTCCGCGTCGTTGTACGGGTCGGAATACTGCGGGGTGACAATCCAAAACCGATTGAGCGATACGCGCCAACCGCTTTTCGTGACAACCGGCGGCAGTTCGTTCGCGGTAGCGTTCTCCCAACCGCGAGTAGGCGGCCGCTTGCTATCGCCGCGCCAGCGCGCTTGTCGCGTGTAGATGATGCGTAGGTTTTTCAGCGCGCGGGTATAACCCACCGTGCCGTCTGTTCGCGTATCCGTCACTTTGCCGTATTCGTTGCGCTCCAGCTTGCCGCGATGCGTTCCGGCCAGGGTCGAGCGCCCTGGTCGCTTGCCGGTTTCGGGGTCGCGGAGCGCGGCGAGTATCGCCGCCTCCGGCACGCCTTTGACTAGGAACTTGAAACAGTCGCCGCGCCGCTTAGTCGGAACCGATAGGCCGAGCAGTAAAAGCAGCTCCGCGACCAGCATACGGTTGCGCCTCGCGCGCGAGCCGCCGCCCGCCAGGCCGCCGACTAGAGCCGGTTTCAACAGGCCGGTGGCGACCTTGTTAGGGTGCTGGTCGAGCCAGATACGCGCGCAACGTCCGTCCGCGATGCAAGACTGTACTCGCTCAAAAAGCCAGGTCGGTATTTCTTTCGGCTCCGCGTTTTTTATGCCGAGGTCGCGCAACCGTCGCCGGACCTTGTCGGTATGCGCTCGCTGTTTCCGCGTTAGCGCCTCTTGCGGTGTCTGCGGCTCGCGCTGCTGGAGCTGGAGGTAGCGCCGTCGCTCGCGGCCGTTGCGGAGCTGGTCGCCCTCGACCTGGTCGAGCAGCTCCGCGCGCTCCGCCTCGCGCGCCTTGCGCTGCTGGTCGAGGGCGGCCGCGCGCTCCAGCTCGCGCGCTTTGCGCCTCGCCGCCCGCCCGTCGACCTGGTCGCGCTCGCGGTCGAGCAGCT
>CP070815.1:1573663-1575224 GCA_020344215.1 Gemmatimonadota bacterium
CTTCCACGTTCCGGAAAACTTCCCGCTGCGACTACACCCGGGCGCCGATCAGTTCGACAGAGAGCAGGGATCAGCATTGCTCATCGCCACGGGTGCGCTTGGCGGCACGTACTACGAACTCGGTCGGATGATTCAGCAGCTGCTGAGAGGGAGTAATATTGATGCGCGGGTGACCCATACGGATGGCTCTCTGGAAAACGCTGAGCTGTTGGGGACGCGAAACACGATCGCAATCATGCAGTACGATGCCGCCTTAGCCTCGCGTATCGGCGAATCGAGATTCGTTTACAACGTGGACCTCCCGCGGTGCACCATCCCGGCGGTAGAGAATGTCCGGCGACTTGCTACACTTCACGAAGAGCAAGTGCACGTGATAGTGCGCAGAAAAACGCTCGCAAACATAGAAGAAGAACTCGACGCCAGGTTGCCAGCATCGGAACAGGTACCAATCACAACACTGGGCCAACTTGCTGAAGCACTGAGAACCCTGTCGCCCAACCAACAACGCCTGAGAATCAGCCTCGGCCCCCGACGCAGTGCCACGCAGGTCGTCGCGCAAGCCATCCTCGAGCATCACGGGATCCCGTGGACCGCCGTCACACCCTCGTTTCTCTCGGTTTCTGACGTGGCAAATCGCCTGCACGGGGAGGAGATCGACCTGGCTTTCTTTGTGAGCCACGTCCCCAGCGCGGCGCTTGAGACCGTCCTGAATGACGACAGAACCAGGCTGCTGTCCTTGGGAGCAAAAGAACGGGCGCTGATGACCGGTACAGTCTTCACCAATTCTACAATCGAGCCCGGCACGTACGCGAGTCAGAGGGAAGGCGAGCCGGCGGTTCAGACACTCGCCACACGGGCCGTGCTCGTTACCACAGGGGATCTGCCGCTTGATGTCGAGGCTATCACGAGGGCCGTCTTCGAAGGAGAAGCCTTCCTGGACATCCCCGGCGGGGCGCAGGCAATGGCCGAAGACCTGCCTTCGCTTCCGTTCCATCCGGCAGCGAAGCGATACTGCGAGAAAGCGCGTCTCTGCCCCCCGCCGAAGGCTCCGATTGACTTGTTCGGGGCGACATGGCGCACCCTGGCGAGCATTGTGATCCTGATAAGCGGCTATAGGGGTCTGCTCAGACTGCGTCGGGAGCGGACTTTCAGCGAGATGACCAGACAGACCATCGCCATCCCGGTGGAGGCAAATTTCCAGAATTCGGTGAAGAGACTGCTGGAAGTGCGCGGCGAGATCCAGGAACGTGTTCGCAGGCGATGGTGGCAGCCTGGCGAGCTGGACAAGGGGCGCTGGCGCTACATGTACGACCTGGTCAACGACCGAGTGGCGGAAGCGAAGGACAATCTGACGAGGGCACTGGCGGCTGAGGTACATGCTCTCGCTGCCGACTCGGAGCTCGACGAGACCACACGACAACAGCGCTACCAGTCCATCAAGGTTCGTATTGGGAAGTACTTTGAGAAGGGCGAGTTGGACGCGTCGCAACGCCAGATTCTCTGCGAACTCATCCAGGAAGACAGCCAGCATGGCCCAGATACAAGAGAAGAACGATTCGGC
>CP070815.1:1575324-1576883 GCA_020344215.1 Gemmatimonadota bacterium
GCCGGGCTGGCGACCATCACGCCGCCGGGGCACACGATGTTAACGGTGCCGGTCGCCGGGATGGCGGCGGCGTCGTCGACGCGGATCCACGGGACCACGCCGGAGCCGTCCGCCCATAGGCCGGGACCGTTGGCGAGGATCCGGTGCTTCGTGTTGGGCGTCCCCGCGATCACGACGTGTCCACCGACCAGCTCGTTCTCGGCGATGTAGCGGGCCGCGGCTGCCGTCCCGCCGCTATCGGGCTCGAGGACGTCCCCGGCGATCTCGTAGGACAGCGACGTGAAGCCCGTCGCTAGGTCGATGGTTCCGGCGTTCTGCCATGCGGCGCCGTCCCAATAGGACGCCCGCGCGAGCCGGAACGACCCGCCGGCCACGACCAGCGCGACGGACCGCCCCACCTGGGTATCGATGCCGAGGTCCCACACGACATCCTCGGAGGTCGCCTCTTGAGTCGACCGCCACCGCGTATCGGGCGACGGGTAGCGGGCCGGGTCGAGGTATTCGATGGAGTAGTCCGCAAGCGGTACGATCGTCGCTTGGTCACCGGGTAGCCCGGGGCCGTCGGTCAGCGTCAGGATCGACGGAACGCCGACGGGCGGCGGGAGGTAGCACGGCGGGATCTGTCCTTCCGTGTCGACAGACCCGCCGACCTCGTACATCGGCTTGGGCAAGATGCCGGCGGCGTACCAGGTCGACTCTTGTGTGCCGGCATTGAACTGTCCGAACTGGGCTTGATTCGTCGCTGACGGCGTCCCGGTCGTCAGCGTATAGGTGATCTCCGTCCATGCTTCGTCGCTATACCGACGGTACAACAGCCGGTCGTCTCCGATGTAGAACTGTAGACGCTCGGTCATGTCGATCGACACCGTGTCGATCACGGTCGCGCCGACTTGGTCATAGATCCGAAACTGCGTCGTCTCGATGCGGATGCGGACCTCGACGACGCCCCAAGCAACCGTGATCCCGATGTCCAGGTTGGTCACGCTTCCGCCGACGTCGGCGGACATATCGAAGAACGCGAAGTCATTTGGCGCCGGGCCGTTCGTTTGCGTGTAGAACCGCTCCCCGACAAGCTGTAACGGCGTGCCGTTTAGGGTTTGCGTCCCTGCTCCCGAGCCGGTCCAGCCCGTAGCGCCCGGGAACGTGAAAGGAAGCCAGAGCATCCCGATCGGGTTGGCCGAAGTCGGCGCAAAGTTGCCGCCGCTGGCCGTCTCGGAGCTTGGCTCCCATGAGCTCCACCCGCCGAGCCAAACCGCATGCACCGATCGATCTTGTGTCGGGCTCGCCGGGCTATCCCCGCTGCACGCGACGAGCGCGCCGTATGGCGTATGCATCCCGACCATATTTTCCGGGCCGGCGTTGTTCGCGGTGCTGCACCAGCCCGCGGGCTGCCCGGTCCATGTGATCCCGTTGTCGTAGCTCACAGACGCGACGATCAACCCGTCGCCGCTGGCCGTACCTACCGGGCCTTCGTCGTTACGGACCAGGCAGTAAAGCCGGCCGGCGACATCCGCCCACGCCGTAATGGCGCGGATCGACGTCCGAGCCGATACGGTCGT
>CP070815.1:1576983-1578503 GCA_020344215.1 Gemmatimonadota bacterium
GGCCATTCCGGCCAGGTTCGCGCAGATGATTAGAAGGAGAATGGCGAATAGCCCACAGATTGCGACTACGGCAATCGCTTCCAAGTGCCGGTTCTGGGCTGGAAAGCGCCCAAAGCTGACAGCCTTGACCGTTCGGTGCTGGTTGGTCTCGGGGTACTCGGTCGCAAGTCTGGCGAACACCGTCTGAACCGCAGCCCGGGCTTCGGAGACCGTTGCACCCGGACGGAGCCTTCCCATTACCTGAACAGAGACGCTCCCCCTGTCCCTGAACACCGACGCATCGGCGGCCGCATCCGGGTGCTGAAAGAGAGGCACCCACAGGTCCAGGCTCCACAAATTGATGCGCGCACCTCTGAACCCCTCCGGCGCCACGCCAATCACCGTGTAGAAAATGCCGTCCAGGAGAAGGGATTGGCCCAGAATGTCGGAACGCCCACTCAGTTGGTTTTGCCAGAAGTTATGGCTCACCACCACCACGGGGTGTTGACCGGGGCCCTCATCCTCTGAGTCCAGAAACCCCCTGCCCATTCTGGGAAGGGCCCCATGAACGTGGAAATATTCGGAAGTAGCATAGGCCACCCTGGCCCGCCGCCCCCCTTCTTCGGTACCGAAGGTGGCGTCCCGCGCAGCCCATGCGGTAATGGACTCGAAAGGGGTGTCTGCATCTCTGACACTCTCGAAGTCGGGATATGCCCACAACCAGTAATCCTGTCCCCTGATGACGGGAACCATGTCCACGATCCGGTCCTGGCCCGTCATACCCGGAACCGGGGCAAACCACACGGCATGAATCACCGTGAACACAGCGGTGTTCACCCCGATTCCCACGGCGAGGGAGAGGACTGATACGATCACGAAGCCGCGGGCTCTTCGGAGGCCCCTGAATGTGAACCGAACGTCCTGAAGGATGTCGGAAAAGAGTTCTCGGATGAACCGACGTCGCAGGCCTCGCTGGTCGATCCGGCGACAGCGTTGGACCACCGTCTCCGGGTCCCCGAATCGCCTGAGCGCTTCTTCCCGGGCCTCCTCAGGGCTTCTTCCGTCGGCCACCAACTGCGCGATCCTGGTTTCCAGGTGGAAGTTGACCTCTTCATTCAGGCTCCCCTCCAGATTCTTCCCGAACCGGTCTATGTGAAAGACCCTCTGCAGCCGTGGCCGTTTCATTTCACTGCCTCCATGGGGACCTCGAGGAGCGAGAGCATCGCTCGCGTGCTTGCGACCCAGCACTCCAACTTACTGGACAGCGCGCGCTGTCCCTTGCGGGTGATTTGATAGAACTTTGCCCGCTTCCCCTCCTCGGTCTTCCTCCACTCCCAGTCCACGAACCCTTTGGCCTGAAGACGATGGAGCGCCGGATAGAGGGAACCCTCTTCCACCCGAAACAACCCAGCCGACCGGGAGGCGATATGATCGGCGACACCCACCCCGTGCATGGGCCCCCACAGTTCCAACGCTCTCAGGATCAACATCTCCAGCGTTCCATAGAGGTTTCCGGCTCGAATGGTGCCCACCTTGAGTCT
>CP070815.1:1578603-1580108 GCA_020344215.1 Gemmatimonadota bacterium
ACGTAGGAGACCACGCTGTTCTCGGTGTCGGTGCAGTCGATCCAGGCGAAGCCTGCAGGGTCCGGGTCGCCGTGCCAAAGCGCCGGCGAACGGCGGTAGAGCGCTCCGAGATCGGCCAGGTAGCGCGCGAAGCCTGCCCGCAGAGGGCCGTCGGCGAGATGCCAGTCGAGGCTCGCGTCGTGGTTCCACTCGTTTTGTGGTGCGAGCTCCGTGCCCATGAAGACCAATTGCTTGCCGGGGCGCGTGTACTGGTAGGTGAGCAGCAGTCGCAGGTTGGCGAACTTCTGCCATTCATCGCCGGGCATCTTGTTCAAGAGCGAGCCCTTCCCATGAACGACCTCATCGTGCGAGAGGGGCATGAGAAATCGCTCGCTGTGCTCGTAGATCATCGCGAACGACAGCTGATTCAGGTGCCAGCGGCGATGCACCGGATCCTTCTTGAAGAACTCTAGAGTGTCGTGCATCCACCCCATGTTCCACTTGAAGGTAAACCCGAGACCACCTTCGGAGGTCGGACGCGTCACGCCCGGCCAGGCCGTGGATTCCTCAGCGACCGTGAAGCAGCCCGGGCACTCGGCAGCGATAGTCCCGTTCAACGTCTTGAGGAACTCGATGGCTTCCAAGTTCTCGCGCCCACCGTAGATGTTCGGTTCCCACTCGCCCTCTTCGCGGCTGTAGTCGAGGTAGAGCATGGAAGCGACGGCATCGACCCGCAGCCCGTCGATGTGGAACTCCTCCAGCCAGTAGAGGGCGTTGGCGATGAGGAAGTTCGCCACCTCCTTGCGCCCGTAGTTGAAGATCAGGGTACCCCAGTCAGGGTGCTCACCGCGACGGGGATCCTCGTGTTCGTAGAGTGCTGTGCCGTCGAAACGGCGCAGGGCGAAGTCGTCCTTCGGAAAGTGCGCGGGCACCCAATCGAGGATCACGCCGAACCCGTTCTGGTGGCAGAGATCGACCAGATAACGGAAGTCATCCGGCGAGCCGTACCGCGCCGTCGGCGCGAAGTAGCCGCTGACCTGGTAACCCCACGAACCGGTGAAAGGGTGCTCGCTGATAGGAAGCAACTCGAGATGCGTGAACCCGAACCGCCTCATGTGTTCGACGAGCCTGGGCGCGATTTCCCGGTAGCCGAGCGGCCGGTGCCCCTCCTCCGGCACCCGAGCCCAGGAGCCGAGGTGCACTTCGTAGACCGCCATGGGCTCCCGGGTCACGTCCCGGTTGCGCCGCTGGCTGATCCACGTCGCGTCGCTCCAGGTGTACGTCGACTCGGTTACCCGAGCCGCAGTGCCCGGCGGTTCCTCCAGAGCGAAGGCGATGGGGTCGGTCTTCGTCCGGATCGCGCCGTCGCCGGTCTTGATCTCGTACTTGTAAAGCGCGCCGGGTTCCAGATCAGGCACGAAGAGCTCGTAGATGCCCGAGCTACCCATGGCGCGCATCGGAAAGAGCCGTCCAACCCAATTGCAGAAATCGCCGATCACGCTCACGCGCCGGGCGCTCGGAGCCCA
>CP070815.1:1580208-1581712 GCA_020344215.1 Gemmatimonadota bacterium
CCGCGATCCCAAAGTGTCTCTTCCTCGATCACCCGGTGAAGCTTCGTCCGGGTCAGCGTGGCGCCCCTCAGGTCGGCGAAGCTCAGGTCGGCGTGCGAGAAGTCGCAGTAGGTCAGGTTGGCCCCCTTGAACCACGCCCCCGTACAGACCGCCTTCTCGAACACGCTCGCCTCGAGATCGCTGCCGCTCAAGTCCGCCGTCGTCAGGTCCGCCTCGCCGAAGCTCGTCTGCACGAGGAAGGCGTTCTTGAGGCTTGCCTCGCTCAGCTTCGCACCCATGAAGATGGCGTATTGCGCCTGTACCTCGTCCAGCACCGCACCGGCCAGGTTCGCCTCCATGAAGCTCGCCTGGGTGAGGTCGGCTCCCGTGAGGTTCACCCCCGACAGGTCGGCCCCCTTGAACTGAACACCGGTGAGCTTCATCCCCTGGAGGTCCATCCCGGCGAGGTTCGTCTGCATCATCATCGTGAGGTGAAGCGTCGCGCCGCCGAGCAGCGCGCCCTCGACGGCGGCCTCCATCAAGATGGTCTGCGTCAGGTTGGCGCCGGAGAGGTTCGCCCCGGCGAGCCGGGCCTTCTGCATGACGGTGCGCTCGAGGTCGGCGCCGGAGAGGTCGGCGTTCTCGAGGTTGGCGGAGATGAGCGCCGCCTCCTTGAGGTCGGCCCCGCTCAGGTCGGCGCCCCCAAGGTCCGCGTCCATCAGCTTCGCCTCGCCCAACCTCGCGTCCTTCAGCACAGCGCCCACAAACTTACCGTCGGTGACGACGGCGGAACGCAGGTCGGCACGGGAGAGGTCGGCACCGGAGAAGTCGGGCTTGCTGAAGATCGACTCGCGCAGGTCGGCCCCTGCCAGGTTGGCGCCTGCAAACCCGATTTCCTCGAAGATCCCGCCCGACAGATCGGCGCCTGACAGGTCGGCGCCCGAGAGGTCGAGCTTCGAGATGACCTCGCCGTCCTGGACGTTGCGGATCAGCTCTTCCCGGTTCATTCCTCTGCCAGCTCCGCGAACTTCGTCATCGTCAGGTTCGCCTCGCGGAGGTCGGTCTCCCAGAGCACGGCTCGCATGCACTCCGCCGAGTAGAGGTTGGCACCGCGCAGGTTGGTGTACCTGAGCGTCGCCTTCATCAGCGAGCCCTCGAACAGGTTGACCTGCCGCATGTCGGCGCGCTCGAGGTCCGACTTCTCGAACCGCGCCCCTCTTGCCAGCGCGCCCCGCAGGTTGGCCTGCTTGAGGCTGCACTCGCTGAGGTCGGCCATCTCCATGCGCGCCCCCTCGAAGTCGCAGCCGCTGAAGTCGCAGCCCCGCATGCCGGCCTGAGAGAGGTCCGCGCCGCGGAAGTCGGCGCCGGCGAAGGACGTCTCGTTCGCCGCACAAACCTTGGTCATGTCGGCGCCCGTGAAGACCGCCTTCTCGGCCTGCACCCCGACGAAGACCGCCGAGCCGAGATGGGCGCCGGAAAAGTCTACGGCCTCGAGCTTGGCGTTGATGAACATGCACTGGCCGAC
>CP070815.1:1581812-1583314 GCA_020344215.1 Gemmatimonadota bacterium
CGGGTCATGACCGAGGCGGGCGAGCGTTCATTTCGTGACTTGCGAGCGACCATCGCCTCGCCATCGTCGACGCTACTCACCGCATCGTTCACCGTCGAGAATCCATATTCGCGCGTTTACATTCGCGAGCGTTCCTCGCGCCTCATCGTGCAGATAACGGACGACACCCGCGTGGCGGTCAAAGGGATCCTTGACCGCGCCATTCGCGACGGTAGACCGCCAAAGGAAATCAGAGCCGCCATCGGCGACAGCGTCGGCCTATTCGACCGATGGGCGAACGCCGTCAGCAACCGCCGAAAGCAACTCACCGCGGACGGGCTATCGCCGGGCGAGGTCGACAAGCAAACGAAGAAATACGCCGACAAGCTAAAACGACGACGAGGCGAGAACATCGCGCGGACCGAGATCGTCAACGCCAGCAATCAGGGGACGATGGACTCATGGTCCATCGCGCAAGACAATCAGTGGATTCCGACGACGACGCACAAGCGATGGATCTCGGCTTTCGGGTCCGCGCGGACGTGTCAGTATTGCGGCGCCCTCCATGGCGTCGAGGTTCCCGTCAATGAGGCATTTCCCGACGTCGGACTCGGACGCACGCAGCGACCCCCCGCGCACCCTTCTTGCCGTTGCACAATGGGCCTAGTCTTCAAGGATTAATGCAATGCCATATCAAAGAGTCGCAGACCTACCCAAGTCCGTGCGTGACGCCCTCCCCCCGTCGGTGCTGTCCGTGTGGCGCGCGGCGTTCAATGCGGCGTCGGAAGAATACGGCGAGGGCGACGAGGGTCGACTCGCGTCCATCGCTTGGGGCGCTGTCGAGCGAGCCGGGTACGAGAAGGACGACGCTGGACGATGGCGCAAAGTCACCAAGGCGGCGGAGACATACAAGCCGACCGCGACCATCGCGGCCAATGCCAAGCGCGCGCTCGAGGTACGCGCTAGCAAGCCGCCTAGTCAGCGCGGAATGACCGCGGTCGGTATCGCTAGGGCTCGGCAGCTCATGAACCGAGAGGCGCTCTCAGAGGACACCGTGCGCCGAATGAAGGCGTACTTCGACCGGCACGCCGTGGACAAGGAAGGCGCGACATGGGGCGACCAGGGCAAGGGCTGGCAAGCCTGGATGGCGTGGGGAGGCGACGAGGGGCGCTCGTGGGCGGAGGCCATCGTGCGAAGGCTTGACCGCGCCGAAAAGTCGTTCGATGTCGCGAAGGTCGACGAAGATCAGCGCCTGGTCTTCGGTTGGGCGTCAATCATCGAGAACGACGACGGAACGCCGCTAGTGGACTTGCAGGGCGACATCATCACACCGGACGCGCTCGAAAAGGCCGCATATAGGTTCGTGCTCGACTCTCGCAAGGCAGGGGAGATGCACCAACGAACCGACGGCATCGGGCGCCTAGTCGAGTCGTTCGTACTGACGCCAGAAAAAGCCGCGGCGCTTGGCATCGACAAGCGGTCTGGTTGGTGGGTCGGCTTCAAGATCGATGACGATTCCACTT
>CP070815.1:1583414-1584914 GCA_020344215.1 Gemmatimonadota bacterium
CGCGGCCACCGCCGGGTCGGCGTTACCGCGGAACTGATTGCGGCTCATGATCTCCTGGTTCTCCTCGTACGTCCGACGGTCAATATAGCACTCGTGGTGGTCCCACATGAAGTACTTGCACGTCTCCGGACGCCGCGGCGGACTCTTCCGCTTCTTGATCAGTCGGCCGTCTTCGTAGACCGTCTGGCTCCCCCCACGGCCCCAGAAGTAGGCACCGGCGTAGAAGGGGTTGGTGAGCACGTCGCGCACGTACGAATGCTTCGGCAGCTGCCAGACCAGCCTCACCGTTCCCGCCAGGCACTTGTTGACCGGCAGCTTCACCTCCTGGCTCCAGAACCACTGGCAGGTCTGGCGCACGCTCCAGAGCTCACGGTACTTGGTGAACACCATGCCCATGGCCGCCTGAACCCGCTGGTCCGGATCCAGCACCACCTGGCCGGCGGCGTCCAGCACGTAACCCGGTGGCAAGCGCTGAAACAACTCACCCCGCCGTGCCTTCGCCTCCCTGCCGGCCAGCAATCGTCGTCGCAGCACCTTCAGCTCCACGACGCTCAGCGTCCCCTTGATGCCCAGCACCAACTGGTCGTCCATGAGGCTGAGGTCATAGATCTGGTCCTCCTCGCCGATCAGCGTATCGAACACCTGGCACACCTCGAGAAGCCTGCACCAGTCCTTGTCGCTTCGTGCCAGCCGTGAGACTTCTCGACTCATCACGATACCAACCTCTCCCCGCGCCACCGCACTGATGACGTAATCGAAGCCCAGTCGCACACCACCGGCCACGGCCGCGCTGACGCCCAGGTCGGAATCTACGCATTCCACCCGCTCGAAGCCCAAATCCCGCGCCCTGTCCGCCAAGGCATACTGCAGGCGCAGGCTTTCCGTGTTTTCCTTTACCTGTGTCAGCGACGACTGCCGGAGGTAGATCACGGCCTTCCGGCAGAGATGCTCAGCGGTGATCTTGCTGTTTGGTTTCATGTTCTCGTCCTCCGTGTACGACGGCCGCCAGGCCCTCGGCCATCAGGTCCACCAGTTGAGCGCGAAGCCGCTGATCCAGGGCTAGCGGCAGCGGTCCTGCGCTTGGCTGACGGGGCATGAGAAGCCGAAGCTGTTCCATCAGAAGCCTCCTTCCCGGGTTGGTGACCCTGCTCACCAAGGATACGGGAACCCAGACCGGAGGTCGAGTCGGCGAGGTGCCCCGCCAGCAGCTCCGCCAGGGAGTGCAGCGCCTGCGGACTCACCACCGGCTGGGGCGAGAGGGTGAATCCAGCCGCCGCCGGCGCCACCATCCAAGCCGGGATCTTGAGGCTACCCGTGGGCGAAACCACGGTGTACTGGCCGTCGGGCTTCCTCGCGCAGACCACCACCTCCAGCTCCTGCCCGTGAAGGGGGTGGAAGGGGTAGTGGACGACCACGGTTCGTAAATGGGTATTTTGACGTTGTAGTGGCCTCCACGCATTACCACCTGCTCTATGGAGCCGAGCACGGACTCCGAATGTC
>CP070815.1:1585014-1586494 GCA_020344215.1 Gemmatimonadota bacterium
TGGTCTTTCCGTGGAAGGAGCCCTTGAGTGCCAGCACGACCGGTCGCTGCTGGAAACGTTCAAACTGGGCCAAGTTGTGCTCGTCCAGATCATCGCGAAACTTGCTCAGGTCGCGATCGTCGCCGGGGATTTCGATATCCGGGTAGTCGCGCTCGGTGGCGTGAAAGAACTGTTCGATGTCACGCGAGATCCGGTCGAACAGCCGTCGGATCTGGTCGAACCGGGTCTTGTAGGCGTGCTTCAACGCCGCTTCGACCGCCTCCGCGCCGCTGTTGGTGAAGTGGCACAGGTACGCGCGGTCAGTTGGGAGCAGCTCATTGATGCGCGCGGCGAGCAGGCCCGCCTCGCGGCGCTCGGAGCTTTGCGCCAGGAACGGCACGTCCTCGTCCAGTTGCGACTTGAGGAGCTCCTTGAGCTCCGGATTGTTGTGACCGAGCAAACCGGCCCCGAAGCCGCCCACGAGGTCGAGCACTTCGACCTCGTTTCCTTCCTCGTCGTTACGGTACAGATAGGCACCGCGGGCCCGGCAGAACCCGACGTTGAGTCCCAAGCTTTCGAGCAGATCCGCGAGCTTGGGCCGGCAGAACGCCGCGTAGCTCGTGGAGCCGGTCCATGGATCCGTCATGTCGATCGCGTTCATAATGACCTCTCTGTGAAGGCACGTGACCAGCGGTCGGTGCCGGGCTGCCAGAGCGTTACCCGAGCCAGCAGTGCTAGCAGGACGGGCAAGAGTGCTAGGTCCGCTGCCAGGGCGAGGATGATGGTGAGCGAGCTGAGGAGACCGAATTGGGACGTCGGCATGAAGTCGGAGAGCCCCATCCCGGCAAACGCCCCGACGAGGATGACGGAGGTCATGACCATGCGCAGGCCCACGCCAACCATCGCTTCCTGACTGGCGGTGGCACTGTCGCAGCTCTCGCGCCGCGATGTCTGATAGGCGATGACGAAGTGGATCGTGTCATCCACGGCCAGACCCACAGCGATGCCGGCGATGAGCACCGTGGCCATGTTCACCGGGATGCCCAGCAGCCCCATCAGACCGAGCACCATGGCTACCGGGTAGAGGCTGATCGCCAAGCCGAGGGCGCTCAGCCCGATCGATCGGAAAAGCACCAAGAGAATGCTGAAGCAAACCACGCACACGATGACGAGAGATTCCTTCTGGGTTCGGATCACGCCGTCGTCCATGTTGGCCCAGAGCAAGGAGGTGCCGGTCGGGACCAGGCGCAGACCATGCGGGAGAACCTCCCGGGCCAGGGCGCGAATCCGCGGCAGCAACGCGAAGAGGCGCTGACTGCTCGGATGGTCCATCATGACGATCACCTGCACCTGGTCTGCCTGACGGGACAACATGCCGCCCAGGTTATCGGCGCGGTCAGCCGGCGCCTCCGCCGAACTGGCCAGCATGAACGGGGACAGTACGGCTTGGACGCCGGGTAGTGTTTCCAACTGGTGGGCGAACTCCTCCAGCGGTCCCTGG
>CP070815.1:1586594-1588072 GCA_020344215.1 Gemmatimonadota bacterium
AGCACGTTGACGTCGTCGTCGAGCGTCAGGATCACTGGTTTGGCCATCTCTTCACTCCTCACCGATCATCGAGACTACCGCCTGCAGGAAGACCGTCCCACTCAGTACGGATCTCTTAGCGTCCTTCAGCTTTCCGGAGTGCCGGCATTCTGCACCGGCAGGCGAACCCGAAAGACCGTATCGCCCGGCTGGGAGCTGAAGTCGATCTGGCCGCCGCAACGCGCCGTTACGATGCGACGCGCCACGTCCAGCCCCAATCCCGTCCCCTCACCCACACCTTTGGTGGTGAAGAAGGGATCGAAAATGCGGCTTCGTATCTTCTCCGGTATGCCCGGACCGTCGTCGGCGATCTCGACCACTAGGTGCTCACCGTCTCGATACGTCCTGATCGTGATCGTGCCCCGTTCGCCCATGGCGCCGATGGCGTTGTCGATCAGGTTCGTCCACACCTGATTCAGTTCGCTCCCCTGAACCTGCACGCGCGGAAGAGTTCGGTCGTATTGCTTAACAACCCCGAAACCTCGCTTCAACTTGTGTCCGAGGATCGTCAGCGTGTCCTCTAGCCCGTCGTGGATATCGACGTATTGCAGCGGCGCCTGGTCCATGTACGAGTAGGACTTCACGACGTTCACCAGGTCGGAGATGCTCTTCGTGCTGCGGGCGACGACCCCGGTAAGCTCCTGGACCGTGATGGAACGGCAGAGCCATAGGACCACGGCTCCGAGAGCTGCGGTCGGCAACCCGTCGGCGATGGCGTCGAGGTCATCCTTCCGCACCCCGGCGTTGACGAGCGTCGCTGCCAACGTCCAAGGCTCCTCGACGCCATGCGCCTCCAGCCAGCCGATCAGCTCCTCCTCGCGGTCACTCGCTTCGAGCGCTGAGAGGTCAAACGATCCGTCGGCGCGCTCCCGGAACTCGCGGGCCGCCTCGATGACGGCGTCCCAGGCGCCGGGCGCGATGCCGGCCCGTGTCAGCTCTGCCGTCGCAGCCTGCAGCTCATCGAGCCCATCGGCCAGCTGACCGGACGCCCGCTGAGCGGCGGCCGCCGGATTGTTGAGCTCGTGCGCCAGCCCCGCCGAGAGCTTGCCCAGCGCCGCCATCTTCTCGGTCTGTCGCATCTCCTCTTCGACGCGGCGCCGTTCGGTGATGTCGACGAAGGTGACTACGCATCCCACCAGCGCGCCGTCGCGCTCCACCGGGTAGGACCAGTACTCTGCCGAGAACGGCTTTCCGTCCGAGCAGAACATCACTTCGTCGTCGACGTGCGTCCCCCGGTGCTCGCGGAACGCCCGGTATATTTGGCACTCCTCGACCGGATAGGGTTCGCCGTTCGGTCGGGTGTGGTGAACCAGCTCGTGCATCTGCCTGCCGAGGAGCTCATCGACTGTCTCGAAGCCGAGGAGCTTCGCGCAGGCCGGGTTCGCGAACGTGCAGTTACCCTGGAGATCGACCCCGTAGATCCCTTCGCCGGTGGAGTC
>CP070815.1:1588172-1589634 GCA_020344215.1 Gemmatimonadota bacterium
TGCTGAGAGTTCAGCGAACCGCCGATCGCCAGGTTCAGCGGTCGACAGCGGTAGCCGCTGTTGACGATGACCGGCGCCCCGAAGTGGTCGCGGATCGGCTGGAGGAGGTCGCCGGCGACCCGGCGCAAGCGCTCAAGGGTCTCGTGTTGCCGAGCCTCGCTCGCGTTGAGCTGCGCGAAGCGGCGATGATTCGTCGCGACCAGCTCGGCGAGCGTGAAGTTCGGCGCGAGTTTCATTACGCTTCCGCGGCCTTCTTCAGCGCATCCATGACGATGCGCGCAATCTTCCGCGAGTCCGCGGCGCTCGGCGACGTCGAGGACGCCGGATCATAGGCCCCCAGAAGGGCGCCGACCTCGGACAATGGGATCACGACGGGGACGACGAAGCCCTCCTCGCTGAAGGGGGCGCCGGTTGCGTCCGTGGCCGTGATTGCCTGAACGGTAACGGCATCTTGATCGGCTATGAGATGCGCCATTAGAGCCCCGCGAAGCTGAGAGCGATGTATTTGAGCGAAAACTTCACCTGGTCGCCGGCGTTGATGACCGTCGCATCGGTGTTGATGCCGACCCCAACCATGATGTATCGGTTCGTTCCCGCTTGGTTCAGGATGTTGGAGTTTCGCGACCCCTGTCGTTCGGCTGCGTTCCCGGCATCGTATTGAATGTAGTTCGGAGCGCCGTTACAACCGCCCCCCTGCATTACGGCAGCATGCGAGAACACGGTATCAACGTCCGCGAAGGTCGTGTTGGCGTTGTTTGAGAATACGCCATAGCTCGTGTTTCCCGCGACGGGCCGCAACCACGTCCCCCCGGTCGCGCCGATCGTGTTCGTGTTTGTCGAGGTGGGGTCCGCAGCAGAGGTAAAAACGTTCTGCTGATCGAAGTCGTTGACCGTCAAATCGTTCTGCATCCGACAGACAAACCAAGACGGGTCTTGAAGGGTGACCTGATTCCCGTCGATCAACATTGACTTGTACCAACGCGGCGCCGTGCAAGTCGTCGTTCCCGTCCAACGCTGGTTAGAGGTCGCGCCCCCGGCGAGGAACGTCACGAGGTTGTAACCGCCGCTAAAGCTGACGGTATCGACGATGCCGTCCGGGTCGAGGAGGGTCCACGACCCGTCCGTTAGATCGACCTCGGTCATCGGGAGGTTGTAGAGGCTCGCGCCGGCGCCGCCGCCCCCCGACGCGCCACCAGACGCGCCGGTCGTCGGGTCAAAGCATGGAGTTACGGGCATGTCTCTACTCCGACCAGACGAGGACGGACTCCGACCAGGTCGGCGTGTCCGCGTCGACCTTCGCGAAGACGTAGAGCGTACCGTTGCCCGGGAAGTTCTCGAGCTGGTAGCAGGGGAGGTCGATCGAGAACATCGCCGAGCCGGTCGTCGCGGTCGTGATGCCCGTCGCGAGGGTCGCTTCGGTGTCGGGGATCAGGATGACGTCGCCGTTCGCGTCGGCGGTGAT
>CP070815.1:1589734-1591148 GCA_020344215.1 Gemmatimonadota bacterium
AGGGCAGCATCGCGCTGAGGCGCTCTCGACCTGGCAGAACGCGCGGGGTGCTCGGGGCCATTGTGGCCCTGAGCACCCTGCTGGCTCTTGCCGCTTGCGGGCGCGGCGAGCTCGATTGGGGGACTGGAATCGACCGCCAGGAGTACGTCGACACGTACGTAGAGATCCTGCTGGCCGCGGAGATCGCCGAGGACTCCGTCGCCGCAACGGAAAGCGCCCGCGCGATCCTCGCACGACGGGGACTGACCGAGGACGACCTGCTCGAGTTCGGACGCCGTCACATGGACGATCCCGAGTACCTGGCCGAGGTGTGGACGGAGATCGAGGAACGGATCAGGGCCCCGGAGAGCAGGGACTCGGCGCGGGTGAGGTAGTATTGGGAATTCGCGAATAAGGGAGTCTGGGAATAGGGGATTGGCGATCGGTGACTACTTGAGTACTTGAATAGTAGACCATCTGAATTGAGAGTGTGGCCCGTTAACCGCCAGCCATTCTCAATTCAGATGCTCTGTTGATCAAGTATTCACGTAGTGATGGATTCCCGATTTTCTAGCCTCAAAGCCCCGTCGGATGATCGATGAACTCCCAATCGAGCCCGAACTTCTCTCCGACGTGGCGGGCGAGGGCTTTGACGCCTAGCGTCTCCGTCGCGTAGTGACCGGCGAAGAGGACGTTGAGCCCCCATTCCTGGGCATCGAAGTAGGTGTGATGCGGCCCTTCACCGGTGACGAAGGTGTCGAGCCCGGCTTCCTGCGCCTGCGCGATCATCGACGCGGCACCTCCCGTCACCACGCCGACGCGGCGCGCCTCCTCTGGCCCGGCGGCGATCAGGAAGGGCTCCGACCCCAACAGCTTCTCGAGTCGCGCGCCCAGCTCATCGCGGCTCAACTGCAGCTCCCCCCAGAATCCGATGGCGTGTCCTTCGTACTCTCCGAAGCGGCCTTCGACGTTCAGTCCGATGCCGCGCGCCAGCTCGATGTTGTTACCGACCTCGGGGTGCGCGTCGAGAGGCAGGTGCGCCGAGTAGAGAGCGATGTCGGCGGTGATCAGCTGCTGCACGCGGCGATAGCTGCGGCCCGTGAGCGGTGTGACGCCTTTGCCCCAGAACAGGCCATGGTGTACGAGGAGCAGATCGGCGCCCAGTTCGGCCGCCGTCTCGAAGGTCGACTGACAGGCGTCGGTGCAGGCGGCGATCTTCCGGACCGTACCACTGTTCTCCACCTGCAGCCCGTTCCAGGCATCGGGGTAATCGGGAACGTTGGCGAGGTCGAGATAGTCGTCGAGGTAGGCGACCAGGTCGGTGAGTGCGACGGCTGCCACGCTCACTCCCACTCGATCGTCGCCGGAGGTTTCGAGCTCACGTCGTAGCAGACGCGGTTGATGCCGGCAACCTCGTTGATGATGCGCGTGGCGA
>CP070815.1:1591248-1592660 GCA_020344215.1 Gemmatimonadota bacterium
CGCCGCGTCGAGGAGGAGATGCGACAGACCGAGAAGATGGCGGCGCTCGGCAAGCTGTCGGCGGGTCTGGCGCACGAGCTCAACAATCCGGCGGCCGCCGCTCAGCGGGCGTCCGGCCAGCTGGCGGGAGGACTCGACGAGCTGCAGGCCGCGACGGTGGAGTTGACGCGGGCCGGCATCGCGCCTGGCGCCTGGGACACCGTCATCGAGTGGGCCCGCGAGTTCCGGGAGCGCGCGGACGGATCGTCCGGCCTCTCAGCGCTCGAAGCGAGTGATCGTGAGGAGGAGCTGATCGGCTGGCTGGAGGCGCATGGCGTCGAAGAGCCCTGGACGATGGCATCGACGCTCGTGAACGCCGGGGTCCGGAAGGATGACCTCGACGCTATCGCCGCCGGTCTACCGACAGCCCCACTCGCAGCCGTGCTATTGTGGCTCTGCCGTACCATCACGGTCCAGGAGCTCACCGGGGTCGTCGCCCGCAGCACGAAGAGTATCTCCGACCTGGTCAACGTGGTGAAGTCCTACTCGTACATGGACCAGGCGCCGCTGCAGTACGTCGATATCCACGCCGGGCTCGAGGACACGCTCACCATCCTGGGACACAAGTTGAAGCGGGGTATCGCAGTTGTGAGGGAATACGACCGAGATCTTCCGCGGGTGCAGGTTCAGGGGAGCGAACTGAATCAGGTATGGACGAATCTGATCGACAACGCCATCGGCGCCATGGGCGAGCGGGGCACCATCACGGTCAAGACGTATCGTGACGATGGGCACTTGATGGTCGAGGTCGCCGACGACGGTCCGGGCATACCGGAGAAGATCCAACCTCGCATCTTCGATCCCTTCTTCACCACCAAAGGTGTGGGTGAGGGGACGGGACTGGGGCTGGACGTGGCGCGTCGCATCGTCACGGCGCGTTGCGGCGGCCAGATCGATTTCAGCTCCCGGCCGGGCGAAACGGTCTTTCGGGTTCGTCTGCCGGTGCAGAATGCGGGCACTGCGGACAGCTGAAGAACGCATGGAGATCCGTACCGAGTGAGACGGTCTTCCTGCAGGCGGTAATCTCGATGATCGGTGAGGAGTGAAGAGATGGCCAAACCCTTGATCCTGACGCTCGATGACGACGTCAACGTGCTGCGCGCGGTGGAACGCGACGTAAGGAACGAATACGGGTCGGAGTTTAGGATCGCGCGTGCCGACTCGGGCGAAGCGGCTTTGCAGCTGCTCCAAGAGCTCAAGAAGCGTGGCGATCCCTCGGCGCTTTTCCTGGTCGACCAGCGGATGCCCGGAATGACAGGCGTCGAGTTCCTGGAACGAGCGGTCGATCTCTATCCCGACGCCAAGCGAGTGCTGCTCACCGCCTACGCGGACACCGACGCGGCGATCAAGGCGATCAACGACGTCCAGATCGA
>CP070815.1:1592760-1594160 GCA_020344215.1 Gemmatimonadota bacterium
TCACCTACTGCGGCGGCGGGATATCGGCGTCATCCAACGCCTTCATCCTGACCCGACTGGGCTTCACCGACGTCGCCGTCTACACCGCCTCGCTCCAGGAATGGGCCGCGGACCCCAGCAACCCGCTGGTGATCGCCATGCCCTGAGGCCATCGGGCTCGTGCCACCGCCGGATTCAGCGGGCCTCCCCCCTGCCATCCCAGAGTTTGCTGCGGCGTCTACACTTAGACGCCGCTTTCTATTGCGTGCGCCGGGCATGGCGCGCAGCGCCGGGAACGGAGCTGGGTAACCGGGGAGCGAAAGCGAACCGGGAAGTGACTGGGAGGTGAGAGTCCTCTGGGGGCCCTGGTGGCGGGAACCCGTAGCTGAACAGCAACTGCATCATCGCGAGGTGGTGTGGGAAGGAAGCTGTAGGCAAAGCCCTGGCCCGAGGAACACGAACCGCATAGGAGGCGACCGTCAGGTGGGCGAGGGGGCGTGAAGACCTGAAGCCCGATGCCACCCGGACCGGGCGGGCGTAGATGCGGCGGGTAGATGGGGTGAAAGTCACGCGCCTTACCCCGGGAGATCTGTCCACCTGCCTGTGAGGGCTAGCGATCGTCGAGAGATGTCGCGAAGGGTGGGCAGGAGTCAGCAACGGCCATAATAGCCGCGGCGCACGGCGGTGAAGGGCCACACACGAGGAGCCGAAGCGACGCGATGCGTTCGATGGACGAGGAACCCGCAGAAAGCTCTACCGACAGGTCGGGCCTGGCCCGGAGGGTAGGCGGCGGAACCGCCGAGAGTACGGGCCAGGCTTCCTACATCGAGCCAACCGGTACGGGCATCGACGGCGAGTAGCCGTGTGCCCCTAGGCCGCCCTCCCGCCCGACCCACAAGCCGCCAGCCGGCCGGCCTCCCAAAGGCCGATTCCAACCTTTTCACCGCACCGCGCGTCTATTCATATAGGTATTCTATAGGAGGCAATCCCGTGACTGGTGACAGAGCAGACCTGCTCCGCGGCACGCTCGACATGCTGATCCTTAAGACGTTGTCACTGCAGCCTTTACACGGGCTGGGGATCTCGCGCCGCATCGAGCAGATCACCGACAGCGTCTTCCAGGTGCAGCCCGGCTCGCTCTTCCCGGCGCTCCACCGCCTGGAGCAGGAGGGCTGGATCAGAGGCCGCTGGGGCGAGTCGGAGAACAAGCGGCGGGCCAAGTTCTACGAGCTTACCGCCGCCGGCCGGCGCCGGCTGGGCGAGGAGAAGCGGAACTGGACGCAGGTCGTGCTGGCGATCACCAAGGTCATGGAGGCTACCTGAGAGGTGAGCGATGCCGACGTACAGACGGGTCATAAGCACCTTCCGGTCGCTTTTCCGTAAGGTGGAGCTGGATCGGGAGCTGGATGAGGAGCTCGCGG
>CP070815.1:1594260-1595651 GCA_020344215.1 Gemmatimonadota bacterium
GCCGCCTCGCGGCGCGGGCACACGGCGAAGCTGCGCGAGGTGCTGAACGAGATCGGCGTGCTGTCGTACTACACGTTCGTGGTCAAGGGCTATCGAGAGAACGCCTTCAACTACACTCCCATCGCGCGGGTCGTGCAGGAGGAGCTGGAGGAGAAGTCGATCGGGCGGATCCCGGAGCGCTACTACGAAGCGGTGCGGGATTTGCCGGATCACCCCAGGCGGCTGGTACACGAGGTGAGCGACCTGCGCGGGAAATGCTGCGTGCCGTTCCTGGCCACCGACCGCAGCGTCCTCAACCTGCCGGCCGTGGGGAAGAGCCTCACGTTTCGCGTCATCGGCATCACCCGCTACGGCCGCCGCGTGCTGGAGTTCGACCACGACCGGACGCGGGCCCACAGCCCCATCATCGACCGGATGGGCAAGGTGATCGTTATCGAGTCCAAGTCCATCGGTGAGTACCTGACGCAGTTGAACGAGATGGGCGAGAGCGTGCCGGAGTACGAGAGCGTCTACGGTTACTCGATGGGGCAGACCGAGCGGCGCATGCCGCTCTACGAGTACCCGACCTACGACTACGAGGTGACCGACGAGATCACCAACCTCGAGCTGCCGGAGGAGGGCGAAGCGTTGGACGCGGCGCCGCGTACGACCGAGCCCGTGGGGGGCAGAGTAGGAGAAGATGCTCGATAGGCGGGCCGTGGCCTAAAACCCCTGAGAGCTACAACCTAAGCGAGCAATGCGGGGCGGATACGTCGCGGCTGTGGGACTCACAAGTCGAGCGATTAGCGGCTTCGCCTACCAGGCGACGATCGCGCTGATCGCTCTGACGATGCTTTTCAGCCCGGCTTGGATCGTTGCCGTGCGCCGCTCGCCGGCGGTATCCTCGCTCCAGCGGACGTAGCCTTACTCCGGAGCCACCGCCCTGAGCTCCTTCGGAGGTGATCTTCGACCGCACGACGGGCAACGCGCCGAGATGATTGCCCTGGCGAAACTCGGCGAGCTCTTCGCGGACCCGGCATCGCTCCTCCCATGCAGCAGCCGGTTGACGGCCGGCCTCAATCCCCAGCCGGTAGTTAGCCGGCTCCGCGGTCGCTATACTTGACCGAGAGAAACTCAGGCGACTCGCGTATGGGCATCTACAAGCAACCCAACCGCTGGCAATGCGGACCGTTCGCGCTCAAGCACGCGCTCCTCGTACACGGGATCCTGGTACCGGAGTGGGAGATCTCGCGTGTGGCCGGTACGAACCAGTACGGGACCGATGAGGTCAAGCTGGCGAAGGCGGCCCGGCGCTACGACTGCGACCTGACGACGATCCGCAAGCTGAGGCCGGAGCGGGCCCGGCGTCTGCTGGTCGACTATCTGCGCCGGGGCATCCCCTGTCTGCTCTG
>CP070815.1:1595751-1597130 GCA_020344215.1 Gemmatimonadota bacterium
GCTGTCGGATAATACTCCTTATGTAGTCGGGGAACGGGCAACGGGCAGGCCCTGGAGGGGCTAGAACGCATGGAGCAAGAGCAAAACGGGCAAGCGTCCCAGGGTGACGGGCAGAACGAGGCGACGCGCGAGGCAGGGTCGCGATCGCAGGGGGGGGAGGGGGAGGGGTATACGCCCCCCCGGGATACATCCGGGCGCTTCCTGCCTGGCTATAGCGGGAACCCACACGGCCGCCCCAAAGGCTCCATCTCCTTCCGCACGCGCTTCCGCCGCACAGTTAGGGAGAACCCTGACATCATGGAGGACTTGCTCCGCCGGACGATCATGGACGGGTCACTGGACGCGAAGGTGGCGTTGCAGTTGGCCCAGTGGCACGACGGCGACAATCCTGATGCGTTTGACAAGGAGCAGGAGCTGGCTTCGATGGAGGCGAGCCGTTCGCCTGAGGACGTGCTGGGTGCTTGCTTGGCAGCGCTGAGGACGGCGGGCTTGCATGAGGTGGCTGACCGTTTGCAGACTGGCTTCGATGGTGGGGCGGAGTGATGGTTTGCAGCGGAGTCTGGACGCGGTGACGCGTCTGGAGTCTGAGTGTTGGAAGCTGCTGGAGTTCATGTCTCAGTCGGACCCTGACTCAGACGAGTACTTGATCCTGTGGGGCCAGCATCAGGCGTACTTGGAGGTGCTGCATGAGTTGGAGGGTGTGCAGCAGAAGCGTTTGGTTGCGGAGCGGAAGGATTGGACCCTGTAGCGGTACAGGGGGTCCCCCTGGAGCTGCGGGGTCCGATGAGGGACTTGCGGTGGCTTCCGTTTCACCGTGTCGGGGGGGACCCCGTCCGTGCGATTTTGCTGGATAGCAGTGCGGGTACTGGCAAGAGCGTGGGGACGGGTGCGACGCTGGTTCGCTGGTGCCTCGATTACCCGGGTAGCAGATTCCTTGTGGCGCGCCAGACGCTCCGGAGTCTCCGTGAGTCGTGGCAGACGACGTTCGAGGAGCAGGTTCTCCCGGCGTACGGACTGAGCCCGGGGAAGGGCAGCAAGATGCACCGTCAGGGTTACAAGATCGGTGCGAGCGAGATTGTGCTGGGTGGTCTTGACGACCCTCAGAAGCACTACTCGACGGAGTGGAATGCGGTCTTGCTGGTTGAGGGGACCCAGATCAGCGAGGATACCTTTGAGCGTTTCTTCCGGGCGCTGCGCTGGCCGAAGGGTGCCCCGTTCCACTCGATGATCGTGGAGTGCAACCCGGAGAGCCCGTTCCACTGGCTGCACCAGAAGTTCATCGCCCAGCCCCAGCCGGGGTTCCTGCGCCGTCAAGCGACGTACAGGGACAACCCGGCGTACTGGGATGTGGAGGAGGACGACTGGACTGAGCGGGGCCT
>CP070815.1:1597230-1598570 GCA_020344215.1 Gemmatimonadota bacterium
CGACTTCGTTAACCGCTCGGCCTCCACCGCCGACGCTCAACCCGCTCGGGACGAGCAAGGCCACGTACCAAAGGCCAAGCAAGCCCTCGGCCTCTGGGGAGCTCGGCGCGGGACGGAGGTGGCGAAGTGGGCCGCAAAGCAGATCCGCCGCTTGGAGGGTGACAAATGAGATCCGGACTAGTCCTCACACTCCCCGGCCTCCCGCCGAAGCCAAAGGATCCCGGTGGACGTCTCGTCCGCTGGGTGCTCCTGGCGCAAGCTCCCGGCTTTGTCTATAAAGGCTCCGAGTTCAAGGTGGACGGGGACTGGCTTGACGAGCGCGTCTCCGAATACCGCCAGCTCCTCAAAGGCGACTACACCGCGCCGCTCCTCCGAGAGCATGATCGAGACGGTGAGCGCCACGGGGACATCCTCAAGCTACAGCGCCACACCATTGACGGTAAGGACAGCTTGATCGCGGCCGTCGCTTTTGCAGATCCCGAGGCCGAGGCCAAGATCAAGCAAGGGCGCATTAAGTACCTGTCTCCCGCCTTCGGTCCCGTTGAGGATGACAGAGGGCGTAAGTTTAAGTTTGCGTTGCGGGAGGCGTCGCTTGTTGCCGCGCCTCATCAGAAGAACCTGACTCCCGGTGATTCGCACGTCCTGGGAGCCGAAGCACAGGAGGGCGACATGCCCGAGCATTACGAGGACAAGTCGCCCGAAATTGAGGTCGACGTCAAAGAAGAGGCGCCGTCCCGTCTGGACATTCTTGAGTCCAAGGTGGACAAGATGGCGATGGCGCTGGCGGAGCTGGCGGAGCTTAAAGAGCTCATGGAAAAGGCGCTGGCGGAGATCCCCGAAGAGGACGCCGCCGAGCCTGAGATGATGGGCGATCACGACGAGGCCAAGATGGCCGAAGAGGACGCCGCCGTCGTCGCTATGCGCGAAGAGCTTGAGGAGCTCCGCTCACAGCGTGACAAGGCGATCTTCGAGCAAGTGCAGCCCTCGGCGCTCACTTGGACGCCAGGACTGGCCGCGCTCATCTTCGACGTGTGGCGCAAGGATCAAGAGCGCGTCGGCGCCATTCTGGCCGAGGCGACTCCCGCCGAGGTTGCTCCCGTCGTCAAGGCGTCGGAGCCCGCGCCCTCCAACCCCTGGGCCGTCCGCCTGGCCGAAGTGGCCGCGCCGGTTGAGGCCGAGGCCGCCGCGTTGACTGACGACGAGATCGAAGCCAAAGCGATCGAGATGGCCGAGGGCGATCAGATCAAGGCATACGACATTTACAAACAGCTCAAGCGCGCCGCTATGGCTCGCAACGTCTGAGGAGGACAACACCATGAGCAAGACTGACACGATCCTCG
>CP070815.1:1598670-1600009 GCA_020344215.1 Gemmatimonadota bacterium
GTGATGGCGCCAATGTACCAGTCGGGACCGCCTCGCTCCTGGCGCGCTACCACCACGTAGTCACCGATCCTACCGTCGAGCACCTCGGTGCCCTCCCAATCGACGGGGACGTCGCGGATGAACTGGAAAGCGGGCTGGCCCTCGTAGTTCTCGGGCAGGTCCGCCGCCATCTGCAGCGGCGAGTAGATCACCACGTAGAGCGCCAGCTGTTTGGCGAGCGTTGTGCGCACGCGCGATGCCTCCGGCGGCCGCGGCGCTCCATCGGCCGATGCGATCAGGATATCAAACACACCAGGAGTGTAGTCCATCGGGCCCGCGATCATTCGAGTGAAGAACAGGATCGTCTCGTGCTCGGGCGGATTGCCTCCGTCCCGCGCCCAGGCGTTGTACTCCTGGCCCCGCGCACCCTCCCGGGTCATCATGTTGGGGTACGTCCGTCGCTCACCGGTGTCCTTTATCGGCTCGTGGACGTTGACCATGATGCCGTGCCGCGCCGCCGCTGCGAGGACCTTCCGCCAGTGCCGCACCATGTACTGTCCGTGGTGGGCGTGGCCTTCGGCCGTGCGGTCGCCGACGTAGCCCGTCTTGATCGCTCTGATGCCCAGCCGCTCGTAGAGCGCGAACGCGTCCTCGAGCTGCCGCTCGTAGTTCTCGACGCCCATCGACGTCTCGTTGTGTCCGATGAGCTCCACGCCGCGCTCACTCGCGTACGCGGCCAGGCCCTCCAGGTCGTAGTCCGGGTACGGCTTGGTGAACGAGAAGCTGTCCGCGTTGGCGATCCAGTCGCCGTCCCAGCCCAAGTTCCATCCCTCCACGAGCACGCCGCCGAAGCCGTTTTCAGCTGCGAAGTCGATATAACGGCGTGTGTTCTCGGTGGTCGCGCCGTGCCGCGGCCCCGAGCCCCAGGTCAGCGTGCCGATGTGCATCCCCCACCAAATGCCGACGTACTTCATCGGCTCGATCCAGCTCACATCCTCGAGCACGCTCGGCGGGTTCAGGTTCAGACCGATGACGGGCGGGTAGAGATCGGCTGCGCGGTCCGCCAGCTGGATCGTCCGCCACGGCGTCACGAAGGGCGTCTGGCCCCGCACCTTCACCCCGTCCGCCCACGCCGCAAGCGACACGCGCAGCGTGCGCTCCCACGAGCCGGTCAGGTTCATGCCCGCGTAATCGACGAGGTTCGCCTCGTGAATCACCAAGTGTAGCCCGTCGCGGGTCACCATCGTCAGTGGTGTGTGGACCGTCGGCAGAGTGCTCACGGGCGACGACGAGTAGAGCAGCTCGTACCGGTGGGTCGGGTCGTCGGTCCGGATCCACCACGCCCGGGCGTCGTCGGCCA
>CP070815.1:1600109-1601444 GCA_020344215.1 Gemmatimonadota bacterium
CCAGTTCCTCGGCAGCCGCTCGTTCGGCGAGGCGTTCCGGTAGTCGTCGACCCTGCTGCCCAGGGTAAAGCCCCGGCTGCGACCGGGGCTTTTTCGTACGTGCGCTGGGCACGGCGGTGTCAACCGGGGAGCGAAAGCGGACCAGGGAGTGACTGGGAGGTGAGAGTCGTCTGGGTCTCCTACCCGATCCGGGACTTGCCCAAGGGGCGGTGTGGCCCCATAATGCTTACCCCTACATCAGGACATGCAAAGCCCGACTCCCCCAGGCAGCGCACGGCGTGTGGCGTATGTTGCGCCCGCAGTACCTCTCTTCCCCCCGGAGGAGCCTATGAAGCACCTGCCAGCCGAGGCGTGGCGCCGGGCCGCGGATCGCGCGGGCTTCGTGCTTCCCATGACCATCGTCGTCCTGGTGATCCTGGCCGCCATGGGGGTGACGATGATCTCGATGAGCCGGGACGAGACGCTGGCGGCCCGGGCGATGCGCGAGTCGAGTGTCGCCTTGTACGCGGCGGAGGCGGGGATGCACCAGGTCTATGCGGGCTGGGACAGCTTGGCGGTGGGGGTGGACACGTTGGCGCCGGGCGACAGCCTAGACCTGGGCTGGCAAACGCTCAGCACCGGTGCCAGCTACCGAGCGGTGATCCAGCGCCTGGACAACGAGGGCGGCGGCCAGGCGATGTACGCGCTGCTGGTGGATGGCCGCGGGCCTGGCGTCCTCGGCGGGCAGCGGAGGCTGAGCTACGCGCTGACCAGCGCGCCGGGCGACCCGGGGACGGGGTACAAGCTCGGCGAGTGCTGCGAGGCGCCCGTCGTGCTCAAGGGCACCTTTAGGCAGAACGGCAGGGACGGCGGCAATTTGTTCCACAGCGGCTTCGACACCCACCCCCCCGGCTGGGAGGCAGCGGGTGCGTGTGCGGACACGCTGATCGACAAGCCGGGCATCATCATGAGGGACACGACGGGAATTGTGCTCGATCCGGCCGATGCCGTGATCGAGGGTGTCCCGCCGATCGTGCAGGATCCAACGATCAGCGACAGCATCTTCGACTACTTCGGGGAGCACACCTGGCAGGACATCAAGGACAAGGCCGACATCATCGTCGACTCGACCGGATGGGTGTACATGGCCGACGGGAGCAATCCCCACCGAGTTGACACCAGCCTGCCGGACGTCGGGCTCGAGGCCACTGAAGTCCATCCGCGGTACACGGTCGATCCGCTGACGGATGAGTTGCTCTGCGATACGAGCCACCCGCTGAATTGGGGCTCCGACGACCCAGACGACCCTTGCTTCAACTACTTCCCGGTTATTCTGTCGCGGGGCGAGGTCGATCT
>CP070815.1:1601544-1602865 GCA_020344215.1 Gemmatimonadota bacterium
CCCATCCATCCGAGCCCTTCGCTATCCTCTCCGCCCGTCAGCTCGCGCCCTCCGTTTGAATCTTGAGAGGTCACCCAGCAAGGGATCGCCGTCGTCGCGGTCGTTTGCGAGAGCGGCGACCCGTAGAGCGCGCCGGTGAAGTTCGTAGCGAAGTCCCCCTGTAGAGGGACCTCTGTCCAGTTCGTGAGCGCCGCGCTCGTGATGTCCCATTGCAGATACATCACCCAGCAAGTCGCGCCGGTGGCGACCTTCTGAGACGAGCCGCCGCTGTGTGTAAACTCGTAGTAGTCGCGGCCGGCCGCATTCGTCCACGGCGTCCCGATGAACTGAGGGCGGACGTTGAGATGCCAGTAGACGCGGAGGACGTCGCCGGCGTTGATCGCGAGCTCGCCGACGCCGAGCGGACCGAGGACCGTCGGCGATACGCCGTCGCCGACGACGTAGGGCGTCGAGGGGGTCGCGGTCTGACCCGCAACGCTCACCGGCGCGGAGTGGTAGAAGTCCAGCTTTCCGATCGTGACCTGGTTCGCGATCGGGGCCAGAAAGCCCCGCTGGTTCGTGTGCTCGAACTGCGGAAGGTCGTACGCCGCGTCGCGGTGGTTGAACTTGTTCAGGTCGGTTTGACTGAAGTCGCCGAACCTGACGTTCAGGCCGGCCGCGGTGATCTCGTCGCCGTCCTTGATTGATGCGCGGTTGATCCTGCTCACCGGAACCTCCCGACGACGAGATACTTGAGCCCGTAGGCGTGGCCGAGGGGCGGATCGTCGTTGTTCACGTCCTCGAGCGGGTCGTTCGGTCCTACTCCGGTGACTTGGAGTTGAAGCTCCATCGTCAGCGGACCAGGCGGGAAGTTCTGCGCGCCGAAGATCCGAAAGTGCTCGTGTGTCGAGACCCCCCGGCGCTCGGCGACGACCAGGCCGTTAATCACGATGCGGAAGGACAGATACTTCGGGTTCTTCGGATAGGGGAGGTCGCCGGTAGCCGCGAACGGCGGGAAGACGTAGGCGTTCCCGCTCCACTCGACGAAGAGGTTCCCGCCCTTGAACCCATCGAGGGAGATCGGCGGGTTCCCGTAGTCCGCGGAGAACCAGGCCCCCGGCGAGTTGTACGCGTTGACCGCGAGCCAAGCCCGGCCGGCCGTGTCGGCGTCCGCGGCCTGGAGCTGCTGTTCGCCGTCGCCGGTCGGGAACCTCGGCGAGTGCCACACTCGATGTAGCGCGTAGTTCTGAAGCCGGGCCTCGTCGACGAAGTTCGTCGCGAGCTGCTCGCGGTCGAGGGTCGTGATCGCGCTCTGTTGCGCGTGGAGCTCGACGTTAACCGA
>CP070815.1:1602965-1604205 GCA_020344215.1 Gemmatimonadota bacterium
GCGCGGTCGAGCGCGATCACCCGGTATTCCATCGACTCACCAGCCAGGATGAGACCGTCGGCGCTCATTGCAGCGGCTATGAAGGGCGGCGAGCTCGATATCACCTACGATGGGTTGGGGTGTCACACTACCCTCATCGTTCATCCGGAAGTCGATCCAGATCGCTGTTACGCGATCGCCGTCTCCGGAGAGGAGTGCAATCGGCAATCCGGGAATGCGGGCCGAGCGCGAATAGGCGAGTTCGGCATCGAACTCGCTGACCCGTCTGAGGCCCATGTCGCCAACCAGCAAAGAGCCGTCTTCACCGCCCAGAAGCATGAACGCGCCCTCCAATTCACCGGGGCCACCACCCTTGCCGGCTCCCCGGCGCTGCGATCCATCCGTGAGTCCGAGCGCGACGATCTGCTGGTCGTCACGATCGAGCACCGCGACCGTCGCATCGTCCAACCAGGCGAGTCCTACGGCGCGAAAGTCCAGGGTGTATAGGTATGGATGGCGCTCGACCAGCGTGAGTGAAGTACCCGCGACCGACGTCCCGGCTCTATCGTCGACCGCGCATGCTGCGGCGACGAGCAACGCGGCCAGGGTGACCGAGGCCGTGAGAGTGGCGCGCTTGAAAGACAGTGTGAATCCCCGGTTTAGGGTGTGACAGGAGCACTCCCAGTTTTAGATGGTCTCCGGCCAGCGCGGGTTGGAATACTTGGAATATATGGTGCCGGCGTAAGTGCGTCGCGCGGGCGTTGCGTGGACGCACGCATTCAAAACCGAACAGGCCCACCTTTCGTAGGGTGGTTCAGCAGCGCGCTCGCAACCGACCATCGTGCCGAGTGCGTTTTCCAAGCAGGTGGATCGGCTGAGTCAGGCGTCCGTACCTCGAGCGGCGGAGAGCTCGGCCATGCCGTACGCTTTCAGGCCTTCTTCATCCGAGCCGACAGACCACGAGTCCCGCCGGCCGGCCCAGCCGCGGCTTCCTCAGACCGTCGAAGACGAACAATTCGCGTTACAGATAGAGCCGACATGTGCGCACCAGCGCCTCGTGCGAACCCCAGCTGCAATGGAGGAGATTCATGACCGAGCAGAAAGTGGCAACCTACAAGATCCCGATGCTCACCGGGGCGGCGCTCTTCGCCCTCTGGGGCATCTTCGGCGTCCTCGACGCCGGCAACGTGGCCTACTCCGGCTACCTCACCGACGGGAACAACACGGTCACCCAGGTCGAGGAGGGGAGTCCGGCCCAGGC
>CP070815.1:1604305-1605537 GCA_020344215.1 Gemmatimonadota bacterium
GATGTGGTGGGTGCTCGCCGACCACAAGGACGCGTTCCTCGCGCGCGATAAAGACGCTCTCGCCGGCTACGTCCGGGTCGCCCTCGATCATCTCGCGAAATTGCATCTCCGACGCGTCATCTCAGGCGACGCCGGCCGGACGACGACGGAGGACGCCGTCGCCGAGCTGGAGAACGTGCTCCGTCTGGTCAAGTAGTGGTCTACCTACCCCCGGAGATCCCCCCGGCGCTCCGTCCGCGCGTCGAGGACCTGGTCGGGCCGCTCTCGACGTTCGCGAAGCTCCACAAGGTCCAGGACAAGGACAGCAAGAAGCTGATCCCCCTCGACCCCTTGCCGATGCAGCGCAAGATCTTCGAGGCCGTCGAGGCCGGGCATAATCGGATCATCGTCCAGAAGGCTCGCCAGGTCGCCGCGACGACCGGCGCGAAGATGGTCCTGCATCACCTCGCTTACACGACCTCACACGAGGCGATGTGCGCGATCATCTCGATGCGTTCGGACTCGGCGACGGCGCTCCTCGACGACTTCCGGCGCTGGCTCGACGACCCGCCGTCGCTGCTACGCCGGCCGATCGCCACTCAAGCGAAGAACCGGATCAAGTACGGCGACACCGGCGCGGAGCTCCGGGCCTTCACGTCGCGAAGTCAGACCGGCGTTCGGTCCTTCCAGCCGATCGCCGCGCTCGTCAGCGAGGCCGCTTTCGCTCCGGACCTCGCCGAGGTCGTCGCCCAGGCCGACGCCGCTGTCGGCGAGGGCCTCTTGATCCTCGAGTCGACCGCTCAGAACCCGGGCGACCATTGGTCGAGGCTCGTTCAGGGTGCGCCGGAGAACGGTTGGCACCTCCTAACGATGTGGTGGTGGGAGCATCCGGCGTACGTCGACCCGGACGACCAGGTCGCCGAGGACTTCGAGCCCGACGAGGCCGAACGCCAGCTCGCCGAGCGCTACAACCTGACGAGAGGCCAACTCCATTGGCGCCGGCGCAAGGTCTTGACCCTCGGCGAGGCGAAGTTCCGTCGCGAGTACCCCGCATGCCTTGATGATTGCTTCCTCGGTCGCGAGGGGGGCTACTACGGCGACGAGCTGCTTCAGCAGATTCAGCGGATCGACGGGAACGAGATCGAAGCGCCGAACCGAGCGGACCGCTACGTCGTCGGCGTCGACGTCGGCGGGGGCGTCGGCGGTGACTACTCGACGCTCTGCGTCGTCTCGGTCGGGACTCGTCAGCCGGT
>CP070815.1:1605637-1606849 GCA_020344215.1 Gemmatimonadota bacterium
AACCTGACGTCGTCCACAACGCCGACGATCTGGAAATAGACCGGCGGATCCCAGGGCAGCACGAACTGACGACCTACGGGATCAACGCCCGGGAAGAACTCCTCGGCCATGCGGCGGCTGATGATCCCGACGTTCGGGCCGTCGGGTCCGTCGCTCCGGGCAAAGGTCCGGCCGCTGAGCAGCGGGATGCCCATCGCCTCAAAGTAGCCCGGATCCACCACGCGCCGCGTCGCACCCCGGCGATCTGCTGGAGTGGCCGCTGGCTGCCCCTCGGCGTGCACATAATTCCAGGGGCCGAAGCCACCGATTACGGGCAGATTCGTTATCGCGCCCGCCGCCTCGACGCCCGGCAGCGCCCGGATGCGCTCCAGCGCTGCATCATAGAACAGCTGAGGCGGCCGCTCGGGCCCGTAAGCTCGCGGCAGGCGGACCTGCGCGGTGAGTACGCCCTGCGGCTCGAAGCCCAGGTCCTCCTGCTGCAGTCGTAGGAAGCTACGGATCAGCAATCCGGAGCCGACCAACAGCATGAGCGACAACGCCACCTGACCCACCACGAGCGTGTTCTGCGCTCCCAGGCTGCCGGCGCGCCGCTGGCCGCGGTGCCCCTCCTTGAGCGACTGAACCAGATCGAGCTGCGGCGCCTGGAACGCCGGGGCGAGCCCGAACAGCAGCCCGGTGGCTACCGAGATCACGAAGGTGAAGAGGAGGGCCGTGCCGTCGACACCAATACCGGCGAGGCGCGGCAGAGAGCCAGCGCCCAGGTCACGCAGTGCCTCCAAGGCGCCATAGGCGAGGGCCACGCCGAGGGCGCCGCCGATGAGCGCCAACACCACGCTCTCGGTGAGCGCCTGTCGGGCAATCCTCCCCCGCGACGCGCCCAGTGCAACGCGCACCGCGACTTCGCCCTCGCGGCCCGCGGCCCGGGCGAGGAGCAGCGCCGCGACGTTGGCGCAGGCGACGAGCAGCACCAACCCTACGGCGCCCAGCAGCAGCCAGAGCACGCCGCGCACGCCGCCGACGAATACGTCGTGCAGGGAAACCAGCGACACGCTCCAGCCCTGCTTCACATCGGGATACGCTTCGGCAATCCCCCGGGCGAGCCCGACCATCTCCGCCTCCGCCCGCTCCAACGAGACCCCGGGGTTCAGCCTGCCGAACAGCAGGAAGTTGTTGTTGCCCCGACCCTGGGCCGCCCGGTCGGTCATGCGCATC
>CP070815.1:1606949-1608160 GCA_020344215.1 Gemmatimonadota bacterium
CTCCCCTATAGCTATTTCCGGGTCGGTGACAGAGGCCGCATCTGGGTACGTCGCCACACGCTGGCGCGGAAGGACGATCTGGTCGAGCCGCCCTCCGAGGAATCGAACGAGCCGCCGCCCATCTCCTGGGTCGAGCCCGACGTCTACGACGTGTTCGAGCCCGACGGCACGTACCTGGGCGAGGTGCGCTTCCCGTGGCGGACCTCGCCGCTGGTCGTCCGCGGCGACACCGCCTGGGGCGTGCGACGCGGCGAGTTCGACGAGCAGTACATCGTCAGACTGGTGATCTCGCGTGCGGGACACGGCCAAACTGATTGACGGGTGACGACAGGAGGCTGCTGGAGCGCCCATGTACACAGGCCTTAGATGGATCTTCTATCGCGTAGTGCGGCGCTGTGGTCCTCGCCGCCTGCGATCCGGGGAGTAGCGTCCCCGAGAGCGTCGTGCGATACGACAGCGCGGGGATCGAGGCCATCGAGAGTCGCGGCCCCGCCTGGTCGGCCGAGGAAGCGTGGGTCGTCGAGGGGGAACCGAGCCTCGAGATCGGCGCGCAGGACGGCGCGCCGGAGTACATCTTCTTCCGGGTCGCCGGCGCGTTGCGCCTCGACGACGGCCGCATCGTCATCGCCGACGGCTTCAGCAACCAGGTCCGCTTCTACAGCGAGGCCGGCGAATTCCTTAAGGCCGTCGGTCGCGAAGGGCAGGGCCCGGGAGAGTACCAGTACATCCGATCGCTCGGTCGTTGTGCAGGCGACTCGGTAGTCGCGTTCGACCTTCACTGGCAGGCCAAGGTCTACACGGCCGCCGGTGAGCTGGTCCGCGAGATGCCGCTTCACGACCCCAACTCGTACCAGGGCCTCGGTCCGTACAACCTCACCTGTTCCCGGACGGGCTACTTCCTCATCACCGGATGGGGTGAGCGGTCGTTCCAGCAGATCATCGGATTCTACCAGGCGATGGCGCCGGTTTCCCTCCTCGATCGCGACGGGAACCTCGTCCTCGACCTCGGGGAGCACCGCGCCAGCGAGCAAGGAGGCGTGGAAAGGGGCGTTCCGGGCAGCTGACTTGGCCCTCATCTATGCTGTGGTCGGGGAGCACGATGCTGCAATCGACCAGCTCGACTACTTGCTGTCCATCCCTGGAGAGGAGTCAGTCAACTTGCTTCGAATCGATCCGACCTGGGACCCCCTCCGCGACCACCCGCGCTTCCA
>CP070815.1:1608260-1609458 GCA_020344215.1 Gemmatimonadota bacterium
CCCTCGCGGTGGTGCAGATCGCCGTGTCTTTAGTGCTCTTGGTAGGATCCGGGCTCATGGTCAGGAGCTTCCTCGCGCTCCACAGCGTCGATCCGGGGCTCGGGAACCCCGAGACCGTGCTCACCCTTCAGATTGGCATCTCCTCCGGGGAGATCCCGGATCTGGAAGAGATGATCCGGACCCATGAGCTCATCGGAGAGCGTCTTTCAGACCTGCCCGGCGTCTCGTCGGTGGGCCTCACCTCTAAGCTCCCGATGGGCGGTGGAGTGAATGTCAACCCGGTGTGGGTCGAGGGTTTTGCCTACTCCGAGGGGACTCCCCCTCCGAACATGCAGTACACCTGGGTGGGAGGTGACTACTTCGAGACCATGCAGATCCCGCTCCTGGCCGGACGATACCTGACCCGAAGTGATGCCAGCGACCGGGTTCCCGTGGTGGTCGTATCGGAATCCATGGCCCTCCAGTATTGGCACAGCCCCGCCGAGGCCATCGGAAAACGGATGTCGGGTGGGAGAACACCCGGGGAAGGCGGATGGAGGGAGATCGTGGGGGTCGTCGGGGACGTCCGGGACGACGGGATCACGCGGGCCCCTCCGCCGATCACCTACTGGCCTCTGGTGACGCCGAATCCCTGGGAGGCCATCGATGGGGTCGCCCTGATTGCGCCGCGGCACGTGAGCTACGCCATCCGCACCGAGCGGGCCGGAGCCCCCGGGTTCCTGCAGGAGGTGAGGCAGACCATTGCGTCCGTCAACCCGAACCTGCCTGCCGAGAGCGTGCAGATGCTCGACGAGATCCTCTCCAGAGGCATGGCCAGGACCTCGTTCATGCTGGCCATGCTGGGCATCGCCGCCGGAGTCGCCTTCGTGCTGGCAATCGTGGGCGCTTACGGCGTGGTCTCCTACATCGTCAGCCAGCGTACTCGGGAACTCGGGGTGAGAATGGCTGTGGGGGCACATCCCGCTGCGGTGGTGCGTTCCGTCTTGAAGCACGGCCTGGTGCTGTCAGCATCGGGACTCGGCTTCGGACTCGTGGCCGCCTACTGGATGAGTCACCTGCTGGAAGCGTTCCTCTTCGGCGTAGACCCGGTGGACCCCATGACCTTCGCGATCGTTGCCCTGAGCCTGGTCGCAGCCACTCTCCTGGCCTGCTTCCTTCCTGCCCAGCGGGCGGCTCGCATCGATCCGATCCGAGCACT
>CP070815.1:1609558-1610737 GCA_020344215.1 Gemmatimonadota bacterium
GCCGAACTCGGCCGGCTCTCCGACCTGGCGACGAGCAACCAGGCCGCGGCGTACCAGGCCGCGGAGCAGCTCGCCGCTGAGAGGTCGCTAACCAGCGCGCAGCGCGAGCAGATCGCTGGCCTCTTCGAGCAGCTCGGCGCCGAGGACATCGCCGGCGACGTCCGGCGACTGCAGGCGACCGAGCGCGGAGTCTCGACGGAGACCAGGCGCGCGATGACCTCGGCCGAGCGCGCGCTTCAGGACCTCCAGATGACGGCCCCTTCAGGGGCGCGAGGAGGGGCGCGCGGCGCTGATGTCATCGCCGAGCGCCGGACGCGCGCCGTCGCCGAGAAGGGCGCGACGTTCAGCACTGACGAGGACGCCTTTCAGGGGGCGCTCGCGGCGCTTGAGGACGGCCGGCTCGACCGGGCCGACTTCGAGACAGAGGCCGACTTCAACGCAGCGCTACGGGTCTACAACGAGGCGAAGGAAGCAGGGGCGTATCGGAACGATCAACGCTCGATGTTCGAGGCCAGCCTCCTCGACGCGCGGGCTCGCCTCGCGGAGCTCGAAGCGCGCGCCGAGCGGATCGCAGCGCCGGCCGGTCTGACTCGCGAGCAGGAGATCGCCAGACGTCAGCTCGAGGCGCGCGGCTACGACTTCAGCAAGCCGTACGTCCGCGCTCAGAAGTCCCCGTACTACGGCGCAATGGTCGCCGCGGACGAGATCATCGCCGCTGCTATCGAGGGGGCCGCGACGGCCGACCCGGGCAAGTTCAGCGAGCGGGGCGTCGACTCGATCGTCGTCCCCTCGACGAAGGCGCAGCGGCTCGCGCGCGAGCTGGTCGTCCAGATTGACCAGGCCGGTCAACCCTTCAAGCTGAAGCAGGCCGAGCGGCAGCTTCGGAAGACCCTCAGCGGCGACGAGCTTCAGGAGGCCCTCGCCTTCGCGCTAGCGTTCCGGCGCTCCCTCGACGAGGGCCTGAGCAGCGCCGAAGCAGCGGCAATGAAGGCCGAGGAGCGCGCCGGCGAGAAGGCGATCAAGGAAGCTCAAAAGGTCGCCGCGGGCGCTGAGAAGGCCGCGGTCAAGTCCGCGAGGGACGCCTTCATGGCCGAGGTCGACGCTCTTCAGCTTCGGACCCCTCGACCGGAGGAGATCCTCGTCGAGGACGTCGCGCCCCCGAAGCGAGAGCCAGCTCCT
>CP070815.1:1610837-1612001 GCA_020344215.1 Gemmatimonadota bacterium
TTCCTGCGCGACCCGGAGACGCTGGCCCGGCCGTGGGCCAGGCCCGGCACGCCGGGCCTCGAGCACCGGGTCGGCGGCCTGGAGCGTGACTACGAGAGCGGCAACATCTCGTACGATCCCGAGAACCACGCCCGGATGACCGACGCGCGCGCCGCCAAGATCGCCGGGATAGCGGACGACATACCGCTCCAGAAGCCGGAACTGGGCCCGGAGAACGCCACGCTGGCGGTGGTCGGTTGGGGATCAACGTACGGCCCGATAAACCAGGGCGTGACCAAGGCCCGCGAGGAAGGGTACCACGTGGCGCACATTCATCTCCGCTACTTGTCACCGTTCCCTCGCAACCTGGGCGAGCTGTTGAAGAGCTACGACAGGATCCTCGTGCCGGAGATGAACCACGGCCAGCTCGTGAGCGTGCTGCGCGACAGATATCTGATCCAGGGCGAAGCACTCACCAAAGTGCAGGGCCAGCCGTTCAAGATCACCGAGATCTACGAAGCGATCCGCAGCAGATTGGGCTAACGATATGACGACCGCGAGTGAGACTACACAGTTGAAGCCTGCCGACTTCGCCTCGGACCAGGAAGTCCGCTGGTGCCCCGGCTGCGGTGACTACGCGATCATCAAGGCGATCCAGAAGACGCTGGCCGAGCTGGGCGTGAAACCTGAGAACACCGTGTTCGTCTCGGGGATCGGCTGCGCCGCACGCTTCCCCTACTATATGTCGAGCTACGGCTTCCATACCATCCACGGCCGCGCCCCGGCGTTCGCCACCGGCATCAAGCTAGCCAACCCCGGGCTCGACGTCTGGGTGGTGACCGGCGACGGCGACGGCCTGAGCATCGGCGGCAACCACACGCTCCACATCCTGCGCCGCAACGTCAACGTGCAGATCTGCCTCTTCAACAACGAGATCTACGGGCTCACCAAGGGGCAGTACTCACCGACCTCGCGGCAGGGCACGATGTCGCCTTCGAGTCCCAAGGGCTCGCTGGAGCGGCCGCTGTCGGCCTGCGCCTTCGCGATCGGCGCCGGCGCCCGATTCGTCGCCCGCTCCGTCGACACGATGCAGAAACACCTTATCCAAGTGCTGAAGCGCGCCCACGAGCATCACGGCGCCTCGTTCACCGAGATCTTCCAGAACTGCATCGTCTTCAACGACAA
>CP070815.1:1612101-1613259 GCA_020344215.1 Gemmatimonadota bacterium
CAGCTCGCCAGCGAGCGCCGACCCGTAGCCGAGCGCCGAACGGAGCGCGGCGCCGAGCTCCGTCTCCACTACGCCAGCGCCGGCGACCTCCTCGCCGAGCACGCCGAGCGGGGTCTCCCCTCGACGCGCGGCCTCTCGCGCGGCCTCCTCGCCGAGCACGGTCTGAAGCGCGAAGGACTCCCGAACCTCCTCGAGCGCGGTCGGCTCTCGAAGCTCGCCGGTCTCCGGGTCGCGGTAGAACCGGCCCTCGGCGGTCTCGACGATCCGGGTCGGTCTAAAGACCCCATCGCTCGGAAGCTGAACGGGCTCCGCTACGCCGGGTTGAACGACCCGCTCGCGAGGGCGCTGAACCTCGCGCTCGGCCTCTCGACGGAGCGGCGCGACGACGGCCTCGCGCTGTGCGGCGGTCAAGCCCCGAAGGGCGACGTCGCGCTCCTCGACAAGCTGCTGAATCCTCGCGTCGATCGCTTCTTGAGCGCGCGCCTCGAGCAGCTCGGCCGAGACCGCCGAAGGGGGCGCGACCTCGACGGCGCCGGCGATCTCAGGGGCGCCCCGTTCCGCGTCTCGTTCCGCGACGGCGAGGTCGGCCAGGCGGCGAGCGTCTTCCTTCGCGCCGGCCTTGTCGGCGCGTTTCGCGGCCTGAATCAGCTCGTCGTATGTCGCCATTACTGAAGCCCGTACCGGGCCAGAAATTCGGCGTCGCTCTCCTCGGCCGGCGCGAGGGTCGGGACCTCGGCCCCCCGGCGCTCGAGCTCGGCGGCGATCAATCGACGCTGCTCCTCGGTCCGGGTCGGGTCCTGATACGCGGCCTGGAGCCTCTCGGCGGTCGCGATAGGCCTCTCGCTCGGCGGCGCCGGCGCTGGAAGCTCGGGGGCCGGTTCAGGGGCGCGAGGAGCTGGCTCTCGCTTCGGGGGCGCGACGTCCTCGACGAGGATCTCCTCCGGTCGAGGGGTCCGAAGCTGAAGAGCGTCGACTTCGGCCATGAAGGCATCCCTCGCGGACTTGACCGCGGCCTTCTCAGCGCCCGCGGCGACCTTCTGAGCTTCTTTGATCGCCTTCTCGCCGGCGCGCTCCTCGGCCTTCATCGCCGCCGCTTCGGCGCTGCTCAGGCCCTCGTCGAGGGAGCGCCGGAACGCCAGCGCGAAGGCGAGGGCCTCT
>CP070815.1:1613359-1614490 GCA_020344215.1 Gemmatimonadota bacterium
GCCCTCCACCCGGGCCCGCTCCTGCGCGAGTTTCGTCTGGGCGTCCGCGAGGTCCAGGTCCGCCTGGAACGCCTCCTCCTCGCGCTCCGCCTTCTGCCGCAGCGCGGCAAGCTGCGCCCCGGACATGAACCCGCGCAGGAGCCGGTCGCCCGCCTCCCCGAATCCGGTGTGTCCTGTGCGGATAATCGGCATGGGTCCTCCTTACTTGAACCCGCCCATGGCCCACCCGCCCAGCGCGGCTCCACCGAGACCGAGCAGGGAGTCGATCGGCGCCTGGCCGCCCTGCCACTGGAATTGAGACAGCGTGTTCTGGAGGCCCTGGCCCGCCCCGGCGTACGCCTTGCCCCGGCTCGCCCAGTAGGACGCGAGGCCCTGGAGCGCAGAGCCCGTCTGCGCCGCCCCCTGGAGCGCCGTGTTGGCCGAGATGCCAGCCAACCCCTCTCCGAGTTGGCCGGCCGCCCGGGCGCCCTGGTAGGCCGCCTGGGCCCGGGCCTGCCCCGCAGCAGACCCAGACCCCAGCCCGGACGAGACGGCGCCTTGGGTCGCCGCCGATGCGCCCTGAGCCACCATGTCCTGGATCGCCCGGTAACTCTCGGCCCCTCGAGCCGCCGTCAGTCGGTTGGCGTCCGCCTGTCCCGTCTTGGCCACGTCCACCGCCTGCTGCATGTACGGCATGCCCTGGCTGTAGGACTCGAGCAGGAGCGGTAGGAGGCCCGGTAGGCCGTCCACCCCCTTGGTCCCCAGCGCCTTGATCCAGTCGAAGTTCGCCTGGTTCTTGCGGTTGGCCTCGCTCTGGCCCGTGCTGAAAAGGCTGTCCAGAAGTCCCATCAGTTGCTCCTCACGCGGCGGCGGCCCTGGGCCACCCGTGCCACGATCTGTTCCAACGCCCACCGCTCGGTCACCGCCCCGTTCGTGAGGCGCACCCAGAGGTATCCGCCCCGCGCCCGCAGGCGCGTCGCGGTGTACCCGCGCCCGAACCGGCCCCGGATGTCCGGCGTCGTCGGGAGCGTGGGCTGGTCCGAAGTGTAGATCTCGAAGTCCACCCCGTCCTGCTGCTCCGCCAGGGCCACCTCGAGCGCCTTCAAGATGCCCTCTCCCCCCACGCCACCGATCTGGTAGGGGCCCAGGAGC
>CP070815.1:1614590-1615713 GCA_020344215.1 Gemmatimonadota bacterium
GAGCGAGGCGAACGACCAAGCCAGCGTTCCCCACAGGATCACGCCCGTGCCCGCCAAATCGATCTGCCCGGCGCCGGCAACCTGCTCGGGCCCGATCAGAATCGCGACGCCAGCGAACCCCAAGAGGATCCCAACCAGGACCTTGAGGTCGGGCCGCTCGCCGCCGTAGAACAGCCAGTCGATCAGCACCATCCAGAGTGGACCGACGGCGACGATCAGCGCCGCCGCACCCGATGGCACACGCTGCTCGGCCCAAGAGACGCCCCCGACACCGAAGACGAGCATCGCCGTGCCGACCATCGCCGCCACGGCCCAGTGGGAGCGCTGTGGGCGCGGCGCTCCGCGCAGGCGCGTCCAGCCGTACAAAAGGAACCCGGCCGCCAGGAAGCGAGCCGCGGTCATAAGGAACGGCGGCAGGGTTTCGATGGCGAAGCGGATGGCCAGGTAGGTCGACCCCCAGATCAGGTAGATGGCAGCGAACGCCGCCAGCAGGCCCAGCCGCGTGGGCCCCGCGCCAGCCGTGGCGCTCCCTGCGGGAGTCGCCTTGGATGCGGAAGGTTCTTTCTCTTGCATGGCGATAACGCTACGCCCGCAAGTAGGGTCAGAGGGAGGGGAAAGCAAGGGCGCGACCGGGAGAGCCGATCTCGGCACAGCGGTGGCGCGCCGCCGGCGCGCCGGCGCATATTGCCTGTGCCATGTGGATGACGGTCATGCAGACACCGATTCAGCGCGCCCAGGAGGGGGCCGCGCAGGTTGAGGGGGCCCTAGGGCGAGTCTGGACAGCCATCACCAGCGTGGGGGCGCTGGAGAAGCTCGCCATCTTCCTCGTCGTCTGGCTCGCTCTCTACGGGCTGTCACGCCTGATCCGTCGCGGGATCGATGCCCACATAGACGAGATCACGCGACGCCATCAGCTGCGGAAGATCGTTTCGTACGGATTCTGGATCGCGCTGGTCGGCGCGGGCGTAATCTTGTTCGCCGAGCGCCTGGCGCTGGCGGACGTCGGCACGATTCTCGGCCTCATCGCCGCCGCCGTGACGATCGCACTCGCCGACGTGGTGCGCAGCCTGGCCGGCTGGATCTACATCAACTCGCGTCGCGGGGTCGAGATCGGCAGCCGCAT
>CP070815.1:1615813-1616931 GCA_020344215.1 Gemmatimonadota bacterium
ACGCCGGCGCCCACCGTGCGGCCGCCCTCGCGAATCGCGAAGCGCAGTCCCTCCTCCATCGCGATCTGCGTGATCAGCGTGATCGTCATCGTCACGTTGTCCCCCGGCATCACCATCTCCACCCCGTCCGGCAGCTTCACGTCCCCCGTCACGTCCGTCGTCCGGAAGTAAAACTGCGGCCGATATCCACTGAAAAACGGCGTGTGCCGACCCCCCTCGTCCTTCGTCAGCACGTACACCTCGCCCTCAAACTTCGTGTGCGGCGTGATCGACCCCGGCTTCGACAACACCATCCCCCGCTCGATCTCGTCCTTCTCCGTACCCCGCAGCAACACCCCCGCATTGTCCCCCGCTACCCCCTCGTCCAGGGTCTTGCGGAACATCTCCACTCCCGTCACCACCGTCTTCTTGTGCGCCCCAAGGCCGACGATCTCTATCTCCTCCCCCACCTTCACCTTCCCTCGCTCGATCCGGCCCGTCGCCACCGTCCCCCGACCCGTGATCGAAAACACATCCTCCACCGGCATCAAGAACGGCTTCTCCACATCCCGCTCCGGCTGCGGAATGTAGCTGTCCAGCGCCGCCAACAGATCGTCGATACTCTTCGTATCTTCCGCCCCAGGCTCGCCGCTCTCCAGCGCCTTCAACGCGCTCCCCTTCACCACCGGCAAATCATCGCCCGGAAACTCATACTCGTTCAGCAGATCCCGAACCTCCAACTCCACCAACTCCAACAGCTCAGGATCGTCCACCATGTCCACCTTGTTCAGGTAGACCACGATGTACGGCACGTTCACCTGCCTCGCCAACAACACGTGCTCCCGCGTCTGCGGCATCGGCCCGTCCGCCGCGCTCACCACCAGCACCGCCCCGTCCATCTGGGCCGCCCCCGTGATCATGTTCTTCACATAGTCCGCATGCCCCGGACAGTCCACGTGCGCGTAGTGCCGCGTCTCCGTCTGATACTCCAAATGCGCCGTCGCAATCGTGATCCCCCGCTCCCGCTCCTCCGGCGCCTTGTCGATCTGGTCAAACGGCACAAAATCCGCCAACCCCCGCTTGTTCTGCACCTCCGTGATCGCCGCCGTCAACGTCGTCTTCCCGTGGTCCACGTGCCC
>CP070815.1:1617031-1618113 GCA_020344215.1 Gemmatimonadota bacterium
GGGACCGTCATCACGAACGGCGTGAACCGGCCGATCATCGTCAACCCTTGGCCGCTCGACGACTTCACGAACGCGGTCACTGCGGTAACGACCGACACGACGATCACGCGCCCCCTCGGCTACCTCGCGCCGCCGACGGCGATCCGACCGCACCGGACCCGGGCCGTTGAGTCGACCGCGTCGCCCCCCATCACTCCCGACCCTCCCGGGGGCGACGCTACAACGATCTGGATGCCCTCTCAGGCGCGCGCGATCTCCGACGGGGGCCGCTGGGGTCTCGGTCTACAGGACAACAGCACAGGGACCGACTACGGCGCCGAGAGCAAGTTCGGATGGGCTGTCAGCTTCATCAGCTCGACGGGTTCGGAGTCGCCGGCGAGCTCCCTCGCGGTAACGACCTGGCAGATCCCCCCCGGCGTCGAGGGGTACCGATACGCGATCGCCCTCGACGTCCCCCTCGGTCCGGCCGGAACGGTCGCGCGGAAGCTGTACCGGACCGCGAACTTCGCCGACGACCGGCCGGCCGAGGACGACACGACCCTCTACTTCCTCGACTTCATCCGAAACAACGTCGAGACCCTCTACATCGACGCGACCAGAACGCCGGAGCTCGGCGCGCAGGCGCCGGACATCCCCATCGGGCCGCTTCCGGCGCCGCTCGCGCAGTTCTCGGCGCTGTTCCAGGGTTGCCTCTGGCTTGACGGGGGCCGTGGCGACGGCCGGACCCTGTACTACTCGAACCCGGGCTTGATTGAGCAGTTCAGAACGGACTCGTTCATTGAGCTGTCGAGTCAGGGCGGAAACATCACCGGGCTCTTCGCGAACTACAACTCGTTGCTCGTCTTCCGCGAGCGCTCGATTGACGTCGTCACCGGCGACTTCAAGACGGGCTTCAGCGTCGCGACCCTGGCTTTCGGTGTGACCTGTCAGGCTCCGCACTCGATCGCCAGCGTCCCCGGGCTTGGCGTCGTCTTCCTTGCGCTCGATGGGGTCTACGCGATCACCGGAGGTCAGACCGGGGGCGCGATCAATGACCTGATCAAGCTGACGAGCGCACAAGACGAGGTCATCGAGCGCATTAC
>CP070815.1:1618213-1619272 GCA_020344215.1 Gemmatimonadota bacterium
GCGCACCTGCGGGTAGATGCCGCGGAACGCGTGCTTGAACGGCACATAGAAGCTGCTCGCCGGGTAGCGCGCCGTCCTCGGCTGCTCCTCTTCACCGCAGGTCCAGGCCGCGACGTCGCGCACCGTGGCTCCTCCACCGCGCTGGATCACGAAGTAGGAGAAGAGACCCAGCACCACGAGCGCTGCCGCCACAGGCTGCGGCGCCCACACCGCCACATCCGGCATCCCCACGGCCATCTGCAGACCTGGACCGTCGCCCAGCGCGGCGGTCAGGCTTGGCAGGCCCGCTCCCGGCAGCAGGCCGGTGACCGCCGCGTGCACGTAGCGCAGCGGCACGAGCGGTACGAGACCGAAGACGACGCAGGTCAGGGCGAGCGCGAGCTGTGGGACCAGCATGGCTGCCGGGACCTCACGCACGGGCTCGTCCGCAGTGCGCGACCCCATGAACGCGCCAGCGAGGTACTTGATGAACGAGGCGAGCGTGACCAGCGAGATGAAGATCGCCACGATCGCGAGGAATACGAGCCAGGGTACCTGCTCTCCCGCCTTCACCGCCGTGGCATAGATCATCCACTTGCTGGCGAAGCCGTTAAGCGGCGGCACGCCGGCGATTGCGAGGGCCGCCGTGCCGGCGCACAGCGCCGTGACCGGCATGTAGCGACCCAGGCCGCCCACCTCGCTCAGGCTCCGTGTGCCGGCGCGGTAGTAGACCGCGCCGGCGCCCAGGAACAGGCACGACTTGTAGAGCGAGTGGTTGAGCATATGGAACACGCCCGCCAGCAGCCCCAGCAACCCCAGCACGGGATCTCGCGTCAACAGGAAAAGGCCCATGCCGATCCCGAGGAACATGTAACCGACTTGGCCGATGACGTGGAACGACATGAGCCGCTTGACGTCATCCTGCTTGAGCGCGGTGAGCGTCCCCACGAACAGGCTGCCCACACCAGCCAGCGCCACCAAGAGTCCCCAGGCGCGCGTCGCCGGCGAGAGCGGCACGATCTCCAGGAAGACCCTCAGCAGACCGTAGATCCCCAGCTTCGTCATCGTCCCGCCGAACGC
>CP070815.1:1619372-1634802 GCA_020344215.1 Gemmatimonadota bacterium
GTCGGGCGATGTCGGGAGCGTGTTTCAAGCGGGGGGGCAATCCTTCATGGCGGGCGCCGGTGGAGCGTCCGGACCCCTTTTCGCCACCGTCTTGTTGGAGCTGGGCAAGGCGAGTCGTGGGGTAGAGCAGTTGGGGCTTGCAGAGCTCGAGGCGGGTGTTCGGGCCGCTGCCGCCACGATCGGACGGCTAGGGAAGACGGAAGCGGGCGACAAGACCATGCTCGATGCGCTGCTCCCAGCTGCCGAGGTGCTCGGTTGCGCCGAACGTTCGGGAGAGCGGCTGGCGGTGGCCTTGCAGGCTGCGGCCGAGGCGGCCCGCAGCGGGGCAGAGGCGACGACGTCGATGCCGGCCAAAAAAGGGCGAGCGCGGTACGTCGAGGCGGCCGGGGTGGGTCATCCAGACCCTGGTGCCACGTCGATGGCGCTCTTTTTCGAGGCGCTGTACGACGTCTACAAGGAGGTTGAGGGTTCGTGAGGAAACTCATCAACCGGTCCGAAGCCATCGTCGACGAAATGATCGACGGCTACCTGGCAGCCTACGGCGACTACGTGTCGAGGGTCGAGGGTCGGCGGGTGGTGACCCGTGCAGTGCCCAAAGAGAGCGGCAAGGTCGGTCTGGTGATCGGAAACGGTTCGGGGCACGAGCCGATCGCGGTGGGTTGGGTCGGCCGGGGCATGCTCGATGCCAATGCGCTCGGTGAGGTGTTCGCGGCGCCTCCCCCCGACCTGATCCTCGAGGCTATTCGCGCTGCTGACCGGGGTGCAGGAGTGCTGCTCCTCATCTCGCAACACGCCGGCGACGTCCTCAACGGTGAGATGGCGGTGGAGCTGGCGCGGGCCGAAGGGTTTGAGGTCGAGGTGCTCCTGATGTACGACGACATCTCGTCAGCACCCAAAGGCAGCGAGAGCGAACGCAGGGGCGCTCCCGGGACGACCTTTATCTACAAGATCGTGGGGGCGAGAGCCGAGGAGGGGGCCGACCTGACCGAACTCAAGGCGCTGGGCGAACGGGTGCGGGATCAGACCCGCACCCTGAGCGCCGCGGTGGCACCCGGCATTTCGCCGCTGACCGGCGAGCCCATGTTCAGCTTGCCCGAAGGGGAGATCTTTCTCGGCATGGGCGTACACGGCGAGCCCGGCTTCAGGCGTATGAAGGGGGCGACGGCCGACGAAGTGGTGGCCGCCATGATGGAGGGTATTCTCGATGACCTGCCGTTCGAAGCGGGGGACGAGGTGCTGGCCTTCGTCAATGGGGCGGGTGGAACCACCCTGATGGAGCTGCTGATCGTCTACCGGGCGGTGGCGAAGATTCTCGGTGCGCGCAGTCTACGTGCCTACAAGCCGCTGGTGGGAGAGTACGTCACCACCCAGGAGATGGCCGGCTTTTCGATTTCGCTCTGCCGCGCCGACGAGGAGATGAAACGCCTCTGGGACGCCCCCGTCGCGGTGCCCTTTTACCATAGGTAATCCGGAGCGCTGCATGGATGACGTCGTCGTTCTCGGTTGCGGCCTGTCGCCTTTTCGCTCATCGCGCTTCGACGGCTCGATCCGCGACTGGGTGGCCGAGGCCGTCTTGGCGGCCTTGGCAGACAGCGGCCTGGAGCACCAGCAGATCGATCAGAGCCTCATGGCGTACGAGAGCGACCATCTGGCCGGGCAGATCGGCCAGGGTGTGATCTGGCACGACACCCTAGGGCTGACACCCCGGCCGACCGCTCGTATCGAGGGATGCGGTGCCACGGGGGGGCTGGCGCTTCGCAGCGCGTTCGCTTACCTGAGGGCGGGCCTGAGCCGGTGCCTGTTGGTGGTGGGGGCCGAGCGGGTTGGCAAGAGCGTCAGCACCGCTACGGCCGGCGAGATCTTCGCTATGTCCTCCGACACCGATTGGGAGTTCCCGGTGGGCGGTCATTTCACTGCCTACTACGCCCTGTTGATGCGCGAGCACATGCGCCGTTACGGCACCACCGAAGAGCAGCTGGCGCTCGTCTCGGTGAAAAACCATGGCAACGCTCGCTACCACCCGCTGGCGCAGAAGCCGAAGGAGCTCACCGTCGATGAGGTGCTGGCCTCGCCGCTGATCGCTTCGCCCTACAAACTCCTCGACTGTAGCCTGCTCTCAGATGGTGCGGCAGCGGTGATCCTCGCCAACCGGAGCTGGGCGCAGGCCAACGTACCTCGCTTTTCAGAGCGTCCGGTCGTCGCCCTGACCGGCAGCGGCTGTGCCACGGACTATGCACGTGCCGGTGACCGGCCGCGAGACGCCCTGGCGCACTTCACGGCCAAGCGCCTTGCCGGCGAAGCAGCCTACGCCATGGCCGGGATCAGCGAGCCGCTTGAAGAGATCGATGTAGCCGAGGTCTACGATTCGTACACCGGCGCAGAGTTGATGGCCTACGAAGCACTCGGCTTCTGTCCGCCCGGTGCCTCGGGACCTTTGAGTGAAGAGGGCGTCTTTTCCCTGCAGGGTGAACTGCCCGTCAACCCTTCGGGCGGCCTGCTCGGCTTCGGCGCCGCAGCCGGAGCGACCGGCGTCGCCCAGGCGGTAGAGATCACTGCGCAGCTGCGCGGCGAGGCCGACCCGAGGCGTCAGGTAGCCGGCGCCAAGCGCGGCCTCAGCGATTGTCACGCCGGGACCTGTACCGTGGCGGCGGTGCATATTTTCGAGCGTAAGGACATCTGATCAGAAGTTTCGACCGGGAGAGCGCATGAACTTGTCGCACTACAGCAACTATCAAGACATCAAGACCAACTTCAAATGGGAGATCCCCGAGGCGTACAACATCGCCACCGAGGCCCTCAGCCGTTGGGCCGAGCATCGCGGCCGGGTCGCGATCTTTTATGAAGACGCGGCCGGCTATCGTGAGACCTGGACGTTTTGGCAGCTCGAGCGGCTGACCAACCGCCTCGCCAATCTTCTCAGAGAGCTCGGAATCGAGGCCGGTGACCGGGTCGGCATCGTGCTGCCGCAGGTACCCGAGACGGCCGCCGCCCACTTGGCCATCTATAAGCTCGGCGCGATCGCCGTGCCGATGTCGATGCTGTATGGCTCTGAGAGCTACACCTATATCCTGACCGACTGTGCTGCCAAAGCGGTGATCGTGGACAGCGCGTACGCCGGCAAGCTGCGCGCCGTTCGGGCGAAGCTACCCTCGTTAGAACACCTGATCGTTCGGGGAGAAGCCCAGTCGGGCGAAGTGGCTCTGGGCCCGGCGCTCACGCGGATGCCGGTGCACTTCGAAACGGTGCCCACCAAATCCTCCGACCCGGCCCTACTGCTCTACACCTCTGGCACTACCGGCCATCCCAAGGGTGCCCTCCACGCCCACCGCATCCTGGAAGGGTACCTCCTGACCGTTCAGCTCTTTTTCAATATCGACTTCGATGCCTCCACGCTCTTTTGGACCCCGTCGGATTGGGCCTGGGTGGGGGGCTTGCTCGACATCCTCCTGCCCGCGTTGGCGCTCGGCCGCCCGGTGCTGGCCTACAATGGTCGTTTTCAGGTGGATACGGCCTACGAGCTGATGAGCCGCTACGGGGTGACGCACGTGTTCTTGGCCCCGACGGCGCTCAAGATGCTGGCTCAAGCCTCCCATCCCAAAGAGACCTACGACCTCGACATCAGGGTGATCGCCAGCGGTGGCGAGTCGGTGGCAGACGAGGTGCTTCGTTGGACGGAACGTGAGCTCGGTGCGGTTTGCAACGAGTTCTACGGGCTTACCGAGGTCAACCACTTGGCGGGCAGTTGCGCCCGCCTCTGGCCGATCCGCCCGGGTTCGATGGGCAAACCCTACCCAGGGCGCGAGGTCGAACTCCTCGATGATGAGGGCCGCAGCGTGCCGCCCGGTACCATCGGGCAGATCGCGGTGCGGCCGGGTGACCCCACCATGATGCTCGAGTACTGGAAAAAACCCGAAGCCACCGCGGACCGGCAGCGCTGGGGCTGGGTTCTGACCGGGGATCTCGCCTACCGCGACGAAGAGGGCTATATCTTCTTCAAAGGTCGCAACGACGACATGATCAGCAGCGGTGGCTACCGGATCGGACCGGCCGAGGTTGAAGAGGTGCTCTTGCGCCACCCGGCGGTCGCCGAGGCGGCGGTGGTGGGGAGCCCCGACCCGGTGCGCGGACAGATCGTGAAGGCGTTTATCACGTTGGCGGAGGACTACAGTGGTGGGGAGGCGTTGGTGACCGAGCTTCAGCAGCTCGTCAGGGAGCAGCTCGCCGCCTATAAGTACCCCCGCGAGGTCACCTTCGTCGATCACTTGCCGACCACCACTACCGGCAAGCTGAATCGCCGGCAGCTACGCCTGCTCGAGGAGGAGGCAAAGGGTGGATCCCAAGGTTAAGCTCGAGCTCGAGCGACTACGGGCCGACGACCCTCTCGGGCGAAGCGAGGATCCCTTTGCCGACTTTCGCGAGGTGCTCCTCTTGGGGCTCGAGCACCGCTTTCGCTACCGTCACAGCCTCGGCAAATCCTCCCGTTTCTTCCTGGCCCTCGAAGAGGGGGTGCTGTTGGCCACGCGGTGCGAGCGCTGTGGCCGGGTGTGGCTGCCGCCGCGGCCGGTCTGCCCGAACGATCTGCAGGTGACGCGCTGGACCGAACTCTCCGGCAAGGGGACGTTGGAGAGCTGGACGCTCTGCCCGAGAGCCCCCCATTACGCCCGTACCGGCGAGCCCTACCTGCTCGCCTACGTTGCGCTCGAAGGTGTTTCGACGCTGTTTTTGCACCAGCTCCGTGGGGTCGGGCCGGACGCCTTGCAGCACGGCATGGAGCTGCATGCGGTGTTTGGTAACGAACCTGTAGACCACCCGCTCGAGCGCTTCTGGTTCGAGCCGCTAGAGCTGTAGGCGGGGAGTCATTGGATGGCTGAGAGAGACGAGACCGGCCCGGAACGGCACGTTTCTGCCGGGTTGGTACGGCTAGTGTCGATCGCTTGCATGTTGGCGGTATTGTTCAATCTCGCGCTGGCGGTCTACCTGGTCTTCTGGATCGTGCCGGGGCGTGCGGTTGCCGGCTATGAAGCGGAGCTGGAGGGTTTGCAGCGCGAGGTCGCCTCGCTGCGGGAGGCGCTCGCGAACGCGGCCGAGCCTTCGGTAGGGGAGCTCCATACCGTGCACTGCTTCGGCGGTTGTCCCCGCGGCGCCCCCGAGACGAACGACCTCATCGTGCGCGAGATCTACACCCTGAGCTCCAACGACGAGACCAAGTTCGCCGATTGGGTGGCCTACCGGGTCAGCCGTGACACCATCGGTTCTGGCCGCGACCGGGTGTGGAGACGCGACCCCTGGCTCGAGCCGGAAGAAACTCTCGAGCCAGGGGCGTACCGCGACGCCAACCGGCTCTTGGGCACCGACCGGGGCCACCAGGTGCCGCTGGCCAGCTTCACCGGCACGCTTTACTGGCAGGATACCAACGTGCTGTCGAACATCACCCCGCAGCGTTCCGAGCTGAACCAGGGCCCTTGGCGCGAGCTGGAGGAGGCCGTGCGCGAGCTGGCCAGAGGGGGAGACCCAGTCTACGTCGTCACCGGTCCACTCTACCGCCGGACCATGCCGAAGCTGCCGGCCGCAACTGTAGAACACCAGCTCCCCTCGGGCTACTTCAAGATCGTCATTCGGCAACAGGCGAACGACATCAGGCTGGCAGGTTTTATCTTGGACCAGGAGACGGAGCGTTCCGCCGACTACTGCAGCGGGCTGACCACGGTCGACGAGGTCGAGCGCGAGAGCGGGCTCGATATGTTTCCGCGTTTGGATGAGCTCGAGCAGGGTGCGCTCGAATCAGGTGTGGGTGCGCTCGCCGAAGCGCTCGGTTGTGGCTAGGTGCTTTCTTAAGCCCAGGGACGTCAACCGAGCAGTAGAAGGCATCAAGGGAAGGTGATGAGGAATGAGTGATGAGTAATGCGTGCTGCAAACGTTCATGTCTGAGCTAGTCTGCAGCGACAGTTGTATCTGAAAAAGAGGTGATGGGTAAAGAGTAATGGGTAATGCGTGGGTGACGGGCGAACGGTTTGGTTCAACCGTGACCTTCGCAGCGCCCATCACTCATCACCCATTACCCATTACCTGTTTTCGAGGTACTCCCGCCAGCCGCCGAACTCGGTGATCTCGCGTTGCCCCTCGCATAAAAAAGCCTCGCCGAGCACGCCCAGCACCTCGCTCCCGTCCGAGAGCATTACCTTGCCGATGCAGAGCCCGGGCGGCTCCTGCTGCAAGATGGTGCTGACGGACGCGACCGGCAGCTCCCAGATCTCTAAGCTCACCGAGGTCCCGCCCGAGTGCACCCGCTGCATGGCGGGGTGAACGTCACCGATCGACCAGAGCCGGTATTCCGGCGCGGTCTTCGCCTCTCTGACAAAGTTCGCGCCCACATTGAGCAAGTTTTTGTTGAGCTCGAGCCCACGCATCAGGGTGCCGTTGACGGCGAGTTGAAGGGTTTCCATTGGTCCTCCTGGAAGAGTTGAGTGCGAGATTTCAGAAGTCTTGTTAGGAACAGGTAATGGGTAACGGGGAATGGGTCATGCGTGGGTGACGGGCGAACGGTTTGGTTCAACCGTGACCTTCGCAGCACCCATTACTCATCACCCATCACCTCTCTTTCAGATACAACTGTCGCTGCAGACTAGCTCAGACATGAACGTTTGCAGCACCCATTACTCATGACTCATCACGCATCACCTATTTTCCCCACGCATAGTTGACGCGCCGGGGGTCGGCGCCGGCGGCCAAGACCCGGCCCGAGGCGCTCGGGGGCTTGAGGTCGCCGGCCAGCGAGACGCCGCCTGCGTCGAACTCGTACTCGGGCCAGAGGTGGATCTTGTGCCCTCGCGCTTCGAGATCTGCGCGCACGCGTTCGGGGATGCGGCGTTCAACACTCAGTCGTCCAGGGATATGGACGTGGGGATAGAACGAGTCGGGGAAGCTGAAAGCGGCGACGCGTGGTGCCTCGACCGCCTGCTGCGGCAGCATTTCGAAGTGTACGGTGTTGAGAAACGCCTGCAACATCGCTTGCAAGATGACGTCCCCACCGGGGCAGCCGAAGGGCATGACCATGGCGTCCGCGCCCTCGCCGGGCCTCACAGCGATCGCCGGCGAGGGGGTGAGACGGGGGCGCTTGCCGGGCGCGATGGCGCTGGGGTGCTTGGAATCGAGCCGGCTCTGTACCCCGCGCGGTGAGGTGATGATGCCGAGCCCGGGGACGATCGGTCCGCCGTCCAAGGTGTCGCTCGGCATGGCGCTGAAGGCGTTGCCGTCGCGGTCGATCACGCAGAGGTAGGTGGTGTCGAAGCGCTTTCGCGCCGGGCCGGTAACGGTCGGCAGGTCCGGCAGGGCGGCGTCGGCCCTGATGTAGCTCCGCAGGTCGTCGGCGTGCTCTTTGGAGAGCAGGTGCTCGAGGTCGACCTCGACGAAGTTGGGGTCGCCGTAGTAGCGTTCCCGGTCGGAAAAAGCCAACTTGAGCGACTCGGCCAGCGTGTGCAGATAGGCAGCCGAGTTGTGCTCCATGGCACTCAAATCGAAGCCCGCCAGGATCGCCAGCGCCTGCAGCATGGCCGGGCCTTGCGAGTAGGGGCCGGTGGTGTGGACGCGGTAGCCGTGGTAGTCGACATATGGTGCCGGGGCGACCTCGCAGCGGAACTCGGCCAGGTCTTCGAGGGTGAGCCAGCCGCCGCCCTGCTGGTTGAAGCGTACGATCTGCTCGGCCACCTCGCCTCGGTAGAAGGCCTGGCGGACGTTTTCAAGGGCTTCGTCTCGATTCACGCCGCGCTCGGCCGCCGCCATCGTCTCGAGCAGCGCGGCCAGGTCCGGTTGGCAGAGGCGTTCACCGGTGACTGGTGGCCTGTTTTCGGGCCAGTAGACCCTGCGCGAGGACTCCCAGTCGCCGAAGCCGCTGCCGAAGATCTCCAGGGCGGTGGCGGTGCGGAAGTCGAGCGGGAACCCATCCCGCGCGTAGGCGATCGATGGGGCCGCCACCTCGGCGAACGACCAGCTGCCGAACCGCCTCAGCGCGGCGATCCAGGCGTCGGGAGCAGCCGGGACTACCGCAACGGGGGCTCCGAGGGGCATGTCGTCGCCGAAACGCTCAACGAACGTCTCAAGGCTGACCTTGCGTCCCCAGCTGCCGACGCCGCTGATGCTCCACACCTCGTCGGAGCCGGCCTGACGCACCAGGATCGGCGCCACCCCCCCGAAGTTGGCCATGTCGACCTGGATGACGTTGCAGGCGATCCCCCCTGCCACCCCGGCGTCGATGGCGCTGCCACCGCGCTCGAGCACCTGCGCGGCGATGTGCGCCACCAGCGGGTGCCCGGCCGAGATCATGTAGTGCTCGCCGACCAGGGTGGGCCGCATCGATTCGGGTGGGGGGAAGACGTCGGGGGTGGGGGAGTCGAAGTTGCGCATCCCCCCCGTGCTCTTTTTCTCTACCATGCTCTCACCAGAACCTCCATGACGCGGCAGGCAGTCTCGATCTCCTCGAGCGCCACGAACTCGTCGGCGGTGTGGGCGTGATCGGATGAGCCCGGGCCGAAAACGGTGCAGCTGTCGCTGTCGAGTAGGGCGGCTATCATCGAGGCGTCGGTGTAGGCCTCGTGTCCGTCTGCGCCGCCCGTTTCGAGAGGCCGGCCCGTCACCTGTTGGTAGGCCTCGCGGAGCCGGGTCACGATGATCGAGCTTTCGGCGGCCTTGACGGGCGGGCGGGCGACGCCGAGCGGCGCGATCTCGAAGCCGGCGCCCGGAAATTCCTGGACCGTCTCGTCGAACACCGTCTGTACCAACCCCTCTACCTCAGCCATGGTCATCGGCGGTACCAGCCGCAAGTCGAGCTGGGCCTCACAGGTTGCAGGCACCACGTTGGTGGCGACGCCGCCCGTTATCGTCCCGCAGGTGAAGCGGGGCCGGCCGAGCAGTGGGTCCTCGTAGGGTAGAGCGGCCACCCTGTCCTTGAGCCGGTCGACGGCCCTGGCCATTACGTGGTTGGCGTCGACCCCCAAATGGGCGCGGCCGGCGTGCGCCATGCGACCGTGGGTTTTGACCGCAAGCCAACGGAGCCCGATCTGGGCGATGCGCAGCCGCAAGCCGGTCGGCTCGAGCGCCAGCACCTGGTCTTCTTCGCCGACCAGCCCGTCTGCCACCAGCGCGTGAACGCCGGCCATATCGGGCGCCTCTTCGTCGACCGTCAGCGCCAGCACCACGTCACCGCCGGGCGGCTCCGAGTGGGTGAGGGCTTCAATGGTGCCCAGGGCCACCGCCATTCCCGACTTCATATCGGCTGCGCCCCGGCCGTAGATGCGGCCGTCTTGAACGCGCCCTTCGAAGGGGGGCACGGTCCAGTCGGGGCCTGCCGGCACCACGTCGGTGTGGGCCGAGAGGATCAGCCGGGGGGAGGTCCCCCGTCCGGGGATGGTCACGATCAGGTTGTCGCGGCCCGGTCGCACCGCCTGCCGGATGACCTCGAGCCCCATCCCGCTGAGGCGCCGGTAGAGCCAGTCGGTGCAGGCGCCTTCTTGTGGGCCTGGGTTCTGGCTATCGATTTTGACCAGTGAGATGGTGTCTTCGATTGCGCGCTTGGTGTCGATGGTAAGTGTTTCGATTGCGTTAACCACTGAGAGCTCCTGCATCTACGTTGATCGCCTCTCCCGTCACCGCCGAGGCCGCGCTCGAGCAGAGCCAGAGGCAGACCGCCGCCACCTCGTCTGGGTTGACCAGGCGCTTGGCGGCTGCAACCTCGGCCATTTCCTGCCAGACGGTCTCCACCTCGCGGCCTTCGCGCGCGGCGATGTCGACCGCTACCTTTTTCAACATGGGACTGTCGACGTTGCCGGGGCAGACGGCGTTGGCGCGGATGCCATCGGCAGCGGTCTCGGCAGCGAAGCTCTCCACCATGCCGATGAGGCCGAACTTCGAGGCGCAGTAGGCGGACGCCCCGGCCTCTCCGCGCTTGCCGGCCATCGAGGAGATGAACACGAAGCTCCCGGCCCGCTTTGTTGCCAGCATCGGCCGGACGAAGGCCTGGGCGCAGTAGAACGCCCCGTCGAGATTGACCGCCATGAGCCGCCGGTAGCTGGCCCACTCGGTGGCGGCTACGTCGGCGGTGAAGACCAGGCCGGGGGCGTACACGACCGAGTCGATGGGGTGCTGGCGGCAGATTTCAGCCGCCAGCCCGGTGATAGCCTCGGCGTCGGTGACATCGACGGCCCGGCTCCGGTGCTCGCCCGGCAAGCCGGTCAGCGCCTCCGAAGCGGCTCGTTCGTCCAGGTCGAGCGCCCAGAGGCTCGCGCCGGCAGCTGCAAAGGCCCGGCAGGTCGCCCGGCCGATGGCGCCGGCGGCCCCCACGATCACCGCCTGGTGAGGATCGGGGAACACGGCTACGAAACAGCCGCCAGCTCGCGCACCGCCTGTGCGATCGAGGCGGGGCCGGGTACGACCGCTTCTTCCAGGCTTAGCGCTGCCGGGATCGGCACGTCGGGGACGGCGTGCCGGGCCACCTGCTTGAGACCGCCCGGGCCGAGCGCTTCGATGACGCGGGTCACCAGCTCGCCCGAGAGCCCGAAGCTGAGGTAGTCCTCGTCGACCACCAACAGGCGTCCCGTCTTGCTCACCGAGGCGGCCACCGTCTCGCTGTCGAGCGGGACGACCGTGCGCAGGTCGACGATCTCGAGGTCGATGCCCTCGCGAGCGAGGTCTTCTGACACCTCCAGGGCGTACTCCACACTGGCGCTCAAGGTCGCTAAGGTCAGGTCGCTGCCTTCGCGCACCACCTTGGCCTTGCCCAGAGGGATGGCGTAGCGCTCTTCGGGCACGTGGCCGCCGTTCAAAAAGGTTTCGGCCTTCTTGAGCAAAAGCGCCTTGTGTTCGATGTAGACCACTGGGTCGTCGCTGCGGATAGCGGCCGACAAGAGGCCCTTGTGGTCAAAAGGTGACGAGGGCGCCACCACCTTCATGCCGGGGAGGTGGGCGAAGAGGCCCCAGAGGCACTGCGAGTGCTGCGCCGCCGAGCCGATGCAGCCGCCGGCCGTCTTGATGACCATCGGCACCCTCACGTTGCCACCCGACATGTACGGGATCTTGGCCATGGCGTTGTAGACCTGCTCGAGGCACACCCCGATGAAGTCGACGAACATGATCTCGACGATCGGTCTGAGGCCCGCCATGGCCATGCCCACGCCCATGCCGGTAAAGGCCATCTCCGAGATCGGTGTGTCGCGCACGCGCTTGTCGCCGAAGCGTTTTTGCAGGGTGCGGGTGGCGCCGAACACCCCACCGATCTTGCCGACGTCTTCTCCCATGACCATCACGTTTTCGTCCCGCTCCATCTCGAGCCCGATCGCTTCGGCCACGGTCTGGGAGATGCTCAGGTTGCGAACGGCGCTGCTCATCGCTTGCCCCCCACGAAGAGGTAATCGAGCGCGCCGGCGGCCTCCGGCAGCGGCTCGGCCCGCACCTCGGCGAGGAGTTCAGCCATCTCTCGCTGTGAAGCCTCAGCCATGGCGTCGAGCTCGGCCTCGCCGGCCAGCCCTTCGGCCAGGAGCTTGCGCCTCGCGATGGTGATGGGATCGTGCCGTTCGCGCATCTCGCGCTTCTCCTTCATGGTCCGGTAGCTGTCGTGGTCGCCTTCGAAGTGGCCGCGGAAGCGGTGACAGCTCGCCTCCAAGATGGCCGGCCCCCGGCCGCTCCGGGCGTGATGAGACGCCTCGGCAAAGGCTTCGGCCACGATGTCGACGTCGGTCCCATCGACCTTCTTGCCCCAGGCGCCGTAGGCGCAGGCGCGCTCGGCGATGGTGGCGGTGGCCGACACGTCACCAATGGGGACGGAGATGGCCAGCTCGTTGTTCTCAACGAGCACCACCAGCGGCAGCTTCCAGGCCCCGGCGAGGTTGAGACACTCGTGGAAGGCACCGTTGTTGGCGCCGCCGTCACCGGTTACGCCGACCGCCAGGTTGTCCTGCCCCTTCATCCAGAAGCTGTAGGCGTAGCCGAGCGCCACCGGCAGCGAGGCCCCCACGATGCCGCTGCAGGAGAAGTTGTGCTCGGCGTCGAAGAGGTGCATGTGGCCGCCGCGTCCCCGGCAGAGCCCCGACGCCTTTTCGAAGATCTCGGCCAGCATCGGCTTCATGGGCACGCCCGCGGCGAGGGCGTGGTAGTGGTTGCGGTGGGTGCTTACTACCGCGTCGCCGGGTTGGAGCGACTCCATCATGCCGGCCCCGATCGCTTCCTGGCCGATGCCAGTGTGGAGCTCTCCGTGGATTTCGCCCGTGGGCACCCCCTCGAGGCAGGCCTCGTCGAAGTGTCTCAGGGTGAGCATGGCGCGAAACCGTTCGAGCCTAGTCATCTGCTACCTCCTCAAAAAATTCAGTCAGTTCGAACACGCTGCCGGCGGGCTCGCGGCAGTAGGCGGAGCGCCCTTCGGAAAAGGTGGTGATCTCGCCGAGCAGCGTGGCGCCGAGCGTTTTGGCCTCGTCGAGTGCGGTCTCGAGATCGGGGACCGAGAAGGCGACGTGGCCGGCGCCGACCTGCAGGGGCGCGGCGCTCTCGGGCGGCAGGTGGCCGGTTGCAAAGGCGATGAGCTCGAGCACCTGCTCGCTTCCGGGCAAGATCAGTTGCGCTAAATCGCAGCTGAGCTCCGCTACGCCTGTCATGCTTCTGATCTCCGAAGTCATGCCGCGCGCTTCGAACAGCAGCTCGAAACCGAACGCTTCCCGGTAGAACTCCAGGGCGCGGTCGAGGTCGTTGACCGCCAGGGAGGTGTGGTGCCAGCTAACCTCCAGCATGTGCTGCTCCACCCGGTATCAAGAGCCCATCCCCAGAAGCTTCATCAGGTTACCCCCCTCGATCAGCCGCCGGTGATCTTCGTCGGGAACGGCCTTGCGGATCTTGAGGCGCTCGAGCTCGAAATCGCTGCCGGGCCAATCGGTGCCCATGATGATCTTCTCGGGGCCGACGTCGCGGTAGGCGAGGCGCACCTCGAGCAGTTGGGTGCTCGAGGTCTCGAGGTAGATATTCCGGTTGCGCCCGGCGACGAGCAGGGCTTCGGTGACATTCCAGACCGTGCCCATGTGGGCGATCAGCACCGGTACGTCCGGAAAGTTACGGGCGATCTCTTCGATGCCGAGCGGGGTAACGAAGGGGTCGTCGAGGGCGTTGACCAGCACCGGCAGCCGGTAATCGCTGCAGGCGGTGAAGATGGGGTCCAACAGGCCGTGGTCGACGAAGTGATAGCCGTGCATGGTGGGGTGGAGCTTGAGCCCTTTGAGCCCGTGTTCCTCGACGCAGCGCCTCACCGTGTCGACCGCGTCGGCGTCGCGCGGGTTGACCTGCCCAAAGCCGATGATGCGGTCGGGATAGCTGCGCACCACCGAGGCCAGATAGCCGTTGTCGATCATCTGCCCCAGCGAGCAGCCGACGGCCCTGTCGATGCCGGCGGCGTCCATGTCGCGCAGCATCATCTCCACCGAGTAGGTCTCGGCGGTCAGGTAGTCAGACGTCTGGGCGGCTTGCCAGATGTTGTTGTAGGCGTCGATGATCATGTGGCTTCTCCCTGCTTGTGATCTCGTCCCGGTGGCCGCAGCGCGGACGGTTGGTAAGGCCGCGGCAGGTTGGTGGTTCCGGGGATGATACCGGCTACCCGGATCACCCCCACACAAAGTATACTTGGAGACATATCACAGGTGGGAATAGATGGGGCGCGCTGGAGGGCTCCACACCCAACGTGATCGCAACCTCATCTGCCGGCCGACTCTTCGGCATCGATGGGGGCGCTGCGAAAGGAGACTGTATGAGTCGTATCCGCTTTACCGTTCTGGCTTCGATCGTTTTTCTGCTTCTGGGAGCAGCCTCTGCCCAACAGTTCGGGGGCACCCTGGTGGTGGCGGCCGAGTCGATGGGCGACACCCTCGAGCCGGGCCTGTGGACCGGTTTCGGTAGCATCCACGTGCTCGACAACGTCGGCGAGGGCCTGATCCGCTCCGACTTCGTCAGCGGGGAGCCCCGGCCGGCCCTGGCCGAATCGTGGGAGATCTCCGAAGACGGCCTCACCTACACCTTCAAGATCCGCCAGGGCGCCACCTTCCACGACGGCACCCCGGTCGACGCGGCCGCGGTGGTGCGCAGCTTTAAGCGCTTCTCCAACGAGGAAGATCCCTCCTTCATCTCAGGGATGTACATGCAGTTCAGCCACGGCGACCCCAACTGGGAGTCACTCCAGGCCATCGACGATGCGACCGTCGAGCTGGTCTTGAAGGCGCCCGACTCCGCCCAGCTCCACCGGCTCTCGCGTCCCTCGGCCTACATCATCAGCCCGACCGCCCTCGATAGCTTCGGAACCGATATCGGCATCAACTACGTCGGCGCGGGCCCCTTCAAGATCGAAAACTTCGTGCTCGGGCAAGAGGCCACCCTGGTCGCCTTCGAAGAGTACTGGGCCGGCCGGCCGTTTCTCGACAAGATCGTGATCCGCGGCTTCCCTGACGAGGCCTCGATCCTGGCGGCGCTCGAGGCCGGCGAGGTCGACTACACCACCTACGCCCCCTTCCTGTCGGTTTCGCGCCTGCAGCGCTCGGGCACGGTCAACGTCGAGGTCGGTCCGGCGCTGGTCGATCTCTTCATCGGTGCCAGCGCCAAGAACGCGCCTACCAGCGACGTCAACATCCGCCAGGCGGTCAACTACGCCATCAACCGCGACAACATCATCATCGCCGGCTTAGACGGCTTCGCCGAGCCCCCGGCTTCGATCCTGAGCCCCACCGACCTCGGCTTCGACGCTTCCGGCCGCGACATCAGCCGTTACGATCCGGAGCTGGCCCGCGAGTTCATCGCCAAGTCGGGCCTCGAGACGCCGATCCCCATCGAACTGGCTTTCGAGAACAACCGCTTCTGGCCCCAGCTGGCCGAACTCGTCAAGACGGACCTCGAGGCGGTCGGCTTCGACGTAACCCTGGACCGGCTCGACTCGGGCACCTTCTGGGCCAAGGCCGGCGACGGTGAGCTGCAGCTGAGCATCAACCAGCGCTCTACCTTCATTCCCGACCCGGACGACAAGGCCTTGATGCTCCACTCGGTAAGAGCGGCTCCTGGGCAGACCTGGCACGCGCTCCTGCCCAACATTGCCGAGTTCGACCGGCTGATCGACGCCGGCCTCCTCGAGCTCGACTCGGACAAGCGCAGCGCCATCTACGCAGAGCTACAGGCGCTGGCGCTCGAGCAGATGCCCTACATCTACCTCGGCTACCTGACCCCGCCGGTGTTCGTGGCCAATCACGTCCGCGACGTTCCCGTGGCCCAGGCCGCAGCCGGCCGGGTGGTGCTGCGGGACGTGTGGCTCGACGCCAACTGAGCCGATTCCGAAGCGCAAGCGTAAGTAGGTAAAGAGTGATGGGTAATGGGTAATGCGTGGGTGACGGGCGAACGGTTTGGTTCAACCGTGACCTTCGCAGCA
>CP070815.1:1634902-1730372 GCA_020344215.1 Gemmatimonadota bacterium
CATTATTTCCGGGTCCACCCCGAAAGAAGGCGATGTGATCGAAGAGCGCGACGCGGCACCCGACCGGGAATACGGCGTGCGTCGTCAGCCCGGCATCTAGGGTCACTGTCTGGGGATTAGAAGCACCCACCCCGCAGTTCACCGCCACGTCACCGAGCTCGACGCTGTGGCTCCCGGGCTCCAGATCGTAAAACGCACGTACGTCGTTCACTCCGACCGTCCCGCTCGGCACCCCATCCAGGGTCAGGGTATAGCCGTCGGCGTCGAGTGTGTCACCCACCGCAGTCGTCACCACCTCGAGAGTCCCCGTTTCCTCTACCTCTACCCCTATCCCGTCATCGTCCCCACAGCTCACCATCCCCACCGCCAGACACACGGTGACCAGCACGACAGAGGCCAGCTTCCTCATGTCGAGCTGCCTGCTCGATTGTGACCTCGGGTTGGGGCGGCGATCCCGAACGGGCACGCCCGCTACTCGGGGCGCCCGGTTCTGCTCAAGTATGCGATGCTGGCGGCGGAGTATCAATCACCGCATGACCGGCGGCCAGACCTGATCAGCCGTGACAAAGTGTGCCCGTGTCCTTACCGTGTCTTGCCTGCAACCGGTGTCATCCGGTGCATCCCAAGCAGGAGTCCGGACGCCCGAAACCCGCACAGGTAGGCGTCTTTGGATGTGGGTGGCGGTATGGGGGCGGATATGAAGACCAGTCGAGCCACCAGGCCCGATCCGCCCCCGACCTGGAATCTAGGTGAGGCGGGCGATGGCGTCGATCTCGACCAGGGCGCCCTTGGGCAGCGCGCCCGCCTGTAAGGCGGAGCGCGCCGGGAACGGCTCGTCGAAGTACTTGGCGTAGATCCCGTTGACGGTGACGAAGTCGCCGATGTCGGCCAGGTACATAGTCGTCTTCACCACGTCGTTCATGCTCGAGCCCGCCGCCTCGAGCACCGCCGTCAGGTTCTGGAGCGCGCGCTCGGCCTGGGCCTCGACCCCGCCCTCGACCAGCTCACCGGAAGCAGGGTCTAGCGCGATCTGGCCCGCGGTGAAGATGAATCCGCCACTGACGATCGCCTGCGAGTAGGGCCCGATTGCCGCCGGTGCCCCGTCGGTGTGTACGTGCTTTCGATCCGTCATTAGAACAGCCCCTCGATCTGGCCCTTTTCGTTGACCCGCATGTTCACTGCTGCCGGCCTCTTGCCCAAGCCCGGCATCGTCATCACATCGCCGGTGAAGACGACGACGAAGCCGGCGCCCGCTGATACCTTCGCCTCACGAACGGTGACGTCGAAGCCCTCGGGCCGGGCGCGCTTCGCCGGGTCGTCGCTCAGCGAGTACTGGGTCTTCGCCATACAGACCGGCAGCTCGCCGAAGCCGAGCTGCTCGAGCTGGGCTAGCTGCTTCTCGGCCTGCGGAGTGTAGCTCACGCCGTCGGCCCCGTAGACCTTGGTGACGACGGTCTCGACCTTTTCCTTGAGAGGCACATCGAGCGGATACAGCGGCTTCAACTTCGCTTTGCCCTTATCGAGCGTCTCGCGTACGGCGTCGGCCAGCTCGAGGCCGCCTTCACCGCCCTTGGCCCAGATGTCGGTCTTGACGCAGGGTACGCCGAGCTCGGCGCAGCGATCGATGATCGCCTTGTGCTCCGCATCGGTATCGCCGTCGAAGACGTTGAGCGAGACGACAGGCGGCACCCCGTGCTGCTGCACGTTCCTGATGTGCGCCTCGATGTTGGGTAGCCCGCGCTCGACCGCCGCCGGGTTCGCCTTGCTCAGCTCTTCCTTCGCGACGCCGCCGTGGTGGCGCAGCGCCCGGGTGGTGGCGACCAGCACCGCCGCCTGCGGGTCGAAGCCGGCGGCCCGGCACTTGATGTTGAAGAACTTCTCGGCGCCCAGGTCGGAGCCGAAGCCCGCCTCGGTGACCACGATGTCGCCGAGCGCCAGCCCGGTCCGGGTGGCGATGATCGAGTTGCAGCCGTGGGCGATGTTGCCGAACGGGCCGCCGTGCACGAACGCCGGGCCGCCCTCGAGCGTCTGTACGAGGTTCGGTGACAGCGCGTCTTTGAGCAGCACGGTCATAGCGCCCTGCGCGTTCAAGTCCGAAGCCCGCACGGCGTCGCCGTTCGAGGTGTAGCCGACGACGATGTTGCCGAGGCGCGCGGTGAGATCATCCAGATCTCTGGCCAGGCAGAAGATGGCCATGACCTCGCTGGCGGCGGTGATCACGAAGCCGTCCTGGCGCGGCATGCCGTGGACCGGCCCGCCGAGACCGATCGTCATGTGGCGAAGCGCCCGGTCGTTCATATCCACCGAGCGCGGCCAGGTGACGCGCCGCACGTCGATACCGGACTCGTTCCCATGGTGGATATGGGCATCCAGCATTGCCGCGAGCAGCATGTGGGCGCTGGTGATGGCGTGAATGTCGCCGGTGAAGTGGAGGTTGATGTCCTCCATGGGGACGACCTGGGCGTAGCCGCCACCGGCGGCGCCGCCCTTGATGCCGAAGACGGGCCCCAGCGATGGCTCGCGCAGGCAGAGCACATTGTTCACGCCCTGGTGGCTCAGCGCCTGGGCGAGCCCGACCGAGACGGTGCTCTTCCCCTCCCCTGCCGGTGTGGGCGTAATGGCCGTCACCAGCACCAGCTTGGCCTTGGCCGCGCGCCGGGAGATCTCCAGCGAGACCTTGGCCTTGTCGTGGCCGTAGGGCTCGTAGTCGTCGCTTCCCAGGCCCAGCTCGTCGGCGATCGTTTGGATCGGCTTCAGCTTGGCGGCCTGCGCGATCTCGATATCCTGAGGTATGGAACGTGTCATTTTTGACCCTGAAGGGTTATTACTGCCTCTCACGTGTCGCCGGGCACCGCCAGCCCCGGCGGCTCAGAGTCTTGCCGGAGCGGGCGCCCTGACTCGATCTTCGCAGCTAGCGGCCACAGGTGGTTACAAACTCCGTGCCAGCGGTGGAGATCGGGCCGTTTGCGCCGGGGGTCGGCGCGGCTGTCGGCGGCCGAGAGTTGGGGCTTTCCTTGCGTCAGGTGGCGGGCGAAGATAAAACATGTCGATCTTGGCTGTCAAAGGCGCGGCCGGCGAGCGGCCGCATGGAGGGCAGCGATGGCCGGAGTCTGGAGCCTGGTAGAAGGGTACATCAAGGCAGCGGTGCTGGGCGTTCAGGAATACACCGTCCTGACGGCCAAGGCGCTGCGCGCCATCTTCGCCCGGCCCTTCTACTGGCGCGACACGCTGCAGCAGATGGACGTGATCGGCGTCGGCTCGCTGGGGATCGTGCTACTCACCGGGCTCTTCACCGGCATGGTGCTGGCGCTGCAAAGCGCCATCGAGATGCAGCGTTTCGGGGCCAGCATCTACATCGGCCGTCTGGTGGGGGCCGCGGCTGTGCGCGAGCTGGGTCCGGTGCTCACCGGCCTGATGGTCGCGGGCCGGGTCGGCGCGGGGATGGCGGCGCAACTGGGCTCGATGAAGGTCACGGAGCAAATCGATGCGCTGAACGTGATCGGCACCGACCCGATCAAGAAGCTGGTAGCCCCGAGGCTGCTCGCCGCCCTCATCATGTTGCCGGTACTGACGGTGATCACGGATGTCGTGGCGATCCTGGGCGGGATGTTCATCGCCACGCTCAAGTTCAACCTTACGGCCGACTTGTACATGCGCTCGGTCTACCAGACGTTGGCCCAGTCGGGCTTCGTGTTTAGTTATGTTCCGAAGGACGTGCTTCAAGGGTTGATCAAGCCGTTCTTCTTCGGCGGGATCATTGCCATGACCGGATGCTACTTCGGGCTGCAGACGCGCGGCGGCACCGAAGGTGTCGGCGTTAGCACGACGCGCGCTGTGGTGACCGCATCGATCTTGATCCTGGCGGTGGACTACTTCCTGACGCAGCTACTCATCTCTATTCTGTTCGAGTGATGGACGACCGCCCGTTCACGACGCACGCCCATGAGCCACGGCCCCAGTCGGGGGGGGCTGCGGGAGTCCGCGCGCCCGTCGTGATCGACGCACGCAACCTGCACCTGGCGTTCGAGGACAACGTGGTGCTCCGCGACATCTCCTTTCAGGTCCGGGAAGGTGAAGCGCTGGCGATCGTCGGCCCCTCGGGCGTTGGCAAATCGACGATCCTGAAGATCATCTTACGGCTGCTGGTGCCGAACGCTGGCGAGATGCTGATCGACGGTGAGGACATCAATCAGCTCTCATTCGAGGAGGTGCTCGAGGTCCGCCAGAAGATGGGCATGGTCTTTCAGGCACCGGCGCTATTCGACTCGCTGACCGTCTTTGAGAACGTCGCCTTCCCGCTGCGCGAGCACACGCGGCTCCGGGAGCACGAGATCGCGGAGCGGGTAGGCAACTCCCTCTCCCTCGTGGACATGTCGTTGGAGGAGTTCGCCGACCGGCTACCGGCGGAGCTCTCCGGCGGTCAGAAGAAGCGGGTGGGTATTGCCCGGGCGATCATTCACGAGCCGAAGATTCTGCTGTACGACGAGCCGACGACCGGCCTGGACCCGCTGACCGCGCGCACCATTGTGCAGTTGATCAAGCGGCTACAGGCGGAACTCGAGGTCACCGGGGTGGTCGTCAGCCACGACGTGCGGGCCGTTCTGGAGGTGTCCACTCATATCGCCATGCTCAGGGATTGCCGTATCATATTCTATGGGCCGCCGGAGGAGTTCGTGGAATCAGCCGACCCGTACATCCGGGAGTTCATAGATTGAGTGTGAGGAGGTCACGGGCAGCATGAACGGTGCATCGAGGATCAGCTGGAGCCAGATTCGCGTCGGCCTCGCAATCGTCGTCGCACTCGCCGTGCTAGCCGTGGCGATCTTCTTCATCGGCGAGACCGGAGCGGTCTTCGGCGAACGGTACCACCTCACCACTCTGATGCCGAGTGCCAACGGCCTGATCGAAGGCGCCAACGTAAGGCTGGCCGGCCAGGACGTCGGCAAGGTGCAGGACATCAGCTTCGTGCCGGTCGCCGAGCGCCGGCACCCCGACCACGTCCTGAGAATCACGCTGGCGGTCGACTTCGCGGTCCAGGAGCAGATTCGCACGGATTCCGAGGCCCGCATCCGGACCCAGGGTCTGCTGGGTGACAAGATCATCGACGTCACGCCCGGTACGCCTGAGGCGCGGATCCTCGAGTGGGGAGACACACTACGCAGTGCCGTCGCCGTCGACTACGAGCAGATGCTAGCCTCGGCCTCCGAGCTGGTCGACGACCTGGCCGTAATGCTCCGGAACTTCCGCTCGATCGCCGATACACTGCTCGCCGGTCGGGGGACGGCTGGGCGGCTGTTGATGGACACGACGCTGTACGTCGAGCTGCTGAACACCTCACGCTCGCTGAACGACTTCCTGGGCGCAGTGGGGCGTGGCGAGGGCGCGCTGGCACAGCTCGCCCAGGACGAGGCGCTCTACGACGACCTGCGCTCGGTGATCGCCGGCCTCGATACGCTGACGGCGGCGCTGGTCAGCGGAGATGGCACGTTGGCGCGCCTGCTCAGCGACGAGAGCCTGTACCTCGAACTGACGTCGACCTCGGCCCGCGCCGATTCACTACTCGCATCGCTGGAGACGGGCGAAGGGACGATGGGGCAGCTGCTGACGGATCAGGAGCTGTACGAGAGCCTGCTGAAGCTGCTGGGCGACGTGCAGGCGGTCGTTACCGAGCTCCGTGAGAACCCGCGGAAATACGTCCCTCCGATCAAGGTCTTTTGACCCGAATAACCGGTGAGCGACACTCAAAACCCGACTATCAGGTAACCACCCTCAAGCAGCCGAAGACAATTGCCAGGATCCAATCCACACGGGGCTTGGAGACTGTAACTTGATCAATGCCAGTTGGTGCCGTCGCTGAGGACTTGGACGTCGAGTGTTGGATACTGGATATTGAAGCGACCCGCTAAGCCCCTTCTCGGGCCTCGGCATACGCCCGAAGCGCCCGCGCACCGCCCTTGAAGCTGTAGGCTTCAAACCCAGCGCGCTGCAGCTTCTCGGCGAGCTGGGCGGTCTTCAGCCCGAGCTCGCAGTAGAGCACGTAGGTCCTCTCGCGGTCCAGGGCCTCCAGGTCGCGGAACAGAGCCCAGAAGTCGTGGTGCGCCGCGCCGGGGTAGTGCCAGGGCTCGAACTGGACCTGGGATCGCGTATCGATGACCACGGCGTCGGCGGGGATCTCGGAGGTGTAGAGATAAGGCATCACCAACTCGCTGGCGTCGAGCTCGCGCAGATCGAGCACCCGGCGCCCACCCACCGCTGCGTCGAGTACAGAGAGATCGAGCCGAGCCTCCTCAGCCGCCGCCTCCTCCGGCGTCGCATCGGTGACGGGCCTCATCTCGGTCAGCGCGCAGTATTCGCGCACCTTCTCGGATAGCGGGTACGTGCCGATCTGCCGGCTACGATTGATGATCTCGGCTTTGTCGAAGCCGACGAGTGGGCGTAGCACCGGCGTCTCCGAGCTCGGGTCGATGGCACCCAGGTTGGCCAGCGTCTGCGACGACACCTGCCCCACCGACTCGCCGGTGACAATGGCGTGCGCGCCGCTCTCCCTGGCGATCAGATCGCCCGCCCGGTACATGAGGCGCTTGAGGATCACCTGCCAGAAGCTCTCACGGACGCGGGCCTTGAGCTGTAGAACGGGCAGCTCGAAGTCGACGATGTGGATCTTCGGACGCAGACCGTAGCTCCACTCGTCGGCGAGCAGCTTAACAACGGCCAGCACGGCGCGCTCGTAGGCACCGCCGGCCAGATTGCAGAACACGTAATCGAGCGCCACGCCCCGCTTCAGCATCATCCAGGCGGCGACAGCGGAGTCGTAGCCGCCCGATACGAGAGCGACGGCGGGGCCTTCCACTCCCGCCGGCAGGCCGCCGGCTCCCGGGATCTGGCTGCTGAAGAAGTACGCTGTGCTCTCACGTAGCTCGACTCCGACCGTGACGTCTGGGTCGTCGAGATCCACCTCGGCGTAGCGGTTGAGCGCGGCGCCCAACTCGTAGTTGATGTCGCGGGAGGAGAAGGAGTGCGACCCGGAGCGCTTGGCCCGCACGGCGAAGGTGCCGCCCTTCACTCGGTCGGCGTAGATGCGCTCTCCCACCTCGATAATCGACTCGAGCTTCGGCTCGGCCGTCGCCTCGATCTCCGAGAGCGAGGCGATACCATACACCCGCGGCAGCACGTCGAGGGCAGCACGACTCGACGCCTCGACGAACAGGCGGCCCCAGTCGTCGTGCACCTCGTAGGCGACCCCGCCGCTGGCGAGGGCATCCTCGAGGGCGGCAACGAGGCGGCGCTGGAAACGGCGGCGCGTATGGCGCGACTTGGTCGCCAGTTCGCCGGAGGGGCGGATGAGGATCAGGTGCTCCGGGTTAGCTCCGCTCACAATTGAGAATATTGCGCCCCCGGTATTCCGTGACCAGTGACCGGCCTCCCAACGGCAATCAACCAAGAAGCGCCCGTGAGCGGGCAACGCTCCGGGCGCTTCGGACGCTGATGGAGGCGGGGGGAATCGAACCCCCGTCCGGGAGTAGATCCGGCAGAGCCGCTACGTGCGTAGCCTACCGTTTGATTTCTCGCCCCGGCTCGGCCGATAGGCGGCCTCCCCCGAGCCAGCCGCTGTTAGATCTCACCGCCTCACGCCGCGGCCGCGCGAGCCAGCCAGCCCGATTTGTCGACGCCTCAAGACCGGCCTCGGGCCCGGTCGATCAGGAGGCGGGCAGCCTGTTTAGGCGGCCAGTGCCAAGTTGTGGTTGGCAGTTGTTAGTGTGCCCAGTTGATTAACGAGGGGCCAGGCGCCCTCGGCACGCTGCTCCGCGTTCACCAAACCCGTCGAAGCCTGTTCGCCCCCACGGGCATCTATGTTATTAATCTAAGCCCCGCGTATCCCAGGGGAAGTGCCCCTGCCTCCCCCTCGTCCCGCTCCTGCTCGTGCTGGTGCTGGTGCTCGTGCTGTTACTGCCAGTCGGGATTCGGCAGAGAACGACGAGTACGAGTACTAGTACGAGTACGATTACGATTACGAGCAGGAGCAGGAGGAGAAGGGGGGCTAGACCGGGCCGCGCATCTCGGCGAGTGCGACCGTATTGCGACCCGCGCGCTTCGCCTTGTAAAGGGCGGCGTCGGCGGAAGCGACGGCGGCGGCGGCATTGCGGATGAGCTCGGGGTAGGCGGTAACGCCGGCCGAGAGGGTGACGGTCAGCGGGCGCCCCTCCCAGTCGACCTGAACCGCCTCCACTTTGCGGCGGATCCGCTCGATGGCCCGGGCGGCATCCTCGAGGGCGGTAGAGGGGAGCACGATGAGGAACTCCTCCCCACCCCAGCGGCCGGCGTGGTCGCCGGGGCGGATGGTCTCGCGTATTACCCGGGAGACCGTTTGCAGGACCAGGTCGCCGGCATCGTGGCCATATCGATCATTGACGCGCTTGAAGTGGTCCACGTCGGCCACCGCCACCGCGAAGGGGCTCCCCGTCCGCTCGGCGACGGCGATGGTGGAGGCCAGTATGCGCTCGGTGCTGCGGCGGTTCGGAAGGCCGGTGAGCGTGTCAGTAAGCGAGAGCTGTTTGACCTCACCGAACTCCACGGCGTTGCGAAACGCCGGGCCGACGAAGAGCGCCAGCACCTTGAGGCGCTCCAAGTCACGTTCCGCGTAACCACGCGGCTGCTGGTACTCTACGGCGAGCGCCCCGATGGCGTCACCGTCCACGATCATCGGCACGATGATCGCCGAGCCGGCATGCGAGGCGACGCCCTCCACATAGAGCGGGAACTTCTCTCTGCCGGTGAGGTCGTCTCGCGGCAGGACCGTAGCGTTGCTCATCGCCAGGCCGAGGAAGGACGACTCACCATCCAAGCGCACCGCGGCCAGACCCCGTGGGACCTCGCCTTCGGTCGCGATGATCCTGCCTTCCTTGGCCGTCTGATCCCAAGCCGCGACCGCCGCGCCCCGCGCACCCGCCACTCGACGTGCCCGCGCGCAGACTCCGGAGGCGAGCTCGTTCAGGTCGAGCTCCCGATCGAGATCGTGGATCGCGCCGTAGAGCTCCTCGTACTTCTTGACGTCGGAGAGCGCCGCCTCGGTCGCCCGCACGTCGCCCAACAAGCGGCCCGCCAACTCGGCGGCCAGCTCGAGAGCGCGGGGCGCGTCAAGCCTCGGGACACCGTCGAACTCCATCGCCACGCATCCCACGCGCTCGCCGCGACGCTCGCTCACCGGGGCGGCCACGACCCAGCCGTCCGGCGCCTTACGGAACACCTGGCGGCGCGCGGCTCTGAGGGAAACACCTTCGACCACCACCCAGCCAAGCGCGTGTCCGTGGAGGGGAACCTCGTCCGGCGAATCGGCCGCCTCGACGGGCGTGCAGAGCGCGGCTTGGAGCCGGTCCGCCGTGTCCGCCAGAGTCCACAGGCACCCCCGCTCAGCGCCCAGCGCCAGGCGAAGCGCCTCCAGCCAGGCCCGGAGCTCGCTAGCTACCCTTTCCAGACCGGGGACGCTCTCGCTCATAGCAGCCAACTAGGGCAGTCGGTTGATGCGGGTGGCCGCTACGGCGGCGCCATACCCGTTGTCGATGTTGACGACGGTGACGCCAGGGGCACAGCTGTTGAGCAAGCCGAGCAGCGCGGCGAGGCCGTTAAAGGAGGCGCCGTAGCCGACGCTAGTGGGCACGGCGACGACGGGAGCGGCCACGAGGCCACCGACCACCGAGGCGAGCGCCGCTTCCATCCCGGCCACGACGATGATCACCGTCGCCTCTCTCAGCTCCTCCTGGCCGGCCAGCAGGCGATGGATACCGGCGACCCCGACGTCGTCCAGGCGACGCACCGGATTGCCCATGGCGCGTGCTGCGACGGCCGCTTCCTCCGCGGCCGGCAGGTCGGACGTCCCGGCGGTGACGATGAGGACGTTGCCGCGCACCTCGACCTCGACCGGCTCGTCGGGCGGCAGGTAGGCGGTGCGCGCCAGATGGTTGACCGCGATGCGCGGATGCTCGTCCGCCAGCCGGCGGCGGACGGCCTCGTCGGCACGGGTCGCGAGCAACCCATCACCGCGAGCGGCGATACTGGCGCAGATCTCGGAGATCTGATCGGCGGTCTTCCCCGGGCAATAAACGACCTCGGGGTAGCCCTGCCGCACGGCGCGGTGATGGTCGATGCGGGCGAACCCGAGATCCTCGAACGGCGCACGTTCGAGGTGCCCGAGGATCTGTTCCATCGTGATCTCGCCACGCTGAAAGCGTTCCAGCAGGCTCTTCAGTCGCTCCGGTCTCATACTCTGGGGGTCTTGGTGGCAGGCGCGCTGCACGGCGGCAGAATATATTCGCTCCTGGGGGACAGTCAAACGGGAGCGGCCGGGTCCGCGGCACGGCCTTTTGACACATGCTCGGCCGTGCGATATTCATAGGCCGTTAGCGTGAGCGGGTGCCGTCTGGATTACGGCTACCCGGCCCAACCCCCCGGTCGGACCCGGAGGTCCGGATGGAATTGAGAGAGTTCTTCAACGAAGATGTGATCAATCTTAATCTCCAGGGTGAAAGCAAGGACGAGATCCTCAAGGAGCTGATCGCCCTGCTCGAGCTGCCCGAGAAGTCGGAGGGCATTCTGTTCAAGATGCTAAAGCGGCGCGAGAACTTGGGTTCTACGGGGATCGGTCGCGGGATCGCGATCCCGCACTGCCGCTCCCTCGTGGTAAATCGCCTGCGCGTCGCCTTCGGGCGAAAGAAGGGGCCTATCGACTTCAAGGCTATAGACGATAAGCCGGTCTCTTTCTTCTTCCTTATCGTCGCCCCTCCCCTCGAAGTCTCGAACCAGTATCTGCCGGTACTCGGAAAGATCGCCCAGCTGTGTCGGGAGCCGGATGTGCCGGAGCGGCTGGGCTCGCTCGACACGCCGTCCGGATTCCTCGAGCTACTGGGCGACAAGCAGGTTTGACCGGAGGTAGAGCCCGTATGCATCCCCAGCTTGAGATCCTTCTAGAGCTGCAGGACCTGAAGGCGCAAAAGCGCGAGATGGAGGAGGCGGCCGAGGAGCACAGCCGCGAGATCGAAAGGAAGGTCTTCAAGGTCAAGCCGGAGGACGCCGTCGCGCAGCTCGAGGAGAAGATCGAGGAGATGGAGGCGGTCCTCGAGCCGGAGGTCCTGAAGCGCTACCGCCTCGTCGCCGAGCGTCGACCGCGCGCCGTCGTGCCGGTATTGAGCGGCACGTGCTACGGCTGCTTCGTGGACATGCCCACGGCCAGCCCCAAGACCAACGAAGATATCCGCTGGTGCGAGCACTGCGGAGCGTTCGTCTATTTCGTCGATTGAGATGCGCGGGGGGCCGAGGCGTCAGCGCGTCACTGCCAGCCTGCTGACAGCCCGGGAGCGGTTCGCGATTATCTCGCAGAAGTAGACACCGGAAGGCACACGCCGCCCACTCCGATCCGTCCCATCCCAGAAAACCTCATAACGGCCAGGCGCATCGTACCTTAGCTCCTGCACCGGCTGGCCGGCGGCCGTGGGGTGATCGATGGCTGTCGGGATCGCTATCGGCTGGCGAAGCAGGTTGTAAATGCGGATCGACACAATGGCCGCACGTCCGTCCTCGAAAAGGTCAGCGCCGAGGATGAACGGAATCCGAGTCTCCCGCGAGAACGGGTTCGGATAGTTCGGCTCCAATTGCACACCGCGGACCTCAGCCTGGCGGGGGTCTTGCTGCACCGCAGTGCTGTCGGTCTGTTGCGCGGAGACCTCAGGCGAGATCAGGCCTCGCGCCAGCAGAAGGACGAGGAGCACAGCGATCCTGTGCTTCGACACGCCCTCTCTCCCTTCCTTGTTTCAGTAGCTTAGGTTCCGGTTTGCCTCCGGCTGGACAGAAGTCGTCCCGTTTCCGCATTGTCCCTGTCGTCAAGATAAGAACGCTTCGCCTTACAGGCAAGAATATGTTTACCGCTTCTCACGGGCCTTCCATGAGCACTCGCCCCTCCCGTGTCCGTCGGGTGAAGCCGGAAGTATCGAGGTACTCAAGGAGTGGGATAACATACTTTCGGGACACCCCCAGGGCCTCCCGAAGCAGTGAGGGCGCTGCCGGTCGGCCGCCGCTGAGCACCCTCCCCACCCGGGTCTGAGCCTCGGCCACCGCCCCGGGATCGAAGTACAGGTCGGCGGTCACGGCGACCAGCTCTGCCCGCTCCGCCAGGAACTTGAGGACCGCGAGGACGGCGTCCTCACGCGCGCCAAGCTCAGCCGCCAGCTCTTTTACCGTCGGTGGCGCGAGCTTCGCTTCAACGATGAGGCGCCGGGCGGCCTCAGCCATTGCCTGCCGAGCCGGATCGAGCTTGGGAACGTGCTCCGCCAGGGCGGCGAGTGATCCCTCGACACGGATAAGACCCTCGCGCTCCAGGTCGGCCAGCGCCGCGTCCACGAGGCCGGCGGGACCGGCGGCGGCGCTGCGCAGCGATTCCAAGCTGAGACCTCGGGCCCCCGCATCCCGGGCGTGGCCGCCGGCCAGCATCTCGAGCAGCTTCCCCCGTGCATTGCGCAGCGCCTGTTCGCTGAACCAGCGGCCGCGGAGCTGTCGAACCGCACCCTGCGCCTCCAGCGCTCGCACGTCCGCGGCGAGACGTGCCGGCCTCATCCCGGCGCGCACGGCGAGCTCCTCGCAGGTGGCGCCTTGATCGCTGGCCGACACGACGAGCCTCAAGCGCTCGCTGCCCTCCGCTTCCGCCAGAGCGGACAGTTGGGTTTCAGCCTCCGGCGTGAGCCGCCCGCGCCGCCGCGCCCAGGGATCGACGACGACACCGCCGCCGATCGTCGTCACCGGCGAGTAGAAGCGGATCACGAAGCGGTCGGCGGCCCGCGCGACGACCGGCCTCTCCAGTCGCAACTGGACCAGCGCACTCGCCCCCGGCGGCAGCCGCTGCCGCCCGTAGAGCACCAGCCGGGCCATCGTCTCAGCGGTCCCGAGATGAAGGCGGAGGCGCTGCCAGTGCCTGAGCGGCCAGGGCGAATCGGGGACGACGTACAGTCTAGCATCCAGGTAGCGGGTCACCTCCCAGACGGGATCGGCGACGATCGTGTCCCCCCGCCCGACCTGCGAGCGTTCCAGGCCAACCAGGGCCACGGCGGCCCGCTGGCCGGCGCGCGCGAAACCGACATCGCGGCCGTGGACCTGTAAGCCTCGTACCCTGGCCGCCTGCCCCTCGGGCAGGACGCGGATCTCGTCGCCCACCTTCACCCTGCCGCTCCAGACCGTCCCGGTGACCACCGTGCCCACGCCTCGCACGCTGAACGAGCGGTCCACCGGCAGGCGGAAGAGATCGTCGTCGCCGCGGGCCGGCGTGCCGCGCGCCGCCTCCAGGATCGCCGCGCGCAGCTCGTCCAGCCCCTCGCGGGTGACCGCCGACACCGGGACGACCGGCCAATCCTTCGCGCCCACGACTCTCTCGAGCTCCTGGGCCGCAGACTCGCATACCAGGTCGCGCCATTCGGAGTCAACCAGGTCGACCTTGCTGACCGCGACGACGCCGCGCTCGACGCCGAGCAGCCGGGCGATCCAGAGGTGCTCCGCGGTCTGAGGCATAGGGCCTTCATCCGCCGCCACGACCAGCAGCAGCAGGTCCACACCGGTGGCCCCGGCAAGCATGTTCTTGACGAAGTCCTCGTGCCCGGGGACATCGACGACCGAAACCTCCAGTTCGTCGTCTCCTGTCGGGAAGCTCGCGAATCCCAGATCGATGGTGATGCCCCGCTGTCGCTCTTCCTCCCAGCGGTCGGTGTTCGTTCCGGTGAGCGCTTCGATCAACGCGGTCTTACCGTGATCGACGTGTCCCGCGGTGCCGAGAATGACCGACTTCATCCCAGCCGCCCGTCGAGGAAGCGGAACGAGTTCAGCGGCCTGTTATCGGCCAGGTGATAGGCGATGAAATCGCGGAGGAGGAGGCGCTGGGTCCGTGCGGTGTTAACCTTCGCCAGCTCGCTGCGCTCTGCGCTCAGCAGCTGCACCAGCTCGGCTCGCTCCTCGGCCGCCAAGGGCCGCAAGTCCGGGCCTCTGACCTGCGGCTGGCAGCGGCTGCAGACGATACCGCCGTTCACCATGTCGAAGTGCGTCTCCTGGTCGGGAGCCGGCGGCTCGCCGCAGACCGCACAGCGGTCGACACTGGGAGCGAACCCGAGCCGCCCGACGAGTCGCCATGTCTCTTCCAGAATCGCCGTCAAGACGTCACCCTTCGCCTCGACCAGGCGATCGAGCCCGTGCCCGAGCTGAGCGAAGAGCTGCTCATCCCCGGCCGCAGGAGCGAAGCGAAGCACGATCTCGGTCAGCAAGCCTGCGCCGGCAAAGCGCAGCAACTCGTTGCCGAGTATCTGCCGCTCGCGCCGCAGTTCGAACCACGAGAGCGTGTGCAGCTCGCGGCCCTCCTTCGCGTAGAAGGTGGCGACGCCGTCGCTGAACGGCTCGAGCAGTCCTCCGAACCGACTCTTGGGGCGCCGCGCCCCTTTGGCGATGACCGAGCAGAGCCCGACGTCACGGGTGAGGAGTCGCAGGATCTTGCTGGTCTCGCTGTATTCGTAGCTCTTGAGGATGGTCGCCTCGGTCGTAACGAGCGCCATGCTGAGAAGTTAGGCGGGGTTGTATAGTAGAGCCAGGTCAGTCGCCCTTGCGCCAAGCCCAAACTGCCGCGGCGGCCGCCGCCGCTAGGCTGAGCCCCAAGACGCCGAACCGCTCGCGCGCCTCGCTGCCGCCCGAGCTGAGTCCGACGCGCAAGCTGCTGTCGGCCAGGAGATCGTGGGCCGTGTAGCTGCGGCTGGGCTGTGACTTCGGACCGACATCCTCCCCTTGGCCGAAGCCGCCGCCCGGTCGGACCTCTATCCTTCCGCGGTCGACGAACAATTGCAGTTCATCGACGGGGGCCGCGGCCCGGAGCAGCAGCGCCGACGCGCCGGGCGGCAGACGGTAGGTGAACGCGACCTCGAAGCTGGGCCCTGGAAGCTCGCCGAGCAACACGAGGCGGCTCCCGTCACGGAGGACCCGCTGGGGAGGCACGCTCCCACCCAAGCCGCGGAGTCCCGTCGCTTCGTCCTGCAGCTCGAGAAGCGGCAGCGGCCCCGTCGGTGTGACAGAACCCGAGTCGGAAGGCACGAAGCGCGCGTGTATCACCTCGATCACACGGCATTCCCCACCCTCGTCCAGGGTGAGCCTCACCTGACGCTTGAGGATGCGCAGCGCCGGCTCGTTCTGGGCGTTGAGGCCCGACGACCCCAGCGCCGCCAGTTGCAGGAACGCGGCGTAAAAGAAAAACCGCCGCAGCGCTCGGCAACGGCGGCTCGGTTTGCTACGGCCTCGCGAGGTCACGGCTGGAAACGACCGAAATCCTCCGGGTTCAGGTTCTTCAGGTACTCCTTCAACTGCTCCGGGTCCATACCCTTCGACTCGCTGGCCTCCACCTCGTCGGCGATCTCGCTCGGCTCTATTTCGGAGGGCTGGATCTCGATCGCCGCCTGCTCCAGCAAATCATCGTGCGCATAGATCGGAGCCTTCGCGCGAAGCGCGATCGCGATACTGTCGCTGGGGCGGGCATCGATCGACACCATGTCGCCGTCCCGCTTCAGGATCAGCTCCGCGTGATACGTGTTGTCGACGACCTTTGTGATGAGTACACGCTGCAACTCGGTGCCCAAGCCATGCAGGAGCGATGTGAACAGATCGTGAGTCAGCGGACGTGAGAACTTCATGCCAGCCAGTTCCATCGCGATCGCACTCGCCTCACCGGGACCGATCCAGATGGGGAGCACACGCTCACCATCCATCTCCTGCAGGATCACTACAGGGGTGTTCGTGGCTTTGTCCAGCCCGAGGCTGGCGACCTTAACCTGGTTCATTCGGCTCACTGGCTGAAGAATCGGCGGGGTACCGACTTGCTTTTCTCAAGATACCAACCCCCGTGTCCCTGTAAACCCCGCTTGCCGCATCAGGTTCCAAGGTCCCAGGACGCCAGGTACTTCTGCTGTTCCGCGGTGAGCCTATCGACCGCGATCTCCATCGTCTCCAGCTTCAGGCGAGCGATCTCACGGTCGATCGGCTCGGGAGTACGGTGGACGGCGACCTCCAGCTTGTCCCCCTCGCGGACGAGGTGCTCGGCGGCCAACGCCTGGTTGGCGAACGACATGTCCATGACGTCGGCGGGGTGACCCTCAGCTGCGGCCAGGTTGATCAGCCGACCTTCGCCGAGCACGAAGATGCGTCGCCCGTCCACAACGTATTCCTCAACGAACTCACGCACGGTGCGCGGAGTGCCGTCGGCGATCTCAGCCAGCCTCTCCAAGTCGATCTCGACGTTGAAATGGCCCGAGTTCGCCACGATCGCCCCGTCTTTCATGAGCCGGAAATGCTCCTCGTCAATCACGCTCGTGTCCCCGGTGACGGTAACAAAAATGTCGCCGATCTTCGCCGCCTCGGCCATCGGCATAACCTCGAAGCCATCCATCACCGCCTCGAGCGCCTTGAGCGCCTCTACCTCGGTGACGATCACGCGCGCGCCGGCACCGCGCGCCCGCGTAGCCACACCGCGGCCGCACATCCCGTAGCCGGCCACGACGAACCGCGTACCGGCGAGCAGCACGTTGGTGGCACGCAGGATCCCGTCCAGAGTCGACTGTCCCGTCCCGTATCGATTATCGAACAGGTGCTTGGTCTGGCTGTCGTTAACAGCGATCACGGGGAACTGGAGGACACCGTCGTCCGCCATGGCGCGCAGCCGAATGACGCCGGTCGTGGTCTCTTCCGTCGACCCGATCACCGTCTTGACGAGCTTCGCCCGCTCTTCCTGCGAGAGCCCCGTCGCCCAGGACCGTACCGGTCTGGCAAGGTCGTCGAGCCGCTCGAGTGCGATCATGTGCAGAGCACCGACGAGGTCGGCTCCATCATCCATCGTGATAGTCGGGCGGTGGGCGAGTGCCGCTTTGATGTGCTCGTAGTAGGTGTCGTGGTCTTCTCCCCTGATGGAGAAGACCTTGATACCGTGATCGCGAACGAGGTGGGCGGCGACGTCGTCCTGTGTAGACAGCGGGTTGGATGCGCACAGCGCGACGTCGGCTCCACCGGCCTGTAACGTGGTAACCAGGTTCGCCGTCTCCGTGGTCACATGCAGGCACGCGGACAACCGCTGACCCTCCAGCGGCCGCTCCTTCTCGAACCGCTCCCTGATCATGCGCACGACGGGCATCGCGCGCTCAGCCCATTCGACGCGCAACTTGCCCTTGTCAGCGAGGCCTAGGTCACGGATGTGGCAGTCTACTGTTGCTTTAGACATCGGTTTCCTTTCTGCTCCGAATCTCGAGCGCCGAATACCGAATGTACGACTCGCAGGTGCGCTGCGTGGCGGTCAGCCGGTTACTCGGTATTCGACATCCGGTACTCGTAATTCGCTGCCTGCAGCCTAACCTATGGCAGCCTTCAAGTCGTCGACGCGGTCGGTCCGCTCCCACGAAAAGCCCCCATCGGGATCGGGTTCCCGGCCGAAGTGACCGTAAGCGGCGGTACGCTTGAAGAGAGGGCGCAAGAGTCCTAGGGCCTCAATGATCGCGCGCGGCTTCAGGTCGAAGACCTCCCGCACGGCGGCCTCCAAGCGGGCGTCGGGTAGGCGGCCCGACCCGCGTGTATCCACGAGCACCGAGACGGGATCGGCGACGCCGATCGCGTAGGCGAGCTGAACCTCGCAGACGTCGGCCAGCTCCGCCGCGACTATGTTCTTGGCGATCCAGCGCGCCGCGTAGCTGGCGGAGCGGTCGACCTTTGTCGGGTCCTTGCCGCTGAACGCCCCGCCACCATGGCGGCCCATCCCGCCGTATGTGTCGACGATGATCTTGCGCCCAGTGAGGCCGGCATCTCCCTGCGGCCCGCCGGTCACGAAGCGACCCGTGGGGTTGATGTGGATCTTGGTGGCCTTCTTGTCGTAGAGCGCTGCGGGCATCGCCGGCTCGATGATCAGGCTGCGGATCCGCTCACGGATCTCGCCGTTCTCGATCTCATCATCGTGCTGGGCCGAGACCACCACCGCCTGGATCGCCACCGGGGTGTCGTCCTCGTACTCGACGGTCACCTGTGATTTGCCGTCCGGCCGCAGCCAGGGGATCTCTCCCGACTTGCGCGTTTCCGCCAGGCGACGGGTCAGGTGGTGCGCCAGGATAATCGGAAGCGGCATGAGCTCGGGGCTCTCGCGGGTCGCATAACCGAACATCATGCCCTGGTCTCCGGCACCGCCGGTATCGACGCCCATGGCGATGTCCGGCGACTGCTGATCGATAGAGGTGATCACGGCACACGTCTCGTGATCGAGGCCATAACGTGAGTCGACGTAGCCGATCTCCTCGATCGTGCTGCGAACGACCGTTGGGATGTCGACGTAGGTCTCGGTTGTGATCTCGCCGGCGACGAAGGCGAGGCCCGTAGTGACCAGGCACTCGGCGGCGACCCGTGCCCCGGAGTCCTTTTCGATTATCGCGTCGAGGATCGCATCGGAGATCTGGTCAGCGACCTTGTCTGGATGCCCTTCGGTAACGCTCTCGGACGTGAACAGGCGTCTTCTCGCCACTTACCCCGCTCCTGCTATCAGTAGCAGTACTACACCGTCGACGGCCGCAGATCGGCGGCCATCCGCGTCAGCGAAAACGAACGAAGGTACTTCCTCACTAAGACCGTGACAAGCCGGTGTCCTCGTTCAAGGCGGTGGAATCGAGTGCCTCTCCCAGCCTTTCGAGTATCCGCTCGCGAATCTCGCGCCCCGTCTCGACGTCCAGCAGTCCGGCGACGACCCGCTCGACGTGCTCGAGCTCAATGACGCGGATCAGCTTCTTCTGACCCAGGATGGCGCTGGGCGCGCAGCTGAGGTTCCGCACACCGAGGCCCAGCAACAGCAGCGCGCCGAGCGGATCGGACGCCGCTTCACCGCACACGCAGAGTGGCTTGTCCAGGGCCCGCGCCGCCGACACGGCGTCGCCGATGTACCTGAGCAGCGCCGGATGATAGAGGTCGAAGAACTGGGATAGCTGGGCGTTGCCCCGATCGACGGCCAGCATGTACTGGATCAGGTCGTTGGTGCCGAGGCTGAAAAAGTCGACGTGCCGGGCCAGTATAGCGGCGATCGCCACCGAGGCCGGAGTCTCGAGCATCACCCCCAGCGGGCAATCTCCGTGATCGATGCCGTCTCGTTCCAGCTCGCGGCGCGCTTCCTCTATGACCGCCCGGATCGCACGACATTCCTCGACCGTGTTCACCATCGGTACCAGCAGCCGGACGGGTCCATGAGCGGCCGCTCGCAGAACCGCGCGAGCCTGGTTGTGAAACAGCTCGGGCATCATCTCGTAGATGCGGATGCCCCGCCAGCCGAGGAAGGGGTTCTCCTCCGCGATGGGAGGGAGAAACATGGGGAACTTGTCACCGCCCAGATCGAAGGTCCGGATCGTGACCGGGCGCGGCGCCATGGTGTCGACGACGCCCCGGAAAGCCTCGTACTGCTCCTCCTCATCCGGCACGGACATCTTGCCGACGACAAGGAATTCCGTACGGAAGAGACCGACACCGTCGGCGCCCACGGCGGCGGCAGCACGTGCATCCGCCGGTAGCTCGAGGTTGGCGTACAAACCGATCCGCACCCCGTCGCGCGTAGTGGGCTCCTCACCAACGGTGCTCTCCAGCTCCTTCTTCGTCCGCCTGGCCCGTTCGTCGCGGTCTTGGAACCAGCCTTTCTCGGACTCAGTGGGCGCTATGACGACCTTGCCCCGGGCCCCGTCGAGGATCAGCTCCACGCCGTTCTCGACCCGGCGCGAGAGATCAGTGAGGCCTACGACACACGGGATCCCTAACGAGCGTGCCAGGATTGCGGCGTGCGAGGTACGGGTGCCCGCATCGGTGGCCACACCGAGCACGCGGCTCCGATCGAGGTCAACCATGCGGCTGGGCGTCAACTCGTGGGCTACGAGTATGACCGCATCGTCGTCGCGCTTCGTGATGTCGGGCCCGGGGATATCGATCAGCGTTGCCAGGACGCGAAGCTGCACGTCGTTCAGGTCGGCGACCCGATCCATGACTCGCGCGTGGGTCGCATCGAGCCAGCGGGAGCGGAACTCCAAGACGCGGAGGCTGAAGGCGCGCTCAGCGGTGAGGAAGCTGTCACAGATATATGTGAGTGTTCCCTCGACGAGGTCCGGATCCTCGAGCATCATGAGCTGAGGATCGAAGATCTTGGCCTGGACGGAACCGAGCCGACTCTCGACCTGGCCGCGCAGCTCGACCGTGCGCCGCTTTGCGGATTCGCGGGCGGCGTGGAAGCGGGTGACTTCCGCCTCGACCTGATCGGGTGCTACAGTGGCGTGAGGCACCTCGAGGCGGGGCCAGCGGGCCACGAAGGCGGGTCCGATCACGATCCCTGGCGAGGCGGGGATCCCCTGCACCGTTTCGGCCACGGGGCTCAGCCCTCCCCGAACCCGTCGGCGACCAGCCGGACAAGGGCCTCGACCGCCTCACGGGCATCGACCCCGCGTGCGCGGATCTTAATTGTGGAACCCTTCTCGGCAGCGAGCATCATTACGCCCATGATGCTCTTGCCGTTCACCTCGAGGCCATCTTTGCTCACCAGGATCTCCGACTCGAATGTGGCCGCCAGTTTGACGAACTCGGCCGCCGGCCTGGCGTGCAGGCCATACACGTTGGCCACAGTGACGTCTCTTACGTACTCCTGTTCGTACACGCTCACCATAAAGAGCTACCGAGAAGGACGAACGCCAGCGACCCAACAACGAGGCCGAGGACAGCCAGGCGATTCGCGAGCCCGGGGCGCCCGTAGCCCGCGACCGCCAGGGCGAGAGCTATACCGATAGTGGAAAGCGGCCCAACATCGACGGCACCACCGAGGGTCAGGGCCATCAGCGGCACCACGGCTCCACTGACAACAGCAAGAGGTATCGTAAGGCGATCGGGCAGACGCCGCAAAGGCGACCCCATCAGAGCGTGGCCTACCTCACGCCCTTCGCGCCACCCGAGCCGCAGACCCCAGATCCGCAGCCCGATGTGGATGGCGTTGTAGCTGGTCAGGAATACGCCTACCGCGACCCACCAGGGAGCGCCCAAAAGAAAGATAAGAAACGCGAGCAGCGCGCATAGGGGTCGCCAGCGCGCCCACACCAGGCGATCCCCGAGGCTGCCCAACGGGCTGACTATCGCCCGCTTGAAACGCTCGACCTGCTCGGCGCCAGTTCTCTCCGATTCCATGCGAGCCAGGGCGGCGAGCGCGACGGTGGAGAGGTACGGGTGCGCGTTGAAGAAGCCGCTGTGGCTGCGAAGTGCCTCCCCCAGGGCCTCGGGATCATCGCGGTAGAGCCTGGTGAGCGCCGGGATGAGGGCGAACCCGAGGCCAGCCCCCTGCATGGTGCGGTAGTTCCACGAACCCTGCACCAGAAGGCTCCGCAGGAGGAGCCTGAGTCGGACGGTCCGGCCTAACGCAGCCATATCGCCAGAATCACGCCGAGGACCGCGCCCACGCCAGCCGCCGTCCATACGCGTCGTCCCCGGGCCATCATGCGCAGGTCGACGCCAAGCGCCAGGCTGGCGAATGCCAGAAGCAGGAGCCCCGCGACGACGTTGGCCAGACCGGCCGCTGCATCGGCAAGCGCCGTGGCCAGGAGAGTGATACATGCAACGGCCGCCGCCGTTAGCGCCGTCGCCCGGAAGAGATCGACAAACACCGCCGACAGGTGGCGGACCGTCAGGCGTGACGGCGTATCCAGCGGCTGCCCCTCAACCGCAACGAGCCGGGAATTGAACTGCCGCATCCAGTGCACACTCCAGCTCCCCACCCAGCCAACCACGACGCCGAACCCTACCCCGACCAGCAGGGCGATCGGCCCCGCCGTCCAGCGTAACGCGGCGGCGACCGCCGCGACGGCGGCGGGGCCGGTGTCCCAGCCCCGGTTGGCGCCAATGGGGAGCTGGCGGAGGCTGAGGATCTCGAGGATCGCGCCGGCCCACATGCCGGCGACGGGGTCCCCGAGCAGCAGACCTGCAAGGGGGCCAGCGACGATCGGGCGCGAGATCATCGCCTGGACGCACGACGCCGAGTCGAGGCCCGTTATCCCACCGAGAAGCGCCAGCGAAACGAGGGTTGTGACTTCCAGTGCTAGCTCGCCTTCATCTCGAGAAGCTCGTCGAGGTCTATTCTGCGAGCGCTCGGCACATCCTGCGCGCCGACTCTCACCTCAGCACGCCGCAGCCGTTCCAGCTCCGCTCGGTCCCGGTCACTCAGAAACAGATAGGGCAGTACCCGCTGCCGGCCCGGCGCGCTGTGGAGACCGCCCAAGTTCACCTCAATCTCGGACAGCACGCCCTGCTCCGCGAGCCGCCGCATGGTCAAGATGTCGCGAGTCAGCACAAAGCCACGAGCCTCGTTCGCGGCCCATTCGGGAATCAGCCGGACCGCTTCCTCGACGCTCGGAAAGCGGGCTTCCACCTCGTTTGGGAGCCCGGCCCGGTAGAGATCCTGCTCCCAGTCGCTCTGGGCGAGCTCGTCGTCGATCACGGCGATGAAATCGAGGCCCAGCTGGGCACCCCACCCAACGACGACCTGTCCGTGGATCAGCCGATCATCGACCCGGCACAGAAGAATCGGCATCTGTCGTGTATTCGATCGAAACGCCCACGTGGGACCGGAGTCGCTCGACGATCTGCTCGAGCGGCAGAGACCGGTGAAAGACGAAATCGAGCAGCAGCGGCAGGTTCGCCCCGCAGACAACGGCCATCCGTTGGCGGCGATGCTGGAGGCGTCGAGCCGCGAAGGCGCAGCTACCGCTTGGCAGGTCAACGAAGACGACGCAGGGGCTCTCCCCCACCAACGAATCGAGGCGCTCCTCGAGCGCCTCCGGAGTCAACCCTTCGTTGTCTATCGGCGTGAGGCCGTCAGGCGAGCCGGTAATCCCGGCCACTGCATCGAGCATGCCTTCGGCGAGCTTGCCGTGCCCGACCAAGACTCCGAGAACCTCTTCACTCATCGTCTTCTTCCAAGTACTCGCGCACCGGCGCCATGGCGTCCTGAAGCCTGACGTCGAAGTCGGCGGCGGAATCGACGCCCGAGTAGCGGAGCAGGTGGCTCATCGCGACGACTTCCGAGATCACCGTGATGTTCTTGCCCGGGTTCAGCGGAATGGTCACGCGGCGGATCGGCACATCGAGGATGACCGTATGATCGGCATCGAGGCCCGTCCGATCGTACGCCTCCTGTTGCTTCCATTCGACGAGCTGTACGACGACCTCGATGCGCTTTTGCTGCCGCGTGGCACGGATGCCGAACAGCGCCCGCACGTCGACGATCCCGACCCCCCGGATCTCCATGTGATGGCGAGCCAGCTCGTGGCCACTTCCTATCAGCAAGTCGTGACCGCGGCGCGAGATCTGAACGACGTCATCGGCGACCAGGCGATGCCCCCGCTCGACAAGGTCGAGCACGCACTCGCTCTTCCCAATACCGCTGCGCCCGACGAACAATAGTCCGACACCGTAGACATCTGCGAGCGAGCCGTGCACGAACGTGCGCGGCGCGAAGCGATCGTTCATGAAGGGGATCATCCGGCGATAGAACTCCGCCGTCTTCAGCTCGCTTACGATGACCGGTGTCTCCCGCCGTTCGGCGACCTCTATAAGAACAGACGGCAGCTCCTGTCCCTTCGTGGCGATCAGGCACGGAACCTCGAAGGCCAACAGGGCCTCGACGGCCTCGCGGCGGCGATCGACGTCGAGGGCGTTCAGGTAGGACACTTCCGTCTCCCCGAGCACCTGGACCCTGCCGCTGGCAAAGCGCTCGGTGTAGCCGGCGAGCACCAGACCGGGACTAGAGATCTCCGCCCTGGTAACCTCCCGTTCGAGGGCCCGAACGTCCTCGGTGACCAAGCGAAGGCGGAGGCTCCTACCGCGGAGCTCGAGGAGCTCCCGAACCTTCAAGCTCACGATTCGCTACCCTCTGTGGTCTCCTGGGCGGGAATCTCTTCGTTGAGTCTTGGGGCCTGGTGATCCACGCGCCGGTCACGGCGCCGCTTGAGTTGGCGCGCCAGCTTCTCCGACAGCCGGTTCACGGCCGTGCGGAAATCCTCCGCGCTGGCCTCAGCATGTATGTCGTAATCGCCGTCCACGAACGCACGGGCCTCCACCCGCTTTTCCCTTTTCTCCTCCGTCAGTGTGATCTCGACCCGCGACGTACGGTTGTGGTAGCGGTCCAACCTGGCAAGTTGCTCTTCGACGTGGCGTCTCAGCGCATCGCTGAGCTCGAAGCGACGGGCGGTTAGGTTGATCTTCATTGCGCCTCCGATACAGCAGACGTGTTGAAGTGAGATCGGCCCCGGAGAGGGCCGTCGGCGAGGACCTCGAGAAGGTGGGCCTCGGTCAGCTCCGCCGTGCGGTCCCAGCTGAAGCCGCCGGCGAAGCTCAGCGCTCCGGCTCGCAGCTGGCTGCGCAACTCCTCGTCCTCCGCCATCCGGCGGAGCGCCAGCGCCCACGCTTCCACGTTGCCATGGGGCACCAGAAGTCCGCTCTCCCCGTGCGCGACCGATTCCCGCAGCCCCGGCGAGTTGGAAGCCAGGGCCGGCGTGCCACAGGCTGCGGCCTCAACGTTGGTGATGCCCCAGCCTTCCTTAGGAGATGGGTAAACTGTTGCCCACGCTTTCCGCAATAGGTCGATCTTCTCTTCTTCAGATATGAAGCCGAGGAAGTCCACCGTGCCCGGCGCCCGCAGCGCCGCGTACTCGCGGAGGGCGCCCTCGTAGTCACCCTTCCCGGCGACCAGGAGACGGGCGTCGACGCCGGCGGCGGCGAGCCGGGCGACAGCGTCAATCACGGCCTCCAGCCCTTTGTAGCGCTTCAGCCGCCCCACATAGGCGAAACTCGCCTTCTCGAAGGGCCGGATACTCGGATCCGGCTTGAAGCGAGTGTGATCGATGCCCGGGTGAATGACCTTCACCCTCGAGCGCGGCAGCCCGCGGGTCGCCAGATCCTCGGCCGTCGACTCGGAGATCGCCTGGAAAGGCGCGCTCTCGTAGAAGTGCGGCACGGGACGCTCGGCCAGCCAGACGGCCGTGGCGAACGGCAGAGAAGCCTCCTGGAACGCCGTGCTTCCGAACAGATGTGGTATCAAGGCGACGACAGGTGGCCGCACCCAGAGAGGGGTGTAGAGCGGGATCTTGTTGATATCCTCGACCACCAGGTCGAAATCGGCGCTCAGCAGGTGTCGGCGATAGTAAGGCGCCGCCCGCAAGGTGAACGTGTGTCGCCCACCCACGCGGTGCACCGACATCCCGTCCACGACTTCCCGAGCCGGCGCACCGGGCCAGCCGGAGCAGAGCAGCGTGACATCGTGCCCACGCTGGACGAGCCGGCCGAATATCTCGTGCAGATGTATCTCTGCGCCGCCGGCCTGCGGGTTCTTGATGTCCTGCCAGTTGATCACCAGCAACCGGAGGTGGCCGGCGCTCATCGGGCATCGCTGAGTTGCTCAGGTTCCAGTTCTCGGAGCAAGGCGTCGAGCACGCCGTTGACGAAACGCCCACTCTCTTCGGCCCCAAACCACTCGGCGAGGCGGATGGCTTCCTGGAGTGAAACTCGAAGAGGTATGTCGTCGAGGTAGAGCATCTCGGCCGCAGCGATGCGTAGGATGTTGCGATCGACAGTGGCCATCCTGGAGAGCCGCCAGTTTTCGGCCAACGCCTCGATGCGGGCATCGATCTCGGCGAGCGCGCCCTCGATCGTCGCCAGAACCCGGTCGGCGTACTCGCGGACTTCGGGCTCCGGCGATCGATGACCGGGCGCCGAGAGCTCACGACCCACCTGGGGGAACGGCTCCTCGCCGCCCCGCAACTCCCATGCGTAGAGGACTTGCAGCGCCCAGGCTCTGGCTTTAGTCCGACTCCCCATCCAGTTGGTCAAGAAGGTCGGCCATCTCGATAGCTGCCAACACGGCCTTCCACCCGTGGTTACCCGCTTTGCTGCCGGCGCGCTCGAGGGCCTGCTCCATGGTATCCGCGGTGAGCAAGCCGAAGGACACGTAGGTGTCCGAGTGGGTCGCCACGTTCGCCAGCCGCGAGCTGGCAGCCCCTGAGAGGTAGTCGAAATGAGGAGTGGCCCCTCTTATCAGGGCGCCCAGCACTATGATGGCCGCGTAACGCCCTCCAGGGGCAAGCCGGGCGACAAGTGGCGCCAGCTCCCACGCCCCTGGTACCCAGAAGACGTCGACTTGTTCGTCGCTCGCCCCGTGCTGACGGAGACAATCGATGGCGCCCGCGAGCAACTGCCGCGTCACCAACTCGTTGGTCCGGCTCACGACGAGCGCGAAGCGACGGCCCTCAGTCCGGAATTGTCCGTATCTCTCTCGCATACAGAAACCTCAGCCGGCCAACGGGCCTTCCACCGGTATCACGTGACCGAGCTTCTCCCGCTTCGCCCGCAGGTAGCTCGCGTTATGGCGGTTCGGCTTGACCGTGATCGGGACCTGCTCGGTGACCGACAGGCCGTAGCCCTGGAGGCCGATGATCTTCTTCGGGTTGTTGGTCATCAGCCTCATCGACTTAATACCGAGATCGAGCAGGACCTGGACACCGATGCCGTAGTCGCGCAGATCGGCGGGGAAACCGAGCATCTCGTTGGCCTCAACGGTGTCCGCCCCGTTCTCCTGAAGCTGGTAAGCGCGGATCTTGTTCAGCAGCCCGATCCCCCGCCCCTCCTGCTTCATGTACACCAGCACGCCCTGCCCTTCTTTTTCGATTCGGCGGAGGCTGGAGTCCAGTTGCTGACCGCAGTCACAGCGCTGCGAGTGGAACACGTCACCGGTCAGGCACTCGGAGTGCATGCGAACGAGGACATTTTCCTTGCCGGCCACTTCCCCCTTTATCAGCGCAACGTGCTCGCGACGATCGACGTCGTTGGTGTAGGCGATGACCCGGAACTCACCGAAATCGGTGGGCAGCTTCGCCTCGGCGATGCGATGAACCAGGCGCTCCGTCTTCAGCCGGTGCGAAATGATCTGCGCGACCGTGACGAACTTCACCCCGTGCTCCTTGGCGAAGACTTCCAGCTGCGGCCGCCGCGCCATCGTGCCGTCGGGGTTCAGGATCTCGCAGATCACGCCCGCCGGCGTCAGCCCTGCCATGCGTGCCAGATCGACGGAGGCCTCCGTCTGCCCGACGCGCTGCAACACGCCGCCCGGGCGCGACCTCAGCGGGAAGACATGCCCCGGCCGCCGCAAATCCTCAGGTCGCGTCTCGGGATCGATGGCCACACGGATCGTCTGCGCGCGGTCCCAGGCGCTGATCCCGGTCGTTACCCCGTGCTTCGACGTCGCATCGATCGAGACCATGAACGCCGTGCCCTGCGAGTCCGGCAGCTGGTCACCCATCGAGGCGAGCAGAAGTTGCTCGACACGTTCCGGCGTCAGCGAGAGGCAGATGAGCCCGCGCCCGTGGGTGGCCATGAAGTTGATGACCTCCGGGGTGATCTTCTCCGCCGCGCAGACCAGGTCGCCTTCATTCTCGCGATCCTCGTCGTCGGCCACGATGACCATCTCCCCGCGACGTATCGCCGCTACCGCTTCTTCGACCGAATCGAACTCTATCTCGCTCATCTTACCTTCACAGTGGACACGCGCCGGACTCGCGTTCCGCTCCCGATTGAGTACTAGCTGATGCCCCAATCCTCCAAGCGCCGCAGCAGGTCGCCCGCCGCGTCCTTGCCGCCGCTCTGGCCGAGTGTCCGGGCGACATACTTACCGATCATGTCTGCCTCGAGGTTTACTCTATCCCCAGGAGTCAGTCGCGAAAGGTTCGTGTGCTCATAAGTATAAGGGATGAGGGCAACCTCCGCAGTCCCGGGAGCCGGCAGCGCGTTGATCGTCAGCGACACCCCGTCGACGGCTATCGAGCCGTGCAGGATAGTGAACGGCTCCACCGTGTCGGGCAGGGTGAACCGGACCAGCCACATGTCGCCCTGCCGCTGCACGGAGGTCACGCTGCCTACGCCATCCACGTGGCCCTGAACGAAATGGCCCCCGAAGCGTTCGCCCGCCGCGATGGGGCGTTCCAGGTTCACCTTCCGGCCTCGACGGTACTCGCCCAGCGTGGTGCGCGAGAGCGTCGTGGCGATAGTCTGGACCTCGAAGCTCCGCCGCCCCAGTTCCACCACCGTCTGGCACACGCCGTCCACGTTGATGCTGTCGCTGGGCTTGAGGTCCTCTAGGACCGCCACGGCTCCGATGACGAGCTCGCGGCCGCCTCCCACCTCCGTCGCCGATACCACGACGCCGACTTCTTCGACGATACCGCTGAACATCCCTAACCGTGCATGCCTCGGGCCCCCTCAGATTCGGGAGCCAGCACCAAGAGTGTAGCCGGCCCGAACTCGCTTCGCCGGATGATCCGCCAGTCGCGCGCTGCCAGGCCGCGGCCGCCCTGGAAGGCGGGCACACCGGGCTCACCCAGTATCACCGGTGCCACAAAGCCGTACACCCGGTCCACAAGGCCAGCGGCCAGCAAGGCCGAGCCGAGCTTGCCACCCCCCTCGCAGAGGATAGACCTGACGCCTCTTTTCCAGAGGAGGGCAAGAACCGCACCAAGATCTAGCCCCTCCGAGGTCGGGAGCCGCGGCGCTGGCACGACCTCGATACCGGCGGCCGCCAGCCGCTGCATTCGCTCCGCCGGCGCGTCCTCCGCCGCAAAGACCCAAACCGGGACTTCCTTGGCCGTGATTGCCAGGCGTGACACCGCCGGGAGCCGCAGGCCTGAGTCGAGGACCACACGCACGGGCGGCACGCGTGGGACGTCCCACTCGCGGACGGTCAGCAGAGGGTCGTCGGCCAGCACCGTGCCAATGCCTACCATCACCGCCTCGTGCCCCGCACGCAGCCTGTGCGCCTCGACGATCGCCTCCCCGGCGGTCAGTTGTGTCGATGCGCCTGGCGCTTCCGCCAGTCGTGCGTCGAGCGACATGGCGTACTTCAAGGCGAGAAACGGGCGCCGCCCACGATACGCATTGTGGTGAACCGCGTTGAGGTCGCTCGCCTCGACCGCGCAGACACCCGCCTCTACCTCGATGCCCTGCTCACGCAGCCAGGCACCTCCGCCCGCAGCTTCGGGGTTCGTCTCCGCCGCACCCCAGACGACCCGGGCAATCCCGGCATCGTTGATCGCCTGCGAGCACGGCCCGGTCCTACCGCTATGGTGGCACGGCTCCAACGTCACGTAGAGCGTCGCGCCTCGGCACCGCTCGCCCGCCGCCTCGAGCGCCTCGACCTCGGCGTGAGGGCCACCCCACTCTGCGTGGTATCCTTCGCCGACGACCACGCCATCCCTGACCACCACGGCTCCCACCATGGGGTTGGGTGATACGCGTCCCCAGCCCCGTTCGGCCAATTCGAGGGCGCGTCGCATGTGTCGGGTGTCTCGATCCTGCATCACAGTGTGAGGCGTATTCCTATGGAGCCGAAGAAGTTACCGGACTCAAGCTCGCCCCATCTCGAGGAGCCGAGCTTCTGCTCTTCCTGCCAGCCCACCTCAGCCACGATGTTGAAATAGAGGACGATGTAGGACACGTCGACGAAGGCCGACCAGCGCTCCATCTGTAGCTCGACCGGGTTGTCCTCAGGGACGACGACGACTGGCACGGTGGGTGGCGGCGGATTGACAGCGATGTCGACGTCGCTCGAGTAGCTGTCGTATCCCAGAGTGAGGGCCAGCCCCAGTGCGACGAAGCTCTTGCTGAGGCCGAGACGGAAGCTGGTGACGCTCATGTCCATCCCGAACTCGCCAGCGTCCCCCTCCCCGGTATCACCGTACTGCACGCGTCCGTGCCACTTGTACATGCCGGAGATCGAGATGCCGGGGGCGGTGAAGGATTCCCGCAACAGCCCGACTCGGGCACCGAGCCCCCACCCGGTCGCATCGCCCTCGAACCCCTCCCCGTTGGGCAGGATGATCGCACTGAGCGTACCCAGCAGCTCGACCGACGCCAGGCCACCCAATGTGGTCCCGAGTTGGAAGCCATCGAACACGCCGACAGAGAGATCTAGTTGGGCGCTAGGGATCGAGAACGACCGTGTCCCTACCGGATCGGCCATGTCCTCCGGGTAGTCGAGCAGGTCCGGTATCTCAGCCCAGGTCCAGCTGATACGGCCCCCGAGGTGGATTCTGGGGACGAAGCGGAACTTGGTGCCGATAGGGCTGGCCGTTCCCAGCACGGGGTTACCTCCTGCCAGCGCGATCCCCAGCTCCGGCTGGAGCAGCTGAACGGAAGCCACCACGTCGAGACATAGGGAATGAGCATTGGTGCCCGGGGCGAAGGCATCCTGGCAGCGATCGGAGAGCCTAGAGTCGAGCGCCTCCTGGCCGACGAGCGTGGCCGGCGCTTCGAACGCCAGAATGAAGACGGGCAGGAATCGTATCGCGCGAGTCATCCTTATTCTCTCCGGCCGTCGCTCACTCACATCTGTTCGGGCGCATCTATGCCCAGTAGCTCGAGCCCGTTGCGCAGCACGACTTCGGCGGCGCGTGCGATCACCAGCCGTGCGTTGGTGACGGCCGGCTCCTGGCCGAGCACACGGAGCGACGGGTCGCGGGTGCCGGCGTGGTACCAGCTGTTGAGCTGGTTGGCCAGTTCCTCGAGATAGGCGGTCACCCGGTGCGGCTCGCGGTTACGAGCAGCGGCGTCGACGAGCTCGGGGAAATCGAGAAGCGTCTTCATCATCTCGAAAGCGGCCGGCTGCGTGATCGGCGCGAGATCGACGCCGAGATCGATCTTCTCCGGTTCGATGCCGCCCCTGCGGTACACGCTGCGCAGGCGCGCGTGGGCGTACTGGACCTTGTAGACGGGGTTCTTCTCCGAGCGTTCCTTCGCCAGATCGAGGTCGAAGACCATCTGCTGCTGCGGCCCGCGGTCGAGGAAGAAGTAGCGAGTCACATCTGTTCCGACCTCGTCGACCAAATCGCGCAGTGTCACGAACTCGCCGGCCCGTTTGCTGAACTTCACCTCTTCGCCGCCGCGCTCCACGCGCACGAGCTGTACGATCACCGCCTCGAAGAAATCCCGGCCCATACCGAGTGCTTGCATTGCGGCCGTCATACGCGGTACGTAGCCGTGATGGTCGGCGCCCCATACGTCTATGGCGGTCTTGAAGCCGCGAACCGCCTTGTCACGATGGTAAGCGATATCGGGCAGGAAGTACGTGCAGCTACCATCGCTCTTCACCAGCACGCGATCCTTGTCGTCACCGAACGTGCTGGTGCGCAGCCAGCGGGCACCATCGCGCTCGTAGAGCAGGCCCCGCTCATCGAGACCGGCCAGAGTGGCATCGATCTGGCCCGAGGCATAGACCGAGCTCTCCGATCGAAACTCGTCGAACTCGACTCGGAACGCCCGCATGTCATCCCGCTGTTCGGCCTGCATGCGCTCGAGCACGAAGTCACGCACAAGCCTACGCTCCTCCTCACCCCAGTCGCCGGCGAGGCGATCGCCGTGCACCGCCTGGAGCTCGCGCGCCAGGTCGGTCACATACTCGCCGTGATATCCGCCGTCGGGGACCTCGGCATCGATGCCGCAAAGCTGCCGGCCGCGGGCATAGATCGACTCGATCAAGTTGTCGACCTGGGCGCCGGCATCGTTGACGTAGAACTCGCGGCAGACCTTGTGCCCTGTCCACTCGAGGAGCCGGGCGATGGCATCCCCGACGGCGGCACCGCGGCCGTGACCGACGTGGAGGGGCCCGGTAGGGTTCGCCGATACAAACTCGACGTTGACCGCCCGCCCCGCACCCCAATCGCTGCGGCCATACTCGCGGCCCGCAGCAACGATTCGACGGACGCGCTCGCGCAGGTAGTCGCGGCTGAGCGTGAAATTGATAAAACCGGGGCCGGCGATCTCGGCCCGCTCGATGTCGAGCGCGGCGAGATCCAGCCGCTCGATGAGTTCCTGCGCCAGGTCGCGCGGCTTCCGCTTCAGCCGCCCGGCGAGCACCATCGCCAGGTTGGTGGCCAGATCGCCGTGCTCGACGCTCGCTGGGCGTTCCAGCTGGGCCTCGACCCCCTCGCCGCCTAAGGCCTGCGCGGCCGCCTCGAGCGCCCGGGCGAGTTCGGGGTGACGCATCTATTTCGAGCCCTTCTTCGGCTCGGCCTTCTTACTGCCGGCAGAATCGTCCGACTTCTTAGCCGACGCGCTGCTGGTGGACTCTTTCGTCTCTTTCTTCTCGGCTTCCTTGTAGGACGAGCTGCGGTAGTCGGTGGCGTAGAAGCCGGAACCCTTGAATAGGAGGCCGGCACCACCTGAGATGAGACGTTCGGCTTCCTTGCCGCACTGCACGCAGTCCACGCTGGACTTCTCGGAGATCTTCATCGAGAACCGCTCGAACCGGTGCCCACAGCGCTTACACTTGTACTCGTACGTCGGCATCTTCTAGCTGGTTGTCCGCTGTGTCCCCTATGATGTTGCCCGGCCGAAAGTTATCCGAAGGAGCGACCGCCTTCAACTCGCCGCCCGATACTCCCCCCAAATCTCTCGCAGGGCGTCGCTGATCTCACCCAGCGTGGCCCGCAGCTTCACCGCCTCCACGATGTGGGGTAGCAGGTTCTGGCTGCCCGAGGCGGCCTTGGAGAGTTGTGTCAGGATGCGGTCTACGTCCTTGGCGCTGCGCTCCGCGCGGATTCGGTCAAGGCGGGCCTGCTGCCGCCGCTCGAGCTCCGGGAAGGCGGGTTGCTCGATGCGCGGCTCGGCTTCCTCCTCGCGGTACTCGTTGACGCCGACTACGACACGGTCGCCGCGCTCGACCTGCAGCTGGTAGGCGTAGGCGGCACGCTGGATCTCGTCGACGATGTAGGAGATCGAGCGAGCGGCGCCGCCGCGGTCCGCGACCTCCCGCAGGTAGCCTCTCGCTCGCTCTTCGAGCTGAGCGGTCAGCGCCTCCACGTAGTAGCTCCCCGCCAGCGGGTCGGCCGTGCTGGTGGCCCCCGACTCGTTGGCGAGGATCTGTTGGGTACGGAGCGCCAGCTTCGCCGAGTCGGCGGTGGGGAGTGCCAGCGCCTCGTCGTAGGCGTTGGTGTGGAGCGACTGCGTCCCGCCCAGCGCGGCGGCTAGCGCCTGTACGGTGACGCGAACCACGTTGTTGAGCGGCTGCTGGGCGGCGAGCGTCGACCCTCCCGTCTGCGTGTGGAAGCGAAGCAGGCAGGCTCGGTCCGAGGCGCCGTAGCGCTCACGCATGAGCGTCGCCCAGAGCCGGCGGGCGGCGCGGAACTTCGCGACCTCCTCGAAGAGGTCGTTATGCGAGGCGAAGAAGAAGGAGAGGCGCGGCGCGAAATCCTCGACGTCCAGGCCGCGCCCGATCGCCCGCTCGACGTACTCGAGCCCGTTGGCCAACGTAAAAGCGATCTCCTGCACCGCGGTACAGCCGGCCTCGCGCATGTGGTAGCCGCTAATCGAGATGCTGTTCCAGCGCGGCAGCTCGCCGGCGCAGAAATCGAAGATGTCGGTTACGAGGCGGAGGCTGGGCTCCACCGGGAAGATGTAGGTACCGCGGGCGACGAATTCCTTGAGGATATCGTTCTGAACCGTACCGGCCAGCGAGTCGCGGCTTATCCCGCGCTCATCCGCCAAGGCCACATACATGGCGAGCAGGATGGCAGCGGTGGCGTTGATCGTCATCGACGTCGAGACCCGCCCGAGGTCGATCCCATCGAAGAGTATGCCCAAGTCGTCGACCGTATCGATCGCCACCCCCACCCGGCCGACTTCTCCGCCCGCCATCGCGTGGTCCGAGTCCATCCCCATCTGGGTGGGCAGGTCGAAGGCCACAGACAGGCCCGTCTGCCCGGATTCGAGAAGGAAGCGGAATCGGCGGTTCGTGTCCTCAGCGGTTCCGAAGCCGGCGTATTGCCGCATCGTCCACAGACGCCCCCGATACATCGTCTCGTAGACACCGCGCGTGAAGGGAAAGCGGCCGGGTTCGCCGGGATCGCCGGCGCCGGCGCGCCCTGCGTCTTCCGCCGTGTATGCGGGCTTGATCGGAATGCCGCTGGTGTTCTCGAGCTCGTCCTTCAAGTCACCGCGCCCCGGTCACTGGATCTTGGCAATTGACACCGGATCACTGAGGTTTCACTCGGGAAGTGGATATCGGATGTTGGATATTGGATATCGGAGCAGACCACCCGCCTGCATTACCCCCCAGCGCTGACCGGCTCGATGACCAACAGCGTCTCCCCCTTATCCACCGCCTGCCCCGGCGCGACGCGCACCTCCGCGACCCGGCCCGCCGACGTCGCCTTAAGCTCGTTCTCCATCTTCATCGCCTCGATGACGATGAGCCCCTGGCCCCGCCCGACCTGCTCGTCTTCAACCACTTCCACCTTGATCACCAGACCCGGCATCGGCGCCGTTACCTCCAGCGGCCCCTGGCTGACCGCAACGGTACCGGTAAGCTCACGGATCGCCCGGCTCCGCTCATCCAGCGCCACGACCCTGTGGCGCCGCCCATCGACCTCCAGCTCCCAGTCGCCACGCCCGTCGCGGCGCCGCGCGCGAAGCGTGTGAGATCGGCCATCGAGCACCAGATGCCAGAGGTGCGACCCATGGTTCGCCTTCAGGTCGGCTTCCACCGGCTGGCCGTCCAGCTTCACACCCTCCGGGCCGATCTCGACCTCGAAGGTGCGGTCTCCGATCTCCACGTAGTACTTCATCGAGCCGGGCTCTTCGATTGGGCTGTGATGCCTCATCCCCAACGCTCTCATAATCAGCCGGTCACACCCAGCACGCAACAGGGCCGTCTGCTCATCCCGAATCGGCAGGCCTCGGGCCGAGGTATGTAGAGTGGTTGTCAGAGACAGTCAGTCGACAATTGTGGACAACAGCTCGACACCGTTTCTCCCACATTCGTCTGGGCGCGGCGCCTCTGTTTCCCCTCTCGCCTCCCCTTTCTAAATTCCGTGCCGATAATCCAACATCCGCAAAACGGGGCAACCCAGAGTGAGAACCACAGGACTTCTCACTTACCCAACGCGGAGGTGTGTTCAAATCATGCTCAAACGACTGTTGGGAGTCGGGCTGGCAGCGGTCGCGCTGTCGGCCAGCAACGTGGCTGCCCAGGTGGAGATCGAGGCGAATGCCATGGCGATCAACCTGACGGGGCGCCTGCATGCGATGTGGGACTACAGCTCAGCATCGGAAGATCTAAGCAGCGTCTTTCTGATTCGCCGTGCCCGCCTCACCATGGAGATAGAAGTCAACGACTTCATCAGCGGAAAGATCCAGCCGGAATTTTCCACTGGGTTCAGCCTGGAGAACGGCTTGCGCTTAAAGGACGCCTACGTCGACATGACCTTCGCCCCCGAGTTTCGGGTTCGGATGGGTCAGTTCAAGCGTCCCTTCGACCTCTTCGAGTTGACTAGCTCGACCCAGACCTTGGTGATCGAGCGTACCGGTGTAGTGCGCGGCGTCGACCCATCGTGCGCCGGCGTTGGATCGATCTGCAGCTACAGTCGTCTCACGGAGAAGCTCGGGTACTCCGAACGCGACGTCGGCCTGATGATCGGCGGCGTGATTGACGACAACTGGGTGTGGTCGGCGTCTTTTACCAACGGCACGATCTTCGAGGACGTTGTAAGGTTCATCTCAGAGGACGACACGACCGAGGTGTTCTCCGAGGGTAAGTCGTTCGGTGGCCGTCTCGAGTACCGCGGCGACAAGCTCAGGGTCGGCGCCAACGCCGCCGCTCACGACTTCGCCAACGACAGCACGCTGGACGAGGTCGATTACGGTTTTGCCTACGGCGCCGACCTGGAATGGGGCAGCTACACGTCCGGGCTCCACGTCCAGGCCGGCATCACGGCGGGCGATAACTGGAGGGACCTCGATACAGACGGTGACCCGACCTTCTTCTGGACGACTCAAGGCATCGTAACGTACAAGATTCCGGTGTCGAACAACCGGTTCGTAGAAGCAATCGAGCCCGTCGGACGAGTCAGCTACGCGGACCTCGACGCCGAGGCCACAGATGAGCAGATCAACGAAGGTCTGCTGCTTACGCCCGGCTTCGTCGTCTACTTCATTGGGCGCAACAAAGTCGCGCTCAACGTGGACATATTCGCGCCGGGTGACGACAACGACACCGAGTACTCGGTGAAGGTGATGTCGTATCTGCACTTCTAGAACTTGGTGAAGGGTTCTCGCTGGGTCACTTCGGCTACGTGCCGCTGCACACCGAGATGGGCTGACGAAGTCTTGTCAGCGCATGGCACTCCAGCGAGATTTGCCGCCGTACATCCAAAGTAGGCCCAACCCGAAAGGCTCAGCACTCGCGGTGAGCGCCGGAGACGCGTTGGAAATTCAACTCTCGATACAAGAAGCCCTATCCGTCAGTCGTGGATTGGCCCTCACGATCATCGCCGTGGCGCTCGCCGCTTCCCCTGTCCACGGGCACAAGACTGACGTCGTCACCCTGGAGAACGGCGACCATATCACAGGAGAGATCAAGGAGCTGACGCGCGGGAGGCTCTCCTACTCGACGGACGATATTGGAACGATCTCCATCGAGTGGGAGCACATCCTGCGGATCACCAGCCAGCAGTACTTCGAGGTCGAGCTGAGCTCGGGAGAGAAGTACTTCGGCCAGATCGATCCGGCGGTCGAGCCACGCTGGATAGTCATGACGATCGCCGAATTCAGCGACACGCTGAGCATGGCCTCGGTGGTGCGCATCGTCCCGATCGAGGCGACGTTCTGGGAGCGCCTGAGCGGGTACATCGACCTGAGATTCAACTTTCAGCAAGCCAACCTGGTGAGGGACCTGACGATCGGCGGTTAGGTGGAGTACCGAACGAGGAAGACGTTCAACGTTCTCGATTTCGAGACCTATTTTCAAAACCAGGAGACTGGCGGCGAGACCAGCCGCAACTCGCTAGGCTATGAGATCAACCGCTTCGTGGCCAGAAAGTGGACGGCTCTGGCAAGCATTGATCTGGAACAGAACGCACAGAAAGAGCTGGACCGGCGTACTACCCTGGGTGGCGGTGGCTCTCTTATCCTGACCCAGACGCACCACGGCAGCCTACGGACCACGGCCAAGCTGCAGTGGATCAACGAGCAATTCACGGGTGAGGAGGAGGCCAGCGATGACCTGGAAGCGGACTTCGGCGCGCAGGGCGAATACTACCTGTTCGACAGCCCGAAGACGGACATCACCTCCACCCTGTCGATTTCGCCGAACCTTACAGATTTCGGGCGAGTCCGCATCGATTTCGATGCCCGGCTGTCCTACGAGTTGCTGAGCGATTTCACCATCGCCCTTACCGTTCGCGAGGAGTTCGACAGCCGGCCCCCGTCCGAGACCCCCACCAATAAGAACGACTTCTCCACCACACTCTCCGTCGGCTGGACGTTCTGAAAGCTCCGTTGACCCGATCCGTTTCTCAGTGCTAGACTCCCCCGACAGGTCCGACGATCTCGATGGTCGTTCGGCACACCTCAACCTTCAACCCACTTCATATGCGGTGACTCGGAACGGGGTTTGGGCGCGATTGGCAGAAGCTCTGATGGCAGGCGTCGCCTTATTCGGCGAGGCGGCGTTCGCTCAAGACAGCTCCACCGACAACATCTTCCGCTTCCGAGCCAGCTACCACATCCCATAGCCGACGCACGAGCAGACACTTGAACACTGCGGGCGCCCTCTTGCTGGCCACGGTGACTCTCCTCCGTATCCCCGACAGCGTGGACGCGCAAGAGCTCGAGCCGCGAGCGTATTCCCCCGCCCCCGTGGGCGTGAACTTCGTTGTCGCGAGCCTCGGCTACTCGACGGGGAGTCTGCTACTCGACCCGGCGCTCCCCATCGAAGATGGGCGTGCGGACCTTAACCTCGCCATCGCGGGCTACGTTCGGACGATCAACGTGTTTGGGCTCTCGGGTAAGCTGGGAGCGATTGTCCCGTATACCTGGGGTGAGTTCGAGGGGACCGTTGAGGGCGAACCTACTCGTGCCGCACGCTCAGGCCTGGGCGACCCGAGGCTCGTGGTTGGCGTAAACTTCATCGGCGCACCGGCGCTGAGCGCCCCCGAGTTCGCCAGCTACCAGCAGAAGACGATTGTCGGAGCGACCCTTCAGGTCGTCGCGCCCCTGGGGAAGTACGACTCGGTCAGGCTGGTCAACCTCGGCTCGCATCGCTGGTCTTTCCTCACGCAGGCCGGCCTCTCGCACCGGCTGCAACGGTGGACGCTGGAGGCGCAGGGCGGTGTCTGGCTGTTCACCGACAACCCCGAGTTCTACGGCGGCAGCAGGCTGGAGCAGGATCCGATCTACTTCGCACAGGGTCACGTCTCTTACACCTTCCGGCGCGGCCTCTGGGCGAGCGTCACGACCGTTTCGACATGCGCGGTCTGCGGGAACATGTCGAAGGCCTGGCAGCCTTGCAGCTCGAACGACTCGGCGAGCCTGCTAAGGTCACGCGCCAGCGTCGCCGGGTCGCAACTCTGGTAGATGATTCGCGCAGGTGGTTCTCCGAGCAGCGCATCGATCACCACGCCGGCAACACCGCGGCGCGGAGGGTTAAGCAGGACCAGATCTGCCGGCATCTCCTGCGGTAGCGCGTCCTCTACAGCTCCCGCTATGAAGCGCAGCTGAGCCGCGGACTCGACGGCTGCACCCCGCCCCACAGCGATCGCGTGATGGTCCGAGTCGATCGCGGATACCTGGGCGCCTGCCACAGCCAGCTCGATGGCCCTGAGACCGAAACCGCAGTATGCGTCAACCGCGCGAAGCTCGGCCACTTCGCCGCACTGCTGCTGGACGTATGCCTCCAGCTTCGCCGCCATGGCGCGGTTGACCTGCACGAACGCACTGCCGGAGAGCAGCAAGTCGTGAGCGCCCCAGCGATCGGGCAGCGCTGACGGGCCGACCTGCCAATCGACCACACCTCCGGGACCCAGGTACCAGATCGCCGCCAGACCGTCCACCCGTTCGAGAAGTAGCTCCGGATCGCCGCGTCCTTCAGTTCCACCCTCGATCGCCAACCCCACCGCACCGTCCTGCGACGCGCGCAGCGTGAGTCTCAGCTCCCGCCCGGGGGGCAGGCGCTCGGCATCGCTGCCCCAGCTGGCCCGCAGCGTAGTCCAGGCGCGGTCTATGGGCGGCTCCGCCAGCGGGCAGCGATCCAAATCGATAACCCTGCGGGGATCCTCGACGGCGTGAAGGCCGGCCACGACCCCGCCGCGTGTGCGTTTCAGGGTGAAGGTGACCCTGTTCCTGTACTCGAGCTCGCTGGAAGAGGGGACGACCTCGGGCGGAGCGACGTCGAGGCCGCCCAACCGGCGCAACGCGTCGGCGACGATCCCGGCTTTGGCACGGAGCTGCGCGTCGTAGCGAAGATGCTGGAGCTGGCAGCCGCCGCAGGCGTCGTAGTGACGGCAAGGGGGAAGGCGGCGCTCCGGGCTGGGCTCGATGATTCTCAGCGCTCGTGCACGGGCCCACTGTCGGCGCTCCTCGACGTACTCGACCTCGACCCGCTCACCGGGCGCCGTGCGGGGAACGAAGACGACGGGACGCTCATGCCTTCTGGCGAGCCCGTCGCCCCCTGCAACGATCGATTCGATGTCGACGACTTCCGGGTTCACGCGACACTTCTCGGGTCCGGGGCCGGATCAGCCCCGCAGTCCCCACCCACGGCCACGCCAGCCAGCAGGCGGCCAGCGCCACCCGCTCCGCTCGCCGACGCTCTCCAGCCCATCGTCCATCCTGACCCTGCGCCGCTCCCCATTCTCTAACAGCGCAGCCACGAGAGCGACGGCCCTGAGCTTCTCCTCCTCTCCCTCCCAGCTCAGCAGATCGGGGTGCAGATCCAGGTACCCCGTGTGGAAGTTCCCGGCGCGGAAGTCGGGCTCGTCCATCACGCGCCGGTGGAAGGGCGCGATCGTGGCCACACCATCGACCAGTAGCTCATCCAGCGCCCGGGCCATGCGGGCGATGGCCGCCTGACGGTCCTGAGCGTGGACGATCAGCTTGGCGACCAGCGGGTCGTAGTGCAGGCCGATCTCGGTGCCCTGCACGATCCCACCGTCCCAACGGACACCGGTACCGCCCGGTAACCGCAGTTGGTCAACGCGGCCGCCGGCAGGCAAGAAGTCGTTGAAGGGATCCTCGGCGTTGATACGGCACTCGATGGCGTGCCCCTGCGGCTCGACGCTCTCGATGTCGATCGGCTCGCCCGCCGCGATGCGGAGCTGCTGGTGCACGAGATCGACCCCGGTGATCATCTCGGTGACCGGATGCTCTACCTGGAGCCGCGTGTTCATCTCGAGGAAGTAGAACTTGCCGCCCGCCACCATGAACTCGACGGTGCCCGCTCCGCGGTACTTCGCGCCGCGGGCCGCCGCGACCGCCTGCCTGCCCATCTGCTCGCGCAACTCCGGTGTCATGACCGGCGAGGGCGACTCCTCGATAAGCTTCTGGTGACGCCTCTGGATCGAGCACTCGCGCTCGTTCAGGTGAATGACGTTGCCCTGCGTGTCGGCGAGGATCTGGAACTCGATATGGCGCGGGTTCTCCAGGAACTTCTCGACGTAGATCCGCGAATCGGAGAAGGCGGCCTGGGCCTCGCGCTGGGCGGCGCCGAACGCTGATTCGAGATCGGTCTCGACCTCGACCTTACGCATCCCCTTCCCTCCTCCGCCGGCCGCTGCCTTGAGCAGCACCGGATAGCCGACCTGATGGCAGGCGTCGCGGACGGCATCGAGGTCGGCCAGCGTCTCCTTGGTGCCGGGGACAACGGACACGCCCGCTGCCTCCATGGCGCGCCGCGCCTCGGTCTTGTCACCCATCAAGGCGATGGTCTCGGCGCTGGGGCCGACGAAAGTGAGACCGGCACCCTCCACGGCGGCGGCGAAGTCGGCGTTCTCGGCCAGGAAACCGTAGCCCGGGTGGATCGCGTCAGCCCCCGACCTCTGTGCCGCGTTGAGCAACCGGACTATCGACAGGTAACTCTCCGCGGCGCGGGCCGGGCCGATCGGGTAAGCCTCGTCGGCGAGCCAAACGTGGGGCGCCAGCCGGTCCGCCTCCGAAAAGACCGCCACCGACTCGACACCGATCTCGCGGCAGGCCCGAATGACGCGCACCGCGATCTCACCCCGGTTGGCGACGAGGACTTTCTTCAGCATCAGAGTGGGATATTCCCGTGTTTGCGCGCCGGGCCCGGCTCGCGCTTGTTGCGGGTCATCCGCAGCGCCTCGATCAGGCGCGGGCGCGTCTCACGCGGATCGATCACGTCGTCCACGTACCCGCGCGCCGCTGCGATGTACGGGTGAGCGAACTGCTGCTCGTACTCCTTGATGAGCCTGTCTGTCTCGGCCGACGGATCGTCGGCCTCGGCGATCTGCTTCCGGAACAGGATCTCCACGGCACCCTTCGGACCCATGACAGCGATCTCGGCCGTCGGCCAGGCGAAGTTGAAGTCGCCCCGGACGTGCTTCGAGTTCATGACGTCGTAGGCGCCGCCGTAGGCTTTGCGCAGAATCACGGTGAGCTTGGGCACCGTGGCCTCGCAGTAGGCGTAGAGCAGCTTCGCCCCGTGCTTGATGATGCCGCCGTGCTCCTGCGCCACTCCCGGCAAGAAGCCGGGGACGTCCTCGAAAGTCACGATCGGGATGTTGAATGCGTCGCAGAAGCGGATGAATCGGGCGCCTTTCATCGAGCTGTCGATATGGAGCACACCGGCGAGCACGGCGGGCTGGTTGGCGATAATGCCGATGGTCCGACCGCCGAGGTGTGCGAAGCCGACCACTATGTTCTTCGCATAATCGGCGTGCACCTCGTAAAAGCTCGCCTCGTCGACGACCCGCGAGATGACGTCGTGCACGTCGTACGGCTTGTTCGGGTGGTCGGGCACAATGTCGAGAAGCCGCTCGTCCATCCGATCGGGCGGATCCTCACCCGGCCCCAGCGGCGGGTCTTCCATGTTGTTCTGCGGGATGTAGTGGAAGAGGTCGCGGACTCTCTCCAAACACGCCGGTTCCGACTCGCAGACGAAGTGGGCGACGCCCGAGGTCGTCCCATGGACCTGCGCGCCGCCGAGCTGCTCGAAGTCGACCTCCTCATGCGTGACGGTCTTCACGACGTCGGGGCCCGTGACGAACATGTAGGAGGAGCCCTCGACCATGTAGATGAAGTCGGTGATGGCCGGCGAGTATACCGCGCCACCCGCGCACGGCCCGAGCACGGCGGTGATCTGCGGGATCACACCCGAGGCCTGCGTGTTGCGCCAGAAGATCTCGGCGTAGCCACCCAGCGACACCACGCCCTCCTGGATGCGCGCACCGCCGGAGTCGTTGAGCCCGATGACCGGGCAACCGGCCTTCATGGCCATGTCCATCAGCTTGCAGATCTTCTCGGCGTGCGCCTCGGATAGCGACCCGCCGAACACCGTGAAGTCCTGGGAGAAGACGAGCACCTGCCGCCCGTGGATGCGGCCCATACCGGTGACGACACCGTCTCCGAGGATCTTCTTCTCGGCCAGGCCGAACTCGGTGGCGCGGTGGGTCACGAAGCGGTCGAACTCCCGGAACGAACCTTCATCGAGGAGCAGGTCGAGGCGCTCCCGCGCCGTGAGCTTCCCCTTAGCGTGCTGTACCTTGATACGCTCGTCACCTCCACCGAGCTCGGCTCTTGCCCTCAGCTCAGTGAGCCGTTTGAGCTTCTCCTGCATCGTCATCGGCCGGGCTCCCCTTCATCGCTGGCGCTCTCCGCCTGCAGCGCCTCGTAGGCGGGCACCAGCTCACGATCCATGAACTGGAGAATGAACGGACGGCGCGTGATCGCGCCGCTCTCCACGGTAAGAATGCCGGTGGCGCCGGGCATGCTACGAATCTCGCGGAACGATCTGGCGATTGCCGAGCGGCGCGGGAAACCCCAAGGGAGGGCGGAGAGGACCAGGCGCGTGGCGTCGTAAGCCAGCGCCGGGACAAAGTTGCCCTGCAGCCCCTTGCGATACTCGCGCTCGTACATCTCCACGAAGTCCTGCCAGCGCAGCAACGAGCTGGAGCGGTGGAGGAAGGTAGAGATCACCGTACCGTCGATGAAGCGCGGCTCGACCAGGCGCAGCACCTCGGGCGCCGACCACTCGGAGTCACCCAGCACTTGCACCCCCCTGAGCCCGTAGTAGGAGAACTGGGGCGCCAGCTGGATCACACTGCTGGGCGTACTGGCCGGAGCGTAGATGGCCTGCGGGTGGAACTGGTCCAGGTACGAAAGCGGATCCTGGAAAGTCGTGGCCGTGTCGTCGTAAGCGATCGAGCCCAGCACAACGGCACCCCGTGCCCGGGCCGCGTCGGCGAAGGCGGCGAGCTGGCTCCGCCCTTCCTGCGTGTTCGGGTACATCACGCCGAAGCGATCGATCTGGAGATCACGCACCGCGAAGTTGGCAAGGGCACGGGCGCCCCGCGTCACGCGCTCCGTGGTGCTCCAGAGCGAGAAGGTGTTGCGCTCGAAACTGAGGTTCTCCGGCGCGGTGGGGCTCACTATGACCAGATTCCGATCGCGGCGGCGCCGCGCCGCGATCTCGAGCCCTTCGCTGCGCAGCGGCCCGACGATCGCGACCGCACCAAGCCGCTCGAGCTCTCGCACCAAATCGCCGGCCCGGTCGTACTGATCGGCGTCGTCCCGAACGATCAGAGTCACGGCGTCGAAGTGGCGCTCGTTGTACTCCTTGACCGCCAGCCGGATGCCCTCCTCCGCCATGCGGCCATAAACCGCCAGCGGCCCGCTGAGGGGCAAGATCGCGCCGATGATCGGCCGCCACTGTTCGGTCTCGACCTCGCCGGAGGCTATGCTCCGCGCACGGTTGGTCTCCGGCTCCAGTGGGTCCATCTCGATCGCCCGCTCGGCCGCTTCCCGGCCTTCCTCGCTGTGGCCCGACGCCAGGAGCAGCGACGCCCGTTCCACCTCGAACACCGAGCGCAGTGGGTGACCGGCCGACCAGCGGGCAGTGACGGTGTCGATCTCGCCCAGGCCGAGCTCGGAGACGACCTGACGGGCCAGCTGCGCCGCCTCCTCCCGGGCGTCACCCAGATCGAGCGCAGTCGCCAGGAGGCTATCGGCCGCCTCCAGGGCGCGGCCCTCCAGGTGGAGGACCCTGGCGACGACGACCAGGCCGCCACTGCGCTGCGGGTCGGAGGCTCTGAACAGCCGCAGGTAGCGCGAAGCCTGCGCGCGGGCGAGCTCGGGCTCGTTCAGCTCGAGAGCGAGCCGCGCCGACAGGAGCAGCCCCGCTCCGTACCAGCGGGTCGCTCGATACTCGTCAATCAGAAGGCTCGCCAGCGAATCGGCAACCGCGTGGTTCGCTTCATCGAAGGCGTCCTCGGCCCTCCGGTAGACCTGAGCCGCCTCACGCTCCCGCGCTCGCTCCTCACGACTCAGCGGCTCGGGCGTCGGCGCGCCCGGACCCGTGGCGCCGCCGCAGTTAAGCCCGAACCCGGCGACCGCCAGGACCGCCGCGGCGGTGAGCCGCCACGTCCATCTCTTCAAGTAGGCTCGTTTCATCGACAGGATCTTAGGGAAGAAGAGAGCATCAGAACAAGAAGGGGGCGGAAAGTAGCCGCCCCCTCAAAGCTCAGCGCCGCACGGCAACGCGAATCAGTCCTCCTTTTCCTCCTCGGAGACCTCTTCGCCCTGCTCTTCGGCCGTAGCCTCTGGCTCCTCGGTCGTCGGCTCAGCCTCCGGCTCGGCGGCGGTCTCTACCTCGGCCTCCGGCGCAGCCTCGGCTTCGGGCGCCTCAGCCTCCGGCTCGGGCGCCTCAACCTCCGGCTCGGGCGCCTCAACCTCCGCCATGGCCTCAACCTCCGGCTCGGGCGCCTCAACCTCCGCCGCGGCCTCAACCTCCGGCTCGGGAGGCTCAACCTCCACCTCGGGCGCCTCAACCTCCACCTCGGGCGCCTCAACCTCCACCTCGGGCGCCTCAAGCTCCGCCTCGGGTGCGGCTTCGGGCGCTGCAGCTGCTTCGCCCTCTGCCGGCTCGGCGGCTTCGGCGATCTCCTCCCCTTCTTTCCGCTCGGGGAGCGCGGTGACCTGAAGGACGATCCGGCGGTTGATGGGGTCGGACTCCATCACCTTCAACTCGAGGAAGTCGCCGGCCTTGACGACGTCGGACGGGCTGCGGACCTCACGATCCTCGGCGATCTGTGAGACGGGAACGAAGCCCTCGACATCGTCGCCGAGGTCAACGACGACGCCCTTATCGAGGAGGCGGACCGCCGTGCCCTGGGTCTCGGTCCCCGGCGCGTACTTCTGCGCCAGCGTGTACCAAGGGTCGTCCTCAGTCTGCTTGAGACCGAGAGAGATGCGCTTCTGATCCACATCGATGCTCAGGGCGACAACCTCCACCTCGTCACCCTTCTTGAGCACCTCCGACGGGTGCTGGATCCGCTTGGTCCAGCTCATGTCGGACACGTGGACGAGGCCGTCGATTCCGGGCTCCACTTCGACGAAGGCACCGAAGCTCGTCAGGTTACGGACTTTGCCGCGTATACGCGTACCCGGCGGGTACTTCTCCGGGAGGCCCAGCCACGGATCCTCTTCGGCCTGCTTCATGCCGAGTGAGATCTTCTCATCCTCGGGATCGACGCGGAGAACGACGGCCTCGATCTCGTCGGCTATGGAGACGAGTTGCGATGGGTGCCGCACGTTGCGGGTCCAACTCATCTCGGAGATGTGGACGAGGCCCTCGACCCCCCTCTCCAGCTCGATGAAGGCGCCGTAGTTGGTGATCGAAACAACCTTGCCGCGCACGCGTGCGCCGACAGGGTACTTCGCTTCGACATCCTTCCACGGATACGGCTGGAGCTGCTTGAGGCCGAGCGAAATGCGCTCGCGTTCCCAATCGATGTCGAGGATCTTGACCTCGATCTCGTCGCTTATCTTGCAGATCTCGCTCGGATGGCCGACTCGGCCCCACGACATGTCTGTGATGTGCAGCAGACCGTCCATGCCGCCGAGATCGATGAAGGCGCCGAAGTCGGTGATGTTCTTGACGACGCCTGTACGGACCTGTCCCTGCTCGAGCTCGCCTTTCAACTCCTCGCGCTTCTCGCTGCGCTTCTTCTCGAGGATCACACGGCGCGAGACAACGATGTTGCGGCGCCGCTTGTTGAGCTTGAGGATCTTGAAGTCGAACTCCTGGCCCACCAGCTCGTCGACATTCGGCACACGGCGCAGGGCCACCTGGGAACCCGGCAGGAACGCATCGACACCCATGATGTCGACGGTGACCCCGCCCTTCACCTTCTTCTTGATCGTGCCACGGATCGGCTCGTCGCTGTCGTAGGCTTCCTTGATCTGTTCCCAGACGCGGAGGAAGTCGGCCTTCTTCTTCGATAGGACGACCACACCTTCCTGGTCCTCCAGCCGCTCGAGGAAGACGTCAACTTCCGCTCCCGGCTGAGCCTCTTCCGGTACCCTGAACTCATCCAGCGGGACCGAGCCCTCGGACTTGAACCCGAGGTCGAGGATCGCTGCCGTGTCCGTCACGCGGAGGACCTTCGCTTTGACGATTTCGCCCTCTTCGATGTTCTTGAGTGTATCCTCGTACATCGAGAGCATCTGCTCGTACTCATCGGCGGAGTACTCGCCTTCATCGAAGAGATCGGGACGCACGCCCAGCTCCCGTGCCTTCTGCTCAACCTGCTCCTCGCTAAGCTCGGTCTCGGAGGGCTTCTCTGCAGCCGGCGGTGGTGAGGCAGGTGTTGGCTCGGAAGCGCCCGCTTCCGAAGTCACATCACTCTGCTCGAGGTTGGGGATTGGTGTCTCCGCGTCGTTTGGTGTGATCGTCTCGTTGTTCTCGTTCTGCATTAGGTTTGATACTCTCGCCGTTGTCCGGCAACCGGCGAGCCCGCATCGGTGAAAGGTTCAAGATGTACAGCGGGCGCTCGCTGTGAATCCCGGCGGCGTACCGGACCCCCCTCGCTAACCTCTTCCGCCACAGGGACTAAGCTGCGCCCGGGAAACGACCGTGAAATGTAGCCCAGCCTTTCAAGCTCTGTCAAGCCGTTGCGCCGCCTGCACGATCTGGGTCACCTGCTCCTCAAAGCTTAGACGCGTCGTGTCAACGATCATAGCACTGTCAGCCTTGCGCAGCGGTGAGGCCTCGCGCTGCGAGTCGTACGTATCCCTGGCCACGAGGCGGGCCGATTCGGCGGTTAGCCGCTCGGCCGTGACGGCCTCGCCACGCTGCAGCAGACGACGCCGCGCCCGCTCACCCGGCTCGGCGACCATGTAGACCTTGAGCTCGGCCTCCGGGAAGACGACGGTGCCCATGTCGCGTCCTTCGCAAACGACACCGCCGGGATACTCCGCCGCCAGCCGACGCAGGACGGCGTTCACCCTATCGCGAATCTGCGAGAAGGCGGAGACCTTGGAGGCGCAGGCCGTCACCTCCCGGGTGCGTATGTCGTCGTCGACGCGGCTGCCTTCGAGCAGCGCCGTGACGCCCCCGTCCACCACCTCGACACCGACGTCGACGCAGGCCAGCCCCGCGATCCACTGAGCATCGACTGCGCCCTCCGCATCCGCCCACCCCTTCCGGCAGGCGGCGAGGGCAAACGCGCGGTAAAGGGCGCCGGAATCGAGATGGAGGAAGCCGAGGCGCCGGGCCACCTCCTTGGCCGTCGTGGTCTTGCCGGAGCCCGCCGGACCGTCGATGGCTATGATCATCCCGCCTCCGCCGAGTCAGTCATTCGTGCCAGCGCGTCCCAGACGCCCAAGCAGGAGCGCGGATGGCGATCAAGCCCGTTCATTCCCGGAGTGGTATCTCGATCGCCAGGCCGTCATGCGCGACGATCACCTCGCACTCGCCGCCGCAAGCCCGCTTCGCTTCCGACTCCAAGACTTGGGGCCGCTCGGAATAGCGAGCGCTCAGGTGCGTCAGGACTAGCTGGCGAGCGCCGGCGCGCTGAGCGATCTCGCCCGCCTGTCTCGCGGTCGTGTGACCGGTACGCTGAGCCCGCTCCGCCTCCTCCTCGGAGAACGTCGCCTCGTGGATCAACATGTCGCACCCCTTCGCCGCTTCTACCGTCGCGTCGCAGGGGCGAGTGTCACCGGTGTAGACCAGCGTGCGCCCGGGCCGAGGCGGCCCCATGACCTCCTCAGGCCTCACCTCGCGCCCACCGTCCCAACGGACCGTCTCACCGCGTTGGAGCCGGCCGAACAGAGGCCCCTCCGGCACGCCCGCCTCACACGCCTTGTCAGGATAGAAGCGGCCCGGCCGAGCGTCCTCTCTGAGCACGTATCCGTTAGCACCGCCGGGGTGACTGACCCTGTAGGCGGCGATCACGTAATCGCCGTGCCGAACGGAGGCGCCCGGCTCGAGCGCGGCAATCTCGACGGGAAACGCGAGCTCCTCAAGTTCCAGGCCGATCGCCGCCTCGAGCAGCGGCTCGCCGCCGGCTGGCGTATAGATGCTAAGCGGGTCTTCTCTACCCTGCAGGCCCATGGTTCGCAGCAGGCCTACCGTGCCCAGATAGTGATCGGCGTGCAAGTGGGTCAGGTAGATCTCTCTCACGCTGAAGCCGACGGCATAGCGCATCATCTGGCGCTGAGTGCCCTCGCCGCAGTCGAAGAGATAGAGATCGCCCTCACGCTGGACGGCGATCGCGCTCGTGTTGCGCGACACCGTTGGGCGCGCCGAGGAAGTCCCGATGAACATCACTCTCAACATGGCGGTTGATAATGGGCAGGCACCGGTGGAGGGGCAATGTACCGTCTGCTGCTCACCCCTGACTGGCCTCAGGGACCACGCCCCGGCTTCATACTAACGAACATACCGTCTGCATCCTCGGGAGGCCGAGTAAGGCGGCTGACGATCACGGTCGCCAGCAGCCCGCCGAGAAAAGCAGGGACCAACTCGTAGAGCCCGTCTGCGAACGCAGAGCTCAACCGGGCGAGCTGGGCGTCGAACCAGGGTACGAGTTCCCAGGCGAATGTGATAGCCGTCCCAGTGAGCAGGCCAGCGATCACGCCCGCCCGGGTCGTGCGGCGCCAGTAGAGGGCGAGGATGGAAGTAGGGCCAAACGAGGCGCCGAGGCCGGCCCAGGCGAAGAGCACCAGCCAGAAGACCAGAGCTTCGGCCAGGAGGCCTACGACGAGCGCTGCGCTGACGAGCAGGACCACCACAATGCGGCTATAGAGGACCAGCCGTCTCTGAGGGATCTGCTGGCCGCGATGGAGGATCTTCTCGTAGAAATCGCGCACAACGCTCGATGCGGCGACCAGGAGCTGCGAGTCGGCTGTCGAGATGATGGCGGCGAAGATCGAGGCCACGACGATGCCGAAGGCCACCGGGTGCAGGTGCTGCGCGGCGAGCAGCGGGTAGAGCTGCTCGGTGTCGGCATCGGGGAGCATGGCGACGTCAGGGAAGTAGACCCGGCCAGCGAGCCCGATGAAGAGCGCGCCCCACGCCATAACCACGTTCCAAACCGTGCCCACCACGGCGGACGTGCGCAGCTGATCCGGTTCGGCAATCGACATGTAGCGAACGATGATGTGCGGGTTGCCCGGCGAACCCAGGCCTATCCCCAGGAACCCGATGATCACTCCGACCGAGAGAGCGAACGGATCGATTGTGGTCGGATCAAAGGTCCTCAGTTCGCCGATCACCGCACCCAGGCTGCCACGATCCAAGATCGCGATGACCGGAACCACCACGAGTGCCACGATCATGATGCACGCCTGGAGGGTGTCGCTCAGGCTTACCGCCAGGAAGCCGCCCATGGTGGTATAGGCGAGAACGATCACCGCCGTCAGGATGACGCCCGTGGTGGGGTGCAGGCCGAAGCTCGCCGCGAACGCCTTGCCGCCACCGACGAACTGCGACGAGACGTAACCGACCATGAATATCAGGATGATCGCGATGAGGACCATCCGCAGCCGGCCGTCGTGATCGCCGAAGCGCGCGGCGTAGAAGTCCGGGACGGTAACACAGTCGTGGACCTCGCTGAAGTGCCTGAGCCGGCGCGCGTAGAAGAGGAACAGAAACAGCTCGGCGGTGATGTAGCCGGTGACAGCCCAGACCGCGCCCGCCCCGATCGAGTAGGCCATGCCGGTGACACCGAGCAGGAGCCAGGCGCTGCGCCCCGAGACCACCGCCGAGAGTGCGACGACGAACCGGTGCATCTTGCGTCCGCCGACGAAGAACTCGCTCACTCCGGCGGAGGAGAACCGTGCGGACAGCACACCGATGGCTATGATGACGCCCAGGTAGCCGAGGAAGGCGGCGACGGCGAACGGGTCCGCGGAGATCTGAGCGGCCGCGCCTTCCTGCATCAGGTCCCCCGTTGCTTAATGACGAACGCGAGCACCACAGCAGTCCCGATGATCGCGGCGGGCAGCACGAACATGACGAAGACGAATGAGAGGGTCATAGCACTTGGCCGGCTGGGTTCGCAGGGCTGGGGCTCGGGCAGCAATGTTAGGCGTTCCGGACCCGAATGCCAGAGCCGTGTTCGGAAGACGGGTGCCGGCCCCTTCCCCTTGAAACCGAGTCAAACGGACTGGCGTAGGAAGGGGAGAGAGCGCAACTTAGGGTGAGGGAGCCGATTATGGGACCTTGGGACCCTGCGGTAATCGGGCCGATCGCCGGGGCGGTGATGGTCATCGCCATAACGGCCGGCGTGGCCAGCGTGGCGATCTTTCGCCCGTTCACGAGACAGCTGGGCGAGCTGCTCGAGCAGATGCGCCGCGACCGCCAGCAGCAGGCCGACCAGGTGAGCCCTGCGCGCATGACAGAGCTAATGGAGAGCATGCTGGATCGTCTGGAGCGGATCGAGGCGCGCCAGGACTTCGCCGAGAGGGTGCTGGAGAGCGCCGGCTGGAAGGGTGAGGCCGGGCCTTTGCCAGCCCGGCGGGCCAAGGGCGAGCGGCGCGGTCGGACCGGCGGGTCGTGACGCGCAAGAGTTCGGACCCAAAGCGGCTATCGGGGAGCTCTGATGCCTGAGGAGTTAATACCGATCGTCTTGTTCATCAGCATTGCGGCGGTCGCCATCTTCCGGCCGCTCACAACGCGAATCGGCAAAGTGATCGAGCGGTCGTACGAGAAGAAGTCGATCGGCCAGGATCCACAGGTTCAACGGATCATGCAGCTGATGGAGCGGCTGGTAGATCGGATGGACCGTCTCGAGGATCGCGTGGACTTTACCGAGCGCGTCCTCGAGCGCCAGCGCATGCAAGCGCAGCTAACCGAAGGTCGCTTGGCGGACGAGTCGGAACGGGAGCCGGATGAGAGCCGCGGCCGCCGGAGGGACACGTACTAGATCTGGCCGTCGATCTGGAGGGACACCGATGCCTCCTGCTGACGTAGCACCGTTCGTGCTGGGAATGACCTTCATCCTGTGCACCGCAGGCATCATCATCCTGCGCCCGCTCACCAAGCGACTGGGAGACCTGATGGAAGCGCGGAACCGCGAGCGGCAGGAGCAGGCGCAACTGGGCCCCCAAGAGTTGGCCCGCATCACCGACGTCGTCAGCCGCCTCGCCGACCGGATCGAGACGCTGGAGGAGCGGCAGGATTTCACCGACCGGCTGTTGGACTCACTGGAGCGCCCGCCGGCCAGGGCCCGGCTGCAGGATCCCACGCAGCAATAGGCCGCACCGGGCGCCCGCCGGGCGCTCGGAACTTTCCGCACGCCTAAGCTCTTTCAATCTCTGACCGGCCGCTGCGCCCGTCGTGGCTGACGGAGACCTAGCGCTACATGTCAAAGGGGGCGAGACTTGTGGCGTCACCCGACATCCCGAGATCGACAGGAGAACGGATATGATCAACCCGCTCGCAGCGCTCATTGTCCTCGTCAGCCTGGCCACCGGGCCGGCGACCGCGAGCAACGATGCGCCGCTGCTCATCCGCAACCTGACCGTAAGTGGCAGCCATATCGTCTTCTCTTACGCCGGCGACCTATGGCGCGCGGAACGGAACGGAGGCGCCGCGCAGCGGCTCACCGAAGGGCCAGCCGAGGACGACTACCCGGTCCTCTCACCGGACGGAGCCAGCATCGCTTTCTCGCGGCGCGGCGCTGACGATTGGGACGTCTACGTGGTCGGAGCTGCGGGCGGCGAGCCGCGCCGGCTGACCTACCACCCGGAGCTCGACATCGCCCGCGGTTGGAGCCCCGACGGCGCGAGCATCCTCTTCGTGTCCCACCGCGATGAGGAGCATGCGTTCCGGCTCTACACCATTGCCGTCGACGGCGTCTTCCCCGCACCGCTCCCCCTGCCCCGAGCCTGGGAGGGCTCTTACTCGCCTTCCGGCGAGCGCATCGCCTATGTTCCGACGGCTCTGCCACTCGACTTGATGGGCGCCGACTGGGATTACTACCGCGGCGGGGCGACCTCGCGTATCTGGATCGCAGAGCTCGAGAGCGGCGAGATCGATCAGCTGCCGCGCGGCGACTCGAACGACCGTCACCCGATGTGGGTGGAGAACACGATCTACTTCGTCTCCGACCGGTCGGGGACGTTCAATCTCTTCGCCTACGACCCGGAAGCCCGGCTCGTCCAGCAGCTGACCGAGTACGAGACGTACGGCATAGTGGCCGCGTCTGCGGGTGGTGGCGTGATCGCTTTCGTTCAGGACGGTCAGCTCGGCATCTACGACCCGGCGACCGGCGAGACCCAAGCGGTAACCGTACAGGTCGAAGCTGACAGGTCGGAGCGTGAACCGCGCACCGTGAGCGGCGCAGGCTGGATCCAGTACGCCTCGCTCTCGGGATCGGGCGAGCAGGTGGTCTTCGCCGCCAGAGGCGAGGTCGTGACTTTCGATCCCGCGACCGGGACAGCGGCGACGCTCACTAAGACGCCGGGGACGGCGGAACGCTACCCGACGATCTCTCCCGATGGTCGCTGGATCGCGTATGTGACAGATGAGGCGGGCCGGTACGAGCTGCGCGTCCTTCCGACGAGCGGCGAAGCCACCGCGAGGAAGTTCCAGGTCGAGACACGTCCGAGCTTCTATCGGGAGCTCACCTGGTCGCCCGACTCGCGGCACCTGGCCTTCATCGACAAGCGCCTAGCGCTCTGGGTTCTGGACGTGGAGACCGGCGGCACGCGCCGCGTGACGTCATCCGAGTACTCGCACCAGGATCGCTATTACCCCAGCTGGTCACCCGACGGCGTTTTCCTCGCATACTCGAGGTACGAGGCCAATCGTCTGCGCGCCATCTACATCTACGATACGACCAACGGCCGGCAGCGCCGAGTCTCGGCCGGGCGAGTCCACGCCGAACACCCCGTGTTCGACAAGAGCGGCCAGTTCCTCTACTTCATAGCCAGCAACGTTGCAGCGCTCAGCGATTTCGGGTGGAGCGTGCTGTCGGGAGAGATGCTTCAACCGCTCATCTCTCGGCGACTGCAGGTAGTCCTGCTCCACGGCGACGAGCAGCTCCCCTTCTTCCCGCTCACCGGAGAGCCGAACCCAGCCGCAGAGACAGGGCCGCCGGCCGGCGCGAGAAGGCCGCCGGAAGGGGAACGACCCACCCCGCCCAGCGCGCCCCCCGGTCCACCTGGTGCCGGTGGGCAGCGTGGACAACCGGGCCAGCAAGGTCCCCCCACGCTGATCAGCCCGCTCGGCATCCAGCGGCGCATCATCCCGCTACCCATCCCGGCGAAGGATTTCGCCGGCCTGGCCGCCGGCGAAGCGGGTGTGCTCTACCCACTCGTCCGCGAATGGCCCGAATCGGGTGAGCCCGGCGCCCGACCGCGGCTCACGCTCTACCGCTACGACATGTCAAAGCCGCGCGAGCTCACCAAGCTGATTGACGACCTGAGCGAGTTCGTGGTGGCCGCTGACGGGCGCAAGATCCTGTATCGCCGCGGGAGTAGCTGGAACCTCGTCTCGGGCGCCGAGGCGTCCGAGCCCGAGGAGGGTCGACTAGACCTCGAGTCGATCGAGATCGACGTCGATCCGACCGCGGAATGGCGGCAGATCTATCGCGAGGCCTGGGCGTTGATGCGCGACTACTTCTACGACCCAAACTATCACGGACAGGACCTGTTCGAGCTCGAGCGACACTACGCCGCCTACCTGCCGTCGGTCACCCGGCGCAGCGATCTCAACCGGCTAATCGGCAAGGCGCTCGGCCACGTTTCCGTCAGTAATCTGAGCGTGCGCGGCGGTGACATCCCGAGCCCGGCGGGCGAGCGCAGCCGCATCGGCCTGCTCGGTGCTGACTACGAGATCGAGGAGGGCCGCTACAAGATGACCCGCATCTTCCCCTCGGGTCACTACAACTGGGGCAACCCACTGTTCAGGTCACCGCTCGACGAGCCGGGCTTCTACGTCTCGGACGGCGAGTACCTGATCGCCGTGAACGGCGAACAGATCACCGCCGACAGGAACCTCTACTCGTACTTCGAGGGGACCGCACTGAAGCCTGTGCAGCTCACGGTCAGCGGGAGGCCGGACGGCTCCGACTCACGCACGTTCACGCTCGTTCCAACCCACGGCGAGAACATGCTGCGCCGGATGAACTGGGCGGAGCGCAACCGCGAGGTCGTGGAGGACGAGTCGCAAGGCGTGCTGGGCTACGTCTGGATACCGGACTTCAGCGGTCGATCGATCGAGGTGATTCTCCAGCAGCTTCTCGAGAGTTCCGACAAGCGCGGACTACTCATCGACCAGAGGTTCGCCGGGGGCGGTATCACGCCCGACTACTTGATCGAGATGCTGCGCCGGACAGCGTTGTACTACTACACGTTCCGGCACGGCGATGACCTCGGCGTGCCCGTGAACCCGATGCCCTCGGCGAAGGTGCTGGTGATCAACGACGTCAACGCGTCGGCGGCCGAGACGTTCGCCCTCATGTTCAAGCTGGGCAACGTCGGTCGGATCATCGGCACCCGCACACGAGGTGCCGGCATCGGTCCCTACGTCTACATCCCGGCGCTCGTCGATGGTGGGCGGATCAGTATACCGAACCGGGCGGCGTACGACCCCGCCGGATCGTGGGGCATCGAGAACACAGGTGTCGAGCCTCACATGGAAGTGGAATGGTACCCGATAGACTGGCGTGAAGGGCGCGACCCGCAACTGCAGGCGGCGATCAACGCGGCGCTCCAGGAGTTCATCGAGAACCCACCGTACGAGGTTGTGAAGCCCGACTACCCGGTCCACCGCAGCGGCGGAGCCGACCGAGGTAATTGAGAGTCGCTCTAGACCAGCGATGACAGGGGCGGGCGCATCCCGCGCGTGGCCCGCGGGCCACCGCTCGTGCCGGGGGGGCGGGGCGCGGAAAGCCGCAGCTCCAGGTGTGTTGCGTCCTGCCGGGTGGCTCTGTATCTCAATGTTGCCCACAGCGCGCGGCGAGCCGGTGCGCGCGAGCCGAGGCCAGAGGGAACGGCAACGAACTGAAGCTAGGATCACTCAGCAGGAGGGACTGCCGTGTATACGCGTCGCAACTTCCTGGGCGCCATCGGTCTTCCCGCGGTCGCGGCGGCCGCGGGCGTGCCGCTGACGCCGTTGCGCCTCTCGCGAGCCGCGGAGATCGCGGAGGAGCTTCGCAACCACCCCGGCACACCAGAGGAAGTCGCCCGAGACGAGGACTTCTGGTTCGAAGTAGCTCGCGCCTTCACCGTCGACCGCAGCCTGATCAACCTGAACAACGGCGGTGTGAGCCCCTCGCCCGGCTGGGTTCAGGACGCGATGAAGCGGCACCTGGACTACTCGAACGAGGCGCCCGTCTATACGATGTGGCACATACTCGAGCCACAGCGGGAAGCGGTGCGTGAGCGGCTGGCGCGCGAGTGGGGCGTCGATCCGGAGGAGATCGCGCTGACGCGAAACGCCTCGGAGAGCCTGCAGATCTGCCAGTTCGGGATCGATCTAAGGGCTGGCGACGAGGTCCTCACGACGACCCAGGACTACCCGCGTATGCTCACCACATTCAAGCAACGGGAGCGGCGCGAAGGGATCGTGCTGCGGGAGTTCTCGATCCCCGTGCCGTGCGAGGACCCCGGCGAGATCGTGCGGCGCTTCGAGGAGAACATCACGCCGCGGACCCGGGTGATCCTCATGTGCCACATGATCAACCTGACCGGCCAGATCCTGCCGGTACGCGACGTGGTGCAGATGGCGCGGCACCACAATATCCTAGTCATCGTGGATGGGGCCCACGCGCTCGCCCACTTCGACTTCAAGATCTCCGACCTCGACTGCGACAACTACTCGGTGAGCCTGCACAAGTGGCTCTTCGCGCCTCACGGCACGGGGCTACTCTACGTGCGGGTCGACAAGATAGCGGGCCTCTGGCCGCTGATGGCGGCGCCCGATGGGATGGACAACAACATCCGCAAGTACGAGGAGATCGGCACGCACCCGGCCGCCAACTATCTGGCCATCGGCGAGGCGCTCACCTTCCATCAGGGCATCGGAGGCAGGCGCAAGGAAGCCCGGATGATCTACCTGAGAGACTACTGGGCGAAGCGGCTGCTCGAGCACGACAGGGTGCGCCTGCACACGAGCCTCGAGCCCGGCATGGCTTGCGGAATCGCGAACGTACAGATCGAGGGGATCGACCCTGGAGAGCTCACGAACTGGCTTTGGAGCACGCACAAGATTATAGTCACTCCCATCGGCCACGAGGAGTGCCCCGGGATTCGGGTCTCCCCGAGCGTCTACACGATGCCCGAGGAGCTCGACCGATTCATCGACGCCATGGAGCACGTGGTGTATCACGGGCTGCCCGCCTAGGACGCGAGACAAAGGAGGTACAATGCACCGGAGACTCGGATCACTCGTCACGATCATTGCAGCGGCAGCTCTGCTGCCTACACCCGCCGCCGCTCAGGTCGTGTCGCCTGGGTTCGCCGTGGGTGCTACTGGCGGCTTCGAGACTTACAGTCTTCAGATCGCCGAACGCGAGTACGGACCGAGCCTTGAGGCCTTCCTCAGGTACACCTGGGAGTCGAGCTTCCAACTCGTGGGCGGCGTAAGCTACAGCAGCATTAACGTCGACATCGTCGATGACGATCGCCGGGTGTGGACCGTCTTCGTCGAGCCGCGTCTGCTCCTAGGCAACTGGGTGAGCGACAAGCTCACGGTATATGTAGGGATACGGGGTGGATACCTGCAGCAGTCGATCGACACGGTGGTGAACAACCAGCCTGTCGATGCCAACGCCAACGGCTGGATCTTTGGGGGCACGGCCAACCTCCTGACAAAGCTGTCGGAGACGGTCGCCCTCGACGTGATAGGGCTCTTCGGCCTCTCGGGCAGCGGTGACCCAGAGGTCAACGGCGAGCCGATCGGTATGGAGGGGGAGCCCACAGCGTGGTACGGCGGCCTAAAGGCGGGGCTGGTGTTCTCGATCCCCTGATAGCCAAGGCGAGCGCTAGTGGGTAAAGCGACGGAAAGAGACAGGAGCAGGAAGAAACAGGTCAGCGACTCCGGGAACGGACGCCCGGAGTCGCTCGATTTCATCCGGGCGAAGGTCGCCGAAGACCTGAAGAGCGGGCGGTACGGCGGTCGGGTGGTGACGCGGTTCCCGCCCGAGCCGAACGGCTACCTGCATATCGGGCACGCGAAGTCGTGCTGCCTCAACTTCGGTATCGCGCTCGAGAACGAGGGCGGCGTATGCCACCTTCGCTTCGACGACACGAACCCGGAGACCGAGGACATCAAGTACGTCGAGGCGATCAAGGAAGATGTACGGTGGCTGGGCTTCGATTGGGGCGACAAGCTGTTCCACGCCGCCGACTACTTCGAGCAGCTCTATGACTACGCCGTCACCCTGATCAAGCGGGGTAAGGCTTACGTCGACAGCTCGAGCGAGGAGGAGATCCGGGAGTACCGGGGGACGGTGACCGAACCGGGTCGCGAGAGCCCGTATCGCAGCCGCTCGCTCGAAGAGAACCTCGATCTCTTCGAGCGTATGCGCGCCGGCGAGTTCGAGGACGGCGAGCACGTGCTACGCGCCAAGATCGATATGGCGCACCCCAACATGCTGATGCGCGACCCCTTGCTGTACCGTATCCGGCACGCAAGCCACTACCGAAGAGGCGACGCTTGGTGCATCTACCCGCTCTACGACTTCACCCACTGCCTCTCCGATGCGATCGAGGAGATCACTCACTCGCTGTGCACCCTCGAGTTCGAGAACAACCGGGCGCTGTACGATTGGGTACTCGACAACGCCGGTATCGAGCACCCACGGCCGGAGCAGACGGAGTTCGCACGGCTCGATCTCGACTACACGGTGCTGAGCAAGCGGAAGCTGATCCGACTGGTTGAAGAGGGGCAGGTGAGCGGCTGGGACGACCCCCGCATGCCCACGGTCGCCGGCCTGCGAAGGCGCGGTGTGACGCCGGAGGCCATACGGGCCTTCTGCGACATGATCGGCATCGACAAGGTCAACAGCCGGGTCGACATAGGGAAGTTGGAGTACGCGATCCGGAACGACCTGAACCGGCGCGCGCCGCGGGTGTTGTGCGTGCTCCGCCCCCTCAAGGTGGTGATCACCAACTACCCGGAGGATGAGGTAGAGTGGCTGGATGCTTCGTACTGGCCGCGCGACATAGCAAAGCAAGGCTCGCGAAAGCTCCCGTTCTCGTGTGAGATCTACGTCGAGCGCGAAGACTTCATGGAGGATCCGCCGAGGAAGTTCTTCCGACTCGCACCCGGCCGTGAGGTGCGGTTGCGCCACTCGTACATCGTCAAGTGCGAGGAGGTGGTGAAAGACCCGGAGAGCGGCGAGGTCACCGAGCTGCGCTGCACCTACGACCCGGAGTCGCTGAGGGGTCCGCCGGCGGACGGCCGCAAGGTCAAGGGCACGATCCACTGGGTATCAGCAGCCCAGGCGCTGCCGTGTGAGGTCCGCCTCTACGACCGTCTCTTCAAGACCCCCGATCCCGACGACGCGCCAGAGGGCCAGGACTTCACCGTCAACCTGAACCCGGAGTCGCTGGTCATCCTAGAGGGTTCGCTCGTTGAGCCGAGCGTCGCCGACGGCCCGCCGGGCACGCGCTACCAGTTCGAGCGGCAGGGTTACTTCCTCAGCGACCCGGTGGACTCGAGGCCCGGCGCGCTGGTATTCAACCGCACGGTGACACTGCGGGACACCTGGGCGAAGATCGCGTCGAAGACCGAGCAAGACGATCAAGGTCGGCCCACCTGACTGAGACCCCCGCGTCGGAGCTGAGGCGCTCCATCGGACTCGTGAAGGCAGCCTCGATGGTGGTCGGCACCATCATCGGCGCCTCCATCTTCGTCCAGCCTTCCGTAATCACCGACCAGGTCCGCTCGACAACCGTGGTGTTCCTGGTTTGGGCGACCGCCGGAATTCTGACGCTGTTCGGCGCACTGGTCACAGCCGAGCTCGCTTCCGCCTTCCCGCGAACCGGCGGCGTCTACGTATTCCTGAAGCAGGCCTTCAAGCCGGTGCTCGGCTTCCTTTGGGGCTGGGCGATGTTCTGGAGTATGCACTCGGGAATCATCGCCGCCATAGCGGTGGTCTTCGCCCGCTACGTCGGTCACTTCGCTCCGCTGAGTGACCTGGGAGTGCGCGCCGTAGCGATCGCCGGAATAGCCGCCCTTTCCTGGATCAACTACGTCGGCGTCCGACAAGGAAGTATCGTACAGACGGCGTTTACGATCGTGAAGGTCGTTGCAGTACTCATTATCATCATCGTCGGCTTCGCATTCGGCTCGGCATCCACCGGGCCGGCCACGGTCGGCGAAGGCGCGGGCATCCAGGGCGTATCAATTCAGGACTTCGCACTCGCTCTGATCGCCGGCCTGTTCGCGTTTGGCGGCTGGCACATGGTTACCTATGCCGCCGAAGAGACGCTGCAACCGGAGAGGACCATCCCGAGGGCTCTGCTCATCGGGACCGCGGTCGTCACCGTGTCCTACATCGCGCTGAACGCGGTCTACTTTCACGTCTTGCCTATAGACACCGTCGCGTCCTCCACCCGCGTCGCCGCCGATGCGGCCGCTGCCGTCGTGGGCCGGAGCGGGGCCGCAGTGGTATCCGGCCTGGTGATCTTCTCCACCTTCGGCGCCCTGAGTGGCATCGTTCTGGCAGGCCCCAGGGTGTACTTCTCGATGGCGCGTGACGGGCTGCTGTTCCGGTGGCTGGGAGAGATCCACCCGAAGTACCGCACGCCGCACAGGGCCATCATCATCCAGGCTCTGTGGTCGTCGGTGCTCGTTCTCACGGGCACCTATCGCACTCTATTCACGCGGGTCATTTACACGGAATGGATATTCTTCGGACTGATGGCCGTCGGTCTGCTGCTCCTGCGCCGGCGTCCCAATTACTCGCCTTCGTATAAGGTCTGGGGTTTCCCCCTCATCCCAGCCGTCTTCGCCATCTCGTCCGCCGTCATCGTTCTGAACCAGATCGTGTCCGACCCAATCGAGAGTGCCGCGGGCCTGTTTCTGGTGGCTCTGGGGTTGCCGGTCTATTATCTGTGGACGGGGAGACACGACACCAAAGGAGCGGCGGCAGCGTGAGCGTCATCGACTTTCACAACCACTACTATCCGCCGGAGTATATCGAAGCGCTGAAGTCGACTCAGACTTCTATCACCGTGACGATTGACTCGGAGGGTAATCCGCTACTGCACTCCCCGGGCGACATCAACATCGCGGTACGTGGTCATCGAGACATCGAGTATCGGCAGAGCGTCCTGGATGGCGAAGAGATCGACATGCAGGTGTTGACGTTCACCTCACCCGGCGTGCAGGTGCATGCTCCGAGCCAGGCCACTGCCTTTGCCCGAATGGTGAACGATGCCCTGGCAGCGATCGTGCGCGAGAAGAGCGATCGCTTCACCGCGCTGGCGACGCTCCCGCTGAACGACCCTGCCGCTTCGGTCGCCGAGCTTGAACGGGCGACCCGGGAGCTCGGTCTGAGAGGGTCGATGCTGTTCAGCAACGTGAACGGCGTGGCATTGAGCGACGAGCGCTTCTGGCCGCTCTACGCGAAGGCGGAGGAGCTGGGCGCTGTGCTCTACATCCATCCCACCCATCCGGTGGGCGTGGAAGCGATGACCGATTTCTGGCTTATGCCGCTGGTGGGGTTCACGTTCGACACGACGCTGGCGGCGGCGGGCCTGGTGTTCAGCGGAGTGGTGGAGCGCTTCCCCGGGATCAACTGGGTCCTGGCGCACCTGGGTGGAGCGATTCCCTATCTGGCCGAGCGGCTGGATCGAGGCTACCACGCATTCGCGGAGTGCCGGGCGAACATCACGCGGCCGCCAAGCGAGCAACTCAGGGAGTTCTACTACGACACCGTCAACTTCGACGTAGGCGCGCTGCGGTTTGCCCTCGATTTCACGGGCGCCGACCACCTGCTGGCCGGAAGCGACTACCCGCATCAGATCGGCAGCCTGCGGTCGATGGTGGAGAGCATTGGCAAGCTCGAGATCACCGACCAAGACAGGGCGCGGATCCTGGGAGGGAACGCGTCCCGGCTACTGCGCCTCTAGGCCGCTAGCCGCCGGCTGCCCCTCCGGATCGATCGGCCGCACCGCGGGCAGATACTCCTTGAAGGCCACGCCGTAGATCTCCCAGATGGTAACGAAGAGCGCGGCGATGATCGGGCCGATGACGATCCCGACGGCGCCGAAGAGGACGAGGCCGCCCAACGTTCCCAGTAGGATGAGCAGGTCGGGCATCTTGGTGTCTTTCCCCACCAGCCAGGGCCTGAGCAGGTTGTCCACGGTGCCAACGACGGCTGCGCACCAGACGAAGAGCCCGATGGCGGCCCCGGCCCGACCGACGGCCAGCAAGTAGCCAACCGCCGGAAGCCAGACGAGTGCCGTACCGACACCGGGGATGATCGAGAGGACTGCCATGATGGTCCCCCAAAAGACGGCGCCGCCGATACCGACGACGGCGAAGGCGAGCCCCGCCAGGCCTCCCTGGAGGATTCCAATCACGAGCGTGCCCTTGACGGTGGCACGCGCCACCGAGACGAACTTCTCCACCATCCGGTTCTCGTCCTCGGCGGCGAGCGGCATGTAGTAGAGGATCTTATCGAGCACGGCGCGGCCATCGCTCAGGAAGAAGAAGAGCGCGTACAGCATGATGAAGAGCTGAAAGAAGAAGACCGCGGTGCCTCGAGTCGTGGCCGCCAGGCTGTTGACGAGGAAGCTACCGAGCCGCCCTGCCCACTCGCCGACCTTGGCGATGATCTGGTCGCGATACGGCTCGAGCCTGTCCATGAACGGCACGCGCTGCAGCAGCCGATCGATCTCATTCGGCTCGGCGACCAGCTCCTCGATCGTCGGCCGAACCGTCTGGCTCACCTCGACCGCTTCCTTGGCGACAAGACCCAAGAAGCCTGTCAGAGGTAAGACGATGACGAGTAACACGATGACCACGGTGACCCCCGACGCCGCCGCTCGCCGGCCCTTGAACCAGCGGAGCACCATCCTGTAGAGCGGCTGAGTCATTCCCGCGATGATCGCGGCGAGCACAATCGCGGTCAGAAAGCCGCGGACCATCTGGAAGAACACGTACGAGATAGCGAGCGCGAGGATCAACAAGAACGCCTTGCGGAACTTGTCCGGATTGATGCTGGGCTCGGTCATGTCAGAGCGCTCCGTCTCGAGGCGCGGGTGGCGCCGTCGTTCCTGGGTCGATGGAAGCTTCGATTAGAGGTGACCGATAGGCCACGTGGACAGGATTGTGAAAAGGAGTGCGAGCGTCAACAGGCCGGCTCCCACCCCACGGGAGTCAGCCCGACTCGGCGGCTCGCGCCCGCTCCGTCAGCGTGGCGCGCAACGCCGCAACCAGGCCGGCGGCGCTCCAGGCGAGCAGCGCCGGGAAGATCAGGGCGAGCAGAACCACGACGAACCCCGGGAGCGCGAACACGCCGCCTAGTATTGCGGCGAGCTCGAGCAGCGGCCCACCGGTCGCCCCCACGGCCAGCAGAGCGGCCCAAGCCGTCGCGGCGGACAGCGCTGCGAGCCGCCAGGGGCGGACGGGGTAGGCGGCGAGGGCTCCCCACACGGCAGCCACGACGGGTAGAGCCCACCATCCGAGCAGGGCCGTGGTCAGGAGGAAGGCCAGCGACAACAGCAGCCAGGAGATGAGGCGCTTCATGGCTCAACGCTCCGGCTCGAGCTCGAGGACAGAGGCGACCCGGGAATCGTCCAGATCGGATGGAGCGCGGGGGAAGAGCACCGGGTCGAGCTCACCCGCCACCCATTTGTCGATGCGATCGACGTAGCGCGAGCTCAGCGGATGGCCGGACTGGCCACCTGGGTAGATGCTCCAGGCGGAGACTTGGGGCCCGAGCTCAACGACCATCCGCCAGCTGGCGCCGTACGCGCCCCGCCCAGATGATGGGTTGAGGTTGCCCGGACCACCCTGTACCGGCAGGCCGAGTGCCGAGAGGGCCGGCAGCTCCAGAAGGTGGTAGATGTTGGCGTGACGTATCTTATCCCAGCGCCAACCCCCGCCATCCGGCTCGCCGTAGCGGTCCTGCACGCGCTCGAGCGCCGCCTCGAGACTCGCAAGGAGGATCGCGTCGCGGTCCTCCACCACGTCCCCCGTCCGACGGTCGTCCCACCAGACGCTCTCTGGTTGATGGATGAGGCTGGCGAGGACAGCGGAGGAAGGCGTGTAGACACGGCGTGCTCGCCCGCCTTCCTCCGCCGATCCGAGCAGCTCATCCCAGGTACGATTCGCCAGCTCGCTCATCGCGTATTCGAACAGCACGGCGCGCTCGTTATCCTTCGTGTACCGCCGATCCCACGCGGCCAGCAGCTCGGCCGCTTCGCGCGCCGGGCCCTCAGAACCTTCGCCTGCGGCCTGGCGCCGCACGGCGTCGAGAAAGAACGGGAGGAAGAGATCGGCACGCGCGTTACCGGGTTCGGTCTGATAGCGACGCATCGCGTCGGGCGTCACCGTGGAATCGGCCATTAACAGGGCGTTGATCCGTATAGCGCGCCAAGGCGATGGCCAGTCGGCGCCCAAGTAGGTGGGGTCGTCCCGGGGATCGATAGGCTGCTGGTTAGCAGACGCCAGGTACCCCTGCTGGGGTGCGATGGCGAAGGGATAACGCGCCACCGGCCAGAAGCCCGCCCAATCGCTGGCACTCATCCGCCCGTCCCTGACCTCGAGGCCGCTGCCGTCGGGGTGGAGCGGGAAGCTGCCTGTAGATCGGATCGCGATCGTACCAGTACGATCAGCCAGGATCATGTTCTGGGCCGGCGCCGTATAAACTTCCATGGCGGCGAGCCACTCCTCGACGCTCCGTGCACGGGCAGCGCGCCGCAGCCCGATCGTCTCCCCTGCCCCTTCGAGTACCGTCCAGCGCATAGAGAGCGAGCGGTCGTGATGCGTGATCAGCGGTCCGCGATGCGTGAACCGAAGCGTGTCAGTCGCCAGCAGTCTGCCACCGTGTCCACGGTACTCTTCCACCCGCGCTTCCAGCGGTCGCCACTGGTCGTCGACGCGATGGCGGCTCGGCTGCTGAGAATCGTCGAGCTCCTCCTCGTAGTAGTCGATGACGTCGGCACCCGTGTTAGTGAAGCTCCAGGCGACATCGCGATTGAATCCGATCACGACGTATGGCACGCTCGGGATCGTGACGCCGTAGACGTCCAGCTCGCCGGGGATGACCAGGTGGACTTCGTACCAGATGGCCGGAAGCGTCAGCGCCAGATGCGGGTCACCGGCCAGCAGCGCTTGACCTCCCGCTGTCCGCTCCGGGGCTACAGCCCAGTTGTTGCTGCCGAACGTTGCCGGCTCGGCCTCCGGAGCCCGGCTGTCGACCAGGGGGCCCAGCGCGGCCTGCAGAGCGTCGGCCCGGCGCATGGCCACCCTATCCGGCTCGCCAGGTGGCGGGATGGGCGCGAAATCGAAGCGCGGTCGCCTCTCACCGTTGGGCTGGATCGGTTGCTGGATGGGACTGTTCACCGGTGCGAGGGCAGCGGCCGCCTCTTTGCCTACCAGAGCCTGCAAACGCAATCGCCGCAGATCCGTAGTGACGGCGTAGGTCAGGTCCCAGCCCATCAGCTTGAGGAGGTACACCGAGTAGACGGGCTCCCAGCGCGAAGGCCTTGCACCGAGCAGGCGATACTCGAGCGGGACGTCCTGCGGGCTCAATCCATCGATCCAGGCGTTCACTCCCTCGGCGTAGGCAGCGATCTCGCGGGCGGCCGGGGAGTTCGGGTCGAGCGCGGCGAACTCGCGCTCCGCGCTCCAGGCGAGGCCGAGTCCCCGTACATACCGATCGAAGTCGAGAGCGTCTTCGCCTACCAGTTCCGTCATGCGTCCTGCAGCGGTGCGCCAGCGGAACTCCATCTGGAAGAGGCGGTCACGCGCGACCACATGACCGAGGGCGCGGGCCGCGTCTTCGGCGGTCGACGCGAAGATGTGCGGCACACCGCGGTCGTCGAAGATGACTTCGACCGGCGCCTCGAGTCCCGGCAAGCTCACGGCCTCACGTTCAGCCAACTCAGCGCTCCCGGCCACCGCCCAAACGCCCCGGAGCGGATCGAGGAAGTCGCCAAGAGGCGGCAGCGGACCCGTCCGCCTGGCCCCGACATGTAGCACTGCCGCAAGGACCGCGGCGGACACCGCTCCGCGTATCAGAGCTGATCGCTGCACCGGCATCGCTCCGTCTGAATCGCACACCCCCCGCGCCAGGCGGCGTACGCTTTGATGAGTGTTTGGCTGAACGGCAATAGGGCGTTCCCCGCCCGGCGAGATTCTATCGCCCGCGGCCGGCGTTGACCAGCATGGGCTTAGTCCACGCCCACCCGCTCACTGCGCCGCTCGAGCAGCAGCACGTCATGCCAGCGCCCCTTCAGCTTGCCGAGGCGCTCGCGCCGGCCGATCAGCCTGAAGCCGAACTTCTCGTGCAGGATGATGCTCACGCTGTTCTCGGGGAAGACCCCAGCCTGAAGGGTCCAGATCCCGTTCTCTTCGGACTCCTCGATAAGCCGCTGCATGAGCTTCGATCCGACGCCCATGCCGCGCGAGTCGGCGCCGATGTAGATGCTCACCTCTGCAACGCCCGCGTAGACGCAGCGGTCGGACACCGGGGTCAGCGCAGCCCAGCCGACGACACGATCATCGTGCAACGCCACGAGCCGGCCGTATTCGAAGTGGCCAGCCGACCACTCCTCCCAATCGGACGCCGGCTCCGTCTCGAAGGTGGCCTCTCCCGTGGCGATCCCCTCCGCATGGATTCGCCGCACGTCTTCCCAGCGTTCAGGCGTTAACGGCAGGATCTCAACCATAGGCACGTCGGCCCTTAACAAGGCTGTTGGGCACCGAATGTCGAATGTCGAATACTGAATATCCAATGACCATCCGATTCCGCCAGGGCACCGCACACGGCTAATCAGTATTTGTAGTTCAGTATTCATTATTCGGAACTGAGAGAGCGCAAGATGGCCGGCGCATCCAAGTGGACGGGCGAAGACCGAGGAGGAGAAGGAGGGAGAGAGCCGGGCGGTGAAGGCCGGCAGTAGGTGCTCGTATTCTTCAGCGTGGCCGAGTCGGCCTGGGTGAACAGCTCAATCGAAGTTCCAGTTGACGAGTGGGAACCAGCGCCGCCCCGGCGGATTGTTGCCCGCGTAGTTCAGTATTCCGATTTGGATGCCGCTGAGGCGCCGGGCCCGGTTGTAGATGCCGATCGTCAGCCCTTCCTGCCACCCGCTGATCCTGTTGTAGACTGCGACCGACACGCCGCTCATCCGCCAGGCTTTGGTGTGGGCGACGGCGACCGAGAGCCCTTTGATCTCGTTCGCCTCGACCTTCCACAGACCGCCGACCGTCACCCCCTTGACGGACCCGCCGGCGTCCACCGCGCCGAGGCTCGCCGTCAGCCCGTTGACGTCCTCGCCGCTCACCACGGCCAAACCGCCCATGCTCAGGCCACGGACCGCATCTTCGCTCACCACGGCCAGCCCTCCCACGGTCAGCCCATCGAGCGGACCCTCGGCGACGGTGGCCAGACCGCCAACATTCACTCCCTGGACTTCCTCCCCCGAAACGAGGGCCAGTCCCCCGGCGTTGAGCCCCCACATGGGCCCGTCGGACACGTTGGCCAAACCGCCGACATTGAGCCCCCACATGGGCCCGCCGGAGACGTTCGCCAAACCGCCGACATTGAGCCCCCACATGGGCCCATCGGAGACGTTCGCCAAGCCCCCGACATTGAGCCCACACATCGCCCCGCCGGACACGTTCGCCAGACCGCCCACGTTGAGCCCCCACATGGGCCCATCGGAGACGTTCGCCAGACCGCCCACGTTGAGCCCCCGCATGCCCCCGTCGGACACGTTCGCCAGACCGCCCACGTTGAGCCCCCACATGGCCCCGTCGGACACGTTCGCCAGACCGCCCACGTTGATGCCGCGCATCGAGCCCTCGGAGACCACTGCGAGGACGCCCACGTGCAGCCCCTCCGAGTAACGCTCGGGCAGCACGGCCAGACCGACCGACACCCCGTGCATCCGGCCCGCCGACGGCGCCAGGCCCACGGCGAGACCGTTGATCGTGCCACCGACCCGCTCCCTCGGCCGCCAGAAGGTGATGTTCACACCGTTGATGAGATCGAGATCGCGGTCGCTCCAGTTGAAGCGTAACCCATTGATTCGATTGGAGTTGCCGAAGCTGATGCCCGTGCAGCCCACGGTGAGGTTGAGACCGCCACCGCAGCGGTTCTGAGCGTGGCTGGCCGGGCAAGTAGCGAGAACGAGAATCGCTACAGGGATGAGTCCCCGTCTCATAGTACGCCTCGGAGTCTCTGGTCTGTGAGAAGTCGGCCCCTGTGCGATGGGGCCAATCGTGGGACCCTACGACTAGCTGGCTACAGTAGTTTCAGGCCGCCGCCCCAGGCGAGGCGGGATCTGTAACTGAGGTGCGGGGTATGACAAAGCAGACGCTCCCCTTGTCTGCAGAAGTTTCCGTCTTTGCTCCCCCCGGCATGTGACCATGAAGTGCACCATCCTGACCGCCGCTGTGATCTCCCTCCTGCTAGGCATCGTAGACCTGACGGTCGCCCAGACCGAGGAATCCGACCGCGCCCTGGTCCATGTCCGAGCGATCGCCTCCCTAACCCTCGCCCGAAACTGGCTCGACTGGCGACAAGACGGGCCCGAGAACGGGGGGATCTGTCTGCTGGGAAGCGTCGAGCGGGACAGTACGGGTGTCCAGATCACCACCATCAAGTCCGCCGCACGAGTGGCCCGACTCAGCGGTTGCCTGCACGAACGGGCAATCGGCGCCGCCATTTTCGCGCCCAGCGAACTCTTCGACCATGAACAGCTCGAGGAGCTAGCCTGCGCTGCCGTCCGGGGCCGCGATGAGTGGGTCGTGTTCGGCATCATCACCGGCGCGGAGGCGAAGTTGCTGGAGAGCGGCGAGGTGATGACGGTCGCCCGCGGACTGTGGTGTACTGTCGTGCACGAAGGAGAGCCACCGCTCCTGGCCGGGCTACCGTGACCGCGCCGTTTGCCGAGGCCGGCCCGGAGGCCGGGCTAGCCGCCTCGACCGCTGTATCGTAAGTATTACCATTAGACCAGTACGACGCGGGCTGCAGGGCCGTGTTCGCCGCGTTCTGCGCTATCGGGCCGCCATCTGACGGCGAGCGATCAGGAGGGAAGCGCGGTATGCTCACGATCAAGAGGATCCTCTACCCCACCGACTTCTCGAAGTGTGCGAGCCACACGCTTCCGCACGCCCTGTACCTGGCGAGCACCTACGGGGCCGAGCTTCACCTGCTCCACGCCCTCGTCATGCACGAAGCCGACCCCAGCAACATGGCCCATCGACTTCCCGATATGGAGGAGCTGTACCGAATACTGGAGGAGCATGCGGAGACGCAGATGAAGGCGGCGGTGGACGAGCACGGGGAGGCCGGCTTCTCGATCAAAAGCGCACAAATCCGCGCAATCTCGGCCGCCGGCGCCATCCTCGACTACGCCGCCGAGAACGAGATCGACCTCGTGGTCATGGGAACTCACGGCCGCCGCGGCCTGCGGCGATTGCTGCTCGGTAGTGTGGCCGAAGAGGTCGTCCGTCTCGCCCCTTGCCCCGTCCTCACGGTGCCCGAGCGCCAAGACGGCCCGTCGTCGCCCGGGCAGGTGGAGTGCATAACCGTTCCGGTGGATTTCTCCGAGCACGCCAAGCTGGCCCTGACCTACGCCGTCCATCTGGCTGACACCTACGGCGCACACCTCCACCTGCTACACGTCGTCGACGAGGTGGTATACCCCGACTTTTATCCGCCCGTCATGCCCTCCGGCGGGTCGATCACCGAGGAGCTCCGCGACCAATCGCTCGAGAGGATGAAGGGACTGCTCGCCGGGATCGAAGGCGTGGAAGCGAGAGCCGATGTCCACGTCCGCGCCGGACGCGCCGCACCCGAGATCGCCGATTTTGCCAAGGAGAGAGGCGCCGACCTGCTAGTCATCGCCAGCCACGGACTCACCGGAATCAGCCACATGCTGCTCGGCAGCGTCACCGAACAGCTGGTCCGCCGCGCAACCTGCCCTGTCTTCACAGTAAAGGCTTTCGGCCGAGAGCTCTTCCAGAGTCAGGCCAACACCTGATCGCGGAAGCGGGGACACGAATGGCGGGCTCACATAGAATGAGCCCGGGTGGGCCTGCCAGTCCTCGTGCGATTAGCCCCAACCATCTTTTTTCCGGCAGGCTACCCGGGCCCAATTTCCACTCGCCGCTCGAAGCGGTGTGGCACCGTGTCGTACGCAAAGAGCAGCGAACGGTCAGCTTAAGTGCACAACACGTACCACGCCCGATCCGCAACCCAAATCGCTTGTCAGAACACGGTTTAGCCCAGTCGATTCGCCGGGCGCCACGACCCGCGCGTGACAGCCTGACACAGACCGGGACAGCGCGGCGTCCCCCAGGAGCACAGACTGCCACGAAAGTGCTCGCCACATCCGCGATCGCGCGAATGCCCTTGCGCGGTCCGGAGAATAAGAGAATATATGTGTGTGGCAGTTTGTCCCATCATCGGAGGTCGGAAGCGGGTAGGATCCCGGCGGAGCGCTGCGGTAGGTGCGGGTGTTGGGTCGATAAGCGATATAACTGCAACCACTTAGACCGATCGCGACTCCGGCGCTTGGGGCGGCTCCCCTGCGGCACGGAACCTTCAATAGGGGTGAAGAAACCAATCTGGCCGTAGCCAGCAGGGGAAATGCTAGCGCTGGAAATGACGATCCTGGACGGGCTGCCCGATCCGATCTTCTTCGTTGATCGGCGGGGTCTGGTCGTGTATCTGAACCGGGCGTGTGAGACGGCCTTCGGTGTGGCGGGGGAGCGCGTCAGGGGCCAGGCCCTGGGGGAGACCCTGGGCAGCGAGCTGGACGAAGGGCTGCGGGCGCTACTGGGCCCGCCGCGGGGAGAGGTCGCCCCGGCCTCGCTGCCGTCGGTACGAATCGGGAGTTCGTTCTGGGATGTCCGGGTGACGCCGGCCTCGGACGGAATGACGGCGGTCTACTGCATTCCATCTTCGGGGCAGCAGGCAGGCTGGCCGGAGCTGGTGGCAGACTCGGCTGACGCGATTTGGGCAGTAGATGGCGAGGAGCGGATCATAGCGTGGAATCGGGGAGCGGAAGAGATCTTCGGGTTTACCTCCGAGGAGATGATCGGTGAGCCGGTGACGCGGCTGATCCCTCCCGACCTGATCGAGCAGCGCGAGCCGGAGCGGTTGCGCAAGGCGCTGCGGGAGCTGGGCTCGGTCCGCGACTACCAGACACGGCGGCTGACGAAAGACGGGCACGAGGTGGAGGTGAGTCTGACCAGCACGGTGGCGCGGAACGGCTCGGCGAACAGCCTGGCAAGCTCGACAATCGTTCGTGACCTGTCGTATCGGCGCCAGGTCGAACGGCAGGTGATCGAGTCGGAGAAGATGGTGACGCTGGGCCAACTGGCGGCGAGCGTCGCCCAGGAGATCGGCGCGCCGCTCACGACGATCGGTATCGTCGTGGAGAACCTGCGGAAGTCGGGGCTGGGAGACGGAGAGGCGGAGAAACAGCTCGAGACCGCCGCGCAGCAGCTGAGCCGCATCGCGCGGCTCACCCACGGCCTGGTGGAGCTGGCGAAGCCGGGTGAACTCCGCCTGTCGGCGGTCGAGCTCTGCGAGGTCATCGACAGGGTCGTGGAGTTGTTGGAGGCGTCGCTGACCCGCGCCGGGGTCAAGGTCAGGGTGAGTTGCGAGGAGCCGCTCCCGCCGATCCTGGCCGATGCCGGGCAACTACAGCAGGTGTTCCTGAACCTGCTGCTCAACGCGCAGCGGGCGCTGGAGTCGTCGGGCGGAGGCACGGTGCGGATCGGGGCAGAGCTGGCCGGCGGCTTCCCCAGGGTGGGGCGGCCGCTTCGCCAGGCGATCAAGATCGAGCTCAGCGATGACGGGCCCGGGATCCACCCAGCCGACCTGAACTACATCTTCGCTCCGTTCTTCTCCCGCTCCGGGGGATCGGGACTGGGTCTGGCGCTGGCGAAGCAGATCGTGCACGCCCACGGCGGCACTATAGAGGCTGGTTCCGAGCTGGGGAGCGGCGCGACCTTCACGATACTTCTACCGGTGGAATCCGATGCATGACGAAGCGGGCACTCTCGAGATGACCGCCAAGGTCCTGGTCATAGAGGACGATGAGGTCCTGCGCCAGCTTCTGATCGACGTGCTGAGCGATCAGGCCTATCAGGTCGAGGCCGCCGAGACCGGCGAAGCGGGATTGCGCGCCATGGAGCAGGATGTATTCGACATCATCCTGCTCGACATAAACCTCCCCGGCATGGACGGCATGGAGGTCCTGCGCCTCGCCCCGGCCCGTCAACCGGATTCTCAGGTCGTGATGATGACCGCGTTCGGCACCGTGGACACCGCAGTGGAGGCGATGAAGCAGGGTGCCTTCGACTACATAAACAAGCCCTTCCGCACGGAGGAACTGCTGCTGACAATCACCCGCGCCCTCGAGGAGCAGGACCTGCGGCGCGAGGTGGCCCGCCTGCGCCAGAAAGCACGCCATATCGGCGGTGAGGTGCAGATCGTCGGCAAGAGCCCTGCGATCCAGCGGGTAATCGACCTGATCGCACGCGTGGCGCCGAGCCGCGCCACGGTGCTGGTCACCGGCGAGACCGGCACGGGGAAAGAGTTGGTGGCGCGTGCCATACACGCGGCGAGCAACCGGGTGAACAAGCCGTTCATGCCGATCAACTGCGCCGCCATCCCCGAGAACCTCCTGGAGTCTGAGCTGTTCGGCCACATGAAGGGGGCCTTTACCGGGGCGATCCAGAACAAGAAGGGGCTGTTCGAGGAAGCCTCCGGAGGTACGGTCTTCCTGGACGAGATCAGCACCATGTCGATGTCGCTGCAGCCTAAGTTGCTGCGTGTGCTGCAGGAGTACGTGATCATGCGGGTGGGCGGCCGTCAGCCGATCCCGGTCAACATCCGGTTGATCGCAGCGACGAACCTCGACCTGAAGAAACGGGTGGCAGAAGGTTACTACCGGGAAGACCTGTACTACCGGCTCAACGTCTTCCCGATCGACGTGCCGCCACTGCGGGAGCGACAAGAGGACATACCGCTCCTCTCTAACTACTTCCTACAGAAGTACTCCGAGCTGTACACCATCGACCCGCCCAAGCTGCCGGCGCGGACCCTCGATCGCATGATGGGCTACTACTGGCGCGGGAACGTCCGCGAGCTGGAGAACTTCATCGAGCGTGCCGTGGTCCTGCACGCCAGCGGCGGAAGCGCGACGATCGGCTTCGACCTGCCGTCGGACGCCGAGGAGAAGGACGAGGGCGCGAGCATCCTCGACCAGGCGCAGAAACAGCGCTGGACATTTGAAGATCTGGAGCGGGAGTATATCTTCCGGGTACTGGAGAGCGTGCGGTGGAAGAAGACCGAGGCGGCCGAGATCCTCGGCATCGATCGGCGGACTCTCTACCGCAAGCTCAAGAGGTACGAGAACGAGGGTGCCCGTGGCGCCGAATGAAGAACACTGCTCGCCCGCACGAGGATAGACTCCGCGCCTTAGTCCAGGTCAGCCGCACTGTCAGTGCCTCGCTCGCGCACGAAGAGATCCTCGCACAGATCTGCTCGCACGCCGCCGAACTGCTCGATGCCGAGTCGGCGGTGATGACCGAACAGGTCGAGGACTGCGCGCCCAGCGCGACCGCCTGCCTCAAGGTCGTGGCCACGAGCCCCGACGCCAGCATCGGGCTCGGCGAGTTCCTCTCTATGGAGGGGAGCCTCAACGGCATAGCGATAACCGAGCGTCGCACGCTCATCATTAACGACGTGATGGCCGACGAGCGTGCCGACCATGTGATGGCTGCCAAGCTCGGCGCGCGGCAGGAAGTCATCTCACCGCTCTACTACGGCAACCAGCCGCTGGGTACGATCTTCGCCTTCAACTCCGCCGAGCACAGGGACTTCAACGACTCGGACGCGGAGATTCTGGAGGCGCTGGCCGCCCAGGCAGCGGTCGCCCTGCACAACGCTCATATCTTCGAGACCGAGCAGAAGCGCCTCGCCGAGCTCACCGTGCTGCGTGCCGCTCAGGACGACAACATGCGCCGGCTACAGGCGCTGATCCGGGCCGGGATGGCGCTGAACAGCCGGCTGTCACTCGACCAGGTCCTGCAGACGCTCGTCGACTCGGCCCGCGAGGTCATCAAAGCGCGCTTCGCCGCGCTCGGTGTTCTCGACAGCTCCGGCAAATCGCTGTCACGATTCCTCCACTCGGCGGTCGACTCGGAGACGGTCATTCGGATCGGGCGGTGGCCAACCGGCGGCGGCACGTTGGGGATCATGCTGAGAGATGCACAGACGATCCGCCTGCGAGACTTGCGCGAGCATCAGGAGTTCACGGGTTTCCCCGAGGGGCACCCCAACATGCGCTCGCTGCTCGGCGTCCCCATCCGCATCGGCAACCGGGTATTCGGAAACCTCTACTTGACCGAGAAGATCGGGGCCGACGAGTTCAGCGCCGAGGACGAGGAGCTGGCCGAGCTGCTCGCCGCCCAGGCCGCCGTAGCGGTGGAGAACGCTCACCTGGCCGAACAGCGCAGCCAGTTCCTCACGATCGTTAACCACGAGATCAAGAACGCCGCCGCTGGCGTCGTCGGCTGGACCGACCGACTGCGCAAGCTGACCGGCGACGCCGACGGCCGCCTTCGGGAGGGCGCCACCTATGCCTCCGAGGGCGCCCAGCAGCTTCACCGGCTCGTGGTCGACCTCCTCGATCTCAGCCGCATAGAAGCCCGGCAACTCGAGCTCGACTTCCGCGGCGCCGACCTGCGGGCCTTGATCCGCGAAGTAGCCGCCACCGTACGCCCCACCGCCGAGAGGCAGGAAGTCGAACTCCGAGTCTCGGGACTCGACGAGCGCTCGATCGTACAGACCGACGGCACGCGTGTGCGCCAGATCCTGCTCAACCTGCTGTCGAACGCCCTGAAGTTCACAAAGAGCGGCGGCCACGTCGACCTGGAGCTGGCACCGAGCGAGAATGGCTGGAATATCACGGTGCGCGATACAGGGCCCGGGGTCGACCCGGCGGTTAGTGATCGAGTCTTCGAAGCCTACCGAGCCGGAACCTTCAAAGTACCACAGAGCGGCGCCGGTTTGGGCCTCGCCATCTCCCGCGAACTCGCCCGACTGCTGGGCGGCGAGCTCACTCACGTGGAAGGTGATTCTCCCGGCGCCTGTTTCAGACTCTCGTTACCCTCCAAGCCACCCACGACGACCCGGGGCGGCAGCCAAGCCTGAGCTGCGCGGCTGGGGCAGAACCGTGCATCCGCCCGACATGTCGGGGCAGGATGTCCCCTGCCTACCACGGTGCGTGTTCGCGGGCTGATCCTGTAACACGTTGTAATATAGCTACTTAGGTTACCCGGCCGACTGGCACGATTCATCCATAGGATGTCCGTCTGGACGCGATGGGAGTCGAAAACCACGCGGCGACCGACCCAGCAGTTGAAAGACCCTTCAGGTGATGACGCGAGCGATATTCGTACTGACCAGCGCAGAGGCGGGCGAGCAATATCTCCGGGTCCTTCCCGACCTGCGCGCGCTCGGTCTAGCGGAGGCCACGGTCCTCCACCTGGTGTCGGCGCAGCCGGGGCCGGCGGAGCCGATGCCGGGGCTGGCGAATTGGGTGCGCCACTTCGAGGCGGCGCTGCCGAAGGTGGAGCTGGCGCTCAAGCGTGGCGACCCTGTGAAGTGGATCTACGAGCTAGCCCGAGTGCGTGCCGTGGATATCGTAGTCATCTCTGGCGTGCCCAACGGGACCGAATGGGACTTTGAGCGCGTCTCGTCTCCGCTGCGCAGCCTGGGGATCCCGATTCTCTACATCCCGGAGGAGTACATCGGAGGGGCGCTGTGCGACCAGATACTCGTTGCGATCAAGGCACCCGACACGCTGGAGGGTGCCGTCTGCGAGCTCCAGGAGTGGTTCAGCTCTGGGCGGTTGCGCGCCGTTAGGGTGTCCACGGGCTCCGAGGACGGGGCTCCAGAGGAATGTGGTGGGGTGGACCTCGAGATCGTAAAGGAAAAGGGTGACGTGGCCACCACACTTCTCCAGCATGCCGAGGAGTGGGGGGCGACGCTATTGACGATACTCGCCCAAGAGGATTCAGAGGCCGCAGGCGAAAGCGCAGTTCCGGTCGTTAAGCCGCTGATCCAAGAGTCGGCGCGGCCCGTCCTCATCTGGCCCGCCCAAGGCAAGGCGCACCTCTCGCGCTAGCAGGTTCCTTTATAGGGTTGCCACGAAGCAGGCCCGGCAAACAGCCGGGCCTGCTCTCGTCCCATATCCACCTGGCCGCGCGACTCTAGAAAGGCGAGAACCCGCGCGAGCCGAACGTCTCGGCGCTGAGATGCTGGATTATCGGGACCGCGTAAGCGGCGACGATGAGCACGGCGGCCAGAGCCACCCACAGGCCCATGCGATCCAGAATCCGGACCTTGTCGCCCGGCTCCTCGAGCGGCTCGGCAAACTCGATGGCCGGCTGCTCCTGCTTCTTGCCCGCCAGGCCGGTGGCAAACATCACGGCCACGAAGCAGGCGGCGCTGACGAACAGTAAGACGCCGCCCAGCGCGGAGATCCCGGTGCCGGAGATCCACTGATCGGCGATCTGGCTCCCCGCGTACTCGAACTGGTAGATGCGACGCGGCATGCCGGCCAGGCCGGTCAGATGGTTAGCTACGGCGAACAGCAGCATCCCTGCGAACCAGAGGTAAGGCTGGATCCGCGCCAGTAGCGACAGCTCGAGTTCGCGGCCCAACAGTTTCGGCAGCAGGTAATAGGAGATGCCCATGAAGGTGAGGGCGACCGCAGTCCCCACCGTCATGTGGAAGTGTCCCTGCACCCATGCCGTGTTGTGGATCATGGCGTTCATGCCGAACGAGGCGTTGATCGCACCGCCGAACCCACCGACGGCGAACATGATCATCGCCAGCGCGACACTCGAGAAGGTGGGGTTACCCCAAGGCAGCTCCTCCAGCCAGTCGAACCACCCGGTCGCCCCTTTGAGGCGGCCCGCCACCTCGAACGAGGCGATCACCGTGAACGCGGTGATGAAGCTCGGGAATAGGATCCACATCGTGTTGAACGTATGGAAGAGCTTCCAGCCCGCCTCGACCCCGGGATCCATGAACTGATGGTGGAACCCGACGGGGGTCGAGAGCAGGATGAACAGCACGAACACGAGCCGCGCCAGCGGGTCGCTGAATAGCTTACCGCCGGCAACCTTCGGGGCCATCGTGTACCAGACCACGTAAGCCGGTAGCAGCCAGAAGTAGACGAGCGGGTGCCCAAACCACCAGAAGAGGATCCGCGCCATGATCGGGTCGACCTTCTCGGTGATCCCCATCGACCACGGGATCAGCATGAGGAGGACCTCGGCGGCGACGCCGATCGTCGCCAGGATCCACACGATGATGGTCGCCAGGTAGCCGTGGACCGGCAGCGGCGTACGAGCCCCTGCGTTCTCGCGCTTCCATCTCAGGTACGTATCGACTATTACCCAGCACCAGCCCCAGGACCCGATCACCAGCAACGCCGCGCCGATGTAGAACAGGGGGTGGGCCTTGAGCGGCGGATAGAAGGTGTAAAGAACGCTCGCCTTACCCCACAGGATGGCCCAAGCCACCATGAGGGTCCCGATCATCGCCACCCAGAACGAGCCCCAGGCGATCTTCTTCATCGTGATCGGCCGCCTCAGCGACTTCTCGGTCACCACATAGCCGAGCCCCATGATGAAGAACGTGGTGAAGACGATCGCCATGAGGACCCCGTGCGCCGTGACCGAGAGGTAGTACATCCTCTCGGATCGCCACGGCAGGTCGAGGTCGGCGCGTGAGAGGGCCTGCATCAACGCCATCGCTGCAGCGACGCCGAAGGCCGAGATCGCCACCCAGATATTCGCCAGCGCGAGTCGTCTGGATTCGATCACCTCGCACCTCCCGTTCCGCTAGCCATGTCCTCGACGATGAGCTTGGCAGACATGTTGTGGTGACCCAAGCCGCAGTACTCGTTGCAGACGATCAGGTACTCACCCGCTCGGCTGAACGTCGTAGTGAACTGACTAACGTAGCCCGGCACGACCATGGTGTTGCCGTTCGTCCCAACGATCTGGAAACCGTGTATCACATCCGGGCTCGTGAGCCGGAAGGTCACCGGCTGCCCCCGCGGCACGTGGATCTCGTTCGGTAGGAACGCGAATAGCATCGCCTGAACCACCACGGTCGCGCTGCCGTCCTCGTGAACGGTAACGCCCGGCTGGCTGAACTCCGGGTCCGTTCGGACCGTCTCCGGGTCGATCATCTCCACATGGCTGGGCGGCTGAACCGCCATGCCGAATGTCGTGAAGCCGATCGACGCCAGGAACACGACGATGATCCCAAGAGCGGCCCACATCCAGATCTTCTCGTAGAAATCGACGTTCATCTCCGCCTCACTGGGTTAGCGCCCCGCGCGGGACGAAGACGAAGAAGTAGAGGATCAGCCAGCCCAGCGCGAACAGCAGGCCGTAGACCCCCACGATCGCCAGGGTCCCCTTCGGGTGCCCGCCGACGCGAGACGATTGCTCGGACGACGTCTCGAGGTGCTCGTCGCTCACACATCCCTCCGCGTGCTAGAGTAAGGATCAGTGAAAAAGGCCGCTCGATATAAAGGATGGAATTCACGCCATTCTATCCGGAACTCGGCGCTTGTCAACAACAGGAAGGGCGAACGACTACAGGGCCTCTCGTGGCTGCCTGCTCGGCCCAGAATACAAGAACGCCGCTGCGGCTCCGCTCGGGACTGCGGCGACAGACGAAGGATGCATAAGTTGTGATCTGAGCTATGTTGGCCCAGCCGCCTCTCTACCGCTACTCGCCGCGCGAGCGCCGCGCGACGGCGGGCGCCTCAGCCAGCAGGCATGCGAGCGTCGTCTCCCGGAAGAACTGGCAGACCGGCTCCCTCACCTGCTTCCAGCGCTCGTGCAACGGGCAAGCGGCCTCGTCCGAGCAGCGGGGCAGCCCCAAGAGGCACCCTGACTCGAGCCAGGTGGCGTCGAGCGGCTCAAGCACATCGGCGAGCGAGAGATCCTCCGGCGACCTGGCGAGGCGGAAACCGCCCCTGGGACCCCGCTCGGAGCTGAGTACCCCGGCCCGGGCCAACTGGTGGAGAGTCTTGGACAAATAGTTGGCCGGGACGTCGAGCTCTTCCGCGATCTCGTTCGCCCTCATCGCGGCTCCTTTCCCCTCCCGCACAATGTGGACGACCGCGCGCAGCGCGTACTCCGCTGTCTTCGAGATCAACGCTCCCACCCTCCCTGTTCAGACTCACCTCTGAGGCGGCCATGCAGCCCCGACCCGGCCGGGCGCGTCTGCCCAGAATGGGGCTTGATGCCTCTGCTTCCCAAGCGGGCCGCGGCCCAGCGGCTCCTGGCCAGCAACAGAGGGTATCGTTTCAGTCGTTCGAGGCTCCGTGAGATCTTGACCGGGGATCCCCTAGGGTGTACGTGGCATACAGCATGCCAAGTTGGCGGCAGCCGCCCCCCGGATCTCTATCCCCCCGCTGGGAGAACCCCTAGATTGTCGGTCCGGCCAAATCAGCGCTAACAGCGCCGTTCGACGGCAGTTGCTGCATGTTTCCTGCAAGCTAAACCGCCGAACCCCTGGGAGGGAATCGAGATGCGGAGAGCGGTAGAAGAGCTCTGGCCAGAGCTCGAGTGGATAAAGGATCCGCAGCTGAGATCGCAGGTCACCCAGACCTGGGTCCGCGCCTTCGAGTTGAGCCCGCTGGAGCCGGGCGACCTGAACGAGATCCCGTTCACGCTTCTGGTGCCCAACTGCCCGGCCACATTCATGGAGCACAAGCGGTGCGTCGTGCATATTGCGCGCAAAGCAGCCGAGTCGATGCAGGAGTATCTCGGCAAGGCACTGAAAATCGACCTTGACACGGTTATCGCCGGGGCCATCCTGGCCGACGTCGGCAAGCTCCTGGAGTACGAGAAAGTCGGCGGCGAGGTGCGGCAGAGCGATCGGGGCAAGTCGTTGCGCCACCCCTTCACCGGGGTCGGCCTCGCCATGGCGTGCGGCGTTCCCGATGAGGTCTCCCACATCATCGCAACGCACGCCGCCGAGGGCGATCTGGTGAAGAGGAGCACGGAAGCGTACATCGTGCATCATGCGGACTTCATGTCGTTCTTGCCGTTCAAGAACCTGTAGCGGATGGGGAAATCAGTAATCAGTAATCAGTGATCACTACTCACCGCTCACCTAGGATCAGGAGACAGCAATGTCCGAGACGATCACCGCCCACATGTCTCGCTGGGCCGCCGATCTGGAGTACAAGCAGATCGGCGATCGCGCCATCCACGAGGCGAAGCGGTACCTGCTCGACTCATTGGGCTGCGCGCTTGGCGGCTATAGGCAAGAGGACGCGCTGCACGCGTTGGAGGTGCTGGACGAGATCGCCGGGGCCGGGCCGGCAACGATTCTGGGGAGCGGCAAGAAGACCGACGTGGTCTCCGCCTCACTCGCCAACGCGCTGATGGTGCGCGTGATGGACTACAACGACATCTACTGGCAGCAGGACCCGTCGCATCCCTCAGACATCATCCCCGCGGCGATAGCCTGCTGCGAACGCCAGGGAACCGGCGGCAAGGAGCTCATCGTCGGGATCGTGCTCGGACATGAGTTCGAGATGCGGTTCTGCGAAGCGGCCTTCCCCGGCATCAGGGAGCGGGGTTGGCATCACGGGACACTCACCGCCTTCGTCTCTCCGATCGTCGCCGGGCGGGCGCTACGCCTCTCTTGGGAGAAGATCCAGCACGCCATAGGCATCTCGGCCTCACACCACGCCACGCTCGGTGCGGTGACCGCCGGCAAGCTCACGATGATGAAGAACACCGTCGATCCGATGGCGACCCAGGCCGGCGTGATGGGCGCCCTGCTCGCCGAGAAGGGGTACACGGGCCCCGAACACGTGATCGACGGCAAGGAAGGGCTCGTCCAGTGCATGGGCCCGGAATGGAAGCTCGAGGTACTGAGGGACGGTCTCGGCGATTCCTGGCGAATCGAGCGCTGTGGGATGAAGGCTTTCCCCACCGAGGCGCTCACCCACGCGCCGATCTCCGCGGTGCTCAAGCTCTTGCAACAGAACGATTTACAGCCGGAGCAGATCGAGAAGGTCCATATCCGCTCGTTGGCCCGGGCGGCTGACATTCTCGCCGATCCCTCGAAATACGATCCCCGCACGAAGGAGACCGCCGACCACAGCCTACCCTACGTCATCGCGGCAGCGATCGTCGACCGGCAGGTCACGCCGGCGCAGTTCGAGGCGGAGAAGATCATGGATCCGCGGATCCGCGGGCAGCTCGAGAAGGTAGAGGTCACGGCCGACCCGGACATCGAGGCGGTGTTCCCCGAGCTGCAGCGGGTCATAGTCACCATTACCACGACCGACGGCCAGGAGTTGACCGAACAGCTAGACTACCCGAAGGGCGATCCGCGCAACCCGCTCAGCGACGCAGAGATCGAGGAGAAGTTCGACGCACTGGCGATCCCAGTGCTCTCCGACGACGCCCGGGCGCGACTCAAGCATGCAGTCTGGAACCTGGAGAAGCTCAACTCGGTGTCGGAGTTGATGGATATGTGTAAGGCGGACGTGCGGTGATTGGTGGTCGGTGGTCGGTGGTCGGTGATCAGTGATCGGTGATCAGTGGAATCGTGTCGCGGCCAAGTACTGATCACTGATAATCGATAACTGATCACTTCCGCAACAGAGCCGGAGAGGTAAACGCAGCATGGCCCAGACAGTTGTAGAGAAGATCGCCCAAGAGCACCTCGCCGAAGGCCCCGACCGCCCGCTCCGCGCGGGAGACGTGGTCTCGCTACGGCCGCGCCACGTCATGACCCACGACAACACCGCGGCCGTGATGAAGAAGTTCAAGGCGATCGGTGCGTCGAAGATCCACGACTCGACGCAGCCTGTCTTCACTCTGGACCACGACATCCAGAACACGTCCGACGCCAACCTGACCAAGTATCGAGAGATCGAAGCGTTCGCAGGCGAGCAAGGCGTCGACTTCTATCCAGCCGGGACCGGGATCGGCCACCAGATCATGGTGGCCCAGGGTTACGTGGTCCCCGGCTCGCTCGTCGTGGCGTCCGACTCGCACTCCAATATGTACGGCGCGTTGGGCGCCTTGGGCACGCCCGTGGTCCGGACCGACGCGGCGGCGATCTGGTGTTCCGGCGAATTCTGGTGGCAGATACCGCGAACCGTTCATGTGGCCCTGAACGGCAAGCTCCGCGACGGCGCCTCCGGCAAAGATGTGATCGTCACGCTCTGCGGCCTTTATAATCAGGGGGAGGTGCTGAACGCGGCCGTGGAGTTCGGCGGCCCGGGCGTGGCGGGGCTGAGTATGGACGAGCGCATGGCCATCGCCAACATGACCACCGAGTGGGGGGCCCTGGTCGGCTGGTTCCCCGTGGACGACGTCACCCTCGGCTATCTCCGCAAGCGGAAGGAGCTACTCGCGGCAGCCGGGGTCGAGCGCTTCAGAGATGATGACCTTGCCGCCTGGGCGAGCGCACCGCCGCGCCCCGACCCCGACGCCGTCTACGCTGCCCGGATCGAGCTCGACCTCGGCGATGTGAGCCCTCACGTCTCGGGACCCGACACCGTTCAGGTCATGCGCTCCGTCGCAGACATCGAGCGGGACAAAGTCGCCATCCAGAAGGCCTACCTGATCTCCTGCGTGAACAGCCGCCTGGAGGACCTGGAAGCGGCGGCTGCGGTTGTACGCGGGAAACAAGTCGCGGAGGGGGTCGAGTTCTACGTCGCCGCCGCCAGCTCCGAAGTACAAAAAGACGCAGAGGCGAGCGGCGCCTGGGGCGCATTGCTCGAGGCCGGAGCACATCCTCTACCCCCCGGCTGCGGGCCGTGTATCGGTTTGGGCGTCGGGCTGCTCGAGCCCGGTGAGGTCGGGATCTCGGCCACCAATCGTAACTTCAAAGGCCGCATGGGCTCTCGGGAGGCGCAAGCCTACCTGGCCAGCCCTGAGGTAGTGGCGGCGTCCGCCGTCGCTGGCCACATCACCGGCCCGCGCCCCTCGGACGGCCGCCTGCCCGCGAAGGGTTTCGAACCTCTGACGGCCGGAGTGGAACCGGAGCCAGAGACCGTCGCGATCCAGCCAGGCTTCCCCGAGGCGATCGCCGGCCGCCTGGTCCTGCTCCCTCAGGACAACCTGAACACCGACGGCATCTACGGTAAGGACTATACGTACAAGGACCTGAGTCGGGAGGAGATGGCCCAGGTCGTGATGGAAAACTACGACCCCGCCTTCCGCAGTAAGGTACAGCCGGGCGACGTTCTGGTCGGCGGCTACAACTTCGGGACCGGCTCGAGCCGCGAGCAGGCCGCCACTGCGCTGCAGGCCGCAGGCATCCCACTCGTCATCGCCGGCAGTTTCTCGCAGACCTATCTGCGCAACGCGTTCAACAACGGCTTCGTGTGCATCGAATGCCCCAACCTGGTCGAGCGCCTGAGGGGCCATCACGCCGACGCGATCGCCGCCGGCGACCTGACGATCGTTCCCGGCGATCTCTTGGAGATCGATTTCTCGAGCGGCAGCGTGCTCTTGCGCGGCGAGCAGTTCCGCTTCGCGCCGCTGGGCAGCGTTCCACAGTCACTGGTCGTCGCGGGAGGGATCGAGAACTTGGTGAGGGAGAGGCTGGGGCTGGGAAACCGGTAGTCGGTAGTCAGTGGTCGGTAGGCGGTGATTGAGAATTCACTGACTACTGGCTACCGACCACTGACCCGGTCCCGAGCGATTGACGAACTAGAGCGAAGAACCGAGAGACGCAGAGCATGAACATGGCCCAACAGACAGTAGTCACCATGCCCGGCGACGGTATAGGGAAAGTCGTACTGCCCGAGGCGATCAGGGTGCTGCAGGCGGTCGGCTTCGACGCAGAGTACGTACATGCCGACATTGGTTGGGAGCGCTGGGTAAGCGATGGCAATCCGCTACCGCAGGCGACCCTCGATCTGCTTAAGCAGCACACGCTCGGGCTCTTTGGAGCGATCACATCGAAACCGAAGAAAGAGGCGGCCAAGGAGCTGCGCCCGGAGCTTCAGGACAAGGGGTACGTGTACTACAGCCCGATCGTCGGGCTGCGGCAGAAGTTCAACCTGGATGTGTGTATCAGGCCGTGCCGCTCGTTCCCGGGCAACCCGCTCAACTTCGTTCGCCAGACTCCCGGCGGGGGCATCGAGGAGCCGAAGGTCGACGCGGTGATATTCCGCCAGAATACCGAGGGGCTGTACGCCGGGATCGAGTGGACCGACCCACCCGCCGAGGTGCGAGCGGCGTTGGCGACGCACCCCAAGTTCAAGGCGTTCGAGAGTGTAGCGAGCGCCGATATCGCGATATCGACGCGCGTCTTCACGCGAGCTGCCTGCCGGCGGATCGTCGAGGCGGCGTTCCGCTACGCCAAGAAGCACGGCTACCCGTCGGTGACGATATGCGAGAAGCCGAACGTACTGCGCGAGACATCCGGAATGATGGAAGAGGTGGCCAAGGAGGTGCACGCCGACTATGCCGACATCCAGCTCTGGTCTACCAACATCGACGCGCAGATGATGTGGCTGACCAAGAACCCGGAAGACTACTCGGTGATCGTCGCCGGTAACATGTTCGGCGACATAGTGTCCGACGCGTTTGCCGGCCTGGTGGGCGGCCTCGGCTTCGCCTGCTCGGCCAACATCGGTGACGAGGTCGCTGTCTTCGAGCCGACTCACGGCTCGGCGCCGAAATACGAGCGGCTCGACCCGCCGATCGTGAACCCGATCGCCATGATCTTGAGTGCCGCCATGATGCTCGACCACATCGGCGATACCGGCAAGGCAGTAGCGATTCGCAACGCCATCGCGGCGGTGGTCGAAGAAGGGGCGGTCCGCACCTACGACATGCTGCGGATCCCCGGTGGCCCCGAGGCGATCTCCAAGGGCGCAGCATCGACCACGCAGATCACCGATGCGATCATAGCTCGCCTGGACTGAGGAGGACCCGATGATGTCAGGGGGCGCTGGACACGGCGCGGCAGGCCCGACGGGAGACGACGTACGCTCCGACCTGCGCGTGGAGATCGAGCTGGCCGACAAGGGCGGCGTGCGGATCGAGCTCGAATCGAAGGTCGCTTCGCTCTACGGCGATTCGATCCGTGATACCGCGCAAGCTGTGCTGGCTGCGCTAGGCGTCGAGCACGCCCGTGTGGCGATCGATGATAAAGGAGGCCTCCCGTTCACTATAGCCGCCCGCGTAGAGGCCGCAGCGCGTAGGGCTGGCGCCAAAGGCAAGGGCGACGCGCGGCCCGAGCGGATGGTAGCTCGGCAAGGGCCGACCAAGCGCGACCGACTGCGACGCTCGCGCCTCTATCTTCCGGGCAATCAGCCCAAGCTGATGATTAACGCGGGGCTTCACCATCCGGACGGGATCATCCTCGACCTTGAGGACTCGGTCCACCCCGATGAGAAGGACACCGCTCGTCTGATCGTGCGCAACGCGCTCCGTTCGGTCGATTTTGCGGGGGCCGAGCGAATGGTCCGCATCAATCAGCTGCCGCTGGGCTTCGAGGACCTGAAGGCCATAGTCCCGGAAGGCCCGGACCTGATCCTCATACCCAAGGTCGAGGAGGCCGGGCAGGTCGAGGAGGTGGACGAACGGATCCGCGGGGTCCGTGCCAAGGACGGCGACGGCCACCCGATCTGGCTCATGCCGATCCTCGAGTCGGCGTTGGGAATCGAGAACGCGTTCGCCGTCGCCAGGGCCGCGGAGACCGTGGTGGCGCTGACCATAGGTTTAGAAGACTACACCGCCGACCTGGGAGTGGTGAAGACGAAGGAGGGCGACGAGTCGCTCTACGCGCGCACGCGCCTCGTCAACGCGGCGCGCGGCGCCGGCATCCAGGCCATCGACTCGGTCTACGGCGATGTGGGCGACACAGAGGGCCTTACGGCATGGGCTCGCCGCTCCCGGGCACTGGGCTTCGAAGGGATGGGCTGCATCCACCCGCGCCAGATCCAGCCGATCCACGACGCTTTCGCGCCTTCCAGCGAGGAGATCGAGAAAGCGTTGAGGATTGTGTCCGCTTTCGATGAAGCTCAGGCCGCGGGACTCGGCGTCGTGCGGCTGGGCACCAAGATGATCGATCCGCCCGTGGTGCTGCGGGCGCAACGTCTCGTCAAGAACGCGCGGCGCATGGGTCTGATCGCAGAGGAGGAATCGTGAGCCGGCGTGGCAGTGGTACCGACTTCGTGGTCAACGCGGTGGGACGGCGCGTGCCCACGGCGGTCAACAAACAAGAGCAGGTTCCCTTCGCGGGCGTCGGCGGCTACGAGCCCAAGGGAAAGAAGCGGGCGCCGCCGATCCGGTCGTGCCGCGACTATCCGGCAGACGGCGACAAGCGAGTATCCGACCTCAAGACGGCGCTGAAGAAGTGCGGTCTGCGCGACGGGATGACGATCTCCACGCACCATCACCTGCGGAACGGCGATGCGGTGGCTCTTATGGCCTTGAACACCGCCGCCGAGCTTGGAGTCCGGGACCTCATGTGGTTCCCCAGCGCCTCGTTCCCCTGCCACGCGCCGGTGATCGACCTGATGGAGCGCCGCGTGGTTCACCACATCGAAGGGAGCATGAACGGCCCGCTGGGCGAGTACTGCTCGCACGGCAAGATGCGGGGCATGGGCGTGCTGCGCTCACACGGTGGCCGCTGGCAGGCGATCCAGGACGGCGAGGTGCCGATCGATATCGCGGTGATCGCGGCGCCCGCGGCGGACCCGTTCGGCAACGCCGACGGCTCGCACGGCCCCTCCGCCTGCGGCTCTCTCGGATTCGCGCTCGCCGATTCGATCTACGCGGATCACGTGATCGTCGTTACCGACAACCTGGTCCCCTTCCCCTGTATCCCGTGGCAAATCCAGGGGAACAACGTCGACTACGTCGTGGAAGTCGACTCGATCGGCGACCCGGCGAAGATCGTCTCGGGCACCACCGAGATCACCAAGAGCCCCGACCGCCTGATGATCGCCGAGTACGTTGCCCGCTTCCTGCGCGATACAGGCATCATGAGGGAGGGCTTCTCCTTTCAGGCGGGCGCCGGTGGTATAGCGCTGGCCTTCGTGCAGTTCCTCAAAGAGACCATGAAGGAAGCGGGAGTAAAGGCACGCTTCGTCCGTGGCGGCTCGACCCAGTACCTGGTCGATCTATTGCGCGAAGGCCTTACCGACTACATCCTCGACGGCCAGACATTCGACTTGGCCGCCGTCGAGTCGATCGCGTCAGATCCCCGTCACATCGCTACCTCGCCGTTCACTTCCTACAACTATCACGGAAAGGGCAACTTCGCATCGATGGTCGACGCAGTGGTGCTGGGCGCGACCGAAGTAGACGTGAAGTTCAACGCCAATGTGAACACTCACTCGGACGGCGTGCTGCTACACGGGATCGGTGGCTGGCAGAACTGCCTGTTCGCCGGCTGCACGGTCCTCGCGCTGCCCTCTTTCCGTGACCGGATCCCGGTCCTTGTCGACGAGGTCACCACAGTGACGGGACCCGGAGAGCTGATCGACGTAGTCGTCACCGAGCGCGGTGTAGCCATCAACCCGCGTCGCACCGACCTATTGGAGAGCGTGAAGAGTTCGGATCTTCCCATCCGGCCGATCGAGGAACTCAAGGAGGAGGTGGAACGCATCATGGGCGGGCCGCCGGCAGAGGCGCAGCTCACCGACCGGCCGGTCGCCGTGATCAAGTGGGTCGACGGCACCGTGCTCGATACCGTCTGGCAAGTCGAGACCGGCGGCGCGTAGTCGCCGCCCGATCACATGGACATCGACAGGATAGCAGCGGTCGTCGAAGGCGCCCGGGCGGACGGGCGCGACGTGCTGCTCGAGAGTGAGGGGCTGGAGCTACTCGCCGCGACCGGAATCGCGACGCCCGAGTACGCGGTAGTCGCGCACGCCGATGCCCTATCCTCCCTCGACCTAGCCGCCTTCCCCGGTGATCGGGTCGTCCTCAAGGTGCTCTCCCCGGACATCCTGCATAAGAGCGCTGTGGGTGGCGTGGCCGCCCTGCCCGGCACGCACGAGGCGGTGGGCGCCGCCATCCGCCAGATGGACGAACGGTTCCGTGGGAAGGACGTTCGCGGGTACCTGGTGGTGGAGCACGTCACTTATGACCGATCGCCCGGCGGCGAGCTGCTACTGGGGATCCGCTGGACGGACGACTTCGGGCCGGTGGTGACATGCGGACTCGGCGGGATCCACGCCGAGTTCCTCGCGGAAGCGTTGGGGCCCGGGAGGGGGATCGCTCTCGCCTCCGCCTGCGATCTCGACCCGGGATCCGCCCTCGCGGTGCTCGAGGAAGCAGCGGTCACGCAGCTCGCGACAGGCGCGCTGCGCGAGCAGGCACCGCGGCTCGAGCTCGGCCAGCTTGTCGATTTCTTCCTGAGATTCGCCCGCCTGGCCAGCAAGGCGATGCCCGAGTATGTGAGCGAGCTCGAGGTCAACCCGCTCGCCGCCGTCGGCGGGCGGCTGCTCCCCCTCGACGTCCTCGTGAAGTGCGAGCCGTGCAGCGAGGCACGTCCTGCTCCACGCCCGCTCCACAAGGTCAAGAACCTCCTGGAGCCCGACTCGTTGGCGATCGTCGGCGTCTCTGAGCGCATGAACCCCGGCCGCCTGATCCTCAACAATCTCCTCCGCGCAGGGTTCGATCGAGCCCGCATCCATCTGGTGAAGTCGGGATCGGAGACTATAGAAGGATGTCGGTGTTATCCCGATCTCGAGTCGCTGCCGGGCCGCGTGGACCTGCTCATCCTGGCGGTAGCCGCGGCACAGGTCCCGGAGCTTCTGACCGCCGTCGTCGAGCATGAGAAGGCGGAGAGCATCATCCTCATACCCGGTGGATTGGAGGAGAAAGAGGGAAGCGAGGATATCGTCGCGCGCGTCCGATCGGCCTTGGAGCGCGCCCGGAGCAGCGATTGGGGCGGACCCGTGATCAACGGCGGCAACTCCATGGGGATCCGCTCGCGACCGGGCGGCTACGACACCACGTTCATACCCGACTACAAGCTGCGAGGCCCGTCTACGGGCGCTTACCCCATCGCGTTCATCTCACAGAGCGGCGCGTTCTACGTCGCCAAGGGCAGCAAACTGGGTCTCGATCCCAAGTACGCCATCTCGATCGGTAACCAGATGGACCTGACCATCGGCGACTTCATGACGTATCTGAAGGACGACGACGAGCTGGCGATCTTTGCCGTCTACGCCGAGGGGTTCCAGCGGCTGGACGGGGCCAGGTTCATAGATGCCGCCCGGGAGATCACCGCGAAGGGCAAGGCGGTCATCTATTATCGTGCAGGCCGCAGCGCGGCGGGTGCCGCCGCGTCCGCCAGCCACACGGCGGCCATCGCAGGCGATTACCTGGTAAGCCGTGAGCTCGCCAGGCACGCCGGTGTGGTCGTCTGCGAGACGACAGCCGATTTCGAGGACATGGTCAGGCTGTTCGCGCTGCTGGGCGACAGGCCGGTCAAAGGCAGGCGCCTGGGCGCGATCTCCAACGCAGGGTTCGAGTGTGTGTCGATGGCCGACCACCTGGGCGACTTCCAACTGGCGAGCCTGACAGAGCGAACTCGGGCCGGACTCCTCTCACTGCTGAGCGAGTGCCGGCTCGACGCAGTGGTCGACCTCCGCAACCCCGTGGACGTCACCCCAATCATGCCCGATGCTCCGTTTGAAGAGGCCTGCCGCCTGGTCATCGAAGATGACAACGTGGACGCGGCCATAGTCGGATGCGTTCCCCTCACACCGGCGCTGCACACCCTGGCGCCCGGTGAAGGCCATGCAGAGAACGTCTACCGGGATGACTCGTTCGCCACGCGGCTTGTAAGGCTCAAAGACCAGGTGAACAAGCCCTGGATAGCGGCCGTGGACGGCGGCCCGATGTTCGATCCGATGGCCCGGCTGCTTGAGGAGAACGGGATCCCCACGTTCAGAACCGCAGACCGCGCCCTGCGTTTGTTTAGCCGGTTCTGTAGTGCTAAACTAAGGCGATAACCAGCCCCATACCTGCACGACGCGGTCACTTGCTGGCCGGCGGTCATAGAGGAGTTACCCATGAAAAAAGCACGCCAGATGCTCCCCGATGCCAGGATCCCTTATGGAACCTGGGGAAGCAGCTATTTCCCCGCCTGGCAGACGTCCGCCCTTGCCGAGGTGAACATCGGTCAGTTCGCCGGCGAGTCGATGAACAGGATCCTTGGGCTGAGAAGGGTGCCCAAGACCGAGCTCGATTATCTGGTTATCGGCTCGACGATCCCCTGGCACTGGAAGTTCTGGAACGCGCCGCTGGTGGCGAGCTGCATGGGGCATCGTATCCCGGGCTACCATGTCGAACAGGCCTGTGCCACGGGCCTGCAGGCGGCTCTGCTGGCCGGCGCCGAGGTCCAGTCCGGTGCATTCGATACCGTCGGCGTCCTGACGTTCGACCGAACCAGCGATTCGCCGGTGGGTGTTTTCCCGGAGCGCCGGGCCCACGAGCGCACGCAGGCGATCGCCGACGTGTGGGACAACTTCGGCTTCGATCCGGCCACGGGGAACGCGATGATCGCCGCTGCGGGGATCACGGCGCGCAAGTACAAGTGCGATAGAGCGGAAACGGACGACGTGGCGTTCCTTCGCTACGAGCAGTACTTCGATGCCAAGGACTCCGGGTTCCTGGGCCGGGTCCTCGTTCCGCTGGACGTGCTGAACGTCGCGGGGCGCCCGCTGGGCCGCGTCGATGACGACTATGGAGTGCGCAGGCTGACGCTCGGTGGACTGCGGGCTATGCGCGAGCTCGACACCTGTGTCACCGGTGGCGGGCAGACTCACGCATCGGACGGCATGTCGACGCTGCTTGTGACCTCCAAAGAGAAAGCCAAGGAGCTCAGCCCACGACCGGAGATCGACATCCAGTTCGTCGCGAAGACGGAGGCCAGGACCCATCCCAGCCTGATGCCCGAGGCTCCGGCGTTCGCCGTGCAGAAGTTGCTGGACAGAACAGGCCTGACCATGGCCGACATGGCGGTGGTCAAGAACCACAATCCATTCGCGGTGAACGACGTCATCTTCTCGAAGCTACTCGACTACGACTGGCGCAAGATGAACAACACCGGCTGTCCCCTGGTCTGGGGCCATCCCCAGGGCCCGACGCTGACCAGGGTCCTGATAGAGGCACTGGAGGAGGCGGTGGACTTGGGTGGAGGGCACGTTCTGGTATTCGGTTGCGCCGCCGGCGACGTCGGTATCGCGGCTCTGTTCAAGGTCTCGTAAGGAGATAGAAAATGTCCAAGGCAATGAGAGAACCGACACTCCAGACGCTCGGTCTGGGGAACGTCATCGACATATTCCAAAACGGACGGACCCCCGCCGATACCGGCGAGCTGGTCGACAAGGTATTCGGGGACGCCGGGGACCGCGGCTCGATGGTCATCTCGGGGGCCAACGGAATCGTCGGGGCGGGAAAGACGATGCAGCTCGGGTCGCGGCTCGAGCCGTTCGGCGTGCGAGTCGTAGGGCTCGATTTCCCCAGTGCCCCCGACGGCATCGGCAAGCAGTACCCCGGCCTGGTGCAGGCTTTCGGCCGCGAGGGCGCCGACAGGATCATGGGGAACATCACCCGGATGGCCTACGACGGCACGAACCTGCCGGCCGAACTGAAGAATCTCCGACCACGCTTCCTGTTGGAGGCGATCCCCGAGATCCTCGAGATCAAGCGCGCCCATTACAAGCTGTTCCGCGACGCCTTTCCGGGGATAGAGATCCGCTCGGTCACCTCGGGGTTCCCGAGCTCCCAGCTGGGGGTCGGCATCGCCCACCCCGCCTTCCCGCATGAGATCAACAAGATCTGGGAGATCGTCGAGCCCGAGCCTTCCGCCGTCACCCAGCTGTTCTGGTCGATGGGTCTGATCCCGCTCCCCGTCAGCGACAACTGGTCCTTCATCTTAGACGTGCTGTTCTGCGGGGTGACGCTGGCCGGCCTGCGCTACCACGACTCGAGCAACATGCCGTTCTGGAAGGTGGACAAGTTCACTCGCAAGCTGCTCGGGCCCAACCCCTTCAGGGCACACGACGCGATCGGGGCAAAAGGAGCCGACTTCCTGACCTGGTCGTGCCTCCACCACCTGAGCGAGACATACGGCGAGCTGTTCCGCCCGACCGCGGTGCTGGAAGAGCGCAAGGAGACCGGTCAGACCTGGTATCCACCCAACCACTTCCGTCCGCTGGTCGACTGGTCGCTGGACGCCGACCAGAGCGAGGAGTTCCGCACCTGGATCCTCGGCCCGATGTTCCAGATGACCAGCCTGATGCTCCACGAGAAGCGGGGTCACCTCTCTCACCTGAACGCCATCGGTGAGCTGTGCGCCCAGTTCCGGCGCGGCATCCTCGCGGTCATAAGAAGTCTGGGCCCCGAATCGGTGATCGCTACGGTCGAAGCCTATCAGCGGCTACACCCCGAAGCGAAGCAGGGGAAGAGCTGGTTCCCCGCCGTGTTCGAGCAGATAGAGGGACCGGACTGGCAGCAGCTCTATGTAAACGCCGAGCACAACGGCGAAGTCGGTGTGCTCACGATCAACCGGGAAAGCTACAACTGGGACGTCGACCGGGAGCTGAACCGGGCCATCGACTGGCTCAAGTCCGAGGGGATCGACAAGGTGATCGTCAGCGGCGACTTCCACATCTCGACGCAGATGATCGGCGCCGATACGAGCGACTTCTTCTCGGCGCTGGAGAACTTCGATGACGGTTACCGGATCACGAGCGGCTGGCCCGCAACCGCCCGCCGCCTCAACGACGAGTTCGCCGTCTCGGTCGGCTTCGCGGGCGGCAAACGCTGTCTGGGCGGTATGCTGGAGCTGCTCATCCACTGCCACTATCTCGTCGCCGTGGAAGACGCGCAGCTCGGGTGGCCGGAGGTCACGCTGCCGGTGGTCCCCGGCATGGAGGGCTGTCACTGGCCGTTCCGCAAAGCGAACCCGGATCACTGGCCCAAGCTGCTCAACTTGCTGCTGACCGGGAGACCGGCCAGGGCGAGCGACGCGTTGGGCTGGCTCGTCGACTACGCGGGGCCGCTGGACCAGGCGGTACAGACGGCCTGGAAGGTGGCCAGCGGCGCCGATCACGGTCTGCAGCAGCGGACCGTTGAGGCGGGCACGCTGAAAGAGGTACCGACCGACATCAGGGACCTCCCGGCTGCGGACTCTCCCGGCATGGAAACGGCCAGGGGGGCAATCATCGAGTGCATGCAGCAGGCGTGCGCTCTGCCGCTCTCCGAGGCTCTGGCGGCTCAGGCGAAACGCTCCGCCGACTTCCTGGCCTCCGCTGCGTGCCGTGAGGGTCAGGTCGGAGCCGAGTACACGCGGACGATGTCCGTCTGAGGCCGTGCAGCCCGGGGGCTCGATCGCGCCCCACACCGGTGCGGCCGGTGTGCAGGGGATTTTCTATCCAAATCGCGAGACGGACTGGCTAGAATGCACCTCCAAGACACCAAGGTCCAGCGGATGATCGAGATCAACGAGGAACTCTGCAAAGGGTGTGACATCTGCATCGACTTTTGCCCGCTCGAGGTGCTGGCTATCTCCGCCTCCATTAATAGAAGGGGCTATTACCCCCCAGAAGTGGTCAACGAGGAGAAATGCATCGGATGCAGGCTCTGTGAGCTCGTCTGTCCCGAGTTCGCGATCACCATATGCAACGAGTGATGACTCAGAGGCAGTCCCGTCTGAAGGAATTCGAGAACCGTACTCTGTTTCTCCTCGGCGATGAAGCGGCCGCGTACGGAGCGCTCTACGCCGGCTGCGATTTCTTCGCCGGGTATCCCATCACGCCGGCATCCGAGATCGCCGAGGTCATGTCGCGCGAGCTTCCACGCGTGGACGGGTACTACGTGCAGATGGAAGATGAGCTGGCCTCCCTCTCAGCGGTCATCGGCGCGGTCTGGGCCGGGGGGAAAGCGATGACCGCCACCTCGGGACCCGGTTTCTCGCTCATGCAGGAGAACATCGGCTACGCCGTCATGACCGAGACCCCGTGCGTCATCATCGACGTGCAGCGCTCCGGCCCCTCCACCGGGCAGGCCACCAAGCCGGCGCAGGGAGATGTCCTGCAGGCGCGCTGGGGGACGCACGGCGATCACGAAATCATCGCGCTGGCGCCCTCCTCGGTGCAGGAGTGCTTCGAGCTCACCGTCGCATCGTTCAACCTGGCCGAGCAGTACCGGACCCCGGTCATCCTGCTGATGGACGGTGAGATCGGCCATCTGCGCGAGAGCGTCACCTTCCCAACCTTCGATGAAGTTGCCCGTGAAGAGCGGAGGCTCGCCGAGCCGGACACAGACCTCTTCGGGGGAGAGCCCATCCCGCCTATGTCGCTCTTCGGGGAGGGCCGGTTTATCCACGTCACCGGCTCCACCCACAAGGCGTCGGGGATGAGAGACGTCCAGACCCAAGCCGTCCACGAGGAGCTGGTGACCAGGCTCTGCCAAAAGATCGCCGACGCCCGGGCGGAGATCGCCAGCGTGGAGCAGGACCTGGTGGATGGCGCGAGGATCGGTGTTCTCACCTACGGGGCCACGGCCCGGCCGGCGCGGGGCGCGGTACTCGAGGCGCGCAGGATGGGCTGCGCGGTCGATTTCCTGCGGCTCATCACCATCTGGCCCTTTCCCGAGGAGGCCGTGAAGCGGCTTGCCGAACGGGTGGAGACGATCCTGGTGCCGGAGATGAATCTCGGCCAGATCGCCCGGGAGGTGGAGCGGTTTACTTCTCTTCCCATCCTGCCCTTGCCGAAGATCGGCGGCGTGGCGCACACGGTGGACGAGATCCTCGAGGCGATTCTCTCGAGCAGCTCCGAACTCGGGTCGGCGGTGGGTTAGTGTCGATGAAGGATGATGTGATCATTCCCGGGCCAGAGAAGCGGCTAAAGCCGCACCGGCTGTTGAAGTTCCTCCGCCAGGAGATCCTTCCCACTACCTTCTGTCCGGGATGCGGTTGCGGTACGGTGCTCAACGGCTTCGCGCAGGCGGTCGACGAGCTGGGCATCGACCCCAAGGACATGGTCTTCGTGACCGGGATCGGCTGCTCGTCGTGGATTCCCAGCCCCTACTTCAAGGGGGACACACTCCACACGACCCACGGACGGCCCATCGCCTTCGCCACCGGCGTCAAGATCATGCGTCCCGACCTCAAGGTGGTGGTCATCGCAGGGGACGGGGACATCGCGGGCATCGGGGGGAACCACCTGATACACGCGGCGCGCCGCAACATCGACATGACCGTGCTGATGGTCAACAACTGGAACTACGGCATGACCGGCGGCCAGGTCTCACCCACCACCCCGTTCGGTGTGCCGACCACGACCACCCCCTACGATAACGTGGAGCATCCGCTCGAGGCCGCGGAGCTCGTCGCCGCCGCCGGAGCAAACTACGTCTCGCGTTGGACGACCTACCACGTGTTCCCGCTCATGGAATCGATCCAGAAGGCGCTCCAGGTGGACGGCTTCTCCTTCATCGAGATCCTCTCGCAATGCCCGGTCAGCTACGGGAAGATGGTCGATATGCGAAAGGCCTCCGACTTCCTCAAGTTCTACCGCGACCAATCGGTAAGAGTGCACAAGGCCAAAGCGATGAGCGCCGAGGAGCTCGAGGGGAAGATCGTAGTGGGTAAGCTGATGGAAAGAGAGCGCACGGAGTTCACCGCATCCCTGAGACGGATCAACGAGAGATTCCGGAAGGGCTGACCCGATGAAGTGGCGATGAACATCAGATTCAGCGGCTTCGGTGGGCAGGGCATAGTCCTTTCCGGCTACATTTGCGGGGTGGCAGCCGTATTCGACGGCAAGAAGGCGCTCCAGACCCAGTCGTACGGTAGTGAGTCGCGAGGCGGCGGCTGCCGGAGCGACGTGATCATCT
>CP070815.1:1730472-1767958 GCA_020344215.1 Gemmatimonadota bacterium
TTCTCCAGCATGCGCATCACGGCCGACGCCAGCGGCTGCGGACAGTCGGGGCGCAGTTGAGCCAGCGGCCGCGGCGGCGTCTGGTGGTGCGCCGTCATAACCTCCAAGACCGAGCCGCTGAACGGAGGCGCGCCGGTCAGCATCTCGTATGCGACTATGCCCAGCGAGTACTGGTCGGAGGCACCGGTCACCGCCTCGCCGAGACACTGTTCCGGACTCATGTAACTCGGTGTGCCGATGGCGAAGCCGGTGGCGGTGAATCCCTTCTTCTCCGTGACTTTGGCGATGCCGAAATCGGTGACGATCACGTCACCCTCGGCGTCGAGCATGATATTCGCCGGCTTGATGTCCCGGTGGACGACTCCTCTCTTGTGTGCGTATTCCAGTGCGCTCGCCACCTGCGCCAGCCAGGCGCAGACCACCGGGATCGGCAGCGGCCCCGTCCGGCGGATCACCTTTTCGAGCGATCCGCCCTCGACATAGTCCAGCACGAAGTAATGCAGCTGATCGTGGTGTTCGACCGCGTGCACGGTCACGATGTGGGGATGCTTGAGCGCCGCGATCGTGATCGCTTCCTGCTTGAAGCGGCCGACCGTGCCCCGCTCCATCAGGACCGCGGGGGACATGATCTTGATCGCGACGCGGCGGTCCAGCGCGAGCTCATGCGCGAGATATACGGCTGCCATGCCGCCCTGGCCCAGCTCGCGCTCGATCTCGTAGCGCCCTTGAGTCACGACCCGCAACTGCCTGAGTATGGGCTCCCACGGCGTCTCGCTCTCTCCGGTCTCTTCGCCGGATGAGGCGGGGGTGGGCTCAACGAGGGAAGGGGGCGCCGGGGCACTGCCGGCTGCGGAGGACCGGTCCTCTGGTGCCAGCGCCGCGCCGCGCTCCTCCTGCGGCTGTGGTGGGCCCGCAACGGCTGAGCCGCAATATCCGCAGTAGACGTCACGGCTATCGATCGACCGACCGCACGCGGGACAGTGTGCCTCTTCGCTCATTGACCGCCGGGTACAGGGCGCGAACCGTTATCCTCCACAAATGGCAGCATACGCCGCACCCGCGTGATGCGACAGGATATCGGCACGGACGACCCCTCACATTCGATGCGAGCGCGTTGCGGATGGCCACCGTTGCAGAGGTTTATCAGCCTAAGGTTCGCATCGCCCGATTGCAAGACGCAGGCCGTGCCCGGTGCCGCGCATTCTCGAGCTCGACGGCCAGGGCTACCCGCTACGATCCGTAGTCTCCCGCAGCCGCCAGCGACCCGCTACGGGCGAGGACGCCTCGAGCTCCTGCAGCGACCCGGAATCGAGCGATGAGCTCCGTGGACGACTTGCGCACCAACAGCAAGAAGGCAAACGGTTTCTACTCGGCGGCGGACACAGACTATCACAGCCCGGCTCGGAGGACCGACCCCAGACAAAGTGCCGGGGTCGGCGAACCTGCCTGTGACGGCCGCCGGTAGGGGGAGCCGCCCGCCGGACGTTGACGTTGTGTTGAACCTCGGAGCACACGTTCCTTGCTGTGAGCAGAGGTCATAGGAACGCGAACCTCGGCGTCCGATGAAGCCACCTCGCAAGCTCGAGCTCGACCAGCCGGACTACCCGGAAGCACTGCGTGCGCTTCCGCAGCCACCGCCGGTGCTTCACGTACAGGGTCGCTTCGAGCTGCTGACCCGTCCGGGGATCGCGGTGGTGGGGACGCGCCAGCACTCCGCCTACGGCCGTGACGCCACCGTCTCGCTCGTCGTGGGCCTGGCCCGCGCCGGCTACGTGATCGTGAGCGGCATGGCCCGGGGCATCGACAGCATCGCGCACCGAACCGCCCTCGACGTTGGCGGTGAAACCGTCGCCGTCCTCGGCACGGGGATCGACGTCCCTTACCCACGCGAACACACTGAGCTCTTCGCGCTGATCGCCGCGCGCGGCTGCCTCGTCACCGAGTTCCCGCCGGGCACCCCGCCGCTCAAGTACCATTTCCCGCAACGCAATCGTCTGATCGCCGGCCTGGCACAGGCCGTGCTCGTGGTCGAGGCGCCGGAGAAGAGCGGCGCCCTGATCACTGCTCACTACGCTCTCGAGGAAGGGAAGGAAGTCTTCGCCGTCCCCGGTCCCATTCACAACCCTACGAGCTTCGGCACCAACCGACTGATACAGGACGGCGCTGCGCTTGTGGCCTCTGCGGCCGATATCCTCCGGGTCATGGAGTCGAGAACCGGACAGCCGCTCCCGGAACCGGTGGCGGCGGGCGTCGACACCGTCGAACTTGAGGAAACTCACCTGCAGCCCGCGGCCTCTGAGCTGGCGCGCCGCATCTGGACTGCCCTCGAGACCGGCGCGCTGGAGCTAGAGGTGCTGGCCACAGATTTAGGAGCGCAGCCCGCCGCCCTCTCGGTCGCACTCCTGGAGCTCGAGCTCTCCGGCCTCGTAGAGAGGCTCCCCGGCCCCCGCTACACACGAGTCCGCGCCCGCTTCAACCCGTAGGGTACCGCACCGCCCGCCGGCGACCCACGGGATTGCAAACGCGCCGGGTTCTGCGAACTTTCCACGACGATGAAGCGAGATTACTACGAGGTACTCGGGGTGCCCCGCAACGCCGACGGAGACGCGATCAAGCGGGCGTACCGGCAGGCGGCGCTCAAGTACCATCCGGATCGAAACCCCGACGACCGGGATGCCGAAGAGAGGTTCAAGGAGGCCACGGAGGCCTACGAGGTCCTGCGCGACCCGGAGCTCCGCGGCCTCTACGACCGCTACGGCCACGACGGCGTGAAGGCCGGCGTGCGCGGCGGCGGCGGCGGCTTCGGCGGCTTCAGCACCTTCGACGAAGCGCTCAACATCTTCATGCGCGAGTTCGGCGGCTTCGGCTTCCAGGACATCTTCAGCGCCGGACGCCGTGGCCGGGCGCGCACCCGCGGCGCCGACGTGAAGATCCGCGTCGCGCTGACCCTCGAGGACGTCATGAAGGGTGCGAAGAAGACGATCCGCATGCCGGTCCTCGACGGCTGCGGCGACTGCAAAGGCACCGGCGTGCGCGGCGGTGCCCAGCCGGCCACCTGCCCGCACTGCGGCGGTTCCGGCGAAGTGCAGCAGGTCCAGCGCTCGCTGTTCGGCCAGTTCGTCCGCGTCGGTCCCTGCAGCGCCTGCGGCGGCGAAGGGCGCGTGATCAGCGACCCGTGCCGCACTTGCAACGGCGAAGGGCGCCAGCGAATCGAGAAGTCGTTCGAGCTCGATATCCCGCCGGGCGTCGATACCGACGACTACCTGACGCTCCGCGGCCAGGGCAACGTCGGACCGCGGAGCGGCCCGCGCGGCGATCTGCTCGCGGTCATCCAGCTGGAGCCCGATCCGCGCTTCACTCGGCGCGGCGCCGATCTCGTCTACGACCTGCCGGTCACCTTCAGCCAGGCGGCCATGGGCACGACCGTCGACGTCCCCACGGTGGGGAAGAGCGCGAAGGTGAAGGTCCCGGCCGGCGTACAGACGGGACACGTCATTCAGCTACGCGGCAAGGGGCTGCCGCACCTGCGGCGCGGCGGAACCGGCGACCTGTTCGTTCGCGTCGTCGTGGTTACGCCGACGAAGCTCTCACCTGAGCAGCGCGAGCTGTTCGAGGCGCTGGCCGAGATCGAGTCACCCGCAGAACAGAGCGAGGACGGAGCCGGGTTCTGGCAGAAGGTGAAAGACGCGTTATTCGAGTGATGTGTTGGGGATTCGGGATTCCATGACTACCAGACTAATTGAACCCTAGAATACTCGATGTACGAATCGCCGCTATTCTCACTTCGAAGGTTGATATGTTCTACTAGTCGCTTGTTCCAGGACTCCCGAACGCCCGGATTCCTGGACTCCCGGATTCCCGGATCCCCAATCCAACAACTTCCGCCCACCAAGAAGAGGCTGAAAAATGGCAGATTGTCTGTTCTGCAAGATCGCCGCCGGCGAGATTCCGGCGGAGAAGGTGAAGGAGGCGGATGACTGGGTGGCGTTCCGGGACATCAGCCCGCAGGCGCCGACGCACGTCCTGATCATCCCGCGCGAGCACATAGCGACGATCAATGAGCTCGAGCCCGGCCACGCCGAGCTGGTGGGCAAGCTGTTCCTCGCGGCTCAGCAGATCGCCGCGGAGGAGGGGATCGCCGAGCCGGGCTACCGGGCGGTCGTGAACTGCAACGCCCAGGCGGGCCAGGCGGTGTTTCACATCCACGTCCACCTGCTCGGCGGACGGGAGATGGGCTGGCCTCCGGGCTAGCGTTGACGCCTTCGGCGGACCCCAGTTAGTATGCGGGCCAGCGACCCGACGCACCGCGGTGGGCCGGGTCGGACGGAGGTGTGACCAGACGAGTTGAGGAGATGGCCGACGTCAGTCTCAAGGAGAAGCTCCGCAGCGATATGAACGACGCGCGGCGCCAGGGCGACAAAGACCGCGCGCGTTTGCTCTCCACCCTCTTGGCCGACGTCAAGAACAAGGAGATCGAGGTGCGGCACGAGCTCGACGACCAGGAGGTCGTCGAGGTGCTCGCCCGCTGCGTGAAGCTGCGGAACGAGGCGGCGGAGCAGATGGCGTCGCGGCCCGAACTGGCCGAGAAGGAGCAGGCCGAGGCGGCGATCATCAAGGGGTACATGCCGCCCGAGGCGAGCGAGGACGAGATCCGCGAGAAGGTCAGAGAGGCGATAGAGGCCGGCGCCACCAACATCGGCGCTGTCATGGGCAAGGTGATGCCCCAGTTCAAGGGTCGCGCCGAAGGGCGTGAAGTCAACCGAATCGCCCGCGAGGAGCTCGAGAAAGGGGGGTCGGGTGACTAATCTCTTCCTGTGCCCGAGTCGGCTCCGACCCGTACGTGTGAAGACACGGGGGTGCTGGTGAGAGCGAACACCAGCACCCCCGCTTCGCGTAGGAAGCCGGTGGTCAGTAGCCGGTCGTCGGTAGTCGGTAATAAGTGGTCAATACGACCAACGAGTCTCCGGTCACCGACCACCGACTACCGACCACCGATTACCGGATCACCGACCACTGGCTGACGAAATTGAACCAGCACGCTCTCGACGCGCTTGAGTTCGACAGGGTCCTCGAGATCGTCGCCGCCTACGCCACCAGCGAGCCGGGCGCGGAAGCGGTGCGCGCGCTCCGACCGGTGCCCGAGGCCGTCACCGTGGCCGCCGCCCTCGACGCTGTCGACGAGATGGTGGGCTGGCTGATCCGCGATGAGAGCTGGGCGCCGCCCTTCATCCCCGGCATCGGGAAGCCGTTGGAGCGGCTGGCCGTCGAGGGGAGTGTCTGGTCCGAGGCCGAGCTCATCGGCGCCTTGCGCCTCCTCAAAGGAGCGCGCGAGGTGCGGCGCGCGCTGCTGCCTCAGTCGTCCGAATTCACGCGTCTCGGTGCCCTGGCCGCGGGGCTGCTCAAGGACGAGAAGCTCGAAAAGCGGCTGCAAGAATCGATCGACGAGGACACCGAGACGCTCAAGGACTCCGCTTCTCCCGAGCTCAAGAGGCTGAGACGTTCCATCCGTTCGGCGCGTAGCGACCTGGTGAGGCTGCTGGAATCGATCGTTGCAGCCCTACCATCGCGCATCGCGGTGCCCGACGCATCCGTCACCATCCGCAACGGCCGATACTGCATCCCGGTCCGCAGGGAAGGGCGCGCCGAGCTGGGCGGCATCGTGCACGACGAGTCGGCCAGCCGCGCGACCCTGTTCGTTGAGCCGCCCTCGGCTATCGAGCCGATGAACCATCTGCGCGAGCTCCACCTCTCGGAAGCGCGCGAGGTGGAGAGGATACTGAGAGAGCTCACAGACGAGCTGCGACCGCGTGCCGCCGAGCTTGCCGACACGCTCGATCGCCTCGTCAAGCTCGACTCGCTCTTCGCCCGCGGTCGCTACGCACTGAAACGCGGATGCGCGCGACCGCAGCTCGTGAATCGTGAGAACGATGGCTACCGCGTCGTCCACGGCCGTCACCCGCTGCTGCTCGAGAGCGGCGAGCCGCTCGTGCCCTTCGATCTGCTCATGAACCCCGGCGAGTACACGCTTCTGGTCACGGGTCCGAACGCCGGCGGCAAGACGGTGCTGATCAAGGCGGTCGGCCTCATCGCGGCGATGGCGCAGTCTGGTATCCTGCCGCCGGTCGGCCCCGGCTCGGCCGTCGCCGTGTTCAGCGGCATCTTCGCCGACATCGGAGACGAGCAGTCGATCGAAGCGTCGCTCTCCACGTTCACCGCCCACCTGCGCAACATCCAGATGATCCTCGAGCAGGCCGAGCCCGATTCGCTCTGTCTGATCGACGAGATCGGGGGCGCCACCGACCCGGCAGAAGGCGCGGCACTCGCCCGGGCCGTCCTGCTCGAGCTGGCGGATCGCAGCTGCATGACCCTCGCCACCAGCCACCTGGGCGAGCTCAACGCGCTGTCTGCGGAACACCGCGGGATCGTGAACGCCGGGCTCGCCTTCGATGCCGAGCGCCTGCAGCCCCTCTATCGCCTCATCAAAGGGCGCCCGGGCCGCAGCTACGCACTCGCCATCGCCCAGCGCGTCGGCTTCCCCCAGGACGTGCTCGAGACCGCCCGGGCCGCACTCAGCGAGGAGGAGGTGGACACGGCACGGCTGCTGGCGGAGCTCGAGCGCAAGGAGGCGGAGCTCGATGAGCGGATCGCCGCGCTCGAGCGCAAAGAGCGCGAGCTCTCACAGCGGACCGAGAGCCTGGAGCGCGGTCAGGAAGAGCTGGCGGAGCAGCGCCGGGAGCTCGAGATCGAGGCGCACCGCAAGGCCCGCGAGTACTTGCTGGAGGCGCGCAAGAAGCTCGACGAGGCGATGAAAGCCGACCGCGAGGCGGCCCGCGAGGCGCGTCGCGAGCTCGAGGCCAGACTGCGCGACCACGCCCAGGCGCTACGTGAGGCGGAGAGCGGGCAGCCAGGAGCCGAGGAGACGGCCGCCTTCGAGGCGGACGACCTCGTCTGGATCACCTCGCTGGAGCGGGAGGGCCGCGTGGTGGAGCTCCGCGGCTCTGACGTCGTCGTCGAGATGGGCGGTGTGAAGCTGCAGCTCGCGCCAGGCGTGCTCAAGCGGCGCGGTCAGCCGAAGCGGGCGACCGAGCGTGCAGCGTTCTACGGCGGCCCCGAGCTCGACGCCCGTCCCGAGGTCGACCTTCGCGGGATGGTCGCTGAGGAGGCGCGCCTGGAGCTGATCAGGGCGCTCGACGCCGCCGTTCAGGCGGGATTAAGCGAGTTGAGGGTAATACACGGCAAAGGGACGGGAGTATTGCGTGAGACCGTCGCCGAGTACGCGCGCAGCGACCGGCGCGTGAAATCGCACCGGCTCGGCGCGTCGTGGGAAGGCGGCAGCGGGGTAACGGTCCTGCAACTGGACTAGCCTATTGCTGAGAACTCGTACTCGCACTCGTAATCGTGATCGTAATCGTCGTCGAGATCCCAGGCGCTGTCGATGAGGATAAGGCTGACGATTAGGATCACGATCACGATTACGATCAGTAGCAAAAGAGCGAACCGATGGTCGCGGACGAGCTACTAGAAGAGATTCGCGCACGAGCCGACATAACCCAGCTCGTCGGTGAGTACGTGCAGCTGCGCCGTAGCGGCAGGACCTATCGCGGGCCCTGCCCGCTGCACGGTGGAGAAGGTCCCAACTTCTCGGTCGATCCCGAACGCGGCATCTTCAAGTGCTTCGTCTGTGGCGAGGGCGGCGACGTCTTTTCCTTCCCGATGAAGCTCTTGGGGCTCGACTTCATCGAGGCGGTCAAGTTCGTCGCCGAGCGGGTCGGGATAGTCGTCCCCGATGTCGACAGGTCGAAGGAAGAGGAAGACCCCTACCGCGACATCCGGGAGGCCGTCGCCTTCGCCGACGAGTGGTTCCAGAAACAGCTTTGGGATGAGAAGCACGGCGAGCGTGCGCGGCGCTACCTGCTCGTCGACCGCGGGCTCTCAGAGGAATCGGTGCGCCGCTTCGGCTTCGGGTACGCGCCCGACTCGTGGCGTGGCCTGCGTGAGGCGGCGGGCGTCCACGAGATCTCCGACGACGTGCTGCTGCGGGCCGGTCTCATCAAGGCGAGCGAGCGGGCGAAGGAACCGTACGACATGTTCCGCGCGCGCCTGGTGATCCCGATCTACAACCTGCGCGGCCGGCCCATCGGGTTCGGCGGCCGCCTGCTCGCCGATTCCGACGAGGCGCCGAAGTACATCAACTCCCCCGACACACCGATCTTCCACAAAGGCAGGATCGTCTACGGTCTCAACTGGAGCCGGCACGCCATCCGGCGCCAGGAGGTCTTCTACGTCGTGGAAGGCTACATGGACCTGGTGTCGCTGGTGGCGGCGGGTGTCGAGAACGTCGTGGCGCCCCTGGGCACCGCGCTCACCGAGAGCCAGGCTCGCCTCCTCAGCCGGTATGCGAAGAAGGCGCTCCTGCTCTACGACAGCGATAAAGCCGGCCTCATCGCCACCTTCAAAGCGGCCGACGAGCTGCTGCGTGTCGGGGTCCACCCCAGCGTGGCCACGCTCCCCCGCGGCGAGGACCCGGACTCGATCGTCCGCAAAGGCGGGCCCGACGCGCTGGCCGAGTACACCGACGCGGCTATCGACGTGCTCGACCGTAAGATCCAGATCCTCGAGAAGCGCGGCTACCTCGACACGAGCGAGGGGAAACGCCGTGCCGTGGATGCGATGATGCTCAGCGTGCGCGCCGCCGCCGACGAGGCGCTGTGTGACATCTATCTGGGGCGCGTGGCGAGCGTGACCGGCGTGCGGCGCCAGACGCTGGAGCGCGAGTTGCAGCGACCGGTGGGGGCACCAAGGCGACGCCGGGGCCCGGCCCAGGAAACCGGGGAGCCGGCGCAGACGGTTCCCAAGCTGGGCGCCGAGCGCAAGCTGCTCCTCCTGCTGCTGCGAGACCGCTCGCTCGTTCCCAGGGTGGCCGGGCAGGTGGAGCCGAATAGCTTCAGGACGCCGCAATACCGTGAGATCTATCAGGCGCTGCTCGGGGCGGCCGAGCAGGCAGCGTCGGGCGGCCGGGACGACGCCGGTGACCTGGAATGGGCGGAGGAGCTGGCACCGGCGCTCTACGAGCGGGTGCGTGAGTTGACCGCCGACCCGGAGGAACTGACCAATCCGGAGGCGGTGCTCGACGACGCGATAACGCGGCTGCGGGCGCGGGCCCTCGAGAAGCGGCTCGCCGACTTGATGACCGAGGTGCTCGTAGCCGACACCAACGCGGCGGTCGAGCTGGCGACGGAGATCAAGAAAGTCCGGCAGGAGCTGACAGCGCTGGGCAGCCGCCTGCCGGGTCGGGGATTCTTCAAGGGCGAGTGACCTAACCAGTACGAGTCGAGGCCTATGTCAGATCCGAGCCAGGAACCGCTACTCCAGCAGCTACTCAGGCTTCACGCGATCGATCAGCAGATCGCGGCTTTGGAACGCGAGCTGAAGCAGAGCCAGGAGGATCTCTTCAGCGCGATGGACGGTGTGGCCGGTCTCAAGGAAGAGCTGGAGAGGCTCGACGGCGAGCTGCTTCGCGCGCGAACCGACGCGCGAACCGCCGAGCATACCGCCGATGCGAAGCGCGACCAGCTGGAGCGACTGCGCGCCAGAGTGAACCAGGTGAAGACCGAGAAGCAGTACGGTGCCGCGACGCTCGAGTTCGATCTCGTTCGACAGGAGATCCGTAAACTCGAGGACAAGGAGCTCGAGAAGCTCCAGGCGGTGGAAGATCTCGAGGTTAGGCGCAAGGCGGTGCAGGAGGAGCTCGATGCAGCGGACGCGGAAGTCGAGCCGTTGGGTGAGAAGGTCGGGAAGCGGCGCGTTGAGCTCGAGCAGGAACTCGCCATAAAGCGTGATCGCCGTCACAACCGTGCGATACGCCTCGACCGGAACGTGCTCGGCCTCTACGACAGGATCCGCAGCGGGCGCGCCGAAGTCGCGCTCGCACCGCTCACCGGCGAAGGCGTCTGTGGTTACTGCTTCACCTCGGTGACCATCCAGCAGGAGATGCAGATCAAAGGCATGTCGACGATCGTCTGCTGCGAAGGCTGCGGGGTCATCCTCTTCCCCGAGGACATGAGCCCGACGCGATGATGTCGGCTCCGCGCGTTATGTTTGTCGTAGAGGAGGTGGTGGAGAGGTGAAGCCCGTGATCGACCTGCCCGGACCTGCCGAGCCGGCGGCTGTCGAAGCGCTGGTGGCGCAACTGAAACTCCCCGACGCGATCGCCGCCATCCTGGTGCGCCGCGGCTACCGCGACCCGGATTCGGCGAAGGGCTTCCTGCGGCCGCAACTCGCGCAGCTGCACGACCCCTGGATGCTGCCCGACATGGGACCGGCGGTGGATCGCATCGCCGCGGCCATCGACTCCGGTGCGAAGCTGCTCGTTCACGGCGATTACGACGTCGATGGCGTCTGTGGCACGTCGCTCCTCACCCGGGCACTGCGCGAGCTGGGTGCGACCGTCGAGCCGTTCGTCCCCAATCGCCTGGAACACGGCTACGACTTCGGGCCCGCCGGCCTCGGCGCAGCCGTTGAGCGCGAGTGCAAGGTGGTGCTGACCTGTGACTGCGGGATCTCCGCGCACGAGACGGTCGCCGCCGCCCGCGCTGCCGGGATCGATGTGGTCGTGTCGGACCACCACACGCCGCCGCCTGAGCTGCCGCCCGCGGTCGCCGTGCTGAACCCGCACCGCGGCGATAGCCTCTATCCCGAGAAGGTGCTCTGCGGCGCCGGCGTCGCCTTCAAGTTGCTACAGGCGTTGTACGAGCGGCGCGGCCGCCGGGTCGAGGATCTCTACAAGTACCTGGACCTGGTCGCTATCCCCACTATCGCCGACCTGGTGCCGCTCACCGGTGAGAACCGGATCCTCGCCCACTTCGGGCTCAAGGTCCTGCAGCGCACGCCAAACCCCGGCCTGCGGGCCTTGCTGCGTGTCTCCGGCCTCAAACCGGATCGGCCGATCAACGCAGGCCGGATCGCCTTCGTCATCGGCCCGCGCATCAACGCCGTCGGTCGGATGGGTGAAGCGATGCGCGGCGTGCGTCTTCTGCTCAGCGACGATGAGGCCGAGGCGGCGGTGATGGCCGGTGACGTCGATGCGGAGAACCGTCGCCGCCAGGAGGTGGATCGCGCGACCCTGGAAGACGCGCTGGAGAAGCTCGAGGCCACCTTCGATCCGGAGTCCGATCGGGCCGTCGTACTGGCTTCGCCCGACTGGCATCCCGGTGTGATCGGGATCGTCGCGTCCCGTGTCGTCGAGCAGTGCTATCGCCCCACCGTGCTCATCGCACTGAAGGGCGAGGCCGGTCGCGGATCCGGCCGCTCGATTCCCGGCTTCCACCTCTACGACGCGTTGAAGGCGTGCGAGCGGCACCTGCTGCAGTTCGGCGGTCACCGGGCCGCCGCTGGGCTGCAGATCCGCGCCGGAGAGATCGACGCGTTCCGCGACGCGCTCAACGCGGTGGCACACGCGCGCTTGGCGCCTGAGGACCTGCTGCCGAAGCTGCGTGTCGACCAGGAGCTCCCCCTGTCGGAGGTGTCGGCCGAGCTCTGGCGCTTCCTCACTCACTTCGGGCCCTACGGTCAGGGGAACCCGAAGCCGGTCTTCTTGGCGCGGGGCGTCTCTTTGCGCGCGAATCCCGAGCTGGTCGGCGAAAACCATCTGCGCCTGCAGCTCGAGCTGGGCGATGGGGCGACGCCGGAGGCCATTGCCTTCGGCCAGGCTGGGGAGGCGGAGTGGCTGAGTGAGTCGTCGCTCGTCGACCTTGTCTATCAGGTCGGCGTGCGCCAGTGGCAGGGCGTCGAGTACGTTCAGGCTCAGGTGCTCGATGTCCGGCCGAGTGAGGCGGCTTGGGTGAGCTCCGAATCGTAGCGGGGCGTTGGGGGCGCCGCCGCTTGAGGGTGCCTCGCGGTCGCTCGCTACGGCCGACGTCGGAACGTGTCCGGGAGGCCTGGATGAACGCGCTGGGCCCCGAGCTCGATGGCGCAAGCGTCCTCGACCTCTTCGCCGGCAGCGGCGCACTCGGCCTCGAGGCGCTATCCCGCGGAGCACGCCACGCTACCTTCGTCGAGCGCAGCAGTCGCCTTCTCGGGTGCCTCCGCGCCAACGTTGCCGCGCTCGAGGCGACGGAGCTCGTCACTATCGTGGCCGCCGACGTTTTCGCCTACCTTGATGGTTTGGGGCCCGGCGCCTTCGACATAGCCGTCGCCGATCCGCCGTACGGCGGAGGCCTGGCGGCCAGACTGGTGGAGAGCTACCGGCGGAGTCCGTTTGCGCGCATCCTATCGGTAGAGCACGGGTCGGATGAGGCGCTCGCCTCACCGTCTGGTGCTCTGGAGCGGCGCTACGGTGACACGATGGTCACCTTTATCGCAGCCAGTGATCTGGAGGAGGAATGAACATGGCGGAGCCAAGGGTCGTCGTTTACCCGGGTTCGTTCGATCCGTTGACCCTGGGGCACGAAGACATCGCGCGTCGCTGCCTCAAGTTCGCCGACAAGCTGATCATCGCCGTGGCTCACACGGCGACCCAGCACAAGGACCGGCTGTTCTCCGTCGAAGATCGGCTGGCGATGATTGAGGAGTGCTTCTCCGATGAGCCGCGCGTGGAAGTAGCGGACTTCTCCGGCCTCCTCGTCGACTTCTGCAAGAGGATCGGCGCGCGCATGGTGGTGCGCGGTCTGCGCGCGGTAAGCGACTTCGAGTACGAGTTCCAGATGGCGCTGATGAACCGCAACCTCTGGCCGGACCTCGAGATGGTGTTCATGGCGCCCGCCGGTAGGTATACGTTCCTCAGCGCCTCTCTCGTGCGCGAGGTCGCCTCGCTCGGCGGCGATATCTCGGGTTTCGTCTCGGCGCCCGTACTGCGACGCATGAGGGAGAAGACCGTCAGCTAGTCACCATGGTGTTTCTCCAGAAGCTCGCCGAGCGTGCCCGGGAAACCGGTAGCCGCATCGTCCTCGTCGAAGGGCACGACGAGCGGGTCTGCCAGGCGGCGCTGCGGCTCCAGGAGAGCGGGCTCCTTGATCCCATCCTCCTGGTCCCGGGCAGCTCGGTCGGCCTGGCGGCTCGCTGGGACGGTCCGCTAGCTTGCCCGGCCGACCACCCGGAGCTCGAGCGCTACGCGGAACTCTATCGGCAGATCCAGACCAAGGAGAGGTTGGACGCCGAGACGGCACGCAGGCGCGTCACCGACCCACTCGTCTTCGCCGGGCTCATGCTGCGTGCCGGGGACGCCGACGGCGCTGTCGCCGGCGCGGCTCACGCCACCGCCGATGTGGTCCGCGCCGCGCTCCGCACCGTGGGGACCGCGCCCGAAGCGAAGATGGTCACCGGTGCCTTCTACATGGTCGTCTCGTCCTTCCGCGGCACGCCCGAGCACGAGGTCCTGACCTTCGCCGACGCCGGCGTCATCCCGGACCCCGATGCCGAGCAGCTCATGGAGATCGCCAGGCAGACGGCGATCATGCGCCGCGCGATCGTCGGCGACGACCCCCGCATCGCCTTCCTCTCCTTCTCCACACGGGGCAGCGCCGACAACCCCGCGGTCGAGAAGATGCGGCGCGCCCACGATCTCTTCAGGGAACTCTGCCCCCAGGTGGCCGCCGACGGCGAGCTGCAGGCCGACGCGGCGCTTATCCGGCACGTCGGCCAGCGGAAGGCGCCCGACAGTCCTGTTGCCGGCCACGCGAACGTGCTAATCTTTCCTGATCTGGGGGCTGCCAACATCGCCTACAAGCTCGTTGAGCGGCTCGCCGGTGCCACGGCCATCGGCCCGATCCTGCACGGCCTGGCGAAGCCCTACAACGACATGTCGAGGGGGGCGGACCCGGAGAGCATCGCGGCGGTGGCTTACGTGACGGCACTTATGGCCACGGCAAAGCCGGGCGGCCCATGCGGGTAGATTCTCGATTCCCACAACAAAGCTCGTCTGTGCACGGGAGGATTGATGAATTTCGAGATCTCTAGTCATGACGACGTCACAATCGTAGAGGTCACCGGCCAGCTCATCGTCGGGAACCGCCAGGAGCTTAAGGACGAGGTGCTCCGGCTCCTTGAAGGAGGCTCGCGCAAGTACCTTATCGATTTCAGCGACACGGCGTACATCGACTCCTCAGGGCTCGGCGTACTCGTCAGCCTGTCGAAGAAGGTCCGCGAGAAGGGCGGTGAGATGCGGCTGTCCAATCTGAACGAGGACCTGCGCACGCTCTTCGAGCTCACGAAGCTGGATACGTTGTTCTTCATCGCCGATTCCCGCGACTTGGCGCTCGAGAACTTCTGAACCGATCATGCACGGGCGGCAGGCAGCAGGTGGCTCCGCCCTCATCGTCACCCAACGGCCCGATCTGGCCACGGCGCTGACGGAGGCGGTCGAGGGACTCGGCTTCACCGCTTCCATCATAGCCAGCCTCGACCACGTCGAGGCCCACGCCGACGCACGCCCGACGCTGGTCCTCACCGACATCTCACTCAGGCCCAGCGCGGAGGGTTGGACTTCGCTCGCACAGGCCTTCCCGCGTTCCGCCTTGTGGGCCGTCGCCGACCCCGACGAGTCGAACATCCGCGACGTTACCTTTGCGCTCAAGCACGGCTGCCACGACTGCCTCACGCTCCCGGTTACCTCGGAGCAGCTCGGCAAGAAGCTCGAGGGCATCGGTCGGCCGCCCGGCGTCAAGCCCGGCGAGCTCGATCGCTTCATGTCGAACGAGATCAACCTCGAGCTACCCAGCGACCTCTCGATAATCGAGCACGTGATCAGGCTGCTCGGCGGCTGCTGCCGTGACTATCGCAGCTACGGGCCGCGCAAGCTGGTGAACCTGCGGATCGCGCTCTCCGAAGCGCTCTCCAACGCGATCCAGTACGGGAATGAAGGCGATCGTAGCAAGAAGGTCAGATTGCGGGCGAGCGTTAACGCCTGGACCTGCCGGGTGCAGATCAGCGACGAGGGGCCGGGCTTCGATCACCAAGACCTGCCCGACCCTACGAGCGGCACCGCCCTCGAGGCGCCCGGCGGTCGTGGACTCTTCCTCTTGAGACAGCTCGCCGACGATGTGGCCTTCAACGAGACCGGCAACGCGGTCACCATAACCCTGAAGAGCGATTGGGAGCCCGCGGTCGTCGGCGAGTCGATCCACCCGGTGAGCAGTGACGCCGAGGCCCTCGTCGGACTGGTGGAGCGCGTGCGCCTCGGCTCCGGCGCCGACCTCCACCTCTGGGCCGAGAGCCTCGACGGGTCACTCGAGCATATCGCACCCGAAGACGAGGAGCTGGCCGAGCCGGATGGGCGGCTCCACTGGCTGCACACCCCGGGCATCCGCTACGCGATTCAGGTGCGGCCGGCCGACGACGAGTGCTCGGAGCGCTGGGCTGAGTTCACCCGCGACCTCCTCGATGAAGCGCTCGCCTACGAGAAGCGCCTCGCCGAAAGCCGCAGGGACCTGGCGGAGCGCCAGGAGGAGATTGAGCTACTCCACAGCATCACCGATACGCTCGGCGCGGTCACCGGGCTGGAGGACGCGACCACCCAGATCCTCAAGGGAGTGCTGCGCGTCACCGGTGCCGAGCAGGCCTCCCTCTGGATCTACCGACCCGACGCGGAAGAGCTGGTGCTCGCCGCCTCGGAAGGACCATCGCGCCGCCCCGTGAATCGGGTACCCGTCTCTTCGCCGGTTTCCGTCTCCGCCCTCGCCTTCCGCGAGAACCGGACGGTGCGATTGGACGAGGTCGACAGCCTGTCTAGCGAGGCGGCGGCGCGATTCGGCGACAGGCCCGAGCCCTGGGTCGCCGTTCCGGTCACCTACACGAGCCCGGAAGGGGGGAGCCGTCCCGTCGGCGTTCTCAATCTGGGCGGCCGCCGCTCCGGCGCGCTCGTATCGGGGATCGGCGAGGCCCGGCTGCTCATGACGCTCGCCCGGCAGATCGGCAGCGCCGTCGAGAACCTGCGGCTGATCGAGGAGATCTTGGCCCGTGAGCGGGTGATCGGTGAGCTCGAGCTCGCCCACGACTTGCAGATGAAGCTGCTGCCGGACCTGCGGCAGTTCGAGGAGATCGCCGACGTCGCCGCTCGCTGCGTGCCCGCACGCGCCGTCGGCGGCGACTTCTACCAACTCTTCAAGCTGCCCGATGGGAAGATCGGGGCGATGCTCGGCGACGTGACGTCGCACGGGTTCGGCGCTTCGCTGATAATGGCGCTCTCGATGAGCGTGACGGGTATCTACGCCCGCGAGACCGCTTCACCCGGCGACCTGCTCCGGGCGATACACAGGGCGCTTATCCAGAAGCTCGAGAGCACCGAGATGTTCATGACGGTGTTCTACGGCGTGATCGATCCGGCGCAAAGGACGCTCACCTACGCCAACGCCGGCCACGCCCACGCCTTCCGGGTCCACGGCGACGAACCGGCGCAGCGGCTCACGGCCACGAGCCCACCGCTCGGCATCGCCGAGTACGAAGGCTACGACGAGGCTATCGTCGCTTGGGAGCCGGATGACCTGCTCTGCTTGTTCACCGACGGTCTCACGAACCCGTCAATCCGCACTACCGAGAGCGCCGTGCTTGAGGCGCTGGAGGTGCAGCGGAATTCCGCGGCGACTGAGATCGTCGAGGCCATGTTCGAGGCGCGTGAAGAGCAGGGCGGGGAAGCGCCCGACGATCAGACCGCGTTCGTGTTACGGCTCGAGAGACCCCGGTGATCCACAGAGGCGGCCACAAGGCGAAGAAGTCGCTGAGCCAGAACTTCCTCATCGATCCCAAGCTGCAGCGGAAGATCGTCTGGGCGATCGACCCGACGCCTGAAGATCGCGTACTGGAGATAGGGCCCGGCAAAGGTGCCCTGACCAGGCACCTCGCGTCCTGTGTCGGGCACCTCACTCTCGTCGAGCTCGACGACAAACTCGCCGCTGAGTTGCAGGAGGAGTACGGGTGCAGGGAAGACGTTGTGGTGATCCACGGCGATGCACTCGAGCTCTCCGTCGCTGAGATCGCCGGCGCGGAGCCGCTCAAGGTGATCGGCAACATCCCCTACGGCATCACCACGCCGATCATCTTCCACCTGTTGGATCAACGACCTCGACCGCAGCTCATCGTGCTGACGGTCCAGAAGGAGGTGGCCCGGCGGTTGGCGGCGAGGCCCGGCACCAAGGACTACGGGGCGCTCACGGTCGGGGTGCAGGCGGTGGCGCGTGTGGAGCTGCTATTCGCCATATCACGGGCCGCGTTTAGCCCGCGCCCCGACGTCGATTCCATGGTCGTTCGCATCGTGCCCGAGTCGCCGGCCCCCCTCGCAGCCCAGCAGGAAGACGCGCTCCGCACTCTCACCCGCGCGGCTTTCCAGCGTCGCCGCAAGCAGTTTCAGAAGGTGCTCAGGCAGGCGCCCGAGTACTCGCTCTCAAGCGAAGCGGTGGCCGGCGTTCTTCAGTCGGTGGGCATCGACCCGGCCACGCGGCCGGACGCGCTCCCCGTCGCCGACTACATCCACCTGGCGGCTGCTCTCAGCAAGGCAGGCTAGGGCAAGAGACTCAGGTTCTCAAGGATCGGAAGGAACTCCGCACGAGCCGACCGAACGCTTCGCAGTCCGCATAAGACGCTCTCGCCGCCAACCACGAATCTCCACGACGTGAAGTACACGGCGTAGGACAGGTAGCCGGCATCGTCGGTCACGGTACGCTCGTACAGCGGCTTGTTCCTGATGCTGGCCGGCGCCATTGCGAATGCACCGTAGTAGTCCAGGTTCTCCGCCGCGGCGGGCGGGAAAGGCGCCACCGATTCGGCGGTGTGTTCCCCCGCCAACAGTCTCTCCAGCCATTCCTCGGCGGCAGCTGCGCTGCACTTGTCGATGACCCAGGCCTTGAAGATGCAGTACTCGTCCCGCTTATCGTACACCGCATGGATGTAGCCACGCGGCGCGAACGCCGAGGTCGGGCTTCCATCGATATCCCACACCCCTGCGACGCTGTCGGGGAAGATCTCCAGCCCCAGCAGCTCCATGAATGACATCGGCCGGCATGGTCCGGAACAGCGAACGGAGGAGAGCAGCGCCAGCCCCACCAGGACGTAGAACGATCGCCTCGTAAACATCACAGCCAACCCCCTCGTTCGGAGGCGGGACCTTGGAGCGCCCCGCCTCGCCAACAGCGGTCATCGCACGTCACAGTCTGCGGCCAGCCGCGGCGGGGCGACCCCAGTCACCACAAGTTCCAGTCGGCGAACCACCGATGCATCAGATAGAAGAACCCGACGACGAGGCCGAGGATCAACAGGAAGACCGCGGCCAAGACCACCGTCAGCGCTGAGAGCGCCCGCACACCGCGGCGCTCCAGCTCCCAGTCGGAGTGGCCTTGCAGCCCCTCCCCGTGACCCGGGCTGGCTGGGCCTCGCTGCTTTGCGCGGCCGATAGAGAACGCGGTCGACACCAATCCGGCCAGCCCCAGCATGAACCCGACCACGATCAGCAATACGAATGCGGGAGGAGTGTTCGATGAGTTGGCGACGACGAGTGCCAGTCCGAGGAGTGCTAACACCGACCCTACGACCAGGAGTGCTGGGCCCACGTCTCTGTCTCCCTCCGCTGCCATCGTCCGAGGATGGTCGAGGACGCCCGCCCGATCCAAGATACCTGAGACCACCGGCGCCGGGCTACCTCGCGTGCTGCACGCCGGCTCAGTCCGATCTCCGCCGAAGCCCGACGTAGCGTGGGACGCGCCGGCAGTACGTCTCGTACGCCTCGCCGAATACCTCGCGCAGATGCTCCTCTTCTGTGAGGATCATCAGTTGGAGGACCACGGCGAGCATGATCAGCGCCACGAGGTTCTGCCACGTGGGCCAGAGAATCAGGTTGCCGATGATCGCTACTACGAAAGCCAGACTCTGGGGATTCCGTGTCAGTCCGTAGACGCCCGACTGCTTCAGTTGGCTCACCTCCAGCCCGTGCGAGCGCCGGACCCCCAGCCAGACGAGCGCGACCAGCGTGACGGCCAACCCGCCGTAGAAGAGTATCGAGCCGATGACTTCGAGCGCGGGGCTCACGTGTATCGCCGGCCAGTCGGGCGGGACATTGACGTAGGTGAAGTAGACCCACGAACCGATGGCCACGTACTCCATGAAGCTGGAGAATGGAGTCAGCTTGCCTTTTCGCTGATAGTCGCGCCGCACGATGACGCGGAAGACGACGTAGGCGATGACGAGTGTCAGGACGGCCAGGATGACATAGGTCCTGAGTTCCATGGTAGATCTCCTTGGTCCGCGGTTCCCCGACGTTCTCCCTCGTTCACAAACGTTCGAAGATCCGTACGATCGGCTCGAGATTGACGTACAGTTGCCACACGGCGACTTGCTCACCTTCAACGACAACGCGCCATGCGGCGGGAACCGACCAGCGATTCTTGGGGTCGAGAGTTCCGTCTTTGGTGAGCGTGCCGGCGGCCGTGCCCAGCAGTACAACGGTGTTCTCGCGGCTGAACGCCTCCGCCACTTCTATATGGTAGTCGGGAACCATCGCGAAGTATCCCACCCACCCCTCACGCATCTTCTCGTGGCCGGCCACCTCTCCTCCGGCCGGCTCGATGTACACGTGATCAGGCGTCATCAACTCGGAGATCCTTTCGATCTGCTTGGCGTTGACCGCCTCAACGAATGCGAAGGCCACTTCTTCAGGTGTCATCGGTCTTATCTCCATCCGAGCAACGGGGAACGCTTCGCCATCGTGGCTCAGCTCTCCTGTGGACTCCAACCAGCCTGCCGTGTGGAGCCGCGACGGAGCTTGTGCCTGCTGAGGACTGCTCGCCGGAACTATACAGAAGCCCTTTCCTACAGCCCTTTGATGAACGTGGAAGCGCCCAGTATCACGAACGCCACGACAACCAGCCAGAAAGCATTTGCCGAGAGACCGGGGATCGTGACAAAGTAGGCCACTATGCCCGCCACCCCAAAGATGACTGCGATCAACCACGTGATTTGCTTGGGAGCATTCAACCTCATGTTGCACCTCTTGAAGGTAGCGCCAACTCAACACGGCGGGTGAGTACTCTCCACGATTAGGCTCTCAAGGCGGCAACAGGCACCTAACGGATCGAGCGCCTCGCCTGCGCCACGGGCAGAGGCGACAAGAAGGGGCCGTCCACCACCCGGCCCCTCAGCGCTACCAAACTAGGGGCGACCGCGCCGCCGAACCACCAGTGCGGTGCCCGGCAGGCGCTACGGCGTCCGCGCCGCAAAGCGTACCCAGCCTCACCCGGCATCATTGGCTGGGCGTGGAACTTTCGGTGTCCGTTCGGGCTGCCCCGCCCGATTCCCGCACCTGCCGCCCACCCAAAAGGACCCGCTCTGGGGCGGTTTGCGCCGCCCCTGGCGACGTCCTATTTTGCCTGCAAATGTTAGCTTGCCTCCAGCCGGGTCGTAGGCCACTGGCCGCCCAACCGCCGCGGCGAAACCCGGTGCCGGCGCAGATCCTGACAGCCCCGCCCAGATCGCGTCCGCAACACGGCGCTCTTAGCGCCCCGGACCGGCGACCCTGTCGGGTGGGCCACCAGCGCGGAGCCCTTGGATGAACGGCGCGCTGGGCGTTCGCTGGGACGACCTTCCTCTGCTCCGGGACCGGGCCGTGTCCCTCTTGTTGTCTGGACCCGCCCGCACGCATGCCCTGGCCGAGCGGATCTTCAGCATTCGGCACGGACCGCCCCGGCTCACCGCCCCCTTGGTCCGTGAGGTCTTGGGTGCGGACCCCCGCTTTCAGGTCCGCAGGGACCGCTGGGTCCTGACGGAGGAACCGGCGACCTACGGCGACATCCCGCTGAGCGATGTCGACTTCGTGGTGGTGGACGTCGAGAGCACCGGCGGATCGCCGCGCCGCGGGGATCGCGTGACGGAGGTCGCCGCCGTCCGGATGAGGAACGGCGAGATCGTCGAGTGCTTCGAGTCGCTGGTTAACCCGGAACGCCCCATCCCGCCCTCGGTCTCGGCGCTCACCAACATCACCGAGGAGATGGTGGCCGACGCCCCCAAGTTCAGGGAGCTGCTCGACCCGCTGAAGGGCGCGCTGCGCGGCGCCGTCTTCGTCGCCCATAACGTCGGCTTCGACTGGCGTTTTCTCGATGCCGAGTTCCGCCGCTCCGGCGGCGGTCGCCTGGAAGGCGAGCGGCTCTGCACCTTACGCCTCGCCCGGCGGCTCCACCCCGAGCTCAGGCGCCGCAGCCTCGCCGTCCTCACCGACTACTACGCGATACCGGTGGAATCGCATCACCGGGCGGGGGCCGACGCCCGGGCCACCGCCGAGCTCTTCACCCGCTTCCTGAGCCGATTGGGCGACGAGGGGGTCGAGGACTGGACCGGCCTGCAGCGCTACCTGAAGCCTGCGCGCAGGCGCAAGAAGGCCAAGCGGCGGAAGAAGCGGAACGGCGACGGTGGTACCCAATGAATAGGGCCACCGCGCGGCAGCTGGGCCGCTTTCGGCTGCACGCCCTGGACGCCGGGATTCAGCATCTCGACGGCGGCGCCATGTTCGGGATCGTGCCCAAGCCGCTCTGGGAGAAGAAGATGCCGCCCGACGAGCGGAACCGGATCCTGCTCGCCCTGCGCCCGCTCTTGGTGGAGACGGGGGACGAGCTGGTGCTCATCGATAGCGGGGCCGGCAACAAGGAGGACGCCAAGTTCCACGATATCTACGGGTTAGAGAACCAGGGGAGTCCGACGGCCCTCGAGGACGCTATTCGCGACGCCGGCTTCCAGCCCTCCGACGTGACCCTGGTCGTCAACACGCATCTCCACTTCGACCACGCCGGCGGCGACACGGTCAGGCTGGATGACGGCAGCGTTGTCCCTTCGTTCCCGGGCGTTACCCATATAGTTCAGCAGCGGGAGTGGGAGTTCGCTCACCAGGCTAACGAGCGGGTCCGGGCCAGCTATCTGCCGCACAACTTCGATCCGGTCCACGAGGCGGGGCTCTTCGAGTTCGCACGCGGCGCGGCCGAGATCGTGCCCGGCGTCCGCGCCCTGCCTACCCCGGGGCATACCCCCGGGCACCAGTCGGTTCTCATAGAGTCGGAGGGAGAATCGGCCCTCTACCTGGCCGATCTCGTCCCCACAGCGACCCACCTGCCGCTCCCCTGGATCATGGGCTACGACGTAGAGCCGTTGATCACCCTCGAGACCAAGCGCGCCGTGCTCGAGCGCGTTAAGGGGGAACGAACTTTGCTGGTGTTCGAGCATGATCCCGAGACCCCGTGGGGCTATCTCGCGCCCCGGGAAGAACGTCCGACTCTGGTCGACCAGCGGCCAGACTAAAGAGGCTGTAGCGATATGTCAGATCCAAGAACGACTCCGGTTATCGTTAGCTACGCGCGTACTCCCATCGGCAGGTTCCTCGGCGGCCTCGCCAAGCTGAAGGCGCCCCAGCTCGGGTCGATCGTGATCAAGGAGGTGGTGGAGCGCGCCGGGATCAAGCCGGACCGGGTCGAGGACGTGATCTTCGGGCACGTCCTCCAGGGCGGTGTCGGCCAGGCGCCGGCGCGCCAGGCGTCGATCGGGGCGGGGATCCCCGCCACGGTGCCCGCGGTGACTGTCAACAAGGTCTGCGGCTCCGGCCTCAAGTCGGTGATGCTCGCCGCGCAGGCGATCAAGGCGGGCGACGCCGAGGTGATCGTGGCGGGCGGCCAGGAATCGATGTCGAACGCGCCGTACTACGTGTTCGGTATCCGTGATGGTGTGAAGTTCGGCACGCAGAACATGGTGGATGGGCTGATCCATGACGGCCTCTGGTGCGGCTTCTACGATTGCCACATGGGCGGCCACGCCGAGTACACGGCGATGAAGGCGGGCATATCCCGTGAGGACCAGGACGAGTTCGCCTACAACAGCCAGATGAAGGCGGTGGCGGCGATCGAGGGGGGCAAGTTTGAGAAGGAGGTCGTCAAGGTCGAGGTGCCAGGCCGCAAGGGCCAGGTCACGGTGGTCGATAAGGACGAGAACCCGCGCGCCGACACCACGCTCGAGGCGCTGGCGAAGCTCAGGCCGGCGTTCGGCGACAGTGCCCCGAAGGAGGTGAAGGAGCATACCGTCACGGCCGGCAACGCGTCGGCGCTGAACGATGGCGCCGCGGCGCTGCTCGTCACCTCCGAGGCTTTCGCCAAGGACAACGGGCTCGATATCGTAGCCCGGATCAGGAACTACTCGGTGGGCTCGACCGAGCCGCAGGACCTGTTCTTCGCGCCGATCGTCGCGATGCGTAAGCTGATGGAGAAGGACGGCACGTCGATCGATGATTACGAGCTCATCGAGGCGAACGAGGCGTTCGCCTCCCAGTCGCTCGCCGATGGCCGCGAGCTCGGCTGGGATTGGGATCGCGTCAACGTGCACGGCGGCGCCATAGCCCTCGGCCATCCTATCGGTGCCTCGGGCGCTCGGATCCTCGTGACGCTACTCGGCGCGATGCAGGATCGTAAGGCGGGGCTCGGCGCGGCGACCCTCTGCTTGGGTGGCGGCAACGCCGTTGCCGTCAGCGTCGAGCGTGTGTAGCCAACGTTAACAGGAGACCAGGAACGGACCGTGAGAGGATACAGCGGCGCGCTGAGCTGGGCGCGTGAGGATTTCGTCAGGAGTCGGACGCTCAGGCAGGTGATCGGCGTCACGGTGTTCACCATCGCGACGGCATTGACCGCGAGGATCGCGATACCGATCCCCGGTACGCCGGTGCCGTTCACGCTGCAGGTCGCGTGCGTGATCCTAGCCGGGGCGCTGCTCGGCCCCAGGCTCGGTGCGGCCTCACAGATCGCCTACGTGGTGACCGGAGCGCTGGGAGCGCCTGTCTTCGCCGCCGGTGGCGGCCTCGCCTATCTGCTCGGCCCCACCGGTGGCTATCTGTTGGCGTTCCCGCTCGCTGCCTACACCGTGGGTGCGATCGCACCTCGCTCCGCCGGCCTCATCCGGCTGGTTACAGGTTTGACCGCCGGCGTCGCCGTCATATACGCGGGCGGCGCCGCCTGGCTGGCGGTGATGACGGGCAACCTGGGAATGGCATTGACAGCAGGCGTCGGTCCGTTCCTGGTCCTCGATGTACTAAAGGTCGCTCTTGCGCTGCTTATTAGCGTGCGAATCCGACCCAGAGCCCTCGAGCTTCTCTAGCTTCGAGGGCTTTTTGTTTGGGGGTAAGGGAGCGCATGAGAGCAGCAGATCTGTTTTACGGGCCCGAGAAGCTGCGCGCCTTGTGGCGCCTGCTGCTCTTTCTCGCGTGTGCGGCGCTCGTGCTCGCGGTCATCGGGACGATCACTTCGCCGATCGTGCCCGAGGAGTACGGCGGTCTGTGGGCGATCGTCGTGCCGCACGGCCTTTACGGCCTGGCTTTGCTCGTGGCGTCGCTCGTCATGATGCGCGGGCTCGAGCGGAAGCGGTTCGCGGCTTTGGGGTTTCCGCTGGGGCGCGATACGCTGGCCGACTTGCTGAAAGGAGCCGCGATTGGCGGCGGCTTCGTTGCCGGGCTGGTCGTCGTCCAGACGCTACTCGGTTGGCTGAGTCCCGTGCCCGACGCCGGGACCGTGCCCGGCTGGCTCCTGGAGGTGGTCAGCCTGGCGCTCGCGCTGACCGTCGTCGCCGCGGCGGAGGAGTTGGCGGTGCGAGGCTACGCGTTCCAGGTGCTGGTGGAAGGAGCCGGCGTAGTGCTGGCGATAGCCCTGACCTCGGGGCTCTTCGCGCTGATTCATCTGAATAACCCCGGGGTGAACTGGGTTGCCCTGCTGAACGTCGTCCTGGCCGGCGTGCTGTTCGCCGCTGCCTACTTGCGCACACGCTCACTCTGGGTGCCGATTGGGATGCACTGGGGCTGGAACTTCGTGATGGCCGCCTTCTTCGACCTGCCGGTGAGTGGTATCGCCTTCGACGTCCCCGGCTACGATACCGTCCGGTTGGGGCCGGATCTCCTCACCGGCGGCGCCTTCGGGCCGGAAGCTAGCCTGTTGACCACCCTGTTCCTGCTGCCGCTCATCGTCTGGGTATTCCGGACACCCTGGTTGTCGGAATCACGCCAGATGGCGGAGCTCGGGCCGCTGGTCGATTCGCGGCTGGCGCCGCAGCAACCCAGTGTTTAGGGGGGCGTCGGGTTACGCGTGTCGAGGACTGGGTACGAGTGATGATATGACTTGAGCGTTCGGTATTCTGCAGTTTCTACATTCAATATTCGGAACACGAGGTAGCAAGATGGCTCCTAACGGAATGAAGGTCGCGGTTATCGGCGGCGGAACCATGGGCAACGGGATCGCCCATGTCTTCGCCCAGGCTGGGATTGATGTGGTGCTCATCGACGTGAGCAAGGATCTGCTCGAGAAAGCCCTCGCCACCATCGACAAGAACATGAGCCGCCAGGTCAAGAAAGAGGTCATCGACCAGGCCACCAAGGATGCGGCGCTCAAACGTATCGAGACCTCCACCGACCTCAAGGCGGCCAAGGGCTGCGAGCTGGTCGTCGAGGCGGTACCCGAGAACGAGGACCTCAAGGCCGATATCTTCAAGAAGCTCGACGATATCGCGCCCGAGAACGCCATACTCGCCAGCAACACGAGCTCCATACCCATCACGCGCCTCGCTGCCAACACCGGCCGGCCGGGGCAGGTCATCGGCATGCACTTCATGAACCCCGTGCCGATGATGCAGTTGGTCGAGGTGGTGCGCGGGTTGGCCACCTCCGACGCGACGGCCGACACCGTGACGAAGCTGGCCGCCGATCTCGGCAAGACGCCCATCGTCGTCAACGACTCGCCGGGCTTCGTCAGTAACCGTGTCCTCATGCCGATGATCAACGAGGCAGTCTACTGCCTCTACGAAGGCGTCGGGACCGCCGAGGCGATCGATCAGGTCATGAAGCTCGGGATGAACCACCCGCTGGGGCCGCTGGCGCTGGCCGACCTGATTGGGCTCGACGTCTGCCTCTTCATCCTCGAGGTATTGCACAACGATCTCGGCGAGGACAAGTATCGTCCTTGTCCGTTACTCCGGAAGCACGTGGACGCCGGCTGGCTTGGCCGCAAGACCGGCCGCGGCTTCTACGATTACGAGAAATAGTGTGAGCCGAGCTACAACATGAAGCGCGATTACACTCTGAACGAAGAACAAGAGCAAATCCGACAGCTCGCCCGCGAGTTCGCCGAGAACGAGCTGCGCCCGCGCTCGGCAGAGTGGGATCGTAAGGCAGAGCACCACTCCGAGGTGATTCCGCTGATGGGCGAGCTCGGCTTCTTCGGCATGCTGTTGCCGGAGGAGTACGACGGCCTCGGGCTCGGCATGCTCAGCTACCTGGTGGCGCTCGAGCAGATAGCCTGGGGCGACGCCTCGGTGGCGATCACGCTGTCGGTCCACAACTCGCTGCCCACCCAGATGATCCTCAAGTACGGGAGCGAGGAGCAGAAGCAGAGGTGGCTGCCGCCGATGGCGCACGGCGAGGCGGTCGGCGCTTTCGCGCTCAGCGAGGCCGATGCCGGCAGCGACGCGGCAAGCCTCAAAGCGCGGGCCGTTCGTGACGGTGACGGCTGGATCTTGAACGGCGAGAAGATGTGGGTGACGAACGGCGGCGCTGCGCAGGTGGTGCTGACCATGCTGCGGACCGACGAGCCCGGCAAACGTCGGGGCCCGCGCGGGATCGGCGCCTTCGTCATCCCGACCGACACGCCCGGCTACATCGTCGGGAAGAAGGAGGACAAGATGGGGCTGCGCGGCTCGGAGACCGTCTCGATCGCCTTCGAGGACATGCGGCTCGGCCACGACGCTTTGCTGGGCGAGCCGGACAAGGGGTTCATCTACGCGCTGTCCAGCCTCGAGGGCGGCCGGCTCGGCGTGGGGGCGCAGGCTCTGGGGATAGCCCAGGCCGCTTTCGATCACACCGTCGAGTACGCCGGTCAGCGGAAGCAGTTCGGCAAGCCGATCAAGGACTTCCAGGGGCTGGGATTCAAGATCGCCGACATGTCCACGCGCATAGAAGCGTCCCGCGGGCTCCTCTACCGGGCGGCCCGGGCCTGGGACGCCGGCCGCAGCGAGATGCGCTTGTCCAGTATGACCAAGCTCTACGCCAGCGAGACCGCCGTCTGGGTGACGTCGCAGGCGATCAACATCTTCGGCGGCTACGGCTTCATGAAGGAGTACCCGGTCGAGAAGCTGTTCCGCGACGCCAAAGTGACGGAGATCTACGAGGGGACCAGCGAGATACAGCGCATAGTGATCCTGCGGACCCTGTATCAGGAGAAGGCAGCCGGGGCGTAGGTACTTGACCTACTCAGCGTTGCGGTGGCAATAGAAAGACGAGGTGCGAAGATGGAAGTCTTCAAGGCGATGGGTAAGATGGATCACGAGCAGGTCGTGTTCTACCGGGAGCCGTCCATCGGCTACCTGGGGATCATCGCGATCCACGACACAACCCTGGGGCCGGCCCTGGGCGGTACCCGCTTCTGGAAGTACGGGTCGGAGGAGGAAGCGTTGGTCGACGTGCTTCGCCTCTCGCTCGGCATGACGTACAAGGCAGCCGTGGCCGGTCTCAACCTGGGCGGCGGTAAGTCGGTGATCATCGGCGATCCCGATACGCCGCGCCGCGAGATGATCTTTCGAGCGCACGGCCGCGCGGTCGAGACGTTGAAAGGCCGCTATATCACCGCTGAGGACGTCGGCACCTCCGTCGAGGACATGGACTACGTTCACATGGAGACCGACCATGTTGTCGGCATCGCCGGCCGCTCGGGCGACCCGTCACCGGTGACCGCCTACGGCACGTACCGTGGGATGAAGGCCTGCGCGCTGGAGAAGTACGGCGACGACTCGCTCAAGGGTAGGGCCGTCGCGGTTCAGGGCGTCGGCCACGTCGGGTACTACCTCTGCGAGAACCTGGCAGCCGAGGGGGCGAAGCTCATCGTCACCGACATCAGCCAGGACAAGGTCGCCCGCACCGTCGAGGACTTCGGCGCCGAGGGCGTCAAGCCCGACGAGATCTACGGCGTCGACGCCGATATCTTCGCGCCTTGCGCGCTAGGTGCTATAGTCAACTCGAAGACGATTCCCCAGCTCAAGTGCGACATCATCGCCGGCGCGGCCAACAACCAGCTGGCCACCGAGGAGGATGGCAAGGCCGTGCAGGAGCGTGGGATCCTCTACGCGCCCGACTACGTGATCAATGCCGGCGGCCTGATCAATGTCTACTCGGAGCTCGCCGACTGGTCGACCGACCGCTCGAAACGCAAGGCCGGCGAAATCTATCAGACGCTGCTCGAGGTCTTCGAGCTGGCGCGCGAGGAGAAACTGACCACCGGCGAGGCAGCCGACCGTATCGCCGACCGCCGTATCGACCGCGTCGGGCAGCTGCACAAGTCGAGGATCAGCTGAGAGGCGGTAATCGGTGATCAGTAATCAGTACTTGGCCGATAGCAGCCGATGCTTGGAGGCGAAGGACTGATCACTGATCACTACTCCAAGCACAACGGAAGCCGGAACGTATGAACTTAGAATCGGTCGACCGCGAGATTTTCGACGCGCTGATAGGCGAGATCCGCCGGCAGGGCGATGGGCTGGAGCTCATCGCCAGCGAGAACTTCGTTTCGCCGGCCGTGCTCGAAGCGATGGGCTCGGTCTTCACCAACAAGTATGCCGAGGGCTACCCGGCAAAGCGCTACTACGGTGGCTGCGAGTTCGCTGATGTAGTTGAGGACCTGGCGCGCACGCGCGCCTGCACGTTGTTCGGAGCCGATCACGCTAACGTGCAGCCTCACTCCGGCGCTCAGGCGAACATGGGCGTCTACTTCGCCTTCCTCGAGTCCGGCGACACGATTCTCGGGATGAACCTCTCCCACGGTGGCCACCTGACCCACGGCTCGCCGGTCAACTTCAGCGGCGTGCTGTACAACGTCGTCGCCTACGGAGTTCGCGAATACGACAACCGCATCGACTACGACCAGGTGCGCGATCTGGCCAAGCAGCACGAGCCGAAGCTCATCATCGCGGGCGCCAGCGCGTACCCGCGTGTCATCGACTTCAAGGCGTTCGCCGACATCGCTGGCGAAGTCGGTGCGCGCTTCATGGTCGACATGGCTCACATAGCCGGCCTGATCGCCGCGGAGCTCCACCCATCGCCGATCCCCTACGCCGACGCCGTGACCACGACCACCCACAAAACGCTACGCGGTCCGCGAGGCGGCCTCATCCTCTGCAAGGCGGAGCACGGGCGGGCCATCGACAAGAGCATCTTTCCAGGAATGCAAGGCGGCCCCTTGGTCCACGTCATCGCCGCCAAGGCGGTCGCGCTCAAGGAGGCGATGACCGACGAGTTCAAGCACTACTCGCGCCAGGTCGTCGCCAACGCCGTCGCCCTCGCCGAAGCGCTCGCCGAACGGGGGTACCGGCTCGTCGCCGGCGGCACCGATACGCATCTCTTGCTGGTCGACCTGAGGGATCGCGAGCTCACCGGCAAGGACGCGGAAGAGGCGCTCGGTCGCGCCGGGATAACGGTGAACAAGAACACCGTACCCTTCGAGACCCGCTCGCCGTTCGTCACCTCGGGCATCCGTATCGGAACACCGGCCCTCACCACCCGAGGCATGAGGGAGGCCGAGATGCGGCAGATCGGCGGCTGGATCGACCAGATCCTTCAGGCCCCTGGGGATGAGGCCGTGGCGGCCGGCGTCCGCGAGGAGGTACATGCCCTCTGCCGCGCCTTCCCGCTCTACGAGGAGTGGGTGGAAGGCACATTCACAAGGCCGGCTGGCCTGGGGAAAAACAGAGCCGGCTCCGATGCCCAATAGCGAGCCGCTCCCCCCTCGTTATTGGCTTCGCTATTGGGTGTTCGGCGTTCAGCATTCTACATTCGGAGCGCGGCCGAGGGCGCGCCCGCGGCCCCTCCGGGGTGGCTCCCGGCACCCTTGACTACGGTAGCAGCCCGAGAGAGGTTGTTGGGGTGTGATGCTAACGCGGAGCGTGAGGTAGCGGGTGATGAGAGGAGCTAGCACGCTGATTCTGGAACCAGGTGCCTGACGGAACGGGTGGGGCTGAATGGTAGGACAGAACCTGCTGGCTAAGCTCCGGGCGCAGAACCCGCGTTATTCGGACGCCGCCTACCTGTTTGTCCTTTCCGCTCTTCAGTACGCGATCGATAGGCTGGACGAGCCTCGCCACATCACGGGGCCGGAGCTGGCCGAGGGGGTACGGGACCTGGCGATCGAGCGCTTCGGCCCGATGGCCCGCACCGTCCTCGAGCACTGGGGTATCCACTCCACCGCCGACATGGGCGCGATCGTCTACGCTCTGATCGACTGTCACGTGCTGATCAAGCAGGAAAGCGACAGCCGCGAAGATTTCCAGGACGTCTTCGACTTCGACGAAGCCTTCGATCGCAACTACCCCTGGGGCCGGGTCGAGCCGCGACGATAGCCGACCCCGATCCCAGCTACCGTACTGGACGGACCACGCCTGGATAGGGAGGGGGTGAGTCGGTTGGACCGTGAGCGAGAGTTCCCAGTATGCAGGAAGTGCGACGCAGGGGCGCTGGTGCCGCTGTCGGACTACGGACGCGAAGGCGCGCCCATCATGTACAAGGCCTGGGTGTGTAGCAACCCGGAGTGCGGCTTCAACATCCGCATCGACAACGGCGAGATCAGCTTCGGCCGTCAGATCCAGCATTCCTTCAAATAGCCGGACCATGAGCCGCGGCGAAGCGCCTGCTGATCGGCACGCGCTGCCCCGCTCCGGAGACCTGGTGATTAGATGAGCGACCTCTACGGCGTCGAACGTCTGCCGCTGCCGCGAGCCCGCGAGATGGCCGAGATCGATCGGCGGGCCCGCGAGGAGCACGACGTCCCCGAGCGGTTGCTCATGGAGAGCGCCGGCCGGGCGATCGCCATGGTCATCCAGCACTTCTTCCCAGAGGGCAGGGTGGTGGCCGCCGTCGGGAGCGGACATAACGGCGGCGACGCCTACATCGCGCTGCGCGTGCTGCGCAGCTGGGGAAGGCAAGTGCTCGCGGTCCAGGCGGGTACCCAGCCACCCGACGCCGTGCTCACCCATCGTTGGGACGTGCCCGTCGAGTCGGCGGAGAACGCGACCCGCGCGTTCAGTTCCGCCGCGGTGATCGTCGACGGCGTGCTCGGCACCGGTAGCACCGGCAAGCCCCACGACCAGGCGGCCCGGATCATCGAGGCGATGAACGCCAGCAACGCTGTCCGCGTCGCCGTCGACGGCCCGTCAGGGATGGATTTCAGCACCGGCGCGGTCCCCGGCGCCTGCGTCGTCGCCCATCTGACCGTGACGCTCGGCTTCCCGAAGCTCGGCCTGCTCTTCCAGCCGGCACGCACCCGCTGCGGCCGTATCATTGCCGCGGAGATCGGCTTCCAGCCCGTCCGCGACGACGAGGTCTCGGCCTGCGTGATTACGCCCGACTGGGCCCGGGCGCACCTGCCGCGGCGCGCGCCCGACGCCCACAAGGGCGACGCCGGCTATCTGTTGATCGCGGTCGGTCGCAAAGGAATGGCGGGTGCCGGCGTGCTCGCCGCCCGGGGCGCCCTGGCGATGGGCGCCGGCATCGTCAAGATCGCTTCCGACGCCGCCAACCGAGAGATCTATCAGAGCGCCGTGCCCGAAGCGATCTTCGTCGACATCGACGACGACCCGGCGCTGGCCGAGGCCGGCGAGTGGGCCCACGCCGTTGTCGTCGGCTGCGGGTTCGGCCAGGACAAGGTTGCCGCCGACCGGCTCGAGCGTGTCCTGGTATCGACCGGTGCGGTCCCGACCCTGATCGACGCCGACGGGCTCAATGTGCTCGCCGGCCGACCCGGCGATTTGGCGGAGTTGGGCAAGACCCGGCCCGTCGCCATCACTCCGCACCCCGGCGAGATGGCGCGCCTGATGGGGCTGCCGACTCGCGAGGCCCGTGCCGACCCCGTCGCCGTCGCCGGCGCCGCCGCGCAGCAGCTGCGGGCCGCCGTCCTCTTCAAGGGTGCGCCCTCGGTCGTCGCCCTGAGCCACGAGCCGGTCCTCGTCACGTCCGCCGGATCCTCGGCCGCGGCTTCCGGCGGCTCCGGCGACGTCCTCTCCGGCGCCTGCGGTGCCATGCTCGCCGCCCGCATGCCGCGGCGCGAGGCGTTGGCCGTCGCCCTCTTCTACTGCGGCCGTGCCGCCCAGCTCGGGCCGCCGATGGGACGCAGCTCGCTCGAGCTGGTCATGGGCCTACCCGCCGCTCTGGAGAATCCCGGAGCCAGCACGCCGCCGCTTCCCTTCGTCCTGTTCGATCAGCCGCCGCCGCGGTGAGCGTGACCCCACTTGGCCCGGGCGCCGAGTTCGACATTATCCGCCGCATCCTGAAAGATGCCGCGCCGCCGGGGCCCGAGATCGCTTTGGCCTCCGGCGACGACTGCGCGCTCGTCCGGGCGGGCGACTCGTACCTCGCGCTGACCGTCGATCTCACCGTCCAGGATGCCCATTTCCTCCTCGATTGGGGGTCGGCGGAGCTCGTCGGCGGCCGGGCGGTGCGTGCCGCGCTCTCCGACCTGGCGGCGATGGCCGCCCAGCCCGTCGGCGTCCTGGTGGCGCTGAACCTGCCAGCCGGGTCGGGTAGCGAGTTGGCCGAGCAGGTGGCTGAAGGCTGCCGCGCCGCGGCCGAGGCGTATGGCGCGCCGCTCATCGGCGGCGATCTCTCCCGTGGCGGCAGCGGGCTCGCTCTCGACGTCGCCGCCCTGGGAACCGTGGACGAGCCGCTGTTACGCAGCGGCGTTCGGCCCGGTGACGAGCTGTGGGTGACCGGGCGGCTCGGCGCGGCGGCCGCCGCCGTTCAGGCCTGGAAGGCGGGTCGGGCGTTACCGGACGAGTGGCGCCAGCGCTTCTGGGCTCCGGAGCCGCGCATCCGCGAGGCCCGCTGGCTGGCGGAACGCGGCGCGTCGGCGGGGATCGACCTGTCCGACGGTCTGGCCGCCGACGCCGGGCATCTCTCGGCGGCGTCGGGTGTGGGGATCGAGCTCGACTGGGAGGCGGTCCCGGCGCCGGCTGGCGTCGAGCCCGCCCTCGCCCTCGCCGGCGGTGAGGACTACGAATTGCTCGTTGCCCTCCCCGGTGGCATATTAACGGCGGAGCTCGTCTCCGAGTTTGAACGGACATTCGGCATCCCCCTGACCCGCGTTGGCCGAGCCGTGACCGGTATCGGCGTGCGGGTTTTTCGTGATGGGGAGGAGGTAGCGCTCGATGCGTCGGGCCACGACCACTTCAAAGCCGGGTAGACTGTGATTCGATCCATTTGGGTGGCGATCGTCGGCGCCTCGATCCTGCTCACGCTGGGCACGTTCCTGATCATCGGCGCCTACCTGGGGCTGCCCAGGCGCTGCTACCTCTGGTCCGGCCGCTTCTTCAGCAGGGCGCTGCTCTGGGCCGGCGGCACGCCCGTGCGAGTCTCGGGGCTCGAGAACATCGATCGCCAGAGCCCCCAGGTCATCGCATCGAATCACCAGTCGATGTTCGACGTCTGGGCCATGGCTGCGAATATCCCGGTGCGGCGCTATCACTTCGTCGCCAAGAAGGAGATCCGCCGGATCCCGATCTTCGGCCGCGCTGGCGAAGCCGCCGGCCACGTCTACGTCGATCGAGGGAACTGGGCGTCCGCCGTCGAGTCACTGAAAGAGGCCGGCCGCAAGCTCAGGGAGGATGAGAGCACCGCCGTCGTCTTCCCTGAGGGCACGCGGTCGCTGACCGGCGACCTGCAGAAGTTCAAGAAGGGTCCGTTCATCATGGCCATCGAGGCAGGCGTCCCCATCGTGCCCGCCGTGATCGACGGGACCTTCGAGATACTCCCCAAGCGCGGACTCCGCATTAACCCGCAGCCGATAACAGTGCGCTTCGGCGAGCCCGTCGACACCAGGCCTTACACGCACGACGATCGCGATGCGCTGATCGCTCGTGTCCACGCCCTGATGGCCGAGATGCTCGGCGAGCTCAGGGCGCCGGAAGGATACAGCGGGCCGAAACGGCTCGCCGAACAAGTCGCATGAGCGAGTGAGACATGTCAGAGATCTCTCAGGTACGCGCGCGCGAGATCCTCGACTCACGGGGTAACCCGACGATCGAGGCGGACGTCATCCTCAAGAACGGGATCGTCGGCCGGGCCGCCGTCCCCAGCGGCGCCTCCACCGGCGAGCACGAGGCGATCGAGCTGCGCGACGGCGACGAGCGCCGCTTCCGCGGCAAAGGGGTCATGAAGGCGGTGCAGAACGTCGAGGATGTCATCGGCCCCGCCGTCAAGGGCCTCGACCCTGTCGATCAGGTCGGGCTCGATCGCACGCTCATCGAGCTCGACGGCACTGAGAACAAGTCGAAGCTCGGCGCCAACGCCATACTCGCCGTCTCGCTGGCCGGCTCCCGGGCGGCCGCCGAGAGCCTCCGCCTGCCACTCTATCGCTATCTGGGCGGCCCGCTCTCCCGCGTGCTGCCCGTCCCCCAGATGAACATCCTGAACGGCGGCGCCCACGCCAGCAACAACGTCGACATCCAGGAGTTCATGATCATGCCGATCGGGGCCAACTCCTTCAGCACGGCGCTGCGCTGGGGCTCTGAGGTGTTCCAGGCCCTGAGAGAACTGCTCAAGGAGCGCGGGCTGTCGGTGGCGGTGGGTGATGAGGGCGGCTTCGCGCCCGACCTCGATTCGAACGAACAGGCGATAGAGTACGTCCTGGCCGCGGTACAGCGGGCCGGCTACGAGCCCGGCAGTCAGATCGTGCTCGCCCTCGATGTGGCCGCCTCCGAGCTGGGCCGCGAAGGCGCCTACACGATCGGTGAGGACGAAGACCTGAGCGCCAGCCAGCTCACCCAGATGTACAAGAGCTGGTGCGAGCGCTACCCTATCCGCTCCATCGAGGACGGGCTGGGCGAAGACGACTGGGACGGCTGGAAAGAGCTCACCGGCTGGCTGGGCGGCCAGGTCCAGCTGGTCGGCGACGATATATTCGTCACCAACACCGAGCGGCTGCTCCGCGGGATCGCCGCCGACGTCGCCAACTCGATTCTCATCAAAGTGAACCAGATCGGGACGCTGACCGAGACGCTGAAGGCGATCGAGCTGGCGCGCACCGCCGGCTACACCGCGGTCATCTCGCACCGCTCCGGTGAGACCGAGGACACGTTTATTGCGGACCTCGCGGTGGCCACCGCCGTCGGCCAGATCAAGACCGGCAGCCTATCGCGCTCCGATCGTACCGCCAAGTACAATCGACTCTTGCGGATCGAGGAGGAGCTCGGCGAGCGCGCCGAGTACGGCTCGAAGCAGTTGCTCGTAAAGGGCTGGCTGAAGTGATCGTACTCGTAGTTGTACTCGTACTCCTACTCGACAGGAGCTTCGAGTAGGAGTACGAGCAGGAGTACGAGTAGGATTGATTATGAGGGGGGTAGATGGGGAAGATGGGGAAGAAGAGGAAGAAGAAGGGCAGGGGAAAGAAGAAGACCCGGCGGCAGGAGCAGGCCCGCGGCAGGCGCTTCATCGATATCACGATCGTCGCCATGCTGCTCTTGGCGGCCTACTTCGCCATCTTCGGCGGCGAGTACTCGGTCTTCGAGCTCCGCAGTCTGGAGAGCCTCGAACAAGAGCGCGCCGCCGAGCTCGCCGGCACCGAGGCCGAGATCGACTCGCTCCAGGCCGAGGCCCTTCTGCTGGAGAGCGACGCCGACGCCATCGAGCGGGTCGCCCGGGAGCGCTACGGCATGATCCGCGACGGCGAAACGCTGTATCGCTTCCGCGAGGCGACCCCGACCGACTCAACCGGAATTGACGACGACGGGGAGGGGGAGTAGCTTACTTTTCCCTACAATCTGGCAGGGTAGCTCAATCGGCAGAGCAGCGGAATCATAATCCGTGGGTTGCGAGTTCGAGTCTCGCCCCTGCCACTATCATCCGCACAACTAGGCGACTTTTCCGCCCCTGGCGACCCCAGGAACGCGCATAGGTACGGGTAGTACCGCCTACCGTACCGCCTACCGCGAACCGCCGACAATCAGGGAGGGTCTCAGGGGTTGAAGAGTCCGCCGTCCAAGAACAGGAGGAGACGCTATGACGACGCAAGCTGTGCCGATCGCCCCGACGGTCTGGGTCCTCGACAAGTCCGAAGAAGGCGACGTGTGGGTGACGCTGGACCGGGAGGAGGTGGAGGAGCGTTTGTCCGCCCGCGACCGCTACATACTTGTGGACGAGTTGGGAGCGCTCTGTCGCGAGACGGGCTGGACGATCGAGGTCGAGATCGGCAGCGACCGTTACCGTCTGACCTGGGGATGGGAGACCGGACCGGACGAGGACTCGCGGATCCCGGATCCAGGTTCCGGGCGCTAGGATCCTTCGACAACCGACCATGGACGAAGGGCCCCTCGATCGAGGGGCCCTTCGTTTCGCCCAGTGGTCTGCCCGCCCTCGTTGCCCCCCGCCTGCCGAGGCCGCATCTTTGAGCAGAACCGGGTGCCCGTAATCCCACATACCTCAGGCCGCAGGTGGCAGCTGTGTCCCGTCTCAAGCGGCTGGTTGAAGAACTCTATCACCAGTTCCTCCCAATAAGGTCGCCCGTTCCAATGCAGTTGGAGGCTACCATGCATTCGTCGGCATCCATCGGCGTCGTGCTTGTCTGCGGGTCGCTATTGCTGCTTGGTGCTTGCGCGAGCGAACGCGGCCCTGCGGAGTCAACAGCAGGAAGGTACAAGGTCGAGGTGCTGGAGCACGGTATCGATCCCCAGGTCATTCCCAACAGAAATGCTGCCGATTTCGACGAGGATGGCCAAATCGATAAGCTTAGCGTAACCGACTCGTCGCTGAATGTCCGGCTGAGCGGCGGTGGCGAGTTCGACTATGTGGTGGGCGCATCACCGGACGATTCAGCAACGTTATTAGTTGATGTCGTATTGTTCTCGTTCAATCGAGACCGAAGATACCCCTCGATCTTTCTGGCCACCGAGCGCAAGACCCCGGAGCGATGGGTGGAGCCGATACCGCAGCAAGTCGTATACAACGACAGCGGACGTCTTGTCCTCAAGACTCTCAGCGACTACCCCCTGGTTGGGCAGTCCCTCGATTGCGCCTGGCTAGACTTCAATGATCTGCCGGTATGTTTCTATGCGTCCTACGCGGGGGCAGCAAACATGGGGTTAAGTAGACTGATCGAGATCGATACGGAAGGTATCTGGCACGTCGCGACAGCTACGGACTACTTGGCCTTTCGCAAGCAAGTGTCTCATTACGATGCACCCCGCTTCAGTAGACCTGACCGCCCGAGCGCGCGCGAGTGGGCCGTGGCAAACCGAGGCGCTGACCTGCAGACGGTCGACTCGATACTTGCAACTGGCTGGGCACAGGCGGCTGAGACCTTCCTTGACTCTATTCGTGCCATCGGTATGGGATTGGCAGATCGACACAGCATCTACTGTAACGATCTCACAAGAGAATTCCGCTTGCCCTGGCCGGTCGAATTGTCGCGGGCCTACGATGTGCAGCAGCGTCCTAGCGGGCGGTTTATGGACGGATTCATGATGCTGTCAGCCAGAT
>CP070815.1:1768058-1773764 GCA_020344215.1 Gemmatimonadota bacterium
GGAACCGGCCAGCTGTGCTCCTGAGGCGTCGAGGATCGCCGAGCGGAGCGTTCCACGCCGTTCGCCGCTTCCGTCGTTCACGATCCGCGTACGCACGGCCACCAGGGCACTGGCGGCGTCGACCTCGGGCGTGGTCACGTAGGTCCCCCAGTGACCGATGTGCAGAGGATTCGTTACGGTCAGCCATACGTGGCGATAGATGCCGCTGCCCGAGTACCAGCGCGAGTTCGGCTGCCTCGAGTTGTCCACCCGGACGGCCACCACGTTCTCACCCTCCACGAGGTGCGGCGTCAGGTCGTAGTAGAAGCTGACGTAGCCGTAAGGCCGCCTGCCCAGGTGATGCCCGTTGATCCAGACATCGCTCATCTGGTAGACGCCATCGAATTCGATGCTGACGCGGCGCCCACTCGACCCCTCCGGGAGCGTGAAGGCGCGCCGGTACCAGCCGATGCCCGTGGGCAGGTACCCGCCGCGGCCGCCGGTCGGCGCGTTCTCGTCGTACGGCCCCTCGATGCTCCAGTCGTGGGGCAGGTCCAGCGAGCGCCAGCCGCTGTCGTCGAAGCTGGGCTCCTCGGCGCCGGCGGCCTCGCCTCTCGTGAACATCCACCCGTAGTCCATGAGCAGCCGCTGGCGTGAGGGCCGCGACCTCTCCTGGGCGATCGCCGAGCCTGCAACGGCGCATAGGAAGAGGAGAACCAGTGGAATGCGTGTCGTGCTCATGTTCAGTCTCCTGGGTCCACCGGAGCCGTGCTCCCGGCGATCCTGAATCGCGGCGCCTCCGTGTCGGCTGCGACGACGCGCCGGCCGCTCACCAGGAGCGCCGCCCGCACCCGCCCCGAGGCGACGAACGGCTCTTCGTAGCGGGCCGCACCGGCCCCCGGCTCGCTTCCGTCGGTCGTCACGCGGACCTCGTAGGGCTCCACATCGCCCCCGACCGGCGTGGCCGCGTTCAAGACGCGGATGCGCTCCCCGTCCCCGACCAGGCAGAGCGCATAGACCGCACCTCGGGGCCGCCTCGTCTCCGTTTGCACGAGGGTGCTCGCGATGCCTGCCTCGGAGGAGAACGGGTTCGGGCCCACCATCGTGACATCGCCCGTGGTACCGAAGAACACGTTCTCCCAAGCATCGGCGACGGTGGTTCCGTGGGCATCCCGCAGCTCGGCTCGCAGGAAGGCCACGTCCTTGCCGTCCATGGCGAAAGGTCGCCCACCCTCGTCCAGCCAGAGGTCCATGCGCTGCACGGCTTCCGGCGTCCGCACCGCGTGCCTGGTCTTTTCGCACCCGTCGATGTAGCCGATGGCCTCCAGGGTGCCCGGTCGGAAGCCGTCGAGGCTGAACGTGAAGGGCGGATGCGCGAGATGCGTCGACATTCGATCCGTGTCCGGTCTCCGCCGCTCCACCAGCTCGCCGTTCAGGTGCAGCGCCACCTCCTCGCAGTTGCTGAAGGCACGGACCGTCGTGCTCGAGTCCGGCGTCCAGTGGCTGGCGATGAAGACCATGGGGCCGGACGCCGCCTGCCGCAGGTCTTCGTCCGGGGGGCGCTGACTCTGGAAGAAGGCGAAGGAGAACTTCGGCAGCCGGAAGAGGTCCATGCAGCCCGAGGACTCGATGTCCGGGGCATAGCCACGGTTGTAGTCGAACATCACCCACAGGCCGTCGGCGAAGGCGATGGTCTTCAGGTTGTCGTTGTGGGCTTCCTGGAAGTTCGTCGCCTGCTGCAGCAGAGCGGCCTCGCCGTGCCAGCGGAGCTGACGGCTGTTCGCCTCATCCGGTGCGAGGTCGGCCCACGCCTCCTGCTCGAGCCCGGCGTTCTGGGCGTAGTACTCCCAGTCGCCGTACTCGCTAACCAGGCAGGGGCGATCGGTGACGTCCCTGCAGCCGCCATGCTGTCGGGCCTGGATGAACACATCGTAGCCCTCGGTCCAGCCGCAGGTGTAGCACCCGTCACCCGGGTACTCCTCGTGGGCGATGGCGTGGGTCGTTCGGATGAACTCATCGGGCATGTCGGTTTCGTTGAGCGAGACCTCCCAGAGGATGACGCAGGGATGGTTGCGGTCGCGCCGGATGAGGCGGCGGCAGTTCTCGTACTGGATCTCGGTGAACTCGGGGTCGTCCCGGTTGAAGAACTGCCAGCCGGGGATGCAGTTCATGACGACGAGGCCGAGCTCGTCGCAGGCGTCCATGAACGCGGGCGCGTGCGCGTAGTGGGAGAGGCGGACGTAATCGAACCCCGCGTCCTTGATCTTCCTGGCGTCCCGGTACTGGGCCGCGTCGGAAAGAGCGTATCCCACGCAGGGGTACTCCTGGTGTCGGTTCGTTCCCCTGAGGAACATTCGCTCGCCGTTGATCTCGAAGCCGTCCGCCGAGATCTCGATATGACGGATCCCGATGCGCGTCGCCTCCTCGTCGACGACGAGCCCGCCTTCGATGAGCTCTGTGTGCAGCACGTACAGGTCGGGTCGGCGCGGACTCCAGAGCGCCGGTGAGAGCACCCGCAGGTCCTGTAGCACCTCGCGGTCCTCACCGGAACCCAGACGGACGACATCAGAGAATGCCTCCGCCGCGGCTCGGCTCGCTCCGTCCAAGATCCGCGCGCGAACCCGGAACTCGCAGGGTTCCGGGCCGCCGTTCTGCACATGGACCTGCACGCGCACCGTGGCCGCTTCGTGGGATACGTCAGGGTACGTAACGAAGACGCCGCCGCTGGCCGGCAGCTCCGCCAGGATGGGGTCGGTGATGTGGAGCGGATCCTTGATGATCAGGTGGACGTTCCTGTAGATACCGTGGTACGGGTTGAAGTCGAGCTGGGCGAGCGGTTTCGGGCCGGTCACGGGGTTGTCGCCGTTCTCGAGGCGCACGGCGAGGACGTTCTCCGCGCCGGCCACGACCCGGCTCGAGATATCGAAACCGAAGGGCAACCAGCCCCCCATGTGTCGACCCAGGTGCTCGCCGTTCAGCCAGACGTCGGCCACGTTCATCGCCGCTTCGAACTTCAAGAACAGCTTTCGGTCCCCGCTCTCTCGGCTGACGAAGAAGCGCTTGCGGTACCAGCAGGTCCCCTGCCACTGGTAGCTCTCGCTGCCCGGCTCCCCGGTCACAAGGCTCTCGACGCGTGCCGTGTGCGGAAGCGTCGCCGCGCTCCATGCGCTGTCGTCGAACGAGCCGCTCTGCGCGCCTTGCGCCTCGCCCAGGAGGAACCGCCATCCTGGACTGAAATCCACTCGGGACGGGCCGCCGCGGCTGAGCCCCAACAGCACGGAGTGCGGCAACGCGGGGTGCACGGCGAGAGCGGCACCCGCGACGGCCGTGCGCTTCACGAAGTCACGTCTCTTCATGTCCGGTCAGGGTTGGGGGTCGAGGACGACGCGCTCGATCTCGAAGCCGTGTGATCCCTCGAGGTCGGCATCTTGGAACAGGTACGCGCCCACGGAGAACTGCAGGCCGTCGAGCTCGGCGGTTTGCGGTCGCTCACGGGTGGTGGTGGTCTCGCGAAGGTAGGGAAGAAACTGCGGATAGGGCCGCGGCAACAGGGCTAGCGGGGTGGGCCGCAGCTCCGACAGGGGAATCACGAACTCGCGCCACGTATCCGTCAGCTCGAGTACCTTGCCCCAGGCTGTACCGTCCCGCTCCACCAGCGCCACTTCCATGCGGTCCGAGGCACGTCCGGCGGCACGGGCGCGGACGCGGAGTGTACCGCCGGAGGTGGCATCGCCGAGGCGCGTGCGCTGACCTTCAGGCAGGAAAGTCCGGAGCGCGAAGTGGTGAGGCGGCGGGGTGAAGTCCTCCACCACGGCAGACAGAGCCAGGCGTTCCGGCTCGCTCCCGGCCACGATCTCGGTCCGGAACCGGACGTAATCCCAGGGATGGGGATAGAGCAGGTGCTCCAGGTCGCGCCGGGCGTCGAAGAGTGGGAGAGGCGCACCCGCCGGCACGACCAGGACCTGCCAGAACCCGCGGCCGGTGAAGTCCCAACGGTACGGATCGCCGAGCTCGCTGCCCGGGAACGTCCGGGCCTCCCCGCCCTCATAGACCGAGACGGCATACTCGACCAGCCCCTCACGCATCCGCTCGGCAGGCACCTGCACCTGATAGGTGGAAGCCTCCGCCGGCTCCATGGTGAGGCGGGGCATACGGCCCCAAGCGCCTACCCTGCGGACGAACAGCGCGGCCGAGTCCACCGGGGTGCGGGAGACCACCTCCGCACGAACGGTAAACGGCTCCCCGTCACGCAACTCCGCCGGTGGGGTGTGGACGACCGCCGTTGGGGCGTCCGACGAAGGAGGAGCCACGAAGGCACCCAGGCGCCGGCCCCCGACCACGGTCTCGGGCGTCCACGCCGGGTGCGCCGTTCCGGCCCGCGTGAGGATGTACACGCCGGGGCGCACGTCGAAGCTCGCGGCCCGCACAGTCGGCCGGTAGTCATTGCCCGCGTTCATCGGCTCCACGGTGAAGTCTGTGCCGAGGTCCGGGAGGGTTATCCGCATCGGCCTCGTCCGCCAAAGAACGCGGGCCGCTTCCCGAGCGAGACTCGGGCGGGTGAAGGGATCCACGACCCAGGCCGCGTCTGGGTACACCTCCAGGCGCCAGACTCCGTCATCCAGGCGATCCAGGAAGTAGGCTCCGGTCCCCTCGTAGGCCAGTACAGATGACGTTCCCACGCCGGCGACGTGCTGGAGCTCGGTCGGGGACGGCGGGACGGTGCCCGTACTGTTCGAGTAGAGGAACGCCGTGTCCGTGACCATCTCGCTCAGATCCTCCGCGTAGCTCACGCGGAAGGGGCCGAAGCGCTCGCTTTCCGGGTAGGTGCCGTACGACGCGCCCCGCGGAGTCTGACGGAAAGCCGCACCGGCGATCATGAAGCTGATCGCCTTGCTCGGGGTGTAGACCAGGTTCAGGAAATGGGTCTGGTACTCGGTGTTGGCGTAGGCGATCGCCAACGGATCGTAGGCAAATTGCGTGGCCCACTGGAAACCCGCCGTCCGGAAGCTGCGGGCCATGGCGGGATACATGTAGGAGCCGGCGACGTCGGCGGCGTCGAACTCGTACACCATGCGCGCCTTGTCCCGGCACTCGGCGAAAGCTTCATAGGGGATCGGGTAACGGTCGACGTTGGGCAGCATGTTGCCGCCTACGGCGCTGTTGCGCACGAGGCCGGTCGGGTACCACTGGTGGCTGACCCCGTCGATCTGGGCCTCGCACACGGCGCGGCCGTGCTCGTCCCGATAGCCCTGACTGATGTTGTAGAAGATCGGCTTGCGGAAGCCCGCCTCTCGCAGAGCGCTTGCCATCGCATCGATGTAGCGCGTCGTCTCTTCCGGTCCCGCGGGGTGGCTGGGCTCGTTAAAGAGCTCGACGGCCAACAGGTTCGGGTCCTCGGCGTACGTGAGGCCGGTGTAGGGGTTCGTGTGAGTGACGAACTGCGCCAGGTAGTTCTCCTGCGCACGGCGGGCTTCCGGACTGACGGTCATCTCACCCTTGTCGTATCCGTCGGAGAACCCGTCGGTGCCGGGGTCCGGCTCGGGATATCCCGCCGGCCACCACGCGATAGGAGTGAGGATCGCCTTGATGCCGTGCTCGGCCAGCCGGGCCAGCAGGTAGTCGAGCAGATCGAGGTGTTCGTTTTCCACCAGGTTGCCCCGGGCGTCGCTCACCTCGCGGTCCCAGACGTGGATGCGGTAGGCATCGAGGCCGAGGCGCGCGAGGTGC
>CP070815.1:1773864-1821837 GCA_020344215.1 Gemmatimonadota bacterium
AGCTGGGTAGCGAGTTCATGCCGCCGCTGAAGGAGGGGTCGATCCTCTTCATGCCGACGACGGTGCCCGGTGTGTCGATCGCCCAGGCCCGCGAGGTGATGCGTCATCAGGACAGCGTGCTAGCTGCGTTTCCCGAGACCGACATCGTTCTCGGTAAGGTTGGCCGCGCCACGACCGCCACCGACCCGGCTCCGCTCTCGATGTGGGAGACGACGATCACGCTGAAGCCGGAGGATGAGTGGCGGCCGGGCATGACCTACGAACGCCTTGTCGCCGAAATGGACCGGGCGACCAGGGTGCCCGGCGTCACCAACTCCTGGACCATGCCGATCAAGGGCCGGATCGACATGCTGGCCACCGGAGTGCGAACGCCGGTGGGCATCAAGATCTTCGGTCCGAATCTCGATACGCTTCAGATGCTTGGCGAAAGGGTGGAGCGGATCGTCCAGCAGGTACCGGGGACCCGCAGCGCCTTCGCCGAGCGTGGCGTATCGGGCTACTACGTCGACATCGACATCGACCGAACCGAGGCGGCGCGCTACGGGCTCAACGTCGGCGACGTGCACCGGGCGATCATGGCCACGGTGGGCGGCTTCACCGCCGCCTACACGGTGGAGGGACGGGAGCGTTACGCAGTGAACGTCCGCTACCCCCGCGAGTTGCGCGACGACCTCGACAAGCTGCGAGAGGTCACCATCCCCGCCATGGGCGGACAGGTGCAGATCCCGCTGGGCCAGGTCGCTAGCGTCGAGCTGACGCAGGGCGCGATGGCGGTGAAGACCGAAAACGCGTTCCCGGTCACTACGATCTTCGTCGACAACGGCGAGCGCGACGTGGGAAGCTACGTGCGCGAGGCGCAGCAGCGGGTCAACGCGCAGCTGACCCTGCCCGCCGGCTACACGCTGATGTGGAGCGGCCAGTACGAGTTCATGCAGAGGGTGCGTGAGAAGCTGAAGGTGGTGGTGCCGGTGACGCTGGGCATCATCTTCCTCCTGCTCTACCTGAACTTCCGCGGTGTCGCCGAGTCGCTGATTGTCATGCTGGCGCTGCCGTTCTCGGTGGTGGGCGGCATCTGGTTCTTGTGGGCGTTGGGTTACAACACCAGCGTCGCCGTCTGGGTCGGCTTCATCGCGCTGGCCGGGGTCGCCGCCGAAACAGGAGTGGTGATGCTCATCTACCTGGACGAAGCGTTCGAGCGGCGCAGCCGCGAGGGCCAGATGCGCGACGCGGCGGACGTAGCGGCGGCGGTGCGGGAGGGTGCGTTGGAGCGCCTGCGCCCGGTATTAATGACCGTCACCGCCATCATCATGGGCCTGTTGCCGATCCTCTGGAGTCGAGGCACGGGCGCGGACGTGATGAAACGGATCGCCGCGCCGATGGTCGGCGGCATGCTCACGGCAACGCTGTTGACCTTGGCGGTGATCCCGGCGATCTACCTGGTCTGGCGTCGCTGGCAGGTGGGGCGCCAAGCGCCGGAGCTGGCACCGGAAGAGTGGCTCGGTGAGCCGGCGATGGTTTCTTAGATGAGGACGACAAGCACGTATTCAACAACGGAAGGAATGCACGCATGAGGACACGGCTGCTGATCTGGATTCTGGCCGGGGCGCTCGCGTTACCCGCGGCGCTGGTTGGCCAGGAGCATCGAGAACGCCACGACCGGCTGGCGAGCCAGAGCGCCATGATGATGGGCACGGGCCAGGAGCACGCGATGATCGGCATCGGGATGATGATCCAGCCCGGTTCGGATTTCCTGCTCGAACAAAAGGAGGCGCTGAAGCTGACCGACGAACAGCTGCAGCGTCTGCAGGAGCTTGAGGACGAGTTGTCAGCGCTCCACCAGGCTCACATGAGTCAGGTGATGCCGCAGCGCCAGCGCGCGACGGAGGCGCTGCACGCCGAGCAGCCCGACCTGGACGCGTACGAGTCGGCGCTGGAGGCGTGGGCGGCGGAGCATGTGAGGATGCAGGTCGCGATGGCGCGCTATTGGCAGCGGGCGCTGGCCGTGCTCAACGACGAGCAGCGATCCAACTTGCACTTCGGTCTGCATCTCATGCACCAGATGCGCGGGCAGATGGGTGAGGGCATGAAGCGCGGCGGCATGACGGAGTCTCACGAGGACGGCGGTCACTAGCACCGCAGGAGGCGGCGACCGGACGTTCGGCGCCCGGTCGTGGTTCAACCTGCCAGACAGCTAGCCCAGGCGCTTTATTAGCGGCCAAAGTGAGGACAGCGAGCGGTGTCTCACGATCACGAACGACAGGGCGGCCAGGACCACCATGCACACATGGTGTCGGACTTCCGTCGCCGGTTTTGGGTCTCGCTGATCCTCACGGTCCCAGTCCTCGCGCTGGCGCCGCTCATCCAGCGGTTCCTGGGCATCGAGCGAGTGCTCGATTTCCGCGGTGCCCCCTACGTTCAATTTCTCTTCGCCACTGCCGTCTACTTCTACGGCGGCTATCCGTTCCTCAAGGGTTTCGTCGGCGAGCTCGGCAAGCGGCAGCCGGGGATGATGACGCTCATCGCCGTGGCCATCACCGTCGCCTACGCCTACAGCAGCGCCGTGGTCTTCGGGCTGCCGGGGGATGTGTTCTTCTGGGAGCTGGCCACGCTGATCGACATCATGCTGCTCGGCCATTGGGTCGAGATGCGCTCGGTGATGGGCGCGTCGCGGGCGTTGCAGAAGCTGGTCGAGCTGCTGCCGGCCGAGGCGCACCGCTTGAAATATGACGGCTCGGCCGAGGACGTGCCGGTGACCGAGATCCAGCCCGGCGATCGCGTGCTGGTGAAGCCGGGCGAAAAGATCCCCGTCGACGGGGTGGTGGTCGACGGGCGAACCACCGTCAACGAAGCGGCGCTCACCGGAGAGAGCAAGCCGGTGGAGAAAGGCGAAGAGGACGAGGTGATCGCCGGCGCCGTGAACGGCGAGTCGGCCGTAACGATCGAGGTGAAGAGAACGGGCGACGATACCTACCTGTCGCAGGTGGTGGAGATGGTCAGGCGGGCGCAGGGTGCTCGCTCGCGCACCCAGGATCTGGCGAACCGTGCGGCGCTGTGGCTGACGGTCGTAGCGGTGGGCGTCGGCGCGCTGACCTTGGCGGCCTGGCTGCTGGCGGGCCGCGATTTCAACTTCGCTCTCGGCCGCATGGTCACTGTGATGGTGATCACCTGCCCGCATGCCCTCGGCCTGGCGATCCCGCTGGTGGTGGCGGTTTCGACGGGCCTGTCAGCAGGCCAGGGCTTGCTGATCCGTGATCGCACGGCGTTCGAGCGGGCGCGTAACCTGGACGCGATTGTCTTTGACAAGACGGGCACGCTGACGCGCGGCGAGTTCGGCGTCACGGACGTGGTGAGCTTGGGTGAGCTGGACGAAGCGGAGATCCTGCAGCTGGCGGCGTCGCTGGAGAGCCAGTCGGAGCATCCCATCGCGGCGGGCGTGGTGCGTGGCGCGGAGGAGCGCGAGGTGTCGTACAGCGCGCCGCGCGACTTCCGGGCGATACCGGGGAAGGGAGCCGAGGCCGATGTCGATGGGCGGACCGTGAAGGTGGTCAGCCCGGGCTACCTGCAGGAGCACGGCCTCACTGCGGAGAGCGAACGTGTGGACGAGCTGACCGGGGAGGGGAAGACGGTCGTCTACGTCCTCGTCGATGACGAGGTACGCGGCGCCATCGCCCTAGCGGACATCATCCGAGAGGAGTCGCACGAGGCGCTGCGGCGCCTCAAGCAGATGGGCATCCAGGTGATGATGCTCACCGGCGACGCCGAGGCGGTAGCCCGCTGGGTCGCCAACGAGCTGGAGTTGGACGATTACTTCGCCGAGGTATTGCCGGACCAGAAGGCTGACAAGATCAAAGAGGTGAAATCGCGCGGGCTGACCGTAGCGATGACCGGCGACGGCGTGAACGACGCGCCGGCGCTGGTGGAGGCGGACGTCGGCATCGCGATCGGCGCGGGCACCGACGTGGCGGTGGAGTCGGCGGACATCGTGCTGGTTCGCTCCGACCCGCGGGACGTGACGTCGCTGGTGGGGCTGGCCAGGGCGACTTATCGGAAGATGGTGCAGAACCTCTGGTGGGCGACGGGCTACAACGTGGTGGCGATCCCGTTGGCGGCGGGCGTGCTCCACGGGGCGGGCATCGTGCTGTCGCCGGCGGCGGGCGCCGTGCTGATGTCCCTGTCCACCGTGATCGTCGCCGTCAACGCCAGGCTGCTGGGCCGAACCGACTAGTCCGCAACGGTCGCCTGGTATCCGGCCGCCTCGACAGCGCTTAGCAGCGCGCCGCTCGATACGCAGCCCTCGACCTCGAGGGTCGCGCGCTTCTCCTCCAGCGACACGGCGGCGATCTGAACACCGGCCACACGGGCCAGGGCCGACTTCACCGCGTTGGCGCAGCCGCCGCAGCTCATTCCCTCGACCTCTAGCGTGATCTTCTTCATCGGGTCTCCCATCGTCTTCTCCGGTTGACGGTTGGCGAGTTCAGTCACTACCGTACTCGACCGTTGCAACAGTAGGGACCACTCGACGGTGGAATGATGAAGGTCTTCACCACGGCCTGCCCGCGCAACTGCTACAGCACCTGCGCCATGAAGGTGGAGGTGGAGGACGGGCGCATCCGCCGTATCGAGCCACACCCGGGCAACGCGGCCACGCCCGGCGGCGCCTGCCTCAAGGGGCTCAGCTACGTGGAGCGGGTCTATCACCCGGGTCGCGTCCTCTACCCGCTGCGGCGCCTCCCGGAGACCGGCGGCTTCGAGCGGATCTCCTGGGACGAGGCGCTGGACACGATCGCCGTGAAGTTGACCGAGCTGCGGGCAGACCCCGGACCGCAGAGCCTGCTCTACTACAGCGGCAGTGGTACGAAGGGCATCCTCAAGGGTGCGGGTAGGGAGTTCTGGCGGCTGTACGGCGGTTGCACCGCGACCTACGGCGACCTCTGCTGGCCTGCGGGACTGGAGGCGACACGGCTGACGCTGGGCGAGAACAAGCATAGCGCGCCGTGGGACATCGCGGACGCCAGGCTGATCGTTCTCTGGGGCAAGAACGCCGCTGAGACGAACATCCACCAGATGAGCTTCATCGACCGGGCGCTCGACGCTGGCGCGAAGCTGGTCGTCATCGATCCGCGCCGCACTCAGTCGGCGGAGCGCGCCGATCTGCTCATCCAGCCTCGACCCGGAACGGACGGCGCTCTGGCGCTGGCGATTGCCCACCTGCTCATCGCGGGCGGCCGGATCGATCGAGAGTTCATCGACAAGCACGTACACGGTTTCCCCGCTTTTGCCGCCAGTGTGGCGAAGTTCACGGCCGAGAGGGCTGCGGAGATCACCGACGTGCCGGTCGAGTACATCGAGCGGCTGGCGGAGTACTTCGCCACGCTGAGGCCGGCGACGATCAGTCCCGGCTTCGGGATGCAGCGCTTCACCAACAGCGGGCAGACGATGCGTGCGTCGCTGGCGCTGCTGGCGATCACCGGCAACATTGGCAGGCCCGGTGCCGGCTGGGTCTACGCTAACCTGCAGAGCCACATCTTCGAGACGGTTCGCGACCCGCTCGCTTTCTATCCGCCCGAGAGGCCGGACGGCGTGGTGCGCGTGTCGATCTCAACGGCGCGCCTGGGTCCCGAGATGTTAGCGACCGAGGATCCGCCGCTGCGCATGATCTGGGTGGAGCGGGGCAACCCGGTCACCCAGAACCCGGAGACGAACAGGGTGCTCGAGGCGTTTCGCGCCCTGGAGTTCCGGGTCGTGGTCGAGCAGTTCCTCACCGATACGGCGCGCGAGGCCGACATTGTCTTGCCGGCCAAGACGATGTTCGAGCAGTCGGACGTGATCGGCGCGTACTGGCACTCCTACATCCAGCTCAAGCAGAAGGTGATCGATCCCCCGGGTGAGGTGAAGCCGGAGACGGAGATCTACAGGCTGCTGGCGCGGCGCCTGGGAATACCGGAAGGCGAGGACCCCGGGGTCTTCCCAGTAAGCGATGATGAGGTCGAGGCCTACCTGGAGAAGGCGCTTCAGCCGTTCGCGGCGCTGAGCCTGGATCGGCTGCGCCAAGCGCCGCAGCTGGCGCCGGGTCAGCAGGAGGTGGCTTTCTCCGATTTCATCTTCGCAACGCCGTCCGGAAAGATCGAGATCGAGTCGGCGGAGGCTGTGGAGCGCTGGGGTGTGGATCGACTGCCGACGTACGAGGAGCCGGCCGAGTCGGTCCGTCAGCCGCAGCCCGCCGCGGATCTCTACCCGCTCTACATGCTGACGCCGAACACGAAGAACCGGATCCACTCGCAGTTCAACAACCTGAGGATGATCCGCCAGTTCGGGGATGAGCCGCTGGCTTATCTGCACCCGGATGATGCGCGGCAACGTGGCATCGGCGACGGCGATTGGGTACGCGTGTTCAACGACCGCGGCGAGCTGGAGGTCGAGGCGGTGCTGGACAATGGGCTGAAGCGCGGGTGCGTGTGTGTGACCAACGGCTGGTGGATCAGCGAGGGCGGCACCGTGAACTTCACTTCCGCCGCGCGCGAGACCGACATGGGGTACGGCGCGGCGTTTCACGAGAACCGGGTCGAGGTCGAGCGGCTGAGCGATGCCGAATAGCTTCCTCTTCGACCCCAACCGTTGCACGGGCTGCGGCGCCTGCCGGCTGGCCTGTAGCATCGAGAACCAGCTGGAGCCGGAATACAGCTGGCGCCGTATCGACACGTTCAACCGCACGCGGCATCCCGGTGTGCCCCTCTATCATCTATCACTCGCGTGCAACCACTGCGCCGAGCCGGAGTGCATGTACGCCTGCCCGGCGCTGGCCTATACGCGCGACGAGGCCAGCGGTGCGGTCCTACTGAATGAGGACGAGTGTATCGGCTGCAGGTACTGTGCTTGGGCCTGTCCCTACGACGCGCCGGTGTTTGTGCCGCGGCGCGGCCTGATGGGCAAGTGCACCTTCTGTCACCATCGTCTGCAGGAGGGGCTCGAGCCGGCGTGCGCCGCGCTCTGTCCTACCGGCGCCCTGGGCTTCGGCGATGTCACCGAGGCTGAACTGGGGAGCGGCATCGCCGGCTTCCCAGCCACCGAGCTCGGTCCGCGCATAAAGATCGAGCCTCTCCAGGAGAGCCGGCGGCTACCGGTGATGACCGCGCCAGAGGTCGAGTATCCCTACGTCGCGCCGGCCGAGCCGCCGACGACGGGCGTGTCGCTTCGCTCGGAGTGGTCGCTGATGCTGTTCACCACTCTCATGGCCACGCTGGTGGCGGCCGTCGCCACGACGCTGACATCCGCGTTCTCGCTCAACCCAGTGCTTTTCCTGGACGCCGCCGCCGTCACCATGGCGCTCGGTGCGCTGCACCTGGGGAAAGTGAGTCGCGCCTACCGAGCCGTCCTCAACGTCCGGCGATCCTGGTTGAGCCGCGAGATCGTGGCGGTCTCGGGTTTTCTAGCCCTGGCTGCGACGTACCTGTCGCTGGCACCTGAAGCCGGCGTCCTGGGCGGCGCCGCCACGCTCGTCGGCTTCGCGGGACTGTTGTGCGCCGACCAAGTATACAGCGTCCTCAAGGCTTCGCGGCCCGCACACAGGCACAGCGCCAGCGTGCTCTGGACGGGGTTTTTCCTGACCGGTGTGTTTGCCGGGAGGGGATGGCTCGCCGCGGTCTTCGGCTTCGGAAAGCTGGCCCTCTACGTCCTGAGGAAGCTCGAGTTCATCGGGACGGGCCGACCAGTGCGGCCGTTGGTCAGCTTGGCCCGCACCGCCTTTGGCTTCGTGATCCCGATGGGGCTGTGGCTGGCTGGCCCGGAAGACACGCGGCTCTACATGGTCGCCGGTGTTCTGCTCGGCGAACTCATCGATCGCGGCGAGTACTACGCCGAACTGGAGTCGGAATCGCCGCGCCGTCAGATGGGGATCGATCTCGAGGAGCAGCTGCGCGCCGACAGGCCCGCCGCGGCACAGCTGGTCGCTGCGGCCGCGGACTGAGCATCCCAACTCTTGACTCGCGCCTCGGGCACGTAGGAAGTTGTCTGGTACGGACGACTCCACACCCCCAATCACACGGGCATGCTCCTGCTGTAAGAGGATGAGAGTTCGTCGAGCGAGTGCCGAGGCCGTTGTGCTTCTGCTGGTCGCCGGATGTGCGGTGACGGCGCAGGAGGGAGACCGCTACGAGCGCCAGCGCCTGGCGATGGCGAGCCTCATAGAGGCCTACGGGGTCCGCGATTCGGCGACGCTCGCCGCCATGCGAGCTGTGCCGCGTCACGAGTTCGTGCCCGACGAGTATCTCAACAGGGCCTACGGCGACCATCCGCTCCCCATCGGTAACGGCCAGACGATCTCACAGCCGTACATCGTCGCGTTCATGACGGAGATCTTGAATCCTGCTCCAAGGATGAAGGTCCTGGAGGTCGGCACGGGGTCGGGCTACCAGGCGGCTGTGCTGGCACAGATAGGGTGCGAAGTCTACACGATGGAGATCTTTGGGGCGCTGGCGACCAGCGCGCGACTGCGGCTCGGGCGACTGGGCTACGGGGACGTGACGGTGCGGCACGCCGACGGTCACTACGGCTGGCCCGACCAGGCGCCGTTCGATGCGGTTATCGTCACAGCGGCGGCGGGTCACATTCCGCCGGCGCTCGTCGACCAACTTCGGCCGGGCGGCCGGATGATCATCCCGGTGGGAAGCGTCTACGGTATCCAGAACCTCATACTGGTGGAGAAGCGTTCGGAGGACGACGTCCGCACACGCAACCTGCTGCCCGTGCGATTCGTGCCGATGCTCGAGGGGTTGCGGTAACCCTGTGACGAGACACGCTCGCCCGCTGGCCGTCGCTCTCCTGTCGGCCAGCACGCTCGCCTACGAAATCCTTCTTGTCAGGGTCTTCGCCATCGAGGAGTTCCATCACTTCGCCTATATGGCGATTGGTGTCGCCATGCTCGGCTTCGGCGCCAGTGGGACTTTCCTCGCGCTGGCCCGGCCGGGCCGGGAACGTGCACTGCGCTGGTTCACAGGGGCTGCGCTGCTCACGCCTATTTCGCTCATTGCCAGCGCGGCGCTGGTTCACCAGGTGCCGCTCGACTCCACGCAGCTGCCGTGGGACGCATCGCAGTGGCCGCGGCTCGCGGTTCTCTACCTGTTGCTGGCCGTGCCGTTCGCTGTGGGAGCGCTGGCGGTTCTGCTGGCGCTGACCCTGGAGCCGGATCGAGTCGGTGAGATCTATGGGGCGGGTTTCTTCGGTGCTGGCCTCGGTGCGGCGCTGGCGCTGGTGATCCTCTGGATCGCCACCCCGGCACGGGCACTCGCCGTACCGGCCGTGGCGGCCTCGCTGGGCGCCTTGAGTGCCGTGGCGGTCGCGACGAGTAGGAGAGCGGCGGTCGTCGGCGCCCTGGCGTGCGTGACCCTCGCGGCGGTGGCGCTGGCGCGCCCGTTCTGGCGTCTCGACGTGACGCCGTACAAGGGGCTGCCACAGGTAGAGGCGTTCCCCGATGCGCGACGCATCGCCGAGCGCGCGAGCCCGCTCGGCTGGGTCGTGGCGGTCGATGCCTCGGCGTTCCGTCACGCTCCCGGGCTGTCGCTCGGCTACCGTGGCACCTTCCCGCGGCAGACAGGCCTTTTTGTGGATGGGCAGATCGCCGGTGCGGTAAGCCACTGGGGGGAAGAGCCAGCGGCGACGGCCATCCTGGACTGGCTGCCGTCCGCCGCGCCTTACTCGGTGGGCGGGCGGGGTCGCGTGCTGGTCCTCGGCGCCGGCGGTGGCACTGAGGTGTGGAGCGCGGCGAGCCACGGCGCCGCGGTGGTCGTGGCGGTGGAGCTCCATCCTGATCTGGTCGGGCTGGCCGGCTGGGTGGAAGAGGTTGGCGCGCGGTTCGCCGACGTCCAGGTCACGCCCGCGCTCGGCGATGCGCGGAGCTACGTGGCGCGCTCGACCGAGGGATTCGACCTCATCACGCTGGGTGCGGGCGTCGCTTTCGGTGCCTCGGTGGCAGGTGTACACGCGCTCAACGAGGATTTCCTCCACACCGTCGAGGCGTACGTCGACTACTTGGAGCATTTGAGCGACGACGGCATCCTGGCAATAACGCGCTGGCTAACGGCACCACCGCGTGAGAGCGTGCGGGTAATACTCACGGCGGGCGAGGCATTGAGCCGCGTCGCGCCGCAGAACGCTATCGACAAACTGATCGTCGTTCATAGCTGGGCGACGACAACGGTGCTCGTGAAACCGTCGGGCTTCAGCGCTGATGAGGTACACGCCCTCATGAGTTGGGCCTGGGAGCGGCGCTTCGATCTTGACTGGTATCCCGGCGTCGAGGGCCCGACCAGCGGGTTCAACGTTCTCGATGAGCCCGTTCTATATCGCGCTGCTCTGGCGGCCGTCGCTGGAAGGGAGAGAGCGGAGCGGTTCGAGGCCGGGTACGCCTTCCGCGTGTCGCCCGTCGATGACGCGCGACCGTATCCGCATCATTTCTTGCGTGCCGGCTCGCTGGGGACGTTTCTGAGAAGCGACCGCGGGTCCTGGCTGGCATTCGCCGAATGGGGTTATGTGGCGCTCATCGCTACTTTGGTCCAGAGCGTGGTGCTTGCGGGGCTATTGCTGGTCCTGCCGGCGGTCGTCCGGGCGCGGGTAACCATGACGCGCAGCTGGCTGCGGCTGGTCGGCTACTTCCTGGCTATCGGCTTCGCCTACCTGGCTGCGGAGGTGGCGGCCATCCAACAACTCAATCTGCTGTTGGGCCACCCGGTGTATGCGGTGGCCGCGGTATTGGTGGCCTTTCTGGTTTGTTCGGGGCTGGGCAGTGCATGGTCGGACGGGCGGCGGGAGACGGATGGCTGGTTAGCGGCGCTGGCCCTGGTCGGGATGCTTGCGCTCTGCGGTGCGCTGCTGCTGGGGCTCGTACATCTTCTTCAAGCTGCGCCGCTCGCCGTGCGCGCGCTGGCAGCGATGCTCGTGCTGGCACCTCTCGCTTTCGTGATGGGTTTGCCTTTTCCGCTGGGTCTTCGCTGGCTGGCGCGAAACGGTGCGGAAGGTGTGGCGTGGGCATGGGCGGCGAACGGGTTCGCTTCCGTGGTGGCGACGCCGCTCGCTGCGTTGGTCGCTCTCGAGGCCGGCTCGAGCGCGCTTTTCCTGCTCGCGGCAGCGGCCTACGCCGGCGCGGCCACCCTCGGCCGCGCCGGTGCAGGAACCCGAAGTCTGTTGGAAGCTTAGGGCCAGATACCGCGCTCGAGCGTCACGCGCGAGACGCGTTCGATGGCCAACACGTAGGCGGATGTGCGCAGGTCCACCGGTTCGAGGGGCTCATCGGCGTGGCCGAACCTCGTGCGCTCTGCCTGTAACGTTTCGAGTGACCCGTTGATCTCCTGCTGCTTGGCAAGCACCGCATCGGTGGCTCGCTCCATCTTGACGTGCAACTTCAGGTTGACGTCGTCCTCGCCCCACTGCTCGTACTCGTTGTTCTGCACCCACTCGTAGTAGCTCACCGTCACACCGCCGGCGTTCGCCAGGATGTCGGGGAGCACCGGAATGCCACGGTCGAATAGGATCTTGTCAGCGGTGGGCGTCGTCGGCCCGTTGGCCGCCTCCGCGATCAGCCGCGTCTGGATGCCCGCCGCGTTGTCACCACGGATCTGGTTCTCGAGGGCAGCCGGGATGAGGATGTCACACGGTATCTTGAGCAACTCCTCGTTGCTCACCTTCTTGCTGCCGGGCAGGCCAACCACCGAGCCCGTCGCTCGCTTATGTTCGACCGCGGCGGCGTGGTCGATACCGTCGGGCTTATGTATGCCACCGCGAGAGTCGCTAACCGCAACGATCTTGGCACCCTCCGCCGCGTACAGCGCGTGGGCGATGGCGCCGGCGTTGCCGTAGCCCTGGATCACAACCGTCGCACCCAACACAGAGTTCAGGCCGGGCACCAGGCCTTTCGCGAGCGCGCGCTGCGTGCAGAATAGGCAGCCGCGAGAGGTCGCCTCCTTGCGACCGTAGGATCCGCCTATCTCGACCGGCTTGCCGGTAACGACACCCAGATTGTTTCTGCCCTTGTGCATCATCTCGTAGGTGTCGTAGATCCAAGCCATCGTCTCCGCGTTCGTGTTCACGTCCGGGGCCGGGATGTCTGTGAATGGCCCGATCATATCACCGAGCTCGGCGACAAAGCGGCGTGTGAGCTTGCGCTGATCGTGTTTCGACATCTCCTTCGGGTTGCAGATGATTCCACCCTTGGCGCCCCCGTACGGCACGTCCAGCACGGCGCATTTCCAGGTCATCCAGAACGCCAGTGCCCGAACTTCGTCCTCGGTGACGTCCGGGTGGTAACGGATCCCGCCCTTACCCGGGCCGCGCGCCCTGCTGTGCACGCACCGGTAGCCGACAAAGGTGCGCACCTCTCCGTCTTCGGTCTCGATGGGAAATTCGACGCTGATCACCCGGCGCGGCCGTTTCAAGAACTCCACAAGACCGGGCTCGAGGTCCGGGATGTATCGCGCCGCGCTCTCGAATTGCCTCTGCGCGATGCGGAACGGATTCAGATCCTCGACCGGGGCAGCCGCTTCGTCTTTCTTCCTCTCCCTCTTCTTCTCTCTCATGGCTCCTCAAATCCTCCCTCGACGCGCGATCAGTCCAGGAACCCCTGATCGTCCATTCCGGGCCGGCCAAAGCCCGCACCGCCCTTCTTGAAGAAGGCGGCCTCCTGTGGGTAGTCGGCAGTGAGCGATTCGATCAGCGTCATCTCTTCACTGGAGAGCGGCTGGAAGTTGGCGGCGATGGAGACGTTCTCCTCGAGCTGCGCCACCGTATCGCAGCCGACGATCACTGTGCTCACTGGGTGAGTGAGCACGAATGACATTGCGTCTCGCATCGACGTAAGGCCACCTTCGCGGAAGGCACGCCCGCGCGCCGGGATCTTCATGGCGATGATGCCCATCTGCTTCTCGACGGCCAGCGGCAGCAGCTCCTCGGTAAAGGGCAGAAAGTGACGGTCAGCGGGGTTGAGTGCCATCAAGACGGTGTCGAAGTCAAAGGTGTTGATCGCCTTCACCAACGTGGCCGGGTCGAAGTGACCGGTGACCCCGAGGAAGCGGACGATCCCCTCTTCCCGCGCCCGTTGCAGGGCCTCGATTGCCCCGTTTTCGCCGAAGATCCTGTCGAGCTGCTCCTCCGTGCGCACGTTGTGCAGCTGCCAGAGGTCGAGGTGATCGGTCTGCAGCAGGCGCAGGCTCTCCTCCAGGAGGCGTAGCGAGCCGTCCCTGGTCCGGTCGTGCGTCTTCGTTGCCAGGAAGACCTCTTGCCGCCGCGTCGCCATGACTTCGCCGATGTGGGTCTGTGAGATCCCGCGGCCGTAGGCAGCGGCTGTGTCGATGTAGTTCACGCCGAGGTCGATCGCCCGGTTGATGATCGCGATCGACTCGTCGTGGGTACCGGACCTCTCCAGTGTGGCTTGGCCGCCGAGGCTGAATAACCGAACGTTGTGGCCAGTACGCCCGAGCGGCCGCTCGGGCATGGTGCCCTGGGTCTTGGGGGCTGCTTGGACAGTGCGCTTGCCGCCTAGGAACAGGGCGGCAGTACCGCTCGCTCCCACCTTTACGAAGTCCCGGCGGGTGAACTTGCGTTTCACCATTACGGTCTCCTGGGTCGTAAGGGTACCAGGTTCGACATGACTTCGCGCGTATCGATTCGTTTGAAGCCGGGGCACCTCCTTGCTGCGGAATCGGCTGAAGAAGGCCCCTCGTGCTGTGAAGCTGGAGCGATTCCCGGGACATTATGGCCGCCTTCTTCCATTCCACGCAAGCACAGCCGCCGCTCGCTGCTCGGTGCAGCGTATGGGTCGCTTGCGCCCGGTCGCTGAGTTCTGCATGGTTGTCGGGCCGCTCACCAAGGATGGCCCACGGCGAAAGGCCGAGGAGGAGACCGGTTCGATGGCTGACGATACCCGGCAACGACTGCGCGAAGCGCTGATCAGGTCCTTCCGGGGCTGGGGTGGCTACTGGAACGTCTCACCTACGCCGCCGGGTACGAGCGGCGCGCCGCCCGACCGTTGGTTGCTTCGCATCCACTCCCGGCCCATCACCCGCGCCGAGCTCGCGGCCGATGTTGCCGAGGCATACCTGAACGACCCGGCGGACCCAGAGGCGGTGGCGCGCTGGCAAGAAGAGGTGCGGGCGGTCTTCGAGCACGCGAAGGCGACAGACGAGCTCCACTAAGCGGCGTGCGTAGCGCTGCCCACCGGTTGCCCCCTTAGAGCCCGGCTCACGACGCGGCGCTCACCCATTTCGCGGCGCGGACCCGTCGGCACGCGTATCCGAAAAAGTTTGCAGCAGAGGGATAGGGAATTCCGATCGGGCTCCGTCTCTTCCGCTATTGATATCCGTGCCAATCTGTTGGCCTGCAGTCACTTAGGGCGTGCGGTCGGGCGTCGTCCCCAGGCGGCTCACCTCTTGCGTCCTGCGCCGGCGAGCGCCCAGGCTCTGACACAAGACGGAGGCTTCTTGACTATGTCGAAGGTCCAGGAGCGGTTCGCGCCGGAAGCCGCTGGGACGGTGTCCCCGGATGGGCCGGCGACCGTCACCGTGATCACGACCGATGAAGCGCTTCTGGACGCGCTCTCGGGTATCCTGGAGCGTGACCGTTACCGACTCGAGCCGCGACGGCGGCCCGAACCTCTCACTCGCTTTCTCGCCGACCGGCGATGTGACGCCGTCCTACTCGATTTGAGGTGGCTGCCGGTCAGCACGCGGATCGAGATCGGCAGGGAGCTTCGCGAATGGCGCCGACGACCGACGGTCCCGTTAATCGGCATCTGCGACGGACGTCTCTCCTACGAGGGTCGCACTACCGCGCTGGGTGACGGCTTCTGGGATGTCATCGAGCTGCCGGGCCAGTCGGCTGAGCTGGCAGCGAAGCTGGGCACGTGGATCTGGCTGAAGAAGGACGTCGACGGGATTCAGTCGGGGATGCTTCTGGACATCAAGACCGGGCACTACACAGCGCTGGGGATCAAGCGCCGGCTCAGAGAGCTGGTCGCGCTGGCCAGGCGCATGGACGCTCCGCTCTCGTGCATCGTGTTCGGTGCCGATTCAGTGTCCGAAGACCGAAGCCTGCCGGCCGATACGCTTCTTGACCTCGAGCTGAAGTTCTCACTGGCCCTTCACCACGGGACGCGCAACTCGGACGTCGTGGGGCATCTGGAGGTTCTCAAGTTCATGGTGCTGGCACCGAACACTCCACCCATGGGCGGCATGCAGTTGGCGGAACGATTCACCGCGCTATCGCTGTCGAAGCGAGTTGACGGTGAGTACCCCATAACGCTGAGCGCTGGCGTGGCCGGGATGGAGCCCCGCAACGGGCAGATGCAGGCTTGCCCCGAGCTGCTTCTGGCGGCGGCCAGTCGGGCGCTCAACGCGGCGCGCGCTTCGGGAGCGGCGCGTGTCGCGGCGGCGTGGGGCGCAACGTGACCGATAAGAGGAGTTGGTGCTATGGCAAACGAGAGGGCGAAAGCCGAACAGAAGCGGTTGCGCGAGCTGGCGCGCCGGACGCTGGAGGCCTTCCGCGAGTTGAACGCGGCCGCTGCAGAATCCGCGTTTGTGAGGAGCAAGGGTCCTAACGGCGAGAGCATGGTGCGCGCGGGCGACCTGCTCGAGGCCGTGATCGCCGAGCTCAGGGGTACGGCGAAGGTCCCCGCCTAGCCACTCCCCCGTCGTCCGTCGGGCAATCCTGCCAGCTCACTTCCCGCCAGTTTATTCAGCAGCTCGGCCGACTCGGCGATAGCCGATCGCCGGGGATATAGACATCGGCTTCCCTAAGGTTTGGACGCCACCAACAGGCCGTAGCTCATCACGCCACTGGCGTAGGCAAGTGCTATTGTCGTGAAGCCGTCGACGAAGCGCCGAACTTCGTGGTCCAGCAGCCATCTCAGCGGCGCCACCCAGGGCCGCCGCGTGCGCTCGAGCAGGATATCCCAGGTCGCGCGGACCTGCGGCGTCAGATCCTCACTGCAGCTAACCTTCAGGCCCGCGCAATCGCACCAGGCCCGGTATTCCTCGGCCGACGCCAGAGAGGGGCAGAGGAACGCCTCGCAGACGCCTTGGATCAGCGGCTCGCTTTCCGGAACGGCATCGCCGCGTTGCCAGGTGCAGAGGGCGAAGCGTCCCCCGGGTCGCAGAATCCTCGCCGTCTCCTCCACAAAGCTTCGCTTGTCTTCCAAGTGTTCGAGGCACTCGATGACCCAGACGACATCGACCGTTCCGCAGCGCACTGGCAGCGCGGCCGCGTCTGCGTGCACGATATCGACCCGCTCATCACAGCCGCTCCGCGCGTTGTAGCGTCGCGCCAGCCGCGCCTGGGCGCCGCTGATCGTTACACCAGTGACCCGGCAATCCCGTTGGTTCGCGAGCCAACGCGCCGGGGCTCCGTATCCACAACCCACGTCGAGCACGCGTTCGGCGCCGCTGACGCCAGCGCGCTCGGCTAGGTGTGCAACGAGCTGCTCCTGGGCGATACGGGGTGGAACGTCATCGGCGAGCCACAGGCCGTGGTGGATGTGCTCGCCCCAAAACGTGCGGTATAGGAGTGCCAGAGAGTCGTAATGTCGCGCGATCGACTTCCGCAGAGACAATCCCGCGTTTGCCCTACTCCCCAAATGCCTCCCCGAACTCCGGTAGCTTGATCCGATCGGTCAGCGCGCGGCGGTCGAGAACCACGAAGTGATGGTTCCGGCTGTCCACCAGCTCCTGCCGCTTGAACTCGGCGAGCACGGTCGTGACCGTCTCGCGCGTCGAGCCGATCAGGTCTGCCATCTCCTGGTGAGTGAACCAGTAAGGCACCTCGATCCCACGCTCGCCCACCGACCCATAGCGGTCGGCGAGCCAGAGGATCGTCACGGCGAGTCGGGATGGCACGTCGAGGAACGCGAGCATCTTGATCCGCTCGTCCATGTGAGACATGACCTCGGCGAGGTAGCGGAGCAACGCCGCGGTCAGCGCCGGGTCACGGGCGAGCAGAGCCCTCAGCGAATCCGCGTCAACAGAAATGAACTCGCTGCTCTCTGCGGCAGTGGCAGACAGGACCCGCTTGGGCGTCTCTGCCAGCGACTCCAACCCGAAGGGCTCGCCCTCGGCGGCGAAGCCGACCGTGATATCGCGACCCTCCCAGTCGCGGTCGCGAAGCCGGGCTCGGCCGCGGAGCACTAGGTACAGTGCATCGGCGGGCTGGCCCAGTTCGTAAACGCTCTCGTTCTTCCGATAGTTGCGCACCGAGCCGATTGCGCGCAGCGCATCCACCTGCGAGGGGGAGAGACTCTTCAGCACTGCCGTCGGCCGCTGGCCGAATCGCATAGCCGACTCCTTCTCTGAGAGGATACGGGGGCGCCGCGCTCTAATCCTAGCGCCGCCGGTATTCCTCGGCAATGGGACGGTAGGGTCTCCTACAATATACGGGGGCAGGTGGCCTGCAATCCAGAAGCGGTCGGAGGCGGGAGGGCCACTCGCTCCGCTCTTGCACAAGGCCAGGCTTCGCGGGTGTACCGCGACTCTTCCCTGACGCCGCCCGCCCTGGGGCGCGAACTTCCTGGCTCATTCTGGCGTTGCACAGTGGGCAGTCGCTGGCTAAATAGAGGACAGCCCGGCCCCCAACCATCTGAAGTGGCTGATGGGAAGAGACGCGAGCCTAAAGCAGCATGAGTTTGAGAGCGAGGCGCTGGTCCATCTGGACACGTTGTACAACGTGGCGCTTCGCCTCACCGGGAATGCTCCCGACGCCGAGGACCTCGTCCAAGACACGGTGACGAAGGCGTATCGGGCCTGGGACAAGTACCAGCCAGGTACCAACTGTCGTGCGTGGTTGGTGACCATCATGCGGAACACCTTCATCAACCAGTTCCGCCGCAAGCGCAAGCAACCGAGTCGTGTGCAGTTCGACTCGGTCGAGGACGTCTCGGTTTTCGATGAGGTTCAGGAGCGGGATCCGGCGGGCTCTTTCTTCCGTTCCATCGTGGACGATGACGTAAAGCGGGCCATCCAGGAGTTGCCGGAGGAATTCAGGATCCCGGTGGTGCTGAGCGACGTCGAGGGTTTGAGCTACGCAGAAATCGCCGAAATCCTCGAGCTGCCCGTCGGCACGGTGAAGTCGCGTCTCTTCCGTGGCCGGCGCCGGCTGCAGAAACGTCTCTACGAGTACGCTCTGGAGATGGGGTATATCAGATGACGGGGTTCATCAGAGACCTGTTGGGGAAGATGATGCCGCCGCCGGGTGGTATCGATTGCGGCGGCGTCTTGGCTCAGCTGTACGAGTACATCGATGAGGAGCTGGACGACCCGGCGACGGTAGAGAAGATCCGCAAGCACCTGCAGGTGTGTAAGCGCTGCTATCCCCGTTATGACTTCGAGAAGGCGTTTCTGCGCTTCGTGTCCGAGCTAGGTCGGACGAGCGCGCCGGCGGAGCTGCGAGGCAGGATCTTCCAGAACATCCTCGAGGAGGAGAGCCAGAACTGATCCTCGGTTCCGCCGCCGTCCAGCTACTCCTCTCATCTTGCCACAAGAACGCGCCCGACGGTAAGCTGAACCCTAGGGTGCCAGTCACGAGGACGATGGACCGGCCATGAGCGAGACGAAACGCCTTTACCGAGTGACGATACGTTACCGGCGACAGGTCCAGCAGTACGAGGTGTTCGAGGTCGAAGCCGCCGATCTGCGCGATGCCGTCTTAGTCGCGGCTGATCGCTTCGGCGATGTGCTGGCCGAGTTGGCGGACCTGATCGAGATACGAGTCGCCCATCCGGCTGAGTGAGCGACCTCCGGACACCGAATAACAAGGACCGAATTGCAGGCTGGGCCGTATCGGTACTCGGCGGTCGGCTCTCGGTGTTCGGTATTCGCAGGGCTGAGTACGGGAGTACTCTACGAAGGCCAGCAGGAAACGATGAATACGGACTCAGTGGAATTCTTCAAGCGCCTGTTGGCGCTGCCTGGACCGTCCGGCTTCGAGGGCGAGCCAGCGCGAGCTTGGCGTGAGGAGGCAGGAACGTTTGCCGATCGCGTCTGGGCCGATGTGGCGGGGAACAGCTTCGCAGCGTTGAATCCGGAGGGTGCGCCGCGTGTGATGATAGCGGGTCACATCGATGAGATCGGGCTCATGATCAATCACATCGATGATGACGGCTTCCTCTATTTCTCCACGATCGGTGGCTGGGATCCGGAGATCATCGTTGGGCAACGCGTCGAGATACTCGGTCGTGCCGGCGTGGTTCCCGGATTGGTGGGTAAGAAGGCGATCCACCTTCAAGAGAAGGACGACCGCGAGCGCGTTTCGAAGGTCAAGGATCTCTGGATCGATATAGGTGCTGAGGACGGGAAAGGTGCGCGCGAGCGTGTCCGGGTGGGCGACGCCGCCGTGCTAGCGGCCGACCTCGTCGAGCTGCCGAACGGACGTATCGCCTCGCGGAGCATTGACAATCGCGTGGGCGCGCTGCTGGCGCTGGAGGCGCTACGCCGGCTTGCCGCCGACCGGCCGACGGCTGCGGCGATCGCTGTCGCAACGGCCCAGGAGGAGATCGGGGTCGGTGGTGGAGGTGCACGCTCCGGTGCCTACGGCCTCGACCCGCAGATCGCCATAGTGATCGACGTCACCCACGCTACCGACTACCCGGGCGCGGAGAAGAAAGGACACGGCGATCATCGCCTGGGCGGCGGCCCGGCTCTATGCCGGGGCTCCGCCGTCAACCCGGTGTTGTTCGAGCGGTTAGTCGAGGTTGCGGAGCGGGCGCAGATTCCGTTCTCGATCGAGGCAGCCCCGCGGGGCACCAGCACGGACGCGGATAGCATCGTCACGGCGCGGGCCGGCGTTGCGACGGTGCTGGTCTCGGTGCCGAATCGCTATATGCACTCGCCCAACGAGATGGTGGCGCTGGAGGATCTGGACCGGGCGGCGGAGCTGATCGCGGCGACGGTGCGGAGTCTGTCACCCGAAGACAGCTTTGTCCCTTAGCAGATCAGCTCTGGCTGCCCTTCCTGACGTCTGACACCTCGTCCGAGCGGTACACAGGGATGTCCATCGACGTACTCTGCTCGTACAACGCCAGCAGTTGTTTGCGGGAGAGCTTGTCGACATCGCCCTGTGACCCAAAGCTGTCCTCGGGCACCTCGACGACGCGGTAAGGGCGCTGGCCCGTGGGCTGACAGAGGAAAAGAACTAGACGAACGCCCGGGCGCGGCCGTTCCTCTCCCAGGCGCACTTTCCAAACGTCACCATCGACTTTGAGGCTGGTCATAAGCTCCGGTTCTAGTTGTCGGTGGCGTCGTCGCCACCATCGTGTCCGCCGCCCAGCAACTCCACCCTGACGATCTCGGCAAGGCCTCGACCTAGCGACCGCTCCTGCCCGGCCACGCGCACGCGGATCGGACCTTCAAAGGGCTCGTGCCCCACGACTTCCACCCGCGTACCCGGGTAGAGACCCAACTGGGCAAGATAGCGCAGTCGGCCCTCGTCCGCATCGCTCACCTCCCTGATGATCACGCGGGCACCTTCACCGATCTCTGAGAGCGCCGGGTGCCGCCTCTCAGTTACCTCCCCCTCCGCCGTCGGTATCGGGGAGCCGTGCGGGTCCAGCTCGGGGTGGCCAAGGGCCTCCGCCATCCGCTCCACCAACTCGTCCGATGAGGCGTGCTCGAGGCGCTCGGCCTCTGCGTGCACCCTATCCCACGAGTAGCCGAGCTTCTCGATCAGGTACGCCTCGATCACCCGATGTCGCCGGATGATCCGCAATGCCTCCCGCTCTCCGGCCTCGCTCAAGCGCACCCCGTGGTAAGGCTCGTGCTCGACGAGTCCGCGCTCGGCCAAGCCCTTGATCATGTTGGTCACCGAGGCGGGCGAGCGGTCGAGCAGCTGCGCGAGGGCCGATGTGCTCACGGGCGAGCCCTCCTGCTGGAGGTGCCGGATCGCCTTCAGGTAGTCCTCGACGGCGCGTGAGCGCGCGCCACCCTGCTGAGTCGCCATGATTTTTCGTCGGGGCTAAAACTCAGCCGACGCCGGAGGCATGTCAATCCGCGGCCCCGTTCCCAACCCACCCGTCCGTTGACCCGTCCCGCTCGCCCGGGTAGCTTTGCGCGGTTGGCCGTGGGCCCACCGGCTCGCGGCCGTTTCTGTGACGGGAACCCGGAATTGTTAATAGGAGTGGCTCGCAGCGCGTGACGGGGATGGAGAGGTTCGACGCCCCTGTGGATGTCGCCGACAGGATCGACCTCCACCTGCACTCCAACCGCTCGGACGGGCTGTTGGAGCCTGTGGCGGTGATCGAAGCCGCGAAAGAGGCGGGGTTGAAGGCGCTCGCCCTCACCGATCACGACACGCTGGCCGGTATTGAGGAGGCGCAAGGGGCGGCGGCCGAGCTGGACATCCCCTTCGTCCCCGGGGTCGAGTTCTCCTGCTACGACGAGAGCGGGTCCACGCACCTGCTCGGCTACTTCATCGATCCCGGCCACAGCGAGCTTGTCCAGTACCTTGAGGAAGCACGGGAGCGCCGCCTGCTGCGTGCCGAGAGGATGGTGGAGAAGCTCAACCGGCTGGGCGTCGAATTGACCCTCGACGAGGTAAGAGCCCAGACCTCGCAGGATGGGCTGATCGCGCGGCCGCACGTGGCTCGAGCTCTGGTGGCGGGCGGTTGGGTCCAGCTGTATAACGAGGCCTTCTGGCGCTTCCTCGCCGCCGGCCAGCCGGCGTACGTGCCGACCTGGCGGATCAGTCCGGCTGAGGGGATTCGCTGGATCCACGAGGCCGGCGGACTGGCAGTCCTGGCTCACGGGGGCAAGAGTCATACCGAGTTGGGCATCCGTGCGCTGGCAGACGAGGGTCTCGACGGTCTGGAGACCTTGCACCCGGAGCACGGGCCGTACGAGGTTGGGCGGCTTCGCCGGCTCGTCGCCCAGCTCGGGCTGCTTGAGACAGGTGGCTCCGACTGGCACGGCCCGCAGGAGAGCCGTCGCGGGCAGCTGGCCTCACAACCGGTCCCCTACGAGTGGTACCTTCGCCTGCGGGATGCTGCTGGGAAATAGGCCGGCGTATGAATCAGTTGTCGGTGTGACAGGGAGAGAGTGAAAACGGGAATGACAAGCGACGTGAATGAAAGAGAGTTCGAGCTGGTCATCGTCGGTGGAGGCCCGGCCGGTCTGACCGCCGGGATGTACGCGAAGCGGTCGGAGCTGAACGCCGTCGTTCTGGAGCGCGGCCTGCCCGGCGGCCAGTTGCTCAACACCGATCTCATCGATGACTACCCGGGGCTCCCCGAGATAGACGGCCGCGAGTTGGCCGACCGCATGGCCAAGCACGCCACGAAGTTCGGCTTGCCGATTGACACCTTTACGGTCAAGGGGATCAAGAAGCTCGCAGACGGCGACTTCCGCGTCACTACGGAAGAGGGCCCGGTATATCGCGCCCCAGCGGTGATCCTCACAGCCGGTGGCACGCCCAACAAACTAGAGGTGCCCGGCGAAGAGGAGTTTGCCGGGCGCGGAGTGAGCTACTGCGCCATCTGCGACGGCGCCTTCTTCAAAGGCGAGACGATCGCCGTGGCAGGCGGTGGCGACGCGGCTGCAGAGGAGGCTGAATTCCTCACACGCTATGTGGAGAAGCTCTACCTGATCCACCGCCGCGATCAGCTTCGCGCGCAGAAGATCCTGCAGACGCGGGTCTTCGAGAACCCAAAGATCGAGGTGATCTGGGACACGGTGATCGAAGAAGTCCTCGGCGACCTGAAGGGGATGACCGGCCTGCGGCTGAAAAACCTGAAATCCGGTGAGCAGGGCACGCTCGACGTCACCGGCCTGTTTGTGTTCATCGGGTTCCGCCCCAACACCGGACTGCTTGAAGATCACGCCGAGCATGATGCCGGCGGTTATCTGATCAGCGATCGCGACATGCGCTCGTCGATCCCCGGGCTCTTCGTTGGCGGTGACTGCCGCTCACAGCTGACCCGTCAGATCACAACGGCCGTGGGTGACGGGACCACCGCAGTGATCGCAGCTGAGAAGTACCTGACGGAGTTGAAGGGGGCGAAGGCCGGGTGAGAGAGAGATCGGGCACCTCGGCCCCCACCCCGGTGTTCACGTTGACAGGGGGGCATCGTGGGCTAAGATCTAGGTATCAATAATCGTTAGCGATTTCTATCCGAATAGGCTAGGGAGTGCAAGATAGATGGCTCAGACTCGGCAGAGCGTAGCGACGGTCAGCCTGACCTCGGGGGCAGCGGAGAAAGCGCGCGAGTTCATGGCGGAGGAGAATTTGAGCCCCGAGGCCGCAGGCTTGAGGGTCGCCGTGCTGCCCGGCGGCTGCTCGGGCTTTCAGTATGGAATGAACCTGGAAGAGGAACCGCGGTCGGACGACGAGGTAGTGATCTCCGAAGGGATCCGGTTGTTCGTCGATCCTTTCAGTGGGCAGTACCTCAGGGGTACGGTGATCGGGTATCACAGCTCGTTCCAGGGTTCGGGCTTCACATTCAGCAACCCGAACGCCAGCGGCGGCTGCGGCTGCGGCGAATCGTTTGCCGTCTGAGGCGCGAGGCCGATGTAGTAGGGAAGGGCCCGCGAGAGCGGGCCTTCCTTTTTGATGTCTGTGGCTAGGCGTTATCTTTTCGTGGACTTGGCGTTGGAGGGCGGGTGAAGATCCTCGGGTTTCCGGTGGGGCCGTTGCAGGCTAACGCCTACCTCGCGATCTGTGAGGAGACGGGGCGCTGTGCGCTGATCGATCCGGGTGGCGAGGCGGAGCGGCTCCTCGAGGCCGCGGCGAACGAGGGAGCCCGCGTCGAGTCGATCCTGCTCACGCACGCGCATCTGGATCACGTGGGCGGCGTGGCTGCGGCCAAACGAAAGACGGGCGCTCCGGTGCTGCTGCACGCGGCGGATGCCGGACTCTATCGTGCAGCCCCCGCGCAGGCGCTCTCGTTTGGACTGGAGGTCGAACAGCCCCCCGAACCGGATGGTCAGCTCGAAGACGGGCAGATCATAGAGATCGGTGAAGAGAAGCTCGAGGTACGTCACACGCCTGGACATTCGCCGGGCCATGTCTGCCTGATCGGTGATGGGTTCGCGCTGGTGGGTGACTGCGTGTTTGCCGGTTCGATTGGGCGGACCGATCTGCCCGGCGGTGACTACAGGACCCTGATGGAGTCGATCAACGAGAAGCTGCTCAGGCTTCCCGATGACACCATCCTTTACTCGGGGCACGGTCCGGCAACGACCGTGGGGAGGGAGCGTCAGCTCAACCCGTTCTTGACGGGAGCGTTCGGGTGGAGCGGCTGAGCGGGGGCGAGTCAAGGCGAAGGCGACGGCGTGGCCGCTGAGGACGAGAGGCGCTGCCTGCAATGCGGTCGCCAGGTCGCCAATCGCCCCCGCGGCTGCAAGGGCGCCCACTGCTCGAACTACACGCATTTCTATCGACTGGGCGACTGCTCCGATTGAGCTCGAGAGAACACAGCTTCGCGAGGCAGCGTGAGTAAGAAAGGTCAGGCCAAGGGCCAAGGCTGCGGCGAGCCGAGGCTCGCCGGATTGAAGGCGGCACTCGGGGATGGCGGGCGGCTGCTGATACTCACTCACGATAACCCCGATCCCGACGCCCTTGCCAGCGCCTTCGCTCTTCTCAAGCTGGTCGAGAAGATCGGCGGCGTCAGCGCGCGAATCGCGTTCGGTGGCTTCGTCGGCCGCGCCGAGAATCGCACGATGGTGCGGGAGCTGCAGCTGCCCGTTGAGCCGACGAACCGCGTGAGCTTCGAGGGCGCCGACCTCATCGCGCTGGTCGACACGCAGCCCGGGACGCTCAACAACTCGCTGCCGGCAGATCGCCAAGCGGCCATTGTCATCGACCATCACCAGCTGCGTCCTGAGACTAAGAAGGTGAAGTTCTTTGACGTGCGTGAGGGTTGCGGTTCGACCTGCACGATAATGACGCAGTACTTGCAAGCTGCCGGCGTGCCGCTCGTGGGTGACGTGGCCACCGCCCTCTTCTACGGCATCCAGTCGGAGACTCAGGATCTGGGCCGCGAGGCGGAGGGAGCGGATATCAAGGCGAGCTTGGCGCTCTATCCGGGCGCCGATCGCGAGCTCATTTCTCGCATCCGCTACCCGGACCTGCCGCGCCCTTACTTCAGGTCGCTGCACCGCTCGCTCGAGCGGGCGCGGACGCGCGGGCCGGTGATCGTCTCCTACATCGGCATGCTCGACTACCCGGACCTGGTGGCGGAGTTGGCCGACTTCTATCTGCGCTTCGAGGGCGCCTACTGGTCATTCTGCATTGGGCAGTTCAAGCAAGACGTCGTCATCTCGATTCGGACTTCGCTGCGCGAGGCGGCGGCCGGTGAGCTGTTGCGCCGAGTCGTGGGGGCGGACGGCAGCGCCGGCGGTCACGGGATGATGGCAGGCGCCCGCGTGCCGATCGGTGACCTGTCGGCGGAAGATGTCCGGCTCAAGGTAGAGGAGCTGGTGAACCGGTTCATCAAGGAGCTGGGCGTGGAGGACGACACGGGCGGTGGGCTGCTCGAGTCGACTGCGGCGGGCGGGCCCTGAGGGGGGAGAACCATGCTTCGCGTGGGCCTCAGCGGGAACGTTGGTGCCGGCAAGTCGACTGTCGTCAGCCTGTTCGCCGGCTGGGGCGCTACGGTCATCGATACGGACGTACTGGCCCACCAGGTCGTCGAGCCGGGCAGCCAGGCGGTCGAGCTTATCCGTGAGATCTTCGGTGACGGGGTGATCTCAGAGGACGGCGGGCTCGATCGTGCTGCGATGCGCCGGCTCGTCTTCTCGGACCAAGGTGCTCGTCAGCAACTCGAGGCAATACTCCATCCGGCGATCCGCGCCCGCTTCCGCGAGCTCCTCGTGGAAGCCGAGGCGCGCGGCGACCGCATCGTGATTGGTGTCGTACCTTTGCTGTACGAGACTTCGATGGAGGAGGAGTTCGATGTCGTGCTGCTCGTCGACGCGCCGTTGGAGCTGCGTATCGGGCGGCTGGTCAGCAAGCGTGGACTCAGCGCTGACGACGCCCGCGCTGTCGCCGCGGCCCAGGTGCCGGCGGAGGAGAAACGGGCGCGGGCCGATCTCATCATCGACAACGATTCCGACATCCCGACGCTCGAGCGGCGAGCCTGGGAGACCTGGAAGGAGATCGAGAAGTTGAGTCGGGCCCGATGAACACGCTGCGACTCGACCTTCACATCCACACGCGAGCTTCCCACGACTGCCTCAGCGATTACCGAGACGTGGTCTCCACGGCTCGCGCTCGGGGGCTCGATCGCATCGCCGTCACCGATCACAACGAGATCGAGGGCGCCTTCCGGGTTCGTGACTTGGCGCCCGATCTGGTGATCGTCGGGGAAGAGATGAAGACCGCCGAAGGTGTCGATGTCACCGGGCTGTTCATCTCGGAGAAGATCCCGAAGGGGACCCCGGCGGTTGAGACGGCCCAGGCCATCCGCGAGCAGGGTGGGCTCGTCTACGTCCCACACCCCTTCGCCGGTGGTAAAGGGCTCGGTGAGGCGGTGCTGGCGGCGATCGAGTCGTACGTCGACGTGATCGAGATCTTCAACGCCCGCATCCATAAGCCGGCCCTCAACGAGAGGGCGAGGCGCTGGGCGGAGCGACGGGACCTGCCCGGCGGCGCCGGCTCCGACGCCCACACGCTTCGGGAGATCGGGCGCGGCGTGATCGAGGTCCCGGAGTACGAGGGCAAGGCGGGCTTCCTCGAGGCGCTGCGGGCCGGTCGCGTCGTGGGCCGGTATTCCAGCTACTTGGTCCACCTAGCATCCACCTGGGCCAAGCTCATCCGTCGACAATCAGCTTCGTCACCGTCATTCTCATCCCCATCGAAAGGCTCTCTCGATGGGGACGGCGATGACGATGACGAGTAAGAACGGACGGCCGGTAGGGATTCCTTGACACCAACTGGGGCGGCCCGTAGAGTAGCGCGACCCTAGCCCCGTTCACCGAACAGCGATAACGGCATGGAATTCCTAGAGAACACCGTCAACACGCTGTCCGAGTACATCTGGGACCGCGGGATCCCAGTCGCCGGCGTAGAGGTCCCCTGGGTCTTGGTCGCGCTGCTGGGTACCGGGCTCTTCCTTACGGTGTGGCTCGGATTCCTACAGCTCCGCAAGCTGGGACACGGCTTCGCAGTCACTTCCGGGATCTACGACGATCCGGCCGAGCCGGGCGACGTCTCCCATTTCCAGGCACTGACGACCGCCCTCTCGGCGACGGTGGGGATCGGCAACATCGCCGGCGTCGCCCTCGCGATTCACTGGGGCGGCCCTGGGGCGCTGTTCTGGATGTGGGTTACCGCGTTGGTGGGGATGGCTACCAAGTACTCCGAGGTGACTCTGGCGCAGCGCTACCGGGAGGTGGAGAAGGAGGACCTCGAGCCGTACAAGTGGGAAGGCACGGTCTCCGGTGGGCCGATGTACTACATCGAGCGTGGCTTGGGCCCCTCGTGGAAGCCACTGGCTCTCTTCTTTGCGGTGATGCTCGGCACTACGGCCTTTCTCACCGGTAACGCCATCCAGGCGAACACGGTGGCTGACACGCTGAAGACGACCATTGGGCTTCCGGTGTGGGTTAGCGGGCTGGTCACCGCCAGCATCGTGGCCATGGTGGTCATCGGCGGCATCACGCGAATCGGCAGGGTGACCGGTGTGCTGGCGCCGACGATGGCGGTCATCTACGTGGCCGGAGCGCTCACCATCATCGGCCTCAATTACGACCAGGTGATCCCCTCCTTCGGGCTGATCTTCCGCGAGGCGTTTCACCCGACGGCGAGCATCGCCGGCTCGGGAGTGGGTGTCTTCCTACTCACGATGATCTGGGGCGTGAAGAGAGGGCTCTTCTCGAACGAGGCTGGTCAGGGTTCCGCGCCTATCGCGCACGCCGCCGCCAAGACGGACGAGCCCGTCTCGGAGGGTGTGGTCGCCCTGGTTGAGCCCTTCATCGATACCATCGTGATCTGCACCATGACCGGTCTGGTGATCATCCTCACCGGCGTTTGGGACGTCCGAACCCCCACCGAGGTCACGCTGGGCAAGGGTGACATCTCCTTTGTCGAGGAGCAGCCCAGCGGTGGCTATGACGATTTCGAGGGGGCGGCGCTGATCCGGGTGGAAAACGGCCGCTACGTCGATTCCGGTGCCGGCGCAGTCCAGGTGGCCTGGCATGAAGTCTCGGTCGAACCGCTGTACGCCGACGAGGAACAGACGCGGCTCTTCACCGGTGTCGTCTACACGGATCGCGAGATCGCTGTATCCGAGGACGGTGCCGAATACGCGGCGCTCTATGGTAACGCGGCGGAAAGCGGCGCGCCTCTCACGATGATCGCCTTCCAAGAAGGCCTACCGGGCAATTGGGGCATGTACATCGTCGTGCTCAGCGTCTTCCTGTTCGCCATATCTACGGCGATTTCCTGGAGCTACTACGGCGATCGCTGCGCGAACTATTTGTTCGGGCACCGGGCGGTAGTGCCCTACAAGGTCGTCTTCGTCACGATGCACTTCATGGGCTCGATCCTGACGTTGGCGGTGGTCTGGACGCTCGGTGACGTGTTCCTGGGGATAGTGATTCTGCCCAACCTGCTGGCGCTGCTCCTGTTATCGGGCAAGGTGAGGGAGCTGACGCTGAGTTACTTCCAGCGCAAGCCTTGGATCGAGAACCGTGAAGCGCATCGCCGGTGGAAGGAGCAGCAGAGGTACAAGAGGAGGGTTTAGTTCAATATCCAACAGCCAACATCCATCGATCAAGTGACACCCCAATGATCGAGTGTCCAGTACGAAGATCCAGTATCCAACACCTGAGTCCTGGGGCCCTGCTTGGATATTGGAGCCGGTCACTTGATCGTTGAAGCGCCGCTTGGGATTCGGAAACTGGATGTCGGAACTTGGATATTGAGGAAACAGTGTTTGAGACGCCTTCCCACCGTCTCGAGGTAGCGCGGCGCACGGCAAAGCGACTGCGGGGCGCCCGATCCATCGCCGTCTCGACTCACGTGAACGGTGACGGCGATGGTTGGGGCTCCGCCTGCGCCTTGGCACACCATTTCGGGGGCAGCGATTGCGACGTTCGCCTGCTTGCCGCCACCCCGATCCCCGAGCGGTTCCGCTTCCTGCTTCCCGAGGGCGTCGAGCCCTACGACCCGGACGAGGGCGGGATTGAAGCGCTGCGCACCGCGGACGTGCAAATCGTCGTGGACGCCTCGGAGCGGCGACGGTTGGGCGAGTTCGCGCCGCACTACCTGCCCGACCGTACCGTCGTCATCGACCACCACGCCGTCGCCACGGAAGAGATTGAGGCCGCGCTGGCGCTCGTGGACCCCGATGCGGCCGCCACCGCCGAGCTGGTTTACGACGTGCTTCTTCAAACCGGCGACCCCGTCGACGCACCCACCGCCTGCGCGCTCTACGTCGGCCTGGTCACCGATACCGGCTCGTTCCGCTACTCAAACTCCACCCCCCAAGCGCACCGCACCGCGGCCGCCCTGATCGAGGCGGGTGCCGACCCGGGGGCGCTCTACCGGCCGCTCTTTGCCAACCTCAATGTGGGCGAGCTCGGCACGCTCCAAGCGGCGCTTGCCGAGATGCAGCGCGACGAGGAGCACGGAATCACCTGGACCGTACTCGACCTCGACGCCAGCCGCAGGTTCGGCGCGCTCGAGGAGTACGAGCCGGTGATCGAGCATCTCCGCAATCTCACCGGAACGCAAGTCGCGATACTCTTCCGTGAGCTCGAAGGTGGGGAGGTCAAGATCTCGCTACGCTCCATAGGGCCGGCGGACGTCGCGGCAGTGGCCCGCAGCTTCGGCGGTGGGGGGCACAAGAAGGCGGCAGGTGCCACGATCGCCGGGAGTGTGGCCGAGGTCACGACGCTGGTCTTGGCGGCCTGCCGAGCGGCCCTGGCGGGTCCCGCGCAGACTCGGTCTTGAGAGTCGGAGCCGGCGGCCCTATCTTGGGGACAGTAGCGGAGCGAAGGAAAGCCGTAAGTCGGTTTGCGGCTGGAGGTTCCCGGTAGGAGGGGTGAGGGCGCACCCCGAGGGTCAAGTGTAGGTGCAGCAGCCTGCGGATGATGGGTGAGGGAGGTGAGGCCGGTGAGCTTGCATCGCAAGAGCGGCAGTGCGAATGGCTCAAGGCGTCGGATGCTTCTAAAGGGTGTGCGCGGTCCCACCAGGCCGGATCGGGCACTACCGCTCGACCTGCGGCTTCGAGCCATCGCCGACAGTATTCCCGCCTCGAGCATCGACGAGCTGTGGGTATTCCCACCGCTTCCCGATCGTGATCTCGCCTGTGAGTTCGTCGTTCTCGTCTGTTTCGACGGTGGTGAGGACCGCCGTCGCATCCTGACAGCTCACGTAGACGCCCAGTTCGTGGACCCCGAGAGCGACGATTACGAGTGGGTGCAGCGCGTGCGCGAGCAGGGTACCGCGCCCCAGCGGTGGGTGTCGGCCATACCCGACCGGCTGCTACAGCGTCTCGCGGACGCAGGCGTCCCGGAGGTCGTCCAGGTCGGGGGCAGCGCCGAGGCTTGGGAGGAAGCACTGACCCGCTTTGCCAACGGGAATGGTTCCGGGAAAGGCTCTGGAAACGGCGGCGTATCCGGCTCGCAGCACAGCGCCCTCCTGATTGACAGGAGTGTTCTACCGGAAGCAACTTTTACTACTATTATTGAGGCAGGCGTTTCCGGGAACGCGTCACCCAGTGAACCGGGATAGTCCGATCAATGGAAGCCGTGCCAAGCGGTACCTCCGAAGAGAGGCTGAGGACAGCGCTGGAGTCGGCCGGCCACCGGCACACGACGCAGCGGGCCGCGATCTATCGCTATCTGCGTAGCGTCACGTCGCACCCTACCGCCGACGAGATCTTCACCCAGGTGCGTGAGGTGTTGCCGGACATCAGCCTGGCGACGGTCTACAAGGCGCTTGAAGCCTTCGTGGAAGCGGGCGTTGCCGAGAAGCTCTCGTTGGGGGGCGGGCCGGCGCGCTACGATGGTCGAACCGACGATCATGACCATGTTCGTTGCCTGAAGTGCGGCATAGTGCGTGATGTTGTGGGCTCGCACGACACCGACCTGATACAGGGTCTACGTAGCAACGACGGCTTCGAGATCATCGACTACCGTCTCGAGCTTATCGGCTATTGCCGTAACTGCCGGAACTAATCGACGGAGTTGAGCTACAATCCTTACGTCCGCGCTCGGGTTTCAGCCCGGGCCTGAGGCGGATACGCGCGGTGCCTGGCGACGCCGGCCCGCGCATTTTCTATGGGGGTTGACCGTGATGGCGGCTGACTCGTTTGTCCCCAAGAGGATCTTCCTCACGAAGGGTGTGGGCGTTCACCGCGAGCGCCTGTCCGCCTTCGAGATGGCGCTGCGTGACGCACGTATCGCCCGCTACAATCTGGTGAACGTCTCCTCGATATTCCCGCCGCACTGCGAGCTGATCGAACGGGAGGAGGGGCTGGGGCGCCTGACCCCGGGCCAGGTCGTCTTCGCCGTGATGTCGCGACTCGACACCAACGAGCCGAGCCGGCTCGCGGCGGCCAGCATCGGTGTGGCGATACCCAAGGACCCGGACCAGTTTGGCTACCTGTCAGAACACCACGCCTACGGACAGAGCGAGCGGACTGCAGGCGACTACGCCGAAGACCTCGCGGCCAGCATGCTGGCGACGATCCTCGGGGTACCCTTCGATTCCGACACGGCGTGGGACGAGCAGCGTGCCCAGTGGCAGGTGTCCGGCAAGATCGTCAGGACGACTAACATCACGCAGACCGCCGAGGGGCCTGAGGACGGCAAGTGGGTCAGCGTACTCGCCGCCGCCGTCCTGCTGCCCTGAATCGAGCCATGTCAGACTTCTCGTGGGAAGACCCGTACAACTTTCTTGGGCTGGGGAAGGAGTATGCCGCCCTCGAGCGGGCGAAAGTCGCACTGTTACCGGTCCCCTACGAGGCCACCACCTCCTACGTGGAGGGGACACGGCGTGGGCCCGAGGCAATCCTACAAGCGTCCCGGCATGTGGAACTCTACGACCACGAGCTCGACGCCGAGCCGTATCGCGTCGGCATTCACACTCACCCGATGGTGGAGCTTACCGCCGCTGGCCCCGAGGCGGCTTTGGCGGAGCTGCGGGAACGGTACGCCGAGGCATGCGAAGGCGGCCAATTCGTCATCATGTTGGGCGGCGAGCACACGATCACTCAAGTACCTGTGCTGTACTGGGCCGATCGCCTGAACGACGACCTCACGATCCTCCAGTTCGACGCTCACGCCGACCTGCGCGATAGCTTCCACGGAACCCGGTGGAGCCACGCCTGTGTCATGCGCAGGGTGGTGGAGCGGGTGAAGCCAGTCGGGGTGGGCATCCGGGCCATCGATTCGGAGGAGAAGAAGCTGATTGACGAGCTCGACCTCACCATGGTTTACGGCGAGGAGCTGGGCAGCTCGGGTTGGGTGGAACGAGTGCTGGGGGCGCTGTCTGAGAACGTGTACATCAGCTTCGACGTCGACTTCTTCGACCCGGCCTTCCTCCCGGCCACCGGTACGCCGGAGCCCGGCGGCGGAACCTGGGAGCAGGCGATGGCGTTGCTGCGGAGCGTGTTCTCAGAGAGGAGAGTGATCGCCGCCGATGTGGTGGAGCTGGCGCCTTTACCGGGCGTAGTGGCGCCCGATTTCCTCGTGGCGAAGCTGGTCTATAAGATGATCGGGTATTGGGATGCTGGTAAACGGTAGTTTGTGATCAGTAGTCGGTAATCGGTAACTTGAAGGTTCCAGCTTCAGCCCTTCACACTTACCGATCACCGAATACCGTTTACCGACCACCGACCACCGTTTACCGACCACCGATCACTACTCAGGGTCACATGCAGGACGGAACCTCAATCGGAATCTTCGTGGCATTCGTTGCCGGGCTGCTCTCCTTCCTCAGTCCCTGCGTTCTTCCCCTGGTTCCTTCCTACGTATCGTTCGTCACCGGGCTCGGCCTGGAAGAGCTCGAGCAAGGCGGCGGCGAGGTAAAGCGGGTGACGCTCGTCCACGCGCTTCTGTTCGTGGCCGGGTTCACCCTGATCTTCCTGCTGATGGGTGCTTCGGCCACGTACGTCGGCCAGCTGCTTCGCGTTTACCAGGACGTAATCGCCCGCGTCGGCGGCGTCATCATCATACTTTTTGGAATCTTGCTGCTCGGCGTGGTCCCAATCCCGGCGTTGAGCCGCGAGAGGCGGTACCAGTTCCAGAGCAAACCTGTGGGCTACGCCGGCACGGTGGCGGTGGGTGTCGCCTTCGGCGCCGGCTGGGTCCCCTGCATCGGCCCGATCCTCGGCGCCATCCTGACGCTGGCAGCGACCCGGGCCGACGTAGCTCAGGGGATGGGATTGCTGTTCGTCTACTCGCTGGGACTGGCGATCCCCTTCGTCCTGAGCGCCGTGGCGCTCACCGCCTTCCTCGCCTGGTTCCAGAAGTTCCGCCGCTACGTCCGCTACGTTGAGTGGGTGGCGGGGATCCTGCTCATCCTGGTGGGGCTGCTCCTGGCCAGCGGCAAGTTCACCGTGCTGGCGGGCTGGCTCATCCAGTTCACGCCCGACCTCCTGCTCGAGCGCATCTAGCGGCAGAAGAAAGAGCCTGCGGCGCCCCACCACCGAGCGCGGAGAGCCGGAGCGGCTAGGCGGCGCCCGCGTCTACCTCGAGGCTCTCCTCCAGTAGCTGGCGCCTCAGCAGACGGGCGTAGACGCCGTCGGCTTCCAGCAGCTCGGCATGTACACCGCGCTCGACGATCTCCCCGTCCTCTACCACGAGGATGAGGTCGGCGTCCTTCACGGCGCTGACGCGGTGCGATACGATGATGCTCGTTCGCAGCCGGAGGACGTCTTGCAGGCCTTCGAGTATCGCCGCTTCCGTGTGGGTGTCGACCGAGGAGAGCGCATCGTCGAGGATTAGCACCGGCGCCTCACGGGTCAGCGCACGGGCCAGTGTGGCCCGCTGCTTCTGGCCCCCCGATAGGTTAATGCCGCGCTCGCCGAGCTGCGTGTCGAAGCCCTTGGGAAAGTCGCGGACTGTGTCGGCCAGCTGGGCGATCTCAGCCGCCCCTTCGATGCGGGGCTGATCGTCGCCGTTCTGCAGGCCGAAGGCGATGTTGGCAGCCAACGTCTCGGAGAACAGAAAGGGCTCCTGCGGGACCATGGCGATGAGGCGGCGCAACTGTTCGAGTCGGATCTGCTGCAGCGGTGTACCGTCCAGCAGGATTTCGCCTTCGTCGGGATCGTAGAGTCGCGGGATGAGCCTAACGACGGAGCTCTTGCCGGAGCCGGTTCGTCCGACGATGGCGACGGTCTGCCCGGGCTCGATGCTGAACGAGACGTCGCGGAGCACGTAACGCTCCGTGCCCGGGTAGCGGAAAGAGACTCTCCGGAACTCGATGGCGCCCTTAGGCGCTTCGATCTCGATCGGCTGTTCCATATCCCGGATCGACGGCTCCGCGCCCATGATTTCCTGTATGCGGCCCATCGACGCGGCGCCGCGCTCGAACAAGTTGATCACCCAGCCGAGTGCGATCATCGGCCAGGTGAGCTGTAGCAGGTAGAAGGCGAAGGCGACGAAATCGCCGATGGTGATGCGCCCCAAGATCACGTCGCGGCCGCCGACGCCGAGCACAATCACCGCGCCCAGGCCGGTGAGCAGCATGAGCGCCGGGAAGAACAGCCCCCATACCTTGGCCAGCCGCATGTTCCGCGTCATGTAGTCGCGGTTGAGCTGGGCGAAGCGGGCGGCCTGGGCGTCCTCCTGCACGTAAGCGCGCACGATACGGGCACCTGCCAGGTTCTCCTGGGCCATTGTCGAGATGCGGCCGAACTGTGCCTGGATCGCCTCGAAGCGCTTGTGGATCTCGCGGCCGAAGTAAATGGTGATCGGCGGTACCGCGGCCAGCGGCAGGATGGCCAGGACCGTCAAGCGCAGGTCGATGAGGACGAGCATGGTGAGCGCGATTATCGAGACGACCGTCGTGTTCACGAGGTACATGATCGCCGGCCCGATCACCATGCGGACTGCCGGAATGTCGTTGGTCGCCCGACTCATCAGCTCGCCGGTGGGGACGCGCCCGTAGAAGTCGGGCGCCAGCCTCAGCAGGTGGGCAAAGTAGTCGTCACGCAGGTCGTTCTCCACATGGCGGCTCATGCCGTTCAAGAGCTGCCGCATCTGGTACCTGCCGATGCCGCCGACGAGCGAGAAGCCGACGATGGCCCCCGCGTAGGCGGCGAGCCCTGCCGCGGTAATACCCTGTTCCAGGGCGTCGATGGCGAGCTTCAGCAGGTAGGGCCAGGTGAGGGCGAACAGGTTGCTCACCACTACCAGGCTGAGGCCTGCGGCAATCCTCCGCCGGTAGCGCCGCGCGTAAGGGAGTAGCGGTGCGAGCTGCTTCAGCACATCAGTATCCGATCGCCCTGCCGCCCTGGCGCCGCGGATCGGACGCGCCGTAGAGCGTGCCGTCGGACGCGCGGATGATCAGCTGTACATCGCCGAAGTACGAGCGTCGCGCCGTGACGGTGTGCCCGAAGCCTTCCAGCAGCGATATGGTCCGCTGATCGAGGCCGTTCCTCTCGATCTGGATCGCGTCGGGCAGCAGCTGGTGATGTATTCGCGGCGCGTCGACGGCGGTGCGTGCATCCATCTGGAAGTCGATGACGTTGATGATCGTCTGTGCGACGGCTGTGATGATCCTCGGACCACCGGGTGACCCGACGACCATACGCAACTGGCCCTGCGGGTCGACGACGATCGTTGGAGTCATGGCCGAGAGCATGCGTCGGCCCGGGCCAACCAGGTTCGCCTCGCCCTGGATGAGCCCGTACTGGTTCGCATAGCCGGCCCGCATTGCGAAGTCGTCCATCTCGTTGTTGAGGAAGAAGCCGGCACGCGCCACCACCACACCGGAGCCGTAGGCCGAGTTAATCGTGTATGTGAGCGAGACCGCGCTCCCCTCGCTGTCCACGACAGAGTAGTGGGTCGTGTTCGTCCCCTCCTGCAGCACCGGTACCCGGTTGAATTGCTCCGACGGCGACGCGCGGTTGCGCGAGATGCCGGCGCGCAGCTCCGCCGCGTACTCATCGCTGATCAGGCGATCGATCGGCATCTCCACGTAGTCGGGGTCGCCCAGGTGGTAATTGCGATCGGCGAACGCGCGGCGGAAAGCTTCGGCGATGAGGTGGACGGCCTCCGGTGAGTTGAAGCCTAGCTCACGCAGGTTATAGCCCTCGAGGATGTTCAGAGTCTCGGCGACCGTGACACCGCCCGACGACGGCGGCGAGATTGAGATGATCGTGTTGCCCCGATACTCGAAGACGATCGGGTCCCGCCACTTCGCAACGTAGCGCCTCAAGTCCTCGTGAGTGATGAGGCCGCCGCCCCCCCGCATCTCTTCTACGATCATGTTGGCGATCGCACCACCATAGAACGCCGATTTCCCTTCGGCGGCGATCAGACGGAGCGTCTCAGCCAGCATCGGCTGCCGGAACGTCGAGCCGACCCGCGGCGGCTGGCCGTCGGGGTAAAAGACCTGCAGCGTGGTCTCGAACTCGGCGACCCGCGGCTGCAGGGCGGCGAGCCCATCTTGCAGGCGCTCGTTGACGGTAAACCCGTTCTCAGCCAGGTCGACGGCGGGGGCGATCAGCTCCTCCCAGGGCAGGGAACCGTAGCGCTGGTGGAGCTCCCAGAGTCCCGCCACGGTACCGGGCACCCCCGAGGCCAGGTGGCCGGTGACCGAGGCGTCGGTCGGTTTCCCCTCTTGGTCCAGGAAGCGGTCCTGCGTCGCCAGCATGGGCGCCATCTCCCGGAAGTCGAGTGCCGCCGTCTCGCCGTCCGCCATCCGTACGACGGCGAAGCCGCCGCCGCCGATGTTGCCGGCCGCCGGGTGCACCACGGCGAGGGCGAAGCCCACGGCGATGGCGGCGTCGACGGCGTTGCCGCCGGCCCGCAGGGTCTCCACTCCTACTCGGGTGGCGCGCTCTTCCGTCGTCGCCACCAATCCTTGGGTCCCCGTTCCGGTAGGGTCGAGCCCACGGAACTCCCAGTCGAACGGGAAGGCGGCCCCGCTGGGCCCGGTCGCGCCGGGAACTCCTGGCCGTGGAGAGCATGCTGCCGCGACAGTGAGCGCTACGAGTAGGCAGAGGCGCCGCATATGCCGTTCCTTTCTCCGTGGTCGATGCCGCCTGCTAGACGGCGATTTTCGGGCAAAGACCCTCCAGCACGCAAGTGTCGCATGCCGGACGGCTTGCCCGGCAGACCGCACGTCCGTGCCTTATCAGCTGGATGTGAAAGGAGAAGCGCAGCTCGGGCGGGACTGAGCTGTCGCCGTTAAGCAGTCCGTGTGCCTGGTCCGCGCTGGCGCCTGCGGGGATGAGGCCCAGGCGGCGCGCGACACGGTGAACATGTGTGTCTACCGGCATATAGGGCCGGCCCATCGAGAAGCAGAGCACGCACGCCGCAGTCTTCGCGCCGACGCCGCGGAAACTCGTCAGGTACTCGATCACCTCAGCGTCGGTCATACCCTTCAAGTGCGACAGGTCGAGGTCGCCCTGCTCCTCGTAGATGGCCTGGAGCGTCTCCTGCAGTGTGCGCGCTTTCTGCTTCCAGAGCCCGGCCGACTTGATCGCCTGCTCGACCGCGCTGCGAGGCGCGGCTCGCACCGACTCCCAGTCGGGGAAGCGCTGGCGCAACGACTCGTAGGCGCGATCCCGATTCGCGTCGTTCGTGTTCTGACTGAGGATCGTCAGCATCAGCTCGTCCAGCGGGCCGATCCGCCTCCTCTTCGCCGACCCGTAGTGGTCTTCGAGACGGCGGTGCAGCGCCCGGACGCGCCGGCGCAGCGATCGGGGCGGCGCGCTCGTCGCTACCATTCGGTCAGCACCCTGTGCGCAGCAGCCGCCAGCACCGCAGCGCCGCGGGGCAGGCAGCTCTCGTCGATGTCGAAGCGCGGGGAGTGATGGTTACGCCTGTCGCCCTCGATGCCGGCGCCCAACCAGAAGAAACAGCCGGGCGCCTCCCGTGCCAAGAACGCGAAATCTTCCGCGCCCATGATCAGCTCGGCGGTACCCACGCCTTCCTCGCCGACCACCTCGAGCGCCGCTGTCCGGACGAGCTCGGTGAGCCTCGCGTCGTTGACCACCGGCGGATACCCCGGTTGGATCTCGATCCGCCCCTCACCGCCCATGGCGTCCGCCACGGCGAACGCGCGCCGCAGCTCCTCGTGTAGTCTCTCGCGTACCTCCGCGTCGAAGTAGCGGAGCGTGCCATCGAGGCGGACCTCGCTGCACAGGATGTTTTCAGCCGTGCCGCCGGCGATCTTGCCGAAAGTGACAACCGCCGGTAGCAGTGGGTCGATACGACGGGCTACGATGGCCTGCACCGCGAGCAGAACGTGGCTGGCGAGCAGCAGGGCGTCCTGGCCCTCGTGGGGCAAGGCGGCGTGGGCGTTGGCCCCTTCGATCGTCCCGAACAACGTGTCGTTTCCCGCCATCAGCCGGCCTTCGCGGAACAGCAGCTGGCCGGCCGGCGATTCGGCGGCGACGTGCAGGCCGACGATCGCATCCACGCCCGCCATCACGCCGTCGCCGATCATACGCTGCGCACCGCTCAGGTTCTCCGCATCCGTCGTCTCCTCCGACGGCTGGAAGATGAGGCGGACGCGGCCCGGTGGTAGCTCCCCGTGCTTCGCGCTCTCGGCCAGCAACGATGCCGCGCCGAGCAGGCAGGCGACGTGGGCGTCGTGCCCGCACGCGTGCATGATGCCGTCCACCTGCGAGCGATACGAGACGTCGTTCGCTTCCTGGATTGGCAGGGCGTCCATGTCGGCGCGGAGCGCCACAAGAGGGCCGTCGCCGCTGCCGATTTCGCCAACGCACCCGGTGACCCCGACGCCGGTGCGCGCTTCGCATCCCAAGCTCTTCAGCCGGTCGGCGACGAGAGCGGCGGTGCGGGTCTCCTGGAACGACAGCTCGGGGTGAGCGTGGATGTCGCGCCGGATCTCAACCAACTCGCCGGCAAGTGCGTTGGCTCTGGAAAGTAGGTCCATCTCGCTCCCTTGTTGTCTTTTTGGGCGAGCCTGCGAAGGTTAGGTTTCTGGGCAAGCTTCGGCAACGGTGTAGTGACGGACGCCGGCCCGGCGTCCTGTACCCAATTCGGCGCGCCCATGACTGACGATCTCTTCGACCCGCGGCTCACCGAACAGAAGAACCCGAGGACGAGCGACATCGACCTCGCTGACGCGCTGGAGATCGTCGATCTTATCAACGCCGAGGACGCGTCCGTGCCCGGCGCGGTGCACGCGGAGCGCGAGTCGATCGCCGAGGCGATCGCGATCGCGGTCGAGTGCTTCAAACGTGGTGGTCGGCTGATTTATGTAGGCGCGGGGACAAGTGGCCGGCTCGGCGTGCTCGATGCCACCGAGTGCCCACCCACTTTCGGCAGCGAACCCGAGATGGTGCAGGGCATCATCGCTGGCGGTCCCCAGGCGCTCACACGTAGCCAGGAGGGCGCTGAGGACCGGACCGAGGATGGGGTCGTGGCGATGGATGGGGCCCAGGTCGGCCCCGACGACTTCGTCTTCGGGATCGCCACGTCGAGCACCACGCCGTACGTGCGTGCGGCGCTCGCACGCGCCGCCGAGCGCGGCGCCCGGACCGGCTTTCTCTGCTGCACCGAGCCCGGCGCTGAGACGCGAGAACTCGTCGATGTGTGCATCGTGCCGCTGACCGGTCCGGAGGTGGTCGCGGGCTCAACGCGGATGAAGGCCGGGACCGCCACGAAGTTGGTGCTCAACACGCTGACCACCGGCGCGATGATCCGGCTGGGCAAGGTCTACGGCAACCTCATGGTCGACCTGCAGGCGTGGAGCGAGAAGCTGATCGACCGCAGTGCACGCATCATGGTGGCCGCCACCGGGTGCTCTCATGAGGAAGCGCTGCCGTTCATCGAGAAAGCCGGCGGCTCGGTCAAGCTGGCCGTCGTGATGAAGCGTGCCGGCCTGAGCCGCGAGCTGGCGGCGCTATACCTCGCCGAGTCGGATGGCTTCGCCCGCCGGGCCCTCGAGCTGGCGGAAGCGGCGGACACTTCAGGGCAGCCGTTCGCCCTCTATCCGGCTGCGCCGCCGGACGAGGGGAGTATAGAGCTGGTGCGCTCCGCGCTCCTCGGCGTGTCGGATGCGCTTGCTGAGCTCACCAACGGCGTTCCGAACGAGCAGCTGCGCGCGAGACCGAGTGAAGAGACCTGGTGTGCCAAGGAGCATGTCGAGCACCTGATCGTCTGGGATGAGATATTCTTCGGCCGGGTCACGGCGATCCTGAGCCGGGACGATCCGGTCATTGCCGATCGCGATGTTGAGGCTGAGAATCGCGGGATCTCGAGGAGCGGCGCGCGCGACGCGCCGATCGAAGATCTCGTTCGCAGGTTTCGCGAGGGGCGGAATGCGGCTGTAAATCTCGTGGCGGGCGCGCCAGCCGAAGACTGGGCGCGTGCGGGCCGGCATGAGGTGTACGGGTCGATCTCCGTCTATCAGATCCTGCGCTGCACGATCTGGCACGATCACCGTCACCTCGAAGCGGTTCGCCGCCTCGTCACCGAATAGCGCCTTGAGCCTCCGTTACCTTGGTCTCATGTCCGGCACCTCGCTGGACGGCGTCGACGCGGCGCTGGTCGTCGTGGAGGAGCAAGGCGGTCGGCTGGGTGCCTTCGTCGAAGCTTTTGTCTCGGTCCCGTACGCGCCCGAACAACGGGCCGCCATCCTGGCGGCACTGTCCGGCGGTCCCCAGGAACTCTGCCGCATCAACATTGATCTTGGAAGCTGGTTGGCCGACGCCGCGCTCACGCTCTTGCAGCGTGCCGGCGTCTCGCCCGTCGATGTAGCCGCCGTCGGATCCCACGGGCAGACGATCTGGCACGAGCCGCCGACAGGTGGCGTGGCCGGCGCCACTCTGCAGCTCGGCGAGCCGGCGGTGATCGCGGAGCGGCTGGGCGTGCCGGTGGTCTCCGACTTCCGGGCGCGTGATGTGGCAGCGGGTGGGCACGGCGCGCCGCTGGTTCCGCTGGTCGACCAGCTGCTTTTCTCGATCCCGGACGGGCGGCGCGCGCTCCAGAACATCGGTGGCATCGCCAACGTCACGCTGCTGCCGCCGGAAGGGTCGGGCGAGCCGGTAGTCGCCTTCGATAGCGGTCCGGGCGTTGCCGTGCTGGATGCCGTGGTTGGGATCGTCAGCGACGGCGCGGACCGCTGCGACGTCGACGGCCATCGAGCTGCCCGCGGGCAGCCCGGCGAGGAGCTGCTGGCCCGGCTCCTCGACGACGACTACTTCCGTCGGCGGCCGCCCAAGTCCACGGGCCGTGAACGTTACGGCGCCAAGTACGCCCGGGCTGTGGTTCGGCAGGGGCGGGAACTTGGCCTCTCCGATGACGACCTGGTCGCCACGGTCACCGCGCTGACGGCCCGCACCATCGCCGACGCCTATCGCGAGTTCTTGATCGACGACTTGATGCCGGAAGAGTGCATCGTCTCCGGCGGTGGCGCCCGTAACCCGACGCTCATGCAGATGCTGGTCGCGGGGCTCGACCCGGTTCCGGTTACCGACCTGTCGGCGCTGGGCTGGGATCCCGACGCCAAGGAAGCGGCCGCCTTCGCCCTCCTCACCCACCTGTTCCAGACGGGGCGGCCCGGCAACCTGCCGTCCGTCACCGGCGCCGCCGGCCCGCGTGTCCTCGGGAAGCTGACCCCGCCATGAACCCGGCCCGCCTCGTGTTTCCAGCTATCCGCTGGGGCGACCGAAGCGTTGAGAAGGTGTGGCGCGAGGTCCGCCGCCATCTCGATATGGGCGTGGGCGGATTCGTCGTCTTCGGCGGCAGCGTCAGCGCCATGCGTGAACTTGTGGGGCGAACGCTCGAGCGGGAGAGCCGGCCGGTGTTGTTCGCCTCCGACCTGGAGCGCGGCGCAGGTCAGCAGTTCGAGGATGCCACGCCTGTGCCACCACCGGCCGCGTTGGCGTCGTTAAACGACACGGCGATCCCGGTGGCCGCAAGGATCACGGCATGCGAAGCAGCCTCCGCCGGGATAGGCTGGGTGCTGGCGCCCGTCGCCGATCTGGATGTCGAGTCGCTGAATCCCATCGTTGGGACTCGCAGCTTCGGGCCCGATCCGGCGGCAGTCGCGGCCCGTGTGCGCGCTTGGGTGGCGACGGTGCAGGACGAAGGGATCCACGCCTGCGTCAAGCACTTCCCGGGTCACGGGCGTACGACCGCTGATTCGCACAGCGAGCTACCTACCGTGAGATGGACACGGGAGACCCTCGAAGCCGACCTCGCGCCGTTCCGCGCTGCCGTCGAGGCGGAGGTTAGCTCGGTGATGCTGGCCCACGTCTGCTATCCGGCACTCGATCCCTCGGGTGTGCCGGCCAGCCTTTCGCCGAAGATCGTGCGGCTGCTGCGCAGGGAGCTTCAGTTCGATGGTCTAATCGCCAGCGATGCTTTGATCATGGCGGCGGTGTCGGCATCGGGACGCTCCGAGACGGAGGCGGCCGTCGAGGCAGCGCGAGCGGGCTGTGATGCCCTGCTCTATCCGTCGTCAGCGGCGGAAACGATCGCGGCGCTCAAGGCGGCACTCGAGTCGAGGGAACTCGACGCGCGGCAGCTGGCCAGGTCGGGAGAGCGCGTAGAGATCGCCGCTCGAACGGCGGACATATTGATCGATGACCCGATTCCGGTCTCGAGCTACGCTCGTGCTCTGGAGATGGCCGTCGCATCGATCACGACGATCCGCGGCGTGCCCCCTCACTGGCGACCGGCGCAAACGTTCCGGGTCCACGTGGTTGATGACGATGTGGTGGGGTTGCCGGACGGCGTGGCAGGGCCGAGCACAGTGCCGCCCGACCGCAGCCGACTGGCGAAATCGCTCGAGGAACGTGGCGCCGTCACGGTCGTTCCACAGTCGGAGGCGCCGGCCATCGATCTGGCGGCCGTCTTCTCCGACGTCAAAGGCTGGAAGCGTCGCTCCTGGTTGGCCCCCGAGCGAGCGCGTGAAGTCAACGCGATCCTCCAGCGCGCGCCGGACGCGACGGTCATCCTCTTCGGTCATCCCCGCCTGGCGCAGCAGTTGCCCGGTGCCGAGAACCTGCTCTGTGCTTGGTGCGGCGACCCGCTCATGCAGGAGGCGGCGGCCGAGCACCTGCTGGGCAGTCCATCCGGATGAACGCCCTCGACTGGCTGATCATAGCCGTCTACCTGGTCGGCACACTGCTCATCGGCGTCTGGTTCTCGCGTCGGGGTGCGAGGAGCTTCGCCGAGTTCTTCGTTGGCGGTCGTGCGCTGCCCTGGTGGCTTGCCGGAACATCGATGGCGGCTACCACCTTCAGCGTCGATACGCCTCTCTACGTCACCGGGCTCGTGGCGCGCCGTGGTATCGCCGGCAATTGGGAGTGGTGGGCCTTCGCCGTCACCCATGTGCTGATGATCTACCTGTTCGCCCGGCTGTGGCGGCGCAGCGAGGTGGTGACAGACGTCGAGCTCACCGAGCTGCGATACGGCGGCAAGCCAGCCGCTTTGCTGCGCGGCGTGCGCGCCTTCATCTTCGCGGTCCCCATCAACTGCATCGGCATGGGCTACGCCATGCTCGCGATGCGCAAGGTGATCGAGGCGCTCGGCCTCTGGGATGCGCTCGCCCTCAATCTCCCCGGCGAGCCGCGGCTGTGGATTGTCGTCGCGCTCTCGGCCTTCGTGCTTGTCTACGCCGGGCTGGCGGGACTCTGGGGCGTCGTGACCACCGACTTCATTCAGTTCGGCTTGGCGCTCGTCGGCGCGTTGCTCGTCGTCGTCTTCGCGCTGCCTGACGTCGGCGGGATCGCCGGCTTGAAAACGACGCTGGTTGAGCGCGGCTTGGGCGATCGGCTCGACTTCATGCCGTGGTCCGACGTCGCCCAGCTCTCGATGACCACGTTCCTCGCCTATATCGGGATTCAGTGGTGGGCGTTCAGGAACACGGACGGCGGTGGCCAGTTCATCCAGCGCTTCATCGCGTCGAAGACTGAAGCCGATGCGCAGAAGGCGGCCTGGTTGTTCAACTTGTTGCACTATGTAGTCCGCACCTGGCCCTGGATCGTCGTCGCCCTCGTGGTGCTCATCCTCTATCCGAGCCTCGCCGACCCGGAGATCGGATACATCCAGTTGATGCTCGACTACCTGCCCAACGGCGTGCTCGGATTGGTGGTTGCCTCTTTCCTGGCGGCGTTCATGTCGACCGTCTCTACGCTGATCAACTGGGGCGCCTCATATGTGGTGAACGACCTGTACGCGCGCTGGGCGCACCCGGAGGCCGGCGACCGGGAGCGCGTCTGGGTCGGCAGGCTCGCCTCGGTTGTGATCGTCGCATTAGCCGCGGCGGCGGCGTTCTACGCGCAGGATATCGGGACCGTCTTCCGCTTCATGATCGCCATCGGTACCGGCCCGGGCGCGGTGCTCATCCTGAGATGGTTCTGGTGGCGGGTGAACGCGTGGGGTGAACTGGCGGCGATGCTGGCGGGGATGCTGATAGCGCTCCTGTCGTACTTGCCGGCCTTCGGCGAGATCGACTTTGGCGTGCGGCTGGCGGTGACGGCGTTCGGCTCGCTGGCCGTCTGGCTGCCAACGATGCTGCTCACACGACCCGAATCAGAGGAGACGCTGGTCGCCTTCTACCGGCGGACGCGGCCGGGCGGGCCGGGCTGGCGGCGGCAGCAGGAGGTCACTGGATTGCCGCCGCTACAGGACTTGGGCGCCGATGTACGATCCGGCATCATCGGCATCGTGCTGCTCTTCGCCCTGCTGTTCGGGTTCGGTTGGCTGACGCTCGCCTCGTGGGGCCGTGCAATCGCTGCACTCGTCGTCGCCGCTGTCGCACTGGTGCTTCTGGGTAGATTGGGCGGGCGACGCCTCGTCCAAGGCTCTTGAGCCCTCGTCTGCTTTGACCGATGCGCAAGGCGCGCCGTACATTCTGCCCCGTGAGAGACGTAGCACGCTACGATGAGAAGAGGTGCTCGGTGCAGTCGAGCGGAGGCGCTGGCGCAGCGCTCCTTTTTGCCGCGGCTGTGTCCGCTGCCTGTGCCGCGCGCGCGCCAGAGACAGCCGGACCGCCACCCGTTCCCTTGAGTACCGGGCCCCTGGCTATCGACGTCGTCCACCCGGCCGACAGCAGCCTCATAGCTGCCCGCGACTCGAACTTCATCTTTGGTAGCGTGGGGAGTGGAAAGGCCGACCTCACGATCAATGGGTATCCGGTCACGGTCGAGCCGAACGGCGCCTTCATTGCGTGGCTACCGGTGCCGGGGTCCCCCGACGACACGCTGGCCCAGTACGAGCTCGTAGCGTCCCTCGGGACAGAGCGTGTACGAGTGGTTCACACCGTGCTCCTGCCCCCGCCGGTAACACCTTTACTGGGCGACTCCGCGGTGATCGACGTGGGGAGCATCGCTCCCAGGGGCGCGTGGTGGGTGCAGGAGGGAGAGATTCTTCCGCTCCGTGTGCGGGCCTCGCCCGGCGCTCAAGTGCGTCTCCTGCTTCCCGACGGCGAGACGGTCTCCCTTACCGAGGTCGCGACCGTCGAGGGGAGTAGTGCAGCGGCGAACTGGATCTTCGGCCGCGTTCCGGCCTCGGGAACGGTCTCGCCACGGACAGGCGTCTACGAGGGCGAGCTGATCGCCCGCCTGCCGATCGGGCGCGGCAGGATGAGCCCGGAGCAACCGCCGGTACCCGCGGGTCTTCCAGACCTCGAACACTTCTGCGCACCGCCACCGCCGCCCGACACGACGGAAGCGGTGACTGACGCCTCCGGGATGACCCCCGATTCGGCCAGGCGACGCGATGAGGAACCGGCGGCGGCGGCCGCGGAGTCGTCCGTTGCCGATCCTCTAGCCGTCAGTGCCGGCGGGGTCGTACCGCCGGACTGCGCGCAGATCGAGGTGATCTTGCCCGGCGATACGGCGCGCACTCCACTGCCGCTCGATCTCTGGATCCTCGAGGGGCGTGGGCCGGTTGTAGAGCTCCGCGAGGAACCATCGGGCGTCGGTCGCGACGGGTTCGTCGTCGGCCGACCTGGACCCGGTGCCACGACCTACTGGCAGTGGACGGACGGCGTGCGAGCTCGGGTCACGGGCCGACGCAACGGGGACGTGCGAATCTCCCTCGATCAGCGAACCGAGGCATGGATCGCTGCGGACGAGCTGGTCGTCTTGCGCGGAGCGAGGTTGCCCGATCGCGTGCGGGTTGGGACGGTGCGGATCGCCGGTGCACCCGACCGCCTCCGGGTGCGCATCTCGGTCGCCGACCCTGTGCCATACCAGGTAGAGGTCGATGGCAACCGCCTGACGCTCATCCTTTACGGCGCCTACTCGAATACCGACTGGCTTCAGTACGGCCCGGCGGATCCCTTTCTCCGCGCCGCCCGCTGGGAACAGGTAGCTTCCGATCGCTACGTCCTCGCCATCGAGTTGACGAGTCAGCCCTGGGGCTACCACGCTCGGTACAGGCCGGGTGCCCTGGCTCTCGACATCCGCAGGCCGCCGCCCATCGACCCGGAGCGTCCCTTGGCGGGGCGGTTGATCGTGGTGGATCCGGGCCATCCCCCGGCAGGCGCCACGGGGCCCACTCGCTTCTACGAAGGTGAGGCCAACCTTGCCATCGCCTTCAAGCTCAAGCGCCTGTTGGAGCAGGAAGGTGCGCGCGTGATCCTCACCCGCGCCGACCGGAGCAGCGTCCGGCTCTACGACCGGGCCCATCTGGCCGAGCTGCTGGACGCCGAGGTACTCATCTCGATCCACAACAACGCGCTGCCCGACGGCGTGAACCCGTTCGAACGCCACGGAACCAGCGTCTACTATTTCCATCGCCATTCCCTCGACCTGGCGCGGGCGCTACAGCAGGGCCTGCTCGAAACGATGGCGCTCCGCGATCTCGGGTCCGGCCGCGCAAGCCTCGCACTCGTTCGTCCAACCTGGATGCCGGCGGCGCTCATCGAAGGCGCGTTCATGATCATCCCCGAACAGGAAGCCGGCCTCAGGAATCCCGTCTACCAGGAGGCCTACGCCCGGGGCGTGCTGCAGGGGTTGCAGGAGTTCCTCGGCAGTCGAGCAGCGGGCACCAAATAGGTTGGCCCCTTTGGCCCGCTCAGGGGTATAAACACTTGTCAGCAAAGAGGCTAGGGCACAGGCGGGGCCGGCTAATCGGTCGCTGAGGAGGCGACGTGAAGACCTTGACAACAGGCGAGGGGACCCTATATTTGGGGTCGCTGGTTGAGCGCAGCACAACATATTGTGTGCAGCACCCGTGCCGGGCAGTAAGTGGCCTCCTCCCCCCGCCACCAGCCAGGAGGCCCGAGCGGGAATCAGGTTCAAACTACAGCGCAGGGAATCCGGGAGTCGTAGGCGCGCCGTCGCGTGCTCAGGCCTTTTATTCTTTGGGAAATCGCTAGCGAATGCTGACACCGGGACAGAGAGGGACGGAGAGTTATCGGTCGATGACGGCTGCGATCGCTGCCCGGGGTAAGGAAGTCGAGCTACCGGTGACACCGCCGGCGGCCTTGCCCGATCCGGATCTTACCGAGAACGCCATCACGGTGCTGGAACGGCGGTACCTGGTGAAAGACGACGAGATGCGTCCGGTGGAGACGCCTCGGGAGCTATTCTGGCGGGTGGCGCGGACGGTCGCAGCGGTCGATTTGCAGTACGGTGCGAGCGGAGCGGAAGCGCTGCATTCAGCGGAGCGTTTCTATCACATCATGGCCAACGGGCAGTTCGAGCCGAACTCGCCGACGTTGATGAACGCGGGTCGCCCGTTGGGCCAACTATCAGCGTGTTTCGTGCTGCCGGTGGAGGATTCCTTGGAGGGGATCTACACGACGCTGCGGAACATGGCGCTGATCCATCAGTCCGGGGGCGGCACCGGGTTCGGATTTTCGCGGCTCCGGCCCAGCGGGGATGTGGTGAGGTCGACGATGGGT
>CP070815.1:1821937-1841165 GCA_020344215.1 Gemmatimonadota bacterium
CGCGCCTCGTCCAGCACGACGAAGGGCTCGGCGACCCGGGCGAGCGGCCGCGCGTCGCCCGCCTCGCGGTACCAGACCCAGGCGGCGTGGATGGCCGCTCCCAGGGCCGCGCCCTTACCTGGAGCTGTGGCGAAAGCTGGCCCAGTCAACCCCCAGCCTGCGCATCCGCGCTCGCAAGGTGTGGGGATTAATCCCCAGGAGCGTGGCCGCACCTTGGGGCCCCTCTACGCGGCCGCGGGATACTACCAGAGCACGCTCGATGTGACGCTTCATCGCCTCATCCAGCGGTAGGATCTCCGCGGTCTTCTCGCCCTGCGCCAGCTCGGCAGAAGCGGCCCGGCGCGCCAGGGCGGGCACGTCGGCGACCACGCCCAACGCTTTGGCAACCTGGAGGGAGTCGCCGTCGCCGAGGATGGCTGCCCGGTCCAGCACGGAGGCGAGCTCACGCACGTTTCCCGGCCAGTGGTACGAGCTCAGGAGGGCGATGTGCTCTGGAGTCGGCGTCTGAGGCCTGAGTCCAAAGCGCGTCGCCGCACGGAGCGTGAAGTGCTCGGCTAGAGCGGCGATGTCCTGGAGACGTTCCCGCAGTGGTGGCAGGACGATAGGAAACACCGCGATCCTGTACCACAGATCCTCACGAAACTCGCCGTTCTGCACCATGCCAGCCAGGTCCCGGTGGGTCGCGGCGACGATGCGAACGTCTACCTTGATCGGGCGCTCGCCGCCCACGCGCTCAAGCGTGCCATCCTGGAGCACGCCCAGCAGCCGCACTTGGGCCGCCGTCGCAAGTTCCCCGATCTCATCCAGGAAAAGCGTGCCACCGTCGGCGCGCTCGAACCAACCACGCCGCGTCGACGTGGCGCCCGTGAAACTCCCCTTCTCGTGGCCGAATAGCTCCGAGTCGATCAAGCCAGGCGGGATGGCACCGCAGTTGACCCGGATGAACGGAGCGGATACCCGCACAGAGCGCACGTGGATCGCCCGCGCGATGACCTCCTTGCCCGAGCCGGTCTCACCGAAGATGAGTACCGGAGCGTCTCCAGGCGCCACCAGCTCGACCCGCTCCATCACGGGCCGCAGGCCGCCCTCCGCCCCGACGATCGTCTCAAGCAGCTCGCGCCGCCCCAGCTTGGTGAGCAGTGACCGCTTCTCGGCCTCTGCCGCTTCCCGCAACGCCCGGAGCTCCCGCAGGCGCCGGTCGTTCTCCAAAGCCACGGCAAAGGGCTCCATAAGCGCCTCGCAAAGCTCAGCGTGTTTCTCGCTGAAGCTCGCGCCGCGGCGAGCGTGAAGGACGAGTAGCCCGAACCAGTGGTCCTGCGCCGCGAGAGGGGCGACTAGGAGATCACCTGAGAGACCATCGGGGACAGCGTCGAAAGGTGCCGCTTCCGTCTGCTCACCAGCTCTCCGCACCGCCACCCTGCCCTCACGACACCAGCGGAGCAGCCGCTTCACCCGCACATCTGTCCAATCGCGCCTGCCCGTGGCTCTCTCGCCAGCCTTACGGGTCGGGCCTGCCGCCACCGTCTCCACTCGACGGCGCGACGCATCGATCCGCTGCACAAAGAGCTGCTCGATGAGGAGCCGCCCTGCAAGCATCACGGCGATGTTGCCCACCGACTTGCTCAGTTCGATGTGGCGGCAGGCCTCACGCCAGACGCCGAAGAGGAGGTCGTGGAAGCGCTCCATGACGTGCAAGTTACCAGTATATATCAAAGGATGCAAGCATTTATCACGGCTGATGGCGGTGATATATCACGGAACCATTCGCTCGGGCTTCTCGCTGCTCCGGCTAACTCAATACCACCAAATAAGTTAGTCAGCAGAGCAGGCCTGGCACGGGCGTTGCTTTCGTCGGATTCTTGCGGCGTCGGCCTACGCCCGACTTCGCCCAACTGCCGCACGGCCGCTCCAGGAGCGGACGCTTTCCAGACGAGCAACCTGAACCGGAGGGCTCCCGTGCTCCGCCCTAAGCATTTAGCCCGTTCAACTCCGATCCACAGCGCCTTGGCCTTGTTCAGCGCTTGCTCGCTGAGCGGTTGCGGCGGGGTGGAGAGAGAAGAGCCGTCGAGGAACGCCGGAGAGGCCCGGTCAGAGCAAGTGATCCTCCTCAACGTCTCCTACGACCCGACGCGGGAATTCTATCGCGAGTTCAACCAAGCGTTTGCCGAGCACTGGACGGGTGTGACCGGCGCGACGGTCACCGTGGAGATGTCCCACGGCGGCGCCGGGAAGCAGGCTCGGGCGGTGATCGATGGACTCGCGGCGGACGTAGTGACCCTGGCGCTGGCTTACGACATCGACGCGATCGCAGAGCGTGCTGGCCTGCTGCCGGCGAACTGGCAGTCACGGCTGCCCCACAACAGCGCGCCGTACACGTCCACGATCGTCTTCCTGGTTCGCGAGGGGAACCCGAAGCGCATCAGTGACTGGGACGACCTATTAAAGCCGGGGGTGGAGATCATCACCCCAAACCCGAAGACATCGGGGGGTGCGCGCTGGAACTATCTGGCGGCGTGGGCCTTCGTGCTGAAGCGCGAGGTGAGCGACTTGTCGAAGTTGGGTGATCCCGGCTATGCAGCCGACATCGCCCGCGCGGAGACAAAGGCCCGCAAGTTTGTCACCGAGCTCTTCCGCCGCGTCCCCGTGCTCGACTCCGGCGCCCGGGGTTCTACCAACACCTTCGTGCAACGCGGGATCGGCGACGTGCTGCTCGCCTGGGAGAACGAGGCGTTCTTGGCGGCCGAGGAGCTGGGGCCGGACAAGTTCGACATCATCGTCCCCTCCATCAGCATCAGGGCGGAGCCACCCGTGACGCTGGTGGACCGGTGGGCCGAGGCGCACGGGGTACGGGAAGTGGCCGAGGCTTACCTCGAGTTCCTCTACTCGCCCATTGGCCAGCGCCTCGCGGCGAAGCACTACTACCGGCCTGTCTACCCCCAGCACGCCGATCCCGAGCACCTCAAGCGGTTCCCGGACGTCGAGCTCATCAGCGTGGACGAAGTGTTCGGCGGTTGGCAGAAGGCGCAGGGGGTGCACTTCGCCGACGGCGGGATCTTCGACCGGATCTACACACAATGAGCCAGGGGGGCGGCCGGCGCGCCCGGACCCTGAACCGGGCGTTCGCACTCAAGCGGCACTCGGTGCTTCCCGGGTTCGGCTGGACCCTGGGCTGCACGCTGCTTTACCTGTGCCTGCTGGTCCTCATCCCGCTCTCGCTCCTCTTCTTCCGGACGGCCGGGCTGGGCTGGAGCGACTTCTGGAGTGCCGTGACCGCGCCACGGGTGGCCGCATCCTTCAAGCTCTCCTTCGCCGCCTCGGGGCTGGGGGCGGCGCTCAACGCAGTCTTCGGGTTCATCGTGGCCTGGACGCTGGTGCGCTACAGCTTTCCGGGCAAGCGTCTGATCGATGCCACGGTCGACTTGCCGTTCGCCCTCCCCACGGCCGTCTCCGGGATTGCGCTTACTACCGTCTACTCGCGGACCGGCTGGATCGGGCAGCTACTCGAGCCGCTCGGGATCCAAGCGGCGTTCACACCGGTCGGCGTCACTGTCGCCCTCACCTTCGTAGGACTCCCCTTCGTGGTGCGGGCGGTGCAGCCGGCGCTCCAGGACCTGGACCCCGAGGCGGAGGAGGCGGCGGCCACGCTGGGGGCGGGCCGCTGGCAGACGTTTTACCGCGTGATCCTGCCTACTGTCATGCCGGCGCTTCTCACCGGCTTTGCCCTCGCCTTCGCCCGCGCTCTCGGCGAGTACGGCTCGGTGGTGTTCATCTCGGGGAACATGCCTATGCGCACCGAGATCGTACCGCTCCTCATCGTCTCAGAGCTGGAGCAGTACGACTACCAGGGCGCTGCGGCGATCGCCGTGGTCATGCTGGTCGCCTCGTTCGTCATCTTGCTGCTGATCAACCTGCTCCAGTGGTGGGGGGCCCGGCATCAGCGGCGCGAGGGAGTGTAGACATGTTCCGCGCCCTCACGGCGCGCGGCGCCCTGGCCACCGCCCCTTCCCGAGTAGTCACCCGGGAGCGGGCCCCGGTCCGCTGGCTGCTCACAGGCGCGGCGCTCGCCTTCCTCGGCGTATTTCTGCTGGTGCCACTCGTCGCCGTGTTCGCCGAAGCGTTCCGCAAAGGCGTCGGCGCCTACCTGGCCAGCTTCACCGACCCGCTCGCCCTGTCCGCCATCAAGCTGACCCTGCTGGTGGCGGCAATCGCTGTCCCGGCGAACCTGACGTTCGGCCTGGTGGCTGCCTGGCTCGTCGGGAAGTACGAGTTCAAGGGGAAGAGCGCGCTGATCACGCTCATCGACCTGCCGCTTGCCGTCTCCCCCGTCATCTCGGGACTCATCTTCGTGCTTCTCTTCGGACTCCACGGTGCTTTGGGCGGTTGGCTCGCGCAGTACAACATCCAAATCATCTTCGCCGCACCGGGCATCGTGCTAGCCACGATGTTCGTCACCTTCCCCTATGTCGCCCGCGAGGTGATCCCACTCATGCAGGAGCAGGGGTGTGAGGAGGAGGAGGCGGCGATCAGCCTGGGTGCCGGGGGCTGGCAGACCTTCCGGCGCGTGACGCTGCCGAACGTGAAGTGGGCCCTGCTGTACGGCGTTATCCTCTGCAATGCCCGGGCGATGGGCGAGTTCGGAGCCGTGTCGGTGGTCTCGGGACACATTCGCGGCAAGACCAACACGATCCCGCTGCACGTCGAGCTCCTCTACAACGAGTACAACTTCGTCGCCGCCTTCGCGGTGGCCTCCCTGCTAGTGACGCTCGCGCTGGTCACGCTGGCGCTGAAGACGGTCGTCGAGTGGAAAAGCCGGACGGCGCAAACCGAGTTTCTGCCAGATCTACACAATCGAGAGACGCCAGATGAAGATCGAACTGCGGAACATCTCCAAGACGTTTGGCAGCTTCAGGGCGCTCAATGATGTGAGCCTCAGCGTCGAGAGCGGAGAACTGCTCGCCCTCCTGGGCCCCTCGGGCTCCGGGAAGACGACGCTCCTGCGGATCATCGCCGGCCTTGAGGACGCCGACCTGGGTAGCGGGCCGATCCTGTTCGACGGCGTGAGCGTCAGTGATCGGCGGGTGCGGGAGCGCAAGGTGGGGTTCGTCTTCCAGCACTACGCTCTCTTCCGCCACATGACGGTGGCCAAGAACATCGCCTTTGGCCTCGAGGTGCGCCCACGGTGCGAGCGGCCCTCTCGCGTCGAGATCCGCCGCCGGGTCCGCGAGCTCCTCGAGCTCGTCCAGCTTGAGGGCCTCGCCAATCGCTACCCGTGCCAGCTGTCCGGCGGCCAGCGGCAGCGGGTCGCCCTGGCCCGTGCCCTCGCCCTCAAGCCCACGGTGCTCCTCCTCGACGAGCCGTTCGGCGCCCTCGACGCCAAGGTGCGCAAGGAGCTCCGTAACTGGCTGCGGCGTCTGCACAACGAGATCCACGTCACCAGCGTCTTCGTCACCCACGATCAGGATGAGGCTCTCGAACTCGCCGACCGCGTCGTGGTGACGAACCTCGGCAAGATTGAGCAGATCGGCACGCCCGACGAAGTGTTCCACTACCCAGAGTCCGAATTCGTGATGAACTTCGTGGGCGACGTGAACCGCTTCCACGGCCGCCTGGAGGACGGGAAGCTCTGTTTCGCCGACCTCTGGCTGGAGGCGCCGGAGGACCGGGACGGGACCTCGGGCCCAGCGCGCGTCTTCGTGCGCCCCCACGACCTCGATGTGGATATCCGGCCCAATGGCACACCCAGTCTCCGTGCCCTCGTCGCCGACATGCACTCCGCAGGGCCGGTCGTGCGTCTTGTCTTGCGCAGCGAGGGCGGACACACGCTGTTCGCGGAGATTTCGCAGGCCCGCTACCGCAAGCTCGGTCTGAGGGCGGGAAGCGCCGTCTGCGTAACACCGCACAACGTGAGGGTCTTTCCCGACAGCAGCTGACGCGCGGATCTCGACTCAAGCAACTACGAACGTCAGGCCAGCCGCTCGCCGGCTGGGAGGAGGAGGTCTACGTGCTCGCACGAATCGGAACCGCCGCGCTGGCGCCCGCGCTCGCCCTGGGGCTAGCCGCGGCTCATCGTCACGCACGAGTCCCGCCTGGCGGGCATCGCCGCCTGAATGCAGGATCGCTTCCCCAAGCTTGGTTTGGCAGCGGGTAGCAGCGTTTGCGTGACGCCGCACAGCGTGAGGGTCTTCTTCGACGCCAAGTGACGCTAGGAGGACGTGAGTTCTACCAGTGCGCGGCGCAGCACGAAGGGATCTTCCCCGTCCAACCCCCGTACCCGGCGGCTGAGGGCCCGGAAGAGCCGCTTCAGCAGCGCCTGGACCGACCGTTGCTCGGGGTCCGGCCGCGCGCGGCGCGCCTCGTCCAGCACGACGAAGGGCTCGGCGACCCGGGCGAGCGGCCGCGCGTCGCCCGCCTCGCGGTACCAGACCCAGGCCGCGTGGATGGCCGCTCCCAGGGCCGCGCCCTCGCCGCGTACCGGGACCGTCTCGGCCTCGAAGACGTCGGCGATCGTCTGGCACCAGGAGGGGGAGCTGGCAAGGCCGCCGGTCAGGCGGATCTCACGCGGCTTCACCGGCATGCGAGTGAAGCCGTCCCACAGATTGAGCACGTGCCCCTCGAGCACGGCCCGGCAGAGCGTCTGCGGCACGAAGTCGGAGAGGCCGAAGCCGAAGTAGAGCGGCGCCGCCAGCGGCAGGTCGGGCGTGCGCTCGCCCTCGTACCAGGGGACCAGCAGGCGGCCGCGGTTACCCGGCGGCGCACGTTTAACCAGGTCATCGAACTCTTCATGGGAGAGCCCGAACGTCTCCAGCACGGCGTTGTAGCCGCCCGCCATGTTGGAGACGCAAAGCAGCGGCAGGTAGCGTCCGGTGCTGTCGCAGTAGGCGGCGATCTCACCTGTCGGGTCGATGAACGGCTCCTCCAAGACGGTGCAGGCCGTTCCGCTGGTCCCCAGGCTCAGCGTGACGATCCCCGGCGCGAAGTTCCCGGTGCCGAGGGCGCCGTACATGTTGTCGCCGCTGCCGGCGTCGATGCGGCAGTCGGGCGGGAGGCCGAAGCGGGCGGCCAGGTCCGGCCCAACGTTCCCGATGGTCCGGTCCGCCGGCTGCGGGGGCGGCAGCTTCTCCGGCAGGTTCGGGTCTATCACATCGATAACCTTCCGGGACCAGCGGCCGGTGCCCGGGTGCCAGAGCGCCATCCCGGACGTGTCACCGGGCTCCAAGACCGCGACACCGCCGTCGGGTCCGCCGGTCAGGTACCAGTTGATGTAGTTGTGGACGATAAAGAGGGTACGGGCACGCGCGTAGAGCTGTGGCTCGTGCCGCCGCAGGTGCAAGATCTTGGGGGCGGTGTAGCCGGTGCGCTGGCTGTTGCCCACCTCCTCGATCATCGCCTCGACTCCGCCCACGGCATCAGTCAGGATCCGACACTCCTCTGCTGTAGAGAAGTCGTTCCAGAGCTTGGCGCGCGGCCGGGCGAGGGTACCGTCTGCGGCGAGCGCGACGAGCCCGTGCTGTTGGCCGGAGACCGAGATACAACGGATCCGATCGGCGCGGACATCCGAGTCGCTCAAGCGACCGAGAAGCATCTCCAGCGCCTCAATCCACATGTGAGGGTCGGACTCCGAGACGCCCTCCCCGAGCCCGGCGACGGCGCCCTCTACCGTCCCATAGCCGGGAAGGTCGTCGTCGTATTCAACCCTGTCGACATGGACGACGGCGCCGGTGTCAGGGTCGATGACGACGAGCTTGCAGCTCTGGGTGGAGACGTCCAGACCGGCGAACAGCGCTTGCATGACCATCTCCTAGAGGTTCCCGATCAGAATCTCCTCCAACTCGCCGCGATGCTCCGCGGGATGGAGGTGGCAGTCGAGGATCCGCTCGTGCGGCAGCCGGGCCACGCGTTCCTTCATTCTTTGTAGGGCGCGAATGTTGAGCTCCACCGCCTTCTGTACCGGGATGTTCTCCGGGTTGATGTCGATGCCGAACCAGCCGCGGTAGCCGGCCGCCCAGAGGGCGTAAAGCAGCGCTTCGGCCTCGTGCGGGTTGACCACGCCCACGTTGTTGTCCTGGTCGTAATTGCCATCGGGCTGGCTGTTCCAATGTGTGTGGGCCAGCCGGCCTTCCAGCGCGACGAGCGAGAACGCGGCGGGCAGCATCTCGAAGCCCATCTTCACGTGGCCCGTCTCCGGGTTGAGCCCGACCAGTGCGTGCCCGTCCTCCAGCAGGCGGCGGTTCTCGGGATGCCGGAGACGCGCCTCGATGCGCTGGGCCGCCAGGATGCCCTCGGCCGTGGTCCGGTAGATGTTGTTGGCGGCGGGCTCGTACGGCTTCGGCTCGATCGCGACCCGCACGCCCGGTACTTCATCCATCGCCTCGGCCATGGTGCCCTCGAAGCGATCCCACATCTGCATATAGGGCGCACCGTGCAGGTAGCGGTAGCCGTCCATGCCGGGCCATGAGATGGCCAGCTCGGCCTCGAGGTCCCGGATGAGCCGCAGCGCGCCCACGGCGATCTCCTTCGCGTGCTCGCGCACCGCCGGGTCGGGGTTGGAGAGGCTGCCGAACTCGAACCGCTTGTCGTGGAAGTGCGAGAACGGGACGGCGACCAGCCGGATGCCGGCCTCGTCGCGCAGCCGCCGGTAGAGGTGCGCGTTCTCCTCGTTCAACTCGGCCGGGTAGTGCGCCTCGATCCCCGTTACGCCCAGCTCCGCCATCCCCGCCGCCATCTCGATCCGCTCCTCGACCGACGCCTCCGGGACATAGCGGTCGTGGAAGCGGCCACCGCCCGGGGTGAAGTACCAGATCCCCACCGAGAACCTGAGCTCGAGCTCGCCCTCGAGGTTCCGCAGCATCCGCTCGGGGTCGCGGGCCAGACGCTGGTCGCGCAGGTCAGCCAATCGGTACGCCATCGCCGTTCTCCCTGCTCTGGTGTTGGCAGCCCCGGGCAGGCGCCCGGGCATCTACAGCCACAACTTCCCGGTTCCCGCACGGCTACGTCAAACCCCTCGGCACATCATGAGGCCGCACTGTCGGTCCTTCAATCGGCGCAGCTGCGCCGGGCCGGCCAGCGCTCTCGTTGTGAGCTCGCCGTCGGATCTCTGTGATGGGCGGACTGGGAGTCGACCGGGAGAGCCGATAAACACGTTCCATGCGCTGGACTGGCTGGTCGTCGGCGGCTACTTCGCCGTCCTGCTCGGGGTGGCCTTGTGGGTCCTGAGGCAGCGGCAAGAAACGTCGACGGACTACTTCCTCGCGGGCCGCCACGTGGGCTGGTTCGTGATCGGCCCCTCGATCTTCGCCTCCAACATCGGCTCCGAGCACATCGTCTGACTGGCCGGCACCGCCGCCAAGACCGGCGTCGTGATGGGGCTCTACGAGCTGCACTCCTGGCTGGCTTTGCTGCTGGGATGGGTCTTCATCCCGTTCTACCTGCGCAGCCGCGTCTTCACGATGCCGGAGTTCCTGGAGAGGCGCTACAGCCCCTTCGCCCACTGTTCGTCCTGGCGGTCCTCGCGGCGATACTGGTCTACTTCTCCCCGCTCGGCGTCGCTTGAGGCACGGCCGTCGGACTCGGGCTACTCCCCGGTGTCGCCCGGCGCAATTGGCGGATTGTCCGAGTTCCAGATCTCCGCCGCGATCAGCCACGACCCATCCGGCTGCCGGCGCCAGATCTCCACGAACTTGCCCGTGTCCTCCAAGGGTCCCGGGACGCCCTCCAGCATCGCCGAAAACGTGTAGCCGCCTTGGAGAAACGCGAGGTCGCGGCAACCATCGATCTCGTCGACCGTGAGGCTGAACGCCGTGACAGTCGGCCAGCTCTCGGTCATCTCGAGTATCGCCGCTCGGCCTGGCACCGCCGGTACGTTCGGCGGCATGGCGACCGCGTCTTCCGCGTAGTGCGTGGTGAACCTCGGCCAGTCGTTAGCCTCGAACGCCTGGGTGTACGACTCGACAGCGCCGTTGATCGCCGCTACGTCCTGGTCCGAGAGATCTCCCACTCGCGCAGGGCCAATCCATAGCGCTCCGACGACGAGCCCGATGACGGCGCCGAGAACGAAGAATGCGAGTCCCTTCATGGTTCCACCTCCTGCGAAGTTGTAATCCCGAGTGCTGTCGGTGCACTATCGGTCCAGCCGGATCTTCTCGCCGACGACCTCGAAGCGTCCACTCACGACGCCCGTACTGGTCGCGTTGGCGAGACCGCTGAAGCCCGGCTGCTTGCCACCGACGCTGATCTCGAATACGCCGGGCTCGATCACACGTTGGGAGTCGGCGTCGATCAACGAGAGCTGCCGCGGCTCGAGCGTGAAGCTCACCGTCTTAGTTTCGCCGGGCTCGATGTGCAGGCGCCGGAATCCCTGCAGCGAGCGGATCGGGACCGGCGCGGAGGCCCCCAGATCGGTCAGGTAAAGCTGGACGACTTCCTCCCCCGCTCTGTCGCCCACGTTCTCCACCTGCACCGACACCTCGACCGCGTCGCCGGGCCGCACGCGGCTGGGGAGTCTGATATTGCTATAGCGGAACGTGGTGTAGCTCAGCCCGTGGCCGAAGGGGAAGAGCGGCTGGCCTTCGAAATAGCGGTACGTCCTGCCCTGCATGTCGTAGTCGCTGAAGGGCGGCAGCTGATCGACCGACCGGTAGAAGGTGACCGGTAGGCGGCCGGCCGGGTTGTAGTCGCCGAACAGGACATCAGCGATCGCCGTGCCCGCCGCCTGGCCCGGGTACCACGCCTCGGCGATGGCCGGGACGTGCTCGGCGGCCCAGTTGACCGCCAGCGCGCTGCCGTTCAGCAGCACCAGCACCACAGGCTTGCCCGTCGCGACCACTGCCTCAATAAGCTCCTGTTGCGGGCCGGGGAGCCCGATGTCGACCCGATCGCCGCCGGCGAAGCCCGGCACCTCCACGCGCATCTCCTCGCCTTCAAGCCGCGGTGACAGCCCCATCACCAGGATGACGGCATCGGCGGCCTCGGCGGCCCGCAGCGCCTCATTGTGCAGGTGCGGCTCGGGCTTGGCCCAGACAAGCTGCGCGATGGCATCAGCCCGGCGCGTGCGGTACTCGACGCGGATGTCGTGAGCCAGACCGGTCTCGAACTCCACGTCCGCCCAGCGTGGGAGGACGACGTGTCGGTCCGAGAACTCAACCCGCAGCGAATCGTCGAGGAAGAGCCGGAAGGTCCCGAACACGCGGACACCGAGGGCGTAGCGACCGGAAGCTGGTGGTGTCAGGATGCCCGTCCAGCGGATGCTGAAGCTGTCCGCCGGCATCCCATCGATGGGCGGCGCATCCCACCAGTTGAAATCGATCGTGCTGTCGACGCGGGCGGCAAACGGCTCGCCCTCCCAGTCGTGGTTGGCGAAGTACTCGCCCTTCAAACCATCGACTCGCACGCCCTGGAACTCTGTAGAGAGCGCCGCCGCAGGTACGACTTCAAAGGACGGCATGTTCTGGGCGACGTCTGCCCCTCTGGCGTAAAGCACCGTCGTTCCCGGCTCGACCGCGCGCCGGATGCCCTCCAGCGGCGTGACCGGGTCGGACGGGACGCCGTTGTAGTTTCCCAGCAGCACGTCGACATCGGCGGCGTTCGGCCCGATGACCGCGATCGTGCCGAGTTCCCTGCTCAACGGCAGAAGCCCGCCATCGTTCTTGAGCAAGACGATCGACTTGCGCGTCGCTTCAACGGCCAGCTCGCCGTGTGGCTCAGAGTCGTTGACGCTGTACGGGATGGCCGTGTAGGGGACGCGCTCCGGCGGGTCGAACATCCCGAGCCTGAAGCGGGCGCGCAGCAGGCGCCTCAGCGAGACGTCGATCTGCTCCTCGCTGATGAGTCCCTGCTCCACCGCAACGACCAGGCTGTCGTAGGTGACGCCGCAGTTGAGATCGGTACCGGAAGCGACGCCCATCGCCGCCGCCTCCGCCGCGGTCTCTACGACACTATGGTTCCGGTAGATGTCCATGATCGCCCAGCAGTCGGAGACGACGTAGCCGTCGAACCCCCACTCGTCTCTGAGTATCTGCTGGAGCAGCTCGCCGCTGCCGCAGCAAGGCGCGCCACGGAAGCGGTTGTAGGCGCACATCACCGATTGGGCGTCGGCGTCGACGACCGTCGCCCGAAAGGCCGGCAGATACGTCTCGCGCAGGTCGCGCTCGTCGACCACGGCGTCGAAGGTATGACGGTCGGGCTCGGGTCCGGAGTGCACGGCGTAGTGCTTGGGCGTGGCGACGGTCTTGAGGTAGCGGGGATCGTCGCCCTGCATCCCCTTCACGAACTCGACGGCGAGCCGTCCGGTCAGGTAGGGGTCTTCACCGAACGTCTCCATCCCGCGCCCCCAGCGCGGGTCGCGGAAGATGTTGATGTTCGGCGACCAGAAGGTGAGCCCCTCGTAGATCCCGCGCCGCCCCTGCCGAACCGACTCGTGATGCTTGGCCCGCGCCTCGTCCGATATCACAGTCGCCACCCGAAGCATCAAATCGGTGTCCCAGGTCGCCGCCAGCCCGATCGCCTGGGGGAACACGGTGGCGCGCCCGGCTCGGGCGACCCCGTGCAGCGCCTCGTTCCACCAGTTGTACTCCGGCATGCCCAGACGCTCCACAGCCGCCGCGTTGTAGAGCATCTGGGAGACCTTCTCCTCCAGCGTCATGCGCGAGATCAGGTCGTCCACGCGTCGCTCGAGCGGAAGATCAGGGTCCAGGTAGGGGAGCACAGCTTCTGTAGGCGTCGGCCGGCCAGGACCAGCCGGAGAACAGGTCACGAGAGCACCGGCGAGACAGGCAACGGCGCCGGCCGTGACGATCCGCTTGAGCACTGTAACCGCTCCATCGAGAGTGTATCGAAGTAGCCAAGGGCGGTGAGGCCCCGGCAGCAGCCGGGGCCTCGTCATGCCTCTATCGGCCTCGTGCAGGCACTACTCCTCGATGCCCAGCAGGTCGAGCATGAACGCGTACTGGAACGCGGTCTCCCGGTAGCGCTCGTAGCGGGCGGATGCGCCGCCGTGACCGGCCTCCATGTTGGTCTTCAGGATCAGCAGGTTATCGTCGGTCTTGAGCGCTCGCAGTTTGGCCACCCACTTCGCGGGCTCGAAGTACTGGACCTGCGAGTCGTGGAGCCCGGTCGTCACCAGCATGTTGGGGTAGTCCTTCGCCTCCACCTGGTCATAAGGCGAGTACGAGAGCATGTACCAGTAGTACTCTTCTTCGTTGGGATCACCCCACTCATCGTACTCGGAGGTCGTTAGCGGGATGCTCGAGTCGAGCATCGTCGTCACGACATCCACCCACGGCACCTGTGCAACGATCCCCTTGAACAGGTCGGGCCGCATGTTAGTGATAGCGCCCATCAGCAGACCGCCAGCGCTTCCACCCTGCGCGAACAGCACGTCGGGGTTCGTGTACCCTTCGGCGACCAGGTACTCCGCCACGTCGATGAAGTCGGTGAACGTGTTCTTCTTCTTGAGGAGCTTGCCGTCCTCGTACCACCAGCGGCCCATCTCCTGGCCGCCACGCACGTGGGCGATCGCGTAGATGAAGCCGCGATCGAGCAGGCTGAGCCTGACCGAGCTGAAGCTCGCGTCCCTGCTGGCCCCGTAAGATCCGTACGCGTAGAGCAGCAGCGGATTCTCGCCGTTCTTCTCGGTGCCTCTGCGATAGACGATCGATACGGGTACGCGGACGCCGTCCCTGGCGGGCGCGTAGAGCCGCTCGGTCACGTAGTCGGCGGGATCGTAGCCGCCCAGCACCTCGTCTCGTTTCAGCAGCGTCTTCTCACGCGTCTCCATGTCGTAGTCGTACACGGAGTACGGAGTCGTCAGCGAACTGTACCGGTAGCGGAGCAGCTTCGTATCGAGCTCCGGGTTGTTGCTCGGATATATCGCGTAGGCCGGCTCGCCGAAATTGAGGTAATGCTCATCTTCACCGGACCACGAGCGGATCCGGACCTGTCGCAGTCCGTCCTTCCGCTCTGCCACGACGAGAAAATCGCGAAAGACGTCGAACCCCTCGAGCAGCACATCGTCACGGTGCGGGATCACTTCCTCCCAGTGCTCCTTGCCCGTCCGATCGACCGGCGCCCTCATCAGCCGGAAGTTCTGCGCACCGTAGTTGGTGTTGATATAGAAGTGGTCGCCGAAATGCTCGATCGAATACTCGTGATCCGGCTCCCGTGGGAGGAAGACCTCGAACTCGCCGTCGGGCTCGTCAGCGTCCAGGTACCGGTACTCGTTGCTCAGCGTCTGGGAGCAGCCGATCATGATGTACTGCTGCGTCTTGGTCTTCAAGACGTAGCACGAGAACTCGACGTCGTCCTCCTGGTAGACGAGCTCGTCCTGCGATGAATCGCTACCCAGCACGTGCCGGTAGATCTGGTACCAGCGAAGCGTCTCCGGATCCTGCTTGCTGTAGAACAGGGTCCGATTGTCGTTCGCCCACGTCATGTTGCCGGTGACTGCATCAATCTCGTCCGGGTGTAACTCGCCGGTTTCGAGGTCCTTGAACCGGACGTCATAGAAGCGCCGGCCCACCGTATCTTGGGCGAAGGCGATGATGTTGCCGTCCGAGCTCACCGCAGGCCAGCGCACGGAGGTGAACCCGTGGCCCTCGGCCAGCTCGTTGACGTCGACCAGGATCTCTTCCTCCGCATCCAGCGAGCCTTTCTTGCGGGCGTAGATCGGGTAGTCCTTCCCCTCCTCCGTCTTCGTGTAGTAGTAGAAGCCATCACGGAAGAAGGGGACCGAGAGGTCGGTCTGCTTGATACGCCCCTTGATCTCCTCGAACAACGCCTCCCGGAACGCCTCGGTGTGCGCCAGCATCGCTTCGGTGTAAGCGTTCTCCGCCTCGAGGTAGGCTATCACCTCGGGGTCCTCCCGCTCTCTCAACCAGTAATAGTTGTCAGTACGGACGTGGCCGTGCATCTCGAGCGGCTGCGGTCTGATCAGTGCCGCCGGAGGGGTGGTCTCTGGCTGCTGTGCCGCCCCTGGGATGACGGTAGCCAAGCACAGCGAGGCGGCGAACCAGCTCGCCGCGAGAGGCCTCATCGAGAGTCGGACTACGCTCGGCGCGCGCATGGGCCTACCTCCTATGTACAGGTTCCTTCCAACCCTTCCGGGCTGTGATCTGTCTTGGTGCGCTCTCAAGATAGGACTCGACCGACTTCGGGGACAATCGTTGCTTCCCCCTCGGCCCTCTAACGGTCGATCTCGACCGCTACGATCTCATCGATGACCTCCGCGAGCCGCACCGGCAGCCGCAGAACGAGAGCGTCCTCCACCTCCGCGAACGATACCTGCTCCCCGGTGCGCAGGAGGCGGGCCGAGCGGGGACGACCCGGCAGCTCGGGCAAGGCGAGTACGGACGCGTCCCAATCGAGCACGTGCAGGTAGACGGTCCCCTCCCGCTGTGTCGTGACACCCCAGGGGGCCGGAGCGATGGGTCCTCCCCGGGTCCCGTAGATGGACTCGCCGTACTTCTCCAACCAGCGGCCCATCTCCTCCAGCCTGGTCTTGAACTCCGGCTGGATCGCGCCGGTGGGCATCGGCCCGACGTTCAGCAGGAAGTTCGCGTTGCTGCCGGCCGCGCGCACCAGGTAGCGCAGCAGCTCGGCGCTGCTCTTGTAAGAGCGGTCGGTGATGTTGAACCCCCACGACTGGTTGATCGTCTCCGCCGTCTCGAGTGGCAATACGCTGATCTCGGTGGTATTGAAGCCCGCCGTGTTGGCGCCCGGAAGATCCTTCTCGAACATCTGGAAGTCTTCACCGGGGAACGGGCTGACGTGGTGGTTGGAGCCGATCAAGGTCCGGGGCTGGAGCTCGTGGATCATCGCATACGTTCCCTCGAGCCGCCAATCGGCGTCCGGCCGATCCCACATGCCATCGAACCAGATCCCGCCGATCTCGCCGTACCGGGTCAAGAGCTCGGCCAGCTGGGCGTCCATGTAATCGAGGTAGCGGTACCAGTCCCCGCTATCAGGTCGACCGGCTGCGTGTCCGGTACGGCCGCGCGGGTAGTAGTCGGGATGGTGCCAGTCGAGTTGCGAGTAGTACAGGAAGAGCTTGACCCCCTGACGGTGGCATTCTTCGGCGAGCGCGCCGATCATGTCGGTGGCGAAGGGCGTGCGATCGACGATGTCCCAATCGGAGACCTTCGAGTCGAACATAGCGAAGCCGTCGTGGTGCTTCGCGGTGATCGTGATGTACCTCATCCCCGCGGCCTTCACGAGCGATACCCACTCCTCGGGATCGAAGCGAAGCGGATTGAAGGCGCCGGGTAGCTTTTCGTAGTCTGAGGCCGGGATGCCGCGCACCTGCATCACCCACTCGCCGGCGCCCATCACGCTGTAGACGCCCCAATGGACGAAGAGGCCGAACTTCGCGTCCTGGAACCACTGGCGGGCCGCGAGGTTCTCCGGGCCGGGCTCGTAATCGGCCTGGCCGTAGGCGTCGCGAACAGCGAGCTGAGCAAGGAGGATGGCGACGGTCAGAAGACGGCGAGTTGCAAGGGCGCGCTTCTCGATCAGCATGAGGGCCTCCGCGTTCCGGCGAGTTCAGGCATTCTGTTAAGGCCGACGTGCCTAGGTCGCAAGACCGAGCGATGCAGGGTTCTCGAGCGCCGGTCCAACACCGGGTGGCGCGCTGGGAAGAAAAGCATTATAGCGTGCGTCACGCTCCCAGAGTCAACCATCTCGGGCTTCTTCGCCGCGTTCTGGGGATTGGGCGCTGGGATCAAGAACGAGGGGCGCTGCGACATCGACCAGTTCAGACACGTGTGCGAGATCGGTGCCGCGGCCTGGCAAGCATGGAAGACCTGAAGCACTACCCCATCTCGATATCGGAGATCCTCAGATCTCGCGAGCTGGTCCGGGCCTTCCTCAAGCCGACCCAGCTGATCCGCTACGACGGTCTATCGAGGCTGCTCGCCGCGGACATCTACGTGAAGCACGAGAACCACAATCCGACGGGCACTTTCAAGATACGCGGTGGCATCAATCTCATGTCGCACCTTGAGCGGAGCGGCGTGACGGGAGTCATAACCTTCTCGACCGGCAACCACGGATTGTCTATCGCAACCTCCGCCAAGTGGTTCGGCTTGGATGCGGCTGTCGTAGTACCCGAGAATAGCAATCCGGCAAAGACCAGCGCGATCCGTCAATGCGGGGCCGAACTGGTGGAAGCTGGAAGCACGTTTGAAGAAGCGGCCTGCGTTGTCGACGAGCTCTGCCAGGAAAGAGGTTACTACTACGCGCATCCCGCTGACGAACCCCTACTGATCAACGGAGTCGGCACCGCGTTCCTCGAGGTCGTCGACGATCTAGCGTGCCTGGACACCGTGATCGTTCCTCTGGGCGCCGGCAGCGAAGCGGCAGCTGCCATCACCGTTTTTCGCGCTCTCTGTCCGGACGCGAGCATAGTCGCCGTCCAGGCTGAGTCCTCTCCGGCGGCCTACCAGTCGTGGCTGGAGAAACGTATCTGTCACGCTGCCAACAAGACGTTTGCCGGTGGCTTCGCCACCGGGAAGGCGTATGAGGTGCCGTTCGAGATCTATAAGGATGGGCTGGACGATTTCGTCTTGCTGACGGAGGACGAGATCTACGACGGCATATCCGCAGCCTTCTACTACACCCACAACCTCGCCGAAGGCGCAGGCGCGGCGACGATTGCCGCAGCCTACAAGTTGAGAGAAGAGCTGAGGGGCAAGACAGTCGTTCTACAGATGAGCGGCTGCAATGCCTCACCCCAAGAGATCGTCGAGGCCAGCCGACGACCTACCTTACACGAAGGGTACAAGCAGTAGAAGCGCACCTTTCGGCATCCGGCTGCCAAGGTAGGCGCAGGATATTGCTGTAGTAGTCGGGGTGGCGCAGGGGGTTGAAAAGCGTTATAGCGAGGTGCGTCACGCTCCCAGAATCGACCATCCTAGGCTTCTTCGCCCAGTTCCCGGGATTCCGCGCCGGGATCAAGAACAAGGGTTCTGGGACATCGACCAGTTCACCTACGTGCTCGAAATCCGTGCCGGCGCCTGCTAGTGAGAGGTACAGATGAACCGAAGCAACGCTGTCATCGCTGGCCTGCTCGCGCTGGGGTTGACCGGCTCGGCTTCAGCCCAGACGCGGGAGGCCTGCACTTCCGCCGTCGTCGGCCCAGCCGCCTCGGTAAACGGGGTCCCGCTGCTGTGGAAGAACCGCGACACGGGCACCCTGTCGAACAAGGTCGTCTACGTGGAGGACACGCCTTACAGCTACCTGGGGCTGATCGACTTCGACGCGCCGGGCGGCCGGCATGTCTTCGCCGGGCTCAACTCGGCCGGGTTCGGCATTATGAACACCGTCGCCTACAACTTGCCCAGAAGGTCCGGCGAGATGGAGGACCTGGAGGGCATCATCATGGCCGATGCCCTGCGGACCTGCCGGAGTGTTGACGATTTCGAGCGCCAGCTCGAGGCCAACCTCGGCCCGAACCTGGGGAGCTGGGCGAACTTCGGTGTGATCGACGCGGACGGGAAAGCAGTGATATTCGAGGTCCACAACCACGGCTACGAGAAGCACGACGCGGCGGCCGCCGAGCGCAGCTACTTGGTCAACACGAACTTCGCGCGTAGCGGTGCCCCCGGCGAAGGCGCGGGCTATCTGCGGTTCGAGCGTGCCAGCCGACTGTTCGACGAGCTTGCGCCCGGGCAGGTCGACTTTCAGACCATCCTGACCCGCTTCACGCGGGACCTCGGACACGCGCTCCTCGACCAGCCGAGCCTCGAGGACGCACGCCAGACGCGAGCCGATCAGGACCTGTGGATCTTTACCCGCGACTGCGTCAACCGACCCTCCACCGCGGCGGCCGTCGTCATCGTCGGCAAAGATCCCGCCGATCCTGCTTCGCTGGCCACGATGTGGGTGATCCCAGGCGAGCCGCTGACTGCCATTGCGATCCCGCTCTGGGTGGAGGCGGCCAGCAGCCCGACACCGCTCTGGGAGGGCGATGAGGCGCCCATGTGGCGCGAGTCGCTCCGAGTCAAAGAGATCATCCGCCCGCTGTCGGAGGGCTACAAGTGGCACTACTTGAACCTGACGCGGTTGGACAATGCGGAAGGGACAGGCTACCTACCGGTCATATTAGAAACCGAGGCGGAGATCATCGCCGAGACGCTGGAGTTCCTGAAGCAAGAGCACACAGCGGCGGAGTTGGCGGCTTTCCAGGAGAGAATGGTCGCGCGGGCCCTGGCGACGCTCAGGGCGATCCAATGACGGCAGC
>CP070815.1:1841265-1851756 GCA_020344215.1 Gemmatimonadota bacterium
GGACACGGACAGGCGTGTCTTGTCGGGGGGAGGCAGCAGGTCAAGCACAGGCATGCCGATGTCTTCGACCTGTCCATCTCCGGTGATAGCCCAGAGCGTGCCGTTGTAAGAGTAGGCGACTCCCTTCTCGACGACGAGGCAGCGCGAAGAAGATGCGCCGACTCCACCGCCGAGCGTGTTGACGCGCGGCTGTAGGGGGGACCCATCCAAGAACAGCCCCCAGCTTTTGCCAAGCACAAGGACACGAGAGTTACGAGCGTCACGCGAGGCAAGTTCTGTGGCAGCTTCAATGGTGCCGTACTCCTTGAGCGGCAGGTCTAGAACCATGTCGGACGGGAAGCTCTCCCACGAGTCAGGCGACGCCGCGAAGTGGATGCGCGGGATGTCGGTGACCCAGATGGCGAGGTAGTTGTCCCACTCGAAGACGCCGCCAGGGTTGCCGGGGATCAGGCCCTCGGTCAGGTTTAGCTCTGCACCCAGCAGCGTATCGACGGCGCTGTCGAAGTAAGCCTGGGTGCCGTCCGGGATCTCGCTCAGGTAGTAGAGCGGCGCGGCGCGACAGGCTTTAAACGCGTCAGTCTTGGCGTTGGGGTTCGGCTCGCCGTTGGGGTAGTTCTCCTCGACCGGAACGATCTGCGTTCGGAAGATCTGGATGCCCCGGATGGAGGGCAGGGGCGGCGTGGGGAACGGGATGAAGTAGCTGGAGCCACCGCTGCCGCCAACGTCGCCACCCTCTTTGACCTCCGCGCCTTGGAAGATGGCGACTGCGTCGGCCGTCTGTTGCGGGTTGCCGCCAGTCTCGGCGTAGATGCCGACCTGATCCATCGCCGTCTGGTTGTCCATGTCGTCCACATCGAGCGGAGCGAAACGGAGGTAGTGCCAGAGCTTGTCCCAGTTGTTCGGCGGAACGCGCGTGGACAGGTAGGGGCCGAACGTGTTGCTGCCGCTGCCGCCGCCCTGCGCCGTGTAGTACTCGCCGTCCCACAGGCGGGTCTCGGCAATCTCGACCTCAAAATCGGTGTCGATGCCCGGAACGCCGCCGCAGGTAAACAGCGTGTGCTGACCTGTACCGGCTGCGGTGTTTTGCGACTTGCCGCCGGGACCAGTCGGCGTGGTGTCGGCGTTGAACAGGTCGCCCCACTCGCCCGTGTTGCCGTCGATAAACACGCGCTCTAGCCACACATCAAAGATACCGGGCGAGCCGACGCGTTCAATCTGGTGGAAGTAAAGCGTGACCCAAGTGAACTGGGATACGTCGATGATGTTGGCGAACTCATCGAACGTCTGCACCTCGGACGCAGCGTGCCACTTCTTCTTGGCGATGGACACGCCGTTGATCGCGCCCGTGCCGATGAGCAAAGAGCCTTCGTCGCGCGAACTGTACGAACACCAGAGCGGGATCTGCTGCTTGCTGGTTGCGCCGTAGACAGTGGGCCTTCCAGGCGCGATCGAGTTGTCGTAGCCGTAGGCGAGGAACACCGTCTCGTCAGCGGCGTCGGTCAGGACAACCTTGCAGTTGATCTGGCTAGGTGCGTAGTACTTGACGCGCACATCGCTGGGGAAGTCCCAGCCGCCGTTGATGTCTTCCTTGGACGAGTCCGGGCAGAACGCAACGTCGATCTCCAGCCCTTCACTAAGCGGGCCGGTACGCGCGCCGTAGCGTTCGAGTGCTTTGTTGGCGAGCAGCGTGAGCGGGAAGTCGCGCCGCCACATGCGCCCGTGGTACATGCGCTGGCCGCCCGTGTTGTCGGACGCCGTGCCGTTGTAGAACGCAGGTAGGTAGGTGAAGTCAAACGTGCTGGAGCCCGCCGCGCTGCGGACACGCGTCTTGCCTGAAAGAGCGGTGTTTTCCTTGCGGCACGCGCCCCACATGACTTTGTCGCGGGCAGAGCCAGAGTAAGAAGAGCCCCAGAAGTCTGAGACGCGGATCTCAGCAAAACCCTGAGCAGTACCAGCGGCATTCAGCCAGTGGTCGTAGCTGTCCGTCGTGTGGTTGTACAGCGCCGCGATGAGGTCGGCACCCGGCGATGCGCCATACGCCGAACCGCCGCGACGTACAAACAGCGTGTAGTCATTACCGTCTACGAGGTCGATGTCGTAGGACCACTGCGTCAGGTCGTTGTCGCGGTGGCTGGGACCGTCAGGGGCGTCGCGTGTAACAACCAGCGAGTAACTGTTGTTGGTGCTCGCGGGCGGTTGGATGCTGACGACTAGGTGGTGCAAGCGCCAGTGCGTTTGCGACGAGATCCAGCCTGTCTTGTACTTCTGGTCCTCCGCTCCGATCGCGAACAAGCACTGGCTAGGCACACCCGTTTGGAAGCGGAACGTAAACTGGAAGCAGCACTCTTGGTTCTGGCCACCGATCCAGGGAAACTGCTTCGGTGCGTTGCGCGCCATCCAACGTCCCGGCCCGAAGGGCGCGAAGACGCCTTGAGAGATGACAGTCTCGCGCGGGACGGATCCGACATCCGGCAGTCTAAACGCAGTCTCTAGCGTGAGGCCCGGATAGCTGATCTCGCGGTGCAGCAGTTGGTTGTTGCTGGCGTCGCGGTCGCGGGCAATGAAGCACTCGACGTTGTCGAACGCCGACTGCTTACCGCCCTCTGCTTCGCCGAACGACAGACCGAATGCGGGATCGCCCGGCGTGCTAAACGTCTCGGCACCGAGGTAGACGTTGACGCCGCCGGTTGCGTCGCAAGGGTCAAGCTCGAAAACGGGGCCGACCGTGCCGTCTGTAGAAACGTAGCGGTAGGCGTAGCGGACGAAGCCGTCGATAGGGCCAATGCCCTGCGGCGTGCAAGAGACCTTGGTACTCGGGCGAGGGATGCCGAGCGGGCGGAAGCTCTTGACCTTGTCGTCAACGATGTAGCTGACGCCGTTGGACGTAAGGAACGAACGCTGCCCGCGCCGCTGCACGACCGCGTCTTTGGTCAGCGGCTTGCGAAGCTGGCCGGTGTACCCGATGTCGGGGCGTGCGTTGGAGATCAGGTAGCCGCCGCTGGCTGCAACGTAGGCCCCGCCGGGGAAACCGCCCTGCTTGTAGAAGGGAGCTTGTGTGTCGCTGCGGACCCCAAGGTAGCCGTTGAGGGCGCGGTTGCCCCTGTCGATCAGTTCGTCGCCTTGAACTGAGTCTACGTCGTAATAGAAAACTGCGTCGGCTCTTTCGCCGAACGACCGCTGCTCGCTGTTGTGCAGGGCGAGGCGAGACAGTTGCCCGCCAAACGGCTGTGAGTTCTCGAAGTCAACCTTGTCCCCGATGACGAAGCCGAGCGTCTTGTCGTACTCGTAGATGATCGGGTTGGAGGCAGCGGCGCTGTTCTCGGTCGTGCCTACCTTCAGGTAGCACAGCGATGCGTCACGCGCTACGAACACATCGTGGTCGCTGCCGCCAGTTACGACGGTCGTATTGGTGACGATGGAGCCGCCGTCGTTAAACGTGGCCTTCAGCTTCCAGCCGCTGTCGTTAACGATGTCGAGTCGGACAAGGTCTTGTAGCTCGAAGACCGTCGCTGCCGTCAGCACCTTGGGCAGCGTGAGCTTTAGTTGGAAGCACCAGTTGATGCGCGCGGCTGCGTTGGTCGTCGTCCAGAAGTACTCGTCGAAGTCGAGGTAGAACGGGATCTCGGCAGTGCCGTTGCCGCCGAAGCGAATCGACGTAGGGTCGGTGCCGTAGGTCTGCGGCTGCGTCGGGATCAGGTACGCGTAGATGTCCGGGTCCGAGTCGCCGTGGACAAGGATGTCGCCGCCGTCTGCGAACGTGTCGTGCCACAGCAGACCGGAAGTGCTGGGCGTGGTGTCGGTCGCGTATGCCGTGTGCTGTGAGCCGTCGCTTGCAAAGTCATCGTTGTCGTAGATGACGACGTTGTTCAGCACGCACTCGGGGAACAGCGGGGTATAGCCGCTCTGGTTCTGGCCAAAGAACTCTAGCGTGGCCTCGGCGCTAAACGTGTGCAGTGCCGTAGTGTCCGCGCCCGGCGTAGCACCGACATACCACGCGTTCAAGCGGAGCGAAGACGAACCGCTTTCGTCGCGGCACAGGAAGAAATGGAACGCGTTGCCTGATGCCGTGTCGAGTGCAACGGCGCTCGTCGAAGCGATGAGGGTGCCCGCCGAGTCAACAGCAACGAACTGCGCGAGGTGCTCAGTCGTGTACGTCTTCTTGAGGTACAGGCGGATACCGCCGAAGGACAGGATCTTGAAGAAGCCCGGCGTCGTGTCGGTCGTGGACGCAACGTCTAGCGTGCCGTAGATGGCCCAGTCGCTGCCCGTGGCCGCAGTGAAGTCGTGGTCCGCTTTGATGCGGCCCTTGGTGCTGCCGTAGGTTGCGCCCAGTAGTTGGGGCTGCGTGTTGGTGACGCGCTTCGAGCCCGTGCGCCGCTGTAGGTGCGTCGCCGTAGGCTCAACCTCGCGGCGCTCGTACACAGCGCCGATCGCTTCACCTCCAGAAACACCGCGTGCCTCGCCAGCAATGCGGCGATCCATCGGTAGCTCGTCAAGACGGTGCTTCTGAGTCAGCGGCATAGATCAAATCGGGGGAGTAGACCACGAAGCGTCGGACGGCGTGGTCTCGATGTTCGACCAACTGATGCCGGAACCTGCGCCGCCCGAAGGAATGGACGTACCGCCGGATTCTGCGGAAGTGATGTCGAGCGACGTACCAGCGTAGAAGCCTTCGAGGAACTCTTGGTTGCCACGGCTGCACTTCCAGTAGTGCTGCATGACTTCCACGGGGTCGTGGTACGCGGGCGAGAACTGAAGGCGCGGAACGTAGCGCACGACCAGACGGATGCCGTAGTCGGGCGACGGCGCGTTAAACTCGACGAACAGTCCGCCGTCCGCGAAGTAGCCGAACATGTCCTCGTGCGAGTCGTAGGTCGGCAGAGTGGACGACAGCGACGCAGTGCAGAAGTAGCGGCGCGACTGCTCCTGACTGTCGGGCGGGTTAAAGCCACCTTTCTCCAGATCGTCGTAGCTGTAACCGGGAATGGTGTACAACGAGACGCTAGTGGTCGTGGCGCGCACGATGTTGCCGATGGCACCCGACGCAGGCTCTTGTAGCTGCTTGTCTTGGTTGTTGACGTTGGCATCACGCTGCACCGCAATGAGCGATGCGTTGACGCCGACAATGTGTGCCGGTTCAGCCAGCAGCACTTCCGTGCGGTGCGTCTGCGTGAGGCTGGCTTCGACCTGATCGAGCACAAGGTCGATGTGCGTCGAGGAGATCGAGTCCGGGTGGATACCACCCTTGATGTTGGTGACAGAGGCGCAGCAGCAACCGCACCCGAACTGTCCGCTTTCGCATTCGCCGCAAGCCATCAGGTCTTATAGAAAATCTGCTTCGGGTTGCTGGAGTTCTTCAGCGCGTCGCTCGTATCGCGCAGGGCGCGGAAGCTCGCGGTGATGTCGTTCTGGTTGGCCGCGCCAGTCCAAGTGAGGTAGCAGTCGCGGGCGCGTTCGAGGATGGCGTCGAGCACTTCCTCGGGGTACGCGAGTTCGTCAGTGTCGTTGGCGAGGCGCGGCTTGTACTGTGTCTGCGTGATCGTCCACTGGAGCGTGGTGTCGGTCGGCGCGGGCCAGAGCGAGACGGACGAAACGTCGTGCAGGTCCGAGAAGTTCTGCTCGTAGTAGCGCGCGGTGCCCTCCTTGAACGGGTCGCGCAAGGCGTGGCCGGGTTCGCGCGCGAGGCCGTCTACGCTTTTGCCGTCTACGGGCAGGATCGAGATGATCTGGCCGGTTGACGGTAGCTCGATCGTGCGGCGCAGGATGTAGCTGTCGCTTGTGCCCGTGATCGTGCGGTTGGACGGGATCCCCAGGTGGATCGTCCGAGAGCCTGTAACGTCCTCGATGAGGAACTTGGTCGTAGTGCCGTCCGACTCGACTACGACGAGGATGTCACGGGGGTGAACCTTCTCGTTCTGAATGTGCGGGCCACTAGCGCCGCACGTTACAGCTTGGCTGTGTTGCGTAACCGTGCAACCGTCCGTGAGGTTCAAGCGGCCGAGGATGCTGCCCGTCATCTCCCAGCGGTTGAGGCCGGGGATGTTGTCGGTTTCAGCGCGGGAGAGGCCGCTGTTGATCGCCTCGTTTAGACGATCCTGTTCAACCGTAGACACAACGCCCAGTCCAAGGCGTCGTTTGAGTCGAGACCGAAGTTCTGAGCGTTGTGCCATAGGTATCAGTTGTCGTGCCGGTCAAGGCGAGGCGCGGAGGCGAGAACTCCGCAGGGGCAGTTGTGGGTCAGGGTATCGGCGTTCCGCCGCCACCGCTGATAGGACCACCGCCGCCACCAGCAGGAGCTTCACTCCCACCCCCCGATGACTAAACGGTGGTGTTGCCGTAGATCGTGAAGAACGAGCGACGCCCGTTATCCACAGACCACTGGCGCTTCCACTCGATCCGCTTGAAGAGGTTGGTCTTCAGCGGGTGGGGCTGCATCTCACCGATCTGGCGGATGAACCCGATGCTACCGTCACCGATGCCGCCAGCGCGGACAGTGTTCAGGCGGAGCGAGTTCCAGTTGACGCCGAGGATCGGGTACGAATCCGTACCTGCTTCCGGCTCAATAACGTCCCAGGTAGCTTCCTTCCTCAGGTAGCGAGACCAGTCCATGGTGATACCACCAAAGGCGATGGTCCCTTCCTTACCCATGTCGGTGCGGACCGGGTCGGGGAGAGCAGCGGATTCACGCAGCAGGTCGAGCATCTTCTCGAAGGTGTCGAGCGCCACATAAACGTGAGTCGGGCGCTCGGTCTCCGAGTAGGTCGCGTACAGGATTGCCTTCTGGAGATCGCCGAACAGACCGCCGTGGTCCGTGCCCGTAGCCTGAACGTGGTACGGCTGCCACTTGGCCACATCGTTGGTCTTGATGGCAGCATACGCTTCGTCGGTAGTGGTGCCGTCAGCAGTGGGGCTCGGAGTCGAAGAGTTGTACAGGACGCCACCAAGCGAAGTCGGAATGCCAGCGGTGTACGACCCGTCGCCGGGGAAAGCGCCACGGAGAACGGAGATGGACGCCGGATCAAGGTCTCGGCTTGCGCGGCCACGCACAAACAGGATTTCCTCTTCGTTGAGGATCTCCATCATGTTCGCCTTGACGACGTTCGAGACGTAGTCAATGAGGTTGCCCGGCGGCTGCGACTGCGGGAAGTTGATGTTACGCGTGCCCGCTTGAAGCTCGAAGCGGCAGTGCGTCAGGATCTCCGTCGCTTCTTCCGACAGGTTGCCTTGAACACCATCGACGTTGTCGGGAGTGTAAAGCGTGGAGTCTTCACCGCCATCGTACATGATGGGGTGACGGACAGCCTCGGCGTCGTTGACGACGAAGACGCGGCCTTGGGAGGCAGCGGCCTTCAGGAACTTTTCACCAGAGTCGGTGAGCGCGTTGATCGGGTCCTTCGAGTAAGTATCGAGGGCCGTCGAGACCATCGTGTCTAGGACACGGTTGGTGATTTGGGGGATTGCCATGGTTGGCTCCTAGCGGGTTTCGGTCAGGGTCGAACAGATGCCTCGACCGCACGGCGCATGCGGTCTTCCAGGGTCGAGTCGTCTGCACGACCAGCGTTTAGCTGGACCGTGCCGTCAGCGTAGAGCATCGAACCCTCGGGGGCCGACTTGGCAAGTCCCGTCTGCGGAGCGCCCGCTTCGGGGGTGCCGCTCGCGCCGGACATGGCGACGAGCGTGCGGATGCCCGCCTCAGTGAGCAGGATCTCGGGCGTGAGCTTGCCAGACTGGATGGCTTCAGCGTAGGTCGCTTGGACCTTGTTGTAGCCTTCCGAACCGGGATGCAGCCCCTCGCTGCCAAGGATGTTCAGGAACGATTCCTTGGCGGCTTCGCGGCGCTGGTACTCGGCGTCTTTGCTGGCCAGAAGCTCTTCGATCTGGCTACGGTTCATGTAGCCGTCGTCTTTGAGCTTCTTGCTCTGCCGCGCGTCGTGCTTACTGACGGCGTCGTTGATTGCCTTGCTGACGTAGGACTCGATCTTGGAACGAACAGCGCCGTCCAAATCGAGATCATCCAAAGAGCGGACTTTTTGCTCCGTGGGTGCGACATTCGCCGCTGCTCTTCCCGCTTCCTCGGCTAGGTCTACCTGCTGAACAGGCTCCTCGACGGGACTTACAGGCTGCGTTTCCTCGGTGGCGGAAGGTTGGGTAGGTTCAGACACGGTTACCTCTCGGCTCGGTTTGAAGAAAACTACCCGGGGGGTAGCTTAGGTGTTTAAAGCTCAGTCGTCAACTCCCCCAACGACGCCCGGGTTTTTTCCGGTACGAAGTTTACGCGGGACAGTTGCCGCGATTTGGGCCTCCTTCGACTCGAACTTTCCGGTGTCGATGGAGATCCCGTGCTTCTTGTAAACCTGCTCCATCTGGCGCTTGGAAGTCACCATCCGGTCAGGGTGCTTGGGGTGTAGCTGGTGAACTAGCTTGCCGCTGCACCAGTCGCCTTCGGTAGAGACGTAGCCTCCGACGCGCTTGGCCGTGATGTCCTGCTCTTCCTGCTCGACGCCGCACACGGGGCAGGGTTCGGGGCGGTCGGAGTCCGCCATGGACTTCTCGACCTCGAAGGGGCCGTGCTCGGGGCAGCGGTAGGGGTAGATCATCAGTAGGTCGTTTCTCCGATGCCGCCCTGGGGCATGGCTTGGGGCGTTTGGCCCGTAGCCAGGGCAGCGAGCATGTTGTTGTCCACCTCGCCGGGGCCAGCGCCCACGCCGGGGATGATGCCGCCCATTGCAGCGGGGTTGATGACCTCTTGGCGGCGCGCTGCGTACATGCGGTGCATGTCGAGGGCTTGCCGGAGGGCCATGATCTCGAACTCGTCCGCGTTGCGGTTGACCGCAGCCTCCTGCATCTTCGCGTAGTAGGCGACGTACATGTCGTGCTGGTCGTCCTCGAAGACCATGATCGGCTCCTGCGTTTGCAGGAAGCGGATGTACCGCTCTTCGGGGCCGAGTTCGATGGTGGGCGCGTCGAGGAAGATGTCGGCGTCCTCGATGCCCATGGCGTTGCCAAGGCGGCGCAGAGCTTCGCGCGTCATGCGGGGGATGCCGCCTTGGAATGCCTGTTGTGCGTTGGTCGTGACGGTCAGCCACTGCATCAGAGCCTGGATATCGCCCGCATTGGACAGGTGGCCAAGCTCAACGGGGTCTACGTCGAAGCTGAAGCACGCGACGGCGGGGTCGGGGACCGGGATGGTCCTGATGACGCCGTTGTCGAGCGGGATATCGACCTGCTTGCCGAAGATCTGGCGCTGATACTTGAAGCCGATCTGCGCGATCTTGGTCCACATGGCCGCCATGATCTCCAGACGGTCCGCGTTGCGTTTAGATGCGGCGTCCGTGATGGCTGCGGCCTCGGTCGCGCTCTTACGCGGGTTGGTTGCCATGCCTCGGTCGCTCGGAGAGACGCCTGTAACGTCGTCGAAGAGCCGCATGTAGGTCTGGAGCGCGCCGAGGTACTCGTTGAGCACCGTGCTCTGCTCGACAGGGCGCATGGTGGCGTTGACGCCGCGCGTGTTGTCGTCTGCATCGACGCCGATGAACACGGTTCCGCCCGGAACGACGTTGCGGACAGCCTGGATGGCGTCGTCTTGGATCGCGTTCTTGTCGTAGAGGATCGTGTTGTTGCTGGTCCTGACCTCGCGGTCGATCTGAACCAGCGTTTGAACGATCATCCGCATGAGCGGGATCCACGAGAGCACCTCGGCGGCGGGAACGTCCTCGCTCGGGGCGGGATCGAGGAAGTTGCCGATGACCAGCGGGCACTCGGGGAGCGTCTCCGTGCAAACGTAGGTGCCGACCGGGTTCTCAACGTCCTCGGTCAGGTTGATCTCGGTGAGCGAGGGGTCCTTGTGGCGGTTGCGGGCCACGAAGATCGACATGGGGCAGCCCTTGCCCTTGGTGCCGTGGGCAAAGCCCTCGTGGTAGCACTCGGTGACGCGGACGATCTCCCACGGGTGGGGTGCTTCCTGCCCTGAGAAGTCCGGCTTCCAGTGCTCGGGCAGGTCGCCGTACTGCATGTCGTAGCCGTGCCAGTAGAAGCGGCGGTGGAACGGCTCGTAGCCGCAGTCGCGGGCCTCTACAGCGCAGTACTTGATGCGGTTGTAGGGGATCTTCTCGCTCTTGTCGTAGGTGACCTTGACGCCGAAGTAGGGCGAGACGAGGCCGATAAACGCGGCGCGGCGCATGGCGGCCCGGAGGTCGCCGTGGTCGGTCATGATCCGCGTCAGGCGGTTCTGGGCGTCCGACAGGTGCGCTGCGCCGGGGACCCGCGCCTTGGTGCGGAAGGAAGGGACGCCGGGCGTGAGGTTGGCGACGATCTGGCGGATGCGCGAGAGGAACAGGTTGGCCGTGGTCTCAGGCGGTCGCCACGAGTGCGTGGCCAGCGCGTCCGGGATAACGTGAGCCGGGATACCCTGCTCGCCGATGATGAGGCTGGCTGCGCCGCCGAGGGGGTCGCGGCCCGTGTAGATGTCCGCGATGAGGCGCTCGTTGCCCG
>CP070815.1:1851856-1890557 GCA_020344215.1 Gemmatimonadota bacterium
GCTGAGATCTCCGAATCGAGCGGACCGCTGTTGCCGATGCAGGTAGTGCAACCGTAGCCGACGACGTTGAAGCGCAACTGTTCCAGGTAACGCAGAAGCCCGGCCTTCGTCAGGTACTCGGTGACGACCCTCGAGCCCGGCGCCAGGCTCGTCTTCACCCACGGTTTTGTCTTGAGCCCCTTCTCTACGGCCTTCTTGGCCACTAGGCCGGCGGCGACCAGCACTGACGGATTCGACGTGTTCGTGCAACTGGTGATCGCAGCGATCACCACCGACCCGTGCCTCAGATCGAAGCGCTCTCCGTTCTTCGACACCGGCGTCGCGCTGCCGGCAATCAGCTCGTCAGCGCTTCCCCCTTCCGCCTTCGGCGCCAAGTCGGGAAGCACCCTCTTGAACTCCGCCTTTGCCCCGGTAAGCGGCACACGATCGTGAGGGCGCTTGGGGCCCGCGAGGCTCGGTTCGACGACGCCAAGGTCCAACTCGAGCGTGTCCGTGTACTCGGGCTCCGGACTTTCCGCCGTGTGGAACAGGCCCTGCTCCTTCATGTACGCTTCCACCAGAGCGACCTGCTCGTCGCTCCGCCCACTGAATCGCAGGTAGCGGAGCGACTCCGCGTCCACCGGGAAGATGGCGCAGGTCGATCCCATCTCCGGCGACATGTTGCTGATGGTGGCGCGATCGGCCAGCGGCAGATTCGCCAGCCCCGCCCCGTAGAACTCTACGAACTTGCCGACCACGCCCTTCTTACGGAGCATCTGCGTCACGGTTAGGACCAGGTCGGTCGCCGTTGCGCCCTCCGGTAGCTCGCCGAGGAGCTTGAAGCCGATGACCTGGGGAATCAGCATGGTGACCGGCTGGCCCAGCATGGCGGCCTCTGCCTCGATTCCGCCGACACCCCAGCCCAGCACGCCGATCCCGTTGATCATCGTCGTATGCGAATCGGTGCCCACCAACGTGTCGGGATAAGCCCAGCCGCTCTGGTTCGTCATCACCACCCTCGCCAGGTACTCGAGGTTCACCTGGTGCACGATGCCCGTTTCCGGCGGCACGACACGGAAGTTCTCGAACGCTTCCTGACCCCAGCGCAAGAAGCCGTAGCGCTCGCGATTGCGCTCAAACTCCTTCTTCGCGTTGACCAGCAGGGCATCGGCGGTCCCATACGCATCGACCTGCACCGAGTGATCGATCACCAACTCGACCGGCTGCAGCGGACTTATTCTTGACGGGTCGCTGCCCAGAGCTCGCATCGCCTCTCGCATCGCTGCCAAATCGACGACCGCCGGCACCCCGGTGAAATCCTGCAGGAGCACCCGGGCCGGCCGAAAAGCGATCTCGGTCGCCGGCTCCGCCTTAGCCTCCCACCTCGACAGCGCCTCGATATCGCCTGCCGTCACGGTGGCATCGTCCTCGTGCCTGAGCAGGTTCTCCAGCAGGATGCGCAACGCGTAGGGCAGACGTCCGACCGCCAGCCCAGCCTTCTCGAGTGCCTCGAGTCGGGCGATGCGCAGCGTGCGTCCCTCGACCTGAAGCGCAGCGTGACTACCGAATGTATCGGCCATGATCGCTCCCTCGGATCGAAACTGTTCGGGGTGCCACACAGCTAACTGTCGTGCCCGGCCGGAGCTTCGTCAATGGGGTCGCCGGCGGCTCCCTAACGTGGCGGAGCGGTAAACAGAACGGGCGGCCCTGATGGGCCGCCCGCGCCTGCACCAACCTGCGTCGCCGTTGAAGAATCAGCGATCAGTGATCAGTGGGGCTGAGAAGCATGGCACCAATCATCAAACGCTCCCGGCGCTCCACCGACCACTGATTACCGACTACCGCTTACCGATCACCGACTCCCGTGGTGCTCGCGGTGCCTGCGGAGCTCTTCGGCCATCTCCCTTATCTCCTGCAGGTCCCTGACCATCTCGCTCCAACCGTACCAGAGTGCGTAGTCAGGGTTGGCGTGGAAGACGCCTTGGAAGGCCCGCATGCGATGCTCCAGGTGCATCACGAACAGCTTCTGCTCGATCGCGGTCGGGGCGTCGTGAAAGGTCAGCAGATCGGGATAAGGATAGGAGTAGTAATCGGGCTGCTCGAGGATCCCATCCTCGTACAAGGCGATCACCGTACGGATCGCCTCGGCAAGCAGGTGATCCGTCTCCCTGATCATCTCGTCGCCCTTCTCCAGTTCCGCGCGGGCGAAGTTCTCCGAGTGGCAATCGCCGCAGACGGCGACCATCTCATTGCGTTCCGCTTCCCAATCCTCCTGGGTGAGCCGTGCGACGTCGGCCGCCTTCACCACCTCGAGCCGGCCTGTCGGATTGCCCTCAGGGTCGAGTACACCGAGCGCTTGCAGGATCGTCACACGATCCGCCGCCCACTGCTCATCGTCGGGCAGCGGTAGTCTCACGGCGAGGAATCCCCAGCCGGTCCGGACCGCGTGATCACCGTCCTGCATGTGGCAGGTCTGGCAAGTCGGTGCGGCGACGTCCTCCGGTAGCGTTCCGTTCTGTCTCAATAGGAAGCGCACGCCGTGCTTGGAGGCCGAGTACATCTCCCACTGGGGATGATCGAATCCCATGTGACACGTCTGGCACGCCTGCGGCTGCCTCGCTTCCGTCACCGAGAAGATGTGCCGCGTGTGGCACGCATCGCACGACGCCAGCCCGAAGCCCGCGCCACTCTCTTTGAGAGCCGCGATCTCCTCCTCGGTCTTTAGCCCGATCTTGTGGCAGCCGCCACACCCCTTCATCCCCTCGGTGAGCGCCATCGGCGCCCAGTGCGTGGTGGGCATCGCCTTCATCGCCGCCCAGGCGAACGCGTGCTTACCGCTCCTGAACTGCTCCACCCGGCCAGCGTGACACGTAGCGCACGTTTCCGGCGTCGGGATCCTCACCTCGCCGACGTCCTCGGCGGTCGCGTGCTCTCGGCCGTGACAGACGGCGCAGTCGACACCGATTTCGCTGTGCCTGCTGACCTCCCAATCGGAGACGACGCCAGGGGTCACCTCGCTATGACACTCGACGCAGGGCGAAGCCGCCCAGCCGACCGCTGCGCGACCGTTGAACGTCCCGGCAAGCATCACCGGTAGGGCGGCCAGCAGCACCAGCGTCGAGATAACAGATAGCCTGCCCATTCGGCCAACTCCTCCCGCCTCGAAGACAAATGTTCCTGTAACTCGGCTTGTGGGCTTCGAATTCCAGACAAGACTATTGTGATTTCCCCGTGACTCGCGCAAGCGCCCTCGCCCTCGCTGTCACACTCGCCGCCGCACCAACTCTCGCGCTGCAGCGCTCGGCGCACCATCTTGTACAACGTTCCTAACCGAAGTCGACCGTAGTTCCTCCCGCCCGAGCTCGTGAACGCGGTCTGGCAGATCTTTTCGTTCCATGGTGCACGCAGGTGCACGCCCGTCTACGCTGCAAGGAGGTTCTCATGGCGGACCGAGTCAAGAAAGTGAACTACGTGTACGTCACCGTACCGAACCGCGCCGGACAGGGTGCAAAGCTGCTCGGCGAGCTGAGGGAGGCCGGCGTCAACCTGCTTGCCTACTCCGGCTTCCCGGGCAAGGGAGGCAAGGCCCAGCTCGACCTGATCCCGGAGGACATGGCGGCGCTGAAGCGAGTCGCGAAGAAGCAGGGCTGGCGTTTGAGCAAGGCGAAGAAGGGCTTCCTCGTCCAGGGCAACGACGCGGTCGGTGCGGTGCACCGCCACATCGACAAGCTTGCCGCCAACAGGATCAACATCACGGCAGCCGACGCCGTCGCCGCAGGCAAGCAGCGCTACGGGATGATCCTCTGGGTGAAGCCGAAGGACTATAGTCGGGCGGCGAGGGTCTTGAAGGCGAAATAATCGGTGATCAGTGATCAGTAAGGCAGTGGACCAGTGGGTCAGTGGATCAGTAGGACTGGTGAGACCGACCGATTCACTGACCTGCTGCCCCACCGATCGCTGGTGACCGACCACCAACCACCGATCACTGACCACCGACTACCACTCACCGCCCTCAATAGCTCGCCTCGTCGAGGACCACCTTTCCCTTGAACACCTTGTACACGTACGCCGTGTAGGCGAGCACGATCGGCATGCCGATGAGCGCGATGATCAGCATCGCCGTCTGTGTGCGCGGCGTGGAGGCCGCGTTGTAGATGGTCAGGCTATTAGCCAGGTCGATACTCGACGCTACGACCCTTGGGAACATGCCCACCGCGGCCAGGCCGATCAGCGACACGATCGTGAGCGAAGAAGCGACAAAGGCCCGACCGTCACGCCCGCGCCTGCTATTCATGGGGACCGACACGGCCGCCGCCACGAAGAGCGCCAGCAGGATCCAGAAGAGCGGATTCCCGATGACGCCCTGGAAGGCGTGCGGCGCCGTGAACACCGCGGCCAGGCTCGCCACAGCGTACAGAACCACGAATGCTGTCCAGCCACGGAGCGTCCAACCGCGGATACGCGCCTGCAGCTCGCCTTCCGTCTTCAGACCCATGTACGCGGCGCCCTGCATCGTGAACATCGCCAAGCAAACCAGTCCACAGAGCAACGCGAACGGATTCAGCAGCCCAAGGAACGACCCCGTGAACGTCCCGCCCTCATCGATGGGGATGCCGCGTATGACGTTCCCCACCGCCACGCCGTAGAGGACGGCGGCGAGCAGGCTGCCGAGGCCGAAGCACCAGTCCCAGAGGCTCTTCCAGCCCGGCCCTTCCAGCTTGCCGCGGAACTCGAACGAGACGGCCCGAGCGATGAGCGCCACAACCACCAGCATCATGGCGAGATAGAAGGCACTGAACACGGTGGCGTAGACGACGGGGAAGGCTGCGAAGAGCGCAGCGCCTGCGGTGAGCAGCCAGACCTCGTTCCCATCCCAGACCGGGCCGATGGCGTTCAAGTAGATACGCCGCTCCTCCTCACTGCGCGCGAACAGGTAGAGCACGCCCACTCCGAGGTCGAACCCGTCGAGCACGGCGTAACCGATGATCAGCACCCCGACCAGTAGGAACCAGATGGTGTTAAGATCCATCACGCCATCACCTCCTTCCCTACCGCAGGCTCGAGGTCGTGTCCTGCCTCTTTGACCATCAGGTGAACCCAGAGCGCGCCGAGCAAGAGGTAGATCACTCCAAACAGCACTATCGAGAAAAGAACCTCGCCCGCCGACACCGTCTGCGAGTGGGCATCGCTGGTGCGCAGCAGCTGGTACACGATCCAGGGTTGCCTGCCAACCTCCGCTGCCACCCACCCGAACTGGCAGGCGATGACCGGAAGCGGCACGATCCAGACGAGCAGCTTCAGGAAACGCTGCCCCGCGAACAGCCGCTGCCGCCAGAGCTTCACGGCGCCCCAAGCCATCACCGCGATGAAGAGCAGGCCCAGGACAACCATGTTGTGGAAGGAGACGAAGGTCAGCCAGAGCGGCGGCACCTCGTCGTCGGGGAATTCGTCGATGCCACGGATCGGGGCGCGCGGGTCGCCAAACGCCATCCAGCTCAACAGTCCGGGGACCTCGACCTTCACGCGCAGCTCCGGCGGATCGACGTGCACGAAAGCGAAGAGAACCAGTGGCGCGCCTGCCTGGCTCGTGTAGAGGCCCTCGATCGCGGCGAACTTCTCGGGCTGGGTCTCCGCGACCTGCTGGGCATGCCAGTGGCCGAAGGGGAAGGCCACGAGGATCGCGGCCACCAGACCCCACGGGACGGAGAGCTTGAGGGCCCGCTTCCCGATCTCGTCCTCGCGATTCCTCAACAGCCGATACGCAGCCACGCCCGCCATCACGAACGCGCCCACCACCAGAGTGGCGAAGATCGTGTGGAAGTAGCGAGGAAGCGTGGAGGGGTTGAAGACCGCAGCCCAAAAGCTCTCGAGCTCGGCGCGACCGTGGCGAACGGCGTAACCGGCCGGTGTCTGCTGCCACGAGTTCGCTACAATGATCCAGAAGGCCGATATCGTCGCGCCCACCGCCACCATCAAAATCGAGAGCCAGTGGACCATCTTCGGAACTCGACTGCGGCCGAACAGGTAAAGGCCCAGAAACGTCGACTCGAGGAAGAAGGCGAATACACCCTCCGCCGCCAGTGGCGCACCGAAGATGTCGCCCACGAACTTCGAGTACCGTGCCCAGTTCGTCCCGAACTGGAACTCCAGAAGAATCCCGGTCGCCACACCGATGGCGAACGTGAAGGCCAGCAGCTTGCCGAACAGCTTACCCATCCGCACGTACGCCTCGTCCCCGCTGCGCCACGCCCGACCTTCGACGACCACCAACAGCCAGGCCAGACCGATCGAGATCGGCGGAAAGATGAAGTGAAAGCCCGCGGTGATGGCAAACTGGATCCGAGAGAGGAGGACCGGATCCATCAGCACCCTCCATATCGAGGAGCCGCACGAGAAACTCAGATGTAAGGAGATACGGGGGACAGGATGGGGGACTGCACGTCCGCAGTCAACACAATAGCAGTTGCCGCCAGCGATCGGGTCCTTCAACCGCCCCATCTGGCGCGGGCGGCCGCTGTTCAACAAGAATCGCGGTGGTTCTCATCGCCATCTTCGGAGCGATCCGCTTCGCGCGGAACACTGCGGCCAGGACCGTCCAAGCCAACGCAGCAGCCTGACCGGATCCCCTGCGTGCTACAAGTCGAACTGCTGGCCGCGCTCGGGGATCCGGACGTCGGCAGCGCCGCCTTGCCTGAGACCATCGGCTAGCGCCGTGAGGCTCGTTTCCTCGCCGTGGACGAGGAAGATGTGCTTCACGTCTCCCTTCTCCTGTACACGCGACGCCCAGCGGAGCAGTCCTTCACGGTCGGCGTGGGCGCTGTAGCCTTCAGCCTTTCGGACGCTCGCCGTTATCTCGTACTTGTCGCCGTAGATCGAGACGGGATTCCTGCCCTCGAGGATCTTGCGGCCCAAGGTGTGTTCGGCCTGGAAGCTGACGAAGAGAAGGATCGACTCCGGCCTTGTCGCGTGATGCTTCAAGTGGTGGAGGATGCGTCCACCTTCACACATGCCCGACGCCGAGATGATGACTGCTGGCTTCTCTAATGTGTTTAGCGCCCGTGAGCCATCGGTGCTCCTCACGTACTGCAACCGGTCGAAGCAAAGTGGGTCGCGATCGCGGTCCGTGAGCATGGTCTCCAGATACTCCTCGTCGTAGCACTCGGGGTGGACCCTGAAGACGTCGGTCGCGTTCACGGCCAGCGGGCTATCGACAAAGACATCGATGGGCGCCAGCTCATTTGATTCCCATAGTTGATTCAGACGGTAGACAATCTCCTGGGTGCGACCGACGGCGAACGCCGGGATGAGCAGCACGCCGCCCCCGGCCAGCGCGTCGACGACGGCCTGCCGCAGAAGAGCTTTCGCGTCCCCGCTGGTCTCGTGGCGGCGATCACCGTACGTGCTCTCCATGATGACGAAGTCGGCATCCTCGAAGACCCGGGGATCGCGCAGGATCGGAAGACCCTTGCGCCCGATATCGCCGCTGAACACCAGCCGCCTCTTCCTACCCCGCTCGTTCGCCTCGAGCATCACGATCGCCGAGCCGAGGATGTGCCCGGCATCGCGAAACTGTACCGATACACCCGGAACCGGCTCGAACGGGCGGTCGTAGTCTATACTCTGGAACAGCCTGAGAGTCTCGAGCGCGTCCTCCTTCGTGTAGAGAGGCTCGAACGGCACCTTACCCTGCTTCCTGCGCCGCTTGTTCACGTACTTGACGTCGCCCTCCTGCAGGTGGGCCGAGTCGACAAGCATGTACGCGCACAGGTCCCGGGTCGCCGAGGTGGAGTAGATAGAGCCGCGGTACCCCGCCCGCACCAGCGAGGGGAGGCTGCCGCTGTGGTCGATGTGCGCGTGTGACAAAATGACGGCGTCGATCCGCGAGGCATCGAACGGCAGGCCCCGGTTGCGCTCGAACGCCTCCTTCCGCCGCCCCTGGTATAACCCACAGTCCAGCAAGACATTACGGCCGCCGACCTCCAGCAGGTGCATCGACCCGGTGACGGTCCCCGCGGCCCCCCAGAACTGGACTCTCACACTTCACCTCCTGATCCGTGCTCCCCCAGCCGGCGGCCCGCCCGGCAATCTCACGAGCCCTGGAACAAGTCGCGCGGGATTGCGTATATTAAGGCCGGAAACGTAGCCTGCGTTACCCCCCCTCCGCACCCACCCCCGTGTCCGGCTGAGCCTATACACGATATGACAAAGCGCGCCCACTCCCAAAAAGGCTTCACTCTCTTCGAGCTCATGGCCGCTATAGTCATCCTGGCGATCCTGGCGGCGCTGAGCCTCAAGATCGCCGACGGGAGGAAGCGGGCCTACCTGGCCGTCATCCAGACCGACCTGCGGAATATTGCGACAGCCCAGGAAGGCTACTGGTACGACAGCTACGACGAGCCGGGCGGCCCGCGCTACGCGCCGAACCTCGCGCAGCTCGACTGGAACGTCAGCGCGGACGTGCAGATGACGATGGTCGGCATCGCGATCGGCTGGAGCGCCCGCGCTGTCCACAAGAAGCGCAATGACTTCCGTTGTGCGATGTACGTGGGCGACGTGAAGGGGCTGATCCAGATCTACGAGCCGGCGATCGAAGAGGGCGTGATGGAGTGCGAGCCCAAGATGGGCAAAGGACAGTCCAAGTAACGAAGAAGGCGGAGGCCCACCGGCCAAACCATCTTGAGGAGGTACTCAGAATGTCGCTCAAGGTATCGCGCGCAACGGTCGACAAGGCGATAGCGCTTGCCGGCGTGGCGCTGGTTGTCGTGCAACTCCTCCTCCTCGCGTATTCCCCTTACCACGTTGCCTTTGTGGTTCTCGGCGTTCTGCTGATCTACGTCGGCATCTGGCGGCTTTTCAGCCACTGGCTTCCCGACCGGCGCGTATACACCCCGCTGCGAGCCGAGGTGGACACATTCATAAGGCTTGTTCGGAAGCTCAACGCTCAGAGAGCGCGCGGCGACGCCACGGCGGCGTTCGAGACGGCCGCTGAGCTACGCGAGTCGACGGAGCGGGTGATAGACGCCGCCGGGGTCGAGGCGAAGGAAGAATCCAGAGGCGGCGTAGATGCCGAGCTCCACCGCCAGGTGTTGGGATCATCCTGAGCCGCCCGGGTGGCCAGGGACAGCTAATGACTGATCGGCACTTGAACCCGCGTTTAGCGGCTAGACCATCGACTATGCCTGCACAGATACAGCTACCCGACTCCCGCGCGCGCCGGACGGCAGTCTTGCTGGTGCTCGCCATCGCCTTCACAGGTGCGGTCGCGGCTGTGGCGACGAATCGGTATGTCGAGGACCTCCGAGAGATGGCCCGTGAGGATCCAGATCTGGCGATCTACCAGGCCGTCCTAGCCATCAGACTGCTCGCCGTGACCATCGGGGTGTTGCTGGTGGGCTTCGCCGCCTGGCTCTCTCATCTCTCCCTGAGAAGCTACCGGGCGGCTTGCTTCCCTCCGCCTGGGACCCGTCTGATCCGCGAGAGAACGGTCGCGACCGGCGATGCGGCGCGAAGACAGGCGCGCCTCGGCTTCGCCCTGGCTGCGCTGTTCGCCGTCGCTGCCGTGGGACTCACCGCCTTCCTCTGGCACTTCCCCACCCTACTGGCGCGAGTGTAAGCGCAGCCGCAGGCCCCCACCCCTACGGTTGGAAGGTGTGCTCGTACTTGATCAGTACTCGGCGGTCCGACTTACCAGCCACAACGAGATCCTCTGAAAGCCGGCCGAGGTCCTGCGTCTCGTCGTAGACCAGGTACAGGTCGCGGCCCTCCGAGAACCGGTAGCGGACGCGCAGATTCGCGGCGAAGCGTTCCGCCGCCATGTTGTACTGCAGGAACGCGTCCGCGAACAGTCGCGTGTTGAGTGCCGCCTGCAAGCGGAGGCGCGAGATGTCCGCGTCGAACCGCTGGCCGCGGCCGGGAAACCAGAGGCGATGGAAGGTATATTCGGTACTCAGGGTCAGTTGCGATGACACGACCCACGCCGGGCGGAGCGACAAGCGGCCGCGCCAGCCGTCCATCAACGTCCCGACATGCAATACGGCATCGCCGTTCAGCTGCGCCCCGGGACTGTGCCGGTAGTACAGGAAAACGTTGGGACCGAAATAGCTGCCCGCCGGAACGAAGGCGTCCTCGGAGAACTCCAACAGCTCGTCCAGGTTCTCGTACTCAAAGTTCAACGCCACGTTGAAGAAGCTTCCACCTCGGAAGTCGATCGACCAGCGGAGCCTCTGGAGCGCCGACTCGACCGACCCGTCGCCGTTACGCAGGAAGAGCCTCGAGGTCACCCAACCCTTGTGACGGCTGACGACCCCGCCATCAGGCTGCCAGGCGTAGGTGAAGTTCGACTTGAGCGCCGTGTAGTCGTCGCGCCCCTCGAAACCGAGCCGCGGCTCGTAGGCCGACCCGGATCGTGCCGCCTCGATCTCGTAGCCCAGGCCGTTCAGCGACCGCCGCTGCCAGAACACTCGGGTCAGCGCCCGGTCCAATGCGCTCGCCGGCCCGTCGTCATAGTTGTAGCTCTGCGCCCACTGCAGCGTGAGATAGTCGTCCCCGAACAGATTGAGCAGGGCATCCGCACCATAGCTGACGTCCACCTCACCATTCGTGGTCGCACGGCCGGTGACCATCCCTCCGACCGCGGAGCTCGAGTTGAGTACGGCGCGCCGCACGCGCAACGCGGCGTCATTCTCACCGGGCCGGCCGGCCGCCGCGTCCACCTGCATGTCCATGACACCCACGTCCCAGGCCCCGACCCGACCAGTCACCCGCGCGCCCGCCAGGATGGGAAGCGCTTCCCCCTCCTCCGTCAGACCGACGCGCCGGCTGTGGAACAGGCGACCCTCATCCCCAGTGATGAACTGGAAGACCGAGGAGCGTTCCTGAAAGAACCGCCGCTTCTCCGGGAAGAACAGGTCGAAGCGAGTCAGGTTCACCTGCTGGTCGTCCGCCTCGACCTGGGCGAAGTCGGTGTTGATCGTGAGATCGAGGGTAAGGTTGTTCGTCAACCCGTACTTCACGTCGAGCCCGACCCGGCCGGTCGTCTCGGTCCCCGGAGGACCGACCGGCTCCGACAGGCTACGCGTCCGGTCGACGCCACCCAGGAGGTAGGGGGTGACGTAGAGGGGGGCCCGTTCCCCGACCCCGGTCAGCACGACATCCTGGGCCTGCGACGGCTTGATGTCGGCGAGCGCCCAGTTGGGCGGGATCGCCGGGTAGGTGTACTTCTCGTCCTTGCGACTGATGTAGCGGCCGACGATCAGGCCCATGACCACTCGCTCGCCGCGGACCTCGTATCCCAGGCTCGAGAACGGAACTCGTACCTCGGCGAACCAGCCTTCCTCCGTGATCCGCGTCGCCACATCCCAGAACGTATTCCAGTCACGGTTGACCGGTTGGGCGCCTCCAGACGGATCGGCGTCGTTGCTGATCTCCTGGTCCAGCATGACGCCGAGGGGGGTAGTCGTGAACTTGAGCGCCGTCTCGTTGTCGTTGAACGAATCGATGACGATGTCGAACGCGTCATCACCGTTCCAGCGATCGCGGTAGAGCGTGTTCGCCCTGATGCCCGCGGGATCCGCATCGTAGAACCGTCCGGCGAAATACAGATAATCGTCGTCGTAGCCGACGCGAATCTCGCTGCGCTCTGTGATCAGGCCGCCGAAGGTCGGCCAGTGCATGGTCAGCGGCAGCGGTTCGATCGCCGCCCAAGCCGGCTCGTCGCTGAACCCATCCAGCTGCACGCTTCCGCTCAGCCGGGGAAGCTCGACCTGCCCTTGCGCCCGCGCCTCGGACGCGGCCAGAGACAGCAGACCTGCGGCAAGCATCGGAAGGGATGTGCTGGCGGCACCTCTCATGTCTTTCAAGCTCCATGATCAACGGAGGAGGCAGACGTTGTCCGCGATCGTTCGAAAGCTAGAAGGCGAGAAGCGCCCGCAGGTTGCGTTGCGGTGAGAGTTGTGTCAGGAGTTCTTCAGCGTCTGTCAGGAAGGTGTGAGAACGCCGAGCACAGGCCGGCCCGGTCAAACCTCGAGCCGGTACCCGACCTTGCGCACCGTGACTATGTGGCGGGGATTCGCCGGATCGGGCTCCAACTTGCGGCGCAGCTCGGCTATGTGCGTATCCACCGTGCGGCTGACGATCAGCGTAGGATATCCCCAGACTTGATCGAGGAGATCACGGCGCGACACGGCTATGCCGCGGCGCCGCAGTAGAGCGACCAGCAGCTCGTACTCTTTCGGCGTCAGCGACACCTCTGACCCGTCGCGCAGCACCCGGCGCGCCGCCGTATCGACCTCGACATCGCCGAACTGTAGCAGCGTAACGTCGCCGCCCGAGCCATCCACGCCGAGCGCGGCGCGGTCAAGCAACCTCTCCACACGGGCCAGTAGCTCGAGCAGCCCGAACGGCTTGGTGACATACTGGTCGGCGCCGAGCCGGAAGCCCTGCACCTTGTCGGCCTCTTCGCCGCGCGCCGTCAGGATGAGCACCGGCATCTCGTGCCCTTCCTCCCGCAATCGGCGCAAGACCTGGTAGCCATCCAGCTCAGGCAGCATCAAGTCGAGGATAAGGAGATCCGGCTCCAGCACACGGGCGGCCCGCAGCCCGGCTCGCCCGTCCCCCGCGACCTCGACGAGGTAGCCTTCGATCTCCAGGTTGTTACGCAGACCGTAGGCCAGATCCGGGTTATCCTCCACGATGAGGATCTTCTTCCTCATCTCGAGCTCGCCGTCGTCATCGTACTTGCGGCCCGGCTCGGGCGGCGATCGGCAGCTCCACGACGAAGCGCGCGCCACCGCCCGATGCATCCTCGACCCAGGCGCGTCCGCCGTGTTGGATAGCCAGCTGGCGGACCACCGAGAGGCCGATTCCCGTGCCGGCGGTCGCGTTCTCGCGCTCGCGATCGAGTCGCGAGAACGGCTTCCAGACCTCGTTCCGCTTGTCTATCGGAACTCCGGGGCCCTCGTCGTCCACCCACAGCCGCACGGTCCCGTCCCGCGCCGCGAGACCCAGCCGGATGGTCTGACCCTCCGGGCCGTACTTCACCGCGTTGTCCAAGAAGTTGAGCACGATCTGCCGAAACGCTGCCTGGTCGACTTCCGCCTCGACAGCCTCGGCGACTTCCGTCTCGACGCTCACCGCCTTCGCCGCCGCCAGAGGCTGGAAGGCATCGAGCACCTCGCCGAGGTGCCGGCGCAGCTGCGTCCGCTCGATGTTCAAACGCGTGCCGTCCCGCTCCGACCGCGAGAAGAGCAGGATGTTCGCCACCAGGTGAGACAGCCGGCGCGCTTCCTGGTCGACGATCTCCAGACCCCGGCGCCGCTCGACGTCGGAACGCACCCGATCCAGCAGCAGCGTCTCCGTGAACATCCTGATCTGCGCCAGCGGCGTGCGCAGCTCGTGCGAGACGTTCGACACAAAGTCGGCGCGCAGACGGGCGAACTCGACTTCGCGTCGCAGGAGAACGATGGCGGCTGCCACCAGCCCGCCGGCCAGCAGGAACAGCCCGATCAAGAGCGGCAGCCGTGAGCGCGGCAGTCCGCCGATGATCAACGCATCAGCGCTCTCCAGGCGAAGCGCTACCTCCACGGCGAGCCGGGCATGCTGTTCGTCGAGCCTATCCGTGGCCCGCAGGTCCGACGCGTACTGCGGCTCGGAGGCGAACAGCGTATCGCCGGCCGGTCCCGAGACGTCCACCGAGAGGACTTCCGTATTACTCGCGCCGCCGGTGAGCGACGGCGGGAGCAACGGGTAGTCGAAGGCGTAGTTGAAGACTTGCGGCAGATACGCAGCATCGGCCTCGAAGCCCCACACCGTCCGCGGCCTCCCCTCGTCATCGAAGTCAACGGTGTATACAAGAAAATGGCTGCGCCCGTCGGGGGCTCCAGCGAGCCCCGCATGGTCCCACGCCGTGTCGTAGACCGCGCGCGCCGCGACGCTCAGCGTATCCCGCGCCCACGCCTGCACAACCCCGGACGGCGGTCGATTGCCCGTCACCGTGAAGTCGCCGCTATCGAGGTCGATGCGAAGCGTGTACAGCAGAAACAGCGGTGGGCCATTCGATCGCACCTCCGCGGCGTGCTCCGGGTCACCGGTGCCCACACCACCTTCGGCCGCCATCACATAGAGGAGCCCCGGCGTTATGATCTTGTGGTCCAGCTTGCTCTGCGCGTGGTCGACGAACTGGTAGGCCACAAAGGCGGCGTGATCCTCGAGCGCGCTGCGCGCCGCCGCCCGGTGTGAGCGGGCCGCCGTGTGCGCTTCGTAGGCGAGCGCGGCGGCGAGAACCAGCGTCAACAGGAGCAGGCCAACGACGAAACGCGCCCGCCTGCCTTGGCTGAACGGTCGACGGTAAGGGGTCATGCTTGTCGCATCCTAACCGGAATCACGATAGCAGGGCAAGCTACGAGCCGCCTGCTTGCCGATCCAAAGTTATCGGAACTGGCCCGCTTACGTGTCAAGGCCCGGCAAGCGTAATGTCAGGGCTCTGTCAGAATGGAGGGATTGCCAATCAGGTCGGCACGCCTTGATGGCCGCTTCCCCCGTTCCCAACTTCAGCCGATACCGCAAGCTCCAAGTACCGAGCGGGCTAGCGAGTCGCATCGTTCGTCGCGAGGCAACTGACCTATGACCTGGCTACTCGTCGCCACCCTGCTCCTGGCAACGGCACCGGCCGCCCAGGGCCCGGACCGCCCCGACCCGCATCCTCCGGCCAGAGTTGGGATCGCCTTGAGCGGCGGCGGCGCCAAAGGGTTCGCCCACATCGGCGTTCTGCGGGTCCTGGAAGAGGCCGGCGTGCCGATCGACGCGATAGCCGGTACGAGCATAGGCAGCCTGGTGGGTGGCCTCTACGCCATCGGCTACACGCCCGAGATGCTGGAAGAGGTGACGATCGGGCAGGATTGGGAGGCGCTCTTCATCGACGCCTACGACCGGCGTAGCTGGACGATCGAGAGCAAACTGGCCAGGAAGTACCTGCTCGAGCTCCCGATCCGTGAGCAGCGTCCCCAACTGCCCGCCGGTCTCGTGGCCGGACAGCGGATCTCGCAACTGCTCACCGGGCTCACCTGGCCGGCGCATCCGGTTAGAGACTTCCGTGACTTCCCGATACCCTACGCGGCCGTCGCCACGGACCTCGAGACGGGCGACCCCGTCGCGCTCGATCACGGATTCCTGCCGGAGGCCATGCGAGCCAGCATGTCTCTGCCCACAATCTTCGTCCCGGTCACGATAGGTGAGCAGGTGCTCGTTGATGGAGGGCTCTCGCGTAACCTCCCGGCCCAAGACGTCCGCGACCTTGGCGCCGACATCATTATATGTAGCGACGTCTCCGAACCGCTGGCCCCTGCAGACAGTATCCGCACACTGCTCGACGTTCTGGACCAGTCGATCGCCTTCCGCGCAACCGCTCTCACAGAGGAACAGCGGCAGCTCTGCGACGTGCTCATCGAGCCGGATATCGAGGGGCTCTCATCGCTCGCCTTCGACCGGGCGTCCGAGTTGATCGAACGCGGAGAGGCTGCGACCCGCGAGGCGCTGCCGCAGATCCGCGCCCTACTCCACCAGACGCCCGCCCGTCGGCGCGAGGACCTGCCCCTCACACACATCGATTCCGTATACATCCACGAGCTGGTGCTCGAGGGGCTTCGACAGGCGCCCGAACGCTCGGTGATCGAAGGGCTCAATCTCGAGGTGCCCGGCTGGATGACGCGGGAGGACGTGGATGACGCGATCGGCACAGCGTACGGCACCGGGCTGTTTGCCAGCGTCACCTACCGTCTCGGCGAAACGACAGATCGTGACTCGACGCGAACCGTGCTCGCGGTGCGGTTCGACGAGGAGAAGCGCGACCGCCTCGGCTTCAGCTTCCGCTACGAGACCCGCTACAAAGCGTCCCTCCTCACGTCGGCAACGCTGCGCAACGTCCTGCAGTACGGCTCGGTGACGCGGCTGAGCCTGCGATTGGGTCAGCAGATCCAGCTCACCGGCCAGTACTTCCGTCGCTCGGGTCCGGGCGGAGCGCTGAGCCTCGGTGCACGCGCCGAGTACAGCCAGGCCCCGCTCGACTTCTTCGAGGACGGCCGCCGCGTAGCCGAGGTCCGCGTCGACGTGATGAACGCGTCGGGCTTCGCCGGGCTCGCGCTGGGCAACACGGCTCTCGTCGGCACGCTTATCAAGGGGGAGTACGCACAGAACCGAGCGTCGATCACTGCGGAACTATTTGATGAAGAGGACACTTTTTACACCGTATCCGGTGTCGTGCGAGCCGACACCTACGACCGCGACGTTTTTCCGAGCCGCGGGCTGGGTCTGCTGCTCAAGTCTGAGTGGGCCGACCGCTCCATCGGAAGCGGCCTCACGTTCTCCCACAGCGTCATCGACGCAGAGGCCTATCTCCCGCTGCACCGGAACGCTTCACTGCTCGCCCGCGTGACCTTCGGCACTTCCTCGGGCGGCGATGACCTTCCCGCCCACTACCTGTTCTTCCTCGGCGGCTCCAGCCCCTACCTCATCTTCCCCGATCGGCAATTCCCCTTCTTCGGGCTGGAGACACAGGAGCGCCGCGGCAGGCACGTGCAGAGCTTCCTGCTGGGCCTCCAGCTCCGATTCGCCGATCGCTTCTTCGCGATCCTCCGCGTTAACGCCGGCAACACGCTCGACCGCTGGCACTTCGACCCGGACGATTACACCGGCGGCTACGGTCTGACGCTCGGGCTGCGGACGCCGTTCGGACCGATTACAGCCTCGCTGGCGGAGACGACTTTGGCTGAATGGCCCGACTTCACGGTCGATTGGGGATACCCGTTCTGAGGCGCGCCCCGGAAGCCCAGCCCTGGAACAAAGCCACTGGTGGTGAGTATACTGGCATTCAGGATGTGAGCCGTGTTACCCTTCCCCTAGCCCGCCCCGTGACCCCTTCGTGGTAACGACTCGCTGGGCCGATTCTGGGGCACGGTCGAGCGCCGGCTCAGATCTGGCGGCCGCCGGCCGCGACCGGATCACGTACCGGAGATAAGTAGGGGGCAGTTATGACAGCGTCGTACGCGGCTTCGCGCAACATGCTGGACAGGCTACTGGCGCTTGCCGGTCTTGTGATCGTCGTGGTGGAGATCTACGCCCTGGTCGATGCGCCCCTCCACGCCCTCCTCCTCGCGTTCGGCGTTCTGTTGATCTACGTGGGGACCTGGCGGTTTGTGGGTCGCCTGCTGCACCGGCGCATGAACAGGGTTCTCCGCGAGCAGATCGACACCTTCATTTCGCTGGCGCGAGACCTTTACACCCACAGGACGAACGGCGACAGCGCACGATTCCTCGAGACGAAAGCGGCTCTGCGGGATACAACCGAGCGTATCATCTCAGCCGCTTCGTCCTACCAAGAGCAGCCCGAGGAATAGGGCTCGAGAATCAAGCCGGTCCCCTTTCCCACTACGGCCGAAAGATAACGGGCGCGGTCTCCTCGACTGGGGGGACGCGCCCGCTTTTCGAGCTCTTCCACCAATCCCGCGTACAGGCTGTGGACCCCCGGAAGCCACGACCGAATAGCCGACGGTCAGCCCCTGGCGGACGGTCACTCACCGGCTACTTCGCTGGAAACCCGATTGCACGGAGCGCCGTAGTGAGGATTGGCACCCGGCGGTCGGCCATCCGGAAATGAACCGGCGGCGCCCGACACACACACTCAGCTCAACGGGACCGTGGACCAGCTGCGAAGAGATCTGGCCTTCGCCGTCCGCATGCTGCTCAAGCATCCGGGACTCTCGCTGATTGTCATTCTTACTCTCGGCGTCGGCATCGGCCTCACGACCGCGGTATTCAGCATGATCAACGGCGCCATGTACAAAGGGCTGCCGTTCCCGGACGGGGACCGCGTAATGTTCGTCGGAACGGCCAATCCCGCCCGCGGCATCCGGTTGAACACCGTCGGGGTTCACGATTTCGTCGAGTGGCGCGAGCAGCAGACGGCGTTCTACGACCTGGCGGGATTCGCGATTCAAACGGTCAACCTGGCGGGGAGCGAGGGACGGCCCGAGCGCTACACCGCTACGTTCAGCACGGCCAATCTGTTCGACGTTCTCCAGGTAAGACCGATCCTGGGACGCGGGTTCCAAGCGGGCGACGACCGACCGGAGGCGGACCCGGTGATCGTCATCGGCCATGACGTCTGGCAGGGTCGCTTCGGCGGCTCGCCGGCTGCGATAGGCGCCACGGTTCGCGCCAACGGTCAGATACGTACGATCGTCGGCGTAGCGCCGGAAGGCTTCGCTTTTCCCGACCGAGAGCAGCTCTGGATTCCGCTGGAACTCGATCCCAACGCGACGGCGCGCGGCGAAGGCATGACGCTCTTCGCCATGGGACGGCTGAGAGACGGCGTGGCTCTCGACCGAGCGCGCGCCGAGCTCGCGACGATCGCCCGCCGACTCGAGCTCGCGTACCCCGAGACCAACGAGGGCCTGAGCGCGACCGCCATGTCGTTCTCCCAGGTCGTGGTGGGCCCGCAGTTCGCCGGCATGCTCTATACGATGCTGGCGGCGGCTCTCGGCGTCTTGTTTATCGCCTGCGCCAATGTGGCCAACCTGTTGTTGGCGCGGGCTTCCGTCCGCACACGGGAAGTGGCGGTACGCAACGCGCTCGGCGCCAGCCGCCGCCAAGTCATCGCCCAGCTGATGACCGAGGTGCTCATCCTCTCAGCCATCGGCGGCGCCCTGGGTGTCGCTTTAGGTCACGGCGGAATCGCCTGGCTCGACAGAGTCACCAGCATCGAGCCGCCACCGTTCTGGATCACCTTCGGCTTCGACCACCGCGTCGTGCTCTTCGTGATCGGCACGGTCCTGCTCTCCTGCTTGATCTCCGGACTGGTGCCGGCGGTGCGGGCGAGCGGCCTGAACGTCAGCGAGGCGCTGAAGGACGAGGCTCGAGGCTCTTCGAGCTTTCGAATGGGCAAACTCAGCGACGGGCTCGTGGTGGCAGAGATCGCACTCTCCTGCGGCCTGCTGATCCTCGCCGGCCTGATGATCAAGAGCATCGTGCAGCTCAAGGCCCAGGATCTTCCCTTCGCGACCGAGAACATCTTCACCGCGCGCCTGGTGTTGCCGGAGGAAGACTATCCGGATGCGGGGAGCCGTATCGGCTTCTACGAGGAACTGTTGCCGAACTTGCGGGCGATACCCGGTGTGGAGGCGGCAACCCTCTCAGACGGGCTGCCGGCGGCCGGCAACGGGACGCGCACCATTCAGATGGAGGGCGCGTCGTACGCCTCAGAGGAGGACTACCCGTTGGCCCGTGAGGGGATCGTCACACCCGGTTACTTCGAGACCTTCATGGCCTCGGTACTGCAAGGTAGAGCGTTCAGCGCCGTGGATCGGCGCGACAGCCCACCGGTGGCAGTCGTGAACGAGACGTTCGTCCGCGCCTTCTTCCCGGACGGCGACGCGCTGGGCCGGCGCCTCCGTATGGTGCTGGCGGACGGTCCGTCCGAGTGGATGACCGTGGTCGGCGTCGTGCCCGACATGAAAATGGAAGGCATCGACAACTTTGAGGGCAGTCCGGCCGGCTATTACATCCCCACCGCCCAAAGCCCCGTGGGCACATCCGTGCGCATCGCGATCCGCACGCGCGGTTCGCCGCTGGCCATCACATCCGATGTGCGGGCGGCCGTGGAGTCGCTCGATCGCAACCTTCCCATCTACGAAGTGCTGTCGATGACGGACGTGATTGCCAAGGAGACCTGGTTCTTCTGGATCTTCGGCAGCGTGTTCATGGTGCTCGGCTTCATCGCTCTGCTGATGGGGACGATCGGGTCGTACGGCGTGATGTCGTTCGCGGTCAACCGGCGCACCCAGGAGATGGGCATTCGGATGGCTCTGGGGGCTAACGCTGCGACCCTCGTGCGCCTCGTCATGCGGAGAGGGGCGGTTCAGATGGGCCTCGGCATCGTGCTGGGAATTGGAATCGCCGCGCTCGCCGCCAGCCCGCTGGCCGTACTCCTCTACCGAGCCGACCCCCGCGATCCGGCGGTCTTCGGCCTGGTCGTGCTCGCGCTGGCGTTGACCGGCCTGCTGGCCAGCTTCGTGCCGGCCCGCCGCGTCACGCGGGTCGACCCGGTCGTGGCGCTGACCTCAGAATAGGTCACTGGTCACAGCCTAGTTCGCTCTCGCGAACGGGCTCTCCAGCCGCTGCCTGGCCCATTCCTTGGCCGTGATGGGGCCGATGTCGTACTGACCCATCTGTAGGGTCCCGCTGGTGTGTTCCGCGTCGAGCACGCTCTGATAACTGGCGACCGCACGCGCCCGATCGCCCGCAACATCGTAGACGTGCCCCATCCAGATCCGACCCCAATCGTGCCAGAGCAGCCCATCGGGATCGGCCGCCGTGAGCCGGACCAGCCGCTCCAAGACACTCAGCGCCTCCGAGTAACGCTCTATGATCATATAGCGAGAGTCCCAGGTACCAGAGCAGACGGGGGTTGTCCGGGTCGTGGCGGCGCGCCTCCTCGAACGCCGCGACGACCTCGCCGCTCGCGTGCCAGCCGTTGCCCATGTACAGCGCCATCACCTCGTCCAGCGGCCCCGGCGACTCGTCGAGTTCCAGGCTGGCAAGTCTCACCGCCTGCCTCACCTCCCTGCCGTCCAGCAGCAGCGAAGGTATCTCGAGCAGCTGCCCGTGATACAGGCGCTCGAAGATCGCGTAGGCAACTTCGTGCAACACGACGACGAACGCGTCGCCGGGATGGATATCCAGCTGCCCGCCGATCTCCTGCCAATCGAAAGCACGCGACACAGCCTCAGCGTACTCCATGACCATCCCGGTTCGCAGGCTGTCCAGGTGCCCATCCCTGTGGAACAAGAACAACCGCGAGTCGCCGCTCGCCTCGAACACGCCATAGCCCTCGAGCTCGGATCGCACCTCGGCGTTCTCGAACGATTCGCCCCAGGCGGTCTTGAACAGCTCGTAGTTCGCCTCGGGGAAGGCCGAGAGTTGGTCGGTGAACTTCCGGCTCCACGTCAGCGCCAGGCTGCCCCCGCCCGGCGTGCTCCCGTAGTTGGTGCCGACTGCGAACTCGTGCTCCGGGTACACCAGCCAGGCCACCGTCGGGAGATCCTCGTTCGGAAAGCTCAGCCGCCAGGCGTCAGTCCAGATCTCGTCGATCACCCGCGACCATAAGACGTGGAACAGCATCTCTTGCCTGTCGCCCAGTTCGCTTCTCAACCGCACGATGAAGCCTTCGACCAGCGGGCGCAGCTCGCGGGCCTTGGCCTCCGCGACCTCGGCCAGTCCCTCCCTGTCACGACCCACGAAGGCGGGGAACGCCACCGAGCGCGACCCGTCGTCCGCCACCTCCACAACGTTCCCATCCTCGAGGGTGCTCAGCCGCTCCTCCAGGTCGTCGATCCGAAGCTCCTCGAGCTCGGCAGATGAGGCGCCGCTCAAGCACTTCACGGCGACTCGATTGTTCGTCGCATCGCGCACGAGACTCAACCTGGGCAGGCGTTCCCTGTCCCGTCCGCCGGTGAAATAGAGCGACGCCTCGTACAGGTCGAGCTCCTCAAGATTGCCAGACTGTGCTCCACAGCCAGCGACGACCAGTGCGGTTAGCACTCCCATCAGAGCACGGTACCTGATCATGGCACTCGAGCTCCCACGACTCGGTTTGGGCAGGGGCTCTCAGACTTCCCTGGTAATGGATTTTCCATAGGATTAGACGCAAGATGGGCCTCGAGGGATGTGGCGTCGCTAGAGCGATGACTACGGCACGGCGCGCGTCTCGCGCCACAGCTCCTGGAAACCCGTTGGCGTCTCGAGCCGTAGTGTCTGCCGGATGCTCTCCATCATCGTTGAGGAGCGGATTCCGTGCGTCTGGTTCGATCACTCAGCGCAGTAAGTGTGGCCGCGACCTGTGCGAGCTTGGCGCTCTGCACTTCTGAACGATCGCCCTCAGCCGAAGACGCGATCCTCGCCCGAGCCGACTCATTGAAGAGCCTCTACGCGAGCCAACCTGGGTTGGGGAACCCTACCGTTCATCGGTTAGCGGAAGATGTCTACGCCGTCACGGACCTGTATCACTCGCAAGGGCCCCTGGCCGGCGTCAACGCGGGCATCGTATTCGCCCCCGGCGCTGCGCTAATCATCGACTCCGGCATGACGATGGCCTCGGGCCGTCTCCTCTGGGAGCTGGCCTCGGCACGGCTCGAGGGAACCGAGCGATTGTTCCTCGTTCTTACGCACCACCACTCAGATCACGTATTCGGGATGCAGGTCTTTCGAGACGAGGGCGCAAGGGTCATCGGCCACCGGATGGTTGAGGATGAACTGCGCGATGACAACGGATTCTACAAGTCGTTTATCGCTCGAATGGAGGGATGGACGGCGGAGGAGGCCGACGAGATCCTAGGAGATGTAGTCTTATCGGTCCCAGATACGACCATTGATAGCGACCACTCTCTCGCACTGGACGGAGAGGAAGTTTTGCTGCTCGTAACGCCGGGACACGTGGACGATGAGATCGTTGTGTTCCACCCGCGGTCCGGGACTCTCTTTGGCGGTGACGCGATCTATGAGGGCAGGCCGCCAAACACCCGCTTTGGAGGGCCTGAAGAGTGGAGAACCTGGATCGGCCAGCTGGAGCGCCTAAACGACCTCGACATCGGCACTATAGTGCCTGGACACGGAAAGCTGAGCCCGAAGAGCCTCATCGATACTAACATCGAGTATCTGGAAGCGGCGCTTGATTCGGTCACACAATCCGGCGGCAGCAATACGCCGTAATACGGCGCGTCGATCAGGAAATGCGCGAGCATAGCATTCTCCAGACCGTGGCTCCAGTACAACCACCCGAGCACCATCCCAACTCCGCCATTAAGCACCAACATGCTGACCAGCTCAAAAAAAAGAGTGTTGGCCCTGCCCGAGTAGGTTGTCTATGTGCGCCCACCCGAAGAGGAGACCGGTGATGACGATGGCGATCCAGATCGACGTCCGCCTCGACAGTCCGCCGCCTTTCCGGATTCGGGCTAAGAGCCAGACGACGAGCGACAGAAAGAAATAGCGGTAGAACAGCTCCTCGGAGATCCCGGCATCGATGGAGGCCAGAAGCCCCTTCCACCAACCTGGATATATCGCCGCCAGCTCGGCGAGCCGACCCGGGATCCCGGGGACTCCCCGTTCAACCATTATGATCAGCGGAACGGCGCCGACGAACAGAAGGCTCGCCGTGATGGCGATAATGAAGGATAGGCTGACAGCGCGTGGAAGCCTGTGCGATACCGGTCCTCCCTCGACCCAGCCGTCGAGGAAGGCGAGCCCGAGCCCGCTGCGCGCACTCAAGAACTGCCCCGCCCGAATCACCAACACCGAGAGCAGGATCGCGATGGGAGTCGTCGGCAGCCAGCGGGTCGCCGGCACGGTCTCGAGTAGCATGGGGATCGAGCAGAGCTTCCCGAAGAGCCAGAGTCCGAGCAGGATCAGAAAGACCCTCCAGGAGAGCATCGATTCCCGGGATGTCTCGGAGCCTGTATCGGTCACAACCCTCGGCTCACTCTCAGCGCCTGGCACCGGCGGACTTCCAGTCACCTACTTCGTCGCGCGCTTCGCCTCCTGCTCGATCCAAGACACACCTTCAGTGATCCAGGTGGGCGGTACCTCGCCTTTCAGGTAGTAGTTGAACCACTCCAGCTGCCGATGGTGGTAGTCGATCTGGTTCGCCTTCTGCCGGTTGCCGTGGTTTTCGCCGCGGTAGACCAGCAGCACGAAGTCCTTGTCCAGACGTCGGGCGAAGTTGTACGCCTCGATCCCCTGGTGCCAGTCCACGTTGCCGTCTTCATCGCCGAACGCCATCAGCAGGGGCGTCTCCAACTGGTCGAAGGCCATGACCGGCGAATTGCCGAGGTAGGCCTCCAGGTCCTGCCAGAGTGGGACCTCCATCCGCTCCTGGCTGTATTGAAAGTGACTCGTCTCAGGGAGCCCCGTGTTCCAAAAGATCATGCCGTACATGCTGACCAGGTTGGTGAGCGGTGCTCCGGCCACTGCCGCCGCGAACAGGTCGGAGTGCGCGGCGATGAAGGTGGTCTCGTACCCTCCCCAGGAGTGACCCATGATCCCGATCCGCTCCCGGTCCACCAGCCCGCTCTCGAGGACCTTATTGACCGCGGCCTCTACACACTCCAGTGCCGAGAACCCCGGGTCACGCTTGCGAAACGTGATGTCGGGCATGAACACGAAGTAGCCCTGGCTGCTGAACACGGTGGGGTTATAGGCGCTGCGCTCCGAAGGTACGCGGTACCGGTGGATCCGGTCCGCGAGCCTCTCGTAGATGTAGACCACCATCGGGTACCGCTCGCCGGACTCGTATTCCGCCGGGTATACGAGGATCCCTTGCAACCGGGCATCGTTCACGGGGTTCTCGTACTCGATGAGCTCGGCCCGACCCCAACCGTAGTCGTCCTGGAAGGGATTGGTCTCCGTGACCTGCCGGGCCTCGCTGAGGGATGCGTCTCCGACGAAATAGTCGGGGGAGTCGTCGAAGGCCTGGGCCGAGTAGAGGTAGACTTCGGCGTCCTCGGCTTTCTGGAGCCGGGTCACCCACTTGTCCAGCCAGACGAGCCGCTCGGTAGCCCCATCCGGATCGAGACGGGCGTATCCCGCCTTCTTCGTATACGCCCCGATAACGTGGAGATAGATGGGAGACGACAGGTCGATGTACTCTTGCTCGGGATCGAGCTGGACGTAGCGGTGCCGGACTTCCTCCTCAGCTCCAGCGGTGAGCCGCTCGGCACCCGAGCCGTCGCTCCGTAGCTCCCACAGATCGTAGCGGTCGTAGACGATCACCGAGCTATCGTCCTCCGTCCAACCGGCGACGCCGTACGGGAACCGCTCGGGCCGCGGATGATCGTCCTCCATATTCACCAGCGGCGTTGCGACTTCGGCGCTGATCTGCGCCCGCTCACCGGAGTCGAAGTCGTAGGTCCAGTACTGCTCATCCTCCATGTACATGGCGTAGCGACCGGAGCTGCTCAGGTAGAACCACAGCACGCGTTCCTGGATCAGTGTCTTCTCGCCCGTTGTCACGTCGATGCGGTAGAGGTCTTCAGGGGTGGGGAAGAACCTGCCGTACGCCTCGTAGGGCGTCTCGTCCAAGCCGAGCGCCAACCGCTGCCCCTTCGGCAGCCTCACCTCCTCGGTGAGCTCGTCACCCAGGCGTACCAGGCGGGCGGAGTCAAGATGCCACGCCGTGAGGAAGTTCTCCTCACTGAGACGTCGGTCGATCTGCTTTTGTCGAGGGATGACCATCGTGTCGCCGGCGTGCCAGACCTCCACGGTGGAGGAGTCCCGGACTGAGACCTGCTTCTCGGTGACAGGCTTCCGCGCCTGGATCCCGAAGAGGATTGTCGCGCCATCATCCGACCAGACCGGCGTCCGGTACTGAACGATCCGCATCCCTTCGGGAAAGCTCTCGTCTTCAGCAGGATCGTAGATGAGTGCCTGGGGGGCGTCGGAATCCAACCGCCGCCACGCCAAGACGACCTGGGCGGTGTCTTCGTAAAGCGTATCGGGCTCCGCCCGGAGCAGAGCCAGGTCGTACGCATCTTCGCGCCACGACAGGTCGCCATAACGGACGCTCTTCGAGTCGAGCGGTCGAAGCACCCCGGTGGCGGGATCGAAGAGCTGAACGCCGTTCCCCGCGTCGCCCGAGGTGGACAACGTCATGGCCAGAAGATGCCCTTCATCCGACCAGGCGAAGCGGGAGACATTGCCGAAGCTGATGTCGGCCCCACTCCCCAGGTCCCTGACGACCAGGTCCGCGCCCACCCCCTCCTCCGCCTCTGCACTCTTGTGCCTCTCCATGGCCAGGAAACCGCCGTCACCGCTGAACGCGAACGCCGACACCTCGGCGATCATCAGCGTGTCACGGGTAGCTACCTGGAAGAGCCCCAGCGAGCTGCGGATGGGCTTGTCTTGTTCTCGGAGCTCCGCCTTCTCTTCCTCCGAGGGCTCGATCCGATAGGCGATCCAGCTGCCGTCCTCCGAGAACTCGGGAGCCGACCCGAAGCGAACGATCCAAGTCGAGTCGCTGACCAAGTTTACGATCCGCAGTTCGTTCTCCTCGTTGTTCCGGGTGATGCGGTACACCAGCCACTCCCCGTCCGCGGAAAGCGTCGGGGGACCGAGCGACTCCCACTTCCCGTAGTCGTCGACGGTGAGGGGCTCCTGAGCCGCGCCCCCTGGTGCCATCGCCGCCAGCAGGACGAGCGAGAGCGCTCCTGCGGCGCTATGCTCGGAGTTTCTCTTCCGGCCAATGCTCGTACCCATCACTTCATCTCCCAGTCTGGTGCACCTTGTACTTGTGTCGTCTGCCCGGGTCATTCCTTCGGCACGATTTCGTGCGGCGCGCACGCGAGGTTCAGCTCGGTGCGAACCGGCGCGTCACGGGCGGATGTGTGAGGGGAAGCTGAGATCGAGGCCACCGCACCGCAAGGCGCCGGACCGTCTGGACTACCCATGAACCTCAGGTTACTGTGACGCGCCCGGAATACACGGAATGAGGCGCAGCGCATGACGCAGGGCAGCCCGGACGGGAAGATAGGCGCGGAGCTGGTCCGCCAACTGGGCACCTTCGACTCCATCATGATGATGGTGGGGATCGTCATCGGGTCCGGCATCTTCCTGACCACCGGGATCATGGCCCAGAGCATCCCGTCGGCCGGGCTTCTGCTGCTGGCCTGGCTCGTGGGTGGCGTTCTCACTCTCACCGGCGCCCTCACCTTCGCCGAACTCGGCGCCGCGCTCCCGCACGCCGGGGGTCAGTACGTCTACTTGCGAGAGGCCTACGGCCACCTCTCCGGGTTTCTATTCGGGTGGATCCTGTTCCTGGTATCGATGGGCGGCTCGATCGCCGCTCTGGGCGTGGGCTTCGCGGAGTATGTAGGCTACTTCTTTCCCGCACTTTCCACTCAACGGTTCATCTTCTCGGCGGAACTCGACTTTCTCGGCGCGGGCCGGACCTACGCCCTGTCGGTGGGGCAGCTCGTCGGCGTCGGCGTCATCGTTCTGCTCTCAGCCTTCAACTATGTAGGGGTCGCGTTCGGGAAACTGATCCAGAACGTGTTCACGGTTGTGAAGATCGGGGCGATACTCGCCTTCATCGTTTTGGGGTTCACCATCGGAACGACCGTCCCGATCGACTTCACGGTCAACCCGACGAGCCTGAGCACCGGCCAGCTGTTCTTCGGCTTCGGCGTCGCCATCATAGCCGTCTCCTGGGCCTTCGACGGCTGGCACAACGTCACCTACATCGCCGGGGAAATCGAGAATCCCAAGCGCAACCTGCCCGTCGCGCTGGTCGCCGGGACGCTGATCATCACGTCGCTTTACGTGCTGGTGAACGTCGTCTACCTGCTCGCGCTCCCCGTCCCCGATATGGTTGGAGTCGTGAGAATCGCCGAGCGGGCCGCCACCGCTCTGCACGGCGACGTTGCGGCAGCCCTCATCTCGGCGGCCGTCATCGTTTCGACCTTCGGGGCGTTGAACGGCGCCATTTTCGTGGCGCCGCGCGTCTATTACGCGATGGCGCGTGACGGAATCTTCTTTCGGAAGGTCGGGGAGGTGCACCCGCGGTTCTGTACCCCGGCATTCGCGATCCTCTTACAGGCCGTTTGGGCAAGCCTGCTCACCCTGACCGGCAGTTACGAACAACTGTTCACCTACGTGGTGTTCATCTCGTTCATCTTCTGGATGGCGGCCGCCGCGGCGGTGTTCGTCCTCAGGCGGACGCGCCCCGATCTCCCCAGGCCGTACAAGACCTGGGGTTATCCTGTCGTCCCCCTCGTGTTCATCGTCTCCATGGGCACGATTCTCATCAACACGCTGATCGCCAGGCCCGTGGAGTCCCTGGCCGGTCTCGGGATTACGATCCTCGGAGTGCCGGTCTACTACCACTGGCGCCGGCGCTCGCGCCTAAGCGAAGGGGAGTCGGAGACTAGCTCTCATGTTGAGAAATGAAGGTGATCGGCTCAGGCGCGTAGTCGTTTCGACGCCGCGTGACGCCTACTTCGATATCAGCACGCACGCTGGGGCAAACATCCCGGAGCTCGCTGATCGAGACCGGACGCTCCGGCAGCACGATAGCCTGAAGGCGGCGATGGCCGAATTCGGCTGCAAGGTCATCGACGTGCCGGAGCGGCCCGGCGACCCCAACTCGGTGTTCACGCGCGACGTCGCCCTCTGCACACCACGTGGCCACATCAAGCTGCGGATGGGTCTCGAGGCCAGGAGAGGCGAAGAAGAGTGGATGTCGCGTGCGCTGGAAGAACTCGGCGAGCCGTGCATCGGTGGGATCGCCGCGCCCGGTACGGTCGAGGGCGGTGACGTGGTTCTCATGGGCTCGGTAGCCTTTCTGGGAATCTCCGTCAGGACGAACGAAGAAGGCGCCAGGCAGTTGGGCGCGCTGCTCAGCGACATGGGCTACGAGGTTCGCACGGCACAGCTAGGAAGCACCTACATGCACCTCGGTGGCCCGATGAGCGCCATCGGCCCGGAGCGCGTCCTCCGCTGCCGCGGTGTCTTCCCCGACGATTTCTTCAGGGGCTTCGACACCGTGGAGGTCGACCCGCAAGGCCCGTCGACCGGTAACGTCATCTGCCTGGCCGACAACGAGGTCATCGCAAACGCCGCCGAGAACGCACCTGTCATCCGCGAGCTCGAGCGCAACGATGTCAAGGTGCACGGCCTCGACCTATCGGAACTCAGGAAGGGCGCGGGCGGTCCCAGCTGCCTCGTCCTACCGGTCGAGCGGGAATGAACTAACGGCAGACTAGCAGCCTGCTGAAGGCTGGTACGATCTCCCAGGGGGTGCCAGGGGAGTCGTCCGAGCGCAGTTTGGAGCGCGCCGCCGGCGCAGCCGCCGTACCAGCAAACGAGCCGCGCGACACGAAGCGAGACGACTCCCCTGGCGCCCCCCGCGCACGAGCGACTCTGGCGCTCTTCAGCAGCCTGCTAGTGTAAGCCCACCGTGCCGACGACCGACGCGAAGAGCTTTGCCGAGTCGTAGCCGACCCCATCCTTGAACACCAGCTCGACGTTCCGCACGTCGCTGATGTCCGTCGACGGGTCCCCGCTGACCACTACGAGGTCCGCCAGTTTCCCGACGACGATACTACCGATCCGGTCATCCATCTCCAGATAGCGCGCCCCGTTTAGGGTCGCGACCTCGATCGCCTCGACCGGGGAGAACCCGGCCTCGACCAGCAGCTCGATGGCGCGCCAGTTCGAGTACCCTGCCACCACACCGCCGTAGCCGGTGGGGTCGGTGCCTACGACCAAGAGACCGCCGGCCTCGGCGAACGCATGCTCCATCTCCATCTCTTTCCTGAAGAGGATAGACCACTCGCTCTCTTCCTGGCTGGCGATTCGGACTCGCGTACGCAGGTACTGCTCTCGCGCCTCCGGTAGCATCGCGTCGATCGCCCCGCTCGCGGCAGGTGGTCGACCCGGCGTGTACGTCTCGAAGACGGGGAGCGTAGAGGTCATGGCAACTTCGTGCTCGACGAGATGCTGAACCAGCCCCTTGAACTCAGGGCCTTCGATGTCCAGATCGATCAGCGAAGCGCTCCTCGCGTCACCCGGCGGGCAGCTGTCCTCCTCTTTGTCGGGCACGAAGTCGGTGCTGGCAAGAAAGCCATGCTCGAGATCGTCTATTCCGAGCTCCGCCGCCTCGCGGAACGTCACCGAGCAAAGGTGCCCCGTCAGCTTCAAGCCACGTGCGTGCGCGTCGTCGATGGCGGCCTCCAGCTCGGCCCGCGAGATTTGCATGTACGCCTTGAACGACGTCATGCCCTCATCGGCCCAGTAAGCCACCATCTTTCGCGCGTCCTCAGGGCCTGCGAGCGCCTTGACGCCGAGCAGCGGCAAGCCCGGCCCATTCAGATAAGGACCGGTGATCTCCATTCGCGGTCCGGGAATCTCGCCGGCGTCGATAACCCGCTTGAGGTTGAGGTCTAAGTACGGGACCATGCTGCCAGCTGTACGGATCGTTGTCGCGCCACCGGCGAGGTAGAGGCGCGGGAAGCTATACGACTGCGGATTGTAGTCGCCCCGGCCCGCCGGGTAGAACATATGCTCGTGCAGCATCACGTAGCCCGGGAGCACGGTCCGCCCGGAAAGCTCAAGGACCTCCGCACCAACGGGCACATCGACCGCTCCTGCATCGCCGACGGCAACGATGACGCCATCACGAATGACGACGGTCTGATTCTCGATCGCCGGCGCCCCCGTGCCGTCGATCACGCGGACGCCGGCGAGTGCGACGACCGGCGCATCGACGCGCACGAACTCCAGAACCTGCGATGACGGCGAGTCGGTCTGTCGCTGCGCGAGGCCCGGAATGACGACGAGTGCGATCAGGTAGACTGTAAACCGCATGGCCGCCTCCCCTGCAAGTGCATTTACATGGCTAGGCTGTGCTGCAAGATAGGACGCTTCACGCACTGAGGCGAGATGAGAAGTAAGGCGCGCGCCCACGGCCCAACAGCTCTTGTTAGAGCTACTGGCCTTCGAGGAAGTCCTGCGCGCCGGCCTCCGCGACCACTACCATCGATCGTCATGCGACTAGTGCTTTCGTTCCGGCGGCCAGGCCGGAAACGCGCCTAACCTATCGCGAAGCTCGTCGATGAACGTGTAATCGTGCTCATCCGCGCGCATCGCGGTGACGACGATGTAGTCCTGACTGTAGAGCAGGATGTCGCTCTCGGCGGGCGGAAGTTCAGAGATCTCGGGGACCTGAAGCAGCCAGACCTGTCGCGGCCCCTCCTCGCCTTCGCCGATGAGCGGTGGTGCTTTCTCGAAGTAGCGGCCTCCGAGCGTTGAGGCACGAGGAGCCACGCGGACACCCTTGATCTCCGACGGCAGCTTCCTCGGCAAGGCCACGGTCAGGTACTGCCCGGGCTCCAGAGCGAGGACGAGCTCGCTTCGAGCCAGCCGAGCGATCCAGGCGGCCAGCGCCTCCACCGCTTCCTCTTCATCATCGTCCAATCCGGACACCGCGATCGCCGGGACACCGAAGAACGCAGCCGCGCGCGCGGCGCCAATCGTGCCCGATCCGAGCCACGACGGACCGAGGTTTGGGCCCCCGTTCGGCCCGGAGATGACAAGGTCGGGCGGGTCGTCCCTCAAGATGCCGCGCAGCGCCAGAGCCACGCAGTCGGCCGGGTATCCATCGACCACATGCACCTCGACGCGCCTGCCGCCCTCGTCAAACTGCCCCGACCAGACCAGCTCCGACTCGAGGGCTCGTTTGCCCATCGAGAGGTTCATGTGATGCGTTGTGCCGCTCCGATTCTGGGCCGGGAGGACAACGTACACCTCCGCGAAAGCCGCCAGGGCTCTCGCCAGGGGAGCCACGCGGTCTCCCAGCTCTTCGACACCGTCGTCGTTAGTGACAACGATCCGAAGGGGACGATCGCGAGTCGACGGCATGTCTTGCGCGACAACTGAGGTCACACAGACCGGTTGCAGCAGCCAAGCGAAAAGTCCCGCCAAGCCGAGACCCCGCCACGATCTCTTCGACTGACCCAGCCTCATTCTCGTTCCCCCTTTTCCAAGTGCCCTGCCGCGGCGGCCACACCAAGTTGCCGCGGTGGCTCCGTTCGACCCTGTACCGTGACACACGCCGACAGTATAAGCGGCGAGGAGGGACGTCCGCCAATCACTCGTTGATCGCCGCACGCCTCGATCACATCTTTACCCTGAGGTCCGTCTCTAACCGGAATCGTCGCGATTATCTTCATTGACCGCCTGAGAAAGCGCAAGGTCGTACAATGATGACTCGCCTATCTCGCTGGGGCCTGGTGTCGATCAGCCGGGGTGAATCGAGCGTCGAACGTCTGCGGCTACTGGCAGCACTCGCCCTGCTGTTCTGCGTGCTCGTTCCAACCTGCGCCTGCGACTCCGAGCCCACTGCCTTTGAATTCCCGCTCGCCGACCAGCATGGCATCGACGAGGCAAGGCTCGCCGAGGCATACACGAGCGCGCAGCGCTCTCACACGATCAACAGCCTGCTCGTGGAGCGACACGGCGTCTTGGTCGCGGAGGGTTACTTCAGGGGATACGTGGCCGATAGTCTCAACCGGGTCTGGTCGGTCACCAAGAGCTTCACATCGGCTCTGATCGGAATCGCCATCGACGAAGGGTACATCGAGAGCGTCGATCAGACACTGGCGGATTACCTGGGCTCCGTTGTCGACGAGCTGGACCCGGAGAAGGGCGCAATCACGATACGCCACCTGCTCACCATGAGCTCGGGTCTCCCCTGGATCGAGGAGGGAGAGGACTCGGAATACACGGACTGGGTGTCTGCTCCGGACCAGGTGGAGTACATCCTGGAGAAGCCGCTCGTTTATGAGCCGGGAACACAGTTCGACTACAGCGACGGCTCGGCCCACCTGGTCTCGGTCGTGCTGAGCGAGGCCACCGGCACGACGGCCCTCGACTTTGCACGGCAGCACCTGTTCGAGCCTCTCGGGTTCGGTCCCACCGAGTGGTGGGTCGACAACCGCGGCTACAACTTCGGCGGTGTCGGCCTTGGGATTCGCTCTCGCGACATGATCAGGTTCGGGAGGCTGTACCTCGACGGCGGTGCCTTTGGCACAAGCCAGATCATCCCGTCCGAGTGGGTGGGCGCCTCGACGCAGACCCAGATATCCCCGAACCTCTCCAACCCGGACGCATGGCGATACGGGTACTTCTGGTGGCTAGGCGACTGCGGGACGCACGACTGCTTTTGGGCCAGCGGGTATGCGGGACAGCTCATCGTAGTCGTACCCGGCCTCGATCTCGTGGTCGTTGCGACAAGTCCCTGGGACGGCGGCCGGCTGCGCGCGATGGACACCTGGGCGTTCGCGTTCAACCTGATCATGAGCGAAGTGCTGCCAGCGGTGAGATGACTCCGCCTGCGTGCAGTGGCACGGCAAGTAGCGAAACCGGCCGGCGCAAGCGGTCGTAGTGTGGAGGCCGAGGCACCGCACAGGAGAACGCGACGATGGACCGCACACAGCGCGCACTAGGAGCTGGATTCTTCACCGTGTTCATGGTCGCCTGGAGCGTCTCTGCAGCGCAGGCGCAGGACCGGGCGCTCATCGAGCGGATCGATCGCCGCCTGGAGAGCGTGCGCGAAGACCTGATCGCGGTGCGCCGCGACATCCACCGGCACCCGGAGGTCTCGGGCCGGGAGGAGCGGACGGCCGGGGTCGTCGCGGACCGGCTACGCGCGCTGGGGCTCGACGTTCAAACGGGGGTCGGCGGCCACGGGGTCGTAGGCATTCTTCAGGGTGGACGGTCCGGTTCCGTCGTCGCCTACCGGGCGGACATGGACGCGGTCTACTCCAACGCGTCCGATCCCGTGCCCTTCGCGTCGGAGACGCCGGGTGTCCGCCACATCTGCGGCCACGACATTCACACCACGGTGGCCCTCGGCATAGCCGAGGCCCTCACCGCGATACGCGATGACCTGCCGGGGACGGTCAAGTTCATCTTCCAGCCCGCCGAGGAGAACGTGCAGGGCGCCAGGGCGATGATCGAGGAAGGCGTACTCGACGATCCCGCGCCCGAGGCGATCTTCGCGGTTCACTCCGCCCCACTCGAGGTTGGCCAGATCGGAAGCGTCGAAGGGCTGGCGCTCCCCGGCCTCGACCGGGTTACAGTCACGCTGCGCGGCGACGGCCACTCCGACGAGGCCGCCGCGGCTTATGCGCAGGCGATCCGCGCGGTCAGCACAGGCGAAGCCGTTGCGCCGAGCGACTACGTGAACGCGATGGTCGGCCAGCCCCGGCCGGGCCGCCAGGGCGGAGAGTGGATGGTGACGGGTATAGTGCGAGCCGGGAGCCCCGAAGCACGCGCTCGGACCAAGCAAGCGATCGATGACGAGCTCGACGCGCTTACTTATGACGGGATCTCGTACGAGCTCAGCTACGAAGAGCAATTACTTCCTGACATGGTCAACGACCCCGAGCTCGTCCGCAGCACGCTCGAGACGATCCGCTCCGTCGTCGGACCCGATCGGCTGCTCGAGATCAACCAAGTAACGCCGTTCTTCGGCGAGGACTTCGCTTACTACCAGCAGCACATCCCCGGCGCGATGTACTGGCTTGGCGTATCCAACAGCGAACTCGGCTACTACGGCCTGCCCCACAGTCCCGACTTCGTCGCCGACGAGGAATCGATAATCGTCGGCGCGAAGGCGATGGCCGCCCTGCTGCTCGACTATCTGGACAAGCACTGACCCGAGTGTCCGCTCGGACACAACACGGCCGCCGGGATCGTGTCCGGGCCGGTGACGAGCTGACTGGCAGGCACACCCGAGCCGCGTCAGTCGGATCCCTGCAAGAGCGCCTGGAAGCGCGGGTGGTCGCGAAGCGGATCGAAGCTCGGCTCGAGGCGCAGTCGCCAGCGCGTGACCTCGCTGCGGACTGTGAGCAGCGTCTCGAGGTGGGCGATGGCCTCTTCGGGTTGGCCGAGCACGACAAGCGTCTCCGCGAAGTGGAAGAGCTGCTCTTCACCGGAGGCCCAGGGGTCGCTCAGTGTAGGTCGCAGCTCGAGCGCCCTTCGGCCGTGCGCCAGCGCCTCGTCGCGCCGGCCGAGCTTGGCGTAGATGAAGCCCAGCGAGGAATGATAGAACGCGTGGTCCGGTCGCTCCCGGATCAACTCCTCGTACACTCGCAAGGCCGCCTCGTACTCGGCTCCTGCTGCTTCGGCTCGTCCCATCAACTCGAGCAGCTGCGCTTTCCAGTAGAAGGGGCGGAGCGAATCGGCCTCTACCAGAGCGAGAGCCGTCTCGTAGTCCCTACCGTAGAGGGCGATGAGCACGCGATAGAACGCGGCGGGGTAGTTCTCGACATGGCGGGCCCCTTCCTCGAGCGCCGCAGCCGCGCCCGCCAGGTCCCCGTAACCCCATAGGCGGACCTCGACCTTCTTGAAGTATCCGAGACCGTAATCCGGGCGGTTCGCGATGTAGATGTCGAGCCAGCGGTCTGCTTCCGCCCAGCGTCTCTGGACCAAGTAGGCCCAGGCGACCTGGTACCCCTGAAACAGCGACTTCGGGTCCCGCTCATAACTGGCGATGAAGAGGTCCGTCGCCTCCTCCGCCTCTCCCCGACTCAGCAAGAGTGACCCCATGTCGCTGAGCAGGACCGCATCGTTGGGACGGTCCTCGAGCGCGCGGCGGTACGCCGCCAGAGCGCCCTCGTAATCCCTCTCGATCCATTCCAGATAGTTGCCCCGCGCCCGGTGGACCTCTGCCAGCTCCGGCGCGAGCTCCAGCGCCGTGGCCAGCGCGGCCCTGCCCTTCTGGAGCCGCTCCGGCGTGTGGTCCCAGCTGGAGGGCACATACAGGCGGGCGTGGACCACGGCGAGCTTGGCGTAGGCGAGCGCGAAGCTGGGGTCGAGCTCCGTGGCCATATCGTACATCTCGGCGGCTGCTTCCATCCCTTCTAGAGAGTACCGGTTGGCCACGTAGTAGTTGCCCTTTAGATAATAATTGTAGGCTTCCAGGTCTTGCGTAGGCCGCTCTTCTATGGACTGTCTCTCCTCGGGTGTGAGGGTCGCACGGAGCGCGCTCGCGATATTCTGTGCCAGCTCGCTCTGGATCGCGAAGATGTCCGCGACGTCGCGGTCATACGTTTCGGCCCACAGATGCCCTTCGGTCTCTACATCGATGAGCTGCGCGACGACCCGAACCCGGTCGCCGGCCCGCCGCACGCTACCCTCGAGCACCGAGGCGACCCCGAGATCCCTTCCTATCTCTCTGACCCGCTCTTCCGCATCGCGGTAGGCCATCACCGAGGTTCTGGCGATCACCCTCAGGTCACCGATCTTAGCCAGCTGGGTGATGACATCCTCGTGGATCCCATCCGCGAACGTCACGTCGTCTTCGGACCGGCCGATAGCGGCGAACGGCAGAACGGCGACGGATTTCGTGTAAAGCGGTCCGCTGGCCGACAGCGAGGCGCCGGACGCGCCGCTATCCTCGCCCGGCCGACCCCACAGGCTGAGCGCCACAGCGGCGATCAAGATCAGCGGCGCCAGCAGTCCGAGCTCGCGACCGCCAACCTGTTGCCGACCTCTCGCGCCGTGGTGCCATGCCAAGACGAGAACCGCGAAGAAGCCGACGGCGGCGAGTAGGGTTGCACTGCGGACCAGGTAGGGCGGCCAGCCGAAGGTAGCGACAACGAAGTCGAACGCCTCGAGAAAGAGCCAGGCGCCGGCCAGGTAGGCCACCGCCCACTGGCCGATTCTCCGTTCCCGTAAACGGCGGACGACGTCGGACATACGGAAACCTGACGATCGAGCGCGACCATCCACTACAATATGGCATCGCGCGCCGACCTATGCTGCAGCCTCAGTAGGCCACGGCAGGGCTACCCCGTCAGACCGAGCACGTGAGCCAGCCAGTAGAGAGCGCCGGCGGCGAAGGCCGACGCCGGAATGGTCAGGACCCACGCGACCACCATCTCTCCTGCCACGCCCCAGCGCACCGCCGAGGCTCTCCGTATCGCTCCCACACCCATGATCGCGCCGCTGATCGTGTGGGTCGTGCTCACCGGCACGCCGAGGAACGATGCGATCAGGATGGACGACGCGCCGCCTGTCTCGGCGGCGAAGCCTCCGATCGGTCTTAACTGGGTGATCCGGGTGCCCATGGTCCGGACGATGCGCCAGCCGCCGAAAAGCGTGCCCAGCGCGATCATGCCATAGGCCCCGAAGATCACCCAGACCGGCACGTGGTCGGCGTTGGGTAGGTACAGGAAGCTCAGCGGACTGCTCACATCGACAAACAGGAAGTTGCTCGACGCCAGCAAGCCGACGATGATCCCCATCGTCTTCTGCGCGTCGTTGCTGCCGTGACTGAACGAGAAAGCGGCCGACGAAAGGAGCTGGAGACGGCGGAACCAGCGGTCCACCCGGCCGGGCCGCGAGTTCCGCACGATCCACAGACTACCGATTCCGACTATGCCAGCGAAGAAGAAACCCAGGAGCGGCGACACGACGATGGCAGCGAGCGGCTTGATCCAGCCGCTGACGATGAGGGCGTGCACCCCCGCCTTGGCGATCGCCGCGCCCGCGTAACCGCCCAGCAGGGCGTGCGAGGAGCTCGACGGTATCCCGTAGTACCAGGTGACGAGGTCCCAGAAGATCGCGCCCAACAGGGCGGCGAGGATGACCCACGGGTCGACGATCGACAGATCGACCAGCCCTTTCCCCACCGTCTTCGCCACCGCCGTGCCGAAGGTGAAGGCGGCGGCGAAATTCCAGAAAGCCGCCCAAGAGACAGCCTGCAGCGGCGTCAGCACGCGCGTTGATACGATGGTCGCGATGGAGTTCGCGGAATCGTGGAAGCCGTTGACGAAGTCGAAGAAGAAGGCGATCAGGATCGTGACGACGACGAGTGTGACCAACGCACCTCCTCAGCCGTGCTTCAGGGCCACACCCTCGAGCGTGCCGGCCACGTGCTCACAGGCGTCGAGCGCGTCCTCGAGCTGGTTGATGACGTCCTTCCACTTGATCACTTCCAGCGGCTCGTGCGCGTCCGCGAAAAGCTCGCCCAAGGCCTCGTAGTAGAGAGCGTCGCCCGCCGTCTCCGTGCTCCTGACCGCTTTCGTCGCCTTGAGGACAGGCCCCATCGCCGGAAGCGCCACTACCGCATCCGCCACTTCAGCACACGCCCGGCCCAGCAGCCGCGCCATCTCGCCTGCCGGTCGTGTCAGCCGCTCGATGCGGTACACCGCCGCCATTCGAATCACGTCCTCCGCCGTGTCGACGATCTCGTCGAGCCGGTCTGCCAGCAGGTGGATGTCCTCGCGGTCGAACGGCGTGACGAACGTCGTCTCCATGCGGCGGAGCAGTTCATGGGTGATTGTATCGGCCTCGTGCTCGATCTTCGTGAGCTCCTCGGCGACGGCCGCGATGGAGGTGCGTCCGTCCGCACAGCGGGTAAACGCCTCGCCGACCTCGCGCACCGAGCCGGCGAGCTTGCGGAACAGGTCGAAGTAGGCCTTGTCCTGCGGGATGATCTTGCGAAGGAACATACCTCCTCCTAAACAGATGACCGCAACCGCTGGCAACACGCCGGTGACTCGTAGCGTGTGAACGTGCCGCCGCGCGACGCTCGTACCCGCCCGGGGCGGCCAATACGAGCAGGTTGTCGGGGCGACGAGGAAGCGGTGCCTTGAACAGCTGACAATCGAAGTCCGAGCGCGCGCTTCGGCAAGAGGAGAACCGACACGGGTCCGCGCCCCACAGCCGGTTGTCAAGGCCGCTCGATCAGTCGCTCGAGCTGCGATAGCGAGCGTAGCGTAGGTGGTGGGGTGGGGTGGCGGTAAGCAGCCGTCGACTGCGGCTACTCCTTGCTCGCACGCTGGTGCTCGCATCTTCCGATAGCCCGCCCCATCTTACACCGCATGACCGACGAACCCGATCGCCTGAGGGCTGCCCTCGCCGATCGGTACTCTATCGAGCGCCAGCTCGGTAGCGGCGGGATGGCCACTGTCTTTCTCGCTCAGGACCTCAAGCACGAGCGGTCGGTCGCCGTGAAGGTTCTGCGCCCCGAGCTCGCGGCCGTACTCGGAGCCGAGCGGTTCCTGCGCGAGATCAGGATCGCCGCGAACCTCAGTCACCCCCACGTCCTGCCACTCCACGACTCCGGCCAGGCCGACGGCTTCCTCTATTACGTCATGCCCTACATCGAGGGCGA
>CP070815.1:1890657-1893031 GCA_020344215.1 Gemmatimonadota bacterium
GCCGCCCGATGACGACATCCAGCAGGCGCTCTCGGGCTATCGTGGTGCGGCGACGTGGAGAGAGAACCGAACCGAGACCGGACATGGCGTCGCTGACCTCGAGGTAGGTGATGGAGTCCTTGCGAGCAAGGAGCGTTTCAGGAGCGGGCCAGTGGAACTTGCGGACGGCCAGATACCCCAGAAAGACACAAACTGCTGCCAGGAGAAGCATGGCTGCCATCGGGCGCCAATCTCTCGGCGACCGCAGGTAGGCGGACGTCGGCGGTGTCTCCGGGAAGGAGGTAACGGCGATGTAGGCGATGGACACGCCAGCCAGCAGAGCCGTGGCTAGGCACGCGTCTCCGATGCCGGACAGCCAGCCCGGAAGCCGCCGCCACCAGAGCTTGAGCTCGCCGCCGCTGCGACGCACGCGGATCGCGGAACCCTCGGGAAGCTTGGGCAGCTCGATCACGCCTCCCCCTCGCCCCGCCACGGGCGGGCCGCCCGTGAGATTCCTGGCCCGGATGGGTGGCGCTCCGGCGGCATGGTCCTCCGTAGATGCCTCAGCCCGCATCTTTCACGGAGGCGGCCTGGTCGATACCTCCGCGGCATCGCGGGCGACGGATATCCTGTTCTGGTGTTCCGGTCCGCGCGCGGCAGGATCACGCGCAGGGCTCGGGCATGTTGCTGTGGCATATATCGCGGTGTCTCGACGTACTCCCCCCCGGCGGGTGAGAGATTGGGGGCTTGTGCCGGAGGCCGGAGGCGCCCGCGCTAGCCGGTGTTCCAAACCGGCGTCGGGGCGAGGGGCCCCGAGACGAAGCGCCGCGAGCAGTCCGCGAGCAGCTCGCGGTACGGCCACGTCCGCGAGGCGTGCATCCAGAGCCTGCGCGCGGTGCGTCTCAATGTGGCCGCGCACTTCACAAGCGCGATCCGGAGTCGCGCCACCGTCGCGCGCTTGAGCGCGTGTTCGGCGGGCAGCATCACGCGCGCCGCGGCGAAGAGGTTGTGCGCCATCACGACGAGATGGAGCTTGAAGGCATTGGCCTCGAACGTGCAGCACGAGAACTTCTCCGCCCTCAGGTGGTTCTTGAGCTCGTCGATCCTCTGCTCGCACTGCGCGCGGTGCTCGTAGAGCTTCCAGACCCCGCGCTTGCCTCTCCGGGAACTCGTCACGATCACGTACCGCTCGAGACTTCCCTTCCAGGGATCATGCTGCAGCTTCATAACGATGCGCCGCGCCTTCTTCCAGGAGCCCGCCTTGTACGTCGTCTCGTGGTAGAGCGCCCACGCCTCGCCGGGCCTCTCGCGCAGCGTCTTCTTCGCCTTCGAGACCAGGTGCTCCTCGAAGAGCCGCTTGAGCACCTGGTTCAGACGCAGCCGGATCTCGTATTCGACGCCGAATTCCTCGCAGAGGCGGTACACCTCCGGGTCCATGAAGCCGGAGTCGCCGCGGAGCCTGATGCGCGTGTTCGGGAAGTGCCCGCGCATGTACTCGAAGAGGGGCCTCAGGAGCGAGGCGGCGCCCTCGCCGGCCGCGGCGTTCCCGGGCCTGAGCTTGGCGGCCACCGCGAAGCCGTACTCGGCGGCGGTTACCGTGAGAGGGTAGTACATGTGCTCGTCGTAGTAGCCGTTGAAGAGCGACAGCTGCTGGCCGCCGAACGTCTCGGCGTCGTAGCCGTCGATGTCGAAAGTCACCACATCGGGCGGGGCGTTTTCCACCACGCGGCCGAACTGCTCGACGTGGACGAAGCCGACCGAGTCGGTGTCGAGCTTGCGGGCGCCCAGGAGCCTGGAGAGAGTCGGTTCGCTCGCGAGGCCCTCATGCCTCTTGGGGTTCACGCTGTCCATGTTGATCGGGCCCGCGAGCTCGCGGAACCACTCGTCCGCCCTGAGCGGCGTGTGGTCGTTCATGTCCTCGTAGCCGGCGGCGTATGCGTAGATGGTTTCGCGGAGGAGCCGCCGCACGGGATGCACGACCATGTCGGGCTCGCGCAGGTCCTCGATGCGCGAGGCGGCAAGCTCCGTGAGCCCCAGCCGCTCGTCGAGCTCGCGGAGCGCCGCGAGCCCCGCGTCGCACGTGACCGACCCGGCGTCGAACCTGAGCGTGGGCTTCACCTCCTCGCCGAACGAGAAGGTGATCTGCTCGACGCCCGGCCCGCTTTCGCCCTTGACGCCGGCCCCGGATTCAGAACACTCTGTCATGACATGGCCTCCTTGCCGATCCCAGCAACGTCAAATCCACCGGAGAATCAGCAAACAGGAGGCCATTCTCGTCGCGGGCTCGGACTCCGTGAAGGATGCGGGGTCAAGCGGGTTGGTCGGTGGATCGCGCGCGACGGGGGTCGTGCGTGGCGGTCGGCGGACGCCGTAGGGGCATACGCCTCCCGCGCCT
>CP070815.1:1893131-2175580 GCA_020344215.1 Gemmatimonadota bacterium
GGCGTGCCGTACGCGGTAGCCGGCGGCACCTTGTAGCGCAACGTATCGGAGAACGTGGGCATGCCCACCAGGACGGTGTCCGGGCCGGTCAACGCGCCGCTCCTCTGCACGACCAGGCTCATCACCAGGGCGTTATCGCTGGCCGTGATCGCCAGGCGCACCGTGTCGCCCGGCTCGACGCTGTCGGCGGGGAGGAGGGAGACCGCGCTGACCGACGGCGGCTCGCTGTCGCTCACCGCCACGTTGACCGTGTTCGAAGTACCGCTGCGGCCGCCGCCCTCAGCCCGCGCCCGGAAGGTCAGCACGCCGACTGCCGGCGGGGCAAGGGCCGTATCGGCGCCGAAGACGGGGGAGGTGGTCGGAACGATCAGGACGAAGGTGTCGACCTGGGTCCACAGGCCCGACACCTCGACGATGACACGCTCCAGCGGATTACCTCGCGGGTCCACCGACACCAGGACCTCGAGCGGCTCCATCGGCAACACGTTACCGGCTGGGCAGACCCTGGGCGCCGACTCGGGCAGCGCGCAGACCGACAGCTCGACGAGCATCGATGGCGCGGGGCCCGTGCCGTCGTCGTCAGCGCAACCTGCGGTGGCCAAGGCGATCAGAAGCGCACTGCCCCAAACCGCGAATGGACTGACTGGGACCGAACGCATGTCATACACTCCTAGTCACAATCGGACTCACATGAGCGGAACGCGGGCGGCACGGGGCCGCCGTCGCGACCGGGCCAAAGCCAACAGCCCGCCCAACGCCGCCCCCACGAGCAGGTAGGGCAGATACAAGAGCGGCAAGCGACCGGCCGGCACCGTCGAGTTCTGGATGTCCCAGAAGAGGGGAACGTACAGCCGCACGGCGCCCGCCGCACCGACGACGAAGCCGCCGAGCACGATCGGCAGCCACTGGCCGCGCCTCAGGCCCAGCAGCCGCTCGCGGCCCGCCGTGAACTGCCAGAGCGCCGTCAGCGCCAGCAGCGGGCTGGACCAGTAGATGGAGCTGGGGATGATGTAGACCACGAGGGTCCAGGGATTGACGAAGTAGACCCAGGGGTAGGTCGGCATGCCCTGGAGGTCCAGGTAGATCTTCACCACCGCGCCCGTCCCCCACGGCAGGGCCAGCGCTACGACGAGCAACGCCCAGCAGACGATGCGGGCGCCGCGCCGGTCAAAGCGACGAAGACCGTCGACCATCTGGACTACAGTCCCGGTATCGGTAATGAGGGATCTTCCCGGGAACGGGTACGTCCCGGGAGCCCGCCACGGCTGTACGAGCTGCGGCCATAAAGAAAACCCGCCGACCGAGGCGCCGACGAGCGGATTCTGGCAAGCGAAACTCTCCGCGTCGTTGTACGGAACGTACTATGCGTGTCGCCGGCCTCGACTGTCAAGCGGCGACCGGCCCGCTACTCCAGCCGCAGCGCCTCGACGGGATCCACCCTGGTCGCCCGAAGGGCCGGCAGCAGGATCGCCGTCACCGAGATGGCCAGGGTCAGAACGCCGACCCCGAGGTAGACCTTCAGGTCTGTCGGTGCAACCTGGAAGAGGAGAGCGCGTATTGCCCTGGCGCCGAGAAGTGCACCCAGCAACCCCAAGAGGATGCCCAACGCGGCGGGCACGATGCCTTGCCGGAGAAACGTCGCGGTGATCTGATGCGTCCCCGCGCCGAGCGCCATGCGGATGCCGATCTCGCGGGTGCGCCGGGAGACGAGATAGGCGACGACTCCGTACAGACCCACCGAGGCGAGCGCCACGGCTAGGAACGCGAAGAGGGCCAGCAGCGTCAGGTAGTGACGAGTCGGTGCCGCGGCGCGGCGGATCGCCTCCGCTACGGTCTCGACCCGCTGCGGCACGACTTTGGGGTCGACGGCCGCGAGCTGCTCCCGGATGCGGGGAAAAAGGCTGCCCGCGTCGGCAGGGCCACGCGCGTGCACCGTCGTGCGAGCGAGCAACTCCCGCACGTCCGGCAGACCTCGACCAGCACCGCGAACCGACTACTCCGCCCGCAACGCCTCCATAGGGTCGACGCGCGCCGCGCGGCGCGCCGGCAGGTAGCTTGCCAGGAGCGCGATGGCCGTGAGGCACACAGCGACCATGGCGTAGGTGAGCGGATCGAGCGCGCTCACCCCGAAGAGTAGGCTCGTCATCAAGCGGGAGAGGCCGTAGGCGGCGGCGAGCCCCAGCGCCACGCCGATCACGGCCAAGAACAGACCCTGCCGGACGACCATGCCGGTCACCGTCGACGAGCCTGCGCCCAGCGCGATGCGGACCCCGATCTCGCGGGTCCGCTGGCTTACCACGTACGAGATCACGCCGTAGACACCCACGGTGGCGAGCAGCAAGGCGACGGCGGCGGCGATGCCCAGCATCACCAGCGTGAAGGAGGTGCGGGCCATCGAGCCCCGCAGCATGTCTTCCAGGTTCTGGACGTTGGTGAGCGGCCGGTTCGGCAGGAATGACCAGACCGCCTCTTTGACCTCGCGAAGGAAACCGGCGGTTCCGACCCGCGGGCTGCGGATCGCGTAGAACTGGGTCAGTGCCACGAAGGGCTCGTCCCCGCGGATCTCGGGCCAGAAGTCCTCCAGCAGCATTGGCCAGTAGACGATCGCCACGGGATCCTGCGTGACCCCGTCGTCTCGGACGTCGCCGACCACGCCGATGATCTCACGCCAGTTGCCCGGCGCCATGCCCGTGCCGATCCGCTCGCCGATGGCCTCGGCCGGATCGCTCCAGTACTCGCGGGCGAAGTTCTCCGTGACCAGTACCACGCGCGCGCGGTTGTAGATATCCGTCCAGCCGAGCGTGCGGCCGGCGACGATCGGGTTGCCCATCGTCTCGAAGTATCCGGCGCCGATCCACTTGAAGCGGCGCGTAGGCGGCAGCTGACCCTCGGGGAGCGGGGAGTCCTCGACGAAGATCGGGTCCCAGCCGGCCCTACCATCCATCGTGACGGAGCTGGAGGACCCCACCGAGGTTACGCCCGGAACCTCCGCCAGTCGGTGAGCGATGGCCTCGTGGGTCTGCACGATCGCGTCGGGGCTCTCCGCCACCTCGCTCGTAACACTGACGCCTAGGATCATTATCTCCGCGGGATTCCGGAAACCCGGGTTCGCCCGCCGGATCGCCTGGAAGCTCCGGACCATGAGGCTTGACCCGATGAGCAGGACCAGCGCCAGAGTGATCTGCCCCACGACCAGCGCGTTCCGAGTCCGGTGGCGCTCGCGGCCGGCGCCCGAGCCACGCCCCCCTTCCTTGAGCGCATTCACCAGATCCGCATGCCCCCAGCGCAGGACCGGGAAGAGCCCGAAGAGAACGCCGGAGATTATCGAGATGCACAGGGTGAAGATGAGAACGACCGGATCGAGGGAGACCTCGTCCAGGCGCGGCAGATTGGCGGGTGCGATGGCCACCAGCAGCCGCAACCCCGCGTGGGCCAGCCCCAGCCCGACGACGCCGCCCAAGAGCCCCAGCAAGACGCTCTCCACCAAGAACTGCCCCGCGACCTGGCGACGCTTCGCTCCCATGGCCCTGCGCACCGCCAGCTCCCGCTCACGCGCCTCGGCCCGCACCAGGAACAGGTTGGCCACGTTGGCGCAGGCGATGAGCAGGACGATCCCCACCGTCCCCAAGAGCACCCAGAGCACGTCGCCCACGTCGCCTACGATGGTCTCTTTCAGGGGCAGCAGCAGCGGCGCGCCCCGCGCCTCCTCCAGGAACGCCAGGGTCACGCCGCCGGGGAACTTCTCCACCGCCACCGGCATCAGCCGGGCCAGATCGGCCGTGGCCGCCTCGAGCGTCGCCCCCTCTCTCAATCGGGCAACGCTCGGGTTCGTGAAGTTGCTGACCGTTAGGCTCGAGCGATCGAAGCGGAAGGGGAGGTACACGGCAGGGTCGTGCTCGAGGAAGCGAAAGCCCCGCGGCAGCACACCGATGATCTCCCGGGCCTCTCCGCCGATGCTCATCGTACGGCCGAGAATCTCCGGATCCCCGCCGAACTGATTCTGCCAGTAGCCGTAGCTGAGGATCACCGTGAAGGGTGTGCCCGGCGTGGCGTCCTCGGCACTGAACAGTCGGCCCAGCAGCGGCCGGGCGCGGAGCGTCGGCAGCGTCCCCGCCGTGACGTAGATCGACGGGATCCGTACCGGCTCGTCGAGCCCCAGCACCGTCACATCGAAACGGTTATACAGGCCGACCGCTTCGAGGAGACGCGACTCGTCCTCGTAGGTGAAGTGAACCGCCGCGGACTGCGGTAGCACCTCCTCGCCGACGCCCGGCGCTGTGTTGAGCACCGCCACGAGCCGCTCCGGCTCCTCGTAGGGCAGGGGATCGAGGAGGATCCCCTTCACCAGGCTGAAGATCGCCGTGTTAGCACCGATGCCCATCCCCAGCGTCAGCACCACCACCGCGCCGAACGCCGGCGCCCGGCGCAGCCGGCGAACGGCGAGCCGCAGGTCGCGTAGCATATCAGCGACCGGGACCCAAGACCCACCCCGCGTCCGGATGGCGAACTCCCTGTCCTCGACGCGGTGCTCGATCCGCGGCGCCCGCGCGAATCGCTTCGAGCCCTGGACATCCCGGGCCAGCGTGCTCCAGTCGCCGATCAGCGCCAGCGCCTCGGCCTCGGCCTCTTCCTCCCCCGCGCCCCGGGCCCGCGCCGCCCGATAGCCGTCCTCGAGCTGGATGGCGATCTCTTCGACCACCTCGACTTCCAGACTCCCCTCGATGTCGGGGAGCGGCAGATGCTCCCGCACGTATCGCTTCCAGTCACGCATGGCTCGGCTCCACGACCAGGTTCACCGCCCGGGTGAACTCGTGCCACGTCCGACGCTGCGCCGCCAGCGCCTCCTCGCCTTTCGCGGTCAGCCGGTAAAAGCGCCGACGCCGCTCACCCGGCTTCTCCACCCACCGCCCCTCGATCCACCCGCGCCCCTCCATCCGGCAGAGAATCGGGTAGATCGATGAGATCCGGAACCGCAGACGGCCGCCCGAGCGCTCCTCGATCATCTTCCCGATCTCGTAGCCGTGCCGCGGCTCGTCTTGAAGGAGCGACAGGAGCAGGAGCTCGACGCTCCCCTTCTTCAGTGCGGCGCTGAACAATGTGGGCCTCCATACAGTGCGTTAATACATGTTTTATTGAAGTATATGAACGGCGCCGGGCTCTGTCCAGTCTCAGAAGAGCTGCGCCTCGGCTTAGATCGGCCGCCGCCCGGCGAGCGACCGGCGGCGTCCGCACCCCCGATGCGCGGCCGCCCGCTGCGGCGGCTCTCGGCCTGCCGCGGAACCTTGTTAGCTTGGGCGCGCGTTACGATGCAGAGCGGGCGCGGGGCCGGAGTCGGGCCGGATCGTCTGGCGCGGCCGCGACCGACTGCTATTTTCTGTACGAGACAGCCCCACCACTGCCCGGTACAGCGGAAAGCATCACCACAGTATGGGGGATCTGAGAGGTCGTGATCGGCTCGGGGTAGGGTACGGGTAGACGCCACTGGTGAAGCGATGTTGGGTCTAAAGGCAATCATCGACAAGCTGCAGCACCACTCGGTCTGGCAGGTGCTGGGGGTCTACCTGGTCGGGTCGTGGATCGCGCTCCAGGTGGTGGATGTCCTGAACAACACCTTCGACCTGCCCGTCTGGTTCCCGCGCTTCACTCTGGCGCTCCTCGCCATTGGGCTGCCCGTCGTTCTGGTCACCAGCGTGGTGCAGAGGCGGCTGAGGGAAGGGGCAGCGGGTGGTGGATCGGAGGCGGAGCACACTGCGATCGCCGGTAATGTGCGGGTCTTCACCTGGTCGAACGCGATCCTCGGGGGTCTGGTCGCGTTCGCCCTCTGGGGCGTGGTGGCGACCAGCTGGCTGTTCTTCGGGCCGGCGACCCTGGAGAGTGGGGCGGAGGCAGCCGCCCGCGATCTCCGCTCCGTCGCCGTGCTCCCCTTTGTCAGCGTACAGACCGACGAGGAGAGCCAGGCGTTCGCCAGCGGCATTCACGACGACCTGCTAACCCAGCTGTCCAAGATCGACAGCCTCAAGACCATCTCGCGCACCTCGGTGATGAGGTATCGGGATACGCAGCTCGGCGTCCGTGAGATCGCCAGCGAGTTGGGCGTCGCCACGGTGGTCGAGGGTGGCGTGCAGCGCGCGGGGGACCATGTGCGGGTGAGCGCGCAGCTGATCGACGCGCGCGACGACAGCCACCTGTGGGGCGAGACGTACAACGCCGAGCTCACCACCGCGAACATCTTTGCCATACAGAGTGACATCTCGCGTCGGATCGCGGTGGCCCTCAGTGCCAGGCTGACGCCCGAAGTGGAAGTGCGGCTGGCGTCACGTCCCACGGAGAGCCTTCAGGCCTACGACCTTTACACCCGCGGGCGCTATCTGCACCACAAGCCGGGGGGCGGCACCGAGTCGGCGCTGGGTGACGCGGCCCAGCTGTTTCGCCAGGCGATCGCGGCCGACCCGGACTTCGCCCCGGCCTACGCCGGTCTGGCCGACATCTACCTCGATCTGTGGAGCAGCGGCTACATGCCGGCGGAGCAGGCGTTGCCTGAGGCGCGGGCCGCGGCAGAGAAGGCGCTGGCGCTGGACGAGACGCTGGCCGACGCTCACACGTCGCTGGCCGACGTGTTCGAGTCGGAGTTGCGGCTTGCCGATGCGGAGCACCACCACCTGCGGGCGCTGCAGCTCAACCCGGGCTCGGCTGAGGCGCACCGGCGCTACGCTCGCCTGTTGCTCGATCTCGGTCGCTTCGAGGAGTTGGTGAGCGAGTTGCGTCGTGCGGTGGAGCTCGACCCGCTATCGATCAGCTACCGGCTGTCGTTGACCAGCGGGCTCTGGTTCACCGGCGACTACGAGGGCGGGATCGCCGAGGCGCGTAAGATCCTCGAGCTGGAGCCGGGCAACCCGGGCGCACTCTACAGCCTCGGCTTCGCTTCGGTTCTGAGTGGCGAGCACGAGCAGGGTATCGCCGCCCTGCAGAGGGCGCTGGAAGTGCGGCCGGAGTACCCGTTCAATGCCACGGGTCTGGCGTGGGCGTACGCGCGCGCCGGACGCCGGGCCGAGGCGCTCGAGGTGCTGGAGCAGGTTGAGGTGCGCGGACAGATGCTCAAGGAGCTTGCCATCGTCTACGGCGAGCTGGGCGAGTTGGACCGCGCATTCGAGTACCTGGAACGCGCTTACGCCGAAGATCCCGGCAGCCTCACCTACATCAACGCCGATCCGACAGCCGACGCGCTCAAGGCCGATCCGCGCTTCGCTGTACTGCTGGCGCGGTTGGGATTGCAGTAGCAGCGCAGGCGGCGCACGTCGGCCTTACTCGGTCGCCGATCTCCCAGGGCGTCGTAACTAGATGATCGCACGAAACCGGCCGTGCGACGTCGCCGTACGTCTAGATAGCCGGGCGCGGCACGCCTGTGGCCGTCGGTGGCGAACCCGCGCGGCCGGGTGACCCGGGCCCGCCGTCGCGGCGAACCGGAGGTTTCCGGCCATGGAGAGCATCCTGCACGACGTCCGCTACGCTGTCCGCCTCCTCAAGCGATCGCCGGGGTTCACGCTCGTCGCCGCGCTGACGGTGGCACTGGGCATCGGCGCCACGACCACGATCTTCAGCGCCATCAACGCGGTCTTGCTGAAGCCGCCGCCCGGTGTGCGCGACGCCGGCGAGTTGGTCCGGGTCTACCGTGTCGCCGAGGACGGCTCCTCTTACCACGAGTTCTCCTACCCGAACTACCTCGAGTACCGGGCGGCGGATACCGGGCTCGGCGAGCTGGCGGCGACGGCCGTAGCCGCGGCGGTGATCAGCGATGAGTCGGAACCGGAGATGCTGGTTGGGATCCTGGTCTCCGACAACTTCTTCAGGATGCTCGGCGTGCGACCGGCGCTGGGCCGCTTCTTCGCCGACGATCGGGCTGCAGCCGCCGAGCGGGTCGTGGTGCTGGGCCACGGGACGTGGAGCCGGCAGTTCGGCCGCGACTCGACGATCGTCGGTCGCACCGTGCAGCTCAACCGCGTCCCGTTCACCGTGATCGGCGTCAGCGAGGAAGGGTTCCGCGGGCCGAACGCCATGTTGGAGGTCGGCGTCTGGCTGCCCATTGAGGCGGCGCCGGCGCTGATGGATGGGATCGATCTGAACTCGCGCACCGACACCTGGATCGACCCGTTCGGCCGGCGCGCACCCGGCGTCAGCATCGAGCAGGCGGAAGCGGCGCTCAACCGGGTGAGCGCCAACTTGCGGGCCGAGTACCCCGAAGGTAGCCCGGACCACGGTATCGATGTGCAACCCTACCGGCCCGTCGGGACCCGCGCCTTCGGGGCGGCGATGGGCTTCTCGCTCTTCCTTTTCCTCATCGCGGGGACCGTCTTGCTGATTGCCTGCCTGAACGTCGGCGGTGTGCTGCTGGCGCGCGCCACGCAGCGGGGTAAGGAGATGGCCATGCGGCTGGCGCTGGGCGCCGGCCGCCGGCGCGTCGTCCGGCAGCTGCTGACTGAGAGCATCCTGTTGTTCGCGCTCGGCGGCGCCGGCGGCAGCCTCATCGCGCTCTACGTCACCCGATTGATGAGCGCCTATCAGCTGCCCATCGACGTGCCGCTCGCCTTCGATTTCGCGCCCGACATGCGGGCGCTGGCGTTCACGCTCGCCGTCGCCTTGCTCACCGGCCTAACGTTCGGGCTGGCGCCGGCCCTGCACGTCACCAAGCCGGATCTGCAATCGATCCTGAGGGCCGGCAGCGCCGCCGGCGGTGCGCCGCGCTCCCGGCTGCGCAGCGCGTTCGTGGTGACGCAGGTGGCCGGCTCGGCCCTGCTGCTCATCGGCGCCGGGCTCTTCGCGCGTGGCCTCGCCCGCGTCGACTCGGTGAACCTGGGCTTCGAGCCGGACGGTGTGCACGTCCTGAGCTTCGAGATGGAGTACTTCGGCTACTCGCCGGAGAGCGCGACCGCCTTCTACCGCGACCTCGTGGAACGGGCCGCGCAGCTGCCGGAGGTCGAATCGCTGGCGGCCACCGACATGCTGCCGGTGACGCTGGGCGGACGATCCAGCGCCTTCGAGGTCGTGGGCCGCGCGCCGACCGACGAGGAAACGCGACCGCAGACCGATCTCGCTCGGGTCACACCCGCGTACTTCGAGACCATGCGGATCCCGCTGACCCGCGGGCGGCCCTTCAGCGCGGCGGACCGCGAGGGCGCACTCCCGGTGGCGATCGTCAACCAGACGTTCGCCCGGCGCAATTGGCCGGACGACAGCGCGCTGGGCAAGCGCATACGGCTAGATGGGGCCGAACTCGAGATCGTCGGCGTGGCGCGGAACGCAAAGTACCGCACGTTGACCGAGGAGCCGCGGGCCATGGTCTACGTATCGTACGAGCAGTGGCCCACGACGTCGCCGGTCGTACTCGCTCGGCTCGAACACCCCGGCGCCAACGTCGCCGGCGCGCTGCGCGGCATCGTGCGCGAGCTGGACGACACCGTTCCCATCGACGCCAACCTGCCGTACCGCGAGCTGATGGGGATCGTCATGCTGCCGAGCCGCGCGGCCGCCCTGTTCACTACGGTGTTCGGTGGCCTTGGGCTCTTGCTGGCGGCGCTGGGCCTCTACGGGATCCTGGCCTTCCAGGTGGCACAGCGGACCCGCGAGTTCGGTATCCGCATGGCCCTGGGCGCGGGAACGGACACGCTTCGCGCCCTGGTCATCCGCGGCGGACTGAAGCTCGTCGGCATCGGACTCGCCATCGGCTTAGGCCTAGCCCTCGTCGTCACGCGGCTCGTGCGTGGCTTGCTCTACGGGGTGAGCCCGACCGACCCGATAACCTTCGCTGCGATCGCGCTGCTGCTCGTCGGCGTGGCGCTGGCCGCCAGCTACCTGCCGGCCTGGCGCGCGACACGCGTCGACCCGGTCGAAGCGCTGCGCGCCGAGTGACTCGGCGGACTGACGGACCGCACGCTCCCGCACGGAACCTTCGGCCGCTTCTCGGGTCGAACGACTCGTTGAGCTCTCCCAACGAAGGAGGCGCGGTGAGACACGGGGCTGACGCTCGCCGGTCACGCATCGTGACGGTCGCTCTAGTCCTGTCGTGCGCCCTGCGACCGGGAGCGGCCCTGGCTCAGCGCGCCGTCGACCTGCAGGTCGGCAGCTGGACGGTCGACGGATCCAACCCCACGCTCTTCTCGGCCGGTCTGTGGCGCGGCCTGACTGGGCCGCTCGGTCTCAACCTCCGAGGCATCGCGCTGATCGACCGGAGTGCCGGACAGGGATCGCTCTACGGGCTCGTCCCGGAGCTGAGCCTCTTCCGAGGGTCGCGTAGGATTGCACCATATGCGGTCGGCGGCGCAGGACTGGCCTACCGGTCCGGGGGATCGTCGGAGTTCGTCGCCGTGTGGAGCGCCGGCCTCGGCGTCGAGCTTAACCCGCGCTCCTGGTTCGGGCTGGCCGTAGAGGGGAGCCGCTTCGTCGAGGACGAAGGCCTCCGAGGGTTCTGGAACCTCCAAGAGGACGATCGCCGCGGCTGGGTGTTGAGCGCCCGCGTCTCGATACGCTGGAGTGCCCGCTCGACCGGCCGCGGCGCTGCGGGAGCGACAGGTCGGTCTCCTTCGGCGTCCGGGGCTTACGAGCCGGTCTCGTCCACGTCTCAACCGGCCGAGCCGCTCAGCAACACCGGGTTCGTGCGCGCCCAACAGATCGTGCAGACCGCCCTCGACGCCATGGGCGAGCCGTACCGCTGGGGCGGGACGAGCACCGATGAGGGCTTCGATTGCTCGGGCCTGGTCTGGTACGCGTACGGGGAGCACGGCGTGACCGTCCCGCGGACGAGCCGCGACCAGGCTCGCGTCGGGCGTGCCGTCGCTCCCGAGGTCTCGATGCTGGAGCCGGGCGACATACTCCTGTTCGCCGAGCGCGGCGCCGCCGTGACCCACGTGGGTCTTTACGTCGGGAACGCCCGATTCATCCACGCGACGACGTCCGGCGGTGTCGGGATCAGCGAGCTGTACGCGGACGACGATTACAGCCGCTGGTGGCTCGAGCGTTGGGTCGGTGCCCGGCGCGTGCTCAGGTGAGGTGGCGCGGATCGCGCCAGCCCGCGCGCCGAGCCTGTGGGCCACGGAGTTCGAATCGCGCGAGACCGGCCGCTCGCCCCCCGCTCGAGCGGGTGCGTTACAACCTGCCGCGGTGTTATGCTGTGCTGGCAGTGTCATCCGGCTCAACGGTTCGCGACCGCTGGGTGTTAACGTGGGACGAGCGCCGTTCCTCGTCGGCGCTTCTGAATCCTGGGACATACTCCAATAGCCACGGAAGAAAAGAGATGAGATACCCATCGATTTCCGCGGAAACGGCGTGGGGGCAGTACGTCCGGCACCGCCTGCTGCCGCGTCTGGCGGCCCCGGTCCTGCTGGCGGCGGCGCTCGCCGTGCTGCCGGCCGCCGCGGCCGGCCAGGCGCCGAGCGCCGTGCCGAACCCGCCTCCCTACTACGCCATCACGAACGCCCGCATCGTCACCGTCTCCGGCCCCGTGATCGAGAGCGGGACCGTGGTGATCGCCAACGGGCTGATCGCGGCGGTGGGGACGAACGTCGACATGCCGCCGGAGGCGTGGGTGATCGACGGCGAGGGGCTGACGGTCTACCCGGGCCTGTTCGACGCGCTCTCGGACTTGGGGCTCGAGGAGGCGCAGACGGGTGCGGCCGCCCGCATGGCAGCCGCCGCGCCCACCGGTGCCCGGGCCGCGCCCGCTGGGCCCGAGAACCGGCTGTCTACCTTCACCTGGCGCGCCGCAGCCGACGAGCTGACGACCGACGACTCGCGCATCGCGACCTGGCGTGAGGGCGGATTCACCACCGCCATGACGATCCACGGCGACGGGCTGGTCACGGGTCAGGGGGCGGTCGTGAGTCTGGCGGACGGGGCGCCGCAGCAGATGGTCGTCAAGACGCCGGCAGCGCTGCGGCTGACCCTCCGTTCCCAGCGCGGATTCCGCAGCTATCCCAGCTCGCTGTTCGGCGTGATGGCCTACCAGAAGCAGTTGTTCTTGGACGCCGACCGCTACGCCCGCGCCATGGCGGCCGACCGGGCGCGGGCCGCCGGCCTCGATCGGCCGGCCTACGACCGGACGCTGGAGCCGGTGGGCCGGGCCGTCGCCGAGCGCTGGCCGGTGCTCATCCCCGGCGACGAGGTGAAGGAGATTCGCCGGGCGATGGTGCTGGGTGACGCGTTCGGGGTGAGGACGGTGGTCTACGGGGCACGGCAGGGCCACCAGGTCGCCGCCGAGCTCGCCGAGGCCGGCGTCCCGGTACTGGTGAACCTCAGATGGCCGGAGCGGGCGCGGGACGCCGACCCCGAGGCCGACGAGTCGCTCAGCTCGCTCCGCAACCGGACCTGGGCCCCGTCGACCCCGAAGGCGCTCCACGAGGCCGGCGTCAGCTTCGCCTTCTACTCGGGCGGCGTCGCGTCGCCGCGCGATGTGATGGAGCACGTCCGCAAGGCCGTGGACGCGGGGCTGCCGAGTGACGCGGCGCTCCGGGCGCTCACCCTCGGACCGGCCGAGATCTACGGCGTGGCCGACCGCCTCGGCAGCGTCGAGCGCGGCAAGATCGCGAACCTCGTGGTGACCGACGGCGACATCTTCGACGAGGAGTCGAAGGTGAAGATCGTCTTCGTAGAGGGCCGCAAGTACGAGAAACCGGAGGCTGAGCAGCCCGAGGAGCCGCCGGCAGTCGACTTGACCGGCACCTGGACCCTCACCGTCGAGTCGCCTCGCGGGACCCAGGAGTCCACGGCCGAGCTCGCCATGAAGGAGGACGGCACCCTCTCCGGCAGCGTCCGCGGCCAGCGCGGCGAGGGGAGCGTGACCGAGGGCTGGGTGAGCGGCAACCGCTTCAGCTTCACCGTTGCCATGACGATGGGCGGCCGCTCGATGGAGGCCGGCTATACCGGGACGGTTGAGGGCGATGAGATGGAGGGCAGCGTGTCTTACGGCCGCTTCTCCGTCGAGTTCAATGGGGCGAAGACCGCTGGCCCAGAGAGCGTAGCCGCCGTGGCGCCCGCGCCGCCGGAGACGCCAACCCCGGCCGAAGCCGCGCCTGACCGAGCGCAGCCGGCTGACGGGCCCGACCTGGCGATAGGTGCCATGGCAATGGTCGACTGGGACGCGCCGCCGCCGACCCTGGTCATCCAGAACGCCACCGTCATGACCGTCACACAGGGGACGCTCGCGGGCGCCTCCGTTCTGATCCGTGACGGTAAGATCACCGCCCTGGGGACCGACATCCGCGCCCCACGCGGCGCCACGGTGATCGACGCCTCCGGCAAGTACGTGACCCCCGGTGTCATCGACGCCCATGGCCACCTCGCCAGCGACGCGACGAACGAGATGAGCCTCGCCGTCTCGTCGATGGTCCGCATCGAGGATGTCATCAACGCCTCGGACATCAACATATATAGAGAGGCGGCGGGCGGTGTGACCACTTCCCACGTGCTGCATGGTAGCGCGAACCCCATCGGCGGTCAGAACGCCATGATCAAGCACCGCTGGGGCGAGGACGCGGAGGGGCTCCTGTTCGAGGGGGCACTGCCCACCATCAAGTTCGCGCTCGGCGAGAACGTGAAGCGCTCGAACTTCACACCGCCGCCGGGCACGCCCAGTCGCTACCCCGAGACGCGGATGGGCGCCATCGACGTCATTCGCCAGGCCTTCATCGACGCCCGGGAGTACCGGCAGCGCTGGGCCGACTACGAGCGTCGCCGCCGGTCCGAGCGGAACCTGGTGCCGCCGGCGCGCGACCTGCAGCTCGAGCCGCTGGTCGAGGTGTTGGAGGGGAGGCGCGTAGTCCATGCCCACGCCTACCGTGCCGACGAGATGCTCCAGATGATCCGCGTCGCGCAGGAGTTTGGGTTCCATATCGCCACCTTCGTGCACGGGCTCGAGGCCTACAAGCTGGCCGATGAGATCGCCGCCAGCGGCTTCGGCGTGTCTACCTTCTCCGACTGGTGGGCTTACAAGATGGAGGCCTACGACGCGATCCCCTACAACGCCGCGCTGTTGACGCGCCGCGGCGTGCTCGTCTCCATCAACTCCGACAGCCAGGAGGAGGCACGCCACCTGAACCAGGAGGCCGGGAAGACGATGAAGTGGGGCAGCCTGTCGGAGGACGAGGCGCTCGCGCTGGTCACCCTCAACCCGGCTATTCAGCTCGGGATCGACGACCGCGTCGGCTCGATCGAGGTGGGTAAGGACGCCGACCTGGTGATCTGGGAGAACTACCCGCTCTCCGCCTACGCGAAGTGCCTGGCCACGATCGTCGACGGTCGCATCGTCTTCGACGTGGAACGGGATCGCGAGCGGCAGGAGATGATCGCCGCAGAGAAGGACGCCTTGAGGGCGATGATGGGCGAGTCGGAGAGTGAGACGGATGAAAGCGCGACCGGCGAGCCCGGCCAGGGCGGCGCGTCGAACCGCTGAGGATAACTACGCGAACGAAGGAGAAGGACCGTGTCGATACACGCGAATCATGAGAACCGCGGTTGGGCCTCGGGCACCACACTCGCGCTCGCCCTTGCCCTCGCACTCGCCATCTCGCTTGCGGCGGCGCCGGGAGCACAGGCCCAGCACGACCCGCGCGTCGCACCGGCCCCGACGTACGTGATCCGTGGCGCCACCGTGCACACCCTCGCGGGCGCGCCCATCGAGAACGGCTCGGTGGTCCTCCGTGACGGGCGGATCGTCGAGGTAGGGGCGGACGTCGCGCTACCGGCGGCCGCCTCGGTGATCGACGCCACCGGCCTCCACGTCTACCCCGGAATGATCGACGCCTTCAGCCGGCTGGGGCTCACCGAGGTCGGATCCGTCTCGGCGACCGATGATACGGAAGAGCTGGGGAACTGGAACCCGCACCTGCGCGCCTACGAGGCGATCCACCCGGCCAGCGAGCACATCCCGGTGGCCCGAGCGAACGGGATCACGCATGCCGTCTCCGCTCCCGGGAGTGGCGGTGGCTTTTTCGGCGGCGGCGCACCCGGGATCCCCGGCCAGGCGGCGCTCATCCACCTCGACGGCTATACGGTCGAAGAGATGGCGATCGAGCCGTCGTTGGGTATGGTCATCCAGTGGCCCACCATCCGAACCCAGAGCTTCGACTTCTCCACCTTCACGCAGACGGAACGGCCGTTCAGCGAGGCGAAGAAGGAGTACGACGAGCAGTTGCAGGAGATGGAGAGCTGGTTCGAGGCGGCGCAGCATTACAAGCAGGCCACAGAGCAAGGCGACCCATCGAAGTTCGATCGCGACCTGCAGCTCGAGCATCTGGCCCGCGCACTGGGCGGCGGACTGCCGGTGATCGTGGTGGCGGAGGAGAAGCGGGCGATCGAGAGCGCGCTCGAGTTCGCCGAGCGCTACGACCTGCGGCTCATCCTTGCCAGGGGGCGCGACGTCCGCCAGGTGAAGGAACTCCTGGTGGAGAAGGGGATCCCGGTGATCCTCGGGCCCTCACAGACACTGCCCGAGGAGGAGGACGACCCGTATTACTACCCGTTCTCCCTGGCCAGCGAGCTCCACGCGGCGGGCATAAAGATCTGCTTCGGTACTTTCGACTCCTCCGACTCCCGAACCCTACCCTACGAGGCGGCGAACACCGTCCCCTTTGGGCTGCCGTACGATGAGGCGTTGAGGGCAGTCACGATTAACGCCGCCGAGATCCTGGGGGTCGCGGACCACCTTGGCACGATCGAGCCGGGCAAGCTGGGGAACCTGATGGTCACCGACGGCGACCCGCTCGACATCCAGACGCAGGTCGACTACGTGTTCATCAAGGGAATCCCGGTGGACACCGATAACCGGCACCGGCGGCTGTGGGAGCGTTACCAGGCCCGCCCGCAGCCGGAGACAGACACGGCCACGGCAGAGACGAACGGCGGCTAGCGCCCGACGATCGCCAGCACCGCGCCCAGCGCCCCAGCCGGCGTGCCGGTCGCCCGGCCCGCCACGGTGGGGCGCGTTGCTCTGGAGGCATCAAACATGAGAACCGGCCTCTTCCTGCAGACGTATGCTGTATCGCTGGTGGCTTTCCTGGTCCTCGATCTCGCTTGGTTGGGGCTCATCGCGCGCGGCTTCTACCGCCAGCAGCTCGGCCACCTGCTGAGCCCCGACGTCCGCTGGTCCGCCGCCATCGTCTTCTACCTGCTCTTCGTGGCCGCGGTGGTCGTCTTCGCCGTGCTACCGGCCGTGGAACGCGGCTCCTTGGGGAAGGCGCTGCTGCTGGGCGGCTTCTTCGGGCTCGTCGCCTACGCGACCTACGATCTCACTAACCTCGCCACCCTGCGAGGCTTTCCGACGTTGGTGGCCGCCGTCGACATGACGTGGGGGTGCGTACTCACCGCCGCGGTCGCGGCGCTGGGCTACCTGTTCGCCAGGCAGGCGGGCTCGGCGGCCTGACGCGACGCCCGTACAGCGGCCGGCAAACGGTTCGGCGTCGCCGGCCGCTTTCTGTCTCTCATCACACCGCCGCAACGTCGAAGGCTTGATCGTCGTTCTTTGGAAGGCTAACGTCTACACGGATCCTAACCCCGTCTTCCCCCGACCCGGTCCCACAACCCAACCTTGTAGGCAGCTATGAGCGCACGCCCCGGCCCTAGACTGGTCCTCGACTTTCTGTTACTCGGCATCCCTCTGGCCGGCGCCCTGCTCATCGCGTACCAGGGCGTGGCGAAGATCACCGGCAAGCCGAACACTCCCGGAGCAGGTACCAGCGTGAGCGTTACCGAGCACCATATCGCAGAGGATTCCGCCAAAGGATTGCGTTTCCTGCTGAGCGAGGCCGAGCCCCGCGAGGCGGCGGCCCCGGCGCAGCCGCCCGCCCGGCCGCTCTCCGACGACGAAGTGCAGCGCGTGCTCGCCCGGGTGCCGGCGCTGCCCGTCGATGAGAGCGCCGTTCGCGAGTTCGCCTTACCGGAGGCCGTGGTGCCGCCGCCGGTGACCGGTGTAACGGTGCAGGCCGAGTTCCCGCCGGCGGAAGAACGGGCAAGACCGGAGGAGCCTGCGGCCGGGCCCCTCACGCTAGTGCGTTGGGCGCCGGAGGGCGACGTGGAGCAGGCGCGCGATGTGTCGATCACCTTCTCGCAGCCGATGGTGCCGGTAACCTCGCACGAGGAGCTCGAAGCCCGCGATGTGCCGGCAGAGCTCACACCACAGCCCCGGGGCCGCTGGCGCTGGGTGGGGACACGCACGCTCCTCTTCGAGGTCGATGCCGGCTTGCCGATGGCCACCGAGTACCGGGTCGAGGTGCCGGCGCGCGTCGCCGCGGAGAGCGGCGCGCGACTGGCCGAGTCTGTGAGCTGGAGCTTTCGGACGCCGCCGCCCAAGCTGGTCGAGTCGTACCCGCACGGCGAGTCGGTCATCGAGGAGCCGACCTTCTTCGTCGCCTTCGATCAGCGGGTCGACCCGGACGCCGTGCTCCGTCACATCCGTGTCACGGCCCGGCGGCGCGACTTCGAGTTGCGCCGCGCGACGCCAGAGGAGATTGCGGCCGACGCGCGGGTCGACAGGATGGCCAAGCGTGCGCCCGAGGGTTACTGGCTCGCCTTTCGGACGACCGAGGCGCTGCCGCGCAACTCGAGGATAAACGTCGTGGTCGCGGAGGGGACACCGTCCGCGGAAGGCCCCCGCAGCACCGAGTCCGACCAGGCGTTCAGCTTCCGCACCCACGGCCCACTGCGCGTGGTGGACACGCGGTGCGGATGGGGTGATCGCTGCCTGCCGGGCGATCGCTGGAGGATCGGGTTCAGCAACCCGCTGGATGAGACGGCGTTCGAACCCTACATGGTGAAGGTCGAGCCTGAGCTGGTCGGGACGCGCGTTGGCGCGAGCGGCAGCTGGCTCACCATCGCCGGGCGCTCGCAACCACGCACGAGCTATCGCGTCACCTTGAGCGCGGCAATCCGCGACGTGTTCGGGCGCACTCTCGCTGAGGACGCGAACGTCACCTTCAAGGTCGATTCCGTGCCGGCGGCACTCACCGCCCGCGGCGCGCAGACGGCCGTGCTCGATCCTGTCGGGCCTCCCGAGTTCACCGTGCGGAGCATCAACCACCGCGAGCTGAGCGTGCGTCTCTACAAGGTGGAGCCCGACGATTGGCCCGCCTTCGCCGAGGACATCGAGCGGCACGGCTACGGCGATCGCCCCGTCCAGCCACCGGGCCGGCTGGTCTTCTCCGACACCGCAAGGGTTGAGGCCGCGCCTGATACCTGGACCACCACGCCCATCGATCTGCGGCCGGCGCTGAGCAACGGGCTGGGGCACGCTGTGGTGGTCGTCGAGCCGACGAAGCACCCGAAGGATCCGTACGAGCGGCAGCGGGTGTACCGCTGGGTGCAGGTCACCGGCATCGGCTTGACCGCCGTTGCCGATGGACGTGAGGTGGTCGGCTGGGTCACCTCGCTCGAGGGCGGGGCGCCGCTCGTCGGCGCGGAGCTGCGCGGGATTCCCGGCGGCGCATCGGCGACGACGGATGCCGATGGGCTGGCTACGATCCCGGTTCCGCGTCGCTCCCGCGATGGCCATCGCGCTTTGAGCGCGCGCCGCGATGGAGATGTGGCGCTCCTGCCGCTGGCCGATTGGGGCATCGGCGTTCCCAGCGATGATCTCAACTGGTACGTGCTCACCGACCGGCCGCTCTATCGTCCGGGTGAGCGAGTCCACGCCAAGGGTTGGGTACGGAAGATCGGCGGCGGTGTCACCGGCGACGTCGAGTTGCCGGACGACCTCGGCGAGTTGGTGAACTGGTCCGCCCGCGACAGCCGCGGTAACGACGTGGCGGAAGGTAATGCACGGCTCAACGATCTGGCCGGCTTCGACCTGTCGTTCGAGCTGCCCGAAGACGTAGCACTTGGCCCGGTGTGGCTGAACGTCGTGGCCGGCGGCGCGCGCCGGGTACGGGACAGAGAGCACACCCACTACTTCCAGGTCCAGGAGTTCCGCCGTCCCGAGTACGAGGTCTCCGCCTCGCACGACCCGGGCCCCCACATCGTCGGTGGCCGGGCGATCCTGTCGGTGGCCGCCAAGTACTTCGCCGGCGGCGGCCTGCCTGAGGCCGAGGTGCGCTGGCGCGTCGCGGCCCGGCCGGCCTTCTTCCAGCCGCCCAACTGGGACGACTTCGTCTTCGGTCGGCCGTGGGGTCACGAGCGCGCCACCACCGAGCAGCACTACGAGTCGCGCACCGACCTGGACGGCCTGCACCGCCTGCGCGTCGACTTGCTGGAAGCCGACCCGCCGATCCCCATGAGCCTGACGGCCAGCGCCGCGGTCCAGGATGTGAACCGGCAGACCTGGACGGCCGCGACGAACCTGATCGTTCATCCGGCCGCGCTCTCGGTCGGGCTCAGAAGCCCGCGCGCCTTCGTCAACGCCGGCGCGCCGCTGCCGGTCGAGGCGATCGTCGTCACACACGACGGCGAGCCTGTGACGGGGAAGACTGTTGAGCTGGAAGCCGTTCGCCTCGAGTGGGGTCGGGTCGCCGGCGCGTGGCGCTCTCGGGAGATGGACCGGCAGGAGTGCCGCGTCGTGTCGGACGTGCAGCCGGTGCGCTGCGAGTTCGAGACGCGCGCCGGCGGCAGGTACGTCGTCCGCGCCACCGTGACGGACGACGAGGAGCGGGTCAGTCTCTCCGAGCTCACGCTCTGGACGGCCGGCGGCTCTTGGGGTCGCGCCCGCCGTGACGCGCCCGTCGAATTGGTCGCCGATCGCGATTCGTACCAGCCCGGCGCCACGGCCGAAGTCATGGTCGCCGCGCCCTTCTTCCCGGCGGAAGGCGTGATGACACTACGGCGCGCGGGTCTCGTGCAGGCGCAGCACTTCCGGATGGACGGTCCATCACACATCCTGCGCGTGCCCATCCAGGAGTACTTCATCCCGAACGTGCATGTGCACGTCGAGCTCGTCGCCGCCTCGGTGAACGGCGCGGCCGAGGGCGCGCCGCCTGACGCTGATCTTGTCGCCTCCGGCGAGCTCAACCTGTCGGTGCCGCCGCGCGCCCGCACGCTCGAGCTGAGCGCGACCCCGCGGGCGAAGGAGCTCGAGCCGGGTGAGGAGACAGTAGTCGATATCGAGCTTCGCGACGCCGGCGGCCGCCGGGTGGAGAACGGCGATGTCGTCGTGGCGGTGGTGGACGAGGCCGTGCTCGCTCTGGCCCCACAGGAGCTCGCCGATCCTGTCGAGACCTTCCATCCGCAGCGCGGCGCGGGCACTCAGGATCACGAGATCCGCCGCAGCCTGCTCCTCGGCCCGCGCCCCGATACAACGGCCGCGCCGGGTGAGGTCGGCAGCGTGGAAGGAAAGGTCCACGACGGAGACACCGGCGACCCGGTGGGCGGTGTCCAGGTCTACCTGATCGGTACCGAGCACGGCGCGCTGAGCAGCTCCGACGGGGCGTACACCATCGCGAACGTGCCACCGGGTCGCTACACCGTTACCGCTGAGCTGTTCGGCTACACCTCCGGCGAGCAGCGGGTGGAGGTGAGCGCCGGCGAAGCGTACGTGGCGAACCTCGTTTTGGAAACTCGGCGGTTCACGATGGCGTGGCGTGGCATGCCTGTCGAGGCAGCCACGCTGGCGGAAGATATGGCGATGGCGCCGGCGGCGGCGGGTGAAGGCGAGGGCATCCGCTTGCGCACCGACTTCGCCGCGCTCGCCGTCTTCGAGGCGTCGGCGCGCACCGACGCGAACGGGCACGCCGAGGTGACGGTCAGGGTCCCGGATAACCTCACGCGCTACCGGGTGATCGCTTTGGCGGCGGCCGGCGAAAAACAGTTCGGCAAAGGCGAGTCGACGATTACCGTCGGGCTGCCGCTCATGGCGCGGCCCTCGCCGCCGCGCTTCCTCAACTTCGGCGACGAGCTCGAGCTGCCCGTCGTAATACAGAACCGCGCCGACACGGCGGTCCATGCCGATGTCGCGGTGCGCGCCACGAACCTCGCGTGGACGGCGGGGCAGGGGAGGCGCGTCGAAGTCCCGGCCGAGGGTCGCGTGGAGGTGCGCTTCCCGGCGACGACGTACAGCGCCGGCACGGTGCGCATCCAGGTCGCTGCGACGGCCGGTGCGGCAGTCGACGCCGCGATGATCGAGTTGCCGGTCTGGACACCGGCCACCAGCGAAGCCTTCGCCACCTACGGCGAGCTGGATGAAGGGGCGGCGGCGATTCCGGTCGCGGCGCCGGGCGGTGTGATCGGAGAGTTCGGCGGCCTGGAGATCACCACCTCGGCCACCGCGCTCCAGGCGCTCACCGACGCGCTCCTCTATCTCAACGCCTACCCGTACGAGTGTGCCGAGCAGCTCGCCTCGCGCATACTCGCCGTGGCCGCGCTACGCGACGTGCTCACCGCGTTCGAGGCCGAAGGACTCCCCGAGCCGGAGGTGCTGATCGCCGCGGTGGAGCGTGACATGAAACGGCTCGAGGCGCTGCAGAACTACGACGGCGGGTTCGGCTTCTGGCGGCGCGGTGAGCGTTCGTGGCCGTATGTCAGCATCCACGTGGCCCACGCGCTGGCGCGGGCTCAGGGGAAAGGGTTCGCGATCCCGGTCGAGATGTTGGGGAACGTCGGTAACTACCTCCGGCAGATCGATGACCGTATTCCCAGCGACTACCCCGAGAGCGTGCGCCGCACGCTCCGCGCCTACGCCCTTTATGTCCGGCAGCTGCTGAGCGATGACGACCCGCAGGAAGCCCGGGCGATCATCGCCGAAGCGGGGCTCGACGGGCTGCCGCTGGAGGCGACCGGCTGGCTGCTCGCCGTGCTCTCCGGCAAGCCCGCTCACGAGCGACAGGTCGCCGAGATCCGCCGCTACCTCGGCAACCGGGTGAGCGAGGCCGCGGCGACCGCGCAGTTCACCAGCGGCTACGGCGTTGACGGCGACTACCTCGTGCTGCACTCCGACCGCCGGACCGACGCGGTGATCTTGGAGGCGATGATTGGCGACCAGCCGGAGAGCGATCTCATCCCGAAGCTGGTGCGCGGGCTTCTCGGGCATCGTAAGCGCGGCCGCTGGTCGAACACGCAGGAGAACGCCTTCGTGCTTCTAGCCCTCGATCGCTACTTCAACACGTTCGAGAAGACAACGCCGGACTTCATCGCGCGCGTCTGGCTGGGCGACGATTACGCCGGCGATTACAGGTTTGCCGGACGCAGCACCGAGCGGCACCAGATCGACATCCCGATGCGCTGGCTGACGGAGCGGGTCGGCACCGCCGACCTGGCGATCAGCAAGGAGGGTCCCGGTCGGCTCTACTACCGCGTTGGGCTCCGTTACGCGCCCGCGGATCTCGAGCTGGAGCCGGCGGAGCACGGCTTCGCCGTCGAGCGGATCTACGAGGCGGTGGACGATCCGTCAGACGTGCGACGCGAAGACGACGGCAGCTGGGTGATCAAATCGGGTGCTCGAGTGCGGGTGAAGCTGAGCATGGCGGCGCCGGCGCGACGCTACCACGTGGCGCTGGTCGACCCGCTACCCGCCGGTCTCGAGTCGCTCAACCCGGCGCTGGCGGGGATGGAGACACAGGAGAGCTGGCGCGACGAGGAGGACGCCTATCCCCCGTACGGCCTCGACGGCCGGCGCTACTGGTTCTGGTGGTGGCGCTGGTACGAGCACGAGAACCTGCGGGACGAACGGGTCGAGGTCTTCTCCAGCTTGGTCTATGGTGGCGTGTACGACTACTCCTACCTGGCGCGCGCCACCACACCCGGAGCATTCGTCGTGCCGCCGCCCAGGGCCGAAGAGATGTACCACCCGGAGACGTTCGGTCGTGGCGCCAGCGACCGCGTCATCGTGCGCTAGTCGTCACTGCCGGCCGCGTCCTCGTCTACGCTATCGCGCCACCAGTCCCCGCGCTTCAAGCTGCACGCGAGCCCAGATCCCGGCGCGGATCCGTTCGACCTCGCGGCTGAACCGCGCGTCCTGCCTCACGCGGTCGAAGATCACCGACTCGAGCACCCGCGGCTCCACACCGCTCGGTGACAATTCGTACGCGCGCCTGACCCAGCGGAGCGACTCGGCAGGGTCTCCTACCCACGCGTAGTACGTCGCCAGATCCTCGGTCCGTATTACGTCCGTGAAGACCGTGTCCTCCAGCGTCCCCGCTTCCAGGGCCGCGACCAGGGAATCGATGGTCGCGGCGGCTTCCTCCCGGTGACCAAGCTCGTACAGGCAGGTTGCCCGGAGACCTGCGTGCGGGCCGAGCCCCATCGCAACGCAGCGCTCGGCCCGTCCCGCCAGCAGGTGGGCGCGCGCCTCGATGGCGCGAGGCAGGGTAAGCTCCGGTTCGAGCTCGCCCGCCAGGTGTGCTTCCGCCGCCGCGCGCTCGTATCGGCCCAGAGCGAGAGCATCGTAGGCCAGCGCCAGCCGGCGCCCCGCGTTCTGCGGGTCCAGCGCGATCGCCTGCTCGGCCGCGCGCCAAGCAGCGTCGACATCGCCTCGCTGGCCCAAGACGCGGGCGCACCAGCTCAGCACGTCGGCGGCGCTTGGCTCGAGGTCGATGGCGCGCCGGCAGTCTGAGGCGACCTGCTCGACCGGTGCAAAGGAACGGCTCGCTAGATATCCGCGCGCGGTGAAGCCGCTGGCCAGCTCCGGGTCGAGTGCGATGGCGCGGTTCGCCATGATCAGCGCCAGCCCGGCGGCGCGATAACCGTTGCCATCGACCCCGATCCGGTAGCGATAGGCGAGCGACAGGGCGTAGACGTTGGAGAGCCCGGCGTACGCGTCGGCGTACGCCGAATCCAATGCCAGCGCTTCGCCGAACGCGACGCGCGCCCGGGCCAGGCCCGCCGCCGTGCGCCGGCCCAGCGCCGCCCGACCGATGAGATAAGCTTCGTGGCCGACGCTATGCGCGACGCTCGGACCGCCGGCCGGCACCGTCACCAGCGGGATCGCGTCCACGTAGTCGTCGACGAACGACTGGGCGAGGTTCAGCGCCGTCTCGAAGCGGTGGTCGGCCACCCACTCATAACGCCAGGTCGACAGCGCTTCTCCCGTGCCACCGTTCGACACGCGCATGTTCAGGCGTATCCCGTCCGCCGTCGCATACAGCGCTCCGGAGACCAGCTTCTCCACCCCCAGCGAATCGGCAAGCTGGCGCGCCGTCAGCTCCAGCGCGAGCAACCGCTCCACCGAGTAAGGATCGCTCGCCTTGATCGAGCCCAGCCGCTTGAGCCGCGCGACGATCTCATCCGTGACACCGGCACAGAGATGTTCCATGGCCGGATCGCCCGTGCGGTTCTCTATCGGCAGCACGGCGACCGAGTCGATGAACCGGAGATTCGCGAATGCGGCGAGCGGATCGTCCTGGCGCCACGGGTGCCAGACCACGAGGACGGCACCAGCCAGCACGACCGGCGCTGCGATTAGCACGATCCACCGCCCGGGGCCAGCGCGTCGGCGCTCGGCGGGGGCGGAGCGAGGACCGGAAGGTGTGTCGCCCGTGTTCACTTGAGTGCGGGTACTCTGTCGGTTGTGGGCCCTGTCCGCGTTGGCGGGCTATAAGATGAGGCTTCCGCCGTGACGGGGCAATTCGGGTTGCTGGCCGCCTGAGGTCGAGCGGGCGGCCCGCTGGCGCGCCGCACTACACCGCATTACATTTGTAGTGCATTGCGCCTACAGATCCATCGGGGCGAGGAGCGGATATGGAAGGTCAAGTCACGGTCAGGTTACCTAGCGAGCTGGTTGAGCGGCTTGACCAGCTTGCGGAGGAGCGGGGTGTGAGGCGCTCGCAACTGATACGGGATGCGATTCGGGCTTTCCTAGACCGACCGCCCGGCGTGCCTGGGGAGATCCCGTTCGACCGGGTGCGGGACCTCAAGGGGGCGGTCTACGGCGGGCCGCCGGACCTCGGTGCGCGCCACCGCGACTACCTGAAGGATCTGTTCCTTGGCCGGTGAGCTGGCGCTCCTCGACACTGGCGTTCTCGTCGCGTTCCTTCACCGGGACGATGCCGCCCACGAGGTTTCGGTTGAAGCGATCCGTGACTTCCGGGGAACGCTGCTCAGCACGGAGGCCGTGCTCACCGAGGCAGTCTACCTCTTGAGTCGGCTGGCCGGTGGCCCCGCTGTGTGCTTGGAGTTCGTTATTCGCGGCGGTGCCGTGCTGGTCCCGTCTTCTCGCGAATCGTTGGCCCGCTGCAAGGCGGTGATGCAGCGTTACGCCGACCTGCCTGCCGACTTCGCCGATGCCACCCTCGTCGCTCTGGCCGAAGAGATGCGCACCTTCGTCGTGTACACGCTGGATCGCCGGGGCTTCTCGGTCTACCGCGGGGAGGGCGGTGAGCCGTTCGAGATCCGGCCTGCCTGATACCGTCCGCGTGGTTTGCGGGCTCTCCTCACGAAACGCGCGTCGCTGCGTCCAGCGACCCGAGGGAACCCGCATTATCTCGAAGCGCCATCCTTGCCGCCGTCTCGCGCCCGTGCTATTGATGCCGCAGCTCTGAGGACAGCTCTGACCTGTTTACCGCCCGGCACCGCTCCGGTCGCCTGGGCGGCTGCCCGCTTCTACCATCTACAGCCAGGAGCCGTCACCATGGCCAGACCTGCCGGACGTCGTTTCGGTTCCGCCGGGATCGTCCTGGCGATCTTCTCGCTCACCCTCGCTCTACCGGGAGTGGGCTTCGCGCAGCAGATCTCACCGGAGCGCTACGAGCAGATCCGCTACCGGCACATCGGTCCAGAGGGGAACCGCACCGTCGCTGTGGCGGGGATCCCCGGCGACCGCACCATCTACTACGTCGGGGCCGCTTCGGGGGGAATCTGGAAGACCGTAGACGCCGGGCTCAACTGGGAGCCCATCTTCGACGATCAGGACGTCCACGCCATCGGAGCGCTGGCCGTGGCGCCGTCCGACCAACAGATCGTCTGGGCCGGGACCGGCGAGCCGTTCATCCGCTCGAACGTCTCCATCGGGAACGGCGTCTACAAGTCGACCGATGGTGGCGCGACTTGGGAGCACAGGGGGCTCGACAACACGGGCCGCATCGCCCGCATCCTGATCCATCCCGGCAACCCTGACATCGTCTACGCCGCGGCCGTCGGGCACGGCTACAGCCCGCAGCAGGATCGGGGTGTGTACCGCACGAGGGACGGCGGTGCCACCTGGCAGCGGGTGCTGTTCGTGGACGAGAACACCGGGGCCTCGGACCTGGTCATGGCCCCAAACAACCCGCGCATCCTCTTCGCCGGGATGTGGCAGATCGACATCAAGACCTGGGGGCGTGAGAGCGGCGGACCGGGTAGTGGGCTCCATGTCTCGCGGGACGGCGGCGACAGCTGGACCCGCCTGGAGGGTCACGGGCTGCCGAAGCTGCCGGTCGGGAAGATCGCCCTCTGCATGACGCCGGAGGACCCGAACAGGATTTACGCTCTGATCGAGACCGGGGACGGTGTGCCCTGGCACGGCGAGCCGACGGAGAGCGGCGAGCTCTGGCGCTCGGACGACGGGGGTGAGAACTGGCAGCTGGTCACCCACGACCGCGACCTAGCTGGCCGGCAGCCCTACTACACCCGCTGCGCCGTCGCGCCCGACGACCCGGACGAGGCCTACTTCCTGGCGGCGTCCTATAGCGTGACCAAGGACGGCGGCCGGACGTCGGAGTTGATCGGCTTCGATGAGCTCAATGCCGTGCCGGGCTACGACCACCATGACATGTGGATCGACCCGACGAACGCGGACCGGATGATCGTGGCCCACGACGGTGGCGTCTCCATCTCCGAGAACCGGGGCCGCTCCTGGCTCCGGGTCCAGTTGCCGGTGGCCCAGATGTACCACGTGACCGTGGATAACAACATCCCCTACTACGTGTACGGCAACCGGCAGGACGGCCCATCGGTCCGCGGGCCAAGCAACAGCCGGATCGGCGGGTTCTTCAGTATGATCCCGCGGGGGATGTGGCACTCGGTTGGCGGCGGCGAAAGCGGCTTCGCCACCCCGGACCCGGTCGACCCGAACATCATCTGGTCCAGCGCTTCCGGTGCCGGGGCGCGTGGCGGCATCGTCGTCCGCTACGACGAGCGGACGCGGCAGTACCGGGACGTCGAGGTCTGGCCGGAGAGCACCGGCGGCTGGCCGGCCGAGGGGCTGAGGTACCGCTTCCAGTGGACCTTCCCGCTGCTCATCTCGCCACACGACAACAACACCGTCTACGTCACCAGCCAGCACGTGCACCGGACGACGAACGGCGGACAGAGCTGGGAGGTCGTGAGCCCCGACCTGACCACCAACGACACGACGAAGATGGGGATCTCCGGCGGCCTCACCCCGGACAACATCGGTGTCGAGTACTGCTGCGTGATCTACGCCTTCGATGAGTCGCCGGTGCAGCAGGGCGTGTTCTGGGCCGGCAGCAACGACGGCCTCGTGCACGTCAGCCGCGACGGTGGTGCCACGTGGACGGACGTGACCAGGCACATCCCGGACCTGCCGCCCCTGGGCGTGGTGCGGAACATCGACGCGTCGAAGTGGGACGCAGGGAAAGCATACATCACAGTCGATTTCCACCAGGTGGGGAACTTCGATCCCTATGTCTACAAGACGGAGGATTTCGGCAGGCATTGGACCAGGATCACCGACGGTATCCCGCGCGGCCCGCTGAGCTACGCCCGCAACATCCGCGAGGACCCGGTGCGGCCCGGGCTCCTCTACCTCGGGACCGAGAACGCGCTCTACGTCTCGTTCGACGACGGCGACAACTGGCAACCACTAAGGATGAACCTGCCGCCGGCCCCGATGTACTGGATCGTGGTTCAGGAGCACTTCAACGATCTGGTCGTGGGGACCTACGGCCGCGGCTTCTGGATCCTCGACGACGTGACTCCGCTCCAGCAGCTCACGCCTGAGGTCGCCGGGTCCGACGCGCACCTGTTCGAGCCGCGGCAGGCCTATCGCTTCCAAGATATCACCGAGCCCATGGTCTTCTGGACCGACCCGTCGGCCGGCGAGAACCCGCCCTACGGTGCGTCGATCAACTACTGGCTCGGCTCGGCCCCCGAAGCTGACGTGAAGATCCATATCTTCGACACAGCCGGCGACACGGTCCGCACCTTGGACGGGACGAAGGAAGTCGGGATCAACCGGATCTGGTGGGACCTGCGTTACGAGCCGACGGAAGTGATCAAGCTGCGGACGAAGCCTCTCCACGCCGACTGGGTCGACCTGGGTGAAGAGCGCTGGCGAGCGGCGCCCGTCGGCCGGATCCGGGTGCTCGCGCCTCCGGGCACCTACACCGTAACCCTCGAGGTAGACGGCCGCGAGTACACCCGGCAGCTCGATGTCATAAAGGATCCGAACTCGGAGGGGACCGAGGCGGACATCCGGGCTCAGACCGCGATGCTGATGGAGCTGCGCGACGACATGAACGCCGCCTCCGAGCTGATCAACCGGATCGAGTGGATCCGCAGGCAGCTCTATGATCTCCGCGCGGTCCTGGAGGACAAGGGCGACTTGGACGAAGTCGTTGAAGCGGCGGACGACATCGATGCGAAGCTCATCGGCGTTGAGGAGAATCTGATCCAGCTGAGGCTCACGGGCACGGGCCAGGACCGGATCCGCTGGCCCACGATGCTGGCTGGCAGAATCGCCTACCTGGCGGGCGCGGTGGAGGTCGGGGACTTCCCGCCCACCGACCAGGCGCGGGAGGTGCACACGCTTCTGAAGGAGCGGCTCCAGTCCAACCAGCAGGCGGTCGAAGAGGTGCTGGACACCGACCTCTCCGCGTTCAACCGGATGCTCGGTGAGCAGGACCTGGGCGCGGTGGTTGCGGAGCTCGACTGAGTGATGAAACTCCGATAAACCATTTTCCCGCTCGGCCCCCGGGGGCCGAGCGGGGCTTCTTGCGGTGCAGCGACTACGAATTAGGGAGGTTCAATTCATGCACCTCTGCCAGCTATTCCTGCTAGCGATCATCTGGGTCGGAGTCGAGGGTTCTGCGCTGGCTCAAGAGGGGCCACGGCCGATGACCGTCGAAGACGTGCTCGAGCTCAGGAGCGTCGGCGACCCGCGGATCAGTCCCGATGGCGGCTGGGTCGCATACGTCGTCACCGAGATCGACTTCGACGAGAACGCTTCGAACTCCGACATCTGGATCGTCTCGACGGACGGCGGCTCGCCTTTCCAGCTCACCCGTGGCCCAAAGCGCGATAGCTCACCCGAGTGGGCGCCCGACGGCAGCTGGTTGGCCTTCTTGTCCAACCGCGATGGGAAGACGCAGGTGTATGGGATCGCGCCGAACGGCGGCGAGGCGTGGGTCGTAACCGATTGGGAGACCGGCGTGAACTCGTTCCGAATCGCGCCGGACGGCGGATGGATCGCTTTCACCGCCTCGGCCGAAAAGCGGGAAGAGGATGAGGAGCTGGAGAAGCTTCGCGGAGAACCGATCGTTTGGGACAGCTCCTACGCGACAGCCTACTCGCACTTGTGGGTCGCACCCTTGGACGAAGACCGCCGGGCCGGCGCGGTGGAGCAGAGCTCGCCGGACACGCTGCACGTGAGCGGGTTCGTCTGGGCACCGGACTCCAGGGCGCTGGCGTGGGACGCCAGGCCGTCGCCGATACTCAGGACCTACCCGCACGGCGACGTCTTCGTCCAAGACAAGCCCGGTGGAGAAGTGCGGCGCGTGACCCGGATGCCGGGCGGGGAAGGGGTCGTCGAGTGGACGGCGGAGCTGGGTTTGATCGTCGCCGGAAGCGGGCACGAGCTCGGCACCTTCAACTACGAGCTGTGGTGCGTACCGGAATCAGGCGGCGAGCCGGTCTCGCTGACGGCGAACCTGGACGAGCACGCACGGTTCGTCCGCGCCGGGGAGCGCGAACTGCTGGTCGACGCCTCGTATAGAACCGGCCGGCGCCTCTATCGCATTCGCCTGAGAGACGGCGGGCCTCAGGGAGATGCGGAGCTGCTGAGCGACGATCGTCTATACCTCCGCAGCTTCTCGGCCTCGCGTGACGGCAGCAGGCTGGCGTTCATCGCGGAAGGCCCATCCACGCCGCCCGATGTCTTCGTGTCGTCGAGCCGCAGCTGGCGGCCGCGGCGCCTCACTGAGGTCAATCCGCAGGTCGCCGGCTTCGCATTGGGCGAGCATCGCATCGTCAGCTGGCCCTCCGCTGCCGACGGCGAGCAGATCGAAGGCGTGCTCACCCTGCCGGTGGGATACGGCGAGGGTGACCGAGTGCCCGTGCTGCTGGTCATTCACGGCGGCCCGGCAGGGGTCTCGAGCGATCGCTTCACTGCAGCCCGCGGAGCCTACCCGGTCCAGGTGTTCGCCGGCCTCGGCTATGCCATCCTGCAGCCCAACTATCGGGGCTCGACCGGATACGGCGAGCGGTTCCGCGGTCTCAATCGCGGGGACATCTCGGGCCGCGACTGGATCGACATCGACTCGGGAATCGACTACCTGATCGAGACCGGGATCGCCGATGCGGGGAGGCTGGGGATCATGGGCTGGAGCTTCGGCGGCCATCACACCTACTGGGGGATCACGCAGACCGATCGGTATGCGGCCGCGAGCGCCGGGGCCGGCGCCAACGATCTCGTCTCGATGTACTCGCAGACGGATATCCCGGAGTTCTATCACACGTACCTCGGTCCAAAGCCGTGGGAGGACTTCGAGCTGTACGAGGAGCGCTCCGCCTACCGCAACGTCACGCGGGTGACGACCCCGCTCCTGATACAGGTAGGCGAGCAAGATGAGCGCGTGCCGGCGGAGCAGAGCATCCAGTTCTTCGAGGCCGTCAAGACGATCGGTAAGGCACCGGTGACGCTCGTGGTCTATCCTGGCGAGCCGCACGGCGTTCGCAGCCCGCGCCACCGCCGCGACCTCATGTCACGTAACGTCGAGTGGTTCACGCGGTGGATACCAGTCAGCTCGCAGGTGACACCGGCCAACTGATTCTCCGTTCGACATCCAGTGTTTCCGCTACGCGAAGGCCCGGAGGACACCCTCCGGGCTTGCCTCTTGTGGGTGGCCTCGAAGTGGGTGGCGCGCTCGGCGCAACCCCACAGAGCGATCATGTGTCCAAGCGGGTGGACGGGGAGCGGGAACCGCTCCGTCGCCGTGCTCGTAGTGGCGGTAGCCCCACAACGCCGCGCCCTCGTGCCGCGTGCAAACCGCGTGTGCGTCACCCGGAGAGTGGTCCATGCTTGCCTCTACTCTGTCCGATCTGCGCTTCGCCTTCCGTTCCTTGGTGCGGCGCCCGCTCTTCTCGCTGATCGTAGTTCTGATCCTCGGCGTCGGGCTCGGCGCCAACGCGGCGATGTTCAGCGTCGTCGACTCGGTGCTGCTCGAGCCGCTGCCGTACCCGGAGGCCGACCGCCTGGTCTGGATGTGGGGCCGCACGCCCACGGGGAGTAGAAACACGATCTCGGCGGTGGACTACGTGGACTACCGGGCGAGCAACACCGCCTTCGAGGAGCTCGCTGCCTATTACACCTTCCCCGAGCGCTACGTGATCACCGGGGGTGACGAGCCGGAGGTCGTGCTGGGGACGCAGGCGACGTGGAACATGTTCCGCGCCCTGCGGGTGGATCCGGTGATCGGCCGCGGCTTCCTGGTCGAGGATGAGCAGCCGGGCGGCGGCGAGCCGATAGTCCTGGGCTACGGGCTGTGGCAGAGCCTGTTCGGCGGCGACCCGAATATCATCGGCCAAGTGCTGGTCCTGGACGAGAATCCCTACGAGGTCGTCGGTGTGATGCCGGCCGGCTTCGCCTTCCCCTCCTGGGCCCAGCTCTGGCGGCCGATGCGAATGACGGACCCGGCGGCCCAGGGTCGAGGCAACAACAACTTCCTGCTCTTCGGCCGGCTGAACCCCGGGGTAACGCTGGAGCGGGCGGAGGCGGAGATGGTCGCCATCGCTGCCGGGATCGCCGAGGCGTATCCCGATGTGAAACAGGGCTGGAGCGTGTCGTTGGTCTGGCTGCACGACGTGTTCGTCGGCGGCGTGCGCGGGGTGCTCTGGCTGCTGCTCGGCGCCGTGGGCCTGGTGCTGCTCGTCGCCTGCGCCAACGTCGCGGCGCTGCTGCTCGCCCGGGCCGCGGGACGCGAGGGCGAAGTCGCGGTGCGCGTTGCGTTGGGCGCGTCTCGGGGGCGGATTGCCCGACAGGTGCTCACCGAGAGCGTGGTGCTGGCGCTCAGCGGTGGCGTCCTCGGCGTGGCCCTCGCCTATGGCGCGCTGGAGGCGCTGCGCGACCTGGGTGCCGGCTCGCTGCCGCGCCTCGCCGGTATTGGCGTCGACGGCACGGCGCTGCTCTTCACGCTTCTGATCTCGGTGGCTACCGGGCTGCTGTTCGGGCTCGCCCCGGCGTTCCAGGCGCCGCGGCTCGATCTGGTTCAATCGCTCAAGGAGGGGCACCGCGGCCAGCGGCGCCCCGGCGGCCTGGGCGCGCAGAACATGCTGGTGGTGGGCCAGGTGGCGCTCTCGCTCATGCTGCTGGTCGGCTCCGGATTGCTGATCCGTAGCTTCCTTCGGCTTCAGCAGCAGGAGCTGGGCTTCGAGCCGCAGGGGGTCATAACCGCGCAGGTCCGCCTGCCGCGAACTTACGGGCCCGAGCGGCCGCCTCAGCTGTTCTATGATGCGGCGCTGGAGCGCATCCGGGCGCTGCCGGGTGTCAAGGCGGCGGGCGCGATCACCAATCTACCGGTTATCAGTGGCTTCGGCCCCTGGAATTACGTGCACGCCGAGGGGCAGCCGCCGGCCACCCCAGCGGATCGACGGGGTGCAACGCGGCGCGTGGTGGATCCCGGGTACTTCGGGGCGATGGGCATCCCGCTCCTCAGCGGGCGGACTTTCTTGCAGAGTGACGTCCCCGACGGGCAACTGGTCATGGTCATCAGCCGGCGGATGGCCGAGGAATTCTTCCCGGGCCTCGATCCGGTCGGCCGACAAGTCGTGTTCCCCGTGGATCCGCCGGTCTACTTTCAGGTCGTTGGAGTGGTGGGCGACGTGCGGCTGGGCCCGCTGGGGACAGACACGCGGGCCACCATGTACTGGTCGCTCACCCAAAACGGGCCGGGCACCATGAACCTGGTCGTCCGAACCCAACGCGACCCGACGACCCTGGCGTCGGCGTTACGCGCCGCGATCTGGAGTGTGGACCCGGAAGTGCCCATCTCCAACCTCAGGACGATGACTTCGGTGGTCTCAGCGTCCCTGGTGCAGAACCGCTTTCGGACGCTGTTGCTGGGCGCCTTCGCCGGCGTGGCGCTGCTGCTTGCCGCGCTGGGGCTCTATGGCGTACTGTCGCAGCTGGTCGGCCGGCGCACCCACGAAGTGGGCGTCCGCATGGCGCTGGGGGCCGATAGCGCGCGCCTGCTGCGCTGGGTGCTCCGCTACGGCATGACGCTCGCCGGCATCGGTCTGGTGCTGGGACTCGCCGGCGCCGCCGCGACCACGCGGCTGGCGCGCGGCGTGCTGTTCGGCGTCGAGCCACTAGACCCGCTGACGTTCCTCGCCACAAGTGTCTGTCTGGCGGTCGTCGCGCTGGCGGCCGCGGCTTTGCCCGCCTGGCGGGCCACGCGGGTCGATCCGGTGGAGAGCCTCAGATCGGAATAATCGCGAAGGGAAGGACGTGAGACGAACGGCACTCCTGATCACTGTCGCCTCTCTTACGACTCTTCTGAGTTGCGGTGACGACGAGGCGGCCTGCGAGACCAGAGAAGAGGGGCTCCAGGATCAGCGGTGGGTCCTGGAGTGCGTGACCGACCAGAGCGCTTACGAGGTGAACCTGGTCGGCAGTTACTTCGACCCCGAGTGGACAAGCGATCTGCCCAGCGGCGCGCACGTCTACTGCTCCGACAGAGGACCCACCTTCGCCTGGCTTCCCGGGGTCCGCTCGACCGACACACCCAACAGGTGGCGCGAGAAGACCGTCGAGCACCGTATGGACGATGGTGAGCGGGTTGAGTCCAAGTGGATGATGTCCGCCGACTACCGTGCCCGGCCCACCTATTACCTGTTCGGTGACAAGGCGAGGACGTTCGTCGACGGCCTTAGAGAGGGCCGCGAGCTCCTGCTGGCCACGAGGATCGAGTACGATCAGGAGCCCACCCACCGGCTCGTCACGCTGGAGGGCCTGCGCGGCGTCGTCGACCGGATCCCCTGCTTCCGCGAGCAAGACTGAGAACTCGCCGCGCCCGTCCCGGCCTGCCGGCATCCAAGCGTCGGGCTCTTCCAGCCCCGCTAAGCTGAGGAGAGATGAACTACGGCCAGGACCGCTACCAGTTCCCGACCCCCGAACCACTGGAAGAGCGTGAGGAACGCCGGACCACGTACCGGGCAAACGTAGACGGCACGGAGATCGTGATCCGGCTCAGCGGCAAGCGCTGCCAGGATACGATGGCGGACGTGTCGTACGAGACGACGGTGGAAGTGCAGGTCGCCGAGCACCGGTTGCGAGGCTGCGGCATGGCGCTCCATTGATCGCCCGCCTGCGAGTGCCACACGGGCTCAGAGTCTTTGCCAGACCAACAAGTGCTCCAGCCACACGTAGCCGGCGCTTCGTCGTCTAGCAGGATGCGAAGCAGCCAGGGACGATACGCGCGTAGTGCAGAACGCCGCCTCGACCACGATCACCCCACACCATCAGGCCGGGGTGACCAGCGCTACCGCGATCGCCAGGAGCGCGACCGCCAGCTCCAACATTCGGAACGCTCGATAGTCCCAGAGCCACGGCATCACTAAGCACCTCCCTGTTGGTTCGCACCGGCGACACCATCACGGATTGCAGGCCGTGTGCCACTGTGGTCAGGCCCAGCCCACCTGTGAACTCAACGAGTTTGTGCAGGATCGCTGCCTGGTCTGTGCGTCGCTGGCGTTCGCATCTGACACGCCGGCGTTCGCATACGGAACGGCGCGGGGGTGTTCGGTCGCGGCACACGGCCGTCCGTGAGCGGACAGTCGCGGCCCGGTCACGAGCCCCGCGCCGGGCGTCAGTCGCGCCGGCGGATGCCGCATCTGTTTCTATTGCAAATGGTTACACGGTCGACGACGGGGGCGCCGGCCGGGCACGACCCTTGCCCCGACATGACGCGGTTTCGAATGTCCACCGCTCCCCGAGGAGGGTTGTCGATGAGTGGCGTCTGGCAGGATATCCGCTTCGCCCTTCGGTCGCAGTTGAAGGCGCCCGGCTTTGCCTTGGTGGTCGTCTTGATTCTCGCCGTCGGGATCGGGGCGAACGTCGCGATGTTCAGCATCGTCGACTCGGCGTTGCTCCGCCCGGTGTCGTTCCCGGAACCCGAGCGGCTGGTGCTGGGTCGGGCCACGTACAATGGGAACGTCGGCCCGTTGGTCTCAGCGCAGGACTACTGGGACTACCGGGACATGAGCCGATCCTTCGTGTCGCTCGATGCCTATGTCGGGTTCACCAACAGCTACGCGATCACCGGTATCGCCGAGCCGGAACGGATCGCCGGCATTCTAGTGACCGTGGACCTGTTCCGGACCCTCGGGGTCAACCCGCAGCTCGGTCGGCACTTCGCAGCCGAAGAGGCATCGGAGGGTGGGCCCGACGCGGTGATCATCAGCCACGGGTACTGGCAGCGGCGGTTCGGCGGCTCGCCCGATGCGGTGGGCCGCACGCTGACGGTCGACGGCTATCCCTGCACGATTGTCGGCGTCATGCCGGCCGGCTTCCGGATCGGATTCGACGCGGAGTTCTGGCGCCCGATGCGCCCCGACTCGCCTTACACTCAGTATCGGCGGTGGCACAACTGGCTGCTCGTCGGCCGGCTGAAGCCGGGTGTGGACATTGAGCAGGCACAGGTCGAAGTGGACGTCATCTCCGCACAGCTCGAGGCCGAGTACCCCGACTCGAACACGGGGAAGGCGCTGCTCCTCACCGACCTGCGGGGGGCAGTGGTCGAGAGCTACCGGGACAGCCTCTTGCTGCTGATGGGCGCTGTCGCTCTTGTTCTCCTCATCGCCTGCGGCAACGTGGCCGGCCTGCTTCTCGCTCGCGGCTCGGCCCGGCGCGCTGAGCTGTCGCTGCGCGCGGCGTTGGGCGCCTCCGGCTCGCGGCTGCTGCGCCAGTTGCTGACCGAGAGCCTGGTGCTGGCCGTCGTCGCCGGAGTGCTGGGCACTTTGCTGGCCGGCTGGTTCCAGGACTTGCTTGTCCGACCGGTGTCTTTGGGGCTACCCAACGCCCTGAGCGCCGAGCTGTCGGGCTCGGCGCTCGGCTTCGCGCTGCTCCTCTCGCTGGCCACGGGTTTGCTGTTCGGCGCTGCACCGGCGCTTCGCGCCTCGCGACGCGAGGTTGTGGAAGACCTCAAGTCCGGAGCCCGGACTACCGATGCCGGCGGCGCGAGGTTCCGTAGCGGGCTCGTCGTCGCTCAGGTGGCGATCTCGATCATGCTGCTCATCGGCGCCGGTCTGCTGATGCGCAGCTTCGCAAGCGTCACCGGCGTCGATCCCGGCTTCCGGCCAGGCAAGCTGCTCACCGCCGAGATGCAGCTGCCCGGCACGGAGTACGGGGAGCTGGAGCGGCGCATCCAGTTCTACTCCGGCCTGCAGGAGCGGATACAGGCGATCCCCGGAGTGGAGGGTGTGACACTGGCCGATCGGCTGCCGATCCGCGACCCCGGCAACTGGCTCACCTACTACGCCGCTGATAATCCACCGCTCGACCCTGCTGACCGGCAGGGTGCCCCCTTCCGGGTCGTGATGGAAGGCTATTTCCAGACCATGGACATACCGCTGCTGGCAGGGCGGGGGATCGAAGCAACTGACGCGGCCGGTTCACCACTCGTTGCTGTTGTCAGCCAGGCGGTCGTCGAGCGGCTGTGGCCGGATGAGAATCCGCTCGGCCGCCAGGTGGTCGTAGACCTCGGCGCACCGGTGACCTTCGAGGTCGTGGGTGTGGTGGAGGACGTTCACCTGTTCTCGCTCGACAACCAGCCAACACCGGTCGTCTACGCCTCCTACTACCAGATACCGTATTCCTCGATGCGCGTCGCAGTGCGGACCGCCGGTGAGCCCGGGTCGGTCGCTGGGGCGTTGCGGGAGGCCGTCTGGAGCCTGGACCGTGACATCGCGATCGCCCGGGTCACGACGATGGACGAGGTTATGGCGAGCTCCGTGAACAGTTACCGGGTGCTGGCGGCTCTGCTCGCCGGGTTCGCCGGCGTCGCAGTCCTCCTGGCGGCCACCGGACTTTACAGCGTCCTCGCGTACTATGTCACCCGGCGCCGCCACGAGATCGGTGTGCGGGTGGCGCTGGGCGCCGGCAACGGCGCCATTCTGGAACTGGTCGTCAAGCGCGGCATCGTCCTCGTGGCCCTGGGGCTCGCCGTTGGACTCGCCGCCGCCTTCGGATTGACGCGAGTGTTGGAAGGGATGCTGTTCGAAACCGCGCCCACCGATCCGGCGACGTTCGTGTCTGTGAGCGCCCTCTTTGCACTGGTTGCGCTGGTTGCTTGCCTGATCCCGGCATGGCGGGCGCTCAGGGTGAATCCGGTCGTCGCGCTGCAAGCGGAATAGACGTTGTGCGGGCGCGGCGCCCGTCGCCCCTCACCGGGCCGCCGCGCGACCGGGTTATCGGTATCGTCGCTGCTTATTGACCGCGTCGACTCGGGCCCCTATTGTCTGTACACACCACAAACAGGGCGTGTAGGTTGGCGAGGGTTGAGATCTCTGCTCCCGCTGCCGGGCCGGCTTGCCCACCGATGTGCTCCAGTCAATCGGCGCGGGGAGCGTCGCTCTCCTGCGTCGTGGAGGGACAACGAAAGGAGCGGTGGAATGGATTTCATCAGTTTCCTTATCCTGCTGGTAATCGCCGTGATCGTCTCTTTCATCTTGCACTACGTCCTGAAGTTCTACGTGGTCGCGGGACTGGCGTCCTTCTTCGGCAAGCTGGTGGTCGCCTGGGTCGGGGCCTGGCTGGGCACACCGGTGTTCGGCACCTGGTTTGCCGGCGTTAACTACAACAACGTGTACTTCATCCCGGCGATCCTCGGCTCGTTGGCGATGCTCGTCCTGGCCGTGGATCTCGTCAAGACTTTTTCCGGTGGCTCTGCGGTTGGCGCCGCACCCCCTAAGGGGCCGCCAGCCATGTAGGTCCGAGTCGCGCCCGGCGGCTGTGGATGCGGGTATAGAGGCGGCCGAGTGATCGGCCGCCTCGTCGTTTTCTCAGCACCCGTATCGCGAAGCACAAGTAGGGTCTACAGCAGAGGGCGCGGCGCCCCTCGCCCTTCACCGGGCTGCCGCGCCCTCGGTGACACCGGTACCAGGATCTTACCAGGAGGATAGGTGAGGGGCGAACACTGTCAGGTTTGCCTCGGCCAGTTTCCGCTTCATCTCCCCACGTGTCTCATCGTCGAGGTCAGGTGACTCGAGTAGCCGCTGGGCCCGGATCGTGTACCAGCGTGCGAAGCCCTCGGCGCCGCCTAGGGACGCCATACGGGCGGCGTCCACCGTCGCCCAGAACTCCGCCACAACGTCGCCGTGGATTGCCGCTTCCTCGGTCAGTTGATCGAGTGTGCGCGCCGCGCCACGGTAGTCCGCGGCATAGTACTGCGCGTTAGCAATGCGCCGGATCTCGTCGACAGGCAGCTTCTCCTGGGTGCGCGTCAGATCCGCTGCCACCCTGTACGCCTCTACCGCAGTGCCGAACGCGCCGACGCTGGCGAACCGGTCACCCACCGTCAACTGTGAGTAGGCCATCATCGCAACCACAGGAGACTTGTGCATCATCCCGTCGGCCGTCAACAAGTAGGGCGCCGATGCGGTCAGCAACCCGGTCGCTGCCAGGAAAAGCGTGGTCGAAGCGAATATCTTCAATGACGACATGACATATCTCCTTCAGCGCGGGTCTCCTACATGTTGACGTCCACTACTTCGAACGTGATAGGCATCTCGATCCAGACCGCTACCCGCTTGTCGTAGTGCAGGGCTGGCTCGAACTCGAAATCCGCCATCGCCGCGATGGCCGCAGCGTCGAGTTCCTCGTAACCCGAGGACTCACTAACCACGCACTTCCTCACGGCACCTGCCGCATCTATGAACGCCCAGATCTTCACGATCCCGCCGATCCGCGCCTGCTGCATTATCCGCGGATACTTCTGCGTGACGATTCGTGACGCGCGCCGCGGATCGAGCAACCTGGGCGCGACCGTGTACGGTGTGAACACCGGACGATCAATCAGACGCTCCGTGTCGGAGGGCGGTGGTGGCAGGTTGTCGATCGGGTTCTCCTCGAAAGTCGTGGGCGCGATCGTCACATCCTCTTGAAGTTCCGTGGCGGCCATGACGGGAACCGCCGGCCGTGGGATCTGATCCGGTGGCGGCGGGATATCGATCTCGGGAGGCAGCTCGATCGCCTCGAACTCCGTCAACCCAAACGCCACATCCGCCGCGCTCAGCGTCGGGAAAAACCGCAGGACGCCGAAATGCACGACCGTGGCGACGATCATGCCGCCCCAAAGGAGGGCGCTACACTTTTCCTTGAACCTCTCGTTGGCGGTCTTGTGGTGGGCGGTCGAGACGGATCTGCCTCTATCGTTCAACTGTGCTGCCATTCCTGGACCTCCTGTTGATCCAGGGCAGCAGGTATATCCGCAGTCCCTCCCGGCTCAAGTCTCCCTACGTAATTAGACTCCGGCGGGGTTTCAAAGGTTGGCTCCCAGGTCGCCCCATTTTTTCGCTAACGATTCTCCTTGTTGGCTCGGCGGTCCGCCCGATCAGCTCCTCTACACCTGTAGGCGCGGCGACGTCCCAATGAGTGCGGGCGGCGTCGTTGCTGCCCTCGTTGACGCCGCCCGCTGTCGCGCGCTTACGCGTTTATTGTCCTCGCGGTGCTTCTCCGGGCCGCCGCCTCAGGCTGACGACTGATCCACCTTGTCCATAAAGAAGAAATCAGGTCGATCGGCTACGCCCGCTTCCTGCATCTTGTCGCGCAGGTCCTCCGAAGCGACGAACTGGCGAGCGCCATCCAGGCTCTCCCACTCGAAGAGGATGAGAACCTCGTCAGGCGAGTCGGCGTTGCGGAACAGGTGCGCGCCCTACGATCCGACGGCTTGTCGCATGGGTCCGTGCTCGTCGTACAAGGGCTTCCACTTCTCGAAGTCGGCGACTCTGTGCCGGATGAGCATATAGGGCACGGTGACCTTCCTTTCAGTAAGCTCGCCGGCCAAGCCGACCCTCGGGCTGAAGCGGCGTCGGTACCCCGGCGCGGCGCAGCGAGCCTAAGACGGTTGAGAGGGCCGGCGAATCCCACTCCGGCCCCGGCTGTATGCAGGTTAACGCTGTTGCGCGATCCGGAGTTCCATTTGGAACCCCCCGTCACCCTCCGGCGTTTGCGGCGCTGAAACCTATCCGTCCGGATTCCGTAAGGCGTGAGAAGGGCGGTAGTTAGGCGCCGCGACTGCCCGTGCGGCGTCCAGCCGCGGGCGTCGTTGTCCATGGACTGTCCGTGGACTATATCGACAATACATAGACCATTGGCGGCAGGCGGATCTCCTGTAACGCGAAGGGGCGGATTCAACATGAAGAGACAGACGGTCCTCAAGGCCACTGCGGTTCCCGCCATTCTGCTCGTCGGCGCTCTAGCGATGAACGGCTTGGGCTCGACCCAGAGGCAGAGCAACCGGCGCGAGGTCACCCCCGAGCCGCGGGCGGTGGAGACCGAGCGGCTGGCGTTCGGCGACTTGACGCTCGAGGTGGAGGGTGACGGGGTGGTCGAGTCGGAGCGCACGCTCGACATCGTCTCTGAGGCGAGTGGCAAGGTGCTGTTCGCGAAAGACGATCTGAAGGACGGGACCTTCGTGCGCGAGGGTGAGGTGGTCCTGAGAATGGACTCGCGGGATGTGGAGAACGACCTCTACGCGCTGAGGTCTGATTTCCTGAACGCGGTGGCCTCGGTGCTTCCTGAGCTGCAGATCGATGATGCGAGGATCTACCGGCGCTGGTTCGACTACTTCAACAGCCTGGATATAGACAGATCGGTTCCGGAGCTGCCGGAGATAACGAACGCGCAGGAGAAGATCAAGATCTCAACGAAGAATATCATCGGGAAGTACTATGCGGTGAGGAACCAGGAGATCCTGCTCTCGAAGTACGCGATCCGCGCGCCCTTCGACGGGTATATCGGCTCGAACGGGGTCATCGAGGGCAGCTTCGTGTCGACCGGCCAGCACCTTTTCACGCTGACCGACCCGAAGAACCTCATGGTGACCGTCCCGCTGCTCGTGGAGGAGAGCCAGTCGCTCGATTTCTCGACGGTTCCCCAGGTGACGATCTACGCGGACGAGGGGAGTGACGAGACGAAGACGGGTCGCATCACCCGCAAGGAGGCGACGATTGATCGCAACTCGCAGACGCTCAACGTCTACGTCACCTTTGCCAACACCGACCTAAACCCAAACTTCCTACCGGGGAGCTACGTGCACGTGAGCATCCAGGGCAGGACGCTGCGCGATGTGGCGCCCGTGCCGCGGCACCTGCTGGATCCGGAGGCCTACGTCTACACGTATGTGGACGGCTCTCTCGGCCGCCAGCAGCTCGAGGTGGTCGCTTACCAGGGCGACCTCGCCGTTGTCAAGAACAGCATCCCACAGGAGACCGTCATTGTCACGACCATCTTGCAGAAGCCGTTGGTCGGCATGGACATCCGGTCAACAAATATGCCCGAGCTCAACGGCGAGGTGGCGGAAGAGGCTGAGAGCGACCCGGAGTCGGCCGAGCCGCGCGGCGCTGAGCAGGTCGCGGCTGGCGGGTGATCACGAGTGACTGACTGCGCAACACTGGGATCGGAAAGATGCGGAACTTCATCCATTACTTCATAAAGCACCGTGTCGTCACCAACTGGATCATGCTCGCGGTGATGCTCGCGGGTGTGTTCGCCCTCTTCAACTTGGAGCGGCGGCTCAACCCGAAGCTCGAGATCGAGGAGGTCGACATCAGTGTTCCCTACCCGGGCGCCTCGGCCGTGGAAGTCGAAGAGGGGATCACGATCAAGATCGAGGAGGCGCTGCGGGGGATCGAAGGGATCGCAAAAGTCTACTCCTGGTCCTCGGAAGGGTTCGCCTCGCTCAGCGTGGAGATCACCCCCGGGTACGATATGAACAAGGCGCTCCAGAACATCCGGAACGCCGTCAACTCGATAAACTCGTACCCGACGGGGGCCGAGAAGCCGGTCGTCTTCCAGGAGACGATGTGGAACCGGGCGGTGATGCTCAGCATCTACGGCCCGGAGGACCTGACCACGCTGAAGCGGATCGTCGAGGAGTTCCGTGATGATCTGCTCGCCACGGGCAAGATCTCGGAAGTCCGCTGGTGGGGGCTGCCGCCGCGCGAGATCTCCATCGAGGTGTCGCCGGAGAACCTGCGTCGCTACAGGCTGACGATCGGTGAGGTCGCCCAAGCAGTCCGCAACTCGAACCTCAACATCTCCTCCGGCTCGGTACTCACCGACCAGGAGGAGATCCTTATCCGCTCCTACAACCGGAAATACGAGGCCTCGGAGTTCGAGTCGATCGAGGTCGTCTCGTCGATCGACGGTACTCGGATCCGCCTCGCCGACATCGCCGATGTCCGTGAGCAGTGGCCGGACAACATGTTCTACGCGGAGTACAACGGGCGCGCCTCCGTTGGCTTCAACGTCATGTACAACACGAACGAGGACGTGATCGAGGTCACCGAGATCACCGACCGTCTGGCCGCGGAGTACGAGGCGAAGTACGCGGGACTCGTCAAGTTCAATACGTTCATCAGGGATACAGACGAGCTCAAGCAGCGCCTCTCGCTGATGACGACCAACGGGGTCATCGGCCTCATCCTCGTCCTCACGCTGCTGGGCATCTTCCTCAACGTGCGGCTGTCTTTCTGGGTGGCGCTGGGCATCCCGTTCTCGCTCCTGGGGATGTTCTTCATCCTCTGGTTGCTGGATATCACGATCAACGAGATGAGCCTGTTCGGCATCATCATGGTGATCGGCATCCTGGTGGACGACGGGATCATCATCGGCGAGAGCATCTTCTCCCAGTACGAGAAGTACGGGAAGAAACCGGTGCAGGCGGCGATCGACGGAACGCTCGACGTCGTCAAGCCGGTGACGATCTCGGTCATCACCACGATGGTGGCGTTCGTGCCGTACTTCTACTTCTACGGAATGCTCGGGAAGCACGTGTGGCAGATCGCCGCGGTGGTCATAATCGCACTGGCGTTCTCGCTCATCGAGGCGTTTATCATCCTGCCCGCGCACCTATCACATTCGCGGGCGCTCCAGAATCGCCCCAGCGCACACCGCTTCCTGTCAGGGGTCCGCGAAAAGGTGAACTCGGCCCTGCAGGGCTTGGTGGAGAAGGTCTATTCCCCGACCCTGAGGTTCTGCCTGAGCAACCGCTGGGCGGTATCGGCGTCGGTGATCGCCGTGATCATGGTGATCGCCGGGATGTTCCAGGGGCAGCACGTGCGGGCGCAGTTCTTCCCGCAGATCGAGCCGCCCTACGCCCGCATCCAGGTGGAGGTGCCGGCGGGCACCGCCGCCGAGGTGGCGGACGATATCCGCGGCCAGTTGATCGACGAATCACTCCGATTCGCCGATGAGTGGGACCACCCAGGCAAGGGTCAGGAGAGCCCGATCCAGAACTACACGTCGTGGATGGGCGGCGGCACGATCAACATCTTCTTCGTTTTGCCATCCGCCGCCGTACGCCAATACTCCGTAGGCGAGTTCTCCGACGCGCTGGCCGAGTACATCGGAACGGTGCCGGAGGCGGAGAACGTCATCGTCGGCGGCTTCTCCTTCGGCGGTACGCCGATCTCGGTGCGCTTCCAGAGCACCGACTACGAGCAGCTCATCGCGGCGAAGGAACTGCTGAAGGATGAGCTGCGGGGTATCGCCGGCGTCAAGGACATCCGCGACGACACGCCGCTCGGTAATAACGAGTTCGTGGTGACGCTGAAGCCTAAGGGACAGGCGCTTGGCTTCACCGTCCGCGACCTGACCTCGCAGCTGCGCCAGGGCTTCTACGGCGAAGAGGTGATGCGGCTGCAGAAGGGGCGTGACGAGGTGAAAGTTTGGGTCCGCTTCCCGCAGGAGGATCGGGTCTCGATCGCCCAGATCGAGAACCTGAAGGTGCGAACGCCCAGCGGCGAGTACGTGCCGTTTCAGGAGGTCGCCGAGTACCGGATCGAGCGGGGCATCCGGCGGATCCGTCACGACGACGGTATGCGCGCCGTCACCGTCTACGCCGACCTCGACTACGCGCAGAACGACCTGGGCGTCGTCCTGGCCGAGGTCAACCGCGAGGTGGTCCCCCGGGTTCTGTCGCAGGTCGATGGGGTCAGTCGCGCGGTGGGCACCGGGCAACAGGAAGAGGTCCAGAAGATGGTCGGCTCGATGACCTACACCATGACCCTCGCCCTGGTGGCGATGTTCACGATTCTGCTCTTCCTGCTCAAGTCGTATATCCAGACCCTGCTGATCATGGGCCTCATCCCAATGGGGATCATCGGCGCCGTGATCGGCCACTTCATCATCGGGATCCCGGTCTCGATCCTCTCGTTCTTGGGGATCGTGGCGCTGGCCGGGATCATTGTGAACGACTCCGTGGTGCTGGTCGACCGCTACAACAAGATGATCGCCAGGGGCGTCGACGTAGGCCAGGCGCTCTACGAGGCGGCCATGTCAAGGTTCCGTCCCATCGTCCTGACCACGATCACTACCGCCGGCGGCCTGGCACCAATCATCCTGATGCGCAGCGAGCAGGGTCAGTTCCTGGCACCTATGGCCGTGTCGGTCGCCTTCGGGCTCATCCTCGGCACGCTGCTGACGCTGCTGCTCCTGCCGTCGGCGCTGTACGTGGTCAGCGACCTGCGGGTCTTGGTGCGGCGGAAGAAGACACGGCTGGAGTTGGAGCCGGCCTATTCGGGGGACTGAGGCCGGTGGTCGGTGATCGGTGATCGGTAGTCGGTAGTCGGTAGTCGGTAGTCGGTAGTCAGTGAGTCAGTGATCAGCGACTCGGATGCAAAAACCGGTGGTCTGAGGCGCCTCAGGCCACCGGTATCTTATACTGATTACCGACCAACCGACCAACCGACCACCGACCTCACCGTATTTGGTCCAGCGCCCGCTCGCCGCCCCAGCGGGCGACGATCTTGTCGTCGTAGTCGTCGGCGGTGCGCGCCACGTGGATCACGGACGATTCGAGCTCCTTCTGGTCGCAGGTGGAGCCGACGATGGAGTGCTCGAAGATGATGTCGCCCTCGTCGTCTACCCCGAACGCGCCGAAGCGCATACCCGCGTTTTCCTCCAGCAGAAAGAGCATCAGCTCCGGCGTCAACTCAGCCCCGGTCACCACGTAGGCGCGGGTGGTAATGATCGCGTCGTCGTCGCTCCAGGGGAACACACCCACCTGGGCGAAGGCCGAGCCGTGCATCACGCCGAGTATCGGCTTGTCGGGTTTCCGAAGCACGGAACCGCCGAAGAGATCCGTGACCCAGGGGGCCACCTTTTCGTAGCACTCCTTCTGTGCTTGGGTCTCGAATTCCATGCCGGCGTCCCTCCTGCTGTGTCTGGCCCCTGCGGCGGCAGGGGGTACGGACCAGAGCGCAGCACGGTGATGGCATCGTGAGGCTATACAATGGCTCCTCCCGGTTCGGTGGGCAATACGACCGGCCGCGCGCAACGTTCGCTACCCGAGCCGCATCTCCAGAAATGGGGAGGTACATCGGAGGGAGGGTCCGGTGCCTCTGCGGCTTTCTTGATGCCCCTGGCATGCCCGGGCATATTACCCGCGTACCCGCAGCGATAGAGGTGTAGCGTGAACGAGAGATCTTGGCGAGTTGGACCATTCATCGCTGAGCTGAGACGGCGCCATGTGGGGCGCGTCGCCATCGCCTACGCGGCCGTGGCCTTCATCCTCCTTCAGACCGGGGAGATTATCCTGCCGGCCTTCCAAGCTCCCGAATGGGGGCTGCGGTTGATGGTAGTGCTGATTCTGCTGGGATTCCCTCTGGCCATCGCCTTGGCCTGGGTCTACGAGATCACGCCCCACGGCATCCGCAGGACGCCCGACATTGAGGCTGCGCCGCTCGGCCGAGGACGTCCCGGCAGGTTCATGCCGCGCGTCGCCTTTCTCGGGCTGACCCTTGCCACCGTGGCCGCCGTTGGCTGGTGGGTGGTCCGCTGGACGGTGACGGAGGAGGCGTCCACCGAGTACGCGCCGAGCGCTGCCGTGCCCGTCTCCGCGGACGCCGCCGGTCCCATCCTCTCCCTCGCCGTCCTTCCCTTGGAGGATTTCTCTGAGGACGGCCAGGAAGCGTACTTCGCGGCGGGGATGCACGAGGCGCTGGTCTACGAGCTCAGCCGGATCGAAGCGCTGCGCGTAGTCTCACGGACCTCGGTGACGCGCTACGCCGGCACCACCATGTCGGTCCCGGAGATCGCCCGGGAACTGAACGTCCAGGGCATCGTCGAGGGGTCGGTGCTCCGCGCTGGCGACCGGGTGAGGATCACGGTCCAGCTCGTTCATGGCCCCACGGACACTCACCGCTGGTCGACCAGCTACGAGCGGGAGCTCCGGGACGTCATCGCACTGCAGAGCGAGGTGGCGCAGGCCATCGCCCGGGAGATCCAAGGCGAGCTTACGCCAGAAGAGCAAACTTACCTCGCCTCGATCACGCCGGTCGATCCCGAGGCACACGAGGCCTACCTGCGCGGTCGATACGAGCAGTCGAAGGGGACGTCCGAGGGTCTCGAGGCGGCGATCGATTTCTACGTAAAGGCGGTAGGGATAGACTCGACCTTCGCCCCCGCCTACGTCGGCCTGGCAGGCTCGCGGCTGCTGCTCGGGATGAGCGACACGGCGATCGTCGTCGAGCGGCTGCCGGAGGTTCTGGAAGCCGCGCAGAGGGCGATCGTTCTGGACTCGGCCTCTCCCGAGGCGCTAGCGGTGCTGGCCGGCCTGAAGATCCGCTTGAACGAGCTGGCCGACTCGCTGCAAGACGAGTTGCAGGTCGTGGTTACACCCGACTCGCTGGAGATGCCAAGCGACGAGTGGCTGGCCAGGTACACCGAGTTCGGGCATCAGATGCAGAGGATCGCCGCCACCCGGCAGGGTGAGATGACGGAGACGTTTGCACCGCCCAGGCAGGTCCTCGCCGCTCAGCGGTTGGAGGCCGCCGGCGACTACGAAGCCGCCGCCGAGCTCTTGCGGCGCGTCGTGGAGCGTCACCCGACCGAGACGGCAGCCTGGGAAGCCCTCGAGCGCCTGCACGCCGTTCAGGGCGACTACGAGGCGGCGGTAGTGATCCGCCGGGAGCAGCTCGCGCGTGCTGGCGCCGAGGATGAGGAGGCGGCGGAGGTCGCCGAGCTCGAGCGCCACGTAGCAGAGCTGGAGCTTGCCGTCGCGGAGAAGGGTGCCGAGGGATACTGGGAGTGGCAGCGCCGGTCCTTCGAGAGTAAGGAGGAACGCGGCGAGCCCTTCTCGCGGGTCGACTACGCCGCGGCGCTGGTCGTACTTGGGGACTACGACGCGGCGTTCGAGCGTTTGGAGCACGCCTACGAGCTGCGGGATCCGCGTCTCCTCTCGCTGCGCGGCGACCCGGTCTGGGATCCGATTCGCAGCGACCACCGATTCCGCGACCTGCTGAGGAGCATCCGCTACGCGCGGTGGGCGCCGTCCGCACCGCCGCCCCGCTGAGTCGGCGGCGAAGTCTGCGCTTGCGGCTTCGGAACCTGACCACTGTGTCGGGGTGAAAGAGGAGTACCGACCCGTATGCCGCGGCGGATCGACATCGCCGTTGACCCGTCTTTCGCCCCTACGATTGCCAGGAGAGAGTCTCACATGGATGCTGGTTATGTGCTGAGGCGATTACCGGTCGCCCTTTTCGCAGGCCTCGTGTCCTCCGGCTGCGTCGTGGCCGCTGCCGGGGCCGGCGCGGGTGCCGGGATCTACTACACCTCCCAGGGCGTCGAGTCAGTTGTCGATGCCTCGGTCGATGCCACCTTCGCCGCCGCCGAGCGAGCCTTCCGGCACTTCGAGATCGAGCAAACGTCGATGAAGGTGGAGGAAGGCGGCGCGAAGCGTGAGCTCGAGGGGAAATCGGAATCTGCCGACGTCGACGTGAAGGTGAAGTTCGAGCGGCAGGGTGAGAGCACCTACATCGAGGTCACCGCTCGCGAGAGCCTCGTCGAGTGGGACAAAGACTTCGCCCGCGCGATCGTCGCCAAGATCGTCGAGCTTGCCCACTAGCAGCTCGCACAGGCTGATGGGGACCGAGTGCCAGGCCCGCTGGACCGCCTGGAGAATAGTCGCGATCCTCGAGTGGATAGCGCTGCTCATCGCGCTCGCCATGCCCGTCACGCCCAGCAAGACGGGCGGTGACTTCAGCTTCGCCGACTGGTTCTTCGCAGGCCCCAGCTACCTTCAGGAAGTCCTCGTCTACTTCGTTCTCACCAACCTCATCCTCGGCGTGCTTGTAGTCATCGCGCTGATCATCATCTGGAAAGAGAAACGTTAGGGGGGACCGACTACCGATCACTCCTTCTCAGCCGCGCGCCGACCAAAACGCCGGCGGCTGCGAGGACTTGAGGCGCTTCCCGGAGAACGGCTGGTCGCTGTTCGGCCTCTACCGGTGCCTGGAGGCGCAGGGTAGAACAGACGAGGCGAGCGCGGTCAAAGAGCGCTTCGCGGTGGCGTGGCAGCACGCCGACGTGGAACTGAGCGCTTCGCGATTCTAGCGCGGTCACTCCAGGATGATCAGGAGCGGGTGCATACCGGCATCCGCCCGTTCGGCCCCCGCCGGTTCCCGGCCCGGCTGGCGGGTACAACAGGCCCGGCGGCCGGATATATTGAGACCGTCAATGAGCCTCTGACACCCAGTCGGGCCAGCCGGCCGCTGGCGCATAACCGATCTGCCGGGGTGAGCGGGATGACGGACAAGGCCGAAGCGAGGAGCCGCAAGGTGACGGTACCCTGCCAGTTCTGTCTTTCGCTGAACCGTGTGGACCTGAGCCGGGCCGACGAGCGTCCGAAGTGCGGAGAGTGCGGCAAGCCGATACTGCTCGATCGTCCGGTGAGAGTGAACGATGACGACTTCCGGAGAGTGATCGAGGGCGCCGACGTCCCTGTGGTCGTCGATTTCCACGCCGACTGGTGTGGGCCCTGCAAGATCATGGCGCCGCTGCTCGATGATTTTGCCTACGCCCACAAGGGTGAGGTGCTGGTGGCGAAGCTCGACACGGACCGCAGCCCGCAGACCCCACAGCAGTTCGGCATCCGCGGCATCCCCACTCTGATCATCTTCAAGAACGGGCAGGAGGCCGGTCGCCGCACCGGTGTAGTCTCCGGGGAAGAGCTGGAGGCTCTGCTGGCATCTGCTTAGCGGTAGCTCGAGCCGGCTGGCCCAAGCCGGGCGGCGATTCCGCTCAGTTTGATCGGAAGATTACGCCAATGCCTGGCCCCGTATGGGTCAGGTCGTACGCGAACAGGGTCTCACCGCTTCCGCTGCTGTAATCGACTGCCCAAACGCGGTAGCCGAGCCCGACGGCAAGGTTCTCCAGCAGGTTGTATAGCACCGCGCCTTCAGCGCCCCAGATGAGGTCGGAGCCGAGCCCGAAGCCACCCAGGTGGCTGGCCAGTTTCAGGGACCAGCGGCTGGACAGCGGCAATTCGAGCCGCGCGGCGACGAGCGGGTCGATCCATCCCTCGCTGCTCTCCGCCTGTTGGCTGCCGGCCTCCAAGAGCTCGTACCGCACGTCGAAGTAGCGGCCACCGGCCAGCAGGTCGAGGCCGTCGCTCACGCGCTAGCCGACCGTGGCTACCAGGGCCAGCTTGCTGAACTCGAGTCTGGCGTCGGCGGAGTCCTCGCTGGCATCGAGGTACATGAAGTCAAAATGGGCGGTCCACTTGCGCACACTGAGCCCGAGGCCGGCCGTGATGGCGTAGTCGACCCATTCGGCAACGTCGCTGATGCTGGCGTCGACGGGGATAGTCTGCCCGTTCACGGTTACGTCGCCGACCAGGGCGAGCGTCCACAGGTACGGTGTGATCTCGAACTCGAGCCTCCCGGTCCCGTTGTCCTGGGCGGCAGCGTGCGGAGAGGTTAGCGCCGCGACCAGCGACGCGCTGGCCAGTGCCCGCGCGAATCGGCGACGGATCGAGGAAGTTGGGCCCACCGTACCTTACTCCTGGGAGCCGGGCAACTCGGGTGGCCTGGCGGCCCACTCCACGTGCTCGGTGATCCGGTCCAACAGGTCACGGAGTGCACGACGCCTGCGCCGGGCTACCGATCCGAAGATCGCGCGCGCCAGTAGCCACGACCCACCGATCACAGCGGCGGGAAAGGCGATCGAAAAGGCGAGCGACCCTAGGGGAACGCCGACGCCGAGACCTACGCCGAGACCCACGCCCCCACCGACACCTCCCATGATGCCGCCGAACAGCTGGCCCGCGAGCCCGTGGAGTCGCTCTTCGATGAGGATGTGTGTGCGCCCGTCACGCGAGCTGACCGTCACCTGGAGCGAGCGCTCCCCCTGGGGCGCAGACGAGCGCCACGTGAAGGTGTGACCCAGCAGGCTCCCCTGCCCGTGACCTTCCGCGGTCCGCTGGATCTCCGGGACGAGGAGCTCGAACTCCGATTCGGGAAGCTCGCCGCGGATTATCCGCTCATATCTCGCGGTCAGAGGAGCGCCGGCCAGTACCGCTGCCCCCTCGTCCTCCAGGTCGGCCGCACCGACGTCCAGTTCGTCGGCGGCGCGGCGTAGGTACTGTGGATCGATTCCCGCTTCAGCGGCGATCTCCTCCAGCTCGGCGAGCGTCAGGCCGCCACCCGCCGTCCCCGCCGGGTCCTCGCGCTGCAGCTCGGCGGCGCGCTTGAGGACGAGTCCGACCTCTTTGTCCCCGTAGCGGCGGCGGAACTTTCCCGGCTGATGCATGGGCGTGAATCTACCGTTGAAGGTGCCATCCAGCGAGAGGCGAGGATGATCCGGGTGATCGTTTTCTGGGGCTAGCCCGCCGGCACCAACACCACGTCGCCCGCGTCTTCCACCGACTCACCGAATACGGGGACCGCCCGGGCGATGACGCGGCGGCCGCGTTCCTCGATGCGTAGCACGATGTCGCGGCGCTGGCCGTCGGGAGTGGTGAGTACGACGGCCGCCAGCGTGTCGTTTACCAGGGCGCCGTCGAACTCGGCGACCACCGAGCCCGGCTGCGCGCCTACCTGGCGAAGTAGGCTGGCCGGTGCGTCGGGACCGGCGCGGACGTCGCCGCTGAGATCACGCCCCGACTGTCTCACCTCGATGGTCAGCGTGGCCATCGCTTCGATCATCGTGTCGAACGAGCCCGGCCGTTGTGGCAGCCTGAGACGGCCTACGTGCATCTCACCTGCGGCGGTCAGCCGGACTCGCTGATCGCTCTGGGTCCACTCGATCTGTGTGGCGCGCCAATCACCGGAGAGGGCAGGAAGCGCGTCGCCGCCGCAAGACGCGAGCGGCATTGCCGCGGCGAACAGGGTGAGTAGAGATCGCATGTTCATAGCGTGTCGACCCGGGTGCACGGACGAGGCGGAGCGATACTGACGACCGCTATCGTCAAGTACATATAGCGTTGTGCGATGGGACCGGACAGCACATCCTGGTACCACCGGGAGCAACAACCCTGATCGAAAAGCGCCCGTCGTCGGACTTCATTACGCGGGCCTCGTGTGCACTTCCACAAGTCGGTGGCGGTAGGTCAAGCCTCGCTGTAGACTCGGCGTAGTTCAGTCTCCGGGCGGATCCGGCAGCGGGGTCATGAGGTCGACGACGACGCGCCAGTTGCCGCTGCCGTTCGCGCCGCGGCGCCAGGCCCGCAGGTAGACCCCGGTCTCGATCGGCACGTCCACACCGGCCGCGGTGAACCGATACTCGCCGTAGGTGTAGCCGAGGTCGCCGGAGCGGGACGCTCCACCTCCCAGCACCCTCCAATCGAAAGTGCCCGGTCGCTCGGCGATTAGGGTGCGGAACGCCTCGATACCGTCGAGCGGCTGCCGATCGTTCCGCAGCACGCGCACGTCGGATGTCACGTAAGCGGCCAGAGCCTGCAATGTGCCGTTGGTCGCCGCGGAGCCGGCGAATGCACGGTCGACCTGGAGAAGCACCTCGCGTTCGGCCTCGAGGTCGAGGCCGTACTCGCGCAAGCGTCGCTCATCTGAGTCCTTCGCAGGTAGCCGCAGCGACGCAATCGACTCGGGCGCTGGGTTGCGGGTGCCGTGGTCTACCAGCGCTTTCCAGCTTCCGTTCGCCTGCAGTTCCCAGACGGTGAAGTAGTTGCCGTGCTCAACGGCGGGCCCGTCGGGGTCTTCGCGATACTCCCAGGGGCCTGTGGTGAAGCCGAGGTCGCCTGCAGTGGAGACACTGGCCAACACCGGCTCCCAGGAAAGCAGGCCGAAATTGTCCGGTGCCTCGCGCAGCCATTCCTGCGCGTTCACGGCCCGCGGCCGGAAGAGGATGGCGTCGTCGGCGAGATAGGCGCGAAAAGCGCCGTTTGCTCCCAGCTCGGCTGCGGCACGGGCGAAGGAGCGGTCCGATTCGACCAACGAGTTCAGCGCGGTCAAGTCGTCTCCCTCGCGGTCCGCGCCACAAGCGGCTCCAACCAGCGCCCAACCTGCGAGAAGGAGCGTTGATCGGAGGACGGGGGTGTGACTCCTGGCAGTCTCCACGGATAGCAAGTTAGGTACTCCCAGTGAGACCGCTACTCCCGAGCGGTGAACGGCTCGAGGGCGGGGACGGCCGGCGATCTTGACCGGTCGAGTGGCCCGCCATACCCAGTAAGAACCCCCGCCCGGGCTTCCAGCAGGTGGGGGCTCCGGGGCCTGTGCGGAAGGCTACGATGCAATGGCGCCTCCGCCTCTCTTCTCTGCCAGCCACCGATCTACCGACCAGACGCCGGCGCCGGCCAGTGCCAGGGCGGCGAACCCTGCGATGTACAGCAGGTTGACCTCGTAACCGGGCATCCCGAAGATCGGCCCGCTCTCACTCATCCCCTGTATGTTCATGAAGTTGAACCCGTGGGGCACGTGGACCGTGAACAGCGCGACGAGCATGTTCACAGTGCCGAGGAGTGAAACGATCGCGACGAAGGCGCCGGCTATCAGAGCCAGGCCGCCGAAGAACTCGACGAATCCGACGACCCACGACATCAGCCCCGCCGCTGGCACGCCGATGCTCTCGAGCATACCGGTGAACATGGCGTGACCCTGACCCGAGAAGAGCTTGGGGAAACCGTGAAACGCGAACCCGAACCCCAACACCAGCCGGAGCGGAAGGCTCGCATACTCTGCCCAACCTTTACGCATCACATTTCTCCTTTCGAACATAAGCAACACGCTGACCAGTCTTCTATTCTCATGCTCTGCTTACGGCACGGAAACATAGCTTTTCCCGGGCCGCCCCTGAAACATGCGACCCGTACGACCAGTTCCCGGCGCAATCACTCTCTTGGTGTTAGGTTATCGAAAAGGTAGAGAATCCGCCGGGCGTTGTGAAGCCAACCGGAGGAGGGCAAGAAACAGATGTTTGACCGCCGCCCCTCGGTTCCCGTCGTTTTCCACGAGGCCTACGAGGCCGACATCGGCGTGCACGTCTTCCCGACCCGCAAGTACCTAGCGGCACGCGATATCCTGATGGCCGACGGGACGATCAGCGAGTCCGACATCCGGCGCCCGGAGCCGGCGAGCGACGAGCAGCTGGCGCTGGTCCACACGCCGCAGTACCTGGCGAAGATCAACAACGACGCCTTCTCGTGGCAGGACGTGATGCTACTGGAGGTTCCGTATTCGCCGGAGCTACGCGAGGCGATGTGGCTTTGCACGGGCGGCTCGATCCTGACTGGTCGTCTGGCCTTGGATCACGGCCTGGCGGTGCACCTCGGCGGAGGGTTTCACCACGCCTTCCCCGATCACGGGGAAGGGTTCTGCCTGGTGAATGATGTGGCGGTCGCGCTGCGCGTGCTCAAAGGGGAGGGGCTTGTCGAGCGTGCGGCCGTCATCGACTGCGATCTCCACCACGGAAACGGCACCGCCGCCGTTTTCGCCGAGGAGTCCGAGATCTTTACCTTCTCCATCCACCAGCAGCACAACTACCCTATGTGGAAACCGCCCAGCGATCTCGATCTGGGGCTAGCCGACCTAACCGGCGACGCCGAGTATCTGGGCCTTTTGCAAGAGCACATCCCGCCAATCCTCGAGCACCACCGGCCCGATGTCGTTTTCTACCTCGCGGGTGCCGACCCTTACAAGGAGGATCAGCTCGGCGGCTTGAGCCTTACACGGGATGGACTGCGCCAACGCGACGAGCTCGTCTTTCGTACAGCTGCTGAAGCGGGTGTGCCTGTGGCGGTGACGCTGGCCGGCGGTTACGCCAGGCGTCTTGAGGACACCGTCGAGATCCACTGCGAGACGGTGCGCGCAGCACGCCGTCAGTTCTTGAGCTCTTAGAGAAGATCCGGGCCTAGCGGCTGGGCCCTCGCGACTGGCCGAAGAATGGCCGGTGGGTGAAGCTCACGTGCACCCCGAAATACCGTATCTTTCCGACGCCCAAGAAGACCTGCGTGGCGGCGTCCAGGTCGAGCCTTGTCGAGGTCGCCCCCTTGAGCGATGCGATGCAATCGTACATCAGGGAGGAGAGCGAGCTGTCACTCTCTCCCCGGTCCTCCAGCTCAGGAGCCAGGATCAGCTGTGGATTAGGGCGCGGCGCGGAACCGTGCGCAGACCAAGTATACGGCTGCAGCCTGACGCCGGCGGGCAGGACCGTCAGGTTAGCGGCGAGCTCGAGCCCTTGGCTCGGGACACCCGATAGCTCAAACGCCGCGGTCAGTCCCAGATCGTTCAGCCATCCCCCTAGCCCCGACCTGCGAGTGATGGGAACCCCCGTGGCCTGCGCTGAGGCGCTGGGGGGCACCGCGTCGCTGAGGGCTGCCGGTGCCAGAGCGGTGCGAACAGGTGATGCGATACCGGCTTCCAGATTCTCGGAACGGCTCTGGCCGTAAAGAGACGAGAGACTGATGTTGATGCAGAGAAGCAGCGCGACCAGGAGGCAGCAGAGCTTTCTGGACGGGGATTTAACGTTGTAGCAGCGGCTAAGAAACGTCATACGACCTATGCAAGATGTGGCACAAGGTTGGCCTAGTAATAACAGGCTGACTTCGATACACCAGGGGAGCGGTCGGGTACCCGCGTATTATCATTCTCTTGCTCCTCTCGAGTAGTCGGTGGGTATGTAGGTCGGCGGCCAGTGATCAGTGGTCGGCAGTCAATGATCAGTCTTCCAGCTGCTATTGATATTTTGAAACCGGCGGTTACTGATTACTGGTCACCGATCACCGTACGCTGATAACCGGTCACTGGAAGACAGGGGTGCTGGGGAGTAACCCGGCTGAGATCAGACCCTGGAACCTGATCCGGGTAATGCCGGCGCAGGGAGTCAGCCAACCCCCCTCCATCCCTCTCTGCTCATCGCAAGAGGTTGTTCGCAACTGCGCAGGGAGGATTAGAGCATGAGTTTCTGTGAGGAGCAGCTCACCCGGGTGCGTCCCATCTGGGAACGGATACTTGATCATCGCTTTCTGAAGGAGACGCGTGACGGGACGATCGCACACGAAACGTTCGCCACCTGGATGCGCCAGGACTACCTGTTCGTCGAGGCGGCCATCCCGTTCATCGCGGCTCTCATGCCGAAGGCGCCGCTGGAGCACCGGGAGGCGCTTGGTCAGGTCTTGCCGGTTCTCGAGAAGGAGTTGGAGCTCTTTCGCGAGCGGGCCGAGCAGGCGGGAGTCGACCTGGAGGGCGTGGAACCGTCCTTCGTGAATCACGCCTACGTGCAGTTCCTGCTGGCGAGCGCGTACACGAAGTCGTACGCCGGCGCGTTCACCGTGCTCTACGTGGCGGAGAAGGCCTACTACGACTCCTGGATGGTGGTAAGGGATGGAATCGAAGAGGGATCGACCTGGTACCCGTTCGTGGAGAATTGGACGAGCGATGCCTTTAGGGGATGGGTTGATTTCCTGCAGACGAACCTCGACGCGCTGGCGGAGAGTTCGGGTGCGACCGAGCGAGAGCAGATGGCCGAACTCTTCGAGCTCACCGCGAAGTACGAGCTGGCGTTCTGGGAGATGGCGGCCACCGGCCAAGGCTGGCCTTGTCTGGAAGGTGAGGTGACGTGATGGCGTTGACCGACGAACTGCAGGCGGCGGCGAAGTCGATCTGGGACGCGCAGCTCGAGCACCCCTACGTGAAGGGAATCGGCGACGGCTCGTTGGACGAGGGACTGTTCAAGAACTGGGTGCTCCAGGACTACCGCTATCTGAAGGAGTTTGCCCGCATCTTCGCCTGGGCGGTGGCGAAGGCGGATCGCCTGGACTCGATGGGCTGGTACGCAGCTGTGCTCAACCTGACGCTGAACACCGAGATGGGACTGCACCGCCAGTACGCGGCCCGCTTCGGCTTGACGCCCGACGACCTGGAGGCGGCGCCGATGTGGCCGACGACGCGGGCCTACACCGATTTCTTGGTGCGCACGGCAGCGGACGGTGACATGGCCGATCTAGTGGCGGCGCTCTTGCCCTGCGCTTGGGGCTACGTCTACGTGGCGAAGACGCTGGCTAAGAGCGCGCCGCCCGAGGACCAGCGCTACGCGGACTGGATCGCCCAGTACGCCTCCGACGAGTTCGCCCAGGCGGCCGAGTGGCTCAAGGACGAGATGAATCGCTTGGCCGAAGGGGCCACGTCGGAGAAGCGGGAACGTCTGAAGGAACTCTTCGTCATCTCCAGCCGCTACGAGTGGGCTTTCTGGGAGATGTGTTGGAAAGGCGAGGAGTGGCCGGTCTGAGTCATCTCGAGCACAGCTTCTCCCAGGTGACTTCGGCGATGGCGGCGTCCTGGGCGCCGACGCCCGTCAAGTCACAGATGATGAGCTCGTCGGCTTCTCTACCCGCCTTCGCCCCGGTCAGCACCTCGCCCAGTTCGGCGTGGACGGAGTCCGGCGTGATCGCTCCCTCTTCTACGCCGTGATGGACCTCACCGAGCGACATGCACTGGCTCAGGCGGTCGACCACGATCTTGCCTGCCCGCGCGAGCGCCCCGGTGGTCAGCTCTCGCTTGTCGGGGCCATCGGAGCCGACGGCGATTACCGTGGCGTGAGGCTGCAGCGCCGAGGCATCGAATAGGGGCTCACGGCTCGGCGTCGCCGTTATCAACAGGTCGACGCCGCGCACGGCGTCCTCCGGGTGCGCTGCAGTGCTAATAGGGATCCCCAGTTCCTCCTCCATCTCGCTGCAGTAGCGGGCGAGCCGATCGGCGTTGGGACTCCAGGCGACGGTCCGTTCCCAGCGGCGCACATGTGATAGGGCTCGGAGTTGGAAGCGGCCCTGGGTGCCGCTGCCGAGCATCCCGACGGTTCCCAGCGACTCCGGCGCCAGCAGCCGGGCGGCCAGCGCGCCGGCGGCCGCCGTACGGAGGTCAGTCAGGTAGCCGTTGTCGGCCAGCAGAACTGCTGGGAAACCGGTGGTTGCGTCGAACACCAGGATCAGGCCGGAGCCGCTGGGGAGGCCGCGTTCGACGTTGCCGTAGAAGCCGCTGGCAATCTTCACGGCGAAGATCGGTGAGCCCTTCAGATAAGCTGACTTGACGTGCACCTCTCCCTGGGCCTCGGGCACTTCCAAGCCCATGGGTGGCGGCAACTCTACGCGGCCTTCAGCTAGGGCGCGGAACGCCTTCTCCGCCGACGCCAGCGCTTCCGGTTCCTTGACCGCCGCGCGGATTTCGGCCTCATCGATGATGCGCATCGATCGCTTCTCCTAACGTAGCCGTCTCAACTCGCAGCGCATGATTGGGCGCGTCTCCGAGCGCCGCGCGACCTCCGTAAAGCCCGCTTTGCGGAAGGCCGAGGCTGTGCCGGTCCAGGCGAAAGCGTCAGCGGTACGCCCCTTCTTGGGCTCCACCGGATAGCCTTCCACTATCTTCGCGCCTTGCCTGCGAGCGTGCTTCACGGCGGCCTCGAGCAGCCGACTGGAAACGCCCGTGCGACGATGCCCCTTGGCTACGAAAAGGCACGCTACCGACCATACCGGCTCATCGTCGACGCGCTTCAGAGTGCGCGAGCCTTCAAGCCGTGGGAAAGCGTCGCGCGGTTGGATCGCACACCAAGCCACCGGGGCGTCATCTATATAGGCGAGCAGTCCCGGCTGGGCGCCGGAGTCGACGATTCTCTTGAAGGCCCGCCGGTTCCTCTCGCCTTTTCGCTTCTCGAACGCTGAATGGCTCAGCCGCCACCACATGCACCAGCAGCCGCCGCAGGCGCCCTGCGAGCCGAACAGCCGCTTGAGGTCGGACCAGCGGTCGGGTGTGAGGGGGCGGAACTCGAGCTTCACTCTTGCGGCAGCAGCTCGCGGACTCATGGCAGTCCCCTTTCCAGCCTGCCCCTCGCGATGTTTGCCATTCAATAACACTGCCGGACTTCGACGTTCCGGGCAAGCGGGTAGCCGAGGGGTCCTCAAGCCTCCGACCGTTCCGCTAGACGTAGGCTCGCCGAAGCCGCATCTTGACGCGGCCTCACCGGACAGCGCGCGATGCCCCCACCGCAAACCGCACGGAGCGATGACGAACGCACACGAGATACTTAAGACCATCAAGCCATCGGACTACCAGCCGGCGCTTCCGCTCGATCGTTTCATAGTCAAGGAATCGCCGGACGACGACGCCGTCCCCATGGACGTCCTATTCGTCGGCGGTGGCCCCGCCGGGCTGGCCGGCGCCATCGAGCTCGCCCGCCTGGTCGCCCAGGACAACGAGCGTGGCGATGGGCTCGGCGAGCTGGAGATCGGCGTACTGGAGAAGGCCGGGTCGCTCGGCGAGCACTGCATGTCCGGCGCCATAGTGAACCCGGGCCCGTTCCGCGAGCTCTTCCCCGATGCTCCCGAAAGCGAGCTGCCGTTCCGGGTGCCGGCGCCCCACGACCGGGTCTACTTGCTTTCGGAGAGGGGCAAGACCCGGATCCCCACACCGCCCAGCATGCACAATAAGAGTAACTACGTGGCGTCCATCTGCGAGATCGTGCGCTGGATGGGTGAGCGTGCGGAAGCGGTCGGCGTCAACGTCTTCACCGGCTTTCCCGCCGAGTCGTTGCTGGTGGATGGTGAGAGCGTCATCGGGGTGCGCACCACGCCGACCGGGCTCGACCGCGACGGGAACCCGGGCAGCGGTTACATGCCGGCGACCGACGTGACCGCACGGGTCACCGTGCTGACCGAGGGGACCCGCGGGCCGCTGGCCCAGGCGTTCCTGGATTGGCAGGAGATCGGCGCGAAGAACCCGCAGATCTATGCCCTCGGCGTGAAGGAGCTGTGGCAGGTGAAGCGACCGCTCGACCACGTGATCCACACCATGGGCTGGCCGCTCCCCAAGGACGCTTTCGGCGGCAGTTGGCTGTACCCGATGGCCGACGATCTCATCTCGTTGGGTCTAGTGGTCGGGCTCGACTACCGCCAGCACTCCCTGGATGCGCACGTCCTGCTGCAGAGACTGAAGGAGCACCCGCTCGTGCGACCGCACTTGGAGGGTGGAGAGTTGCTGGAGTGGGGCGCCAAAACGATACCGGAGGGCGGCTACTACTCGATCCCCGATCGCCTGCATGGGAACGGCCTGCTGATCGCCGGCGACGCAGCCGGCTTCGTCGACGTGCCGTCGCTCAAGGGCATCCACTATGCCGTACAGTCGGGCGTCTTTGCCGCCCGGGCGATCTTCGAGGCGCTGAAGTACGGCGACGTCTCGGCCGCCGGACTCGCGGACTATGACGCGATGGTCAGGGACAGCTTCATCGGCACAGACCTCTACAAGACCCGGAACATGCGCCTCGCCTTCAAATCCGGTCTCTATGGCGGTGGTCTGAGGGCGGCGGTCATGAGTGCCACCAGGGGAATCTTGTTGAGCCGTCGCATCGCCGTGCCGGCTGACGCCGATGAGCCGCGTAAGGTGACCCCGCCGGCCGAGTTCGCACCCGATGGCGAGCGAACGGTGAGCAAACTGGACGCCGTGTTCCGTTCGGGCAATGCGACACGCGATGACATCCCATCCCACCTGATCGTCGGCGAAGACGTCCCGCCGGAGGTGGCTGACCTCTACGTCCACATGTGTCCGGCAGGTGTGTATGAGCGCGACGGTGACCTACTCGTCGTCAACGCGCCCAACTGCGTCGACTGCAAGGCGACGGACATCCTCGGGCCGCGCTGGACGCCGCGTGAAGGCGGCAGCGGGCCGAGCTACAAGCGCATGTGACGCAAAGCAGGCTCTGAGGGGCGTCGGAGGGGCGTTGGCAGGGCCGGCGTCGTCTTGTAGCTTCCCCGGCTGATCCTCGTTGCGAAGCAGAGACGCGCACGACCGACACCCGGAGGGTATGCCATGCGATTAGCCCCTATGTCCCTCGCGCTCGCGTTGCTCGCCACGCCGCTGGCGCCGCAGGAATTCGAGCGACCGGACGACTGGAAGGTGCGCTTCGACCGGCCGGCACCCGACACGGCCATCTACTTCGTGTCGATGCCGCCCGGCTGGCACATCACCACCGGCCCAGCGGCCATCCTTTACAATCCGGCTCAGACTGCCGATGGCGAGTATCGCGTGCAGTCGGAGATCTTCCTGTTCCCCGGCGATCGCAGAGAGGGCTTCGGCGTCTTCGTCGGCGGGGAGAATCTCGAGGCAGGGAACCAGTCGTACCTGTACTTCCTGATCCGCAAAGACGGCCGCTTCCTGGTGAAACACCGGGCGGGGGACGAGACTCACGTGATCATCCCGTGGAGCGAGCACGCCGCCATCCTCAAGCACGACGGGGGAGAGGGGACGGCGAAGAACATTCTGGCCATCGAGTGCGGATCGGAGCAGGTGCGCTTCTTCGTCAACGACAAGCAGGTCGCCTGGTTGCCGCGCTCGCAGCTGGGCGTCGACGGGATAGTCGGGCTGCGCATCAACCACGGCCTCGACGTTCACGTCTCCGAGCTGAGTGTGTCGCCGCTTACCGGCAGTGGCCGCTAGGCACCCGTTCGACTCCAATGACGAGCCCTGCCGCTCCTGCGAGCGGTGGGGCTATTTGTTGACGCTTCCCCGCGAAGCCCCGGCGCGGCAGATTAATCGTTGGCCCCACCCTCGACCTCGGGAGAGTTCCGCATGAAGTTGATCGGCTTGCTCGGCGGCATGAGCTGGGAGTCCACCATCGAGTACTACCGGATCATCAACCAGGAAGTGCGCCGGCGACTCGGCCGCCAGCACTCCGCCAAGATCCTGATGTACAGCGTCGACTTCGAGGATATCGAACAACTCCAAGGCTCCGGCGGGTGGGACCGCGCCGGGCAGCTGCTCGGCTCCGAGGCCGCACGATTGGAGCGCGGCGGCGCCGACTTCATCCTCCTGTGCACTAATACTATGCACAAGGTGGCGGCGGCCATCGAACAAGCCGTCCATATCCCCCTCCTCCACATCGCCGACGCGACCGCCGAGCGAGTCAAGGCGGCGAAGATCGACCGGGTCGGTCTCCTCGGTACGCGATTCACTATGGAGGAGGAATTCTACAAAGGCCGGCTCGCCTCGAAGCACGGCCTCGAGGTGTTGGTCCCGAACGAGGATGACCGCGCGATCATCGACCGGGTGATCTACGCCGAATTGTGCCAAGGTCAGATCCGCGAGCCGTCACGCCGGGACTACGTCCGCATCATTGAACGGCTGGCCGCGCAGGGCGCCGGCGCTGTCATCCTCGGCTGTACCGAGATCGGTCTGCTCATCAAGCCGGAACACTCCCGGCTCCCCGTCTTCGACACAACGCAAATCCACGCTGAGGCGGGCGTAGCGCTCGCCTTGAGCTGAGCGAGGTGGATCGCTCAGGGGGGAAGCGCGGCTCTTGACAATAGCATTGTCATTATGGTAACGTGGTTGACATAGTGCGAGGTCTCTACGTAGATCGGGGGCATGATTAACCTCGGAACGCTTCCTCTGGGCGAGCTCGATCGTCCGAGCCGCCGGCGGCCGTCGCCCCAAGCGGGGCGGGGCAGAGCGGGGTCGCCGGCCCGGCCTGAGCAGGTTGAGCCGCAGCGGGCTGGCGCCGGCGGTGGGCGGGAGGCGGCCTTGGCCGCGGTGATCGCTGAGACGGCGGCCCTGTTCAGGCGGCTGAGGGCGGCGGCCGAGGAGCTCTACGGGCAAGTTGCGCTGTCGGGTGCGCGACGTGACGTGCTGAGCGATCTGGCGGCTCACGGGCCCCAGACGGTTCCGCAGCTGGCTCGCGCCCGGTCGGTGACTCGGCAACATGTGCAGGCGCTGGTGAACCCGCTGGTCGAGGCCGGCTACGTGGAGCTGCTCGACAACCCAGCCCACAGGCGCTCGCGGCTCGTGAGCTTGACGCCGCGCGGCGAGGGCTTGGTGGATGAGATGAACCGTCGTGAGACCGAGGTGCTGCGCGTTCTAGAGGTCGCAGCGCGCGATGATGACTTGGAGCGGGCGGTGGATGCACTGCGGGCGGTAAGGGAGGCGTTTGAGACTCGCGACGGCTAACTGCCGGTGGCCATCGCTTGTAGGCTCGGGACGCGGCTGGCTAACCCTCCGAAACCTCGTAGACCCGCTCGAAATCGATCGAGCGGCCCGGGGCGCTCAGCTTGAACTTCACGAAGAGCTGGCGGCCGTCTTCCGATAGCTCGTAGGTCGTGGTGAGTCTCGGGGTGCCACCTTCCAGCTTCCGCTCGACCTCGAACTTGTCACCCTTCCAGCGCGCCTTCGTGGTCGTGTTCCCCAATCCTTCGATCCGGCTTTCGACTTCACGTCCGTCGGTGTGGAACAAGAATTCCGTACCGTCCTGCAGCACGATGTTGACGGTGGAGTCACTCTGGGTGAGTCTGAAGACGCGTGCTGCCGCCAGGATGCTGCTCGCCTGCACTCCAACGCGCTGGCGGTTGCCTCCTGGCAACGACGGGTCGGCGGGATTACGCGCTGCCTGCCCGAACAGCTCACTTGGATCGTCGCTGGCTAGGTCGTTGAGCAGCCAGGTACCGGACATATCGGGGTGCTGGGGCGCGATTGCTGAAGCGCTGCTACTCGAGCAGGCGGCCAGAGCGGCCGTCAACGTCAGGGCCGCCACGGCGGGCAGCAGAGGAAAGGCCGGGATTCTCATCACATCTCTACTCAGGGCATCGGTGGTGGAGGCCCGCCGCGTCCGGTCCGTCGACCGGGCCTAGCCGGCCGCAAGGGTCCGCGCCTCACCTGCATCTGGGCCATCAGGCTGTCCCAAGCAGCCGCCTGCTCCGGCGTTAGTACCGCACGAACCTCCTGGCGGATCGAGTCGGTGACGGCACGCAGGCGCGGCAGCATCTCGTCCATCACCGCGTCGCTGCGCGGCCGCCCGTTCTCCATGATAACGGCGATCTGCTCACGTTGTTCCGGAGTCAAGCCCAACTCGCGGAAGATATTCGGCAACTGGCCCTGGCGAAACTGCCCGATAACGTCCGGACCGGGCTTGAACGGAACCGGAGCGCGCCGTGCGCTGCGGACGCGCTCGGCCGCGAATCCGACGAGCACGCCCACGGCGAAGGTGAGCAGGAGGAGCGCCACCCCCTGAGTGCGGATCCGGCCGAGCGATTCGACTCCGTTCTTCATCGTCACTCCTCCAGCGCTATGAGCAGCTCGGACGGGTCGGGCGACTCGTCGCTTCTTAACCACTGGGCGATCTGCTGAGGCACCCCGATGACCTCTGCCAGGCCTATCTCCGCCTCGTTCTCCGGCGCCGGGCTCTGCACCAGCGCCAGGGTAGCGGCCGAGATGACTCCGGCGATAGCAGCGGCGGCAAGCAGCGGGCGCCACAATCCCGCGACCTGCCCGAACACGGTCGCCCCGGCGCGGCGTGCTGCCATCGCTGGGGCGACGGCCGCATTGATCCGGCCGACGACTTCCTCGAACCGTTCGGCGTCGGTCGTCGGATCGAGTGCCGAGAGATCGATCCGCTCGTCAGTCATTTGAGTACTCCTTGAGAAACTTCGCGCCGAGCCGCTCCCGCAACGCGCGGCGAGCTGCCATCAAATGCTGGCGCGACATGCCTTCCGATATCGCCATCGATTCGGCGATCTCCCTATGCTTCCAACCCTCCAGATCGTGCAGCAAGACTACCTGACGCTGGATCGCGTTCAACTCCGTCAGCGCCGACTCAAGCGCCTCGCGCAACTGCGCCCGCTCCGTGTCGGCCCCCGGGTTCACGTCGCTCGCCGCCGCTACGCTCTCGATCGGCCGTGTGGCTCGTACCTTCCTGTACCCTCGATAGTTGCGCGCCCGGTTGCGGACGATCTGGAGCAGCCAAGCCGCGAACCGCTCCGGCTGCCGCACATCGTCTAGGCGCTCGACCGCCCGGACGAAGGCGTCCTGGGTCACATCCTCGGCGTCCATCCCGTTCCCGAGCACGGCGAGCGCCACCGCGTACGCCGCCCGGTAGTGGCGGCGCACAAGCGCCTCAAACGCCGCCGCGTCGCCGCGGCGAGCTCGCTGGACCAGTATCGCATCGCTCAAGTCGGGACCCCTAGCCACAGCCAAGACTTGCGACGTCCTACTCTATAAGACAGCTGGCGATCGGCTGCTGTTAGACCCGCTAGCGGGCGGCTGGGCGGACCTAGGCGGCGTCGTCGGACGGGTCGTACACCCGTCGGAACTCGATCGGCCTGGGCATTTGCGGGTGCTCGATACGTACCCTGACGACCAGCTGCCCCCCGTCGTCGGAGAGCTCGTAGCTCTGAGTTGCCTCGGGGCCGGAGTCCGACTTCCGTGCCACCACGAGCTTGCCGCCTTGCCAGTCGGCCGTCAACTTGGTCGCCCCCAGGCCCTCGACCAGATCCTCCCGCTCCTGGCCGTCCGGAAAGAGCACGAGCCTCATCCCATCTTCGGTCACGATCGTGACGGTTGAGTCATCCTGGAGAATCTTGAATGCGTGCGGTCCCTCCATCAACCTGCGCATCTGCTCGCGGTCACCACGCGGATCGCCGCCGGGCGGTCGACCTCTCATGCCGCCGCCCTGGCGACCCTGCATCCCGGAGCCACTTGCGGGCCGCATTTGCTCGCGCGGATTGTCGCTTTCCTCCTCGTTGAGTACCCAAGAACCGCTGAGATTCGGCCGGTCGACTTGGACGGCCGAAGCGGGTAGCACCTGCAGGGCGAGCAACATTAGCGCTAAGGGAAGGGCGGAGCCGATCCCTAGGACAGAAGATTCGCTGGTCACCTTGACCTCCCGAACGAGTGGATTCTTGAGGTTGCTACCCTTCCAGACAGGCACCCCCCGCACGGTGTTAGGGACGGTGAGATCAAAGGCGCCTGCTGGCAGCCGCCTTGCGGCGGCCGACCTTCAATGCCAATGTGCAGCGCGCCGCTCTCGCCGAGGCCCGTAGGCGCCCGGTCCGAGCGAGAACACACCGCCGATTCGGGTGTACGACACGTGGGTCATGCAGTATCCGCGCTCGCCCGCCCAGGGAATCTAGTCATACAAGGAAGGGCCGGACCTCGCGGATGTCGCGGCGGTTGCACGTGCGGCTCGGCCTATCCTGATGGGGGCATTCCGTGGAAGAATCGTTGGGGATTCTGCAGCTCAAGGACAAGGGTAGCGGTTTCGTCCGCTGTCGGGATGCTAGTTACCTGCCGTCCGACTGCGATGTCCACGTGGGCCGCAAGCTGATCCAGCGGTACGACCTGCGCACCGGCGACGAGATCGCGGGCGTGGTCGGCAAGGCGCCCGGCAAGGGCAAGAGCCCGCCGCTGACGGAGGTCACAGCGGTCAACGGCAGGCCTCCCGAGCACCTGGGAGGACGTCCCCAATTCAGCCGCCTAGGCGCCGTCCACCCCGATGAACAGCTCGTCCTCGACTGTGGCCGCACGATGCTCGGCAGCTCCGACTACACCAATCGCGTGATCGATCTCCTCTGTCCCTTCGGCAAGGGCCAGCGCGCGCTCATCGTGTCGCCGGCGAAGGCGGGTAAGACCACCGTGCTGCAGTCGGTGGCCGAGGGGATAGTGAAGAACAATCCCGATGCCACGCTCCTCATCTTGCTGGTCGACGAGCGGCCGGAGGAAGTCACCGAGATGGAGATGTGCGGCTTCGGCGAGGTGGTGTCGTCGAGCTTCGACTTCCCGGCCGACCGTCACGTGGCGGTGGCCGAGCTCACTCTGGAGCGGGCGCGGCGGCGCGTCGAGTTAGGTGGGGATGTCGTGATCATACTCGATTCCATCACTCGCTTGGCCCGCGCCTACAACGCGGTGGAGCGGGGAAGCGGTCGCACGCTCACGGGAGGCATAGACGCGTCGTCGTTGGAGGGCCCCAAACGCTTCCTCGGCAGTGCCCGTAAGATCGATCCGGCGAAGGGCGGCGGCTCTCTAACCATCATCGCTACGGCGCTCGTCGACACCGGGTCACGGATGGACGACGTGATCTTCGAGGAGTTCAAGGGTACCGGTAACAGCGAGTTGGCGTTGAGCCGTGAGCTCGCCGACCGACGCGTATTCCCAGCCATCGATCTGAACGCCAGCAGCACACGCCGTGAGGAGCTCCTTCTCGACCCGCAGTCGCTGGCCGTATCGCAGGCGATCCGCCGACGGCTCGCTCAGACCTCACCTGTAGAAGCCATGACAGAACTGCTCGGCGTGATGAGGAAGACGAGGACGAACGCCGACCTCGTGAAGCAGGCCGCCGCGGCGGGTCTGTAAGCAACTAGCGTCCCACAACGCAGCATCCATATCATACATAGCGCAGGGCACCCCGTACAGAAACTGGGGGCCTCGGGATCATGCTAGGCTACCAGAGCGGCCTCGCCATCCAGGCCAGCGGGATGGTGACGGACTTCACTCCCGGCTTCCCGGTGAGGGCTCGCCTGAGCATTGGCGGCATTTCGGGAGAGGCAGGCAATCCGCTGGATGCCCGGCGCGTCTTCATCAACGACGCCACCCACGGGACTCCCCAGCAGAGCGGACGGACCTCCTTTCGATGAGCCGGCGAATCGACCTGGTGATGAACGGCGGTTTCGACTACTACCTCTCAAGCCGTTGGACCGGTCACGATATGTCGTATAGCCCTGACGGGGCCGATGTGAGTCCACGCCAGGAGTACGCTTAGGACGATGAAGCCGATGACGCCGTTGGACAGGCGAAGCTCGAACCGCGCGTGCTGGTCGGATTCAACTAGAGCTCCTAGGCTGCGGTTCGCTTCGGGTGGGAACTCGACCGGGCTCTACAGTGCTAATCTCGGCCGGGCTGGGCATCCTGGCAACCGCGTGGGCCACGAAACAAGGATTGACAGTCGCGCGTAGTTGTCCTATGAAATCGCACGCCTCAGCTACGTACGAGTATCGCTCACGTCGCACGGGCACGCCTCCGCCCGGGGAGGCGTCGGACGCGTATCCCAAGGAGGGGCAACCATGAAGCGGCTGCTCACCATCGCGATCCTACTCGCCGTCGCCTCGCCGGCGCTGGCGCAGGAGGAGACCCTGATCCGCGGGGGGTTTGAATCCGGCGGGTTCGGTGCCCCCGTCGTCAAGTTCAGTGAGGTCGACGGGGATTTCGCCCTGTTCGTCGGTGGGCGCGGCGGTTGGATCATCAACCACACATTAGTCCTCGGCGCCGGGGGCTACGGGCTCACCAACGACCTTGACACGAACGATGACGGGGTGCGGGATTTCGAATTGGGTTACGGCGGCTTCGAGCTCGAGTACATCAACAGCTCCGATAACCTCATCCACTTCACTGTCTACCTGCTGGTCGGTGGAGGTGGCCTGAGCGGCACGGGAGTGAACGAGGAGTCGGTTTTCGTGCTCGAGCCTGCCGTCAACGGCGAGCTCAACGTCACGGACTATTTCCGTTTCCACGCAGGCGTCGGCTATCGCTGGGTGAGTGGAGTCGACCAAGACAACCTGGCGAGCGGCGACTTGAGCTCGTTCTACGGCCAGATCACTCTGAAGTTCGGCACGTTCTAGCCAAGCCCGCCGCTGCCGATGAAAGGCCTCCCCGAGGGGCCTCGGAGGACCCTGATAGCCCAGCTCGTCGATGGGCACCACTCGCACGTTGTCCACCCACACCTCTCCTCCAGCGACCCTGGGCTCGACGCCGGCCATCCCCGAATCCAGCTCGAAGAAGTCGAAAGTCACCTTCGGGGTCTCCATGTCTCCCACATAGAAATGGCACACGTTGCCCTTCACCTCCGCGGCCACGCGTACCCACTCACCGATGTGGACGCTGTCCTCCCCAGCCACGGGCACCCGACGTTCCTCGTACAGCGCCCGGGCGGGATTCCAATCCCTGCGCGGGTTCACCCGGACGTAGCTCCCGTTGCCCTTCAGGTAGACGCTCCCGAAGTCGATACGTTCCTCCGTTTCCCTGTAGTTGTAGATGAATCCGAAATAGCTGTGCGCGTTCTCCGGAAAGAGGACGTCCGCCTCCATGCGGTAGCTCTCCCACCCGTCTGAACCCGGGATCAGAGCGTGAACCCCCTCTCCGGCCGGGACCATCCTCAGCACGGTTCCGTGATTCGCCTGGTGCGATTCGATAATGGAGATCGCGTCGGAGCCGTAGACCTTCCACCCGGCAAGATCCCTTTCGAAATCATCGAAGAAGAGGTCAGATCCTTGCTGCGTGGGGGCAGGTCGGGGATGAAGCACTGCCATCGCCAGCACCCTCCCGTCCACGGACTCCCGAATGGTCAGACCGGCGAGGCTCGCCAAAGTCGGCGCGACATCGATGGTGCGGGCGGATTCCGTGGCGATTCCAGGCACAACACCCGGCCCCATGAAGAGGAGAGGGACCTCTCGGTCATAAAGATACGAGCCTCCGTGTGTGGACCGGGCCGTCCAGATCTGTGCCCCTTCTATGAGCTCTGCGACTACACCGAAGGCTGCAGGATGGTTTGGGCCGATGTTCCCCCTGAGCACATCGACGATCCACAATGGGTACGTGGTTCGATGCCCGGGGACGTGAGAGTTCCGGTAGAGCCGAAGGATCTCGTCCGCAGGACCTTCTCCTTCGAGTTCACCCGGTGTCATGGCCCGGGCCACGAAATCCGCCTTCTCTAGTTCTCGCGCCACCAGTGCCGGAAGCTCGGCTTCGGGCCCGTCGTATTCGCGAACGAACCGATCCACCGCCTCGAGGAGGGCGCGGATCTCACCTTCGCCGACGCGCCGGCCCGGCCGTCCCTGTTCAAGCTCGTACTCCACTATGTTCGGTGCCCCGTGGTCGGCCGCGAGGTTCACGAGCCACCGTCCTTCCCCGACGGTCTCGTCGAGGAACTCGAAGAACTCACCTAGTTGCGCGTCGATCCGGAGGATGTTGTCGAGCTGTTCGAGACTTCGGGGGCCGAAGTCATGTCCCACCCTGTCTGTTGACTTGACCGCAATGGCGAGGTAGTCGGTGGCGTCATCCATCCCGAGGGCGAGAGCCTGAACCGCCACCTCGGCCAAGGCGAAGAGGGCCCGATTCGCGCCCGGACTGTAGTCGGAGAACCATCGGTTGAAGACGGGCCCATCGGTGGGCGGGTCCATGGCCTGATCTGGAGGGAGGTTCTCCCCGTATCGATGGGGAAACGTCGTGTGGACGCCATCGGCTTCGTACGGCGTGTCATCCCGGCGTGCAAGATCCCGGAGCGACTCTGGTACGGTCAGGCTCCACTCTCGCTCCTCTCTGAACTCCGGCATCCGGTCTCTGTTGAAGTCGCTGAGCCAGTCGGGATAGCTGTCCCTGTAGTAAGTGGATGTCACGAATTCCCCCGAGGTGCCCGAGAGCCAGTAGACGTGGTTCTTGGTCTTGTCCGGGCTGGGGTGACCACCATAGTCCACCGCCAATGCAGGGCCCGTGCTTAGGGCCACGGCCTGGGCCCTGTCGCTTGCTGACCGGATCCAATCCGATAGCGCTGTCACTCGGATCCTCTTGGATGACGCCGCCCTTTCTCCCGGATGTCCCACGATGCCCTCATGCGGATCGTCCGTGAGGATGCGCCTCAACAACCGCCCGTCCTCCAGTGTCTCCAGCGATTCGTTGGTGGAAACTCCGTGCGTGGAAGGATAGGCACCGGTTGCCAGGGTCGTGTGGCCCGGGTGAGAGAGAGTCCTCCCGTGATCGACGATGGCCCTCGGGTACCAGAGACCCTTTTCCTTGAGCCGCTTCAGCCCTCCGACGAAGGCTTCGTCATATCGTTCCAGGTAGTCGGAACGGAACTGGTCGAGGCTTATCTGTACGACCAGCCTCGGTGGCGGTACGGTGTCACGTGTCCGGCACGAAAGGACGACGGTGAGGATCGTGAGGGTGGGACAGCACAATCTCCGCCAAAGAAACCGGCTGTGCACGATGAGTCCTCCTGGGTTAGCTACGACCTCTCTTGACAACTGATTCTTCTCGCGGTTGCGCGTCGCGACTCGGAGGAATGCCACAGGATCTCTACCTGCCCGCGGCGCACCCCTTGTCGAACACCACTCGCCAGCGACCGTCGGACTCGACACGCGAAAGCGCGCTCAGCTTCCCGCACCTGTTCCTCCAAATCGGTTCGGCTCTGGGGTACGGCAGAGGCGATGAGCACGAGCGCTCCAAGTGTGGCTGGGTTGCCTAACCGTCTAAGTATCATTCCCTTAGGCTCCTTTGCGTTGCCCACGCATCACAGGGATGTCACCCGCGAAGACGTTGGAGAATCGTCGAGCTCTCCACGAGGCCAGCCTTCCAGGACTTGCCCTTTCAGATTAGAGGTAGTATGCCGATAATCACCTATTATCACAAGGCCCTATTATCTAATCACCTTTGTTGATGGGGATGCATCGGCCCAGGGGTGGCGAACTGCGCAGGGACGCTCTTCTGGACTGGCTTCTGGGCGGTGATTTCGCTGTACCTCGGTCGGCGTGTGGTCCGGCACGCGCGAAATCACACTCGTCGGACGCGTTAGCGTTCCTGCCGCAGCGCCTCCACCGGCGATACCCATGTCGCCCGTGTCGCTGGCACATAGCTCGAGGCGAACCCCACCGCGACAAGCACCAGCGGTACCACGCTGAAGGTCAGCGGGTCCGCCGGTCGAACCCCGAAGAGAAATCCACTCAAGAGGCGCGCGAGAGGGAGCGCTAGGGCGAGACCGGCGACCGTGCCCATTACCGTGAGTCGCACCGACTGGCCGAGTATGAGCCGCATGACGTCACTTCGCTGCGCACCCAGCGCGCTGCGAATTCCCATCTCACGCCGCCGTTGGCCCACCGCATACGACATGACGCCGTAGATGCCGACGGCTGCCAACGCCAGGGCGAGCAACGAGAATACCGCCGCGAGTGTCAGAACGATGCGATCATCAGCCACGGAAGCGGCCACCAGGTCGTCCATCCCGCGGAATCGGGTCACCGATACCTCGCCCTCCAGCGCCTCAGCCTCGCGCCGAATCACCCGCGCGAGCGCGGCCGGTTCAACGCTGGCTCGCAACACCACGGTCGTCCGTCGAGAGGGGCGGTGGAAGAACGGTTCGTAGAACCGAGGCTCGGCCTCGCTATCGAGTCCGTCATCCAGAATGCCCGCTACGACCCCGATCACCCTTGCCGGCGCGGCAAAATCTCCGACCTGGAATCGTTGGCCCAAAACCTCCTGGTCCGGCCAGTACCGCGCCACCATCCTCTCGTTGACGATCACCGGTACCTCGTCGCCGCCGCGGCCGTCTTCGGGCCGGAAGTCGCGACCGGAGAAGAAATCGATACCCATCGTCCGGAAGTAGCCCGGCCCCACCCTCCGATGCTCGACGAGGGACCGGTCTTCGTCCGTTAGAGCATCGCCGTGCAGGCTGATCCACTGAAAGCGGTCCTCCGTCCCGAAAGGGGGATCGCTCACCAGTGCCGCGTTCTGCATACCAGGCAGACCCGCGATCCTGTCGAGCAGTTGGTCGTGATAGGCCGTGATCCGTTCGCCGTTGTCGTAGCGTGGCGGCAAGGTTAGTGAGAACGTGAGCACTCGTTCAGTTTCGAAGCCCGTGCTGACGTTGACGAGTGTCACGAAGCTCCTTGCCGCCAGGCCGGCTCCCACCGCCAAAACGGTCGCGAGCACAATTTCCACCACGACCAGCCCGCTGCGAATTTGCCGTGCTCGCCCGCTGGCACCAGTGCGGGCGCTATCCTCGTTGAGCACCGACCTGAGATCGGTGCGAGATGCTTGCAGCACCGGGAGCAGACCGAAGACGATGCCCGTCGTCACGGCTAGTGCCATCGTGAACGCGACCACGGTCGAGTCCACACGTATGTCGGCGACGCCGGAGATGTACTGGCTTTGAACGGCAAGTAGGAAGCGCCAGCAGCACGGGCTGGGCGCCAGCGGGTTTAGGAGGGCCTGCTGGCGCCCGTTTTCTTGCGCATAATCGGCCCCTACTGGGCGTTTGCAGGGCGGGGCGGGGCAAGGGTAGGGGCCCTAAATTGGCAGGGGAATTCCTACGGTGAACTGACGCAGGAGGTACCGATGAGCAACCCATTCCAAGCCGAGCTTGATAGCCTCTGGGAACAGGTCGAACAGATCCGGAAGGACTTCTCAGTAGCCTATCTCGCTGGCGACAAGGAGCTAGCCGCAGAGATCGAGCGAGCCTTCTATGACGCCCTAGCTGCTATCCATCGAGTGCGGGAGCTGATGGCCAAGTTGGATATCCCGGAGCGCTAGGCCAGCGGGATCTTCAGGCTGAAGGGCAGTGAGGCATTATGGGTTGGGCAAGACCTTCAAAGGATTCCGAGACCAAAATCTCGAATGGCAAACCAAGCGCCTGCAGGAGTTGGAGATCAGTAGGGATGCCTACACGGTGTACGTGAAGCCAGAACTGGTGGTAGAGATCGCGTTTGACGGGGTACAAGCCAGCCCGAGATACCCTGCCGGGCTGACGCTCCGGTTCGCGAGATTCAAGCGGTACCGGCCGGACAAGCGCGCCGCGGAAGCCGATACCATCGACGCTGTGCGTGCCTTACACGAGATGCGCGCTTAGGTCTTCTGAGAGTTTCGTGGCCGATATGGCGGCGGAGGGCGTGAGCGCCAAGGTCGAGTGCCCGTCCGTACGAGGGCAGCGGTACGTCGTGGAGAAGGGTGATGGCGGCGGTGAATCGGACTACTAGCTGTCTCGACCCCGGCCGGTAGATGACGGAGGTGGTCCGGGCAAAGCCGGCGCATCGTAGTCGCGAACGATTGTGGCGAGGCGATCGAGAAGCCGTGTCAAGGCCCTTTCCTTTTGCCGCATGCGGGCACGAAACCAGGCGCGGGTGGTGCCGTACACCGCGCCCAACGTCCCCAAGCCGAACAGGAGGCCGAGGCCTACGGCGTCGTTCTCGGCGCCCGCAACAAGGATGGAGATGCCTATCAGGACGCCCGTGGTGATCACGGACGTGGTCAGTATTCTGCGACCGATGCTGGGGAACTTGGTGATCTTGATACGAGTCTTCCCTTTTCTCGGGCTGATGTGAACCTTGACCTGCCCCTTCTTCTTGAAGAGCCCGAGCCTGGATTCCCAAGACAGGAATTGACTCAGAGTCTCGTTGATCTGCCCGGAATGGTCGATGTCGTCGCGCACCTCCTCCAACAGGATCCCGTAGGTTTCGGGGGACACTTCCACGTCGATGGTGCGCTCGAGGTTCACCTTGCCCGTGTAGCCAAACAGGCCGCCCTTCTCGATGCCGCTCTGCGGACCGGCGGGAGGCGGCGCGACTATCACGTCCGGGCGTGCGGCTTCCCGCACTAGCTCCGGCGCGATCCCGATCTCGGCGGCCATCCGCTCGACGCCGGCCAGCGACATCGCTGCCTCCTCATGCCGGCTCTGCTTTGCCTCCAGCTCGGCGGCCCGCTGCACTATTCGTTGAGCCTCCGCCTCGTCGTAGAGCTTGGGAGTGCTGAGCGACGCTTTGAGCGCTTCGGCAAACTCGCCCGCCGTCACGTAGCGCTCGTCGGGACGCAGACGCATGGCATGCACCAGAGTGCTCTCCAATGAGCCGGGCAACCCATCCAGCTTGAGGCGCTGCTTGGGCGGGGCGTCGACGAAACGGCCCAGACGGCCCGCCTCCTCGGTTATCCACATGCCCGGCGGCTCGCCGATCAGCATCTCGAAGGCAACGCAGGCGAGACTGTAGATGTCGGTCGCCTCGTTCAGATCCGAGCGCCCCGCCGCCTGCTCGGGGCTCATGTACCCGAGTGTGCCAACGGGGTACCCGGTCCGCGTGAACCTGTCTCCGCCGGCCGTGGAGATCGCCTTGGCGACACCGAAGTCGGCGACGACGGCATGTCCATCCGACAGCAGGATGTTCTCCGGCTTGATGTCCCGGTGCACGATCCCGCGCCGGTGGGAATAGCTCAACGCGTCCGCTACCTCGTAGGTCAGCTCCAGCGCCTGCTGCGGGGGAAGGCTGCCCTTGCGCTCTAGCAGCGCTCGCAGCGAGTCACCCACGTACGGCATAACGTAATAGAGAAAGCCATTCGCATCGCCGGAGTCGATGAGCATGAGCACGTGGGGGTGGGTCAGTTGGGCGGACAAGCCGATCTCATTCAGGAACCGTCCGCCCGCGATAGACGCGGTGAGCTCGGGGTGCAATACCTTGACGGCTACCTGACGGTCGTGGCGCACGTCGTGGGCCAGGTAGACTGTCGCCATGCCGCCGCGTCCCACGATCCGGTCGAGCTCATATCGCTTGGGCAGGGCCGCGCTTAAGGCTTCGGGAATCTCGTTCGTAGACCTCATTTGAGGGCCAAAGGTACCTAACGGGGGACGATCACGGTAGGTGGATGCACACCGTGCCGACCCTCCTTACGGAAGAGCGGCCCGGTGTGTGTCGATCGACATGGCCTGCAGGAGTTAGAGATCAGCCGCGATGCCTATACCGTCTACGTTCGTCCCGAGCTTGTTGCAGAGATAGCGTTTGACGCTGTACAGACGAGCCCGAAGTACCCCGGTGGTGTCACGCTGCGCTTTGCGAGGCTGAAGCGATATCGGCCTGACAAGAGGGCAGCGGAAGCGGACACGATTGAAACGGTGCGGGCGATTTGCGATCCCCCCGACCTCAGCTCTCCGCGCCGGCGAGCTTGAGGAAGAGCGTAGCGTGCTCGAACTCGACCACGGCATCGGCCTCCCCCAAGACGTCGACGCCAAGCACTCCGTCGACGGGGGACAGACCAGCGCTCTCGAGTCTCGCGTTGACGCCGCCGAGATCGATGACCGGAACCGTCCTCGGGCCAAGCGAGATCTCGTCCAGCCGGAATTCCCTCAGCGAGGCGGTTGCCGTCTCGCTGGAGCCTCCCGCGCCCGTTGCCTCGCACGATGATGCGTGGCGCTCGACGCCGATACGTTTGGCCGCCTCTCGGTGGAGTAACGTGTGAGATGCGCCGGTATCGAGGATCATGTTCATCGGCTGCCCGTTGACCCGTGCCTGAACGAGGAGTTGCCCTATGCTGGTTCGCTCCAGCAGCACGCGAATATAGCCGTTCGACTCCAAATGCTCTGCGAGCGCACTAGCCCTCTTCATTGTTGGCCTCGCCTTCCGTCCCCAGGACCCTGCGCGCCGCCTCCCGCAGCCTTCGCTTCGCCTGGTCCACATCCCGCAGCACGCCCTCCAAATCGCTCAACTCCTTCGCGCGCAGTCGAAGGCCCTCGCCAATAAACAGCGCGGCCGCCTCCGATCGGCTCTTCACGGCGCCCGTCTGCACCCAGGAATCGAGCGATTTCATCGTCTCCTCGTCCACTCGGACCATCACCACCTGGTCGCGGGGAGAGCGCCCCAGCTCTTCCAGGCTCTCTCCCAGCTTCGCGCTCATGCAGACCACCTTGACGCCCCCCTCGCAGGGTTCGTCACACCCCAGCGTCTCAAGGGCGATGCCCTTGTCGGCGAGGTGCTGGCGGATCAGGGGCCAGAGATCGCTGAGATCGTGAGTTCCCACGGGTTATGTATCTCCGATATGCGTAATACAATTACACAATACAGCACATAACTGCCACTGTCAAGCTTGTCGCCGAAACAGCCTTCAGTGATATTCAGGCCGGCTCGAGGTACCCGAACGGTTTGACGATCCGTTCCCACCCACGGTTGAGATGACAAGGCTTCTCCCCACGGCTTACTCGGATAAGAACAACTCCACGTTCTTCGACGTCGGAGGGACGCTGATCACGGTCGGCTACGAGGTGATCGAGCGGAAAAGGTGGTTCCTGATTCCCGGTCCATCGCTGGCGCGGGTAGAGATCAACGTCGGCGACGGCGAGTCCGTGATGTCCTACGAGTATTCGGTGCCGAGGAACCGCCGGGTCGGCCCAGAGATAGCCGCCGTCGAGCGGGGTCTCTACAGCCTCCTGGATAATGCTGTTCGCACGACTATGCAGATGAAGGTGCTGGAAGCTTCTGAGCGGGAAGTCGAGGCGCTGGAGCTGGAGCACCTGTTCGAAGGCGGGAGCGCTGCTCGGGACTCGACACACGATGCCGCGGGCGCCCGCCGAGCCCGTGAGCAGGAGCTGTTGAGCGAGGTCGTCGATAGGCTCGTCACGGCGATCCGGCACGTGACCAGAGTGACGTCGCTGACAGCTGACGGACTCGAGGCGCACCAGCGTGACCGTACCCACGCGCTGGAGAGGGTCGTTGAGTCGACCAGTCTCACCTCCGTTCTGGAAGCTCAGGGCGTCCTCGGTGCCGTGGAAGCGTTTCTGGCCCACGAGGTGGAGACGGCGACGGATGTGAACACGTTAAGGGAGCGGACGCTGGGGTATCTGGATCGGCTTCGTGAGACGAGCGGAGACGCTATACCCGCGATCGGCTACGAGCAGGCGCACATCATCACGAATGAGTTCGTGCCTGCTTATGTGGTGATGAAGAGGAAATATGACGCGGCAGCCGCGGTACCGTCCGACGTTCTCGGCCATGCCTTCGGTAGCTTCTTCGGCGGCGGGATCACCGGATGGCTGACGCTCTCTGTCTTCGGCGAGGCCGTGATTAGAAACCTGACTGGTGTGTACTTGGATATACCGGGCTGGTATATCGGTGCGGCAGTCGCGTTCATCTGGCCGTACATCAAGGCTGCGATAGGCATGCTGACGCGCGACAAGAAGTACGAGAAAAGGCGTCAGCTGCTGCTTCGGAGACTCACCAAACGGCTGGAGCTCGTGTGGCCGGAAGGTGGCAGGCCTTTGCCCGGCTGAGGCGAACCGCTAGGGCATCACGGCGCGCTGCCGGATATACGCCAGCAGGTCCGGCGTCGACCGGAACCACTCACCGCGTATGTGGGCGTCCGAAAACGTCGTGTGCAGCTCGCGTTGCAGTTCGCCTGCATTCCTCGCCGGGATCACGCCCAGCAATTTCAGCTCCGATGGGTTGCCGAGCTGCAGCTTACCCACCCGCCTCCGGAGCTGACGCTTCCGTGCGACACCGATCTTGATCTCGCCGCCACCGGTGTCCTGAATGAAGTAGACGATTCTCACGAAGCACCACCACCCTGGAAGACGTTGACCGCGAGCCAGGTCGCCGGCCGGACCTAACCTGCTCGCTCCGACACATACTGCGCGTCACTATCGCTCATATCAAGCGGCAGGCGGAACGCGGTTGAGCGTTGCTCGAGCACCATCTCTTTCTGGTCAATCCCAGCCAGAGCGAACCCCAACCCGACGTGGAGCTACGTCATGTCACCTGATGGCCGCCATATCGCGTACAGCAGTCGAAGGGAGCGTGGTAGCTCGCTGTGGCTGGTGGACCTTAGCGAGGCGTTGCAGGTCGGCGGCAACTGACGACGACTGGAACACCGAGCCGGGCCGGGGTGGCGCCGACAATCCTCGGTGCCACCCCGTCGCCATCCGCTGACTGGGAACCCGGCTCCCAGGACGCCGTCGATCCGCGGGCCTCGAGCAGTCAGCGACCGCGCCCGGACAATTTCTTGCGCTCGCATCCCCGTGGCCTTTACTTGAAGGTGTAGACTCTGCGCTGTCGAGCTGCCCAGGAGGTTGCCATGTCCATCGAGGTCACGAGCTCTGCCTTCGAGGACGGCGGGTTTATACCGACCCGCCACACCTGTCAGGGTGAGGACGTCTCGCCGCCGATCAAGTGGTCGAACGTACCGGCGGAGGCGAAGAGTCTCGCCCTCGTCTGCGACGATCCGGACGCGCCTGTCGGGACGTGGGTCCACTGGGTGCTCTACGACATCCCGCCCGCGTTCTCGGAATTGCCCGAGGGGATACCGCCCACCGAGATCACGCCCGACGGTGCGAAGCAGGGGCTCAACGATTTCCGGCGGCTCGGCTACGGCGGCCCGTGCCCGCCACCCGGCGGCCCGCACCGCTACTTCTTCCAGCTATACGCGTTGGACATCGAACCCGGGCTGCCGGCGGGCGCGACGAAGGCCGACTTACTGCGGGCGATCGAGGGTCACGTGCTAGCCGAGGGCCAGCTCGTTGGGAAGTACGAGCGGGGCTAGCTCCGGTCCTTCAAAACCGACAGGTAGGCGCCCCAAGGCCCAACATCGTCCGCGTACCCCTTCGCCATGACACGTGCCATCTGGGCGATGTGACCCAGGTCGTGCACCACCCAGGTGGCCAACAGTTGCCGCAGCGTGACTCGCCCTAACGCGGGATGCGCTCCCGTCAGCTCGAGTTGCGTGGGCTGGATGTTGAGCTCGTCCAGCGTCCGCAGGTTGCTTTCCCGCAGCGTCTCGAACGTGTCGAGCAACTCGCCCAGCGTCTTCCCACGGCTCTCCTCGAACTGGGCGGACCGGTCGAACGGTGTGAAGGTCCGCAACTCGCCCGCTTCGAGGATGATGCGGATGCGCGCGATCCAATCGGTCTGCTCACCGTGGATCAGGTGCCCGACGATGTCGAACGGGCTCCAGGTATCGGGTCCTTCGTTGCAACGGATCCATTCGTCGGACAGCCCGGCCAGCAAGGCGCGCAACGTGCCGGACGTGGACCTGAGGATCTCCAGGGTTCGGTCCAACTGAAATTCCATCGATAACAACCTCTGGTTAGTGTCTCGAGTGCGAGCTTTCCCGCCCGGGCATGAGCCGCGGCACGATGTTTCGTTGGCGCCCCGTTCGGAGGCGGGCTACCACCACAATAACGCAAAGCGCCGCGACAGCGAGAGTCACGGTGAGCGGAGGAACGGGGAACCCGCCGGGCGCGTGATTCGTTCGTAGAGGTGAGCGGGCGATGACTGAGTGGCCTGCAACCCTGCAGCGGGTCGTGGCGTCCAATAGGGTGAGAGGGGCGTTGAAACCGGGCGCCGGCCAACGACGTAGGGTAACAAGAGGAAACTCGCGTACAGGAGTCGTACTTGACGGATATACGAGATAAATAGAGATCCTTCCTGTCCAGGTGGCTCTGGACAGCTATCCCACTACAAACTCCTACCACTAACTCCGCAACGTGATGGGGCCGGTCGCTCGATTGCACCGGCCCCGTTTCTTGTACGCCTCGTGCATGCTCAGTCCGGCGGGCTGCGCTTCAAGCGCCGTAGCTGCCGCCGTTCCCTCTTGCTGGGTTTGCCTCTATCGCGGAACGAGAAGCTGGGCGCGGCCTTTCGCTGTGCCTTGAGTCGCTCCCGGGCCTGCACGCTCTCGGCCGTCTCTTCGTAGAGGGTCACCGCTTCCTTGGCCGGTCCGCGGTGCTCCGACAGCCGCTGGACGACGAGCTGGTACTCGTACGGGCCCTTGCGTAGGCGCACCCGGTCGCCCACGTGCAGGTTGGAGGCGCGCTTCGCGCGCCGGCCGTTGACCTGCACCTTGCCGCCGCTGATGGCCTTGGCGGCTAGGGAGCGCGTCTTGAAGAGGCGCGCGGCCCACAGCCATTTGTCCAAGCGTACGGCCTCGCCGCTCTTCGATATGGTGCCCATGCTCGCTCCGCTGTCCCATCGTCGCACACCGGTCTCGTCAGCGCAACGGACGGGCCTCTGGGGTGGGGGGGTTCCTCACAGACCCCCACCTTTCCATCTTTGTAGACTTTCGCCAGCACGCAATCGACTGGGCCGGGGCAGCGCACGCCCGGCTCAGGGCCGGAAGCGGAGGATGTTAACGCCTGCGGACCCGTGAAACGTGTGCGCAGCGACCGGCGTTAGCGGATCGACACTCTTCAACCCGGTGAGGTCGACTTGAAGCTCTCTGACACCGCGATTCGACGGCCCGTACTCGCCTCGATGATGAGTCTCGCGCTGGTCCTCTTCGGGGGGATCGGCTACTTCCGGCTACCCGTGCGGGAGTTCCCCGACGTGGATGCGCCGATCGTCTCGGTCAGGACGATCCTGCGGGGCGCCAACCCGCGGGTGATCGAGTCGACGGTCACCGACATCCTGGAGGAGGAGCTGAGCACGATCCCCGGCCTGCGCACGCTGACCAGCTCGAGCGCCGAGCAGGTGAGCAACATCACGCTGGAGTTCACCTTGGATCGGGACATCGAGGCGTCGGCGCAGGACGTGCGGGACAAGGTCTCACGCGTGCGCGGGCGCTTGCCCCAGGAGATCGAGGAACCGGTCGTCACCAAGCAGGATGCCGACGCGCAGCCCTTCTTCTGGCTGGCGCTGACCGGCGAGAATTACGACCTGTTGCAGCTGTCAGATATCGGCGACCGCATCGTGAAGTCGCGACTGCAGACACTGCCGGGTGTCGGCCGCGCCCAAGTGTTCGGCGAGCGGCGCTATTCGATGCGTATCTGGCTGGATCCGGCGGAGCTCTCGGCCCGCGGGCTCACGGTGCAGGACGTGGAGGCGGGAATCCGCAGTCGCAACGTCGAGATCCCGGCTGGTCGCATCGAGTCGGAGCGGCGCGAGTTCACCGTCCGCTCACTGGGCCAGCTGAAGACGCCCGACGAGTTCGCCAATCTGACGGTGGCCAACCAGGGCGGCCGACTGGTGAAGCTGCGTGACCTGGCGCGGGTCGAGCTGGGACCCGAGGACGAGCGTAGCGCGCTGCGCTTCAACGGTAGGTCGGCGGTGGCGGTCGGCGTAGTCCGCCAGTCGAAGGCCAACCTGATCGAGGTGTCGAATGGGATCCGTGAAGAGCTGCCGGCGATCAACGCGGCGTTGCCACCGGGCGTGAGCCTGGAGGTCGGGTTCGACAGTTCGATCTTCATTCGGCGTTCCATCCAAGAAGCCCAGGGGGCGTTGCTCCTCGCCGCCGCACTGGTCGTGCTGATCATCTTCTTCGCGCTGCGCAACCTGAAGGCCACGATCATCCCGGCGCTGGCCATCCCCACATCGATCGTGGCCGCGTTCGGACTCATGTATTTCCTCGGCTTCACGATCAATACGCTGACGTTGCTGGCGCTGATCCTCTCGATCGGGATCGTTGTGGACGACGCCATCATCGTGATGGAGAACGCCTACCGGCATCAGGAGGAACTGGGCGAAGATCCGGAGGCGGCGGCGATCAAGGGGACGCGGGAGATCGCCTTCGCGGTGATCGCGACCACCATCGCCCTAGTGGCCGTATTCTCGCCGCTGGCGTTTCTCCGTGGAACCACCGGTCGGCTATTCAACGAGTTCGGCATCGCGATGGCCGGCGCGGTAGTGATCTCCAGCTTCACCGCGCTGACGCTCACCGCCATGGTGTCCGCCAAGATTCTCCGCGTGCCGAAGAGCCACGGCCGCATCTTCATGGCGTTCGAGAAGGGCTTCGTGGGTATTGCCCGCGCCTACTCGCGCACTCTGGGCTCCGCCATCCGGCGACGTGGGTTCGTCATCGGTGGCGCTGTCGCCGCCGTACTGCTCGCCGTCTTCGTCTTCCGGGCGCTGGAGCGCGAGTTCGTGCCGCCCGAGGATCGCGGTGTCATCATCGTATTCTCGATCGGACCGGAGGGCGCGACGCTGGCCTACACCGACTCCTATCAGCAACGGCTGGAGCAGATACTCGCGCGGACCGACGGAGTCGAGGGGTACTTCAGTATCGTGGGCTTCGGCGGTCGGGTGAGCAACGGGATCATGTTCGTACGGCTGACCGACTGGTCGGAGCGGGATCGCTCGGTACAGGAGATCATCGGCGAGATCCAGCCCCAATTCTTCGCGATACCCGGTGTGCTCGCCTTCGCCAACGCCCCGCCCGCCTTCGGGTTCGGTAGCCCGGTCCAGTTCGTGGTTCGGCACCCGGACTTCGACTCGCTGGCCGTCGGGATGGACAGGCTGATGGTACGGGCCCGTGCGATCAACGGGCTGATCAACATTGACACGAACCTTCGAGTCAACAAGCCCGAACTCACGGTAACCTACGACCGCGACCGGGCCGAAGACCTCGGCGTGCAGATCCGCGATGTCTCCGGCACTTTGCAGACTCTGCTGGGTGGGCGGCGCGTTAGCACCTTCACCCGCGCCAACAAGCTGTACGACGTCATGGTCCAGCTCGACCCGCAGGAGCGAGCCACGCCCGGCCAGATGGCCGGACTGTATGTGCGCGGCCGCGACGGCGCGTTGGTGAAGCTCGACGCGGTGACCCGGGTCGAAGAAGGCGTCGGCCCACGCCAGCTCAACCACTTCAACCGGGTTCGCTCGTTCACCATGACCGGGAACTTGACGCCCGGGTTCACGCTGGGCGAAGCGCTCGATTCGTTGAGCGTGGCGGCGGCAGAGGTCCTGCCGCCGGGCAGCAGCGTCGCGCTGGCCGGTGAGTCGCGCGAGTTGGAGGAGAGCGGCAATGCGCTGTATTTCGCCTTCGTCCTGGCTCTCGTGGTCGTCTACATGGTTCTGGCGGCGCAGTTCGAGTCGCTGATCCACCCGTTCACCGTGTTGCTCTCGGTGCCTTTGGCGGTAACGGGCGCTCTTCTGACACTGCTGCTGGCCGGCTCGACGCTCAATCTTTACAGCCAGATCGGCATGATCCTGCTCATCGGCTTGGTGAGCAAGAATGCGATTCTGCTGGTCGAATACGCCAATCAGCTCAAAGCCAAGGGTCTGAGTTCGGTGGAAGCGATGCTTGAATCGGGAAGGATCCGCCTGCGGCCGATCCTGATGACGGCGACGGCCACTGTCTTCGGCGCCATGCCGATCGCTCTGGGGTTGGGCGCCGGCTCGGCCAGCCGGCGGCCGCTGGGCTACGCTATCCTGGGGGGGCTTGTCTTCTCCACGGTTCTGACCCTGTACCTCGTGCCGGTCGTGTATGTGCTCCTGGACGCGCTCAAGCAGCGCTTCGCGCGGCGTGCACCGAAGCTTGAGACGGTTGAAGCACGATGAACCTTGCGCTCTTCGCCCTAGTTCAGCTTGCCGCCGCGCACTACGCGCCGCCGGCCGACCCGGCTGTGGTGGTCAGACCTGCTGCCGAGTCCGATACGATACCGCAGATCACACTTGTCGAGGCGTTAAGTGCCGCGGCGCAACTCGACCCTAACTACGTCGCCGCCCTGGGCGGGATCGGGAACGCGCTTTGGGTTAGACGTTCGGCCTATGCCGTCTTCGTCCTGCCCTCGGTATCCATATCGTCGTCGCTGACCAAGGCGTCCGAGGAGTTCTTCAACCTCGGAACCGGGGGCCTGACGGACCAGATCGTCGATGCAAGGGTCGAGGCGCGCTACAATCTGTTCCGCGGTGGTGCCAAGTACTTCGAGATGAAGCGGGCGCGCGCCGAGATGGAGAGCGCCGAAGCGACTGAGGTGCAGGCGCGCTTCAACACTGCGCTGCTCACCGAATCAGACTTTTACAATGTGATCGCCGAACGCGAGCTCGTTCGTGTGGCTGCCGAGCGCGTGCGCCGCGCGGATGAACAGCTGGCCGTCGCCCGGGCACGCGTCGTCTCCGGCGCGGCGGTGCAGACCGACTCGTTGCAGCTCCTGCTCGAGCTCACCCGCGCTAGGGTGGATCTCTTGCGCCAGCGGGCGAGCCTGCGGGTCGCGCAGGTACAGCTGGGCCGGCGCGTTGGCATAGCCGGTCCGGTGGATGCGGTCGCGCTCGACACGCTACCGGCGCTGGAGCTGCCGATCAGCGAGGACAGCGCGGTTGTCGAAGCCCTGGCGCAAGGGCCGGAGTACCGGATCGCGATTGCCGAGGAGCGGGCGTCAGACGCGGCGGCCAAGGCCGCCTATGGCACCTACCTGCCCCAGATCGACCTGTTCGCCTCGTGGCAGGGGTTCGACGACGGATTCTTTCCCGACGCGACGTCGCGAACGGTGTGGGGCTTTCAGATCAGGCTTCCGCTGTGGAACGATGGGCAACGCGAGATCGCGCTTTCCAGAGCGAAGGCCAACCGAGACGTCGCCCGGGCGGTTCGTCGTGACGCCGAGCTTGCCGTGCGGCGCGACGCTATCGAGGCGTATCAGGCCTACGTAACGGCGCGGGCCAGCGCCGAACTGGCCCAGCAGGCGGTGATCGTCGCGCAAGAGAACCTGGATGTGCAGGAGACGCGCTACCGGGCCGGGGCCACGACCATCTTGGACCTGCTGTCGGCTCAGGTGTCGCTCTCTGAGGCGGAGGCCGGGTTGGTGCAGGCGCGCTATGCCGCGCGTCTGGCGCTGGCGGGATTAGAGGCGATCTTGGGGCGGAGACTGTTCACGGATAGAGGATACTGACGGTGAGATCTATACGCCTGTGCCTGATGGCGGCGGCCGCGCTGGCGGCCTGTTCGAGTGCGGAGTCGAACAGCGACGGCGGCCCCGGAGGCGGCGGCCAACCGCTCGGTATGCCGGTCGAGGTAGCGCTGGCCCGCCAGGACACGGTGGTCGATGCGATCGTCGCCACCGGACAGATCGAGGCAGTCCAATCGATCGAGTTGCGGCCCGAGGTGGATGGCCGGCTCGAGCAGATCCTGATCCGCGAGGGTGCCGAGGTGGTTAGGGGAACTCCGCTCTTCAAGATCGACGACGCGGAGCTTAGGGCCCAGGTCGCGCGGCTGGAAGCGGAGCACGATCTTACCCTCCAGGCTTTGGCGCGGACCCGTGGGCTGCTGGAACAGAACGCCTCCTCGGAGGCGGACCTCGAGCTGGCGGAAGCGAACGCGAGAAGCTCGCAGGCCCAGCTCGAGCTGCAGCAGGTGCGGCTCGACAGGACGTTGGTGCGGGCGCCGTTCTCCGGAGTGGTGGGTGCGCGGTTCGTCAGCTTGGGCGACTACGTCACTTCGTCGACACGACTCGTCACATTGCAGACCGTTGACCCGCAGCGCGCTTCCTTCCAGATACCGGAGCGCTACGCCCAGCGCCTGCACGTAGGTCAGGAGGTGAGCTTCCGAGTGGCGGCGTTCCCCGAAGTCGAGTTCACCGGAGTCGTTGACTTCGTCGATCCCGTCGTCGCGCTTCCCGCCCGCACGATCACGGTAAAGGCGGAAGTGCCGAATCCGAGTCGCGACCTCAAGGCCGGGATGTTCATCGAGGCCCGGCTCGCTACCGACGTGCGGCCGGACGCGGTCGTCGTTCCGGAGGATGCCGTCTTGCCGCTGGCGGGAGCGAACTTCGTTTGGGTGGTCAGCGAGGGAACGGCCTCACGTCGCCAGGTCGAGCTCGGGGTCCGCATCCCCGGGCTCGTAGAGGTCTTGACCGGCATCCAAGCCGGTGAGCAAGTGGTCGTGGGTGGGATCGAACGGCTCTCGGAAGGGGCGCCGGTGATGGCCACCGCGGTAGAGCGTTGAGTCGGCGAAGGTTGTGTGGCGGCTGACCTGGTGCCGGGAGTGGGTCCACCAAGCCGGAGTGGAGGGATTGACCTACCTGCTGCCCAGGCAGGCGCCGCCACACATGGGTCTCTCGCTCAACACTGACACCACCTTCCGCCTAAGCGACGGAGAGGGAGCAGCGCAAGGGGTCTGAACTGCCCTCTCTCCGTCGCCGCCGGGCGGGAGCCTCTCACCGAACTGGCCCCTCTTCCTCGTCGTCTCGGCAATACGCAAGGGGCGCGTGTTGTCCTCGGACCCGGCGCCGGGCACGCTGGCGCGCGCCCAGACTACTTTACGGCCAGTCCGGGCCCGGCCTGTACGGTTTGTCGACAAACTGGAGGGTCGGCCGGACGAATAGTCATGGACCGGGGATGAACGGGTGCGACCTGCCGGGCCCTAGCCGCGGGAATTGTGTGGTCGGTCACTCGTCGAGTGAGTGTCGCGCGAGGAACTCGATGATCTCCGCGTTCCCGATTTCCTGGCTGATCGCGCCGGCCCCGTCGGGGTACGGCCCTGGAGAGCTGGGCCAGGTATGACCACCGTGTGCGATAGCGTAGAGTTTCACCTCGGCGCCGCCGGCGCAGCCCGGATAGTCTTCGAGCCACACCTCTGTGCCGTCATCCTCGTTGTCAGGGAGCCACTCCACGTCCGGTTCGGCGGAGCACCCATTGAGCTCCGCCCAAACCTCCATGGTCAGCCGCATCGACAAGAGCTGATACGACCCGTTATACCCCCTCCAGGGAAACGCCAAGTCCTCGGTGCCCTGCACCAGGAGGATGGGTATCGGGCGGGAGGGGTTGCACGCAGCGGCGGCCCCGGGACTCAGCGTCGCTCCTACTGTGGCAACTGCGGCCAGATCGGATGCGAGCTGGCAAGCGAGCGCGAAAGTGAGGACCGCTCCCCGGGAGAATCCGGCGGCGTAGATGCGGCGATCGTCCACCGCTAGGCCGTCTTTGAGGTGTGCTATCAGCGTGCCATCCGAGAATGATTCAGCGGCTACTTCCGCGGTAGATCCTGTCGGCGAGCTGCGTGTACGGGTCGATGAACGGCTACAGCGGCCAGCCAAGTCTCGCCTCCAGCGCCTGCCGGCGGCTGCGGCTCAGCTTGAGCTCGGTCCCGTCCTTGAGGATGATTCTGTAGTCGCCGTGGAAGTAGGGGTGGAGCTCCTTGATCCGGTCCAGATTCACGATCGTCGACCTGTGTGTCCGCACGAACTTCGCCGGGTCGAGCTGCTCCTCAAGGCGCTTCATTGTATCGCGCAGTAGGTGGGTGTTGGGGCCGGCGTGTAGCCGGACGTAGTCACCCTCGGCCTCAATCCAGTCGATCTCCTCGGTCTTGAGGAAAACCACACGCCCGCCCGTCTTCAGCATGACCCTTTGCAGGTAGCTTCCCGGGACCGGTGCGTGTCGGGCGACTGCGCCGCGCTGGTCCTCCAGCAAGGTGATCAGCTTGCTGCTGAGCTCGCCCACAGCGCCCTGGCGGATCTGTGCCTTGGCTCGCGCCACCGCCGTGGCGAAGCGCTCATCATCAAAAGGCTTGAGCAGGTAGTCGAGGGCGGCGACGTCAAATGCCCGGAGGGCATACTGGTCGTAGGCGGTAACGAAGACCACCACGGGCATCTCGTCGGCGCCGACCTCCTCGATCACAGCGAACCCGTCCACCTCCGGCATCTGGATATCGAGGAAGACCAGGTCGGGTTCGAACTCTCGGATCGCCGCCACCGCCTCACGTCCGTCGGCGCACTCGCCGACGATCTCGATCTCCGCGTCGTCGCGCAGCAGCACGCGGATCCCCTCCCGGGCGAAGGGCTCGTCGTCGACGATGAGGGCGCGGATCTTCTGCATCGGGCTCACGCTGAGCCTCCCAGCTCTTCGACGGCGAGCTGGAAGGGCAGGTCGAGGACGGCAGCGACGCCACCATCCTTGGCGTTCTCTACTACGAAGCCGTGGTCATCGCCGTAAAGCTGCTCGAGCCGCTCTTTTGTCGTCGAGAGGCCCAAGCCATCACCCGTCGCGCTCTCCAGCGTCTCCGGTAGGCCGGGACCGTCGTCCCAGACCGAGAGGTGCAGGCGGTCACCGTCGCGCCAGGCTGCGATCCGCAGGGTGCCGGCGGAAGCGCGCGGTGCGATGCCGTGCTGGATAGCGTTCTCGACCAGCGGCTGAAGGATCAGGTAGGGAACCTGAGCCTCCTGCGATCCGGGCTCGATACGCATCTCGACGTTCAGTCGATCGCCGAAGCGGATCTGCTCGATCTCCAGGTAGCGCCTGATAAACTCGATCTCCTGCTTCAAAGGCACGAGCTGAGCGCCGGCACCGTCCAGCACGCGGCGCAACAGCTCGCCGAGCCCGGTCACCACACGGACGGCCTGCGCGTTCCTGTCGGTTCTCACCAGTACGGCGATTGTATGGAGGGCGTTGAACAAGAAATGAGGGTGGAGCTGCATCTCCAGCGCCTGCAGGCGGGCCTGGGTGAGCTGGGTCTCGAGTTGAGCGGCCTTGATCTGGCGCTCGCGACTCTCGCGGTAGTACTGGGCGGAGTAGGCCAGGCCGATGATGAGCCAGTAGAGGAACGGGTCGAGGTGGAGCCAGGTGGCGAAGAACAGCGACCCTTTCTGCAGGGTGAACGCGACTCCCGGAGGGTAGTAGCCCAGCAACTGGCCAGCCACTACGAAGTTCATACCGCCGATGAACGCCATCACCAGACTGACGGGGATGTGCAGCCAAAGGTTGCTCTGCCAGCGCCCTTCGTCGAGAGGGAACCGCCGGCGTAGCCAGAGGATCACACCGGTGAACAGCATCCAGGTCACGCCCCAGCCCAGGTGCCACAGCTCGGCCGTCAGAAGCGAGATCTCGTTGCCCTTGACCCGCTCGCCGATATACAAGTCGACGGTGAACAGCGTGCTCCAGAAGGTCCAGAGCCCGACGACCAGAGCCCACCTGACACAGCGCCGGCTCAGCGCCTGCTTGGGATCGAATCCGCTCAATTCCTGTACGGTCTGGCTCCGTGGCGGGGGTATCTGCCCACGCCGCCATACTAAGAGCGGGGCGCTCGATGCGGCAACCGCCGTGCGGTGAAGCGCGGCATTCCGGCGACGAGCCGGGAAGGGCACGCGCCGAACGACCGTTGCACCGCCGCCCCGCTAAAGGCTTGACGGCGGGCCCCAGCGCACGAAACGTTTAAGCCTCTCGAAGCACCTCGTTTCTTGCCTGCCCAGAGAGGACCGGTCCATGTACGTCGTAACGGGAGCTACCGGGAACACCGGGCGCGTGGTGGCCGAGTCGCTGCTCGCCGTCGGTAAGGATGTGCAGGTAGTCGGACGTAGCGAGAAGCGGCTTGACCTGCTGGTGGCGAAGGGGGCCAGGCCGTTCGTGGGCTCGATCGCCGACGCCCAGGCGATGAGCATCGCCTTCTCGGGTGCGGTCGGCGCCTACTGTATGATACCGCCGCGCTTCGAGGTCCCGGACTTCCGCGCCTGGCAGCGAGCGGTCGGTGAATCGCTCGCCGCGGCGGTGCATGGGGCTGGCGTCGAGTACGTCGTCTTCCTGAGCAGCGTGGGGGCGCAGCATACGGAAGGGGTCGGGCCGATCGTCGGTTTGCGCAAGGAGGAGGACCGGCTCAACGCCCTGGAGGGTGTGAGCGTACTCAACCTCCGCGCCGGGTTCTTCATGGAGAACTTCTTCATGCAGATCGGCGCGATCCGCGGCACGGGAATCATGGGACTGCCGGCGCGGGGCGATATCGCGTTCCCGCTCATCGCCACGAAGGACATCGGAGAGTACGCGGCCGAGCGCCTGCTCAACATGGACTTCACCGGCAAGTCGACCCGGGAGCTTCTTGGCCCGCGCGACGTGACTTTGGACGAGGCCGCAGGCGTTCTGGGTGCGGCCATCGGAAAGGACGACCTCAAGTACGTTCAGTTTCCGTTCGAGGATGCGGAACAGGCGCTGCTCGGGCTGGGCTTCAGCTCGAGCAGCGTCTCCGGTCTGCTGGAGATGTACCGGGGCCTCAATGACGGGTTGGTCGTCGCCGCCGAGGAGCGGTCGGCGGAGAACACCACACCGACTACGCTGGAGGAATTCGCGCACGTCTTCGCCCGGGTGTACGGGGGCGGGGCGCAGTAGTCGGTAAACGGTGATCGGTTATCGGTAATCAGTAATCAGTGACCGGTGACCCGAAGGACCACCACCGTGGCCGTAGCGAGGCGACGACCGATTACCGATTACTGATCACTGACTACTGATCACCGATCACCGATCACTCATAACCGCTCACCCGCGCGCGGCGCTGAACCTCTTCGCCACCTCGTCCCAGTTGACCGTGCTCCACCACGCGTCGACGTAGTCGGGGCGCCGATTCTGGTACTTCAGGTAGTAGGCGTGCTCCCAGACGTCGATCCCCAAGATCGGCGTACGGCCCTCGATTACAGGGCTGTCCTGATTTGGCGTGCTCTCGACGGCCAGGCTTCCGCTCGCCTCCACCGATAGCCACCCCCAACCGCTGCCGAACCGGCCGACCGCGGCATCGCTCAGCTGCCTCTTGAAGGCGGCGAAATCGCCAAACGCGGCCTTGATCGCCTCAGCCAGCTCGCCGGTCGGCTCGCCGCCGCCGCTCGGGCTCATGATCGACCAGAACAACGTGTGGTTGGCGTGGCCGCCACCGTTGTTGCGGATCGCTGTCCGGATGTCCTCCGGCAGCTCGCTCAGCTGGGCGAGGAGTTTCTCCACCGGCCAGTCGGCCAGCTGCGGGTGCGTCTCGAGCGCCGAGTTCAGTTTGCTCACGTAGCTGGCGTGGTGCTTGCCGTGGTGGATCCGCATCGTCTGCTCGTCGATGTGCGGTTCCAGGGCGGTGAAGTCGTAAGGGAGTGGGGGAAGTTCGTGCGGCATTGTGATCCTCCTAATCTCGAATAATTCGCCCAATGTCGTATTGCGAGCGAGTGTGGAAGCTAAACAGGAAGGATAAGGGGGCGCAATGGTATTGATAATCAATCTCAACACAACCCCGCCTTGACAGCCACCCGCCGGCGGTGCTCTCGTAGGACCCAGATCGACTCTCACTGGTTGGGCCGTCGGCCGCCGAGATCGGCCGTGGCCGGCCGTCTTGTCTCGAGCTGGGAGAGGTCTCTGTGAACTTGAAGCGGAGTCGGGTAGCCGCGTGCGCCGCGTTGTTGGCAGCGACGTGGGTCGCGTGCGGCGAGCGAGCGAATGGCGAGAGAGGGGTGGAGCTAGCGGCTGTGCAGGTGGCCGCAGATTCGGAGAGAGAGGGCACCATGTTTCTTGGACTGAGAACGGTGGTTTACGAGGTCGATGATCTGGAGCAGGCGAAGGAGTGGTACAGCCAGGTCCTGGGGTTCGAGCCGTACTTCGACGAGCCGTTCTATGTCGGGTTCAACGTGGGCGGTTTCGAGCTCGGACTGCACCCGGTGGAGGCGGAGTTGCCACTCGGCGCCGGGGGAACCCTAGCCTACTGGGGCGTCGAAGACATCGAAGCGGTCATGGCCAGGCTGGAGGAGCTTGGCGCTCCAGTGCACAGCGAGATCCAGGATGTCGGCGAGGGCATTCTGGTGGCTTCGGTGATCGATCCGTTCGGCAACTTGCTGGGGATCATCCAGAACCCGCACTTCGGGAAATAGGGGAACGCCCTAGGGCATCCACGCCCAATATCCCGGCCCGATTCGCAGGTTGTGCAGCCATTCGGCGGGCCAGGAGTAACGGAGCAGTACGGCCAGCCACCCGTGGGAGAGTGCCAGCGTGAACAGGTTCGGGTGACGCTCGAACAGTCGACACCACACGTAGCCCCCCACGAGGGTCACCAGCGCGAGCGGCCAGTTGGGCCAATGGACGGAGGCGAAGAGGAGCGCGGTGGCAGCGGCCGCGAGGCCCGGCTGGGCGATACCCTCGCGCAGTCGGCGGTAGGTGAACGACTGCATCGCGTACTGCTGAGCCAGCCCCCAGAGCGGGTAGACTAAGAACGACTCGAGCATGCGGCTGCGGAAGTAGGGGCCGCCCGTGAGCGTGCCGCCCGCCAAGATCAGGACTGCTCCAATCAGAGTCGCGATCCCAACCTCGCGGGCCGATCCCCGGAGATTGTCGAGCCGCAGGCCGAGATCACGCGCCCGGTCCCGGTGCAGGAAGTTGGAGGCGAATGGGATCACAACGATGACCGCGAGGAAAGGGATCCTCAACCAGTCGATTCGGGTGGGCCGGACGATCCAGACGTACAGGAGCGCGAGAGCCACGAAGAGCAGGGGCTCGAGAACAGGCCGAGCGGTCAATCTTGCATGCAGCGAGCCGGGTTGTCTTTTCGTCTTGACCCCGTCCATCGGTTCTCTTTGGCTGGTTTCCGTGGCTCACGAAGGCCGCCCGCCGCCGCATCGCCGGAGCCGTCCGGGGGTACGCGCCGGCCGGGCCCAACCCTCCAAGGTGCCCACCATTACAGCCTTACGGCAGGCGGCGCAACCGCCGCCCCGGGGCCTCGGTTGGGGAGAATTTGCGGTCGTCCCGCTTCTGCGCTATAGATGGGGGTGCTCAGAAATCGCTTGATCCCCGGTTCCCAGGAGGTACTCGGCTATGCAGCGACGTGAGGTGGGCAGTGCAGGTGCTCATCCGCAGGCATTCCCAGTCCAGGCAGCGCCCCGCCCGCTGCGTTTCCGTACGGAAGCAGAGCCCGGTGGGGACCCTATGCGTCGCCGCTGGCAGGCTATCTACTCCTACGGTGAAGGCTGGTCCCGCTTCCAGTTCGTGGTCAACCTGAGCCGTAACACCCTGACATTCCATCGCTCTCTCGACGCGGACTACACCGCGATGATCCGGGCGCTGGCCGGTAGGCCCCCGGGCTCGCTGACCCCGCTCCCCGTGCCGACTGGCAAGGTCGAGTCTATCACCTTGGAGACGGAAATCGTCGGGCTGAAGATGTCGCGGGTGGATGCCGGGGCGTTTCAGGCGGGTCCATCGGGCGACTGGCTGGTCGTGCAGGCCTTCGTACCGCGTAGCTCCGAGTCGTTCCTGCTCGGCGTCAACGACCGACTCAATGCCGGCGAGATCGTGATCGCCCGGCCCGAGGCCGTGCCCGCGGTGATCCACGCTCTCTCACAGGTCTTCGGCTAGCCCGACGCTCAGGTCCGGGGTCTAGCGAGGGTGCCGCCGACGCTTATTATGTAGTCACCCCGCCAACAACTGAGGTCGCAATCGGCTCCCGCCATCGCAACGGCGTGTGTGGCCGGAGGGGAGTAGGACGCTCATGATTCAGCCCGAAGTCCAGGAGGTCGCAAGCGTCTTCCGAGGCGAATTGCGCTGGATGTTCGGGCCCTATCCGGCGCTGATCCCCGATAGCGGTTGGCCCTCTGTAGGAATCCTCGACGCGCTCCTCCGGGGCATGCGAAGCCGCGCCGACTGGTCGGAAAGCGAGAGGCTGTTCGTGTCCGGCGCGGCAGCCCACCTGGGCGAGCTGATACACACCTGCTGGCAGGCCTTCGCCGACGAAGTACGCGTGGTGCACGAGGACGGTATAGTGTGCACTGCGACCGGTCCTGACGGCTCCAGGTATCGGTTGCCGCTCGAGAACGCGATACTCGCCACGCTGCGCGATCCGAGGCTCCCCCAACAGCTACCGCCACACCTGCCGTACTGCCCGGCCGACGAACGACACGCGCTCGAGCTCCTTGGGTTGGCCGCCTGCTTGGGCGTCAGCGCGTTTGGCGACGGTCCGTGGGCCGAGCTGCCAGGAGACGGCCTGGACGATCGCGTCGATCGGGTAGTGCCCCTGCTCGCGGAGCAGTGCGCAGCGCACTACAAGCGTCTCCACCCGGAGGAGCACCTGGGTCAGAGGTCGGACCTCTACCAGCGGCTGATCTGGCCGCTCACACTGTGCGACGGGGTGCGCGCCTACGAGGAGGCGGGTGCCAACCTCCTCGCCTATCTCGATGGGGCGCTGGCCGTGATCCGGGGTGCTCTGCCCCTGCTCAGAAACCTGGCGAGCTTCCCGAGCGGCACGGTCAGAGGCGCGGCCCTGACGTGTCTGGTTCTGGACGAGCGAGTGCCCGTATCGGGCGAGTTTCTTGAGATCGCTGCCGATCACTTCCTGGGTCGGGCACCAGCTTTCCGAGAGGCTGCCATCGCTTTGGCAGCGGAGCGCGGTCGCAACATTGACTGGCTACACGCCGGCGCCAACCCGGAGGCGCGCTTCCGGTACGAGCGGCAGCTCTCCCTCCTGCCGCTCGTCCATCTCCCGTTCGAGATGTGCGTCGACCCTGCCAACCGAGAGTTGGCGAGCGCGCTTGTCACGATGGACGCGGGCGAGGCGGCGTCGACCCTCGACCGGCGCCTCGCCGGTGGTGACCGGCATCCGAAGCTCCTCTTCCAGCAAGCGATCCTGAAACGCTGGCTGGGCGATCTGGAGGCGGCGGAGGCGCTCCTGGAAGAGATTATCCGCTTTGCTCCGGAATGGCTGGACGCCGATTTCTACCTGGAGGCGGGATTGGGTGCGCTGGCACTCGGCCGGCTCGACGACGCCATCACGCGGCTGGAGCGGGCGCTGGCCCTCGGCGAGAAGCGCTTCCAGGTCGCCTCGATTCTAGGCCACGCGTATGCCCAAGCCGGGCGACGCGAGGAGGCCGTCGCCGCTTTCGGCGAAGCGATTGCCCGGGGACACCTCCCGTCCGACGTGCTGGTGAGCCGTGCCGACGTGCAGCGTGAGATGGGTCAGCAGGAGGGGTATTCCCGCGATCTGGCTGCAGCGGCGGCGCTTTACCCGTTCAACCCACGTGTAGTTGAGCGGGTGATGGCGGGATACGTAGAGGCCTGACGCTGATACCTCAGGGCCGCCAGCGACCGCTGTTGCTGCCCGCCTCTGTCGCTCGCGTCACGACATCCCCGAATCCAGGTCCGAACACCTCGACTGCCTCTGCCAGGTTGGCGAACGAGAACTCCCGCTGAACGGAGCCGCCGCCTTGGTCGTAGGTAGCGGCGACTTCGACGCTCCCATCGTCACGGACTCTCCACCCGGCCCAGATCGGCTTCCCTGTTCTACCGGTCTCCACCATCTGCCTCCGCTCCCTGACCTGTAGAGCGAACAGGGTACGGTGCGAGACACGGTCCGTCCAGATGCCACCGTTGCCCTCCCGAGGTCGGATCGCTATCGTGAAGACAGCCCGAAATCCCGACTCACAGGCCGACCGGAGAGCACGAGCAGTACTTAGTAGCTCACATTCAGCAGGAGGGGCGTCATGAGGCTCACAAAACTCGCCCTGGTTCTGGTCCTCGCTCCATGCCTGGCCCTCAGCTCCTGTGCCGAGCAGGCAGGGGAACAGGAAGCTCAGGTGGAGATGGCGATGACCGTCGACCTGGAGGCGCTCGGCGAGTCGTTCGCGGCGGTGCGAGCGGAGTACAAGCAGGCGTGGGAAGCCGGCGATGCCACAGCGCTCGCCGCCTTGTATACCGAGGACGCGACGCGCTTCCCGCCGGACGCCGAGGTGATCAGCGGCAGTGCGGCGATCGAGCAGGAGTTCGCCGAGTCCTTCGTCGCGACAACCGGCAGGGAGATCACGATCACCCAGACCGACATGGGGGCCAGCGGCAACCTGGCCTACAGCGCCGGCACCTACAGCTACAGCTACCAGGTTGAGGGTGAAGCCGAGCCGTTGACCGCCGCGGGCAACTATCTCGTGGTTTCGAAGATGGCTGAAGACGGCTCTTGGAAGATGTGCGCGCACATGTGGACCAGCGCCGCGCCTGAAGAGTAGTAGTAAGGCTGTTTCCGGACTGAACGAGCCCCGCGGTGAGCTGCTCGCGCCGCGGGGCTCGCTATATCTGCCCGATCAGGCGAGGCAACGGGTAGCGGGAAGGCGGGCAGCGGGCTAAATGGCGCGGCCCGCTTCGATGGCCTCCCCCAACGCGAGCATCCCGCCATACAGAGCAGTTCCGATGATGCAGCCGGCGGCTCCCGCCCGGCGGATCGTGGCCACGTCGTCCACCGTCGCCACGCCGCCGCCGATGATCACCAGGAAACCGGCCGAGGTGATCCGCCTGGTCAGGTCCAAATCGGGGCCGATCAGTGTGCCGTCCCGCGTCACATCCGTGCAGACGACCCAGCGCAGACCGATCTCGCCGAGGTTGGTGAGCACGTCGTCAAGGTCCGGTGCGGCCTCTGTGCCCCGACCCTGAATCACCACGCGCCCGTCCCGCAGGTCGAGGGCGGCTGCGATCTGATCCGGGCCGTAGCGATCTAGGAGCTTGTACAGCAATCGTGGGTCCTCGATCGCTGCGGTACCGAATACTAGCCGGTCGATTCCAGCTTCGTAGAGACGGCTCGCGACCGAGAACGTTCGCACGCCGCCGCCCACCTCGATCCGCACATCCACGCGCTCCCGAATGCGGTAGATCCACTCCAGGTTCTTCGCCTTACCCAGCCGCGCACCGTCCAGGTCTACGATGTGCAGCGCCTCGGCGCCCTGATCGACCCAACCCCGTGCCACCGCCAGCGGGTCGTCGGAATGGACGACCGCCTCGTCGAAGCGACCCTGCCGCAGGAGAACGCAGCGACCGTCAAGTAAATCGATAGCGGGATAGATCAGCATCTCCGGCTGCCAACCTCCGACAAGAAACCGTCCATCCCGGGGGAATGGACGGTGTGGCTTCTCCTCCACTCGCGCCTATCATACCTGGGGACGGTGAACTGTCAAGCAGCCGAGAGCGATGGGTGATACGTTTCGACCTACTCCTCGCCACCCGTGGTTTCGCACCGGATAATGGTACCCAAGGGGATGACACTGCGCTATGAGCGATGAAGTCGAGCGGCTGGACGCACCTGTCCTGCGCGGAGAGGGGTTGACCCGCGTAGTCGAGGGGCGGGCGCTGGTCAATCACGTCTCGATCGAGGTCCAGCGCGGCGAAGTCGTTGCCATCACAGGACCTAGCGGGGCGGGGAAGTCCTCGCTGCTACGCCTGCTCAACCGGCTCGACGAGCCGACGAGCGGGGCCGTCTACCTGGACGGCCGGGACTACCGGGAGATCGCGCCTCGGGAACTGCGTCGCCGGCTCGGGATGCTGTTGCAGCAGCCCTATCTGTTCCCGGGCACTGTGTCCGGGAACCTGCAGTTCGGTCCGGCCGCGCACGACGAGGAGCTGGCAAAAGAGACGATCGCCGAGCTGCTGGAGAGCGTCGGCCTCGCCGGCTACGCGGAGCGCGATGTGAGCCGGCTTTCCGGTGGTGAGGCACAGCGCGTGTCGCTGGCGCGCACGCTGGCCAACCGCCCGGAAGTTCTGCTCCTCGATGAGCCGACGTCGGCGTTGGACGAGGCCGCCCAGCACGGAGTGGAAGAGTTGATCTGCGGCATCATAGAAGCGCAGGGGCTCACCTGTGTGATCGTGACCCACGATCGCGATCAAGCAACGCGGATGGCGGAGCGAACGGTTGCGATGGAGGCCGGCCGGGTGGTGAACAGCTAACTGATCTCCGGAGATCTCGAATGCTCTCAGGATTCTTCAGCGACACGCTGCAGCTAGGGATTGCCCAGGCGGTCATCGGTGCGCTGCTGGCGCTGGCCGTCGTCTACGTCGCGCGCCGCAGCCAGATTCACCTGGAGCGCGAGACCATCGTCGCGCTTATACGAGGGTTCGTTCAAATCGTCGCGGTGGGATCGATACTGGTCTTGATCTTCCAGGGTCCGTCCTGGGCTAGCGTCTTCGTCTTGCTCTTCATGATGCTCGCCGCCGCGGCCACGTCGGCGCGCCGGGCGCAGGGCATACGCGGAGCGTTCAGCGCTTCGTTTTACGGGATTGCCGTCGGCGCCGGCTTTGTTATCGCTCTGATGACCGCCTTGGGCGTCATCGACTCGCGCATGGCATCGCTGATCCCGGTGGGCAGCATGGTCATCGCGAGCGCGATGAATTCCGTGGCGCTCACGCTGGAACGCTTCCGCGCCGAGCTGGGGGCGAACGTAGGCTTCATCGAGGCAGGCCTGGCGCTCGGCGCGGCCCCGAACCGGGTGGTCGCTCGGCATGTCGAGGCCGCGGTTCGAGCGGCTATGATCCCGCGAATCGATACGCTCAGAGCATTGGGCATCGTGTGGATTCCTGGGTTGATGGCCGGGATGCTCCTGGCAGGCAGCGATCCTATCTACGCCGCCATCTACCAGTTCGTCGTGGTGGCGATGATCGTTGCAGCGTCCGGGCTCTCGTCGGTGATCGTTATCCTGCTCGTTCGGGGGCGTGCCTTTTCGCCGGCAGAGCAGCTGACGGTGGTCGCCTAGATCCAGCGGTCGATGGGTTTCCGGAGTCTACCCGGCTGCCGAGGACGTGCCTATTATCCTCCGGTTCAGTGCCAGCCGACCGGCCCGATAACGGTGCGCTAGCGGACCGACCTGCATGGAGGTCGCCCCGATGTTGGAGATCGACGGTCACAGCTTGACCCTGGAGGATGTGGGACGCGTCGCCCAAGGACTCGAATCGGAGGTCGCCCTTTCGACCGGCGCCTGCCGCGCCATCGACGCGTCTCGCGAGGTCGTCGAGCGTGCGCTGGGTGAGGAGGAGCCCGTCTACGGTGTGACGACCGGCTTTGGCCGGCTCGCGGAGGTTCTCATTCCGCCAGCGCAGCGCCTCGAGTTGCAGGAGAATCTGATTCGCAGTCACGCGAGCGGCCTGGGCAACGCGCTGAGCCGTGAGGTGAGTCGCGCCGTCATGCTACTGCGTGCCAACTCCCTGGCTCGCGGCAACTCGGGGGTCCGGCGGGTGGTGGTGGATACCCTGCTGGCGATGTTGCAGGGCGGGATCGAGCCCGTGATCCCCGAGTTCGGATCCGTCGGTGCGAGCGGTGACCTGGCCCCGCTGGCCCACGTGGCGCTGTGCCTCATGGGTGAGGGCTTCGTCCACGGCGAGCCCGGTCCGCTGCTGGCCGCGGAAGCGCTTCAGCGGGCCGAGTTGAAGCCCGTGCAGCTACGTGAGAAAGAAGGGCTGGCGCTGATCAACGGGACGCAGGCCACGACCTCGCAGGGCGTGCTGGCGCTACTACGCGCCGAGACCGCGGTCGAGACGTCCGAGCTGGCCGGGGCCATGTCGTTGGAAGGGCTGTGCGGGACGCCCACCCCGTTCGATGAGCGGGTGCACTCCAACCGCCCGCACCCGGGTCAGATGACCAGTGCCGCGCGGCTGAGAGCACTGTTGGCCGACAGCGAGATTCGTGAGTCGCATCGCTACGGCGACCCGCGCGTCCACGACGCCTACTCTCTGCGCTGCATGCCCCAAGTGCACGGCGCCGCCCGCGACGTTCTTGGCTTCGTGCGCCGTGTACTGGAGATCGAGATCAACAGCTCCACCGACAATCCGCTGGTCTTCTCTGACCCGGACGAGATCGTGAGCGCGGGCAACTTCCACGCCCAACTCATCGCAGAGGCGCTCGACTTCCTGAGCATTGCCTGCACCGACCTGGCCTCGATCAGCCAGCAGCGGATCGAGCGCTTGCTCAACCCCGACCTCTCCGGGCTACCTCCGTTTCTCGCCCAGGACCCCGGCGTCGAGTCGGGGTTCATGACCGCCCAGGTCGCCGTGGTCGATATGCTGTCGGAGATGAGAATCCTTTCGCACCCAGCGAGCGTCGATTCTGTGACGACGAGCGCGAACAAGGAAGACCACGTCTCGATGGGGATGGCCGCGGCGCGAAAGGCCACGCGGGCGGTCGGATGCTTGGATTACGTGCTGGCCGTCGAGCTGATGTGCGCCGCCCAGGCGCTCGAGTTTCTGAAACCGCTCGTACCGGGTGTAGGTGTTGCCGAGGGTTATGAGCGCATCAGGCAACATGTATCACCGCTGGCCGGTGATCGCGTGCTTGGCGATGACATCGAGCGGCTGAGGGACCTCGTGCGGACAGCCGCGTTCAGCGATCTCGTCTTCAAGTACGCGGGCACCTCCTCCGCGTGAGACCGGGAACCGGCGCGTCTGAAACTACCCGTCGTGGCCCGGCGTAGGGAAGACTGAACTAACCAGTCAGGACGAGCCGCTTCGGAGTGTGCGCGCCCATGGGTATTATTTCCTGGATCATCTTCGGGCTCGTCGCCGGGACCATCGCCAGGCTGATTCACCCGGGTCGCGATCCCGGCGGCTGCTTGATCACGATCCTGCTCGGCATCGGCGGCGCACTCGTCGGGGGCTATGTCGGGACCTTGTTCGGCTGGGGCCGGGTGCACGGGTTCGACCTGCGCTCGTTGGGTCTGGCCGTGATGGGCGCCCTCATCCTGCTCATCGTCTACCGGATGCTGTTCGGCAAGAAGCGCTGAAGCACGCTGCAACGGCCCTGAGACTCCCCTCTTGCTGTCGCGCGCTTCACAGCGGATCTTGCCATCCGACGCACCGAATCCTTAGGCCGCAAGAAGGGAGCGGTTGTTCCCCGTGCCCGATAATCAAAAGGACCGCCTGCTAGAGCGCCTCGAAGCGCTGGAGCGCCAGTCGGAGCAGCTCGATGTGGAGCTGCGACGTCTGAGACGCGACCTCCTTCGTTATGAGATCGAGGTTCGCGAAGCACGGGCCGCTGTGGCGCCCGAGGAGGAGCGTGCTCCGGAGGCCGCTCCAGAAGAGCCCGCGCTCTCCGATGCGGCTGAGTCGGTTGCGCCCCCGGTGGCGGAACCCGCGGTTGAGGTTAGTAGAAAGAAGGAGGCTGTCGACCTCGAGTTCTGGCTGGGCGGTCGCGGCCTGCTCCTGCTCGGTGTCTTCGCCCTCGTCTTCGCGGTCGGCTTCTTCGTGAAAGAAGCGATCGAGCGGGGTTGGATCGGTCCCACCCTGCGTGTGCTTCTCGGTAGCGGTGTAGGCGTAGTCGCGATCGTGGTGGGGGAGCGGGTCCGTGCCGCTGGGTACCGGACCTACGGGCTCTGGCTGGCCGCCGGCGGCTTCGGCGCTGTCTATCTGAGCATCTGGGCGGCCGCCGCGCTCTACGCGCTCGTGCCGGCCTCGTTGGGCTTCCTCCTCATGGTTGCGGTCGTCGCCGCCGCCGCGGCCCTTGGCCTCATCCGCGACTCCGAGTCGTTCGTGGCGCTGGCCGCGGTCGGTGGCTATCTGGCGCCCCTACTCCTGCGGATAGACACGGCGTCGAACCTCTTCGGCTTGGGTTATCTCGGCCTGCTCTCGGGCACCGGCCTCTGGCTCGCCTACCGCGCGCGCTGGGCCTACCTGGCCGCCGTAGCCGTGGTCGGCGGAACCGCTCTGGCGCTACTCGGCCGGGGCGATCCACACCTGCACGGGGTCTATCTCTCGGCACTGGTCGCCGGCGCCTTGCTGACGGCAGAGCGGAGGGGATGGACCGAGCTGGCGCTTCTGACGGCGGTTCTCGGTTGGCTTACGCTGTTGGTGGGCAGCACCCCCTGGGAAATCACTGCCGTCGGCTTCTGTGCTTACGCGGCCTTCCTGGCTGCTGCGGGATTGGGGATCGCCGCGCGCGCCGAGTGGGCCGGCCTGGCGGCGGTTACTGTAGTAGCCGGCACTCTGGTCCTCCTCTCCAGTGACGGTGTGCCCGATGCACACGGTGTCTACTTGCTGGCTCTGGCCGGAGCCGCGCTGACGGTGGCGCGCCGCAAGCGGTGGGTCGAAGTCGCACTCCTGACGATCGTCTTGGCGTGGGCCACGCTTTGGCTGGGTAGGAACGGTTGGGGCATCCTGGGCCTCAGGTTCTCCCTTTACGCCGGCGGAATGTGGCTCGCCAGCTTGATCGCATCCTTCGGTGTGGGCGCCGAGCTTGTTGGGGACGAGCGATCACCGCATCGCGCCGACGGGGCTCGCGGGGGCGAGGAAGCTGCGACGAGGGAAGGGGCGCTGATAGAGACCCTGCGCACCGCCCTCGACCCAGCGGTCAGCAGCATGATCGTCGCCGCCCTGCCACCCTGGCTCTTTTACCTCTTCGCGATGGTGGGCTTGGAGGATTCCGCCTACGCTGCGTGGCGCGGCGAAATCGGTTTCGTTTTGGGTCTCGTTATCGGTTCCGTCTATCTGGCTCAGACGGTCTGGGGAACACTGGGTGTGGGCGCGAAAAGGCTCGGCTGGCTGGCCGCGCTGGGCTTTGCGCTCTGGTTGGTGGCGCCTTGGGTACTGTGGGATGGGGTCGCGCTGGCCAGAGCTTGGCTCCTCGAAGGTCTCGCACTCGTAGTGGCCGGTGCCCTGCTGAGGAGCGTCGAAGCTCGGGCTGCGGGTCTGGCCGCGCTCACCCTAGCGACGATGACCTACTTCTCGGTCGCGGTGATGGATCGCCCCGATCTCGACCCGGCGTTCGTCAGCGGCTGGGCGCTCACGAGCCTCGGACTGGTCGTCGGACTCGCGGCTTGGGGATTGGCAATTGAGCGCGTCGCAGAGCCGGCGTCCTGGGAGTTGGGGATCCGGCCTATCGTGCTCCTCATCGCAGCGGTTCTGTTCTTGGACTGGGGGACGGTGGAGATCGAGCGGTTCTTCGACTTGCTCGGCGATAGCCGTCGCTGGGATCTGTGGCGCGACCTCTCGATCAGCGGCTTCTGGATGGCCTACGCCGCCGCTCTGCTCGCGACCGGCTTCAAACTCAAACGGCCGCCGGTTCGCTGGGTGGGTCTCGGCATGGCGCTCATCGCCGCCGGCAAGGTCTTCCTCTACGACCTCTCACAACTCTCCCAGCTCTATCGGATCGTCAGCTTCGTCCTGCTGGCGATCGTCCTCCTGGCCCTCTCCTTCCGCTACCAGAAACTGCGGAGCGAAGACCGGAAACCCGCCTCGAAGGTGTGAACGGTCGCCGGGTCGCTCCTGGCCGCCGCCTGTCGGTCTAATCCGTTAACAGGCAAATGGTTACTCACTCGAGCGCCTCCTGCCCCCGCAATCTGCAAGACGTTAAACATTTGCGGACAGAATGAAAACTATGATCGGTCAGTTTGTCCGCGCCGATCGTAAGTCGTTGTCGTGTCGTCCGCTCGTTTCTGGCACAAAGATGGCGTTCTGGCGGTAACCCAAGGCCCGCTTACGAAGGACAGACGAAACGCAGAGGGGACGATGGTATCGCTTACATGTAAGCGCGGGTACACGATGGTCGACATGGCGGTCGTTCTGCTGTTGATCGGGGCCGCCATGGGAACCAGCGGGCCATTGAGCCGGCGGGTCATCGCTATGTACCAGCTGAACACGGCGGCTCAGACACTGGCAGCGGATCTATCGCAGGCGAAGATACGGGCGATTCAGTCGAACGCGCTGGCGACGGTCGTGCGGGAGTCGAACCGGGACTACCGCGTGGAGGGGTATCCGCGGCGGTTGCCCGGCATGGTGAGGTTCGACGTGGCCAGCACCGATTCGGTGGTATACAACGGCTTGGGCGCTATGGGCGATGGGGCCAGCCACCGATTCGTGCTGGTCAACCTATTCGGAGAGTCGCGAGAGATTGTCGTGTATGCGGCGGGCGGCCACGAGGTTCGTAAGCTGTGAGAGAAGCCGGCGGATTCAGTCTGGTTGAGCTGATGGTCGCGCTAGTGATCTTCGCCTTTGGAGTGCTGGCCGGTGTGGCGCTTCTAGGTTCCGGCTACCGCTGGGAGGGGCAAGCCGAGCTTGAGACGCAGATGACGGTTGCTGCGGAGATGAAGGTTGAGGAGTTGAAGGCGGTAGCCGGAACCGAACTGGCGGACACGGTGCAGTTGATGCCGGGTGGGGACCTCGATTCGAACATGAGCGGATACTGGGACACGGCCGAGCTGGACGGGCGCGTGTTCACTCGACGCTGGCGGGTCCAGGCAGGGCCGGCGGGGACAAGGCAAGTGACGGTAAGGGTACTGCCTTTGGATCCGCCCGCGGCGGGTTACGCAGACCTCTGGACGCATGTGCTCCACGACTAGGCAGGTTGCAGGCGTCTCCGGCTGCACGGCCGGCTTCAGCACGATCGGGATGATCGTCGCCTTCGTGCTGCTGGGGCTCTTGCTGTCCCCGATGCTGGGCACGATCCTCAGCGCCCAGCGCGGGTTCGTGGAGAGCCGGGACCGCGCCCGCGCTGCCGGCAGCGTGCGCTACGCGCATCTGGCGCTGACGCGCTTCATGCGCCTCGCCGGTAGCAGCCCGGTCGGTCTGCCCCTACCAGGGATCGACCCGGACCCGGACGGCGATGGGGTCTTCAACGACATCCGCCTGCGCTCCGACTACAATCCGCCGGATGGCGACACCAACGACGCGGGCGAGGACCTGACGTTCTTCCTTCGAGCCGACACGATGTACGTGAGGTACGGGACCGGTGGGACAGAGGAGCCGTACCTGATAGGAGTGGACTCGCTGGCGTTCACGTACTTCGACCGCGCGGGCGAAGTCATCGCCGACCCGGATCGCATTGGCCCGCGCGCGATATCCGCCGACGTGACGATCCGTGCCCGCGGCGATCGGCACGCCGATCCGGCGGAGCGCACGCTCTCCGGTCGAGTCCGGCTGCGAAACGGGAAGTGATGAGCATGTGGTTCAAGCTGCGTTCTAACGAGTCGGGGATGGCGCTGTTGGCGGTGCTGCTGGCGATGGCACTGCTGACGGCTATTGGCGCGGCCCTCACCGCGGTCGGGATCGTCGAGTTCCGCGCGGCGAAGAACCACCGCTCGGCTTCACGAGCGTTGCTGCTGGCCGATGCCGGCGCGACTCACGCGCTGGCGCTGATGCGCGGCCCCTTGTCGGGCTACACCTACAGCGAGGTGCTGGTGGGATCGGACGGGATCCCCGATACCGAGGACGATGGGGTGTTCACAGGTTTCGAGCTCGCCGGCGACGAAGCTTTACCTGACACGGGAATCATGCTGGGCGAGGGTCGCTACTACGTGCGGATTGTCAACGACGACGGAGACCCGAGCGGCGACCCGTACAGCGACACCAACAACCGGTTCGTAGCGCTCTGCCGTGGCGAGTTGCCCGACGGCGGGGCGGCGGAAGTAAGGGTCATGCTGGCGGCACCCAGCTTCCCGGCGATCGCGACCAACGGCACGCTCTACCTGCCGGGTAACCCCGGCATCGTAGGTGGATGCGCTGGCGTTCACGCCAATCGGATCATGACGGTGAGCGGGCATCCGACGGTGGCCGGCGACGTCACGTACTACGAGGACGCCGTCGTCAGCGGCACGATCTACGGTACCTCCGGGGAGGAGAAAGAGCCGAAGCCGGGGCCGTGGGTCGACATCCCGGAGTACGAGCCGTTCGACTACTGCGACGACGCCGAGTACTTCCTCAAGAACAACAAGCTGATCACGGTGGGGCCGCCGGAGAGCGAGATCACCCTCGGCAAGGCCCTCGGCTGGCAGTTCAACGCCTCGACCTGGACCTACGAACTCAACGGCAAGGAGGCGGTGGGTGGCAAGTACTGCGTCCGCGGCAACGCCAGGGTCGTCGGCAATCTCGGTGAGCCGGGAAACCCGCTCGAGATCACGATCATCGCCACAGGCTCGATTCAGATCGGCGGCGTGCCGATCATCGAGCCGGCCAACAGCGACGACATACTCCTGCTGGCCGGCGGCGACGTGCAGATCGGCGGCACCACGACGGGATTGAGGTCACCCTACTACGCCGGGCTGATCTACGCCGGCAGCCAGTGCCAGGTAGGTGGCACGCCGTACGTGGACGGCCACATCATGTGCTACGACGACCCGGACCCGGTCGGTGCCGTCGACCTGTTCGATGAGAACAAGATCAACGGAACTCCCACGGTCAGCTATGACTGCTCAGGGGAACAGCGACGCACGCTAATGGCGTCTTGGTGGGAATCGCGGACGACTTCATAGTCTCTACATATAAATGTCCAGCGACCTCGGGCGCAGGTTCGCGACCGGGGAGGCCGGAGGCACGCGAGCGAGGGGTGAGGAGCGATGATGGGGCGCGTACGCAGCAGCGAGTCGGGCATAGCATTGATCGCGGTGCTGCTGGGTATGGCGTTGCTGACCGTGATCGGCGCTGCGCTCACCGCCATCGGGATCGTCGAGTTCCGGACCGCCATCAACCATCGCTCGGCGACCCGCGCTTTGCTCCTCGCAGATGCCGGCGCCAACCATGCACTGGCGCTGATGCGCGGCCCCCTCAGCACGCTCACATACACCGACGTTATTCGTGGAGCCGACGGTTCGGTCGCTACGCTGGATGATGGCGTGCTGTCCGGCTTCGGCCTCGACGCCTTCGACGAGGTGCCGGATACCGGAGTGGTCCTCGGCAAAGGCCGCTACTTCGTCAGGCTGGAGAACGATCCCGCCGACCCCAGCGGCGACCCGTACACCGACTCCAACCATCGGCTGGTCGCGACCTGCCGGGGCGAGACTCGCGACGGCGGTGCGGCGGAGGTCGGGATCGTGCTCGCCGCTCCCAGCTTCCCGGCCATCGTCAGCAACGGTGATCTCACGCTGCCCGGTAACCCCGAGGTCCTGGGACCCTGTGCCGGTGTTCATGCGAACGGAACCTTGAGTGTGAGTGGGCACCCAACCGTAGACGGCCCGGCGACGTACTCGGATGCCGTAGTGCTAAACGGCACGATCTACAACACGAACGGTAGTATCGTAGTCCCGGCCTATGCAGGGCAGGTAGAGGTCCCCTACCACGATCCGGACGAATACCGCGACCAGGCCGACTACGAGCTCCGCGACGGCTGGGTGATCAACGTGGGGCAGCCGCGTGACAGCACGTTTGCCACAGGGTCCGGTGTGCACGGCTGGAATTGGAACGCGGGGCAGGGAACGTGGAGCCTGGCCGGCAACAAGGCGGCAGGCGGTACGTACTTCGTGAACGGCAACGTCGAGGTCACGGGAAACGCCGGCAGCGATGGCGATCCGCTCAAGCTCACCATAATCGCCACCGGCTCGGTCAAGGTCGCCGGCAACCCGAAGATCGAGGCGGACCATCCGGATGGCATCCTGATCCTCGCCGGCGGCGACGTCGACATCGCCGGCAACGCTTCCGGTATCACGTTGTCGTACGCCGGACTGGTCTACGCCGGTGGGCAATGCCAGGTGAACGGGACGCCCAGTGTCGGCGGCCACATACTGTGCTACGACGGTCCCGACCCGCTCGGCGCCGCCGATCTGGTGAGTGACAACAAGGTCAACGGAACGCCCACCGTCACCTACGACTGCACGGGTGAGCGGCGGCGCACCATGGTGGCGTCGTGGTGGGAGAACAGGGCCCGATAGACCCCGCCAAGTGTTCGATCAAGCACCACTAACCTCAAACGAGTGGGCGGACACCGCCGATCGGTGTCCGCCCATTCAAACGTAAGCTCGCCGCCGGGCTAGCTGCCGATAAAGTCGGGCCAGCGGAGTTTCCGGCCTTCGGCGAATCTGAGGCCGTAGTGCTGTGCCCGGTACATGGCAGCGTCAGCCTCTGACACCAGCTGTTCTACCACCTGGGCGAAATCGGGTATACCGAGGTCCATCGGCGATGCGTCGCCCGGCTCGAGGGCCGCCAAGCCCACGGTCGTCGTCAGCTGTGGCATACCGGGGGGCCAGGAGCTCTCCCACTGGCTGGCGAGTGCCGAGTGGAGACGCTCCGCCACTATGACGCCGCCCTCCTGATTGGCATCTATGAGGATCAGAAGAAACTCGTCACCGCCGAAACGGCCAACCACGTCGGAATCGCGCACGTTCATCTTCAACAGGTTGCCCAGGTGTCGGAGCGCTCGGTCCCCGACGACGTGGCCGTACTTATCGTTCAGGTCCTTGAACCGATCGATGTCCAGCATGAGCACGGTCACGGGGAACGCTTTGCGCCAGGCGAGCTTGACCGTCTCACGCAGCCGTTCCAAGATGAACGACTTCTGAAAGACACGCGTCGTTGAGTCAACGGTGGCCAGCTCGTAGAGCGCGGCGTTGCGAATCGCCGCGGCGGCCTGGCTGGCGAATAGCTGCAGAAGATCGATATCCCGCTCAGCGTGGCCAGGCCGGCTGATGTACGCCAGCCCCAGCACGTGTCTTTCTAGGACGAGCGGAAGAACACCATGCCGGTCGTCTATGATGTTGCAGCGCTCCTCCACCGCCCGGCGGAAGAGATGGTTGGGCACCGATCGCAGCTTCTCGACGGTCGATCCTTTCGGGTAGACGTCGCTACTGGCAGCGCTCACCACGAAATCGTCTATCGACTGGGGAGAATAGATGAACCCTTCTATGGGAGGTTTTCCCACGAGATCGGTCGAACGAGCTGCCACGAAAGCGCTATCGCCGCCCATCAGCCCGCTCACCACGTCGAGGATCGTCTCCATCAGCTCGTCGACATTCTGGATCTCGTGCAACTCCGGGGCTGTCTCCAGCAACCGCCTCAGCCCCTGCCGGGTACGGCGGATCGCATCTAGCTGCCGCGCCGTTGCCAGCGCCGCGTTCACCCACAGACGTAGACCGTCCTCGCCGTGCCGCTTATCGTGGAACCCGAAGACGTTGTGCAGCTGGTTGAGCTTCCGGAAAGGGGCGCCCGGCGCGCCCGGCCCCATGAGAATTATCGGCGCCGCAGGCGCGCACTCGCGCAGGTCGGCCAACGGATCTGCTCCGTCCATCTCCAGCAAGGCCACTTCCACCAAAAGGACGTCCGGCAGCTGGTCGGCGAGGAAGCTCGCCGCGGCGATGAGATCCTCCGCCCCCCAGACATTGTGGCCGTCCTCGGCAATCAGCTTGCAGCTTCGGCTCAGGAATCCCGGGTCGCTATCGACCAGCAGTACGCTGAGTCCTTGCTTCGCCTGACTGCGCCGTAGCAGCGTCATTGGCTCCGTTCACACCCCGGCCTGTCGGCGAGGAAGTATTTCGAGTTTCGGGCTATCTTGAAGCGGGGGAGTTGAAGTGGCGGTGGGAGGGAGTGTAAGACTATACACCGTGTGAGGCCGCAAGGTTCACCCGTGAGGGAACCCTGCCGGCCGCTCGGCGACTGCGGTCTGGAGTAGGGCCATGCAGAAGATGCGCGCGGTAGTCGTAAGAGAGGCCGGGGGACCGGAAGTTCTTGATGTGCAAAGGGTTAGGGCCATCCGCCGGCCCGGGCGCGGCGAGATCCGGGTCAGGGTCAGGGCCGCGGGGGTGAACCGGGCCGACCTGCTCCAGCGGCGCGGCCTCTACCCGCCGCCGCCCGGCTGGCCGGCCGAGATCCCGGGGCTCGAATATGCCGGCGAGGTGGAGGCGGTAGGCGAGGCCGTCGAATTGTGGCAGGCGGGCGACCGCGTGATGGGGCTGGTGGGAGGGGGTGGCTACGCCGAGTATGTGGTCGTCCAGGAGCGTGAGGCGCTGGCGATCCCGCCGCTGCTCTCGTTCGAAGAAGCTGCGGCCGTCCCTGAGGTGTTCATCACGGCCCATGACGCCCTCTTCACCCAGATACATTTGGAGCTGGGCGAGCGACTTCTGATCCACGCCGTGGGCAGCGGCGTAGGTACCGCCGCCTTGCAGCTGGCGAAGGCGGCGGGTGCCACCGTGATCGGGACGTCGCGCTCGGAGTGGAAGCTGGAGCGCGCTACCGATTTCGGCCTGGACGTTCTGATCAACACTTCCGAGCACGACTTCCCTGAGATGGTGCTGCAGGCGACGAGTGGCGAGGGGGTGCACGCCGTTCTCGACCTGGTGGGTGCTCCTTACCTGGCGGGCAATCTAAAGTGCCTGTCGGAGAAGGGACGCGTGATCGTCGTGGGGCTGACGGCCGGCCGCACGGCGGAGATCGACCTCGGTGCCTTACTGCGGAAACGTCTTCGCCTCATCGGAACGTCTCTCCGCTTTCGTCCGCTGGAGGAGAAGATCGAGGCAGTCCGGGCCTTCGAGCGCGATGTGGGGTCTCTCCTGGCGACCGGCCAAGTTCGCCCGGTGATCGATCGCGTCTTTTCATTCGAGGGAGTCGTCGAAGCGCACCGGCACATGGAGTCCAACCTGAGCTTCGGAAAGATCATCCTCCGCTGGAACGGCTAGAACTCCGCCGCGAGTCACACTCACCTATCGATGCTTGACCACGTGCCAGCCGGCCGCCGCTGTGCGCCCGAGGCACGGGTGTGTATCCAACCGACACGGTCCCCACGACGGCCCCGGCGCGCTTGGCGCAAGATCACTGGGTTGTCACCCGGCACCGCCCGGCACTCCCCTTGCCAACAACTGATAGTGTGGTGTCGTCATTCGAGAGACTTGACGCGGGTATGACCCGCTCGGCGCCACCTTGGGGCAAACCTGGGCAGGAGGTGACAATGGGCCGGGATCCCCGCTACTCAGCCGAACTTGGGGCGCTGCTGCCGGCGCTTCTCATAGCCCTCACCGCGGCGGGCGCTGCCGCCCAGGAGGTCCGGGAAACTGGGCACGAGGATCAGTCCGGTCTGGGCCTCGCCTTGTTGTTCGCGATGCCGCGAGGCGAGTTCGCGAACTACATCGACCCGAGCCTGGGGCTCGGCGCGTACCTGCACGTCGATTTCAGCGAGCATACCCCTCTCGGCCTGCGGTTCGACGGCTCGATGGTCTATTACGGCAGTCAGACTCGTCATCGGCCACTCTACGCGACCGGGCCGCGAGGCTTCACTGCGATGAGCCAGGTCGATGTCACGACCAGGAACAGGATCGGCTCGTTCTTCGTCGGGCCGCAGCTCACTTTCCAGTCGGGTGCTGTTCGGCCGTTTGTTCACGCCGGTGTGGGCTTCTCGTACTTCTGGACCGGTACGGACTGGGAGCACCCCTACTACGATGATGACTGCGACTGCGACGAGTGGGATGAGGAGGATTGCGGTGACGACCTCTACGATACGCTAGACCTCGATCTGTTCTTCGAGGGTGGCACGGAGTACGATGACTGGACCGCTGCGTGGACCCTTGGGGGCGGTGTCTCAATCGCTCTGGGAAGGAGCGCCTCGCTCTACCTCGCTCTCCAATACATGGACAACGGCCGCGTCTCCTACTTGCGGGAGGGGAGCATCATAGACGGCCCGGACGGCTACTACTCATTCACCCCAATCGAGAGCGAAGCGGACTTGTTCGTGCTGCAATTCGGATTCTCGCTCCACTGAGCGAGGTCGGCGAACCAGAACTGACGAGCTTGGGGCCGGTGTTCCGGGCTGGCAACGGGAAGGCTGCAACGTGCTGGCCGCGGAGAGATAACCGGCACGTCCGTGTCCTTTAGCTGAGTTCGATCACTTCATCTACTTGTCCTTCTTCTTCTTCCCTTTCGGTTCGCAGGCGATGACACCCTCTTCCTCGGCGGGGCTAAAGGGCTCAACTTCGCCGATGTATACGGCGCAGAAGAATCTTTCAGGACTAAGGTTCTCATGCTCGGCCCGGGCCGACCACCCTCTACGGTTGGCACGGATCTTCACAACTACGTTCTCGCTGGGGGTGAAGTCGAGCTTTTCGGTCGACTTCGTGTAAGTGGCCCCTCCGTCTGCGTTGGGGTCATCCGCGAAGTACCCGCCGGTCGATGCGTTGTATTCCTCCTGCGCGTGGATCAGATTTCGCAGATCCGATTCCATCGCCGCCATGTAGGCTGCGTTCTTGGCCCGGTAAAGCGTCGCCGAGCCCATGGCCGTGAGGATGGCGATCACGACGATGGCGGTAAGCAGCTCGAGGAGAGTGAATCCCCGCGCTTTCATGGAATCGTTGGCCTCCTGGCGGGAAAGTTGCTGGCGGGGAGTGGCGCGCAGCTAGCTATATAATCGTAAGTCGCGAATGATTTTACAAGCCGGAGCGGCCGCGCACGCCAGCGGAGCCTCGTTCGATGCACTCCGCTGCGCGCGATGCTTCTCGTATCTCCTCGTGCCCGAGTCAGTTGGCCGGCTCGCCTCCCAGCGCTCAGCGGATTGCCGTGCACAGGGTGTCGCGGTGCCACTGGATCAGCGTCCGCATGTACGACCCGATGTAGTCGGCGCCCTCGAACCCGGCGGCCCGTGCCGCCGCTTCCTTCCGCTCGTCCGACACGTCGGCACTGCCGGCGAAGTGCTTGATGTCCCTGTAGAAGCCGAGCGTGTACAGGTCCCACGCCGCGCCGGCCACGCGGGTGAAGATCAGGTTCAAAGGACGATCGATCCCGGCCAGGTAGGCGTTCTCCATGTGCCGCTCTTCGAGGAGCGCCTCGCGCTTGCCCGGCAGGGCGATGAACGCCTCGATGTGGTAGTAGGAGCCGGCGGAAAACGCGCTATCCACCACCTGCAGCGCCGGGCCCACGACGTACACTTCCTCGCGCCAGGCGATCCGTGAGTCTAGCTCTCTCTCAAAGTCCGCCTCTGACATTCCCGACTCTTGGGCCGCCCGCTCGCGCCGGGTCATCCGCTCCGCCGAGTAGTAGTCGGCGAAGCTGCCCATCGGGAAGAGCAGCAGCAGGTCCCATTGGTCGCCTTGGGTATGGCGCATCCAGAAGGGCCTGGCGCCGCCCGCTTCGTAGACAGGCATCCTCTGCTTATAGAGGTCGATCAGCTCGAGTAGCTCACCGGGCGCTGCCCGGACGAGCAGGGTCTTGAACAGGTAACCATCACCGGGGTCCGGCGATCCCGTGACGAGTAGTGCGGCGAGTAGCAGGGCGACCATTGTCCGCTCGCAGGTTATATCTCGAATTCCGTGCGTGCCCGGCCGAGGCCCGGCAGCGGTTTCAGCGGGAGACTACGTCGACCAATCGGGCCGGTTGAAGGTGCGATGTCAAGACGACGCGCTCGAAGCGACCCGTAAGCTCGAGGGCAACCTGGGCGGCCTCCCTGGCTTGAGCTTCCAGGTCCGAGTTATCGACCATGTTGATGATGGGGACGACCGCGGCGTCGCCCGTACTCTTCAGCGCGCCATCTTCGTGGGTCAGGAGGCGCGCGACGTGCTCGGTAGTGAGTATGTCGCCGTACTCCGCCCCGCTGAGGGCCTCAACGCGTGACAGGCGGTGGGCGACGGACTCGGTCAGAGGTGCCCCGAAGGCTTTGGCCGATACAACTGGGAGGACCGTAGTCGATCCCTCGGGAATCACCGGCTCTTGCGCCTCGGGCGCCTTGATCCAACGCATTCGGGCTCCGTCGCACTTGACAAGCGTCAGGTCGAAGTCAGCGGCCTGGCGGATCTCGGCCACGAGATCGGGAGCGACGCCTCCGAAGCGGCCCGGCTTATCCGAGGGGTGGGCGAAGGCGACGAGCCGGTGGGCCGTGGCCGCTTCCACGACGTGCGACCGGAGCTCGGTCGCTTCGGCGATCACAACGTGGGCACCGAGAGAACACGGGAAGTGCGCATTGGGTACCGTGCAGGTGAGTCCGACCCGGCCGGGGTGTAACACCGCCAGATGGTAGAGCGTCGTCTTCTTGCCGCCGGCGCCGACGGCACAGACGGTGCCCGAGCGGGCGCAGAGCAGGTCGAGCAGCTCGCTCAACCTCTCAACCCCCAATCACGGCAGCTTCCACGCAGAGGATGCGCGGCAGGAACCCGGCGATGATCTTCCAGGACTCGCCGCCGTCGCGGCTCGCGAAAAGGTGGCCGCTCGAGGTCCCGAAGTAGACGCCGCAGGGGTCGAGCCCATCGGTGTCGATCGCCTCGCGTAGGACAGTCACGTAAGCGTTCTCGCGCGGGAGGCCGCGAGTTAGCGGCTGCCAATCGCCCCCGGCGTTGCGGCTCCGGTAGACGGTGATGGCGCCGCCCACAGTAGTGCGGATGTGGCTGCTCTCCTCCGGTACAATGAACACGGTATCGGCGTCGTTGGGATCTGTGGCCACCGCATAGCCGAAGTCGCTGGGCAGCCCATCGGTAATCTCGATCCAGTTCTCCCCCCGATCGTCGGTCCGGTACGTGCCGGTGTGGCTTTGCTGGTAGAGCCGGTCCGGGCGCGCCGGGTGCAGCACTATACGGTGCACGCAGTGCCCCGATTCCGGACTCGGGTCGGGGAGGTAATCGGCCCGTATGCCACGGTTCACAGGTTTCCAGCTCGCGCAGCCGTCGTCGCTGCGATAGACGCCGCCCGCCGACACGGCGGCGTAAACACGCCGTGCGTCGCGGGGGTCGATGTAGATCGAGTGAAGAGCCAGTCCGCCCTTGGCCGGTTGCCAGGTATGCCGCGTCGGATGCCGGTTCAGCCCGGCGACCGACTGCCAGCTCGCCCCGCGGTTGCGGCTCACGAAGAGACCGGCCGGCTCGATTCCAGCGTAGAGCATCTCGGGCGCGCTTGCGTGGCCCGGCGCCAGATACCAGATCGCCTTCAGGCTTGGGGCATCCTCCGCCGGTGGGTAGTGCGGCGCGCCGGGCAACAGTTCCCAAGTGCGGCCGCCGTCGGTGCTCCGGTGCACGTGCACGCCCCAGACCGCGTGGTTGGCGGCCGCGTATGCCGTTGTAACGTCTCGCCGGTCGAAGCACGCGTGGTACAACTCGTAACCGGCCAAGTAGGGACGATCCAGCCGCCACTCACGGCGCCCCAGGCCGGACGTCGCGCGGAAGAGACCCTTACGGGTCCCCACCAACAGGACAACGCGTGACTTCTCCGAGTCGTGGATCAATTGCCTCCCAGCCCGTTTCCTCAGGGATAAGCGGTCCTCTGAATCTCAGGGATTTCGCGGGGGGCACAAGATCCGCTGGGGGCGGGCGCGTCTGCTAGGCTATGCTGGCGTGTGACGATGAGGCTGGATACGGGAGCGTAATCGGCGGCCCGGCGCAGACTAATTGCTGCACTCGACCCTACCCTCCTGGATCCCCGGGATACCGGGAGGCGTCACCGGGCCGGTGTAAAAGCCGCACTCGATGGTGTCGTCGCTGTCGTGTGTCGCCTTGGCGCTCCAGCCGTTGCCTGCCGTCTCCAATATCGTGATGACCACGTTCGGGGTCTGGTTGAAATCATCGAGCAGGGCGACGTCGTCAGCGTAACTCTTCGTGTTGTCCCAATAGGCTTCCTGGGCGGTGATCAGCGAGCGCAAGTCGGTAAGGGCCTGTGATCGATACGCCTTCTGACGCGCACCGGTGAAGCGCGGCAAGGCTATGAGCGTGATGAGGCCGATGAGGGTGACGACGACGAGCAGCTCGATCAGCGTGAACCCCTTGAGACTGGCAGCCCCAGTTCTCACGGTCGCCGCGAAAAGAGCATCTATCCGACGAGACAACTGCATTCTACCGGCCCCCTATCGACCGCCGGAGCTGGCAAATGGTCCGACGGTGCGGTCTCCAGAATGGGCAAGGTCTGTGCCTGGCAGGCCTCGGAAGCTAAGATGTTACAATACAAAAGCTTATGCGTGTCGTTCCCCGGCCGCCCTCGGTCCCGGTTGCGGTCGGCCAGCCGCATATTGCAAGGCGTGGGGCGGAGTGCGGGAGTCATTCTGACCGGGCCCTAGGTGGGCCCGGAACCCAGTCCTGGGGTCGAGATCCGGGCGCGGCGATCGACGCTCTCTGCGGCTGTAAACGGTTGTTGCGTATTGTATTAGGGACGGGACTGCCGGCCGGCCTGAAGAGCGGACTGAGCCGGGAGGGGAGTCGTGTGGGGATGGCTCCTAGCGGTTGCGCCTGCGGGGGAGGAGGTGCAGTGAGGCAGCCCTCCAGCGTTGACACCGACCAGAGATCGGCATAGTCTACGACGCTACAATAGACCACGACGGCTGGCGGGTTGACCGCCGCGCGGAGGAGGTGAACAGAGAACCAATGGTACAGGTAGTCGTCAACGAAGGTGACGATCTCGAGCGAGTGCTGCGCCGCTTCAAGCGCCAGGTCCAGAAAGCCGGCATCTTCACCGACTTGAAGCGGAAGAAGCACTACGAGAAGCCGAGCGAGATGCGGAAGCGTAAGCGAAACGCGGCTCGGCGCCGCAGCCGGCGCACTCGGCACCGCAGGTAACGCACCTCTCCGTGTGAGCTTTGCTGGAGTCTTGTAGCCCGCCTGCTTCGTGCATGCGGGCTATTCCTTTTCAGGCCGGTCTCGTTACGCCTAGTCGTCCCCTCGTGTATCTTTCCCAACATGGGCGGAACTGATACTCCGCAGACGTCGCTAGCGGTGTGCGATGAGCTGGTCGCGCGGGTCGACGGCCACCTCAGCGCCAGTGGCCTGCTCCCCCAGGCGGCGGCGGTCACCGTCGCCCTCTCCGGCGGGCTCGATTCCGTGACCCTCCTCGACCTCCTGCTGACCCTTAGGGAACGGTGGGACTGGACGGTCTCGGCAGCCCATTTCGACCACCGCATGCGGGAGGAGAGTGCGGCGGAGGCGACGTGGGTGAAGGAGCTGTGCCGTCGCTGGGGGGTGCCGTGCCAGGTCGGGCGAGCCCCGATCGTGCCGCGCGGCGAGGCAGAGGCGCGGGAACTGCGCTATGAGTTCCTCTTCGAGGCGCGCGCAGCGCTCGGCTCCCGCTTTCTGGCCACGGCCCACCAGGCCGACGATCAGGCGGAGACTGTCTTCTTCCGGCTCTGCAGGGGTAGCGGCTTGGCAGGGCTTGCCGGCATCCCGGCCCGTCGCGTGCCAGGCATCGTGCGGCCGCTACTTCCGTTCTGGCGCTCCGAGATCGAAGCGTATGCCCGCGCCGGGGGGCTGAGCTACCTGGAGGATCCCAGCAATCTGGACCTGAGGATCGCCCGCAACCGCATCCGCCACCGGCTGATCCCGGAACTCGAAGCGAAGGGTGCGCCGCACCTCCGGCGTGACTTGCATCGGCTGGCTGAGCTGGCCGGGCGAGGCGCTCATGTGGTCAGTCGAATCACGGAAAAGGCGGCCAAACAGCTGGTTCTGGAGGCCACGGAAGCCCGCATAGTAGTTGCACGTACGGGATTACTGGCCTATGATACAAATGCGCGGGCACACCTCTTGCGCACGCTCGTCGCGCGCGTGGGCCCGCGCCCGGGTCGGATCGGAACGCGCATCGCACTCAAGTTCATTAGCACGAGCTCAAGCGGGCGTGCTGTCGATCTCGCCGGCGGCGTCGTGATTCGCCGTGAGTTCGATCGCGTGATCATCGAGCGACCTGCGGCAGAAGAGGTGGCTCCTGATGAGGGGCTGAGGATCGGCGAGCCTGGCGCCGGGCACGGGCTGGCCACGGTCGGCGGAGTCGGCTGGCGGGTGGATTGGGGTCTGGGCGCCTTGCCAGGTACGACGCCGAGTGAAGGGACCGCGCAGTTCCGCATCGCGGAGCTCGCTTTCCCGTTGACGGTCCGCAGCTGGAGACCAGGTGATCGTATCCGGACGAAGGCTGGGAGACGGAAGCTGAAGCGAGTGTTCGCGGATCGGAAGATAGGGCGTTCGGCACGGGACGCGTACCCGCTGCTTGTGGATCGTACCGGAGTGCTGTGGATCGTCGGCTTGGTTCGAGGAACGCCGGCGGTGGCGGCTGGCGAAGGTGAGGTGTTCGCGGTCCGGTTCCGGCGGACGGAATGAGCGAAGTCGCTACGCGCTATCCCGGGCTGACACGGATCGTCTTCTCTGAGGAGGAGATCGCGGCGCGGGTCCGGGAACTCGGGCGCGAGATCGACGCGTCCTACCCGCCCGATGAGGAGCTGCTGATGATCGGGCTGCTCAAGGGCGCGTTCGTCTTCCTGAGCGACTTGGCGCGCGCGGTGAAGCGAGCCTCGTTGACGGTCGATTTCTTGGTGGCCGCCTTGTACGGGGAGGGGATGGATCCCAGCCGTGAGGTGCGCCTATTATATGATATGGGGACGCCCATCGAGGGTCGTCATGTGCTGCTGGTGGAGGACATCGTCGACAGCGGCAAGACGCTGAATCGAATCGGCGATGAGTTGAAGCGCAGGGCACCTCGCTCGCTCGAGGTCTGCGCCCTTCTCCACAAGCGACTCGCTAGGGAGTTGCGATACGAGCCCCGCTGGGTCGGATTCGAGGCACCCCCCGACTGGCTTGTGGGCTATGGGTTGGACCTCGGGGAGCAGTACCGCCACCTCCCATTTGTCGCGGCGATCGACCCTGAGGACAAGAGAGGTTTCTAGACATGCCGGAAATGGATCCGAACCGGGGTGATCAGGCGCCGCGCTGGGCCCGGCTCTCGAGGAGCCTGGCCTTCTGGGCGCTGGTCATCATGGTTCCGCTGATCGTCATCCAGATGGTAGGCTCGGGCCGCGGAAGCGTGCAGGAGCTGAGCTACACCGAATTCATCCGCGAGCTCGAGCAGGGCAACGTGCTGAAGGTCGTCGTCATAGACGGGAAGCAGATCGAGGGCGAGCTGCGGGCCCCCATCGGTTCCTCAGCCGATGCCGGTCGGGAGTTCTGGACCGTTCTTCCTGTGTGGCACAGCGAGGAGCTGCTGAAGCGGCTCGAGGCGACTGGGGTGACCATCGATGCGGAAGAGGCCCGGCTCAACTGGTGGAACGTGCTGGTTGGAGCGCTACCCTGGATCTTCCTTATCGGGCTCATGCTCTTCTGGCTTCGCCAGATGCAGGCGAGCGGAGCCCGGGCTTTCTCGTTCGGCAAGTCGAAGGCAAAGCTACTGAGCGGTGACACTCCCAAGCTCACCTTCGCCGACGTAGCCGGTTGTCAGGAGGCGAAGGAGGAGCTCGAGGAGACGATCGAGTTCCTGAAGGACCCCTCCAGGTTCACGCGTCTGGGTGGACGCCTGCCGAAGGGCGCACTGCTGGTCGGGCCGCCGGGGACCGGCAAGACGCTGCTCGCCAAGGCGGTCGCCGGCGAAGCGTCGCGCCCGTTCTTCAGCATGTCGGGCTCCGATTTCGTCGAGATGTTCGTCGGCGTCGGCGCCTCGCGGGTGAGAGATCTGTTCGAGCAGGGTAAGGCGCACGCCCCCTGCATCATATTCATCGACGAGTTGGATGCGGTGGGTCGGCATCGGGGTGCCGGTCTCGGTGGCGGCCATGACGAGCGCGAGCAGACGCTGAACCAGCTGCTCGTAGAGATGGACGGGTTCGAGTCCAACGAGGGCGTCATCCTGATCGCCGCAACGAACCGTCCGGACGTGCTGGATCCGGCGCTGCTCAGGCCGGGTCGCTTCGACCGCCAGATCGTCGTCGATGCTCCCGACGTCAAGGGGCGCGAAGGGATTCTCAAGGTCCATACTCGGAAGATCCCGCTGGCCGACGATGTGGATCTCGCCAAGCTCGCCAAGGCGACGCCGGGGACGAGCGGCGCCGACCTGGCGAACATGGTCAACGAGGCGGCGCTACTGGCGGCGCGCCGTGACAAGGACCGGGTCGACATGAGCGACCTGGAGGAGGCGAAGGACCGGGTGCTGCTCGGCGCCGAGCGCCGCAGCATGGTGATCAGCGAGGAGGAGCGCCGGCTGACCGCCTATCACGAGGCAGGCCATGCGGTAGCCGCCTACTTCACGCCGGAGTGCGACCCGCTCCACAAGGTCACCATCGTGCCCCGCGGCCGGGCCCTCGGTCTGACCTTCTCGATGCCGGAGGACGACAGGCACAACTACTCCAAGACGTACCTGATGGCCCAGCTGATCTATGCCTATGGCGGCCGCGTCGCGGAAGAGCGGGTCTTCGGCGCTGACAAGATCACGACCGGCGCCGGCAACGACATCGAGCGTGCCACAGCTCTAGCTCGCCGGATGATCGCCGAATGGGGGATGTCCGACGTCGTCGGTCCCATTAACGTGGGCGACCGCGGCGATGAGATCTTCCTCGGCCGTGAGATCGTCGAGCGGCGCGACGTAAGCGAGCAGATGGCACAGATGGTCGATGAGGAGGTCCGCAGGCTGCTCGATGAAGCGTACGACGAGGCCAGCCGGGTCATCAACGAGCACCTCGAGAGGCTGCACGTGCTGGCCAACGCCCTCCTCGAACGCGAGACGCTAGACTCGGACGAGATCATTACTGTGTTCGAGGGCCGGGAACTGCCGCCGCGTCCTGAGGAGGAGGCGACGAAGGCGGATGCCCAGCTCGACGCCGCGGCAGGCGCTGCGAATGGCGGTGCGGCAGGTGAGGCGTCCGGCGAGCAGCTGGAGCCCGCCGCATCGCTGAAGAGCGTGCAGGGAGAGTCGACAAAGCCCGAGACGTCGCGATGAGCGAGGAGCGGATGGCGGATAGCGAGTTCGCCATTCCTCGTGACACAGAGGTCGGCGGCGTCTGGCGCACCTCGCGCCGGACGCTCGGCCTCGAGAAGCCGGTGTTGATGGGCGTACTGAACATCACGCCGGATTCTTTTTCCGATGGCGGGCGCTTCTTCAGCCGGGACGCGGCGCTGCGGCGGCTGGAGGAGATGCAGGCCGAAGGCGCCGACATCGTGGATGTCGGCGGGGAGTCCACCCGACCGGGTTCTGCGCCGGTGAGCGATGAGGAGGAGCTCCGTCGGGTGATGCCGGTCATCGAAGCGGCGGCGCTACAGGTCGATGTGCCGGTCTCGATCGATACCACGAAGGCGAGCGTCGCCCGAGCGGCGCTCGCTGCCGGTGCGGAGATCGTCAATGATATCTCGGGCCTCCGCTTCGATAGCGAGCTTGCCGAACTGGCTGCGGAGTCTGGTGCAGGCATGGTGTTGATGCATATCCGTGGGAAGCCGCGGACAATGCAGGAGAGGATCCACTACGACGATCTGCTGGGCGAGATCGTCGAGGGATTGCGTGAGTCGACGGAGCGGGCGCTGGCGCGAGGATGCCGGCGCGACCAGCTGGTGGTCGATCCCGGGATCGGCTTCGGCAAGACGGCCGAGCATAACCTCGTGATCATCAACGAGCTTGGCCGGGTGTGTGGCTTGGGGTTCCCCGTCATGGTCGGGCCGTCGCGGAAGTCGTTCATCGGTAAGACGCTGGGACTCGAGGTCGAGGACCGACTCGAGGCGTCGATGGCGGCCTGTGTGGTCGCCTTGCTGCGCGGCGCGCGCATCTTCCGTGTCCATGACGTGGTCCAGGCACGGCGCGCCCTGGACATGGCCGAGGCGATAGTGAGAGGTTCGAGCGGTGCAGAGCCTGCTTGAGCGAATCAGCTTTCTGAGCCCGGGCTTCTGGGACCTGGTGCAGATCGTAGTAGTGGCGTACCTGTTCTACCGCCTGCTGCTGCTCTGGGCCGGCACGCGCGCCATCCAAATGCTGCTCGGCCTCATCGTGCTGTTCGCAGTCTACGCCCTTGCCGAGATTCTCCAGCTCGAGCTGATCCGCTATCTGCTGCAGGCCGTCTTCATCTATGGTCCGCTCGCCGCCATCGTCATCTTCCAGCCGGAGCTACGCAGCGCGCTGAGCAGGCTGGGTCAGAGCCGGTTCTGGCGCTACCTGTCGCGGCCGCAGGCCAGCTCGGAGGTCATCCAGGTGGTGGCTAACGCCGCGGAGGTCCTGTCGCGGAAGCGAATCGGAGCGATCATCGCGGTAGAACGAGAGGTGGGGCTCGACGAATACGCCCGGAGGGGCTCGCCCATCCACGCGCCGGTGAACGCCGAGATCCTGGAAGCCATCTTCACTCGCTACGGGCCCCTGCACGACGGTGCGGTGATCATTCGGGGCCAGGCCATCCTCGCCGCCCGCTGCATCCTCCCGCTCACCCAGTTCCCGGTCACCGACCGCAGCCTCGGCACCCGCCATCGCGCCGCCATAGGGCTCTCGGAGGAGACCGACGCCGTTGTGATCGTCGTCTCCGAGGAGTCGGGAGCCATCTCGCTGGCCCAGCGCGGACGACTGGAGCGCAACGTGGCGGGCGAGCGGCTGCGGGAGGCGCTGGGGGCGAAGCCGGCGGGCCGAGCCCAGCTGGCCCCCGCGCAGGCCGGGACCGCCAGCCAGCCGGGGCAGCCCGGGACGGGGGAGCTCAGTCTCGTTGACAGAAGCTCCCAGGGAGCGTAGTCTTTCTACCCGTAGATTCAATCACCTACAGTGGGAGTCCTAGGACCGGCAACAGCGAGGTTCGCTTTGCAATCCGAAGCCCAATATGCTCTCCTGGAGCTGTTTAGGGACGGCGGCTTCATGATGTACTTCCTGGTGCTGGCTTCGTTGCTGGCGCTGGGCGTCATCATCGCCAAGGCCTATATCCTCTTCGTCGCTCACCGGGACAGTCGGAGGCTGCTGGAACAGGTCTCCGCCGGGCATAGAGGTCTGGACGGCACTATCGAGGTGGCCGAGGAGACCCAGGGACCCGTCGCGGCTATCCTCGCCTCGGGGCTTCGCCGTGTGCGGGGACGCGGCCACAGCGACGCGGACATCGAGAAGGCAGTCTCGACGACGGGCGCCATCGAGCTCGGCTTCCTCGAGCGTGGCCTGGTGGTCCTGGCGACCGTCGCCAACGTGGCGCCGATGATGGGCTTCCTCGGAACGGTGGTGGGCATGATCGCGGCGTTCGGCGCCGTGGCCGAGGCGGGCCAGATCGAGGCCTCGCTGGTCGCCGGCGGTATCAAGGTGGCTCTGATCACCACCGCAACGGGTCTGACGATCGCGATCCCGGTGAACATCGCCTACAACTTCTTCGTGACCCGGATCGACCGGCTGATCATCGACATGGAGCAAGGCGCGGAGGTGGTGATGGACATGACGCCGGCTCTGCGGGCGGCGGCCTCGGCGTACGGCTCGATAGACCCGAAAGACCCGCGCCTTCATCGCGAAGGCCCCCCGGGTGGGAAAGTTGGGTGAGTGACATGGCTCTACTGAACAGGAAAAGCAAGGTAAGCGACGAGATCCCCACCGCCTCGATGGCGGATATCGCCTTCTTGCTCCTCATCTTCTTCTTGACCACTACGGTGTTCGAGGAAGAGAAGGGTCTGCCCATTGTGTTGCCCGAAGCGTCGGCGATCGAGCAGGCGGTGTCGCAGAAAAACATCATACACTTCCTGGTGCAGCAGGATGGAGCGGTGGTGATCCGCCGCGGTGAAAGCCAGGCCGAGCAGGTGGTCGCCTACAGCGAGATCGAGGGGATCATGCGGCAGGAGATCGCCAACAACCCCAGCATCATCGCGGCCGTGAAGACTGACCCGGACTCGCCGTACCGGCACATGATCAACGTCCTCGATGAGCTGCAGAAGGCGAACGCTGAACGCATCTCGCTGCAGCTGTGGGAGAGGTAACGACGATGGCGAAGAAGCGCGGCGGATTCGAGAAGAAATCGAAGGCGGCGAGCGAGATCCCCACCGCCTCGATGGCGGATATCGCTTTCCTGCTCCTCATCTTCTTTATGGTATCAACGACGTTCAGGCGCGAGCAGCCGCGTCACCTGTCATTCCCCAGGGCGCAGGCAACCCAGAAGATCGATGAGAGGCGAAGGAACATCTTGCACGTCTGGATCGAACCCAGCGGTGACGTGTATATTAATGATGCTAGGATACCGATGGAGCAGGTAGGCGAGGTAGTACTGCCACTCTACCGGGAGAGCGATCGGAGGCTACTCGTATCGCTCCGAGGCGACAGGGATGTCCCATACCGCTTCATCAACTCCGTCACCGAAGAACTACGTTCGGCCAATGCCGTGCGCGTGTTCTTCCATACGGACCTCGAGAGTCGATTGACCCGCGAGAGGAGGTAGCGCGGCCATGGCAATCGAGACGAGTGCGGGCGAAAAGCACGTCTATCAGGAGACCGCGAACGACCGGTTCAAGAAGTCGTCGAACCAGTGGTTCTTCGGCAGCATCATGCTGGCTACGGTGCTCCACTTCGGGCTCTTCCAGTTCTTCCCCGAGCTGACGGCGTCCGACGTGAGCTTCGGGGTCAACGAGTTCGAGGCGATCGAGTTGCCGCCGGAAGTGGAGATCCCGCCGCCTCCGGAGCAGATCACGCGACCTGCTGTGCCGGTAGTCGCCGCTACCGAGCTGGAAGAGGACATCACGATCGCGCCGACGACCTTCGAGGAGAACCCTGTCGAGAACCTACCGCCGCCGCCCGCCGACGCGAGCCGTCTGGGTGACCGGCCGGTCTTCACCCCCTACACGGTGAAACCGGAGATCAAGAACCGCCAGCGGGCAGCAGCAATCATCCTTCGGAACTACCCGAAGATGCTGCAGGATGCCGGCGTCCAGGGCACGGTGCACCTCTGGGTGTTCATCGACACGGAGGGCCGCGTCCAGAACGCCCAGGTGCAGAGAGGCTCGGGCAACTCGCAACTTGACGAGGCTGCCCTTAAGTCGGTTCACGAGTTCGAGTTCACACCGGCGCTCAACATGGACAAGAGGGTGCCGGTGTGGGTGGCGTTCCCGATTAGGTTCGAAGTGCTGCAGTAGCGCTCGGTTCGGCGCGCTAGCGAGCCCGGCATCGCGACGGCGGTGCCGGGCTTTTTGTCTTGATTCGGGTTGGCAGGGGGGGTAAGTTTGCTTGATTATGTATCTTGAGCGGCTTGAACGCGCACTGCCCGACGTACAGCGGCGGATCGAGCGGGCGTGCGAACGCGCCGGTCGCTCTGATGACGAGTCGGTCACCGTCGTCGCCGTGACCAAGGGCCACCCAGTCGAAGCTACCCTCGCGGCGCGGGAAGCGGGCTTACAGGTGATCGGCGAGAGCCGCGTGCAGGAGGCGCGCGCGAAGTGGGAGGCGACAGGCGATCTCGGCCTGAGCTGGCACTTGGTCGGTCATCTCCAGCGCAACAAGGTACAGCGGGCGCTCCAGATGTTCGAGCTCATCCACTCTGTCGACTCACTTCGCCTCGCAGCGGCTATCGACCAGGAGGCAGCACGGCTCGGTCGCTCGGTCTCGATCCTCGTTCAGGTCAACGCGTCCAGTGAGGAGTCCAAGTTCGGGTTCACAGTCGATGACGCGTTCGACCCGATTCGTGACATCTGCGACCTGGTGCACGTCAGGGTCAGGGGTCTCATGACTATGGCGCCGTTCGTGGACGACCGGAGCGTGTTGCGTGAGACCTTCCGCCGCACTTGCGTGCTCTTTGAACGGTGTCGAGATGAGCTCAGGAGATTCGACGCCGCGCACCTGTCGATGGGGATGACCAATGACTTCGAGATCGCGGTTGAAGAGGGCAGCACCATGGTCCGGCTGGGCACCGTGCTGTTTGGGGAGCGGTTACGATGATTGACCTAACACCACTCGACGTGCGCAAGAAGAAGGGCGACTTTCGGCGCGCTGTCAGAGGATACGATACCGAGCTGGTCGACGATTTCCTCGATATGGTCGCCGAGCGCCTCGAGGAACTCGTCAAGCAGAACGTCGCCTTGTCCGAGCGGGCAGAGCATCTGCAGGAGCAGGTGGCTTCGTACCGGGAGCGTGAAAAGGCGCTCAACGAGGCGCTCGTCACCGCGCAGCAGCTTCGCTCCGAGGCGCAGGCGCAGGCCGATCGCGAAGCCGAGCTGATGCGCCGCGAGGCGCAAGGGCAGGCGGAGCGCATCATCGACGAAGGGCAGCGGTCGTACCGGGAAATCGCCCGCGAGATCGATGCCGTCCAGACTCGGAGACGTCAGTTCGTCCGGGCCTTCCGCACCCTTCTCGAGCGCTATCTCTCGGAGCTCGAGGTCGAAGAGGTGCGGCTGAGCGAGTCAGCGGCCGAGGCACCGGTCGAGCCACGCAGCGTGGCCAGCCCACAAGCGTCGAGCACTCAGGCGCCCGCCGAGGCTGAGACCGCTGAAGAGCCGGCGGAAACCGCCGGGCCGGCGCCGCCTGCCGAGGGTGAATGGCTATCCTCGCTCGTGACGGACAGCGACAAAGAGGAACAGACTTGATGGACCGTCCAAGCGCCCGCGACCTGCTGGGACGGGTCCGTGCTGCCTCCCAGCTCATCCGAGGTCGAACGAGCATCGAGCCGCGGGTGGCGATCATTCTGGGGACGGGCCTGGGTGCGCTGGCGGAGGAGATCGAAACGGAGACGACCATCCCCTACGGGGAGATCCCCGATTTCCCCGTCTCGACCGTCGAGAGCCACAGCGGCCGGCTACTTCTGGGCCAGCTGTCCGGGCAACAGGTGGTCGCCATGCAGGGCCGGTTCCACCGCTATGAGGGGTACACGTTGCAACAGGTGGCGTTTCCCGTTCGTGTGATGCGCGACCTGGGCGCGCAGGTTCTCGTCGTGTCGAACGCCTGTGGCGGGATGAACCCGATGTGGGACCTCGGGGACCTTATGCTGATCGCCGACCACATCAACCTGCTGGGCGACAACCCCCTCATCGGGCCGAACCCGGACGAGCTGGGTCCGCGGTTTCCCGACATGTCGGAACCTTATGATCTGGGCCTGCAACGCCTGGCGCTCGACGTGGCGCGGGACGAGAAGATCACGCTGCGGCGCGGCGTTTACGTCGCGGTCTCCGGGCCGAACCTGGAGACGCGTGCCGAATACCGTTTCCTGCGTCGGATAGGCGCCGACGTCGTTGGGATGTCCACGGTGCCGGAGGTGATCGTCGCCCTGCACGGCGGGATGAGAGTACTGGGCATCTCGATCATCACCGACAGCTGCCTACCGGATGCCCTCAAGCCGGCCAGCGTCGAGGAGATCATCAAGGTCGCCGGCGAGGCGGAACCCAGACTGACTCTGTTGATCAAGAACGTCGTGGCCCGTCTGGACTGACCCATCAATATGAGCGAGAAGCGCTACCGCGAGATTCCCGAGAACCCAACCGAGCTCGAGGAGGACGTCCTGAAGACCTGGGAAGGCGAGGACACCTACGGGCGTACGCTCGAGCGCACCAAAGACGGCGAGCCGTTCGTCTTCTACGAAGGGCCGCCGACGGCGAACGGTCGTCCCGGCATCCACCACGTCATCTCACGGACGCTCAAGGACACCTTCTGCCGCTATAAGGCGATGCAAGGACGCTCCGTCACCCGCATCGCTGGCTGGGACACACACGGCCTTCCGGTGGAGGTTGAGGCGGAGAAAGCGTTAGGAATCTCTGGAAAGCCGGAGATCGAGAAGATCGGTGTCGAGCGGTTCGCCGAAGTGTGCCGGGAGCACATTTTCACCTACAAGGAAGACTGGGAGAAGCTGTCGCTTCGCATCGGGTTCTGGCTCGATTACTCGCGCGCCTACATCACCTGCTCGCCGGATTACGTGGAGAGCGTTTGGTGGGCGCTCTCCAAGTTCCACGAGAAGGGCCTGCTGTACCGCGGCCACAAAGTCGTGCCGTTCTGCCCGCGCTGCGGGACCGGTCTCTCAAGCCACGAAGTCGCAATGGGCTACGAGGACGTCAGCGAGCCGGCGGTAACGGTCAAGTTCCCGGTCGAGGACCGCCCGGGTGAGTACTTGCTGGCTTGGACGACCACCCCTTGGACCCTACCCGGGAACATCGCCCTCGCCGTGAGCCCGATGATCGCCTACGCGAAGGCGCGCGTCGGCGACGAAGTCTACTACGTAGCGGAACGCTTGGCTGGCGAAGTGCTGGGCGACGAATACGAGATCCTTGAGGTCATGCCCGGCGGCGCGCTCGAGGGACTCCGCTACGACCCACCGTTCCCGTTCCTCGGCGACGTCGTCGGTGTGGAGAACGGTTGGTACGTCGCTGTAGCGGATTTCGTCACCGCCGACGAGGGTACCGGGATCGTGCACACCGCGGTCATGTACGGCCAGGACGACTACGACCTCGGGGTCGAGCTCGGTCTGCCGATGCACCACTTGGTGGACGAGCAGGGCCGCTTCAATCGGGAGGTTACACGCTGGGCGGGCGTCTTCGTGAAGGATGCCGACCCCGAAATCGTCGGGGCGCTGGAAGGGTCCGGTCGGCTGTGGAAGACCCAGGACTACACCCACAGCTACCCCTTCTGCTGGCGCTGCAAGACGCCGCTGCTCTATTACGCCAGAGATTCGTGGTACCTGCAGACGACGGCGGTTAAGGACCAGCTGCTGGCGAACAACGCTGCGATCAGCTGGCATCCGCCGGAGATCGGGCGCGGCCGCATGGCGGAGTGGCTCGAGAACAACGTTGACTGGGCACTCTCGCGCGAGCGTTACTGGGGTACACCGCTGCCCGTGTGGAAATGCGATGAGGACGAGTCGCATATCGAGGTTATCGGTAGCTACGAGCGGCTCGCCCAGCGGGCCGCTATCCAGCTAACCCCCGACTTCGACCCGCACAAGCCGTACATCGATACCGTCGAGTGGGGATGCCAGGAGTGTGGCGGAACGATGCGGCGCACGCCGGAGGTGATCGACACATGGTTCGACTCCGGCTCCATGCCGTTTGCCCAGTGGCACTACCCGGTGGAGAACAGGGAGGTCTTCGCGCAACAGTTCCCCGCGGACTTCATCGCGGAGGGTGTTGATCAGACACGCGGCTGGTTCTACTCGTTGCTCGCCATCTCGACAGTGCTCTTCGACAGGTCACCCTACCGGAACGTCGTCGTCAACGACCTCGTGCTCGATGCCGAAGGTGTCAAGATGTCGAAGTCGCGCGGCAACGTGGTTGACCCGTGGGACGCCATCGGGGAGTTCGGTGCCGACGCCGTCCGCTACTATTTCCTGTCGGTCAGCCACCCGTGGGTGCCGAAGCGGCACGACCCGGAAGCGATCGCGGAGGTGCGGCGCAAATTCTTCGCTACGCTCTCGGCCACCTATCGCTTCTTCGAGATCTACGCGAACCTCGAGGGCTGGACACCCGAAGATCAGCCGCCAATCGCGGAACGGCCGGTGATGGATCGCTGGCTGCTCTCACGCCTCGACGCGGTCGTAGCGGCCTGCCGGTCCGACTTGGACAACTACAATGTCACGCACGCTATCCGCAGGATAGGCGACTTCGTGGTCGACGATCTGTCGAACTGGTATGTCAGGCGCTCTCGGGCTCGCTTCTGGGGAACGAGAGCGGCGACCCGTGAGACGATGAACGCGGCTTTCAGCACGCTGCGGGAAGCTCTCGTGACGGCCTGCCGCCTGATGGCGCCCACCACCCCGTTCATCAGCGATTGGATCCACCGGGAGTTGGCGGACGGGGCTTCCGTCCATCTGGAGCGCTATCCCGAGCCCGGCGATCGCCAGGACTCGCAGCTGGACCGGGCGATGGAAGTCAGCCGCAGGATGGCTGGGCTGGGCCGAGCCGCCCGCGAGGCGGCGGGAACCAAGGTCCGCCAGCCGCTGCGCCGGCTACTCGCCGTCCTCCCCGGCGGCCGGCCCTCCGGGATGGACGAGGAGCTGCTCGACGTGGTCAGGGATGAACTGAATGTGAGGGAGATCACGTTCACAGCCGATCCCGGTGAGCTCGTGTCCTACAGGGCGGAGCCGGACTTCGCCGTGCTTGGGCCCGAGTTCGGGACCCGCGCCCAGGGTGTGGCGGAGGCCGTCAAGGCGGTAGGCGGCCCGGAGCTTGCCGCTTGGCGCTCTCGGGGCGGGCCGCTGAGGGTGGAGGTCTCGGGCGAGGACGTCGAGGTGCCGGAGGCGGCGGTATCGCTCGTAGAGGAACCGCGGCACGGCCTGGTTGTTCAGGCGGACGGCGGGGTCGTGGTGGGGCTGGATACCGCGCTGGACGACGAGCTGAGGCTGGAGGGTACTGCACGGGAGCTGGTCAACCGGATTCAGCGGCTGCGCCGGGAGGCTGGGCTGGAACTGGACGACCGGATCCGTTTGGGTATCTTTGGGGCGCCCGAGGTGACCTTAGCAGCGGAAGCACACCGGGACTACATAGCCGGCGAGGTGCTGGCTGTGGAGGTGGAGGTCGGTACGGAGCCGCCTGAGGGCGAGGGTTATGAGCATACCCGGGAGGTCCGACTAGACGGGCGCCGAGCCGTGATCGGGGTACAGATCACCTGATCGGCCCGTCTTGGGAAAACTGAAGGAGTGAAGATGCCACTGACCAAGAAAGAGCTGGCGCACTTCGAGGGGCGCCTTCTAGAGGAGCGGGAAAAGATCGTCAAGCAGCTTGCCCAGTTCGACGAGTCGTTCTCTGATACCCTCCAGGGGTCCGATGGTGACCTATCCGCGTACAGCTTCCACATGGCCGATCAGGGAACTGACGCGATGGAGCGGGAGAAGGCGTTCCTGTTTGCGAGCAAGGAAGGTCGGCTCCTCTACCATATCGACGAGGCCTTGCGACGGCTGTACAAGGCACCCGAGGGCTACGGCGTTTGTCAGGAGTGCGGCGAGGACGTGGGATACGAGCGGCTCGATGCGCTTCCCCACGCACGGCTCTGCATCAAGTGTAAGGAGCGGGAGGAGAACGACGTTGCCTGACGGCTACCCGCGGGCCGAGGAAGTGAGCGTGCCGGAAGAGCTTGCAGGTGCGGTCCCGCTGCGCGGGAAGCTGGGCGCCTTCGCCGGTACTGCGGGGGCGGTCTTGGCCCTCGACATACTGACCAAGCTCTTGGTCCAACAGACGCTGCGGCCTTACGAGTGGATTCCTGTCTTTGGTGATTTCTTCCGCTTGACCTATATCCACAACCCTGGAGCAGCGTTCGGGCTTCACCTGGGACCCTATTCCAGGTTTATCTTTCTGGCCCTCGCGTTCGTCGCTCTCGTCGTGCTTTTCGTGATGTACAGGCACACGCCGGCTAACGACCGGTTGAGACTGTTCGCGATCGGGGCCATCGCCGGCGGTGCGCTCGGTAACGTGATCGACCGTATCCGGTCGGCGGAGGGAGTGGTCGACTTCCTCGACTTCGGGATCGGCAACCTTCGCTGGCCTGTCTTCAATATCGCCGATACGGCCGTCACCATAGGCGCGATCCTGCTTCTGGCGTCGCTCTGGGCGGAAGACCAGCGTCGCGACCATGAAAAGAGTGGATCCAGTTGAGGACCGGACCGGGCATGTAACATACCGCGTCGAGGTCGATGAGCCCTGCGGGGAGAGGATCGACCGCTATCTCGCTGAGAGACTCTCGCTCTCCCGTTCGCAAATCGCCGCCTTGATCGATGCGGGCCTCGTCCGCGTCGCCGACAGAGTCCCCAAGAAAAGCTACCTACCTGAGACAGGCGATCTGATCGTCGTGCAGGTCCCGCCACCCGAGCCGACGGAGGCCGTCGCCCAGGACATCCCTATCGAGATCGTCTTCGAGGACGAAGGATTCCTCGTCGTCAACAAGCCGGCGGGAATGGTTGCGCACCCGGCCCCGGGTCACCCCCACGGGACCGTGATAAACGCACTGCTCCACCACGTCGGCAAGCTGTCGACGGTCGGTGGCGCGCGCCGGCCGGGCATCGTCCACCGCCTCGACAAGGACACTTCGGGCCTGATGATCGTCGCCAAGGATGAGACCGTCCACCGACGCCTCGCCGAGGCCCTCGCACGGCGTGAGATCACGCGCCGCTACCTGGCCGCCTGCTGGGGACACCTGCCCGATGACACCCTGCGAGTCGAGGCGGACGTCGGGCGCCACCGCGCGGATCGGAAGCGTATGGCCGTCGTGCCCGGCTCGCGCCCGGCGGTCACCGAGATCGAGCGACTCGAGCGCTGGACGTCGGCGGACTATCTAAAGGTGAGGCTGCTTACGGGGAGGACCCATCAGATTCGTGTCCATCTACGACACATCGGGCATCCTGTGATTGGCGACCAGCAATACGGCCCCGGCTGGGAACGCGGCTTCGAAGGTCGCTGGCCGCGCGAGCTGGCTAAACGGCTGAACCGCCAGTTCTTGCATGCAGCGGAGCTCGCCTTCAAGCACCCCGTCTCGGGGCGTCTGCTGGAGTTCTCGACCTCACTGCCGGAGGACTTGGCAGCGGTGGCGGAATGGGCCCGCCGGACAAGTTGACCGGCGCGTTAGTCGTTATTATACTTGTACTTCCGCGAGTGACTGCATCGCGATCCCTCCCCCAATTCCCACTACTGTGATCCGAGGGTTGCCACCGGTGTCGGACTCCGCCAGACGACAGCTTCTCGTCGAGGTCGGCGAGTTCTTGCTCGCTGCTGCGGCCGATGAAGTACGGGAGGTGATGGATCCGACCGAAGCGACGCCGGTCCCCGGTGCTGTACCAGGAGTCCTGGGACTGATCAATCGCCGTGGAAAGATCATAGTCGCGGGAGAACTGGGTGCGTTTCTGGGCTTGAGCTCGGAGCCGGGAGAGGAGTCGGCGCTGGTTGTGTTCGCCGATGGTGACCGGCGAATCGCGCTTCTGGTCGATCGTGTCTTGGGAGTGGGACCCGATAGAGATGGCGATCTCGACGTGGGGAGCGATCTGCTCGAGGCGCTCGGCGCTCGAGATCTGGTGGCTGGAGTGGGACAGTCCGGGCCGCGGCCGTACCTCCGGCTCGATGTGCCGGCGATCTTCGCACGTGTGCTCGACCAGGTCGGGGACCAGGATCGGTCGGTCCGACCCGGGTCGGCGGGATGATAGGAGCGATAAATGAGTCGCACGGTTCTGATAGTAGACGATGCGATCTTCATGCGAACGATGATCGCTGACATCCTCAAGGGGGCGGGCTTCGAGGTGGTGGGTGAGGCGTCCTCGGGATCAGAAGCTGTAGAGAAGTACAAGGAACTGAAGCCCGACCTGGTCACGATGGACATCGTGATGCCCGATATGGGCGGGATCGATGCGGTACGTGAGATCGTCAAGTTCGACCCCGATGCACGGATCCTGATGTGTAGTGCCATGGGTCAGCAGGGACTGGTGGTGGAGGCGATCCAGGCCGGCGCCCGCGATTTCGTGGTCAAGCCGTTCCAGCCTTCACGGGTACTCGAGGCGGTTCAGCGCTTGTTAGGATGACCCAGCAGCAGAAGTACGCCGAGCTCTTTGCAGCCGAAGCGCGCGAGCACCTGGCGGAGATGGGTCGCGCGCTCGTTGCTCTTGAAGAGGAGCCTGGGGATCAGGGTTCGCTCGACGCCATCTTCCGGGCGGTTCACACGATCAAGGGGATGGCGGCGGCGATGGGCTACGACGTCCCGACGCGACTCTCTCACAACATCGAGTCGGTGCTCGATGAGCTGAGGTCGGGCCGACGCCAGGTGAACTCGGATGTGATCGACCTGCTGCTGGAGAGCTCCGATCTTCTCGAAGCTGCCGTCGAAGCTACGGTGGCTGGCAAGGAACCGCCCGAACCGTCCGTCATCATCGAGCGATTGGTTCTGTGGCGTCTCTCCGATGCGGCGGCGGGCCCTCCGACCCCTACTCCGAGGGCGGAGGCGCCGGCGTGGCCGGCGCCTCCGCTCGAACCGTCGACGGCACCGCGGCCGCTGCAAACCGCGCCCTCCTCGCGTCGGTCCGATACCAGCCGCCTGCGTGTAGACATTCGCCGGCTCGACGCGCTGATGAACCTTATGGGTGAGTTAATGATTCTGCGTGGCGAGCTCACGGCGCTGGCTGACGACCTGGGTGCAGAACCCCTGCAAGACGCGGTCGAGCGGGCCGGCAGGTTTGTCAGCGAGATGCAGGCCCACGTTGTAGAAGCCCGCATGGTGCCGGTGTGGCAGATCTTCGACCGCTTCCCGCGGCTCGTGCGTGACGCGGCTCGCTCCACCGGTAAGGAAGTGGAGCTCGAGATATCGGGGAAGGAACTCGAGCTCGATCGCTCCCTTCTGGATGCGATCGGCGATCCGCTAGTCCACTTGCTGCGCAACGCGGTGGACCACGGCATCGAGACGCCTGAGGAGCGGGAGCGTGCCGGGAAGCCCCGCGTTGGCCGCATCGAGCTCACAGCGCGGCGTGAGCGCTCCCGCGTCGCAATCCTCCTGCACGACGATGGCCGCGGTATCGATCGCGGCAAGGTCATCGAGCGGGCCCGCCGGGAGGGGCTGCTGGCTGAGGGGGAGGAACTGACCGACCACAAGCTCTTCCGGATAATGGCTCGCCCCGGCTTCACAACGGCTGCGGAGATCACAACCCTGTCGGGCCGCGGAGTGGGGCTCGACGTGGTCGAGACCACGATTCGAAGCCTGGGCGGCTCTGTCGCCTTCAGCAGCAAACCCGGCGATGGAACCTCGTTCCGCCTCGATCTGCCGCTCACCTTGGCCATCCTGCGCGCGCTGATCGTCGATGTGGGCGGCCAGATCTACGCCGTCCCGGCCACGTTTACACGTGAGAGCTTCGAGGTCGAGGAAACGGCAGTCGAGCGTGCGCTGGGGCGCGAGTGGGTCGACTGGCATGGGGAACGCGCTCCGCTCACCCGTCTGCAGGAGCTGTTCGCGGGCGGTGAGGGGGCTGGAAATAGCCCCGCCCGGAACGGGAGCGGCTATCTGAGCCTTGTGGGTCTGGAGTTCGGGGGATCGCGTCTCGTCGTCTCGGTGGATCAGTTCTTGGGCGAGGAAGAGATCGTGATCAAACCGTTCGATCCGCCGCGCGGGGCGGTACCTGTGTTCTCCGGTGCCATCGTGCGACCCGATGGCCGGCCGGCACTGGTGCTCGACGTAGGCAATCTGTCGTAGAGATGCAGCTTCACCTTTGACAGGTGGCGTGAATGAGTGAGACGCGCGAGCTCCATTACAAAGAGCTTGATGCTCTGAGAGAGGTGGCGAACGTCGGCGCCGGCCACGCGGCGACGGCCCTGAGCCAGCTGACGAATCGCCGCATAATGATCGAAGTGCCCAAGGTGGAAATCTGCACCATCGAGGTGGCGGCCTCTGCGGTCGGCGACGGCGGCGTGGTCGCGGCGGTGCTCATGCACGTCCTAGGCGACCTGACGGGTCGCAGTCTGCTACTCTTCGAGAAAGACTTGGCGCTGCGACTGGCCGATATGCTGCTCAGCCGGGAACCGGGAACGACAAGGGTGTTCGCGGAGCTGGAGCAATCGGCCCTCAAGGAGACCGCGAACATACTGACCGGAGCCTATCTCAACGGACTGTCGGACATGCTGGGGCTGATGCTGATCCCGTCCGTCCCGAGCTTGGCCATCGACCTCAGCACGGCCATCCTCTCCACCGCCTACCTCAACTTCGCCTACGAGCAGGGCCAGGTGATCATCCTCGACACCCGTTTCCGGTTCGAGCCCGGCGATGCCAGCATGTCGGGCCACTTCGTGCTGTTGCCGGACCCGGCGAGTCTCGAAGTGATACTCAAATCTGCTCGTTTGGTGTAGGGAATGTCGCCGACAGTCCACTCCGAAGATGATCTCCGCATCCTGCGGGCTCTGGCTCAACGCATCGATCCCGGTGATGCGGGGGCGTACAACAACTTGGGAGTGGTCTACTACCAGAAGGGTATCTACGAGGAAGCGATCGAGCAGTTCCGCCGCGCGCTGGCGATTGACGGGAAGATGGAGGTGGCGCGTCGGAACCTCGACATCGCCTACCATCAGACAGGCTACTATGACCGCCGGATCGCCGAGCTGATCGGGCGCCTGCGAACCGACGAGGATAACGACGACGCCCGATACCAGCTGGCAGAGGCCTACTTCAACACCGGCCGCTTCGAGGAGGCTATCGTCCAGTACGAGAAGCTGGTCGACAAGAAACCCAGCAACGTTCGCGTGCTGCTGAAGCTCGGCAACGCCGAGAAGCAGCGAGGCGAGCTGAAACGAGCGATACAGTGGTTCGAGAAGGCGCGCGAGCTGCAGCCCGACCGCCCGTTCATCTACTACTCGCTCGGCGAGATCCTCTACAACCAGGGGATGAACGAGGAGGCGATCGCCCACCTGCGCAAAGCGCTGCAGCTGAACCCATCGGTCGCCGAGGTGCACCATCTGCTGAGCTTCGTCTACGGCGATATCGGTCAGGCCGAGAAGGCAGGCGAGCATGCGAGGCGCGCCGCCGAGCTCAACCCTGCAGCGACCAAAGCGCAGGCGAACCTCTCGCTCGACCGCTACAGCCCGGCCCAATACGTCGAGCTTACCGGTGGTGCACCTGCGCCGACGGTGGAGGGCCAGAGGGCGTTCGCACACTACAGCCTGGGTATCGCGTTCCGCGCCCGCGGACTCTACGAGGAGGCGCGGCAGGAGTTCGCTCGCGGGCGCGAGGCAGGCGAGGACACGACGCTGATCGAACAGGCGGAAGCTGAGCTGGCGCTGCTCGAGGGGGATGCAGAGGGGGCGCTGAAGCGGTACGACGGTCTGCTCGCCAGGGTGAGCGACAGCCCCAAGTTGTGGAACGAGCGAGGCGTCACACTCCATCAGGTCGGGCGGCTGGAAGAAGCCGATGAGAGCTACCGTCGCGCGCTGGACATTGACGGCAAATACGCCCTGGCCTGGAACAACATCGGGGTGCTGAGTGCGCACCGCGACGATTCCGAGGGGGCCGAGGCCGCCTTCGGTCGCGCGCTCGAATTGCAGTCCGGGCTGGACGACGCGCGGCTCAACCTTGGGTTGCTTTGGGTGCTGGCCGGGCGGCACGAGAGTAGCCATCGACTGCACCGGGAGATGCTGGCGGCCGACTCGAGCCGTGCGGACGCGTGGAACGGCTTGGGCGCCGCGCTGATGGCGATGGATCGCTTCCTGGAGGCGCGGAACGCCTTCGCCCGTGCCGTGGATGCGAACCCCAATTTTCCGCCAGCCCGCTACAACCTGAGCTTCGCCCTGGCTCGCCTCGGGGAACACGAGGCTGCCCTCCGCGAGACCAGGATGGCGCTCGAACTCGACCCTTACTACACCGCGCCGCGCTACAAGCTGTCCATCGATCTGCAGTACGAGCCAGGTGAGGTGTGGGCGCCCGAGCTGGCGGCGCCGGAGCGGGTCGAGCCGAAGGACGAAGGCGTACGAGACTTCACGTACGATCCGACCGAACTGGAATCGGTGTTCCGCGACCTGGAAGGGCCGGCACCCGAGGCGGCGGCAGCGGAGCTCGGCGAGTCATTCGAACTGGCCCGCGACCATCTGGGTAACGGACTCTACGATCGAGCGCTGTCCGAGGCAGTGCGCGTGGTGCGGGAAGGTGGCGATGCGGCGGTGGGAGCGTTGATCATCGGTGAGGTCTACCTCCAGCGCGGGCTGTACGGAGAGGCCCTGGAACGATTCCAGGAAACCCGTGCCCTGCGACCCGATAACCCGGAGGCGTTGGCCGGGGTCACCCGGTGCCTGCTACAGCTCGATCGAGTCGATGAGGCTCGGCGCGCAGCTGAAGAGTTGCAACCGAAGGCGGGCCAGGATGTGACTTACCTGCTGCTGGTTGGCGAGGCGCTGATACGCTCAGGCGACGCGAAACGGGCGATGGAGGTGCTCGATCTGGCCGCGCAGGCTTCCCCCCAGGACCCCGTGGTTCATCGGCAGGTGGCACGGGCCGCGCTGGCGGTCGGGAACCGGAGGCGCGCCCGCGATGCCTACCGGCTGGCGATCATGGAGGACCCGGACTTCACCGCTGCACGCGTCGAGCTCGGGCGGATCCTCATCGAGGAAGGCGCGTACAGTGAAGCGGAGGGTGAGATTCGACAGGCGCTCGAGCTCATGCCCACCTACACCGAGGCCAACCTCGTTCTCGCCGAGCTGCTGAACCGGCAGGGCCGCGCCGGCGAAACGGTCAACTTATTGGTCGGGTTCTTGGAGACGGAGCCCTACAACCTCGATGCGCTGGTGCTGCTCGGCGAAGCGCTGCTGGCGGAGGATAGGCGGCGCGACGCTGAGCAGGCGCTCGTGCGTGTGCTGCGTTTCGATCCAGAGAAGCCGGCAGCGCTGTTTCAACTCGGGGAGCTCAGCGCCGAGTCGGGCCGCTACCGAGAGGCTCTCGGCTATTGGCGCCGGCTCATCGAGGCGGTGCCGGATAGCGAGCTCGCCGATCGCGCCCGGGTCCAGGCACGGGTGGCGCTGGGAATGGGTAGCGTGTTCGAGGGTCAAGCTGCAGGGAGCGGTGTCTGATGCCGATCGAAGGCTCGCTGCGTGAGTTCGCGCTGACTGACATCTTCCAGCTGCTTCACCTGTCGCGCAAGACAGGTGAGCTGAAGATCTTGCGCGAGCCTTCGGGCACCAGAGGGTTGGTGATCTTCAACCGCGGCGCTGTGGTGGGAGCGAGCCTTGACGAGGCTTCCCCGCGGTTGGGATACATGTTGCTGAATGCGGGTAAGATCACGGAAGCCGATCTCCACCGGGCGGATCAGCTTTACTCTGAGGATCCAAGCCGCTCGTGGATAGACATCTTCAGGTTGATGGAGGTCGTTGAGGCCTCGGAGATGGAGAGGTTTGTCAGGTTCTTGGTAGAGGAGTACGCCTACGAGATCCTCGGCTGGAAAGACGGCGCGTTCTCCTTCGGGGAACGCGAGATCGACGACGCGGAGTGCGTCACCTTGATACCCGTGGAGTTGATCTTGATGGAAGGGGCCCGCCGAGCCGACGAGATGTCGGCGCTGGCCACGACTATAGAGAGCCCCAGCGCCGTGCCGCGCCTATCCGAGCGGGCGGGGGAAGGAGGCGTCCTCGACCTGGCACCCGAGGACTGGGAGGTCTTCGGTCGCGTCGATGGGATGAGCGACGTCAAATCGATCGCCTGGACTCTGGGCCGAACCGAGGTGGAGGTCAGCAAGATCGTTTCCAGGCTGGCGGAGTTGGGCCTGGTCGAGATCGGGGATGAAGAGGAGATCGCCCGGACAAGGCCGCCTCACGAAGTGTCCCTCGACAGGGCCGAGGAATTGATCGAACGTGACGAGGTGCCCGAAGCGCGTCGCCAGATCGAGTCGGTATTGAAAAGGCACCCGGATGAACCGCGTGCCCACCTCCTTCGGGCGCGGGTTCTCGAGCAGTCGGGTGACTGGCTCGGCGCGACCGAGGCCTACGAGAGGACGCTGGGCATCGACCCGTTGGCGGCGGAAGCTCGACAGCGGCTGGGCCTGGTCCGCTTGAAGCTTGGAGACATCGACGGCGCCGCACGTGAGTGGACGGCCTATCTCCGCATGGTGCCCGAAGCCGGCGATCGACGCAGGGTCGAGCGGGCGATATCCGCCGCGCGCGAGCTGCAGGCAGTATTGAGCGAGATCGATGGTCGGGAAAACCCGTAGATCGCTGCAGGAGCTGAGCGACGAGGTCGCAACGAACCCGAACTCGACGGCGTTCGTTGAGCTGGCCGCGGCGTATCGCGAGCGTGGCGACACCGAGCGCGCTTTGCGGCTCTGCCTGCGCGGACTGCAGCGCCACCCGACCCACGTCGAGGCTCACTTCGAGCTCGGGTGCATATACGAGGCGCGCGGTGAGCGAGAGCTGGCGCTCGACGAGTGGGGAATCGTGCGGCAGCTGGCGCCCGATCATCTACCGTCGCGCCTGGCACTCGTCAGGCTCTACCTGGATGAACAGCGCTACGCGGACGCCGAAGCTGAGCTCAGTACGGCCCGCGAACTCGCACCCGCCGACAAGGCGGTGGCCGAGTTTTGGAGAGTCCTCCAGGCGGCTCGACGTGATAGCGCAGAGAGCCCCGACGAGGGCGCGCCTCCTGAGGGTGCCTTCGACGCCCTCGAGCAGGAACATCCGGGCACCCTGGGCATCATGCTGGTCGGCGGGGACGGTCAGGTGCTAGAAGGGCGCATGACGCGACGGGGTGTGGAATCGGATCGGATGCTCGGAGTGACACTGAACGGCGCCAAGCTTGAGGCAGCACGAGTCGCGTCGTATCTGGAGCTGGGTGGGCTGCAGGGGATGGTGATCGAGAGTGCGGTGGCTCGACTCACCATGTCACCGGTGGATGATGGGATCGTAGTCGTCGCGACGCGCGCCGAGGTCCCGGCCGGCCAGGCGGCGCGCGTGGTCCAACGCGCGCGGGAAATCGCCGGGGCTCATCTGAGTAATAGGAAGCGATGAGGACTCCGTACGAGGGTCTGTTGGCTCAGGTGATGAGGATGCCCGGCGTCCGTGGCGCCCTCGTGGTCGCTGTGTCCGATGGCCTGGTGGTCGATGGCCGCGTACACGTTGGCGTTCAGGGAGAGGCGGTGGCAGCGCTCGCCGCATCGCTTTACCGGCGCGCCTGTCGCGCCACCGGTGCCAGCGAGCGGAAGGATCGATTCGTCGAGCTGGAGGCGGAAGAGGGCCGCATCATGATCGCCGGCAAGAACGACCTGGCTTTGATGGCCGTGCTCGGACGGCGAGCGAACACGGGTCAGATCCGGCTGGCAGTGCAGCGGGCTGCCGGAAAGTTGGCGGCGACGGAGGGAAAGGCGTAAATGGACCGCCCCAGCATCTCGCAGATTCAAGACGCCTTCGCCGAGCCGCTGGAAGCGTTCGTGCGCGAGTCGAACGTGCGGCTCGCCGTGCTGATCAACCGGGCCGGTCAGGTCCTAGCGCAGTACGGGTTCGACAAGGTGTTCGATCTGGTGGGCGTCGCGTCACTCGCCGCAGGCATCAACGCATCGAGCCGTGCGCTCGCGAACCAGCTCGGCGAGGAGCGGTTCGAGCACCTCCACCATGCGGGGCCGGCGCGCCAACTGTTCTTGGGTCATTTCGAGTCGGCCGCGGGGCAGCTCATGCTGGTGACGGTGTTCGACCAGCGGTCCTCCATAGGCCTCGTGCGGCTTTTTTTCGAGAGGTTCGTAAGCCAACTTCGGCAGCTACCATCGATGGATGCATCACGCTCGGCTGTAAGTGGGACGGACTTCGAGGCCGAGCTCGAGACCAGCCTCGACAGGTTCTTCCAAGACTTGGTGAGCGGCTGACATGTCACTTGTCAACTACGCGACGCGAGAGATAACGTGCAAGATCGTCTACTACGGGCCCGGCCGTTCCGGTAAGACGACGAACTTGCAGTACATCCACAGTCGCGTACCGTGGGACCGCAAGGGCGAGATGGTTTCGCTCGCAACGGAAGCGGATAGGACTCTCTTCTTCGATTTTCTGCCGCTGGAACTCGGCCAGATCTCGGGCTTCACCACTCGCTTCCAACTATACACCGTTCCGGGTCAGGTCTACTACAACGCCACCCGCAAGCTCGTTCTGCAGGGAGCCGACGGCGTCGTGTTCGTAGCGGACAGCCAGAAGTCGCAGCTCGACGCGGATATCGAGTCGTTCCGCAATCTGCACGAGAACCTGCTCGAGCACGGTATCGACATCCGCCAGATCCCGGTGATCATACAGTACAACAAGCGTGACCTGCCGAACGTCTTCAGCATAGAGCAGCTGGAGGAGGAACTGAACTTCAGGAATGTGCCGAGTCACCCGGCATCGGCACTCTTAGGAGAGGGCGTGTTCGACACACTGAGGTCGGCCAGCGAGGGTGTTCTGAAGAAGCTGGCCAGGAAACTCGAAATCCCGATCGGCGACGGGGCTGGAGGAGCAGGGTGAGCGGCACCGTGGACTCGACGCTGACGTTTGACAACTTCGTCGTCGGGCCGGGCAATCGCTTGGCCTGGGAGGCCGCGCGCACGGCGTCGGAGTCGCCTGGCTCGGCCTACAACCCGCTGTTCATTTACAGCGATACTGGTCTCGGCAAGACCCACTTGCTGATCGCGCTCGCCAACCGTGCCAAGGAACTGCAGCCGGATCTGCGCGTCGTCTACACACCGGTCGAGCAGCTAATGCGAGAGCTGGCTGGGAGTGAGAACTCCGAGTCGCTGTATCGGGACGCCGACATTCTGGTCATTGATGACCTTCAGTTTCTCGGCCACCACAGCGAGAACCATCAGACACTCTTCCACCTGCTTGATCACCTGCTCATGGCAGGCAAGCAGGTGGCGCTCGCCTGCGATCGGCCGCCGCTCGAGCTCGGGGAACTCGACGATCGCCTGCTGTCTCGGTTCAGCGGTGGGCTGGTCGTCGATATTGCCCGGCCAGCGCTCGAGACGCGGCGGGCGATCCTCGAGCTGCGACTCTCCGCCATCGAGGCGACGCTCAGGCCGGAAGTCGTCGATGCGATTGCGCGCCTAGCTATAGAGAACGTCCGCCAGCTCAAGGGGGCGTTGAACAGAGTCCTGGCGGCGCAGAAGTCGGAGGGGCGTGAGATCCAGGCCGACGAAGTCGACCGCCTGCTCGCCGACGTCGTCGCCGATGCCGACATGCCATGGCTTGCAGAAGCGGCACAGCAATCGGGGGCCGAATTCGAGGACTTCCTGAGTGATGTCTCAACCGCAGTGGAGGAGGCGCTCGGCTCGCCGAAGTGGCGTGAGGATATCGCGCGGGCGATCCTCAAGTGGGAGGGAGAGGGCTACGTCACCAGCCGCCTCGAGTCGTATCTCGATGGTGATGAGACGGTGGACGCCGAGCAGGTCGTGGCGGCCTACGAGCGCGACATCGCAACGCTGAAGTCCATCGAGGAGGAGCTGCACCGGCTCGATGCTCAGATCCCGGGGGACCTGTCACTGCGGGACCCGGACCGCATCGAGCAGGCCCGACAGAGCCTCGACGGGGCGCGCCGCTCCAACCTGGCCGTCGACGACTTCTTCTTCGATTCCGAGAAGGTCGTCTGGGACTGGCCGGCCATGGAGGAGCGGCTGATGGAGGGTTGGGGCGATGGCAATTAAGGGCAGCCTAAAGGAAGCCAGCCTGCCCGACGTCCTTCAGCTCCTCACCATGGGAGGGAAGACCGGCTGCCTATCGGTGACCGACCGCCAGAGCTTCGGCTACATCTACTTCGAGGAAGGCCGGATCATCTACGCCTCGCTCCTCAATCGACGCGACCGAATCGGCGACATCCTCGTTCGGGAGAACGTGATCACCCGTGAGCAACTCGATGCCGCGATCGAGGAGCAGAGCAAGACGCGCGACGGCAGACGACTGGGTGAAATACTGAAAGACAGGGGCTTCATCGATCAGGCCACGCTGCAGAAGTGGGTGCGCTATCACATCGAGGAGGCCGTCTACCACTTGTTCACCTGGAGCCAGGGCACCTTCTACTTCGAGCCTGGTCAGCGACCCGAGCGAGAGCAGATCCTGGTGTCGATCGATCCCGAGAGCCTGCTGCTGGAGGGAGCGCGCCGGGTGGACGAGTGGAGTCAGATAGAAAAGAAGGTCGCGTCGCTGGAACTGGTTTTCGCTCTGCATCCAGAGCGCTCGTCAGCGATATCCTCGCTCAACCTCACCGGCGAGCAGCAGAAGATCCTCCCGTACCTCGATGGCAAGCACAGTGGCTGGGACGTGATAGAGGAAACCGCGTTGGGCGAGTTCGAGGTGGGGAAGGCGCTCTTTGGTCTGGTGTCCGCGGGCCTCGTGCGCCGGGTCGGTAAGCGCGAGCGCAAGGCCACCCGAGCGGAGACACGTGCCAGGGTCGACGAACACCGGAACCTCGGCGTGGCGTTCTACAAGACGGGGATGTTCGACGAGGCGGTACGCGAGCTGAGGCAGGTGCTCGAGCTGCAGCCCGACGCGCTGGACGCCGAATTCTACCTCGGTCTCGTAGATCTCCGCCGCGGCGAATACGAGGCGGCCGAGAAGAAGTTCAGGGAAATCATGGAGCGCGGCGCCGTCCAGCCCGCGGTATACAACGACCTCGGTCTCGTGCTGGCCAACCAGGGGAAACTGGTCGAGGCGGTGGCGCTGCTCGAAGAGGGGCTCGAGAAGACGAGCGGGCACCCGAAGCTCCTACTCACCAAGGCGGCGTGTCAGTTGAAGCTGGGCGATCCGGCTGCCTCCAAGAGCACGCTGGATGACTATGCCTCGAGCAGCGGCGGCGAGCTGCCGCCGTTGTACTACTCGACGCGCGCACTTGCCGAGGCTATGTCCGCCGACCTGGACTCGGCGGCGCAGCTGGCCGCCGAGGGAGTCGAGCGATATCCGAGCTCGGCCGCGCTGGCCAACAACGCGGGCGTTATCCTGGAGCGGAAAGGCGACCTTGAGCAGGCTCGCGAGCTCTACGAGAGGGCGTTTGCGCAGGACTCGGCGCTCCCGCAGGCTTCGAAGAACCTGGGAGACCTTCTCTATCGTGAGGGTCTGTACGACAAGGCTGCCGAGGCCTACAAGCGGGCGCTGCGAGCCAACCCGAATCTCGGCGACGATGTCTACGCGAAACTGGGCAACGTTTACTACAAGGGGCGCGACCGGGGGAGGGCGGTGGAGATGTGGAAGCGCGCTCTGCAGCTGAATCCAGCCAACGAAGTCGTTCGCACGAACCTGGAATTCGTGAAGGGTAGCGGCGGTGAGGGGTGACGATGCTGCCTATGCCGCGCTGTTCGCCAAGATCGAACGAGAGCGCGGCTTTCGCGGGAACCTCTACCGGCAGAAGTGCCTGCGCCGCCGTGTGGCCGTGCGGATGCGCGCCCGCGGTCTCGCCAGCGTTGATGCCTATTCGGCGCTACTCGACAGGGACCGCTCGGAGTATGATCGACTCCTGCGCGTCCTGACCATCAACGTGAGCAAGTTCTTCCGCAACGCCGAGACGTGGCAGGTCATTCGCGATGAGGTGCTTCCCGATCTGCTGGGCAAGGAGGAGCCGCTGCTGATGTGGAGCGCCGGCTCGGCCGCGGGGGAGGAAGCTTACAGCCTGGCCATTCTCGTGTTGGAGGCGCTGGCGAGTCGCGGGCGTGACGGCAGTGTCAGTGTGCGCATTATCGGCACGGATATCGACGAGGCGAGTCTCGAGGTCGCCCGGTTGGGCGAGTATCCCGAAGTGGCGCTGTCCGAGACACCGGAGAGCGTCCGGCGGCGTTGGTTCGTCTGCGGATCGTCGAACCGGCTGAAGGAACCGATACCGTCGATGGTGGAGTTCCAGAGGGTGGACATCCTGGAGAGTCGTCCCGAGTTCGAGGCCGATCTCATCCTCTGCCGTAACCTACTAATCTACCTGGACAGGCTCGCCCAGGGGCGCGTTTTCGAGACGTTCGTGGATGTGCTACGACCCGGCGGGTACTTGGTATTGGGCCGCGTGGAAATGCTAGCCCGGGAGGTGAAGGAGGCGTTCGCGGTGGTCAACTCGCGAGAGAGGGTGTACAGGAAGCGGTGAGGGTCTACGTTCCGATGGGGGAGCGTCGAGTTGGGAAGCGCGAAGGGACGCTATCGATCACGGGCCTCGGGTCGTGTGTGGCGGTCGTGCTCTACGATGACCAGTGCCGGGTGGGAGGGCTGGTCCACGTGCTTCTGCCGGATCCGACCTTCTCCAAGCGCGACCGCTGCTGGCTCTTCGCGACGACGGCCATCCCCGCGCTCGTGCGGGAGCTGGAGGAGGCAGGGGCGGACCGTGCTCGCCTGACGGCCCGCCTCGTCGGCGGTGCTACTATGTTCCAGGACCTGCTGCCTCAGGACAAACCGAACATCGGCCAGCGCAACATCGTCGCCGCACGCTCTACGCTGGCAAAGAACGGCATCCCGATAGTGGCAGAAGAGGTGGGTGGCGAGTTTGGCCGCTCGGTCGACTTCGACCTGTCGGATGGGCGCATCCGTGTCTCCTCGCAGGGGAAGAACCGTGTCGAGATCTGAGCAGGCAACGAGGCTGGCCACCGTCCTGGTGGTCGATGACAGCGTCTTTATGCGACGCATGATCTCCGACATGATCGAGCGCTTTCCCGGATTCCGTGTGATCGGTGTGGCTGCCGACGGAAAGGAGGCCTTGCGCCGGATCGAGGAACTCGACCCAGATATCGTTACCCTAGATATCGAGATGCCGCGCCTCGACGGGTTCGGCGTCCTCGAGCGGGTCATGTCGTCACGTCCACGACCGGTCGTCGTCTTCTCGGCTTATACCGAGACCGGGTCGGTCGCGGCGCTGCGCGCGCTCGATCTCGGGGCCGTAGACTTCGTGGCCAAGCCGTCCGGGCCGATCTCCTTCGACTTGGGCCGCGTGGAGGCCCGGCTCTACGAAGCGTTGTTGGCTGCCCTGGCGGCGGATATCGATGCGCTCGTAGCAGAGCGGGCGCCTGGGGCGAGACCGGTCGTCGCTCCGGAGTCCGGCGTTGAGGCCGCTGTGGCCCTCACCGCTTCGACTGGCGGGCCGCGGGCTCTGTCCTACGTCATCGGCTCTCTGCCCGCAGATATAGGCGCCGCCGTGCTGATCGTGCAGCACATGCCGCCGGGCTTCACATCGACGCTGGCTGCGCGCCTGAGCGGTATCGCGTCTCTGCCCGTTGCGGAGGCGAGCGGTGGGGAGTGTGTGTTGCCGAACCGTGTCTGGATCGCTCCCGGTAACTTCCATATGCGGGTGAGGCGGATCGATGGCGAGGTCAAGATCACGCTCGACCAGCGGGAGTCGATGTGGGGTACCCGACCCGCCGCCGACGCCCTGTTCCCCAGCGTCGCCGAGGCCTATGGGGAACGTTCGGTCGGCGTGGTGCTCACCGGCATGGGTCGCGACGGAGCGAACGGCCTGGCGGCGATCCGCGCAGCCAACGGCCGTACCATAGCCCAGGACCGAGCCTCCAGTGTGGTGTACGGGATGCCCGGTCGTGCGGTAGAGCAGGGAGCGGCGGAACGCGTGGTTCCCCTGGAGGAGATCCCAGGCGCCATCGTCGAGTGTCTCGGTGAGTTCTCGCGTCAGGCGCCTGAAGAAGTCGATGAGTAACCTGGTCACGTTTCGCTTGGGCGGATCGCGCTTCGCGGTCCCTGCTGAATTGGTGTCCGAGATCGTGGAGCCCGGCCCCGTCGCCCACCGTCTCCCCGGCGTCGAGGGGGCTCGCGTCGGCCTGGCCCGCCTCCACGACCGCTGGATTCCCGTGGTGGAGCTTGCGAACGCGATCGAGGACGCCCCGCGGCTCGATCCAGACGCGCCAGACGCCGTGCTTCTGGTGCTGGGCAGGGACAGGGGCCGGCTGGGACTGCGTGTTCAGGACCCAGGCGAGGTCGTCGCAACGGGCGCCAAGCGAGTCCAGGACGGCCGGTCGGGAGATCTGCTCGAGCTGGACGGAGAGCTTGTTCACTATGTGGACCCTGCGGCGCTGGTGGCTTGCCGAGCGGAGCTGCTGGCGGGGAGGGGGGGACCGATGGAGGAGAATCGTGCGGCTGCCGAGCCGCTACGGGTTTTGACGTTCCAACTCGGCGACGAGGAGTTCGGTATCGACGTCCTGAAGGTCTTCGAGGTCGTGCCGGTACCTGAAGTGCGCTCCCTGCCCAAGGCGCCGGAGTTCGTCGAGGGGGTCGCGGAAGTCCGTGACTCGATCGTTCCGGTGATCGACATGCGCAAACGCTTCGGTCTGCCCGAGCGAGGTAAGGCGGATCCTGCGCGGCTGATGATCGTTGCCATGGGAGAGAGCCGCGCCGGGCTGGTCGTCGATGTCGTGCCCGGCGTGATCCCGCTGCCCGAGGAGGCGGTCACCCCGCCTCCCGACTTCTTCCGGGGTCTGGCAGGGCGTTACCTTGAAGGACTTGCCAAGCAAGGTGACCGTTTGATTATCATGCTCAACATCGGCGAGATTCTCAGTTCCAAAGAGAAGATCGCGCTGGAGAAGATGATGAAGTCGAAGGCCAAGGCAGCCGCCGCGTCAGACGCCGCTGCCCGCGCCAAACGGAAGAAACGCGCTGCGAGTCGCACGAGGAAAAAAAGAGGCGGCTGACAGGCGGGATGGGTCTCCCGCCCTCGGTGCCCGAGCAACAGACCGATGAGCCTCAGCCTGGCATTACTCTTCCTGTGCTTCGCGCAGCCCGGTCACTCGAATCACGTATCCCCCCAAGGCGAGATCCAGGTCGGCTCTCTCGTGTTTCGGTACTGGCAGGGCCAGGAAGGGGCCGCAGCGGCGCTCGCCGAGACCTTCACGGCCGCGCCGGCATTCCGGGGGCTTCCGCCAGACATCCTCGAAGCGGGTGAGATCACCGTCTATCTGGCGCCGGATCAGGCGACGTTTGACTCGCTGGCGCCCGGAGCTCCGGACTGGAGCGGCGGTCTCGCCTTCCCCGAGGGCGACCGGATCGTTCTGCCCATCTTCGCTCCCCGGGCCGGCTCCCGGCCGCTGGCTGCGGTACTGCGGCACGAGCTGGCTCACGTGGCGCTCACACGCTACCTGGGCGCTGCGGTGCCTCGTTGGTTCCACGAAGGTTATGCTCAGCTGGCTTCGGGGAGCTGGAGGGCAGACGAAGCCTGGACCTTGCGCTTCGCTATCCTCCAGGGCCGCTTGCCGTCGCTCGAGGCGCTGAGCCTTGACTTCAACCGCCGCCGCGTCAGCGCCGAGCACGCCTACCTGCTGTCCTATACCGCCGTCGAGCTCCTGTACCGCCTCGGCGGCACCACCGGGTTCGCCCGGCTGCTGGAGCGCTGGCGAGATATGGGTGACCTGGATCTGGCGATGAGACGGACGTACGGGCTGACCCTGGGGCAGTTCGAACGCCTCTGGCGAAGGGACGTCGGCAGGCGGTTCGGCTGGCTGCTGGTCCTAGCTCAGGCGGCCGTGTTCTGGACCGTTATGACGATCCTTTTGCTCGTTCTGGGGTATTGGAAGAAAAGGCGAGATCGTCGGAAACTGGCGGCCCTGGAGGCCTCGGTGGTGGCCCGAGAGGCGTTCGAGGCGTGGGAGGAGACGGCGGGGCCCGGTCGTGACCGGGGAGGCGGCGACGTGATTGACGGAGTCGGGGGAAAGGAATAGGTTTGAGCGGTTCAAGACCCGACAATCCCCGGTAGCGAGGTAGACGCGGGCCGCGCGCGGCCCGCACAGCATATAGGGCGGAGGTATTGAACAAGGTGTCGGTGACCGGAACTGCGGAAGGGCCCCGGGCCCTGCAGTTCACGCGGTTGAATTGGGCGTTGCTCGCGAGCGCTGCTGTGCTCATAGTGATCGGCTATCTGACGCTCGCCAGCAGCTCGCCGGTCCTCTCGACCGTGCTGGCGCCGCTCCTCTTGGTGGCTGCGTACGCGGTCCTGATACCGCTGGGGCTCATTCTCTGAGACCCGCCCGGTTGACGATGCCCCGGGCTCACCCTAAGCTGGTCGGTTGGCTCTCTGAGGATTCGGGCGCGTAGCTCAGCTGGCAAGAGCGCTGCCCTTACAAGGCAGAGGCCCCTGGTTCGAGTCCAGGCGCGCCCATCGAAGCTTGCACTGCTTGGCGCGGGCGCGTGCCCGCTGGTGTACACCCCAAATCGGGGAGTAAGTCCATGAGGTTTGGCATAGTCAGCTTTGGACGCACGAGCCTCCGGGCGCTAATAGGCTTGATGCTTGTGGCCACCCTGTCCGTGCCCTTGGCTCGGGACGCGTTCGCGCAGGAGCCTGGTGGGCGCTACCGCGTTCTGGTGGTCCCGTTTGAATCCCGGGCACTGGACAGGAGGTTCGGCGAGAAGGTCGCGAAGGAGATCCGCGAGCGCCTCGAGGACTTCCCAACTCACGCTCCGGTTACCGAGAGAGAGTTCGAGCGCGCCCTGAACCAGTACGATGTGGAGTGGGAAGAGCTGAACGCCATTAGGGCTCGGCAGCTCGCGAATCTGATGGGCGCCCAGGTCCTCTACTTCGCGAGCCTGGAGGGTACGGACGGCGCCTTCCAGGTCACCGGCCGGTTCATCGACGTTCGGACCGGTGATGAGGTGCCTGTCCCGCCGATTCAGGTCGCCGACAGGAGCAATCAGTCGGTGGATCGTGTGGCGGAGATAACCCTCGAAGCCTTCCAGGAGCAGGTTCGCTTCGTCCGCGCACAGCAGTTCTGTGCCGAGTACGTGGAGAGCCAGCAGCTGGAGAGCGCGCTGCGCAACTGTGACCAGGCCCTCGCCATCAACCCGAACAGCGTGCACGTGCTGTTCAACAAGGGCATGGCCTACCGCATCATGTTCGAGCACGAACAGAGCGGTACGAACGGCTGGGCCGATTCGTCCATCGCCTACTTCGAGATGGTTCTGGAACGGCAACCCAGCCACCGCGCTGCGTTGGAGAACGCCGCCTTCATGTACTCGCAGACCGGCGAAGCTGAAAGGGCCAGCGAGCTGTACCAGCTGTACCTGGAGTACGATGCGGGCAACGTACCCGTGCGTATCAAGGTCGCCTACGACCTGGCCAACGCCGGCCTGATGGCTGAGGCCATCGAGATCATCCAGGCCGGGCTCGCGATCGCCGAGCGCGATCTGGACCTCCTGCAGTCGCTCGGTGACTACGCACTCCGCTACTCGTCAACCGACTCTACCTACGTGGATGTCGCCCTCGAGGCTTACGAGCAGGTGCTCGAGATCAGAGGCGAGGAGACCGATCTCTTGATCGTCGAGAACGCGCTCGCCGCCTATACCCGCGCCAACCGGACCGCTGAGGCAATCCGGTTCGCCGAGTTCGCTCTCCGGACGCATTCGGGGAGCGCGCGCCTCTGGTCGCTCTATGCCGACGCCCTCGGTCGCAGTGGTCAGTTCGACGGCGCCGCCGCGGCCATGGACAGTGTCCTGGCGATCGAGCCCGCGTATGCCAACGGCTTTCTGAAGCGTGGTCAATTCAAGTTGCAGGGCGGCAACACGGAAGCCGGGCTCGCCGATTTCGCCCTGGCGATCGAGTCCGGTAGCTCGACCTCGGAAGATGTCTTCCGCCTATTCTGGAGCGAGGCCCACGGCGCTCGTAGCGCCGGCAACCTCACCGCGGCGATCGGCCACTTCGAGAACGCCGCCCGGTACGTGCCGGCCAACCAGAGACAGGAGCTCCAGTTCTGGTGGGGCTACAGCTACTACCAGGCTGGCGAGCGGCTGGCGACCCCGGAGGACGCCAACGTGCCGCAGCTGCGCCGCGCCCAGGCCAACTTCCAGGCAGCACAGGAACGCTTCCAGCGGGCCGGCAACGTTCGCCGCGAGGTCCCGCAGCTCTTGGACGCCTGCGAGCGTTGGCTCCTCAACGTGGACGCACGGATCCGGCGCGCGGAGCGCGGCGGCTGACGCCCTCCAACGTATGCTTGAGGTGAAAGCCCGGGCCGAGCGCTCGGGCTTTTTCTTGCCGGTGCGAACCAGGCCGCAGCCCGAAGAAATCCCGTAGAACAATAGTCCTTGACGTAGGGGGGACAGAAGGCTACAATGGTGGTGCGGAGTGGGGAAGAGTGGTGCGTTGTGTCCCCTACGCCCACTCTCATCGCCCGGGTTCCCGCCACCCGGTCCAACAAGCCAGCCTTTCGGGGGAGGTCACTTGACCGGCTTCTTGGGGAGCTACCTCCATCAGCTGGACGAGAAAGGTCGCCTGGCGCTACCGGCGTCGTTCCGCCGAGCCGCTGGGCACGACGGTTTCGTCCTGATCCACGCCTTGGAGCCTGCCCTGTTCCTGTATCCGGCGCGGGCCTGGGTGGGTGTGGAGGAGCGTCTTGGGGAGCTGCTGCGCCGCCAGCGCAACGCCCGCTCGATTGTCCTGGGGCTGACGGCCAACGCGGTCGAGGTGATCCCTGATAAGCAGGGACGGATCCTGATCCCGGAACGGCTGCAACAGGCGGCGCAGCTCGATACGGAGGCTCTGATTGTCGGTGTACTGGACAAGATCGAGATCTGGAATCCAGAGCTGTTTGAGAGCACCACGAGGGAGGGCGAACCTGGGTTAGAGGGATTCGTTCGGCAGATCCTCGTGTGAGGTAGTGGGCCCGGCGCTGACGGTCGAGACGGAGTGATGGGCGGATCGTGGGGGATTCGTAACGCCTGTGATGAGAGGCGACGGCCGTCAGCCGCTGGACCCGCCAAATAGGACGGTGGGCAGGTGGCAGGGGGAGGGCTGTGTGGATCTAGGGGTAGGGCAACGCCGTCTGTCCACCGTCCTTCGTGCTAGGTGAAGGGAGGTCGTCCGGGCGTCCCGCGTGACGAACCGCTTGCACGGTAGGTCAGCCTTGAGCGCCAGCGCGTATCACACGCCGGTGATGACGGATGAAGTCGTGCGGTACCTGGCGCCGGACCGTGGCGGGCTCTTCCTGGATGGGACCGTGGGGGGCGCTGGTCATGCGGAAGCAATCCTGCAGGCTGGCGACGAGATCGAGTTGCTGGCAGTGGATCGAGATGCCGAGGCGCTGGACGAGGCGCGCGGCCGACTCGCGCGGTTCGGGGAGCGGGTCAGGTTCGTTCAGGGCGACTACGCGGATGTTTGGCAACTAGTCGATCTGGGGGAGGGCGCATTGGCTGGAGTTTTGTTGGACCTGGGGGTGTCCTCCCACCAGATCGACACACTGGCCCGCGGCTTCTCGTTTCGCCCCGGCGCTCCGCTCGATATGCGATTGTCGCGTGAGGGGGCGGAACCCGGCGCGGCGGAGCTCTTAGCCAACCTCCCTGTCGAGGAGCTGGCCGCGGTCTTCCGAACCTACGGTGAGGAGCGACGCGCAAGGCGCCTTGCGGCGGAGATCGTCGAGACGCGTGACGACTCACCTCTGGAGACGAGTGACGATCTGATGCAGGTCATGGAGCGGGTATGGGGCCGGCCGGTCGCTGCATCTGACGCCGCGCGCATCTTCCAGGCGTTGCGGATCGCAGTGAACCGGGAGCTCGAGTCGCTAGAGCGTGCGCTCCCTGGGCTCCGCGACCTGCTCGCTCCGGGCGGCCGCATGGTGGTCATCGCGTATCACTCACTGGAGGACCGACTGGTGAAGCGCTCGTTCCGCGAGTGGGGCCGCGATTGTGTATGCCCGCCGGGTGTCCCCGTCTGCGGTTGCCGCGGTAAGGCCTTGGGTCGCTCTTTGACCCGCGCGCCGGCCCGGCCGTCGGTGGAAGAGGTGGCCGTCAACCCGAGGGCGCGGAGCGCGCGCCTACGTGCCTGGGAGCGGGACTGATGAGGCTGCGCGGGATACTCACCGCCCTCGCGGCGATGCTGCTACTGGCCGGGATGTTCATTGCCGTGCACAGAGGTGCCCGCGGGCGGATGATTGCCGAGCGGATAAGCCGTCTCGATGATCGGCAGGAAGCGGCAGAGGTGCGGAGGAACGAGTCCAGGCAGCAGCTCGAGTACCTGCGCAGCCGGCCGCGGATCGTGAGTGCGGCGCGGCAGCTGGGGCTGCACGAGCCGAGTGAGGACGAACTGGTGTATCTCGATCTGAGCGGTGTGTCATCAATGCCGTTGGGAGGCTCGTCGTGAGGTCGGAAGCACGACAAGCTCGACGCCGGCATTTGCGGCATAGCATGCTGCAGCTGACGCTCCTGCTGCTGACCGGCGTCGCGCTCGCGCGGGCGTTCCAGCTTCAGGTCGTGCAGGGAGAGCTTTGGCAGGCGCGCTCGATCAACCAGCACGAGTACCGCGATCCGCTGCCCGCGCCCCGCGGCACGATCTACGACCGCGAAGGTCGCGAGCTGGCGGTGAGCCGCATCACGTACGAGCTCTACGTCGCTCCGCGTGAACTCCCCGATCCGCAGGCCGCCGCCGTGGCTTTGGGCAGAGCGGTTGATCTCGGCCCGGACAAGGCACGCCTGATAGCTGAGGGGAAGAACGGCTGGTTCCGGCTGCCTGGGTACTTTTCCGCGCTCGAGAAGGATCAGCTCCGAGAGCGGGTTCCCCGGGGGCTGCACGCCCAGGCGCGGGTCAGTCGCTCCTACCCGCGGGGCGAGCTGGCGGCAGAGATCGTCGGCCGGGTAGGCGATCGGGGTCGGGGCTTGAGCGGTCTGGAGCTGAGCTTCGATTCGGTTCTGGCCGGCCAGCCGGGAGTGGGACTCTCGCGCAAGGATGCTACCGGCGCGTCCGCCGCCTGGCTTACCGTGGAGGTCGTGCCTCCGACTCCGGGTCACGACATCTACCTGACCATCGACGCCGAGCTGCAGGCCCTGGCCGAGTCGGTGCTGGAAGACGCGGTTGCTGAGTCCGACGCGACGGGCGGCGACCTCTTGATCCTGGACCCGAACACCGGTGAGCTCTTAGCCGCGGCGAGTCGGAGGAATCGGCTTCGCGGCCGGGAGCAGCACTTGACGGCAGCGACGGAACCGTACGAGGCCGGATCGACGCTGAAGCCGTTCAGCGTGGCGGCGCTGTTGGCGGAAGATCTGGCTGAGCTCTCGGACAGCGTCGATACGGGCATCGGGCTGTATCGAGTGGCCGGTCGAACGATTCGAGACGATACTCCCCACGGTCGGTTGACCCTCGCACAGACGTTGGCGGTCTCGAGCAACGTGGGGATGGCGAAGTTCGCCGAGCGCATTCCGAAGGGCGTCCAGTTCAGCTACCTCCGGGACTTCGGCTTTGGAACCCCGACCGGTCTCACGTATCCCTCCGAGTCTGCAGGTCTCCTTCGACGCCCTTCGGAATGGTCGGCGCAGAGCCGCGCCTCGCTGGCTATCGGCTACGAGGTGGCGGTAACACCGTTGCAGCTCGTGATGGCCTACGGCGCTCTGGCGAACGGCGGGACCCTCATGCGCCCGCAGCTCGTGCTTGAGGTGCGCTCCCCCGACGGAATGATCCGCTGGAACAGAGAACCTGAGGTCATCCGGCGTGTGATATCGGAGCAGGTTGCCTCGGCTCTGCGCGACGTTCTCGCGCACGCCGTGGCGGAGGGTACCGGGCGAAGCGCCGGGGTCCGCGGCCTGAGCGTGGCCGGCAAGACCGGTACGGCCTGGCGCTTCGATGAGGAGATGGGTTACGACGGTCACTCTTACATATCGTCGTTCGTCGGGCTCATCCCGTCGGACGATCCGCAACTGGTGATCCTGGTCAAATTGGACGAGCCGAGTGGGCCGTACTACGGTGGCACGACCGCAGCCCCGGTCATGCGCACCGCCGTACGTGCCGCGCTCGCGGGGAGCTACTGGTCGGCGCCGCCGCTGATGGGGGAGCCGGAGATTCCGGACGAACAGGCGGGAGTACCAGCGGGTCTGGTGCCGACCGGTGGCCCTTATGTCTTCGCGCTCGACACACCGCTGCTCAGGACCCGCGACGCGGATGTGAGCAGCGCGTTTCGAGTTGCGGACAGGCTGCCTGACGTGAGGGGTCTGTCGCTGCGTGCGGCCGTCAACCGGCTGCACCGGGCAGGCTGGCGGGTGGCCGTACGTGGAGGTGGACGTGTGGTCTCGATGGAACCGTCGGTCGGAACGATGCTGCGCTTCGGTGAGCAGGTGGCTCTCACAGGCACAGAACGCAGCCCCCCGGCTCGGCCGCAGAGCGCATCTGGAGCGGGGTGATAGCGATCGCCGATATCCTCGCGCGTCTCGACTCGGCCGGGCTCTTGCCGGAGCCCGGCCCTGCGGTTGACCTCGCGGTCACGGGGATCAGCGCCGACTCCCGCCAAGTCGATAGCGGCGATCTATACTGCGCGATTCGCGGCTACCTCCACGACGGACACGATTTTCTGAAGCAGGCAGAGGCCGCCGGGGCGGTCGCGGCGCTGGTGGAGAACCCGCGCGCCGGGCTCGGCCTGCTGCAGATCCCGGTCAGCGATGCCCGGCGCGCCGCGGCTGTCGCGGCGCAAGTCGTATACGGGGAGCCGGGCGCCGCTCTGCGGCTGGTCGGTGTGACCGGCACGAACGGCAAGTCGACCACGGTGCATCTCGCCCGGCATATCCTCTCCCGGCGCGTCTCCAGCGGCTCGATCGGTACTCTGGGTGCCTTTACGGGGTCCGGCGTGCGCGAGTCGATCGGTTTGACTACTCCGGGGCCCGTGGAGTTCGCCCGCCGACTGGCCGGCCTCAAGCAGGATGGGGTCGAGTGCGTCGTCGCGGAAGTCTCGTCGCACGCACTGTCGCAGGGCCGGGTAGACGGGGTGACGTTCGAGGTTGCAGTGTTCACCAACCTGTCCCGCGACCACCTCGACTATCACTCCGATTTCGAGGAGTACCGGGCGGCCAAGCTGCGGCTCGCCGAGCTCGTCGCCGCGGACGGGACGCTGGTGGTGAACGCTGACGAGTCGGCTTGGTCCGATCTGCCGCCGCTTCGAACGGTGCGCTTCGGGCTCACGGCGGGCGCGGACTACGCAGCTCGTGACATCCGGGTCGAGCGCAGCGGGTCGCGCTGGACGCTGGTGGCCCCCGGCGCAGAGGTCGAGGTCGGACTTCCGTTGCTCGGCGAGTTCAACGTCTCGAATGCTCTGGCGGCGGCGGCTGTGGCAGGCGTCTTCGGGCTCCGGGCCGGTGAGATCGCCGACGCACTGTCGGAGGCGCCACCGGTCCCGGGGCGGCTCGAGGTACTGGCGGAGGGTCCGCTAGTGCTCCGCGACTATGCGCACACGCCCGACGCCCTGCGTCGCGCGTTGGCGGCCCTGCAGCCGCTCACCGGGGGGCGACTGATCGTGGTGTTCGGGTGCGGGGGCGATCGTGACCCCGGTAAACGACCGCTGATGGGGCAGGCCGCCGCTGAAGCTGCCGACTATTCGATCGTCACCTCGGACAACCCGAGGAGCGAGGAGCCGGACGCGATTATCGCCGACATCCTCCCGGGTCTCGGCGCTGCGCGCCACGAGGTGATCGTCGATCGTCGGGCCGCCATCGCCCGAGCGCTGAGCATCGCTGGTCGTGAAGACACGATCCTCTTAGCCGGAAAGGGGCACGAGGACTACCAGATCATCGGTGACGAGGTAAGACCGTTCGACGAGGCAGTCGTCGTGCGAGAGCTGCTCGCCGGTGGTCGAGGATCGTCATGAAGCGTGAGTTCTGCTGGACGAGCGAGGGAGTGCGCGAAGCTCTCGGCCTTCCGCCGCAGAGCACGGCGGCACGTGCCTACACGGGTGTCTCTACCGACACCCGGGTTCTCCGTCCGGGCGAACTCTTCGTCGCGCTGCGCGGTGAGCGGTTTGATGGAGCCGACTTCGTGGCCGCCGCAGCAGAGGCTGGGGCGGTCGGCGCGGTGGCCGAGCGTCACCCGGACCGCCTGCCGCCCGACTTCGAGCTCATCCTCGTGGAGGACTCGCTCGATGCTCTCGGACGCCTCGCTGCAGCTCGGCGCCTCGCGCTGGACCCAACGGTCGTGGCGATAACCGGGACGAGCGGCAAGACCACTACTCGCGCTCTGGCAACGGCAGCGCTGGGGAGCGGGGTATACGGCAGCCCGGGGAACTTCAACAACCTCGTGGGCGTGCCGCTCTCGATTCTCGAGGCGCCGGCAGAGGCAAAGATCTGGGTGCTGGAGCTCGCTTCCAACCAACGGGGAGAGATCGAGCGGTTAGCACGTATCTCTAACCCCGACTACGCGGTGATCACGTCGGTAAGCGAGGGTCACCTCGAGGGATTGGGTGATTTGCAGGGCGTGCTCGACGAGAAGCTGTCGCTGCTCTCCAGCATGCGGAGGGACGGTATCGCACTTGTCGCCGATGAGCCGCCCGAGTTGGTGAGACGAGCACGTGACCACTTCGCGAGTGTGCGGACGGTCGGGCTGAGCGCTGAGGCGGACGAGCGACCGGAAACCTGGTCGGTCTCTGGCAATGGTGTGGAGTGGAGTTGGGGCGGCGCAGACTTCAGACTGCCGGGCTTTGGGGCCCACCTGCTGCGTGACGCGCTATTCGCGATCGTCCTGGCGTCTATGCTTGGCGTCGACCCGCGCCAGGCGGCCCAGCGCCTCGGCAGCGCTGAGATACCGGCGATGCGCGGCGAGGTCCGTCGCATTGGTGATCTGACTCTGCTCGTCGACTGCTACAACGCCAATCCGGCGTCGTTCCAGGCGGCTCTGGACGCGCTCACCGACCTGGCGGCGGGCTGTCGCCGCGCCGTCCTCGCCGGGACGATGCTGGAGCTGGGTGCTTGGTCGACCGCCTTGCACCTACAGGTGGCACGCCAGATGCTCGATGCAGGGATCGAGCTGATCGCGGCGACGGGTGAGTTTGTGACGGCCTTCGCGCAGCTGGAGAGCCGGGCCGGCGAGGGGCTCATCCTGGAGGAGAAGCTCGAGGACGCCTACCGCGGGCTTGGCGCGTGGCTGGAGGGCGACGAGGTCGTGCTGCTCAAGGCATCGCGGGGCATGAAGTTCGAGCGGGCCATCCCGTGGTTCGAGCGCGACTTCGCCGCTGGGGGACGGGTGCAGGGCCCGGGTACGAAAGGTTAGCGAGGGGAGGACAGTGCTTTACGAATTCCTGTTTCCGCTGGCCGAAAAACACATTGTGTTCAACCTGTTCCAGTACATCACCTTCAGGGCCGGCGGCGCGATGGTGACCGCCTTGCTCATCGCCTTCGTTTCTGGTCCGCCGATTTTGGGGTGGCTGCGTGGGCGCGGGATCGGTCAGGTCGTCCGCCTCGACGGACCTCACGCCCATCTCGAGAAGGCGGGCACCCCCACGATGGGTGGGCTCATCATTCTGGCGGCAGTCATCCTTCCGACGCTCCTTTGGGCACGTCTCGACAACCCCTACGTGCTCATCGCCCTCGGGCTGACGGCGGCCATGGGTCTGCTCGGCTTCCTCGACGACTACTTGAAGGTCGTGCAGCGCGAGTCGCGCGGCCTGGTGGCACGCTACAAGTTCGTCGGCCAATTCGCCGTCGGACTGCTGCTGGGCTACTTGCTCTGGCGGTTCCCATTGAGCGAATACCCGGTGAACCACACGACACTGCCTTTCTTCAAAGAGTGGCGGCTGGTAATCTGGGCGCCGTTCTTCGTCCCGTTCGTCGCTCTCGTGGTGAGTGGGAGCGCGAACGCCGTGAACCTGACCGATGGACTCGATGGCCTCGCCGCCGGCCTCGCAGCGATCGCCGGTGGCACGTTTGGACTGTTCACCTACCTGATCGGCCGGATCGACGCGTCCGACTACCTCGGCCTCTTCTATCTCCCGGGCGTCGGTGAGGCGTCCGTCTTCTGCGCCGCGCTCGCAGGCGGTGCGCTCGGTTTCCTCTGGTTCAACAGCCACCCGGCGGAAGTGTTCATGGGTGACACGGGCTCGCTCGCGCTTGGCGGTGCCTTGGGCGCGGTGGCCGTTCTGATCAAAGGTGAGTTCCTGCTGTTGATCGTCGGTGCCGTGTTCGTCGCGGAGGCGCTGTCGGTCATCCTGCAGACGAGCTGGTTCAAGTATACGCGTAAACGGTTCGGACAGGGTCAGCGCATATTCCGGATGGCGCCGTTGCACCATCACTTCGAGCAGCTCGGTTGGTCGGAATCGAAGGTAGTGGTTCGCTTCTGGATCGCCGGTATTCTGGCAGCGCTCATCGCGCTCAGCACGTTGAAGGTACGGTGAAGATTCCCGCGTCGTGGTCGGAACTCCGAATCGGAGTGCTGGGACTGGGCCGGAGCGGGCGCGCGGCGACACGCCTCTTGGCAGAGGCCGGCGCCTCGGTGTACGCCAGCGACGTGGCGGACACCGACGAGCTTCGTGCCGAGGCGGAGGCACTGCGCGGACCGAGAGTCGAGGTCGAGCTGGGGCGACACGACGCAAGAGCCCTCGAAGGTTGCGATCTGATCGTAGCCAGCCCGGGCATCCCGCCCGGCGCCGAAGTCTTCCAGGCAGCGGGCGTCCGATCGCGGCCGATCATATCGGAGCTTGAGCTGGCGTTCAGCTTCCTCGACGCGCCGGTCATCGCGGTGACCGGCACGAACGGGAAGACGACTACGACCGCGTGGATTGCTGCGATGTTGGAGCGCGCTGGAATCAAGGTCGGTGTGGGCGGCAACATCGGACGTGCGCTGTCGGAAATCGCGATCGACAGCGACGCTGGGTATGAATGGGTTGTGGCTGAGGTCAGCTCGTTCCAGCTGGCAGACATCGATCGATTCAAGCCGGCGATCGGCGTGTTCCTGAACCTGTGCCCCGATCACCTCGATTGGCACGTCGATATCGAGGACTACTACGCGGCCAAGGCGCGCCTGTTCGACAACGCCGACTCCGACAGCCGCTGGGTTCTAAACGGCGAAGACGACGGCGTTCTCCGACTCGCGGCGCGACAGCCGGGAAGCGCCTGGTACTTCCGTGTCGCGTCGCCGCTCGCGGCCGGCGAGCAAGGGGCCTTCATCGCCGAGAATGACGTTCTGACCGCTCGCTATGGAGGCGCTGAGGTTGAGCTGGTGGCCCGTAGCGACCTCAAGCTGCTGGGAACCCACAACGTCGCCAACGCGCTCGCCTCCGTTCTGGCCGCTGCATTGGCGCAGGTCCCCCTCGCGGCTCTGCGAGAGGGGCTGCGCGAGTTCGAACCGCTCCCCCATCGCCTTCAGCCGGTGACTGAGAAGGACGGCGTGCTCTGGGTGAACGATTCGAAGGCGACGAACGTGGCATCGACTCGGGTGGCGCTACAGGCGATGGATCGTCCGGTGGTCCTGCTGCTCGGAGGTCGGCCGAAGGGCGAATCGTTCGCTGCTCTCTTGCCCGACTTGAGGGAGCGGGTCCGCGCCGTCGTGGCGTACGGAGAAGCAGCGGCGCAGATCGAGTCTGAGCTCGGGGGCGAAATAGCTCTCGTGCGCGAGGATGGATCCTTTGAGGACGTGGTGCGGCGGGCGCGTGATCTGGCAAAACCGGGCGACTCCGCTCTACTTGCGCCCGCCTGCGCCAGCTTCGACATGTTTCGCAACTACGAGGAACGTGGCGAGCGCTTCATGGCGCTGCTCGGCCGGGAGCCATCGTGAGAGACCTGGCAGGGTCCGTGACGGTCGATGCGTACGTGCCTGCTGCGGGCAGCGCGCGGCGCGATGCTGGCATGCTGCTGGCGGTCACGGTGCTCCTGCTGCTGATCGGTCTCATCACGGTCTACAGCGCCAGCTCGTTCCTCGCACAGAAGCAAGGCTTGCCCGACCACTTCTACCTGCAACAGCAGGCGAGCAAGGCGCTGGTCGGTCTGCTGGCGCTTTACGTGTTGGCGCGCGTCGACTACCGGATCTACCGGCGGCTGGCGTGGCCGCTGCTCGGCACGACAGTGCTCGCGCTCTTCTTGGTCGTGTTGCCGGGCACCGAGGCGATTGCACCGCCGCGGCACGGCGCGCGCCGCTGGCTCGAACTCGGCGTGCGCATTCAGCCGTCGGAGCTGGCCAAACTGGTGATGGTAATCTGGGCGGCGGCGCTTGCCGCCAAGAAAGGGGCGCGCATCCGCAGCCTGCGCTGGGGCCTAGCGGCCTTCGGCGTCGTATACCTCGCCGTCGGCTTCCTGATCATGCTCGAGCCGGACCTGTCATCGGCCGTCCTGATCGGGCTGCTCTGTGCGATTGTCTTGTTCGCGGCGGGCGCGCGCGTCGCGCATTTCGGGGTGGTGGGACTCCTGGCGCTCCCGCTGTTTTGGGAGTGGGTCCGCTCGGCAAGCTACCGGATGGCCAGGATCACGTCGTTCTTCAACGCCGGCACGGATCCGACGGGCGCGGGCTATCAGTTGAAGCAGTCGCTCATCGCCGTCGGCTCGGGTGGTCTGTTCGGCGTCGGCTATGGCGAGAGCACACAGAAGTACTACTTCCTGCCGGAGCCGCATAACGATTTCGCCTTCGCGATCATCGCGGAGGAGTGGGGCCTCGTGGGGACGGCGGCGGTCGTGCTGGCCGTCGCCGCCCTGGGGGTTCTGGGTCTGCGGATCGCCCGACGTGCGCCTGATGCGTTCGGCTTTCTACTGGCCGTGGGCCTGACGGCGCTGATCGTGGTCAGCGCCCTGATTCACATTTGTGTGACCTTAGGCCTGCTACCGACCACGGGAGTGACACTGCCGTTCATCAGCTATGGCGGTTCGAACCTGGTGATCTCGCTGGCGGCAGTGGGGATACTCCTGAACATCGGCAGCTGGCGAGCGTGATGACGTGGCATATCGTGCGATCATCGCCGGCGGCGGAACCGGCGGGCACCTGTACCCGGCCCTGAACCTGGCCGAAGCACTGCGGAGGTCGGCGGGACATGAGATCGAGATACTGCTGGTCGGCGCGCAGAGGGGGATCGAGGCTCGCGTACTACCTGAGCGTGGTGTTGCGCATCGCCTGCTTCCGCTCGAGCCGGTTCGCCGCCGCCGGCCGTGGCAGAACTGGCGGCTATTGCGGTCGGCTGTTGTGGCGAGCCGTGAGATCCGGCGTCTTCTCGACACGTTCGCTCCCGACCTGGTGGTGGGTACAGGCGGCTATGCAGCAGGACCGGTGGTCGCCTGGGCGCTCGCCCGCCGATTGTCTACGGCGATCCAGGAGCAAAACAGCTACCCGGGTCTCACGACTCGCTGGCTGGCGCCCTATGTGGACCAGTTACACCTGGGTTACGAGGAGGCGATGAAGAACTTGTGGCCGGGGCCGGATACGCTCGTTCGCGTTTACGGTAACCCCATACGCTGGCCGGATCAGCGGCCGCAGCCGGAGTTGGTGCGAGAGGAGTTCGGGCTGGCACCCGGACGCGTCGTCCTGGTTGTGGGTGGCAGTCAGGGTTCCGCAGCGATCAACATGGCGCTCACCGCCGCGATCGAGGCCGTCAACCAGGGTCAGCTGCCGGCGCTGCCGCCCGACGCTCAGCTCCTTTGGTCGACCGGTCCATCGCAGCACCCTGCGATCTCTGGGCGCCTGGCGAAGCTGGGCAGCCGGGTCGCGGTGCGAACGGTGCCTTACATCGCCGAGATGGAGAAGGCGCTCTCGGTGACCACGCTGGCCGTATCCCGGTCCGGCGCGCTGGCGCTGGCAGAGTTCTGCGCTTGGGGCGTGCCGGCGGTGTTGGTGCCGCTGCCACACGCAGCGGCCGATCACCAACTACGCAACGCCATAGCGATGGAGGAGACAGGTGCCGCCCTCGTCGTGGAAGAGGCCGAGATTAAGCGTGATCCGGCGACTCTCTGGTACACCGTCCAGGAGCTGCTGAATCGGCCGCAGCGACTCGAGAGCATGAGTAGGGCCGCCGAGGGACGCGGCAATCCGCAAGCTGCTGACCAGATCGCCACGGACCTTTGGCGCCTGATGGAGGATCGGTGACGGAAGCTCATGGGTTGGCCGAGTTGGCTGCCAGCGGCGCCGCGATTCACCTGATGGGTATCGGCGGCGCCGGGATGGCCGGGCTCGCCCTGCTACTGGCCGCGCGCGGTGCGACGGTCAGCGGCTGCGACCGTGAGTGCAACGAGACGACGCGGGACCTCGAGCGTCGAGGGATGACTGTATACCTGGGGCACGATCCGGATCACGCCAGTGGGCAAGCCGCTCTGGTGCATACCGCGGCGGTCCCCGCGGACCATCCGGAGCTGGACGTCGCTCGCGCCCGAGGTAGGCCGGTGATGAAGAGGAGCGAGGCGCTGGCCGGGCTGGTGAACACCGGCACGTTGATAGCCATCGCCGGCACGCACGGCAAGACGACGACCAGCGCCCTGACGGCGATGGCGCTGGAGTCGGCGGGCGTCGATCCGACAGCGCTGGTCGGCGGCCGTGTGCCGGCGTGGGGCGGCAACGCGCGGATCGGCGGCACGACCTACGTGGTGGAGGCGGACGAGTACGACCGCTCGTTCCTGTCGCTCTGGCCGAAGCTGGTCGTGGTTACCTCCGTGGAGGCGGAGCATCTCGATACCTACGCATCGTACGGGGAGTTGGAGATGGCCTTCGATGAGTTCGTGAGCCGTGTCCCCGACGACGGGCGTGTAATCGCCTGCGCCGACGATGCCGGTGCGCGACGTCGACTGAGGGCCGCGGGTCATCGCGCTCTGCCCTACGGTATCGGCGACGACGCGGTGCTGCGCGCTGGGAGCATTAGCTGCGAGCCGGACCGCACGACGTTCGAGGCGAGCTTGGACGGCCGCTCGCTGGGCGAGTTCGAGCTCGCCCTCCTCGGGATGCACAACGTTCGCAATGCGCTCGCCGTACTCGGGGTCATGGTGGCGCTCGGGCTCGCGCCGCAGGCCGCGGCCCGGGCGCTCGCCGGCTTTGGCGGCGTCGAGCGGCGCTTTCAAACACTGGGCGATGCCGGCGGCGTGACGGTGGTCGACGACTACGCGCACCATCCCACGGAGGTCGCCGCGGCGCTCGAGATGGCGCGCCAGGCATTCGCCGGCCGCCGACTGGTGGTGGCGTTCCAGCCTCACCTCTACAGCCGCACGCAAGCGTTTGCCGGCGAGTTCGGCGAGACTCTGGCCGGGGCGGATCTCGTCTTGGTCACCGAGGTCTATGCGGCGCGCGAAGCTCCGGTACCCGGCGTCTCCGCGAGGCTTGTCGCCGATGCGGCACGCCGGTTCCTCGACCCGAGTCTGGTTCGCTACGCGGAGAGCCTCGAGGATCTGACGGCGGAGTTATGCGACTTGCTCGAGGACGGCGACGTGTTGTTGACCTTAGGTGCTGGTGACATCGCTAGCGCCGCCCACGCGGTGCTCGATCATCTCGGGCGGAGCCATGTGGATGCGTGACGTGCCGTTGGCCGACCTGGCGCGCTGGAAGATCGGCGGCCCCGCGCCCGCCTACGCCAAGGCGGGCTCCGAGGAGGAACTGCGCGCGCTGCTGGCGGAGGTCGGCGGTGGGCCGGTCCTGGTGCTAGGCCGCGGTGCCAACGTCTTGATCGCCGACGATGGGCCGGGCGCGGCGGTGCTGCAGCTGGAGGGGGAGTTCGCAGGACACGAGCTACTCGAGGGGACGATCCGCTTCGGTGCTGGGGCGCTCATCTCCGCGGTCGTTCAGACGGCACGCCGCGCCGGTCGTTCCGGGCTATGGATCCTCGAGGCCGTACCCGGGACCATGGGTGGTGCGCTGCGCATGAACGCCGGGACGGCGGAGGAGGGAATCTGGGACCGCTCACTCTGGGCGGACGCGATGTGGCCGGATGGGACAACCCGACGTGTGACCCGAGGCGAGGTGAGGCCAAGGTACCGCGCCATCGATCTCGAGACGGAGGCGATCTTCCTGCGTGGCGAGCTCGAGGCGCCGCCCGGCGATCCCGACGCGGTGGAGGAGGAACACCGGCGCCGTCGCGAGTCCAAGCTCAGGGCACAGGTGTACGACCAGCCCACGTGCGGGTCGACTTGGAAGAACCCCGAGCCACCCGCTCCATCCGCCTGGCAGCTGGTCGATCGGGTCGGGATGCGAGGGGAACGTCGCGGCGGTGCGCAAATATCGGCCAAGCACGCGAACTTCATCGTTAATCTCGGTGACGCCCGAGCCCAGGATGTTATCGACCTGTTGATCGAGACACGGCAGCGCGTCCTCCATGAGACGGGGATCGCTCTCGAGCCCGAGATCCAGTTCTGGGGCTTCCCCGACGAGGTGCTGCGCGACGTGGGGGCAGCGCGATGAAGGGGCGGAGCGCGCTACCGCGGATGGCCTTCCTGGCAGGCCTCCTGGTCGTCGCCGGGGGAATCGTCGGGTCGATCTGGGGAGGTCGGCTGCTGGCGCAGTTCGACTACTTCGACGTGCGCCGGGTCGAGGTCGTCGGGGCCCGCTGGCTGGCGCCCGACTCTGCGCTGCGATTGGCGGCGATCGGCCCCGAGCGCTCGGTCTGGGATGACTATTCGGATGTCGAGCGTCGGCTTGTGAGACACCCGTTGATCGAGGAGGCCCAAGTGCGCCGATCAGGAGTGCACGCGCTGCGCATCGTCGTGCGCGAGGTCGAGCCGATCGCCCTCGTCGGAGTGCCGGAGCTCCGTCCCGTGCTGGGCGACGGAACGCTGCTCCCTATCGATCCGGCCGGCAGCTCGCTCGACCTGCCGCTCTTGACGATGAATGCGGCGGCCACGGCCGACTCGACACGATTGCGTGGCGGAGCGGCGCTGCGTGCCCTCGAGATATTCGCGAAACTGCAGAACGTCGACCCGGGACTGGCAGAGGTTATTTCCGATTTCCAACTGCTGGATGGACGAGGGCTGATGACGAACTTGGTGATGTCACAACCCGCGAGGCGGCTCGCCTTGCCCGCCGAGGTCGACGAGTCACTCGCCCGGCGCGTGCGTGCGACGCTCGCCGACTTGAGGAACCGCGGGGTCGAGGCGGCGCTCGTAGAAGCGCGTTATGCGGACCTAATCGTGGTGCGGAGAGAGCAGCTATGATCGCGACACCTTATCTCATCGGTGCGCTCGATATCGGCTCCACCAAGACGTGTGCCGTGATAGGTGAGCTGATACTGGAGGGTGACGGCCCGGCGCAGGTCAAGGTCCTCGGCGTCGGTCAGGCGAAGCCGAGCGGTATTCGTCGCGACGCGGTGAGCAATATCGAGGAGACGACGGAGGAGATACGCCAGGCGCTCAGGCAGGCGGAGTTGATGGCTGGAATGCAGCCGCGCGGGCTCTATGTGGGAATCTCCGCCGAGTACGTGCAGACGAGCGCTTCCAACGGTGTGGTCGCCATCGGAGGCGACGAGATCAGCGAAGACGATGTCGAGCGGGTCCACGAAGTCGCTCGCGCCGTCGTCGTGCCGCCCGACAAGGAGCTGCTTCACGTCATCCCCCAGGATTACTCGGTAGACCACCGGGGCGGGATCCAGCAGCCGCTTGGCATGCTGGGGACTCGATTGGAGGCGGACGTCTTCATGGTCCTGGCCTCCGGGGCCGCCGCCCGCAACCTCCGCAAGGCCGTCGCGCGGGCTGGCTACGAGGTGGCGCAGTTGGTGCTCAATCCGCTCGCCGTAGGGCTCAGCGTCCTTACCGCCGAGGAGCGGGAGGTGGGCGCCGCTGCCGTGGCGATCGGCGGTCGGACCACGGAGATCGCGGTCTTTTACGAGGGTAAGATCCGCCACGTCGCCGTCGTACCGTGCGGGGGCGTGAGCTTCACGAACGACTTGGTGAAAGGTCTCGGCATCCCGTACGCCGAGGCCGAGCGGGTGAAGGAGCGCTTCGGCGTGGCCACGACGCGCCTGGTCGATCCTGAGCAGTCGGTCGAGGTCCCAGGTCCGGCGCCTGGAGCGCGCAAGCACATGCCCCGTGAGCTGGTAGCGCACATCATCGAGCAGCGAATGGACGAGATCCTCACGCTGGTGCTTCACGAGATCGATCGCGCAGGCTACGCGCACCGGCTCGGCGGCGGTGTGGTCCTGACGGGCGGCGGCGCCAGTCTCGACGGTACACTCGATGTGGCGGGTTCGATCTTTTCGATGCCCGTCCGCTGTGGTGTGCCGGGCGCCGGCCTAACGGGTCTGGCCGATTCGGTGCGCCGGCCGAAGTTCGCGACGGCGGCGGGGCTGATGCTGTTCGGTGTAGGCAGGATTCGGGACGATCTCGGCAACGGCAGGGGCCCGGCGCTGAGGGCGCTTGCCAAGGTCGGAGGATGGCTTCGGGAGTTCTTTTAAGACCGCTGCGTTGTACTCGACGTGTTGAACGTTGAACTGGGGAGGGGATGAGGATGATCAGATTCGAACTTGCAGAGACTGGCGCGCGCTCGGCGATCATGCGCGTCATCGGCATCGGGGGTGGCGGCAACAATGCCGTCGACCGAATGGTCGAGGAAGACCTGCCGGGCGTCGAGTTCGTCGCCGTCAATACCGATGCGCAGGCGCTGGGCGGCACGCGCGCTCCGGTAAAGGTCCAGATCGGCAAGAAGCTGACACGCGGCCTCGGGGCCGGCGCGCGCCCGGAGATTGGCCGGCAGGCCATCGAGGAGAACAAGGACGACATCGTCCACGTACTGCGCGGGTCGGACCTCGTGTTCGTGACGGCGGGACTGGGCGGCGGCACCGGAACCGGCGCCGCGCCCATCGTTGGCCAATTGGCCCGTGAGCTTGGCGCGCTCAGCATCGCGATCGTGACCAAGCCGTTCGAATTCGAGGGCAAGAAGCGGATGCATCAGGCGGAGATCGGGCTGGCCGAGGTCCGCAAGGCCGTAGACACGGTGATCGTTGTCCCGAACCAGCGACTCCTTTCGGTCGTCGGCAAGGGCACGAGCTTCCGAGAGGCGCTGAAGAAGGCGGACGAGGTGCTTCTGCAAGCGACGCGCGGGATCTCGGACCTGATCAGCGTCACCGGCGATGTGAACGTCGACTTCGCCGACGTCCGCACGGTCATGGCTAATCGCGGGCCGGCGCTGATGGGCACCGGCCGCGCGCAAGGCGACAACCGGGCTCAGGAGGCCGCGCAGGAAGCGATCTCGTCGCCGCTACTCGACGACATCTCGATCCACGGTGCGAAGGCCGTGCTGCTCAACATCACGGGCGGCAGTGACCTGACGATCGACGAGGTACACACAGTAAGTACGATCATCGGGGAAGCGTGCGGCGACGAGGCCGAGATTATCTTCGGCACCGTACACGACCCCACCTTGGAGAACGAGATTCGGGTAACGGTCATCGCCACCGGATTCCAGCCGGCCGAGAGGGAGACCGCGCCCACGGGCGCTAGGCCGAACTTTGGGGCCCGTAAGGTGGTAAAAAAGGAAGTGCGCCTGCCGGCGGCCGAGCGGAGTTCCGTCCCCCTCGAGTTCGCCGACCCACGGGAGCTGGAAATCCCGACGTTCATTAGGCGTCAGATGGACTGAGACTAGGGAGCCGTGCCAGGTGAGCCAGGAGCGAACCATGCCAGAAGTGTCATCCCCTCCCCGTTCGAGCGATGGGTAGAGGGCTGCTTATCTTCGCGTTTCTGGTCACGGGTGGCCTGACCCTCATTCTGGGGCGTCCTGCCAGCTCGCAGCGGCGGCTTCCCGCGCTCGAACCTGTCGTAGTATCCGCCGAGGAAGCCGAATCGCTGGTCAGGGCGGACACGCTTCGGCGTGGCGAGGTTCTGGCTCAAGTCCTGGCACGGCACTCACTCGACCGCGCCGACGTCGCGGAGATCGTCGAGGCGCTCAGCAGGTTCGCGAACCCGCGGAGGCTCAGACCCGGCCTGGCGGTCCATTCCCAGTGGACGGCTTGGGATAGTCTCATCCACCTCACTGTACAAGTCGATCCCGACCACGTGGTGCACCTTGTCCGAGACCCGCTGGGCTGGGCGGCGGAATGGAACGAACTGGACGTTCGGGTCGACACGTTGGTGCTCAGCGGCAGGATCGACAGCAACCTCTACAACTCGGTAATGGCGCTGCCGACACCGTCGCTCGGCGCCCAGGAGCGCATCGAGCGCGTCATGTGGGGGATATACCGCCCGTTCCAGTGGGCGATCGACTTCGGTATCGATCTCCGCAGAGGGGACAACTATCGCACGGTGTACGAGCGACACGTGCGCCCCGACGGGTCGGTCCGAGAGGCACGGGTGCTCGCTGCCGAGTTCACCAACCGGGGCAGGACACACCAGGCGTTCTGGCTGGAATCGCGCGGCGAGTACTTCGACGAGAACGGCCAGTCGATGAAGATGGTCTTCCTCAAAGCGCCCGTCGACTTCAGGCGCATCTCGTCCCGCTTCACCAGGCGGCGTTACCACCCGGCGCTGGGGACCTATCGCGCGCATCTGGGGACCGACTACGCCGCCGATACGGGCACGCGTGTTTACTCGACGGCCGATGGCAGCGTCACGCGTGCCGGCTGGTGGGGTGGCTATGGCCAGATCGTTGAGGTACGGCACGTCAACGGCTACAACACGCGCTACGCCCACTTGAGCTTCATCGCCAAGGGGATACGGAGAGGTGTACGTGTCAGCCAGGGTCAACTGATCGGCAACGTCGGGTCGACCGGTCTGGCCACCGGCCCGCACCTGCACTACGAGATGCTACGCAATGGACGGGCCATCAATCACCGTGACGTCAACCTACCTTCCGGCGTACCTGTCTCCGATAGCCAGATGCCGGAGTTCCGCCGGATCCGCCAGAAGCTGCTCAGGCTGATGAACGGTGTTTCCGAGCCTGCTCTCATCCTGGCGGAGTAGCGCTAGATCTCAGAGCGACCCACTGACGCTTTGCCGACACGGTCCACCCGCCAGCTTGCGCTAGATAGCGGCCCCATTCATCCTCAGTGCGTGATCATTCGATCGGTCCTGGATCAGATGTGCCGTGAGCCCAGCTAGGTGGTTCCTCTTGCTCGCCCGGTGCCGGTGTCCTTTTCATGCTGAGTGGGCGATGCGGCGCCTCGTCGGACTGCGCTAGCGGGGATCGACACGATGAGTGCCGCTAGGCTCCTCGATCGGTCCGTTCAGTACCTCAAGGGCGTCGGCCCGCGCAGGGCTGAAGCACTGGCGAAGCTCGGTATCCGAACGGCGCGTGACCTGCTACGGCACGGCCCACACCGCTACGAGGATGCCACGACGGTAACGCCGATTGCCAAACTCGCGCCGGGCATGGACGTCACGGCGGTCGGCGAGGTCGTCTCGAAAGGCGTCGTACCGACACGCCGTGGCCTTCGCTTCTTCCAAGCGGTGATCAGGGACTCGACAGGTCTCATCGAATGCTCATGGCCCGGCCAGCCCTTCCTTGACCGGACAATAAGGAAAGGCGACACCCTGCTGGTCTCCGGACCCGTTCGCTTCTTCCACGGCCGCCAGATCCAGCCGCGCGAGTTCACCGTCCTGGCCCGCGCCGGCGAGCCGGCCGAGGAAGAGGGCACGGTCTTCCCCGTCTATCCGGCGACAGCCGGCCTCACGCATCGTCAGATCCGCCGCATAGTACGGCAAAACCTGGACGCGCTGCTCGCTGCCGTCGAGGACGAGGGTGACATCGTACCGGACGAGATTCGTCACAGCTTCGAGCTCGTAGACCTGCGCGCTGCTCTCGACTGGCTGCATCGGCCGCCGACAATCCCCCACGCCGAACTGGCGCGCCGCCGCCTCGCCTTCGACGAGCTCTTCGTGCTCCAGGTCCTCTACGCGCGCGCCCGCTACGAGAACCGCGAGAAACGTGACGGCCTGGCGTTCCAGCGGCATAACACTCTGGTGCGCCCCTTCGCCGATTCGCTTTCATTCGAACTTACCAACGCACAGAAAAAGGTCCTGTCGGAGATATCAAACGACATGGCGCAGGCGCGCCCGATGAACCGGTTGCTGCAGGGCGATGTGGGAAGCGGGAAGACAGTCGTGGCGCTGTTCGCGATGCTTCGCGCAGCGGAGAACGGCTACCAGGCGGCGCTCATGGCTCCCACGGAGCTCCTGGCCGAGCAGCACCACAATACGGTGACGGCGATGGTCGGCGATCTTCCGATCGAGCTCGTGCTGCTGCGGGGTGGACTGCGGTCAGCGGAGCGCAGGGAGGCGCTCGAGCGTATCGCCTCCGGCGACGCGCAGCTCGTTGTCGGCACCCACGCGCTGATTCAAGAAGGCGTCGAGTTCAAGTGTCTGGGCCTGGCCGTGATCGATGAGCAACATCGCTTCGGCGTGCATCAGCGAATGCAGCTCCGGCGGGCCGGCGCCGAACCCGACGTCCTCGTGATGTCGGCGACGCCGATTCCGCGCTCGCTCGCGCTGACGTTCTACGGCGATCTCGATGTCTCCGTGCTCGACGAACTGCCGCCGGGCCGTCAGCCTGTGAAGACGGTGCTGCGCGGCGAGTCGGCGAGGTCGCGCGTCTTCGAGTTCGTGCGTACGGAAGTCGAGGCAGGCCGCCAGGCCTACGTCGTCTACCCGGTGATCGAGGAATCGGAAGCTCTGGACGTGCGCTCGGCTACCGAGGCCTTCGAACACCTGTCCAACGAGGTGCTGGCGGAGCTGAGAGTGGCGCTCATTCACGGGCGGATGCCCGGAGATGAGAAGGACCAGACGATGCGGCGCTTCGTCGCCGGTGAGATCGACCTACTCGTCTCGACGACCGTGATCGAGGTTGGAATCGATGTGCCGAATGCCAGCGTGATGGTTGTGGAAGGTGCAGAACGCTTCGGCCTCTCGCAACTGCATCAGTTGCGCGGGCGCGTAGGACGCGGAGCTGATCAGAGCTATTGCATCGTCATCCATGGCGGCAGGGAACCGCCCGAACGCCTCGCTATCTTCGCCGCCACCAACGACGGCTTCGAGATCGCCCGCGCCGATCTGCGCCTCCGAGGTTACGGCGATTTCTTCGGCGCCCGTCAGCACGGGCTGCCCGAATTCGCCTTCGCGGATCTCGAGCGCGACGAGCCGCTCCTCCACGCCGCCCGTGATACCGCCGCCGCGATAATCGCCGCCGACCCACTGTTGGAGCGGCGCGAGCACCAGGCCTTGGCCCATGCGCTGCGGACCGAGTATCGCGAGCGGCTCCAGCTGTTCGATGTGGGTTGATGGCGTGTGATATAAGTAGTTGCACAGCAGATAGTTAGGGCTGTTAGCTGAAGTAACATCTGGGAAAGGGAAACGCGCCAGCCGGATGCCCGGAAAGCTCCGGTCCGCCGGTCGCCGGCGCTGGCGGGACGAGTTTGACACCCACTCGGGCCGCGTCTAATTTCGGCGGCCGAGCGGTCGCGATGGGCGCGGCCGCCGGTTCAGGCGTATCGCAGACAACGATCGATGGCTAGAGACGTTACTATCGGTGAGTTGGCCGCCCACGTGGGCGACGAGGTGACGATTCGCGGCTGGCTGCATAACCTGCGCTCGAGCGGGAAGGTCGCGTTCCTCATCGTACGCGATGGAATGGGGCAGGTGCAGGGGGTGGTGAGCGCGGGCGATGTGTCGGCGGAGGTCTGGGCCGGGCTGGAGTCGCTCGCTTACGAGGCGAGTCTGAAAATTACCGGTACCGTGCGGGAGGACGAGCGAGCGCCGGGAGGTTACGAGCTTTCGCTGAGCGACGTCGAGCTCTTGGGTCCGTCGGCGGGGGACTACCCGATCCAGCTGAAGGAGCATGGCGTCGACTTTCTGCTCGAGCATCGCCACCTGTGGCTGAGGTCGCCGAAGCAGGTGGCGATCATGCGAGTGCGGGACGAAGTCGTGAAGGCGATTCGCGACTTTCTCTACGAGCGCGGCTTCGTGAACGTCGACACGCCGATCCTCACCGGTGCCATCGGTGAGTCGGCCGGGACGCTGTTCGAGACCGAGTACTTCGATCTGGGGAGCGCCTACCTGGCCCAGACCGGGCAACTTTACAACGAGGCGACGGCAGCGGCGCTTGGTCGCGTCTATTGCTTCGGGCCGACGTTCCGGGCCGAGAAGTCGAAGACGCGACGCCATCTCACCGAGTTCTGGATGCTCGAGCCGGAGGTCGCCTGGTGCGATAGCGAGTGCAATATGCGACTCCAGGAGGACCTGGTCTGTTACATCGTTGGCATGGTGGTGGAGCGGTGTCGCAACCTGCTGGAGGATGCGCTTGAGCGTGACATCTCGAAGCTGGAGGCGGTTCAGTCGCCGTTCCCGCGACTTTCTTATTCCGAGTCGATCGAAAGACTCCAGTCGCTCGGCTCCTCGATCCAGTGGGGTGAAGATCTGGGCGCCGAGGATGAGACGCTGGTCGCGCAGGACTATGACCGGCCGGTCTTCGTCTACAACTACCCCAAGACGGCCAAGGCCTTCTATATGAAGGAGAACCCGGAGGACCCGCGAACCGTGCTCTGCGATGACTTGATCGCGCCGGAGGGCTACGGCGAGATCATCGGGGGCAGCCAGCGCGAGGACGACTACGACAGACTGCTGGCGCGGATCCGCGAGGAGGGTCTACCTGAGGAGTCGTATGGCTGGTATTTGGATCTGCGGCGCTACGGCACCTACACGCACAGTGGGTTTGGGCTCGGCCTGGAGCGCACGGTGGCCTGGATCTGCGGGGTACCTCATATCCGAGAGTGTATCGCGTTTCCCAGGACGTTGAATAGGCTGTATCCGTAGCCGATCACTGATCACTGATTACCGATCACTGATCACCGATTACCCTTCACCGATCACTTCCCTTTATCTCATCCCAGATAGCATCCAGCTGCTCCAGCGTCGCTTCACCGAGGACCAGGCCGCGCTCCTCCGCCACCTCTGCCATCCGCCTGAAGCGCTGCTCGAACTTGGCGTTGGCCAGGCGGAGCGCGGTGCCGGCGTGCAGACCTGAAAGGCGGGCGACATTGACGCAGGCGAAGAGGAGGTCGCCGATCTCCTGCTCCAGGGCGTCGCGCTCGCCGCCCTGCAGGTGAGCCGCAACCTCTCCGACCTCCTCATCGATTTTGGCCAACGCGTCCTTAGCGTGCTCCCAATCGAAGCCGATGCCCGCAGCGCGGTCCTGCAGTCGCTGGGCGCGGGAGAGGGGGTCGAGGCGGCGCGCGAGCCCAGCGAAGACATCTTCGCTGCCACGCTCGTTGGCCTTCTCCGCCTCCCAGTGGGGACGCTCCTCAGCGTCGCCGTACAGGTGGGGGTGGCGGCGCCGCATCTTCTCCTCCAGCGTCCTGACGACGTCGCCGGCGTCGAAGGCGCCCCGCTCCTCGGACAAGACGATCTGGAAGGCGACATTCAGCAACAGGTCGCCGAGCTCGCCCCGTAGCTTCTCGTCGGGAGCGCCGTCGATGATGTCCTCGGCCAGCTCTATCGACTCTTCCAGCAGGTAGGGTGTAAGGGAGATGGGCGTTTGGGCGGCGTCCCACGGGCAGCCGGCGCGCAGGAAGCGGACCAGGTGGAGGGCGCGATCGAGAACGCCCGGCTCGTCCGGGCCACCGCCTTGTCGAAGTCCCTTTGTATCAGGCATTTCTTGCATCCGTGATGGCGGCCGGATATACTCACGGCCGTAACTGCTATGGCTACGCAAGACTTGTCCAGCACGCGCGCCTGGGTGGAAGTCGACCTGGGTGCGCTCGTAGCAAACTACGACAGCCTGCAAGAGCGGGCCAAGCCGCGGGTGGGCATGCTGCCGGTCGTCAAGGCAGACGCCTACGGTCTCGGCGTCTGCCCGGTCGTCCGGGCGCTGGAAGCCCGCGAGCCGTGGGGCTACGGCGTGGCTACCCTCTCCGAGGGGCTGGAGCTGCGGGAACGGGGGATTGACCGCCGTACGGTCCTCCTCTTCAATACGCCCGAGGAGCTCGACCTGGCTGCCGACGCGGCTCTGACCCCTGGGATCGGTGATCTGGATGCTCTGGAGCGCTATCGGGCCAGCGCTAGGGCGGCCGGACGGCGGTTGCCCTTCCATCTTGAGATCGACACCGGGATCGGGCGCTGCGGCGTCCATCATGCTGCCGTGGCGGAGTGGCTGCCCAGGGTCCTCGAGGCCTGCGAGACGGACCTCGAGTGGGAGGGGACCTTTGCCCACTTCCACTCGGCGGACGCGGAGGACGAAACGCCGTCGCGGGAGCAATGGGAGCGTTTTCGGGCGTGCGTCAGCCAGTTTCCGGAGGGAGCCGGCGGCGTGCTCCACGCCGCGGCGAGTGTGGCGGCGACGCGCTGGCCGGAGTACGGGGCGGATCTCGTGCGTCCAGGTCTCTTCCTGTTCGGTGCGACGGCGGGTAACGAGGCGGTGCAGCCGCAGCCGGTGGCAACGGTGCGGGCCCGGGTGGCGACGGTGCGCGACGTGCCCGAGGGGTGGACGGCCAGCTACGGTGCCACGCACCGGGCGACGCGCCCATCGCGCTGGGCGACCCTCGCCATCGGCTACGCTGACGGGGTGCGGCGCGAGCTGTCGAACAACGGGTACGTCCTGTTTGGGGAAGAGAGTGCGCCGATCATCGGTCGCGTGTGTATGGACGTCATAGTCGTAGACGTCACCGGCTTGGAGGGCATCGGGCCCGGCTCGGTGGCTACGGTGATCGGGGGCCCGCCCGACTCGCCGACGAGCATACAGGCTGTGGCGGACCGCTGCGGCACCGTCACCTACGAGATCCTCACCGGGCTCTCGCCGCGCCTGCCGCGCCGATACGACGTCCGTGCGCCGAAGTAGAGACCGCACGCAAAGGTGCTGTGGCACCCGCAATCCGAGACGAAGATGACCGAAGAAGCACAGCAGAAAGTCGATTTCAATAGCCTGGTGGCAGGGCTGGCGGCTTCAGCCATAGCGGTCTTGAGCCAGGTTGAGGTGCTGCTCGACCCGTCGGCCCCTACGGCAGCGGGAGCAGCGGACGAGAGCCAAGCCAGGCCTCTGTCGACCGAGGAGGTGCGCAAGCGGGTCTCAGACGGCCTGACCGGCGCCCGACAGCTCATCGACACGCTGGCTGTTCTGGAGGAGAAGACGAAGGGGAACCTTACGGATGAGGAGCAGCAGCTCATGCAAACCGCGCTATCGGATCTGCGTATCCGTTTCGTGAGCCTGTCGAGCCGGCCGATCCCCGAGCGGGAGGAAGCAGGGTAGGCCGAGTGAGGCGCAAGCGCATCCTGCCCCCGCTAACGGCCTGCGCGCTGGTTCTGGCCGGTTGTGGCCGTGACGAGCTGGTGAACGTCGACCCGGAAGCGGCGCCTGGACCGACGCCGACCACGTACGAGTCGATCCTCGACGCGAGCCAGCTGACGGGCTGGATCGACACCGTCTTCGGAGGGTTCCTCGCGCCCGCAGCTCTGGGCTATATCCAGATCGAGGACGGCACGCCGGGTGTGAGTTTCCGGGGGCTCGTTCGTTTCGAGAGCATTCAGGACACCGCACGCTTGCTCTCCGGCGCCTCTCCAGTGCTGCGCTACGACTCGGCGCGCGTGGTGATCAGCGTGGACAGCGCGGCAACGCGACTCGCCGCCGCCGGCACCGTGCTCCAACTCGTGGAGATGGAGCAGGAGTGGGATGTCTCGGCCAGCTGGGAGCTGGCCGTCGACTCGCCGGGTGTCAGCATACCCTGGACCGGCGGCCCCGGGGGCTCGCTCGGCCCAACGGTCTTCGACCAGGACACGCTGGCGCTTGTGGTCACCGACACGACGACGGAGATGCCGGACTCCGTCATCTTCTGGCTGGATGAGGCCAGCGACTCGCTCCTCAAGCTGTGGGTCGATACGACGCAGACGAACACCGGCCTCGCGGTGGTGGTAGCCGACTCGGGTCGTGTCCGACTCTTCTCTCCTCGGCTCCTGTACAACATGGTGCCCGAGACCGAGCCAGACACTGCACTGTCGACTCGTAGTGTCGCGACGGCGAACACATTTTACTTGGACACGACGTCGATCTCGGATATCGCCGGCATCCTCCGTGTCGGCGGGATTAACGGCTGGCGAGTCTACGCGGAGATCGAGGTTCCCGACTCGGTGCCGGTTCTCGGCTCGGCGGAGCTACAACCGCTGCGTGGTTCAACGATCAACAAGGCGGAGCTCGTTCTCACGAGCCTCGACCCGGTCGCTCCGCCCTTCGGCGCCGAGACCGAATTCGGGGCCGGGGTCAACGAGTTGGCAGATGACTTCAGGGTCTACGGCACGAAGACCCCTTTGAGCTCGTTCGTCCCCGGCAGCAGCTTCATTGTCTTTCCCGATTCGCTGGCGGCAGACAGCACTTTGAGGGTCGATCTCACCCTGGAGTTCCAGAGGTGGGCCGAGCAGCTGCCGGGTACGGCCCTGCCGTTGCGCTTGGCGATTCGGGCTATACCGGAAGACGCGGCGTTCGGGTTCTGGGAGTTCGGGGCCGTGGATGGGGATCCGGCCCAAGCGCCGCTGCTGCGTATCGTCTTCACGCCGGCGGCCCGGTTCACGATACCATGACGATCCGCGCGGTCTTCCCGTTACTCCTGGCCGCCGGATGTGCGTTCGCGCCGGTCCAAGCCACGGCGCAGGTGAAGCTTCTTGGAAACGTCGGGCTCGGGCGGCCGCTGAGGCCCCTCGATGCGCGCGCCAGGGCTTTGGGCGGGTCGGCGGTCGTGCTGCACGGCGGCAACCTGTCGGCCGTCAACCCGGCGTCGCTCTCCCGGATCGGGGCCTCAGGCATCTGGCTCAGTTACCAGCCGGAGAAGCGGACGATAGAGGGAGACCTCGCGAGCGGCGAACTCGAGACGGCTGACTTCCCCCTTTTCCGTGCTGTCTTGCCGATGTCGCCGCGCTGGGTGGCGGCCGCCAGCTTCGGCGGTCTGCTCGATCGGGATTGGGGAGTCCAGTTCACCGACACGATGACTCTGTCGACCGGGGACGTGCCCTTCGATGAGAGGCGCACCTCCGATGGGGGCATCTCGCAGTTCCGGCTCGAGGGCGGCTACATCCTCTCGCCGAGTGTCACCGTCGGCGCGGCTCTCCAGTACTACTTCGGCGAATCGAGGCTCGAGATCACCAGGGAGTTTCCTGACGACCCGTTTCTGAGCTACGTGTCCGCCACCGCCCTCCAGTATACCGGCTGGGGGTTGACTCTCGGCACCGAGTTCCAGCCGTCCGATGAGTGGATCTTGGGCGCCGTGGTTACCTGGAACTCGCGGCTCGACATCCGCGACGATAGCACAGGCGCCAAGATCGATGTCGGACTGCCGATCGGCGTGGACGTCGGCCTCTCCTGGTTGCCGGCTCCCGAGCTCCTCATCGCCCTGGCGGGAGGTTGGATGAACTGGTCGAGCCTGAGCGATGATCTGCCTGACGGCAACGTAGCCGACAGCTGGCGTTTGGGAGGCGGTATCGAGCTACGGGCGCTCCAGCGCGGAACCGCCTGGACGGTCTTCCTGCGGGTCGGCGCGAGTTTCGAGAAGTACCCGTTCGAGCTCGAGGGTGGTGCACCGACGGAGCGTGCCTACGGACTCGGGTTGGGCGTCGCCTTCTTCGGCGGTCGCGGCCGCTTCGACTCCACCGTCGAGTTCGGGGGACGCGGTGACAGGGACACGAACAACGTCGAGGAGTCTTTCACACGCTACACCTTCTCGGCAGCGGTCTTCACGAACTAGCGGTGAGTCGATGCAGGTCGCTACACGTCCTCGGCGCGTCTATTTCCACACTTTCGGCTGTCGCGCCAACCAATACGATACCGAGCGCATGCGCCAGCTGCTCGAGCTGCGCGGCTGCGAGACGGTGGCCCATCCAGAGCAGGCCGACGCCGTCGTGGTCAATAGCTGCACGGTCACCGGGACCGCCGACGCCGAGCTGCGCCGCTACGTCCGAGCCCTGAGCCGTCGCTCGGACGGTCGACTGCCGGTGGTCGTCGCGGGCTGCGCGGCCGCGGTCGCATCGGAAGCGGTTGGCAGACTGGAGGGTGTGAGCGCCGTCGTGCCCGGCCAGGATCCCAACGCCGTAGCGAGTAGCCTCGGTGTGTTACCGCGGCGGGCGGGGGAGAGGAACGGAGGCCTCCTTGACCGCTGCGAGCGCGGTACCCGCGCCTGGCTCAAGGTGCAGGACGGCTGTGACCTCAACTGTTCTTACTGTGTCATTCGTGTCGCGCGAGGTCGGAACCGCTCGCGTGAGCCCGGTGAGATCGTGGAAGAAGCGCGGCGCCTCGCGGCGCACCATCCCGAGATCTCCCTCACCGGCATCCACATCGGTCTGTACGGAAAGGACCTGAGGCCGCAGGTGCCGCTGGCCGTGCTGCTCGAGAGGTTGCTGGAGAGCCTGGCCGGCGTGCGCTTCCGCATCGGCTCCCTGGAGTGCAACCAGCTCGACGAGCGCGTCATCGAGATCATGGCCGGCTCCGCAGGCTGGCTGGCGCCCCACCTCCACGTGCCGCTACAGAGCGGCAGCGACCGGGTGCTGCGCTCGATGCGCCGCGCCTACACGAGCGGGCGGTACCGCGATCGGGTCGAGCGCCTGGCGGGACGGGTGTCACCGTTGGGGCTCGGCACCGACGTGATCGTCGGCTTCCCCGGCGAGATGGACGAAGATCACCGGCGGACTGTAAACCTTATTGAAGCGTTGCCGTTCACCTACGTGCACGTATTCCCCTACTCGATGCGGCGTGCTACCGACGCTGAGAAGCTGCACGATCCGGTGCCGCGGCAGGTTAAGGCAGAGCGCTCGCGTGAGATCCGCCAGCTCGTGGCTGCCAAGGCGGAGGGCCATCGTCGGGGTCGAGTCGGCACGCCGGCCCACGTCGTACTCGAGGGCGACAGTAACGAGGTCGCGGTCACCGGCGACTACCTGAAGATGCCGGCTGACGATACCTTAAAGGCGAACGGCCCCCGGCTGCAGCCGGCGATGATCGAAGCGGCTGCAGACGGAGGGCTCAGGGCCACGGCATTCGGACAACCGATCTGACTATGTCGAAGACGTACTGGGTGGAGACCTACGGCTGCCAGATGAACCTGAGCGACGGCGAGCTCATGGAGGGCGTTCTGGCATCCGGCGGCTACACCCAGGTCTCTCGGCCCGAGGACGCCGACGTCATCCTCGTCAATACCTGTGCGATTCGCGAGCACGCCGAGCAACGTGTGCTGGGTCGCGTGGCCGAGCTCAACCGGGTGAAGAGGGCGCGACCCGGAACGCTCATCGGGGTCTGTGGCTGTATGGCCCAGCGCCTCGGTGCGAGGCTGATCGAGCGGGCCGAGCACGTCGACATGGTCATCGGGCCCGATGCGTACCGATCGCTCCCGCAGCTCATCGACCAGGCAGCACAGAACGGCGGCGGCGTCGTCGACATCGAGCTCAGGTCATCGGAGAACTACGAAGGGCTCGAGCTGCGGCGGAGGTCGCAGGTCTCCGCCTGGATACCGATCCAGCGCGGCTGCGACTATCGCTGCACGTTCTGCATAGTCCCGCGTACCCGCGGTTCCGAGAAGAACCGCGTACCGGAGGCCGTCCTCCGCGAGATCGAAGAGCTGGCCGGCGAAGGGATCACTGAGTTCGTGCTGCTGGGCCAGACGGTCAACTCGTATCGCTACGACGATTGGGATTTTCCGAGGTTACTCCGCGCCGTCGCCCGACTACCCGCTGTCCGGCGCGTGCGATTCACCTCGCCGCACCCGAACGACCTGACGCGAGAACTCGTGGACGCGATGGCGGAGGAGGACGCCGTCTGCCCGCAGATGCACCTGCCGGTCCAATCGGGCTCGGACCGCGTGCTCAAGCGCATGGCGCGGCGCTACACGCGCGAGGAGTACATTGGCAAGGTCAGCATGCTCCGCGAGGCGATCCCGAATATCGCGCTCAGCACCGATATCATCGTCGGCTTCCCCGGCGAGGACGAGCGCGACTTCGAGAGTACACTCGACCTGGTGCGCGCCGTCCGCTACGACGACGCCTTCACCTTCCGTTACTCGCCGCGTGAAGGCACACCGTCCACCCGCATGCAGGAGGACTGGTGCGTGCCCGAGCACGTGGCGCAGGGGCGCCTCGAGCGCTTGATCGCTCTGGTCCGCGAGATCGCTGCCGAGAAGAACCTGGCCGAGGTGGGTAACCTGGTCGAAGTTCTGGTGGAGAAGCGGGCGCGGCGCGGCGAACTCCTCCAGGCGCGTACCGATAGGTACAAGGTCGTGCTGATCCCCGGCTTGCAGGAGTGGATCGGCCGCTACATGAAGGTCGCCCTCACCGGGACGAGCGGGGCCACTTTCACCGGATTCCCCGTCGAATCATGAAATGGCGTGCGCTGAGTATCAAAGTCCTGTCCGGCGCGGCGCTCGTGGCGCTGCTCGCCTGGTTCGCCTACGCCAACTCCGGCCAGTCTGTCGACATCGACCTCGGCCTGTTCACACTGCGTGGCGTCTCGCTCCCCGTCCTCGTCTATGGCTCGGTGGTCGTCGGCATGCTGCTGATGGTTGCCGTCAGCCTCCGCAATGACTTGAGGACGCAACAGGCGCTCGATCGTTACGACAAGATCGCCGCGGACGTGCTCCGCGACATCAACGAAGAGGGCGCGGAGAAGGAAGAAGTCCTGGAGGAAACCGGCGATAAGACCTGATTCCTGATGATAGCCACCTGTTAGCTACCTGATCGACCCTGTTCTCACCTGATAGCCACCTGATCACCCACGTCGGGCGCACGAAGAAGCCAACCGATCAGCCAACCGTAGGCGAACGTCGACGTCGAGGTCTCTAGAAAGTGGGCCAGGCGAACGGGGGCCGGCATGAGCGGGTTGGGTATGATCAGCGGGGTGGTCAGTAGCAAGCCGAACAGTAGCCCCAGGGCCAGCGAAGCCTCCCAGCGCTTTCCCTTCATCATCAAGATGACCGGCACGGCCAGGCCCACCCAAAGCAACCCCCGCAGGAGCTGCCAGGGAAAGATCCACGGGTCCTCGTCGATCAGGCCGGCCAAGTGGGCGAAGAACGGCCGGATCTCTGCACTGCCCGAATAGAAAGCACGCACGTCCGCAAACTGCCACGCCACGAAGTAGCCGAACAGGAAATACAGAGCGAGATAGATGAGGGGAAGAGCCGCCAAACGCCAGGCGAGCCCACGGCCACGAGCGGCGAGGAGGTGTTCCAGCACCATCGGCTCGTCGCAGCGCTTCATCCGCCCGAGCACCAGCACGGCCAGCGGCGAGTAGAAGAGTGCCGTCAGGGCCCCCATCAGGAAGACCTCGGCGATCTGGCTGCCCGAGATCTCGAAGGCTTCCCCGAAGAACATCGTCTCGATCTGGCCTTGGAAAGTCTGGGCCCCGAAGAAGACAAGGAAGACGGTCGCGGTCAGCTTGAGCCCGAACCAGCGGGAGCGCACGACGGGGTAGGCAAGGACGACGACGTTGACCACGCACATCGCCAGAAGCGGGAGGAGGATCTGACCCGCTTCTTCCCCTGACTCGCTATCACCACCTGCGCCGACGATCACTGCGGCCAGCGCGATGCAGACGAACATCAGAATTGTCAGCAGGACGAGTTTCAGCACGAGCACGGCCACGGGCTTCGCCTTCATCGTCGACTCCGGTTGCTGGTGGAGCCCTGATCGCGCCAAGTTGTCTGCCGGTACTCTAGCCCGGCTCAGAGAAGCCGTAAAGTGGAGCCGCAAGGGCTATCGTTAGCGCGATTGCCGCCGCCACGGACAGACGCCGGTATGAAGGGATCTCGCACAGCCGTCTGGATCAGGGTCGGCTTTTGGCTCGTCGTCGCGGTCTCGATCTTCGGGGCCCTGTGGGCGACACGATTCGGCGAGCGCGTTCCTTCCATCTACATCATGACAGGGCAGTCGATGGAGCCCACGCTGGCTGAGGGCGAGTACTTCGTCGCCTGGAGTCCACCCGACCGCATCGAGCGCGGCGATCTGGTCATCTTCCGTTTCGCACGACGCGCCGGCGACTTTCACGTCCTGCGCCGCCTCGCCGCGCTGCCCGGCGACACCGTGGCAATGGACTCGGGTGTCGTTATCCTGAACGGTAAGACTCAGCCCTGGCCCTTCGACATCGCCAGTCCCGGCGCCTGGCGCTCCGAGCTCGCCATCGAGGAGAACATCTACACGTGGGGTCCGTGGGTCGTGCCGCCCGACTCCGCCGTGCTCCTATCCGACCGCCGCGACATGTTCGGCTGGCCGGACAGTCGCTTCCTGGGGTTCATTCCGCTCGACGATATCTTGGCCCGCGCCGACTTCACGTTGAGGGGCCGACAGCTGCATTGAGCCGCTCGGTGGCTGGCGTTGCAAACGATGGGCGGGTGTGCGAGTTGGCCTGTCAGACCGCGCGAATCTACCACGCCTAGAGAGCGTGGCGTGGGCCTTCTGGTTAGGCCGCGGCGCTACCTCATCGCAATAGGGCTAATAGTTATCCATATCTGTTGCGGGCGCGAGCGCCCATGCCTATGCTGCCGTTCGCGATCAGCATAGCTGGTGGTATGGACCCCGCGAGCCCCGGGAGTCGCAGGCGTGATTGCCCCGCCCATCCTCGGTTGTTCGCCCATCTGGCCTGCCGTCGGATCCGGATCGTATAGCCTCGCGCAGATTCTCCCAGACAGACAAGAGTTCGTCCATTGCCACGGCCAAGTAGTGCCGTGGAGGCTCAATAGCGTCGCTTTCGCGGGTGGTGCGCCGGTACGGAGACATGAGACCGGGTATCCAGATCGTCACCGACGTCATGGGGCTCATCGAGAGGGTCGCCTTCGACGAGGCCGGGAACCTCTGGTTCACATACTCGGAGGGATCGATCGCCATGTGTTCGCCTGCGGATCTGGGAACCTCCGGCAGGAAGGCACCCACACGAGTGTTCTCTGGCGGCGCGCTCCGCTTGGCAGTCGGGCTTGCGTTCGTTCCGGCGCCGGAAAAGTCTCCGAACCAGTAGGGTCCTGTTCCTGCTTCGCCCCGCTACGACGCGGTAGGAACCTGTTACGCAGAAAGGTCGACTCATGGCACAACAGGTAACACTCGTCCACACGTCGGGTCACCCGACTGCAGCTGGATTCTACAGACGATGCCCGCTGGAACCATTGTCTCAACGAGTGGACATGATGGTGGGGTCGATTGTTGAAATCTCCAACATGACCCTGGACAACCTTCTTGGTAGCGTCCTGCAAGTTGCGCCGACAGGCGGAAGAATCTTAGTGGTGACCCATGGCACGCAGCGTGGGATCGACATCCCGCTAGTCGCAGGTGCTAGCCAAAAGGCCTCGAGTGGGGCGTTGGGAATGCTAATGAGCGACAGGCAGGATGTGGCCCCTCTTCTCGGTATTTCGGCAGCGCAAATTTCCGCGCTCAGGGATAAGATGAACGCCGTGCGTCAGTTGCGGCTCGAACGAGTCGTAATCCGCGCCTGCAATATCGGGCAATCTCAGCATACGCTCTCGGTTGTCCTTCGATTCTTCGGAGCTCGGTCTATCAATGCGCCTCGTGTGCGCGACGCCTTTGGTCGCGCCCCGATTAGTTTCGTTCAGGCCAATACGAACGCCTGGAGAAGGTTCACACAACACCCTCGCACTCAAATCTTTGACACCAATGGCGGAAAGTTCGCTCTGCGCACGATCATCCAGAGTCGAACAGAGTTCAGGCCTGAGGTGAAAGCTGAGTCTGAGTCGGCGGTACGATGGTGGATCAGCTCGCATTTGCCTGTCGCCGGTTTTGGACCGTCTCAGGCGGGCTGGCAGCCGCCAGCGGATCTACTCATTCATGCGCTAGAGGATCCGATCTCAACGCTGCTTGTGTTCCCACGCCAAGCCGAGTTCCTAACAAAGCTGGTTACGTACGGTGGACACAGTCCTGAAGTAATTTAGGCCTGGATTGTTAGCGGAGGTTGTCCCCCTGAGGGACTCGCTCATGCCAAGCTGAGTTTTATCGATATCGGGCACAGGAGGTGCAGACCATGTCATTCCGGATGGAGATCTGGCCCTTACGAGAAAGTCGCCGTGATTTTGCCCGGGCCCTGCTGGATAGGATGGATATCTATTGGACACGGGTAACGACCGTAGGTCATGACTCGGCCCCGCCGGGGGGCGCCCGGTGTCGGGTTGTGGGTACTCGAGCCCAGTGCGACTATGCGCCGAGCCGGATTGACAAGCAGCGGCTCAGGGCCCTTCTCAATGGGTGGATGTGGTGTGGAAGAGAAGGTAGATACATGGACCTACGGCGAGTAGAGCGCTTTCAGAATCCGAGAATGTCCAGCAGAAGTGTGGCTTTTGAAGCCATAAGACAGAACCGTCCTGCAGGCGCAGTCATGTTCCTTCATGAAGAGATCGAAAGATCCACGGCGCCGTACTTCTTTGGGCCAAGACTGTGGGATGGATGGGGCTACAACCAGTATTTCAGTAATCTGCTACGTTGGGACGATCATCACTGCCACGGCTTGGTTGCGCGCGTAGCATGGGAATACGCGCGGACTAGAGCTGGAGGTGGCCCGTCGTTACATCCTGTGTGGCAGGCGGCGCGCTACTGGCTTGATGAGAATCGTAACAGAGGTCCTTACCGATACTACGCTTTCAGGTTTGAAGAAGACGCTTAAGGAACACACAGAGTGGTGAGGTGGCGTTGCATTAGGTCCCAGCCGCGCTGATGGGCTGTCGGTCGCCGATCCTCTGGCGGATAGCGGGATAGCTGAGACAGCCCCACGGCCGTCGAGCTCCTGGTCGGCGGGACAGTTCCCACAAGGCCAAACTCACTCCCAGCGCCCATTACTTGTGACTAACTCCGGGGATGCAACCAGTAGCTGGCGATGAGGTGCCGGGGTTAGGCCATCAGCGAGCTTCGCGCGCAAGAGGGCGCGTAGTGTGAGGCAGCCCCTGGCGGGCTTCTGGTCAGGCGGGAACGCTGCGAGCGAGTCGGCTCGGGGCCGAGGCAATTATCTCGTGTAGCAAGCGCATTACGGCCACGACGCGCGACTCATGTGCTGCTTGGAGCAGGGCCAGCTTCTCATCGTCGATCGCGAACGCCGTCACGGTCCGGGTGGCGGACAAGACCCGCACTGCCAACGCCGACCCGATCCTTGTTGTAGTGACCACAACTGTGCTCCTCGGTTGGACGTGGGGCGTTGGGTCGGGTTGCCGGCCTGGCTGCCGGGGAAATCTCCAGGCGAGCGGCAGAGCGCTGGGCGTTCCGGCGGAGAGAGTCTGGGCGAAGGTCCAAAGCCCGCGGCGCCCTTGAAACCTCCAGTCAGACTTTCTGTGGAGTTTTAGTCCGCCGGCGTCACCCAGATAAACTCGTCCTTGCGGACCCAGCCCCGCGGCGCGCCCTGGACTATCCTTGGCTGCTTGAGGTACCTGTCCAAAATCTGGTCGGGCCGCTTCCCGGCTCCGGCTATGTGCATGTTGAGGAACATCCGGGCCTTCGCGCCAGCGGCGTCATGGTGTTCCCATTCCTTGACGCCGATACAGACCAGCACACCACCGTCCCGGGGCATCGCTTTCTGTACCTGCGGTTCGAGCCTCTTGAATTCCTGGCTGATTCGCCAGGCGAGCCCGAGCCCACCGAGCCAGGATACGGCCGCGTGGAGGGCCTCGACGCCCGCACCGAGTGTTTGGCCTCTTGCCGACGGGCCGCCGACGAACGGCTTCTTGGGGTTCACTTGAAGAGTGTGAAACTTGTACTTGGGCATACTGAGCCTCCGGCCTTCACCAGGTTGGGTCACCTATTTGAGGCCCCATCTGCCGCAAACGTTAAAGCGAGGAGGCGGCTAATGAAATCGCTGGTCCGGTCGATGCTCCCCGGAAGGGATAGCGGGTCGTGGCTGCCGCCCACGTACACGTAGTACTCGTATTCCGGTTCCCCGCGCCCCATTGCTACCATCACGTCATTGAGGCGCCTGGCTTCGCCGACGGGTACGACATCGTCGGCCGTGCCGTGGTGCACCTGGAGCTGGGGCAGCCGCTCGGCGAAGTAGACAGGTGAGCGGCGGACCAGCTCGGGCCGCACGTCGGCGATGGTCAGCTGGCCGTTCTTCAGCGGCTGGATGTACTCGTCGTTCAGGTACTCGAGTCCGGGCAGATCGCGCAGGCTGCCACGCAGCGCCTCTTCCACGACGTCCTGAACGAAGGGACCGAAGAAGTCGGTGGGTCCGAAGAATTCCACCACGATGTCGATCGTCGGGTCGCGCTCCGCCATGAGCAGCCCCACGCAGGCGCCGCGGCTGAAGCCGATGATGCCGACGCGGCTCATGTCCGCTTCCGGCGTAGTGGCGGCGACGACATTGATCAAGGCGAGCGCGTCATCGACGTCGCGGTCCCAGGGGCTGGGCGGCCCGTCAGACGAATAGGTCGTCCCGTCGAACACCAAGGGCTCGGCGCGGAAGGACGGCGCGACGAAGACGAAGTTCTGCAGGTCATCGCCTAGTATGAAGGGCAGAAGTGGTAACGTCGCGTCGATGTCGATGCCACCATCGCCGCCGTGCGTGTAGACGAGGACCGGCAGGCTGCCGGGCAGGGCGCCGTCGGGAACGAGGATAGCGCCGTAGTGGCGCACGCCGTCCACGGTATGAGAGACGATGCGCAGCGTTGCGTCGATGCCGCCGATCTGCAGGGCGGAGGATGACTCTTCCTGGTCGCCCTGGGCCGTCACGTCGCGGCTCGCCCATTCGTCTGAGATGGCGTTGATCTCGGCCTGGCTGGGCTCGGCGAAGAGCACGTCGAAGTCGACGCCCTCGATAATTCGGTCCTGGGGCTCCGTCGAGTCGTCGCCGCACCCCGGGAGTAAGAGCAGCGTGGCGCATGCCAGCAGAAGGTAGCGCAGGCTCGCCAACCGTTTCGTGATCATGGAGCGTTCCCTCGTTTGATGTGGTGACTACACAATACCGCCCTCCCTCTTCGCCGCAATCCTCGGGCTCCGGGGCACGTGTCGTCCGGCGCTGCCCGGGCGCTTGACGATTCTGTGATCCGCCGGTCGCAGGCTGGTCTGGCGGACCATGGGGGTGCCGATTGCGAGGGCGAGGAGGATAGGTCGGGTGAGGAGAGTGGGGAGGGCGTGAGCGAGCGGCGGGCGCCGAGGATGAGGCCGCTGGCTCTGGCGGCGCTGGCCCTCATCGCTGGACTGTTGCTCGGGCTCAGGGGCGTGGACCGGGTTCTCCCCGGAGCCGCCTTTCTTGCCGTAGCAGCGGGTTTGGCCGCCGTGCTCTTCGACCGGCGCGGGCTGGCGGTGGCAGCGGCACTTCTCAGCATCTCGGCGGGCGGGCTGGCGATTGGACTGAGCTCGCGGGAGCGTGCGGCGCGGGATTGCCGGGTAGGCTGGGAATCGGGCCGGGACGTCCAGCTGAGAGGTGTCGCGCTCGGCTACCTCCCGGCCGGCGAGCAGGGGGGTGTGCGGCTCCGCCCCAACTCGCGGGCGGGCGACGAGACATGCGAATGGAGTGGCGCCGTTCGCGTATGGACGGAGGGGCCGCTGCGGCCCGGCGTCGTTTACGAGGTAGAAGGTGCGTGGCAGCCCAGTCGAAGGCCAGGCCGCTGGCCGCGACCGCCCGATAGGAGAGGTTGGATCGCGGCACGCAGCATCTCAACGGTGGGAGCCGCCGATCCGCGCCGGCATCCCTTCCTCCGCGCCCGCGGTGCGCTGGCCGAGCAGCTGTGGAAAGCGTACCCGCGCCGCTGGGCTCCGCTGGCTCAAGCGCTCGTCCTGGGCGGGCGCGAGACGATCGACCCGGAGGTCTCCCGGCGAATCGCACGCGCCGGGCTTGCCCACCTGCTTGCCATTTCAGGTCTTCACGTTGGCATGCTGGCGGCGGCGATCTTCGCTGTGGCCCGCATCGCGCGGACCCCATCTCGTTCAGCGCATCTGGTCACCGTCGCCGCTACCTTCGCCTACGTGCTGTTGATCGGCGCACCGGCGTCGGCGGTGCGCGCCGGGCTCATGGTGTTCCTCTGGACGCTGACTCGGCTGGCCGGGCGCGCGTCGTCGCCCTTCGACGTGCTGGGATTGGCGGCGGTCGTCTTGCTGCTCGTCCGGCCGTGGAGCGCGCTGGAGCCGGGTTTTCAGCTTTCCTTCACCGGCGCGGCCGCGGTGGGGTATGCCGGTGCCGAGTCTCAGCGGTCCAGGTGGTTGAGGGAGCGGCCCGCCCTCCTGAGGGCGCTCATCATGGGCGTGCTCGTCAGTACGGCCACCGTGCTCCTCATAGCGCCAATCACCGCGCTCCATTTCGGGCGCGTAACACCAGCAGCCGTCCTCGGCAACCTGGCCGCCGTCCCGCTGCTGGCGCTCGCCATGCCGGCGCTCTTCATCTCGGCGCTACTGTCGCCCTGGCCAGCGCTCGCAGCGTGGCCGGGGTACGCCGCGGTGGCTGCGCTGCACGCCATCGATGGCTTGGCGCACTTGCTGAGTGGGATCCGCTGGGCTTCGTTGGAAGTCGCACGGCCGGCCCTTGTGCCGGCGCTGGCGTATGCGCTTCTGCTGGTGCTCGGCGCACACGCCCTCCACGGGGCCCGGCAGCGGCGTCGCTTCATTATGGCCCTCGGCCTGACGGCAGCGGTTGCGATCAGCTGGCCGGTCCTGCAAGGATGGTTCCCGACGGGCCATCTCTCGGTGTACGTGCTGGACGTCGGGCAGGGGGATGCCATCGCCATCGCGACGCCGAGGGGACACTGGTTGCTGGTGGACGCCGGGCCGAGGTCGGGCGATTTCGATGCAGGTACGCAGCGCGTTGTGCCGTTCTTGCGGGAGCAAGGCGTACAACGCCTCGCCGCCTGGCTGACGACCCACCCCGATCTGGACCACGCAGGGGGCGCCCGGGCCGTGCTCGACGCGGTAGAGGCCGAGCGCGTCGTCGGCTCGGGTCGCGTGACGGGGCAGGTCGGGCAGCTGGCGGTGCTGCGTTGGCTGGCCGACCGTTCCGGCCGCTGGCTACACGCCGACGCCGGGGACACGCTAACGGTAGACGACGTCCAGCTGATCTTCCTTCACCCCGGCCGGGTTGTCCCGCAGAAGAGCGAAGCCAGCAACGCCTACAGCCTGGTCTTTCGGCTCGAGTACGGGGAGTTCCGGATGTTGTTCATGGGGGACGCGCCGGGGGATGTGGAAGATCGGCTGGGCGATGAGAACGGCGAGGAGTTGCGCGCCCAGGTGCTAAAAGTCTCGCACCACGGCAGCGCGTCATCGACGTCACGCCGCTTCCTCGCAAAGGTCCAGCCCGAGCTGGCCGTCGTATCGGTTGGGCGCCGCAACCTCTACGGCCACCCGTCGCCCCGTGTGCTGTTGCGCCTAGCCGCCCGGCGGATCGAGACGCGTCGCACCGACCGGGAAGGCACTCTGGTCATCTACGCTTGGCCCGAAGGAACGTGGCGCGCACGCGCGGCGGCGGACGGAGGATGGTAGAAGGGCCGTGCGACGCTGCCACTCACGGTGTGGCTCGTCGAGAAAGCGACCGCTTGCCATGCTGGGCCGACAGGGGGATACTACCGGCTCTTGAGACAGCCTGTAGCGAGGCGCGAGATCGCCGACCGTCGGAAGGTCGATCGCGCGCCATCACCCGCGGGACGGAGAGCCAGCCGATGTCCACCGATGCCCCGGCGATCACCGGTGCCATTCAAGGCGGGCGGCCACTTCGCCGCTATCGTCGCCTGATAACCCTTGTATCCCTGCTGTTCCTCGGCCCGGGAAACCTGAATGGCCAGGATGATGCCAAGGCAGAGGCCTGGGAGGCTCTGCGCTACTTCCTGGGGACCTGGGAGGGGAAGGAGAGCGGTGTGGCGGGGCTAGGAGAGGGTGAGCGCCCCTACGTATTCATCATGGACGGGACGTACCTGGTTGCGGCGAACACCTCGACCTTCGAGCCTCAGGAGGCGAATCCCGAGGGCGAGGTCCACGAGGACTGGGCGTTCTTCAGGTACGACAAGCTGCGCATGGCGGTAGTCCTGCGGGAGTTTCACGGTGAGGGGTTCGTCAACCAGTACGTCCTTGAAGAAGCCGGACTGCCGGGAGTGCTCGTCTTCGTGTCGGAGGCCATCGAGAAGCTCCCCGCCGGGTGGCGGGCACGCGTTACCCTCACGATTCAAGATGATGATCATTTCGAAGAGACCTTCGAGCTTGCCGCTCCGGCTGAGGACTTCGAGTTGCTACTGAACAATCAATGGACTCGCCGCGTGGCCGATGAGCAGGCGGGCGAGATTTGAGCCTGCGGTACTCTCGCTCCCCACACCTTTGACAGAACACCACCCCACACCTCAAGCTGTGCTTGACCGGCGTAGATGCTAGAACTGGCTGGAGGTGCTCAACTGGCCGGCTTCCACGAGCACGACGGTGAGCTGTGGTGCAAGGGTGTCCGCCTGTCCGAGATCGGGGATAGGGTAGGGACGTCGTGCTACGTCTGCAGCTAGGCAACGATCGGCGAGCGCTACGCGGCTCTGGCTTCGGCGTTCGAGGAGGTGCCCGAGGAGCTTGAGAGTGATTAAGGTCGCCACGATCGACTTCCACGTTACCTCCGAGTGCAGCCAGGAGTGCCCGTACTGCTGGGGGCCACAGGACTTCGAGAATCCGGTCGACACGGCCGAGGCTCTCGGGATTATCTCCCGCGTAAGAGAAGTGGGCGCGACGCGCATCGTCTTCACCGGTGGCGACCCACTCAAGCGCCCTGACATAGCCGAGTTGGTCGGTCACGCCAGAGCGATCGGCCTCGAGGTCGCTCTCTCGACGACCGGCGACCAGTTGACTCGCGAGCTGCTGGAGCGTGTGGGACCGGAGATCGACCTCATCTCGTTGCCGCTGGATGGGTCGACGGAGGAAGTGAATCGGCGTACGAAGGAGGAAGGTCACTTCACGGCCGTGTTGCAGGCGCTCGAGTTGTTGCGCGCGCATCCGCAGATTGACGTGAAGGTCTGTACTCCCGTCACCCGCCATAACCTGACCGACGTGCCCGACATCTTGCGCCTGGTCGAGGATTACGCGGAGCGGACCGAGGCCCGCGTCTTCTACAACATCTTCCAGGCGTTCCCGCGCGCCATGTTCGAGGTGGAGTGGGCCGAGCTGCTGGTCAGCGATGAGGAGTTCGCCGAGCTCGAGCGGCGCCTCCAGGGCACGGCGCGCGTCCGTGTGAACTTCCTCGATCACTCGACCCTCGATCGCCTCTACGTGATGATCTTCCCGGACGGACGCCTGGTGGTTCCGTGCGGGCGCGAGTTTCGCTCCTACGGTCGCTTTCTCGATATCAAAGAGCTGGACGCCGTCTTAGAAAGGAGCCGCTTCGACTGGGAGAAGCACTTTCGTCACTCTCGTGGCTGGGCGAAGAGGACGCGGTGACCGGCCTTCGGTCATCTTGTCCTGCCGGACCGGCGGCATGGCCTCAGGCGTGGCCTCAGCTAATGGTCTATCCCTTTGCGGCACAAAGGGTTAGACTTCCCATGTCAGGAGGATCGTGATGGCCACAGACTTGCCACAGGAGGAGTTCGGCTTTGGTCCCCCCGGCCCGAACAACGCCGATGGGCCGCTTCCCCCTCCCAATGGCACCGAAGTCTGGGTGAAGCATCGCGATCAAATGAGTGACGAAGGCAGGACTCCTCCAGAGCGAGACGACCACATCGTCCTCCCGGACTGGCTCGCCGAGGCGCCCGAGCAGGAGCTGATGCGTGCGACGGCGGCGCTGGCCCCGGGTATCCCGCGGCGGCGATACATCTTCAAGTCGACCGAGTCGGAGCGGGTCTCTCCCCGCGTGTACCGTTGCCGCGTGACGATCGTGTCGGCGGCGGGCGAGTTCAAAGGGAAATCGGAGGGCCCGGACATCCGCGCGGTGAAGGCGGAGATAGCGGCGCGAGCGGCTCTCGATGCCCTGAACAAGGCGGAGGGCGGAAAGGTGGTGCTCGCTCTGAAAGGGGCGAGGGTCCTCCGCGTGTTCGAGAGCCCGATCGTCGTGGTAGGCGTTTACGGGCTGAACACGGGCGAGAGCGCTCCGCTGATCGGGGCGTGCATGGTGCACAACTCGGTGGAGCAGGCGGCGATACTCGCCACGCTACAGGCCGCCGACCGCTGGCTCGCCTGGCAAGCTCGAAAACACAGATAGGTCCTGGCGGTCTTTCTCTCGGACCGGTGCGGCGGAAGCTGCTTCTCCGTACCTGACCCGGACATCACCCTGTCGCGCAGCTCTCAGCTCTATTCCGTCTGACCCGCAGAGTCGTGGGTCTCGGGCCAAACTAGCCGAGCCAGGTGCAGGTAGTCGCCTCCGACGGTCTGGAATCGGAAACTCTCTCGGACATAGGGCGACAGTGATTGGGGACTCTCTTGTCCGTCGCGAGAGTCCCAGACGATCCACTCCATGCCGGCACGCTGCAGTCGGAGGATGTCCTCGGCCCCGGGATCGTTTCTCACCATCGACTCGGCGTAGGGATCGCGCCAATCGGTCCAGGGAGCCGGTACGACCACGATCTTTCGCCTGCCCAGGGGTTGTGCCAGCACGCCACCGAACAGTTGGCCGCTGGAAGTCTGCCAGCGCCAACGTGACACGGTGTCTGCCTGGAGGAATTCGCTGAACCCCGGGGCTTCGGACAAACCGGGGTACCCCGCGGCCAGACTCGATCGGAACGCCGTCACACCTTGTGCGGCCGGATCGCGGCCCATCTCCCACTCGAGCGCCACCGTCCGGTTGGACTCCCAGACCGCGACGCCTATGACAGCGACGGCGAAGGCGATGGTGAGAAGGTGCAAGCGCCGCTGCTGCCAGCGAGAGACGGCATCGTGGAGCACCACAGCCAGGCACGGCAGCCCCAGCGCGTGTAGCCAGAGCGTGCGCAGCGACAGTGACGGCAGAGCGACAAAGGAGAGCAGCGGCAGGATAAGCACGGTAAGATAGGCGAGCTTGAGCAGCAGCTCTCGCTGGCGCCGCCGCACCGCGAGGAAGCTCAGGTAGAGTACGGCAGGCACGGCCCCGACGATCCAGATGTAGCCCAGCCCGCCCCAGACGTAAACGAAGTGGATCGGAGCGTCGAGCTGGAGCCACGCTACGAAGACGCGGGCCCAGCTCGGGTACTGAGCCAGCCACTCCGGCATCGACAGAGCCGCCCAGTAGCTGTGATCGATCCCCGGCGCGAGGACTTTCTCGCCCAGGCTCAGCTGAATCGGGTAGATCGGGTTACCGGTGACCAGCAGGTTTCTGACGTACCAGTAGCCGCCGACCGCGACCGCGATCGCGCCTGCTAAGGCGAGGGCACGTGCTTGGCGCGACAGCCCCTGCAACCCGCTTGCCCAGAACACGGCCAGCGCGGTCAGGCATCCGATCGTGATGGCGAAAGGGAGGCCGAAACCCTTCGACCCCAACATCAGCCCGACGTTCAGCCCCAGAAGCGTTGCCGCCCACCAGACGTTCTGCCGACCGTGAAATACGAGGATACACGAGGCCGCAACCGCGCCCATTACCGTGCTCGCGAACCCGGCATCGATGTAAGCGCTCACGCTGACGCTGACGAATGCCGAGGCTCCGACGATCAATGCTCCAGCAAGCCAGCGCCAGATGCCCCGCGCACCCAGATGCCCGGCGATGACCGCCAGACCCGTTATCGCCAGCGGCCAGTACCACAGGTTGCAGGCGTCCAGCAGCCGGCTCGTTCGAAAGAGGTGGTGGGCGAAGTAACTCGAAAGCTCCACGCCCATCGGGTAGTTCGTATATGGGATGTCCGGTACACCGGCGACGAAGCCCACCCGCCCCTGCACGACCCAGTCGTGGATCGCCGGCACGTGATAGGCCAGCCCGTCATAGCCGTACGGGGAACGGAGGAGAGCGAGAACCCAGAGCTGCAGCCAGGTCCAGCCCGCCCAAAGGAGCGCCCCGGCAGCGAGGACTTGCAGAAACCGCTCGAGCTGAAGGGCCCCGCCTCCCGCCGGGCCGGGCCGTGCGACGGGTGATGACGCCGGCGGCCGGTGCCGGGCGGCAAAGAGCCACGCCAGGGCGAGGCAGGTTACCAGAACGGCTATCGCCAGGGGCTGGCTCAAGCGAACCCGAACCAGCCCGAGCCCGATGCAGGAGACCTGGATCAGGGCCAGAAAGCACGAGACCCCGGCGAAGGCGGGGAGGACCCCGCTCAGGTCGCCACCGGGTCCCGGGCCGACCTCCGACGCCAGCGCAGCTCGCGAGTCCGCTCCGCGCTCGTCTGACAACCCCCCGTTATCGCCGGGCGCCGCGCTTTCCGTCGGCATTCGCGCGCGCTCGACCTACGGCGTCCACCAGTAAGGCGTAAAGACTGGCCCCGACATCTCGTCGGGCGGCGGCGACACCTTGGGATAAGCCAGCCACACCGCCTCGCCTTCGGCGGGCCACTGCCAGTCTGAAGGTACCGACAGCATCCTGACGTTCCCCTGGTCGATGACGTCGCTGGTGTTTGTCACCAGGAGCCACGGGTCGAAGAACAGACCCTCGCCGTGGTACGAGGCATACGGGTCGTAGGCGCTGAAGTCGAAGTCACAGGGCGCGTCGAAGTGCATTACGAGCTCGGCTTCGTTGGGCGGTGCGGACGTGTTGGGGACGACGACGACGTCGATGCCGGTCGCGTCATCGTAGGCACCCGAGTCCACCAGCAACCCGTCGCGGTACAGCTCGTAAGTGCCATCACATTGGAAGGTCATCTCCTCCAAGTGCATGACGTGGGTGAACCCCGCCAACTTAGCCTGCGGGATGACCGTGAAGTCCATGCGGACCAGGTCCCTGGCGCTCGTAGTGCCGAAGTACGTGGCCAGGACCCTCACGTCGGCGACCCAATCGTTGTAGTCCCAATCGGCGAGGCCGAACTGCGCCCACTGCCAGTCTTCGAAGGCCACGGTCGTCGTACCACCCTCGGGCCACTCCTGGCGAATCTCGCCCTGGACGTCATAGATCGTGCAGGTAGCCCAGTTCTTTCCGGGGAACTCGCAACCGGTGCTCCAGGCACTCTCGCTACGACTCGGATTCGAATGACGGAAACGACGACCGCGCGACGACGCTGGCGCGGCGTGCCAGCTCGACCGAAGGCTGGCGTGAGCCCCGATGTAGAGCTGGGTGTCCGTTGACCAGCTCAGTGGTATCTGGTAGTCAACGTGGGTGTCGACGCACGGTCGGTGATCTTGCTTGTAGTCGAATCGCCCCGGACGCGGATTGCCGTTCTTCTGGGGGATCTCCTCTAGGTGATCGGCCACGTGTAGGTGGGTCTCCTCTATGCACCATCCGGCCAGGGTTACGACATAGCGCACGTGCAGATAGTCCGCGTCGTTCCAAACATGCAATTCCCCAACGTGGATCGCGCCCTTCGGGTTGCCACCGCCGGCGATCAACTGAGCGACCATGGGGTTGGCTGCCGTGTGGAACTGAAGCACGAGCGGGGCCTCGTCGCGAGGTCCCGTCAAGTCGCCCGCCTCATCACAACCGCCCATCGCGAGTCCCGAACAGGCAAGCAGACTCGTTATTAGCAGGCGCCTTTTCATAGCAGTACTCCTTTCGGATCGCGGGGACGCAGAGCTTGACGTGAGTCCTGCGCCCCTCGGCCAGTGGTCACCACTCCTTGAAGAGTCGAAGCGTTAGCCCCCCGCCGTCGTAGATGGTGGCGTAGTCCAATCGGGCGCTGAAGCCAAGACTCGACGTGAGATACTGAGCGAAGAACACGTTGTATGCAGCCGCGCTGTACTCAACGAGCGCGCGGCCGGGAGTGAGCATGTAGGCTACGTCTCCGTAGTCGAGCCCCGCTCCCATGTAAGTCTTCCGCCACACCGCGTACGTGACCCCGAGTCCGCCGCTCCACGACGTTGTAGTGCCCGGGTAGCTGAGGTCGTAGCGCCCCCAGCTGCCCAGTATCCAGTGCCCACGAACGTACCACGTGAATCCCAGCCCCAAGCCGTGGGCATAATTTGCGCCCTTGCCGTTCGTGTGCAGGTAGGACAGCGACAGAATCAAGCTCTTGTCGGCGAGCACAGGCTTGCCAGCGGCGATTCCGATCTGGTATTCGGGATGTATGCTCTTGCCGGTTCCGGTGCTGAACCCTCCGCTAACGAACACCCCGCTCGACCAGTAGCGTGTGTAGGCTGCGCCGACAGCGACACCGGCGTCGTCAAAGCGGTGGTCGAGGCTGGCGGAGAAGCGCCATTGGTATGAGTAGGGTCGCGAAATCGAAAGCGTGACGAACTGGGAGTGTGCGAAGTCGTCGAAATAGCTTGCAAGAGCGAGCCCGCCCTCGACCGAATAGGAAAGCGGGGACCTGTTTGCCTGCGCAGCCGGCGTCTCTTGGCTGCAGAGCGGTGCCGCACCTGTTGCCGCGAAGCACAAGCAAAGGATGAGTGTGGCGGCGAAACGGTGCCGCGCACACCGGCTGGAAGAATGGCACCTCATGATGCTCATGCTGGTTCCCTCGCTTCTTGGAATACTCGAGGCTCTGGACCCTTTTCTTCCACAGACCACTGGCTTCGCCAACTCACTCCCCAGGCGTAGAACGCGATAAGGACGAGTATGTCCAGCGGGAGGCCGAACACAAAGAAGAGGATGGGGAGGAAGAGAAGCGTTGAATGATAGAGGATGAGCGCGTGCGCCATGTACTGCAGGGGAATGAACACGCTCAGATGCAGCATTACGACCAAGGTGAGGCCCAGCTTGCGGCTGAGGGTGAAGTCGAAGATGTAGTATATGAGTCCAAGCAGGACGGGCGTAAGCGATATCAATGCGACTCCTGCGATCAACATCCCGTGCACGTAGCCGCTGGCGCCATAGGGGAACGAGGTGGGCCAGAGCGCGAAGAAGACCTGCGCACCGGCTTGGAAGAACGCGATTACCCGGACTAGGTAGGCGACCGGTAGAAAACGCCGCGGGATGAGGAAAGACCCTGCAAACAAGGCCAGTGTGATTGCCGCGCCAGCGATCCAGGTCCAGATACCCGGCAGGCCGGCGCCCACCGCGAGGTAGGGGGCGGAGAAGCCCAGTGGGTAATCGATGATCACGACGTACCCGTTTAAGCCAAAGACCGCACGCCAGAAGTCGAGAATCCACGCCCAGGCCACAACCACCCAGTCGAGCGCTGCGAACCAGCCCGCTAGCAGACCGAGCACGAGAAAGACGCTGGTCAGGATTTTGGGCGCGGGGTGGGGCTCGACCGCCATGGCGCGGTGTTGAACGATCAGGCCGCCCGCATAGCCCCGATAGCGAAGCTCCTCGAGCTCTGCCGGCAGCGCCGGATCGCGGGCCGCCGGGTACTGGTATCTCCGGTCGTGGGTTTGAGTCTTCATGCCAGGGGCCCGGTCGCGCTGTCGGCGAAGGCGGTCACGTCCACCTGACAGACCCGACCCTCGACATGCGCCCAGACCGTGCCGTGGACTAGGGCGCCAGGTGCGATATACAGGTGGTTTCCGCTCACGCTCGTCGGCTCCAGCTCGGTGCCGACGACGGTTCCTGCTCCGACAAAGATCTCTCGCTCGGCCAAGGCCGGACCGTGGATGCGGCAGCCAGTTGCGATGTGCAGGCTGAGGCCGGCAACGGCACTTCCTTCGATCACCACCCCGTCCGCAAGGGTCAGATCGCCATGGCTCTTGATGCTCCCGGCCAGCTGCGCCCCCTTGCCGATACGGCAGTGGCCTGCCACGACCAAGTCGGCCTCCACGAGAACGTTGGCCGGGATGTCGAGTGCCTTTTCAACGAGCCACCGACCGGCTTCTTCTTCGATGACGTTGGCCAAGTCCTCTGCACGCAGCACGACGGTCGGGGCGTCGCGCTCCGCTGTGTCCGAGGACAGCGGGCCCGGCAATTCTCTGAACTCGATACGTGGTGCGTGCAATCGCTCAAAGCCACAGCCATCATGCACCACGAGGAGCCCGTCCGCAGACACTCTTCCGTGCAGACGACAGCCCTCTGCTGCGGTGATCGTATTCTCCGCATGGACCCAGCGCAGCGATCGGCTCTCACGGCCAAGCGCGATGCTGTCCTTCGCCAGAACAGCCCGATAGATGCTCCGCTCGCGCCCGAGCACCGAGCCCGCGGCGTAGATCTCTCTGAGGAACGTCGTCCCTGCGGGCAAGCGGATATCTCCGCGCCCGAGGACCAGCCGATCGATGACCGAACCCGCTTGCTCTGCTTCAGAGAACAGAGGCAGATCGCCGTCGCCGACCACGACGTACTTCGTGCCGTCCTGCAGGCTGTCCTCTAGAGAGCGCGGTGGGTCGCGGCGGTCGGCCAGCAGCGCGCCAAACGCCGAGTCGACGTAGGCTTGAAAGCCATGAGCAAGAAAGCGAATGTCGACCTCTGATTCACGCACGACGCGAAGCGGAGACGTGTCCTTCGGGAGCCGCCACTCCATGATCGCCGGGAGCAGCGGCAGCACCGCGAGCCCGAAAGTCATGGCGAAAAGCAGTAGGACCGCGAACCCGATACCCAATGCTCGTCAGCCCTTCCGCTGGACGTGGGTGTTATTGTTGTTGTTGTACACGCCGTTGTGATTATGATTGCGTTCCGTCTTGTGCCACAGCAGCTCTTCCGGCCTCCGTCGCGGAAGAATCTGGCCCAGCGTGGCACGGGAGACCGCGAACAGGTTGACCAAAAAACCCAGAGAAATGAACGGAACGAGGCGAATCCGTTCACGGGAGCCGTCGAGATGCGCGGCGGCCGCCACCTCGAAGAAGGTCGCGAAGTTGCCGAGCGTGCAATACGAAGTAACCAGAAGGATGACTATCAGACCGGGCTTCGCCTCGCCTAGATACCAGAGCACGATCCCCAACATCCAGCCAATCAGCAGTAGCGGAGACATCGCATAGACGCCCAGCAGCAGCAGGCCGTCCAACTTCTCCAGCGCGTTGGTGCGGGTGCTAGTCAGCAGGCGCCTGGCGTAGCGTGCCGCCGCCTGGTTGTGGCCTATCGCCCAACGTCTGATCTGGTTTAGCCGTGGCTCCCAGGTGTCCGGGACCTGCTCGTAGCACTCTGAGCGGTTTTGATAGACGGTCTTCCAGCCGGCGAGCAGCAGGCGGTAGGTTGCGTCTGTGTCTTCAGCCAGCGCATCTTCGCGCCAGCCCCCCACGCTCATCAGCGCACGCTTCCGCACGCCGCCGACCGTTCCTCCGTATTGTGGCACTAGCTTCATGTTCATCCGCGCCTGCTGATCGACTTGATAGCCGCCGGCGCGCTCGAGGTCGAGCAGTCGGGTGAGCAGGTTGGTCTCGGTATTGTGAGGCACGACCCGGCCCATGACCGCGCCGACCTCCGGATCGAAGAAGGGAGCAACGAGCTGTTTCACCAATCCGCGGCCGGGCACGTAGTCTGCATCGAAGACCAGCGCTATGTCGGCCTCGACGCTTGCCATCGCATCTTGCAGAGCCGCCGCTTTGCCCGACTTGCCGTCTTCCCTGTGGTAGGGCTTTACGACGTCAGGGTATTCCGCCTCGAAGGCCTGAATCCGCTTGCATGTTTCGTCCGCAGAGCGGTCGTTTATCGGCACTATGGTGAGTTTCGCTCGCGGATAGTCCGAGTCGACCAGCGCCTCGAGAATCTCCCCGATGACCAGCTCCTCGTTGTGAGCAGGTATCAGGACGGTTACGGGCGGCCATTCCGCGGTGTCGATGTCGACGTACGGTTGTCTCGGCGTGCGAAACAGCCGGTTGAGGGTGAAGAAGTAGTGGCGAATGATGTAAACACAGACGAAGAAGATCACCGTGTACAGCGCGTAGAGGAGAACGGTCACGAGCCAGAAGCGACCCGCGGGGGTCTCAGCCTGTTGGGCAGGCGCGAGTCCCGCGCACGCCTCATCGAGCGCCGCCTCGCAGTTCAGATGTCCAAGGTCAGCGGCGGCGACGTGCCTGAAGCGCTCGGTTGGATGGGAGCGCCGGTTGACCCCCTCGGTCGCCGGTGCGCTGATCGCCACTGCCAGCAAGACCACCCAGGCTTGCAGCACGACCAGCGCCTGGGCTGCGGTGCGCGAGTGGCGGGAATACCAGGTTTCTCTTCTTGCGCGGGGACGTGACTCAGCGGCGGGCGGGTGGGAGATGCGGGTAGAGCGTTGTCGAACAGCCACGGCACAGCCTCCTGCGGGGTTCACCGGATCCAGCCCGCCGTGGAGAATCGCAAGGGAGAGTGTATCTAGCTCTTTTGGAGGCGGTGAGCAACTGTTTGGCTAATGATAACTATTACAAGAACGCGGGCATGGCCGTGCGCTTGCAGCCTCGCAGCGGTCGGCGCGGCCGGTCAGTGGCAGCCGATGGAGGTGAGCAGCCCCTTCTGGAGGTCAGTGAGCGGGGCGGGGTAGTTGCCGGTGAAGCAGGCGTCGCAGTAGGGCCCGGACTCCTTCACAGCGCCGATCATCCCCTCGAGCGACAGGTAGCCCAGCGAGTCGACGTCGAGGTACTGGCGGATCTCCTCGACGCTCCTACTCGACGCCAGGAGCTCCTGCCTAGTGGGCATGTCGATGCCGTAGAAGCAGGGGAAGCGGATCGGCGGCGACGAGAGGCGGAAGTGGATCTCCTTAGCGCCCACGTCGCGGATCATCGATACCAGGCCGCGGCTGGTCGTGCCGCGCACCAGGGAGTCATCGACGATCACGACGCGCTTCCCCTCGATCACCTCACGCACGGGGTTGTACTTGATCCGTACCTTGAAGTCGCGGTCCCGCTGCAGCGGCTGGATGAATGTGCGGCCGATATAGTGGTTACGGATGAGCGCCAGCTCCAGCGGTATGCCTGACTCTTCCGAGAAGCCGAGGGCGGCGGAGTTAGAGGAATCGGGTACCGAGAAGACGCTGTCGGCTTTGACCGGATGCTCCCGCGCCAGCTGGCGACCGAAGGCGCGGCGCGCGGCGTCGACCGAGCGCCCCCAGATCCTGGAGTCCGGTCGCGCAAAGTAGACGAGCTCGAAGATGCAGGCCGCCGGCCCTTCGGGAGCGAGACGCGGCAGCTCTTCGATCACCCCGTCGCGGATCTTCAGGATTTCGCCTGGCTCGATGTCGCGCCTGTACTCGCCCTCGATTAGATCGAGTGCGCAGGTTTCCGAGGCGACCACGATCGCCGGCCCCTTGCGACCCAGGACCAGCGGTCGGAAACCGCGTGGGTCGCGTGCGGCGTAGATCGTGTCGTTGACTATGATGGCCAGGGAGAACGCGCCCTCGATTTGGGCCAGCGCCTCGAGCACTTGGCGATCCGGGTCGGGTTGCTGCGAGCGGGCGATCAGGTGGACGATCACCTCCGAGTCCATCGTCGACTGGAAGATCGCGCCTTCGGCGACGAGCCGGGCCCGCAGCTCGGCGGCGTTGGTCAGGTTGCCGTTGTGAGCCAAGGCGAGCGTGCCGTCCCGGTAGTTGACGAGTGCCGGTTGCGCGTTGTGAAGCTCGGACGCGCCTGTGGTGGAATAGCGGGCGTGGCCGATCGCGACGCGGCCGCGCAGCCCTTGGATGTCGGCGCTCGCGATGGCCTCGGCGACCAGCCCCATCCCCTTGTGGATACGGGGCTCGCCGTCGTCGTCGACGACGACGATCCCGGCCGACTCCTGGCCGCGATGCTGGAGGGCGTAGAGCCCGAGGAACGTCAGCTCCGCCGCGGCATCGTGACCCGATACGGCGAAGACGCCGCACTCCTCGCGGAGCGACTTGTCGAGTACGGCGAGCTGTCTTCTAATAGGGGTCCGCGTCATCCCAATCGCGCCCGTGCGCCTCTAATTCACTTCGTTCTTGAAGGGCCGCGCTTGCGAAGACGCAATGATAATCTGGGACGCTTGCGACTTCCACCCCGAGGCTTCCGTGTCGGGTAGCAGCCGTCCGGCTTACCGACGTCTGGATAGCAGCCGCCGTTACGGTCGCGCACCGGGTAGCAGTCGGTGGACGGGTGTTGCAGCGCCGGGGGCAGGCGTGAGCGACGTCGCCCGCGGACGAGCTTGGAAAGGGCTTCAGGAAGGCCGGCGAGGGCCGATCCGATTACGCGAGGGGGGAATGCCGAATCGCGGGTCATAGTACTTCGCTCAGCCTCCAGTCTCTCCAAAGATCCGGTCGAAACAGATGGAGCTCGCCTGCCTGACCCGCTCATCCTCCGTCTGATGGGTCGGATCGAGCTGCACCTGCTGCGTGATCTCCGCTATCGTCGACGGCTCCACGCCCAGCGCCTCGCTCTCCTCGGCCGTGCACTCGCAGAGAGCCTGCGAGTCGCCCTCGCTTACTCCGCTCTGCACCATCGCCTGCGCGCAGACGGGCACGAAGAGGGCGAACTCATCCGGCGCGTCAGGTGGTTGGGCAGCCTCCGCCGGTACCGTCGCTGGCATCTCGGCCGGTAGCGTCTCGGCCGGCGGCGCCTCGGCGGGCCGGACCTCGACGCTCTCGATCGTGGTCGGGACCTCGAGGCGCATGCCACCGGGCGTCGCTCGGGCTACCGTTCCCTTGGGCGACGAACTCTCGCCGGCGTACTCGTTCCAGGGAGCACGCAGCACGGCATCTACGACCTCGTCGTTCTCGAAGATCACCAGGTCGGGAAACCCGCACTCGTACTCGCAGCCGTTGTCGTAGTAGTAGTAAGTGAACGGCCCTCTGGCGGCCACGCCCCTCGGCTCGCCGAATTCGGCTTTCACCTGATCGGTCGTCATGCCTGGGGCGATGGTTCGCACCTCCTGCGCCGCCCCAGCATTGGCCGTGAGAAGGATGGCCGCTAGCCCGATCGCCCACCGCGCTACTCTCCTGATGCCCATATTATTCCCCCTCTCGTTCACGATCGCGGCTTCGTGATCCCCAGGGTCGTCATTCCTCGTCGCTGGAGTCCTCCGCCGACTCCTCCAAATCGGCTGCCCCCGTCCAGTGAGGGCGCATGTCTTCGTACTCCAGATCCCGTGCGTCTGTTTCCTCGGCTCCCAGCTCCTCGCTGAGCGGGTCACGATCGGGCAGCCGATCGAGCAAACCGACCGTGACGGCCCTCGCAACGCCGACGGCTATGTAAGCCAGCCCGACAGGGAAGACGACCAACTGGGGGTGCCAGATGAGCAGCGCGACAGCGATCAGGATGATCGCGATGGCGGCGCGCCCACTGGGGTTCCGGACGCTCAGGCGGGGAATTGCCGGATAGATTACATGACTCAGCATCAACCCGGCCACTACAATCATACCACCGCCGATCAGCTGAGTCCATGGCCAGCCGGAAAGATAATCGTTAAAAAAAGAAGTCTGGCTGAACGGGTAGAAGGCGGCGAGGGTCACGCCCGCCACGGGTGAGGGGAGCCCGTGGAAGTGGAGGTGGGCCCGGCCGCCTTGCTCGATGTTGAAGCGGGCCAGGCGCACGGCCACGGCGGCGACGTAGATAAAGGCGAGCGTCCAGCTCCAGTCGCCGGCCTCGAGTAGCAGCTTGTAGAGGAGGATCGCAGGTGCGACGCCGAAGCTGACCAGGTCGACGAGCGAGTCGAGCTCTACGCCAAAGGGTGAGCTGATGCGTGCGAAGCGTGCGATGCGGCCGTCGAGACCGTCAGCGACGCCGGCCACGAAGACAAGCCAGGCGGCGAGGCTGTAGTCGGCGCCGAGGGCGGCAATCATAGCCCAGAAGCCAAAAAACAGATTGCCCAACGTGAAAGCGTTGGGGAGGATAACGATTCCCCGGCGGCGCTCACCGACGGCCCGGCTTCGCTTGACCATCATTAGTTCTCCGCGCCGCCCGGCAGGTTGGCGAGGACGGTGATGCCGCCAACCGCTCGCTCGCCGATCCGCACGTTGGGGACGGCGTCCTTGGGGAGGTAAACATCGACCCGGGAGCCGAACCGAATGAGACCCATCCGTTCACCCTGCTCGACCCGATCGCCGACTTCGGCGTAGGTCACGATCCGCTTCGCCGCCAGGCCGGCGATCTGCCGGACGAGCACAGCGTAGCTCGGTGTCTGGATTCCCGTCGAGGCGCGTTCGTTCGAGCGGCTGGCCGAGTTGCGCCAGGCCGGCTCGAACCGCCCCTCATCATATGACCTGTGGTCGATGTTCCCCGTTACCGGGTAGCGGTTCACGTGTACGTCGAAGAGCGACATGAAGATCGAGACGCAGAGTGACTCGCCCTTCATGTACAGCGGCTCGTGATCGACCTGGATGTCGATGACCTTCCCGTCCGCCGGCGCGAGCACGAGTTCCGCGCCCCTCGGGCCCGTGCGTTCCGGGTCGCGGAAGAAGGCCGATACCGCGGCGGCGAGCGCGGTCAAGCAGAGCGCCAAAATCCAGAGGAAAGTACCGTGCAATGTAGCGGCAGCGAGCAACAGCACGAGCGCGGGGGCCGCCGCGCCGACGATGAACGGATAGCCTTCGCGGGCCAGTGGGATTCGCATTGCCTATGCTTCCGGACAGCTCACTCGAGTGGCGCCTCGCCGGTTATCAACTCATACGCTCTAAGGTAGCGTTTCGACGTGTTCTCTACGACCTCCGGCGGCAGGGTCGGGGGAGGCGGCATGCGGTTCCACTCGCCCTTGGCGACCAGCAGGTCGAGGTAGTCGCGCACCGGCTGCTTGTCGAACGACTGCTGGCTGTGCCCGGGCTCGTATTGATCGACGAGCCAGAAGCGGGACGAGTCGGGCGTCAGGATCTCATCGATGAGGAGAATCTCGCCTTCCTTACCCACCCCGAACTCGAATTTAGTGTCGGCCAGGATCACACCACCCTCCGCCGCAATGTCGTGGGCGCGTCGGTACAGGTTGAGGCTCATCTCGCGGAGCGTGTTAGCCACCGCCATTCCGACTGTCACACAAGCGCGCTCGAAGGTGATGTTCTCGTCGTGCCCCTCGCTAGCCTTGGTGGCCGGCGAGAAGATCGGCGGGTCGAGCCGCTGGGCCTCCACCAGGCCGGCAGGCAGCGGCTCGCCGGCGAGCGTTCCGCTCTCGCGGTACTCCTTCCAGGCGGAGCCGGTGATGTAGCCGCGCACGACGCACTCGATGGGGAACGGCTCCGTCTCGCGGCAGAGCATCGATCTACCCTCCCATCGGTCGCGGCTTCCTGCGAGCGGCGGATGGCGTTCGATGATCTCGTCGGCGTTCGCCGTGACGAGATGGTTCGCCACGATGTCGCTCGTGCGCGCGAACCACCACAGGGATAGCTGAGTGAGCACGCGACCTTTGTGAGGGATCGGCTCGTCAAGCACTACATCGAAAGCGCTCAGCCGGTCCGTGGCCACGAGCAGCAAGTCGCCGCCCAGCGCGTAAACCTCTCTGACCTTGCCCTCCTTCACCAGCGGAAGGTCCAGCTCGACGTTGCGCAGCGGTTCTGTCATCGCGTCTTCTCGCCAGGTAACACCGCCTCAAACGGTGAGGGTCGGGCTATGGTGTTCTATCTCGTCCTTGTACCGCTCCAGCAGCGGATCTACCCGCTCGGCTATGAAGTTGTCGACCTGCTGCGGCGCGCGGCCTGCCATCGCCTCAGGGGTCAGCATCCGCTCAAGTTCATCCCGTCCGATGCCGATCGCCGGGTCAGCCGCCAGACGCTCCGCCAGGTCGTTCGGCTTCCCTTGTCGCACCTCTTCCGCCGCCGCCATCGCGTGCTTGCGGATGACCTCGTGCAGCGTCTGACGATCACCCCCGCGGCGTGCCGCAACCAAGAGGACGGGCTCCGCCGCCAGGTAGGGCAGCTGTTCGGCCAGGCGTCGCGCCGCCACCTCCGGATACACGTTCATGCCGGCGGCGACGTTGTGCCAGAGCAAGAGCACGGAGTCGGTCGCCAGGTACGCCTCAGGGACGGCGATCCGCTTGTTGGCCGAGTCGTCGAGTGTGCGCTCGAGCCACTGGGCCGCCGCGCTGATCGCCGGGTCGAGGGCCAACACCATCACGTGGCGCGCTAAGGCGTTCATTCGCTCGCAGCGCATCGGGTTGCGCTTATGGGGCATGGCGCTGGATCCGACCTGCGAGCTCTTGAACGGCTCCTGGATTTCGCCGAAGCTCTGGAGCAGGCGGACGTCATTGGCGAACTTCGAAGCCGACTGGGCGATCTCCGAAAGTGTGGCGAGCAGCGTGGCGTCGAGCTTGCGCGGGTACGTCTGCGAGCTCACGCCAAACAGTTCCCTGAAGCCGAGCTTCTCAGCTACGAGCGTGTTCAGGCGGTCGACCTTCTCACTGTCGCCGTCGAACAGGAGGAGGAAAGAGGCCTCGGTCCCCGTAGCGCCTCGCGCGCCCCGGAAACGGAGTTTGTCGAGGCGGAACTCCACCGACTCCAGGTCGAGCAGGAGATCCTGCAACCAGAGAGTGATTCGCTTGCCCACGGTGGTCGGCTGCGCAGGCTGCAGGTGGGTGTAACCGACGCAGTTTACACCGCGGTGCTTCAGCGCCTGGTCTCGCAGTGCGGCGACGACGCCGAGTATGCGTCGGCGGATCAGCTTGAGCGCCTCACGATGCTGGACCAGGTCGGCGTTGTCCATGACGAAAGCCGAAGTGGCCCCCAAATGGATGACGCCTTTGGCTGCTGGCGCCACCTCGCCGAAGTGATGGATGTGGGCCATCACCTCGTGCCGCGTCTCGGCCTCGAACTCGGCGATCCGATCGAGGTCGATATTGTCAAGACCCGCCCGCATCGCCGCGATCGCCTCCTCACTGACGTCGAGCCCGAGCTCGCGCTCGGCTTCGGCGAGGGCGATCCAAAGCTGGCGCCAGATACGGGCGCGGTAGCGCGGCCCGAAGATGGTGGCCATCTCTACTGAGGCGTAGCGGGTAATGAGCGGGTTCTGATACGAGTCGGCGCTCACCCGGTTATCCCTGTGTGTTTATGCGGAACGATGTATACCACCCGCGGCCTTCCCGCTCATAAGAGACCCGTATGCCCCCGCGACCGGCAAGGTAGTCGAGGAGCTCTGCTACCTCGTCGGCGCTGGAGACGCGTCGACGGTTGATGGCATAAATCAGGTCACCCTGCCTGAGCCCGGTTATCCGCGTAACGTAGTCGGAGATGCCAACGATCAACGCGCCTTGTTCGTTGTGAAGCCCCCGCTCGGCACGGATAGCCGGAGTCAGGGTAATGAGCTCGAGGCCCTCGAGCACCTCCACGCGGTCAGCGCGCACGGACGGTAGGTCCTCCACCGACAGCCTCACCTCGCGCTGGTCGCCTCCGCTGTCGAGCAAGGTCAGGCTGAGCTCATCGCCCGGCGCCACGTTGAACAGCTCGGCCTCCCAATCCAGAGGAGACTTCACGGGCCGACCCTGAACGGCGACCAACTCCATCCCCTTCGTGAGGTCCGCGCGATCCGCTGGCGACCCGGGGGCCACCCGCGCGATGCTCGCTCCGCGACGGCGCCCCGCCCGGTCGGCTTCGGTGTAGCCCACGTCGATGCCCACCCACGGGCGGCGTACTTGCCCTTCGTTGCGCAGCTGATCGGCGATCCGCAGCGCCCGGTTGATGGGGATCGCAAACCCGAGCCCCTGCGAGCCGCCCGAGCGGGAGAAGATGGCGGAGTTCACCCCGATCACCCGGCCCTCCGCGTTGACCAGCGGGCCGCCGGAGTTGCCCGGGTTGATAGAGGCGTCCGTTTGGATCATGTCGGCATAGATCGTCTGATCTTCGCCAACGGAACCTGCGAACACCCCCGGGAGGATATGGCGCCCGGTACCCGATATCACGCCTGCCGTGACGGTGGGCTCGGCGTTAGAGAGCAGGTAGCCGAATGGATTGCCGATGGCGATGGCTGGTTCCCCTATGACCAGGCCGTCCGAGTCGCCGAACTCGGGGACCGGAATCTCGGCCTCCACCTTGAGCAGCGCCACGTCGGAGAGCTCGTCGGTGCCGATCAACTCTGCCGGATGGTCACCGCCAGCCACGCTCGACACCACGATCTCGATCGCGCCCTGAACGACGTGGGCGTTGGTGAGGACGTAGCCTCCCCGGGCGATGGCGAAGCCGGAGCCCAAGCCCGCGACCTCGCGCTCGTAGCCGAACGGGGCGAAGAAATCGTCGAAGACCGAGCGCCGCCCAACCCGCTGCCTGCGGATCACGTTGACGCTCACCACCGACGGAGTGACTCGACGAGCCGCCTCGACGACCGGTGTCTGCCGGGCGGCGATGAGGCCGGAGAGCTCGCGCCTGACCTGACCCTCGGCGGTGCCCGGCGCGGACGATGGCTCCGCCTCAACAGTCTCCGGTGCCGCGGTATCGTCGTGCTGGCCCGCCCCGCCCAGGAAGGCCGGCGGCCCGAACACTATGAGCCCCAGTGCGATGAGGCCAGTGGCGATGCCCGTCAGCCACCCGGCGCGGAAGCCGGCGCCCGCTCGACCGTGGTCTCCTTGTGCAGCTATGCTCGCGCCTCCTAGGTGCTGGGTATCTCGATGTTCGCCTTCTCGGCGTCCCTCAGAAAGGCCTCGATCCCGCGGTCGGTGAGCGGGTGGTTGAGGAGCTTCCAGAGCACCGCCGGCGGCACTGTGGCGACATCGGCTCCGATCATCGCTGCCTCAACGAAGTGCAGGGGGTGGCGAATCGAGGCGACGAGGATCTCCGTGTCGAGTCCGTAGTTGTCGTAAATCTCGCGGATCTGAGCGATCAGCTCCATTCCCTGGTGCGAGATGTCGTCGAGTCGACCGACGAACGGCGAGATGAAAGTCGCGCCCGCCTTCGCCGCCAGCAGCGCCTGCGACGGCGAGAAGCACAGGGTAACGTTGACACCGACGCCCTCGGCACGCAGTCGGCGCGTGGCCACCAGGCCGTCCTCGGTCAGCGGGACCTTGATCACCACGTTGTCGGCGAGGCTAGCGAGGTCCCGCCCCTGGGAGAACATGCCTTCGGAGTCGGTGGCCAGAACCTCCAAGCTGACGGGCCCGGCGACCACCTCGGTTATCTCCTTCATGTAGTCGGCGATGTTAGCGTCTCCCACCACCTTCGACAGGAGCGACGGGTTGGTCGTCACTCCGTCGATAAGCCCCGCTCTGGCGGCCCGGCGGATCTCCTGGATATCGGCTGTGTCGATGAAGATCTTCATTCGCTACCCCCTTGACCCCTCGCTCTATCCTCCGTGTAGTCTGTACTATACTCGACTCGCGCCAAAAACAAACCCTGCGCCGGCGCTGGCGGCGCCGCTTTCACCCCCGGCTCGACGCCCAGCAGGCGGGCCATGTCATCGACCGGCCGGAACCTCTGGCCGATCTCCACCAGCGTGCCCACCAGGTACCGAACCATCCGGTGGAGGAACCGGTCGGCAGTGATCTCGAACTCGAGGATCCCCTCGGCCTGAGGCGCAACGCTCCATTCGGCAGCCAGCACCTCGCAACGAACGCCCCGCAGCGGCTGGCCCGACTTGGCGAAGGCGCTGAAGTCATGGTCGCCGATGATGCAATGCGTGGCGTCGACCATCAGTTCTAAGTCCAGGGCGCGGCCCAGCGGCCAGCACCACGGCGCCTGAAACGGCGAACCGGACCTGTGGTCCACTCCTACTCTATAGATGTACGTTCGCGAGACAGCGTCGTAGCGCGGGTGGAAGGAGTCCGGAACTCGCTCGGCGGAAGCGATCCACAGGTCCGGCGGCGCCAGCGCGTTGAGCGCCCTGAGCAGCTCACCCTCGTCGAAGCGTACCGGGATCAGCGCGCTCGCCACTTGGCCGGTCGCGTGGGCCCCAGCGTCGGTGCGACCGGCGGCAGTGAGCTTACGGGAGCCTTCGCCGCAGATGCGACGCAATAAAGCAGAAAGCTCACCCTGCACCGTGCGCCGGTCTTCCTGAATCTGCCATCCGTGGAAGTCCCGGCCTTCGTAGTGCAAGACGAGCTTGACTCGCCAGTAACCCGTGTGGTGCTCCGACCGCGCCACGGTCGCCAACTTACCGGGGCCGCTCGAGCGGGTCAAGCGGACCCTTTCGTGTTGGCGCCGCTGACTGTGGGTGGGGGACGAGGGGGCGAATCAATACCTGCGTATGACGCCGACGACGACCCCGCGGACCTGAACATCCTCCTCCTCGTAGTACTGCGGGGCATGGTCCTCGTTCGCCGGCTGAAGTCGAATGCGTCCGTCGCTCTCGCGGTAGAAACGCTTCACGGTCGCGGAATCGCCGCGCACCAGCGCGATCACCATCTCACCGTTCTCAGCCATCTCACGACCGTGGACGACCACGCAATCACCATCGCGGATCTGGTCGTCGATCATCGAGTCGCCGCGCACACGCAGCACGTAGTGGGGCCCCTTGCCGGGTAGCATGTCTTCGGGGACCGAGACCGTCTCGTTGTCCTCGATCGCCTCGATCGGAACGCCGGCGGCAACCAGCCCCAGCAGTGGGAGCCCGGCGGCCGCGGCCTTCGGGCGCGCCGTCTCCAGCGGCTCGACCGAGCGGCTCTCGTTGTAGTTCCTGCGGATGTAACCCTTGCGCTCCAAGTTGGAGAGGTGCTCGTGCACCGTGGCCAGCGACCGGTAGCCGAAGAATCCCGCGATCTCCTCAAAGCTCGGCGAATAACCGGCGTTCTGGATGAAGCTCTCGATGAAGTCGAGGATCTCTCGCTGCCGCTTGGTGAGCGCCATGACGCCTCCATTGTGCTGTCGCTGCTGCGCGCGACGGCTTGCGCGGGGTCTCCCGAACAGGAGCCGAAACTACAATACCCGAAAAGGCACCGAAGCGCAACCCCCGGTGCCGGCTGCCGGGGCCGGCGCTCGGCGCCGGTCACCTCCTCGCCGCGACCGATCACCGCGTCGCTGGGCCCGCGAGGGAGCGGGAACTTGGGCCTGCCAACGGGGGTCAAAGGGCAGAAGGCGCCGGCGCTGGGCATGACCGGTTGGATTGGGTGACGAAGAGGGGGTAACGCACTATATTATTGGCAGTTGTCGGTCCGGACGCCCACCCCTGCCTTTGTCCGCGAGTTCCAGACCGTCATGTACGAGGCGTGTCGCCGGAAGCTTGTCAGTCGCGGGCCAATCCCCTGGCGGTGTACACGATAGGAACCGAGGACGGCATGCTGCCGAGAGGGAAACTGTGATGGACGAAGACGTCCTGAATGGTCTGCCCGATTTCGACTCCGATATTGAAGCGGAGGTCGGCCCGGAACCGGCGGAGGAGCTGGTTCCGGGGGATGGCGCTCTCGACACGGAAGTCCGGGAGTTCCTCACGGCGTTCGTGAAGACGGTCCGGGCCGCGCAGCTGTACGTTCAGGGTAATCCGCTCCTCCACCAGTTCGTCCAGGACCTCAAGAAGCGGATCACGACGATCTGGGACCGGGTGCCGTCGCTCAACTTCACGGTCTACGAGAGCGAGCTCCGTTGGCTCGACAGCACGGTGTACCGGGAGAAGCTGGGCGGACAGGATAACCTGGCCTTCCAGCTCTACCGGGACGGTATCCGGCGCGTGGAACTGTTACCCGGCGTTGAGGAGGATGAGCTTCGCCAGTTCATCGACGTGCTCCGGCTCTCCAAGACGTTGAAGGAGGACGAGGACGACCTCCTGACCTTGATGTGGAACTGCGACTTCAGCTTCATCCGCTACGAGTACGTCGACGTTCTGGGCGACGAGCCGCCGGTCCCCACACCCGACCTGTCGCAGGCCGACGACACGCTCCCGGCGCTGCCCGAGCTGGAGCTGTCGCCCGAGCTCCATACGCCGCAGCTGCGCGAGGACTTCGAGCCGTCGCTCTACTTCTTGGACGAGACGGACGTGGCGCACCTCCAGCAGGAGTTGCATCGCGAGTGGGAGCGACCGACGAAGCGGGATGTGATGGTCGCGATTCTCGACCAGTACGAGATGGGTGACGAGGAGCGCCGTGCCGAGATCGTGGACATCCTCCGCCAGATGCTTCCGCGTGTGCTCGCGGAGGGCAGTTTCAGCCAGGCATCCTTCATCGTGGGCGAGCTGAAGGGGATCGCCGACAGGATGATGGCGAGTGACCCGACCATGGCCCAGGAAGTCGACGCGATCATCGGCGAGCTGAGCGAGCCGATTGTGCTCGAGCAGCTCGTCCGGATCTTGGAAGACGGGACGGTCGACCCGAATAGCGAGGCGCTGGCCACGCTGCTGGGCGCGCTGAAGCCGGAGGCGGTCATCGTGCTCATCCAGGCGGTCCCAACGGTGGTGCGGAAGGAGGCTCGCGAACAGCTCATGGCGACGCTCGACCGGCTCGCGTCGATGAACCCGAAGCTGATGCCGGGCCTCATCTCGGCGGATGACCCACGGGTAGCGGCGGAGGCGGCGAAGATCTCGGGCCGCCTGAAGATGGCCGGCACGGCGGATCCGATATCCCGCTTGCTGAAGCGGGAGGAGCAAGAGGTACGGCTGGCCGCAGTGGAGGCGCTGGTCGCTTTGCGGACCTCGATGGCGGGAGGGCCGCTGATGGGGGCGCTGACCGACAAGAGCCGCGAGGTTCGGGTGGCGGCGGCGAAGGGTATCGCGAGGCTGAAATACAGCCCGGGCGCCCAGCAACTTGAGGCACTCGTCAAAGGCAACGAGCTGCGCAAGCGGGACCTGACAGAGCAACTGGCTTTCTTCGAGGCCTATGCCCGCGCCGCAGGAGACAAGGGCATACGTCTGCTGAGCCGCATGCTGAACGGGCGGCGGTTTCTCTGGTTCAAGTACCCAAGCCCGCTGCGCGCCTGTGCCGCTCGGGCGCTGGGCCTGGTAGGCGGCCGGGATGCCGATATGGAGTTGAATGTGGCGGAGACGGACAAGGACCCGATGGTCCTGAGCGCCGTGCACGCGGCGCGGCGCGAGCCCGAGGAGGACGAGTCGGATGATGATGGTGATGAGAGGTGAAGAGGGCCTAATCCAGGATACCAGCGCCCTACTGAGCGGTGAGGGGCGCAAGGTTCTGGCGGCGCTGTACGCGACCATGCGCTCGCTGCGGCTCTACCCTCTCGAGAACCAGGTGGTGCAGCGGGCACTGGCCGAGGTGGAGGCGACGGTGCGCATACCGTTGAACCGGGAAGGGCGAGTGCAACTCCGCCTCGCCGGCGACTTCGTCTTCTTCAACGACGTGCGGGTCAGACTCGATCTCGGCAACTACGCCAGCTTCGTCTTCGTGCGGAAGTCGTTGGAGGTGCACGGGGTGGGCAGCATCGACATCAATCCAGCGGTCGATATCCGCGAGTGGACATCGTTCCTATCCCTGCTGGTTCAGGAGCCGGAGGCGACCCCGGAAGCGACTCTGGAGGCGGTCCAGCAGCGCATACAGCAGGCGGGTGTCGAGTACATCAGCGTGGGGCCGCCGGCAGCGCTGGTCGAAGCACTGAGCCTGAGCGAAGAGGCCAAGGAAGCGGCGCGGCGGACGTATGCACGCTCGGTCAGCGTGGTCAAGGATGTGATGACCAGTGTTCGGCTAGGTAAGGCCTGGAGCGGTCGGCGCGTCAAGCGCGTCGTCTTGGGAATCGTGGACCAGGTGCTCCACGACGAAGCCGCCATGCTCGGCATGACGACGCTCCGCGACTACGACGAGTACACGTTCACCCACTCGGTGAACGTTTGCATCCTCTCGGTGGCTCTCGGGCAGAAGCTCGGGTTCAGCCGGCTACAGCTCTTCGATCTCGGTCTGGGTGCCCTGTTCCACGATGTGGGCAAGTCGCGGGTGCCGCTCAGCGTGCTGAACAAGGAGGGCCGGCTGGACAAAGAGGAGTGGAGGGTCATGAGCCAGCACCCGGAGTTCGGGTTGATCCTCCTCTTCGACCTGCACGGGTTCGAGGAGCCGCCCTACAGGGCGATGCTCACGGCCTACGAGCATCACATGCGCACCGATTTCACCGGCTACCCGAGGGTGGTCCGCGATCGCTGGATGGGGTTTTTCTCGCGAATCGTTGCTGTGGCCGATGCCTTCGACGCCGCGACCAGCAAACGGAGCTACCAGTACATTCCGTTCCCTCCCGACGAGGTGCTGCGCGAGATGCGGGACAACCCATCCCGCGGCTTCGACTCCACCGTGGTCAAGGCCTTCGTCAACATGATGGGTATCTATCCCGTCGGAACGCTGTGCATCCTCGACACGGGCGAGTTGGCTGTGGTTGTGGCGCCGAGCCCGAACCCCGAAGAGCTGCACCGTCCCCTGGTGAGGGTCGTCTCGGATGCCAGCGGTCGGAAGCTACCGGAGCCGCCCCTGGTCGACCTATCGGATGAAGACCCGGCGACCGGGCGTCCGCTGCGCACCATCGTGAAAACGACCGACCCCGACAAGTACAGCATCACGGTCTCCGACTACGTCGCCTGAGCGAGCGGGGCGGCGGGGGCACATAGTCGGCCGGTAGCACAACGGGCGAGTGCGGCCCCTCCGTCATCGCGGCCCTCCGGTTTGACACCTCCAAATCGGCGGGGCTAACATCCGATCTGTGATGGCCAAGGAACCCCCAGGGCAGAAGAAAGCTCGGCGCCAGGTGACGACGCTCGAGTTCGTCGCCATGAAGCAGCGCGGCGAGCGGATCGCCATGCTCACGGCTTACGACTACCTGATGGCCGGGCTCGTCGATGAGGCCGGCGTCGACTGCGTGCTGGTAGGCGACTCGCTGGGCCAGGTCGTCGCGGGCGAAGACTCCACCCTGCCAGTCACCCTCGACCAGATGATCTACCACGCCAAGGCGGTACACCGGGGACTCGAGCGGGCGCTCCTCGTCGTAGACATGCCGTTCCTCACCTACCAGATCTCGGCCGAAGAAGCGATCCGCAACTGCGGCCGCGTGTTACAGGAGACGGGCGCCCAGGCGGTGAAGCTGGAAGGTGGCCACGCCGAGATCGCGCGGACGATCCGCCGGCTCGTGGACTCGGGTATCCCCGTGATGGGTCATCTGGGCCTCACGCCACAGTCGGTGCACAAGCTCGGTGGCTACCGGCTCGTCGGCAGGGCGGAGGACGAGCAGCAGCGGCTGCTGGCCGACGCCGCGCGCCTGGTCGACGCGGGGTGCTTCAGCATCGTGCTCGAGATGCTGCCTAGAGGGCTTGCCGGCACGATAACCCGCTCGGTTCCCATCCCCACCATCGGGATCGGGGCCGGCCCTGAGTGCGATGGCCAGGTCTTAGTCCTCCCAGACATGCTGGGTTTGAACGAAGGATTCAGCCCCGGCTTCCTCAAGCGCTACGCCGGGCTGGCGACGAGCGTCCGCGAGGCGGTCGGCGCCTACGTGCGCGATGTGAAGGAGGGCAACTATCCCGGGCCCGAGCACTCGTACGAGTGAGCTGCCGCGCCTACCTGCCGTGAAAACCGTCAGAACGATCTCAGAGGTCAGAGAAGAGGTGAGACGGGCCCGTAGCGCCGGGCGCACCGTCGGGCTCGTGCCGACAATGGGCTTCCTTCACGAGGGCCATCTCAGCCTGGTAGACCGATGCCGCGAGCTCTCAGACTACGTAGTCATGTCGATCTTCGTGAACCCGCTTCAATTCGGCCCGTCTGAGGACTTCGATCACTACCCCCGCAACCTGGAGCGCGATCTGGACTTGGCGGAGGAACGGGGCGTCGACCTGGTGTTCGCGCCTGACGACCGCGAGCTCTACCCAGGCGCGATGACCGTGGCCGTCACACCCAGGCGGCTCGCCGATCGACTGTGCGGCCTGAGCCGCCCGGGCCACTTCGAGGGCGTGCTCACCGTTGTCAGCAAGCTGTTCGGGATCGTTCAACCCGACATCGGCGTTTTTGGACAGAAGGACTTCCAGCAGGCCGTCCTGATCGCGAAGACGGCGGCGGACCTCAATATGGCGATACGCGTCGAGGTGGCGCCGACGGTGCGGGAGCCGGACGGCCTGGCTATGAGCTCCCGCAACGAGTATCTGTCCGAGGCGGACCGCCGACGGGCCTTGAGCCTGTCCCGCGCCCTGGCCGCTGCGGTGAGGGCCTTCCAATCCGGCGAGCGTGACGCGGGGCTGATTCGCTCGGGCGTTGTCGAGATCCTGGAAGCCGCCGGCGTCGAGGTGGAATACGCCGAGGTCGTCTCCGCCGACGAGCTCGCACCTGTGGAACGGGTGGAGGAGGGGACTGTGGTGGTGGTGGCGGCTCGCGTCGGCGCGACCCGGCTTATCGACAATGTACGGCTGGGGCGGCCGGACCGGGGGCTGGCAGAGCTACTCTAGGGCAGGGAATCGCGTATATTTCCGGTGCTAGGAACGGAATATAACCCCTGGTCGATCAAACGGTCTCGGCATGTGGGTTATTGATGATTGAGTGTGAGATGCGAAGAGAACTCTGCAAGTCGAAGATACACGGCGCGACGGTAACGGAAGCGAACCTCTACTATGAGGGCTCGCTCACGCTCGACCTAGATCTGATCGAAGCCGCTGACCTCGTGCCGTACGAACGGATCCAGGTGGTGAACATCAACAACGGCTCGCGACTCGAGACGTACGTGATACCGGGCGAGCGTGGCTCGGGCGCCGTGGCCCTGAACGGGGCCGCCGCCCGCCTGGGCACGGCAGGGGACCAGGTGATCCTAATCAGCTACGCTCACTACGACGAGTCGGAGGTCGTGGGGCATGAGCCACGCGTCGTCTTCGTCGACGAGCGCAACCGGGTCTCGAAGCGAAGCCTCCGGGTAACGGCGCCCTGAAGCCCGTCTGACCCCCCTTCTGCGCGTCGGAGCATCGCCGGATATGTGCATCCGCCTGTGCAGGCGGAGCGATCGACCGCACCGATGATGCGTCTCGAACTGCACCCGCTCATCGTCGCCGCCGCAGGTGGCGAACTGCCCGAGTGGGCCCAGGTGCGGCCGGCGCGGATGCCTCATCTCGCGTCGGTGGCGAACCTGCTGGCGCGCTGGGCGACGGAACTGGGTCTCGACGAGCACGATCACACACGTTGGGCGGCGGCCGGCTGGCTGCACGACTCGCTCCGTGACGCGGCTGCAGGGACGCTCGCCGCGGATGCACGTGATTACCCGGAGCCGGTCCGCCACGCGCCGGCTGCCGCCGAGCGACTGAGGGCGGAGGGTGTGGCCGACGGGGAGCTCCTGGACGCCATCAGGTACCATCCTCTGGGAAACCGGGGCCTCGGCCCGCTCGGTCGCTATCTCTACCTGGCAGACTACCTCGAGCCGACGAGGCCGTTTGCCCCGGCGGAGAACGCAGCCTTGCGCGCCCGGCTACCTCATAGACCCGAGCCGGCCTTGAAGCGGGTTTGCGCTCTCCGCATCGCCGAGACGCTGAGGCGCGGGATGCCGCTTCGTTACGAGACTGTCGCCTTCTGGAACGAGCTGCAGGAGGGCGAGTGAACAGTCGGCTGCAGACCGTCGTCCTCGCCGTTGTCTTCCTGGTCGTCGGCGCCTTCACGGCCTCGCTGTGGCTCGAGATCCGGCGCGAGACGCCGCTGTCAGTCGAGCCGCCTCAGGGGCATTGGCAGGGACGGCGCATACGCGTCGAGGTTCTCAACGGGGTGGGGGTGAACAGGTTGGCCGAGCGTGCCACCGAGCGCCTCCGCGAGCTCGACTTCGACGTGGTCTATTACGGCAACCTCGAGCCATTCGACCGGGACAGCTCGGTCGCCATCGCGCGGCTTGACGATTTGGAGCCGGCCCGGCGCGTCGCAGACGCCTTGGGGCTCCACCGTGTCGTCCACGAGCCCGACCGCAACCTCTACCTCGACGTCACGGTGGTCTTGGGTGCCGACTGGGCCCACCCCGGTGAGCTTCCCAACGTGGGAGAGGAGATAGGAGAGGGGACCACCTGGTGGCACCGAGTGAAGCGGGCGGCGAAGCGTCTGTGGCCGGGGTAGCGGGGCGCTCCAGACTGCGCTCGGACGACTTCCCCGGGCGCCCGCGTGTAAGGTGGCTGCAGCGTTGTTGCAGTAACCGCCTGGCTCTGTTGATGGGCCTCAGCGGTGCTAATATCTTACACGTTTGGGTCTTACTTTGAGTACCGGTACCGTAGATGTCGCAAGCGAGCGCGCAGGGCGGGGCGGAGAGCGCCGCCGCAGGGTTGAACGTCATTCGGGTCAGCGACCTGCTCGCACCCGAGCGCGTCAAGGTGCCGCTGGATAGCCTCGACAAGGAGGGCATTCTGCTGGAGCTTGTCGACCTTGTCGCCAGCTCGGAGGGGCTCACAACGCAGCGGGATGAGGTCTACCAGGCCATCTGGGAGCGGGAGGAGGTTCTGAGTACGGGCATCGGCGAGGGGGTCGCGCTCCCGCACGCGAAGCTGGGCGGCCTGGAGGCAATGGTGATGGCAGCCGGTGTCTGCCGCGAGCCGGTAGATTTCGGCGCGTTGGATAGCGAACCCGTGCGGCTTCTCTTCCTGCTACTGAGTCCCGAGGCGGCGGCGGGCTCACAGGTCAGGGCCTTGAGCCGCATCAGCCGCCTGGTGCGCGATGAATCGTTGCGTAAGCGGCTGGTATCGGTTGAGGACGCGGGGCGGTTTCTCCAGGTACTGGAAGACGCTGAGCGCGCGATCTGAGTATCGCCGCACTCGGTCGCCGAACCATATGAGATCGTCACTCAGACTCACGTCCGGTTATTTCCCCTCCGCAGCGGGTGACTGTCGCCTGGGCTGAGATCCCACACCCTTAGCAATTGGCTTATTGCATGTCGGATTCGCTCTACAGCACCTCTTACCGAACTCATATGGCGGGTGAGCTGCGTGCCGAGCATGTTGGCACGAGGGTTCGCCTCGCCGGCTGGGTACACAGGCGTCGCGACCTGGGCGGCCTCGTCTTCATCGGCTTGCGTGATCGCAAAGGCGTCGTGCAGGTCTCTTGCGATCCCGACGTGTTGTCCGAGGCGGCGATGGAGGGGGCGCGGCGGTTGGGCTCCGAAGTAGTGGTCGCCGTCGAGGGCGAGGTCGTCGCCCGGCCGCCGGAGGCGGTCAACCCGGACATGGAGACTGGGGCAATCGAGGTGAAGGCAGAGGCCATCGCGCAGCTCGCGCCGGCCGAGACACCGCCGATCCTCGTCGCCTACGGCGCCGACGAGGAGCTGTCCTCGGAGGAACTGCGGCTTCGTTATCGGTTCCTAGATCTGCGCCGGCCGGAGATGCAGCGCAATCTCGTGTTGCGACATCGCATCTTCCAGTCGATCCGCCGCACCCTGGACGAGTTGGAGTTCATCGACGTCGAGACGCCGATGCTGACACGGCCGACCCCCGAAGGGGCACGCGACTACCTTGTTCCCAGCCGCGTGAGCCCCGGCGAGTTCTATGCGCTACCCCAGTCGCCGCAGCTCTACAAGCAAATCCTGATGGTCGCAGGCTTCGATCGCTACTTCCAGATCGCCCGCTGCCTGAGGGACGAAGACTTGCGCGCCGACCGGCAGCCCGAGTTCACCCAGCTCGACCTCGAGATGTCGTTCGTCAGCGAGGAGGACGTCTGGACGGCGATCGAGACCGTCATGGTTGCCGTGTGGCGGGATGTCGCGGGGCGCACGGTAGAGCAGCCGTTCCTGCGCATGCCCTTCCGCGACGCGATGGAGCGATACGGCTGCGACAAGCCGGACCTGCGCATCGCGTGGGAGCTGCGCGATCTGAGCGAGGTCTTGCGGGAGAGTGAATTCCGCATCTTCCGCGGCGCTGTCGAGAGTGGGGGGCGGGTGCGCGGCTTCCGGGTGCCGGGAGGCGCGCAGCTCAGCCGGAAGGCGCTGGACGAGCTGGACAAGGTGGCTCAGAGCGGGGGAGCGCCGGGCGCCCTCTGGACCAAGCTCAGTGGCTCGGGAGCCCAGGGCGGTTTCGGGCCGAAGCTGGCAGAGCCGGAGCTGGCGGCGGTGAGGGAGCGGCTCGAGGCGCTGGACGGCGATCTCATAGTGGTGATCGCTGGCGCCGATGATCTGGCCAACCCGGCCCTCGACGCCCTGCGGCGCCACCTCGGGTCGGTGATGGGGGCGGTGGAAGAGGGGGACCGCTTCCTCTGGGTCACGGAGTTTCCGCTCTTCGAGCGCGAGCCGGAGAGCGATGATCCGGTGCCGAGCCACCACCCGTTCACCGGGCTCAATCTCGAGGATCTCGATAAGCTGGAGCATGATCCGCTGTCCGTGCGCTCACGCGCCTACGACCTCGTCTACAACGGCTCGGAGCTCGGCAGCGGCAGCATACGTATCAATGAGCCCAACCTGCAGCGCCGCGTACTGGCGGTGCTCGGCATCGGGCCGGAGGAAGCCCAGCGCAAGTTCGGGTTCCTGCTGGAGGCATTCAAGTACGGCGCGCCCCCGCACGGCGGTTTTGCCATCGGTCTCGATCGCGTCGTGATGCACCTAGCCGGCGCGTCATCGTTGAGGGAGGTCATCGCGTTCCCCAAGACTACGGCTGCCCGGGCGCTCATGGAAGGAGCTCCGGCGCCCATGGCCGATAAAGATCTGAAGGAACTAGGGATCAAGCTTAGCTGAAAGAGTACATGCCTGATCAATCAACGGACTCTTCGCAGATAGTTCAGCACCGTATCCCCGCAGAGGGCGCGGACCAGCTCATCCTGGCAGGGGTGAACGACGCCAACCTTCAGGAACTGGCTGGGATCTGCGGATGCCGTGTCGTATTGAGGGATGATGCGCTCGTGCTCTCGGGTGCACTCGCCGACGTGGAGCGCTGTGTGCCCATCGCGCAGCACATGATCGATCGTGCCCGCATGCAGACGCCGTTCTCTGTCAGCGACATACAGCGTTTCGCCGATGTCGTGGCCGAGAGCGAGGGTTTGGCACCCAGCGCCCTTGAGGCCACCAAGATCATCTTGGCGGGTTCCCGCAGGATCATCACACCAAAGTCCGCCGGCCAGAAGCTCTACATCGATGAGATCAACCGTGATGAGATCGTGATCGGCATCGGACCGGCGGGTACGGGGAAGACGTATTTGGCGGTGGCTATGGCCGTCGACGCGCTCCACAAGAAGCGCGTTCGCCGCATCGTTCTGGTACGCCCGGTGGTCGAGGCCGGCGAGCGGCTCGGGTTCCTGCCGGGCAGCGTGGAGGAGAAGGTCGATCCGTACCTGCGGCCGCTCTACGACGCGCTGGGCGACATGATGCCGCCGGAGCAGCTACGTCGAGCGCTGGAGAACAGAACACTGGAAATCGCGCCGCTCGCCTACATGCGCGGCCGCACGCTCTCCGATGCGTTCGTCATCCTCGATGAGGCCCAGAACACGACTACGTTACAGATGAAGATGTTCTTGACGCGGCTGGGTCTGAATTCGAAGGCGGTGATCACCGGTGACAAGACGCAGATCGATCTACCGCGTCGCGAGGACTCCGGGCTGCTGGAGGTCGAGCGAATCCTCCAGGGCATCGACGGGGTCTCCTTCGTCTACCTGACGGGGGCAGATGTGGTCCGCCACCGATTGGTGAAGGATATCATCAAGGCGTACGCACGGGTCCGCCCCAACAACGAACACTCGCAGGAGAGCGAATGAACCCGGGTCGGATAAGCAAGACCTCGATTCGGCTGCGCTATTCCCTCCGCGAGCTGTCCAGGCGCCCTGGGGTGCAGGCGCTCGCGCAGCGATCCAAGGATTCCTACCGCCTGCTGCTACTGGTGACAGCGGCGGTCGTCGTCGTCTTGGCTTTCCCTGGCGGCTCCGCTCCCGACTTCGTCGTACTCGAGGAAGGAATGCTAGCGCGGGAGGACGTGATCGCGCCGGTCACGTTCCCGGTCCCGAAGTCGGAGGAGGAGATGACAGAAGCGCGGGCGGAGGCCGCGGCGGGCGTCGAGCCGATCTTCGATCACTGGCCGGAACTTGCCGACAGCTCCGCCGCCGCCGCCGCCGCATTCTTCGATACTGTCGCAGCCGCCGTCTCTGCGGTTACCGTGGAGGAAGAGCAGCGCGAGGCCGTGCGCGCCGTGCTCGACCAGCACAGGATAGCGGCGTCTGAGGGCCAGATCGCCCTGCTCGTAGGGTCCGAGTCGCGTGAACAGTTCGAGAGGGCGGTCGAATCGACGTTCCAAAGGCTGCTGCGTCCCGGTGTGGTGCGGGGTGCCGATCTCGGCGCCGTAGTCTCTAGCGGTGTCATCATCCGCTCGGGCGAGGGTAGGGACGAGAGCCTCGTGCGCGGCGATTCGCTCACGACGATGGAGATGTTCTTCGAGCGTGCCGATTCGCGCTCGCCCTCCGAGCTTGGCGTCGATGCACACCGCTTGTTCCACAACATCATCGTCCGCTTCGCGCGGCCCACAATCATTCTCAACCGGGGGGCGACGGAAGCGACCCGGAACCAGGCGCGGCTCGCGGTCAACCCGGTCAAGTACGAGGTGCTGGAAGGCGAGCGGATCGTCGCGGCGCATGAGCGAGTTGGCGCGGAGGAGAGGGAGCGCCTGCTCGCCCTGCAGGATTACCTTGCCGAGCAAGGTGGTGGCCGGAGATGGCCGGCCAACTTCGGCGGCTTGCTCTACAACGTCCTGCTGCTCGCCATCCTCGGTCTCGTCATCAAGTACTTCCGTGCCGATGTCTATGCGTCCGGCCGTTCGCTGACCCTGATCTGGTTCCTCGTGCTCGCGGTGGCGGGTGCGGCCGCGCTGATCTCGAGGACCGGCGCGGCCTGGCAGTTGATACCGATCGCGTTCGCCGCGCTCGCGCTGGCGACACTCTACGACGGTGTGCTGGCGCTGATCGCCGTGTTCGTGCTCGTCGCTCTGATCACGGCGCGCCCGCCGTTCGCAGGCATAACCGTTCCCTTCTTTACTGTGATGGGCGGAGCAGCGGCGGCGCTGAGCGGAAGGGTCGTGCGGCGGCGCGCGCAAACCTGGGCGTTTGCCGCCGTCATCGCCGGTACTTACGTACTGGCGGCCTTCAGCCTCGGGCTCATGGGACTGCAGAACACTGAAGGCGTCTTGACCGGCGTGTTTTGGGGGACGGTGAATGGTGTGGGTTGCGCGTTGCTCGCCACCGGCATCCTCCCGCTGGCCGAGTCGTTCACCAAGATCACGACGGACCAATCGCTGCTGGAACTCGCAGACGTCAACCGGCCGCTGCTGAGACGCTTATCGCTGGAGGCCCCGGGTACGTACGCGCACTCGATCAATGTGGCCAATTTGGCGGAGGCCGCCGCCCGCGAGATCGGCGCGAACGCTTTATTGGCGCGAGTCGGCCTCTACTACCACGACATCGGCAAGGTGAAGAAGCCCCAGTTCTTTGTTGAGAACCAGCCGCTGGGGCGGAACCCGCACGACAAGCTCAAGCCGTCCACCAGCGCCAACATCGTTCGCGAGCACGTGGATGACGGGCTCGAGCTGGCGGAGGAGGCCCGGCTGCCCGACACGGTGAAGGCGTTCATCGGCGAGCACCACGGGACGCAAAAGATCGGGTTCTTCTGGGACAAGGCCAAGGCGCTCGATCCTGAGGCCGAGCTCAGTCCCAAAGACTTCCGCTACAGCGGTCCTAAGCCGCAGTGCAGGGAGACGGCCATAGCTCTGCTCGCCGATTCGGTGGAGTCTGCGGCACGCGTGCTGCAGGATCCGACGCCGCAAGGTATAGAGGAGCTCGTCGACCGGATCGTCGGTTTCAAGATGTCCGAAGGCCAGCTCGACGAGGCCCCCCTCACGATGCGCGAGATCGATGCCATCAAGGGCCAGTTCGTGAAGGTGCTCACCAGCATGTACCACCACCGCCTCGACTACCCGCTGCATAACAATCAGGCCGCGGAAGCTGAAGAGCCGGGGGTGCCCGGGACATAGTGACAGCGTCCGGCCCCGTCGTTCACGTCAACAGGTTGGAAAGTGCCGAAGCCGTGACGGCGGCCGAGGCGGAACGGGCGGTGGCGGCGACCGCTGAAGCCGAAGGCGTTGAGGGTGGCGAGATCTCGATCACCTTCCTCGACACTCCCGCCATGGCGGCGCTGAACGAGGCCCACCTCGGGCGAATGGGAGCCACCGATGTCATCGCCTTCAACCTCGCTGAGCCGCGGGAACCGCTAGGCGACGTCTACATCTGTCCCGAGGTGGCGAAGGAATCGGCGCGGGAATACGGGGTCGGGCTCCGGGAGGAGCTGTTGCGGCTCGTCGTGCACGGGGTACTGCACGTATTCGGTCACGACCACCCTGAAGGGCCGGAGCGAACGGAGAGCGATATGTTCCGGCGCCAGGAAGCCATCCTGTCGCGGGTATTGTAGTCGATATCCACTATCCGATATCCAACGCCCGGTTGCCCGAGGAAACCCCGAGGACCAGGGCCCGACATCCAAGATCCACGGTCAGGCTATAGGGCTCACGCCCCCCGTAGACGAAATGCCGGCATCTAGGTACAGTTAGGCCGGGTGAATCGCTATGGGAAAAGACAAGACCATCTGGCAACTCCTCAGGCGCTACTTCCTGACCGGCATAGTCGTGATCGCGCCGGTCGGCGTGACGGCGTATGTCCTCTGGTGGATCTTCGCCAGGCTGGACAGGATCCTCGGAGGCCTGTTCAGCGTGATCGGCATCCGTATCCCCGGGCTCGGTTTGGTGGTGCTGATCGGGATCGTGATCGCCGTAGGTTGGGCGGCGCACCAGGCCCTGGGACGCGAGTTCATCGCACTTGGCCGGGGCTGGCTCAAGAAGTTCCCCCTCACGCGGACGATCTACAGCGCTGCCAGCCAAATCGTCGAGCAGATCGTCGGGGAAGATCGCAAGTTCTTCAAGTCGTGTGTAATGGTCGAGTACCCGCGCCCCGGCTGCTGGGCGATCGGGTTCCTCACCAGCGAGGCCGCCAAGGAGATCAGCGACACGGCTCAGGCGGACGCGGTCGCAGTGTTCTTACCGACGACTCCGAACCCAACGTCGGGATACATGGTGTTCATGCCTCGCACACACGTGCGGCGCCTTGGCATGAGCGTGGAGGAGGGCTTCAAGCTCGTGGTGTCTGCCGGTGCTGTGACCCCCGAACTTGCACAGGAGCTGGGCAAGAAGGATGTCTAGCCAGGGGAGCGGCGGTAAGGTGAGCGACGACGCTCAGGTCCTCGAGGCGGGCGTCGAGCGGGTTCGCCAGCTGCTTGGCGCTGGGGAGAAGGAGGAGCTCCGCCGTTACCTGGAGGCCTTCCACCCCAGCGACATAGCCGACTTGGTGGAGTTGCTCGACGAGGAGGAGCGCGCGCCCGTACTCCATGTGCTCCCCGACGAGCTCGCTTCCGAGACCCTCGCCGAGATGGAGGAGGGGGAGCATCCGGAAGAGCTGCTGATCGCCGAGCCCGAACGGGTCGCCGAACTGGTCGGCGAGCTGTCGGTCGACGACGCCGCCGACATAATCGGCGACTTGCCGCTCGAGAAGCAGCGTGAGGTGTTGGCTCAGCTACCGCTGGACGACGCCGACGAGCTGCGGGACCTGCTGGCCTACGATGAGGAATCGGCCGGCGGCATCATGACCCCCGACGTCGTGGCCGTTCAGGAGAACGCGTCGGTGGGCGAAGCGATAAACGAGATCCGTCGGCAGGTTGCAGAGGGCGAGGATTTCTACACCGTCTTCGTCGTCGATCGCGAAGGGAGGCTGCGTGGGACCGTATCCTTCCAGGATCTGATCATCTCACAGCCGGCCACCCCGATACGTCAGGTGACCGAGCCGGCCGTGGCGGCGGTACCGGCGACGACGGACCAGGAGGAAGTGGCACGAGTGATGTCCCGCTACAACCTAGTCTCGGTGCCGGTGGTCGATCCCGCCGACCGTCTCATCGGCCGTGTCACGTTCGACGACGTCATGGACATCGTCGAGGCCGAGACCACTGAGGACATCCTCCGCTTCTCCGGTGTCTCCGATGAGGAGTACCTGCACGGCGGCGTCGGCCAGGCTGTAAGAAACCGCCTCCCCTGGCTCGCTCTCGCCCTGGTGACGACGTCTGTTGCGGCCGCCGTCGTCTGGCTCTTCCGGGAGACCGTGGAGCGTGCCGTCATACTCGCCGCAATCATGCCGGTGATCGCGGCCGTCGGTGGTAACGCGGGCACGCAGGCCCTCGCCGTCACCGTGCGCCGACTGGCGTTATCCCCTGAGCGGGCGCGTGCCTGGGGGGTGGTGTTCAAGGAGCTGGCCGTGGGCTTGGCGAACGGCGCGGCTGTGGGGCTCTTGGCGGGGATCGCCGGCGTCCTGCTGGGTGCGAGCCTGTACCTCGGTCTCGTTGTGCTGCTCGCCATGTGGGGCAACCTTGTTGTCGCCGGCTTTGCCGGAGCCTTCGTTCCGACCTTGCTCGAGAAGCTCGGCGTCGACCCGGCGGTCGCATCGTCCGTTTTCTTCACCGCGCTCACCGACATCTTCGGTTTCTTCTTACTGCTCGGGCTCGCCAGCTGGATTCTGTTGCCGCGGCTCTGACCCGTATTCATTCCCCAGATCTCTCGTCGCTCTCGGGCGGCTCCCTGTCGGATAGATGGCTCCCGGTCTCCTGGGAGGACCTCCGCGCGCGGTCCAGAGTCCTCGAGGGAGGGGGGCGGGTGGCCCTCCCGCCACCGAGACCCCTGTGTGAGGGCTGGAGGATCGGTTATCTTGCAACAAGTACCTAAGAGTCGGGGTTGGTGTGGAAGCACTGAAGTCAAGCGAACGCGAGCTCCTGAAGGCGTTCGAAGCAGGCGAGGCCCGGGCTCTGGCCCGGGCTATTTCGTGGGTGGAAAACGCCCGGCCTGGCTTCGAGGGCCTGTTGACCGCGCTGCACGATCGTGTCGGGCGAGCCCACCGCATCGGGATCACGGGTCCGCCCGGTGCAGGGAAGTCCACGCTCATCTACGCGCTGGCCAAAGTCGTGCGGAAAGACGGCGAGCGAGTCGGAGTGGTGGCGGTGGATCCCACCTCGCCGTTTACCGGCGGGGCGCTGCTGGGCGATCGGATCCGCATGACTGGAACGGCGGGGGATGACGGCGTGTTCATCCGCTCGATGGCGAGCCGCGGCTCGCAGGGCGGCCTGGCGACGACGACCCGGGAAGTCGCCGATCTCATGGACGCGTACGGGTTCGAGCGCGTAGTCGTCGAGACGGTGGGCGTCGGGCAATCGGAGCTGGAGATCGCCGAAGCGTCGGACACCACGGTCGTCGTGCTGACTCCCGAGTCGGGCGACTCGATCCAGGCGATGAAGGCCGGGCTGATGGAGATCGCCGACATCTTCGTCGTAAACAAGGCAGACCGACCCGAGGCGGCGCGGGCAGCCGGCGAGCTTAAGACGATCCTGCGCCTTCGCCGGGGTCAGGTGTTCGATCGCGTCCCGGCACATCACGGCGTAGACCTTACGGAACTCGCAAAACGCCGGGCGGCGAAGCCGCAGGCAACGGGCGACGCGGGCCAGCCTGCGGAGGATGAAGGACCGGCACGCTGGGAGATCCCCGTTCTTCTGACTGTCGGCCACGACGGCGACGGCGTCCCGGAGCTCGTGGAAACGCTGGACGCCCACTACGCGTGGCTGAAGCAGACCGGCGAGCTGGCGAAACGTCGCCGAGAGCGGCTGCTGGAGCGTGTGCGCGCCGTGGTCGACCGCGGGCTCAGGACTCGGGTCTGGCGTGACGGCGACGGTGAAGCGCTCCTCGATGCCGCCCGCGCCGACCTGGAATCGGGGCGCCGGACACCGTACGATGTAGCGGCGGAGATACTGAAGGAGACGAGTGGTCGGTAAACGGTAATCGGTGATCAGTAAACGGTATGGGTGAAGAGAAGAAGAGACCGTCGATTGATGAGCTTTCCGCCGAGAACCAGGGACTGAAGGCGGAACTGGAGAAGTTGCGGCGCGAGCGTGCGGCGTGGCTGGGCAAGTACGGGTCGGTGCCGAAGCGCGACGAGGTGCTGTTCGACACGCTCTCGGGGTGCGAGGTCCAGCCGCTCTACACGCCGCTGGATATCGGCACCTACGATCCCGCGTACGCGGATAAGCTCGGGTTCCCCGGCGAGTACCCGTTCACTCGCGGGCCTTACACGACTATGTACCGGACCCGGCTCTGGACGATGCGCCAGTTCTCCGGGTTCGGCACCTCCGAGGAGACCAACCAGCGCTACAAGTACTTGCTCGACCATGGCCAGACGGGGCTGTCGGTCGCCTTCGATTTCCCGACGCTCATGGGCTACGACTCCGACGACCGGCGCTCGGAAGGCGAGGTCGGGGTGTGCGGCGTGGCGATCTCGAGCTTGGCCGACATGGAGACGCTATTCGACGGGATCCCGTTAAAGGATGTCTCGGTCTCCATGACGATCAACGGGCCGGCGATGATGCTCTACTGCTTCCTGCTGGCGACGGCGGAAAAGCAGGGCGTGGACATCCGAGAATTCCGCGGGACGATCCAGAACGATATTCTGAAGGAGTACATGGCGCAGCATGCCTGGATCTTCCCACCCGAGCCGGCGCTCAAGATCATCGCCGACATCTTCGAGTGGTCGTCGGTCAACGCGCCCAAGTTCAACACTATTTCGATCAGCGGCTACCACATCCGCGAAGCGGGCTCCACGGCTCTGCAGGAACTCGCCTTCACGCTGAAGAACGGCTTCACTTATGTGGAGAAGGGGATCAAGCGCGGCCTCGACGTGAACGAGTTCGCCCCCAGGCTCTCCTTCTTCTGGGATGTCCACAACGACTTCTTCGAGGAGATCGCCAAGTTCCGCGCCGCACGCCGCATCTGGGCGCGCCACATGAAAGAGATCTACGGGGCGAAGGACCCGGACAGCTGGCGGCTGCGCACCCACGCGCAGACGGCGGGCGTGTCGCTGATGGCGCAGCAGCCGGAGAATAACATCACCCGGGTCGCCTATCAGGGCCTGGCCGCGGTACTCGGTGGCACGCAGTCGCTGCACACGAACGCGCTGGACGAGACGCTGGCGCTGCCAACGGAGAAGGCGGTCCGCATCGCGCTCCGCACCCAGCAGATCCTGGCCTACGAGACGGGCGTGCCGAGCACGATCGATCCGCTGGCCGGGTCCTACTACGTCGAGTGGCTCACCGACCAGATGGAAGAGGGTGCCGAGCGCATCTTCGCCGAGATCGACGAGATGGGCGGCGTGGTGAAGGGGATCGAGGATGGCTACTTCCAGGGCCAGATCGCCCTATCGGCCGAGCGCTTCCAGCACGAGGTGGAGACGAACCGGCGCATCATCGTCGGGGTGAACGACTTCACCGGCGGTAACGAGGACCTGTCGATCGATCTTCTGAGGATCGGACCCGAGATCGAAGAGAAGCAGCGGCAACGGCTCGCCGACTTGCGGGAACGCCGCGATCAGGCCGAGGTCGATGGCGCGCTCGAGCGCTTGGCTGAAGCGGCTCGCAACGATGAGAACTTGATGGAGCCAGTACTAGACGCTGTCCGTGCTTATGCGACGCTCGGCGAGATCAGGCACGCGCTGGAGAAGATCTATGGTCGGTTCAGGGAGCCGGTCTTCTTTTAGGACGCCGAAGGTCGTGCCCGAGGTTTCAACCTCTGTCGTCGAACGTCTATCATTGAAGTTCCGCTGATTCGCTAACGTAGACAAACTGATTTACCGAATACCGATCACTGATCAGCGATCACCGAATACCCCACCTCCGGACCAACGCCCTCACCGGCGAGCGCGTGATTGTCGCGCCTGGCAGGGCAGAGCGTCCACTTCCGTCGGAGCAACCGCTACAGGCTGTGACATCGCGACCGATTGACCGCGGTTGTCCGTTCTGTCCCGGTAACGAGGAGAAGACGACGGCGGAGTTGTATCGAATCCCCGGCGGGCGAGCGGGGGAAGGGCCGGGCTGGCGCGTGCGGGTGGTGGAGAACAAGTACCCAGCCCTTGGTCAGCTGGGGGGGAGCCATCAAGCCCTGGGCCGCTTCTGGCAGATCGAACCTGCCGTAGGCCGGCACGAGGTGATCGTCGAGACCCCTGCTCACGACCGCGAGCTGGCCGGGCTCGGCCTGGAGGAGGTCTTCGAGGTCATGCAGGCCTATCGGGCCCGCTTCGCCGCGGCAGCCGCCGATCCGCGGGTCCAGCATGTGGTAGTCTTCCGCAACCAGGGCCGGCTGGCCCACGCGTCGCTCGTACACCCCCACTCGCAGCTGGCCGGCCTCCCGTTCGTGCCGCCGTTCGTGGCGGATGTGCTCGAGCGGTCACGAGCGCACGCTGCCGAGAGTTCGACGGCGCTGCTACTCGAGATGGTGGAGGAAGAGGTAGCGGACGGCTCAAGGTTGGTCGAGGGGACGGAGCGCCTGGCCACATTCGTGCCGTTCGCGGCAGCACACGATCACGAGGTCTGGATCGCGCCGCGCTACCTCCCACGCCGCTTCGACGGGGTCGACGACGAGACCCTGGACCAGTTGGGAAGCGCCCTGCGGCGCGCCTTGCGGGCCCTCGCCGAGGCACTGGGCGATCCCGACTACAACTACATACTCCACGCGCCACCGCTCAGGAACGATGCTGAGGGAGTGCTTCCTTGGTACGTCCAGATCATACCCCGCCAGTCGGTGGGTGCGGGCTTCGAGATGGGCATCGGGGTGCGTATTGTGGCGACGGCGCCCGAGGCGGCGGCGGAACAGCTCAGATCGGCGCTCGGTAAGGTTGCCGCGGTCTGAGGGCGCGGGTATTTTGCGATCGCGAGTCCCGACCGACACTCATATCGCACAACGCTATGGTAGAACGGAAGATACGCGTGCTGGTGGGTAAGCCCGGACTCGACGGTCACGATCGCGGTGCCAAGGTCGTGGCCGCGGCGTTGCGTGACGCCGGTATGGAGGTCATCTACACGGGCTTGCACCAGACACCTGAACAGATCGTCCAGGCGGCGATCCAGGAAGACGTCGATGTGGTGGCGTTGTCCATCCTCTCCGGGGCCCACATGACTCTTTTCCCCAGGGTCCTCAACCTGCTGCGCGAGGAGGGTGCCGACCACGTGCTGTTGACGGGTGGCGGCATCATTCCCTCCGAGGACATGGAGAAGTTGCAGGAGATGGGGGTCGGCCAGCTCTTCGGACCCGGTACGCCCACCACGGATGCCGTGGCGTATATCCGGGAGTGGTTCACGAAGAATCGGGCCGGGGACGACGAGGGGTAATCCAAGCGGCGCAAAGCGCCCGACAGCGAGTACAATATGGCGAAGAAGGCTGCGAAGGCGGAGGGGTCGAAGTCGCGAATGCGCCGCCTGGCGGAGGAGCTTGGCGCGCTCGAAGCGCAGCTACGGCAGGGCGGTGGCGCGAAGTATGTCGAGAAGCAGCACTCGGAGGGCAAGCTCACCGCGCGGGAGCGGCTCGAGCTGCTCTTTGACAAGGGCTCCTATTTCCAGGAAGTCGGCTTGCTCGTCGCCTACGACGAGTACGATGGCAAAGCCCCGGCCGCCGGCGTGGTCACAGGATACGGCGTCGTCGAGGGCCGTGAAGTCGTGGTGGTGGCCAACGATGCCACGGTGAAAGCGGGCTCCTGGTGGCCGGAGACGATTCCAAAGATGCTCCGCGCTCAGGAGATCGCGATGCGCTGCCGTATCCCGATCATCTACCTGGTCGACTCTTCCGGTATCAACCTCCCGTATCAGGGCGGTGTCTTCCCCGGTCAGTACGGAGCTGCGCGGCTCTTCTACTACAACTCGCTCATGCGGCGCTACCTGCGCGTGCCACAGGTCTCGGCGGTCATGGGGAACTGCATCGCCGGCGGCGCGTACCTGCCCGCGCTCTCCGACGTGATCTTCATGGTTAAGGGCACCAGCTTTATGGGACTGGGCGGCCCCAACCTGGTGAAAGGTGCGACGGGCCAGACCGTGGATGGGGAGACGTTGGGCGGCGCAGACACGCACACCAAGATCTCCGCCGTCGCCCACTACGAGCCGGAGAACGACGAGCAGTGTGTCGAGTCGATCCGTCAGTACGTCGGCGACCTGCCGCCGGTCCAGGGGATTCCCATAACACTCTCGGAGCCGCGGCCGCCGGTCCGGGCACCGGAAGAGGCCTACGAGCTGCTTCCGGATGATCACCGGGGCGGTTACGACATGCGGGCTGTGCTGGAGACGATCGTCGATGAGGGCGAGTGGTGCGAGTTCCAGCCGGAACACGCGGCCGAGATGATTTGCGTCGACGCCCGCATAGACGGCATACCCGTGGGCATCCTCGCCAACAGCCGGGGGATCGTGCGGGACCACCGGACCGGGCCGCCTCGCTTCGGCGGTATCATCTATACGGAGAGCGCCGAGAAGTGTGCCTACTACATTGAGACGTGTGACCGGCACCGCCGACCGCTGCTCTACGTTCAGGATGTGTCGGGCTTCATGGTGGGGACGGACGCCGAGCACTCGGGGATCATCCGGGCCGGGGCGCGCATGGTCGAAGCCATGTCGGTGGCGACGGCGCCGAAGATCGTGCTCACCATCAATCACGCGAGCGGCGCCGGGTACTACGCAATGGCCGGTCAGGGCTTCGACCCCGACTTCATCTTCTCCTGGCCCACCGGCCGCATGGGCGTGATGGAGGGCGAGTCGGCGGCGCAGGCCGTCCACGGTCGGGTGATCGACGAGGCGAAGCAAGCGGGCCGCGAGCTCGACCTGGAGACGCAGAAGAAGGTGGAGGCGACGCTGGCGACCTATGAGCACCAGTTAGATGCCCGCTACGCGGCGGCCCGCGGCTACGTGGACGCGGTCATCACGCCCGAACAGACGCGTGACGCGCTGAGTTTGGCGCTGCGGGCGGCGATCCAGAATCCCGGACCCCACATCGGTCCCTTCGCCCTTCCCGGAGCGCTCGAGTCGTTCCTCACGTGAGCGCCCGGGCCGAGTGCGCGCGGATTGCCGCCGGGCAGGGCTTCTGGGGCGACTGGCTCGAGGCCCCCGTGCTCCAAGTCGAGGCGGGACCGATCGACTACCTGGTGATGGACTACCTGGCCGAAGTCACCATGTCCATCCTCCAGAAGCAGCGTAACCGCGACGCGTCGCAGGGCTACGCCCGCGATTTCGTTCCGCTCATCGGCCGGATCCTCGGCACCTGCATCGATAGGGGGATCCGTGTGATCGCCAACGCCGGCGGCGTCAACCCGCTCTCTTGCCGCGACGCGGTCTTCGACGTCGCGGCTGCCGCGGGCTTGGCCGGGAGGGCACGCGTCGGCGTCATCACCGGCGACGATCTGCTGGAGCGGATCGATGAGCTGCTCGCGGCCGGGATCGAACTCCGCAACATGGAGACCGGTGAGCCGCTGGAGAGCGTCCGCGGCCGCATCCGGTCGGCCAACGCCTACATCGGTGCCGCGCCCATCATCGAGGCGCTGAAGGATGGCGCCGATGTGGTGATCGCCGGTAGGACCACGGATACCGCACTGACCTACGCACCGATGATGTTCGAGCACGGGTGGGCGCCCGACGACTGGGACAAGCTCGCCGCCGGCGTCGTCGCCGGGCACATCAACGAGTGCGGCGCCCAGGCCACCGGCGGCAATACCGGTGTCGACTGGCGGGCCATCGACTACAGCGAGATCGGCTACCCCATCATCGAATCGTTCGCCGACGGCGAGTTCGTTGTCACCAAGCACGACAAGCTGGGCGGTCGTGTGACCGTGGCCACCGTGGCCGAGCAGCTGCTCTACGAGATGGGCGATCCGTCGGAGTATATCACACCCGACTGCGTCGCCGACTTCCGGACGATCCAGCTCGAGCAGGAAGCTCCCGACCGCGTTCGTGTGCACGGCGTGCGCGGCAGCTCCGCAACCGACCAGCTCAAGGTCTCGGTCTCTTACCTCGCCGGTTACAAAGCCCTCGGCCGCATGGCCTACTCGTGGCCCGACGCATTGGAGAAGGCGAGAGCCGCCGACCGCACGATTCGCGGTCGCATCGAGCGCATGGACCTGCGTTTCGATGAGATCCACACCGAGTACTTCGGTGCGGGCGCCTGCCACGGACCGCTCGCCGGCCCGCTTGGCGACGATCTGCCGGAAGTCGAGCTGCGCATCGGCGTCAAGCACTCGAATGACCGCGCTGCGGTCGAACGATTCACGCGGGAGATCGCCGGCCTCATTCTGGCCGGGCCGCCCACCGCCACCGGGTTCGGCGGCGGCCGGCCCAGGGTTCAGGAGATGGTCGCCTACTGGCCCGCTCTTATCCCGAAGTTCCAGGTGCAGACTCGTGTCGAAGTGGAGGTTGTACCATGACCGCCAATCCTGTGAAACCGAGCCTGCTTCTACCGTCCGGCGCCACCATCTCGGTCGTCGCCGCGCTGCTCGAAGGTCTAGGCGTGGCCGGACCTGCGGCTCTGGCCCTCGCCCTGGCTGGCGCCGTCTCCGCCGCCGCCGCATGGGCACTCGCCGTGCGCAAAAGCGGGGAAGCGGGCTACCTGGGCGTCCGCTTCTTCAGCATCCTCGCCATCGCTCTGGCTATCTCGAGTCTGTTCGTCGGCGTGGACGCCGGTTGGCTGGGGATGATCGGTGTGATCGGCCTCTGGATCGCCGCCGGCGGTGCCGGTGTCGAGTGGCTGCGGGGCCAGACCTACGGCGGGGAAACCTGACGGTGATTGTGCGGCTGCTCGATATCGCCCACGCCCGCTCGGGCGACAAAGGGGACACGGCGAACATAGGTCTAATCGCCTTGAGGCCGGAGTTCTATCCCATTCTGGTTAAAGAGGTTACAGCGGATCGTGTAAAGGCTCACTTCAACGGGGTCTGCCACGGTTTGGTGGAGCGCTTCGAGCTGCGGAACCTCATGGCGCTCAACTTCTTGCTCCACAACTCGCTGGGCGGTGGTGGCACGCTGTCGCTGCGGACCGACGCCCAGGCGAAGACGTTCAGTGCGGCGCTGCTGCGGATGGAGGTCGAGGTCCCCGACGAGCTGGGCGACGTGATCGAGGGGCGGCCTCGAGGTGGCGGCTGACTTAGAGACCGGAGGGCCTGAATGCTGGTGCGCGCGATCATCTGGCTGCTCCTGATCAGTTGTGCGGTTGTCGCCATCGTCGGGCTGGTGTTCGAGCTCGGCGAGTTTGGGACGACGTTGCTCGTGTTGGGAAGCGTGGGCTTTCTCATCCTGGCGCTGGCCGTCATGGCCGAGCGGCGCTGGTTCGGAGGTTGAGGCCCGGTATCTGTGTATCGACTGGAGAAGGCGGAATGTACGAGGAGAGCTTCAGCACGATCGCCGTAGATGTCGATGAGTCGTCCGGCGTTGCCACGATGAGCCTCAACCGGCCGGAGAAACGGAACGCGTTGAGTGCCGAGCTGGTCGATGAGCTGTCCGACGCGCTGGCCTGGGCAGACGCCGACGAGCGGGTACGAGTGGTCCTGTTGCGAGGCGAAGGGAAGGATTTTTGCGCAGGCGTCGACCTCAACGCGTTGTCCGAGATGATGGAGGCGGGCGTCGAGGATCAGCTTGCCGACGCGGATGCGCTGGGCGATCTGTTCCTCATCCTCCGCAGGATCGAGCTGCCGGTGGTAGCGGCGGTGCGGGGACACGCCGTGGCAGGCGGCTGCGGCCTGGCTACGGCGTGTGACATCGTTCTGGCGGCCGACGACGCGCGCTTCGGTTACCCGGAAGTGAAGATTGGCTTCTTGCCGGCGATGGTCATCGCGATGCTGCGCCGTGCGGCAGGCGAGAAACGTGCGTTCGAATTGGTAGTGACGGGCCGGACAATCGATGCGGAGATGGCCGAGCGCTACGGACTTGTTCAGCACGTCTTCCCCTCCGACGAGTTCGAGAGAGGTAGCCGCGAGTTCGCCGAGGACCTGGCGCGGCGGAGCGCCAGCGCGGTCTCGCTGTCTAAGCGGCTGATCTACCAGACCGAGCGGCACTCGTTCGAGGCGGCGATTCGCGCCGGAGCCGAGATGAACGCCCTTGCTCGGATGACGGAGGACTATCGGGAAGGCGTTCGCAGCTTCCTCGCGTCGAAGAAGAAGAAAGGGAAGAGGGATCGCTGAGTAGCCGGCTAACGCTGAAGCTTGCCTTGATCTTCGTTGGTGCTCCGCTGGCGCTGGCCGCCGATCGTATCGGCCAGCGCTGGCTTTTCTACGTAGGGCTGGCGCTCCTCATCATCGCTCTGGCGATTCCCGCACGGCCGGGCCAGGCGCTCAGGGGGCGCATCGATTACCTGATACGCCACCTGCCAGGCGCGCGCTGGATTCGTCGTGACCGGGAATAAGGGGACTACTCCTGCTTCTTTTTCTTCGCGGTCCCCGGCTTCGTGGGAGGCAGGTCGATATCCGGCTCGTGGGGCTCCTGCGGGACCTCCAGCTCCCCGCGCAGGTGAAGCGCGGCGGCAGCCTCGGCGACCTCGGGGTCGAAGTGGCTGCCGGCGTCCTGCGAGATAGTCTCCACGGTCTTGTCGAACGACCACGCTTCGCGGTAGGGGCGGTCGGAGCTCAGGGCATCGAGTACGTCGGCGACCGCCAGCAGGCGGCCGAGAAAGGGGATGTTCTTGCCGGCGAGGCCATCGGGATAGCCCGAGCCGTCCCATTTCTCGTGATGGTGGCGCACACCCGGTAGGATCGCCTTGACGCGGTCGATCTCCGCCTCGCGCAGGATGTCCTCCCCGTGGATGGGGTGCTCCTTGATCTTCTCGAACTCCTCCGGCTCGAGCTTGCCCGCCTTCCCGAGGACGTCGTCAGGAACCGCGATCTTCCCGACATCGTGAACCACGCCCGAGAACTCGATCAGCTCGAGCGCGTCATCGCCCTCCCCGAGTTCGGCCGGGAACCTCTCCTTGCCAAGCTCGACCGCGATCTTCTTCGCGAACTCCCCTACGCGCACCGAGTGGGAGTGCGTGTAGCCGTCCCGTTTGTCGACCGCCTTGGCGATCAGCCGGATAGTGCTTGAGAAGAACTTCTGTCGTTCCGCCTGTCGCTCCTCGATCAGGCGGGCCCGATGGATGGCGACACCGGCCTGGTTGCCGATGAGCGCCAGCAGCTCGAGGTCGGCTTCCGTAAAGGCGCCTGTCAGGCTGCGGCTGTCGGCGTAGAGCACACCGATCACGCTGTCGTCGGTCGAGACCGGGGCGCACATCACCGAGCGGATCCTCTGCTGGATGATGCTTTGCCCCTCCTTGTAGCGCGCGTCGGCACTGGCGTCGCGGCTGACTAAGGATGCGGCGTTCTCGAGGACGTCCTGCACCACGGTCCGGCTGACCCTGATCTCCTCCAGGTCCTCCTCGTCGCCTGTGCGCGAGCGGGCCGCCACGATGCTCAGCTCGTCCGATCCGTCGCTGCCGTCCTCGAGCAGCAAGGCGGCGCGATCGGCATTGATCGCGGCGAAGATCGAGTCGATCACACCGTCGAGCAGTTTCCCCAATCCCGGAGCGCTGGCCAGCATCTTGGAGACCTGGTAGGCGGTGGCCAGGTTGCGCTGGGCGCGCTGCAGGTCGTCCAAATCCTCCGGTTTGGCGGCAGCCTCCAGCGCCTCCATGCCCGGGTACTGAGTGTCCACGACCTTGCGGACTACGGTCGTGGTCCCCTCCTCGCCGTAAGCCAGCGTGGCTTCCCCGGGCGCCCGGTCGGGACGTGCGGGCCTGGCCCGGCACTCGAGGATAACCGGGCCCACCGCCAGCTGGTCGCCCGGGCTCAGCGAGCCGCGTTCGACGAGCTGGCCGTTGATGTAGCTGCCGTTCGCCGACTCGAGGTCGACGACCCGGAGTACGGCGCCCAGATTCTCGAGGGTGCAGTGGCGGCGCGAGACGCCCTGGTCAGACAGGCGGATATCGCACTCGGGGGCGCGGCCGATCGTCTTGCGACCGCCCTGAGAGACGGTGAAGACACGCCCGACCTGCGTGCCTTCACGGACGACGAGAACGAGATCCATTCGTGCCGGTTCCTCCCTCACTTCGCGGGCAGTCTCAGATTGGTGAGCCTCTCCTCACCGAACCTCGGGACCGTGAAGTTGCTGGTGTACACCCCGTAACGCGAGAGGTTCTCCTGCGTCGGGTGCAGCTCCAGCTTGTGCGGGCCAGAGGGTAAAGTGTAACCCGCGAGCGGCGTGGAGGACACATACTCGCCGTCGATAAATACGTCGGCCGCCGGAGCATCGGGAGCCGTCGTGACGGTGATCCAGCCGAACGGGCCAATCTCCGGAATGATATCCCGGTGCTGCCCGGGACCGAGCGTGAAAGCCTCCCTATGAATGGGCATCGAGAAGGCGGAGTAAGGCGGTGCCCCTACGAGCCTCAGGTTGTGCTCCACCCGCGACGAGACCTCAACGTTGAGCTTCGGTACGTAGCCCAGGTCCTCGTTGTCCAGCAGCAACTTCACGTAGTTGCGCGCCTCGGGCGGCATCACGTTCACGGTGATGGTACCGGGAGCAGCCGGGACCGAGGTCGTCGGCTGGGCGGCCCGGGTTGAGAAGACGAGGCTGTCCGGCACCAGCCGATTGCCCGCTAGGTCCCTGACCTCGTTGGTGAGCACTAGCGCGTAGCGAGTCCCCGGCCTGAGCGATGTCGCCGGCTGGATCTGGGCGGTGCGGCCGTCCTCGCTCGTGAAAACGCCAATCTGCAGTCGAGTCCCCTGGGCGTCACGGAGCAGTATGCTCTCTGAGTTGACAGTACTCGGGTCAACGAGCTCGTTGAAGCTGAGGGTGATCGACGCGCCTGTCGAGACGTTGCGTGCGTTCTGCGTCGGTGTGCTCTCCGAGAGGTACGGGCGCTCGGTATCAGGCGGTGGGAGGCGCGTATTGAACGGGAACGCGGCTCCCGGTTGGCTCGCCCTGGCGTTCTGCCTGATGGGGTCGCCTCGTGCGCTCAGCAGCCCAGGACCGATCTGGATCTCGTAGCGTGTGTTGTAGGCGAGCCGGACGCTCGGCACGACGGTTATCCGTGTGCCAGCCTCCCTCACCTCGACCTCGGCGGCCACCAAGCGTGCGGAGGGGCCGATGAGCTTCACGTTCTCACGGCTGGCGGTCGTTGGATCGATGGGGGCGCTGAACCTGATGTCGAACGCGGCATCCTCGACGTCGGCTCCCCCCTCCACGGCAGCGTAGTAGAAGCTGGTCACGTAGACGCTGCCGGTGCCGATGACCGGCAGATTGGCGAGGAAGGGGGCCTTAGCCTCGCCGAAGGTGCGGAATCCGGCGAGGTCCGTCGCATAGGCTGTAACGGTGCCGGCCAGCACCGCCGCCGCGGCGAGCCATATCCAGACGCGGCTCTTCTTCTTCGGCGGCTGCGTCGTCGCCTCATACAGGTCGGCCGGGCTGCGCTGCGCCTCCCTGGCCTCCGACTCCTGAGCCGCCGCCACCGAGGGTGCTGGCGTCACCGGCGTCGGGGTCTTCTCCTCCTCGGTCTTCTGGACGGTGAGCACCACTGTACGCTGCGTTGCCCCTTCCAACCTCGCCAGCTCGGAGCGTAGGTGCTCGGCGCTCTGGTAGCGGTCCGCCGGGTTCTTCTGCAGGCACTTGAGCACGATGCGCTCGAGGTCGGCGTCCAGCTCGGCGTTCTTTTCCCGCGGTAGCCCGGGGAGTTCCTCGATGTGCTTGCGCCCCAGCTCGAACCAGTCGCGGCCGGTGAACGGCGCTTCACCCGTCGCCATCTCGTACAGGGTGACGCCCAGCGAGTAGATATCGGAGCGATGATCGACCCGATGGCCGCGCGCCTGCTCTGGCGACATGTACTTCGGCGTGCCCACGTACACCGTCGTGCCGGTCGCCGCTGTGTAGTTCGTCGCCGCTTCGGAGATGCCGAAGTCGGTGACGACGGCGTTACCATGGCGGTCGAACAGGATGTTGTCGGGCTTGAGGTCCCGGTGCACGATCCCGCCCTCGTGTGTGTGGGCGAACTGCAGAGCGGAAGCCACGTCCATCCCGACTTTGATGATGGCGCCCTCGTCCATCGGTTTGCCCGCGACCATCAGATCCTTCAAGCCGGTCTCCAAGAGGTCCATGGAGAAGAAGACGATATCGTCGTCCTTGCCGGCGTAGTGGATGGCGATCACGTTGGGGTGGCGGAACTTCGCCGCCCGGTGGGCTTCGCGCCGGAAGTTCTCCTCGAACACCTCGTCGTAGGCGAATGCCGGCTTCAGGATCTTCAGAGCAACGTCGATGTCGAGGTTCGTATCTCGCGCCCTGTAGACGTAAGCGAAGCCACCCTCACCGAGGAACTTGTCGATCCGGTAGACCGCTACCCTGCGGCCTAGGAATAAGTCCTTCCTTTTCAGAGCGGCCCCCTTGCCATGTGTCTATGCTCCAGGTCTCACGTTCCCGAAGAAGCGTTGCGTCTCCGGGTTGTATATCCGTAGCCCGTAAAGTTGTCCGAGCCTCGCTATCTCCCGGTCGAGGTTGAAGTCGGGTCTTACGGAGAAGATCTCGCGGAACGTGTCCTCGGCGCGCCCCCGGTCGCCGTACGCGAAGTAGGCACAGGCCAGCACCTGGCGCGCCACCACCGTCTGCTCGCTGATTAGGTTCCCCTGCCGCAGCAGGTCCTCGAAGAAAGCGACGACCTGCCCGTAGTTCGCCTCGTTCCAGTAGCGGAAGCCGGGACCGAGGAGATGACGCGTCGAGAGCACGACGACCGAGTCGGCGTACTCGTCCTTGAGATACTGAATGCTCTGAGGTATCGACCCCTGATAGAGGCGCAGGTACTCCAAGCCGTCCTCCGGATAACCGACGTCGCGAACGCCCCGGTACACCCGGAAGGACTGCTCGATCACCTGAGAATTCTCATAGTACTCGGGACGCGGACCCTGGCCAACGAGATGCAGAATGTGCTGGCTGGCTGCCCGCGGGTCTTGGAAGTGCATGTACACTTCCGCCATCATGAAGTCGAACTGGATGATCTGCTCCCGAGGGATCCGGTCCAGGTAGCTTGCCGCCTTCCGCGCCCATTCGACTGCCTCTTGGAATTCACCCTGTGCGTAGGCGCTGCCTACGGCGATGAACAGAATCCTCCCCCTCACCTCGTCGCTCGCTTGGATGACGCCCGCATCGAGCAGCCGGTCTGTCTCGGCGACGTCGAGCAAGGCCGTCGCGTAGTCCTCATTCTGGTACGCTCGGTTCGCCGCGAAGTAAGCGAGCGGCAGCGGGTTCGATGCTCGACCGCGCACGCCGGTGATGAATACGGGAGCCACCCGGATATAGCGCGGCGGCCGCTCTGGGACATCCGCGGACGTGATGCGTAGCGGCGAGGCATCGGCCAAGAACACGGCGCTGTACGGCCCCTCGGGCGCCGCGGCTCCCTGTATCTCGTATCCGCGGACGAAGCCAGCCGGCCCGGGGCTCCAGCGCATTAGGGCCGCGTCCGTCTCGAAGTCGACGTCGAAGCCGGCGAGCGGCGGGAACTGGACGTCCCAGCGGAAGACCACCGTCCGCTTGGCCCCCTCATCGGTGATATAGATGTTACCGTCGCGGTCGACGTTGATTCGCGTCGGTCGGTCGAGGCCACGCTCGGCGCCCAGCTGCGTGAGGACCTCCTCAAAGCCGGCCCTGATGATTGTGACGCGGTGCGTGGCGCTGTGGAGCGCGAAGAAGTTTCCGGCCTGGTCGAAGGTGATCGCCGCGACTGGACCCGGCAGCAAGCCCCCCTCCAGCGGATCGAAGGTCTGCGCCACACTGTTGAGGTGCGCAACCTGTATCCCGTCCTCGTCCCAGACGTAGATCTCGCCGTCGGGGTCGACCGCCACGCCGACCGGCTTGGGGAACGGATAGCTGGCCACGAGGCTTGCCAGATCGGGGCTGAAGATCTTGACCCGGTTGTTGCCCGTGTCGGCGATCACGATGCGGCCGTCCGCCATGACCGCTACTCCCTGCGGACTTCTGAGCCGGCGGTCGTCCTGGTAATTGTCGCCGTAAGTTCCTAGCGGCGCCCCGTCCTCCAGGTCGTAGATGGCGAAGCAGTTGCGACGCGCGTCGGCGATCACCACCGTCGAGTCCGTCAGCGCCGCGGCTCCGATCCGGCCGAGGTCGCCGCTGAACAGCATCGCCTGGACTTCCGGATTGTGTAGGTAAACAGGAACGCTGTCGCCGTACACCGTCTCACGCACCTCCGCCACCGCCGGTACGAGCGCGAGGGCCCGGTCCCCGCTATCGATGAGGAAGCGCGGCCGACCGTCGGGCCCAGCGGCGACGTCGAGGAGCATCCCCGCCAGACTCGTCCCGACCTGGGTCACCCTGATCGGGAAATCGAGATCGCGGCGGCGCGTCAGCCCCTCCTCCGTCGTCAGGCGGATCCTCTCCACCTTGCGCAACCTGCTATCGAGGATCAGCAGCTCGTCGGGCCCGGCGAAGGCGATGTCCACCGCCTCGCGGAACGATCCGCGACCGGTGCCTATGCCGCCGTAAAGCACGTCGTCGGGTCCGATGAGCTGGTCGCCGTTGACCCGGTACAGGCGGCCGACCTCCTTATCGAGGACGATGACGCTACCGAACTCGTTCACGGCCGTGGCGACCGGTTCCTCGAAGCGGGCGCCCCGAAAGCTGATCTGGCCGGCGAGGCCACGCGGCGTTGGCCCGACCCAGGGCACATCGGTGAAGGGCGGCAGAGCGTGTATGTGGTTCGGTGTCCGCTCATCGGCGATGTACATCCAGCCGTCGCTCCCGACGGCCAGCGACACGGGCTGGCTCGACGTCGTCGACAGATCGACGGCGCGGACGAACAGGCCGTCCTGGCTGAATACCTGCACGCCGCGCCTGCCGGCGTCGAGCACGTAGACGTGCCCGCTCGGTCCCAGGGCCATGTCCACGGGGTTGGCCAGCTGGCCGCCGCGGTCGCCCTTGCTCGCAATCGTGCGCACGCGTTGGCCGCCCGGACCGAAGACGAATACCTGGTTGCGGTCGGTGTCGAGGACGTACGACTCGCCGGCCGCGGTGATCCCGATGGCCGCGGGCTTCCGCAGGTCGCCCTGCCCGTAACTCCTGCGGTAAACGCCGGTGGAGTCGAACACGAAGATCAGCCCCCGCTCGTCGGCGATATGGACGGTACGGTCGGGGCCGAGCACGACGGCGGCCGGCCGGTCTGGCGCTCCGGGCTGCCCCTTACCGGGGAGCTGGAACGAGCCTTCCGGGACGTAGCCGGCCTTCGGCACGGCCTGCCCCAGGGCGTCGGCTGCTGACAGAATGACCAGCGAGAGGGTGACGGCCCAAGCTGTGAGCCCTCTCAGGTAACCTCGCACGGTGTACAGACGCTGTCTCAGTTGCACGGCGGCGTAGGCTCCAATCTGAGGTTCACGAGTGGGCGATCACCTTCCTGAAAGACGAACCTCGAGAACCCGGTAACGACTTCATCTCCGTGCTCGAGTCGCACCGGCGCCGACAGCGGCGCCCCATGGACGATCGTCCCGTTGGTGCTCTCCAGATCCTCGATCCACCATGACCGCTCGCTCCTGCGGATCCGGCAGTGGTGGCGGGACACGGAACGATCGGGAAACTGGACGTCGTTGTCGGTGGCGCGGCCGATCGAGAAGTCGGCTCTGTCGACTCGGAAGACCTTGCCACGGTGCACGCCGGCCACCACCCAGAGGCGGCCGAGCACCCCGTCCCCGTGATCGTCGGTAAACCGGAACACGAGGTCGGCAAGTCCTATGAGATCCCCGTCGCTGAGGGTCCGGCGGTCACCCGGCTGCAGCTCAGAGCCGTTGAGCGTGGTCGGGGCGTCGTTTGCCGTGACCTCGAGGACGAAGTGGGAATCCTCGCGCTCTATTCGGACATGATGGGCAGCGATCCGAGAGTCGCTGATCCTGAGCGTGTTGGCGTTCGCGCGGCCGACCGACAACACAGGGACCCGCAAGGGATACACCCGGTTCCGCTCCGCGTAAAACTGCCCGATGAGCGCTGCGCCGTTGGACTGTGCGCCCAGTGGTCCTACTCCTGTGCGGGGAAGGTCATCGCCGTACGTCCCACAATATTAGGGACTTTGTGTACGGACCGTCAATCAGGGCTATCGCCGCTTCTTACCAGGGTTTCCGGCGCCCGAAGGGCACCTTCCGGAGGGGGAGCGCGGGCCGTCTTTCGCGCGGTCGGGCAAGGCCGTTTCTTCTTACACCAGTTGGGCTTGCAGGTGCCGCACCCTGCCGGTGCCCCACAATCAGCCGCCGCGCCCGCCGACTATTCGCCGCCGATCGCTGCGTCCGTTGAGATTCCTTTGATCGCGGTGGGCGATCCTGCGGTGTGTGGTCGCAGGCACGCTCCGCCCTCGAGCGATACTTCGGGTACGACGACTTCCGCCCGGGTCAGCGGGAAGCGATCCTCTCGGTCCTCAGGGGTCGTGACACGCTGATCGTCATGCCGACGGGCGGCGGTAAGTCGCTCTGCTATCAGATCCCCGCCCTCGTCCTCCCGGGGCTCACCCTCGTCGTCTCCCCGCTCATCGCCCTAATGCTCGACCAGGTGGCCGCCCTCGAACGCCGTGGGATCGCCGCCGCCCTGATCAATAGCAGCCTTTCCGGCGCCGAGATCGATGAGCGCCTCGCTCGGGCGGTGACCGGAGAGCTGAAGCTACTGTACGTGGCTCCGGAGCGATTCGGCAGCCAAGTCTTCCTGCGCGCGCTGCGTGAGATGGAGATCAACCTCGTGGCGGTCGATGAGGCCCACTGCGTCTCGGAATGGGGACACGACTTCCGGCCCGCCTACCTGGAGCTGCGAAAGATCTGGCCCGAGATCGGTCGCCCGCAGCTCCTCGCTCTCACGGCGACCGCCACCCCGGAGGTACGTGGCGACATCGTCGACGAACTCGACCTCCGGGAGGCCCGCGTCCTGGTGCGCGGATTCGATCGTCCGAACCTGCGCTTGAGCGTCCAGCGGGAAGAGAAGCTCACCGAGAAGGGCAGGCTGCTGGTCTCGATCCTCGATGGGAGCGGCGCGAGCGCCGTCGTCTACGCTTCAACGCGTAAGGTGGTGGAGGCGGCGACAGAATTGCTGAGGAGCGCCGGCGTTGACGCCGCGGCCTATCACGCGGGTCTCCCCACGGGGCGGCGTGCCCGGGTCCAGGAGGAGTGGACCTCCGGTCGTCTGCCGGTCGTCGTGGCGACGAACGCCTTCGGCATGGGGATCGACAAGGAAGACGTCCGGCGCGTCGTTCACTTTCAGATGCCCGGCTCCTTGGAGGCTTACTACCAGGAGGCGGGCCGCGCCGGTCGCGACGGCGAGCCCGCCGATTGCCTGCTGCTCCACAGCTACGGCGACCGGTTCATCCACGAGTTCTTTATCCGTTCGTCCTATCCCCCGCAAAAGGTTGTGCGCGCCGTGTTCCGCGCGCTCCAGGCGGCGGTGCGCTCGTTCGGCGGACCGGCCATGCCGGCTCAGTTCGCCCACCGCGTGACGGGCGCGAAGAGCGAAGCCGAGATCCACTCGGCGTTGCGCATCCTTCGTGACGCTGGAGCTGTAAAGGACACCGCCGCCCGCTCCAGTTGCACCGTCCGCTGGATCGCCAGCCCGGCACAAGTGCGTGACCTGATCGAGCGCGAGAGCGGGGGAAGAGACCCACCCGAGGTTCTTCCGGTCCTGGCAGGTCTGGCCCGAGCCTCAGCCCAGGGCGAGCGCCGACAGTTTCGGCTCTCGCGTCGCGAGATCGCCCGCTGGGCCGGCGGCGACTTCGCCACGGCGCGAGCGGCGCTCGATGCGCTGCAGCAGGCGGGCATCCTCGGCTGGCGCGACGACAGTCTCCGCTCGGGCTATGTGCCCTCTGACCTGAAGCTGGCCGTCGAGGCACTGCCCGTGGACTGGGAGCGTGTCGCCGCGCGCCGAGCGCTGGAGATTCAAAAGCTCAGGCGCATGGAGCGATACGCCTATCAGGGCGGCTGCCGGCGTCGCTACCTGCTTCGCTATTTCGGCGAGCACTTGGGCCGGTCGCGATGTGGAGGCTGCGATCGCTGCGGCTGACTAACGGTTGTCGCCGCTGCCTTGCAGCATTCCTCGTTCTGCTCGGCTTCGCAGCTTCTCCAGATTCCGCTGCGCCACGTCGTCCAGGTTCACGCCGAGCACGGTGGCGACCTCGGCCATGTACCAGAGCACATCTCCGAGCTCGTCGGCCAACGCGTCGCTGTCCTCGGCGCTGATCCTGCCGCCTCTGTCACGCAGGAGCTTGCCCACCTTCTCGCCGAACTCTCCCGCCTCGCCGGCCAGCTTGAGCGTGGGGTAGAGCAGGCGGCCCATCGGCTCCTGCTCGCCGTAGCGCGTCTTCAGGCTCGTTACGTGTGCACGCTCTTGATAGTCACTGAGTTCCATCGCGCTTCCGTCGCGGGTGTTCGGGGTCCTGATTCGCTGGCGAGCTGGCCAACTCGCCGACGAGCTGACTGGCTCTGGGCTATCGTGCTAACAAGTAGATCGCGTGTGGGAAAGATGGGCCGGAGCCGGTTGAGCATCAACGCGGGCAGTCACGCCGACAGAGCTGCCGCTGATGTGGTAGGAGTGTGGGGGTGCGACGGCGGCGTTTCCCATGAGATAGGATACATTCTTGGGCGCGCCACGGGGCTGGCTGGGATTGCTTGAGATCACCCGGTCCGTCCCCAGGTGGCCGGAGAATGCACGAAGCTTCCCCACTCCGCCTCGCCCCACGCCCTGATGCACCGGGACCCCGCCGTCCCCTCCTAGTCCTGAGGGGGTCTCAGGTCTATCAGGAATCGTCCCCCCGGCACGTCCTGCGTGCGTACGCGCCATCTCTGCCCACAGTTGGGGCACCTGACCTGTCCGAGCTTCAGCAGCTCTTCGACCGGGAACTTGCCAGGGCAGGCGGGGCAATCGATCTCGTCCTGGTGGGATCCTGAGTTCATCTACCGCCTCCTCACTCGTGAGCGTGGTCCAGGATGGGGCCCGAGGCCCAAGTCTGTCAACGATTCAGGCCTCTCGACGGGGCGGGCCCCTAGCCTTAGCAGGGACATTTGTACATTCTTATGAGCTAATAGCCGGCGGAAGCGGCTGACGGTTCGCCGTCGGGCCCCAGGGGCGGGGCGCGAGCGAACGAGACAGTCATATGAACTTGCTCACCAGCAGTGTAGAAGATCGGTATCTGAGCGACGAGCACCGCATGCTCCGGGATATGGTCCGTGAGTTTGCGGCGAACGAGATCGCACCGGTCGCTCGGGAGTTCGACGCGGCGGCGCGATTCCCTTGGGCGAACGTCGCCAAGATGGCGGAGCTGGGCCTCTTCGGCGTCCCCTGGCCGGAAGAGTACGCCGGCGTCGGGATGGACGTGCTGGCCTCGGCGCTGGTGAGCGAGGAGCTGTCAAAGGTCTGTCCTTCACACTCGATCACGGTGGGTGCAACGATCTCGCTGGCGGCGAGCCCGATATTCTATTTCGGCACCGAGGAGCAGAAACAGAGGTACCTGACGAAGCTTGCCAGGGGCGAGGTCCTCGGGGCCTTCGGGCTCACGGAGCCGGAGGCCGGCTCCGACGCGCAGGGGACGCAGACGCGAGCGGAAGAGAAGGGCGACCACTGGGTGCTGAACGGGACCAAGATCTTCATCACCAACGGTGGTGTAGGTGAGATATTCGTGGCTACGGCGGTCACCGGCCAGCGGCCGAACGGCCAGAAGGAAATCAGCTCCTTCATTCTGACGAAGGAGACGCGGGACTTGCAGGAGGCGGAGGCCGTTGGCGTGGGCCACGCTGACGACTTGGAGTACACGCCGGGCTTCACGCACGGCAAGAAGGAGGACAAGCTGGGCTGGCGAGCCTCCGACACGACCGAGCTCGTTTTCGAGGACGCGATCGTGCCCAAGGAGAACATGCTGGGCGAGCGCGGTCACGGGTTCAAGAACTTCATGCAGACGCTGGACGGGGGGCGGATCGGGATGGCGGCGCACCTGCTGGGGATTGCCGAGGGTGCGCTGGAGCAGACGCTGAAGTTCACGAGCGAACGTAAGCAGTTCGATACGCGGATCTGCGACTTCCAGGGCATTCGCTTCGAGCTCGCCGACTGGTGGACGCGCATCGAGGCGGGTAAGCATCTGACGTATCACGCGGCGACGCTGCGCCAGGCGGGTGAGCCGCACTCGAAGGAAGCGGCGATGGCCAAGCTATACTGCTCGGAGCTCGCAAACTGGGCTACGGTGAAGGCTGTGCAGTTCCATGGTGCGTACGGTTGCACGACCGAGTACCCCGTGGAGCGGCTGATGAGAGATGCGAAGATAGGGGAAATCGGAGAGGGAACCTCCGAGGTCCAGAGGATGGTGATTGCGCGCCACCTGCTCGGTCCCGAAAGGACACCTGAGGAGGAGGGCGCCCAATGAATGGAGTAAGAATAGTAGCACATGAAAAGGCAAATACTCATAAACGCGGCTCCGCACGAGACGCGGGTCGCGATCATGGAGGACGGCGTCCTTGTAGAGTTGATGATCGACCGCCCCGACGCACAGCGGATGGTGGGCGACATCTACCTCGGGCGTGTTGAAGGAGTCCTACCGGGCATCCAGGCCGCCTTCGTCAACATCGGGACTGAGAAAGCAGCCTTTCTGCACGTCTCCGACCTCGCCGACGAGGATCCCGAGGCTTCGGAGGAAGAGAAGGGCGTCAAGCGCTATCCGCCCATCCAGACCCTGATCAAGAAAGGCGAGGAACTACCCGTCCAGGTCACGAAGGAACCGATCGGGACGAAGGGACCTCGCGTCACCGCCCAGATATCGCTGCCGGGACGCTACCTGGTCTACATGCCGCGCAGCGAGCACATCGGTGTCTCCCGCAAGATCGAGGATCGGGACGAACGCACCCGGTTGCGCCGGCTGATGCGCGACGTGCTGCAGCAAGGGCAGGGCGGTGTGATCGTTCGGACTGTCGGCGAAGACGCCGCCCGCAAGCCGCTGGAGCGTGAGCTCAAAGGGCTGCGCAAGACGTGGAAGAGAATCGAGGCTCGCGTCTCTCAGGCACAGGCGCCCGCGATCATCCACGAAGAGGCGCACCTCGCCGCCGGGATCATCAGGGACCTGTTCAGCGAGAAGGTCGACTCCCTTGTCGTCGACTCCCGGGAGATCTTCAACGAAGTCCGCGATTACCTGGAGGCGGTGGATCCGGAGTTGATGCAGCGCGTGAGCCTGTACGACGGCACGGTTCCGCTGTTCGACAAGCATGAGATCGAGGATGAGATCCGCCGCTCCTTCGAGCGCGACGTGGAGCTGCCATCGGGCGGCTCGATCGTCATCGAACCGACGGAGGGGCTCATAGCGATCGATGTGAATACGGGCCGCTACACGGGCAAGAAGGACCCGGAAAAGACGATCCTCCGCACCAACCTGGACGCTGCCCGGGAGATCGCGCGCCAACTTCGGCTGCGCGACATCGGTGGCATCATCGTCGTCGATTTCATCGACATGGAGGACAAGGCGAACCGGGATCGCGTCATGCAGGAGCTGCGCATGCACCTGGGTCGTGACCGGGCGCGGACGAAGGCATTCCAGATCTCTGACCTGGGGCTGGTGGAGATGACGCGGCAGCGAGTCCGGCCGAGCGTCTACCACACGGTGACCCGGCCCTGCCCCTACTGCAGCGGCGCCGGCCGCATCGTCGCCCCAGCCACGGTGGTCCGGCGCGTCGAGCGTGCGGTGTGCCGTGTGGCGGCGGCGAAGGAAGAGAGACGCCTGGTGGTTCGGCTGCACCCCGAGGTGGCTCTGCACATCCTGGAGGAGGAACCGAACCTGCTGCGGCGCCTCGAGTCGGAGTACAAGGTGGATATCGAGGTGCGCGACGATCCGCTGATGCGCGCGGACGAGTTCCGTATCCTGGCCGGTCCCGCCGACGTGGATGTGACGTCCCGTTACGCCGTGGCCTGAGGCCGAGGGGAAGGGCGCGGCGGGCGTTGACAGAGAGGCTGGGGGCGGATAGCCTTCGTAGTTCTCGAAATCGGTAACTCTCACGTGGTAGCACGGTTGTGACATACGCCATCTTCAAGGCCGCTGGCTTCCAGTACCGAGCCGAGCTCGGCGATGTACTGCGACTGCCGTCCATCGACGTTGCGTCCGGCGCGACGGTCACCTTCGAGGAGGTGCTGCTGGGATCCAGCGACGGGGAAGTGCTCATCGGGCGGCCCACACTGGATGGTGCGGCGGTGCGCGCCGAGGTCCTGCGGCACGGTCGGGCCGACAAGATCGTCGTCTTCAAGTTCAAGCGTCGCAAGAATTACCGGCGCAAGACGGGTCACCGCCAGAACTACACCGAGGTGCGGGTGAGCGAGATCGATCTCGGCGGCGATCGGCGGTTCAGCCTCGAGGTTGAGAAGAAGGCCGCGCCCAAGAAGAAGCCGGCCAAGAAGAAGCCGGAGGCGAAGGCGGCGGCCAAGCCGAAGGCCAAGAGGGCGCCGGCCAAGAAGCCACCGGCCAAGAAGGCGGCTCCCAAGGCGAAGGCGAAGACCACGACAAAGAGGCCGGCGGCCGGGGCCAAGGCGAAGACGACGGCCCAATCCAAAGCCAAGACCACGTCGAAGTCGAAGAAGAAGAAATCCTAGCGGGTAGGACCCTATGGCTCACAAGAAAGCAGGCGGATCGACACGCAACGGTCGCGACAGCAACCCGAAGTATCTCGGCGTGAAGCGGTACGGCGGCCAGTTCGTGCGTGCGGGTAGCATCATCATGCGGCAGCGCGGTACGAAGTTCCACCCCGGGCACAACGTCGGGAAAGGCGGCGATGACACTCTCTTCGCGCTGTCCGACGGCTACGTGAGCTTCGGAACGAGCCGGGGAAGAAAAGTCGTCTCGGTGAGCCCTGAGAATTAGGGAACTAGGGAAGTGTGCGAGAGCCCGGCTTCGGCCGGGCTTTTTGTTGGGAATGGAGAGGTTCGTTGGGAATTCTCGGATGTCGAGTCGGGGATTCGGGGAGATAGGGAAGTAAAGAGGCAGCTGCGTCGAAACGCACCTCCAACTTCCCCACCTCCCTTGCCCCCCAATCCCCGAATTGACATTCGAGGATTCCCAAAAGGCTTTCCCAGGTTGGAACTTTACATCCCTTCATCCGCCGACGGCCCGTAAGTCGCCGGTATCGGTACCCCGTTAAGCCTCAGGAAGACCGATAGCTGCCCGCGGTGATGCACCGCGTGGTTCAGCACCATCCCGCGCAGCACACCGACCTTCGGCTGCGTGAAGATCGCCTCCCCGGCATTCTTCAGTGTCCAGGGCTTCATGAGATCTTCGTCGCTCGCCGATTTCAGGGCCTCGAGCAGCTTGGCAATGCTGGAGTCGAAGTGTTCGAGGATCTCCGAGACGGTTCGCAACTCGACCGGCTTGTACGGCTCCCCGCCCGGCGGATTGATGTCCAGCTCGTCCGTGGTCAGAGCCTCCACGCCCCAGTTCGGCAGCTCGGCCAGGTGGGTGGCCAAGCGGCTCAGCGTCATCGACTTTTCCGCCGGCTTCCAATCGAGCTTCTCTTCGGGCACCCGCTCGAGGAGCTTCCGCGTCGCGGCAGCCTCCATCGCTAGCTCGGGCACCAGTGCTTCACGGATAGCCATGGCCGTTCTCCTTCTATCGTCGCGGTCACGCGATAATCCACAAGCTAGTACGCCTGTGGGAGCGTCGACAAGCTGGCAGCGCAACATCTTGTCGCCGGGGTTCTCGAAGGCCATCCTTACGCATCCAACACTCGGCAACGGCCCCATCTAATCCAGCCGCCGCAGCCCGGTCGGCTGGGAGGTCGGCAGGAATGCCGGCGGCGGAGCTAGGCTTGTGAATCGTGGCTTGTTCTTACCGTATCTGGTGGCCTGTGCGTTGGTGTCCTGCCGGTCCGAGAGGCCGGCGGGCGGCTCCGAGCTGGCGCCGCAGGATCAGCCTCGGCACACTCAGATCGTCCTATTGGGCAGCGGTACGCCGAATGCCGATCCGGACCGCTCGGGTCCGGCCGTCGCCATCGTCGTCGCCGACACGCCGTATTTGATCGACCTGGGCCCGGGCGTGGTGCGGCGCGCGGCGGCGGCCTACAGGTTGGGCGTTGAGGGGCTGGAGGTCTCGAAGCTCAGGACCGCCTTCATCACCCACCTGCATAGCGATCACACGCTCGGCTATTCCGACTTCATCTTCACGCCTTGGGTGCTGGAGCGCGACGTTCCGGCGGAGGTGTACGGGCCGCAGGGCCTCGTGGCGATGACCGAGCACTTGCTGGCCGCGTTCGAGGAGGACATTCGCGTTCGCGTCGGCGGTCTCGAGCCCGCCAACACCGAAGGATACAAGGTCAACGTCCATGAGATCGAGCCGGGTCTGGTATACGAGGACGAGAACGTGCGCGTCACGGCGTTCCTCGTCGAGCACGGGTCATGGCCCCGGGCGTTCGGCTATCGCTTCGATACGCCCGATCGAAGCATCGTCATCTCGGGCGACACTCGGGCGACACCGGCAATCGCCGAGAACTGCCGCGGCTGCGATGTCTTGATCCACGAGGTGTGCTCGCAGGCCGGGTTCGAGCGCCGGGCACCGGAATGGCGGCGGTACCACGCGAGCGCCCACACCTCTTCGCCGGAGCTCGGCCGCATCGCGGCGGATGCGCAGCCGGGCCTGCTGATACTCTACCATCAGCTGTTGTGGGGATCGACCCCAGATGAGTTGGTGGGCGAGGTGCGCCAACTGTTCGATGGTCCGATTGTCTACGGCAACGATCTCGACATCTTCTGACGCTGAATACCGAATGCTGAATTCCCAGTTGGGGGTGCGAACGCCTGGCCTGGTGACTTTGCATCCTGCCGTTGGTGATTCTACATCCTGCCCTTGGTGATTCTACATTCAGTATTCTACATTCGGCGTTCGGAGCCAACCACCAAGCGAGGGCTTGCCATGCCTGATCACGCGAGAGTGCCCGAACTCTCACGACGCCGCTTCTTGGCGTACTTCTCCAGCATCGGCCTCTCATCGACGCTGCTGCCCGGCGCGCTCTGGGCGCTGGTCCAGGATGAGGAAGAGCCGAAGATCACCAAAGACATGCTCGTCGATGCCGAGGCGGTCGCCGGCCTCGAGTTCACCGACGAAGAGCGCGAGCTGATGCTGGACGGGCTCAATCGGCGTCTGCGTGCCTACGAAGCGCTCCGCAGCCTCGAACTTCCCAACAGCGTGCCGCCGGCACTCTACTTCGACCCGGTTCCGCCCGGCCACTACGTGGACCGGGAGCGGCGCGCTTCCCGGAGGAGCGAGGTCCGGATCGACCGGGTGCCATCGGACCTGGAGGAGGTAGCCTTCTGGCCGGTGACCCGGCTGGCGGAGCTGGTCGAGACGCGGCGCGTGTCGTCGGTGCAGCTCACAATGATGTACCTTGAGCGGTTGAAGAAGTACGGGCCGAAGCTCGAGTGCGTAGTCACCCTGACCGAGGAGCTTGCACTGGAGCAGGCGCGTCGCGCCGACGATGAGATCGCATGCGGCAACTACCGCGGCCCCTTACACGGCATCCCGTGGGGTGCGAAGGACCTCCTGGCCGTGAGGAACCACAAGACGACCTGGGGCGCCATGCCTTATAGGGATCAGGTTATCGAAGGTGAGGGCACGGTGGTCAGGCGACTCGAGGAAGCCGGTGCCGTACTTGTGGCGAAGCTGACGCTGGGCGCTCTAGCGATGGGGGACGTGTGGTACGGCGGAAAGACTCGCAACCCCTGGGATTACGAGGAGGGCTCGAGCGGATCGTCGGCGGGCTCCGCCGCAGCGACGGCGGCCGGCCTCGTGGGCTTCGCCATCGGAACCGAGACTCTCGGCTCCATCGTCTCGCCGTGTACGCGTTGTGGCACGACCGGCCTGCGGCCCACCTTCGGGCGCGTGAGCCGCCACGGTGCAATGGCGCTCTCCTGGAGCATGGACAAGATCGGTCCGATCTGCCGCAGCGTCGAGGACTGTGCACTCGTGTTCGAGGCGATCTACGGACCCGACGGACTCGACCTGTCGGTCGTCGATGTCCCCTTCAACTGGGATGCGGAATTGGACGTCGGGAGTCTGCGCATAGGCTACGTGAAGAGTGCCTTCGAGCGTGAGCGTGAACGCCAGCAGGAGTGGAAGGCGCTCGACGAGGCGACGCTGGAGGTGTTGGGCTCGTTGGGGCTGGATCTGGTCCCCATCGAGCTACCCGATCTGCCGGTAGGCGCGATGCGCATAATCCTGAGCGCCGAGGCGGCGGCCGCGTTCGACGAGCTGACGCGCAGCGGGCGCGACGACTTGATGAAGCGGCAGGACAGGGACGCGTGGCCCAACTCGTTCCGGCAGTCACGCATGATACCGGCCGTCGAGTACATCCAGGCCAATCGGGCGCGCACGTTGGCGTTGGAGGCGATGGCAGAGCTCATGTCGCAGGTCGATGTCTACGTGGTTCCGTCCTTTGGTGGCAGCAACTTGACGCTCACCAACCTCACAGGACATCCGTGCGTGGTTCTGCCCAATGGCTTCCGCGAGGACGGTACACCGACGAGCATCAGCTTCATCGGCAAGTTGTACGGTGAGGGGGAGACGCTTTCGGTGGCGCGTGCGTACCAGGAGGCGACCGACTTCCACCTGAGACACCCGGCGCTGCAAACCTGATCGGACCCTAGTCCTTGTCGGCGAAGAAGCGCTCGATCTCGTCCCACTGCGTCAGCGCGTCCTCGTAGCCGAGTTCCATGATGCGGCCGATGTAGCCCGACTCGAAGATGAGGTAGCTCAGCAGCTCGGAACCGCGCACGCGGTGGATACCCAGGCCGCGCAGGACGAACCTGAGCGAGCGCGGCAGCTTGCCTCTGTAGTCCTCGGCCAGGGCCCCGAGGTCGCGCGACGGTCGAACGACAAACAGCTTGATCGGTCTCAAGCCGTCCGGGTTCGGGGCTCTCGGCGGCAATGCTTCGAGCAGGCGGTTGATGCGCTCCAACCGTTCGGCGTCGCCCTCCAGCGTGTCGAGGAAGATCGTGTTGAAGAGCGTGCCGATTATCTGCGCCGGTGGCGGGTAGCCGGTGGTTGCCAGGGCTCTGATCTCCTCCAGCGTCGGGGTGTGCCGAGTCGCGATTGCCAGCAGGCGCCCGGCGCCGAGATGGATGGCGGGCGCCAGCGGCGCGGCCTGGCGGATGCTGCCGTCGCCGTAGTACTCGCCGTCGACCCTGACCGCCGGGAAGACGAGTGGGATGGAGCCCGACGCCATTACGTGATCTACGCTGATCTTGGTGGGACGTCCGCAGCGGCGGACGCGCTCCCACGTTGGCGTCCCCTCGCCGCCCTGCACAAAGGTGACGGTCTGGCCCGTGGCGTAACGGGTCGCTGTGAGCCCGAGGGCGCGTAGACGCCCCTCCGCCACATTCATCTCGATCCCGTCGACTTGCAGCTGGGCCTCGAGGAACTCTCTCAGCGGGTTCGTGTCCACCAGGCCTTTCACCCTCGGGCCCAAAGAGGTTCCGCCACCTCCCAGCGTCCAAACCCAGCGGGCACCGCTCAGCCCCAGGGCGCTCAGGTTCGTGTCAAAAACGCGCTCGCTGGTCAGGCTCGTCCAGCAGTTGGCCAACGCCCCGAGGTCATCCGCAGGGCTCCCGCGGTGCCCTGCCAAGAAGGCGGCGTTGATGGCGCCGGCGGAGACGCCGACGATGATCGGGAAGCTTACCTCCGGCGCCTTCTCGGCCAGGTAAGAGAGCACGCCGACTTGGTAGGCGGCTCGCGCACCGCCGCCCGACAGGACCAGTCCGTTCAAGGCGCCGGCGTGCGCCGCTCGACGATTGGCTCGCATTCAGTCCACGGTCTTGAGCTGGTTGGGAGGCGGAATCTGAGACGCGGCGGCCGCGAAAACAAGGTTACCACGGAGGTACCGCCAGACGGAGGCGTCGACAGGCCGCCCGCTCCCGGATATGTTGGGGCGTCCCCGAGTCGACGGGCGAGCTCTTCAGAAGGAGCGTCTGTGCACCTCTACCTGGTTCGCCACGGCGAGGCAAAGCCTAAAGAGCAGGACCCGAACCGGCCGCTCACCAAGGCCGGTGCCACGACGGCGCGCCGCGTCGCCGCCTTTCTGGGTAGAAGCGGTCTATCGGTCGGCGGCATCCACCACAGCACGAAGCTGCGGGCCCGCCAGACTGCGGAGATTCTGGCGGCGAGCGGTGGCATCGCGGCGCCGGTCACCCAGGTGCCCAACCTCGAGCCGCTGGCCGATGTCGAGGGGCTCGCCGAGTCGCTTTCCCGGGCCGCGACGGATCTCATGCTCGTGGGCCATCTGCCCCATCTGGGCCGTCTGGCCTCGCGCCTTGTGACCGGGGATGTTGAGCGTGAGGTCGTCTCGTTCCCTGAATGCGGGGTGCTCTGCCTGAGGCGGAGGCCGGGGAGCGCCAGTTCAGAGGGTGCCGCGCTCTGGACGGTTTGCTGGATGCTCGATCCAACCTTGCTCCCCAACGCAGACCTCGGCACGTCGAGCCGCGCCGCCTCTCAGGGCCGACTCGCCGCCGCCCTGAGTCATGAGTTGAACAACCCCCTCGCGGTGCTGGCGAGCAGCAGTCAGATGATGGAGTGTCTGCTGGGCGGCATCGCGAGTAAGCATCCGGACCCGGACGCGATAGCCCTTTTGCTCACCGATGCAAGAGACGCCGCCGCGATGGCGCGGCGAGCTATGCAGCGCATCTCGCGCCTGGTCGAGCGCTTCGAACGACTCATACATCTGGATGTGGACGCGGCCGCGCGGCGCCCAGTCGATGTCAACGCGCTTCTCGATGACGCGGTGAGTGTAATGTCGGTTGGCTGGGGCACCCGAATACGCGTGGTCAAGGACTATTCCAGCCTGCCGAAGGTGATGGGCCACCCCGCCGGTCTCAGCGAAGTGTTCGAAGACCTCCTCGACAACGCGGCCACGGCTATCGCGGCAGAAGGGGAGATCCGGCTGACGACCCGACTCGATAAGGGTCACGTGTGGGTCTCGATTGCGGACACCGGGCGTGGCATCGAGTTGGAGCAGCTGGGCCGGATATTCGAGCCGAGCTTCCGCGTGAAGGACGGTCGGGTGGCGACGTCCTGGGGCCTCTACACCTGGCGTCAGATCATCCAAGAACACGGCGGCGAGTTCTCGGTCAGCAGTGAGCCGAAACGAGGTACTGTGGTAGAGATCTCCCTGCCCGCCGGCGTCGCGGAGTCTAGCTGACGGCGCACCAGCGCATATCTTACAGGGCATCACTGGGCAAGCTTGGGAATCCCGAGGGTAGGTTTAATGCGTGCTCTCCACAGACTGTCATTTAGACTGTCTCAGATCGAGCGTGGCGAGCTGATCAAGGCCTTCGCGATGGCCGGGCTCTACTTTCTGGTCATCAGCACCATCGGCATCCTCAGGCCCATCCGGAACGCCTTCGCCTTGGACGGCCTTGCGGACACCCAGTACTACAAGGTCTACATGGTGAGCGCGGCGGTAATCCTGTTCGTCATCCCCTACAACCGGTTGGCGAACCGGATACCGTGGCGCAGCCTGATCCCCGGCGTCGCGCTCGTGTTCGCGCTCGGCCTCGTGGTGTTTCGCACTCTCTATGTCGAGCAGAGCACCGCCATCGGCATGGCTTTCTACGGTTTCTACGACATGTACGCCGCGGTCATGGTGACCCAGTTCTTCATGGCCACGCAGCTCTTCTTCACGACCAGGGATGCGAAGCGCCTGTATCCCTTCGCCATCGCCGGTGGCTCGATCGGCGCGGTTGTCGGTTCGGCCATCACCGGGTTCTTCGGCGAGATTGTGGGCTTACCCAACCTCCTGTTGGTGGCGGCGGGGATCGTGGTCGTGTTCGCGCTGACGATCCCCTTGGTCTGGGCGAGCCAGGCGCGAGCGGACTCGCGGCCGCCGCGCAGTCAAGAGGAACTGACGGCCGGCGAATTCATCACGATCTTCCGCAACAAGCACGTGCAGCTCATTGCGGGAGCCGTGCTGCTGACGGTTCTGGTCAAGACGCTGGTCGATTACCAGTTCAACGAGATCACCAGAGAGACGTTCGTCACCCGCGATGCCGTCGGCGCCTTCCAGGGGAAGTTCTTTGCTGCGACCCAGTGGCTTCCGATCGTCGTGCTGGCGACGCTACGTCCACTGCTCTATCGCTGGGGTGTCGGTCTGGTCGTTCTTATCCTGCCAGTGGTTCTGCTCTCCGCGAATCTGGCGCTCGCCTTGACGTGGAGTATCGTAGCGGCCGTCGTCGCGAAGGCCGGCGATTCTTCGTTCCGCTATTCCGCGGAACGTGCCGGGCGCGAGATCCTCTATGTTCCGCTGCCTGAAGACATCAAGCTCAAGGCGAAGGCGTACATCGACATGGCGGTGGAGAAGGGGCTCGGCAAACTTCTGTCCGGGTTCCTCATCTTCGCAGTCCTGTTCGTGATCGACTATCGGATGGTCGGGTACTTCGGTGTGGCGCTCGGCGCGATCTGGGTAGCTGTGGCAGTCGCGGTGCGGGCCGAGTACGTCCGTACCTTGGCGCGATCCATTCAGGGCCGCTTCGCCAGCTTCGATGGCATCTTCGCTTCCATGGCCGACGCGAGTACGATGCCGGTGGTCCAAGGTGCACTGCGGGGTGACGATGCGCGTGGTATCGCGTTCGCCCTCGAATTGGTGGACCAGGCCGACGCGGCCAGCGCACGCCATCTGGTCGACGATCTTCACGGACTGTTGTCCAACTCGAGCCCACATATCCGTGAGCGGGCGTTGGCGGCCCTCGTGTCCTTCCCGGACGACGTCGATGCACAGCGGGTCCAGGATCTGGTGGAAGATCCGGACGAGAGGGTGCGCGTCGCTGCGGTTCGCGCGCTGTGCCGCGTCGGGAAGTCGGATCCCGAGCACGTGCTGAAGTCACTGCTCGACTCGGATGAACGGAGCGTGCGCCTTGCCGCCCTCGCCTGTATAGGTGAGAGGGAGGTGGAACCGTGTCGCAGCGGCGTGGTTAGCGGGGCCTACGTCGATCAGCTCATCGCTGAGGCGCAGCGAGATGGCGTCGATGCGCGAGTCGAGTTGGCGCTCGCTCTTCTGGCGCTGGGCGACGACCCGCGCGTGCCGGATGCTCTCGGCCCGCTGTTGCGAGATCCCCAGCCGAGGGTAGCCGAAGCGGCGCTGCGAACCGCGGGCCACCTGGGCCAGCGCGAGTTCTTCCCCAGGTTGATCGCGGCCCTTGGCTCGGCGAGCACCCGCGAAGCGGCACGCGAAGCTCTGGTGATACTGGGCGAGCGCGTCGAGGGGATGCTCTCCGACTATCTGGCGGATCCTTCCGCGGGGCGGGCGGTTCGCCGCAATATCCCCGGGGTCCTGGCCCGAATCCCGGCACAGGGTACCGTAGATGACCTGTTGCGCTTCCTGGCGTCACGCCCGGCCGATCGTCTGCTGCGCTACCGGACGCTCAAGGCGCTTAACAGCCTCCGGGTACGCAATCCGGACCTGAAGTTCGCGGCGGAGCCCGTGATGCAGGCGTTGGCGGGCGAGGTCGAGTCGGGCGCCCGCTACGCCAGCGCCGATCTGGCGTTCGGGCGGCTCGATCTGGCAGGACCTGCGATGGAGCTGTTGCGGCGCTCACTTTCGGACGCCTGGTCCAGCGGCCGCGAATCCGTCTTCCGCTTGCTCCACCTGCTGTATCCGCCGAAAGAGATCTACCGCGCATATATGACCATCGAGGGCGGGAGCTCAGCCGCCCGTGCCAACGCGTTCGAGTGGCTGGAGCGGACGGTGGGTCACCACCTGTTCGTGCGCATGGTGCCCGCGATTCAGGAGGGGGCAGGTCGGGGAAGTCACCGCGAGCTGCGTGAAGTGCTGACCGATCTCATGGGCGGTGACGATGTCTGGCTGGCCAGCTGCGCCACCTGGGCCGCGTTCGAGCTACGGGATCCGTGGGTGCGGGAAGAGCTGCAGCGGGCTCGAAGATCGGGGAGCACCGAGTTGAGTTATCTGGCGGAACGCGCGCTGGCGCGCCTGGACTCGGAGGACCAAGGGACACAGCCGGAGAGCAGCGAGATGAATCTCATCGAGAAGGTGTTTCTGCTCCAGCAGGTTGACCTGCTGAGCGACGCCCGGGCCGAGGAGCTGGCGCAGCTGGCTTCGATTGCCGAGGAGATCGAGGTGAAGCCGGGCAGCGTCCTCCTGCGGCAGGACGAGCCGACCGAGGCGATGTACGTTGTGATTCGCGGCGCCGTCGAGCTTCGCCGTGCCGATGAACAGGTTCTCACAGCCCAGGAGGGCACGGCATTCGGGACCTGGGCGCTGATCGACGAGTCGCCCAGCGTGGTCGAAGCGACTGTCGTGAAGACGAGCGAGTTGCTGCGGATCACGAGAGAGGACTTCTACGATCTACTTGCTGACCACAGGGAACTGGTCCGTGGCCTACTTAAGGGTCTGGCCCGGCGCGTGAGAAGTCTGGTGAAGTAGCCTTATCGGTGGAGATATCGATGTCTGAAAAGAACACGACGGTATTGATCGTTGATGATGAGGAGATGGTCACGACTGCGTTGCGGAGCTTCCTCCAACTTGAGACGTCGTACCGCGTATTGACGTTCAATTCACCGCTGGAAGCGCTTGAGAGCACGGACCTCGAGTGGATCGATGTGGTTGTAGCCGACTTCATGATGCCGGAGATGGACGGCATCACGTTTCTGAAAGCGGTGAGGGAGAGGCGCCCGGAAGTGACGCGCATCCTGCTAACCGGTTATGCCGACAAGGAGAACGCGATCCGCGCCATCAACGAAGCGGGACTTTACTACTACCTCGAGAAGCCCTGGGACAATGATCACCTGCAGCTCGTCCTCCGTAACGGGGCCGAGCGGACAGCACTGTTCAGGGAACTTGACGCAAAGGTCAGCGAGCTAGAGTCTGCGCACGACGATCTTGCCGGGATTCGCGAGCGGTTGATCCGGGCGTTGCTATGACCGAGCACGAACGTGGCTCACTGCAAGAGCTGATGGCAGGTTTGGCACACGAGCTCTACACACCGCTTGGTGCCATCCGCAGCAATCGCGATGTGCTGCAGCGGGTGATCGCTCGCCTATCCGACATCCTAGCCGACGAGGCTGTGGAAGAGGATGAGGTCGAGCAGATCCGCGGCCTGGTCAAGACGCTGGATGAGGTGGTCGAGGTCGACCAGCTTGCCGTCGATATGATCACCGACCTGGTGGCCAGCGTACGCGACCACGGACGCACGGACGAGGCGATCAAGCGTAGCGTGGACCTCCACGAAGGGTTGGAGAGCACGCTGTTGCTGCTGGGTCACGAGTTGAAGCATCGCATCGAGGTCGTCAAGGAATACAGCGACCTTCCACGGGTCGAGTGCTTCCCGAGCCAACTGAACCAGGTGTTCACAAACCTGCTGCTAAACGCCAGCCAGGCGATCGCTGACGAAGGGACGATCACGATCCGCAGCTACGCCGCTGCTGGCGACGTTGTGGTCGAGATCAGCGACACGGGCTCAGGGATCGCACCGCAGGACCTCGAGCGGGTCTTCGACGTGGGGTTCACGACAAAGCCGACGCCGTCAGGTATCGGGCTCGGTTTGGGAATCTGCAGGGAGATCGTCGAGCGACAGGGCGGCAGAATCGAGGTCGAGAGCAGGGTGGGCGAGGGCTCGACGTTTAGGGTCATTCTGCCCGTCGGGGCGGGGGAGGCATCGGCGGCTCGCTGATGAAGATCGGAGAACTCAACTTCCAGCCCATCCGCGTTCTTTACAACAAGGTTGAGGACGAGGCGCTGCGAGGTGGCAGGCGAACCATCTGGGGCGATCTCACGCCGCGGCCGGGAGGTCTGGAGCGAGCGGAGCACGACCAGGTTCCGTACACCTACGGATTGTTCATTCAATCGAAGGATGGAAGAGCGACGGACGGACTCGAGGGCGGCGTGGGCCGGATGGCGGGTCAGCCGGCCGATCGCTTCGGCCAGTTCGAGCTGCGAGTGAGTGTGGACGCCTTCCTGGTCGGCGCGGCGACGCTGCGCGCCGATCGTACGATAGGCGCGCCTCTCGAGAGAGAGCTGATCGAGCGACGCAAGAAGGTGAAGGGCAACGCGGCTCCGCTCAACGTGTTCTTCTCGGCTACCGGTAACTTCCCGCCCGAGTCGCCGGTCTTCCGCGAGCCTTCGATCCGGACGGCGCTGTTCGTAACGGAGACCGCCGAAGCGCGGGTGGGTGAGCTCAAGAAGCTGACCCCGGACGTGGTCGTGGTCGGTTCGGAGTCTCCGCTGCGCGAGACTTGGACCGAGCTGTGGCGACGCGGGATAACCAGCATCGGCTTCGAGGGTGGGCCGACGCTCATGGGGCTCGCGCTCCGCGAGGGCTTGGTGCACGAGCTGCTTCTCACGCACTCGCCGCTGCTGCTGGGCGGCACGGGGCCCAGCCTGTCAGCGATCGTCGAGCCGCTGGAAGGGATACGAAGCGAGTTGGTGTTCCTGGGGCTGGACGAGTCGTCCAATCTGATTTTCGAGCGGAGCGTGCTGATCTACGAGGATAAGGGCTGAGTCCTGGGCGAGCTCAGCGGCGCGCCTGCACGCTGATCAGCTGCCACTCGTCGCCACGCCGTTCGAACGTCATCCGAACATTGAGCCGCACGCTCCTCTGCTCGGAAGTACGTCTGAGCCGGTAGTCCATCGTCTGGCTTATCAGTGCGTCGGCCGTCCCATCGTGGACGTCGATCGCTCGAGGGTCCATGGTCACCCGGAGCTGATCGGTCCGATCGAACCAGATCTCCAGGTACCTGAGGTCCTCGGCCGGCATCGCGCCGCCGTAGACCTCCTCCACACGCCGGAGATCTTCCGCCTCCAGAGCCTGGCGATAGGCGTCCAACACAGTCGCGATCGCGGCGCCGGCGACCCTCACCGGGCTCTCGAGGGCGGGTGCGGGGGGTATGGCGCCGGGGGCCTCGTCAGGCGTCAAGGTAGCCGGCGGCCCGGCTTCGCCGGCGGCGAGGCGCCTCATTTCGCCTCTGAGGGCCTGTATCTCGGCCATCAGAGCCCGATGCTCCTCGCGGAGGTTGGCCAGCTCCTCCCGTACATTCTCCTCCGGGGTCATCGGCGCGCAGGCACCGAGGAACGCAGCCGTCATCGCGAGGGCCGCCACAATACGGGCGGGCCGGAGAGATCGGGTGGTAACGCATGCGCTTCTCACGGTGCTTCGCTCAGGCTCTCTTCGCGGTGAACTCGAGCGGACCTCTCAGGTCCGCGCTTCCTCTATCCGTGTGACGCGGCAGGCCGCCCGGACGTTAAACTGCAGCGCGGCTGGCACCTGCGAAAGAGTCTGTGCGTGATTCAGACCTACGCTGCAGCCTCTGATTTGCTCTGGATATCTCGGAATGCGCGCCGCACGTACACGCGAACCATCGCGCGGCGCCAGTCGGAGTCGACGATGATGTTGGCGAGCGGGTGGCACTGCCGGTAGGCCTGCTCCGCGACCGCCTCGATAATGCCGGCGTCGAGCTGCCGGCCCGCGGCGATATCGTCGAGCTGCCCTATAGTGCGGGGCTTCGCTCCGAGGCCGGAGACGACGAGCGAGATCGATGCCACGGTGTCGGTGTCGGCCATCGCCACCGCTAGGGCCACGGAAAGGATCGGGAAATCCACCGACTTCCGTTCCCTTAACTTCTGATAGCTGGTTCGCAGCCCGGCCGGAGGCTTGGGAAGGCGAACGCGGGTCACCACCTCGTGGGGCTTCCGAGCGGTGTTCCAAACGCCATCGGCCGTGAAGAACTCCTCCACACCGATCGTGCGGGTGCCCTCGGTCGACGCCAGGTCAGCACTGGCTCCAAGGGTTATAAGCACCGGTGGAGTGTCGGCCGAATGGGCGGCGACACAGCGAGTGCCTCCTTTCACTACGTGGCAGACGTCGCCGTCCCTTTTGAGACAGAAGCCCAGAGCCTGCCGCCAGAAGTGGGTCTGGTTGTAATAGGTGCAGCGGGTATCCAGGCAGAGATTGCCTCCGATCGTGCCCTGGTTGCGAATCATCGGGTTCGCGATCGTACTGGCGGCGAACGCCAGGGACGGATAGTAGCGCTTCACCAGTGGAGCGCTTGCCACGCTGGTCAGACTCTCACACGCACCGATCCAGATCTCGCCGTCCCGTTCCTCGATCCCATACAGTCCTTCCACGCCTTTGAGGCTGACCAGATGTCCGGGCGTGAACAGCCGGTGCTTCATGTTGGGCATGAGGTCGGTGCCGCCGGCGATCGGCATGACGTTGCCGGCATGGACCTTCAGGAGTTCTAGCGCCCCGGCGAGCTCCCTGGGTCTGTGATACCGGTAAGGGTGAAGTCGCAGCATCGCTGTTCAGTCTCCCGTCACCGGGAGGGCTGTCTCCCGTGGCTCACGCTTCCAGAGCACTAGCTCGCCTGCCTCTTCCCGGACCCGACGCGCTTGGATCGCCGTCCAGACGCGTGGCGGCGAGAACGGTAGCCGGTCCGGTCGCACACCGACCGCATCGTATATCGCATTCGCGATCGCGGGGATCGACGGATGCAGCGGTCCCTCGCCGGCCTCTTTCGCGCCGTACGGTCCCTCCGGGTCCAGCGACTCGACGATCAGCGATTCCATCTCCGGCGTATCGAGGCTTGTGGGGATCTTGTAGTCGAGCAGCGAGGGCGCGTTGTGGAGCCCGCTCTCCTTGAAGATGTGCTCTTCCAAGATCGCCTCGGCGAAGCCCATATACGCCGAACCCTCCATCTGCCCCTCCACGAGAATCGGGTTCAGCGCCCGACCGCAATCGTGTGCAATCCAGATCTTCTCGACTTCGACGAAGCCGGTCTCGGGATCGACGGCCAACTCCACCACGTGAGCTGTGAACGAGTAGGCCGGCGAAGACCCGATCGTGCCGCCACGGTAGTCGCCATGGATGTCCTTGGGCGTGTTGTAGCAGCCGACCGCGCCCAGTGTGCCGAAGCGAGCTTCAGCCAGATTGAACGCCTCGGAGATCGGCAGGCGTTGTCCGGTATCGCGCACGTCGAACGCCCAGCCGCCCGCCAGTGCTACCTGCTTCGACCTACAACCCCAGGCCTCCCCCACCGCCTGCCGCACTTGTTCCTTGATCTGTCGCGCCGCCGCGATGCAGGCATTGCCGCACATGAAGGTTTCCCGTGACGAATAGGCCCCAAGGTCGACGGGGGTGAGATCGGTGTCGGCCGAGAGGACCCTAATGTAGTCAAGCGGCACGCCGAGTTCCTCGGCCACGATGTACGCGAGTGCCGAGTCGGAGCCCTGTCCGATCTCGGACGCTCCGCAAAACACGGTCACCCGACCCGAGCGGTCGACCTGAAGCTGCACCGCGGATTGCGGCATCTCATTCGGGTAGATGGGGTAGTTGGTGCCGGAGATGTAGCACGAGCCGGCGACGCCGACCCCGCGGCCGTAGGGTAGCCGTCGGTACTTGTTGGTCCAATCGCTCGCCGCCTCGACCGCTTCTAGGCACTCCAAGAACCCGTTGGAGGTTACCCGGAACTCGTTCACACTTCGCGTATCGGAGCCGAGCGAGTTGATGCGGCGCAGCTCGATCGGGTCCACGCCAAGCGCCTCGGCCAAGCGGTCGAGCTGTACCTCGATGGCGAATCGCGGCTGCACCGAGCCGTGTCCTCGCTTCGGGCCGCAACATGGTTTGTTCGTATAGACACGGGTCGAGTCGAAGCGGTACGACTCCATGGCGTAGGGCATAGTGACGAGCTGACCCGAGTAGTAGGTCGTCACGAGCCCGAAGGACGAATAGGCGCCGCCGTCCATGACGGTGCTGGCGTCCACGGCCTTGATGCGGCCCGAGCGGTCGGCCCCGGTTCGGTAGCGCATGAGCATCGGATGACGACCACGGTGCGCGTAGAAGACCTCCTCTCGGGTGTAGAGGATCTTGACCGGTCGGCCCGTGGCCATCGACAGCTTCGCCACACAGAACTCCAGATCGAACGGCTCCGACTTGCCGCCGAACGCGCCGCCGACCGCCGGCTGGATGACTCGCACGCGGGCGACGTCCAAGTCGAGGACGCGAGCGAGCTCGCGATGCAGGTAGTGGGGGACCTGCGTGGCCGACCAAACGGTCAGCTTGCCGGAGGCGTCGTAGTATCCGATGGCGCAGTGCGGCTCGATCGCGGTGTGGGTGGTCCCCTCGAAGTAGTATTCGCTCTCCACCACTACCTCGGAACCCTCCATTAGTCGATCCACGTCGCCGAACTCGAGGTGAACGCGTTTGGAGACGTTGCCATTTTCGCCCGGCTTGTGCGGCTCGTGGATAGGGGTCTCTGGATCGGCGAGAGCTTCCTTCGGGTCGAGATAGTGGCGTACTGCTTCGTACTCCACTTCGATGAGTTCTAGCGCTCGGTTCGCCGTCTCCTCGTCCACCGCAGCGACCGCGGCCACCCCGTCGCCCACGTACCGTACTTTGTCGACGCACAGTGCGTGCTCATCACGCGTCCAGGGGAGGATCCCGTAGGGAACGGGCATGTCACTCCCGGTGATGACTGCGTGGACGCCGTCAAGCGCGAGCGCCCGGGAAGCGTCGATCGATTTGATATGCGCGTGCGGGTGGGGGCTCCGCAGGATCTTGCCGTGGAGCATCCCGGGGAGCACGATATCGTCTGTGTACACCGTACGGCCGGTCGACTTCGATAGCCCGTCGGTGCGCCGCAGCCGCCGCCCGATGACCTGGAACTCACGCTCCAGGGCCTGCCGCAGCTCCTCGTCGCTCGCCGCTCGTTCCTTCTGCTTATCCCTGAGATCTTCCAGCTTCATCTCTGCACCAGCTCGGATGGCTTCCGGCCCTCCCGGGCCGCTCGAGCGGCCAGCTCTACCGCCTCGTAGATCTTCGTGTATCCGGTGCAGCGGCAGAGGTTGCCGGAAAGCGCCGTCTTGATCTCCTGGCGACTGGGGCTCTCGGTTTGCCGGAGCAGGCTGGCCGCTGCGATGAGCACCCCCGGCGTGCAGAAGCCGCACTGGGCAGCGCCGCAGATGTCGAAGGCGTCCTGCAGGGCATGCGGGCCATCGGGTCCGGCGAGACCTTCGACTGTGGTCACCTCATGGCCTACGGCTTCCTGGACGGGGAGGATACAGGACAGCGTCGGCACTCCATCCACGAGCACCGTACACGACCCGCAGTCCCCCTTGTCGCACCCCTGCTTCGACCCGGTGTAGCCGAGGACATAGCGCAGCGTTTCCAGCAGGGTGTAATGACTGGGGACGCCTATCCGATGGCGGTCACCGTTGACGGTGAGTTCGATGACCTCGATCAACCGCTTGCCTCCAGAGTAGTTATCGCCCTAGGCCGGACGGGCAATCACCGCCTTTGCACGATCCTAACCGGCGGCGGGTCTGCCAGTCAAGCTGAGTTCGCTTTGCGGACTGGCCCTGAAACCCGCATCATACTGGTGGCACCACCGCATGAGAAAGGGAGGACTCGAGTGGCGTCTCCGCGTGACGGTTGGACACGGTATCGCGCGTATCTGATGGCGCGACCGCAGCGCGTTTTCGCGTGGTCGGACAAAGAGTCAGAGGCCCGGGGTTGGCTAGTGGTCAACTCGCTGCGGGGCGGTGCCGCAGGGGGTGGGACGCGGATGCGGGTCGGGCTAGACCTCCACGAGGTGGTCTATCTGGCCAAGACGATGGAGTTGAAGTTCGTCTTTGCCGGTCCGCCGATTGGTGGCGCGAAGTCGGGTATCGACTTCGATCCCTGCGATCCGCGCAAGCCGGAAGTGTTGGGCCGATGGTTCGAGTGGGCGTGCCCGCACCTTCGCGAGTACTATGCTACCGGCGGCGATCTCAACGTCGACGAGGTCATGGAGGTGATTCCAGGCTGCCGATGCGCCGGACTCCGGCATCCGCAGGAGGGAGCGGTGCGTGGGCACGTGCGGCCGGAGCCGGAGGCCTTCGAGAAGATTATGCTCGCGCTGGAACGGGGAGTGATCGCCCTGCTTCCCGAGGAATTGGGAGTGCCAGGTGCCGCCCTAACGGTCTCGGACGTTTCGGCCGGCTACGGCCTGGCGCAGGCCGTTGCCCGACTCTATGAACGACGGGGGTGGGATCTTGCGGGGGCGCGAGTCATGGTGGAGGGCTTTGGCGCCGTCGGAGCGAGTGCCGCGCTCGAGCTGGCGCGGTCCGGTGCGCGTGTGGTCGCCGTGGCCGATGCGGAGAAGACGCTGATCGATGGGGCAGGGTTGAGCCGCGGTGAGGTGGAAAAGTTGATCGGGCGGCGCGTGAAGCGGCTGCTGCCGGACGACGAGCGGTGCGTACGCGGCGCGGAACGAGACCGCGCTTGGGAGCTGGACGCGGATATCTTCGTAGCGGCGGCGCTGTCAGACTCGATTGAGCGCCACAGGCTGAGTCAACTGGAGGCCGCCGGTGTGTCGGTCATTGCCTGCGGCGCCAACCATCCGTTTCGCGAGGAGGCGTTCGGCGCCACGTCGTTGCAGGAAGACGCGGATCGTAAGTTCTCTATTATCCCCGACATCATCGGGAGTGCCGGGACTGCGTGCACCTTCAGCTATCTGATGACAGAAACCGCGGTTCCGGAGCCGGAGCCCATCTTGGCGGCGGTCGCGGCCAAGATCCACGCGGCGGTGGACACAATTCTCGACCGCACCGAGGGACGGGCAACCGGCCTGCTCGAGGCGACGCTATCCGCTACCCTCGACCGCGTTGCGGAAGACTGAAGGGCCTAGATCGCCGGGCTCCAGCTGCTTCTCGTTCTATCGGCCCCTGAACTCGGGCTTCCGCTTCTCTAAGAACGCCGACACCCCCTCGTGCATGTCTTGCGTCGAGAAGAGCAGCCCGAACCACGCCTTCTCGAAGCGCAGCCCTTGGTCGAGCGGCATCTGCCAGGCGGCGCGGATGCTTTCCTTGGTAGCCTGGAGCGCAGCGGGGCTCTTCTCGGCGATCTTCGTGGCCAGCTCCATGACGCGACCTTTGAGCTCGTCTTGAGGCACCACCTCGTCGACCAGGCCGATCTTCTCGGCACTCGCCGCGTCGATAGCGTCGCCAGTGTAGATGAGCCGCATCGCGTGGCCTTGCCCTACAAGCCTCGGCAGTCGCTGGGTGCCGCCGCCGCCGGGGATGAGCCCCAGGTTGATCTCCGGCTGGCCAAGCTTCGCTTTATCGCTGGCGATCCGGATGTCGCAAGCTAGGGCGACCTCGCAGCCGCCGCCCAGGCAGAAACCGTTGATCATCGCGATGGTCGGCTTGGGGAAGCGCTCCACCGCGGAGTAGACGTCCCCGGTCTGTATGTAGTGGTATCCCTCTACCCCTGACTTCCCCTCGAACTCAGCGATGTCGGCGCCCGCGATGAACGCTTTGTCGCCGGCGCCGGTGATGATGGCCACTCTCACGTCGTCGTCCTGGCGGAGCTGTTCCAGCGCCATGGCCACTCCCACACGGACCTCGGCGTTTAGTGCGTTCAACTTGTCGGGTCGGTTCACCATGATCGTTGCGATGTTACCCTTCTTCTCGATCAGCACGACGTTCCTGTCGGCCATATCGCTTCCCTCCCTATTCGTTGTCCCACTTGTAGAAGTCTTGGCCCGTCGTCAGGCTGGTTAGCCGGCTTTTCTCCCCGCCGAGGACGTGCTGGGGTGGCCGATGAAGCCGCCGGTGAAGAGCCGGTATAGGTGCTCGGCTAGCCGTTCGACCGGTACGTTGCTGCCAGGGGTATACCATGCGTAGATCCAATTCATCATCCCGAACAGCGCCGAGGTGGCGACGTTAAGGGGGGCGACGTCGCCGGCGCTGGTGAAGCGACGGACCTCGCGCAGAATCTCCTGGCAGAGGTTCGAGTATTCGCGGCGCAGCTGACGCATCCTCGCGCGGCACTCGCCCTCCAGCGCGTCATACTCGTGGGTGATCACCCGCATCGCCGCCATGTTCTCGGCGAAGAAGCCCACATGGTTGTGCACGAGCGTGCGTAGCTTTTCCTCCGGACGATCGACGCCTTCGAGCTTGCGGCTCAGCTCGTCCATCACCTTTCGGAGGCTCCGCTCCTGGATCATCAATAGGAGCTCTTGCTTGCTGTGGAAGTAGTAATAGAGGCCGGACAGGCTTACGCCGGCGCGCTTGGAGAGGTCGCGAATCGAAGCGGCGTGGTAGCCCTTCTCGGCGAAGATCTCGGCGGCGATGCCGAGTAGCCGCTCGAGCTTCTCTTCGTGCTCCGGCGATGCGGGCGGCGCGTGTTCGGCCATGATCGCGGGGCGTGCGATACGTGGGTGCGGTTCGCTGTCGTCGTCTGGTTCGAACGCTCGATCGGTCAACCTACCCGAGAGCGCTCTCGACTGTCAAGCGAGATGGGTGGGGGGCGGAAGCGAGGATTCGACGGACTCGCGTGTACGCTCCTAGAAAGGGGCGCGTTGCCGCGGTTCGCGCTGCGGTGTATTTTTCCTTGTCACTACTGGTCTTACAGGAGTCTCCGAGCCTTCTCTACCCGACCGTGACTCGGGCCTGTCGACGGATATCGACCATGTGTTCTCAGAGACCTTTACTTCGAGTTCTCCTGTTGCCCGTGCTGGCGCTCGCGCTGCTGCCGAGCGTCCTCTACGGCCAAAAGGTCTATCGCATCCCGATTGAGGGGACGATTGACAGGGGGCTGGGCCCGTTCGTGAAGCGCAGCCTGGAGGGCGCCCTGGAGGAAGGCGCACGGTTCGCCGTACTCGACATCAACACGCCGGGCGGCCGCGTCGACGCCGCCTGGCAGATCGTCGACGCGGTTCAGGAGTCGCCGGTTCCGGTCTACGCGTTCGTAGATCGTGCTTTGTCCGCTGGGGCGATGATCGCCCTGGCCGCCGATGACATCTACGTGCGGCCGGGCGCCACGCTCGGAGCGGCGACGCCAGTGATTGGCAGCGGCGAGAAGGCGAGCGAGAAGATGGTGAGCGCGATGCGCTCCGAGTTCCGGGCGCTGGCCGAGGCGCGGGGGCTCGACCCGCGTATCGCCGAGGCAATGGTCGACGAGGAGATCGAGGTCGCCGGGGTCGTCGAGGCGGGTAAGCTGCTGACGCTTTCGGCGGATGAAGCGGTCTCGGTCGGCTACGCGAGAGCTGAGGTCGCCACGCTGGATGAGTTGCTGGTCGAGCTCGGAGCGCGCAACGCCACGGTGGTAACGACACGCCCCAACTGGGCGGAGAACATCGTCCGGTTCCTGACCAACCCGGTGGTGGCACCGCTGCTGCTGAGCCTCGGCTTTCTTGGCCTGCTGTTCGAGGTGAAGACGCCCGGCTTCGGGGTCGGTGGCCTGGTCGGGCTCATCGGTTTGGGGCTGTTCTTCGGCGCCCACCTCATTGTCGGACTGGCGGGCTTGGAGGAATTGATGCTGATCGGGGCCGGCCTCGTCCTGGTCGCGCTAGAGGTCTTCGTTATTCCGGGCTTCGGCGTGGCGGGCGCGCTCGGCATCGTAGCGCTGGGTGCCGGTGTCGTGATGTCGATGCTGGGGCGGTTCCCGACGCTTATGGACATGGGCACGGCGTTCGCCGTCGTCGGTGTGGCGATGGCCCTGACGGGGGCGTTCGCCTACGCATTCCTGCGGCATCTGAAGTGGACCCGCAGGCTCGGCGGCATCTTCCTGCGTGCGGCCACGACCAAAGAGGCTGGCTACATCTCCGGTGATGTGCGAGCGGACCTGGTGGGCCACGTAGGCGTGGCGGCGACGGCACTGCGGCCGGCCGGGGTCGGCATCTTCGGGGACGAGCGGATCGACGTGGTCAGCGAGGGTCCGTGGATCGAAGAGGGCAGCAAGATCGAGATAATGCAGTCGGAGGGCTACCGGCACGTCGTCCGCGAGGTAAGGAAGAAGAGTAAAAGATAGCGCAGACTCCACCGTCCAGACGGCGGGAGAAGGGAGACTAAGATGGAAGAGTGGTTTGTAGGTGGAACGGCGTTCTTGGTGATCGCGGGCTTTCTGGTCATCATGTTCGTACTGTGGATGGTGCCGGTTCGGCTGTGGATCACCGCTCTGGCGTCGGGGGCTTACGTCCCTCTCACCACCTTGATCGGCATGCGGCTGCGGAGGGTGAGCCCGGCGACCATCATCTGGCCGCTCATCTCGGCGACGAAAGCCGGGCTGAAGCTCAGCATCCGCGACCTTGAGGCGCACTACCTGGCCGGTGGCAACGTCACCAACGTCGTGAACGCCCTGATTAGCGCGGACAAGGCGAACATCGACCTCGATTTCAAGCGGGCAGCCGCAATCGACCTCGCCGGTCGCGATGTGCTCGAGGCGGTGCATGTCTCGGTGAACCCGAAGGTCATCCAGACGCCGAAGGTCGCGGCGATGGCGAAGGACGGCATCCAGCTCATCGCCACGGCGCGAGTCACCGTGCGCGCCAACATACACCGGCTGGTGGGCGGCGCCGGTGAGGAGACGATTCTGGCCCGTGTCGGCGAGGGTATCGTCTCCACCATCGGCTCGGCCGGCTCCCACAAGGCGGTGCTCGAGAACCCGGACTCCATCTCCAAGACGGTCTTGGAGAAAGGGCTCGATTCGGGGACCGCGTTCGAGATCCTCTCCATCGACATCGCCGACGTCGATGTGGGCAAGAACATCGGCGCCGAGCTACAGGCCGACCAGGCGGAGGCGGACAAGCGGGTCTTCCAGGCAAAGGCGGAGCAGCGGCGCGCCATGGCGGTCGCGGCGGAGCAGGAGAAGAAGGCGCTGGTCGAGGAGATGCGCGCCCGGGTGGTCGAGGCCGAGGCGCAGGTGCCGCTGGCTATGGCAGAGGCGTTCCGAACGGGCAACCTAGGGATAATGGACTATGCCCGCTATCGGAACATCGCCAGCGACACGGCGATGCGGGAATCAATCGCCGAAGGCGGCAGGGAGCTGCCGCCGGGCGGTGGGTCGACAACTTGATCAGCTAGGCCGAGGGTACAGGCTGTGGACGAGTTCATCACGCTCATCATCTTCTTTGTCGTCATCGGCCTGCTGGAAAGGATCCTGAGGGCCGCCCAGAAGGGTAAGGTGGAGCGGCCCACTGAAGGTGAGATGCAGGCGGGGGACAGGGAAGCTATCGAAGAAATGCCGGCGAGTCTCCAGGAGCTGATCGCCGAGGAGCTGGGCATCAACCTCGAGCGCAAGCCCAAGGTCAAAGGCCTACCGGAGCCGCCTGCGGCTCCGCAGGCGCGCTCCGCGCCCGCGGAGCACCCGGCCCGCCGACAGCCGCCGGCACCCGCTGTACAGAGAGGCCGCGAGCCCACCGTCTTCTATCCGAGCCCGGCCGCGAAGGCACCGGCCGAGCGCCTGGAGAGTGCCGGGGACCGTGGCGCTGCCGTCGCCAGGAGGCGGAGGGAGGAGGTTCGCCGTCCACTGCGCGCCGAGCTCGGGCGGCCCAGAGCGGCTCCAATCCGGGAGCCGCTGCGCGACGCGGAGCGGGGCCTGTCACTGGAGGAGCGGGCGATCCTGGAGCGCGGCGCGCCGCAGTCGGTCGAGCGGCCGCGCCGGCCGGAGGACCATCAGCGCTTCCACGAGCGCTACATGGAGGAACCGCCGCGTCCGGCCGCGCGACGCTCGCGCGTACCGCTTCCTGAACGAGAAGACTGGAGCCCGGCGCAGAAAGCGATTATCTGGGCGGAGATTCTGGGGCCGCCTAAGGGCCTCGACGAGTAGCTTGCCCGAAATCAGGCTGCGAGATTGAGCGGGTCGGCGCGCTGGACGATGGGTGAGGCGGTGGCGGTGCTGCGCCGTGACCGTGCCTTTCGGCCGCTCCTCAAGGCGGTTGGGCCTATCGAATTGCGCGGCCATCGCCCCTACTTCTGGACCCTCTGCTGCGCCATACTCGCCCAGCAAGTCTCCGGTGCCGCGGCACGCACGATCATCAACCGGGTCCGCGACCTCTATCCCGAGCGGCGTTTCCCTGATCCTCACTCGGTTCTGTCGACGGCGGCGGAGAAGCTCCGCGCCGCCGGCGTCTCGCGCCAAAAGGCACGCTACCTCCACGCCCTGGCTGAGGCGTTCGACAGCGGCGACCTGAGCAACGTTCGCTTCGCGCGCCTCAGCGACGAAGAGATCATGGAGCGGCTCACCGCGGTGGTCGGCATCGGGCGGTGGACGGCCGAGATGTTCCTCATGTTCTCGATGCGCAGGCGCGATGTCTTTCCGGCGGATGACCTGGGAATCAAGAGAGGAATGGAGCGCTACTTCAACGTCTCCGGCGTGGAGGCGATGCGAGAGCGCGCCGAACGCTGGCGCCCGTATCGGACGATAGCGTCGGTTTATATCTGGCGGGCGCTTTCGGCGATGCCGCCCACCTAGCGGGCTGCTGAACAACGACTCAGCCATCCTGCGGGGTGCGCCTGGACATGTCGTCTCGCTACGTGTTGCCCGGCGCTCAAGTCCGTCAGCGAGTCTCGGTTCCCGCGCTCAGGTTCTGAGAGTGGCGAGGTGAAGTTGAGAGCCGGGCTCCAAACTTCGCTCGGACGACTTCTCCAGGCGCACCCCTGCCGGCGAGTGAGTGCAGATTCCCTCGGCAGCCTGCTAAGCGGGCGACCTCAATGTTCGGGGGTGGCGAAGCCGAGGCTGAACGCCTCCTCGATGATGTCTTCCAGGACGGGGAGTTCGAGCACCGGGAAGTCTCGGGTGAGGGTCCTCCAGATTAGTCCGCGCCCAGCCCCACAAGCCACCAGCTCCAGGGCCCTGTCTGTGGCCGTCGCGGTGCATCGGTTGAGCACCTCGGTGTGACAGGGGCCGCCGTTGCGCGTGGAGCACTGGGGGTGGCCCTGCCGGCAACGGTACAGCCGGCTCAGGCTGGCGAGCATCTCGTGCCGGGTGAGCCACTTACGAACGTCTTCGTGACTCGACGGGTGCGTATCCATGGAACTCCGGCGCTTGGTCGCTTCGACCGACTCGGGTAAGCTGGCAACCGACACAAAATAGCGGTCTCCCCGTCTGCAACAAGGCCGCCCACGAACACCAGCTACAGGCACGGTTTGCGATGCGACGACCCCCCGAACAGATTCCCGTAACCTTCGCTGATGCCCGAGCCCTGCGGGGAACAACCGGGCGGTAACGATGCGGTGGCCGGCAGCGCTAGGCGGCCTTGCGTGCGCGTTCACCCTCGCCGGGTGTGCCGGGGGCCCCGAGTCGAGTGCGCCGACCCTGATCCGGCGCGCATCCGGGCCGTGTGCTCCGACGTGGTCCGCAGGGTGAAGGAGGCAAAGGCCCAGGAGCAGGTGCCGGCGGGCGGCCGGTATCAGAGGGTTGGCGATTAACGTATGTTTCTACACGTTCCCAGGGGGTCTTGACACAGCCCACCTGTGATGGGAGTATGTTACCGTCCCACAGCGGGACACGCCGACTTAGCCATTGAGAGTAAGAAAAAGAAGGCCCCGGCACTTTAACCGAGGCCTGAACCTATAGATCGGCTGCTCTATATCAGCTACATGTGTGGCGGCTGACCCGGCACCGGGAGTGGGCGGCCGAGCCGGATGGAGGGACTGTTCCTACCTGCTGCCCGTGCAGGCGCCGCCACACGTGTATTTTTTTGCCTACCTGACTGATTCTCCTAGCGAACCACTGTCTCTTAGACGCCGGGTACCCGCAAAAGGTTGCCGCCGCGGGCCAACCGGCATTCAGCCTCCGTGAGGGGGCTTCCTTTCAACGCGACAACACCTGCTCCGTCCGTAAAGTTCCCGATCGGGTCCGATGAGATCCGGACCGGTTCAGGGTATGGTTTGTCATACGTCTTGAAGCGGCTGGCCGCGCCGTGACGGCGAGCCCAGCACACCCTACGGTGTTAGGGCCCAAGAGGTTTCAGGCGCCGACCGCCGGTCAGCCCTGGGGCGTCGGGGATTCGAGTCTCTCGATGGCGGCCCGCACGTCCTCGGGTACGGGGACCACCTGCCGGGTGGTGTAGTCGTAGGAGACGACGACGCTGGTCGCTTCGGCGACCGGCGCGTTCTGGGCCTCGGACACCAACTCGAAGGCCATGGCGAAGCGGTCGTCGGCGAGGTCCGTGACGCGGGCTCCGACGAGCGCTGTGTCCGGGTAGAAGAGCCGCCGGCGGAAGCGGCAGCTGGTCGAGTGGAGGATGGTGCCGATCTTCTGGCGGTCGTACGACTCGAGGAAGCCGCAGCGCTCGAGGTAAAGGACACGCGCCGAGTCGAAGTAGCTGAAGAACACCACGTTGCTCACGTGGCCGTAGGCGTCCATCTCGCCCCACTGGACGGGGATGCGGACGACGACCGGATAACCGGCGAGCAGCTGGTCGCTCAACGGCGTGGCTCCTCTGGGATCAGTTCGGGTTGGCGGAAGTGGGCTGGTGGAGCGGGAGGCGAGGGCCCCCGTAGGGGCCCGGGCGTCGCCTGAAGGACGCCCGGGCAACGTCTACCTCTTACGCTTGCGACGCTTATGAAGCTCCTTGCGCTTCTTCCGCCCGATCTTCCTGCGACCCGATTTTTTCAGCTTCGGTCTCTTGCGACCCATGCGCTACCATGTTGAAGGGAACAGGCATCGAGGACTGTGCTGCGGCAGCGAATATACACGGGAGCCCTGCGGTGGCAATGTCGGCGGGGGTTAAGAGATAAGGGCGGGGAAGACTTCCGCCCCTCTGCCTGCCGGAGCCGCGACCCCCGCCGCCGTCCCGAGCGTAGTTACGGCGCCGTTCGCCGATGGCGCTTTGGGCTGCAAGCCTCACAGCGTTTCCGCAGCAATGACGCTGCTGGTCGGGCGCCGATAGCGACCGTATCTGGGCGGGCATCTGTTCCTTGGACGCCCCGCGCCCCTACCGGCGCTGCTGAAACGCTGATCCGTTAGGTCGCGGGCACGTAAGGGTAGGGTTCGCCATCCGGGTTTGTGACCAACGTGGCTCGGTGTGCCGCGTTGCGCGCCCAGTTTCGGGGCTTTCACCTATGGCCGGTTGCGCAGCGCTGCTACGTGAAGGAAATTCCCGTGAGCAGCCCCTCCTCAGCATCTGTTCCGGGCTCCACTTTCGACCCTCATTGGAGGCAATATGGCCCAGTACAAGGTGGTCCAGCTCAAAGAAAAGAAGGCCCTTGCTCAGGAGCTCGAAGAAACGCTCAATGAGCACGCCAAACAGGGCTGGACGTTTGTCGAGATGGAGAGGGCCCATAGGGCCGCCAGTCTCTTCTTCCTCCTCGTGTTTAGGAAAGACTAGGGCCTCGGGCGGTGCTCAGGGGGGGCGCTTCAGGGATCTTGGATCCAGGCCCGAAAGAAGCGGCCAGTCCACATATCGTCTCCTGCTGTAACGCTGGGCCGTTGGCCAGCAGCAACTGCGTGACGTTTCACACCCGGTGTCCTCATTGCCGTTCGCGTACGTAGGAGCGTGACACATGAGTGACGAGCGTCAACGCAGCCGCATCGACTCCATCGACCTGCTTCGCGGGATTGCGATGCTCCTGATGCTGCTGGACCACACGAGGCAGCTCTATGGCCCTACACCCTACGCAGTGCTGGATCTCTCCCAGACCTCCCCCCAACTGTTCCTGACGCGCTGGACCACACACCTCGCCGCTCCGGTGTTCATATTCTTGGCTGGAGTGAGCGTCTACCTCTACGAGCAGAAGGCGGGGAGCCGCGCGAGGGCGTCGAAGTTCCTGTTGCCGCGAGGCCTTTGGCTGATACTCCTCCAGGTTACGGTCGTCAACCTGAGCTGGCAGGGCGGGTCCCTGTTGGGTGGAGATCCAAAGGACGTGGACAGATGGAAGAATTGCTGCGAGTTATAGTCGTCGTACTGCTCTATGTGCTGTACATCCTCTTTATTCCGGTGATTATCGTGGCTGCAACGCCAATCTTCTTGTTGTGGCCGGCGAAGAAGGGGCCTGGGGGGAAGCGCGGGAAGAGAGATATCAGACGTAGGTACAGGAAGCTGTGGAGGATCTGGGAAAGCATAGGTACAGGACTACCGACGTCCTGAACCGCAGGGCGCGGCTGAAACGTAGACCCGCTGGCCATCCATGGCCGACTACCAAGAATCGGAGGGTACTCATGTCGAAGGCACGCTACTGCTGGCTTCCGTTGTGCTTTGCCGTCTTCCTCCAACCGGCGCTGTCTTTCTCAGAAGGCGAGCGTGACCCGTTGGTGCTGCAGGAGATGGCGTGGGTTGACGTTGCTGGATACCTGGAGACGAATGACATGGTCATCATTCCGCTCGGCAGCACTGAGCAGCACGGCCCTCACTTGCCTCTAGGTTCCGACTACTACCAGGCCTTCGCGATGGTCAAGGAGGTTTCCAGGCAGACCGGTGTAGTTGTGGCCCCTCTCCTTCTCGTTGGCTACAGCGAGTACCACATCGGGTTCCCTGGCGGCATCAGCTTGAGACCGGAGACGATGGAGCAGGTGGTTTTTGAGAGCGTTGAGAGTCTGATCAAGCACGGTTTTCGCCGTATCATGTTCTTCAACTATCATGGCGGCAACTCCTTGGTTCAGGAGCGGCTGATTCATCGCATCAATCACACCACGGAAGCTACAGCCGTGGCCATCGGCCTCGGCGCCCCTTTCCAGGCCACTGAGGAGGGGGAGTTCTTTGACTGGCACGCCGGCAAGTCTGAGACGTCAACGCTGCTGTTCGTCGCACCAGAACTTGTGAGGATGGAAAGGGCGGAGGAGCCAGATATTCGGTTCACGACACAGGCCGCAGAACTCAGGGCGCTCGCCGAGGACCACCCGGAGCTGATGTACGTCTGGGAGCAGCTGATAGGAGTGCCGTCCGATACAAAGAAGGGGGGAGCTAGTCACGAGCTGTCGAGCAACGGTATTTGGTCGTTTAGCGATCCGAGGTCCGCAACAGCGGAGATCGGGGAGGAGACCTTCGCTCGGCTGACTCAGAACGCAGTCCGCTTTGTGGAAGCCTGGAGGCTAGCGTCCAATTAGGGCGGCTTAGGAAGTGATGGCGCGGCGCGTCGAGCGGACGCCTGCTACTCAGTCGCCGGTGGACCGAGGTGTGGCCGTGTCACACGGCCCGTGCCCCACGCCTCCCGGATCTCGACCAGCAGATTGCCCTCTCCGGGCATGAAGGCGCCATCCGCCGCGGCGATGGCGAACAGATCGTCGAGTGCGGCGACGCGTCCTTCCTCATCGAGCACGTCCGCGACGAGTTGGACGGATTCGCGCAGGTTCTTCGCTTCCTGCCGTTCCTTATCCGAACCCAGTGCTGCGACGGCCGTCATCACGATCTGCATGAGCTCATCTGCCGGGATCTCGGGGTTCCACTGGTGGAGCTTCTCGCAGAACACATCCAGCTCGTCGTTCGTGATCTCGCCGTCGCTCGAGGCGACCGCGGCGTAGACGTAGGCGAGGTGATGCAATTCGGTCCACTCGTCGCGGTTGGACATCGTTGGGTTCCGTGTTGGGGAACGGGAGGGGAGGGACTTGCCGGCGGCTCAATATACGCAGCCGCTGTGCCAGGGGACAAGTCGGGAAGTGTGCGTGAGGTGCGGGCGGCCGGGCGATGCCGGGACCGGCTTGCACGAGACGACGCTACGGCTACAGTCTTGATCATCGACGACGTACGGGAATACAACGCCCGGCCCCGTAAGATGACCATGATCAAGCGGATACGAGAGCTGGAGGCCATGAGCCGGAGGCTCGAGCCCGGCAGGGAAGCGCGCGGGCCTGTGCGTGACGCGGTGATGGGGTATGCCGAGCGTTTCCTCGATCGATTGCCCGAGCTCAAGGCGTACGAGGCCGACAAGGAAGCGGCGAAGGAGCTGCGGAAGTCACCGATAGGCGAGCAGGGCACGGTCGTCAGCGAGTTGCTGGCGCTCTTCGATGAGGCGGTGGTTGTACCGGGGGTCAACCCTGCGGCGGGAAGGTTCCTCGCCTACATCCCCGGCGGCGGCATCTACTTCGCCTCGCTCGGTGACTACCTGGCCGCCGTCACGAACCGCTACGCCGGTGTCCGCTTCGCCGGTCCCGGCGCCGTAGAGATGGAGGATATATGCCTCGACTGGATGGCCGAGCTGGTCGGCTATCCGGAGGGCTCGGGCGGTAACCTGGCCTCGGGCGGCAGCATAGCCAACCTGGTCGGGATCGTCACGGCGCGCGACGCGCACGGGCTCGAAGCGCGCGACTTCGAGCGAGCGGTGGTCTATTTGTCGGAGCAGGCGCACCACTGCATCCACAAAGCGCTCGGTGTAGCCGGGCTGGGGGAGTGCTTCCAGCACTACATAGGTATGGACGAGCGCTACCGGATGATACCGGTGGAACTGGAGCGAGCGATCGCGGAGGATCGCGCCAAGGGGCTCATACCGTGGCTGGTCATCGCCTCGGCGGGTACGACCGACGTGGGTGCCATCGATCCACTGGCTGAGATCGGGCGTGTCGCGAAGGCGGAGGGTCTCTGGTACCACATCGACGCCGCTTACGGCGGCTTCTTCGCCCTGGTCGACGAGTCCCGGCCGAAGCTCGCCGGCATGGAGCTCTCCGATTCGATCGTGCTCGATCCGCACAAGGGGCTGTTCCTGCCGTACGGCACCGGGGCCGTCCTCGTGAAGGACGTTCGGGCACTTCACCGCTCGCACTACTACCAGGCCGCCTACATGCAGGACATCGTGGCCGAGGAGTCACTCGCGGCCAGCTCACCGGCGGACCTTTCGCCCGAGCTCACCAAGCACTTCCGGGGGCTGCGGCTCTGGCTACCGCTCAAGCTGCACGGCGTCGAGCCGTTCAGGGCCTGCTTGGAAGAGAAGCTGCTGCTGACCCGATACTTCTACGAGGAAGTGCAGGAGCTCGGGTTCGAGGTTGGGCCGGAGCCCGAGCTCTCGGTGGCCACCTATCGATGGGTTCCGGAAGGAAGAGACGCGAACGAGTTCAACCGGGCGCTGGTCGAGGAGATCCACCGGGACGGCAGGGTGTTCGTGTCATCCACGATGTTGGATGGCAAGTTCGTGCTCAGGCTGGCGGCTCTCACTTTCCGCACTCATCTGGACACGATCGATCTCTTGCTCGAGATCCTTAAGGAGAAGGTAGACCGGCTGAACGGATAGAGCGTCTCGTCGCGAGGTCTACCATCGCTGGAGGGCGCGCCTATTATACAGCCTGATTCGTAAAACCATCGCACCAGTTGGATCGCCTCAACGGGTAGCGGAGGACCTCGTGCGAATACGAACCCAAGTTCTGCCCGAGGTCGCGCCGAGTGGGAAGACGGCGGGCACCGTGCCACCCTCCAGCCGGCTGGCCCAGGCGCTCAGCCGCTCCGGGGCCGAGATGGGGATCACATCGAGCATCGCCAGCCCCGTCACATAGGTCAGGGTCAGCACGACGGTGCGCCGGCGCCTCGGCTCCGCTCCTGCAGTACCCCCGATCACCCCGACCGTGATCGGAATCATCGGGTAGATGCAGGGAGTCAGGCTGGTGAGCACGCCCGCGCCGAACAGGAGCACCAAGGCAACCAGCGGTCGGCTCCCCAGCGCATCGCTCAGCCCTTGGGCGACGGCGAGAGACGCCAATAGATCCATGGGCACCGAGCAAGTCGGTATCCGCACCCCTCGTCTGTCATGGAATCCTCGTTCTGGTTGCGTGGTCGGCACCCGGCTAGATTGCGACCGCACGTTGTCTCCACATACCGGTAGTGAGGCCGAGCCTATGGGTAACCTCAGCGGTAGAGGGAACAGCGACTCAGTGGGGCAAGTTCCAACTGAAGACTTCCTTCACACGACACTCGGCAGCACCGCCCTGGAAGTACACCGGCTCGGCCTGTCGGCCAGCTACCGACCGGGCAAGAAGACCATCCACAGGGCCATCGACGAGGGTATCAACTACTTCTTCGCCTACGGCTTCGACACGCAGATGACCCGTACGCTGCGGGACATCTTCAGGAACGAGCGCGAGCGTTTCGTCATCGCGACCGGACCTTACAACCTGCTCTGGGGCCACACGAGCCTCCGCCGCACGCTGGAGAAGCGCCTGCGCCAGTTGCGCACCGACTACATCGATGTCTTCCTCTTCCTCGGCGTGGCGAAGCCGAAGCACTTGCCGGAGAATGTGAGGGAGGAACTGTATCGCCTACGTGAGGAGGGCAAGATCAAGTTCGTCGGCATGTCCTGCCACGACCGTAAGTTCGCCGGCGAACTCGCGGCCGACGGTGCCCTCGACGTCTTTATGATCCGCTACAACGCCGCCCACCGCGGCGCGGAGCAGGACATCTTCCCCTACCTAGAGCAGCACAACCCTGGTGTGGTCAGCTACACCGCCACGCGCTGGCGCTATCTGCTGAAGCGGCCACGCGACTGGCCCAAAGACGGCCGGATCCCCACCGCCGGCCTCTGCTATCGTTTCGTGCTCTCCAACCCCCACGTGCACGTCTGCATGACGGCCCCATCCAACCTGGAGCAGCTCGAGGAGAACCTCGCCGCCGTTCGCCGGGGCCCGCTCGACGAAGAGGAGATGCGGTTCATGCAGGAGTTCGGCAACGCCGTGCACCGTATGGGGAAGTGGTTCATGTAGGCACGGTCGAGCTGAAGTCCGAGCGGTGTTTTCGGCCGTTGTGAGGTTCTCGTGCCGCTCCTACTATATCGCTCCGACAGCCAGACAGTCACCGAGACAACCCGGACAAGAGCGATGGAGCAATGCTACGAAAGGCACTGTGTCTGGTCGTGGCCCTCGCCGCCCCTGGCGCGGCGGCGGCACAGGATGCGCAGTACTGGACGTACCAGTTCGGCACTCGCGCCAATCTCCTGGGTGGAGCCGTCGTGGGTAGTGTTGTGGACGTCAGCGCGACTTACTACAACCCGGGCGCTTTAGCGCTGATCGAGGAGCCGGAGTTCATCGCGACGTCGAAGGTGTTCGAGCTGGCCCAAATCGCTCTAGAGCCCGATTTCGGGTCACAGATCGATCTCGACAACTTGAGGTTCGACCTGGCGCCCGGCTTTGTGGGCGGCCTCATCCCTTTCGGTTTCCTGGGGGATGACGTGGTCGGCTACTCGATCTTCACCCGCCACCAGTTCAAGGCGAACCTCGACGCGACACGTGTGGGAACGCTGGACGAACTGCCGGAGGTGACGGAGGAGGGGGACTTCCTCGGCCTGGTTCAGCTGAGGCAGGACATGAGCGAGCTCTGGGTCGGAATCACCTGGTCGCGTCGGCTTGGCCGGCGAGCCGCCATCGGGGTCAGCACCTACGTGGCGAGCCGCAACCAGAAATACACGAATCGAGTGCTGTTCGAGTCGATGACTGCGGGCCTCGAGGGGGCTTTCAGCACGCAGGAGATCAACTGGAGTTACTGGGACTACCGCGTGCTGTTGAAGGCTGGGATCGCTGCCGAGTGGCAGGGTCTCAGCTTGGGGTTCACTCTCACCACGCCGAGCCTGAGCGTGTTCAACAGCGGCAAAGCTCTGGTCAACTCCGCCCAGTCCGGGCTGGACACCGACGGTGACGGCACGGACAATCAGCTTTTCGCGGCGACCTTCCAGGAGGGTTTGAGCGCGAGCTTCAAGTCGCCGCTCTCGCTCGCAGTGGGCGCCAGCTACTCGCCGCGTGTCTCGACCAAGATTCACTTCTCCACCGAGTATTTCGGCAAGGTGGACGAGCGGACCGTGATGGATCTCGATGACTTCGAGATCCAGAGTAGCGGCGACACGGTGAGCGCCAACCTTAACCAGAAGCTGGATGACGTGCTCAATTTCGCGCTGGGCGTCGAGCACGAGTTCAGCCCGACCGTCGCAGGGTACGCGAGCTTCCGCACCGACTTCTCGGCCCGGCCTACCGAAGCCAGGGCGGATGCCGTCGTGGCGAGTTGGGACCTCTACTTTATCACCGCGGGCAGCGCATTCAGGATCGGGACGGCGGACCTCACCCTGGGTGTCTCCTTCGGCTGGGGTGGTGAGACGATCCGACGGGGGCCGGCGAGCATCCCGACGGCATTCGAGCAGGGGCTGGTGATCGGAGCGCCGGGATCGCTCAAGGTGAAGTACCGGACGCTGCGTTTCATTCTTGCCTTCTCGATCTAGCGACCCGGTGATTTCGGCTCCTGAGAAACTGGCCGCTCTACCAGGGGGCCACGGGAACCGCTATGTTAGGGCTCGGCTCGCCCGGGTGGCGGAATTGGCAGACGC
>CP070815.1:2175680-2180367 GCA_020344215.1 Gemmatimonadota bacterium
TTGTCCACCTTCGGGAAGAAGTCCCAGTCGTAGGGGTCGCCCACGGCACTGGCGAAGATGGTGTTCGGCTCCTTGTCGGAGCGACCCAGCACCATCCGGCCCCGGTAGAACGCAGCCAGTCGGCAGCCCTCGGGGATCTCGCCAGCGGTCTCAGCCTCCCACTTCTCGAAGGTGCCGCCGTCCTTGACCGGGTCGTAGGTCGTGTACAGCCCGTTGTCCACGAAGAACATCTGGCCGTAAGCCGGGACCATCTGGGTGAACGCCGACCCGCTGGCTTTGTTGACCGTGCCCACCGAGGTCCACACAGAGCCGTTCAGGCGGTAGGCGTCCGTGCCAGCGACCGCGAAGGTCATGACGTTGCGGACATCCTGGTTGCTCGCCGTCCGGTTGATCAGGGCAATCCGGTGGCGCGTGTACAGGCTAGGCGTAGTAGTGCCGTCCGCCTTGACGTTGTCGTTGGCAGCCCACAGGTACTCCGGGCCGTCCACGCTCGTTGACGGGTACACATGCTCCAGCTCCGGCTTGACCGCCACAGCGCGGGCCGCGAAGTCCGTGCCCTCTTGCCCGTTCAGGTCAAACTGCCAGTTGGTGCCGTAGCCGCTGGCGCCAGTGACCTTGGTGTTGATGACCTTGTCCGTGACATCGCTCTGGGCCTTACGGCTCAGGCGGTAGATGTGGTTCTGCTTGGTGCCGCCGCTCAGATTGCCCCGGCTGGGCACATAGGCGTTGCCGTCAGCGTCCACCGCAAGGCGCACATTGATGTCGTCCGGGTCAGGCGTTCCCGCCGCGTAGTCGCCGCCAAAGCACCACGCGCTGTTTTCCGGGTCGGATGTCTTCAGACCGTCAGACCCCGGGAACTGCTGGAAGATCACTCTGAAGCGTGTCGGCTCCGAAGACGTGATGTTCAGCGCCGGGCTGGTGTAGAAGTCCTGCGCGTAGATCCGCAGGACCCGCGTGCCCGTCGCTCCCTTAGGAGCAAAGATCGCGTACCCCGGCTCAGTCAAAACCGAGAAAGATCCTGTCCCCTGGACGGCGGCCATGACTTTCTCTTGGAAGCCGCCGCTGGTGGCGTCGTCAAACGTCGCGTCGAGGTCGGCTCCGATGTTGACCTGAGTGCCCGTGGCACCACTGGCAACGAACGTGATCGTGTTCGTCGTAGAGCCGTCACTGAACGCCAGCGTGTCGCCCGCCTGCGGGTTCTCGTAGAAGTGGATCTCCGCGAATCCGTAGCGTCGAATCCTGGCAAACGGGCCAACATCTACGAGCTTGCGGCCAATGATGCCGAAGTCGTAGTTCAGCGCGCCGACAATCGGGTTGCCGCCGCTAGTGGGGTAGCCCAAGTCCTTCGGGCCAAAGGTGTAGATGAGGCCCTCCGTCTCCTCCACACCCAGCGCGTATCCCATACCAGCGCCTGCGTAGGCCCACAGATGCTCGTTGTTCATGAGGCTCACCTTGGCGGTGATGCCTTGAGTCGAGCTGAGAGCGTCCGTGATGCGAGTGCCCGTGACGGCGTCCGAGACCGTCGTGCCTCCACCACTGGGCGGCGTCGTTTTGTATTGGTTGCCGGTGACCGTTCCGGCGCCACCCGAGGTGTCCAGCACGCTAGAAGCCACGCCCCACTTGTGAGCCATGTAGGCTTCAACCTTCTCTACATCATCGAAGAAGCCGCCGCTGCCGCGGTTCCCATAGGATTCGTCGTGCGGACTGCTCGCCGCGCTGCTATCTCCGAAGTAGGTGATCGCCTCGCAGATCCAGCCGTCGAAGCTAGAGAAGCCGCCAAGCACCGCCGAGTTGGCGACCTCGCCCGTACCGCCCGCAGGATAATCGCCCCAGACCTTGCTACCGAGGACATCGCGCGCCGGAGTCCTCTTGAAGTTCTGAGGCTGGAAGACGCCATAGCTCGGCCCCGTGCCCGTCAAGTCCTCGCTACTGTTGACGCGCAGGCGTATGCGGTACTCGCTAGTGGCGGTGTCGTACTCGCAGATGATTGAGATGAGGAAGACATTCTCAACCTCGGAGCCAGAGATTGTGGGGGAGTGAACCTCAATCGCCCGCGTCTCCGTAGAGCTATGCTCTTGCAGGACAGGCAGTCCGCTGACCGTGTCAATGTCTACATCGGTGGTCGTATTACTCGTCCCTCCAAACGGAGGCACCTTGTAGTAAGGCGTGTACAACGCGACCGCGCCCGGTTCGGGTATCAGGTCGGTATTCCAGAGCTGGGTGTAGTTCTGGTTCAGGAGCGGGGTTTGGATGGAAGAGTAGTCTTGGAAGTAAGGATACTCCGCCTCATCCGGGTGCCCGCCGCTGCTGTCAGGCCAGCCATTGCCATGAAGCGTCAGAGCAATGTAGTTCGGGAACGGGTTGCTTTGCCAGTTGCCCGTGTTCGCCATGTTGAGCGCCCACAAAACCATCGGCTCCGTAGTGCGCGTGCGAACCAGCATCGTGGTTGCCCAAGTGTGCGTCAGCACCTGCGGGTAGAGCCCTTGGCTGCGGCTCAAAGAATCGCTGGTACTGACCTTGTCACGATGCCACTCACCGATTCCGTCCACCTGCGGAGGCATAGCCCCACTGCCTCTGATGAGGTACGGGGTTGTGTCACCTCCATCGCCAGACCCAACCGTAGGGTCGAACTTGTACGCCGGATGGATGATTAGCCCGTTCGGGTCGAACTTGGGCAGTTGAGCGTTGCCGTGAACCTTGCTGGAGTGCGAGCGCGTCGTCTGATCGGTGAACTCGTCAGACAGGCTAGAGGCAAGGCGATACTCCTCGCGCCGGTCATACATGCCGACCTGGGCGCCGGGGGCCGCTGCCGACTCGCCCTGGGCGTCAAGCCAGCAGTGCAGCCGCTCCTCGTAGTTCGTCAGGTCCAGAGGCGTCCAGTCCGTCTCGCCTGCGCCGACGCCGCCCGTGAGGTCAAGGTCCGACCGCACATCCGAAGGAGCAGTCGCGTACACCAGCCCGCCCTTGCACACCGCGATTTGGCGCACCGGGTAGGTCAGGTCGTAGGTCGTATTGACGACGGGCTCGGTCCCGTCCAGAGAACCGATGGCGTAAGCAAAAGCCCGCTCAACATCTGACTGGTTGACCGCCACGAACAGGGTGCCCGCGCGGTAGTAGATGTCCGCGTACTCACCCTCGTCGGTCTCAAAGATCCAAGCGAGAGTCGCGGCGTCATCATCTTCCGTGACTTCGAGCTTGATGATTCGACCGCTCGCAGCATCCGGCGACTTCAGCGCCACATAGATGTTGCCGTCCGCGTCAATGGCGAATCGGTCCAGCGCAGTGAAGGTGCCTAGGGGCACCGCCTCCGACCAGATCAGGACGCCGTCCGCGTTGCGCTTCTCAATGATCGCATCGCTCGTCAGCCAGTACGAGTTGCCGCCCTCGTCCACCAGCACATCAACCGTGGACGAATCCGTTTCGTTCGGGCCCTCCCAGTCAACCGAACGGGCCAGCGAGTAGTTGAACGCCGGGCGGTCGTAGACCAGCGAGCGCACCGCTTTGACCGGGTCAGACGCTGTGGCGACCTGATCGTCAATTAGCTTGGACAGCCCAGGCCGCTGCCCACCCTGCATACGCTCCGTACCCGCAGCGTAGTTCCTGACATTCTTAGCGTCCGAGGTCGTCAGCTCCGGCTGGTCGCCGCGAGCGTTGTTATCAACCCGGCCCTTGAAGGGCCACTGGATACGCTTTCGTGCCATCTCAGGGGTTGGTCACTTGGACGTGGAATCGGGTGTCCCAGTGCTGGGGGCCAGACTCAGCAGCGCCGTTCTGGAGCGTACCCAGCGACGGCTGGAGACGCCCGTCTCGGGCGCAGGCATCCAGCCAGATCTTGCTCTGCTCGATCCGCGACAGGCGGTCGTAGCCCAGCATCCCCGTCTCGGCGCCCTTGTCGTACTCCTCGAAGGCCCGCACGCACTCGGTGCAGGACCACAGGAACAGAGGCTCCAGCCAGTTCGGGATGCTGACGTAGTCCGTGCTGGTCTCTACCTCCGTCCAGTCGGCGTGGTAGTGCAGCACGAAGAAGTCCGTCTCGTTCGAGGACGGCGTCGGGTACAGCTCCAGCCGCAGGATCGGAGCGCCACCGCCAGCCACAGGGCTGTGCGCCGTCGCGCCCCAGTACTTCAGCGGAGACACCGTCCCCGTGCTGCGAAGCTCCTGGAGGTTGTCCAGCGACGTGAACTCGAACTGGACCGTCAGCCCGTTCGTCGGGTGCAGCGAGACGATGTCCCGCATGTAGGGGAGGGCAATCCAGGGCTGGTCAGCAACCAGCCCCAGATTGGCCGTAGCACCCTCCAGCCACTTCCACGGTCGTGCGTTCACCAGCCACTGGCCGGTGTGGTTCACGATGTTGATGGTCGTGTACGGAGAGGCTGACGACCCCCCAAGGGCGGCCTCAAGATAGGTCTCGACTTCGCTTACTTGGAGGGCCATCGGAATTATCAGTTGCCGACCGCGGCGAAGCCGGTGATGCCGTCGAAGATGACCTCGGTGAGGTCTCCAGCGGAATCGGTATCAGCCGTCGAGATGGCAAGCGGCTTGATGCGCGCGGTGCCAGCGTCAGTCGGGTCCAGAGTCACAGCAGCAAGGCGCCCAGCGGAGCTGCCGCTCAGCGAGCCAAGAATGCCAGCGTTCATGTTGACGGCGCAGTTCACCTTGACCTGACCGCGAACAACGACTCGCACCT
>CP070815.1:2180467-2224538 GCA_020344215.1 Gemmatimonadota bacterium
GGGTCCGGTCAGTGCATGCCGTGGTCACACCCAAACAGATAATGACAAATCGGTATCGTGTCGTGGAACGTGCATGAGACTGCAAAGAACACGATCACGAGGACGAGCGCTGTGATGATCTTCCGATGGTGCTTCTCGATGGTCGCGGAGAACGCTGTCATGGTGCCTACCTCCATAGTGAGAAAGTAATCCGGTGTTTGCAAGCTAAGTTCCAGCGAGCGTCCGGTCCAGCGAAAACCGACCCGCGAACGCACGCTGGTTTGCCCTGCGGGCCTTGGTTTCACACACCGAAGCAGGTCATTGCTTCCCTGCGCCCATGGCAATAGAGTGACCATTGTAGCTTTCCTCAGCCTACCCGATGAGTAGAAAGGAGAGAGACTATGGCTTCGGTGAGTCTGATCTCGGAGCAGGAGGCGGAGGGCAGGGTGAAAGAGATTTACGACGAGATCATGAGTTCTCTCGGAATCGACTTCGTACCCAACATGTACAAAGCGATGGCGCGCAAGCCCGGCTTCCTCGAGGCGAACTGGAACAAGGTCAAGGCGGTGATGGTCGACGCCGGGAAGCTCGATCGACTTACGAAGGAGATCATTGCCGTGGCGGTATCCGCGGTCATGGGGTGCGAATATTGAATCAACGTCCACACTTCCGCGGTGCGGAAGCTGGGACTGGATGACGAGGGAATCGTAGAATTGATGGCTGTGGTGGATCTGTTCAGCGGCTTCAACAAGTTTCTGGACGGCCTGCAGGTCGAGCCGGACGAAAAACCCTGGTACGGTTGAGGCTAGGAAACGGATGCCGTGAGCATCCGCCCGAGATTTTCAAGATCAAGTCATACAAGAATCACGACTGAGTCAAAGCAATGCGTGATATACTTCTGTACACGGGTTCAACCGGGATAGCGTTTTGGGGCGTGATGCACATCGTCAAGACGCGCGCTGTGCTGGCGGGCTTCGAGCCGCTCTCGCACGATAATCGTCTGGTCCTGACGATGGAGTGGATCCTCGAGGGTGTAACGCTCTGCTTCGTCGCCGCGCTCGTGGCAGCTGTCACGCTGCTGGCAGGTTCCGCGAACTCGGTTGCCACTCTCGTTTACAGAGCTTCAGCCCTGATGATGATCGTTATGGCTGGGGTGAGTCTATTCACGGGGGCTAGGGCGTCTCCGCTCCCGTACAAGCTCTGTCCTCCGATCTTCACGAGCGTGGCAGTGCTCTACTTGGTCGCGAGCATGTTGAGATCATAGTCACCAGGCGCCCGTGCCGGTTGACCGTGGCCCTACGACTGTGGCTACTGGGCCCACTGTCTCTGCCGTGATTAATCCGGCTGGGTGCAGGCAGCATCTTGACACTACAGTGCCGTCCTGGCGAAACAGCCGATCAAGCCTTGCTGCTCTTATGATGGACCCGAACATAGTGCAAAAGGCGAGCGAGACCCCGACTCCCGGGTCGACCGAGTCGGCAAGCTTCTGTCCTTGTGACGTCATTCCCGAATCGACGCGGCGGCTCGGCTGGGTCGCTCTCTTATTCGCTGGCGGCTTCCTAGTTGCGTTCCCCGGTTGGCTGCTGCTGGACTTCGTCCAGGGCCGGCAGCGGCCCTATCTCGAGCTGTACATCGCGGTCAACCTGATCGCGATCGCTCTGGGGCTCGCGGTCTTCGCACTCGTCCGCTACTCGAAGATTCGACCGGATACCCTGCTCGACTTCGGCCTAATATTCTTGGTGCTGGGCTCCTTTTGCCTCTCGATGACCCAGTTCTGGGGGATCTGGCCGGAATGGTCCGACAGCAATCTGGGGAATATCGTGGGGGTGCCCTGGGAATGCTGCTGGATCCTCATATTCCCCCTGCTGGCGCCCAACACGCCGGGCAAGACGCTGCTCGCCGCGCTGGCGGCCGCCTCTACGGCGCCTCTCGTCTTTCTTCTCTCGAAGTCCGTCGGCGCCACGAGCCCCGCTGCGCCCGTGCCGCTCATGTTCGGATACTTCATGCTGTCGACGTACCTGTGTGCTGGTATCGCATTCGTGACCTCGTGCGCTGTGAACAAACTCGCCAAGCAGCTGAGGAAGGCGCGGGAAGTCGGTAGCTATCAGCTGGTGGAGAGGCTCGGTCAGGGCGGCATGGGCGAAGTCTGGGTGGCGAAGCACCGGATGTTGGCACGGCCCGCCGCGGTGAAGTTGATCAGACCCGAAATGCTGGGCGCCGACGAGCGCAGTCGAAGGATGGCGATCCGGCGTTTTGAGCGGGAAGCGCAGGCGACGGCGGCACTGAAGTCGTACCACACCATCGATCTCTACGATTTCGGGGTCACCGATGATAGTGCGTTCTACTATGTGATGGAGCTTCTGCACGGGCTCAGCCTCGATTCACTGGTCAAGCGTTTCGGGCCGGTCCCTGCCGGCAGGGCGGTTTACCTATTGCGCCAGGTGTGCCATTCTCTGGGCGAGGCGCATGCCAGCGGCATGGTCCATCGCGACATCAAACCCGCGAACATACACGTTGGCCGCATCGGACCGGATTTCAGCTACGACTTCGTGAAGGTTCTCGACTTCGGTCTCGTCAAGTCGCGCGACGGCATGCAGCAGGGGGCGACTGAACTCACGGCCGACGGACTGGCGGCGGGCACACCCGCCTTTATGGCCCCCGAGTCGGCGCTGGGGAAGAGCGACGTGGACGGGCGGGCTGACATTTACTGCCTCGGCTGTGTGGCGTACTGGCTGGTGACGGGGCAGCGCGTGTTCGACGCTGACAGTCCGCTAGCCACAGCTCTGGCGCACGTCCAGGAGCAGCCCATTCCTCCTTCTCAAAAGACTGAGCTTGAGATACCCGACTCGTTCGAGCAAGTCATCCTGGCTTGCCTCGAGAAGGCTCCTGCCGACCGGCCTCAGACTGCCGGCGAGCTCGACTCGATGCTCGACGCATCTCGAGTGGGTGTGGGTTGGAACACACAGGCGGCGAGGGAATGGTGGGACCTCCACATGCCGGAGGCCGATGAGCTCGCCGACCTGGACAGGTTCCGCGATCTAAGCCCTGAAGAGATAATGAGGATAGAGAAGTAAGTTCTGCCGGATCCTACTCAGTAGCTGAAACCCTTGAAGTTGATGCGGAAGAACAAGGCGTAGAGCACCGGCACGAGGCCCAACGTCAACAGCGTCGCGAACAGCAGCCCGAAGATGATCGCGATCGCCATCGGTTCCCACATGGGTCCGCCGCCCAGCCAGAGTGGAACGAGGCCACAGACCGTGGTGGCGGTGGTGAGCAGGATGGGACGCAGGCGGCGCTGGGCGGCCTCGATGATCGCGCGTCGCAGCTCCAGCCCTCGCTCGCGGGACTCGATCTCTATGCGGTCGATCAGCACGATGGCGTTGTTGATCACGATGCCCGCCAGCGCGATGATCCCCAGAAGCGCCATGAACCCAAAGGACGATCTTGCCACCAGTAGGCCGATCGTAACGCCGATTACTCCCAGTGGTATCGTCAACAGGATGATGATCGGTCGGCGTATCGAGTTGAACTGGATCACCAGCAACATGATGATGACCAGCATGGCGATCGGCAGTTTGGCCATTATCGACGCGTTCGCTTCGCCGGAGGTCTCCACTTCACCGCCAATCTCCCAGCGATAACCCAGCCCCCAGTCGGCACTCTCGGCTTGCAGCCACGGCCTCAACTGCGCGACGACGTCGAACGCGGTGTGGCCGGGCAGGAGGTGCGCGCTGACGGTAACCGTCTTCAGGCGGTCCCGTCGCATGATCTTGGCCGGTTCCCAGGCGATCTCGATGTCCGCCACCTGCTTCAGTGGTACCGACTCACCGCTGGCCTGAGCGTACACGTTGAGGCCCTCGAGCTTGCCTACATCTTGACGGTCCGCTGCGACGGAACGCACGGTGATCGGGATCAGTTCGTCTTCCTCGCGGAAGTCGCTCATCGCGAAGCCGCTCAGGCCTGCCTGCAGCGATAGCGCGATGTCCTGGTTGGTAACCCCGGCTCGGCGAGCTCGTGGCTCGCTCACCTTGACCAGAAGCTTCTTGGTGCGCCGTCCCCAGTTATCGGTGATGTTCCGCGTTCCAGGGATGCGTTGCAGTTCGGCTTTGACGCGGTCGACGATGCTGAAGATGATGTCGGGATCACGTCCCAGGATCCGAACCTGGACTGGCGCTTCAAGTGGCGGGCCGTACGAAATCCGCGCTATCGTGGTAGTCAGATCCGGATAGTTCTCGAAGGTGAAAGAATCGATGCGTGCTATATAGTCCTCGATACGTTCGTCTGACGTGACGTTGACAAGGCTGAACGCATAGTTGGGGCTCGGTGGCTCCGGGGTGAACGATAGTAGGAACCGCGGACCGCCTTGACCGATGAACGAGGCCCAGCTGGTCACTCCCTCGGTCCTCGCGTCGCTGACCAGTAGCTCGTTCGTAATGAACCTTTCAATACCGGCCACGACCTCTTCGGTACGCTCGATCGGCGTGCCGATCGGCAGCTCGAACTCGGCCTTGAAGAAGGCCTTGTCCGTGGTTGGGAAGAAGATCTGCGGTACCAGTCCCATGCCCGCCCCCGCCGCCAGGAACAGGAGCATCGCCGCAGCTACGGTGAGCAGCCGGTTTCGCAGCAGATAGATCAACGCGCCCCGATATCGGCGATACAACGGTCTCTCGTATTTCGAGCTCTCGAGGTCCGTTTTCGACCTGACGTATCTCACGGCCAGCAGTGGGACCATCGTCAGGGCAAGCAGCCATGAACAGAGCAGGGTGATCGTCACGACCTTGAACAGCGGCGCCACGTACTCGCCCGTATCCGACTCGGCGAGGTAGATCGGTAGGAATGCCGCAATCGTCGTAAGCGACGCGATCAACAGCGGAACGCGCAGCTCTCGCGCCGAGTCTATCGCTGAGTCGTACGCGCTCTTCCCCTCAGACATCTGAACCTGGATCGATTCCACCATGACGATGGCGTTATCGACGAGCAAGCCGAGGGAAATGATCAGAGCGGCGAGCGAGACTATGTTGAGCCCGATGTCGAGTACCGACATCACCAGCAAGGCCATGATGATCGCCGTAGGGATCAGACTGGCCACCACCAGCCCGGTCCGCAGGCCCAAGAAGAGGAGCATGACCAGGACGACGACGATTACAGCCTGCTGCAGGTTGCTGACGAAATCACCGATGGCGCGGTCAACCTCAGCTGGCTCAAAGGCTACGAGGTCGAATTCGATGCCGATCGGGTAGAGCGTTTGCAGGCGGGCGCGGGTCTCCTGTACCCGCTCGCCAAGCGTGATGATGTTACCGCCTTCGCGCAGCGAGATCGCTATAGCCAGCGCCGGTGCTCCCGTCGCGGTGACTTTGCTCTGAGGGGGGTCGATGTAGCCCCGCTCGATAGTGGCGATATCCTCCAGATATACGAACTCGTTCGTGCCGGGCAGGCTGATCACGGATTGGCGCAGGTCCTCGATTGTCTCGAAGTTGCCCGAGGGCTCGAGGACGATTCGATCGACGCCGGTGGTCACCTCACCGCCAGGCAGCACGATGTTGCGACTCTCGAGTATCTGACCCAACTGGAGCGGCGACATGCCGAGTTCGGAAAGCCTGGCGTTGTTGTACTCGACGAAGACGCGCTCCTCTTGTGCGCCGAAGATGTCCACCTTCGCGACTTCCTCGATCAACAGCATCTCGTCCCTTGCCTCGTCGGCGACCTCCTTTAGTTCCGCGTACGTAAAACCTTCACCCGTGATTGTGATCACGGTGCCGAACACGTCCCCGAACTCGTCGTCGACGGTTGGGCCGATCACATCGGCCGGCAGGTCCGAGGCGGCGCGATCGACTTTGCGTCGTAAGTCGTCCCAAATAGGACGCATGTGATCGTAGCTCTGCTTGATTATGACGTATATCACCGAGACGCCGGCCTTCGATTCACTCGCGACGTAGTCGAGCTCGGGCATCTCCATTATTGCCTTCTCGAGCTTGTCGGTGACAAGCATCTCGACCCGTTCGGGGCTCGCGCCGGGGAACAGCGTCACTATTTGGGCGAAGCGGATGATGAACCCTGGATCCTCCGATCGCGAGAGAGAGCCGTAGGCTCTCAAACCGCCGAGCAGGATGATGACCAGGGCGACAATGGTCAGTCGATTCCTCTTAAGGGCTGCGCTGGTGATGTTCATGGCCCTCTAGCTCACAGGCCGTTGCCGGGCAACCGCACCCGGAGGCCGTCTTCGATTTTGCTCCATCCTGCGGTGACGATTCGGTCGCCGTCGACGAGCCCCTCGAGGATTTCCAGTCCTTCAGGCGTGAGATCGCCGACGCTCACCGGCCGCCTACGCACTATGCCAAGCCCCGCCTCGGTCGGTTCGACGATGAAGACGAACCGGCCTTCTCGATCCTCTCCCACTGAGGCCGAGGGCACGAGATGCACGACGCGCTGGCTCTCCGATTCGAACAGGAAACCGACTTCGGCTGACATGCCGGGTCGGATATCAGTCCCGCTCTCTGACAGGCGCACGGTGACGGGGAAAGTCAGCCCGGCGCCGGTGGCGGCGATACCTACCTCGGTGACGACACCTGAGAACGTCTGTCGCGGGAGGGCGTCGAAGTTTGTGCGCACTTCGTCTCCCTCGGCGATCTCCCTGATCAGAACGCCGGGGACGCCGACCTCAACCTCGAGGTTGGAACCGGAGGTCAGAAGCACGACGGTCTGGCCTGTCTGGACGTTCTCGTTCGCCTCGACGTTCAACGACGCTACAGCCCCAGCCACCGGCGCAGTGAGGCGCGTGTAGCTGAGTTGCAGGCGTGCAAGCTCCAGCTCCCGCTCGTAGGCGCTCACCGACGAGGCGGCCGACTCGGAGGCCGTACGGGCCGCGTCGAGCTCGCTGAGCGAAAGATTGGCGTTTTCGTACAGCTGCCGTGCCCTCGCGTAGTCGGCCGCGGCGTTCCGCGCCTGAGCGCGCGCCTGCGCAAGGCCCGCGTCTGCGCGCTGGACCTGCAGGCGGTAGTCTTCGTCGTCGAGCTGTGCGATGAGCTGCCCGGCCCGCACGGTGTCACCCACCTCCACTGCCACGCGGCGAATCGTACCCGGCACCTTAAAGCTGATCCGCGACTCGACGCCCGCTCGTGCGGTGCCCGAAAACGTGCGTACGCGGCTGCCGCCGGTCGAGTAGGCCTCCTGGTAGCGAACCGGCCTGATGACGGGCTCCGGACGCTCCTCTCCCTGGCAGGCCCCAAGCATCGAGGCTGCGATCAGGCCGACGATCAGGCTGACGATGCGGTCACGATGTAACATCGCAAGCAACCTCCGGAATCGAGGTCGAGAGCCAATGCGGCTCGAATGCTCTCGACCCTGAATAGACACTCAGCGAGGCTGGTCAGAATGAAGCACGCAGATTAGGCCGCGCCTTCCTCCACTGTCAAGCCGTTATGGCTGGCGGGTCGAGATGCTGTCCTTCCCGGCGGGTCGCCGTGTCCTTATCTTGGACAACTTCATACCCAGAACCGGCCGTTCGCGGTGCCTGCTAACCGCCGGCCGGCGAGGCACGGAACTCAGCGGAGGTCGTGGAGACATGCCCCGACTCGTGGTGCTGCTCACCGCTTTGGCGCTCACTCTGCCACCTGGCCTGGCGTCGGGGCAGGGGACAAGCACGGTTACCATCGGCTTTCTGTCGGATGGCCCCTACCCACGTCACATGCAATGGACCGAGCTTCTTCAGGACGAGATCCGCGGGTTGCTGTCAGGCGAATTCGAGCTTCGCATACCGGCGGATGTCACGGTCGAAGCCGATTTCACTGTCCCTGGAATCGAGGCAGCGCTCGACCGCCTGCTGGTTCACCCAGAGGTGGATCTCATAGTCACATGTAGCCCGATCAGCTCGCACGTCGCCGCCGTTCGGCGGAACCTGACGAAGCCCGTCGTGGCCGCGATCATACTCGACCAGGAATTGCAAGGTGTCGGAATGGCTGAAGACGGTGGCAGCGGTGTCAATAACCTGAGCTACATCGCCCTGCCAGAGCCGGACGACATACTTGTCTTTCGCGAGATCGTGTCGTTCGACCGGATGGCGGTTCTGGCCAACGAACCGTTGGTGGACGCCATACCCGGGCTATCGCAGACCTTGCGGATCGCCGGGCAGACCATCGGGCTGGAACCGGTTCTTATCCCCGTTGGCCTGGCCATTGAACCGACGCTCGCGGCGCTCGACCAAGTCGATGTCGAGGCCGTCTACGTAACCCCTCAGTTCCAGCTGTCGGAAGAGGACTGGCAGCGCCTGGTGCAGGGCTTGATCGATCGTCGACTTCCCAGCTTCAGTTGGTTCGGGTGGTCGGAGGTAGTCGATGGGATCATGGCGGGGCAGCGGCCCGAGCGGTTCACCCAGCGCGTGGCGCGGCGTGTCGCACTCAACATTCAGTCGATTCTGCTCGGTGAAGATCCGTCCTCGCTGCCGGTCGCCTTCCCACCTCAGTCACGCCTTTTCATCAACATGGCCACGGCACGCGCGATCGACGTATACCCACCGTGGAAGGTCGAAACCGAGGCGGAACTGATCGCTGAAGAGGTGAGGTTGGCGGAGCGCGAGTGGAGTCTGGAGAGCGCGGTGCGCGAGGCGGTGCAGGTGAACTTGGATCTCGGGGTAGCCGATCGTACCGTCGCCGCTGGAGCCAATGACGTAGCTATCGCGCGCGCCGAGCTGCTGCCGCAGATCGACCTCGGGCTCGAATGGAGTGTCATCGACCGAGATCAGGCCGAGTCCGGCGCGGGCTTCCGGCCGCAGCAACTGCTCGCCGGACAGGCGACTTTGACCCAACTGATCTATGCCGATCCGGCGTGGGCCAACTATTCGATCCAGAAATCGATCCAGGAGTCGCGGGTCCAGGAACGCGAGACCGTGTGGCTTGACGTAGCCCTCGACGCCGCCGTCACCTACCTGAATCTGTTAAAGGCAAAGACGATCGAACGGATAGAGCGGGAGAATCTGAGCATTACGCGTTCGAATCTCGAGTTCGCCAGAGTCCGACGCTCGGTCGGTACGGCGAGCCCGGGAGAGGTCTATCGCTGGGAGAGCCAGATCGCCAATAATCGCCAGGCGGTGATCAATGCGAACTCGCTGCGCAATCTGGTCGAAATCGAGCTCAACCAGCTGCTGAATCGACCGCTGGAAGAGGTTTTCGCCACTGTGGAAGCTGGGCTAACCGATCCGCAGCTGCTCACCAGCGAAAGTCGGCTGGCACCCTATCTCGACAACCGCTGGAACTTCCGCGTGTTCCGCGGGTTCATGGCGCAGGAGGCGCTGGCCGCGTCGACCGAGCTCAAGGCGCTCGATGCCATCGTGGCGGCACAGCGGCGGACGCTAAAGGCTGCAGACCGCTCATTCTACTTGCCCACTCTCGCGCTCCAGGCGTCGCTCGACGATGTGCTCTCGACGAGCGGAGCCGGAACCGTCTTCCCCGGGTTCGAGGATCTCCGCTGGACGATCGGCCTCGCCTTGGCCTATCCGGTGCTCACCGGTGGCGCGCGCTTTTCCGTGAAGAGCCAGGCGGCCGAAGAGTTGGCCAGGGTCGAGACCGAACGGCGCGCACTGGCCCAGCGCGTCGAAAGTCGCGTTCGTGCCGGGCTCCACACGATGGGCGCGGCACTGGCCAATATCGATCTGTCGCGTGACGCGGCTGCTGCGGCGCGTAACAACTTGGAGTTGACCCAGGATTCCTACGGCCGCGGTGCGGCGTCGATCATCGATCTGCTTGACGCGCAAAACACCGCGCTGATCGCCGAGTTGCAGGCAGCAAACGCGATCTACGATTTCTTGGTCGAACTGATGAAGGTCGAGCGCGCCGCCGGTCGATTCGATTTCTTCACGTCCGTCGAGGACCGCGATGAGTTCTTCGATCGGCTGGATGGGTATTTCTCGGAGACGGGGATCGAGCCTTCACGGCGCTGAGTTGAGCCCTGGAGCTCGACCTCACTAAACGACGATGGCTAGACCGGCATGGCCATTCAGATCAAAGGAACGGTCATCGCAGGCGGGCCGAACCACTACTTGGAGGCTGGCAGCCCGAAGCCTCTCCCGCCTCCGGCTGAGGACTGGAGCAGATGTTTTCGACCTTTAAGTGCTGTAATGGCAAGGACTTACACCTTGATAACACCAATCACCAGGCCTTATATTCAAGGTAGAGGAAATGAGATGACGCCTAGGTTCCCAGACCTGCCTAAGCGCTCTCGAAATTGTAGGCGAAGACCGCACCGCGGAACAGGCAAACTTTTCTAGCGATATATCGTTTGGCTGTCAATGGTGAGATTCGCCTTCCCCCCGGCTGCCAATCCCGATCCTTGACAACGACGAGCGGCGAGACGTATGTTGGCGAAATGAAAATTTTTTTGCATCTGCGTCAACAGCACTCAATTTCTGCATACCCAAGTACAGACGACCCGAGCACCTCATGAAGTGACGCCGGGCTTGCTGCGAATGGGAGACCAATGAAAATCCGCGGGTCGACTTGGGGAGCCGAACGTTAGAGACCTCGGTCCGTCGATAAGTGAATACCCCTTTTCGGAATGACATCGACTGTTTTGCAGGCCGTGCGATACCCCTTCGACCATATCGGAGAGGAGATAGGAGGCCTTTGATGACCACGACTCAGGTGCGACTGTTGGCCATCATTCCGCTGTTATTCGCCGGCCCGGTCGTCCTTCACGACAGCGGTTTCGCTCAGTTCGAGGCAGGCCGAGCGTTGACGACGGAGCAGTGGCTGGAAGACCTCGACTTCGTCGTCGCGCAGCTCAAGTCATATCATCCGAATCTGTATTACCGGATCTCGGAAGAGGACTTCGACGCCCACGTTGCGCAGTCTCGCGCGGCGATCAGAAATGCCCGGTCGGATCTGGAGGCCTATTTCGCGATCAGGCGGACCATCGCCGGTGTGCAGGATGGCCATACCCAAGTTCTGGAAGAGGGAGCGTTCGGGATCACCGACCTGAGGTTCCCCTTCCGGCTCGACCGCTTCAGCGACGGAGTCTTCATCACGGTCATCGCCAAGGAATATGAACGAGCCTTGGGCGCTCGTGTGGTTGCCGTGAATGGCACGCCCATCGAGGAAGCGGTCGCCATCGCGGAGCGTGACGTGAACGTGGACAACGAGTTTGGGAGAGTGCGGCCTGCTCTTACTGGATTCACCTTTGCACGCATCGTGTACGGTCTGGGGCTCGCCGAGGGTGTGGAGAGCATCACACTCGACGTGATTACCGTTGATGGTGACCCGACGATATTGACGTTCGAGTCAATCGTGGATACGAGGCCCATTGTGTGGGCCAACCGAGTCAATATCGGCCCGACAGAGGGAGAGTATGTCCACCCGGCGGCAACCCTCGGAAAGAATACGCCGCTCCATCTGAGGCGGCAGGGGCCGGATGTTGCGTTCTACTGGTTCGAGCACTTGCCCGAAGAGAAGGCGCTCTTCTTCCAGCTCAACGCGGTGGTGGCGAACCAACCGGGTAGCGATGAGACATTCGCAGAATTCTCCGACCGCCTGTGGTCGTACGTCGATGAATATGCGGATGAGGTAGATAAGCTCATTATCGACCTGCGGTACAATGATGGAGGCAATGCTCGCCGGATCATCCCGTTCGTCAACGAGATCATCAAGCGGGATTTCCTCAACCGGCGGGGGAGCCTGTTCGTCTTGGTCGGCAAGCGGACATATAGCGCGGCGGTGATCTTCCTGACGGAATTGGTCGTCCACACAGACGTCATTGTTCTCGGCGACCCGCCCGGATGCCCGTTCAATTTCTTCAGCGATTGGGTGTCGAGGGGCTACCTGCCGAATAGCAACTTCGAGCTGATGGTCGCCAGCAGGCAGATCGATAACGCTTGGTCGTACGATACCGTCTATTTCGCGCCGGACATCCCGGCCCCCTTCTCCAGCCGAGATTACTTCGACGGTCGGGATCCCGCATTGGAGATCGCACTGCACGGAGATACGAGGACGATCACGGACCTTGCCACCGACGAGGGGGCAGAGGCCGCGCTCGCCGACTTTCTCCGCCGGAGACAGGAATTCGCCGATCTCAAGTGGTGGAGAGGCTGGGATGCGGGGGGCCTCGAGCGCCAGATCAACCAGCGCGGATATGCACTGCTGGGGGATGGTCGCATGACGAGCGCGCACGAGGTGTTTAAGCTAAACACGCTCCTGTTCCCCGCGTCTTCGAATGTGTGGGACAGCCTCGGTGAGCTGTATTACAACATCCGGGAATACGAACTTGCGCTGGAATCCTACAGGAAATCGATCGAGCTCGACCCAGGCAACCAGAACGGCAGACGATGGATCGACCGGATCATCAGGGAGATAGGACAGCATTGATCTGACATCGAGAACAATTGGACGACCGCATGTCAAACCGACCGGTCGGGCAGGTCTTTGCCGGCGCCGACATCCGCGATCCTGAGTTCGACATCGCGCGCCCCAGCTTTGCTGGCCCGAAGTGCTTTAATCACAACAACTTACACCTTGATAGCATCGATCACGAGGCCTTATATTCAAGGTGGAGGCAATGAGATGAGGCCTTGCTTCCCAGACCTGCCCAAGCGATGCCGAATTGTGCGGGAAGATCTCACCGCCGCAGAGGCAAATTTTCTAGCGATATATCGTTTGGCTGTCAATGGGAAAGTTCGCCTTCGTCGGGTTCGTCGCCGCCAGTGCAACTCGCGTGCAGGGTCCTCAATACAATGACAGGTCTCGGGATGCCCGACAGCTACCGAGTGGGGTGATTCCCTCTCGGGGACCGGGGGACGTAGGCTCGGCCCGGAGCCGTGCAACAAGGCCGCGAAACTTCGGAAGGGTCCGCCTCGTATTCAACATAGACAGTCTATATAGACCATCTATACCCGGGAGACTCTAGATGGGCACCATTCGAGCCGGAAACCTTTATGGAACGCTGGAGATGTTGATTCTGAGAGCGTTGGAGCTCTGTGGGCCTATGCACGGGGTGGGTGTCGCCGATCATATCGGCTCCCGGTCGGCTGGGTTGTTTCGGGTGGAAGAGGGTTCCCTCTATCCGGCGCTCCATCGTCTTCAGGCCAAAGGGTTTGTGGACTGGGAGTGGAGGAAGACCGAGGAGGGGAAGCGGGCAAAGTTCTATCAAATAACCCGGAAGGGACAGCGCGCGCTGTCCAGTGAGTTGGAAAGTTGGGCCGCAAGCACCCGGGCGATGCTCTCGCTCCTCGAGGTTTCCATGGAGGGAGTGAAATGAAACGACCACGGCTGAAGAGGGTCTTTCACCTGGACCGGTTCGGGAAGAATCTGGAGGGGAGCCTGGATGAAGAGGTCAACTTCCACCTGGAAACCAGGATCGGGCAGTTGGTTGCCGAGGGGAAAACCGCTGAGGCGGCTCGGGAAGAGGCTCTGAGGCGATTCGGGGACCCGGAGTTGGTGGTCCAACGCTGCCGCCGGATCGACCAGAGAGGCCTGCGACGTCGGTTCATCCGCGAACTCTTCTCCGACATCCTTCAGGACGTTCGGTTCGCATTCAGGGGCCTCCCAAGAGCCGGCGGCTTCGTAATTGTAGCAGTCCTCTCCCTCGCCGTGGGAATCGGGGTGAACACCGCTCTGTTCACGGCGATTCATGCCGTATGGCTTGCCCCGGTTCCGGGTGTGACGGGCCAGGACCGGATCGTGGACATGGTCCCCGTCATCAGGGGACATGATGACTGGGCTTGGACATATCCCGATTTCGAGAATGTCAGAGATGCAGACACCCCTTTCGAGTCCCTTACCGCATGGGCCGAGAGGGACGCCACCTTCGGTACCGAAGAAGGGGGGAGGCGGGCCAGGGTGGTTTATGCTACTTCCGAATATTTCCATGTTCTTGGAGCCCTTCCCACAGTGGGCAGGGGGTTTCTGGACTCAGAGGATGGGGGCCCTGGTCAACACCCGGTGGTGGTGGTGAGCCATAACTTCTGGCAAGACCAACTGAGTGGGCGTTCCGACATCCTGGGCCAGTCCCTTCGGCTGGACGGCATTCCCTACACGGTAATTGGCGTGGCGCCGGAGGAGTTCAGAGGTGCGCGCGTAAATGGGAACAGCGTGGACATGTGGGTGCCTCTCTTTCAGCACCCGGATGCAGGCGGCGATGAGTCGGTGTTCAGGAACAGGGGACTCGTCTCGGTTCAGGTATTGGGAAGGCTCCGTCCGGGTGCAACAATCTCCGAAGCCCGGGCTGCGGTACAGACGGTGTTCGCCAGGCTTGCGACCGAGTACCCCGAGACCAACCAGTACCGAAAGGTCAAGGCTGCCAGCTTTGGGCGCTTTCCAGCCCAGAACCGGGACCTGGACCTAATAGGGGTAGTAGGGTTCTGTGGGCTATTCGCCATTCTCCTTCTAATCATCTGCGCGAACCTGGCCGGAATGGCCTTGGCCAGGTCTGCCGCCAGGGAGCGGGAAATCGCAGTGAGGCTGGCTTTGGGATCGAGTCGTGTCCGCCTGGTGAGACATCTGATGGTAGAGGCGGTGCTCTTGACCGTGATTGGCGGGGGAGTCGGGATCGTTCTGGCCATGACAGCAATGACCAGGGTTCACCCCATGGACCTGGGCATTTCCGCTCCCGGCGCGACCTTTGAACCCAGCGGATGGACGTTGGCAATGTCCCTGGTCCTTTCCTTAGTAGCGGCCCAGGCATTCGGACTGCTTCCTGCGCTTCGGTTCAGCCGGCCAGAGTTGGTTTCAGCTCTGAAGGACGACACCGGCGGAGGCGGGCGGCGGGTGGGAAGGTTCCAGCGTTATGCTGCATCTTTCCAGACCGGTGCGGCCTTTCTCCTACTCCTGATGGCGGCCCTATTCCTCCGCTCACTGGAAAGAACGGATGAGAGCCATATCGGATTCAGACCAGAAGGTATGGCTGTTACCGACTTCCGGACCGGGGGGCCGTTCCTTGGGCTTCTGGACATTTCCAAAGAGGGTTATCCGAGCATGGAAGAGGGCGGAACGGCCCTACTGGACCAGCTGATAGAGTCCATCGGGTCTCTTCCGGGCGTAGCATCGGTGGCCGTGTCCGACGGTTTCCCCCTGGATCGACGGAGGGCCTATCTTTCCGTCAGCCCGGCCGATCAGCCAAGCTCAGACGAAACCGGGGTGAGGGTGGAGTTCACCCGTGCCACGGAAGGGTACTTCTCCACCATCGGCACACCCATCCTTCAAGGCAGAGCCCTCCTCCGAACCGATGACGGAACGTCCGCCCCGGTGGCGGTCATTACCAGGTCATTTGCAGACCGTCTTTGGCCGGGCGAGGACGCTCTGGGTCGGCAGTTCTCGCAGGCCGGTGCCGAAAACCCCACCGCCTGGACCGTCGTGGGGGTAGTAGGACATGTGGCATCGAGTTCTGTAACGGAAGATCTGCCCCACGTGTTCTTTTCGCTAAGGCAGTCGACTCATCCTGATCTCATCATTGTGGTCCGGTCAGATACCGATCCAGCCGCACTGGCTGGGCCAGTTCGTGAGGCTATTCGGTCGGTGGACCCCGGCCTACCCATTCCAGGGCTGGTTCCCGCCCAGTCTCTGGTGGCCCGTGCCACCCAGGAGCAGCGGACCAGCGGACAAGTTGCCGGGGGTCTTGGCTTGCTTGTCCTCCTCCTCTCTGCCATGGGCGTCCACGGGGTCGTGGCCCTTGCCGTGACCAATCGCACCCGGGAGATCGGCCTCCGAATTGCCATCGGGGCCACCCGGGGGGTGGTCATCCGTGGCGTCCTCTGGGACGCCCTTCGCATGGCTGGGCCCGGGTTGTTGGCAGGGGGCCTCTTGGCAGCCGGAACGGCCGCGGCACTGCGCTCCATGCTCCTGGGGCTGAGCCCCGTCGATCCCATCTCCTTCCTTTCCGCCGGAGTGTTCCTGCTCTTCATGGTTATCACTGCTAGCCTGGGCCCGGCGCTGAGAGCATCAGGAATCCACCCGATGGAGGCCCTGAGAAGAGGTTGACGGTCGGTTGGAAGGCTGACCGTTTGTGCATGCCTGAGACTGGAGGATTCTCAAACTGAGGACAAATCCCCCGTCCCCCGAGCGGTGATCAGGCCACTCGGTAACTGTCGGGCAGCCCTGGGAGCCCGAGCGGGTATGCCAATCGCGTCGATCGAGGTCGCGGATCGAGCGGATGTTTCGACTCCTCTCCTCCAGTGCGGCCGAGGGCCATGTACTCAGTTGAGCCTTACGTCCAGGTGGAATGAGCACTCTGACAGCCCGCCCCTCACCCTTGTCTTGAGCGGCTTCGTAGACGCCCACTCCATCGTAAGCACCATCGGCGGAAACGGACGCCAGCGGATCGTCGATCTGTTCCAGCAGCACGGGCCCCCGAGCCCCATCACGCGTTCGACGGGACGTCGGATCCGAGGCAACGATCTCACCCGTACTGGCATCAACAGCGAGGTGCAGTTTCCTCCAAGCCCTTCTCTTTGGTGGCTTTCGCACGGATTGGTCGATCGGTGGCGAGCCTCCTGAACTGAAGCTCGCCGAGCTCCTGAAGCCGCCGGGACAGGGTGGTGTGATCAGGAATCGGGAGCTCGACCTCGAGAAGCTGGGCTTAAGCTGATCCTCCCGGAGCGGGTAGTGCCCAGTCACCTGATCCGGATCACATCCCTTAACCTGGAGGGCGCTCCTTTCCGAATTGAGGGATGCTCTCCCGTCTCGAGTTGCCCCTGTTTGGTGGACAGTTTTTGGCTTGAGACTCAAGCTGCCTTTTGGTGCTTCCTTTCGTAGTTGAGTGGTGACAGCTCCTCGAGTGCCGAGTGACGCCTGTGTGGATTGTACCAGGTGTCAACGTCGGTTGAAAATGTCCCACTCTCGGGGTGACGAGCCTCAGGGCGTCGGGGCCTCCTTTCGTTTTCTGCGCCTCTTAGATGAGGAGTTGCCTTCCTCGGAGGGCGGGGTGTGAAGAGCCTGCCACAGATCGCTGTGGTGGATGACGGCTTCGGGTTTCCGTTGCCAGAGAGCCATGTTCAGCGCCTGTCGGCGTACACGTTGTCGTAGTGCTACGGGGCGCTAGCTTGACCTCCTGCCCGATCCGGACGCTTCTCCCGCGTCGCGCTGAGGTTTGGAGCGTATCATCTCGACATCCAAGTGCTGTACTGGCAACGCCTTACGCCTTGATACCACAGATCACCACACATTATATTCAAGGTGGGAGAAAATGAGATGAGGCCCAGATTCCCAGACCTACCCAAGCGATCCCGAATTGTAAGGGAAGATCCCACCGCCGAAGAGGCAAACTTTTCTAACGATATATCGTTTCGCTGTCAATGGGGTAAATTCGGGTTCGAGTAGGTCCTCGCCGCTTCCCTTCTTGCAGATGGTGCCAACGATACCGGGGGCATAACGAAGCTGCTCACGAGCAAGAGTGAATGAGGAGCCGTGAGAGGACGCGTCCCAACTGTACGCCATGCACCGTGCGCTACTCCGCCTTCAGTACGTCCACCGGATGGACTGCAACGATCCGGCGGGCAGGTACGAAGCTAGCCAGAAGACAAGCGAGAGTGACGAACGACGCATAGGGCCCGGAACGCTCCGACGCGCCGCCGAGCGCGGAGTTAGAGGCGAGGTCGCTGGTTTCTTAGCTTCGTGACATCCGGGGAAGCTTGCGGCCGGAGAAGGGTTCAAATCTCGCGACTACTCTGGCTCAGGGCTATCGTTCCAGATGTTCGCCACGATCTTCCAGTCACCGTCCACCCGCTTCCAAATGAAGACGTACTTGCCGTAGCTCCTCTGGGATTGTCCTTCTTCATCCGTAGTCGTGAACACCCAATTCCCCCATGTCCAGCCCAAATCGCCTGACTGGGAAACGCCGCCATCCTGAGGCTCCCATTCTAGTACGTCGTCCCCTGCCTCTTCCTTCCACGTGGCATAGATTTCTTCCCGGCCGGAAAGCGGATTCTGCCCAGGTGGCATCACTGTGGCCTCTTCCGCTAGGTAGCGGTAGTACGCTTCGACAAAACCCACCTCAACTGAAGCCGCTGCACAATCGCGATCCATCTGGAGAAGTCTCGCCTTCTCATCTTCCAGATCGGTTTGGGGCTGACAAGCGGTAGACACGAGCATGGTGCAGACCGTTATGCGCAGTAGCATCCGATAGTCCACGGATCTTCCCATCTGCTCCGACTCCTGACTGTTGCGGTGAAGTCCCCCCGTTTCGTGGAGGGGTGAACATTGGGCCGACGATAACCTTTCTAAAGATATATCGCTTGGCTGTCAATGGGAAATTCGCCTTCGTCGCCACTGGTTCCTCGAAGCGGCAGCGTCTTAGGCCATCCGCGTCCTGAGATAGTCGATGAGGACGGCCGCCATCGCTTTCGCGCCGACGAATCTCTACTCTTCGTCGTACACGAAGTCGGCAATGCCATTCCGAGGGGCCTGGAGCGCAGCGATCGCCCTGCGGCGGTCGTCTGCGAATTCCCTCGGGCGGTTAGTTGAGAAGGAGCCTGCCAGATGCGCACAAAGTCGAACACTGCCGCTGCGTTTGTTGTGATTGCACTCTCCGCCGGTCAAGCCGGTGCTCAGGCGACAAGCAGGGATGGCATCCAAGAGTATCAGGCGGCTTTCATTGAGGACGTGACTATTGGCGAGCGGATTCGGATGCCATCATCCTCTTTCGGGACCGAGCGCGACGTCGCCATCCATCTGCCGGACGGTTATGGGGACAATGAGGATACATACCCGGTACTGTTCGTGCTGGGCGGTGACTCGTACTTCGTGCCGTTCACCGGTGTGACGATGTACCTGGCATGGGACGGGCGTATGCCGGAGGTCATCGTCGTGGCCGTCCCCATCGCGGATTGGGCGGGGGAGTTTACCTACACCCAAGCCCGGGACACCGCTGCCTTCTTTGCCTCCTCCGGGGGGGCGGATCGGCTCCGACGCTTTCTCGCGCACGAGTTGATCCCGTACCTCGATGCCAACTATCGTACCCAGCCCTTTCGAATCCTCGTCGGGCACTCCCTCGGCGGCCTGTTCGCCGCGGAGACCATGACGCGGTATCCGGGTCTCTTCGAAGTGACCATAGCCATCAGCCCCAGCATCTTCTACAACGAGGGGGAATGGGTGGACGGGCTGTCCGCGTTCTTGCAGGATCGAATCTCCTTCACGCATCACCTTTACCTCTCACTGGCCAATGAGACCCGAACGGCTCCCTACGTGGAACGAGCGGTCGAGGAGCTGGAGCGTCATGCCCCCAGTGGTCTTACCCACTACTTCCAGACCTTTCCCGACGAAAGCCACGTGAGTGTCGCCATCCCTGCGCTCTTTCAGGGTCTGAAGCGCGTCTTCTCCGGGTGGTCCTTTGAAGACGTCGAGCCATGGACGCTTGGAGCGGATGGGATCAAATCACACTACGACTCGTTGAGCACTCGGTTCGGCATCCCCATCCCGCTCCCTCTCGGTCTGATCACCGCGAACGGTTTTCACGCGTTGGAGAGGCATCAGGAAGTTGACGCAGCAATCGAGATGTTCTCGCTGGCGTTGTCACTCGACGAGCAGTCTGCGGAGGCCCACGTCGGGTTGGCCGAGGCATATGGGCAGAAGGGAATGAGCGAAAGGGCCATCGAGCATTGTAGAAAGGCTTTGGAGATTGACCCGTCTAGCGAGAGAGCCCGCAGCCTGTTAGCCGAACTTGGAGGGACTGAACGGGACTGAGCAATAGACTCTGCTGCGAGGAACGTGGGTGTGGTCCGAAAGGCGCAGCTCGCCGGCGCTGGCCCAACCACTGCGGAGCAGAGAACGCCATGCGTACATCACCTGAAATGAGATGAGGCCGAGGTTCCCAGACCTGCCCAAGCCATGCCGAATTGTGAGGGAAGATCTCACCGCCGCAGAGGCAGACTTTTCTAACGATATATCGCGTGGCTGTCAATGCGAATGGCCAAGGCGCTGCGTGTGCAAACATGCCTGGCTCGCATCCTCCGAGCCTACACTAGCGACCATAAGTTTACGGTCCAACTGGCCGGATTGGGTCGGCAACATCTATTCGTGCGCTTCTTCCCCCGCTTCCGCCGCAAGCCGCTCACCCGTTACGCTCGGTCATAGGAACACCTCGGTGCCAAACGGCCCCCGTTGGTGTCAAGGCAACTTGTTCGCGGGTCAGGAAATCGGGTTCAGGCGCGCGGGCGTTTCCGGGGATTGACGGTGGCGGCCGATTTGGGGCCGAGATAACTTTTTCACGAATCCAAAGGCCTGAAGCGCGGAGGTCTAGATGACGCTCTCCCGCCGTGCAGTTCTGAGACTCGGCCTGGGAGCCGGCGCGACGCCGCTCCTGGCACATTACCCGGCCTTCCTACCCCAGCCGGAGGACGCGTCGACCTTCACCAAAGACGAGAAGCTCCGTGCGCGACCGCTCCCCTTGAACAGCGTCCGTTTGCTCGGTGGCCCCCTCAAGCACGCGCAGGACCTCGACGCCCGCTACCTGCTCGAGCTAGAGCCCGATCGCATGCTGGCGTTCTACCGCGAGCGCGCCGGCCTTGCGCCAAAAGCCGAGCCGTACGGTGGCTGGGACGGTGGCGGCCGGAACCTGACGGGCCACATCGCGGGCCACTACCTGTCCGCGGTGAGCCTGATGTGGGCGGCGACTGGCGAGGCGCGCTTCAAGGAGCGCGCTGATTACATCGTTGCCGAGCTCGAGGTGGTACAGGACGCGCACGGTGACGGCTACCTCAGCGCGCTGGAGGGCGGCCGGCGGGCGTTCGGCGAGCTGACCCGAGGTGACATCCGCTCGGCATCTTTCGACTTGAACGGCGAGTGGTCGCCGTGGTACACGTTGCACAAGACGTACGCCGGTCTGCGCGACGCCTATCGGTTCACCGGCAACCGCACTGCGCTGGAGGTGGAGATCAAGTTCGCCGCATGGGCCGAGCGGATCTTGTCGTCGCTCGGCGGCCCGCAAATCCAGCGGATGCTCAACACCGAGTTCGGCGGGATGAACGAGGTCATGGTGGACCTCTACGCCGACACCGGCGACGGGCGTTGGCTCGAACTCTCGTACAAGTTCGAGCACGAGGCGTTCATCCGGCCACTCCAGCGTCACCAGGACGACTTGGCCGGAACGCACGGCAACACACAAGTGCCGAAGCTCATCGGCTCGGCGGACCGGTTTGTCTACACCGGAACGCCCGCCGATCTCCTGGCTGCGGCCTACTTTTGGGACCGAGTGGTGCAGCACCACAGCTTCGCCACGGGCGGCCACGGCACGGACGAGTACTTCGGGCCACCCGACAAGTTGAGCGGCCGCATCGACGGGCGGACCGCCGAGACGTGCAACATTTACAACATGCTGAAGCTGACGCGACGCCTATTCGCGATCCGACCCGACGCCCACTACGCGGACTTCCACGAACGCGCCTTGTTCAATCACATCCTGGGCTCGATCGATCCCCAGGACGGGCGAACGTGCTACATGGTGCCGGTCGGTAGGGGCGTGCAGCGCGAGTACCAAGACATGTTGCGCAGCTTCACGTGTTGTGTGGGGACCGGCATGGAGAGTCACGCGCTGCACGGCGACGGGATCTATTACGCGTCGGAGGACACGCTTTGGGTGAATCTCTACTCGGCGTCGACGGCGCAGTGGGCCGAAGCGGGGGTCCGTCTGACGGTGGACACGACGTTCCCGGAAGGAGAAACGGCAAAGCTCGCCCTGACGCTCGCCGCGCCGAAAGCGTTCAGGCTGGCGCTGCGACGCCCGTACTGGGCCGGCGACAGGTTCGCGGTGAAGCTGAACGGCGAGAGCGTGGCTGTTGCGGTGCCGCTGGTGGAATCCGATCGCGAGAACCAGCCTCGCGTTCGCCGCCAGTACGATTATCCGGACGCGGCCAGCCACTACGTCGAGCTTGAGCGCACGTGGCAGAGCGGTGACACCGTGGAGCTCACGCTACCTAAGTCGCTGTGGCTCGAGCCGCTCCCGGACAACCCGCGGCGGGCCGCCGTACTGTGGGGGCCGCTTGTGCTGGCGGGCGACATCGGACCGGAACGGGCGCGGGGAAGGGTTGAGGGGGAAGGACTCGAGCCGCCGCCGATGGTCCCGGTGCTCGTCGCCGCCGAACGGCCCGTGGCGTCCTGGCTCAAGCCGGTCGCCGGTGCTCCGATGCGGTTTCGCACCGACGACGTTGCGCGGGAACCCGACGCGGGCGGCGGCCTCCACGACGTGGATCTCGTCCCGTTCTATCGCCTGCACCGGCGGACGTATGCCGCCTACTGGGACCTCTTCACCCCGGCCGAATGGGAGGAGCAGAAGGCCGAGTACGTCGTCGAGGCGGAGCGGCTCCGGGCGCTGGAAGCGGCCACGGTCGCCTACCTCCAGCCGGGCGAGACCGTGTTCGAGAGGGAATTCAACTACCAAGCCGGCGACGGGGCCGTGCCGCATCGTATCATGGGACGCCCTGGTCGGCGCGCCACGAGCTGGTTCTCCTACGAGGTGCCCGTCGATCCCGCGCACCCCATGACCCTGATCGCCACCTACTACAGCGGCGATCGCCGCGGGACGCCTGCGGACTTCGAGATACTCGTGAACGGCACACGAGTCGCTGAGCAGGTGGTGGAGCAGAGCGACCCCCATCGTTTCTTCGACGTGGCGTATTCGATTCCCGAGGAACTGGTGCGCGGTGCGGAGAGAGTGACGGTGCGGTTCCAGGCGAAGGAGGGCAGTCGGATCGCCACCGTCTTCGGGCTCCGCATGATCCGTGGCGAAACGCCCCGGTAACGCATGAACGCCCTGACTCTGAGCCTGCTCGCCCTCATCCACGTCCAGGCCGCTCAGCAGACGCAGACCGACGGCCTGCCGACGCCGGGACTAGAGCAGGGGATCCAGCGTTTCACGACATCGTCGTTCGATCTCGAGCTCGTCCAAGCCTCCCAGACGGTCGCCGCGCTTCGGTCCAAAGGGGCAGACGGTTTCGACTTCACGCCGAGCGACTGGCTGGAACGACGCAGCGGAAACGGATTCTTCCACCTGGGCGACCTCACGCTGCGACTGCGTATCGCCGGCTCGGGCGCGTGGCAGCATCTGTCGACGGCGACGCAGCGACGACCCGTGCGTTCTCTGTCGGCTTCGCCTCCCGTGCTGGCCGCCGCCGACCTGTCGCCGACCCTACCGGCCGAGATTCCGCTGGAGGTGCGACGGTACTGGGAGGTCCATGAAGGGCAGCTCACGCTCCGCTTCGAGCTTCGGAACACCGCGGACCAACCGGTCGAGATCGGGGCGCTCGGCATTCCGTTGATCTTCAACAACATTCTCACGGACCGTTCCCTCGACGAAGCTCACGCCGTGAGTGCGTTCTCCGATCCGTACATCGGCGGGGATGCGGGGTACGTACAGGTCACGCGACTGAACGGGAGCGGCCCGACCCTGCTCGTCGTGCCGTACGGCGCCACCCCACTCGAGGCGTATAACCCGCTGCTTGGCGACCGCACCCGACGCGGTATCACGTTCGAAGGGTTCTACGAGTGGCTGGCGCACAGCCAGGCGTACGCGGAGACCGAGTGGACGGCCGCCCGCCCGTGGAACCCGCCCTCATCAGCGACGCTCGCGCCCGGTGAGAGACGGTCCTACGGCGTCAGCTTCATCGTTACCGGCGCCATCCGCGACATCGAAGCGACCCTGCTCGCCCACGGCCGGCCTGTCGCCGTCGGCATCCCCGGGTATGTACTCCCCATGGACCTCGAGGCCCGGCTGTTCCTCAAGCACCGGTCGGACGTGCAATCCATCGCGGTCGAGCCGGCCGACGCGCTGGCCGTCACCGCCGCCGGGTCCACGGCGAGCGGGTGGCTCTCGTACGATGTGGCGGGCCGGCAGTGGGGGCGCGCACGGCTGACCGTGGAGTACGGGGACGGCACTAGCCAGACCATTCACTACAAGGTCATCAAGCCGGCGGCACAGGTCGTGGCCGATCTGGGTCGCTTCCTCACGACCGAGCAGTGGTTCGATCGCCCGGACGACCCCTTCGGACGCAGCCCGTCGGTCATCAGCTATGACCACGAGCGCCGCGGCCCGGTGACCGAAGACAATCGCGCCTGGATCGCGGGCCTGGGGGACGAAGGCGGCTCAGGCTCGTGGCTGGCCGCCATCATGAAGCAGCTGGTCCAGCCTGATCCAGCGGAGTTGGGCAAGCTGCAGCGCTTCGTGGACGGTGTGCTCTGGGGAGGCCTCCAATACGCGGAGGGCGAACTCGAGTACGCCGTGCGCAAGAGCATGTTCTACTACGAGCCGGACTCGGTGCCTGAAGGCACCTACAGCGACGGCGTGCGCTACGGTGGGTGGTCGAGCTGGAACAAGCACCACGCGATGACGGTGGGCCGCTCGTACAACTACCCGCACGTCGCGGCCGCCCACTGGGTGCTCTATCGCCTGGCGCGCAACAACGAGGGGTTGGTGACCAACCACCGCTGGGACTGGTATCTGGAGCGCGCGCATGAGACCGCGCAGGCGATGGTCCGGCACGCGCCGCATTACGCCCAGTTCGGTCAGATGGAGGGCACGGTCTTTCTGTTGATCTTGCTCGACTTGCAGCAGGAAGGCTGGACGGCGGAAGCCGAGGCGCTGGAGGCCGTGATGCAGCGGCGCGCGGAGGTCTGGCGCGCGCAGCGCTACCCGTTCGGCAGCGAGATGCCGTGGGATTCGACCGGTCAGGAAGAGGTGTACGCCTGGTGCAAGTACTTGGGATTCGATGAGAAGGCGATGGTGACGCTCAGCGCCATCATGGGGTACATGCCGACGGTGCCGCACTGGGGCTACAACGGCAGCGCGCGCCGCTACTGGGACTTCATGTACGCGGGCAAGCTGCGCCGCCTCGAACGCCAACTCCACCACTATGGCTCGGGCCTGAACGCGATCCCCGTGCTCAGCGAGTTTCGCGACCATCCCGACGATCTCTATCTGCTTCGCGTCGGGTACGGCGGCCTGCTGGGTGCGATCGCGAACGTCACGCGGGAAGGCTTCGGACCCAGCGGTTTCCATGCCGACCCCTCGACGCTGGCAATCGACGGGTACTCCGGCGATTACGGACCCGGGTTCTTCGGGCACGCGGTCAACACCGGTACGTACATCGCTCGCGACCCCGAGTTCGGATGGTTGGCCTTCGGTGGCAACCTGACCGTCGCTGGAACGACGGTCCGGGTTCAGCCGTTGGACGCCGCCCGTTCACGCGTCTATGTCACCACGTTGGGATTGTGGCTGACACTGGATTGCGGCACGTTCGAGACGCTGGAACTCACCGGCGATACCGTGCGTGTGACCCTGGCGCCGGCCACGCCGTATACACCACAGGCACGCCTACGGATCGAACAGCCCGCGGCTGTTGGCGGCGTTGGCGCCATCGTTCCGGCCGGACGGTACGCGGTCGAGCGTGGCGCTTATGTCATTCCCTTGAGTCAAAACCCCACACACGTAGTGCTCAGAACATTGCCGTAACACGACTCACTGAGGATCAGGACCGGGGTACGAGGTTTGGAGACGACACGATGAGGTGCATCACGAGACGAGACTTTGTCAAGTCGACCATGGCATGTGGCGTCGCCCTGACCGGTGCGCCGCTCGGCACGATCGCCGGCCGCTGGGCCTCATCGCTTGCCGACTCGCGCATCGACGTGCTACTCGACGAGCCGATCGGCACTATCGCTCCGGAGATCTACGGCCACTTTGTCGAGCACCTCGGAGGAGTGGTGTACGACGGGATCTGGGTGGGCGAAGAGTCCAGAGTCCCAAACATCGGCGGAATCCGGCGGGCTATCGTCGAGGCGCTGCGACCGATACGGCCCAGCGTGATACGCTGGCCGGGTGGCTGCTTTGCGGACTCGTACGACTGGCGCGACGGAATAGGTCCCCGCGAGCAGCGTCCGCGGCGCACCAACTTCTGGATCGACCAGCGGGCGCTGCGCGAGGTCGGCAACGTGCCGGCCAAGTACGACGCCAACCATTTCGGTACCAACGAGTTCATTCGCTTCTGCCGGTTGGTCGAAGCGCAACCGTACCTCGCGGTGAACGTGCGTTCGCTGCCGGCGCGCGCGTTCTTCGAATGGGTGGAGTACTGCAATTCGCCTGCGGGGAGCACGACGCTGGCCGAGCAGCGTGAGGCCGGCGGGGAGCGGGAACCGTTCGAGGTCAAATATTGGGGGATCGGCAACGAGTCGTGGGGCTGTGGCGGCAACTTCACCCCGGAGGAGTACGCAGCCGAGTACCGCCGCTTCGCCACCTGGGCCGTTCCCCAGTACGATGTCGAACTGGCGTTCATCGGCTCGGGCCCGAGCGGACGCGATCTCGAGTGGACACGACGCTTCCTTCGCGCGCTCGACGAACGGCGTGATCTCGATCGCATGTGGGGCTGGGCGCTGCACCACTACACCAGTGCCCCGAATGGTGAGGCCGTTGCATTCGATGACATGGCGTGGTACGACTTGCTCGCCAGCGCCAACCTTATGGATTCTCTCATCACGGCTCACTGGCAGGTGATGGGAGAGGTGGATCGCCAGCACCGGATCAAGCTGGTCGTCGATGAATGGGGGGCGTGGCATCGCATGACGACGAACATCGATCCGGCTCACCTGTTCGGCCAGCAGTCCACGATCCGCGACGCGCTTGTGGCCGGACTCACGCTCGATACCTTCAACCGGCACGCCGACAAGGTCGCAATGGCCAACATCGCGCAGCTTGTTAACTGCATTCACTCTTTGTTCCTCGCGGACGAGGACGAGTTCCTACTTACACCGACCTACCACGTCTTCTCCATGTACGCCGCCCACCAGGGCGCGCGCGCCGTGCGTGTCGTGACCTCGGCACCCACGGTTCACTGGCGCGACGCAGAGGAGCGGGACCGGTCGCTGTGGGGACTCAACGGCTCGGCATCAGTGCGCGACGACGCGCTCACGCTCACTGTCACCAACTCACACTTGACCGAGGCCCGCGAGACCGAAATCACCATTCGCGGTGCAACGGTCGGTGCCATTGCCGCTACGACCCTCGCCGCGCGAGACGTGCACGACCACAACACATTCGAGAAACCGGACACCGTAGTGCCGACTACGGCACGCCTGCGCGTGGGCAGGTCACCGTTCGTGTACCGGTTCCCCGCGGCGTCGGTGACGAAGCTGGAGATTGCTCTGGGGAGGTAAGAGCCGGGCCTTACCCGGTGAAGTAGAGATACGCCGCCACGATTGCGACCAGCACCGCTGCCGAAGCCGCGACGTCGGCCCACCCCCAACTTCTGCGCGATTCACCCCGTTGCGCATCCGTGAGGGTCCCGAACGTCAGGCCGCTGATCTTCGAATAGACCGGTTCGCGGGTGGCAATGCTCACTCCCACCATCACCACCACGCACAGCAGAAAGATCAGAATGCTGTAGTACTGGAAGAACATGCTGTTCACGATCCACAGGAACGAGCCCTCGGCATAGCCGCTCTCGAATTCACCAATACCCAGTTTGACCGGCGTGTCGACCGCGAGGCGAAACAGTCCCAGCAAGAATCCCACGATCAGCGCCGCCAAAGCCCCCTGCGCGTTGAGCCGCTTGAAGAAGATCCCCAGGAAGAACACGACGAAGATCGGCGGAGCCAAGTATGCCTGCACACCCTGCAAGTAGTCGTACAGTCCACGGCCGCCCTGGATGACCGGTATCCACAGCAATCCGATCAGCACCATGACGGTTGTGGCGCTGCGGCCGATCCACACCAGTCGGTGCTGCGACACGTTGGGATGTAGCTTGCTGTAGAAGTCCATCGTGAACAGGGTCGCCGAGGCGTTGAACACGCCGGCCAGCGAGCTCATCAGCGCCGCCAGCAGCCCGGCCACGACAATGCCCCGCACACCTGCCGGCAACACGGTCGCCACCAGTAGAGGGAATGCCTTCTGCGCCTCGTCCCGGATGACCTGACCGTTCGAGTCGAGCAGGACTTGCTGGATCTCCGCTATCCCACCGCTCTTGGCCAGCGCGAAGCAGATCATTCCAGGGATTATGAAAATGAAGACGGGCAGCAGCTTGAGGAACGCGGCACAGATGCTGCCGCGGCGCGCCTGCTGCTCGTTGGGCGCGCCCAGCGCGCGCTGCACGATGTACTGATCGGTACACCAGTACCACAGTCCGATCACCGGCGCACAGAACAGCATGCTCAGCCACGGGTAGTTGTCGTTGAAGTACCAGGCCAGCCGCACGACCTGCCCGGTCGCGCCGACCTCGCGCACCGGTTGCCAGGTGCCGACGACTCCCTCGGGAACCAACGGCTTCCACAGGTTGAACATGTCGGAGCCGGCCACCTCGCGCAGCGCCGACCAGCCACCGAGTGCCTCGAGGCCAAACAAGGTCACGAGGACTGAGCCGAGCACGAGCACAACCGTCTGCAGCGCTTCCGTGTAGGCGACGGCCCGCAGGCCGCCAGCGATAGTGTAAAGGCCGGTGAGCACTATCACGAGGATCGATCCGATCCAGAAGCTGTCGAGCGGACCGAGACGCAGCTCCGGCAACAGCACGGAGAAGACGATGCCGCCGGCGAAGATGCCCACCGCAATCTTTGTGAGCACGTAGGCGAACAGCGAGATGATCGACAGCACCCAGCGGCTCGTCGGACTGAAACGCTGCTCGAGGAACTCCGGCATCGTGAAGATCTTCGAGCGCATGTAGAACGGGACGAACACCCACCCCAATACCAGCAGGCACCACGCATGGAGCTCGTAGTGTGCCATCGCCACGCCGTCGGTGGCCCCCGAGCCGGCCAGCCCCACGAGGTGCTCCGAGCCGATATTGGAGGCGAAGATCGAAGCGCCGACGATCCACCAGCCGAGGTTCCGTCCGGCCAAGAAATAGTCGTCGGCCGTATCCCTGTTCCTTCGTATCACCCACCACGCCAGCGCGAGCAGAACGCCGAAGTACCCTGCGACTACCGACCAGTCCAGCCACTGCATACGTTATCTCGCCTCTCCGCGGTACGGCGCGGTCACCGTCACCGCCGGCCGGCCCGCCCGTAGTAGTCATCGTTCCAGCGGAGTTCCTTCTTGAACTCCCTGAGCGACGTCGTGTCATCGATGATCAACAGCTCGACGCCGGCTATCTCGGCGAAATCTTCGAGATGGGCGACAGTGAGTGCCTGACTGAAGCCGGTGTGGTGAGCGCCACCCGCCAGGATCCAGGCCGCCGCAGCGGTCTTCAGGTCGGGTCGCGGCAGCCATACCGCACGGGCGACCGGCAACCGAGGCAACGGCTCGTCGGGTGGCACGACCTCAAGCTCGTTTACCACCATGCGGAAGCGATCTCCCATGTCGACCAGCGTCACGTTCACTGCCGGCCCGGTTTGAGCGTCGAACACCAGCCGGACGGGGTCTTCTTTGCCACCGATGGAAAGCGGATGGATCTCGAGCGACGGTTGGGCGCTAACGGCTATCGACGGGCAAATCTCGAGCATGTGTGCTCCCAGCACCTTCATGTCGTCCCGATCAAGGTGGTAGGTATAGTCCTCCATGAACGACGTGCCGCCTGCGAGACCGGCCGCCATCACCTTCATCGCCCTGACCAAAGCCGCGGTCTTCCAGTCTCCTTCGGCGCCGAACCCGTAGCCGTCCGCCATTAGCCGCTGCACGGCGATCCCGGGTAGCTGCCGCAATCCGTGCAGGTTCTCGAACGTGTCGGTGAACGCCTTGAAGCCGCCGTCTTCGAGAAACGCACGCAAACCGAGCTCGATACGCGCCGCCTCGTACAGCGACGCGCGCTGCGCACCCGACGGGCGCAACGTTGCGGCGACGTCGTACTGTTCCTCGTACTCCTGCACCAGCGCATCGACCGCAGCATCATCCACACCGTCGACGCGAGCCGTCAAGTCGCCCAGACCGTAACCAGTGACCGCATAACCGAAACGCATTTCGGCCTCGACTTTATCGCCCTCGGTCACCGCGACGTCGCGCATGTTGTCGCCGAAGCGGGCGATCCTGGCGCCCTGGGCATCCTGCCACGCGCACGCCGCGCGGCTCCAGGTGGCGAGTTCACCCGGTACCTCCGGGTCTTGCCAGTGTCCGACGATCACTTTCCGCGCCAACCCCATCCGCGTGCAGAGATAGCCGAACTCGCGATCGCCGTGCGCTGATTGGTTGAGGTTCATGAAGTTCATGTCGATGGTCGACCATGGGATATCGCGGTTGAACTGGGTGTGCAGATGGACGAACGGCTTGTGCAGCGTGTTCAATCCCCCGATCCACATCCGCGCCGGGGAGAACGTGTGCATCCACAGGATGAGACCGACGCAATCTGCCGCGGCGTTTGCCGCCGAGAACACCTGGCGGATGGCATCGGGTGTCGTCTGGACCGGTTGCGTGACTACGTTGACCGGCATCGAATCCGCACCAGCGAACGATTCGGCAATCTGGCGCGAGTTCTCGGCGACCTGTCGTAAGACCTCGTCACCATACAGATGCTGACTGCCGGCTACGAGCCACACCTCGTATCGGTTAAGATCGATCATTTCACCTGTCCTGTCCGTAGTACGCGTCCTCACCGTGCTTGCGCTCGCGGTGTTTGTGGAGCACGTGTTGCTCGAGGTCGGGCGCGTTCGCATCGATCACTCGCGTGCCGAAGGCCATCTCGGCTACGGCTTCCAGAGCGATGGCGTTCTCCACCGATGCGGCCGCGTCTCTGCCCCAGGAGAACGGGCCGTGCCCCGCCACCAGCACGGCCGGCATTGCTGTGGGGTCGAGTTGCGCAAACCGTTCCACGATTACGCGCGCCGTGTTGGCTTCGTAGGCCTCTTCGACCTCAGCTTGGCTGAGTGGGCGGGTCACCGGGACGGCGCCGTGGAAATGATCGGCGTGGGTAGTGCCTAGGCAGGGGATCTCATGGCGCGCTTGCGCGAACATGGTAGCGAATCGGCTGTGCACGTGCGTGATGCCGCCGATCTTCTCGAAGTGCCGATAGAGCAGCAGGTGGGTCGGTGTATCAGTCGATGGCCGCAGGTCACCCTCGACGACATTCCCCGACAGGTCGACGACAACCATCTGCTCCGGTTCAAGTTCGGCATAGGGAACACCGCTCGGCTTGATCACGACATGTTGTCGCTTCGGATCGATACCACTCGCGTTCCCGAAAGTCAGCCGCACGAGGCCGTGTTCTACAAGGGCCCGATTGGCGCGACACACGTCTTGCTTGAGTTCTTCCAGCATCGACTAGCCCTTTTGAGTCCGATCGCGGATTGCGATCAGGGATTTCATCACATGTCCCAGCGCCTGCGCGTGGTCGGCCCTGCCAAACGTATCGTGCAACTGCTTGTAGAGTCCGTACAGCTCGCTGTAAACGCCTGCGGCCGCTTTGCGTGGGCGATAGACCCTGCGCGGTGGCCGGACCATTTTGCGCTGCGCGCTCTCGACGCTGCGGTAGACACCACCGGCGACCGCACCAAAGATCGCGGCTCCCAACGCACATGTTTGGGCCGAGTGGCTGATCTTCATGGAGCGATTGCACACGTCGGCGTAGATCTGCATGACGAACGGGTTCTTCTCTGCTATGCCACCACAGTTCACGACATCCTTGACCGGGACGCCGTATTCGTCCAACCGGTTGATGATGGTCAGGGCACCGAACGCGGTGGCCTCGACAAGCGCGCGATACACTTCCGGCGCTGATGTACTGAGCGTTTGACCCACGAGCAAGCCTGTCAGTCTCGGATCCACCAATATCGTTCGGTTGCCGTTGTTCCAGTCCAACGCGAGCAGCCCGCTCGCGCCGGGTCGGATCTTCTCCGCCGCGCGAGACAGGTTGGTGTGCGGGTCACCCTTGGCGGTGAACTGTTGCGGTCCGAGCTGGCTCGCGAACCAGTTGAAGATGTCGCCAACGGCCGACTGCCCTGCCTCTATGCCGTACATGCCCGGGATGACCGAATCGGGCACGATACCGCACAGTCCGGGGATATCCGGGAGCGGCTCGTCCATGGGCGCGACCATCATGTCGCAGGTGCTTGTGCCGATGATCTTGACCAGAGTTCCCGGCTTGATGCCTGCGCCCACCGCACCCATGTGGGCATCGAACGCGCCCACGGCCACCGCGACGCCGGCCGGTAAGCCGACCTTCCGCGCCACCTCCGCGTTGAGTTCGCCGGCCTTGCGATCTGCCGGCACCGCCCGCTCGGCGTACCGTCGTCTGAGCACGGGCAGGTCGGGATCCAGCGACGCCAGGAACCGTTCCGATGGAAGACCACCCCAATCCTCGTGGTACATCGCTTTATGGCCGGCCGCGCAGATGCCGCGGGCCAGCCTGTGGGGATCGGTGTGGCCGGTGATGAAGGCCGGAATGAAGTCGGCCAGCTCGACCCAACTGTACGCCGCCGCGAATACCTTCGGGGCGCTGCGCTTGCAGTGCAAGATCTTGGACCAGTACCACTCGCTCGAGTAGACTCCGCCGCAGTTCGCCAGATAGCGGTCGCGGTGGTCGGCTGCTTTGGCGGTGATCTCTGCCGCCTCGGCGTGAGCGGTGTGGTCCTTCCACAGCCAGGCGTGCGCCGCCAGTTCGCGCTGAAAAGCGGCGTGCAGTGCTAGCGGCGTCCCGTCGCGATCCACGGGTATCGGCGTCGATCCCGTCGAGTCGATACCGATTCCGACCACGTGCTCGACTCTGAAGCCCCGTTTGCGCTTCGCGGCAGCGACGGCGCGCTTAACGGATGAATAGAAGCCCTTTATGTAGTCCGCCGGGTTCTGACGCGCCAGGTTCGGATCTTTCGGGCTGAGGAGAACACCGGCCTCACCGCTGGGATACTCGCTTACGTGGGCGGCGACCTCGGATCCGTCGGTAACGTCAACGATGAGGGCCCGCACGCTGTTGGTACCGAAGTCGACGCCGATTGCGAACCTCTTAGGAGAAGTAGTCACTGCCCGGCCTCCCATTGCCGTAGCATCCCGCGCCACCGCAGCCTCGAGTAGCGCAGTTTCGAATCCTGGTGCAGTATTATGCGGCCGAAACGCTAAGGTAACTAGGGGAAGGATGAAGCGTGATCCGGGCGGTAATCTTCGACATGGACGGCTTGCTCGTCGACAGCGAGCCCGTGTGGTTCGCAGCGCGGCGCGAGCTCCTGGCACGCTTCGGGAAGCACTGGACCGAATCCGACCAGCAGCGTCTTATGGGCGTCAGTACGTCCACCTGGGTCGACTACGTCACCGAGAAGCTGGAAGGGGCCATGCCGCCCGACGAAGTGTTGCACAACATCGTGGGCATAATGGCTGCAGCGTACGAGAGTGGCGATGTCCCGCTCCTTCCCGGAGCGAGTGAAGCGTTGGAGCACTGCGTCGGCAGGTACCGCGTCGGACTCGCCTCCGGCTCGCCCAGATTGCTGATAGAAGCGGCACTCACGGGCGCCGACTGGCAGCGGTGTTTCGAGGAGGTCATATCGAGTGACGAGTGCGCTCGCGGCAAGCCGGCGCCGGACGTCTATCTCGAGATCATGCGTCGCATGGGCCTCAGTCCCGAGACGACCGTGGTGGTGGAAGATTCGGCAGCCGGCATCCTCGCCGGCAAGGCTGCCAAGGCAAAGGTCGTCGCCGTCCCGCGTGGTTTCACCTCACCCGACAGCGAGGCGCTCGAGCAAGCCGACGCGCGGCTGGAATCCCTGCACGCGCTGCCGAGTGCCCTGACAGAGCTGTGAGCACGCGTAGCACCTGGCGCCAAGACCTGACCGCGGAATCTATCTACCCCATCCTCACGCGTCGGCTCTCAAGGCCTGACTCCGAACACGTAAGGACGAGCTGCTCAGCCCTCTCCGGGTCGGTCGGGACCTCTGCACCGCGGTCGAGCAACAGATCGACCAGATCGCCAAAGCCGCGCCATGCGGCGAGACCGAGCGGCGTGTCGCCGAAGCGGTCCTCGGCGTTCACGTCGGCCCCACCGTCGAGCAGCCGCCGGGCCATGTCGGCCTCGCCCGTCTCGCGCGCGACGAGAAGTAGCGGCGTACGCCCGTAGCTTTCCGGGATTTCCGTGTCGGCCCCGTGCTGCAGCAGAAGCGCGACCAGGTCGTCGTCGTTCCGAAGCACCGCCCAGTACAGCGGCGTCTCCTGCTCGAGGTTCGTGGCGTTCACGTCGGCGCCGTACGAGAGCAGGTACTCCACCACGTCTTCGCGCCCCCTCCAGCCTCAGATCAGTGCTGCCGCAGCGCTACCATCGGGTCGACCCGGGCGGCTCGTCTGGCCGGCAGTAGGGCGGCGGAGACCGCCACCAGCGCAAGCAACCCCGGCACGCTTGCCAGAACCAGTGGGTCACTCGCACTCACCTCGTAGAGCAGTCCCGAAAGCAGACGCGTCAGGGCGACGCCGACAGGAAGCCCGATAGCGATCCCGATGACCGCGAGGCGCGCTCCTTCGCCGACGAGAAGCCGGCCTATATCGGTTCCTTCCGCGCCCAGGGCCCTGCGCACGGCGAGTTCGTGATAGCGCTGTCTCAGGGAGTAGTTGATGACCCCGTACAGACCCACGACCGCCAGTGTCAGGGCGAGAAGCGCGAAGCCGACCACCAGAGCCGTCACGAAGCGTGAGGCCGCGAGAGACCGGGAGGCGACCCGCTCCATCGTTCGCACTTCGGTGACGGGGATCGTTGGATCGACGGCCCAGATGGCGTCCCGAACCTCTGCGGCGCGCCCAGCTGGGTCACCCTCGAAGCGGACCACCATCGCCATCGCTCGCCAGGCCGACTGCGCCTGGGGGACGTACACGACGTTTCTGTGAGCATCCGCCAGGTCCATGTAGCGGACGTCGCCCACCACACCGACCACCTCGAGCAGGGTATCGGTAACCACATCGCTCAGCGGCCGGATCTTTCTTCCGATGGGATCCTGATCGAAGAACATCTCCTGGGCCAGCGACTCGCTGAGGATCACGACCTGCGGGCCTGTCGGCGCATCGTTCTGAGAGAACGCCCGCCCCCTGATGAGCGGGATCCCCATCGTCTCGAAGAACTGCACTCCGACAATGTTCCAGTTTGCGAAGTGGCCGGTTCTATCAAGAGGGTCCTCTCTACCATCTACCGCGAAGGGCAGGTAGTCGAACAGCCCGTCCGCCGAGAGCGGGAGGGCGGATACCACCGAGGCCGAGACCGCTCCCGGAAGCGCGGAAAGCCTCTCGGTGAACTCCTGGAACACGTGGGCCATCCGCTGGTCCTCGGGTGAACCGGGTGCGTAGTGCGGGAGGAACACCTTCATGGTGAGCAGCCCCTCTGCCCGGAAGCCGGGATCCGTCCGCAGGAGCCTCACCGTGCTCTTGACGATCAAGCTCGCTCCCAAGACCAATACGACAGACACGGCGAGTTGGACTACGGTCATGGTACGCCGGGCCCGACCGCCGGGTGGTCCCTGCCCGGATCGCGGTCCGTCCTCCTTCAGGCACTGAAGCAGATCGAGCCTTGCTGCCGTCAGGGCGGGCGCCAGTGTGAAGACGAGCCCGGTGACGAGAGAGACCGCCGCGGTGAAGGTCAGCACACGGAGATCGACGCCCCAACCGTTAATCCCCGGAATCGTCGATGGCGCCATCGCCGCGAGGGCGTCCGTCACCCAGACCGACGCGGCCATCCCCACCGCGCCACCCATGAGTGCAACTACCAGGCACTCCCAGGCCAGGGGCTGCACGGAGCGAGTGCGGCCCGCACCGATCGCGGCCCGGATGGCGATCTCCTTCTGCCTCCCCAGAGATCGCTCCAGGGTGAGGTTGGCCACGTTGGCACACGCAATGAGAAGGACGAATCCGACGCACCCCATCAACAGCCACAGGGCCCGACGCGTGTTGTCCCCCACGACGTAGGAGCGGAGCGAGATCGCCGTCGCTCCAAACCCTCCGCGTGTATCCGGACGGTCGGCGGCGGCCCGTCGGGCGATCGCGTCGACGACCACCGCAGCACGCGACACATCGACTCCGGGCCGAAGCCGCGCGATAACCGAGTAGCCCAGAGCGTCTAGCTCCAGCACCCAATCCGGCGTGACGGCCCCGAACGTTAGAGGGATCCAGATCTCTGCCTCGCGCGGCCACTGGGCCTCGGGCGCGACCACCCCGACTACCTGGTACGACTCGCCGTCGAGATAGACCGTAGATCCGACGATCTCCGGATCGGCGCCGAACCTTCTCTCCCAGATTCCCCGACTCAACACGGCGACGTTACCCTGGCCGCGCTCATGCTCCTCCGGAACGAACCACCGGCCCAGCAGCGGAGGAGCCGCCAGCACTTCGAAGAACCCGTGAGATACCACCGCTCCCCGAACGCGTTCCGGCCGGTCTCCGCCGCTGAGGTTGAACCCCCAACCCAGGAAGAGTCCCATGTGCCGAAAGACCTCGGTCTGGTCTCTCCACCTCAGGTAGTCGGCATAACCGACCGGTCCCTGCTCGACGTTCTTGGCCGGGTTGGTCAGCACCAGCACCACCAGCTCATCGAATCGATGGTAGGGAAGCGCCCGAAGCAGGACACTGTTCACGACACTGAAGACCGCCGTGTTGGCGCCGATGCCCAGGGCCAGCGTCAGAACGGCGACGGCTGCGTAGCCCGGGTTTCTCCAGAGCCCGCGAAGCGCCTGCCTTAGGTTCTGAGACAGCGCCATGACCACGTCGCACGCTCGATACCTGATTCGTCCGATGCGGCCGGTATTCCAACGGCTCCCACGACGGGTACGGTCGATCAGTCGCGCCATCACATCAACACCCCCGAGTGCGGTCGAGTATTGAGCGGGATATGCCTGAGGTTCGAGGAGCAGAATGCGTGCCGACGGGGTCGGCCTCGGAAATCGGCCCCCTCATGCTGCAGTTGCGCGCACCAGGCTTACACTGCAATCGTCCCCGCGTGTTCGGTCTTGGGACCGGTTCGCTCGGAACCGGACACAGGAGAGTCCCATCTTCCGAGTCGGCGGTGCGACGGGTTTGCTAGGCCCTCGGCGGATTGGCCCGCTCCGGCTATTCTGTGCTCAAGGCTTCTGTCGGCTCTGTCACGATTGAACGCCGGTACGCACAATGCCGTTCAGCCCGGGCATTGGACCATTCAGTCCCGGCTATGGCCAGTTCGCGTTGACAAGCTTCCCGGGCCGCTCGTACATGGGTACCGTGTAGCCTCGGATCAAGGACTCGTGGACCACTGAGAGGCTCCGCGAAACTGGAGGCAGCATGGCCGGCAAGCACTCGGGACGAGTCAGCGGCTCCCTTCCTAGTTGGGCCGGCCGATGACACCCTTACGGACTGCCGTGAGCTGGATGGCTCGATCGCCGCTGCGAGCCTTCATACTCATCTTCCTGCTGGGCTTCTCGCTACGCGTTTACTTCCTGGCCAAGATTCCAGAGCGCCGCTTACTCCCGCACGATCGTTGGGAGGACACTGCGATCGCGACATCGGTGCTCGAGCGTGGCGAATTCGCGGATCCCTACATGATCCCCGCCGGACCCACCGCGCACTTGCCGCCGCTCGTGCCCGGGATCCTCGTGGTGATGTGGGGCCTTTTCGGGATGGGTTTGGCAGGCGGTTATGCCGCCTATTTGTTCAGCATCACGGCATTTTCGGCCCTCTACGCCTTGGTCCCCTGGTTTGCCGGGAAGCTCGGACTCGGCAGAGAGGCCGGTGTGCTCGGCGGCATCGTCGGCGCCCTGATCGTGTTGCGGCCCGGGAACGCCGAAGAGCTCGCCGGCATCGTCCTCGGCCTGCTGGCGATCGCCTTCCTGCGCCGCTGGACCTCGGGGCTCGGCTCGTTCGGTGGCTCGTTATTGATTGGGGCGGCATGCGGAGTCGCGTTTCATCTGCAGCCGGTTCTGCTGCCCGTCGTCTTGGGCTGGATGGCCTTCGAGTTGTGGTGGAGCCGAGATCGGCGGAAGTGGGCCCTGTCGGCTGCGCTGGTTATGGGGATGGCCATCGCTTGTGCTCCATGGGCCTGGCGGAATTACACGGTCTTGGGTGAGGTCTATTTCATCCGCAGCGACCTGGGGCTGGAGCTGCGGATGGGCAACAACGATGACGCCGTCGGTGCCTTGGAATCACTGGGCCCCGGGCATGTGTATCGGCATCCGCGCACGCACCCAGTAGAAGCGCGTTTGGTTCAGGAGCTGGGTGAGGCGGAGTACATGCGACGGGCCAAGGCCGAGGCGATCGACTGGATAAAGGCGCACCCGGGAGACTTCATCGGGCTGACGGCTTCACGAACAACGCAGTTCTGGCTTGGACCTTTTCACCGGCCGGGGATTGCTCTGGCAGTCACGGTTCTCACGATACTCGCGCTCTTGGGTGCGTGGCGCTCGCTGCCGGCGATGACGCACCCGCAACGGGCGGCGCTCATGATGCCGCTGATCTGCTACCCGCTCGTGTACTACGTCGTCATCTATATGCCCCGCTACAGAATCCCGCTGGATTGGATTCTGCTAGCGCTAGCCGGCGCCGCGGTCTGGCGCCGGCTCGACGGTTGTGGCCTGGAATCAAGGGTCGGCAAGATTGACGGCGAGTGAAATCTTATCAAGGTTCTGTGGGCGTGGAAGCGCGATAACTAGGCTACGTCGAGAGGTTCGGTGAGCTACCGCCAGGAGCAGAACGACCTCCGTAGGCCTACTTCCGGCCCCAAAGATCCGCCCGAGGCAGCCTCCCTCGATCCGTTGGGGCCCGTCGGCGCTCGAGGTTCGGCCGGGGGAAGAACCTTCTGGATTCTGTTTTCGGTGGGGTGGCTTGCCTACATCGGGATCGTGGCCACACAGGCAACGATCGGACGCAAGCCCCTCGGCCCCCCGCTGGCCAGTGCCCTTGGCCCAATTTGCCTTGCCGTCGTCCTGGCCTGGCGGCGACGGGACCTTCTCCGACCCGAGTCCACACTCCTGAGGAACATCGCGGTCTATCTCGGATTGGGCCTGACGTATGCAACCAGCTCGGCGGTCCTCTCAGCCGTGCTGTTCGACTTGAGCGTCCCGCCTGGAGACACGTCGTTCATTGATGATCCTGTGGGACTAGCAAAGTACTTGTTCTTCGTCTACTTGATACTGTACGCGGTGCTGTTGGGGTTCTTGATGTGGACCGAATCGATAAGCCGCGTTCGGGAGAGCTACGCCATCGTGGCCCGTGAGGCGGTCCTCCGGGCGCGCGCCGAGGCGAAGGCACTCAGAGCACAATTCAACCCACACTTCGTGTACAACACTCTCCACTCTCTCATGATGTTGGTCCGGGAGGAGCCGAAGGCGGCGGAGAAAGCCATTGAGGACGTTGCCGCCCTGATACGCTACGCCTCCCAGCTGGAGCGACAGGGCCAGGACACGGTCCTACTGCGACAGGAAATCGAGATAGCTGAGAGATACTTGGCGCTGGAGACGCTCAGGCTATCTGATCGCCTCGCGGTGGTATGGGAGGTCGCTCCGGGTCTTGAAGGTTACCGTGTGCCGTCCTTCTCTCTTCAGACCCTGCTCGAGAACGCCATCAAGCACGGCATTTCCCCCAGACCGGAAGGCGGAACCGTCAGGATTCGGATCGCACTTGAGCAAGGACACTTAGCGATGTCGGTTGAAGACGATGGGATGGGAGCGGATCCCGGGGATGTTCTCGAAGCTGAGGGAAAAGGGCTGAGCCTCTTGGCTCGTCGTCTTACTTCGCTGTGTGGGCCGAGTGCTACCTTGACTTGGTGCACGGCCCCGGGGCAGGGGTTCTCTGTTCTCGTCCGGATTCCTCTGACACTTACCGCACAAGGTAAGTCGGGTCCCAGCACCGCCGGACCGGAGAGTAACGTTCGGTCTCCCAACGGAGGCGAGAGACTCCCATGAACGACAAACCGTCCGTCGGCATGGTTCGGGCGCTGATCTGCGAGGACGAGCCGCTGGCCGTCAAAGCGATCCGGGAATACCTGCGGGACGTCGAGTGGATCCGGCTGGTCGGGGAAGCCCGAAATGGGCCTGAGGCAGTTCGCCTCGTTCAAAAGCTCGAGCCGGATCTCGTGTTCCTGGACGTACGCATGCCAGGCCTGACAGGGCTGGAGGTCCTCGATGCGATAACGCACTTGCCGGCGATCGTCTTCACTACGGCTTTCGATGAGTACGCTGTCCCGGCGTTTGATGCGGGTGCCGTGGACTATCTGGTGAAGCCCTTTGGCCAGGAGAGGTTCCTGCAGACTCTCGATCGCGTGCGGGTAAGATTGCTGGGGGAGGGACTCGCGGCGGGAGAGCAGCCAAGATCGCAAGGGGCCCAGTATGCGCCGAGGCTATTCGCACGGCACCGAGGTAGCATCATTCCGGTGCCTGTGTCCGAGATCGCCAGGGTGGACGCTGCCCCCGGTGGTGTGTCTCTGGTGACGAAGAAGGGAACCTTCTCGCTCGACGCGACGATGGCTGAGCTCGAGAACCGCCTCGACCCTAGAGAGTTCGTGCGGGTCCACAGGAGCCATGTCGTTAACCTGACGCATGTTGCGTCGATCCAGTCGTATGACGAGCGCCGGCTCATCCTCAAGATGCAGGACGGAGGTGAGCTGGTCGCCAGCCGGCGCGGCTCGAAGGCCCTGCGCGAATTGATGGGGTGACGGAACAAGATCGCCCCTACCCCTCGGTAAGTCTCTGACTTCTGCTCACACCTTCCAAACGCATCTGATCCGGACATAACACCGCTACCTGCCCCGCCATCGAGCCCTGCGTTGGACCGTTCAGCCGCGACTGTGGTCCGTTCGCGCGAAGAATCTTCCTAATGGTTCCCACCTTCAGCAATCGTGTAGAGCGGACCCCACAAGACCCGGATGAGGAGAACATCAATGTGCTGTGAAAGTGGAAGCAGAACCGATAGGATTCTGGGGGGCTCTGCCTCCAACATGGCGCGCAGTCATCGGTCCCGTGCCATCCTCTCCGGCTGGCTCGTAGCCGTCTTGCTTCTGGGAATCCCGCTCAGCCAGTCCGCCGCTCAGCAGACCGGCCCGGACTCCTGTGACAACGATGCGACGGACCCCGCCTGCCGTCCCGCGGTAGCCTTGGCCGTTCGAGCGACGGAGCCGCCACATGTGGACGGGAGGTTGGAGGACGTCGCCTGGGGCCCGGCTCCGCTGCACTCGAGCTTCGTCCAGCGCGACCCCGATCAGGGGCGGCCCCCCACGGAGCGCACCGAGTTCCGCGTCGTCTACTCGGACGAGGCGCTATACGTCGGGGTCCGCGCCTGGGACTCCCGACCGGGCGAGATCTCGGCCCAGCTCACGCGGCGCGATGAGTACTCGCCGTCGGACCGGATCGTGATCGCGATCGACTCCTATCGGGACCGCCGCACGGCATTCGTGTTCGCCGTAAACCCCGCCGGGGTGAAGCAGGACTGGTACTCTTTCGACGACGCCGACGAGGATGACACGTGGAATGCGGTTTGGGACGTGGAGTGCACCATCGATTCACTCGGGTGGATAGCGGAGTTTCGCATCCCGTTCAGCCAGCTGCGGTTCACCACGGCCGAGGAGCAGGTGTTCGGCTTCCAGGTAGTGCGCAACCTCAACCGGTTGAATGAGGAGACTCACTGGCAGCTGATGCGGCGTGAGGAACCAGGCGTCGTCTCGCTGTTCGGTGATCTCGAGGGCATTCGGGGGATCGCGCCGCCACGGCGAGCCGAGTTCATGCCCTACCTGTCTGCTACCGGCCTCTGGAACGAGAAGATTGCAGGCGACCCGTTCAACACTGGTCGCGACCGCGACCTCCGCGCCGGATTGGACCTCAACGTGGGGGTGACCTCCAACATCTCGTTTTCGGCAACGGTAAATCCCGACTTCGGGCAGGTGGAGGCCGATCCGGCGGTCGTGAACCTTACCGCGTTCGAAACCTTCTTCCCGGAAAAGCGACCGTTCTTCAGCGAGGGTCTGGACATGTTCCTGTTCAGACTTATGGACATGGAGCAGCTATTCTACACGCGGCGCATCGGGCGCGCGCCGCAGGGTGTGCCGGACCCGCGCGGCGGCTTCGCTCAGAACCCCACCGAAACCACCATCTACACGGCGGCCAAGCTATCGGGGAAGACAGCCGGTGGCTGGACAGTGGGCCTGCTCGACGCACTGACTGCTGAGGAGAGGGCGCAGGTCGTAGACTCAGCCGGCAACACCTACGGGGACCCGGTCGAACCCCTGACCAACTACTTCGCGGGCCGGCTCGCCAAGGATTTCCGCCAGGGCCTCACGCGGGTGGGAGCGTTCGCTACGGCGGTCAACCGTCGGCTGCCGGCAAACCTGGAGTGGCTCAGGACCTCTGCCTACAGCCTGGGATTGGATTTCAGCCACCGCTGGAGCAACGACGCCTGGGGCGTGTCAGCGACGCTGGTGGGGAGCCACGTGCGGGGCTCGCAGGAGGCGATCGACCTCACGCAAAAGGCGTCGGCGCGTTACTACCAGCGACCTGACAACGATCATGTAGACTACGATCCAACCCGCACCTCGCTCTCGGGCGTTGCAGGAGATTTCATCATCGAGAAGCGGACGGGCAGTTGGCGTGGCGCTATAGGATTCGATACCCGTTCCCCGGGCTTCGAGGTGAACGACGCGGGCTTTATGCGCCGATCCGATCGCATAGGGCAGGCCCTCTGGATCCAGCGGCGCTGGCTCGATCCGGGCAAGCTGTTTCGCCGCGCGGCGGTTAACTTCGAGCAGCACTCGGTCTTCACTTACGGCTGGGAGCGCACCGGCCTGGACGCTAGCGCGAGGGCCAGCCTCGACTTCCTCAACTACTGGCATGCGTATCTCGGCGTCGAGTGGAACGCCGAGAACCTCGACCCGGGATCGCTTCGCGGCGGCCCCGCCTTCCTGCGTCCCCCCACTTTGTCCAGCTGGTGCGGCTTCTCCACCGACAGCCGCAAGTCGCTGAGGGCCGCGATCGAAGGCGCTGTGCTTCGCCAGCCGGAAACCAGAAGCTGGGCGTACGAGGTAAGCATTCGGCTGAGCTGGCGCGCTGCCTCCAACCTGGACCTCACGCTCGCGCCGCGGCTGTTACGCAACTACGACAGCTGGCAGTACCTGCAGACCAGCACGGTTGCGGACTCGTCGCACTACATCTTCGGTGAGCTCAACCTGACCACGGCGTCGATGACGATCCGGGCCAACATCACGTTCACGCCCAATATGTCGCTGCAGCTGTACGCGGAGCCGTTCATCTCGACCGGCGAGTATCTAGGGCTGCGTGATGTGCTCGACCCGAAGGCGCCGAGGTTCGACGGCCGATTCCGCAACTTCAGCGATGACGACCTGATCGTCATCGACGAGGAGATCTGGATCGACGTGGACGGTGACGGGGCGGGTGACATCAACATCGTACAGCCGAACTTTAGGGCGATCTCCTTCAGGTCGAACGTGGTGCTCAGATGGGAGTACATTCTGGGCTCCACGCTCTTCCTAGTCTGGCAGCACGGGCGCTCGGACGTGAACGACAACTCGCAGTTTCAGCTGTGGGACGGCATCCAGGGGATGTTCCGCCTGCCCGCGGAGAACCTGTTCGTGCTCAAGGTCAACTACTGGCTCAGCCTGTAGCAGCGTTGTTTAAGCTCGATCCTCTATATCGTCGAAACCAGCGCGAATCCCGTAGTCCCGACTCCGAAACCCCTCGTAGGATAAGGGGTTTCGTCGTTTCTGCTCGACTTCCTGGAACCCGTGAGTGACCCGACTCGTTCGTAGATGAGGTCGACGGCTGCGCGACCGCCCTGGTGAACTTCGGGTAAATGGCCAACGCCGTGTGGACGACGAGCGAGGTCGTCCGGACGTTGCTCGCGTCGTGACTAGAAGGTACGGTCCCCCCGCGTGCACGGCCCGGCCTGCATTTCTCGCGCCCGAGGAACGGGTCAAGACCGGCAACGGAACGCCACGAGTAGACGACACAACAGACGACACAACAGGAGGAGCGAATGGCTACGCAGGAGACGTACAACGACATTCTGCCGAACCCGGGGTTCGATGTCGAGCGGGGAAGAACCGCCGTCGTGATTACGGACCCACAGAAAGATTTCCTCTCGGAGGACGGTGTGGTGTGGGGTGTGGTCGGGCGGAGCGTCGAGGCGAACAACACCGTGGAGAATCTGCGGAAGCTTCTGACAGCCGCGCACGAGGCCAAGATCCCCGTCTTCATCTCGCCCCACTATTACTACCCCCACGACCACCAGTGGGATTTCGGCGGAGCGTTGGAGAAGATGATGCACGCGGTCGGGATGTTCGACCGACAGGGCG
>CP070815.1:2224638-2228378 GCA_020344215.1 Gemmatimonadota bacterium
TGCCCTGTTGGCTCGTGGAGCCCACGCAGCGGCTGGGGTGGCAAGGGCGACAGCCCCTGCCCTGTTGGCTCGTGGAGCCCACGCGTCGTCAGCGGCGACAGCTCCAGCCTCGCCGCAGTTGGTTGGCGACGGCACGGATCTCAGATCGAGTGGGCGACTCGGATAGCCGGTGCCGACGAGATTGTCAGCCTGGGGGCATGGCCCGGCGCCGAGCTACGACGACGCCCGGGATGGTGGGGACCTGGCCTCAGCCATTGCGGCGGCCGTCGCCTGGTAGTTCCAGGGCATCCACTCATGGGGGCTGCGCCGCACCTGTTCCGAGTGCTTCAGGAGCTTGGTGAGATAGTCGAACGGGTTCGCTCCCGAAAGTTCTGTGGTGTAGATCAGACTCATGAAGATGTCACCGACGCGGGCGCCTTTCTTTGTCTTGTAGAAGAGGGCGGTCTTCCGGTGGAGGATTGCCTTCTTCAGCGCCCGTTCACAGGTGTTGTTGTCGAGGGGAGCGCCGGGTTTGCGTAAGAACAGCGTGAGTTTGTCCCACCGCTTATCCATGTAGGAGATCGCCTCCCCGAGGCCGGAGTTCGGCTCGATCTTTTTGTCCTCGATCTGCTCGGTCATCCAGCGCTTGAGATCCTCCATGAGCTCAGCGCTGTGGGCTTGATGGAAACGCAGCCGCTCCTGCGCCGACATCTTCTGGTCGCGGGCCATGGCATCGTGCTTGTAGACCTGGCGCAAGGTCTCGAGCACGTAGCGGCATTCTTCCGGGAAACTATCCGCCACCTCAACGAACTTCCTGCGGCCGTGGGTCACGCAATTGGCCAAGATCGTCTCGAAGTCCTTCGGCTCATTCCGCGAAAGCCCGTCGCACATATGGATCGGTGGATCGAGCTCGGAGGCCCTCTGCGCGAGCACGTCCGCCAGGTTCTCCCCAGCGTGCTGGCGCCCGGTGAAGAACAGAGCGATCTGGTGGCCCTCGCCTATGGACACGATGCCGGAGGTGAACATCCCCGTGCGCTCTTTCGAGCTCGCCGCCTGGATCTGCTCGTTCTCCGCCATCAGCGTGAGGATCTTCATCCCCGTGTCGTCGTTGTGGAAGACCTCACCCTGTGCCGCCTGTCGGATCAGCTCCTCGTAGGCCGGAGCGATGTCCGGCGCACGCTTCGCCACGATGTCCCACTGGGTCGAGGCGGGAAGAGGAATCCCGAGGTTCCCCTCCAGCGTCTGCAGTCGGTTGAAAGGCACTCCGCTTCCGTACTTCAACAGCGCGATCATGCTCACCGCAGTCTCGTCATACCTCTCCTCCCCGACATCCTCCGGCGCCTTGGCCCGGAACACTTCGCCGCAGAGATTGCAGCGCAGGGTCTCGCGCTCGTAGGCCGTCGCCTGAAGCGGCGCCTGGCCCCTCACGTGCACCAGCACGCTCGGCTCTCGCTTTGCGTAGACCTTCCCCTTCTCGCACTCCGGGCAGGAGTCGCCAGACGTGAGCGATTCGTGGGGCACCGTGACCCTCTCGGCGCCCCAATAGGCGGCAGCGCCGTTACGGCCGTGGCCCTTGCGCTTCTTCTTTGCCTTCTCACCGCTCTTCTCTTCGGCGGCGCTGTGCGGCTCTGGACCATGGGCCCCCTGGCGCTCCTGGATGAGCACCTTGCTCGTCTTCTCGGTCTTCTTCATGCCGAGGAACATGCGAAGACGCGCGACGGTAACCCGCTCTTGCTTCAGCTCGCCTATCAACCAGACGAGGGTTTCGACCACTGCCTTCAGTGTCTTGTAATCCTCGGCGTTCACCACAGCCTTGACACGATCGAGGAACGCCTTCAGCTCCTCGATATCCAGCTCGAGCCACTCTGGTTTTCGTCTTCTCACTCTCCCCCCGACAGCAGCTCGCGAAAGTCCTTGGTGAGCGGGTAGCCCAGCACTTCCTTCTTCGGCCGGGTTGGTTTCATCGTCGGCGCGTCCTTGCCGCGACCTGTCGTCAGGCCCAAGCCGATCCAGTTGGCGGCGCGGTAGCACGTGCCCCGGAACCGTGCGGGATCCACAAAGGTCTCCAGGTAGTAGATCGGGTGGCCATAGAGCCGGTCCCAGTCCGCCGAGAGCACCCGTGCCACTCGACCCAGCAGGTGGGACGCCAGATGGGGCACCTGGACCCAGGGAAGTATCAGGAAGCGGGTGTTGTAGGCCAGATAGCGGATGTTTCGACGCCGGGCCTCTGGCGACCAGCCGATGAAACGGTCGCGCGGGCCCAGATGGCGCGGCGCCGAGCTCCACGCCATGCAGGCGATCGGCCGATCGTGCGTCCGGATCAAGTACTTGAGGTGCTCGCCTACCGGCCGCGTGTAGCCGAGGTAGTGATGCTCCTCGATCAGGCTGTCGAACAACGGCTCCTCAGCCTTGCGCCGTACCTGCCGGATCTCGACCGGCCGGATCTGCTCAAGCCTCGCGCACAGCGGCGTCGGGTCGACGGCCACTGCCGGCCGTCTGCGGTGCACGACGACGTTGTTGGGTGGAACCTGCCGCACCGGTGGGAGCTCGATGAACCCAGCGCGGTCCAGCTCCAGCATGAGGCCGCGGCAGACCATGTCACGCAGCTGGCCGTTGGGCTGCCGCCAGTCCCAAGCCTCGCAGAGCATCTTCGACAGCGCCCGCCGGCTCGCACCAGGGTGCGTGGCAATGAGCTCCCTGATGAAGGCGATGTCGGCGTCCGTGACCTCGCGGCCCCGGTACCTCAGCGGCACGTCCATGAGCGGGAACGTACCTGATTGAGCTCTGGAACGCAAGGGGCTACGCGAAAAATCTTCCCTCACCCGCCTGCCGACACCCGACGCCACGGCGGCGCAGCTTGCGCCGCCGCGAAATCGCCGGCCGAGAGGAGCACTTGGAGCTCATGTGCCTCCAACGCCCGGACCCCCTTCAGCCCCCCATCTGGCCAGAACCGGAACCGCCCCCTGGAAAGGCGCTTGTGGCACAGCCAGAACCCCTGCCCGTCATAGACCAGGACCTTCACCGCGGTGGCCCTGCGGTTGCGGAACACGAAGATCCAGCCAGAGAACGGGTCGCTGTCGAGCTCTTCCCGAGCCAGCCTGGCCAGGCCATCAATGCCGCGGCGGAAATCGGCAGGCTCGACCGCAACCAGGATGCGCATCTGCGGCGTGAGCTGGATCATCGCGCCACGCTCCACAACGCCCGGGCCAACGTCTCCAATTCCGCTGGCGCCGCGCCCTTGAGCTCCACACGCAGCCGAGCCCCCTGCCCGTCCTCGATCTCGAGGACGCATTCACGCCTCGCAGAGGGCGCACACAGCGGGATCTCCACGAACCCTTTCCCTCTCACGCTGGGTTGCCCAACTGCCCAGCGCTCCTCGGGTGCCGACTCCACACGCTCCTTGAGCGCGTAGTAGTCGAGACGCAGTCTCAGGGCCGTCTTCGAGACGCCGTGTTCCCGACCTACCTCGGTCGCCGCCCGCCACAGATCCTCAGGGATACGGGTGCCGACTGTCCGCCGGCTCCGCCAACGCTCGAACTCGCCCTGGACTCTACTCAGGCTGTCGGGGGAAGGTCTCTGTGGTCCTTGCTTCATCGGCTGTCCTCCGTGGGTCGTTCGTTAGACAACCGACGATAGCGTCGGCCTCAGCGGCCGTCATGCACGCTTGCCGAAAGGACACCGAGTAGGGGATCTTCCCGGAGCCGATGCGGACCTCTTCCTCTGCCCTTTCCTGCCCCTCTGCCACCGCACGGATTGGTGAA
>CP070815.1:2228478-2275462 GCA_020344215.1 Gemmatimonadota bacterium
GAGGTTGACGAAGGACGTGATGCTCTTGAGAACTGTTGCCATGTTTCCCTCAGATGATGTTGGCCCAACCGCCGCCGTTCTCCGAGACTTGCCACTTGTTGGTGCCCTCGTTGTAACGCAGACGACCCTTGCCGGCGGGGGAGACGGCGACAGTGCTGCCGTCGCTCATCTCGATGTAATTGTTGTCCGTGCCCGATCCGCCGCGGATGATCATGTCCTGACCGGCACTTGAAATTTCCTGGTAGGTGAGGCCACCGGCTTCGCTGAGCAACCAGTTGTTGATGTTGATGCCGTTGGTGGTGTTGTTCGAGCTGATGATCGCGCTGCCGTTCTGTGCGGAGTCAACGCGGATGTCCAACTGCGCATTCAAATCGTTGATGTGGAGCATCTGGGCGTAGCCGATCCAGGTGCGCGAGTCGGGCGGACCCGCACCCAGCAGAAGCTGGCCGACGCCGTCGAAGTAGAAGTTGGGGCTTTGTGTGAGCCCGCCCGTCGGAGGCGCCGGCTCGATCGCGTACGGTACCTGTCCATCCACCGCGTCGGTGCCCAGATTCGCCAGAATGGCGTTGAACGGGACGCCCCCACTGGAGGGCACGAACGGCTGCACCGGCAGATCGGTCTGTCCCGGCGGCAGCGCACGGTTCTCGGTGTGCCAACGCTCACAGAGAACGTTGGCTGTCACCGGCGCCAGCCCGTCGTTGCGGACGGTGACGTTGACCGTATCGGCCGACAAGATCACGACGTCGACGTGGTCGTCTTCGACGTGATCGGGCACGACACCGTTGCCGTAGGCGTCGACGAGTCCGTGCGGCAGTGCTGTCGGCACACCGACGGCGAGGTTGACGAAGGACGTGATGCTCTTGAGGACTGTTGCCACTTCACATGCCTCGCCGGCCGGGGCCGGTTTCCAGGGGTCCGGGTAGATCGCGAATGCGCTTCGAGATGTCGCGGTGGGCAGGCGGGCGGAACCCGAAGTCCGGTGCATACGTCGAGCGCGCGCCGCTGCGCCCACGGCGGTAGCGTCCGTAGGTGAACTCCTGGTAGGGCTTGCGCGTCGCGACGCGCACGGGAAGGCCCGGCAGCGCGGCATACTTCGCGCACCGCAACACGTAGCCGGGCTTGCACGCCGCGTCGTCGTCTTTCTTGCCACGACCCCGGACGCAGCGATACCGCACGCAGGTCCGCACGTGGCCGTCCAGCCCGGAGGTCGCGCCGGCCGCCATCCGCTCGGCCTTGCGGATGTAGACCTCGGCGTCGAGGCAGTAGCCATCTTTCGCCAACTGGTGCGCTAACTCTGCCCATTTCTTGACGTGTTCGGGCACCTGTTTGCGGAGCGATCGGGTATACTGGCGCATCGCTCGCGGACATGATCTAGTGCTCTGCGGCATCTCAGCTCCCCCCCGAGATTCGCATGTCGCTTACGCGACGTCAATCGCGTAGGATACGGCTATGGCCGCGAAGAAACGGAAGAAAAGTCGCTACGTCACCGGCTACGTGATCATCAAAAGCTCGCGGACGTACACCGGAGGGCCAGGCTACCAGGGACCGGCGGTGTCGCGGAGCACACCCGAGGTGTTCAAGACGAAGTACGCCGCGCTCCGCGCCGCCAAGAAAGCGACGGCGAACAACCCGGTCGGGTTCGACGTCTACGAGCACAAAAAGCGAGTCGCCAAGAACTATTACGAGCCGATCGCGGTGTGCCGAGCCGTGAGCGACAGGCACGTCGAGTGCTACAAAGACGACGCCTACGACACGGACCTTTAGTAGCGCGGCGGCCTGTCGGATCGTCAAGATCAGCTAGTACAGCGACTTCCAGTGCTTCGCGGCGCGGGGCCAGAACATGCGCTCACCGTCGCCTACGCGCTCGTAGATCGCGCAGAACTTCTCGCACTTTCCGGCTTCTTGGAGCTTGACGAGCCACGCGATCGACTGATCGATGTCGTCGAAGCAGCGAGAGGTGTGGATCCCCGTCGTCGTGAACTCGCCCCACTTCTTCGCCGTCGTCCGACGGTACTGCCGCTTGGGGCGCGTGTACTTGACGCAGTAGAGAACGTTGGCCGGCAGGCGTCGCTGTACGGCGGCTCGACGTCGGACTGACGGAGGCGTCTGGAAGCGGGCCTCCCGGCGAGCGAGTCGCTTGGTGAGCGGCGTAATCGGCTTGGGCGTGATCGGGCGAAATGCCTTCGCACGCGCCGCGATCTGCTTGCGCCTGCGCTTCTTCTTCTTACTCATGCGCGGGCCTCCAGGCGGCGCTGCAAGAACAGGCGACCGACGAACCACGCCGGAATCGCGCCGACCGTGGCGCCGATGGCCGCACCGGTCAACGGCCGGTCGTGGTAGCGATTGCCCTGGTAGCCGCCGATGGCCGCCCCCAGCAGCGTGATGCCCATGAAGATGGCGACGGTGCCCAACACGTCCTCGCGCGTCGCGTCGGCCGGTGCGCCGTACAGGGGCTCTATCGCGAGCATGGCCTACGATCGCACGATCTCGACCACCTGCGCAACCCGTCGCTTACGCGACAACTAGACGCCGTTGGCGTGGCCGTCCCGTGCCACCCACTCGAAGTGCATCGCGTCATAGTAGGTGTGGTCGTGACTGAGGCCGTCTTCGTCCCAGTCCGAGCCCCACGCAAAGCCGCAGGACTGCATGGCGCGCACGAACGGCTCGGGAAGCCCGTCGGGCCAGATCGCCATGTACGCGGGCGACCACGCCTCGGGACCTTCGCCCTTGGCGAACTTGCGCGAGAAGTTGCGGTGCGGGTCGATGTCGATCGCGATGCCCCACGAGTGCATCGACAGCGGGTTGCCGCGCCGATGTCGGATCGCGCGCCACACGTAGCCGCCGAGGCGCTCGATCTGGTACTCGGGCGCCGACAACTGCGCGCGACGCAGGCCCTCCCGGAGATACGGCTCGACCGCCTTGTGGACCTTGACCCACCACTTGCTCGGCACGCCCGGCAGCCGGTTCCCCAGGCGCTCGTGGCACTCCATGATGTTGTCGCGTGCCCAGGCTTTATCCTGTTCGTACTTGCCGGGGTCGCCGAACATGTCGTAGGTCGTCCGACGGTTCACGGGCTGCTCATCGAGCGGACCATCCCACGACTGCCAGCCCCCTTCGGGAACGCCGTCGTCGGTGTAGCTGATGTCGAGCGCGTTGCGCGTGAGCGGACCGAGCATCCCGTCGTCGGCGAGGTCTTCTCGCCGCGTCTGGTACTCGAACGTCAACGCGGTGATGTGCTCGGCCGTGATCTCCCCGGCGTCGAGTTGCTTCTGGTTGTACGCGATCGCCTTCGCAGCGTCCTTCGGAGTCATGTCGAACATCTTGACATGTCGCAGCGCCGACGCATACTGGAAGACATGCGACCTAGCTAGTCCCCTCACGCACTACGTCATTGTCCGGGCTGACCTCCCCATCGGGTTGCAGGCCGCCCAGATTGTCCACGCCGCCGGTGAGAGTGTTGTACGGCGCGTCCCTCGCGGAACCAACGCCGTTGTGCTGGCGGTGCCGTCGGAGGATGCGTTGCGCGACGTCTCGACCACGCTGACCGACCACCGTGTCGACCACGCGACGATCATCGAGTCGGATCCGCCCTACACGGGCCAGATGACTGCGATTGGCGTACGCCCCGTGCGTGATCGCTACACCGTCAGGAGGTGCCTTTCGAGCCTACCCCTATTACGATAGCGCTACGGGGCGGTAGCTCAGTCTGGTAGAGCGCCGGCGAGTTCTTCGGATTCTTGTCGGAGGTCGCGGTCCGTTCAAATCCCGCCCGTCCCACCTTACTCGCGTAGCTCAGTGGTAGAGCGCCCAGCTTTAGGAACTGGGAGGGCGCAGGTTCGATCCCTGCCGCGAGTGCTCCGTCGCATACGCACCGCGAAGTTCGTGCAGGTTGGCGCCAGCTCGACAGCGCGGACATGTGAGCCACCACCGATCGGCGCGGTGCTCAAATCGATGACTACAGCCGCAAACGACGGCGAGTACGTTGACCTGCGGTGTCCACCGCGCACCCGTAATCTGCACTGAACACCTGAACTACTGGGCGTCGACGAGCGTGCAGTTCTCGCACATCTCGAACATGATGACGAGGCGTCCGGTCATCGCCTGCTCGCCGACGCGTTCGATCGAGTGGATGTTGTTGTCGATCGTGACGCCGCACAGCAGGCACACCCGGTCGTCATCGGTGTTCGTCGCACCGAGCGACATCACGCCGTCGCCGCGCTCGTCTACCGAGAGCGTGTCGCCGCGACCGGCGACGACATCACGCAGTTGATCGATTAAGTTGTCGATCAACTGATCTTGTTCAGTCATGGGCTCGTCCCCGGGCGCGCAACCGTTGCCGGCGCTCGCGTTGATATTGGCGGAAGTACCGCAGATGATCGTAACAGAACTTACGATCCGGCTCGACCTCACGCCCGCAGCATCGACACAGCCCCTGCGCGAGAAACTGCGCACTCCGTGCGCGGAGGCGCGCCAGGTTTCGATCGTCGCGCCACGTCTTCATGCAGCACCTCGGCGGACGTCGTAGACGTCGACGCGCGCGTCGACGGACGCCTTGACCCGGTCGATGCGCGCCATCGCGTCGATTCTGCGACGGTACGCCTCGGCGGACACAGCTACGACCTCCCCGCCGGGCAGGCGAAGCCGCCAACGCCACTGCCGGTTGTGATCTCGGTAGACTTCGTAACGCATGATCGGTATAGTACCCCGGTCGGGTTACGCCCCCAGGGGTTCCCTGAGATGGGCTGCGGTCGTCGTGAGCTGATCGCCCCAGGCCGTCCACCGCTCGTTGTAGCGACGGCGTGCGTACAGTTCGAGGAAGCGGTCCGCGCCGGTGATCGCCTCGATGAAGTCGTAGCTCGCATCGGGCTTCGCGCTGTGGCCCGCGCGCGGAGCGAAGATGACGTTGGGTAGATCACGTCGAACGACGCGGGCACGACCGCGGCGGCACAGCAACATCGGCTCGGTGCAGATGCGACTGTAGTGGCCGCCACCGATGCGCGGCTTGCCGTCCGCCGTGGTCTTGATCCAGACGATCTCTTGCTTGGGCTCGAAGCCCCACGCCCGTGCGACGGCTTGTGCCTGTCCGTCGAGCACGAAGGCGTGCGGAGCCCACAGGAACAAGAACGCGTCATCGGCGGCGAGCGACTGCACCATCGGCCCGGCGACCGTCAGGTCGTCCGTCGGCAGCACGTCGTAGTGTGCGTACGTCCGACCGGTGCCCGCGTGGCTCGGCGCCATGCGCGAGCCGGTGTCGCGGAACTTCCACGGCGGATCCGCGACGATGACGGAGAACGTCGACGGCGCGGCCTGCGCGAACGGAAACGAGAGTTGTTCGGGTTCAGTCACTTCCAGCCTCGCTCGCGCCACTCGCGCGAGCCCGGAAAGATGTCGCAGTACGGCGGCGGCAACGGCTCGCCGTCCGGCGTCGCGATCATCTTGAGATGCTGTCCTCGGCGTTCACGCGCACGCCAGTGCGTACCGCACAGCCGTCGGGTCTGCTGGCCGTCGTCGATCTCGAAGATCCAGGCCGCTTCCCACGGACATTGGTGATGGTCTTTCGTGGTGTCTTCGCACTTGAACATGATCTCCCCCATGTTGTCTCTACCCCCAGGCGCGCCAGGCCAGGGACACGATCACGACGATCGTCGCAACCGCGAGGATGCCTGCAAGCAGGAGCGCCGGCGGTGTGCCGGTCGATGCGACGCGACCGTCGTCGAGCATCGCGCGCAGCATCTTTTTGGCCGTCGCCTCCGAGATAACGCCGCGAGGCACCGGCGGAATGACCGCAATCGGGCCGGACGGTTGCTGTCGTGCTGGGTGCGGTCCCGACACCTCGACGAGCGCGTACGTCTTGTCGGTCGCCTCGTCTTCGACGACACGCAATGCCGGAATGCCCTGGGTCGGCGTCACTTCGGCTCCCTGGCAGCGCGTACGAGCGCCTCGTACTTCGTTTGATGGATGATCCCGGCGACTGCGGGCGCGGGCAGGATCTTGCGGTGCTTGAGGATACGCACGTAGGCGTCGCGTGCCTCGTCCTGCTCGGGGATGTCGGCCGGGCGAAGCTGAAGCTCGTCGGCGGCCATCGGCAGGTACGTCGACTCGATGTAGACGTAGGCCGCGTGGATGACGCCCTCGGGCGCGTCGGATCGCACGCCGAGCGTCGCATACGCGAGCAAGTCGGGAGAGTCCAACTCGTCCTCCATCAACTCGGTCAACGCCGCCTGGGCCGGCTCGGTGTAGTTGACCTTGCCCTCGCCGTAGTGCTTGTTGAGCAGTTGCGCGGCGTCGCGCCAGCCGCCACGCCCGACCTTCCAGACCTTGAGATCCCTGTCCCACTTGCGGTCGCTGTAGTCGAGGCGCGTCTTTAGCTCATCGACGAAGTCCGGGTCGTACGGCGTGCGCAGCACGAACCAGTGCCCGGTGATGTCGATGTCCACGAACGCGCCGCACGTCGGCTTGCGTCGCGGCTTCGACGGCGGTTGACGGGACATGACGACACGATTGCCGTCGATCTCCCGCTCGACCTTCCACCCCTCGCCCTCGAACGCAGCCACCTCGCTGCGGTGAATTGCCTTGACTTCCATTCTCTCGCCCTTTCGCTCTCAGTATCCACCAAGAACGGCTCCCGGTGGATAGGGATGTCAGCGATGCACTCGCTTGACGCAACACTCGTAGATTTCGCGATCCCACAGATCTTCGATGACGACGCGAACGCCGTCGGGCGTCTCGGTGAACGTGCGCCGCTGCACGAACCAACCGCTCTCATCTTGCTCGCGCCACGTGATCTTGTAGGTCACAGATGCTTCCAGTTGTATTTGATCGCGGATCGAACAGTATCTCGTGAAACACCATACTCAGCGGCGAGCGCGGTGATCGAAACGCCGGCGCGGTGACGAGCGCGCAGTGCCGTCACCTGCTTCTCGTTGAGGATCGCCCGGCCGTTCTTCGAGCCCTTCGGAGTCGTGCCGTGACGATCCCGATCGCGCATATTCTCTAGCTGCGTGCCCCAGGCAAGATTCTCGACGCGGTTGTCGTCGCGTATGCCATTGAGGTGCCGCACCTGCGCGCCGTCGAACGGCGGGTCGCCTTTGAACGTCACCATCACCAGTCGCGCCACAGCGTAGTTTCCACGCCCTGGATTTCCTCGGGCGAACAGGCTCACCCGCATGTACCCGTCCTTGTCAGCTACCAGACGACGTATCAGCGGCTCGCCGTATCGCTTGCGTGTGAGGCTGCGCACGCGTCCCTGATCACTGACCTCGTACATATCAGGTGCCCACGGCAGGGCCTTCCACGTCTCGTGCATCACACAGGGCCTTCACACTTGCACGGGTAGGGACCGCCTTCGGCGTGCCACGTCCGGCGACCGCAATCGCACTCAATGGGCACCTGCCCCATTGCACGGTTGACGATCTTGTGCGGCATGTGTCCCGACGTGACCCACACGATCGCACGGCGATTGCTGCGCGTAAGTCGTCGCAGCGTCGAGTCGAGGATCCGGTACTTGCCCCACAGCGACGGCCGCCCCACGAACGGCTCCCTGTGGATATTGACGGTGGTGGTTAGTGTGGACGCCACGTAGCCATCGCCTCCGCGTAGTCGAAGTGTTTGCCACTGAAGTGGTCGATCGTAACCGGCTCTCCGTCGAAGTACAGAATGTGCTCGTTGTAGACGTACATGTACTCCGGCACTGCACGCTTCTTCTCGACGAACTCCCGACCGTCGCCGTTAATCCGCCAATTGCCCGAGCGGTGCTTCTTCGGATTTCCGTTCGGTTCTTCTTCGATTAGGCCGTAGTGCACCGGGCGCGTATAGTCCCGCGAGGCCATGATCTTTTGCGGCATCATCCGTACGCTGTGGAACGCCCCCGGGTTTGCGTGGTCCTTCCAGTAGAGCCACACCAGAAAGTGGCAGCAGTTAGCGGACAGCCGATAACGGTACCGCTTCGCGAACTGACCGCAGCACGGACATCGCCGTCCCGTCGGCAGCGTCCAGATAAGCGCGTCTTGCGCCGCGTCGAGAGTCTCGCCATTCACCTGCGGCACGACACTCTTGACCAGGTTGTACTCGCGCGCGGCGGCGCACGACTGGCACCGCAAGCTATTCGCGTCAAATTGGTCGAGCCTTTTGACACAACCACAGTCGACGCAGCGCCTGCCTGTAGTGATCATCTAGCTCACCTTGTCCCAGGAGTCGCCGATCTTCGCGTCGGCGGGGAAATGGATCGTGACTCCGTTGTGGGTGTGCTCTTGTGTGAGGTTGTCGCTGACGGCCGTGCAGACGTCGTCGGCCTTGTCCTCGTCGCACTCGACGTAGATCGCGTCGTGGACCTGCAAGATGACCTCGGCCGTCGGATCGACGTCGGGCAGCGCGTCGACGACGCGAAGAAGTCCGGTGTCCATGAAATCAGCCCCCGTAGCCTGCACGCCGAAATTGAATACGGTCGATTCTTCAGCGTTCCCGAGCGGGAAGCATCGCCGACGGCCGTACAGGAAGCTGCGCATCTCGCGCTTGGTGGCGACGTCGCGCAGCAGTTGCTGGTGCCACGCCTCGACGCCGGTCATCTTCGACTTCATCAGATCGTTCATGCGATGTACGTCAGCCGCGCTGATCTCGGGGTAGTCGCGGGTCAACGCGTCGATCATCGTCTGGACACTACCCCCGTACAGCGCGCAGTTGTGGTGCAGAAACCCCTCGGCGATGAACGTACCCGTCGTCGTCTCCAACGCGACGAGCGGCTGCATCCCGATAGGCTCCACGCTAAGCACCTTTGCATTGGGCGTGAAGTCGCGTAGACGACAGCCATTCCACAACCGATTCGAGTTAGCCAGCAACCGGCGAGGACGGATCGTGCCCAGGAAACGCAGCATCTCCCATAGACCGCCTTGGATCTCTGTCCGCACGACGGCGTCGCTGGCACGCTCGGCGGTGTGGAGCCGGAACGCGCGCGCGGCCATCTCGGCGATCAGGGTGTCGAGCAGCTCGTTCGGCTTCTGACCCAAGCCGATCACACGATGACCTACGTTACCCTCACCGTCATACGCACCAGCCAGGTAGCCGGCGCCCCACGATCGATCTTCAGTCCACGGTTCTGTTGTGAACGAGAGCAAATCGCCGGGGCGAAGCTCGTCGGTCCGAACCCACGCCTTGCAGGCGTATCGCTTCTTGCTGCGTATGCGCTTATCTGCACGCATCCGCCCGATCCACAGGTGCTCGTCGCTCGCGACGACGTCTCCCTGTGTCGTACTGACGCGATATGCTGGTTGCTCGACGAAGCGCACACTATTGACGCGTGCCGCCGCGAAGTAGGGCTCGTCGCGACGTCTCCATGGACGCCCGATCGGCGGCTCGGTGAACGCCAACAGATCATCGCCCTCGCGCAGCGTTTCGATCGGCACCCAGCGAAGGTCCTGCGTCAGCACGCGCGATCCCGGCGCCAAGCAGTACTCCGGGCGCTTGATCATGTCGCGGAGTTGCTTGCGCTGATCGACGGGCAGGCTGTCGAACGTCGGCCATACGATGCGCGCGAACTCCGAGTGGATGTCTTTGTTGTTGGCGAAGATCTCGACGAGGAAGGCGTCACCGGACAGCAGCGCGATGATGCGCGCTTCGAGTTGGGCGAAGTCCGCGCCTACGATCTTGCGCCCCGGCGGTGCGACGACCTGTTCGCGCAGGTTCGGGCGGTTCTTCTTGGGATCCGCTTTCGGCCAGTTCATGCAATTGCTTGCAATTATTACCTTTTTGTCGCGACGGACAACGACGTAGCCGCTCGGCACCGTCACGCAGTACACCGGCTGCGGCCCTTGCACGCGTTCAACGCACGTCGCCGAGCTGTGGTTCGACACCGCCCGCGACGAGAACCGAACTTGCCAATTCGGCTTCTTTTGGATCGGCGACCGTGTGTAGCGACGAACGACGGTGCGACGTCCGCACAGCGCCGCGAGCGCTTGTACCCAATCCGCGTTGGACTCGATCGACGAGTAGTATTCGCAGCCCGTCTGTGTGTTGCCGTCCCAATACACAATCTCGTCGATCAACACCTCGACCGTGTCGCGTGTAAGCGTCAGTAATGACGATCCGAACTGCTTGGCGCGGCCCCCGAGCAGATCAGCTACGCGACTGCCGGCGGGGCACTTCTTCACATAGATCCGAACGCGGCGACGGGGCTGCCCGGTGAATGGGCTTGGCTTCCAGCGCTCGGTCAACGTGTAGGCGAGGTTCAGTGACTCCAGTGCGTTGACGAGTCGATCGACCTTGCGCTGCTTGGTGAACTGGAAGTCCCACCCGGAGCCGTTCCACGTACCGTCAGCCTGCGCGGCGCAGAGCAACGTCACCAGCGAATCATTTAACGCCTCGTCACCGAACGCGTAGTTTCCTGCGTGAATGAACTCATCGTGCGTATCGGTGAACGAGTAGTCGCCGGCTTGCACGTCGACGTAGCTGCCACTTCGTCGGCGGTACAATAGGCCGTGATCGGGCGTCACGTACAGGTCCACATAACGACCTGCCATGCGGATCATTTCATCCGCCGTGTAGTGGACGTAGTCGGTCGGCGTCACGAACTGGATCGATTCGTCCGTCTTGTCGTACTGCGCGACGCGCACATCGCGCGGCAGTTCGTCGAAGCGTACCCAACCACGTTCGGTCAGGATCTCCGTCGCACCGTCGAAGCAATTGGGGTGCTCGGCACCCCACCGGCCGGTGATCTTATTGACCGACCACACCGGGTGGATGCGGTCGTTGTCGTCCATGTAGTGGGGCAGCTTGGCGACGAACGTCGAGTTCATCTTGGCGGCCTCACGGAAGTCTACGATCGCCGCGACCTCGGGCACGTGCGCGATGGCTTCGAGCACTTCGCGCTTCGTGGACGTCTTGCCCTTGGCGGTCTGCTGATACAGCGACACGCCGCGCGCTTTGAGGTAGGCGGCGACGTGATCAGCGTTGCCGATCGAGAACTCGAACTTGCCCTTCTCGATCTCCTTGTCCAACTCGACCAGCCGGACGGCGTGGCGAGCCAGGTAGTCGGGTGGGTCGCTCTTGCGACGACGCTTGGCGCGCTCGGCGGCGAGCCGGTCCTTGAACTTCTCGAACGTCTCGTCGTCGTAGACCAGCTCGCGAAGCTGCGCCATCGAGTCGTCGAGGACCTTGTTGAACCGCACCTGCATGGCGGTGTTGACCTCGCGATTGATCGGGACGCCGACCTCGGACATGTGGGCCGCAATCTCGGCCATCTTGATGTCGATGTCGTAGGTCTTGTCGCTGCCAGACGCCTTCAGGCAGTTGCGCAGCGGTGCGCGAAGTCGAGCCGTCGCCAACGCGTCGCGCGCGTTGTAGGTCAGTAGCTCATCGACGCCGCCCTTGCCGCCCCGAAACTCGGCCTTCCACGGCCCGATGCAGAAGAACTGCGTCGTCACGCGCTGGAGGTCGTGGGCGAGGCCCGGAAACGCCGAGTGGTGCATCAGCAGCGTACAATCGACCACGCCGCGCGCCGGCATGTTGTGCCGCGCGAAGACCTGCGTGTCGTACATCCGGTTGTGCATGACCTTCTCGATGGTCGAGTCGGCCATCAAGCTGGCGATGACTTTCTTGGTGAGCGGACGGAGAATCGAATACGCGACGGAGACGCCGAGCTTGGGCGTCGCCATCCCGATCGCCGTCAGCTTTGCGTACATCGGCTCGATGGCGAGGTGGCCGTCGGTGCCGACCGTCTCGGCGTCGATCGCCATGATGCGCTCGGTCCGCGCGGTCTGCGCGAACATGAGCACCAGTTCGTGCGCCTTGGACGGGTCGTCGGCCTCGGTAGCGATGTCGTCGGAGAACATCACGTTCTCGCCGCTCGCCACGCGCTTGACCTTGGCGACGTCGTACAGCAGGTTCCAGAACAGCAGATCCACCGCGTGTGCGCCGGATGCTCCGTCGCCGCCGCGAAGAATCGCCGCCGGGTGAATCGTCGGGATGACGGGACGATCGCCGCGACCGTCGATGTCAACCTCGTGGACGGACCCGGCCAGCTTGGAGATCGAGAACTTGTCGCCGAGGAATCCCTGCGCGGCGACGCCGCCCAGCGCGAGGATCGGCAGCTTCGGCAAGCTGCGAAGCTCGTCGTGTAGACGCGGCTCGCAGCACTGGCGCGCCGCCTTCTTCTTGGCGTCGCCGGCGCCCGGCGGCGGAATGCACAGCGTCGCGTTAGTGATCCACAGCGACGAGCGCTCGATTTTGACTGCCCGAAGGGCCTGGTCTAACATTCGACCCGATGCCCCCACGAACGGGATGCCCGCCTCGACCTCGTTACGACCTGGCCCTTCCCCGACGACAATCGCAGCCGCATCGTCGGGGCCGATGCCACGCACGGGCCTGTTCGGCTTGCCGCCTGCTGCAAAGGGACACTCGGCGCAGTTCGGCGACGCGTCGGGTCCGCGACGGACGTCGTTGTCGGTCTGTGCGGTAGACATCATCGCACGTCCATCAATCCCCACAGCACGCGCTCCGCGCGCCCGTCGTTGTCGGTTACGCGATAGACGCGTCCACCGCGCTTGAGCTTCGCGATGTTGCGTTGTACGGACCGCAGCGTCGTGCCCGCGCCTGCTGCAATCTGGTACATGTCGGCGACGCCGCCCAGTTGACGGAGCACGGCGATGATCTTCGCCTCGCCTTCGCCCGTGCCGTCGAGAAACGCGCACCGATCACATGCAGCCGCCTGTAGCTGCTTGCTGCGCCCGCACTCGCACCACGCTTCGATGGTGTCGCCAAGCATGAAATCTCCCCCGAGACATGTGGGGGACGGGCAGCGCGAACGCCGCACCGTCCCCCAGGATGCCGATCAGCCGATCGGAGCCTCACACGTGATCTTCGACCACGTCCGCTCCTCCTCCACGCCCTGCTGGTTGCGCGCGGTGAAGGTGTCCTCGATGACCTTGCCGTGGAACTTGCAGCCCACGAACGCCTGCGCCGAGAACGCACCGCGACCGTCCACCGGCACGCCGGTGGCCTGGATCAGCGCCTTGATGCGACGGCGCGCGAACTCGTTGTCGCCGACCAGGGAGTACCAGTTGCGGATCGTGCGACCCTTGGCCGCTCCGCTCAGGACCGACGCGGTGACGATCAGCGTCGGCTTGCCGGCGCGGCTCTGGTCCTGCTTGACTTCGGTGATCTCGAAGTCGTACTCGCCGGGCTCGACCATCTTGCGCTCGCCGTCGTGCGGCTCCAGCTCGGGATCATTGACGCCCATCCAGTCGATGTAGTCGCTGAAGTTGTTGTCGCTCATTCTCTATTGCTCCTCATGTTGAACGTCGTGTTGTTCGGGTTTGCCAAGCTGGTCGAACCACTCAACCAGCACGGAAGCGATGAAGGTGTCGGGGGCGACGAGTTGGCCCGCGACGAAGAATTCGGAGGTGTCAGTGTCGTCGTGGATCTCGACGGCGAAGGTGCCGTCGGAGGTCTTGACCCGCGTGACAGGGTTTCGACTGCTTTTCGCCATGATCACTTTCGACCTCCCTTGCTGGGCGGCGCGGGCAGCGGCATCCCGATCGCGGTCGCGAACGCCGTGAACGTCGGCTCCAGGGGGTCCGGCAACTGCAAGTCACCCTGCCGACCACCCGCGATGTACGGCCCAAACGGCTTGGTCCGGATCTCGAACGTCGGCGGCTCGTCGGCCTTGACGCGGTAGGCGCGCTGATACAGCAGGTACTCGCACCGGGCCGGGGCCTTGTCGCGAGTCTGGCCGGTGAGCAGCGGACCGCCCATCGAGCCGTCCTGCGGGGCCTTCTCCAGACACAGCCACAGCACGTTGACCGGCAGCTTGTGGACCTCGGTGATCAACCACGCGAGGTGCTGGCCGAGGTCGCCGTACAGCCGCCGCCGATCGACCTGATTGTTGCGCTTGACGGCCGCGACTTCGAGGCCGGTGTAGTACAGGTCCGAGTACAGGGTGAGGCTGTCGATGACCAACGTCTGGATGTCGCCCGGCGTCTGCTTGAGCCGCGTGCCGAGCGACTGGATCGACTGGAACATGTCCTGCGGTTCTTCGATCGCCCAGACCTCGGGTATGAAGTTGGGGTCGTAGAAGTTCTCGGGGTTCATGTTGCGGATCGTCTCCCACCCCTTCTCCGTCGCATCTGCGAAGAACAGTGGGCGCGGCCACGTCGCGGCGAAGCGGGTCTTTCCGACCCGGCTCGCGCCGTAGGTCATCACGCTGATCGTGCGTGGCGCATTCTTCTTCAGATCGATGACTTTCATGGCTCTACTCTCCTACGAGTTTGTTGGGCGCGAATCTGCGCAAGATCTCCGTCGCCAGATCGACGGCAGCATTCGGACGAAGGCGAGCGATCGGCTCGCGCCATCTGGACTTCGGTCGCTGGTGACACACGAAGACGTCGCGCTCGCTGACGATGATACGGATGTCGCGGCGGTTGCCGGCGGCGCAGTCCTTGTCGACGTAGACGCTCACGGCACACCGTCTACGGCGATGCGCGCCAGTTTCGCGAACAGAAGGCGCGCCTTGGGATCTACGGCCGAGTCAACCAATTCCGTTACCGCCACCCTGACAATGTCTGCGGGCCAGCGATCCAGTGGGATCCTGTCCAACAAGTCGTGGCAGTTGATGCAGGCCGGTACGACGTGCTCACCCCCCAACCGTCGCGGTACTGGAAAGTGATCGTGCTCGTGCCGCGAGGACAGCCATGCTGTGCAATAGAAGCACTGCTCACACGCACCTGTTTGCGGGCACTTCGTAGTCACTTGGTCCCCGGCAGTAGCTTGTTCGGGTCGCGCGCCGGGTAGTCGATCCCGAGCTTGTGCAGCAGGATCAAGATGCAGGCGCCGGCGTGTGCGAGGTGATGAATCTTCGAGTCGTCGGCGTAGTCGGGCTCGGTCGGGTCGGTGAACTTCTCGACGTGGCGACGCAGCGCCGCGCCGTAGACGTCGCGGTCGTCGTCGCGCCGCTCGATCCAGTTCCACGGCGCATAGCGATTCGCTCCATCCTCCATCGCAGCAGCGATGACGCGCAGCGGACGCGCCGGAATCAGGTTGAGCGGCGCCTTTACGCCACGCGGCTTGAGGTTGCGGGCGGCCCGTTCAGCCGCGTCGGCGCTGCGCGCCTCCGCGTCTTCACGGGAGTTTGTTCGAGTGCTCACTTGAACTTCTCCGCGCAGTCGTCGAAGTATTCGCACGGGCCGTACTTGGTCGTGCAGTGCGCGCGGCTCCGGGGCCACGTGTTGGTGGCGACGCACATCTGCTCGATGGCGTTCCACACGCGCAGGTCTTTCTTGTGCGCCGTCGCCTGCCACTTCTGCACCGGCACGACGACCCGCTCGAACTTCGGGATCTTCTGCTTGCCGATGATGTTGACGATGACGCCCATCAGCTTGCCGTACTTCTTGGTGAGCTTCGCCGGCTTGTAGATCATGATCTGGCCGATGATCTCGCCGTCGTTCTTCCAGCCTTCGAGCGTCGCCATGTCGAAGCGGGAGCTGCTCTTATGTTCAACCACCCACGTGCCCGGCGCGATGAACGGGTTGGGCTCGACGCGCGCGATCAAGTCGTAGCGGCAGGTGTTGTCGCCGTCGGACGCGTACAACTCCTCGGCCAGCGGCGTGAGGTAGTCGTTGGGATAGTGGTTGCTGTAGGCTTCAAACAGCCGCCACGAGTCCTCGACCGCGCGCACGTCGCAGCCGATCTTCAGAAGCTCGTCGCGCAACCGCTCGGGCGTGATCCGACAGACCTGCGGCTCGCGCATCGCCCAGTAGTACAGCGCCATCATGGTGTGGAAGCACGAGCCGACTTCGAGTGCGCGGGACGGTCCGCCGCGTTTGCCGTCGATGTAGCGACGCTTGTAGAGGTGAAGACAACGCTGCATCGTCGCGATGCGCGACCACCCCCGGCCCGAGGCGCCGCCCATGCGCGGCATCCCGTACAGGTCGAACACCTGTTCGAGCGCCTCGTCCATCGGCATGATCGACGGGTCGCGGCCCAGGTAGATCAGATCGTTGGGCTTGTCATCCATCGGCGGCAATGCCGACGGCGCGACCGGAAACTCAACCGTCTGTGTCGTCTGCGTCGTCTGAGTCCCGTTGTCAGGTGTTTTGGTCATCGATCTCGTTTCATGCGGCGGGCGATGTTGTTGCAGTGGAAGCAGATCTTCGGTTGATGGCTGCTGTCGATCAGGTCTGCCGGTTGTCGCGACACGGCGCGATCTCGATCGACGCAGCGGCAGACCGACATCGGCAGGTCGCACCGGAACAGGTGGTACTTGGCCCCCCGTCGCATCGATTTGCAGTAGATCCACTCATAGCCGTCGTCGCTGTTCGGCATCGTCGCTGTTCGCCCCCAGTACAGCCGCCATCAACCGGTCCATGTCGCCTTCGTCGTCGAGCGCGAACGCGCTGCCCAGCATGTCGATCGCCGACTCGGCGGCCGGCACGCCCATGCGCTGCGCCGTCTTGCACTTCTCGACCAGAATCTCGGCCAGCCGCCGATCGACGACGTGATCGAGCACCACGTACTCGACGGTCATCGAGCGCGCTGGCGAGAACGTTCGCATCTCTGCCTGCGCGACCGTCGCCGGCGTGAAATCAAGCTCGGCGAAGATCTCGTAGCGCGCGTGGGACAGGTCGATCCCGACCTGCCCGACACCCATCGTCATCACCAGCGCGCTCGGTGTGACGGTACGGGCATACTCGAACGCGATCTCGCGCGCCTTCGCCGGCGTGTCGCCGTCGATGGCCGTCGCGGCCGGTCCACTTCCAGTGGAAAATTCCGTGTTGATGCCATCGGTGATCGCCTGCGCGAGATCCCGGTGCCACGTCCATACGACGACCGACTCGCCCAGGCGAAGTAGCTCGACTGCGCGCTTGATCGTCGGCTTGACCTTCAGGTGGCCGACGAGGCGGCGGAACCGTGCCAACTCCCCGATCGGTGTGCGAAGCGCCGACTCGTCGCGTACGCGCTCGGCTTGCAACTCGATCTCGTAGGCATCCGTTTCGTGGACGGGTGCATGGATGATGTTGCGCAACGTCGGCGGCAGCTCGTCCGCGACGTCGTTCCACGTCAGGTGCAACATGACGTCGGCCATGCGCGCGTGGAACTCGTCCACGTGAGACGGATCGCCGTGGACCATGCCGTGCGATCCCGGCCGTCCCGAGCAGTACCTGACCGCGTAGTCGTAGAACTTGCCCCAGGCTCCGGGGTTGAGGCACGCGAGCATCGGCCACAGTCCCGCCGGCTTGTTCCACAACGGCGTTCCCGTCGCAGCAACGACGCGGTCGGCGAACGTCGAGATCGTCAACGCTGCCTGCGTGCGTCGCGACTTCGGTTGCGACAGTACGTGCGCCTCGTCGAACACGAGGAGCGCCGGCTTGAGCCGCGCCGCAATAGACTGCCATGACGACAGGATGTCGTAGTGTCCGAACACAATCTTCGCCCCGATGACCGCGTCCGCATCATAGCGACGCCCTGTGACATTGACGGGCTCGACATCCGGCCAGCGGCGGCGGAACCACTCGTTCCACACGTGGCGCGTCGCCAGCGGGCCGATGACGATCAATGGACCCTCGTCAAGATCGTGGCTGGCGACGACCGTCGGCGTGTTGTGCGTGACGATGTAGTCGTCCGTGACGTACAACCCGCGTTTCGACGTCACGCTGATACACCGGCACGCCTTATCGCCGACGCGCTCGACGCTGTCGAAGCCCCGCGCAAGACGGCCACGTTTCCACCGCGTTGCCTTACGACGCAGGTAGAACGGGTTGACGGGAAGTCGAATGTGCAGCCGATACGAAACCAGTCCGTCACGGCGCTCGCCGTCGTAGACATAGGTCGGCTGCTTCACCCCGACCGACGCGAAGCCCCCCAACGATCGGACCAGTTCAAGCACCCCGTCACGAAGTTGCGCCGACGTCGTGTTGAACGACGTGATACGGTCTTCGGTACAGTCGCCGTCGGTGTCCATCAACCCGCGCAGTAGCGCCAAGCGATCGTCAACAGACGCGCGAAGATACCCCGTCGGGATGAACTTGTCGGGCGACGTGTGTCCCATGAGCCCGAGACGCCGCAGATCGTCCAACAGCGGGTTCGGGCGGCTGCGGCCACCGTTTTCCACGGTAAGGGCGTAGTCGGGTCCGCTCTTGTGGACGAGGCGAACTGGCGGGGGCAGCAACTTCGCCACGCGGTCAATGACCTCCTGGTCGACGCTGCTAAACCGAACGCTGCCGTCTGACAAACCGCCATCACCGAGCAACGCGCCGAGCAAATACGGCGCGATGGGTCGCGCGTCGCCGTCGCCGTCGTCGAACACTACGGGTTGGGTGAGCGGTACGAAGAACCGACGATTGCCGCGACCCCACGACCTGCTCGGCGTTGAGATCCACAAGCGATCCCGAAGGTCGCGTAACGGCAACGTACGCCAGTCACCGTCACGCCACTTGCCCTCACTCGTTCTGACGGTCCACAAGTGCTCGTCGCAGCACTCCGTCGCAGCACCGTCGTTGAACGTGACGCGGTACACTGGCTTGATACCTTGCGGGTAGACCGCTTCGACACGCGCGGTCCCGCCATCTGGATCGACGACGACGTCGCCAACGACAAGATCCCCCATGCGTCGCCAGCCGCTCGGCGTGAGCACCCGTGCATCAAGCGGTTGCGCTTTGCCCAACCGCATCTGAAACGCGAGGATCGATCCCCGCCGGGATCGCACGAACTCGCGGCCGGCGTGCTGGTAGTCGCGGAGCTTCCACCCGAACGGCTTGGTCATGGCGTCGATCAAGCCGCGCGCCTGGAGATCGGCAACCGGCGACAGGTCCGGCAGCGTCGGAAAACGCGCACGAAGTGCGTTGAGCACCGAGCGGTGGACGATTGGCGATCCGTCGTTCGCCCACCGGCATTGCGGTATGGACGCGACGTCTGCCGTCCACTCGCGCGGCACGGCATACCACTCTCCCCCTTCGAGCGCACGAACTACAGTGCGAGGGGAGATCTCGCCTCGATCTCCTTGCATCGCTGTTGTCGACCGAAACCTCGATCGCTCTCGGACTTTGCTTCTACGCCTTCGCGATCGAAGTCGTCAAGAGATTGTTCGCGACGAAATTCTAACGGACCGAAATGATCGACTAAAAAAATTTGTCGCGCGTGTCTTCGATCGAAACGTTGACAAGTGATCGCGCGAGTCGTTAGAAGCGATAGGCACGCGAACGATCGCAATGTCGATCGCGCGGCGTGAGAGCAAGGGGCAGATGGCGGCAGGCAACGTCGTTGGATTCCCGTCGGGGGGAACCGGATCAAGCAACGCGGGGACCGCAGGGACCGCGGGGACCGCGGGGACTACGCCGCCGCCGCCCACGCCCCCCACGCCGCCGGGCGTGATCAGTCGCAACGATACATCGCGCGACGTTGTGGACGGTCTACGTAAACCGGAGAAGGCGACAGCGCACGAGGTCGCCGAGAATGTCGCCGCATTCGTCCGAACGAACATCGAGACATTCGGGGGTCGCCTGATCAACGCGGACGGCGCGCCCTACCTGTTCGACGGCACCGACGGCCGGTGCTATCGAATCTCGTCCCGCAGCGGACTGTTCCTGTCGTTTCTGGAGCAGCGCTACGCACTCGGCGCGGGCGACGCGCTGCGCACGCACGTCATCGGCATCCTGCAAGCCGACGCGCTTGCGATCCCGCCCGTGCCCGTCCGGCGCTTCACGCACTTCGACCGCGATACCATGACGCTGTATATATCGCGCTACGACGGAAAAAGTTGGGCGATCGACGGCCGCGCGCCGACACCCGATCCCAACGATCCGAACGCGTTGCCGATACTGGAACTAGAAGACGTACCCAACGGCACGGGCGCGCTGTTTCTTGACGACGATCAGGGTGTTTCTTGTACCGATCCACTGTGCAGCGCGAACGGCACGCTGTTCAATCGGCTCATCGACGACATCCAGTTCGTCGATGGCACTGACGGCGGGTTGACGGCGGCGGCGCAGGCGGACCTGCTCAAGTTGTGGATGATGATCCTGCCGTTCGGGTCGCTGCTGCCGGCCAAGCCCCTGCTGCTGGTCGAGGGTGAAAAGGGCAGCGGGAAGACTTCGGCGCTTCAGCGCATCCAGGCGGCCTTGCACGGATATGTGCTGGCGCAGTCGGTCACGTCGCGCGGCGAGGAGGACTTCGGCGTGACGTTGCTGCGGTCGCCGATTGCGCTGATCGACAACACGGACACGTACATTGAGTGGCTGCGAGACGCGCTGTGCGCCTACGTAACGGGCGGCGGCTGGGTCCGGCGACGGAAGTATACCGACGACGAACAGGTCGAGATCCGTCCCCAGTCGTTCGTGGCGCTCGCTACGAAGAACCCGGCCACGTTCCGCCGCGACGACGTCGCCGACCGCTGCCTGATCCTGCGCCTCGAACGCCGGCAGGACAAAGGCGGCTACGTGCCGATGGGCCAACTGCTCGAAGACATCGAGCGCGACAGGGCGCTGATCTACGGTGAGTGGCTCTACCTGCTCAACAGCATCGTTGCCGAGTTGCGCAAGGGGATCCCGCCGACCCGCAGCCGACACCGCCTCGCAGATTTTGCGCGGATCGCGAACGTGATCGCGCCGGTGATCGGTCTGTCCGACATCGACGAAACGCTTGACGCCGTGCAATCGGAGCGAGAGTTGTTCGTGATCGAGGACGACCCGCTCACGGAACTGCTAGATCGCTGGCTCGACGACACGACGAACGTCGGCCGGCCGATCAAGGCACTCGACCTGTTCTCGGCGCTGTCGGAACTCGCCAAGAAGCTCAAGACGAGCTTCTACAAGAAGCAGAAGACGATGGTCGATCGGCTCCGCGACAACCGTGCGGCGCTGTCGGCCCACTTCAAGATTTCCGAGGCCAACGGCCAGTACACGATCAGGAGGGCGTAGTTGGACGAAGCAACGATGAAGGCCATGTTGGCCGGGGGAATGACCCCGCGTGAGCTACACGATCACGCGCAAGACGCACACCGAGATCGGATCGATCGGGAGATCGCCGCTGGCAAGTGGCGCTGCCCGGTGTGCCGCGCGCCGATGCGGCGGATGCGGCCGACCCGCTCGATCCTCGTTTGTTCGCGAGGCGACCATTGACACCCGAAGTGATTAGCCTGAGCATCGGCATCGCCGCACTGCTGCTGTTTTTCTATGTCCTGTGGGGGGACCGATGAGAGTCGTCTATGTCGCGGCGCCGCTGGGCGCCGACACCGAAGAAGAAGTCCAGAGCAACCTGGCTCGCGCGCTGCGATGGTATCGCTGGGCGTGTGACACGCAGCTCGACTGCGCGTTCGTGATGAACTGGTACGTGGACATCCTCGTGTACCCGGGGGCCGATGTTGGTCCGTTCCGCGACGCGAACGATGATCGCCAACATGGGCTATTGCGCGACGACGCGGTCATTCGCGCCTGCGATGAGTATTGGATGGTCGGCGGACGCGTGTCGGGCGGCATGGGCCGCGGGCGCCATACCGCGCGGCAAGCGGGAACCGCCGTCGTCGATCTGACGCACCTGGGTCCTGAGCCTCCCGAGGTGATGTTCACGGTCGGAGCGCCTATGCCAGTAGACTTCGCGATCGGAGAGTTCAGCGGGGAGTTCTAGTCGTCGCAGAAGCGACATGTGTAAGGCGCTAGCAGCGTGTCGGAGCGTCGTGGTAGAAGACCGTATGGGCGACGAAACCACGAACGCGACGGCGACGTCCGAAGTGACGGAATGCACCGAGGAGATTATCCAAATCCTGCCGGCAGCGGCGGACTGGGTTGCGGTATTTCAGGACGCTGACGGGACGGATATGCGACCCGTACTGTGCCTGGCGCTCGTCGAGTGCTCGACGCACGGCGATTCCTCCGTTGCGCCGATGATCGCCGACGGCGACGAAGTCGTCATGGCCGCGAGCTTCGACAGCTACGTAGGCTTGCGCTACTACGTCGCGGACGACGACAACGGCGCGCCGATTCTGCGGCAGTAGTTACTGCGCCTGGGCCACCTGCACATCTTGATCGATCTGTCGCGTCTCCGACGACAAGCGGCGGTCCTTGGCGGCCCACTCGGTTGCAAGCCACGTCTCCACTTGGTCGGGCCTGATGCGGTGAAGGGAGACGTCGGCGACGAGAGACGACCCGCTGATTGAGGCGTTGTCGAGGATCGTGCGCGCGGCACCGGTGTCCCAATTCAACGTCACCGACGCGATAGCGTATCCGGGCATGGCCTCGACGACGTGCCGCAAGCCGTTGGGGCGCGGATCGAGGACGTGTTGGAAGGTTCTGGCGCGGTGCGGTCGGAACCGGGTGCCTTCGGGGAAGATCGACAGCGATGCCCCGTCGGCGCGAGCCGTCAACGCGGCGCGCTCGACCTCGGCGAAGTCGAGAGTGTGACCGCGCTGCACGAACGCGCACTCGGTTTCGTTGCACGATCGCCCGATGATGCCGCCGCGCCGGCGCAGCGGCTTCTTGAGCACCCAGCGCACGTCGCGTAGACCCATGTGGCGCGCGACCTCGTTGATCACGAAGATGTCGAGGGTCGAGCGGTGGTTCGCCACGAAGATGACCGGCCGCGTCTGTGTGACGGCGTTGAAACCGGGCGGCACGCGAATCGTCAACCGCACGCCGAGGACGTAGCGCAGGAGCCAGATGATCGGTCGATTCCACAGCGCCCGCCAACGTCCGGCGCGGCGCCGGTGGCGGTGTCGGGGCGTTCCGACCACCGCCGCCCACCCGATCAGGCCCCGCATGTAGATGGCGGCGGGGACGTAGACGAACAGCACGAACAGCAGAAGCGCGACCGCAGCTCGAAGGTGCCTCACCGGACGGTTGTAGCACGCAGGTCCGTCTGGTCGTCGCAGCAGCGACGTGATAGCCTCGGGACATGGCGAAATACTCTACACGTGCCAAGGAGAGCGCCTACATCGACGCGCACGACGCCGTGATGAACATCAGCTACTTCGGAGGCCGGACACGGTGTTCGGACGCGTTCCGCAAGCTGGTCAAGGCGCACAAGAAGATCGGGCGGCCGAGGGCGGTGTCGGACCAAACCGGGCTCGGTAAACGGATGCGTATCGTCGATGACGTGTTCATCGAGGTGTGTGTCCGGGGGACCGGTCGCGGCTATAGCTAGATGCACTGCCCCCTGTGCATCGCCGAGCGACGGACGCCGTGGTGTACGGCCAACGCGGTGTGCTGGGTAGCACTGTGCTCGACGTGCGGGGTGCCGATGGTCGTGCTCAACCGGCACACGACGCGACCGAGTTGGCGTGAGCGGCGCGTCATGCGCAAGACGCTCGTCGCGTGCGCGACGGACTACTACCGAGGTCGGCCGTTCGTCGTCGACGAGCACATGTCGACCCATCCGACGCACGCCCACATGCACGCGCGAGCGTAGTATATAGTGATCCAGTTGTAGACAACGGATCGTAACTCCCTGAAAACGTGATCAGGGAAAGTGTACTAAAGGCGAACCAGGGCCGGTCGGCGTGCTGCTCGGAAAGACGGGGCGACGGGGCGCTCCCTGGACGATGACGAGACTCACGACCTAGCCGGGTCGGCCCGGTTCACCAAGTAGACGCGCGCCGCGCGCGGATCTGACACGGATTTCGCGAATTGCGCACGTTGATTTCAACGTCCACAGCTTATTCACAGGGGATCGCCTGGAATGGCGCGGCGTTACGCTGATCCAACGGTCTGTGGACGAGTCAGCGAATCGCCCGGAGCGTTCGTCGCGTACGCGACTCAGTTTCCGAGGAAGTACCGCGGATTCGCGCCCCACGCATTCGGGCGCAGACCGCGCCGGAACTCGTCCTCGATGCGGTAGGCCATCCGTTCGGCCCACACGCGCCGGTAGGCGTCGTACCAACGCGATGGCCGAAAGCGCGCCGTCCACGCGAACTCGATGAGGAAGTGCAGCCCGTAGGCGAGCAAGAACAGCGGGCCGCCGACCATGCCTTGCGCGACGTGGACGCGTTCGTGGACGCGCAGCGGCGCCTTGGCGACGTGAGCTTCGGTGCGGTAGACGATGAACCAGCCCCAGGTCTGGGCGCCGGGGCGGCCCCAGATGCGCGTGACGGTCTTCCCGTCGCGTTGGAACGACCCGCCGACCGCTTCGAGACATCCGTCGCTCCAGCGAAACCCGCGGGCGCGGTAGAACACGACGGCCAGCAGCAGGCCGATCAGCGTGTTGAACGCGGCCCACACGTAGCCGAGCGCGACTACGATGGCGATCTCGGGCTCCCGGGTGCGGAATGGCTGCGGATCGGTCGGCTCGGTCGACTCGGTCGTCTGCCGTTGCATTTCAGGCATTGATTCGTCTGCCTCGCAGATGCGAGAACGGCCTCGGACTCGTGGCCGCAGTCGCAGCGTAGTAACACACGGGGGCGCCCGCGACTGTCGCGCCGCCGCAACACGCCGACGATCGTGCGCCGGCCGATGCGTTCACCGATTACGCCTTCCACTCCATGCACCCTTGTTTGCAGGTAAGCTCAACGCGAGGCACAGGCTCTCCTTCCCCAGTTGCGCAGCGAGACGTCGATTTTCTCGGTGCAGCCGTGCTTGCGGCGCATCCCGTCCATGCGGGCGTTGAAGCTCACGACCCTCTTGGCGAACGCGCAGTCGCGCGCGGTCCACTTGCTCGTGGGCTTGGCCTTGAGCCGGGCCAGCGCGGGCAGCCGCGCGCGGGTCGAGGCCCACGAGGCTTTCTTGGATCGCGGATTCTTGTGCCACGCTCGGATCTGAGCCGGCGTCATGTTGACGAGCTTGTGGAAGCGCTGAGCGTGGGAGCAGGTCATCGGATCCTCTCGAAGCTGGGGCCGATGGCGGCGCGGTCGAGCAGATCCTGGGGATCGACGGCCCCATAGTCCAGGTCGCGCCACTCGGGGATGAGTAGACCGCCCGGATCGAGGAGCATGACCAGTTGTGAGCAGATGATGCGCGTGTTGACGAGCCGCAGTCGCGCCCAGGGCCACAGGAACGTGCGCAGGGCGCGCTCCAGGCCCCGGACGACGATTCCGTCGTAGCCGAAGGGGGTCCCGACAGCGGGCAGCACGCGGCGGCTCAGGCCCGCTGACACGTCGGGGAGGATGCGGAACTCGGCGACGGTTTCGTTGCCGATCGCCTCCCACTCGTCGCGGGATTGCATGACGACGCCGCTTTTGCCGTCCGGGCGCCGGCCGCGCGCGTGGATGAGCGGTCCGTCGGCACCGATGCCGACGGCGACGTGGCTCGCTGCGCTGTACTCGGACAGCGGCGCGAACCGGATGAGCGCGTCCATCGGGTGCGTTCGCCGCGTAAACACCAGCCGGATGTCCCCCGACATGGTCCTCACCCTACCACTAACGGGTCGTCGCGCGGTAGCTGTCAGACGCTGCATAAGGCAATCTTCGTCGCGTACGCGATGAAGTTCCCCGCGTACACATGCGCGCACGCGCGCGCGCGGAAACTTTCTTCTTCTCTCCTACTTATTCCCTCTAATTATTTTCCACATACTATCGCAGGCGGGAGCAAGAAACTGGAGGATGTAAGAGGGGAGAGAGCAAAAAAGTTTCCGCGCGTGCGCGCGCGTATGTGTACGGCAAACGCGGTGTCGGAGGCCCGGAGGGCAGCTTTACTGCACCGGTAAAATTCCACCGGAGACGGAAACACGTAGTCGATCGACAGCGGGACCCGTCGGGACCCGCAAGAACTTGACGGTGCGTAGAGGTTCCAGTAGGGTCGATCCTATGGCCCTCAAGAGCGTTAAGGTGTCCCTTCCGCCGGCGGTATACGCCCTCATAAGGGACCGTGCGGAGGCTTCCGGGCACTCGATGTCCCACGAAGTCCGACGCATGGTCGAGGAGTCCCTCGCAGATCCGAGCGAAGCCGACGAAGCCGACGATGACGCGCCCGAGTACCTGACTGTCGAGGTCGAGGGCCGCGACTTCCGTGTTCGGCTGCCAGACGCCGACCGCGAAACGCTCGCCCTCGAAGCACAGGAGTCGCAGCGATCGCCGGCCGACACGATTCAGGACTGGATCCGACGGGGGCTCATAGGGGAGAGTGTCGCGGGTGCGACAACCGCGCCGGCGCGTGGACCGGGCAGGCCGCGGAAGCATTGCTGCGGACCAGACTTGCCTCCGGGAACGCCCCATCCGACCTACTACGGCGTGACCGCAGCGACGAATGGTCGGTGGAAGGCGCGGAAATATGCCGGCGGTGGCATCTTCACGAAGGATTGGGAGGCCGCGATGGCCGTAGACATCGAGACGCGGCGAAGGTACGCCAACGCCGACGTCAGAGATCCCGATCCGTTCGTCCAGTTTTTCTGCAAGCTGGTCAAGGGACCCCTCAACTTCTCCAAGGACAACACGGTCGTAGGCGACACCCGCGGCGGCATATCTACGTGGCGACTTCCCGAGGAGCCCGACCTGCTGTGTTTTTTGAGCGTCATGGTCGGCGACATGATGAATCAACTCGGGCGCGGTAAAGTCTCCTACGGCCACCTCCACACCTTGATCAACACGCGCCTACGTGTGGAAAAGTACATCGAGACGGCCATCAATACCGGCAGCCGCACCGTCCGCCCCAAACCCGACTTGTGGCGTGCCTGGGTGAGTGCCGCCACCCAACACTACGATCGCGTCGGCTGGCCGCAAACACCGCTGCACCCCGTACGCCTCAATCCGCCGCGCGGCTGGGACACCTGGGAGGCGTGGATGCGTGAATTTGCTGGCGAAGACGAGTCAAATCGTGTAGCTGACTCTCCTGGCGACAACACTCACTGATAGGATGATCCCATGACGGACTTCGAGACGATGACCAAGCTGGTGCTGGCTGCGCTGTTGGAGCAGTCCAAGCGCAAGGTCGCCGAGAAGGACTGGGCTTTCCTCGCCAAGCTGCCTGAGATCGCCAAGTGGCTGCGAGCGACGTCGGTGCAGCTCGACGACTTGGTTCGTCGGATGCGTGACGCCCAGGAGAAGGCGGCGGCCGAGTGAGTCGCAGCATCTACGGCGTGTGCGCAGTCTGCGGAATGGCCCGCAGCGATACCCAGCCGGCAATGGTCGTGCTGAGCGACGACTACGACACGATGATTTTCTACTGCCACGAGTGTGCGCGGTCCGGGATCAGTACGCTTTTTCACTTGTGGATCACGACGGGCGCGGTCGCGCCGGAACTTCACCAGCTCGACTTCTCGACGTCGCCGCCGCCGGCGGCACGTGTGCCGCCGATCGTAGAGGCAGCGTTGTTGCCCTAAAAAGAAGCCGCAGTCTGCGCAGGCAATCACAGACCACGGCTTCGGGGGAGAGTGTGGGCGGTCCCCGATCAGCGACTACCGGGGACCGCCGGTGAGAGCGAGAGTGCGGTCGCAACTCTCAAGGCGAAGCTCGACGGGGCGCGTCGAGTCATTTCGGTTCTTACATACGGGGAATCATTCGGTCAAGCAGAATTCGTCGCGTCTGCGACGTTACGTTCCTCGGGTTCTGTAAGACCGGCAACTTCGCGAACTGCCTCGCGGCCCTCGTCCGTGAGGTCGATCTGGATGAGCCCGGCCTGCTCCAGCGCACCCATGCGAGTAAATTCGCCCCGGGCGTACTGTGCCAGCAAGCCGATGTCGATGGGGTCCGGGCCGTCGTAGGTGCCGCGATCGACACGCTCCTGCTCGAACAGCTTGGCCTCGTGCGCGAACGCGCGCAATTCAATCGCGCATTCAGCGATGTCGGGGCCGAGTTCGGGCATCTGCGACAACGCCGCCGCGAACGTGGCAAGAGCCTCGTAGGGCCACCGCGTGACTGTCCGCGGGTCGAGGTTGCTCACACCGAAGCGGACGATCGGCAGTGCTGCACGAATTGCGTCGACGAATACCGGCACACGTCCTGTCGGATCCGCCTGGAGGGCGGCGTTGAGCTTTTCCTGTAGCTTCCCGTTCTCGTCGTGTGCGCGACGGAGTCGAGCGCGAAGCTCGTCGAACTCCTCCATCGACATCGTGACCTGGGCGTTGCTGCTCACGTCCCCAGGTGTACCACAGGGGGGCGACAGCTACGCTTCGACGTCGCCGTTGACGTCGAGACGGACCTGCTTCTTCATGCGGCTGAACACCGTCTGGAGCGCCGTCAGGTCCGCAGGCACGCCGGTCGTGATCGGTGCTGGCGTGTCCATGCTGATGCCGTCGGCGGCGCCGTCGTGAGGCAGCGAGGCCGCCGCCGCGCGATAGTGCCGGGTGACGTTGGTCCGCGTCTGAATCGCGTCGCCCGTCATCGGCAACGTCACCGAAATGCGCGCCATCTTGATGAGCGTATCGTCGTCCGGCTGGACCGGGTTGCCCTGGTCATCCGCATGGAAGCTGAGCCGAATGATGAAGTTTCCTTCGGGGACCGTACTTGCCTGCGTCGTCCATGTCGTTGTTGCCATGCCTTTCTGTACTACAAGCGGGGCCGAACGAACAACGCTAATCCAGTGGGAGAATCTCGTACCAGACCGTAGGATCTCCGCGCGATCCTTCTCTGAATACGGTGCCATCCATGTAGACCTCGGCAATGACATCGAGGCGTCCGTAGCTGATCTGGTAGGGTACGAGCAACCAGACGGCTTCGATGACGCTGGCAGGCAGAGCACCCTCGACAGCCAATTCTCCCTGGGGGATCAGGTCGGGCATGTCGCCGTGGGCGAGCGTCAACCCGCGGGCAATCTGAATGACGACGCCGGGGCGTCGAAACGCCGGCTTGTAGGCGAGCGGTGCAAAGTTGCCAGCGTACGAAGTTGCCTGATCGGCGTCGCCGAAGAACGTCAGGTCGGGCTGGTCGAGGTTGTGGGCGCCCGACGACTGGATCGTGCCGGTGCGCCGGATGAACTGCCACTCCTCCCAGGACATGCCGCGGTACGCGCTGTCGTCGTCGTGCGGAATCTCCTCGATGGTGTCGCGTGGCATCGCGTACCGCTTGGCCTTGCGACCGAACTGCGACTCGATCTCCACCCCCTCGCGGGGGACGACCATCCACTCGTAGATCTTCTCCCAGCCGTAGGGAGACAGGGGGCGCGCGATGACGAACTCATAACGCGCCGCAGCGTAGGGCCGGGCGTCGACGTCCCAGCGCGTCAAGTACCAATCCAGTCCTGCGCGGGCGCGTTGGGCGTCCTCCGGGCTCAGATGCGGTGTCGCAACAGCGAGGCGCGGTCCGTCGAGCATGAAGGCACTTTACTCTACAGGACGTTTCATGCGGAACAGTTCTACCGGTAGAACTTGCCGCATTTGGCGCAGCGGTATTGGGGCGGCATCGACGTATAGACCCTGCCGTCCGACTCGTGGACACACGCGCGAAGCGCCGCCTCGGCCTTGAGCGCGCGCTCGCGCCAACAGTAGATGCAGACGCCGTCGATCGTCAGGCCGCGAACGTGCTCACATGCGGTGTTGTCGCCGCTCACTCGTCCTCCGGGGCCTGAAGGCGCGCGAAGTGCTGAAAGACGCCCTGGAACACTCGCTGGACGCCGCCGGGCTTGCGGATCTCCGCGTAGAATTGTCGCCAGGGAAACGTAGCGGCGCGGACAACGTACCGGGGAACGACGATCATCGAGTACGCGACGACCTGCGGATTATGGTTCTCCAATGAGAACGTACAGGGATCCGTACCCGGAATCGGAGGGACGTAGGTAATTCCGTGTCCCGGGGCGACCATCACGACCGTCTCCCCCGGTTGCATGGGAGGCTCGATCCTCCGGGACACTTTCGCTCCGGGAGGAAGCAGCCCTGAGATCGGTCGCCTCATTCGCGCCGATCGACGAAGAACCGGACGAGCCCGTCGTCGCCTGCCGCGGCGTCTTCTTCGTCCTCGTCGTCGAGATCGCCGTCCTCGTCGTCGTCCTCGTCGTCCCCGTCGTCGAGATCGCCGTCCTCGTCGTCGTCCTCGTCGTCCTCGTCGTCGAGATCGCCGTCCGGCGCGTGGTCAGGGCACAGGTAGCGCTTCGTGCGCAGATCGAGCCGCGTCCCCTCGGCGGCTCCGCACTCGTCGCAGGTCGCGACCAACTCGGCTTCGATGTCGGCCAGCGCGGCCTCGACCTCGTCCTTGTCCTGCTTGTTGTAGGGGCGGATCGTGGAGTCGACACCGAGCTTCTTGCACAGACGGTAGACGTAGCCGTGGTTGAGGCCGAGGTACTTGGCGGCTTTGTTGACGCCGCCGCAGTATTCGATGGCCCACTCCAGCGAATTCTTCTGGTACAGCTCCATCATCTGCCACCAGCGGGCGTTCGGATCTCTACGATTCCCCATCATTCCCTCCGCTTAGGACGTACAGCGCGACTGTGTGCCAGCGCGCGATTAGCGGTGTCCAGACGATTGCACATAAGGCGACAATGACTGGCGTGAGCCAGTGACGCCCGTCCAGGCTGAGAAACGCCCAGTTCTGCCACCATCCGAGCGCACCGCAGCCGAGGCCGTACCAGAAGCCCGTGCAGGCCGAACACTGCATGAAGCTGTCGAAGCCGGGCGGATACCGCCCCCAGAGCCCGTGCGTCACCTTGGCCTGGGAGCCCAGATACCACGCGGTGACGCACAGCAGCGGGTAGATGATGGCGGCGGTCACGAACGTCAGGCTTTGCGGAGCATCGCGTCCGCGAACGCGTACGCCTGCTCGGCGATCTGGTCGATGCGTCCGCCGACGCGCGCGTCGGGCCGCACGGTGGGAATGAGCGCCTGCATGGCCGCCGCCGCGTACTGATCCCGCGCCGTCCAACGGAAGGTCGCGCTTCGCAGCGCCGAGGGAATGTCGGTCTTGCCGTTGCCGTCCGTCTTTACTTTCTCGTCCTGCATGATTTTCTCCTACGCTTTCGTCGCTTTGGATTCTGCGATGTCGACTAGCTCGTCCGGGAGCTTGTCCAACGGCTTCCCCGATGTCGCAAGGGAAGATCCGGTCATTCCGTCCCACTTATCGCATAGATAGCGGTGTTCGACAAAGTCGCCTGGAGCGTGCCCGGCGACGCAGATGCCGATTTGGCCCAACTCCATCGCGCGGTCGAACACCTCGAAGCGCGCTTCTCGCTGCTTCGCTTGTGCGACGATCTGCCCGAGTTGACGTTGCACATCGGCGGTCGCGATCTGCTGCGCCTCACTCTCCGCGAAGCCCTTGCGCATCAACTCGGCAGTCTTGCGCGCGATGTCGCGGACGGACGCGTCCTCATCGCCCAGGCGATGAATCTCGGGCAGATTCTGCGCGCGCAGTGCCAGTTTCTCCTGGCCTACCTGTGTCCGGTAGTGCTGACGAGCCAGGTCGCCGTTGTTGAAGTGGGTGCAATTCCAGCAACCTCGGCCGCGCTCGACGGTTCGTTCGGGAGCCTGGATCATCTTCTCATTCGCCATACCTACCTCGCGGTTTCAAAAGCGATCACTTTATATTCCAACGGACACGGTATTGACAAGGGCAAGCTGAAGGTCTTAGCTAGGTGTCGTAGCTGCGACGCATAATTCGCGACGTAGGAGGACTTACATGCCGCGCGCAAAGCAGGAAAAAGAGTTCGACCCGGCCAAGATTCAGCAGATGGCGGAACCGCTCACCGTCCGCATCGAGAAGATCAAGGCTAACTCCAAGCAGCCGATCGAGATCGCCGGAAAGGGAGATGGCGTGCCGCCGGGCACCGGCTTGAGCCGCGACGACATCCTCAAGCTCGAACCCTATGTCCTCGACCTCGCTGGCGGCGGCTACTACCGGGGCATCGTCACTGACGCACAAGGCAAAAACATGATCTGGGACTTCGGTTGGGATCCGCGCGTCTTCCCCGAGAAGGTGCCGCCGAACAATCAGGACAGCGCCGCCTACCCGAGCCAGCCCGCGCCCGCTCCGGGACAGGCCGTCGCAACGCCGACGGACCCGTTCGCGGCGTCGGCTCCGCTCGGGTCGAGCTACGGCGAGTGGCCCCCGCCGGTGCAGTCGTACACCGCGCCGTGGCGCGCTCCGACGGCGACACCGCGCACGCCGTGGAGCAACACGCCGTCACCCGCGCCTGCGCCGGCTCCGTGGGGCAACTCGACGGCGGGGTGGTGGCCGCAGCAGCAGCCCTGGGGATGGACGCCGCCGCAGCAGTCGAACGGCGACGACATCCGTACGCGCCATCTCGAAGAACGCCTCAAGGAAGTCGAGCGGCAGCGGCTCGAAGAAAGCTACAACTCCAGCATCAAGTCCCTTCAGGCCAACCACGGCCGCGAGATGGACGCGCTGCGCGAGGAGCTTCGTCGGCTCGGTGAGGCCCGCAACAAGCCCGACGAGTCCGACGAGATGAAGATGCTCAAGCTCCAGATGGAGCAGCAGCGTCAGGAGGCCGAGCGGCAGCGGCAGGAGAACGAGCGCATTCGCCAGGAGCAGCAACTCGCCGAGCTTCGCGCGTCGACCGACCGCCAGATCGAGGCGATGCGGATGATGATCGAGAAGATGGCCGAGGGCAGCAAGGGCGGCGAGTCCGACCAGATCCGCACGATGCGCGAGGAGATGCGCGCCGCCGAGGCCCGCGCAGAGCGCGAGCGGATGGATCAGCGACACCGCGAGGAGATGCGCGCGATCCAAGAGCAACTCAGCAAGGGTCCCGATCCGATGATCGAGGTGCTCAAGGAGACGACGCGCAATCAGATCGAGACGGTGCGCGAGCAGTCCCGGCAGGCGCAGGCACAGGCCGATCGGATGCAGCACCTGATGGTCAATCCGATGCAGATGGCCGACATGATGACCAAGTCGTCGGCCGGCTCCGAGGCGTTCCTCCAGAACGTCATCACCAACTTCGGCGGCCTGTTCGACACCTATCGCGGTGCGATGGAGCACATGATGCAGATGTCGGGCGGCAACCAGTCGCCGGGCATGGCGATGCTGCAAGAGGGCTTCGCCCGCGCGCAGGAGATCGCCAACCAGTACATCAGCTACCAGCGCGACAAGGCGGTGTCGGATGCGCGGGCGCGGTCGGAGGCGGCCCGTGCCGCAGCCGCGACGGCTCCGCGTCCCTCGATGGGTCTGGGCGGTGCCGCCGAGGAGCACGAGCAGGGGGCCAACGGCACCAACGGCGCCAACGGCACCAACGGCGCCAACGGCGAGGCCGGACCCGGTGCGGCCGTCATCGACATGGAGGCGCGTCGGCGGGGCAACCCGGTGACGGACCACGAGATGTTCGGCGAAGCCTTCGAGGACGTCATGCGGCTGCGCCTGGGCGTCGAGTCGGGCAACCTCGACGCGACGACCTGTGTGCAGGCCATCTTGCAGGGCGTCGCTATCGTCCAGCAGAAGGAACTGGTGATCCCGGTGTTCACGCTGTTCGAGACGGGGGCGATCCCGGACTTCGTCGACGCGCTGATTCCGAACGCGCCGGCGCGCTTCCGGGATGAGGTCACGCAGTTGATGCTGGCCCAGCTTGCCGAATTGGATCAGGGCGGCGAGATCGACGACGACCTCGACACCGACGATCCGGTCGCATAACATCCGGGGACATGGAGTTCCCCTTCGTGGCACCCACGCACGGCTTCGTGGCGATCGATCGTCCGCGGGCCTACGAGATCATCCACCGGGACTGCCTCGAAGGGGATCACTTCACTGTGATCGACGGCGTGCTGCGTCACAACGGTGTCTACGTCTGCGACTTCAGTGATGAAGACTCGGCCAGCTTCGTCCAAATGGACAGCGACTGGGTTGAGTAGCTACGGCTGGGTATCTTCGTCGGCGGTGTCGCGACGACCGGGCTTCGTCACCTCGCGGGTGACGTGCTCGGTCACGACGTCGTCGATTTCCTTGATACCGAGCAAGAACTTGCCGATGCGCTCGGCCTCGCGCTTCGGGATACGGATCGTAGGGCGCAGCCGCAGAGACTTGCCTTGGTCGGATCGTCGCGTCACCGACACCAACACTTCGTCGGCGCGATCCTCTTGAACGAAGTCCAGCTCGTGCTCGCCGTCAGGAAGCGGCACACGCAAGATACTACGGAAGATCGCCATCGTCTACGAGTATACGCCGCGAGCGAACAACGCGCCTTCATCTTGTCGCCGTCGAACCAGCACCGCGCGCACGCCGCGTCAACGCAACGAGGACGACCCCGCCGGTCTAGCAGCCCTCTTTTTTGAACAGGGGCCACCCCCGCCGCCAGTCGTCGATGATGGAGTCGCCGACACCTGTCTCCACAACGTAGCGTCGCACCTGCGACGTGGGGAACTCGACGCCGACGTACTGGAGCCCTTCGACGAACTCGCCGATCATTCGGTTGCGCAGGCGCCCTCGACGGCGCGGTGTACGAAGCCGCCACGTCAAGTCAACAACCTTGTTGTTGATGGTAAGCCAGCCGTGGTGGATCGGCATCGGGATCCCGTCACGGATGGCGTAGCCCTCGACGTACTTGAGTTGCTCGGTCGGGTCGTCGAGCGCGGTGATCATCGCGTTGTAGTAGCAGGCGCCCAACTGAAAGCGCCGACACCGTTGGTCGAGGATCGAAAACAGGTGCGCGCGCTCGTCGTCAGTGAGCTTGGCCGACCTGTAGGTCTTGCCCTTGGCCGCGACGTAGCCGTGCGGGCCGTAGCACTTGAGCGGGCGCACCTTCATCTTGTTGAGCTTGTCGAGCTGACGTCGCGCGTCAGCCCACTGTCGAATGTTCTGTCGCAGCCCCGACGACCCGGTCGTACCTGACAAGTCTGATGGTGCGGGGCACTTGAGCGCGTACGTGCGACCATCTGGATCGTCTCGAAGCGTTGCTCGACCCTTGCGGACTTGCTTGCGCCAGAAAGCCAGCGAACCCCGCGCCAACCGTCGATCAGATTCGAGAGGTCGCCCACGCTCGCACGCCTCTCTCGCGGCGGCTTGGTAGAGCTGCGTCGCGACGCCCCGGCGGCGGAACATCGGCTTGACGGCGATCCACCCAACCCGCATCGTACCGTGCCGTGTCGGGCACATCGTCAATCCGCCGATGTCGGTGCCGGCGACGGACTGTGTCGACACGTAGATGCAGCCGTCGGCGTCGGGCTCGTTGACGCGGATCTCGCGCGTCTTCACCGGCCGAGTCCTGTACGGCGTCCCCGCCACATCCACACGCCGATACCGATCGCGACAACGGGAAGGCCGATGCCGAGCACCTTGAGCCATGTACCCGTCGGAGCATCGACGGCGGCAGACTTGGCGAGCATCGACGCCGGGTTGATCTTGTCGCCCCGGAAGATGATCTCGAAGTGCAGATGGTTGAGCTTGTAGCCGTCCGGGTTGTGGCCGATCGCGCCGATGGCCTGTCCCTCTCGAACACGTTGGCCCTTGCGGACCTTGAGAGAGAACAGGTGGATGTACTGCGATTCGAGCCCATTGCCGTGGTCGATACGGACACGGTAGGGCTTGCCTTTGGTATCCGCCGCCGTGACGACTCCATCGGCGAAGGCCAGCGCCTGTGTGCCGTCCTTGAGCCAGTATCCCGCCGAATACTCGGGCAGCGACGCCGTTCCACGGGACGGTCGCTTCCACATGATGTCGGCCCCGTAGTGGTACTTCGTTTCGCGCGGTCCGTACTTTGACGAGATGACCGGCGGGGCACCGGTGGGCGACAGTGGTACAGGCCAGACGGGCATTTAGATCTCCAGACCCGAACGACGGAGCCGTGCGACTGCCTGCCGAATCGAGCGCTGCGATCCAGGCGTGCCCGACGTGACGACGCAGTCGGAATCCGTCCTCGGCGGGCAGAAGCGGTAGTGGTTGCGGCGCGTGCGCGTCACACGCCAGCCCTGATCCTTGGCGAGCCGAACGAGCCGACGCATGTCGGGTGCCGCGCCCGCCAGAGGCAACGTGGGACGGCCGGCGGCGGCGTAGACGACTTCGTTGCCGGTCCACACGGGCTTGTCGCGCAGGCAACTGCCCATCATCTTCCAGTGCATCTTGGTCACGCGATTGGTCGCGTGCTTCCAGCGCTTCGCCAGCCGCCGCTGCTTCTCTTTGGGCAGCCCGGCGGTATAGCAGCCGACGTCGCGCATCCGGTCGTAGGCTACGGTCAGTTGCGCCATCGCGTGGTAGCAACGCTTGTTGCGCCACTCCTTCTCGGCTTGTCCGACGCGGTACAACACCTGTCGGATCGTTTCACGGGCTGCGCGCTCGCCTCCCGACCGACATCGCGGCAGGTCTTCGTAGATCATCGCGCTGATGATGCGCTCGGCGCGGCGCTTGGCCTTCGAGGTTGGGTGAACGATCTCGAAGCCTGGCATCACTCTCCTCCGCAATCATCCCAGTTTCGGGCGATCCGCTGCAACGCGGCGCGATCTCTCCGTCGCAACGCCGACGCGGCGGCTTCGGCTCGCGCGTAGTCGCATCGATGTAGGTCGAGGGCACGGCGCAGTGCGTTGGCCTTGCGGGCGCCGATGCCGCGATACTCCTTGAACACGCCGCCGTGATACTTGCGCAGCCTCTTTTTGATGGCCTGTACCTCGCGTGCGGCCGTCGCTGCACGGCGTTTCCAGAACATCGCATCTTCGCCGCGAAACAGCATCGGCCCTCCTAGTACGGCACGGCGAAGCGGTCGTGGTAGTCCTCCAGCGACCGCTCGTCGGCGCGGTGGCCCGTCCCCGCGAGGATGACGTGACCGAGTTCGTGGGCCAGCGCAGTGCGCGACAGTTCACGTCCGTCGAACCCGACGGCGATGGCCCTCGCGTACGGCTTGGCGAATCCAGCGTACTTGCCCGGCTTGGTGTGCAGCCCGAAGGGCATCGGCTTGATGAACACCATCACACCGACGTTGAGCGCACTTCGGCCATCCACCCCCGCCCGGTCCCAGGCGGCGAGGACGCGTTCCGTCTCAGCTTCGACATCTTCGCACACAGGTACGACACCGCCGTCCTCGACCATCACCAGCCCATGTTTCGTCACGCAGGCAACGCGGTCCGCAAGATCTGCGCGCCATGACAACACCATGATGTAGCCGAACCAGAAGAACGCGACGACGACAGCCAGGCCCGCCCACTGCCACCACTTCTTGTCGGAGTTGCGACGACGGCTACGCACGGCCAATACGCCGAGCACCGTCGCGAAGATCGCGAACAGGCCGTAGGTGAAGAAGTCCCACCACTGAAAGACGTCGGGCTTGAGGTGATCCACGGCCAGTTCCCCAGATCAGTCGTCCCACTCCATCGGGTTCTCGCAGAGCTGACGCTCGACGGCCTTGCGAGCCTTGGCTCCGGTCCCACGATAGCCGGCGACCTCCAACATGCTCTTGGGCTTACTGCCGCGCGACGTGGACTTGAATGCGAGGATCTCGCCTTCGGGCGCCATCATTCCCATCGGACCGACCTCGGAGATGATGTAGTGATCGACGTCGCCGTTGCGCTTGACCTTGACCAGATCCGCGCGCCCACGCCACCCCGACAGTCGTCGGACGTACTCGACTTTGCATTTCTTGGGCATCTTGTCTCCCTAGAGCTTCTTGCAGGCGGCGTCGCGGTGCCACCGACACAGGTTCGTGTAGTAGCGCGGATCTTCGGTCAGGTGATCCATCGCGATCTCGCGCGCGACGCGCCGGCTGGTCGTGTGCTCCATCTCGATGGCGGTGCCGACGCGAAGCTCGCGAGGGTTGTACGCGCGCGGGTTCAGGTTGCGGGCTTCCCCGCCGGGAATCGCCTCGCCGAGTCCCTGGCGACGGATGACGACGTACATCGCGCCCGCAGCGACCAGCAGTCCAACGATAACACCCCACTTCATCGCTAGCGTCCTTTCGTCTTCTGCTTCTCGCCCTTCTTGCAGCGGCAGGTCGGGCAGACGTTGCGCAAGATCTTGTGTGCGCGCGTGCCGACCTTGCAGCGTTGCTTGCGGGGCTGCCATTGTCCCTTCGGGCAGCCGATCAGGATCCAGCTCGACCCCGACTTCTTGTAGCGGAAACTTCGCGGGTCGAATTGACTCTTGGGCGTCTTCGTCCGCTCGCAGAACCGACCGACCATTTTCCGTTGACGTGCCCCTGCCAGGTGGCTCGGCAACATCCCTTGCGCCTTCGCGCGTCGTCGGACCGTTTCGAGCAGGTTGTTCTTGAACGCCTTGTAGGCCGGATAGTCGTCGCGCAGCGCGAGCTTCTGTTTGCGTGCGTGACGCAACTCAGCCGGCGTCAGCAACTTCGGATACAGCGCCTGGATGCCGAAGTATTCGCTGTCGCGCAGCGCGCCCTCGATCTCGAACGTCGCGCCGTTGCGCGTGACGGTGCCCTCGATCAGTCGAAGATCTACCGGCTTTTTGCCGTGGACGACGTTGAGCGTCTTGCGGTGCGTAAGGCCGGTGAGACGCTCGATCTTCTTCGCCATCTTGGCGCGGTCGCCGTCGTAGAGGAAGCGCAGATCGACATCCCACGGCTCGCCCGGCCGGGGCGGAATCGCGAGCCCGGAGCGGAACGACCCGCCCAGCACGACACCGACGCCGAGCGGGGCGAGCTTGCGCTGCATGTTCTTGCAGATCGCCTGGACGTGCTTGGCTGCCTTGCGGACGCGACGATCGTCGCCGGGAATGACCGCACAGGCGTCGGGATCTGTGACGACTGGACCTTTGATCGTGAAGACGCTCGGCATGTCAGTCGCTCCTTGACGGCCCCATCCACCCGAACTCGCGTACGCATTTGCGACGGAAGCTGCGGGTCGTTCTGCCGATCTTCGTCATGAGGTTCTTGTAGCCGCCGCGGGCGCGGCTGCGTTGGGGCTCGATCCGCGCTGCGTAGTTGTGCGCTTCGAGCAACTCACGGAACGCTAGTTGACACTGTCCGTTGGCGATCAGTGCCCGTGCATTGTCATCGGCGACGGTCGCGCGGAAGATGTCGGCGCCGAACGTCGCGCCCAGTCCGTCGAGCCCTGCCGCCTTGCGGCACCTTTCGTGGGTGCGCAGGCAGCGCTCACCGAGGCGGCGCGCCCGCTCAGGCTGGTCGGGTGCGATCTTCGCGACGCGCGTCATGCACTTGACCATCCGCTGGTAGCAGTCGGCCATCGCGCTACCTCCCTTTGACGAAGCCGACGACCGTGATCAGCGCGACCGTCGATACCGCGACGGCTGAGATGATCGCCATGCCGGCCTTGATCTTCTCCGACCGCGCGATCTCCTCCAGGGCCTTGTCGCCCGGGTCGAGGCCGAGGATGCCGCGCACGGCGTTCGTCGTGTTGCCGAGGCCGTAGGTGTGGCTGATCGGTGTGCCGAGGTTGCCGTCGTTGTAGAACCGGTCTTTGTTCCGGATCCAGCCGTGGTGGACGCCCTGATACCACGTGTCGCGGTGGCGCGCGAGGTCGATGTCATTGGGCACGTTGCCGAGGCCGTAGGTGTGACTGATCGGTGCGCCCAACCCCTGGCCGTGTGCGATGGCCGATCCGAGCCCCCCGCCCTGAAAGCCGGTCAGGCTGCGGTTGACCTCGTTCGGGTACGCGACGATACCGAGTCCGGCGAGTCCCGATCCTGCGTTGTAGATAGGCATTAGCGCCTCCCCTCATTCCAGTAAACGAACGCTGCAACAGCGCCCAGTGCCAGGATCGTTCCGATACCTACGTACAGCAGGTTGATCGGAGGTTTCGTGTCAGGGAACGGTGCGTATCCCACAGATCCGGACGGTTGAATACGGTAGACACCCAGCATTCATCTTCTCCATGCAGGAGGGTTCCGCGCGCGGTAGATGCCGATCCCGACCGGAATGACGACGGCCGCGACCAACGCCGCAAACAACACGTAGTTCGGCTTTCGCGCACCCGGAGGTGGGTCGGCGGCGACGATCGGCTTACGGCGCTGCCACGCGTTGATCAGCGCCTTGGTCTTCTTGGTGATCTCGTCGATGTTGTCGGCGTCGAACTCGGGACGAAGGCCGGCGCGGGCCTGCGCGACGTAGTTCATGCCGTCGGCGTACAGGTCGGCGGCGAGCGCGTCACGCGCACGGTCGAACGCCTGCCGGGTCGCCATCGGTAGCGGCGCGACGGGCACGTCCGGCTCCTCGACACCCCACTCGAAGACGAAGATCGCCTTGCCGCCGTACGTTTCACGAAGCTGCGCGATCGTCGCCAACACCTGTCGCAGCGTCGCGACATCGACGGGGCTGCCGCTCAGCGCGATGCCTTCGATCGCCAACATTATCCCGGGATGATCAGGTTGGCGAGGTATCCTGCGATGAGCGCTCCCGCAGCCCCACCGACGCCGGCGAAGATCGTTGCGGAGCTTCCGCGACGGTTCGCGATCGCCGCCGCACCGGCCGCACCGGCACCGGCCATGATGATCATGCTGGCGACTTGGATCTCCCGTCCCCCGGCGATGCCGAGGCCGTTCTGACCGCCCGAACGGGCGCTCGACCAGTAGTCCTGCTGTGAGATGACGCCGAGGCCGTCGAGGCCCGGACGCGGCGGTCCGACGGTGTACTCGTGCTCGATGACTTCGAGGCCCAGCGGCCCGACCAACGTGGCTTGTCTCATGCGGTTCTCCTACTTGACGGGTTGGATACGCCCGGTACGGACCCAGGCGGCGACAGCGCCGGCCAGGGCGATGATGGCGATGCCGCCGCTACCGATCGCGGCGAGTTTGCTCCAGAAACCGCTACGCCACGCGAGATCCTGTTGCTGGACGCGGATCGTCGCGTAGCGGTACTGTCCCTCGGTAATCTCGGGGATGTCGACGGGTTCGGCGGAAAGCATCAGGCAGCCTCCGATTGGACGGGCACCGCCCACTTACTCGCACGCGGCGCCGAGGGGACCAGTTCGTATTGTTCCGGGTGCTTGGCGCGGTGTCGTCGCGTCACGACGAAGTATGCGCCCGCGGCGACGCCGATCAAGGCAACGCTGCCCCACAGCGCCTTGCGCCGCCACAGTGGCGGCTTGGCGGGAATCGCCTTGTTGATCTCCTCATCGCTGTAGCGACGGGTACCATCGTCATGTAGGAGCGCTTCGAGGCGCTGACGCACGGCTGCACGCTCCGCGGCGTTCGCGGTCAACCTACCGAGTTTGCGGAGCAGACCCGACGACGTGCCCGTCGCCTTCTCGCGGTCGAGGGTGGTCGCGATGGCGGCGGCGATGATCTCGACGCGCAGCGCCACCGGCGCCGTTCCCAGCGTGATCGTGGTGGTCCCCGGCGCGACCCCTGTCTTTTCAGTGAACTCCGGGCCAGACATGGCCTCAGACTATCACGTCGCAGACGCGACGGACAGATTACACGGTCAGACCAGCTCTTTGATCAGGATCCCGCCCGTCACGACGGACGCGCCGCCCGCACGCTGCGTGACCACCAGCGATAGCCGATCGGCAACGTTTGCAATCGATGCGCCAAGGTTGATGCTGCTCTCGATGAGCACGTTCGACGCTTGGGACTCCCGCGACACGTACTCAGCCCACAAGATTTCCCCGGGGGTTACTGTCGTTCCAGCGATGTCGAACTCGGCGATCGAGTTGGCTCCCGCCGAGTTGAACGATGGGCTGCCGCCGACGGACGGGTTCAGGATCAGCTCGACGAGGTACTCTGCCTGGGCGGTCGCGACCATCGAAAAGCCGATCGGAACGATCATGGCGCCGATGCGCGAAGCCTTCAGTCGAACCGTCACGACGTTGTTACGGGCACCGACACCCGACAACGTGAATCCGGCGATCGGTCGTTCGATGGCGCGCGTGACACCCTTCGGGTTGAAGCCGCCTTCGGAGATGACCGTACCGCAGATTTGCTTGAGGGTCGTCCCCGACGCCGCCGCACCGGTGTTCTCGATTTCGTAACGCACCGGCAGATTGGCCGTCTGCATGTAGGGCAGTGCGAGGCTGTTGGCGTGGTTCGCCTGGTGCGCCCAGATAAGCAATCCGTCGACGACGAAGCCGAAGCGCACCGAGCCGACGCCGAGCCACTCGATGTCGATCACGAGGATCTGCGTCGTGTCGAAGTCGAGGGTGATACCGGATGGACCGTTGCCGTCGAAGGTGTCGTAGCTCCAGTTGGCTTGGTTGACGGCGGTGTTGGAGGTCGCCCGACGGACGACGAAGCGAGGGCCGTCGGTGCCGTTGATTTCGAGGAACACTCCATTGTTGGCGTCGAAGTAGCCGACGCGCGTGCGGACGTTGGCCTTCTGCGCGACGAACACGCCCGTACAGAAGATCAGTTGGCTCTTGCCCGGCTGGTAGCGGTGTCGTTGGAACGTCTGACGCTCGATCACTTCCCCTGCGGCAGCCGTAACTGTCATGTTGACGGCGTGCTCGGCTGCTGAAAACGCCGCAGCAGGCGCACCGCCAGCGGTTGCCTCGTCCCACAGAAGCGGCTGCTTGTCGTAGTGGAACTGGCTATCGAACAGCGTGAACGGCTCGGATACCCGAGAGCGCCCGAAAGCGTCGAACAGCGCACTGCCCCCAACGGCTGCCGATGAGACGGGTAGTGGATTGGACGCGCCGACGTCGGATCCGTCCGCCGACAACGTCGCGTTCGTGATCAGAACGCCGTTGCGGGTATGTGCCATCAGCTACAACCACATTCTGTCGTAACGGCGATACGCAGCGCGGATCTTGTCACGAACGGTTTTGGGTACGGCGGTCCAGTCGATCGCCTGGCCGATCTTCGACATCTGGCACTTCCGCCAGCCGTCGCGAGGTTGCGAAACACGCGAAACGCGGAAGCATCTGATCTCCTCCGGGAACCCGAACACGGCGGTGTACGCGCCTCGCGTTCGGTGAACAGCCCGAAGGGGTTTGATGTTGGCGTTACCTACGTACGCAGTTTTTCTCGGCATCAGAACATCCTCCGCTGCGGGAACTTGCGTTTGAACTTCTCGACGGCGCCCTCGCTTGCCCGAGTGCAGGTATACTGCTGATAGCGCCGGGTCTGCTTGGCGAGCTTCGCGAGTTGGCCGTTCCCCTCTCGGGCGCCGCGCGCGGTCGCCCAGATGAACGTGCGGATAGCGGTTCCGAGGCCCGCGTCGTCCTTGAACCGGTCCGACAGTCGCTTGACCCGGGTCCAATCGACCGCCCCGGCGCGGGTCACGGCGTCGAGCACCGTGTTGGTGTCGACGTCGAACTTGCAGGGATCCGAGGAGATCAGGCGGCGACGCTTCGGCTTGCGCGACCGGCGAATTTTGCGGCCCTTGGGCGGAATGAACCCCTTGGGGCGCGTGGTCGGATACGGACGGGCCATGAAGCCGTCGAGGCCACGCAAATCCATAAGCACGAGATCGATCGCGTTCTCTACGTCCCGTGGCAGCCGGTGGCTGTTGATAGCCTCGACTGCGCTCCGTCCCAGGTACGTACGCTGTCCCGCAGCCGATTCTCGATACCACCCTACCCGGGAACGGCCCCTGTCGTCGTACATTCTGCCGTGGCGCACAGCGGCGCCATCACTCAACACGAGACTGCGTAATACGCGGCGTGCCTCGCTATTGCTCAACGACTCTCTGATCCTCATACTCACTTCCTCCTACATCGGCGACGGCTGAGCTTGCGGGCTGCGCCGTGGAGTTCTTGGGGGCGGTCGGCCAGCGTGACATCGGAGATGCCGAGGTCGAAGCCGTACCACTTGCGCGTCTTGGAGTCGTAGCCGAGGTTGTTCTCGTTCATATCGACCCAGTAGACGCCGCGTCGGTACAGGTCCGAGAACGTGTTGATCATCATCTTGCCCAGCCGGCGGCACTCGTTGACTTCCCTCGGGTCGGCGAGCGCGCCGCAGGACGTATCGACCTTCTTGCGCGTCAGCGCCGACGGCTTGAACGTCTTGTTGGGCAGCTTCTCCGAGCGGTGCCGCGCCACGTCGGTGAGCAGCGACACGCGCATCCGGCACAGTCGATCTTTGATCCACTGCTCGTGGCGCTTGGGCAGCGCGCCGACTTCCTGAGCGACCTGCGCCCAGAGCTTGACGGGCTTGCCCGTCTTGATGTCGCGGCCCGCGCCGACCAGTTCACGCTGCTTGTAGACCGTGACGACACCGGGTGCCTTGCCGCCCGGCACGCGAACGCCCTTGACGACGCCTGCCGCCTGGAACGCGGCGATGTCATCGACGTCGCGCGTGATCTTGACCGCCTTGTTGCCCACCGACCAGACGCACGCCCACGATCCGCAGCCGAGCTTGATGCCGCCGCGCCCCTTCGGGACGTTGGCGAGCGCCGGCGGCACGTATGGCACGTCGAACAGTTCCATCGCCTGATTCTCCGACAGGCAGATGCGGTACGGCCCCGACCCCGGTCCGACGTACTTGCCGGCCTCGAAGGTCATCGCGCACTGTCCGGGATGGCCCTTGCGAGTGAGCGTGAACGGGCGCTTCTTGAACTTGATCGACTGGGCCACAGCTACCTCCGCTTGCTGGCGATCAGCGCGGTGAATCCGACCGCGACGGCGATTCCGCTGGCAGCGAGCGATCCGATGACGAGCGGGGAGACTTTCTCCTTGACCGCACCCGTCGCCTCGACCCGAACCTGCTTTTTGATGTTCGGGATCTCTTTTTGGACACCGGCGCGAGCGCCTTTCTCGGCCTCGGCGCGGATCGTCGCGAACATGTCGTTGACGATCTTGGTCGCTTTGGACTTGCCGACCGCGATCGACAGCGCGCCGATCATGTCCTCTTTGAAGCCGCCGAGATGTCCGGCCGTTTGGATCGCGAGTGCCATGTCATCTCCCCCGGGTGTGCTTCCACCACAGTATAGATCCAGCCGCGCCGAGCAGCATCAGGCCAATCTCGACGCCGATGACCGCACGCTTGACGCGCTTCTCGGCGGCGGGAATCGTCGCCTCGGCGCCGGCCTTCGCGGCTTTGTGGACGGCGAGCAGCGCGTCGTCCACCATGATCTGCACGTCGCCGGGCTGCTTGAACACGTCGAGCTTGAGGAACGTCGCTTCGAGATTCTGGAGCCGTTGGATGACCTGCGTGCGGTACGGCTCCGCAGCGATCAGCACGGTCGATTCCTCGAACGTCCTCTCTTTCGGCGCCCCGAGCCATTCGACGATCTGATAGGTCTTAGCCACGACTTCTCCGCACGCGGATCCAGATCGCGCCTCCAAGCACCGTCGCAGATCCGAGGGCGATTCCCCAGAAGATCGGGTCCTTGTAGAGCGGAAGCTGGCCCGTCTTTCGCAGGAAGTCGCGCAGCATCACTTCGAGGACGTCCGGCGGGATGTCTCCGCGGGCGGCGACTTCGATGTAGTCCGCGGTGGCGCTACTCGTCGGCGGACGTGGAATCGCGACGCGAAACATGCCGTCGTCGGCGGGCGTTGCGATTGTGCCGACGGGAAGCGCCGGCGGACACGTCGGTCGCGTCAGGTGCTTGCACTCACGATCCGAGAGTACGCGGCTACCGCCGGGCCACTCGGCGACGCACACGGTCTTGCCGTCGCGACAGCGATAGACCACCTTCGAGGTGCCGTGGACGGTGTCGTCTACCAGTGCCGTCGTCGCCGTCGCTGCCACGGCTTTGAGCCGCACTCCCGAAGGAGGTTTTGGTGACGACGGCTCGACGATGCCGTACAGCGCCGATTCGATCTTGCCCAGGATGTTGTTGCACAGTTGGCGGACCTTGGTTTCGCCACCCGGGAAGTCGGCGCCGATCGCCTCGACGAGTTCGTCGCACAGGCGCGCCTTGCCCTTCTCCTTTAGCTGGCCTTCGAGATCGTTGAGGTTGATCCCGAGCATGTCGAAGGCAGTGCGGAGGAAGTCGCACATCGACGCGTTGAGGCCGACCGCGTCACAGAAAGCGCCGACAACATCAACACTCATTTGAGCATGATCTCCGTGACGGTGACGGCCGCTGCGATGCCCTTGACCCAGCCCGACACCTCGATCTCGATGATGCGCAGCAGCGCGCACAATGCGCGTACGAGCTTGATCGCAAGCTCGGTGCCCGCTGGCGGCAGCCCTGCGAAGATCGCCCCCGCCTTGAGCAGTGCGCGCTTCCACTCGTCATCGACCATCGCGCAGATGCCCATCTTGAAGAAATCGACGACGAGATCGAGCAAGACCTTCGCGTCTGCGACGATGTCTGCGAACCGCTTGAGCAGCTCCTCGCCCAACTCGTAGAACGACTTGAGTGTAGCGACGACCCACTCTTTTACGTCATCGACGACTTCCTTGGCTTTGCACACGACGTCGTACTTGCCGCACTTCTTCGGCGGTACGGGTCGAGTCGTGACCACGCCCGTCGCCTCGTCGTAGTAGCGACCCCAGCGGCGTCCTCCGTCGAGGGGGTTCTTGCACGTTGCGAAGGGAATCTGCCCGCTTCGCAGCGCCTTTTCGACGGACGCGCCCCACAGCGTCTTGTTGCTCAAGCGACTGAGCGCGCGCTGCCACAGCACCGCCTCCCACGGATCGAGGCCGCGGTGGTCACGCGTCTGGTGCCGGAACGGACACAGCTCAGGCGGCAGGCCCGGACCTTGGTACGGCGCGGTTAGCTTGACATCCGTCGTTCCGACGCGGACTGTCTCCGCTGCCACGAGCCGTCACCTTCGCCGTAGAGCTACATAGGTTCCGCCGCCCGCGACGGCGAGCGCCACGAGCCAGAACCACGGACGCTTGTAGATCGGCGCCGGAGCTTCGGCTTGGTAGTCGTATGACGCCGCGGGTACATCGACGACATCGACGACGGCAGGGGGTGTCGTCGTTACGATGACGTCGCTCGGCTGTACGGGCGCGGGCGGCGGAACTTGGCCGCCGGGCTTGGGCAGACCTGCTGCGAGACACTTATCGTCTCCGACGATGCGCGACAACGCGACGTCGAAGCACCGCGCGTGTGGATCGAGAGCCGTCGGCGGTCGCCAAACGTACGGCGCGATGCGCTGCGCCTTCCACGTTCCATCGCGGCAGATCCAACGAACACCGGTTCGCGGTCCAGGCTCTGGTCCGCAGCCACTGGGAACTGCCTCGGCGCCGGGAAGCAACGTGGCGCGACGGACAAGCGTCGTTCCCGTGGACGTGTCCGGCACGCAGGTCTGCTCGATCGAGTCGTAGTGCGTCCCCGACGGACAGGTGCTCGGCGTGCCGGGAAGGACCGTACCGGGAAGCAGCGTTCCTTGACGCGTACCGGTAGACGTCGTGTTCGGAGATTGTGTGGAGAACTGACCGAGACGCGTGATCGCGAGCATCTTACTTCCTCACGAGTAGGAA
>CP070815.1:2275562-2387757 GCA_020344215.1 Gemmatimonadota bacterium
GCGCGTCACTCCTTCGGTAACGAATCAATGAACTTGCCTACCAAGTTTATGATCGCCACTTCGAACTTCCATCCGTCCTCTGCCGGTAGCTCGTACAATGGATCGGCGGTGGTGACGATGATCATGTCGAGCTCGTCCAGCAAGATGATCAGGCTGCCGCCGTGTCCCGCCGCGTAGTCGAAATGATGCTCGCCGACCCTGGCAGACCACCACTGATAACCATACCCGATGTCGCGGAAGTAACGGCCTTTCTTGCTGGATGTCTCACCAGTGCGATTGATACCCTCCGAGTACCTTTGCAGCGATTCCCTGACCCAGTCGGCTGAAAGCACTCGGTTCCCCTGGTACTCACCGTCGCTGAGATACAACGAGCCGAACTTGGCCATGTCACGTGCCGTAAAGGAGATCTCAAAGCAGCCAAAGCGGTAGCCATCTGCATCGCTGCTCCAATCGCCCACCTGCGCGTCGATCGCCGAGAAGAGAAACTCCTGACCGTATGACTTGAGATCTGTATTGACTGCCCTTGCAGCAATGACCGCAAGGAGATGGGACGTCAGATTGCTGTAAGCGAACTCGGTGCCAGGGTCGCTGGTGAGAGGAAAGTCAAAAATGTGGGGTAGCCAGTGCCAGTCGTCGCTGAAGAAGAGTGTGTCGAAATAAGGAGGCGTGCGCTCCTCGTCGGGATATCCGGCACGCATCTGCAGCAAGTCCCGGATCGTGATACCCTCCTTCCTCGGATCATCGATTTGTCCCGCGAGCTCCGGGAAGAAGGCCATCATCTTCTGATCCACGCTCGACAGATAGCCTTGATCCAGAGCGACCCCGACCAATGCCGAGGTGTAGCTCTTCGTCACCGACTGCCGGCCGGACAACTGATCGACCGCCCCTTCGTTGAAGTATTCTTCAGCGATGAGATGGCCGTTCTTGACGATCAGCAGCCCGTAGAGGGTCGACAATCCAGTCGCCTCGAGATAAAGCTCCGCCACCAGCATCGGATCGAGCCCCTGCTCTGCGGGAGTCGACACTTTCCAGTCGTCCCCGGGTAGCGGTGTGTAATCAACAGCTTCCAGCTCCTCGGTCGCAGGGCGCAGCATCTCGGCAATCCGGGGACGCGTCGCTCTGATCCGCTCGTAGTCCAGCCGCAATCCCAGCGGCCCGAGGCCCTGTCGGATGGTGTCGTAGATGTCTTTGACATCATCGAAAGGGTCGGCGACGGATTCCAACGCGGTACTCCCGAAGTTGTCCCTTAGATACCTGTTCGCACCTTTGTCCAGTAGGGCCTCGACGATCTCTGTACGGCAAAGGAAGGCGGCGGTGTGAAGCGCGGTCGCCCCATCGCTGTTCGTGATGTTGAGATCGGCCCCGGCTTCGATCAGTGCCCTGGCCACTTCAGTCTTGCCGAATGCCGATGCAATGATCAGGGGAGTCGACCCCCACGCATCTTTTTCATTCAGGTCGGAACCAACCTCGATATGCTGCCGAACGGCCTCAATGTTCCCCGCCAGAGCTGCCGTGTGGATGCTGACGGCCGGAGTTGGGTCCTCCTGTCCGCAAACCGGCAACGGTGTAAGGAGTGTGACGACTAGCATTGCCGTCGTTACTGTTTTCATTGCTACTTCCTCCCACAATAGAGAATAGAATCTGACGCGACCGACTCCCCCGATCAGGCCCATTGAGATCGTGAGGCCTCATCGCGTGAGCGGCGGGGCCGTGTGCTTGTGCGTCGTGTTGCTCAACGTCGCGCCTCAAGAGGGGGCAGGAAATCCTCCAGCACCCACATCTCCTCCGCGCTGTCGATCGGGTCCTCCTTGGCACCGATCGGAGGCTGCTCGTCCCAATACTCTCCGATGAAGGCGACCTGGTGTCCATTGGGGTGCGCACTGAGACTGTGCAGCCAGAATCCCTCGATGGCTGGGCCGAGGATCTGCGGTTGGCCGTCATCTACTGCAACGCGCCACAGGGAGACCGCGGACTGGCCATCCCTAACGCTGTTGATGGCGTATATGAGATGACGAGAGTCGGAGTCCCAGACCAGGCGCGGAAAACCTCGGTTCAGGATTCGTCGCGATTGCACGGACGGGCGGGCGAGTACCCGGAGTGACCCGCCGGCCAAGGGCATGGTCACCAGCGTCCACTCTCCCTCTTCCTGCGACCAAGCGGGCACGCTCGAACGGAAGAATGCCAACCATCGACCGTCAGGCGACGCCGCCAACTCCGAGAGATAGGCCGGTGGTGGAATACGCTGAAGCTCCCGTTCGTTGCCGGTCTCCAGGTCCCGAGCCACGACGCGCACGGTATCGCCTCTCCCCTCCCACGATACGAAGACGACGTTCCCATCAGGCACCCAGGTGGGCCAGCGGACACAACAGCCCTGCACGATGGGCGTCGCCGCACCCGTCTGTACGTCGATCTGGTAAATCCCCCGACGATCATTCAGGTCTCTACCTTGGACGAGCAGGGAGCGGCCGTGAGGCGACCAGTCGAGTACGAACGAGTCTCCCACCCATCGGATCGTCAGGGGCAACCTGCGCTCCTCGCCCGTCTTGACGGAACGGATTCCGAGGGTGGAGGGAAAGGGCCATTGATACCACGCATAGGCCAGATATTGACCGTCCGGCGACCACTGAACCCCTGCTCCCGGGACACTCGTAATCATCTCCGAACGCTGAGTTCGCCGGTAGCTGGGTCGAGGGTGGCGAGGTAAAGGCTGGTCGGAGAGGCATAGGCATCCTGTCCACCGCAACAGTAGAAGTAGGCACCGTCGTGGCTGAACCCCAGGCCCCGGATGACTCTAATCTCTGGCTCAACGAGCACGGGCTCTCCGATGGGTTCTCCATGGACCACTTCGATGAGCCAGGCGCGTCGACCTGTCCCGGGCAGAAGGCCCTGGTCACTGTCAAACAGGAGCCGCTTGCCATCCGGCGTCCAATCGAGCACGCGTTCGATTCCCGGGCCTTCCACGAGGGGGATCTCTCGGCCTCCATCGATCTCCAGCAAGAAGATGTCGCGATCCGGCGAGTCATCGCGCAGCTGCAAGTCGTAGGCGATGTAACGGCCGTCGGGCGCGAACCTCGCCGCGTAGGGGGACTCGCCTTCCGACCCCGGGGTCACGATGTAGCGGTTCTCTCCTGTACTCAGGTCCTTGACGCCGAGTTGGCCGGTCTGCCAGTTCGTGAACGCGTAGTAACGACCATCCGGCGATACCGAGCCCGTAACATCGCGGATTCCGGCCACTCGACGGTGCTTTGGGCCTTCCTGCGCAGGAGCTTGAGCCTTCGCTGCCACTTTCGGCGCTAGGACGAGGAAGAGCACAACGGGAATGAGCCGGGTCAGTGAGCGATGGTAGATCATCGGAAACTCCCTCCTGCCGCGGGGCGCGATTGCCTCCTTGGGCGAACCCGACCGGAGCTGCCACGTCCAATCTGCCCATCGACCCGTTATGCCGCCAGGCGACTCGCCCACTGCTCCGCCGCCCTGGACTGGTGTCGATTGCTGTGTCGATTGATCCCGGTAGATCCCGGCATTTGGGAGGGTGAATCACGGAAGAATCGCGCAGTCTGTCTTGAAATCGCGCCAAGCTGTCTGGGTTTGGGGGAATGCGACTTGCCCGGTCAGCGTGAGGTCGGTGGCGAGCTGGCGCCTCCTGGACGGAAGCGCCTAGCCGTGAAGCGGCTCTTCTTCTTCGCTCGAGCCTGGAGTGGAGTCAGAAGCTCAATGTTGCAGCGCCCTGCTTGATGAGCTCGTGCATGGCGCCGGACCCGGTAATGATCACACCATCGAGAAGATGCTCCTGCTCGTAGCCTCGGACCTTTGCACACGGGGGACAGACCAGGATGGTTCCACCGCTTGCTCTCAGCTTCTCGATCATCTCCTTCATCGGGGGATCCAGCGGGTTCAGGTGGGCCAGCTCTGCAGCACCCTTACGGACCCAATCGACCCCTGAACTGGTTAGGAATACGGTAACTTCGAGGCCTGAATTGATGCCTCCATTGATGACGCTCCAAGCGACAGACGAACGCTCGTCGTCAAACCCGCGCGTGATCATCACTACCAATTTCTTCGTCTCGGCCATCACCAAACCTCCTTTTGGCTTTGATGGAACTGGTTAGACATCGATGGCTTCAGTGTCAGCTGCAAGAGCTTGTGGGGCGCACGGCTACTCACTCTCCTGCGACGGCCTCGATTCCCACCACGAGTTCTGGAAGGACTAGGCGACTGACCCCCAGCAGCGACTGCGGGGGTCGGATGCCAGCCTCGGCAATCCACGCCGCGTAGACGTCATAGTTCGTCAGGAAGCCGTCGACGTCGGTGGTAAAGAAGCGTAGCGACAACAGATTCTTGCGGGACAAGCCTGCTGCGGCGAGCACTGCATCGACGTTGGCCAGCGCCGCCTCCATCTGGCCACGGATGTCGCCAGGGTGCAGGACAGCGATGCCGAGCCCAGTTTCCGGCGCCGGAGCGACGGCGACCTGGCCGGAGCAGTGCAAGTAGCGGGTGACACCCTCTACTAGCTCGCCTTGATTCATGCTCCACCGCAGGCCCCAGTCGCACGGATTCACAGATGTGCGCTTCATCGATTCGTCGCTCCCTTCTGTAGGCCAATGCGTCAATCGAGGTCGTAATCGAGGGTCATGGAGTAGCTCTCGGCGTGCGCCGAGGCGAAGCCGCCTTCACCGCGCAGGCCGCCGGCGCCCGACCCCGGCACGACGATCCACGTGGCCTTGGCCGTGCCGCCCTCGAAGGTGCCGGTGTGTTGGAGGACGAAGCTCCCCGACCTGTCCCCCAGCCGACCGACCACGCGTTCCAGACCGATGAAACTGGCGGAGCCGTCATCGCGGTGGACCATCAGGTACTCCAACTTCCCCTCACCCTCGATATCCCCGCTGAACGACTTGGTGATGCTGGCGCGGGTAAGCTTCGCCCCGCCCTCGATCTCGTCGTAGGGCTTCTCGTCCCAGGCGGTCACCCGGAACATGGCAGTCGCGTGTTTGCTCACAGGTTATCCGGCTTTTTGGGCGCGGAAGTTTATCCCGAGCGTGCCGAACGCTGCCGCGCTCGACTGTTGCGGTGCGCCGGCGAACACATCGGCGCGCCAGGTTATCTCGAAGTTCTGGAATCCCGCCGCTGCGACGGTCGCCTCGAGCTCTGCTTCCAGCAGAGCGCCGGCGATTCAACCCTTCCAGAGATCGATGTCGCGCTTGGCGTCGTCTGGGACGGCCTTCTGGACCAGGATGTCGCCGATCTGAATCCGGCCACCGGGCTTCAGCACGCGGTACATTTCCCGAAAAGCCGTCAGCTTGTCGGGACAGAGGTTCACGGCGCCGTTCGAGATGACGACGTCGGCCCAGCCGTCGGCGACGGGAAGCGCTTCCGCGTAGCCCTCGCGGAACTTGACCTGGGCCATTTCCGCCGCTTCGGCCGCCGCGGTAGCCTTCTCCAGCATCTCCGGCGTCATGTCGATCCCGATGACCCGACCTTCGGGGCCCGTCAGGTGGCCGGCGATCAGGGAGTCGATCCCGGCGCCCGAGCCCACGTCTACTACGCGCGCGCCGCGTTGGATTTCGCCCAGGCTGAAGGGATTGCCCGTGCCGGCGAAGGAATCGATGGCGCTCTCGGGGACGGCCTCGAGGAGCGTCTCGCTGTAGCCGAGGATCTTCGCCAGGCGACGTCCCGTGTGGAAGTGGAAGCCCTTCTGCGGATTACCAGCAACCTCGGCGTACTCGTTGCGGATCTCGCAGCGCAGGGTATCGACATCCACGTCTGGAATCGGAGGTGCCTGGCTCATCGGACTTTCCTCCTTAGTTCTCATCGTCGCTGAACTCGTTGTACCAGTGCGTTCCGTCGCAGAAAGGCTTGTTCTTCGAGCCGCCGCATCGGCACAGCGTGAAGTGCTCAGTAGAAGCGCCTTCTAGGCGGGCCGTATCGAGAAGCTGCGGCGCGCCGCTGACGACGTAAGGCCCGTTCGGTGAAACGAAGATGGCCGGTTCGCCTTCGCGGTCGCGGTGTTCGGTGCCGGCGACGGAGTAGCTCAGTGCTCCCGACGGGCACTTCCGAATCGTCGCGATGATCTCGTCACGGCCGGCGCCGTCTGGATCGATCCACGGCTCCCGCTTCAAGCGGAAGACCGAGGGGAGCCCATCGGTGCAGCGGCCGGCGTGTGCACAGATCCCCCGGTTGTCGTGAACGACTATTTCCTCGCCATCGTAGTCATCCCGCCTGTCGTCGACTCGCGCCTCCAGCTTGGCTGAAGAGAACCCGTTTTTGGCGTGGGTCCCATCACAGAACGGCTTGTTGCTCGATCCGCCGCACCGGCAGAGCGCCATCACCGGCTTGGCTTCGATCGAGCCCTTTCGATTGGCCAGGTCCTCGAGGTCCTTGACCAGGTAGGGCCCGTCGGGCGTTGGCGTAATGCTCGGCTTCTTGCCTGAGCTCATGCGATCCTCCTCACGATTCCCAACGTGTAGAGCGGCTAAGGCGATAGTCGGTAAGGCGGTCCTACTCCGGACCAACGCGCGGTGGCCCTTTGCTGTTCCAAGGGTTCCCGCTCGGCGTCATCGAGAAGGGGAGACACCGCGGACTCGCGGGCCGAGGCCGGCGCGATCGGTGTCTTACTTGGCGTGCTAAGGAGAATCTGGAAGGGCGCTAGGGGGAGCCGCGGGCGCCCTTTCTTTGAGCCGCCCTCTTTTGCCTCGTCCGTTTCACCCGGCTGACCATGGTCTGCTCCCACGGCAGCTCGGACGAGGGCCCGCAGATGCGATCGTTCTCGATCCAGTAGCCCGTGTTGCCTTCCAGGCTGGAGTAGATGTGCTCGCCGTAGATCCAGTGGCGTGTGTCGCCCTTGCGGCCGACGATGTGCTTGCGGCGATTGATACGGTACCCCGTGTAGCCGCGCGGTCCGTAGATAGACAAGCCCTTGATGTAGTAGCCAGTGTCCATCGTCCTACTCGAATTGCGGGTCCCGGTAGGACCATTTGAGCCGGATTGCCCGAGGCGATGGTCGGCGGAGGGGTGTCGGCAACCAGGACCGCAAGTATCAAACCTGTCGGGTGATGGGGGAGCCGATTAACGTAAGCACTTCTGGGACAACGAGTTGGGTTTAGGGGAGCCTCCCAGCGACGCACCACGGCCGCCGTGCACGTTGCATGGAACCTATGCAAACTGCCCGGAGATACGGCCCGGCGGCCCTTACTCCTCCCGCTCCGCGAAGTGGCGGTAGAGGATGAAGGTCCCGAAGGCGGCGACCGCCAGCAGGAGCGCCGGAACTAGATAACTCCAGAGCGGACCGCCGATCGGCGTCTCGGCAGGTAGGGGCGTGACCTCCCCGGCTTGGCTGGAGGCAGCGAACAGAGCGAAGGCCGCCGACGTCATCGCACCTCCTCGTCGCGGGCCTCAGGTCGCAGGTGCTTCTTCCAGCCCCAGTAGGCGAAGGCGAGGCCGGCGAATGAGGCGACGTAGGCGATGCTCATGCCGATCAGAGTGACGAGTCCGCGGTCCATCTGTTAACCCTCCGTCCTGACGTCGAGGGCGCCTTCGTCCCAGCGAACACTGCGTTCCAGTTCCTCGAGGTACCTGGCTTGTTTCGCTTCGTAGTCGACCGAGACGGCTCGCAGTTTCGGGTCGATGACCCAATAGAGGAGGAGGCCGCCGGCGAAGGCGCCGAGCGTGATCAGCGCGCCGTCGAGCAGGCCCAGCAGCAGCCGCGCCACACCGATGATGATCAGTGTATAGACGATCGGTGACAGGACGATGGCGATCCAATCTTCGCGGCTCCAGCCTTCGGCCTCCTCCGGCATCCAGGTCCGGCGGATCAGCGGTCGGCGGCCGGCCTGTTGGGGCTTCGTTTCCGGGGCGATCAGCCCGCGGCGTTCCGCCTCGCGCTGTACGGGCCCCCACCAGCCCAGCGGTCGCGTCTGCACGTAGTAGTGGACCAGGTGGTCCATCTTCTCGGGTGCGGTGAGCAAGGTGGCCGGGATGAACACGATGGCGCCCAACGCCATCAGCAGCCAGAACTGTCCGTGGTCGGGCAGCGACGGTATGACGCCGAACGCCGGAAAGATCCAGACGACCAGCCAGGACACGCCGAGGTTCGCCATCCAGGCGGCCAGGTAGCCCCAGGCGTTGAAGCGCCACCAGACGACCTGGAGGATGTTGGGCAGCCAGATGCCCGCCATCATCAGCCAGAGCGCGAATATGAGCCAGCTGGTGATCTCCTCCATCATCAGGCCGTAGAAGAAAGAGCCCAGCAGCAGAACGAAGGTCGCCGCCCGGCCCATCCACACGAGCCGGCGTTCCGAGGCTTTGGGGTTAACGTAGCGCTGGTAGAGGTCGCGGGTGAAGTAGAGCGCGCCGAGGTTCAGGTGGCTCGATATCGTCGACAGGTGGATCGCCAGGATGGCACCCATGAAGACGCCCACCATGCCCACCGGCAAAAGCTCGAAGCCCATCCGGAACCAGCCCAGCTCGTAGTCGGCCACGTCGGCGATGTTGGGCGCCAGGACGAAGAAGGCGAGGATGACGGCGGCCCAGAGACCGTTGCGTACGAGGGTGAGCGCTCCGCCGGCCCACAGCCCGTAACTCGCATCGCGCACCGTCTTCGCCGACTGGATCCGCTGCGCCTCGACGTACCAGTCGATACTCGTGCCCATCCCGAAACCGCCGATTACGGCGATCACCAGCATCGTCAGCCACCAGGCGGCGGGAAAGTCACCGCTGAACAGGCCCGTGAAAGCGAACATGTCGAGCCGCCACGCTTCGCCCATCTCGATCAGCCGCGCCGAGACCGCACCGGGACCACCCACCGCCCAGAGGCCGACTACCGTAACGAGCGCGATAGCGAATATCGCCACGATCCCCTGCAGGAAATCGCCCATCACCACGCCCCAGTAACCGGCGGCCAGCGTGTAGATGGCGGTGATGGCGCTGGGGATCACCAGCCCCACCCAGACCGGCCAGCCGAACACCAGGCTTCCCACTTTGCCCATGGCGATGCCCACCCAGCCGAGGATGAACATGTTCATGAACACCTGCCATCCTGCCATCCAGCCGCGCAAGAGCTCCGCACCGAGGCCGCCGAACCGCATCACCTGCCATTCCGCCTGCGTGTAGGCGAGCGAGCGGCGGAAGATGCGGGCGGAGACGAACGAGGCGATCGCGGTCCACGCCGTGAAGAACGTGTACCAGAGGCCGCGCAACCCGTGAGCGTAGATGACACCCGTCACCCACATCGGCGTGTCCGTCGCCGTGTGGGTGCTGAACACCGACGACGCCGGCAGCCACCAGGGAAGGCCGCGGCCGGCCAGGAAGAAGTCGGACTCGGAGCGCCGCGCTAGACGGTAAAATAGGAACGCGCCTCCCACCATCAGCAGCAGGAAGGCAGCGGCCCAGAACCAGTCTAATCCTGTGAAACTGACCAACGTGATCGCGAGTTGGATTGGGCGTTGGGTTCGTCAGCGGCGCATCTTACCCGCCCCGCGAGGCCGGTGCAAGATGGTGCGCGGGTGGTCGGAGCCGGGAGATCGCTCGCTCCGGTCGACTCGGCACTCAGGGTCGGTGCTTCCCGCCAGGATATCGGGCAACTCACCCGCAGGTGTGGCCTGAGAATCGGAGCCGGGTCGCTAGAACCAACTCCGCTCGTCGGTCCCCCGGCTCCTCCCAGCCGTCTTGGCCTGTACGACCAGAGGCTGCGATCGTCTTTTTCAGTAGCTAGTTCAGCGCCTCCCGGTCCAGCGCGAGGATCGTCTGCAATAGAACGTTCGCGCCGTTCGCCATGTCCTCCGGGCGAGTGTATTCCTCGGGAGAATGACTGATGCCGCCGACGCTGGGGACGAAGATCATCCCGGTCGGCGCGATGCGGGCCATGTCCTGAGCGTCGTGGCCCGCCCCGCTCGGCATCAGCTGATAGCTGAGGCCGAGTTGCTCGCCGGTCTCGGCGATCACCCGCCGGATGCGCGGATCCGTCGGCGCCGGAACCGCGCTGACGTCGAGATGCGAAAAGGAAAAGCGCGTCCCACTTTCGCCGGCGATGCGCTCAGCCTCCGCTCTTATCTCCGCGAACAGCGAGCGGATCGTCTCGGCGGATAGGTCGCGAAGTTCGAGGCTCATCACCACGCGACCGGGGATGACGTTGGGAGCGCCAGGCTCGGCCCGGATTCGCCCGACCGTGCCGACATGCCGGCCGGGGGTCCCGGTGACGATCTCGTTCACCGCGATGATCAGGCGGGCGGCGGCGAGCAGCGCATCGGCCCGCTGGTCCATCGGTGTGGTGCCCGCATGGTTGGCGAAGCCGTCGATCGTCACATCCCACCACTCGATGCCGACGATCCCCTCGACGACCCCGATCTCGACCCCCTGCGAGTCGAGGCTGCCACCCTGCTCGATGTGAAGCTCGATGAACGCCGCTATCTCACCTTCCCAGCGCCTCGCTTCGTCGAGGCGATCCGGGTCGCCGCCCAGGAAGCGGATGCCCTCGCGAATCGTCTTGCCGCTGTGGGTGACGGCGGCGAGGGCGTCCGGCGTCAGCGTCCCGATGACGGCCCGGCTGCCCGTCAGGCCGCCCTCCTCGTCGACGAAGACTATGACCTCGAGGGGATGGCGGGTCTTGATATCGTTCTCGCGCAGGACCTCGGCGCATTCGATGGCGGCGATCACCCCGAGGTCGCCGTCGTAGTTGCCGCCGTGGGGCACGGCGTCGATGTGCGACCCGAACATGATGCTGCGAGCCTCTGGGTCCCGGCCCTCGCGCCGGCCGATGATGTTGCCGGCCGCATCGAGGCGCACCGCGAGACCCGCTTCGCGCATTAGGGAAATAATGTACTCTCTGCCCTGGACGTCGGCATCGCTGAAGGCCACCCGGCCGTTGCTGCCGTCCGGGTTCCGGCCGAACTCCGACAGTTCATGGATGCGCCGCTCGATCCTTTCCGCGTCGACACGCAGATCCTCGAGAGCGGGCTGGGCACTGAGCGCCCGCGGCGCCCCCGCGAAGATCAGGACAAGCGGAACGCTGACCAACAGGATGTGACGCATCATCTCACGACTCCCGGTTTCTGGCATTAGATCGTCGCTGAATGTACTTGCAGGCCGGGAGGCGGGCAAAATAGCTTGTCGTCAGGAGGTTATCATGAGAAAGCGCGCATTCACATCGCTCGCCTCGATCCTGCTGATTCTGGTCACCGGTTGCGAGGCGAACGGGCAGGCGACCTTCCAGCAGGACGTCATCCCGACCGCCGCGGGTGAGCTGACCATCACCTTCGTCGGCCACGGCACCCTGATGTTCCGCTTCGACGGCAAGGTGATCCACGTGGATCCGGTGGGACGAGAGGCGGACTACAGCACGATGCCGGACGCCGATCTCGTGCTGGTCACGCACGAGCACGGCGACCACCTCGATCCCGACGCGATCGCGGCGATCAGGACGGAGGAGACGGTTGTCATCTACTCGCGGTCCTGCGAGGGCAGAGTGGACGGCGCCATCGTGATGGAGAACGGTGAGACGCGAACGGAGCATGGGATCGGCATCGAGGCGATTCCCGCCTACAACCTCGTGCACATGCGGCCGACCGGGCAGCCCTATCACCCGAAGGGCAACGGCAACGGGTACGTCATCACGTTCGGGGACAAACGCGTCTTCGTAGCCGGCGATACGGAGAACGCACCCGAGATGATGGCGCTCGAGGACATCGATATCGCCTTTCTACCGATGAACCTGCCGTACACCATGACGCCGGAGATGGTGGCCGAAGCGGCGCGGGCGTTCCGACCCAAGATCCTCTATCCCTACCACTTCGGCAGGACGGACCCGGACGAGCTCGTGAAGCTGCTGGAGGGGGTGGAGGGGATCGAGGTCCGCATCAGAGAGATGAGCTAGCGGGGTCGCCGGTGGCGGAGGGCCGGTTTGCCCCGGGGGGCGCACCGGCCCATCTTACCGCGAAGTCACATCCCGGTTTCTGGCCCCATCCAGGTCCTGACGGGCCTCCGGTCCGGACGGACTTACCAGAGCGGTATCCCCTGGACGCAACATACGGAAAGACGAGCGAGCTATGATCGAGGAACTCTACACCCCTAAGCAGATCGAACTCAGGGGGCGCTCCCGGGAGCTGGCGGAGACGACGATGCGGCCCCTCGCCGCCAAGTACGACGTAGCTCAGGAGTACCCTTGGGAGGTTCAGAAGGCGGTCAAGGAAGCGGGGCTCTCTGGTGTCTGGATCCCCGAAGAGTACGGTGGGCTGGGCGGCGGTGTGCTCGACCTGTGTATAGTGGTCGAGGAGTTCTCACGCGCCTGCGGCGGCATGGGCGTCGCCTTCGCGGTGAACGCACTGGGGTCGTTTCCCATCATCGTCGGCGGAACCGACGAGCAGCAGGAGCGCTTTCTTCCCGGCATCGCGGCGGGAGAGAAGCTCGTCGCCTTTGGGCTGTCGGAGGGGAAGGCCGGGTCGGATGCGGGATCTATGATCACCCGCGCCGAGCGCGATGGTGATGTCTACGTGCTCAACGGCGAAAAGAAGTGGAACACCAACGGCGCCGTCGCGTCGCTGAACACGATCTTTGCGGTCACCGAGCCGGGTCGCGGAGCGCGCGGCATCTCCGGCTTTGTCGTCGAGAAGGAGACGCCGGGCTACCGCGTGGGCAAGCATGAGGACAAGATGGGGATCCGCTGTGTGCCTGTGGTCGAGATCCACCTGGAAGGCTGCCGGGTGCCCGCAGATAATCTGCTGGGCGGTAAAGAGGGGCGCGGCTTCAAGCACGCCATGATCACCCTCGACCGGGCTCGCCCCGGCGTCGCGGCGCAGGCGGTGGGACTCGCCCAGGGCGCGCTCGACTTGGCCATGGAGTATACCCACGAGCGTCAGCAGTTCGGCCAGTCGGTCAGCTCGTTCCAGGGGGTCCAGTGGATGTTTGCCGACATGGCGACGCAGATCGAGGCAGCCCGCCAGCTCGTACACACCGCCGCCCGCACCATCGATTCGGGGCACAAGAACATCAGTAAGGTCTCTGCGATGTGCAAGCTGTTTGCCACCGACGTCGCTATGAAGGTGACGACCGACTGCGTCCAGCTGTTCGGCGGCTACGGTTACTGCAAGGACTACCCGATCGAGAAGTACATGCGTGACGCGAAGATCACTCAGATCTACGAGGGCACGAACCAGATCCAGCGCCTGGTGATCGCGCGTAACCTGTTGCGCGAGGCGGCGAGCGAGTCCAGCTAAGTCCATCAGGATCACCATGCAAGAGCCCGGGCGCTCGAAGCGAGCACCCGGGCTTTCCTGCTGCTTGTTGCCTCACCGAGGCGGTGCCCCGATATTGGCAACTCTAACACAACTGAGGACCCGGGAAGCCTGGCCCCACTGCGAGGGGGGCTCTCCTTATGCTATTCCGCACCTGGAGCCGCAAACCGCGGAGACTGCTGTTCCTGCGGCCTGCGGCGCGCCCTGGAAGGCAGATCAACAGGACCACGCTCCCAAGCCACCCATCTCAGGAGGTTTACATGAGAGCATCGAGCAAACCGGTCATCGCGATTCTGGCGCTCCTGCCCCTGGCGGGATGTCAGCAAGAGCAGGCGGGCAGAATGGAGATGGCGACGGCCGATGTCGTCATGACCATGCCCGTCACGACGTCGTCGGAAGAGGCGATGCAGGACTTCATGCGCGGTCAGCATGCCATGGACATGGGGAGGAGGACAGAGGAAGCGAACGCGCACTTCAGGCAAGCGGTCGAGAAAGACCCCCAGTTCTGCATGGCGTATCTACGGATCGCCAACACCGCCCAGTCGCCTGAAGAGTTCCGCACGAACCTGGAGACCGCGGCCGGCCTGGCCGAGGGCGCCAGCGAGGCGGAGCGGCTGCTCGTCGATATCGCCCAGAAAGGGCTCGAGAACAACGTGCAGGGGCAGTTGCAGTCGGCGGAGCGGCTAGTCGAGATCGAGTCGGCGAGCCCGCGTGCCTGGCTGGCGCTGGCCGGGGTCCAGGCGACGCTGGGCCAGAACGTCGAATCGCGCGCCGCCATGACGAGGGCGACGGAGCTGGCGCCGGAGCTGGTCCCGGCGTACGTCCAGCTTGCGAACTCCTATCTGTTCCTCGATCCGAAGGATTTCACCCGGGCCGAGGAGTACGCGCAGCGTGCGGTGGAGCTCGCGCCCGGCGAGCCGATGCCGCACGACATGCTGGGCGACGTCTACCGTGCGCAGAATGAGCTCGAGCAGGCTCGCGACGCGTACACGCGGGCGGCCGAGCTGGATCCGACGAACGGCTCGCCGCTCCAGCAGCGGGGCCACGTGAACTCGTTCCTGGGTAACTACGACGAGGCGCGCGCCGACTACGACGCTGCTATCGCCCTCGGTACGCCGAACGAGCAGGCGAGTTACGCGGTATACCGAGCGCATGTCAGCGTGTATGCCGGTGATCCGCAGGCCGCCATCGATGAGCTAAACGAGCACCTGCAGGCGATCGATGGGATGAACGTTCCCAACGCACGGGGCGCGAAGATCTTCGCGCTGTCGACCGCGGCGTTCATCGCGCTGCACCACCGGATGTTCGAAGTGACGGAACACGCGCTCCAGCAGGAAGCAGCGCTCAGGATGGAGCTGGCGGACGAGTTCGGCACGGACCGGGTCCGCCGTTTTCAGCTGGGCGTTATGGCGTTGAATGAGGGCTGGCTCGCCGCCTTCCGGGGCGACTACGCGACGGCCAGCGCGAAGGCGCAGGAGTACATGGAGCTGGTCGAGCCCGACCAGAACCCGCGGAAGCACGAGCCGGCCCACGATCTGCTGGGTCAGATCGAGCTATTGCAGGGTAATCACGAGGCGGCGCTCGCCCACTTCGAGCAGGGCGTCCCCACCGACATCTACATGACTTACATGAAGGCCGTGGCGCACGAGGGCGCCGGCAACGCAGAGCAGGCGCGCGAGCTGTACGAGACGGTGGCGCGCTACAACTTCAACAACGTTGGCTACGCTCTGGTAAGAGCTGACGCCATCGCCAAGATCTCCGGTTGAGCCCAGCCGGCTAAAGCCGAGCCCCAGTGGACAGTACAGCGTCGGCTGGGGCTCGTTCCATAGGGCGGCTCCTTGGCACGTGCCCTGCGCTTGGGAAGCGGTTGACGGGGCTTGCCTGATAGTTGGTCGCGCTAGGTCACGAGAGAAAGGGCCACCCCGATCTGATCGAGGTGGCCCCATTCTAGAGCGTAGTGAGTACAGACTTCAGCTGCCTAGCCTGACCACGTTCTGGGCCGCTGGGCCCTTGTCGCCCTGAACGATATCGAATTCCACGCGCTCACCCTCGCTGAGGCTCTTGAACCCTTCGGCCTGGATGGCGGTGTGGTGGACGAAGCAGTCCTTTTCGCCGCCCTCGGGCGTGATGAACCCGAAGCCCTTGCTGTCGTTGAACCACTTCACTGTCCCGGTAGTACGCATCTGCCGTGCTCCTTTTGTTGTGTTGTGGTCGGAGTCCGGCACTGCCGCACTTACCGACTACATGTTGTCGCGCGGACCTTGCCCCCGCGCCGGGCACACGCCCGGGTGGCCAGCATACAGCTGACACAGCCACTGGGGCGTTCCTTCTGAACACCAAAAAGGGACCTGCGCGTGAGCCAGGTCCCTCAAGGTGTCGCTGGTGTTCTCAGCGACTGAAGGATAGCAGTGTATCGCTCCTTGTCAACGGTGCTCCCCAAGTCAGCCCAGGGAGGGCGCGTGCCGGGCCAGGTCGGCGTGGCACTCGGAACGACCCGGCCCTAACCGGGTACATCCTCGTTGGCGCCGTGTGGGACCGCAGTGCCCACGGGGCTGCTCAATTCCCAAGCCCTTGGCGGGCTTAGGTTTCCGTCGCCTTCTCCCCGACTTTCTCGAATCCCCGGGATCCCTGCCGGCCGGCGGCGGCGCCGCGAGGGCGCGGCACGACGACATCCAACACCCCTGTTTGGTGGAAGGCGAGGAGGCTGATTGATGGCTAGGAAGGTGAAGCGCCTAAGGTGCCCGGTCTGCGACGGCGGAGACATGCAGAAGATCAGTCCGTCGGCGGAGACCGAGCTGATACTCGACTACTGTGACAAGTGCGGCGGCATGTGGTTCGAGTCGGGAGAGGTGCGGCAGCTGCGCTTCTGCCCCCCGGAGGTTGTGAGCAGCCTGATCTCGATCAAGAAGCAGCTCTACGCGGTGGAGTGCGAGCCATGCGGTCACCTTATGGCCCGTAACGCGGCCGAGTGTCCGGCCTGCGGCCATCAGAACGTCATCACTTGTCCGCGCTGCGCTATCAAGTTGGAGCGGGTTCGGGGCGAGAATTTTGCGCTCGATGTTTGCCAGACCTGCAGGGGCGTCTGGTTCGACAACATAGATCTCTCCGCAGTCTGGAATCTCCAGTTCGAGAGTTTGTCGAGATCTGGGGAGCGCGACGAAGACGAGATCACGGAGGACACCGTGATCGCCGTCCTGCGTTCCGGCAAGGATGATAAGCTCCAACCCGGTGACGGCAAAGGCTCGCGTGACGTGTTCGGGTCGATTGCCGATACGATCGGGGAGATATTCTCGTCTTCCGATTAGCCCGTCGAAGGTCGCTCTGCGAGGGCTGCGACGCCACCCACAGAGCCCTGCCCGGCCGCCAGAGCCGGGCAGGGCTTCTTCTTGCCCCCGTCGTCGGGGTGCCTTCCTGGCGGATGCGGCCACGATATCGCAAACTAAGAGCTGCGACGTTAGAGTATTAAGGAGCGAGCGGCGATTCTACTGCAAAGGGGGTGCAATGCTCACGGTCAGCGCCATCAAGGCCGACGTGGGGAGCATCGGCGGCCACACCCGGCCGTCAAAGCGCATGATGGAGGCATCACGGGCCGAGCTCAGTGGGGCCGTCGAGCGCGGTCTCATCCTCGACTTCGACGTCACCCACTGCGGCGACGACATCTGCCTGCTCATGATCCACGGCAAGGGTAGCGATAACCCCGAGGTCCACAACTTCGCCTGGGACGTGTTCACCGTTGCCACCGCGATCGCCCAGGAGGATGGGCTTTACGGGGCGGGCCAGGACCTATTGAAGGACGCGCCGTCCGGCAACGTCCGCGGCGCCGGCCCCGGGGCGGCGGAGATCAGCTTCGACGAGACGGCGAAGGAGCGTCCGGCGGAGCCGTTCCTGATCTTCACTGCCGACAAGTGTGGGCCCGGCGCGTTCAACTTCCCGCTTTGGACGGTGTTCACCAGCCCGCTCTTCAACGCGGGGCTGATGCTCCCCAAGATGAAACCTGGTTTCCGCTTCACGGTCATCGACATGGAGCACGCCGGCGCCGACCGGATCATCGAGCTCGAGTCGCCGGAGCAGCACATCGACCTCGCCATCCTGCTGCGCGATGAGAACCGGTTCGGCATCAAGGCGATCTACTCGCGCCTCTACCCCGAGCAGCAGGTGGGGGCGGTCTCCACCGACCGGCTCCACACCATCGCCGGCGAGTACAAGGGCAAGGACGATCCGGTGTGCATCGTCCGTACCCAGGGCATCTTCCCGGCGCCCGAAGAGGTGGTAAGCCCATACTTCACCGCGCACTTCGTCGCCGGTGACGCCCGCGGCAGCCACCACATGCCGATCATGCCGGCACCGATCAACACGGCGATCACCAGCGCCTACTGCATCCCGCTGGTCGCCTGCATGGCCTACTCGGTCACCAAAGACGGGAAGTTGTCCGAGGGCGTGGACGTATTCGGCAACCCCGTTTGGGATGCGACCCGGCTCAAGGCGCAGGGGAAGGCTGACGAGATGCGCCGGCAGGGCTTCGTGGGTCCGGCGATGCTGCCGACGCAGGAGTTGGAGTATAGCGCTTTCCGGACCGTGCTCGCGGAACTCGATGCTCAATTCCGAATCGTCGAGAGATAGGGGGAGCAGAGCCTCGAGCGCGACCGGGGGGCATCCGATCCTCTTTCTGGCACGGGCAAGACACCGCCGGCGTACCGAGCGCCGGTGAGCGAGGAGTCCGTCGACTAAGGGCCAGCCATCCCCTCGGGCATCCGCACCGCGACGACGGTGCCCCGCGCTGTGACCTGTCCCTCCGCCGACACCGTCGCCTCGACGACGACCTTCCGCTCGCTCGATTCCTTGATCGTGCCGCGGATCTCCAGTTCGGGACCGAGCGGGGTCGGGCGCAGGTAGTCGATCTGTAGCGATGCGGTGACGAAGCGGGGCATCTGGGCCGGGGGCGCAGGCTCCGCCTCGGGCTGCCGGCCGGCGGCTCGTGCGGCGGCGGCGGCGGCGGTGCCGGTGCCGTGGCAATCGACGAGCGAGGCGATCAGGCCGCCGTAGACGTAGCCGGGGATCGCCGTGTGGTACGGTCGCGGCGTGAACCTGGTCAGCGACTCCTCACCGTCCCAGTAGGTCTTGAGTTGGTGCCCGCGCTGGTTCAGGCGGCCGCAGCCGTAACAGTGGGCCACGTCGCTTGGGTAGCAGTCTTGGAAGGCGTGCGGTTGGCGTTTAGTCATAGTCCGATCGTTGTCCGTCGTGGTTCGGCCAGCCTGTAAACGAGTTTAGCCAAGTTGTACGTTCCCTCTGAGCTGCGGCGCAACTCCTGATCCTCAGGCCGGACGGAACCAGGAGGAGCTCGGTACATTTGGGACTCGATCGTCCCACCCTGCGTAGAAGCATAAGGATGCTGCCGCGTGCCGCGTGGCTGCTGTTCGCCGGTACGTTCATCAGCAAGTTCGGCAGCTTCGTCCTCGTCTTCATGGCCGTCTACGTGACGCGCGAGGGTCATTCGGCGGCCCAGGCCGGCATCGCGCTGAGCGCCTACGGCATCGGAGCCCTCATATCCCAGCCGGTGGGCGGCTACCTGGCGGACCGGGCGGGACGCCGAAACACCATCGCCCTCTCCATGTTCGGGTCCGCCGCCGCCATGCTGGGCCTATCTCAGGCGCAGAGCCTAACGGTCATCATCCTGCTTGCTGGGCTGGCCGGCTTCACCTCGGAGCTCTACCGCCCTGCGGCGGGCGCCCTGCTCGCCGACCTGACCCCGGCCGGCCAGCGCGTTCCCGCGTTCGCCATGAACCGTCTGGCGGTGAACGCCGGGTTCGCCGCGGGCCCGGCAGTGGGCGGCTTCCTCGCCGAGCGGTCGTTCTTCCTGCTCTTCGTCGGTGATGCGTTGACTTCTGCGGTGTTTGGGTTGATGGCCCTTTTCGCGCTACCGCGGGGTCAGCCGAAGAAGCAAGAAGGCGAGGAAGGGAATTGGCTGCGCGTGATGCTGGCGGACCGCGGCTACCTACTGTTCCTGCTGGCGACGATCGCCGGGGCGGTCGTCCTCGTGCAGGTCTTCACGACCTTTGCGATGGAGGTCAGCACACGCCTATCCAGCGCCGCCTACGGCTCGCTCATCTCGCTGAACGGGCTGCTGATCGTGTTCTTCGAGTTGCCCATCGTGTCGATCACCCAGCGCCTGCCGCCCCGTCCGGTCATGGCGGTGGGACTGCTGCTGCTTGGCGCCGGTTTCGGTATGACCGGAATCGCCGGCACGTTCGCGGTGCTGGCCCTGGCAGTGGTCGTCTGGACGCTCGGCGAGATCAGTTTCATGCCGGTGGCCGGGGCGTATGTCGCCGACGTCGCACCGGCGCACCTCCGGGGTCGCTACCAGGGCGCCTGGGGGTTCAGCTTCGGGGTCGCCCTCGTTCTCGGCCCTGCTTTGGGTGCCGCGGTTTACTCGGTCAGCCCGCCGGCTCTGTGGACCGGCTGTCTGGCGATGGGCATGCTGGCGGCGGCTTTGGTACTCGGGGGTCCGAAGTCCGGGGCGCCTGCGTCCTAGCGGTGCGTTTCGCCGTGCCGCATCCGTTGATCCGAGTCGGGCGTGTACCCAGCTTAATTGTCATACTTGTATCAGGAATTGCCCGGGTGCGCCCGGCTCCCTTCCGATGGATCCCTTGGACGGGAACGAGCGTTAGCAGGAAGGAATGACCACCAGCTACGCCAGTCAGCAGGGTGAATTGACGCGGCTCCTCGGAGCGGCGCGGGGCGGCGAGCGTGAGGCGCTCGACCGGCTGCTGCCCTTGGTATACGAGGAACTGCGGGTCCTGGCGCGGCGACAGCTTGAGCGGGAGCAGGCGGCACATACGCTGAGTGCCACGGGCCTCGTCCACGAGGCCTACGTGAAGCTCGCCGGAAGCGGGACGGCGAGTGCGACGGACCGGGCCCACTTCCTCGCGATAGCCGCCCGGGCGATGCGGCAGGTGCTGGTGGACCACGCGCGGCGCAGGAAGCGGGCGAAGCGGGGCGGCGGTATGGAGTGTACGACGCTAGGTGACGGCGATGCCGCAGTGGAATCCAGCCCCGAAGAGATCCTGGCATTGAAACTGGCGCTGGAGGGGCTGGACCCACGGCAGCGCCGCGTGGTGGAGTACAGGTTCTTCGCCGGCATGGAGGAGCAGGAGGTCGCGGCTGTATTGGGCGTGTCTGACCGTACCGCGCGCCGCGACTGGGTGAAGGCGCGTGCCTGGCTCTACCGGTCGCTCTCCGGTGGAGTCGGCGGACCCGCGAGATAGCAGGTGAGCGAGCCTGCCGAGCCCGACCCGCGTCGACATCGAGCGAATGAGCCCCAACCGACGTGAGAGGATCGAAGCGCTTTTCGAGTCGGCGCTGGATAGGCCAGTCGGCGAGTGCGCCGGGGCTGGACAAACGGGGTGCAGTCCTATGACTTTGTGGTCCGTAATCTCGGCGAACGACGAGCTGAAAGGACCACACAGGATGATGAAGCGATCGCGGGCCTGGCTCTTGTTGACCATCGCCGTGGCCGCCTGCAAGGCGCAGTCGGGCAGCGACGTGCCGCCGGAGGTCGGCCCCCCGGCCGGGCTCACCGAGATGGTCGTAGTCTGGGGTACCCGGGGTTTGGACCGCGGGGACACCGTGTTTGTGGACCTGTCAGACGTCCCCGACGACTTGGGGGTCGACTACTATTCGGGTGGGCGGTTGCACGGCACGCTGCCGCTGGAGGCGTTGGGGCCTACGGCGCCGAGTACGATGATCGTAATCTCGGACCGGCTCAACGTGCGCCGCTGCCGATCCACGGGCTGCTCGCTGGTCGGCTACCTGGAACGCGGCCAGACAGTCGAGGTTCGCGAGTACGCGGGCGGTTGGTACCGAGTGACCGTGGACGGCGAGCCGCGCGGTTATGTGTACGCCCAGTTTCTACGGCTCCCGTTCGTGTACGGCAGGAATCAGTTGCAGCTGTTCAAGGGACGGATGGCCGACTACTTCGAGCGTAACCTCGAGCGTCTGACCGTTGACGGTGGCCAGCCGGTGTTCGGCAGCTACAAGGTGCATGTGGACGACGAGCTGAACCTGGTGAGCTTTGATTTCTTCACGCGGTACAGGGACGGTCCGGCGCTGCAGGCGACGTGCGAAGCCATGCGCGGGATCGCGAGTTTCGTGCGACAGCTCATGGCGGAGGTGCCAAGCGAGGTCTTCGGATCCTACTCCGCGGGCATCTACTACGGTACCGCAAAAGAGGTCATGGTGGCGGGCCTCGCCGACCAGGACGTCTTCTGTTTGACCCCCAACTAGCTACCAAACCCCCGGCAGCAGGCGGTAGCGAACGCGCTGGGTGTAGTCCCCGTAGCCGTCGAGTTCGGCTCGTAGGGCTCGGTCCTCCAGCGCGGTGCGCAGGACGAAGAGGCAGGCGATGAGACCCACTGGGATAAAGGCCCAGAGTGAGCCGAGCAGTATCGGCGTCACCAGGTTGAAGGCGAGACCGCCGGCGTAGCCCGGATGGCGCACATATCGGTAGGGGCCGCCGCTGACCACGTGGTGGCCTCTTTCTTTTTGGATGCGGAAATAGAGCGAGAAGAATTCGTTCGACTTCATCGCCCAGTTGGCCAGGCAGATGCCCGGAACGGCGGCCGCCAGCGTCCCCAATTGGAGCTCGAACGGCAGCGGCGTCGACCAGCCGTGCCGCACGTCCATGCCCGCCACCACCCACATCGCTATCGGCACGTACACGATGACGAGAGGCGCGAGCACCTTGTCCCAACTGCGAACGTCCGCCTTGACTCCTGTGCGCTCGGCCCAAAGTGCCGGGTCGCCCAGAAGAAGTATGAGCGAGCTGACGAGCGAAGAGGCGCTGAACAGCCCGATGTACACCCACGCCATCGGCCAATCCATGCGACCGGCGCTAAAAAACAGGATAGCCGCCATGAGCGCGGCGAAGACCGCGATCCTCAGGGTGCTCCTGAGGACCAGCGCCGGCTCGATCAACCGGCGAGTGTATTCAGCACTTGTTAGCGCCGAGCTCTCCATCCAGCTCCTTGGCTAGCCGGGAAGCGGGTCGAGCCGCAGGACGTCGAACCCCCACTCCTCGTCCGCGATCTGTAGATCGTAGTCGACGAAGAAATCCGCCGGGTAACCGAGCTCCGGGTCGTAGTCCACGCGCACCGAGTAGGGGTCCTCGGCGAGCACGCTCTCGATCTCGTCGAACAGGTCGTCGACGGTCGGGTAGTCGCAGAGACAGGGCGTATCCACCGGCTCACCGGTATCGACGTAAGTCACGCTCACGACCTCGCCGTGCTGCACGGTGATCGTCACCGGCCGGGTCACCTCCGGCAGACAGTAGCAGACGACGTGGTAGTCGAAGCTGTACGACGCCGGTCCCTCTGACTCCCAGAGCGCGCGGTTATCCTCCAACTCGCGTTCCAGGCCCGTGACGTCCGAGCAAGCGCTGGCGGCCGTGGCCAGGGCGAGCAGGGCATAAGTGAAAGATCGGAAGGGATTTGCCGGGGACATGACGAGTCCCTCTCTGGCTAGGCGGGGGAGCGCCTCGCGCCGGCGAGACTAGAAACATACGTGTCTCCGGCCGTTCATCCAAGCCCCGCCTTAAGCGCCAACCCGGCCCCGTCCCGGCTTGCTCGAGCCGCGTTCCGGGAGCAGTTTGCCTCGGGTGACCGGCAGTTTGTGGCGATCCTTGAGGACGCCGATCCGGATCTTGCCGTCACGCTAGGATCGATTCGGCGAGGGCGGGTACGGCTGGAATAGGCGAGAGGAGGTTGTCGTGGTTAGCGAGCTCGAGCGAGGCATCTCCCGCAAAGACTTCCTGAAGCTGGTCGCGGCGAGCACCGCCGCGCTGGCGATCGATCCGCGGCAGCTCGACGCCATGGCGGCGGAGCTCGGGTCGAAGCAGCTCCTGCCGGTCATCGTCATCGGTGGCGGACTCGGCGGCCTCAGCGCCGCGGCACATCTGGCCCGGCGCGGCTTCCCGGTGACGCTCGTCGAGCAGCACATCAAGCCCGGCGGCTACGCCACCACATTCCAGCGCGGGCCGTTCGACTTCGACGTCTCGCTCCACCAGACGGCCAGTGCGCAGGGCGGGCTGCGAGCGACTCTGGAGTCGGCGGGCATCCTGGACAAGGTCGAAACGGTCGAGACCCCGGAGCTCTGTCGGATCATCACGCTCGATCACGACCTGAGCTGGCCGCAGCGCGACCCTGAGGCGATCGTCGAGCAGCTCGTGCAACTCTTCCCGGGCGAGGAAGATGGGATCCGCGACTTCTTCGGCGTGATGGCCGGCATCTTGGAGGAGGGGCTGCGGGAGTTCGATCCCGACTCGTGGTGGAACAGGGTCACCTTCCCGCTCACCCACAGGAAGATGTGGGGCGTTCGCAACAAGACGCTGGCCGACGTGCTGGATGAGCACGTGCAGGACGCGAGGGCACGCTCGATTCTGTCGGCCTTCTGGCATTATTACGGGCTGCCGCCGTCGAGGCTCTCCGCTTTCTACTATTGCATCGCCACCGCCGGGTACCTGCGTTTCGGCGGCCACTACATCCGCGACCGCTCCCAGGATCTCAGCAACGCGTTGATGGAAGCCATCGAATCGGCCGGCGGCACGGTGATGCTGGGCACGAAAGCTTCGTCCATCACTACGGAGGACGGCGCCGTCTCCGGCGTGACGCTGAGCGACGGCCGGCAGCTTGAGGCGCAGGCGGTCATCTCCAACGCCAGTGTTCCGGCGACGATGGAGATGCTCGGCGCGGGAGCGATCCGAACCGACGAACAGCGTGAGTATCTCGAGAGGCTCGCGTCCTACCGGCCGTCGCTATCCAACTTCGGCGTCTGGCTGGGGCTCAACCGGGAGATCCGCGGCGCGGTCGCCGGATACGAGATTTTCGTGCAGAGCGGCTACGACCCGGAGAAAGCCTATGAGGCCTGTCTGGCCTGTGATCCCGCCGAGAGCGACATCGGCGTGACCGTCTACGACAACGCCTTTGAGGGCTACTCGCGGCCCGGTACCTCGACGATCGCGGTTCTGATGCTGAGCGGCTACGAGCCGTGGCGGAAATACGAAGCCGACTACTTCGCCGGTCGCAAGGACGCCTACAACGCCGAGAAGGAGCGCATCGCGGCGACGCTGATCCGGCGGGCCGAGGAGCGGGTGATCCCCGGGCTGAGCTCGATGATCGAGGTCATCGAGATCGGCACGCCGCTCACCAACCTGCGGTATACGGGTAACCCTGAAGGCGCCATCTACGGTTACGAGCAGTCGCTGGCCAACGCCTTCATGACCCGGCTGACCAACACGCCGCCGTTCGAGGGGCTCTACTTCGCCTCGGCCTGGACCAATCCGGGCGGCGGCTACCAGCCGTGCCTGCAATCGGGCGTTACGGCGGCGCAGAGCCTGATGAGGGACCGGGAGGTGGAAGCCTGACGCCTACGTGCCGGCAGCGCCCCTTCGAGCTCCCGACGGCGTCGGAGAAGGTCGGATCGGTGAATGCAGGAGTGTCAACGAGTCCCTCTCCCTTGAGCGCGAGCACATTGTGGGCTCTGGCGATGGCTCGCAGGAGGTCCGGCGGCGAGCGATCCGAGGTGTCGGCGGGCAGCTCGGTCTAGAGCTTCCGGAGCAGCTCGCGCACGGATGGGATCCTACATCTCGACGTCCAGCAGCATGGCGATCAGCGCCATCGCCGTCGCTTCGCCTTCGCTCACCTTGCTGTCGGGTCCGAATATGCCCTCGCCGGACGCAGCGGCGACCTGCGTGCCGACGAAGAAGAGCGACTTCTTGAACGACTCCGCTTGACCCTCTTCCAGAACCTCGTCTACGATCGCGGCGATGGCCGGCAACTCTTCCTTCACGTCCTTCGGCTCCGATACCAGCGACTTGATGATCGATATCGCGTCGTCCCTAGTGCTGAGCAGGAGCGCGCGGAGCAGGTCGTCCCGGTACGCCGCCGCGTTGGCTAGGACATCGACGAACGACTCGATCTCCTCGCTGTCGACGTCCCCGTCGGCGGCCGCCACGGTAAGGAACACCAGGTATGGAGCGAGGAGCAGCCTGTCCCATTCCTCGTCGGAGAACCGCTCTCTCACCGCTGCGGCATCGAGAGGCGCTCCGCCGAAGCGTGGCGGCGGATGGCCCACCACCTCGGGGTCGCCGATAGGTCCGAACTCCAGCCCCTCTCCCGCCTTCTGATATAGCTGCATCACGATTACGCCCAGATCGGAGTCCCGTTCGGCGCCCTCCACGAGGATGGCGTCCCGCTTCACGTCGCTGTCCTTTGTGGAGACCAGAACGTCCCAGGCGAACGCGTAGGCGTCGATATTCTTTTCTTCGCTGGTGACGATATCCTTCAGCATCTCTTGTACCGCGGGCATGTCGTCCGCCACCAGGCGGTAGAGATGGTCTTCACCCTTCTCCAGCGTCATCACGAATGGTATCAGGACCTCTCCATCGCTGACACTATACAGCGCATGGTTTACCGTCTTGTTGATCAGGTCCTCGAACTTGGGGCTGGCCGACACCTCGCCGAGCTGTGGCATCCGTCGTTCTCCTGGTCAGAGTCTCGCTTTGTCTGCGATCCTCTATAGTGCGGGGCGAATGCGGGCGCCCAACGTACGGCTCGCCGTGAGCACGGTCAAGTGAGGTGTCCTCAGGCAGTTCCTGAGGCCGGCAGTGCAGCCACTTCTTCCCGGCCGATCCAAACGCCCGCGGTGGGACCCCCGCCTGGGAGAGCTGGCGGACCGCCGGGATCGTTCGGTTCCAGCGTTTCATCCGCTGCCTCGCAAGCGAGAACGACCAGGAGCAACAGAAGCGAAACTGCCCTGCCGGCCTCCGTTCTCGTCAACGTCTGAGAGCGCGGCAGACGGCCGGCAACCGCTTGGCCGAGCGGTGCTGCGCTTCGAGTGTCTGCATATCGATGTCGCTGGGAGAGGGCGGCATCGGGACCGACGCGGTGCAACAAGCAGGCCGGATCGGCTGGAAGTGTCATGTGCTTACGACGCGCACGGTTAGTGAAATGCCCAGGCGGGCCGCGCGGCCGGCGGCGCGCCATTCTGTTCCCAAGGTTGTACTCCGTTCACAGGCGAGCGCGGATGTCGCCGTGCGGGGGCGTGGAGAGACCGGGCAAAGGAAAGGCCCGACGCCGAAGCGTCGGGCCCGTGCGTTCGGGGCGGGGTCGGCAGCTAGTAGTTGATCAGATTGTTGGCCAGCTGCAGACCGCCCCAGCCATCGCCCCCAGGGTCGCTGTAGCCGAAGTCGTCTACGACCTGCTGATCGGCCAAGACGACCACGTCACCGTCACCTACCTGGTCCACGGCTAACCAGGTGGCGCCGTTCACGGCGTCACCCGCGGGGGTGCTGCAGCTGTACGGCGCCGGGTCGACGCGGGCGAGGCTCACCGCTGTGCCTGACAGCGTCAGGCTGGCCACGGCCGACGCGTCGATCGATGTCATCCCCTGGGTTACCTGGTGAGGCGTGATGTCGAAGAGCGGTGCGCAGAAGTCGGCGTCGGGCAAAGCCAGGTCGCCGTTTATCTGTATCCCCACGCCGAGGAAGGATAGCAGGTCGTTGAAGGGCTCCATGCCGAAGTACCCGCTGTGATCGGTCATCACCACCAGCCTGCGGCCGCTCTGCACGAAGGCCAAGAGCGCCGCCTTCTGGTCGGCGCTGAAGAAGCTGTTCGGCGTGGGGAACGGATAGCCCATGCTGTTCAGCAGGACGAGTTTGTAGAGCCCGAGGTCATCCGGCCACTGGTCCGTATAGTCGACGATGGCGCCCATCGACTCGTAGTGGCTCTTGAGCCAGTACAGGTCGCCGCCGCCATGTGGAAACTTCCCGGGGCCGTATCCGTCGTGGCCGTAGTAGAGCAGGACGTGGATCTCGAGTTCCTGCACCTCGAATCCGATGTACGTCGCGCAGTTCTTGCCCGGGAACTCGAGGTTGTCCGCGTCGCGGGCCCACGCCGTCTCCGTAGCACTGGGGCTCGCCAGCTCGGCGTGCGCGGCCACGACCAGCGCGGTACCGACGTCCCAATCGAGCGGAACCTGGTAAGTGTAGGCCGTAGCGCAGTCGTGCGCCTCAGCGTAATCGAACCGACCGGGGATCGGGTTCCCTATCTTCGTCTGCGGGATGTCGCCCAGCACCTCACTGACGTGAAGGTGCGTCTCCATCAGGCACCAGTCGCCGGCGGTGGCGAGCTCGACATAGATGTAGTCGGCATCGTTCCACAGCCGCACATCGCCCGCATCGATATACTGCCCGGCGATCAGGTTGGCGACGACTTCGCCGTCGACCATCTGGAGCTGCGGCGCCAGGAAGGCACTGACCGGCGGCTCGAGCGGCCCCTCGCTATCGGTGCATCCGAAGACCACCAGCCCGGCGACTAAGGCGAGGGCTTCAAGCTTCGGGACTCTACGCATGCGGCTCCCTCCTTACGTAGCGGAGTGATCCGAAGGCTTGGACGTGGCGGCCGAGCAGCTGCGGTACGCGGGCAAGGCAAGAGCGGCCCGCGTCGCAGGGCTCGAGCGTCCAAAGTGTTGACGGGGGGTAGACGGGTAGGCACTTAATTATAAAGCCGCATTGCCTCGGGCCGCAACTTTGTCAACTCTGGAGGCGAGGGTATGATCCAGCTCGACTTGTTGGATGAGGAGCGCGGTGTGTTCTCGAGATCCTGCCGACGGCGCACTCGGAGCTGCGCATGGAGATCGCCAGTACGGACCGCAAGGACTTCCGTGACATGCTGAAGCGGCGCAAAGAAGTGCTCGCCAAGGTGCTCGCCGCACTGGGAGCGGGCGCGACGTGAAGGTCCACTTGGTCGACGGGACCTACGAGCTCTTCCGCCACTACTTCGCATTGCCGAATCACGTGAACGCGGCAGGGCAGGAGGTGGCGGCGACCCGCGGCGTGCTGCGCTCGATGCTCTCGCTGCTGAGCGAGGGCGCGACCCACATCGCCGTGGCCACCGACCACGTCGTCGAGTCGTTCCGCAACGAGTTGTGGGAGGACTACAAGGACAGTTCCGGCGTGCCCGAAGACCTACTCTCGCAGTTCAGCCTGCTCGAGGACGCGCTGCGCGCCCTGGGCCTGGTCGTCTGGCCGATGACCGAGTACGAGGCCGACGATGCACTGGCCGCCGGGGCCGCGCTGGCCGCCGCCGACGAGCGCGTCGAGCAGGTTCTCATCTGTACCCCCGACAAAGACCTCGCCCAGTGTGTGGAGGGGGAGCGGGTCGTGCAGTTCGATCGCCGCAGGCGCCTGGTGACCGGTGAAGATGAGGTGGTGAAGAAGTTCGGCGTGCCGCCTGCGGCGATTCCCGACTACTTGGCGCTGCTGGGCGACGAGGCCGACGGCTTCCCCGGACTGCGCGGCTTCGGAGCGAAGACCGCCGCCACGCTGCTGGCCCGCTACGGCCAGCTCGAGGACATACCGCGCCGCGGGAGCGAGTGGGATGTGGCGTTGCGCGGTGCGGATCGGCTGGCGGAGACTCTGCACGAGGAGCGCGATCGCGCACTGCTCTTCCGCCGGCTCGCCACCCTGGTGCGCGACGGGCCGGTGAGCGCGACTGTCGACGAGCTGCGCTGGTCGGGGCCGGCCGATGGATTTGCCGACGCAATCGAGATGCTCGACGCCGCCGACCTTCAACCGCGGGTTGAAGAGTTAGCGGAGAGGCGACGATGATGATGGCGATGGGGAGGCGAGGGCGAGGGGGATGGAGAGCGTGGCGAGTTAGGAGATGGCGGGAGATTCCTTTGTAGAGTACGTCTTGGACCAGCTGCAGCGACTGGGGCCGGTGGAGGCCAAGGCCATGTTCGGCGGCCACGGGCTCTACCACGGCGGTGTCTTCTTCGGGGTCGTGTACGACGGGCGGCTCTACTTCAAGACCGACGAGACGACGCGCCCGGACTACGAGATCCGCGGGATGGGACCCTTCCGGCCCAACCCGAAGCAGACGCTCAAGACCTACTACGAGGTCCCGGTCGATGTCTTGGAGGACGACGAGGCGCTGGTTGGCTGGGCGGAGCGGGCCCTGGCCGCTGCCGAGTCTTGACCGCCCCCCGTAGCTAGATAGATTTGGCGCCGCATCTGGGGCTGTAGCTCAGTTGGTTAGAGTGCCGGTCTGTCACACCGGAGGTCGCGGGTTCGAGTCCCGTCAGCCCCGTTTCCTAGTGCAGGCTCCCATATCTCTTCCGCCGCATCGGCGGAAACTCTTCATCTATCGTGGAGGCAGGCTTGATTGCGCTGGAGAACGTGAGCAAGTCGTTTGGCCCCACGGTCGCCGTGGACGACGTCTCGTTCACTGTCGACCGCGGTGAGGTCGTCGGGTTCCTGGGCCCCAACGGGGCGGGGAAATCGACGACGATGCGGCTGATCACCAACTACCTGGAGCCCGACAGCGGGGCGGTGCTGATCGACGGCACCGACGTACGTGAGGACCCGGTGGCGGCGCGGCGCCGCATCGGCTACCTGGCGGAGAACAATCCGCTCTACGAGGAGATGCTGGTCTGCGAGTACCTGCGCTTCGTGGGCGACCTGCGGGGCATCGGGATGGACGGGCCGGGCAGCGCGCTGGACGACGCGGTCCGTGCCACCGGGATCGCCGAGGTCTTCTACCGGCCGATCGGCGAGCTGTCGAAGGGTTACAAGCAGCGGCTGGGGCTGGCCGTCGCTACCCTCCACCGTCCCGACTTCCTCATCCTCGACGAGCCGACGGAGGGGCTCGACCCGAACCAACGGCAGGAGATCCGGCGGCTGATCCGCGAGGCGGGGAAGGAGCGCACGGTGATCTTGAGCACGCACGTGCTGCCCGAGGTCGAGGAGACCTGCCGGCGCATCGTCGTGATCCACGAGGGCAAGATCGTCGCCGACGGCTCGACGGAAGACCTCGTGGCGCAAGCACGCGACACGAGCACCAAACGCACGGTCGTCGTCGAGGTCAAGGGAGAGGGCGTCGCCAGAGAGGTGTTGAAGCTCCCAAATGTCGACGAGGTGACCGACGAGGCGGAGTCCGACGGCCGCACGCGCCTGACCCTGGCGGTGGGCTCGGGGCCCGACCCGCGGCCGGAGATCTTCAGGCTCGCCAAGGACAACGGCTGGGTGCTCTGGGAGCTGCATGAGGAGAGCGCCAGCCTCCAGGACCTCTTCAGCCAGCTGACGCGGTAGGGGGTGAGGTGATGCGGAACATCTGGACGATCGCCCGGAAGGAGCTGCGCGCCTACTTCGACCACCCGACCGCTTATATCCTGCTGGTCGTCTTCCTGGTCATCAACTTCTTCTTCTACTTCCGTAGCGCGTTTCTCATCTCCGAGGCCTCGCTGCGCCCCATGTTCGACCTGATGCCGTGGATCCTGCTGTTCTTCGTCCCGGCGGTGGCGATGGGGGCGGTGGCCGAGGAGCGGCGGCACGGCACGCTCGAGGTCACGCTGAGCCATCCGATCGACGAGCACGCGTTCCTGTTCGGCAAGTACATCGGCAGCCTGCTGTTCCTTTACATAGGACTCGCAGGGACGTTACTGCTGCCGCTGGCGCTTTTGGCCGGCGGCCGGCCCGACCTGGGCGTCGTGGTCGCCCAGTACGTGGGCACGGGCTTGCTGGTGGCCGGGATGGCGGCGGTGGGGCTATTCGCTTCGGCGCTGACGCGCAACCAGATCACGGCCTTTATCGTCGCCACGGCCGTAATCTTCATGCTGATGATGGCGGGCACCGAGGTCGTGCAGATCGGCCTCCCTTCCTGGCTGGGAGGTCCGCTGGGCGAGCTGGGGATCCTGCCGCACTTCGCCAACGTGGGACGTGGAGTGATCGACCTGCGCGACGTGGTCTACTTCGTCGCACTCGCCGTCGCCTTCCTGGCGCTCGCCTACTGGCTGCTGCTGCGCGATCGCCTGAGCCACGGGTCGCGGCTCTATCGCAACCTGCGGCTGGGCACGTTGGTCATCGTCGCCATCGCGATCTTCGCCAATCTGTTCGGCCGTCACATCCCCGGGCGCATCGACCTGACCGCGGAGCGGCTGTACACGGTGTCGCGCGGTACGCGCCAGATCCTCGGCGAGCTGGACGACGTGGTGACCATCACGCTCTTCACCTCGCGGGAGCTCCCGGCGCAGGTGAGGCCGCTGGAGCGTGACGTGAGCGACGTATTGCGCGACTTCGACCGCTACGGCCGCGGCAGCATCCAGGTCCTAAACAAGTATCCCGAGCGAAGCGAGGAAGTGCAGCGGGAGTCGCAGCAGCTGGGCATCATGCCGGTGCAGTTCAGCGTCATGCGGGCCGAGGAGCTGCAGGTTCGGCAGGGCTGGCTGGGCATCGCTGTCCAGTACGCTGACGGCGCGGAGGTCATCCCGTTCGTCGGCGAGACTGAGACCCTCGAGTACCAGCTCGCCTCGAGCGTCTGGCGGCTCACGCGTACTGAGCGGCCGAAGGTCGCGTTCGTCTCCGGGCACGGCGAGCTGACGCAGCGCGATTACGCTGCGTTCAGCGGGGAGCTAGCCCGCAACTACGAAGTGGCGAGTGTGGACCTGACGGCGGAGGACGCCGAGCTGGGGCCGGACCTCGACGCGATCATAATCGCGGCGCCCAAGACGGCGCTCGATGCGCGCTCACGGGCGCTGTTCAGCAACTACATGGCGGCTGACGGCCGCGTCCTCTACCTGGGCGAGGGCGCCGACGTGAACCTGCGCTTCCTGTTCGCCAGCCCGGTGCCGGATAGTGCGCGCGAGGTCAGCGAGGCGCTCGGGGTGCGGGTGAACGGCGACCTGGTCTTCGACCTGCGCTCGAACGAGGCGATCACGGTGCCGGGCGACGTGTTCAGCTACATCGTGCCGTACCCCTTCTGGCTGCGGACGCTGCCGGCGGCGGACCACCCGGTCTCGCGGAACCTGAATAGCCTCTTCCTGCCGTGGGCCAGCTCGCTGGATACGCTGCAGACGCTGGGCGGCCGCTCCTTCACCCCGCTCTTCGCTACGAGCGATGCCGCCGGGCTGCAGCGTGGGGCGTTCGAGATCCGGCCCGACCAGGAACCGTTCTACAACCGAGCCGACCTTGAGGCGCGCCTTGTAGCGGTGGCCGTGGAAGGGGCGGTGGGCGCTGTCACGGTATCGGTCCCGCCGTTCGAGGTGCCCGAGGCCGCCGATACGAGCGAGGCGGAGGGCGCGTTCGCGCCCGCCAGCGCGGCGCCGAGGGAACCGGTTGGGGCGGCGGATACGGCGGCGACGGCAGCCGAGGACACGGCGGCAGCGGCTGCTGGTGCGGTGCAGGACACCGCGTCCGCGTTCCGCGCCGCCGGCACGAACGGCGGCGGGCAGGAGCAGGCGACGGAGCAGGCGACGACCGATACGGGGGCGCGCGTGATCGCGACCCAGGTCCAAGAAGGGCCGCCGACCGGCCGGGCGGTCGTGGTCGGCGACGCCGATTTTCTGACCGACCGGTTCGCCCGCAACGCTGAAGAGAACCTGATCTTCGCTCTTAACGCCGTGGACTGGCTCACGCAGAGCGACGCGCTGCTCTCTATCCGCTCCAAGCAGCGGACGCCGCGGCCGCTGGTCTTCGAGTCGGACATGACCAAGCAGACGGTGAAGTACGTTAATCTTATCGGTGTGCCGCTGCTCCTCGTCATCTTCGGTACGGTGCGGCTGATGCGACGGCGCGGAACCACTCGACGGACGTACGGAGAATGAGCAATCGCATGCTGAAGACCCTGGTCGGCGTCCTCGCCGTGCTGGTAGTGGCGTGGGCGCTGATGCAATTCGTCGGCGGGCGCGGCGGCGGCCCGGAGCGCGCGCCCTTCACGTTGTCGGAGGCCGCAGAGCTCGATCTCGACAGCGTGGTCATCGCCGCGGCGGACGATACGATCCGCCTGCGGGGCGGCGCCGACTGGACGGTGAACGGCTACGAGGCGGCGGCGGAAACGCAGGAGTCGCTGAAGCGCGCTCTGGCTCAGGCGGAGCTCGGGCCACTGATCAGTCGCAACTCGGAGAACCATGCGCGCCTCGGCGTGACCCGGGCGGCGGGCCGGCGGCTCACCGTCTACGCCGGCGGGACGGGGCAGCTCTCGCTCATCGTCGGCGGACGCGGCCGGGCCGGCGACCAGGCGTACCTGCGGCGCGAAGGCGATGACGCGGTCTACACGGTTCAAGGCACGCTGGTGAGCCTGGTGAACCGCCGGGTGGACGAGTGGCGCAACAAGGAAATCGTGCAGGCGGATCGCGATCTGGTCCAGCGCATCGAGTTCACCTACCCCGACGAGTCGTTCGCGCTGGTTCGGCAGGACACCAGCTGGCGCCTCGAGCCGTCGGGCGCTGCTGCGAACGAGATGACCGTCTCGGGCCTGCTCAGCATCCTGTCGGGGCTGCGGGCGGTTAGCATCGCCGCCGACTCGGTGGCCGATACGCTGACCTGGGAGCTGCTGGCAGGCCGCCTGCGGCTCGAAGGCCCGGAGGGCACGGCGCTGGCCGAGCTGCTGTTCCTGGAGAGCGACGAGGTGGGTTTCTACGTGCGGCGCGCCGGCGCGCCGGCGGTCTACACGATCAGCTCGCACACCGGTGGCCAGCTTCTCAAGCGTGAGGAGGGGTTGGCGCTGACGGAGGAGGGGTAGCATTCCGGTTGACCCGTTCTCGAGCGCCAGATAGATTCCACCCGCTTACTGGGGGGCGTAGCTCAGCTGGCTAGAGCGCCACGTTGACATCGTGGAGGTCACAGGTTCAAGTCCTGTCGCCCCCACTTTAGCATTTTTTGGGCAGTAGGAGCTTGGGGCCGTAGCTCAGTTGGGAGAGCGCCTGGATCGCACCCAGGAGGTCAGGGGTTCAAGTCCCCTCGGCTCCACTTCCCCCCGGACTGATCAACCCGCTCAGCGTTGCGCCGGATTCCGGTCCTACCAGCTCTTGAGTAGTGCTACGCCCGAGCCCGATGAGAGGACAGGTGGCGAGCCACGCGCGCCGCGGTTCGCGGCGGAGGGCCGCGCCTGCTAGTGCTCCCTCATCAGCTCGCGGGGAGCGTCAGTGATGTCTCCCAGGTACGCGTATTGGATGTTCTTCATGTAACGCGTCGCCGCGTTGCGGACGTCGTAGGGCGAGAGCCCGCGCAGCTCGTCGACGCGGTCTTTCGGAGTCTGCAGCTCGCCTCGATACAGGTACGACCGAGCGAGGAAGTCGGCCTGCTGCGCATTCGTCTCGTGGTCAAGATAGAAGTTGATGATCCAGCCTTTTGTCCAGTCCGTCAGTAGTGTCCAGGAAACCCGTGCTTGCTGGATGAGCTCGATAACGTCGTTGATGATCTCCATCGACTCCTTCGGCTTGGCCGTCGACACGTAGACCGCTCCACCCGCGGCCCCGCTCTCGATCAGCGATGCCCCCGCATCGTACGAGAGCCCCTCGTCACGGACCTCGTTGAAGACTATGGCTGAGAGCAGTGCGGTCGCGACTGTCAGAGCAAGGTAGTCGTCGCTCGAGGCTTTGGGTCCGCCGAAGTATCCGACGATGTAGCTCGCAGGCAAGTTTCGGTGCTGCACCTCGACCACGGGATCATCAGCTTCCCAAGTCGGAGGCAACTCCCATACGTAGTCGCCCCGCGGTAGTTGCCCGATCGTGCGGCGTACGGCCTCTTCGACCACTTCCCGCGAAACGTTGCCGACGACAACGAGCAACATTCGTGAGGAGACGATCTGGTCGTTCAGGTAGGTCCGCACGTCCTCGATCGTGATTCCGCCTAGCGACTCCTCGGTGCCGTCTACGTCAACGGCGTACGCGTGGCCCGAGAAGGCGAGGCTTCTCGCGAGCGACCAAACGGCAACGTCGGGGTCATTCATGCCCGACCGTACCGCGGCGAGCATCCTTTCACGCGTCGCTTCAACGGCAGCCGAATCGAGGGTCGGATACATCAGGCGGTCCGCGAATACGGCCCAGGTCGAGTCGAACTCCTCCGCCAGGCCGCGAAACCCGAAGATCGTCCAGTCGCGTAGCGCAGACACGACCATGCGGCTACCTGTCCGGGCTTGCGCCTCCAGCGTCGCCGGTCCTGGATAGTTGCGGGTTCCGCGCTCCGACGCGCGGAGCAGGAGCGGCTCGATTCCCGCCGTGCTCTCGGTTATCTGCCTGGCCCCGCCGAGCAGGTACAGGTTGACCGCCACGAGCTCGCTCGTGAGCACCCTGCGCTGGATGACCTTGACTCCCTCGACTTCGTAGAGATAGGTGAGGCTGTCCGGCGGACCTGCTTCGTGCGCCAGGACGCCCGGCGCCACGCAGATGACCGAGGAGACCGCGAACGCTGCCGCGAGGATCCGGGCCGTCTTGCTCGATCCGGTCATGGTGCCCTCCAGCTGTCAAGGCATGCCAGCACCCGGCCCAGGTTGCTGCGGCGCAGCTCCTGGGACATCAGGAGGCTCACCACTTTGGGCCTCCCTGCTATGTATTGGGCGACGTACCGGCGGACGTCATCGGCAGTCTGCGCGGCCAACGCATCGAAGTACTCGCGAAAGTAGTCCAGCCCCGCCGCGCTCCAGAAATAGGCGATGCCGTGCGCCAGACCAGGCGCACTCTGCTGGCTGAGAGCCTGCGTGACGCGCAGGCGCTTCTTGGCCGTCTCGAGATCAGCCTCGTTGAAGTAGTCCTCCCGGCCCATGAGGTCGAGCTCCTGCAGGAGCGCCGCGGAGGCCTCACCCAGCTTGTCGAAAGTCGTTCGTGCCTCCACTTGTATGGGCCCAACGTTGTTCCGCGTGACGTACGAGAGGAACACATTCGTGAAGAGGCCCGTGTCCACGAGTCGGCGCTGGGTGCCGGAGGTCGGCTGGTTCACCAGCTCCGAGAAGACGTCGGCCGCAAAGCTAGCATCGCGATCCTCGCTCACGGCCGGTCCGTGCCAGCGGATCATGAAGGTCACGCCGGACGCGTCGGCGCTGACGACGAAGACCGAATCGCCGGCGAGCGGCGCGATCGGCGGCGCCGCGAAGTCGGCGAACGGATCGTCGCCGCGCTTCCAGCGCCCGAAGTGCTTCTCCGCCGACTTGAATGCGTCCGCCGCCTCCACGTCGCCGGTCACGATGAGCGCGGCGTTGTTGGGGACGAAGTAGCGCTCATGGTGCTCCTCGAGCCGTTCGGTGGTCACACCGGTGTTGATCGTGAGGATGTTACCGGCCGGGTTCTTTTGCCGGAACGCCGGTCCCCAGAGAACCATGTCTGTGACGAGGTCGGCGAGGGCGTGCGCGTCGGAAGCCTGACGCTCGATCTCTCCCCTCACCACCAGTCTCTCTACCCGGAGCGGCTCGCTCTTGAAACGCGGCGAGCGGACGAGATCGCATAGGAGCTCGATGCCATCGTCCAGGTGCTCGGATGGCAGGGTCAGATAGAATCTCATCGCTTCCTGGCCGGTCGCCGCGTTGGAGGTGGCATCCAGCTCCGAGGTATAGTACCCCCAGCCCCGCCCGCGCCTCTCGAAGTACTCGAACAGCATGTGCTCGAGCACGTGAGGTAGCCCCTCGTCCAGCTCTTCGAGTTGCGTGAACGCGCCGCTTCGCACCACGATCTCGATCGTCGCAATAGGGACAGACGAGGTCCGGGCGACGATCACCAGCAAGCCGTTCTCGAGCGTACTGTCTCGCACGACGCCTGCAAGTCTAGCAGATTGCCTATTACTTGCTTCCTGTGGCGTGTGTTCCTTCGGTTGACCGTGCTCTGCACTGACGCGAACTCGATCACCCGGCGCGACGGGCAACTGCTGCTGGGCAAACAGGTCGATCGGCGCTGCCAGCGCGAGGATGGCGACGAGGGAAGGGATCCGCGGAGCGAGCATGCTGCACCCTCCTTTCGCTCCCGGACTATAGACTTGACGAGCAGAGCTGAACGTTGCCTTTGTCCCCGGCACCTACACTATACTGGCGCGGGCGCAATCGCGCGACAGGGATCAAGGCCAACTATCGTTAGCGGTACCAGCGCTACACTCGGCGGTGACTTTAATTTCCCACAGCGTTAACACGGGCCGTTATACTTGCCCTTGCCCGTCGGTACGCCCGCGCGCGTGATGGCCGTTGCCGGGAAGTGGCTGAAAGGAGGAGTCGCATGTCGGAGCAAAACAAAGCCATCGTCCGCCGCTTCATCGAGGAGGTGTGGAACAAGGGGAATCTGAGCGTACTAGACGAAGTCTACACGGCCGACTACGTCTATCGCGGGCCCGGCGGTCAGGAGATAAAGGGGCCCGAGGGTTTCAAGCAGGTGGTAGCGATGTACCGCGCAGCCTTTCCCAACCTCCATTGCACCGTAGAGGACCAGGTGGCCGAAGGCGACAAGGTCGCTACGCGCTGGTCGCTGCGCGGCACGCACGAGGCCGAACTGATGGGCATAGCGGCAACCGGCAACCAAGTAGTGATGTTGGGTACCGTGATCCATCGCTTCGCGGGCGGGAAGATGGCAGAAGCGCGGGACATGTGGGACAGCTTGAGCTTCATGCAGCAGCTCGGCGTCGTTCTGCCGCTAGGGTAGACTAACCGCTAGGTGATTCGCTGCTAGCGAGCCGCTCTGAGGCTAAACGAGAGAGCGCCGCGCGGGTGCGGCACGCCGTTCTCACTTCCTCGCTTTCGGCACGCCGCGCCGCAGGTAGCGGAGCTGCTCGCTCGGCGCCAGGACGAGCATGACGTCGCCGTACTCGAACGCGTAGTCTGGGTCGGGTGCCGTGTCCAGCGATAGGTCTCCGGTGGCAGTCGTCCGTTTGAGCATCAAGACGCTGGCGCCGAAGTCCTGCCGGATGTTGAGCTCGCGGATGGTCCGGCCGATGAACGGGCCCGGCGCGGGGATCTCGGCTAGCACGGTGTCCTCGGCCGCGGGCACCGACTCGACTTTGCTGTCCTGATCCACTGCCGAGACCATACTGCCAGCCATGTCGCGCTTGAAGAGCTCGGTGTGGTAGCGGCCGATGACGTCCTCCGGCCAGATCACGCCCGCCAGCCGTCCATCCTCCAGTACCGGGACCTCGCCGCGATAGGCGCCGAGCAGCCGCATCACGTCGGCCAGCGAGTCGTGCGGCGCGACTCTCGGGAACTCCGCCTCTGCCATCACATCCTCGGCGATGATCAGCGCCTCGAGCGCGCGGGGGTCTTTCATCACCGGGCGGATGCTGTCGACGGTGATGATCCCCTCCAGCTCACCCGCTTCGCCGATCACGAAGAGAGTGCTGCCGGGATGGTCGATCAGCTTCGAGATGAGGGAGAGGAGATGGTCGTCCGGCGCCACGGTGACCGGGTCGCTGCGCATGACTTCGCGGACGCGCACGTGCTGTAGCACGTTCACCGCTCGACCGCGCTGGATGTCGACGCCGCGGCGAAGGAGCTTCATCGTGTAGATCGAGGCGCGCTGCATACGTGTCGCCAGCAGGGTGGCGATGATGCAGCTGATCATCAGGGGCAGGATGATCTTGTAGTCGCCGGTCATCTCGAAGATGATGAGGATCGCGGTGATGGGCGCGTGGGTGGCCGCCGCCACCACCGCACCCATGCCGACCATTGCGTAAGCGCCGGTGCCCGCCGTGGCCGTCGGCCATATCGAGTGCACCACGGTGCCCACCGCACCGCCCAGCATGGCGCCGATGAAAAGCGACGGTGCGAAGATGCCGCCCGAGCCGCCGGAGCCGATGGTGACCGAGACGGCGATGATCTTCACCGCGACGAGCAGCGCCATGAACTGCCAGGCGAGGTTCCCGTGCAGCGCCTGGGTTATCGCCTCGTAGCCGACCCCGAAGATGTGGGGGAGCTGGATGCCGATAAGGCCGATGATCGCGCCGCCGACCATCGCCTTGGCGGGCAGCGGCACCCGCAGCCTATCGAACGCATCCTCGGTCGCGTAGAGGCTGCGGATGAAGGCCAGCGCCACCAGGCCGGCGAGGATGCCGAGACCGGCGTAGGCGAAGAGCTCGGTCCAGTGCACGAGGCTGTAGGCTGTTACCTCGAAGGCCGGAAAGTCGCCCAAGAAATGCCGGCTCACGACAGTCGCGGCCACCGACGAGATGACGATCGGCGAGAACTGGGCAACGCCGAAGTCGCCGAGGGTGACCTCGAGGGCGAAAAGCGCTCCGGCAACCGGTGCGTTGAAGGTGCCCGCGATCCCGGCGGCCGCACCGCAGCCGACCAGCGTCCGCAAGCGTCGCTGGTCGATCTTCAGCCACTGCCCGATCGTCGAGCCGAGCGCCGAGCCGATCTGCACGATCGGGCCCTCGCGACCGACCGAGCCGCCCGTCCCGATGCAGATACCCGAGGCGAACATCTTGGCGAGCACCACCCGCGGTCGAATGCGGCCGCCTTGCAGCGCTACGGCCTCCATGACCTCGGGCACGCCGTGCCCCTTCGCCTCACGTGCGAACAGATAGATGATGAGGCCGACGATCGCGCCGCCCACCGCCGGCGCCAGGATCTTCCACCAGGGCGGCAGGCTCGCCAAGTGCGCGAGTGTGGCAGGCCCCTGCTGCCAGGCGACCTCGTTCACCGCCTCGATCAGCAGCCGGAAAGCGACGGCGCCGAGCCCGCCGAGGATCCCGACGACCGTCGCGACCAGCACCATGTAGAGCCGCTCGGTCTGGCGAAGCTCGTCGTGCAGGTTCCTCAGGTATCGGATCGCTCGGGTGATCATGTTACGCGTCGTCGGGTGATCTCGTAGCGGGAGCGGGGTCGCCAGGGACCAGTGAGAATAGTGGCGAGCGGGTCGGGCGGAAAGAAGCGCGGCCCAGAGGGAACCTTGGCGGTCCTGCTCTCTCTTATTATCATTGCGAGCTTTGGGAGGCGACTCCCGAGACCCCAACCATCATAGGAGGGTACCATGTACCGGATTCTCTCTGTGTCCGTACTGGTCGCTTCGCTCCTCGTGCTCCTACCGGATGCCGCTTCTGGGCAACACATGGGTCACGCGGACAAAGAGGCCAAGATCGAGAACGCGCTGAGCGCCGCTCCCGCCGCCATTGCCGACGGCGCTGCGGTCGTCGACTGGGACAACACCCAGCTCCGCCGGGGCACGAACGGCTGGACGTGTATGCCCGGCCCGCCGCACCTGCCGGGTAATGCGCCCATGTGCCTGGATGAGCAGTGGGTGAAGTGGGCGATGGCCTGGACGAACCACGAAGAACCGCAGATCACGCAGATCGGCCTCGCTTATATGCTCGAAGGCGGAGTGGACGCCAGCAACACCGACCCGTACGCCAGCGAGCCGGCGCCGGGCGACGATTGGGTGCACAGCGGGCCGCACGTCATGATCGTCGTGCCCGACCTGGCGGCCCTCGAGGCTCTTCCCACCGACCCGAACAGCGGTGGCCCGTACGTCATGTGGAAGGGGACCCCCTACGCCCACATCATGATGCCCATCGCTGAGGGCCAGCACGGCCACCACTGAACCCGCTAACTGCCTGTCCCCCCGGCGCCCTGGGCGGCGCTGGGGGTTCGGGCCGCTGCCCAGATCAGGCAGGCCCAGCCGGCAAGGAACGCCAGGTCCCCGAAAGGTGTAATGGCTCCTGGCCAGCGTAGCCCCGAAAGGGCCAGCGCGTAAAGGCCTCCCGAGAAGAGGATCGTCCCCCCCGCAGCAGATGGGCGCCGCACGCGCCCGCCGCCACTCCCAGCAGTCCCGAGGCGGAGACCAAGACGAAGAAGGTTCTGTCCGTAGCGGGCTCAAACCTAGGTGTGGAGGGTTTGCAGTGCCAAGTCGGTCGTGCGATCTTATGGATACCCCTCGCCCCGATAATCCCGACACCGATCGATCCGAAGCCCAGGAGGCATCGTTGGCATCTGCCGGCCAGGCTGACAGACCGGCAACCGTTCTGATCGTCGACGACGAACGGTCGCTCACTAGCGTCCTGTCGAAGGTGCTCGGCATGGACGGGTACTCGTGCGAGGTGGCGTCCAACGGCAAAGAGGCGCTGGACCGCCTCGCTGAGGCGAGGTTCGACGTGGTCGTCACCGATATCACCATGCCGGAGATGTCCGGAATCGAGCTCCTGAAGCTCGTCAAGAAACGCGACCCCGAGGTCCAGGTGATCGTGATCACGGGACACCCCGATGTCGATTTCGCCGTCGAGGCCATCCGCTCACAGGTCGACGATTACTTGATCAAGCCGTTCGAGATGGGACAGCTCAAGCACGCCGTGCACCGTGCGCTGCAGCACCGGGCGCTGCTCCAGGAGAACCGGCTCTATCGGGAGCACCTCGAGGAGCGGGTGCAGAAGCAGCAGTTAAAGATCAACCAACTCTTCCTCGACGGCCTGCAGGCGCTCGCCGCCGCCATCGAGGCCCGCGACCGCTACACCGGCGGCCACCTGGACCGGGTGATGAAGTACGCTCTGGCGACCGGCACCGAGTTGGAACTCAGCGAGAGGCAGATGTGGAGCCTCTGGCTCGGCTCGCTCTTCCACGACGTCGGCAAGTTGGCCATCCCCGATGCCATCCTCAACAAGCCGGGCCCGCTGACCGAGGAGGAGTACGACGAGATGAAGAAGCACCCGGAGCTGGGTGTCGAGATCATCAAGCGCATCTCCTTCCTGCTCCCGGCTGCCATGGCCATCCTCCACCACCAGGAACGCTGGGACGGAGCAGGCTACCCCGGCGGCCTCGCTGGCGAGGATATCTCCATAGAAGGTCGCGTTCTCGCGGTGGCCGACGCCTTCGACGCCATGCTCAGCGACCGCCCCTACCGGAGGGCGCTCAGCGAGGATTACGCCGTTGGCGAGCTCGAGCGCTGTGCCGGGAGCCAGTTCGACCCCGGTGTCGTGGACGCCTTCCTCCGGGCCATGGGAAAGGGCTTCCCCAGCCGTGCCCCGCTCTCACTGGGGTTGGGTGTCCCCATCGCGGTTCCGGAGCTGGCGCTGGTGGCCCACGCCGAGGTTGACCCTCGAGAAGCCGCGGAATAGATTGCCGTTCCCGGCGCCAGCGTAGCTCAACGGTAGAGCACGGCATTCGTAATGCCGGGGTTGTGGGTTCGATTCCCACCGCTGGCTTGCTCGGTTGCGGGCGTAGCTCAGTTGGTAGAGCGCAACCTTGCCAAGGTTGAGGTCGCCGGTTCGAGCCCGGTCGCCCGCTCTGATGTCTCAAGGACGATGCCCGGGAAGGAGGAAGTCACTCGGCGGATCTTCGGGTCGGCTGGGATGATGTAAACTTCCCGGGCCTCTCACGTAGCGGGGAGTAGCTCAGCCCGGAAGAGCGCTGCGTTCGGGTCGCAGAGGCCGCGGGTTCAAATCCCGCCTCCCCGATTCTCCGGGCCGTCGTTGGTGGTCGCGCCGAGTGTGGTCAGTAGTCGGTAAGTGCCAACAGCGATCGTTCACCGACCACTGACAACCGGCCACCGACTACCGGCCTTCCGGGACGTGGCGCAGTCCGGTAGCGCGCCTGAATGGGGTTCAGGAGGTCGCGGGTTCGAATCCCGCCGTCCCGACTAGCTAAGTGGCGTCGTCACAACCAGTTACGCCGTCTTCTTAATAGCGTGCGCCCACCGTCTCACCAATCTTGTTCACCAATTTGACCCAACGAGCGCTCGAGGGGCAAAGACCGTTGCGGATCAGGCGGAGACCGGTTGCCTCTGGCACGAGAGCCCTACGCCGATCACGACGTAGGGCTCTCTGCATTCAGCTCCCCAGGGGAGCGGTTCTCGTTGTAGTTCAGGTCAGGTACCCAACCCTGTGGGACGTCCAACGCCCGGCGGTGGCTCCTCCAGGCGGAATGGCCCGCCGGTCTGCCGAAGCTCGACGGGTCGGCCTGGCACGCGTACCGCCGTAAGCGGGCGAGCGAGCGCCGACACCACGCCGACGCCGACGTGGCCGCGCTCGGCGGGTGACGCGACCCCGGCACGATGCGCCAATCGTACCAGCACGCTGATCCCGCCAAGCGCCAAGAGGTCATGGACGACCGGAAGGAGTAGCGCGGCTAGCTGATAACTTGCCCTGTCAACACTCTCCGGCTCGCCCCCGACCGCCGCCTTTGCTAGGTCTCGGTCTCAGCGCCTTCCTCGGGAAGCGGCAGGTCCGAGTTCCAGCAGACCAGAGTTAGAAGCCACGAACCGTCCGGCTGCTTCCGCAGGACCGCCAGATACTTGGCGGTATCCCTAACCGGCTCCGGCATACCCTCAACCGCCGACGCCACTGTAAAGATGCCTCGCGCATAGGCAAAATCGCCACGACCTTCGATCTGCACCGGTGTGTTGGAATACTCTGTTACCGTCCCCCGCAGGCCCTCGAGTGCCGCCTGAATGGCCGCTCGACCTTCGATGAGCGGCTGGTTCGGCGACATCAGGACCGCATCCTCGGTGTAGTGTGAGGCCACGGCGGCATAATCATTAGCCAGCTGGGCCTCCTGGTACGACTGAGCGACGGCCTCGATCGCCGCCACGTCCTCGTCGGACAGTGGACCGGCTTCCTGAGCCGGCGCTTGGCAAGCGGTGCCCGCAAGCGCAAGTGCGAGCGCCAGCACGGCAAGCAGCGTAGTGCGCGCTTTCATGGGTACCTCCCGGTTTTGGGTTGTTGGGCACCTGAAAGATAACGCCGCGCAAGCGCCTGCGTTAGGACTTCAAGAAGATTACAGAACGCCTGCTAGCTACCCCCGACCTCCAGGGGTCTGAGGGGATGGGACGCGAATGGGGCTCAGGAGGTCGCGGGGTCGAATCCCGCCGTCCCGACTAGCTTTTCCAGGCAGTTCCCTGAGAAACCCGCCAGCATTGCCGCATCCTTACGTACTCAGTGGGCATCTTGCCGTACATCTATAGGTAGGGTTCCGCAGATTGCCACCTCTGAATCTGGGGTGAATCACGGAGTGCGCGTGGCGGAAGCGTAAGCGCCCCCCAGTGAGTACGTAACAGAATTTCTAACAAGCCCAAGAGCGTGCTAATTGAGGCCAGAACGTTGCCCTCACTGGTGGTGACCATTTAGATTCGTGTTGCTGGGGAGTAAAACCCAGTCAAATGCGAGACCAATAACGGCGCTTTGGTCGCCAAGGCTCGACCGCACGAGCCCCGGATCCCTCAACACGAAAGAGGGAGACGGGGCTTTTTCAGTACCGCAGAGCTGGAAAGGACGAGAGAGGTGCAGCACGAGAACGTGACCATGCTCGGCGTCATGATCCCCACACGCATGCACCGGGAACTGAAGGAGCTGGCCCGCGCCAACAGGACCACCATGACGGCCATTGCTTCGCGCCTACTCACCCGGTTCCTAGAAGGGCAGGGCCTTGGGCCGAATGGCGAAGGCACACCAACACAGGAAGAGGCCGCCGAGCAATGAGCTGCGACGACCTCTCCTGCGAAAGGTGTTCGTGTTGGTGATTCCGAAGCTAACCGCGCTCTGAGAGAGCGCAACGGGTACATAGGCTGGTGACACTCGGAAGGATCGGGATCTCCCCTCATTACCTAGGGGGTTGAAGGACCCGCAGGGCTGAGGAGGACTCACTAGCTGGCCTTGCTGATAGAGGCGGAGATCGGGACGATCAAGCGGTTCCCTACGAGCCATGCGTTGGCGAGCTACGCGGGGTTGGTGCCGAGCACGCGGAGCTCGGGAGGGAAGACGGCGCACGGCGGAGTGGGGCCGGCGGGGAGCAGCTGGCTCAAGTGGGCCCTGGTGGAAGCGACGCAGGTGTTGAAGCAGGCGCCCGGCCCGGTGCGGTTTCACTACGAGCGACTGTAGCGGGCGAAGGGAAAACCGAAGGCGACGGTGGCGGCGGCGCGAAAGTCGTGCTGCTACCTTTATTGGATGCTGGAAGAGGGCTGGAGCTACGAGGAGTGGCTCGAGCAGCATGAGCGTTTGGAGGTGCGCCAGCCCCGCCTTGAGGATGGCCGGCGTCGGTCCGAACTCGTCGTGAAGAAACCGCTCGAGGTTGTCGAGAGCCACCGCCATCATGTCGGGTGGCGGCGGCACGAAGCGAGCATTCGCCGGGCGCGTCCCAGCGACCCGGTTCTGCGTACGCCGAAACTCGCCTGGCGCTCCGGTGCTGCCGCGGCCGTCTTGGAGCAGGACGCGATGCATCTCGCGCAAGCGGCGAAGACTCAGCGGAAGGCTGCCCGTGCGAATCCGGTCGAGGCCGTGCTGGAGAGCAGCGACGTAGCGCGAGACATCCCGCACGTCTGCGACAGCGCCACGTCGCCAGGATGGCCGGGCAGAGTCCTCAGAGAGTGGGAATCTGCCTTTCTTTGGGTGCTACGCTGTTATATGCGGCGACAAAGGACTGAGGGCCGTTCTTGATGGTCTCTACCAGCGCCCCTCGTCCCAGCTCCCGCTCGATCGTTTGAGCCATGTAGGCTCCCACCACGTAGTTGGCACGTTCTTGGATTCCGATCTCCCACGATCTTGATCTTAATTCATCCGCCGTCAGCTGGTCTGCCTCTTGATACAGCCGGCGGAGTCTTGAGTGTAGGTTGGCTACTTCTTCCGGGTTCTCTAGCAGATCGTAGTCGGTAGCGATAAGTGACTGGCCCACCTCGCCGATCTGCGGAAAGAGCTCTATCGCTCGATAGGCAACATAGGTAGCCATACCTTCGTTCTGCAGTGACAGGTACATCAATCGCCTTGGATCGGTTTCAAATTCCGAAGATACGTATCTTCTATATGTGCTCGCATAACCGCGATGAAACACCTCGTGTACGAACAGATTCAGCAACTCGGCGTTCAGGATGTGAATCACAACATCGCCTCTTTGCTGGAAACCGGCGGCGATGATCTCGGTGGTGAAGTAGATCGTGGTACTCAAGTCGGCGTCGCTGGGGATCCATTTGCATAGGTATGGGACTACTTGTTCCACAAACCGTTCCTCGATGGCCGCCACTCTCCTGGCTGCTTCGAGTTGCGAGTGGCTTTCCCTCTCTGATTGTGGCAGTGCCGCCAATCGTTCAACACCTTCTCGCCATTTATCCATGTCAAGCGGTTGATTAATGGCGTCGTGCCACAACTCGACCAATTGGTAGGCTTGATCTTCCCGCCAGAATCTCTCAGGGTCTTCGAGAATCGTCTCCGGGTGAAGGATTATCTGTTCCACCGAAGATGCGTCGAGTCGTAGTGTGGACTCTAGACACGGGGACGGATGGGCCGTGTCTGACGGTTGGATCTGCATCGACAAGACGGGCGCTGCCGCCCAGAACAGCAGCATTAAGAGAGCGTGACTTGCTACGGTTGTTCTTTTCACGCTTATCTCCTTCCGCAAACATTTCAGCTTGGCTCTGACTGCAATGTTGGCCCGAGGGGCAACATCCGTGCCGATTCGTTGCAGGGTCTCGAAGTGCTTAGTTGTATCGGGATTGCTTGGCTGCATTCGCGAAGCACCTGTCGAGAGGGTTGCTCGAATGTGGGAGACTACTCTGTTCATCATGAGCTCCAAGTGACGAAGAAATCGAGCATCTCAGTAGAGATGGCATGTGCGGTAGTCGGCGGACTTCGGCCGAGATCTTGGCTGAGGTAGTTGTGCGCGTAACGTCCTCTACAGTGACGACCCGCGACGCCGGTCGGGCTTTCTATCCTGCGAGGTACTCCTCCATGATGTCCAGGTAGTTCTCCTCGAGAGAGGAGACGCTGATACCCAGCGCCCGCTGGAAGGCGTCGTGAAACGTGTCGCCCTCGTTCATGTACTGAAACAGGTTGCGCAAGTCCGCCGTACTCGCCCCGTGACCCCGCGCCGTATCGATGAGGTAGGCGTAGGTCAGCGCGAACATCTGGTAGTACTCGCCCATTCGGTCGACATCCGGGAAGTCGGGACGGCGTTGTATTCGAACCGGATTGATGTGCGTCGGATCCGAGAACCAGGCGCGAAACTGCTGCAACGTCGGTCGCGTGTACGCCCCTCCCACGACCACCGCTTGCCCCTCGGAGAACCAGATGTCGAGCCAATAGGGCCAGGCAGCGTTCCCGGGGCAGTCGATGAGGCTGAACTGAAAGACGTGCGTCAGTTCGTGCCTCATCAGGTAGCGGTACAACCCGGGATAGCGCTGGGTCGGTCGCTCGGGCGAATCGACCGCCGCGATCAGGAAGCCGTGTCGGTAGCCTTCCGCCGCCTTGGGCGAAATGTTCTTCTGAGCGTAAATGTAGTAGCTGTACCCGGGCGCGAATCCCAACTCCGCGTCCGAAGCGATCTGGAACTCTGCCGTCAGCTCCGAGAAGACATCCTCGGCCAGCGAAGCCAGGGTGTCCTTCGCCTCCGTGCTGCTCCCGTCACTGTACACACTGAAATGGTCGCTGACGTACGGTTCACAGTCGTGACGCCAGGAGCGGTAGCCGTAAGAATCGACGGCCCACTGGCCCGGTGGGCAGTCATCGCCGGCAGGCCCCGGCGCCGTCGGGCCCTCTGAGTCGCAGGAAGTGATAAGTAGCGGCAGGACCGCCAGGAAGGCTAGAACCGGTACCCGGGTCAGCCGTTTTGACCTACTCACTGTCACGGCCGCACTCGACTTGCGCTGCGTCGGGGGTCAACCAGTTAGACGTCTGAACCGAGGCGAACGTTGTCGCGGCTGCGCACGTTGATGATGTAGATCTCCCAGTTGCCGTCTCGATTCGAGTTGAAGGCGATCCGCCTGCCGCCAGCGGCACTGCGCCGGAATGAAGAACGACAGCGTGCGTTTGCGACCGCTCACCTGGCTCCTGATCAATGGAAGCCGAGCAGGATTCTGATCGACGACGGCGAGTCTACCAGCGCGTGGCAGATGATTGGGCTGAGCGTGTTCCGCGTCTTCACGTAGCTGAGCGTTACGGTCACCCCGGCCAGGAAGGTCAGAATCATCATCAAGCTCCCCGCCAGCAGCCCGCTGCTGAGATATCCGTAGTGCCAGAATGCGAACGCCAGGTTGCCCACGACTATGGCCGCAGGCCACTTCCAGGCTCGCGCCAGCCGGTCGATGAGAAATCCGATGAAGATGAGCACCTCGACTACGCCCTCGTAGACGATGTACAGGTAGTCGACCAATCGCTCCCCGAACGGGCGCACCCCTTCGGCATGCGCCATCCCTGACGCTTCGACGTAGCCGGCGAGCAGAGGCCTCACAATCAGGAATTGGTACAGCATGAGAACGACACCGCTCAGCAGGAAGAAAACGAACGCCCACAAGAGGTTCTTGGGCACCTGCTCGAACCTCAGGTTGAACCCGGTCGAGAAGGAGCCGCCCTCGGCCAACCGAATGTACAGGTAGGTCACCAAGAGCATGATGGTCATGCGCAGAGCGGCGAGCAGCCAGGTAGTCAGTCTACCGATGTCAAGGACGGGTCTCAGATAGGGGGTCAGCTCGCCGATGAGGATCCAGGCCAGGAAGACCAGAAACAGATGCAGGAAGTTGGGCCTCGCGAGCCGATTCATGATCGCACCTCCAGATCAAGGCCGCTGCCTCTGCGTCCTGCCGCGCTCAGTCGACCTTACGCTAGTTGTCCTCCATGCGTTTCGTGCGCCGCCTTCCGACAGCGGCCGGGGGCGCTAAGAGTCGCGATCCGTGTCTAGTTCCCCGAGCGGCGGCGCCTGATCGGCTTCGGTGACCGGACGGTCTCACTGGTACGGATCGACGAGGTAGACCGCAAGTGGCTGGAGCGGTACCGGGTGGAACAATCGGCTCCGAAGACGGATGACGTGGTCCGTTGGACGACCGCAAGTGACTTGGTCCTGGTTCGTGGAAGATTCAAGAGGTATGCAAGCAGGGAAGAGTATCTCTGGCTAACGACGCTGGCGGGAGTTCGCTGAGGGCCAGTGGAACACACCTAGAACACATCATCGCCCGGCCGTCGCATTACGTGCACTCCACAGAAGTTGGCGGTACCTGAGCAAGCGGTTGTGTTGGTTGACTATTGCCGCAGCGCTTCCTAGCGTGCGTCGAGAACTCCGGAGCAAGCGCGGCAGCGGGCCCGGGATTCCACGCACGTCGCTGGAGGTATCCGGTGAGAATCGCCGACATGAACTGGATGCAGGTCGAGGAATACCTGAAGACCGATGACCGGGCGGTGGTCCCGCTGGGGAGCACGGAGCAGCACGCCTACCTGAGTCTTCTGACAGACACACTGATTGCGGAACGGCTGGCGCGGGAGGCCGCCGACCCCCTGGGGATCCCGGTCTTCCCCGCGGTGCCCTTCGGGCTCTCCCCCTACTTCTCGGCCTTCCCCGGGACCGTTACCCTTCGCTTGGAAACCTACCTAAACGTGATTCGGGACATCCTGGACAGCCTCTCCCGCTCCGGGTTCCGGCGGATCGTCTTCGTGAACGGCCACGGCGGGAACGCGCCGGCGGGTTCGCTGGCCCTGGAGTGGAAGGCGGAGCACCCGGGCCATCAGGTGAAGATCTTCAACTGGTGGATCGCGCCGAAAACGCTGGCGAAGATCAACGAGGTGGATCCCGTGGGCTCCCACGCCTCCTGGACCGAGAACTTTCCCTGGACGCGCCTGGCGGGGGTGGCCCTTCCCCAGGAGAGTAAGCCGCTCATCGACAAGGCCCTGAAGTCGGTTCTGGATCCGGCGGCCTTCAAGGATGCCGTGGGGGACGGGAACTACGGCGGCGTCTATCAGCGCCCCGACCATGAGATGTTGGCGATCTGGGAGGTGGCCGTGGCGGAGGCCCGGGAGGCGATGGAGGAGGGCTGGGCATGAACTTGGACTTCAGCGGCCGCACGATCATCGTCACCGGCGGTGGGCACGGGCTGGGGCGAGCGATGGTAAAGGCCTTCGTCGAGCGGGGCGGCCGGGTCTGGACGTGCGACATCCTGGCCGATGCCCTGGCCGAGACCGGGGAGTTGTGTGGCACGGGGTGTGAGGCCCGCGAGGTGGACGTCCGAGACCGGGACGCGGTGAAGGCGTTCGTCGAGGAGGCGTCCCGCGAGTCAGGGCGCGTGGACATCCTGGTGAACAACGCCGGCGGTGTGGCGGGTCAGGTGGGCCGCCCGCTGGAGGAGGTCACGCCGGAGGCGTGGCAGGTGATCTTCGACGTGAACCTCACCGGGGCCTTCAACTTCTCACAGGCCGTGGCGCCCGGCATGAAGAGCGCAGAGTGGGGCCGCATCGTCAACATCTCATCCGGCGCCGGCATCCGGGTGAGCCTCACCGGCATCCAGGCCTACGCCTCGGCCAAGGCCGGACTCATCGGCTTCACCCGGCAGCTGGCCCACGAGCTGGGCCCCTTCGGGATAACGGTGAACTGCGTCGCCCCCGGGTTCATCCGCTCGAATCCTACCACGGAGCGGCAATGGCAGTCCTACGGCGAGGAGGGGCAGCAGAAGCTGGTGGAGTCGATCGCCACGCGCCGCCTGGGACAGCCCGAGGACATTGCCTACGCCGTACTCTTCTTCTCCTCGGACTACGCCTCCTGGATCACCGGCCAGACGCTCAGCGTGGATGGGGGACGGTGAGGGGGCGGTGAGGGGCCGGTGATCGGTTAAGCGCTCAGCCTCACCGTTCCACCCCTCTCCGCGCCAACTCTCGTTGCACGATCTCCAGCTCCGCCTCGGCCAAGCGGAGTTGACCCTCAACCTCGGCCACGCGCGTCCTCAATTGGGCGGCCTGAGCCGGGTGCATAGACCCGACGCCGATCGCAGCCTGGAAACGTTCCAGCTCGCGCTGGGAGTATTCTCTCTGGCGATTCAACAAGGCGACTTGGCTCTGCGCTTCCACTTCCAGCAGCTTGAGTTCGGCTTCCACTGCCGTGATCTCCCCCTCGAGATATGCACGTCGCAACTCGAGTTGCTGGGCCAGGGACTCTAGTTGCAGCTCCGCCTGCAGGGCGACGAGGTTCCGTGCCTGCACTTCGCCCGCCGAGATTACACCGACTTCTGCCTGCTGCCGGGCCCGTTCCTCTTCGCGCCGAACGACCTCGAGATGGTGACGTGCGACTTCCATCTGGACCTGGATCTTCTCACTCACGAAGTCGCGGCCGTCAACCAACGGCGAGGACAACTTACCCAGCGGCTCTCTTCCCGAGCGCCGGACCTCTTCCAACTGCAATTCACTGATCCTTGCGTCGGCCTCGGCCTGTGCTATCTGCAGTTCGAAGTACATCAGATCCCTGTCGCTGCGAACACCCTGTTCAACCTGCTCGCGGGTCAATCCCAATGCCTCTAGCTGCATCTCGACCCGCTGTTGTGCCAACTCGACCTGGACCTCTAGCCGCGCTTCCAGCAGTTCCCTGCGCCAGGAGTCGCTGAGCTGTTGTGAGGCACCCATGGCTGCGGCACCCAGGGCCAGGGAGCCCACCATCAGGCCCCCCGTCTTCAGGACTCGGACGCCGGGCCGCTGGCGGATGCCCGTTCGTTTGTTTCGACGCAGCTCTCTGCTGAGCTGCCATTCCAAGCTTTCTAAGAAGCGAGGATCAGGCTCGTGCTTGTCATGCATTCTTCCTACCTCCTTCGGACAGCTCCAAGGCGGTAACCGGCTCGACAGTTGGCTCTGCTGCCAACCCAGCGGGCGCCTCGGCGCCGACATATGGTCTCAGGCGTTTCTCGAGGTTCTGTCGGGCGCGGCGCAGACGGCCTTCTACCGCGCGCTCCGATAAGCCGAGTTCGTCTGCGATCTCACGCGTGCTCTTACCGTCGAAGTAGGATGCCTCGAGCAACGCGGCCTGACCGCGCCGCAGCCGCGCCAGACCCCAGCTCACGAGTGCAGCTGCCCACGGCGTTTCGGGACGGTAGTCATCTGCTTCCAGCTCCAACTCGGCTGGATCGACTGGCGTTGGCCGTTGGCGTCTGAAGTGACTCACGAGCAGATTACGTGCGACTCGAATCAGCCAGGCCCGAGGATGATCGGGCGTACCGCGGCGCGGCCAACTTTCTACGGCTCGCAGCCAGGCATCTTGCACGATGTCCTCGGCCAGGGTCCGATCGCCGCCCACTCGACGCGACACGAACGCGTAGAGCGGGCCGGTGTGCTCCCTGTAGATCTGCAGCAGCTCAGCCTCGGAGAGCAACGTGGCATCCTCCAGTGTGCGGGTTAGAGCCTCGCGAGTCTCTACCTATTAAGACGCACTCGGTCAACAAAACCCACGGTTCGGTACACCTGCGGCTTCAGGTAACCTGCACCGATCGATCTCGACTGTCCACGCGAATGGCCACAGCGTCGGCATTGCGCAATCAATGCCGACGGCAGTAGCCAGCGACCGCTCGATTTTCGACGGAAACTACGAGGTCTATGTGATGAACTTGAACGGACCCAGTCGACTACGACTCACACGCGGCCCGTGACACGAGGTCCGCGTTCAGCCGTGTCTGATGAACGTCCCCTCTCGGAGCTCGGCGATAGCCTGCCGGAGCTGGTCCTGGGTGTTCATGACGATCGGCCCGTACCAGGCGACGGGCTCCTCGATGGGTCTCCCCGAGACCAATAGGAACCGGATTCCATTCTCTCCGGCCTGCACGGTGATGTCTTCACCGCTGTCGAACAGAACCAGCGATCGGTTCCCAGTTGTGTCCGGCACCGGGGTATCGGTGGGGTCGGGGCCTTCCGTGAGCACGGCTCGGGGCTGCGAGGCGGTGCGGAACGTGCCATCCCCTTCGAAGACGTAGGCGAAGGCATGCCGGTACGTTTCGACGGGCAAGTTCTTGCGTTGGCCCGGCGGGACCTGCACGTCCAGGTAGCGGGGGTCGGCCGCGATGCCGTCCACTGGACCGGTCTGCCCCCAGAAGCTGCCACAGATGACCCGAACTCGGGTGCCGTCGTCGTCGGTCACCTCGGGGATGTCGTTTGACGAGACGTCCTGATAGCGAGGAGCGGTCATCTTCAGAGACGAGGGCAGGTTGGCCCAGAGCTGGAACCCGTGCATCCTCCCCTGCACGTCGCCCTGCGGCATCTCCTGATGGAGGATCCCGCTACCCGCCGTCATCCACTGCACGTCGCCGGCCCCCAACCTGCCACTGTTGCCCAGACTGTCGCCGTGGTTCACCGTACCGGCCAGGACGTAGGTGATGGTCTCGATGCCGCGATGCGGATGCCAGGGAAAGCCGGCGAGATAGTCTTCGGGGCGCTCGTTGCGAAAGTCGTCGAACAAGAGGAATGGATCGAACTCGCCGGTGTTCCCGAAGCCAAAGGCACGACGCAACTTCACGCCCGCGCCTTCCACGGCGGGCTTCGCTTCGATGACCCGCTTGATCGGTCTGATCGACACGGCTGCTCCTCGTTTAGTGGGTGTCGAGATTGCGGTGGGGTAACGCGCCCGCCGGTGTCAGGGTTCCCCGCGGGAAGACAGCGTGTGTTCGGGATGGTAGCGCGCGGCCGGACCCGCGTCAGGGAATAAAGCTCTCCAGGCGACTCAGTAGCTCGGCCTGGTCAGCGGCGCCCGAAACACCGACGATGGAGCCATCGCTCATCACCACGCCGACCAGGCCGCGGTAGGGGATCTCTCGGTACAGAACCGTGAGCCCCTCGTCCTCCAGCGAGGTCCAATCCCCGGCCAGCGCTTCCCACACTGATGCCGGCGAGGAGCCGGCCGGCGGTAGGACGACGAACCCCTGCCAGGTCGCGTCGCCGGCGCCACTGTAGTCGGCAAAGACACAGCCCGGGAGCTCTGTGAGTCCAAGGAACCCCTCACGCTGATATCCCTCGCTGCCCGCGACCTTGCCGTTCTCGGGTAGCAGTCCCAGCTCGGCGGGTAAGGTAGTTTCGCCGGGCAGCGCGCGGGCCAGCGCCTCGAGCAGCTCGCGACCGCTCGCTTCGGTCAGCTTGCCTTCGATCGCGTTCAGCTTCGCGTACGTAGCGCCCTTCAACAGGAGCGCCTGGTACGGTGGCGAGACGGCCGCCACGGTCGCCCCGGGCAGAGGCGCTCCTCCAGCAGGATTCTCCTGGTTGAACACGCCCAAGGCGTTGAGCGGCGAGCCCATGTCGTAGAGATCGACGGTGACCACCAGATCGCCCGAGGCGAGGTCGGCGGTCCTGCAGGTCTGCACATCGTACTGGATGAAGAGCTCGGCAGCTCCGTTTATGTACTCCCACAGGTTGTCGGCGTCGTAGGTCAGCACGTCGCCGGCCCGGGTCCAGCCGTCGACTTCCGGGAAGTCCGAACCCTGGCCGGAGCAGGAAAGAAAAGGGACCGCAACGACGAGCGCCGTCAGCGATATCATCCGTTTCATTGCATGCGCCCTCGTTCACGCCAGTGTCAGCAGATCATGCACCTGGAGCATGTTGGGTAGTATGTCGATCCCGTGCGGGCAAGCGCCGGCGCAGTCCCCAGCGCAATCGGTGCAGGCGGAGGCGTCCGTGCCTTCCAGCCCTGCGTACAGCGTCATGGCGTACTTCTCGTTTCCCTGTCCCTCGTAGTAATAGGCGTAGCGCATGATCGTACTCACCGGCACATCGTGAGGACAGCTCGCGCCGCACGCGGCGCATCCGTGACGACAGTACTGATCGTTCAGTGCCAGTCTGCACTCCTCCAGCATTCGCGATTCGGCCGCGCCCAGTTGGGTACCGGAGAGCGGGACCACCTTGTCGACCAAGTCGAAATCGGTGAACGCGATGCACGCCGTGTGCATATCCGGGTTCTGGAGGACCCAGTGAATGCTGCCCAGCCGGAGTTGCTCCTCGGTGAGCAGGCCGTACTGTTCGACGAAGGGGCGCGTGCGCTCGTATAGGTCCCTTTGCCGCTTGGACCGGGCCTCCAGCCGCTCCAACGCCGCCTCCCGGCTCTGGCCCCGACCGGTCATGCGCTCGATATACTGCTGCTGTTGTTCCGTGAGGTTGTCGCGGTCGACGGGCTGCCAACGCAGCACGCCCGGCGCGGTTTTCATCGCGGTGGTTCCCACGTTGTTGGCCTTGCAGGCCGCGATGATCCGGTCCCCCTCCTCGTGGTTCAGGAAGTTGTAGACCAGCAGCATAATGTCGAAGCGACCGTCCTCTGCGGCAGCACACAGCACGTCGGCCATGCTCGCCTGGTCCGGTCGCCCAGGCCCGTGGTAGGAGACGCCGGTGAAGCGAACCCGTCCTTCAGCCTTGAGCTGATCCATCGCGGCGTGGTAGCCGGGGTGGCTCAGCGCCTCGGTCGTCGACGCCAGGTGTATGCCGTAGGCGTCGACGTAGTCGGTCTGCAGGCGCTCGAGACTGCCGCGCACGCGATCGACGATCGTCTCTGCGTTGTCGTCATCCCTGATGCGACACTTCGAGGCGATGAAGATCTTCTCGCGGTCCATGTGCTGCATCGCTTCGCCGATCGCGCGCTCGGCGGCCCCGTTTCCATAGCCCTCAGCCGTGTCGAAGTAGTTGACCCCCTTGTCGTATGCGTAGCGGACTACGGAAGACTCCCTGAGCGGGACGCTACCCATGCCGACGTCGGAGACGCGCCAGCCGGTGCGGCCTAGGGTGCGATAGCTCTGGATGTGTGCATCCTGGCGGGGTGGAGTCGGGAACATGCTGGGTGTCGTACCGGCAGCGGCGGGTACTGCGCTGCCCGCCAACGCTGCTACCCCGGCAAGGGCCGCGCCACCGACTTTGACGAAGTTCCTTCGGGAGATGCGGTTATGCTCGCGTTCGGACCGGGAGTGTCTGCTCATGACGCAGCTCCTCTTGGGCCAGCATGAGTGAGATCGCTACACAACGTAACTGGAACAGTTCGGTGGGGTGGGGAGGAATGCCGCTATCTCCCGGTTCGCACCGCCCGGCACTTAGCAACCACTGACATAATAACACCCTGGTGGGGGTTTCGCTGACCGCCCTACTCCCAAAAGAAGTTTGCCGCGAGTCTCGTGCTACTGTATACTGGCCGGAACCCGCAGGAGGGATCGAGAGCGAATGGATCGCAGGGACTTTCTGAAGAAGACCGGTCCGGCGGTGGCCCTGGCGGCGGTAACCGGTGGCACGGGTCTGGCCTTCCACAACCGCGAGACGGCGCTCCACCGGTCTTTGTTCGTCAAGACCGCCGACTTCGAGGTGCCGCCCGACCCCTGGCTCCCCGTTCTGACTTTAGCCACCAACACCGATCCTGTGGCGGCTCTGAATGCTGCACTCGATGCGATCGGCGGGATCGGGCGGTTCGTTCACACGGGCGAGCGGGTTGTGTTGAAGCCGAACGTCGGCTGGGACCGTACGCCGGCGCAGGGCGCGAACACGCATCCCGCCCTGGTGAGCGAGATGGTCCGCCTCTGCCTCGCTGCGGGCGCCGCCCGAGTGATCGTGGCCGACGTCAGTTGCAACGATCCCCGACGCAGTTTCCTGCGCTCCGGCATCAAGGAAGCCGGCGAAACGGCCGGAGCCAGCGTGATGCTTCCCGCCCCGGAGGATTTCGTCGACGTCGATCTCGGCGGCTCGGTGTTGACCAGATGGCCGGTGTTAAAGCACTTCGTTCAGGCCGACCGCCTGATCAACATGCCGATCGTCAAGCAACACTCTTTGACCCGCTGCACCATAGGAATGAAGAACCTGTACGGCATACTCGGTGGACGTCGCAACCGGTTGCACCAGGAGATCGACCAGTCGATCGTCGATCTGGCGGCCTTCGTTCGGCCGACGCTCACCGTAGTGGACGCTACACGCGTGATGTTCAGGGGTGGCCCGCAGGGCGGCTCGCTGGATAACCTCTCGATAGAAAACACGGTCATGTGCTCGACCGACCTGGTGGCGGCCGACGCCAGAGCGGTGGAGTTCCTCGGTCTGAGCGGCCGTCAGGTCGGTCACATCGCGTTGGCCGCGCGTTCGGGACTCGGATCGCTCGACTATCGGGCGGCAGGATACAAAGAGACAGTCTGATGAGCCTCCGGATCGTATGAATATCCAGACCGTCAGGAACCTGCGCCGCACGTCTCAAGTAGTCTTCTTTCTCATCTTTCTCTGGCTCATTCTCAAAACGACCTTCGAGGTCGATCTCACCCCGGCCGAAATATCCGAGATAAGACTGCCCTACCCGGTATCGATCGCCCTCGAGCTCGACCCGCTGGCGGCCCTAATGACTTTGCTGGCGGGCGGCACTCTCTATAAAGGACTGCTGTGGTCGCTGGCGATTCTGATACCGACGATCTTCCTGGGCCGCTTCTTCTGCGGCTGGGTCTGCCCGCTGGGCAGTCTGAACCACTGGATATCCGGGATCCGCTCCGAGCGTGCGTGGCGTAAGGGCAAGCGGCTGCTGGAATCCAACCGCTACAAGAAGTATCAGCGGATCAAGTACTACGTCCTCTTCTTCTGCCTCGGTGCAGCGCTTCTGGGAAGCCTGCAGGCGGGGCTGCTGGACCCGCTGCCGCTCTTGGCCCGCTCGATCGGAACCGCCTTTCTGCCTGCCCTGCACACCGCGGCGCTGGCGCTGGCGGCGTCGGCGGCCGACACCGGGATCGGCCCGGTGGCCGCCGCCGGCCAGGGCATCTACGACCTGCTCGCCGCGACGTTGCTACCGTATAGGCAGGCGCATTTCCACGGCGTCGTGTTTATCGGCCTTCTGTTCGTGACGATCCTGTTGTTGAACCGGGTCTTCACGCGCTTCTGGTGTCGGGGCATCTGCCCGCTGGGAGCGCTGCTCGGCGTCTTTTCGCGCTTCGCGATACTCGGGCTCGAGAAGGATGAGGAAGCGTGCGACAGCTGTAACAAGTGTCTGCTGGCATGCCAAGGCGCGGACAACCCGGATGTGGGCAGCCGCTGGCGGCAGGCCGAGTGTCATCTTTGCCTCAATTGCCAGGCGGCCTGTCCCGAGGGATCGCTCAAGTTCAAGTTCTTTCCCAACCAGCCCGACACCAAGACGAACCCCGCCGGCACGCCCAAGGTCGACGTCACGCGCCGCAAGGTGCTGGCGTCGTTGGCCGGCGGACTGGGCGCGGTGCTGCTCTTCCGATCGGGCGATGCCCACGAGGTCAATCGCTCGCCGTTCGTGGTTCGGCCGCCGGGCTCGCTGCCCGAGGACGATTTCCTCGGTCGCTGCATCCGCTGCGGCCAGTGCATGCGCGTCTGTCCCAACAACGCCCTGCATCCGACGCTGCTGGAGTCGGGGTTGGAGGGCCTCTGGACTCCGTATCTCATCGCCAAGATCGGCTACTGCGAGCCGACCTGCACGCTCTGCGGCCAGGTCTGTCCCACCGGCGCGATCGGCGAGTTGACTCTGACCCAGAAGGTTGGCGACGAGGAGACACAGCCGGACCGGATCGGTACGGCCTTCCTCGATCGCGGTCGCTGCCTGCCCTGGGCGATGGCCACACCCTGCATCGTCTGCGAGGAATGGTGCCCGACCTCGCCCAAGGCGATCTATTTGATGGATGAGACCGCCGTCGACAGGTTGGGGAACGAAGTAGCAGTAAAGCGGCCACACGTCGACCCGGCGCTCTGCACCGGCTGCGGCGCCTGCGAGTACGCCTGTCCGGTGTGGGACCGCAAGGCGATCTACATCACGTCGGTGGGCGAATCGCGCTCGGAGACCAACCAGATCCTACTGGAGCGACAGCGCGCGTAGCCTGCAACGGCGGACCACCGACAGCCGACGTGCAGGTCACGCTGCTGGTGCCCGATATCCGACAGCTTCCAGCTCTACGATCTGCCGTTCTGAAACGGGCCGCTCCTGCCTACCGTAGTACCTTCAGTGCGTATGCCCACCTCGCGAGCGACTAGTCCCACCTGTCTCCCCGGCGAAGGAACATCCCGATCGGCAAGATCGACAGACGACGGTTGTTGGACCCGCTGCGTCCAAAGTGACAGGTATAGCGGGATTCCACGGGCTCTGGTAGAGGAGAACCCGATATGCGAGGCACGATCAGAGCGTTCGCAGCGGTCCCAGTACTCGTCGCGGTTCTCGCTAGTTGCGACGGCCAAGAGGGCCAGATCGTGGGACCCTCGGAGGACGAGGTCACGGCATTCGTCGATGTCAGGCTTGTGCCTATGACCGGCGAGCTGACAATCGAGAATCAGACTGTCCTCGTCGATGGGCGGACGATCGTTCAGATCGGTCAGGCGGACGACGTCGCGATACCCGAAGGGGCAACGGTCATCGATGGGGCGGGAGCCTACCTGATGCCCGGACTCGCCGACATGCATGTGCATACGAGACTGGATTGGCTCAGTGACACCTGGCCGGTCTCCCCGCTACTGCTGTACCTCGCCAATGGGGTTACGACCATCAGGGATTTCCGCCCGAGCGGAGGTGACTTGACTTATCCACTAGGCTGGCGAGCTGAGATCAACGCGGGAGTTCGGGACGGGCCCACGCTGTACACCTCTGGAAGGAGACTCTTTGCCAGCCCGGTTGACGATCCTCAGGGAACGGTCCAATGGAATCACGCTCGAGGGTTCGATTTTCAGAAATTCTACTCGTACTTGTCTTACGACGATTTCCACGCGGGAATGACGGCAGCCGGGCAGTTGTTCTTCTATACCGTCGGTCACATCCCGTTTCCCGTTGGCTTGGATGTCGTCTTGACTGAGGGTATCGACGAGATCGCTCATGTAGAGGAGCTGGTGTGGGAGTTCGTCGACTACGACAGGAACGCGGTCTTGCTCTGGCAAGAGTGGTTACCGTACGTGATCGGTGTTGTCCTGCAGCAGATCGATATCTCACAGGATTTCGATCGAGCGGCTTTCTTGGCGGAGTACGGGGACCGGTACGCGTCCGTTATCAGCAGCCTGGATAATGCAGGGATAACGATATGTACGACGATGATCGTTGACGACATCATCGTGCAGAAGCTGTTCGAACCCGCAGCGTTCCTTTCCCGTCCCGAGATCCAGTACATGCCGTCCGAGTACCTGCAGTCGTTCAGCCAGGGGACCGAGAAACATCAAGTGCAGTTCAACGGCATCGAAGGACTCGCGACTTACAAGTATGGGGTAGACAAGACGCTGTTGGACGGACTGCACCAAGCCAATGTGAGCCTGGTTCTCGGAACCGACTCGGGAACCGGCCAGATGGGCATCGTGCCCGGGTTTTCGATCCACGATGAGCTGCGGGTCTTAGTCGAAAACGGCTTTTCACCTTACGAGGCCATTGCGACGGCCACACTCAACGCCTCCCGGGTCGTGGAGGACATGATCGGGGAAGACGATTTCGGCACCATCGAGGTGGGCAAGCGGGCCGACCTGATCCTGTTAAATGGCGATCCTCTGGCCGATCTATCGAACATCAGGGATCTTCGCGGCGTCATGGCCGCTGGTAGATGGTATGGCGCCGAGACCCTGCAACAGATGTTAGCTATCGGCAGCTAGCGTGGCCTAACTAGATCAGACTGTCGTCCGTCCAGCCGAGCCTCACGAGCTCGATCTTGTCCATGGCGGCGTTGCCGAGGCCGTACTCGGTATCGGCGAGCGCTATGTGGTGGGCTGTCGGTTGCAACGGTCGGTCTTCACCGAATACCAGTCGCCGTTTCTGTTGGATGATGCGCAGCCCGACGGCGTCGGCGGCCACCGGATCGCGGCTCACGATCAAGCCGCCGTACGGCCAGGTGTAGCTCGGGTCGAAATGGTGCGGCCCGATGTTGTGGAACTGAGGGGTCAGCATCACCAGAACGTTGAGCCGCGTCTTGCCCCTGGTGATCGGAAGCTCCCACAGCTTCGCCAGACTGGCGCAGGCGTCGTCGTGATAGTCCGGCGGCCGATCGAACGTGATGTAGTTCTTGAGCAGGCTCCCGACACCGGACCACGCATGCGTGCGCATCGGTCGCGTGTTGATCAGTGCCGTGCTCCTCCGGAAGACCTCGCTTTGCAACACACCGCGGTCCGAGATCGCGACGTTCTCTTCCGAGACGCCCGCGCCCAGCACGCCGCGCACGATCGCCTGCTCCAATTCTGGCGGTGTCGGCAGGTAGCGCCACACGTTGGACTTAATGCCGACGACGTCGTCGGGTCGGATCATCTGTGCCCAGCAGTCCGACGGCGACTCTAACCCGAACAGCGCTACCAGCGCTTCATCCAGCATCGCCTGAATCAGGTCGCCGTCGTAGTCGTTGAGGCCCGAGACGACATGCTCGTTACGAATCAGCACGACCCTGGATGTAGCAGGCTGCGTAACTCTGCCGCAGGCGGGCTCCGGCATGCCTACCGCCATGCCCAGAAAGGCGCCGCCGACGCCCTTCATGAAATCTCGTCGCGTGAGAGCTGCGTTGTCCTTGGCCATGCGTTTGGTCCTCAGTTTGGTGGCTGCCTGAGTCCGTTCAGCGTCGCCTGCAGAAGATCGTTTGCCGCGGTCTCCGAGACCGCATCGAGCACCACGACCACGAAGCGATCGCGGCTCCCGTACGACACGAACATGCCGTTCTCGGTCTCCACCGTCCGTGATTCGCCGGCGTCGGGCAAGTATCCCCGCTTAAACGACGTCAGGGCTCCGGCGGCATCGCTATCACTCGCGTAGCGGACCAGCAGCAGATAGGTCGAGCCCGGCGCGTAGCGCGCCAGCACGGCGTCGGTCTCGCTACTCAACTCGAGGATGTTCTCTCGAGCCAGGTAGTAGTGATAGTTGAGTGACTGATGGAGATGAAAGAACCGCTGGCTGGAGGCTACGAGCCCATCGCCGGGCAGCATGGCCACCAGGTCTGGCGGGTCTGACGCGGGCGGCAGACGTTGCGATATCGCCCGCGCGACGTCCAGCAGGGCGCGATCCGAATCGGCGGTGCGCTCCTCGGACGCGACACACACGTAGTAGCGGTCTTGCCAAAAGCAGAGCACGCGGCCCCGCTGCTCGTAGCCGCCACCGATACCGGCCTCCTCACGTTCCCGAGCGTGGCTGAACACGCCATAGGCGTCGGCCGGGCCCCCCATGTCGAACAGTTCGACCGTGATATCGGGGCCCTGCGAACCGGCGTAGACGGCCACGACGACCTGGTTGAAGGCATAGGAGCGATACACTTCGCCGGCGCCGTTGATGTAATCGAAGATCGTCTCGCGGTCGTAGTAGGTCGCGGACGCGCTGCGCGTCCAGCCACCGATCTGTTCAGGAAGGAGGTCGATCACTGCCGTCCTATCCGGGTCCCGGTCCCCGCAACCGTGCAGAGCCGTGCTCATTAGAGCCAACGCCGCCAGCGCGGGAACCGATCTCCACATGGGAGGGAACGTCGCAAAAAAGTTTGCCATCGGGTATCGAAGCGAAGGTAGCTCTGCGACAAAAGGCGAGTCAAGCGACTTGACTTCTGAAGCGCACGGCAGCCGCGCCACAGAGCCGTTCGGGCGGCAACGCGCTCCGCAACCCTCCAGCCGTCTCGAACGTCCAACAACTGGAATCGGCGGTTGGCTCCCAGTTCGAGGTACTATAATGTCGCGCCTACTTGTACTCTCATGTGTTGCGCTGTTCGTCGGCGTGGGCTGCCAGCCTGCCGGGCCGCCGCCGGCGGGACCGCTGGAGGGGGCCTGGCGCCTCAGCGAGGTGCAGTTGACCGGGCCGAACGGCGGGCGCGTCGACACGCAGCCGCTGCCGGGCCTGTATATCTTCGTGCGGCATCACTACAGCATCGTCCGAATGCTGGGCGGGCAACTCCCCCCGGACAACGCTCGTCTCTGGTACCCGACGGTAGCGGAGAAGGCCCGGCAACACGACGCGATCATCGTCAACGCGGGCACCTACGAGCTCGGCGACTCGATTCTGACGACGCACCCGATCGCCGCGAAGACGCCGGAGTTCATCGGCGGTCGAACGGTCTACGAATGGAGGATGGTCGGCGACAGCCTCTGGTTGACGACCTTGGACATCCGCTCACGCGATGAGCTCCAGGACCCGTTCGTCGCCGACTACCGGCTGGTGATAAAGCTCGTTCGGGCCGAGTGACGGGGCGCCTGCCGGGCCGGCTACAGGGTTGGGTTAGGCGCTGCTCGACGCGCGCGATGAGTCCGACCCCGAGCCGGGGCGCGGCCCACTCGTTCCTGGAGGGGTAGGTGACGTGAACAGAGGCGATTGGAAGTGCCGTTGGGCGGTGCTGGCTATCGGCGTGGCTGTTTGCCTGTCATGCACGGACACAACGGGAGAGGATCACCCCGACGACTCCGAGCCATCGTGGCTCGAGACACATGCGGTCCCGATAGACAATGCAGATCCTGACGTCCGTCTCTGATTCACAGGTGGGATTGCCTAGTACCATAATCCAGATCTATCGCGCCCCTGGACCAGCTCGGCGGCTCGGGGCATGCCCTAGCGCGGCACGCGCAACGGGGCGGCGATCAAGAAGGTGTTGACCGTACGCACCTTCCCGGAAAACTCGAAGTTGTGCTTTTGGCTGTACTCGTAGGCCGACGGATCGAGGCCGATGCCGTGGTGGTACACTATGCCCCGCTCGATATCGACGTAGTTCCACAGCCCGTACCTCAAGTAGTCGGGTGACAGGGCGGTGATGCGACGCCGGCCGGTAGGGAGGTGGATCAGGGTCAAAGCGATGTAAGTCTCTCCTCGGGACCACTGCAGGCTCGGTCGGAAGACGTAGTCCCCGGCCTGGGCCATCGCGTACGCTGCTAGGATCGAGCGGCGGAATAGCTCCTGCCGTTCCAGCATCCCCTCGTACGTCGCCATCTCGGCCTGGAGTTCGATTCTGCGGAGCTGCGCGTGGAGCTCGATGAGCGAGGCAACCATGGCGATTCCGCTAAACGCGCCTGACCAGTCAGACTCCATCTGCCCCCGCAAGTCCGACATGGCCGCACCTTGATAGTCGCCCAGTTGCCGCTGTGAGAACGCCTGGTTGTGATAGTGGTTTGCGAGATTCTGGTACCGCGTGGCCTCCGCGGCGGCGAAAGTCCCCGCGCCCGGACCCGCAGAGCCGCCGAGGGTGGATGCGAGTTGCGTCAGTTGCGCCTGTAGCCGAGGTATCGAGGCGTCCAGGCCGCTCAGACTCGTTTCTTGGGAAATCGGGGTAACGCCGTGCCGATAGCTCTGGTCGCCCGTCACGGGGTCGTACGCGGCGACCAAGAGTTCGCCGATGAAAGCTATTCTGTCGGGGTAAGCGCGAATCTGCACCGGGTACAGTCGCGCCGTGCTCTCAACCTCCGCCTCGAAGGCTTCCTCACCCGAAGCGGCGTCGATGGCGACCAGGCTGGTCGGCGTGGCCACGTACAGCCGTCCGTCGACTTCCACGAGGTTGCTGACGGTCGGCTGTACCGTGCGTCGGCTCCAGAGAAACGCCCCATCATCCCGGCGGAACGCCGAGAGCAAGAACGCTCCTCGCCCGTCGGATGTTCGTCGCCCCGTCTCGTTGGCTACGCCCCGAACGTAGATCGTTGCGTCATAGGGGTAAATGTTGGTGACGACCGTGTAGCCCGAGAGGGAGGCGGACCAGGTAGTGGCGCCGCTCGGGATGTCCAGCGCCACTAGGTCGTGCCCGAGAGCGAGAAAGAGCGATTCGCCCTCGACTTGCGGCGGGGGGTCTGCAAGATCACGAACCAGGTCGGTGCGTGACCAGAGGACCGTGCCGTCCTCTGGGTCGATGCATTCGACGCCTGCATAGAATTGCCAGACCGCTCCCATCCAGATCGTCGGCGGCGGCGGCCCACGTTCGCTGTCATCTCGCTCGTGCTCGTTGCGCCACGCCCTCTCTCCGTCAGACAGGGTGAGCGCGGTGAGCTCGACTCGCTTCTTGTCGCGCCGCTCGACCAGAATCCGATCGAATGTGGGGAGTGGATAGAACCGTACTTCGTCGCCCTTGATCGAGGTCTTCCAGCGCTCGGTGCCCGAGTCAGCATCGACTACTACGATAGTGTACTTGTCTCTCTCGCGGGCCCGGAAGACTATGATGTCACTCAGCGCCAGGATCGGCTCGAACTCTCCCTTTTCTTTTCGCTCGAAGCGCCATAGCACGGTCCCGGCGGCGAGGTCCACCAGCAGATAGTCCTGGTTGGGGAGTCGGGGCTTGTCCTCCTTGAGCCCCACCAACAGTCGGCCCGGGCCCAGGGGGCGCATGTCATCCACGTGGACGGCTCCCAGGGGGATTCGCCAGAGCGGTGGCTCTTCACGCGCCGCCAGTCTCTCGATGGCCTCAGGCGGGGTGTCCGGCTCGATGCGGTCTTGGGGCGGGGCGGAATACAGATCCGCCCCGCCTGCCGCCGCCAACACAGCGCCCAGGAGCGTGACTGCTCGCCTGCAGCTCATCGCTCGACACCGGGTCCCAGCGAGCTGATTATCGAGAGCAGCTCCCTTTCGGCGTCCTCTCTGACTTCAGGCTTACACATGAGCATGAAGCCGAGACCCCGATTGCGGTCCTTGGCTGAGGCAACGAAGTAGACGTAGGGAGTACTCTGACCTTCTGCGGTAACCTCCCCGCTGTATTCCTGCATGAGGATCACGTCTCCAGCATCCGTCGTGATCTCGTAGGGTCCTCTGACACTGCGCATTGAAGGAACGGCGCTCTGTACGCCGACCCCGAGAGCCTCCAAGATCTCTTCGCGATTTCTCCCGAAGTCGTTCTTCTTCAGGCCCATGACGGCCACGGTGCCGATGTCCGCGTGCTCGATGGCAGCTATCGATGCCCCCTCCCCCCGCTCGACCGACCAGCCAGCCGGCACGGTGAGCGTCAGAAGGTCGTGCTCGAAGGTCGACGCGGCCTCCGCGACCGGCTCAGCTTCGGCGGCTGCTTCGATGTAGCCCACATCTGCGGCCACTAGTGCAGTGGCACCAGTCACCGGAGCGCCAGCGAGTCGGATGGAGTTGAACGTCTGCTTGAGCGACTCGCCATAACTGTCGTACCACTCCTCGTTCAAGGTCGTAATGTACATCACGCCGATGCCAGTCCCCTCGATGGCGACGCCACCGATGTACGTTGTCAAGTCAACCCCATCTTGCTCGAACTTGATCTCCGACCAGCGTGCCGGATTACCATTCACTTCTGTGTCAAACACCGTGCCGGACGGCGGGCGCGGGGTGGCGTCGGGAAGATACCCCATGGCACTTGCGAAGACCGACTCGCGATCGTCGAGTTCCTCCTGGCAGATGACAATGATTAGCGGTGCATTGGGCCTCGCAAACTGGTACAGCGTAGTTGCTACCTCGCTCTGGAGCTGCCAGCCTGGCGGCAGGTCGAGCGCGAAGCGGCCGTCGAGGTCCTCGTACGTGTTCTGCGCCCACGCCGAGGAGACCCCGACGAAGAGGACGGCCGCTGCGAGTTGAACGACGCTCGCGAGTCGGAAGCTGGGCGTTCGGCCGTGCAGATTCATCGTTTCCTCCCGGTTCGAATGAGAGAATGGGTCATCCCTCCATAGAAATGCCTGCCGCTGGCGACACTCCGCGGCGTGCAAGATCTACCGAGGTGGCGCGTGTCCGCAGGGCGTGTGCGGGGCCACCGTAGGTTGCGTTGGCTTGTAGGCGTAAGATGCCGACGGCTGGGCGAGACTGCCGGCCAGCTTGGCGGGGAGCTGGTTGGCTGAGAGACTGCCACGGTTGAAGCCACTGGTCACCGCCGGCCAAGTCTGCATGGCACTCGCACTCGGGCCCCAACCCAATGGGTGACATACTAGGCATTCGGTCACGGCGTGGCAACTGGTTATTAGTAGCCGGTCATCTCTGGCGTTCTGCAAGCGCTGGATCCCCGCCATCTGGCTCTTCGAACAGCCGGATGGGTTGTTCGTTCGGAGGGGCTGTTGAAGTGGGCGGGCCGCACCCGCGTGATACCAGCATCGAGGTCAGCTGATTCTCCCAAGGGAACGAGGCCTGTGGTCGAGCCGGGGCTACGGCCTGGCCGCTTGGGACGCCATGTCTGGCACGGACGCGGGCGAAGCCGCATCTTCCGGATGCCCAACCACACACCCTGCAAGGCTCGGACTACAAGCGTGGGAGGCATTATGGAGAAAACTGGACGTCCGTTTGGCTTCCGGCGCCGAGCGCTGGTCGGAGTACTGCTTGGCAGCGCGGTCGCCCTGACCGTCGGCTGCGCTGGCGAACCCGACGTAGCCGACCTCGTGCTCCGAGGTGGCAAGGTCGTCACGGTCGACGAGGCGAATCCGGAAGGCGAGGCGATCGCGGTGCGCGGTGACAGGATCCTCGCCGTCGGCAGCGACAGTGCGATTTCGGAATACATCGGCTCCGAGACCGAGGTCATCGATCTCGACGGGCAGCTCGCCGTCCCGGGCTTGATCGACAGTCACGGGCACTTTCTGGGCGTCGGCGACGCCAAGATGCAGCTCGATCTGATGCGCGTGGCGAACTGGGACGAGATCGTCTCGATGGTCGAGGCCGCCGCCGCCGAGGCGCAACCGGGAGAGCTCATCCGCGGGCGCGGCTGGCACCAGGAGAAGTGGGACAGGGTTCCGCCGGGCAACATTGACGGCCTGCCCACGCACCACACGTTGAGCGCAGTCTCGCCTGACAACCCGGTGATCCTCCGGCACGCGAGCGGCCACGCCTCATTCGCCAACGCGAAAGCGATGGAGATGGCCGGGATCACAAGCGACACTCCCGACCCTGCCGGCGGCGAGATCGTGCGTGATGCCGACGGGAACCCGATCGGCGCGTTCCGCGAGCGGGCGCAGGGTCTCTTGTCGGCGGCCGCCGAGGGCGCGACCGAACCCGACCCGCGGCGGCTGGCCGAGTTGGCGGCCGAGGAAGCGCTCTCCAAAGGCGTCACGACCTTTCACGATGCCGGTGTCGGTTTCGGCACGATTGACGTCTACAAGCAGATGGTCGACGACGGCGCCCTGGGTATCCGGTTGTGGGTGATGATCCGCCAGCCGAATGAGCGGCTCGCCGAACTCTTGCCCGAGTATCGTTTGGTCAACTACGGCGATCACCGTCTGACCGTGCGGGCGATAAAGGTCTCGGCCGACGGAGCACTCGGGCCGCACGGCGCCTGGCTGCTCGAGCCGTATTCCGACCTGCCGTCGAGCACGGGGTTGAACACCAGTCCGATGGAGGCGCTCCACGAGACCGCGCGGCTTGCCGTGGAGCACGACTTCCAGCTCTGCGTGCACGCGATCGGCGACCGCGCCAACCGCGAGGTCCTGGACGTCTACGAGGCCGCGTTCCAGGCGAACCCGGACCGTACGGGCCTACGCTGGCGCATCGAGCACGCTCAGCACCTCCACCCCGACGACATCCCGCGCTTCGGCCAGCTCGGTGTGATTGCCGCGATGCAGGGCGTCCACTGCACCTCCGACGGCCCCTGGGTGATTCCGCGGCTGGGCGAGCAGCGCGCGCGCGAAGGCGCCTACGTCTGGCGGTCGCTGTGGGAGACGGGCGCGGTGGTCTCGAACGGCACCGACGCGCCGGTAGAAGATGTAGATCCGATCGCCAGTTACTACGCGACCGTGTCCCGGAAGATGAGCGACGGCAACGCGTTCTTCGCCGAGCAGCGCCTGACCCGGATGGAAGCGCTGCAGACCTACACGATCAAGGCCGCCTACGCTGGCTTCGAGGAGGAGACCAAGGGGTCGCTGACGCCGGGGAAGCTGGCGGACATCACGGTGCTATCGAAAGACATACTGACGATCCCGGAGGACGAGATCCCGACGGCCGAGGTCGTCTACACGATCGTCGGTGGGGAGGTGATGTACAGTAAGGGAGACAGCTAAGACGCATAGGCTCAAGGAGGGGTCCACGAGCCGGCGCAGGTTCAGGGTCGGCAAGTAAGCTGAGCTGAAAACAACGGTCGCCAGCTGGTCCGGGGTCATAAGGGCCTCGGCAAAAGGAGGTCGACTCCAATGGGGACTACGGCGAGTTTTCAAGAGTACTGGGATGGACGCGTGAAGGCCGAGCTGCAGATCCGCGACCTAGGGCCGGAGGCGGCATCTCCACTCACAAACCCCGGCCGGGCCGTCGCGCTGATGAACCGGGCCTTCGAACTCTACTTCACAGCCATCAACAGCATAAGGCTCTGCCGCGACCCAAACCAGAAGCAGGGGATGCTCGCGGCTCTTCGCGACGCAGCCACCTCCGGTTCGGGCCTAGGGGTGTCAGACCTCCGAGAGAGCTTTGAGCACATGGATCCAGGCGGAGGTTGGCTCGACGACAACGTAGCCGAGTACAGTGGCGGACCGCGAAAGACTTTCGGTTACTCCGTGCGGGCTGCTGAGGGTCCCGTAAACTTCTTGAAGGCGGCGGATGAGGCTGCAGGGGAGCTTCTCGACGTCGTCGAGCAGTTCACCAACATATCGGCGACCGTTGCCGATGTGATCCGCCAAAGCGGTCGTGGTCAAAGCAACTGGACGCGCCTGGGCTCCGCCGCCAATCAGGTAAGCAGTTGGAGTGGACGCGTTGGAAATCTCCTGTGGCTGGCACCTAATATCGAGGCCCGTGTGGGGGGCAATGTCGGCCGGATCAGCAGTTTTTCGTCAGTTGTTAACGACGTTCATTCGAGTTTGACTACCCTCGTCCGGCTGCGGAGTTGGCCGGCTCGAACGTCACCCGAGCATGCAAACGCGATGGCGGCCATGCAGCTAATCGCGAGCAGGCTCCCGATTCTCGGGCAGGTCTACGGGAAGGCGTTGGAGATCCTGCCTGACCTGGTTGCCAACTATCGCCTCCGAATTGAGCAAAGAGCTAGAGAAGCTAATCAGGCGTGGGAAGCGGGCGGTTGGAGACAGCAGCAACGTGGTCTTCAACCACGCTAGCGTGGAGCACTAGGTCGCTCGGTGCCCAGCTTGTCCGAAGCGCCGAGCTACGCCTGAAGGGCAGACGCGACGCACCGAGGAGTTCTCAAAGTGAGGGCAGTGGGGCTAACCGAAAGGCGGCTGACAGATGGATTCGAATAGACTCACGCTCGTACGTGGCGTCGCGCTGGCTGCGGCTGTGCTCGCTCTCGCGACAGCCCATGGTCAAGAACTAGGCCCGCCAGCCACGGTCGAGCGAGTCGAGCTCGAGCGCTACGTGGGACTCTGGTACGAGATCGCCAGAATACCCAACAGCTTCCAGGACCAATGCGCCCGGGACGTTACGGCGGAGTACGCACTGCGCGATGACGGCAGGCTCGACGTGATCAACCGCTGTGTCAAGAGCGACGGCAGAGTCGATGAGGCGAAAGGCCTCGCCCGCATCGAGGACCGTGAGTCGAACTCCAAGCTCAAGGTGAGCTTCTTCAGCATCCTCGGCTGGCGACCGGTCTGGGGCGACTACTGGATCATCGGATTGGGCGACGATTACGAGTACGCCGTTGTCGGCTCACCCGACCGCAAGTACGGCTGGATCTTGAGCCGCGAGCGCGAGCTGGACGCGGTAGTGCTGGAGCGGATCTTCGCGACGCTAGGCGAGCGAGGGTACGAACCGGACGGCTTCCAGATGACCGCTCAAGAGACGCCGCCCGGGGGTTGACGCCGTCCCGGCGCCGCGGGGATCACTCGCGGCGCTTCCCCACCAGAGCGATGCGATCCCCGCGGGCAGACACCGCGACGCGAGTTATCCCGCGTACGCCGAACGCGGACAGGTCGGCGACCACCTCCCACTCGCGGCCCTCCGCCCAACGGTACAACTTCGAGTCATCTCCCATGACGATGGACCCGTCGGGGGACCAGGCGTAATCCTCGCGACCAGGCAGCGTGGGTGTGATGGTCGTGACCGACCTGGTGTCCAGATCGACGGCTTTGATCAGCCACTCGTCACTACTCACCTTGTGAACGAAGCTGATAGCCCGCAGCCCCGGAACCCGGTGGAGCGAGCGTCCGATGTTCTCCGCGACGATCCACGTTTCACCCGAGCTGACGTCGGCCAGCTGCAGCGTCGACGGCCTGATCGAATCGCCCAAGACGAACGCGGCGACGGTGTTCTCGTCACCCCAGGCGTGGTACCCCACTGGACTCAGCGCGTCGAGCAGCCCACCGCGATCGCTTCCGTCCAGGCCGAAGTGCCACAGCTGTTGCCGCGCCGCGTCCTCGTGAATGGTGGAGAATTCCGTGCCGCTGGGCATCACCGTGGGTGAGTACTCGCTGGCCATCGGCGTGTGCGTGACCTGGGTGACCGTGCCGGTCGCGACGTCGTATTGGTAGATGTCGGTTTGGGAGGTGTCGCGCGCCGACGTGTAGAGGAGTGCTGTACCGTCGGGCGTGAAGAACGGCTGGTTGTCGTAACCATCGCGGTCGGTGATGTTGATGACATCGGCGACCTGCCAGCGATCGGCGGCCCGCTGCAGGGTGCCTAGGAAGATGTCGCTGGAGGGAGCGGTCGCGGCGGTTGGGGTGTAGTCGCTCGGCACATCCCCACACGCCGCCGCGGCGAGTGCTACTAACAGGACGGCCGCCGAAGTACGCCCGACGATATTGTACATTTTCCCTCACTTGTGGCGGGGTTGATGCGCCGGAACCGGTCCCGCACATTTACGACGATCTCGGTCCTCACGCCACCGCCCAGCCATCGATGCGCGCAGCAACAGGTCCTTCCAGCTTTGGAGGTGGTCTCATGTCTGCAGCGAGTTGTCTCCGTGGCTTCAGCGCCTGCATCTTGGCTCCAGCCCTATGTTGCCTGGTGAGTATGCTGGTCGCGTGCCGTGGCGGAGAACCGCCCGCAGCCTTCTCGATCAGGGCGGCGACCTTCCCCGACACCGTCAAGCTCATGTGGCCGGCGCAGGCGAACGTCGATTCGTTCCGCGCCGAGCTGACGGGGGACCGGACGCTGACCCGGTGGGTGGCGGGTGACGCCACGATGGCCGTCTTCACGAGCGAAGACGGCGTTGAGGAGGGCGCCAGCTACGTGGCGGCGGTGTACGCTGTGAACCGCGCCGGCGAAACGCCGAGCGCCGAGTCGCCGAGCTTGACTGCCAACGGCTTCCCCTGGGACGAGTGGTACTATACGAGCCTGCACGCTACGGGGCAGGGATTGCAGACGTTCTACAGCGCGAGCCACAACGGCCTCGAGCAGTTCGCGAACGTCCCCTATGCGGAGCTGGCGTGCAAGAACTGTCACGAGCCGAGCCTGACGGGCGGCTGCGCCAGCTGCCACGACACGCCCGACCCCGGCCCTGGCGCGCAGGTCGATGACGGTGTGGCCGAGGGCCAGGCGTGCGCCGGGTGCCACGGCCGGCAGGCGAGCGAAGCCGCGGCAGGCTTGAGCGACGTGCACCGCGACGCGGGCATGTCGTGCATGGACTGTCATACCTTGGAAGACGTCATGGGTGACGGTCACAGCTACAGCTCGCTGCTCGAGGATGGTGCTATCCATGTGGAGTGCCAGAACTGCCACACGAGCGTTGCGGGCAACCGGTATCACGACTGGCACACGAGCGCCGTGGACTGTAGCACGTGCCACATGCAGGGCATGATCACCTGCTACAACTGCCACTATCAGTCGGCCCTCCCCGAGGGAGCGTCACAACTGTTGAAGCAGGTGACGAACTGGATCTTCCTGGTGAACCGGGACGGGAAGGTGCACCCGGCGAACATGCACTCGCTGATTTATGAGGGTAACAAGCTCCTCATCATCGCGCCGGGTTATGGGCATACGATCGCCAGAAACGCGGTCGCGGGATGTGACGATTGTCACGCGAGCGCGCATATCCTCGATCTCGACGACGACAGCGTGCTGGTCGCAGCCGGGTTCGACGGTGCGGGCGACGTGAACACGGCAGAGGGACTCATCCCCGTACCGTTCAACTATGAGACGGCGCTCGTCTTCGATTTCCTCGTGTACGACGCGGACAGCGAGACGTGGTCGTTGCTGGCGCGCGGACAGGATGCGACCCAGTTCATGTTCGCCGAGCCCTTGAGCGACGAGCAGCTTCGGCAGCTCAAGCAGCCGACGGCCGAGCTGGTCGGCGGCAGTTAGGGCTGCGCCTAGATGGCCTCCATGGTCGAAGGCGGCTTGGTCGCCAGGTTGTAAGTCACACTCACCACGCCGGGGACCTCGGCCACGAGCCGGTCGGCCAGCCGGCGCAGCGTGCGCCACGGCAGCTCGGTCGGCGCGCCTTCACGGGCATCGACGCTGTCCCAGCAGCGTAGCTCGAGCTGCAGGCCGAAGTCCCGTCTGCCCTCGCGCATGCCGGTGACCCTGTCCTCGTGGAGGATGGCGAGCTTAAGGAAGGCGTCCACATCGGCGAGCTCCTCCTCAGTGATCGCGTTGGCGATCCGCACCGTCTCGATGCGCTCCGGTGTCACCTCGCCGATCACGCGCGCGGCGAGCGCGGGGCCGGGGAAGGGCATGCGGTTCCAGACCGACTCGGGTAGCCCGAGCGCGTCGGCGACCCGGCGAACGCCGTCCTTACGGATCTGGACGAGCGGCTCGATGATCTTGTAGCCGAAGGCCTGTTCGGGGTCGATCCCCAGTTGCTCGAACACGTTGTGCTGGCGCTTGATGCCGGCCACGGTCTCGTCCACATCCGTCAAGATCGTGCCCTGCAGGAGGAATCGCGCGTCGCTCTCACGGACGAGCCGGCCGAAGACGTCGCGGTAGAAGGTCTGGGTCACCGCCTCCCGCTTCTCTTCCGGGTCGGTGATCCCCTGGAGCGCGGGGAAGAACTCCTCCCGCGCATCGATGATCTCGACGTGGACGCCGAACTCGCGGAACAGCGAGGCCACCTGCTCCGGCTCGTCGCGGCGCATGAGCCCGTTCTCGATGAAGTAGGTGGTCAGCCGATCGCCGAGCGCACGGTGTCCGAGTAGGGTCACTGCAGACGAATCGACACCGCCGGACAGGGCGTTGATCGCCTTGCCATCGCCGACGGCTGCGGAGATCTCCTCGACCTTCTCACGGATGAACGCCTCGGGCTTCAGGTCCTCGATCCTGATCTCCTTGACCATCGGTTCCTCTCCTCGGTTGAGAACGGGGGCGCGTTACAGGAGTCCGGCCTTGCGAAACAGACGAGCGTTCGAGCGCGACCTGTGCGAAAGCTCCCGCCATGATCGGCCACGGGAAGCCGCCTGTCAATCGGGTTGCTACTCGGCGTTCAATGCGAGGACCGGGTCGATCCGGGTGGCCCGCCGTGCCGGCAGCAGGCAGGCGCCGACGCCGCAGGCGAGGAGCGTCAGGGCGACGACGGCGAGCACCATGGGGTCCGTAGGTCGGACACCATAGAGGAGCGCTCGTATCAGCTGAGCCAGAAGCAGGCTCGCACCGATCCCGATCACGAGTCCGAGGCCGAGTACCGTGAGTCCCTGGGTGACGACGAGGTTGAACACCCGCTGCGGTGTACTGCCGATCGCCATGCGTATGCTGATCTCCCGCGTCCGCTGGGTCACGGAATAGGCGAGGATCCCGTAGATGCCGACGGCGGCCAGGAAGAGGGCGATGCCGGCGAAGGCGAGCAGCATCAGCATCGGCGTGCGGCGGACGATGAGGGACTCGGCGATGCGGTGCTCCATCGTCTCGGGATAGTAGAAGGGCAGGTCGGGATCGAGCCGGCTCACGACCTGGCGGACGGCTGGTACCAGGCTCAGCGGCTGCACGGCCGTGCGGACCGTCAGGGTGAGAAATCCAGGAGGACGCTGCTTGTAGGTGAAGTAGTAGGCTCCGACGTGCTCGCTCTGTGTCAGGTCGTTGTGTTTGATGTCGCCGACTACGCCGATGATCGTGTAGAGGAATTCTTCCTCGTCCTCCTCCATACCCGGCAACGTGCCGTATAGCATCCGCCTGCCGACCGGGTCCTGGTCCGGGAAGTATCGGTGGGCGAGCCACTGGTCGATGATGATGACCTGCTGGGCGTCCTCGGTATCGCGCTCGTCGAAGTAGCGGCCGGCCAGCAGCGGGATCCGCATGGCCTCGAAGTAGCCGGGGCCGACCCTCGAGTTGAAGGGCGCCAGCATCGATTCGCCGGGCCGCGGCACGTAGCCCTCGGGCAGAATGACGCTGGCGCTTCCGCCGCCGCCGAAGGGGATCTGCGTGGTCACGCCGGCGGCCGTCACCCCCGGCAGCGCGCGCACCTGGCGAAGCATCGCGTCTGTGAACTGTCGTTGCGCGGTGTCGTCCTCGTAGCGCGACTCGGGCAGCGAGATGTAGCCGGTGAGCACCGAGCTCGGCTGGAAGCCGGGATCGACCTTCAGCGCGGCGCGCAGGCTGGCGAACATGAGGCCGGCGCCGATGAGCAGGACAAAGGCGATGGCGACCTGGCCGGTGACCAGGGCGCTGCGCAGCAGGACGGCGCGCCGGCTCGCCGTACCGGTGCGGCTCTCCGCCCGGAACACGGCGCCTAGGTCGGCTCGGAAGACGTTCAACAGCGGGACGGCGCCGAAGACGAGGCCGGCGGCGACGGCAACCAGGAACGTGAAGAGAACGACGTTGCCATCGATGGCGACCTCAGTGCCGCGTGGCAGGTTCTCCACGCCCATCGTCGCGATCAGCCGCAACCCGGCCGCGCCGACGGCGAGCCCGAGCAGGCCGCCGAGAATCGCGATCAGCACGGCCTCGGTGAGCAGCTGCCGGCTGAGCCGCAATTGGTTGGCACCCAGCGCGACTCGGGTCGCCAGCTCGCGCATCCGGGCGTTGGAGCGGGCCAGCATCAAGTTGGCGATGTTGAGGCAGCCGATGAGCAGCACGAAGGCGACGCCGCCCCACAGCATGAAGAACGTCGGTCGCACGTCGCGCAGCAGATCGTCCTTCAAGTCGTGCACTTGGGCGTGGTAGCCGGCGTCCTCGAGGATCTGCCTGGCGTTGGGGACCGGGAACTCGTCGATCAGCCCGGCATCGAGTACCTCGATCTGCCGGACGGCCTGCTCGATGGTCGCTCCCGGTCGAAGCCGGGCGATCATCCCGTAGTTGTTGTTGTGCAGCTGTTCCGGGGTACGCTGTTCCGGTGTGAACGGTATCGGCACGTAGAAGCGGCTCTCACGCACGCCAAGGAAGTCGAACTCTTCGGGCAGCACGCCGACGATCGTGTAGGGCCGCCCATCGATCCGCAGGTCCTGTCCCAAGACTTCCCGATCGCCGCCGTAGCGCTCTTGCCAGAAACCGTAGGCGAGGATCACCCGCTGCTCGTTGCCGACGTCCATCTCCTCCTCGGCGAAGCTCCGCCCGATCAGCGGGCGGACTCCGAGCATCGGGAAGAGGGAAGGTGTTACGCGCATCGTGCGCACGCGCTCGGTACTGCCCGGGTCGCCCACGGTGTGACCCCAGTACTGGAACACGGCGACTTCCTCGAACGCCTCGACGTGCTCCCGGCGATAGAAGAAGTCGGGCGCGCTGTTCGCGCCGCGCGCCGCGCCGGCGTTCGGGTAGCTGTTGAAGACGGTGACCAGGCGGTCGGGCTCGGGGAAGGGCAACGGCTCGAGCAGCACTGCATGGATCACACTGAAGATGGCTGTATTGGCGCCAATGCAGACGGCAAGTGTGAGTAACACGGTGAGGCCGAGAACCTTTTCCTTCCAAAGAAGCTTGGCCCCAAACCTCAGGTCGTGGAGCAGCGTTTCCATGAGCAGGTCTCGTTTGAGAGGTTCGCGCGGCGGCCCGCTCGCCGCCTGCTATCCCTACGGTCGGCCGTCGCTCGGCGTTTCACCCACGAGCTTCCGCGTGGCGCAGGTTGGGTGGGCGGACGCCGATCTCGTGGCTCCACCGCGCCAAGAGCCTCATGCAGGGTGTCGGCAGAACGCTCGATTTGCGTCAGTGCTCCTCCATAGCTTCACGCAGCGGCTGGACCGCCGGCTCGATTGCCGGCTCGCAGCCCGCTCATGAGTCCTCGAGGTCGGGTTCGAGGACGATGTCGGGCTGGACACCCGATGCCGACGAAGTCGCGCCTGTCCGGGTGAGCTCTAGCCGAGCGCGGGTCCGAAGGCGATCTTGCCCCTCATAATCTCATTCACTCGGCGCGGGCCACCCGCATCGGTGGCACCACTGCCGGTACTCCAGCAGACCGAGGTCGAACCATGCTTACGAGCATTCTGAGAACCGCACCGATCATCGTGGCGGCGGCCCTCGTCGTGGCGCCCGACCTAGCGATTCCGCAACAAGAAGTCGCAGAGCTACAGCTGAACGCGCCGATCGAGCGCGAGTTGGCGCCGGGCGAGACACACGCCTTCCGTATCGATTTGCGTTCCGATCAGTTCCTTTTCGCGACGGTAGATCAACCGGGGATCGACGTCGTCGTTCGGCTACTCGACCCGGACGGCGGTGTGGCCGCCGAGATCGACGGACCTGGCGTGGGCGGGATCGAGTACATCTCTCTCTTCCCGAGGCATACGGGCGAGTATCGGGTCGAGATCTTCCCGTTCGATGACGACGCGGGGCCGGGGAAATACGTGGTTACGGTTCTGAGGTTGGAACCCGCGGCGGCAACGGAATCGGGCCGCGTCGATCAGCTGTTCGCGCGCTGGGACCGCGTGGGTTCGCCGGGCGCTGCGCTCGCCGTCGCGCGCGGCGGCGAGATCTTGTACGAGCGGGGCTACGGGCTTGCCAACCTGGAGTACGAGGTCCCGATAACGCCCGCGACCATATTCCACGTCGCTTCGGTCTCGAAGCAGTTCACCGCGTTCGCCATTACGATGCTGGTCCAGGAGGGTAAGCTCTCCCTAGATGATGACATTCGTACCCACCTGCCCGAGCTGCCCGGCTTTGGCGATACGATAACGATCCGGCACCTCGTACATCATACGAGCGGCCTGCGTGACCAGTGGGTGCTGCTGGCGATGGCCGGCTGGCGACTCGACGACGTGATCACTCGCGATCAGATCATGCGACTGGTACGTCGCCAGCGCGAGCTCAACTTCAAGCCGGGTGACGAGTACCTCTACAGCAACACGGGCTACACCCTGCTGGCCGAGATAGTCGAACGGGTCACGGGGCAGTCGTTCAAGGACTGGACGGCGGAAAACATCTTTGATCCGCTCGAAATGAGGAGCACGCACTTCCACGACGACCACCAGCTGGTGGTCCCCAACCGGGCCTACTCGTACGCGCCGCAGGGCGACGGGTACCGGAAGGCGGTTCTCAGCTACGCCAACGTGGGTGCAACTAGCCTGTTCACCACGGTCGAGGATCTCGTGAAGTGGGAAGCGAACTTGGATGAAGGGCGCGTCGGTGGCCCGGAGGTGCTCGAGACGATGCACACTCGCGGCGTCCTCAACGACGGTGACACGCTGGGCTACGCCTTCGGTCTGGGTATAGGTGAGTACCGTGGGCTGAGGACGGTCGGGCATAGCGGGGGCGATGCCGGGTTCCGCAGCTACGCTGTGCGCTTCCCCGATGAGGACTTCGCGGTCGTCATCTTGAGTAACCTCGGCAGCTTCAGCCCGAGTCAGATGGCCCGGCGCGTGGCGGACGTCTACCTGGAGGGTGTGCTGGCGGTGGAGGAGCCGGAAGCTGCCGGCGGGCGGGCGGCTGAGCATCCCGCTGCCGACATTAATCCTGCGCTCTACGACGACTACGCGAGCGACTACATGATCGAGGCCGAGATCGTCACGGTGTTCCGAGACGGCGACCGCCTGTGGGCCCGGGTGCAGGGTGAGCCTCGAGCCGAGCTAATACCCGAGTCGGAGACACGCTTCTTCCTCCCGGCACGCGACGGATACGTGACCTTCGAGCGGGACGAGGCCGGCGAGGTCTTCCGGTTCGTCTTCAGCCGAGGTGAGGAGGAGATTGAGGCGAAGCGGATCGAGCCGTTCGAGCCGGATGAGCGCCAGCTACTTGAGTATGCCGGCGAGTATTACAGCGACGAGCTCGGCACGACCTACACGCTGGTCGTCGAAGATAGCGCACTGGTCGCTACGCACGTGCGGCACGACCCGATCACCTTGAGCCCAACGGTCCGAGACGCGTTCGCTGGCAGCGCCTGGTTCTTCGGACAGGTCGAGTTCGAGCGCGGCGAAGACGGCGCGATCACCGGGTTCAGGGTGACGAGCGGGCGGGTGAGGAACCTGCTGTTCGTCAGGGAGTGAGAAGCGGGCCGCTGGCCGCCGCCGGAGCCAAGGCCTAGAATTCGGGATATCGTCAAACAACAGCTCTCGGAGTGATCGAATGAATGCCCCTGTTGTCTCTAAGAAGAGGCGCGCCTACGCGGCGCGGTTCGGGGCGGCCAGTCTGCTGGCCGTGGCCGCTGCGCTGGCCTGCCTGTCGTGCGATGAGGGGCCGTCCGGGCCGCCGCCTGGGCCGGGCGACCTCGTGGTCAGCCTCATCTCGCCCAACGGCGACGAGGGCGCCTCCGTGTTCGAGACCGACGACGAGGGGATCGTCGAGGTCGCGATAGAGGGCGGCGACGTGTTCCACTTGCGGTCCGCCGGAACCAGCCGGATCGTCGTGCTCCTCGATCGGCCGGGCCGGGTTCGCTTCACGATGAACGTGGGGGACCGGGCGACGGCGCCGGAGTTGGAGATCGTCGAGGTGGCCGATGGTGAGAACAGGCTGCGCGACGATCTCTCGCGTTACTCCGTGCGCCTGAGCTGGTGAGGGGTACGATCATGGGAACGAGACATCGTTGGGTCGTTATAGTCGCCGGTGCCCTCGCCATCCTCCCGAGGCTGGCCGCCGCGCAGGACATAGAAGCACCGGCCGCCCGGATTCCGGGTCGAGAGATGTCAGCGGCCTATGTCGAGCAGCTGAGACAAAAGGCGCTGGCTTATCGCGCGCTCGGCGGCTGGATCGCGCGCGTGGATCGCACCGTCGCGGCCAGTCAGCCGGTTACCGGTGATCTGCCGCTGGTGGCTCTGCCGGCGCTGTTCCTCGATTCGCCGGACCCCGTCTACACGGCTGACGACCTGAGCCGCATCCTGTTCGACGGGCCGGCCGAGGATGGCACGCTGGCGGAGTACTACGCCGAGGTGTCCGGTGGGCGGCTCGCCATTTACGGCGAAGTGGGGCCGTGGGTGCAGACGAGCCTCACCCTGGAAGAGGTCGTCGGCAGCGAGTATGGTCTGGGAGACGACGCGCGGACTGGGGAGTATCTGGTCGAGGCGCTGACGCTGGTCGATCCTGGCATCGATTTCGGGCTCTACGACAACGACGGGCTCGATGACGTCCCGAATAGCGGTGACGACGACGGGATCGTCGACGCGGTGGCGTTCTATTTCCCGGCGATCTCGGCGTCGTGCGGCGGTGACGGCATCTGGCCGCATTTCTGGGGTATCTCGGGTTGGACGGAGCAGCCCTTCGTCACCGACGATCCGCGACCCGGCGGCGGCTGGGTAGAGGTCGACCCGTACTTCGTTCAGAGCATCGTCACGTGCGACGGTGCGGACATCACACCGATCACGACGGTCGCCCACGAGCTCGGCCACAACCTCGGCCTACCCGACCTGTACCACCCCGTCGACGGCATCCTTCCGCAGCAGCGGCGCTGGGTCGTCGGTTGCTGGTCGCTGATGGCGGCGGGGTCGTGGGGCTGCGGGGAGGTCGGCCCGCGGACGGGCTGGAGACGGCCGACGCACTTCGGCGCGTGGGAGAAGAGAGTACTGGGCTGGCTGGACGAGATCGAGGTCGTCCCGGCTGCCGAGCTTCTGGAAATGACGTTAGCGCCGGTTCAGGCCAACCGTGAGATCCTGGAGATCCCGCTGGGCGTGAGCGAGCGCCTGCTCGTCGAGTACCGGGAACGCACCGGGTTCGACCTCAACCTTCCGGCCGAGGGGGTGCTGATCTATCGGGTCAACGACACGGTCCCGTGGCGGCCGTGTCCCACCTGCCTGAAGATCTACGGTGTGTCGCTGGTGGAAGCGGACGGCGATAGCACGCTTCTCAAGACGGCGCTAGAGGGTGGGAACTGGGGCGAGCCGGGAGACGCCTTCGGGGCGCTGGGTCCCGGTACGCTGACGGGCGCCACCGAGCCGTCCACGCGGCTGGACGGGGGGGTCGGCGGCTCATCGGGCGTCAACATCTACGAGGTGACGCTCGGAGAAGGGTCGGCCAACATCCTCGTTTCGACGGTGGCGATCTCGCTGGACCGGCTGCTGGGACCGTTGCTGCTCGACGATGCGAACCCGCTGACCGAGCACGAGCAAACGTTCCTGGACGCTCGGAACAACGGGAACGGCCGATACGACGTGGGTGACCTGCGGTCGTACCTACATGGCCCCGGGCAGCAGTGAGGTCCCGGCCCGGGCGTCGTAGGAGCCACGCGCCGGGGCTCGCCCGGTTTATAACGCCAGCGCTCGCTCGATGTGGCCGGCGGCTTCGCTGTCCTTGTGCTGAGCCTGCAAGATGATGGGGATCATCCCGCGGCGGACGGCGGGCTCGGCCAGCTTCTTGGCGTGCTCGTCCGAGAATCCGATCCCGCCGACGAGATTCCACACCTCCCACATGAGGTCGTGCTGTTCCTTATAGCACGTCGCGGCCGTCAGCAGATCGCCGGCCATGGCGGGCTCGTGTTCCGCCGCCTGCTTCACGAACTGTGACGCGTACCATCGCCCTTCGGCGATCATCCCCACGGCATCGTTGTGGACCATCAGGCGCTCGCGTAGGATGGCCGTGTCCTCGGCGGGGAAATCGTCGTCGCCTGCCAGGGCGTCGGCCCAGGCGGCGTAGGCGGCAAAACCATTGTGGCGGTCGCCGAAGGTGAGCGGGGTGCGCGCGACGTTTAGCGCCCAATTCAGAGCATCACGGTAGACTTCGCTCGGCGCTGGCCGCTCCTGTTTGTCGCCGATCAGGATCAGCCAGTCGTGGGTGCCGCCAAACCAGTCGCGCTTGCGGAAGTAGCCGGAAGGCTCGAACTCGACGCCGGCGCTGAACTCGGGGATGCTCTGGAAGTAGTTCCAGCCGATGAGCACGTCGCCGTCCTCGTCGTAGCCGGCGACGATGCAGCATTCGGGCGGCCCGATGACGCCGAAGTACAGAACGGGACGACGCCTGTCGCCGATGCTCTCGATGATGCGGCGCCGGAAGTAGGCTTCGTTGTCGCGGCCTTCCTCCGAAGAGGCGATCTCGTACTTGTAGCCGACGGCCTCGAACGCGCGCCGGAAGGGCGCTATAGGGTCGTCGGACATGTAGCTGATCGCGACGTTGTCCAGATGCCAGCCCGGCTTCCAGTTTAGCCGGAAGGCACACCCGGATGTGCCCATCAGGTGGATGTAAGCGTTGTCGTCGCGCCAGGTGGAGCCGGCGAGCTCGACTTCGGTGTAGCCGTAGTCCTCGCCGATGAACTCCAGGCATGCGCTGAGACAGGAGGGAAACGGACAGCCCTCCGCGTCCCGGTTCGGCTCGATAATACCGAAGCCCACGCGTCGCACACCATCGAGAACGACACGGGCCGGCTGATTGGACACCCTCGATTTATTGGCCATGCTTCGCAGCGACGCGCTTAGCCCCGCCGCCCGCGAGTAGTCTGTGTGAGTGCCTGGAGGTGGACCATACGGCCAAGATAGTGGGCCGCTGCGAGTCGCGGGGCCAGGGGCGGCTGCTGCGCCGGCGGCGGCCGGTCGCGGGATATCAGCTCTCGTCATCCTGGGACAATACAGAAACAGCGAGGGGCCACGCGCCAGGAGTGGCCCCTGCTGAGGTCGTGGCACTGCGGAATCGACCTAGAGCTTCACCACCAGGGCGAGAGTGAAGAAGCTGTCCAGCTTCTCGAGCGGTGTGAGCACCGTTTCGCCGGTGGGCGTGCCGTCCGCTGCCTCCAGGTCCACCTCAGTCAGCGACGGCTCGTTCCGCCACAAGAGCTGCAGGCTCGGCTTGAAGGCGAGCTTCGAGCTTATGGCGATGGGCAGCGCGTTCGTGAAGTCGAACCGGATGTCGTCGGTATTGTCCAGGTTCCAGTCGCCGACCAGCTTGCTCTCGAAATCGGTGGAGTCGGTGAGCTTCCACCAGAGGCCGTAGGAGAGCCGCAGGCCCGGGAAGTTCGTCTTGATGAACGGGTTGTCGACGACGTCTTCCTGGAACGTGTAGGTGGCGCTGTAGTCGGTCTTGAAGCGGAGTCGTTCGTCGTCTACCCACAAGTTACCGGCGCCGGCGGCGAACAGTAGGCGGCTGTCGATCCCCGCGAAGGTGTTTCTAAGCCAGTCGGCGCCGGTGAAGGCGAAGAAGCGGTCGCTCAACTGGTGGTCGTAGCGACCCCTGAGGTAGTAGTTCTCGGCTGTCTTTTTCCGGGTCGTCTCCTGTTCAACGATGAAGTCGTCGGTCGTGCCTACGGCAATGCGCGTGATGATGCCGGACTCGGTGCGGACGGCTCCGGCCTCGAACTGGAGCTCTGAGCGCTCCCGGAGATGGCGCAGCGTACCGGCCAGCCCGACGGTGTTTGACTCGGAGTTTCCGGCTGTCCAGACGCCTGTGATCTCCCCCGTGAGGAACCAGCCAAGCTCCTTGTCTCCGTCATCCTGAGCGTAGGCTGTGGCGGTCCGGCCGGCGAGCAATGCCGCGGCGCCGAGCAGAAGGGTCGTTGAGACTCGAATTGCGTGTCTCATGGCTCTCGGGTTCTCCCGGTCTAGGGTTGAGGTTATGGAGCGCCGGGAGGGTAGTCTGGGACGCCGCATTTCTCAAGTGTGGGTCGGAGACGGGAGAACCACTCGCTCCGTGCTCACGGGTCGGCGTGGGGGCCCTCTCGCTGCACCGCTCGCGTGCAGCGGCGGACGGCGTCGCGCCATCTTGCTCGCTCACTAGTTACGCTCGCAGGGCCCCCAGCGCCTCCCGTGCTGACTCGCGACCTTCGCGAGGTGGTTCTCCCGCCCCCTGACGTCGACCGCTGGCCGTGTTACCGGTGGGGCTGTAAAATCCGTCGTACTCAGCCGAAAGGGCCCCGACGAATACTCACTCACAAGAGCTGGATAGGCAGGTGCTAGAATGGCCAAAGGAAAGGACTTTCTGAAGGCGCTGGGCATTGAAGATGTAAACCGTGGCGGGTTCGGCGGCGAGTGGATCGGGTCGGGGCCGGATCTCGAGGTCATCACCCCGATCGACGGGTCGCGGATCGCTACCGTCAAGCAGGTATCGGAAGAGGAATACGACCAGATCGTCGCCCGAGCCCACGAGGCCTTCCTGAAGTGGCGCACCGTACCGGCGCCCAAGCGCGGCGAGGTCGTCCGCCGCCTCGGGGTGCGGCTCCGCGAGGTGAAGAGCGAGCTGGGCCAGCTGGTCACGCTGGAGATGGGGAAGATCGCCGCCGAAGGCGCGGGCGAGGTTCAGGAGATGATCGACATCTGCGACTTCGCCGTCGGACTCTCGCGACAGCTTTACGGCCTGACGATGCAGTCGGAGCGCCCGGACCACCGCATGTTCGAGCAGTGGCACCCGCTGGGTGTCGTTGGTGTGATCAGCGCCTTCAACTTCCCGGTGGCAGTGTGGAGCTGGAACACGGCGATCGCGGCGGTCTGCGGTGATAGCGTGCTGTGGAAGCCGTCGAGCCAGACGCCACTCACCGCCATCGCCTGCACGAAGATCGCCGAGCAGGTCTGCCGTGAGAACGACGTCGATCCGGCGATCATGTCGCTGGTGGTAGGGAAAGGCTCCGCGGTGGGCGACCGGCTGCTGCACGACCGGCGGATCCCGCTCGTCTCGGCGACAGGCAGCTGCCAGATGGGCTATCGCGTGGGGGCAGTCGTCGGCGAGCGGCTCGGCCGCACGATCCTCGAGCTGGGCGGCAACAACGCGATCATCGTGACGCCGAGCGCCAACATGGACATGGCGGTCCGCACGATCCTGTTCGGTGCCGTGGGCACCGCCGGTCAACGTTGTACCTCGACGCGCCGCATCATCATCCACGAGTCGATGAGGGACGGGCTGGTAAGCCGCCTGGTGAAAGCGTACGAGGGGATCCCCATCGGCGACCCACGCAACCCCGACATACTCATGGGCCCACTGGTGACCAGCGACGCCGTGCAGGACCTGCAGAACGCCATCGAGCGTGTCCAGGAGGAAGGCGGCGAGATTCTCTACGGTGGTGAGCCGCTGGGCGGCAAGGAGTATCCGGGCGGCCACTACGTCAAACCTTGCATCGCCGCGGCGAAGAACGAGTACGAGATCGTTCAGGAAGAGACCTTCGCGCCGATCCTCTATATCATAGGCTACGGCAAGAAGTCGTCGTCGGCGCAGCAGGCGGTGGACGAGGTCGAGGAGGCCATCGCGCTGCACAACGGCGTGCCGCAGGGTCTGTCTTCGGCGATCTTCACCGAGCACCTGCGCGAGGCGGAGCTGTTCCTATCGCAGCGCGGCAGCGACTGCGGAATCGCGAACGTGAACATCGGGACCAGCGGTGCCGAGATCGGCGGCGCCTTCGGTGGTGAGAAGGAGACCGGCGGTGGTCGCGAGTCCGGGTCAGACGCCTGGAAGGCGTACATGCGTCGGCAGACCAACACGGTCAACTGGAGCACCGAGCTGCCGCTGGCGCAGGGGATCACGTTCGGGGAGTGAGGTCGGAGGCGGCAGGACCACGCGCGGCGTGCTAACGCCGCCGGTTGGGAGGGTCGGAGCTGGGGGGCCGCCCGCTCCGCGCTCACGCCACCAGTCGTCGGCACCTGCGCCATCCCGGTGTGTTCGCAAGCTACGCGAGCCGGTCCCCCAGCTCCTCCCAGCAGACTAAGGCGATTACACGCCACGTGAGGTGGTCCTGCCGCCGCCTCCCGGTTGACTGGCGACCGAACTTACGGGCGACCGCATCAAGCGAGCTGTTCGAGCAAGTCGCAGGTCTGGGCGACGGCGTCGAGCGCTCGCACTCTCTCCCTGCAGCGTAGACAGACTTCGGCGGTCTCTCGGCTGTCCAAGAGAGCGCCCAACGCTTCCGCGACGCGCTTCGCCGTGAACTTGCGTGGCGTGAGCCACGAGCCGACGCCCAGCCGGTACAATCGCAGCGCGTTGTCGGGCTGGTCGAAGCCCATCGGCATGGTGAGCTGCGGGATGCCGGCGGCGAGCCCTTGCGCGCAGGTGCCGACGCCGCCGTGGTGCACGAGGGCGGCGCAGCGGTCCAGGATGCCCGAGAACGGTGCGTAGGAGACGTGCCGAACGCCTGCGGGCAGGTCATCCGGTAACTGCTCCGGGAACTGCGTGAGGAGCAGTGCGCGACGGCCAAGCGATGTCGCGGCACCGACGGCGGCTGTGAAGAAGGCCGGCGCCTGGCGATTCCCCGTGCCAGGTGTGAAGACGATCGGCGGTTCGCCCCCGGCGAGGAAGTCCTCCAAGTCCGCATCGAGGGGACGGTCGTCCGCTTCATCGAAGAGCGGGAATCCGGTCAGGCGGAGTTGGGGCGGCCAGTCGGGCTGCGGCGGCGCGAACCACTCGGGGAAGATGCCGATCGTCCTGCGTGGCGAATGGAGCCAGTCGTTGAAGACGCGCCGAACCGGTGGCAGATCGAGCTCGGCTCGCCAGGCGTTGAGGGTGGGGGCGATCATCGGGTCGATCATCAGCCGGTCGGCTAGCCACCAGAGCGCGCGCTTGAACCAGCGTGGTGCGCCGGAAATGTCGCGGCCGCGGCCGACCGCCGGTCCGAGGTAGACGGAGCGGAAGGCAACGGGCGCGATGTGGATCGTCGCGGCCGGCGCGCCGCTCTTCTCTTCGAACGTGCGGGTCGCGAACGACAGAGTGTGTCCCACTAACACCGTCCGTCCGGGCTGGTAGAGCTGGGAAAGCGTGGCGTAGGTCTGACGCAGCATGGTGCCAACGGCACTCAGGACCAGCCGCATGCCTCGGGTCGGGTGCCAGAGGTCCGGATGCTGAGTTGCAGCGTAGTACTGTTCCTCGGACCAGCCGGAGACGAAGTCGAGCCTGCCCCGCTCGGCCACGGCGCGGAACGGCTCGCCGGTGAGCAGCGTGACGTCGTGGCCCCGCCGCCGTAGCTCGCGTCCGATCCCGATATAGGGATGAACGTCGCCGGCCGTTCCGACGGGTGTCAGTAGGTAGTGCATCGGCGCACTCGCGATGATCGTTCCTCTGCCGCGCCGGTAACTTTAGTGAAAGGAGACGGGGAAAGGAACGGCGGCTAGCGGCCGCACCCTGGAGGGCGGCCAGATTCTTCTCGTGGTAATTAGGAGACCGCTATTCGAGTGGTGCGTTCAGCGTCCGCAGGCGGGCCTGCATGAGCCGGCGGCCGTTCTCCGATAGAGCTCCGCTGTCCAGCGCCTGCCTGTAGACGGCGATGGCCGCCGCGCTGTCCGCTGCTTCCTCGTAAATGGTCCCCAGTAGCTCGTAGGCCTCGACGTGCGACGGGTGGGTTGAGACCGACCGTCGCAGCACGCGAATCGCGCCGTTTGGGTCGCCGCTCAGAAGCAGGTAATAGGCGAGCGAGTATGGATGGCGCGGGTTGCCGGGGTCGAGCTCGTCTGCGCGCCGGCACCAAACGAGCGCCTCGTCGATCCGATCCTCGGCCAGCAGCACGCATAGGTTGTAAGCGGCTGCGGCGAAGGTAGGTTCGGCTTCAAGTGCCGACCGCAGGTGTGCCTCCGCCTGCCGTTTATCGCCTTCCTCCAGGCGCAGGAGGCCCAGGTTGAAATGCGCGGCGGCGTTGGCAGGTTCGATCTCCAGCGCCTCGCGGAGCCACGTCTCCGCGGCGTCAGCCTCACCGAGCCGGGCGTAGGTCATCGCGATGTTGACCAGCCCGGGCACGAAGGTGGGCCGGAGCCTCAAGGCCGTCTCGAAAGCGGCCAACGCCTGCCGCAACTCGCCGCGTCCCAGGTGGAGGTTCCCCAGGCCGTAGTAGGAGAAGAAGTTGTCGGGCCGGCTGCGCAGTGCCGCGATCAGCTCGTCGAACGCCCGCCCCAGGCTGCTCCGCTCCTCCGGCGCTACGAGCTCGAGTGGGTAGCTGGCGAGTGATTCCGCGGCGCGAATCCGAACCACGCGGAATTCATCGTCGGTCGCCGCCAGTAGAGCCGTGGCGGTCCCGGGCGTCAGGTAGGCGCCCAGCGCCGTGGCGGCGCTTCCCCTGACCATGGGCGAGCGATCTTCTTCGAGCGCCCGCACGAGCGCGGGCCATACCCGCTCGTCGCCGCTATCCTCGAGCAAGCGGATCAGGGAAGCGGCGAAGATCGCATCTCGCTGCTCGCTCTCCAGGTACTCCAGCATCTCAGGCAGGCGGCTCCACTCACCGTTGCGAGCGGCGTCGAGGAGGCCGGCCCGGTGAAGCGCGGGTGCCTGATAGTCTCCGTGCCAGTCGCGCACCCAGCGATCGGCCCAGGCGGCATCTCTATCGTCGTGGCACAGGTTGCAGGCGTTTGGCGATTCAAAGGCTATGGTCGCCGACGGTGTGGGCGGCCGCATCGAGTGGTCGCTGCGCCGCATGCGCGCGAATTCGGTCATCGGCATGTGGCAGGCGACGCATTCGTTGCCCGGGCTGTCGGCGGCATGATGCGTGTGAGCCGTAGCGTCGCGCACACGTGACTGGTGGCAGGGGAGGCAGGCGTCGTTCGCTCGGTCGCCGCCGAACTGGTAGCGGCCGCTCGACGTGTGACAGTCGAGGCAGTCGAGCTCGCCGGAGACAAGGCAGGGACTGGTGAGCCAGACGGTGTAGGTGAAGTTCTCTCCCAGGTCGCGCCCGTCGGGGTAGAAGTCGGGGTGCTCGAAGCCGACGAGGTCGTAGTGATCGAAGTAGCGATCGCCCGGCTGGAACGTCGAGGTGACCGGCCACATCTTGGCGTGACACGGCGCGCACATATCGTTGATCTGCGCGGCGCTGAAGCCCTTGTTGCTGATGATCGCCGTGCCCTCGGGGCAGCTCTCCTCATCGCAGACCCGCACGTGCTCGCCGCCGGGGCCATGGCAGGTCTCGCAGTTGATGCCCGGCTCCAGCCAGACGGTATGGTAGGTATCGGTTTCCAGATCGTAGTTCGTCGACAGCTGGCTGACGTGACAGCTGTAACACGACGTGTTGAATGTCAGCTCAGGGTCGCGCCAGTCGATCGCCTCGTCCTCCAGGTCGCCGACGTGCCGGACCATGCTGGCCGTTGTGTTGTACCACTGGCGCGCGCGGACGTCGTAAGCGAGTGGCAGAACCTGAAGGCGGCCGCGCTCTAGCCGCGTGAGGAAGAAGTAGACGTTCTTGCCGCCCATCGCGTGCTCGATCCGGTACTCACGCCTGCCCTCGGGGCCGTCTTCGCGCAGCGAGCCGGCCTCACCTCCGAGCTCGACGCGGTAGCGGTAGTCGCCAATCGCGATTTCGCCGACCGGCGGATCGACCTCGCTACGCGCGAACTCGGCGGTAAACGGCTGCATCGCCAGACCGTGATGTGAGGGCGCCCAGAGATTGTAGAAGTGCTCGTGGCAACCCCTGCAGCTGACCGAGCCCTGATAGCCGGAAGGCTGGCGACCGGCGCCGCTCTCTCCGCCGCCGCACGCACAGGCGATGGTCGCGAGCACGGCGGCCGCAAGGGTCCCCGCTGAATGGGCCCGCAGCGCTGATCGGTGCTGGAGCTTGGTCATCCGACTATCGATAGTCTCGTCAGGCGGCGACGCTGACTCGAGGGTCGAGGTGCACATCCGGCCGCGCCCTCGATCACCTCGAAGGTGCGTGTTGTTGGATCGTCACTATGTGAAAACTAGCGGTCGGGGATGGGGCCGGCCACCGAAGCGTGTGGTAGCGGGCCCTCGGGATACAGAAAGCCCCCGGGCCGGGTCGAGGCTACCCGGACGGGGACCGCTGTCTGTTCTCAGGACGCCGCAGCTCGCGCGTCTAGTTGTTGCAGTATACGGCGCCCCCTTTCGTGGCGATCGTCGCGCCCGTGGCCGTGCCGTAGTAGATCTCACACTCCAGGTCGGTGTTCAGCTCGTGCGTTGCCTTCGCCCGCCAGCCCTTCTCGGTCGCCTCCGGTACCGATACGATGATCCGCTTGCTGGTCCGGTAGCTGTCGAGCTCGCCGGTGTTGCCCGTGTAGCTGAGATGTTCGGCGAAGTAGTCCTCCTCGGCCGTGGCCAGGTTCCGCAGGTCGGAGCGCATGGCGGTGTAGAACGCCTTCTCTCGGGTGTTGACGAACCGCGGAAGCGCGATCACCGCCAGCAGGCCGATGATCAGGATGACGGTGAGCAACTCAACAAGTGTAAAACCGCTCGTGTTCCGCATCTTCAATCCTCGCTTGTGCGTCGAGCCGTTAAAGCCAGCTCGCGCTTGTTGGCCGGGCAAGGTATATGCCGCGGTACGAAGCGCTATTCGCTCACTTTGTTGGGGCGGGTCCCGGCGAGGGGCCTGCCGCCCTTCGGAAGATGTGTCTCCGCAAGATCGGTCAAGATGACCGGGGCTCCGTGCTCGCCCGATCGTCGCCGGCGGCACCGTCCGCCGCAGGGACGCGCCGGAACGCCAGCCCTGGAGCGCCGTCCTCCTTAGTCGCTTTCCGTCTTCACGGCTGCTACCGAGACCATGCGGTCGATGGACTCGTGCATGAGCGCCTTCGTGGAACCGACCTGATCGTCGTCACCGGAGACGGCGTGCGAGTTGAGCTGGCGGACCAGGCCGATGAAGCGGTCGACTTCGGCCCGGAGCTCCAGGTAGACGCGCCGCTCAGGGAGCAGCTTGGTGGCCAGCCCCCAGACGCCGATCTGGTTGATCATGATGCCAGCCAGGATGGTCGCCACCTCGATCCGCTCGTAGGCGATCATCAGGGTCTGCAGCAGGATGATGACCACACCACCCAGGGCGAGGGCGTTATTCAGCGTACTGCGGTTGAAGAATGACTTCATGCTTCCTCCTCGAGGTCGGTTGGCTGAACCTGCCGGGGCCACCGGCGGGCACCGCCTTCCGCGCGATGAGTCTGCGGAGCAGGGGCGGGGGGAAAGAGCGGATGTGCATTTATGCACGGCTCTTGGCTGGTTGGCAAGTGCCGTGCCGCTTGCGCCGCCCCAGGGCTACCTAGCCGGCCTTCAGCTTCACCCTGAGGTTCTCCAGCATGTCCCGGGTCATGGCTTCCAGGTCGTACTCCGGCTGCCAGTCCCACTCGTCCCGGGCGGCGCTGTCGTCCAGCGAGTTCGGCCAGGAATCCGCTATCGCCTGGCGAACGGGGTCCACCTCGTACTCGACGGTGAACTCCGGTATGTGTTTACGTATTTCGGCCGCCAATTGTTCCGGGGTGAAGTTGACGGCAGTGACGTTGAAGGCGTTACGGTGCCGGAGCCGGGCCGGATCGGCGTTCATCAGGTCGATTGCCGCCTTGATGGCGTCGGGCATGTACATCATGTCGAGGCAGGTGTGCGGACCCAGGAAACATATGTATCGCCTGTTGCGGATCGCCGCGTAGAAGATTTCCACGGCATAGTCAGTCGTGCCGCCACCCGGCGGGGCGACATAGGAGATGAGGCCCGGGTAGCGGAGTCCGCGGGTGTCGACCCCGAAGCGCCGGTAGTAGTAATCGCAGAGGAGCTCACCGGCTACCTTGGTCACCCCGTACATGGTCGTGGGGCGCTGCAGGGTGTCCTGCGGTGTCTTGTGGGGGGGCGTGGAGGGCCCGAAGGCACCGATCGAGCTGGGGAAAAACACCGCACAGCGGTTCTCGCGCGCCACCTCGAGCACGCGGTAGAGGCCGCCCATGTTGACGTTCCAGGCCACGTGTGGTTTCTCCTCTGCGGTGGCGGAGAGCAACGAGGCGAGGTGGTAGATGGAATCGACCTGGTACTTGCGGACCGCCTCATCGAGCTGGCGCCGCTCGGTGCAGTCGACGTACTCGAACGGCCCGTCGGGATCGACCGCCCTTGCGGGCATGCGGATATCGGACGCGACGACGTTGTCGGCCTCGTAGCGCTCGCGTAGCGCTGTGACGAGCTCTGCCCCAATCTGACCCAGTGCACCTGTTACCAGGATCCTCTTCAAGGAAGCCTCCCGAATGTGGCGAGGATGCTTGCAGTGGGAATTCGGGATTCCATGATCAGGTGACTAATAGAACACGCGACATCTAGAATGAGAAGTGAAGGTTCGTGCTCGAGTCGATTCCCAAGTCGAGTATACTCTTGTCCTAGTAATCAAGTAGTCGTGCATCCCGAATTGCCACACCACATCCTCAGGTAAGAAGCTTCCGGTCCTTGGCGGCGTAGATAAGATCGTCTTGGAACTGCGGGTCGGCAATCTCGATCAGGGCTTCCGCCCGCTCGCGGAGGTTAAGTCCGAATAGGTTGGCGACGCCGTGCTCGGTGACCAGGTAATGCACGTCGGCGCGGCTGGTGACGACACCGGCGCCCTGTTTGAGGAAGGGCACGATGCGTGACACTTGGCCACTCTTGGCAGTCGCCGGGAGTGCGATGATCGGACGGCCGCCCTTCGACTTCGCGGCGCCGCGGATGAAGTCCACCTGTCCGCCGAACCCGGAGTAGATATAGGGCCCGATCGAGTCGGAGCATACCTGTCCGGTGAGGTCGACCTCGATGGCCGAGTTGACGGCCACCATGTTCTCGTTCTGACTGACGATGAACGGGTCGTTCACGTAGTCGACCGGGTGCGCTTCGATCAGTGGGTTGTTGTCGAGGAAGTCGTAGAGCTCACCGCTGCCCAGCGCGAAGGTGAGGATCACCTTGCCCTGGTGCAGGTTCTTCTTGGTGCCGGTGACGACTCCCCGCTGGATCGCACGCATACCGCCGTCGGAGATCATCTCGGTGTGGACACCGAGCTCGAGGTTGCCCTCCAACGACTCCCAGACCGAGTCGGGAATACCACCGATTCCCATCTGCACCGTGGAGCCGGGCTTGATAAGGGGAGCGACGTTACTGGCGATGGCCTTCTCCACGTCGGTGGCGGGCTTGGGCTCGAGCTCGGGTAGCGGCTCGGTGTACTCGACGATGGCGTTGACGCGGTTCACGTGGATGAAGGAATCGCCGAGCACGCGGGGCATCTTCTCGTTGACCTGCACGATAACCGTCTTCGCCACCTGGCAGGCGGCGATCGAGGCCAGCGTCTCGACGCCGAAGCTCATGAAGCCGTGCTCGTCGGGCGGCGAGCACTGGACCATGGCCACGTCGAGCGCGACGATGCTCTCGCGAAAGAGGCGTGGGATCTGGTTGAGGAAGATCGGCACGTAATCGCCGCGGCCCTCGTTCACCGCCTGGCGGTCGGCGGGCCCCACGAACAGCGAGTTGTGCCTGAAGCTCGCCTCCATCCCCGGCTGCGAGAGCGGGTCCTGGCCGACCAGCAGCACGTGGTTCAGCTGAACGTTCTCGAGCTCGTCCTTGCGCTCTGCCAGGGCGCGGACGAGTGCTTGGGGGATCGCCGCGTTGCCGGCGTAATACACGCAATCGCCACTCTCGATCTTCTGGACGGCGTCGGCCGGGCTCTGCAGCTTCGATCTATAGTCATCTAGCCAGTTCATCTCACCCTCACCCCTGGCCGACGAGATCGGGCAGCGACGCCGTCGGTATGCCCAGTGTGGCGCCCACCTTCTCGTTTACCAGCTGCCCGTCGTACATGTAAACACCCGCCCCCAGGCCTCGGTCGTCGCGCAACGCACCGGCAACACCTTTGCGCGTCAGGTTCCTGAGTGTGGGCAGGAGCGCGTTGGCTAAAGCCCGTGAGGCGGTCCGCGCGATGTTGGCGGTCATGTTGGGGACGCAGTAGTGGACGACCTCGTGGACCACGAAGGTGGGGTCGTCGAGCGTGGTAGGCCGGCTGGTTTCCACACAGCCGCCCTGGTCGATGGAGAGATCGAGAATCACGCTTCCCGGCTTCATCGCCTTCACCATGTCCTCGGTGACGAGGATCGGTGAGTGCGCGCCGGGGATCAGGACGGCCCCGATCAAGACGTCGGCGATCGACGTGAACCGCTCCAATTGCGCCATCCCGGCGACCACGGTGACTATCTGACCGGAGAATTCCCTGCTCAAAGCCCTGAGCTTCGTTAGGTCCTCGTCAATAACGATCACGTGGGCACCGCTAGCCAGGGCATGCCGCGCCGCAGTGTAGCCCACGGACCCGGCTCCCAGAATGAGGACGGTGGGCGGTGCGACACCGGGGACGTTCCCCAGCAAGATGCCGCGGCCGCCCGGCTGGTTCTGGAGGTAGTGCGCGGCGATGTGGACCGCCATCTGCCCGGCCATCTCGCTCATCGGTGCCAGGATCGGATGATCGCCGTGCTCATCTTGGATGATCTCGTAGCCGATGAGCGTCGCCTTGAGACTCATCAGCCGCTCGATGTGCTCACGTGGGGCGACGGCGAGGTGGTGAAAGGCGCAAATGATCAGGCCAGGCTTCAGAAGATCGAACTCCTCCCTCGAGAGAACGCCGACCCGGCAGACGATGTCGGCTCGCTTATACGCTTCCTCGTTGTTGTAGACGATCTGGGCGCCGGCGGCCTCGAACGCGCTGTCCGGGAATCTCGCAGTCAGCCCGGCCCCCTGCTCGACCAACACGGTGTGGCCGTAGCGGCTGAGCCGGGACACCGCATAAGGGGAAAGCCCCACCCGGTGTTCCAGGCGATGGGTCTCTCGCGGTACGCCGATAAACATTCCAGTGCCTCCGTCAGGCTGGCGCAGCTAGTGCAGCAGCCGGCCGCCGGGTGTGTCCCCGGCCGCCGGCCGGATGGGTGCCGGACGCCGCAACGGCTGTCCGGCTCGTGAAGAGATGGTAGCCAGGGCCTCCTCAGGCTCCGGCCCCATTCGTCGCCTCCTCGTACGCCTTACCGCCCCACTCGAAGGCCTGCTCGTTGAGGGCGAGCAAGGCGCACTGGTCCTTGAGCGCCTCACGCATGGTGCTCAAGAAGCTCTCTTTCGGGAAGAGCTCGGTCGCCGCCTGCATTGCGCCCAGCGCTACGACGTTCTTCACCATCACCTTGCCGAGGTCGCTGGCGATCTGAGCGCACGGCACCCCGACCATCTTGATGCTGGGGTCCAGTTCCGGCGGATTGGGGATCACCGAGCTGTCGTAGATGACGATCCCCCCGGGCTGCACGTCGGGACCGAACTTCTCCAGGCTGGGGGGATTGAACGCCACGAGGATGTGAGGCTCCGGCGATGCCGGCGACAGCACTTCTTGGGTGGCGATGTGGACGTCGGCGTATGAGGTACCACCTCGCGACTCGGGGCCGTAGCTCGGGATATGGGTGGAATCGAATCCTTCGTTGATCGCGGTGCGCGTTGTCAGCAGGGCGATGGTCTGCGCACCATCTCCACCGGCACCGGCGAACTTGATTGAGACATCCTTCTCCTTGATGTGAGACGGAAACCCCTTTCCGAAACGATGGGCTGGCTCGCTCGAGCTGCCGATTACCTCCACCACGCTTTCGGCGTCGAACTTGGGCTTGCTCATCTCGAACCACGGTTCGGTCTCTTCATCCTTCTTGACGCCCAGCGGGAAGACCGGAACCATGTTCTCCTTCACCCACTGCTCCGCCTCATTCGGGGTCAGCTTCAAGTGCGTGGGGCACTCGGAGAGGATCTCGACGAACGCCAGTCCCCTCTTTTCGACCTGCAGCTGCAGCGCCTTCTTGATCGCTTTCTTGGCTCTCGTTCGCTGTTTGTTGTCGAACAGGGCACAGCGCTCGACGTAGACCGGGCCGTCGAGCTGGCCGATGGTCTCCGCCATCTTGATCGGTTCCCCCATCAGCCGGTTGCGCCCCGTGGGTGACGTGGTGGTACGCTGCTCCATGAGCGTGGTCGGCGCCAGCTGACCACCCGTCATCCCGTAGATAGCGTTGTTGACGAATATGAACGTCATGGGCAAGCCCAACTGGGTGGCCTGGATGATCTCGGCGAGGCCGATGGCGGCGAGGTCGCCGTCGCCCTGGTAGCTGACGACGATCGCTTCCGGATTGGCCATCTTGTGGCCGACGGCGACGGCGGGCGCGCGCCCGTGGGCCGCCTGGGAGTTGCCCACGTCGAGGTAGTAGTACATGAATACGGCGCAGCCGACAGGCGAGATGGCCACCGTCCGGTCCTGAACTCCCAGCTCGTCGATCGCCTCACCCAGGTACTTGTGGATCAGTCCGTGGCCGCACCCGGGGCAGTAGTGGGTGCTGTGACCCTTCAAGCCCTCACCGTGAGCGTGTCGCTCGAACCTTTCGTAGAAGACGCTGCTCATTCTATTCCCCCGCCAGTGCGGTGATCTTCTCCACGATCTCGTGCTGCTGGGGCAGCACGCCGCCGAAGTGACGCAGCCGGTCGATCGGCGGCATGGCCGCAATCCCCGCATGGCTGGCTGCCAGGCGCAGCTCGTCCTCCAGCTGGCCGGCGCCCGCCTCGACCATGATGAGGCCGCTGGCCCGCTCGATGACCGGTAGGAGCGCGTCGATCGGGAACGGCCACAGGGTGATGGGCCGGAAGAGCCCCACTTTGATCCCCCGGTCGCGCAGCACCTGAATCGCACCCTCGGCCATGCGTGCCGGCGTGTTGCAGGCGACGATGACCCAATCGGCGTCGTCACAGCGGAAAAGCTCGGCCCGCTGCTCGTTCTGGGTCAGCCGGTCGTACTTCTCGTTCAGGTGGACGTTATGGGCCTCGAGGTCGGGTTCGATCAGGAGGATGGAAGTGTGCAGGTTGCCCCGGTGCATCTCATCGCCGTATACCGCCCAGTCGGGAAGGCCGGGCTTGACCATGTAGCTGGGCAACCTCACTCGCCCGGTCATCTGCCCGAGGAAGCCATCGCTCACTAGTACGACCGGATTGCGGTACTCGAAGGCCAGGTCGAAAGCCACCATCGTCAGGTCGAGCATCTCCTGTGGCGTGGAGGGGGCGAGCACCGGCGCATGGGTGTTGCCGTGGCCCAGGCCGCGGCACGCCAGTTTTATGTCGCCCTGCTCCGGCCCGATGTTGCCCAGACCGGGTCCGCCGCGCATAACGTTGAAGAAGACCCCGGGGATCTCGGCCCCGATCATGTAGGAGATGCCCTCCAGCATCAGGCTGAAGCCCGGCGACGATGTGAAGGTCATGCAGCGCCTGCCGGCACCGCCGCACCCGTACATCATGTTGACCGTCGCCACCTCGCTCACCGCCTGGAGGAAGACGCCGTCCAGCTGCGGCAACAGCCTGGCCAGCAGCTCCGCGCCCTCGGTGGAGGGGGTGATCGGGTAGCCGAAGAAGTGACGGCACCCGGCCAGCAGAGCGCCGACGGCGGAAGCGTGGTTGCCCTTGAGGATCATCGGCTCGAGCTCCGGCAGGGGCACCCTTTCGTCAGGGATCGTCACCGGCGTCGGTGCCGCAGTCTTTCTTGCCCCGAAGAGCATCTCCGGATCCAGCGGCTCGAAGTCGACTTCGGTAGGAGTAGCCATGAGGCCGTAAGGCTCCGGACAGGCGCTGAGGCACAGGCCGCAGCCGTTGCAGACCTCCAGGTCCAACACGACGGGGGTGTAGCCCGTGGCCGGGTTGATCTCTGTGCCCATCGCGATGCAGTGCTTCGGGCAGGAGCTTATGCAGCGTCCGCAAGCCTTGCAGAACTCTGGGAAGAGGAACGGTTTGGGTCTGTCCTTGGTCTTCGTGCTTGCCATAGGCTTGGGAGGTTGAACGCCCAATCTAAAAACTTCGAAGGACGAAAGAGTGATCGGCTGACGGTGATCAGTGATCAGTTATCGGTGATCAGTAATCTCGAGATTTAAACATACAACATCTCCGGTTACTGATCACTGATTACTGATCTCCGGGCTGCCCGTGAACCGAGTGTTGCCAAGCAGGTTACGGCCAGATGCCACGCTCTAGAGTAACTTCCGCCACGCGGCTGATCGCCAGGACGTAGGCGGCTGTTCGCAAGTCGACCTTCTTAAGCGGATCGCCATTAAGGCCGCGCTCCTTGCGGCGCCCGTCCAGATCGGCCAGCGACTCGTTGATCTCCTTCTGCTTATCGATCACCGCGTTGGTCGCTTTGACCATCTTGGCCTTCATCTTCGCGTTGACCTCATCCTCCTCCCACTGCTCGTTCTCGTTATTCTGGACCCACTCGAAGTAGCTTACCGTCACGCCGCCGGCGTTGGCCAGGATGTCCGGGAGTACCGGGATCCCGCGCTCGAAGAGGATCTCGTCGGCGGTGGGCGTTGTCGGCCCGTTGGCGGCCTCGGCGATCACCTTCGCCTGGACCGCTGCCGCGTTGTCGCCGCGGATCACGTTCTCCAGCGCCGCCGGGACCAAGATGTCGCACGGTATCGTGAGCAACTCCTCGTTGCTCACCTCTTTTGTACCCGGGTAGCCGACGACGGAGCCCGTCTGCTTCTTGTGCTGCAGGACGGCGCGGGGATCAAGACCGTCCGGGTTATGGATGCCACCGCGGGAATCGCTGACGGCGATGATCTTGGCGCCCTGTTCCGCGTAAAGCTGGGCCGCAATCGCACCGGCGTTCCCGTAGCCCTGGACCACAACGGTCGCGCCCATCACCGAGCTCAGACCGTCCACCAAGCCACGGGCGAGCGCTTGCTGCGTGCAGTAGAGGCAGCCACGGGAGGTCGCCTCGTTGCGGCCGAGCGAGCCACCCATGTTCACCGGCTTGCCCGTCACGACGCCCAAATTGTTGCGACCCTTGTGCATCATGTCGTAAGTGTCGTAGATCCAGGCCATCGTCTCGGCATTCGTATTGACGTCGGGCGCCGGGATGTCCGAGTGGGGTCCGATCGCATCGCCCAGCTCGGCGATGAAGCGTCGTGTGATCTTCCGCAGGTCGTCTTTCGTGCGCTTCTTCGGATTACAGATAATCCCACCCTTCGCGCCGCCGAACGGGACGTCCAGCACGGCACACTTCCAGGTCATCCAGGAGGCCAGCGCCCGCACCTCGTCGGCGGTCACGTCCGGATGGTAGCGGATCCCGCCCTTGCCCGGGCCGCGCGCCACGTTGTGCACGCACCGGTACCCGACGAAGTTCTTGACCTCACCTTCGGCCGTCTCGATGGGGAACTCCACCGTGATCATCCGGTTCGGCCGCTTCAGCCACTCCACTAGGCCGGCCTTAAGCTCCGGGATGTAGCGCGCCGCGTTGTCGAACTGCCGCTGCGCGATGTGGAAGGGATTCAGGTCCTCCGTGCCGCGGTCGGCAGTCTTCGCTTCTTTCACCTTGGTTCTGTTCATGGCTCCTTCGATCCCTTGGATGCGGGTGCCTTCTCCTGTACGGCCCGAGCAACCGGCTGACCCCCACTGCGAGAGCATCTTCCAGGCCCCTGCGGTCCGGTCTGTGTAGTGTTAGGCGGCACAAGCACTTAAGTCATCGAGCCGGTGCGCCTTGGCCCCCCGGTAGGGGGCAGAATGTCACAGCGAGGGAAAAGTAGGAACACTTGAACGGGGGGCACAAGTCTGTGTCGGGGGTTGTAATCAACGCTGAGAATGGCCTCCGATCCGGCGTAATACAACCTACATCGGATCGTTTGCAGAGAGGGGTTTGCCGGGGTATCTTTTAATGGGGCTTATTTAAGCACAACCGGCGCAGTGTCGAGCGGCCGTGCCGTACGACGAGCCACGGGGGGGTGCTTAGCCTCTGGCAACTGTGTTGTTCCCGCGTTAGAGGCGCGGGAATCCCGTCGTCAAGCCGGGTGGGCGACACCGATTGTAGAGAGTGTGTACCGCCCGGAGCCGATAGTCACGTCTGTGGTCCCATTGCCGGTCAAGAGACACGTACCCACTCGCGCTATGGGACCGGCGCTCAAATATAGTCGCCAGACGTTCGGGGATGGAGGTCTGGATGTTGTACGGAACCCTGATGGAACGGAGGATCGCTAACGCCCGAGCCGGCGCGCGCAAGTATCGCGTCTACACGCGGAAGGACATTGGAACGCTACCGCAGCTACAGCGGCTGTCGGTGACCGATCGTGTGGCCATGGAGGCAGTGGCAGCGGTTCTTCCGTTCCGGGTGAACCACTATGTGGTGGAGGACCTGATCGATTGGTCCAACGTTCCCGACGATCCGATATATCAGCTGACGTTCCCGCAGCCGGGTATGCTGCGGCGGCGGGACTTCGCGCGGATGTTCCGAATGATTCGCCGGGATGCGCCGGAGAGGGAAGTCAGGGCTGCGGCGCGGGCGATCCAGTACTCGATGAACCCGCACCCGGCGGGGCAGCTGGATCTGAATGTCCCGGTACTGGATGACGAGCCGTTACCGGGAGTGCAGCACAAGTACCGCGAGACGGTGCTGATATTTCCGGCAGCAGGTCAGACCTGCCATGCTTATTGCACGTACTGTTTCCGCTGGGCCCAGTTCGTCGGTATCGAGGAGCTGAAGTTCGCGAGCCGGGAGGCCGACGCGTGGCAGCGCTACCTGAAGGCGCATCCGGAAGTGACGAGCGTTCTGCTCACCGGCGGCGACCCGATGATCATGAAGGCGGCGGTGCTGCGGCGTTACATCGAGCCGCTGCTGGCCCCGTCACTGAGTCACATTTCGAGTATCCGCATCGGCAGCAAGGCGCCGGCCTATTGGCCTTACCGATTCGTGACAGACGAGGACGCCGATGAAATACTGTCGCTGTTCGAGGAAGTCCGGCAGGCGGGCCGGCATCTGGCGTTGATGGCCCACTACAGTCACCCGCGGGAGCTGGGGACACCGATCGCCGAGCTGGCCGTGCGCAGGATTCGCGACACGGGGGCGGCCGTCCGCTGCCAGGCGCCGCTTGTTCGTCATGTGAACGACTCGGCCGACGCCTGGGCGCAGCTCTGGCGGCGCCAGGTCCGCTTGGGCGCGATCCCCTACTATATGTTCGTCGAGCGGGACACCGGCCCGCGGGACTATTTCTCGGTGTCGCTGGCCCGGGCGCTCAAGATCTTCAACGACGCTTACCGCCAGGTCTCGGGTCTAGGCAGGACCGTTCGGGGTCCGAGCATGTCGGCGACGGCGGGCAAAGTGGTGGTCGAAGGTGTGGCATTGGTGGGCGGCCAGAGGGTGTTCGTACTGAAATTCCTCCAGGCGCGGAACCCCGAGTGGGTCGGGAGGCCGTTCTTCGCCAAGTTCGACGAGCAGGCGACGTGGCTCGACGATCTCGAGCCCGCTTCGGGGGCGAAGGAGTTCTTCTTCGAGGCGGGGCTGCGGGAGCTCGCTGCGCGCCGAGCGTCCGGCTGGGCGGAGCGGGAGGCGGGGTTCACTGCTTAGGTGGGAATTCCCAACCCACTCAACACTTCTTCAGCTCACAATTCTACTGCTGCCTGTCGGCGGAGGTGGTCCTTCCCGCCGGGGCTGGGGCTGATATAAGTTGTCGGCTCGATTCCAGCGTGTGTGCAGCAGCAGAGGAGGCCGGAACTGGGCTCGGCTGCGGGCGAGGAAAGGAGGGAGGTCGAACTGGCATCGGTGCTGGTGCTCATCGGCACGATGCTGGTCGACATGATCGGGTTCGGCATTGTCCTGCCCTTGCTGCCCTATTATGCGGTGGAGTTCGGCGCGGACGACTGGATGGTGGGTCCGCTGGTGGCGTCGTTCTCGGTGGCCCAGCTACTGGCGACGCCCTTCTTGGGGAAGATATCTGATCACTACGGCCGCCGGCCGCTCATCCTCGCAGGCTTGGCGTTATCCGCTCTCTCCTACGTGCTGTTCGGCCTTGCCACCACGGTGACGGTTCTCTTCGTCTCGCGGATCGTGCAGGGCGCCTCGGGTGGAACGATCGCGGTGGCTCAGGCCTACGTGGCGGACACGACGGCGCCGGAGCGACGGGCCCAGGTGCTTGGCTGGCTGTCGGCGGCTACCGGCGCGGCGTTTATGGTCGGACCGGCGATCGGCTCCTGGGCATGGCGCTGGGGCGGTCACACGGCGCCTGGGTTCGTGGCTGCGGCGCTTTGTCTGGTGAACTTGGCATTGGCCGTGAGGTTCTTGCCGGAGCCGGTTGGGGCGAGGTCGGTCGAGCGTCGCGCCAGCCTGGCCGTGCCTCGTCTGCGGGACGTGTTGCGCGCGGCGTTGAGTGGACCGCTCGGGCGGATGATCGCGATCTACTTCTTGGGGATCGGGGCGTTCGCGTCGATGACGGCCATCTTCCCGCTGTACCTTGGGGCGCGCTTCGCTATCGATGAGTCGACGGTGGGCTACGTGTTCGTCTATGTGGGCTCGGTGTCCGTGCTGGTGCGCGGCGTGGCGGTGGGGAAGCTGGTGCGGCGGTTCGGCGAGCCGCGCGTGTCGCGGTTCGGCGCGGTCATGCTGGGGTTGGGACTGGGCGTCGGCGCGATAGCGGACACATACCTACTCTTGGCCCTGGCGCTCACCTTGGTCGCCGCAGGGACGGGAACGCTCTTCCCGCCGCTGGCGGCGCTGATCTCCCGCTCCAGCGCGCCGGAGGTGCAGGGTAGCACACTGGGGATCAACCAGTTCTTCGGTGGCGTCGCCCGCGTGGTTGGACCGCTGTGGGGTGCGGCGGTCTTCGACGCCTACGGTCCAGGAGCGCCGTTCCTGACTGCCGCCCTCGTTGTGGCGATTGCCTTCTTGGTCGCGCTTGGGTTGCGGCCTGCGACACAAAGCCAGCGGGCCGCGGCGGCAGGTACTGCGGCCGTCGGAGTGACGTCCGCGGGCGAGCGACGCGGCCCGGGTTGAGGCGGCAGGGGGGCTAGAAAATCCGCCTACTGGTTCTGTGGTCCACGTTGTCGTCGATCCAGGTCCACAACTTCTCCTGCTGGTCGACGTCGAGCCCCAGGGTTATCTCGTTGCGCCAGCCTCGCATGACCTCGTGATCCTGCGTCCACATGCGTACGCGGCGGCGCGGGACCTCCTTCTCCCAGCGGTCGGCGACGGTCGGGCTGGGGTAGAGCAGCCTGATGGTGACCCTCCGAGAGAGGAACTCGAGGGGCTCCAGGCTGATCCTCGAGTAGCGGTCATCCTCCCCGCCGGCGCTCGATCTGACGTCGGGCACGCCGTCGCTGATGATGACAAGGGTGAGCGGCTTGAGGACCAGGTTCTGCCGCTTCACGAAGGTCGACACGCGCTCGAAGAAGGGGTTGAAGTCGGTTAGCGCCTCACCGGACGGGAACCAGCCGTGCAGGTCGGCGTCGATCTCGTCGACCGTCTTCCCCTGGAAGGCGTGGATCGGCTGGAAGGACTTCACTTCGCCGGGCTGGTCGCCGCCGATGGAACCGACGAACAGAACGGCCGGCTTCTCTAACTCGCCCAGCCCGTTGAGGTGGCCGTAGATGTAGTGGGCGGCGAAGCGGAGCGCGTCGTTGTAGTTCCCGGTGCTCTGGAAGGAGCCGCTCACGTCGATTCCAATTACCAACGTCATCCGCGGCTCCGGCTCCCCCTCCGGCGTACACGCCGCGGTCAGCAGCAGACACGTCGCCAGCAGCGCGCTCGCGATCCGCCACCTGGTCGTCCCGGATTCGTGATCAACGTACATGGCTATCACCTGTAGCTCGGTTGTCGTCGTCCTACGCTCAATCGCCGCTGGTTGGAGCGTGGCCCGTTTGGCCGCGCAGCACCTGGACCAGCGCGTCCTTGATCATGACGTTCTCGAGGCTGGTGAACGGCAGCTTGAAGGCCTGTCGCGCCGCGATCACCACGGTGGCGCAGTTGACGGCGGCGGCGAGCAGCTGCAGCACGGGCAGAGAGACCAGCTCCAGCAGCTCGCGGGAGCGGGCGCGGAACCACTCGTTCTCGGCCTTCAGCGCATTGATCGGCCCGCGCCACCAGTCGGGCTCCGGAGCGCGAGGTCGCTCACCGGGCGCGGCTTCGTGCACCGCGATAGTCTCGCGCGCCAGCACGGCGAGTAGCGCCGGCGTGCCGAAGCGGCCGAAGAGGAACCAGGTCATCGCGCGTATGCCGATCCATCCGAAAGAGGCCATAGCGAGCGTCCCGCCGAACCCGACCTCGTAGCCGCTGGTATTGGCGATCCAGGGCGTGATGGCGTCGATGAGCTCGCGATAGAGGAAGACGACCTCGAAGAACATCACGAAGAACTCGACGACCAGCATCTGGATGAACGTCTTGACGTCTTTCTTCTCCCAGGCCTGGGCGACCGCCTGGAGCGCGGCGAAGCTCCCCGAGATCAAGACGAACAAGAAGATCCAGAGGATCGGTGCCATGAGGGCCCGGCTCTCGACGCCGGCAATTTCGGCGAAGACGTCTGAGACGGTCTCCATCAAGGCGTAGGTGAAGATGAGCGCCTCAAGCGCCGACCAGCCGATGGTCAGCAGGAAGGCCAGCCACGGTACGCCGGGCTGGAAGTACTTGCGACCCATCCAGTCGAGCAGGGCGAACGGCGTCAGTATGACCAGCCGCAGCGACTTGAAGCCGAGCTGGAGCGTCAGCTTCAGGAGACCCCAGGCCCAGCCGATGAGCATCCAGAGGAAGCGCGCTATACCTACCCAGAAGAGCCAGATGCTGCGTCCCGTCTCCCACCAGAGGAGAACGAGGGCGACAAGGAAGTCGCGACGACCGGAGCGGAACGGCACGGTGTAGAGAGCCAGCATCGTGCACCAGATCGCCACGATCACGAGTAGCGCCGGGAGCAGTAGGAGGACGCGCTTGAGGAAGGTGGCCAGCCCGGTGTTCGCGAGCCAAGCGAAGTCGAAGATCGTGGCCTGCGCTTCGGGTATCCAGGCGATGAGGAACGTCAGCAGCTGGAACACCAGCCGCCACTCTTCCGGCACCGTCGCGGCAATGGCATCTAACATGGTACTCCCCCGTGGTTCGGTGGCCGGCTACATACGACCGGGCAACCAACGACCGGTTACCGGTAGCCGGTAACGATTGAATGAACCGCTGTCGCGTGCAGCCAATAGCTTCGTGCTACGCTCTAAGAAGGGAATCGGATTGACGGGAAGGGAAGGGGAGACCCCCCGGACAGGAGAGCGCTCCCATGATACCCGAGCATAGCGAAGGTGTCAAGGCTCAGAGGCGCGACGACGACTCGCTTCGTGCTCGCGGGGTCGCCGGCGGGCGGTCTCGCTTCGGATACACCACCTACACTCGACCGCCCGCGCGGCTCCCAGACTGGTTCGGGACCTCCCCGAGGTGGTTCTCCCGCCTCTTCCCAGCAAAGGTGGGGCCCCGCCGCCCCTTCGGCGACCGTTCCGCCGCCACTTGTCGCTGTCCGTAACGATTAGCAGTTTTGTGAGCAACCCACGATCACTGAGAGGGAGAGGTAGCGCATGCTGGCTGCAATCCTGCTGGTAACGATCGCCCTATTCTGGGTCGCCTACCGCGTCTACGGCGGCTGGATGGGCCGTGTCTACGGTCTGAACGACCAGCACCTCGTGCCTTCGGAAGCGCAGTACGACGGCGTCGATCATGTGCCCACGAAGACGCAGGTACTGCTGGGCCACCATTTCTCGTCGATCGCGGGCGCCGGGCCGATCGTGGGGCCGATCCTGGCCGGCCTGTTCTTCGGCTGGCTACCGGCGCTCGTCTGGATCGTAGCCGGCTCGATCTTGGTCGGCGGGGTGCACGACTTCGGGGCCGCTATCGCCTCGGTACGCCACAAAGCGAAGTCGGTGGCCGAGCTGGCCAGGCAGTACATAACGCCGAGGGCCTACAAGCTCTTCCTCGCGTTTATCTGGCTGGCGCTGATGTACGTCATCGTGGTCTTCATGGATCTGACCGCCGCCACGTTCGTCAACGTAGAGATGAACGGCAGCGGCGTGGCGATCTCGGCGATCATCTTCGTCGGGCTCGCGCTGGCTATGGGCTTCCTGATATATCGGCGCGGCGTGGGTATCAAGGCGGGCACGCTCGTCTTCCTGCCTCTGCTGTTGCTGGCGATCTGGATTGGAGACGCGGTCGGCGAGGGGGCCGGACTGCTGCCGTGGATTGCCGGCAGCGAGAAGAACACATGGAACCTGGTGCTCTTGGCCTACTGCCTGATCGCATCGATCACACCGGTCTGGATCCTGTTGCAGCCGCGCGATTACCTGTCGAGCTGGCTGCTGTATCTGTCGGTTGTGGGAGCGGGGCTCGGCCTGCTGATCGGGGGGCTGACCGGCGCCACGGCGGTGGCGAGTCGCTGGCCGGCCGTTGTGCTCCCGAGCGAAGTGACGGGGCTGGGCATAGCGCACATCGGTCCGCTGTTCCCGATCCTGTTCATTACCGTGGCGTGCGGGGCGTGCTCGGGCTTCCACTCGATCGTGGCGAGCGGTACAACGTCGAAGCAGATCAGCCGTGAGACGGACACGCGCAGGGTGGGTTACGGGGCGATGCTGATCGAAGGGGTCGTAGCGGTCATCGCGCTATCTGCGGTCATCATCCTGCCGTTCAGCGGGGATGCGTTCGGCGAGACGCCGATCACGATCTATGCAGGTGGCATCGGCGAGTTCCTCGCCAGGCTGGGGATACCCAGCAGGTTCGGTGCTCACTTCGGTCTGCTGGCGCTCTCGACCTTCCTCCTGACGACGCTCGATACGTGCACGCGCTTGGGACGTTACGCGGTGCAGGAGGCTTTCGCCCTGGACAAGAACGACGCGAGGAGCCGGGTCATCGCTACCGTCGTCACGCTGCTGCTCCCGGGGTTCCTGGTGTTCATGACTTACGCCGACCCGGCCACCGGCCAGGTTCTGCCGGCGTGGCGCGCGGTGTGGCCGGTCTTCGGTGCGACGAACCAGCTGCTCGCGGCACTCGCACTCCTCTCCGTCACCGTGTGGCTGAAGCGGACCGGTCGAACCTGGGTCTTTGCAGGTGCGCCGATGGCGTTCATGCTCGTGATGACGATGACCGCTTTGGCCATGCTCATCTGGCGTAACGGGCTCACGCTCATCGGCGTGATCTCTTCGGTCCTGTTCGTGCTGGGTCTCTTCCTGGCGATCGAGGCGGCGCGTGCGTTCCGGCTCCACGAGCTGGGGCCGGAGCCTGTGACGCTCAAGGCCGTCGGGGCATCGGGGGATTGAGGGGGCGGAGCGGGTTGCGAATTCCGAATGTAGGATTCTGAATAGCGGGTACTGAATTCTGGCGTTAGCTAGGGGCCGCTGGCGGGCGGCCTCTTTCATGAGCGTGAGCTCGCCCGCATCTTCTGGCGTCGGCAGATGCTGAAGGTGATGATCTTCGCTTCGGCGTTGGGGATTGGGTGTTCTAGATTCAGCGTTCGGGATCCGATCACTTTTCGATGGTTGTCAACCCGCGAAGGATGAAAGCCACCGATATCTTGATAATCGGCGGCGGCGTCATCGGTCTGCGCGTCGCGATCGAGGCCAGGCGTCGGCACCCGGATGCCCGCGTCACGCTGATCGACAAGGAGCGAAGCTGCGGTCTGCACGCCAGCGGTAGGAACAGCGGTGTGCTGCATGCGGGGTTCTACTACACCGCCGACAGCTTCAAGGCGAAGTTCACCAGGGAAGGTAACGAGCGACTTGGTCGCTACTGCGAGGAACGAGGCCTACGGATCAATCGGTGCGGCAAGCTTGTGGTGGCGCAGGATGCGAGCGAGCTCGAGCTTCTCGATGAACTTCTGCGGCGTGCGCGGGTGAACGGCGTCGAATTGCACGAGGTCAGCGCGGCTGAGACGCGCGAGATCGAGCCGCGCGCCAGGACCTGCGAGCGTGCTCTCTTCTCTCCCACTACGGCCACCGTTGATCCCAGCGAGGTTGTGGCGGCGTTCGCTGACGAGGCGCGGGTCGCAGGAGTCGAGCTGCTGACGGGGACGGCGTACGTCGGGCGACGCGGTGACATGGTAGTCACGTCGGGTGATCCGATTGCGGCGGGCTACGTTGTGAATGCTGCCGGCCTGTACGCCGATGCTGTGGCGCGAGACTTCGGGTTCGCCGAGCGCCTGCGCATCGTGCCCTTCAAGGGACTCTACCTGGATTCTGCACCGGGTGCGTACAGGCTGCGAGCCAACATTTACCCCGTACCAGATCTTGCCACGCCGTTTCTGGGTGTCCATCTGACCGTCGCAGTGGATGGGTGCGTGAAGATCGGGCCGACGGCGGTACCGGCGTTCTGGCGTGAGCAGTACGGTCTGGTCGACAATTTCAGATTGAAAGAGCTGCTGGAGATCCTTCGACTCGAGTCTCGCATGTTCCTGGGCAACCGGGCCGGCTTCCGCAACACGGCGATGCGGGAGATGACGAAGTACTACAGGCCGCGGCTCGTGCGGCTGGCCTCGAGGTTGGCGGAGGGTGTGAGGGTGCGAGACTTCAGGGCCTGGGGGAGGGCAGGGATCCGGGCGCAGCTCGTGGACACCGAGGAGTACCGGCTGTACGACGATTTTCGGCTCGAGGGTGACGAACGGTCGCTGCACGTCCTCAACGCGGTGTCGCCTGCCTTTACCTGCGCGATCCCCTTCGCCGAATTCGTGCTTGACGAGCTAGAGCGGCTCACGAGGTAGACGATTCGAGTAGCTCGGAGTCGTCGAGAGCGGATGCGCCCCGTGTTCCACCGATGACCTGGCGGGTCAGCTCCGCCAGGGCCGACGGTGAAAAGGGCTTCTGAAGGAAGCTGACGTCTTTGTCCGCCATCATGTCACGCACTGTCTTGTTGTCCGTGTAGCCCGACATGAAGATGACGCGTGTTTCCGGGCGAGCCCCGGCGAGTCGTTCGGCCAGCTCCGGTCCCCCCAGCTTCGGCATCACGACATCGGTGATGAGGATATCGATGGGTCCCCGGTGGCCCTCCTGGATGGCAAGGGCTTCTGCACCGTCGCGGGCCTGAAGAACGTTGTAGCCGCGGGCTCGCAGTACGCGGGCGGCCAGGCTGAGGACGGCGGGCTCGTCCTCGGCGAGCAGGATGGTCCCGCTGGTGCTGACGGCCGGATCCTCGGGAGCCTGCGCGGCTTCCGCTGCGGCCGCCTGCTCCTCGACGGCCGGCAGATAGATCTTGACCATGGTTCCGCGGCCCGGCTCACTTCTCACCCAGATGTCGCCGCCGCTCTGCTTGACGATGCCGTACACGGTCGGCAGGCCCAGGCCGGTGCCTTTTACCTCCGCCTTGGTGGAGAAGAACGGCTCGAAGATGCGGGCCTGCGTCTCATCGTCCATGCCGTGACCGGTGTCGGTCACGGAGACAACCGCGTAGCGACCGGGCTGCGACAGGCCGAGCTGATGTGCTGTATCGGCTTCGAGATCGACGCTGCCCGTCTCGACGGCCAAGCGGCCGCCGTTTGGCATGGCCTCACACGAGTTCTCGACCAGGCTCACGATGATCTCTTCCACCTGGATCGGGTCGGCCTTCACCTGTTGGAGCCCCTCTTCGAGAGCCGTGCGCAATTTGACCTTGTCGCCGACCATCTCCTTCAAGCGCGGGCCGAGGTCGGCGATGACCTGGTTGAGATCGACCGGCCGGAGTTGCAGGACCTGGCGGCGGCCGAACGCGAGTAGCTGGCTGGTCAGGTCCGCGGCGCGCTGCCCAGCCGCCTTGATCTCCTCGATGTCGGCTCGAGTCTGCTGGTCGGGAATGTTCTTGAGGAGGAGCTCGCAGTGCCCGATGATGGAGGTGAGCAGGTTGTTGAAGTCGTGAGCGACGCCGCCGGCGAGCCGTCCTATGGCCTCCAAGGTCTGAGCGTGGCGGAGGCGCTCCTCGAGGGCCTTCTGCTCGGTCAGGTTGCGTGCGATGACCGAGAGATGGTTGACCTGGCCGCCTTCGGTCCTGTGGGCGACGATCACCATCGAGGTCGGGATCTTGCGGCCGTCACGTGCCTTGAAAGTCATCTCGCCGGACCAGTAGCCTTCCCGCACCGCTGTTGGCAGCACCTCGTTGCGGAACCTCGTGCGGTCCGGCTCCGGGTGGTACTCCCACACAGGCGTAGCGGATGGTGCTTGCTCCTCGTAGACCCCGAGCATCTGGCGACCGGCGGGGTTCAGGTAGATGGCGATGCCGTCGGCGGTGAACATGCCGACCAGGTCGGGCGTCGCCTGGAGGATCTCGGCCAGCCGCTTGCGGGTCTCCTCCGCCTGCTTGCGCTCGGTGATGTCGGCGATCACCCCGATCGTACCGGTGACCCTGCCGGCAGCGTCACGCAGCGGCCCGGCGGAGATCTTCACGTCAATGAGCTTGCCGTCGCGCCTTCGCCTGGTGACCTCTACTTCGTGGATACTCTGGCCCTGCAGCAGGCGGCCGTATAGCCGGCGAAACTGCTGCTGCTGGTCTTCGGGCACGACCGGCGGAAGTGGACGATCCAGAACCTCGTCCGCGCGCCAGCCGAAGATCCGCTCGGCAGCGTGGTTCCAGCTGAGCACGTTGCGCTCGGTGTCCAGGGCCAAGATCGCCAGTGGCGACGCTTCGATCAGCGCCCGGAGCGTTTCGTTGGTTCGCTGGAGTTCCTCGCGAGCCCGTTTCTCCTCGGTGATGTCCTTCAGCGAGCCCTCGTAGAACATCACCCTGCCCTTTGAATCTCTCACGGCCCGGGCCTGATCGAGCACCCAGATCAGCTTCCCGTCGTGCCGGCGGAGCTGCATGGGGTAGTCACGGACCAGGTCTTCGTGCTCGAGCTGCTCCATCTGGGTGCGACGGACTTCGCGGTCGGCGAAGAGGTCGAAGGCGTTGAGCTGTAACAGGCTCTCGCGAGACGGGTACTTGAGAAGCTCGACCATCGCGGGGTTGGCATCGAGAATCGTCCCGTCCGGCGCGGTCAGGTAGAGGGCGATGGGAACGCCGTCGAACAGGCTGCGGTAGCGGGATTCGCGGTAGCCGTGCGAGTAGGCCTTGCGCCTGCTGTGCTGCAGGTGATGGATCCAGGCGCGCAGGAGCCCCCACAAGCTTGCAGGACGGATACTCAATCCGTTGAAGTTGGAGGTTCGGAGGTCGCGAGATTCAGGCATCCTGTAAGGTTTGGTGCTTGGAGGCCGATCCTGTTATCATCTTCGCACCCCAACACTCGAGGTGCTGCGGATCGGGCAGTCGTAGGCGTCGCCCGTCGCTCCGGGCATACTCCAACGCCGCTCGCTGACGAGAAGCCGCGGTCAGCCGGCTGAACTTCGAGGGAGGCGGGCTAGGCGGGGAAGTGCGCGCTGCCTGCTCGTGCTGGAGCATAATAACGACATACACTGCTATCATGCTAGAGAGGGGAAACCGGAGGAGGTTCCGATGAGACGCCTGCAGATGGCCTGGACCGTGGCGGCCGGCGCCCTCCTGCTCTCAGGGGCGCAGCTGCTCAGCGTCGCCGATTCGGCGCTGGCTGTGCCGCAAAGCGAGCAGGACACCGCCCAAGGACGTTTGCTGACGCCCGAGGATGTGGCCCGTATACGCTCGGTCGGCCAGATCGCGATCAGTCCTGACGGGTCTGAGATCGCGTACACGCTGAACGTTCCCCGCGAGCCCGGCCGCGAGCCGAACGGCCGCGCCTGGGCCGAGCTTCATGTCGTGGCCTTTGACGGAAGCCGCGACCGTCCCTTCGTCACAGGTGAGGTGAACATCTCACATCTGCGTTGGAGCCCAGACGGCCGGCAGATCAGCTATCTGGCCCGGCGCGAGGGGGACGACCACACGTCGATCTACGTGATCCCGGCACAGGCGGGCGAATCGGTCCGGCTCTACCAGCACGAGACGAGCGTGCTGGCCTTCGACTGGCGGCCGGACGGTGGCGCGATCGCCTTCGTGGCCGAGGAGGCGGAGTCGGAGGAGCTGGCGGCACTGAGACAGAAGGGGTTCGACCAGGAAGTCTACGAGGAGGACTGGCTCGCGCGTCGCCTTTATGTGCTGGAACTGCCGAGCGGTCCCGAAGGCCCGGCGGGTGAGTTGCGGATGGTGGCGGTGCCGGGCCAGCCGTGGAGCGTGGCCTGGGACCCGGATGGCAGGCGCTTGCTGACCGATCTTTCCCCGACCCCGCTCGTCGACGACCGCTACATGTTCCGGCGCCTGCACGTGATCGATGCTTCGTCGGGCGACGTTCTGGCGGAGATCGAGAACCCGGGGAAGCTGGGTGCGTTCGACTGGTCGCCCGACGGGAGGACCATCGCGCTGATCTCAGGCGTTGACATCAACGACCCTGAGGAAGGCCGGTTGATGGTCGTTCCCGCGGCCGGCGGCGAGCTGCGCGATCTGTTGCCGGACCTCGAGGGACACGTCGCATCCTTCGCCTTCGTGTCGCGGGACAGGCTTGTCTATCTGGCGGGCGTCGGCGTGGGGAGCCGCCTGGGTCGCGTGAAGACCGACGGCCGCGACGCCGAGATCCTGTTCGAGAGCACGAATCCTGTGCTCGGCGCCCTGAGCGTCGATGCCAGAGGCCGGTTCGCTGCGCTTGTGGCCGAGTCGACCAGGTTCCCAAGCGAGGTATTCGCGATGCGCGTCGACCGGCGCGGCGAGCCGGACCGCTTGACCGACGCCAACCCGTGGCTGGCGGAGATCGAGTTTGGCCCTCAGGAGATCGTTCAGTGGACGGCCGGGGACGGGCTGATGATCGAGGGGCTGCTCATTCACCCGCTGGATCGAGCCGCCGGCGAGCGGGCCCCGACGATCGTCGTTGCCCACGGCGGGCCCGAGTCGCACTTCAAGAACGGCTGGCTGACTACCTACAGCCGGCCCGGGCAGATGGCCGCCGGTCGGGGCTACGCCGTCTTCTATCCCAACTACCGGGGGAGCACCGGGCGCGGGGTCGCCTTCTCGAAGGCCGACCAGGGCGACGCCGCCGGCGCCGAGTTCGATGATGTGCTGGCGGGCGTCGACTATCTGATCGAGCGCGGGATCGCCGACCCGGAGAAGATCGGGATTACGGGGGGCTCCTACGGTGGATACTTCACCGCCTGGGGCTCGACCCGGCACAGCCAGCGCTTCGCCGCCGGCGTCATGTTCGTCGGCATCTCCGATCAGCTCTCGAAGACGGGCACGAGCGATATCCCGCGGGAGATGGA